>CAWJIS010000005.1:0-1500126 GCA_963843035.1 uncultured Gammaproteobacteria bacterium
AAGGTCTCGCTTGGGCTCTCGGGTACAGCGCTCAGGGCGGTGCGCGCAGCAATGCGTATGCGGAGGGCGCAGAGGGTCACGCTCTGGGGCGCGCCCTGGCGCTCTCGTGGAGACAGCGGGTGACCGACGGGTTTTTCCTCCGCGCCGAGACCTTCTTCAACTTTGTCACCCATCTCGAGGAGGTTGGCGGTACGAGTACCGCGCATATGGAGGCAAGCCCCCCTGAACGAGCAATCGCACAGGGGAGGCATTCCTGGCGCTATTTCAGAATCGGTTCGAGGACGGAATCTACCTGCTCGACGAACCCGAAGCGGCGCTATCGCCGGCGAGGCAGCTCGCGTTTCTGCGGAATCCTGCACGACCTCAGCGTCAGCAAGCGGGCACAGCTGATCATCGCTACGCACTCACCGATCTTGCTGACGTTCCCGGGAGCAACCGTGCTTCTGCTCGAGGGCGGGGCAGATCAAGGCAGTGCCTTACCAGGAAACAGAACATTTCCAACTGACACGCAGGTTTCTAGAAGCTCCGGAGCGATTCTTGCTTACGGACGATGACGCCGCCAGCGATTCTTCAGGCTCATCAGCAGACTCTTGACGTATGTATTAATATACAGATATAGTACGTACGTGGGTTCGAAATTCGATCCCGATAAGGACGCGGCCAACATCGCCAAGCACGGCCTCTCTCTGGTCGAGGCGGAGGGCGTGTTGAATGATCCGCTGGGTCTGACGATCGAGGACGACTCCTCTGAAGGCGAGCCCCGTTGGATCACGCTCGGGATGAATGCCGCTGGCGCGCTAATGGTTGCGGTCTGGACCGAACGTGACGACGGCGAGCGCCTCATCTCTGTTCGAAGGGCGACCGCGAAGGAGCGGAGAGACTATGAAGGCTGAGTACCATTTCTCCAAGGGACAACGCGGGCAGGCGGTGCCAACGAAGGGTAAGACGCGCATCACGATCTACATCGACGATCAGATCCTCGCCGCATTCAAGGCTGAGTCCGGCACGGACGGGGATTGGTTATCAGACACTCCTCAACGAGGCACTCGCGCATCACGTGGGCACCGCCAAGAAGCCGATGACGGTTGAGCAGGTGCGGGAGATTGTTCGCGAAGAGCTCGCGCACGTGCGCTGACATCCGCCAACTGCCTTGTGAAGGACGAGCAGACCCAATCCTGAATGATGGATTGGACCGACGCGCGATAAGCTGCGTTTCTTTTCAAGCGCTTGGAATCTCTGCTAAGCGCTTGTCTCCTATATGTCTCCTCGCCGGCAATCCCAGCCTGCTCAAAACGCTAGACTACCTGTTCGCGAGGTCTGCGGCGGCTCTCGCGGCGTTGTCGGCCGCAGCGGCGGCCTCTCTCTGCGCGCCGGGCTCCGGAGGGCCCGGCTTCGCAGCAGGGTTCGGACGCAAGTCCGCAGGAGCGGGGAATCGCTGGGCACACGCGCAGACGATGGTCCCCGTGGGGGAGTGACTGGGATTGTCGCAGCTCTGCCGGCATTACTCGTCCACGTGCGGACCAGTATGCCGGCACAAAAGCCGGCTGCGGTCAGCGCGCCCAGCAGGATCAGCAATCGAGCCTGGTGAATCCGCATGCGCGAATCATGCGAGCGGCCGATCAGTGATGTAAAGGCCAAGGAGCGGATTTTTCAGAGGCGCAAGAAAAGCTATCTGTCGCTACTCGAGCGCTAATCTCACCTCAAAAGTGATTTCGGTTCGATGCGAGAAATTCTGTCGGTTGGCTCTTGCCGCTCTGGCGACGCCGCGGCAAAATCGCGCGCAACCAAGGACGGGAATCCGCAGGGCCTCGAGGGAGTCTTCCGGGGCGCCGTTCAAGGCCATACCGCCGGGGGTCTCATGAAGCGTTTTGCCAGGTTCACCGGGCTGCCTCGCCGCGCGGCGCTTGCGTTCACCATCGCAACGGTCGCCGGGTCACTATGGTCTGACGGCACCGTCTTTGCCGGCACGCCCTATTCGACACCGAAATCCTGTGGCTACGCTGGCGGCCCCGCGTGTCCCGCTGCCGCCCCGCGGATCACGCCTGGCTTTACTCGGTGACCGGGCCAATTCCGACAGGGCCGTATCCCACCCTGGATGAGGCCATGGGCCAGGTCGTAGCGTTCTATCTCAACAATGGTTTTTGCACGGCTACCTACAGCGCGTTCGATCAGGTATCGCCAACGGATAATGATGCCTACGGGATCACGGTCCTCACGAGCTACAGCACGACGCTGGCGACGCAAAACGTCTGTACGAACCGTCCGAGCTATTCATCCTTCGGACTTCAAGGGGTCCGTCATGACTCCTGTCCAACACCGGACTCGGAGTTTTATCAAAGCAACCCACTGCTCGGCCCGTATTGCAAACCGCCGGCCCAGCCCGCGCCCGCCCCCGACAAACAAAACGGCTGTCCATGGTGCGATTCTCATGGAAACGGCTCGAATTCAGGAGGGGCGAACGCCGGCTCCGGAAGCACGATCAAGGGTGATCCGATCGATGCCGGGAATGGTAATACGCACCAGGAGGAGGTCGACTACGCCGGTGTCGGAACAAACCCTATCAAGTTCGTGCGCAGCTACAACAGTGTGGACTACCAATGCCTGCCAACAACCGGAGCGGGGGGGCAATACATCGGTGGAGGTTGGTCGGCAACTTACTTTCAGATCCTCGTGCCGGTGACGATTACAGATAGCACCACGACGTATAACACCGTGCACGCGTATCGCCCCGATGGCCGGATACTGATCTTTAATGAATATAACGGCGTGTATTCGCCAGACGGCGACGTTTCAGACAGCCTGATTCAGACCGCAAACGGCTGGCAGTATCAGACCGCTAACGATACGATCGAGACTTACAATTCCGCCGGACAGTTGCTGTCCGTCGCGGCGCGCGGTCAAGCGCCCATTACCGTCAGCTATGCGTCTGGTAGCGCCGCAGGGGATCCGCCCACGTCTGTATCGGATGCGTTCGGGCATTCCCTGCAATTTTCGTACACGGCCAATGCGGCCAAGAAGCGCGTGTTGACGTCCATCACAGACCCGGCTGGACACACGGTTTCATACAACTCTGACACCTACGGGCGCCTCAATTCAGTCACTCAGACCGACAACACAACGCGCAGCTATACCTACGTCGCCACAAACTACTGCGAGCTGACGAAGCTCACAGACGAGGCGTCCGTTCAATACGCCAGCTGGACTTACGACTCTTACAACCATGCGAACAGCTTCCAGAATTCGGGCGGTGTTAACGCTTATTCAATCGCAAATCACACTTCTGGCTCCGGCGGCTCGGTCACGGTGACCGATCCTCTCGGAGAGCAACGCACCTACAATCAATCGCTCATCTGGGGAACATATCGCACGACGAGCTCTTCTGCGGCCTGCCCGGGGTGCAGCGAGGACGCCGGGAGGGTGTACGACGCGAGCGGCAATATGACGAGCCGCACGGATTTCGACGGCAATCAGACAAACTACGTCTACAATGCGCAGACCAATCTCGAGACCTCACGCACCGAGGCCTATGGAACCTCTACCGCGCGGACGATCACTACCGCGTGGGATTCGAGCTGGCGACAGCCCGATACGATCACCGAGCCCAGTCGGACGACCGCCTTCAGCTACGATTCGATGGGCAACGTGTTGACGAAGATTGTCACCGACACCACAGTGACGCCGAACGTGTCGCGCACGTGGACGTACACGTACGACAGTTACGGTCGCATGCTGACGGCCCAAGGCCCGCGGACCGACGTCAATAGCACGACCACTTACGCGTATTACACGTGCACGACGGGTTATCAGTGCGGTCAGCTGCACACGGTGACCGACCCTGTGGGGAATGTGACGACCTACAACACGTACAACGCGCACGGTCAGCCGCTGACGTTCACGGATCCTAACGGCGTCGTCACGACGCTGACCTACGATGCCGGCAGCGGCTTACGTCGCGGCAGGTAGGCACGGAGACGACGAGCTTCAGCTACTACCCGACTGGGCTGCTAAGACAAGTCACCTTCCCGGATAGCAGCGATGTCCTGTACTCCTACGACAATGCACATCGCCTGACTCAGATCAACGACGGTGCGGGGAACTCGATCCTGTACACCTTGACGCGGTGGGCAACCGCACTGCAGAGAAGACTTACGATCCGTCCAACACGCTGCATCGCACGCACACGCGTGCTTACAACACGCTGAACGAGCTCTACCAGGACATCAATGCCGCGGGCACCTCGGCAGTGACGACGACCTATGCCTATGACAACAACGGCAATCAGACTCGATCGATGCGCCGCTGAGCCGCAACACGGCGAATGCCTACGACCCGTTGAACCGGCTGAGCCAGATCACGGACCCCACTAGTGGGAAGACCTACTTTACCTACGACTCGCTGGACGATCTCACCTCCGTCAAGGATCCCCGGAGCTTGACCACGAGCTATGGCTATAACGGCTTTGGTGACAGACCACGCAGTCGAGCCCCGATACCGGCACCGGGACAAACACGTATGACTCTGGCGGCGATCTCTCGACCTCGACCGACGCCCGAGGCTCGATTTCCAGTTACAGCTACGACGCCGCAAACCGGGCGACTTCCATCGTCTACTCCCTCGGCGGTACGAGCGATCAGACGATTACCTTCAGCTACGACTCGGGGACCAACGGCAAGGGGCGGCTCACCAGTGCCTCCGATGCCAATCACTCTCTGGCCTGGAGCTACGATGGCCTGGGGCGCGTCGTGGGCAAGGGACTGACGGTCGGCACGGTGAACCTCTCAGTGGGCTACGCGTACACAAACGGAGACCTGACCGCACTGGTCACCCCCTCGGGCCAGTCCGTCGCCTACGGCTACAACAGCAATCACCAGGTCACGAGCATCACGGTGAACAGCACCACGGTGCTCTCGGGCGTGAACTACGAGCCCTTCGGCGGCGTGAACGGCTGGACGTGGGGTGACGCCAGCACCACGACCCGAACCTTCAACGGCGATGGCCTTACCAGCCAGATCGTGACCGCAGGCGTGACGCTCGGCTACAGCTTCGACAACGCCAACCGAATCACGGGCATCAGTGACTCCTCGAACAGTGCCCTCAGCTGGACCTACGGCTATGACGTGCTCGATCGCCTGACCAGCGCGACGACGAGCGCCATCACCGACGGGTGGACCTACGATGCCGACAGCAATCGGCTCACGCAGACCGGCACCACGCCGATCACCTTCTCGGTGAGCTCGACCAGCAACCAGCTGACCGCCACCACCGGTGGCCTGGTGCGAAGCTACGCCTATGACGCGGCCGGGCACACGAGCGGTTACGGGACGAACGGCTTTACTTATAACGACCGGGGGCGAATGGCGGTCGCGAACGGTGCCACAGACTACCTCTACAACGCCCTCGGGCAGATGATTGAGAAATCAGGCACGACAGGCACCGCGGTCCTCATGCAGGATGAGTCTGGGCATCTGCTCGGCGAGTACAACGGCAGCGGCCAGCTCATCGAGGAGACCGTGTGGCTGGGAGACATCCCCGTCGCGACCCTGCAGCCGAACGGCTCGGGTGGAGTGAACATCTTCTACGTGCACACTGATCACCTGAACACCCCGCGCAAGGTCGGGCAACCGACTACGGGCACGCTCGCCTGGCGCTGGGATGCCGATCCCTTCGGCACGACCGCGCCCAATCAGAACCCGGCGGGGCTCGGCGCGTTCCCCTACAACCTGCGCTTCCCAGGCCAGTACTACGACGCAGAGACCGGACTTAACCAGAACTGGAATCGGGACTACGACCCAATCGTAGGTCGATACGTCGAATCAGACCTGATCGGTCTGGATGGCGGGATCAACACATACGCCTACGTTGACGACGACCCAGTTGCTGAGGTCGATCCCCTGGGTCTAGAGAAATTGATGCAATATCTCGACGACCCGTCGCTGTACGGCTCAGGAATTATCACTTACCCGGCGCTGGTGCTGGTGTACGACACGGACACCAACCAAATCGCGGGGCCCTACCGGGGTAGTACCGCACCTGACCAATCAAGGCCCGCCTGCAACGGCCACTGTGTCTCGGCAGCGTCTGGCAGCTATCACTACAAGCGGGCTCTTTTCCCGTTCAACCCTAAGGCGGGCAAGCTCCGCTATTTTGCCCTCTACCTTGGAAGCGTGCCTGCCACTGGTGTCAATCTAAATAACAACGGAGCGGCGAGCCTGACCGGCGTGTGGATTCACAAGGGAGGACACAAGTCGACGGGGTCAGAAGGATGCTTAACCATCGACCCTTCTGATTGGCCATCGTTCATCGCCAATTTTGGTTCTGGTGAGTCCGGCACCTTGGAGATCATGCGATGAGAAATCTGATAACCGTTCTCATGGTGATGATCGGCGCACTGTGGGCCGGGGGCGTCGCGGCAGCAGACTCGGCGAAGGAGTTACCGGATCGCCTTGGAAAACATGTGTTCCTAGGCATGCCACAAGATCAATTCAGTTCAGTCACAGGCAGAAGACAGACGAGATGCGCGTGGTGCGCGGACGGAGAATTGATGGAAGAACTGCCTGCGACTCTGGCGGCAGAGGCAGTACAAGAACTGCAGGTCTTTGATCTGATGGCCACAAAGGAGTTGGCTGTGGAGTGCTATTTCGAGGCCGGACATCTCAAGACGATTGTTGCCCGAGGACTTTCCGGACGGGAACCGCTGAAGACGCTCCAGAAGGAGTTTGGGCACGGTCACACACTGCAAGCTCAAAAGGAGATTCGGGAGACGGAATGGGTCTGGAATAAGCGTCGTCTTCGACTGAGTGAGGAAGACGGGTCATTAGATGTGATTTTGTGCGAAATCTATGTTCCCCTACAACCTGCGCTTCCCCGGACAGTACTACCAAGCCGAGACGGGACTGAATCAGAACGTCAATCGTGATTACGATCCGTTGGGCGGCGGACGCTATATCGAATCAGACCCCATCGGGCTCTACGGCGGCAGTTGGTCGACGTATGCGTATGCTGGTGGAAGCCCAGTCAGCAGCGATGATCCTTCGGGGTTGGCTCCGCCGTTCGGCGGAAGGCCCTCGCCAGCTCCGGCGCTGCCCAATCTAATTCCACCTGACATCGCGATTCCCGGGAGCCCGGCGAACACAGCATGGGCTCAGGGGATGGCGCAGCAGATCGGTGATGCGGTAAATGCATTGGAGAGCGCAGCCCAACAGGCCGCGCAAGCGATCTACAGCGCGTGCACTAAGAACAATAATTTTTGCTACGAGCGGTGGGAAAAAGAGGATCAAAGCTGCTCTCAGTGGCGTGGCTTGGGCCCGAGGGCTGTGGCAGCGTGCAGGACACGTGCGGCAGATCGGAGGAATCTCTGCGTGGCCAATGGAGGTAAGCCGAATCCGAATGAACCGCCTGAATACAATCCGTTCAAAGACTACCCGCGCTGAGGCCAATCTCTAATGGCCGCCAGAGCAGAACGCAGGCGCATCGAGAATGCCCAGGGGCAGCTGGTCGAGGAAGCTGACTATGTGGACGGTATGCTTCATGGCCAGCGAATCCTGTGGTCACTGTCGGGCGGAAAAATCGGAGAGGCTGAGTACGAGCACGGGAAGCTACATGGGCGATCGCGGTTGTGGAGCGAGGCAGGTCAGCAGACTCTGGATGCCCACTACGTCCATGGCGAGCTTCACGGCCCCTATAGCACGTGGTGGGATAACGGCAAGCTGAAAGAACAAGGACGCTTCGAGCGCGGATCGCGAGTGGGTGCGTATCGGTGGTTCGGGCCCGATGGATCGCTTCAGTCGGAGCACTCCTACCCGAACAGCTAACAGCTGTCAGAACAGTGAGCCTTGCTTGGCGAGCTCCTCGGGGTCGACGCCGGTGCGCAGCAGGCCGATGAGGATGAAGGTGCGCGGGTGCAGCTTCATGGTGCCCATGATGAAGTGCGGGTGGCGTGTTGGGATGCGCTCGCCGTACTCCTGCTCGAGCATGCGCAGCGCTTCTTCGCGGGTGCTGTAACGGCGCAGATAAGCGAGGTAGGCGGCCTGGACTTCCCAGTCCTGAAGCGTGTGCGTGTGCGGGCGAGCGGCTGAGGTGTACTTGTAGCCGAAGACGAACTCGGGCGGGGTGAGAGTGCGCAGCGGCTTCTCAAAGAGCGAGGCCTGCATGCCGCTCACGTCCTGGCGCTCATTGGCCTTGGCCGCGCGATGAAAGAACTGCAGGCTCCCGGCATCGGGCTGGATGATGCCGAGGCTACGCTCGGTGGCTCTGTTCTCCTTGAGGAGCGCCTCGAGGGATGGGACGACTTGCGGTTGCCACAGCTGCACCTTGCTCTCGTCGGAGAGCTTGCTACCGCGCTCGATGACGTGGATGGAGTCGTGATCGACGCGGAAGCTCTCCGGGCGCGGATCGCTCGAGGCCTTGGTGAGAGTCGCCTCGATGAGATCGAAGCGGTCGAACTGATCTGCGGGGGCGAGCCGGCGGTAGGTGATGGGGAATAAGCGGATGAGCCGGCTCTGCTCGGTGATGCCGGCGCAGCAGACCGTCTCCTCGTACTTCTGGCTATGTTGCGGGAAGGCCTTGACGAGGATGCGTACGCGGGTCTTTTGGTGCTTGCTGGGCATCGCCTACGGTCAGGTGCCAAAAATCCATCTTTAGTCGCCGTGCGAGGGCTGCGACGACGACCGAGCGGTGACACTCGGCGGGGTTGCGCTCAAAGCACAGGAGCGCCACGCGGCCGGTGAGCGAACGTGCGAGCTGATCGAGGAGTGTCTCCTGGGTGGCAAGGTACTCGCGGAAGTCGGCGAAGTAGCGCCTGAAATCCTTGTCCTCCCGCAGCCGATGGCGCACGGCGCGCGGGGCGCCGAGGGCGCGCTCGTGCTGGTAGCGGATGCCGGCAGCGGTGAGCGCCTGCGAGAGTGGGGTCTTGGAGAATCCCTTGCGCCGGGAGATCGGCAGCTCCCGGATGTCGAGCAGCAGGTTGATGCCGGCCGCCTTTAGCGTGGCGAGAAACGCCGGGAGGCTCGCCCCCTCGTAACCGATCGTCGTGAGAGCCGAGAGTCGGCTCGCGGGGCTCACGAGCGCGATCCGGTACGACTCGCCGCGCTCTGCACCTGGGCAGCGGCGATGAAGGTATCGATGATCGAGAGCAGCTGCTGCTTGGGCTTTGGGCCCAGGCGCTCGATCTGACGCAGCCGGCGCTCGAGGCGCGGGCTCAAGGGCGCCGCGCGTGTGCGCCGTTCTCGCACGTTGCCGAGCAGCACGTCGGTACTGGTGTTGAGCACGCGCGCGAGCTCGGTGAGGAGGCTCGCCGGCGGGTGATCGCTCTCAGCCTCGTAATAGGCGATACGGCGGCGGGAGACGCCGAGCTCGGTGGCGAGCTGCTCCTGGGTGTAGCCCGCCGTCTTACGGAGCTGCGCGAGGCGTTCGCCGAATCCCTCGCCCTCGGGGTGTGCGTACTTGGTCATGAGCCGACTCTCGATGGCTGTCGGCTCGGGAATATATATCCGGTTCTCGTACATCAGGCTTGTCCGGGGATGGGGAGCGGTCTACTATGTACGTGAATCGTACAATCTGCTGTCACGATCCTCAAGCAACAAAAAATGCGCTCCGGCTCTTGACAGCGTTCGGGAGGAGTCGGCCATGGCACGGATCCCGGCAGGGGTGATCGAGAGGCTCAAGAGCGAGATCGCGATCGAGCGTCTGGCGGAGGCGCGCGGGGTGGTGTTCGAGCGGCGGGGAGCGGACCTGCACGGCCGCTGCCCCTTCCACAAGGACAAGACGCCGTCGCTCGTCGTGACACCCTCCAAGAACCTCTGGCACTGCTTAGGGGCCTGCCAGGCGGGCGGCACCGTGATCGACTGGGTGATGCGAGCGGAAGGGGTCTCGTTCCGGCACGCGGTCGAGCTCCTGCTGAACGACTCCCTCCCTTTAGCCGCGAGCTCCGGCGTCACGCCGCCCAAGCGCAGCAGCGTGCGAAAGTTGCCCGCAGCGATCGAGCGCAACGCCGAGGACGCGAAGCTCCTCGGCCAAGTGATCGACTACTACCACGAGACGCTGCTCGCGAATCCCGAGGCGCTCGATTACCTCGCGCGGCGCGGCATCGGCTCGAAGGAGGCGATCCAGACCTTCCGCCTGGGCTACGCCAACCGTACGCTCGGCTATCGCTTGCCGGCGAGGACTCGGGTTGAAGGGGCGGCGATCCGTGGGCAGCTGCAGCGGATCGGGCTCTGGCGTGAGAGCGGACACGAGCACTTCAACGGCTCGATCGTGATCCCGGTTATCGCGCCCTCGGGAGAAGTCACCGAGGTCTACGGTCGCAAGATCACGCACGGCCTGCGGCCGGGCACGCCGCTCCACCTATACCTGCCTGGCCCGCATCGCGGCGTGTGGAACGCAGCCGCGCTCACCACTCCCGAAGTCATCCTCTGCGAGGCGCTGATCGATGCCTTGACCTTCTGGTGCGCCGGCTACCGCAACGTGACGGCGAGCTACGGCGTCGAAGGCTTTGCCGCGGATCACCTGGCCCTCCTGAAACACTGCGGCGCTGAGCGCGTGCTGATCGCCTACGATCGCGATGAGGCGGGAGATCGAGCCGCCGAGAAACTCGCCGCACAGCTCTTGAGCGAAGGCCTCGACTGCTACCGCGTGCTCTTCCCGAAAGGCATGGATGCGAACGAGTACGCGCTCAAAGTCACTCCGGCCGTGAAGAGTCTCGGTGTTGCGATCCGCTCGGCGCAGTGGATGGGCAAGGGCAAGCCCAAACCGCTCCCGGCGGTGAGCCTGGAGCTCACGGTATCGGACACCGTGCGTGATCCGGCACCTGATACCCCTTTAGTCGCTGAAGAAGCGGCTAAAGAGGAAATCAACCCCGTGGAGCCAGTGCTACCAGCCCAAGCGGTTCCCGATCCGCCGGCGCCGATCCCGGCACCTGAGACCAAACCCCTCGGCGCCGAGCGCGAGCTCGTGATGACGATCGCGCAAAGACGCTATCGGGTGCGGGGGCTGGAGAAGAACCTCTCGTACGAAATCCTTAAAGTGAATCTCATGGCCTCCGCCCCCGCGCTCGATGGAGTGGGTGAGGCGGTGCACGTCGATACGCTCGATCTCTACCACGCTCGAGCGCGAACGGCGTTCGTTGAGCAGGCGGCCATCGAGCTCGGGGTGCCGATCGATGTCATCAAGGGCGATCTCGGCAAGGTGTTGCTCGCGCTCGAAGCCGAGCAGGAGAAGTTGATCACCGCCGCGCTCGCGCCGAAAGCTCCCGACACTCCCTCGATCGACGAGAGCGCCAGGGCTCGCGCGATGGAGCTCTTGAAGGCCCCCGATCTCATCGAGCGGATCGTCACCGACTTTAGCCGCTGCGGGATCGTGGGCGAGGGGAGTAATGCCTTGGTCGGCTACCTGGCCGCGATCTCCCGCAAGCTCGATCGGCCGTTGGCGCTCCTCATCCAGAGCAGCACGGCCGCCGGCAAGTCCTCGCTCCTCGATGCGATCCTGCGCTTCGTCCCCCAAGAGGATCGCATCGTGTACTCGGCGATGACGGGACAGTCGCTCTACTACATGGGCGAGATGGACTTAAAGCACAAGTTGCTTGCGATCGCCGAGGAGCAGGGTGCGAGCCGCGCGAGCTATGCCTTGAAGCTCCTGCAGAGCGAGGGCGAGCTCACGATCGCTTCGACGTCGAAGGACGCGACCACCGGCAAGCTCGAGACCCAGGAGTACCGCGTCGAGGGGCCGGTGATGATCGCACTCACCACCACCGCCGCCGAGGTCGATGAGGAGCTCTTAAACCGCTGCCTCGTGCTCTCGATCAACGAAGGGCGCGCGCAGACCCAGGCGATCCACGCGGCACAGCGCGAGCGGCGGACGCTTGCGGGTCTGCAGGCTCGCTCTCAGCGTGAAGCGATCCTGAAGCTCCACCAGGATGCGCAGCGGTTGCTCGAGCCGCTTGCAGTGGTGAACCCGTACGCCCACCGGCTGACCTTCCTGGACGATCGCACGCGCACGCGGCGCGATCACGAGAAGTATCTGACGCTGATCGATGTGATCGCACTGCTCCACCAGCACCAGCGCGTGCTGCGCACCGCAGGTCACGGGGAAACGCTCGTGCACTACATCGAGGTCACGCTCGATGACATCGCGCTCGCCAACCGACTCGCGCACGAGATCTTAGGGCGGACGCTCGATGAGCTGCCGCCACAGACGCGCCGGCTCTTAAGCCTCATTGTTGAAATGGTCGACCAGGAATGCCGTGCGCAGCACACGCCGCGCGCAGCGTACCGCTTTAGTCGCCGTCGAGTGCGTGAAGTCACCAAGTGGGGCGACACGCAGCTTAAAGTGCACTTGGCTCGCCTCACCGAGCTCGAGTATCTCCTCGTGCACCGCGGCGGCCGCGGCCAGTCCTTCGAGTACGAGCTCCTCTACGACGGTGCTGCAGAGGAGACGGGTCCGCACGTGAGCGGGCTCATCGACGTGGGAGCGCTCCGGCAGGCGTGCGGTGCGCAGCACTACGATGGCGAGCGGTCGGGGTCTCCCGCCCTCCGGTCGGCCCCCGGTCGGGGTGCGGTCGGTGGCCAGTCGGGGCCCGGTCGGAGTGGTGAACTCGCCGAGAGTGCCGATGCAACAGCCGCGCCACGCGCGCCGGTACTCGATCGCGTAAAAACGCACGGCACAGGGAACGGCGCGCCAGCATCGTACGTACCCTTAGCCGCCCATGCTTAGGCGAAAGCATCGCAGCGGTGCGAAGCCGCGCAGTCCGCGCGCGGCCGACTGCAATCCCTTGAACCTCTACGCCGCGCAGTTCTTCGAATGGTCGGCCGCACGTGCGTTGAGCGATCAGACGGTCGAGACGCGCCGGAGGGCCTTGAAGCGCTTCATCGCCTGGTGCGATGAGCGCGAGCTCACGCACCCCAAAGACATCACGCTGCCGGTGCTCGAGCGCTACCAGCGCTATCTCTACCACTACCGGAAACCCAACGGCGCCCCGCTGACCTTCGGCACGCAGCAGACGTTCTTGGCGCCCCTGAAGGCCTTCTTCCAGTGGGCGACCCGCGAGCGGTACCTGCTCTATAACCCGGCCTCCGAACTCCTTCTGCCGCGTCTGCCGCGGCGCTTGCCGAAGCACATCCTCTCGGTGGCCGACGTCGAGACCTTGATGCAGCAGCCGGACGTCACGACGCCTTCGGGGCTGCGCGATCGCGCGATGCTCGAGACGCTCTACTCGAGCGGAATCCGCCGCATGGAGTTGACGCAGCTTAAGCTCTACGACGTCGACACCCGCGGCGGCTCCCTCACCGTGCGAGGGGGCAAGGGCGGCCGGGATCGCGTCGTGCCGTTGGGCGAGCGCGCCTGTGCCTGGCTCGATCGGTACCTCGAGGAAGTACGGCCGCAGCTCCTCGCCCGTCACGATGACGGCGGCTGCTTCCTCACCGACTTCGGGGAGCCCTTCGAGAAGAACCGCTTAGGGGACCTGGTGAAGGGCTACATCGAGCGGGCCGGCTTTAAAGTGACCGGCTCCTGTCACCTGTTCCGCCACGCGATGGCGACCCACATGCTGGAGAACGGCGCCGACATCCGCTTCATCCAGGCGATCTTGGGTCACAGCGACCTCGACACCACGGCGATCTACACCCAGGTCTCGATCCACAAGCTGAAAGAAGTCCACGCGGCGACTCACCCCGCGAAGGTCCGGCACTGAAGACCCCCCCTCCCCCGGACGGGGGCTTTGGGCGGGCACAAAAACATAACGCGGGATTATGCGCACCCGTGTCGCCGGCGGCGGGTCTTAGATGCGCGATCGATCGCCGCCGGCGCCCCGGCTGTCCGGGCCTGCTCGGCCGTCCCGGCTGCAGGCCGTGCCGGCCGCAGGCCCCGCATAATCTGCGCTATGTTCAAGTGCCCGCCGGCGTGCGCGGATGCCGGCTCCGCCGGCCGCGCACGCGTGAAGGAGCGGCCTCTCGGCCGCGCTCTTGAACCGCTCGCCTCCTGGCTCTGAAATTACCGACCGATGGGCTCCTGGCCCATGAGATCGTCTGCTGCTGCGCTCGCCGTCTAACAGCGGTGTCGTAATCGATGCTATGCAGGATAGCCGCGGAGCTGCTCTTGTCACACAAATCGTTCCCGGCGGCGCGCCAGGGGGATCGAAGAGCTGCGGCTAAAGGGGTGTGACGGCTCGCCTTGACCGGCGCGCCCCGCTAAGGGAAAACTCGCGTATAGGGGCAAAAGACAGGGACGGCCCGCTTGTCAGCTGCTCGAGCGCTTCCAAGTCCGCGAACGCGTTGGCGCAATCGCCGTCATCTACGACGAAGTGCGACCGGGCGATCTTTACCCTACAACCTGCGCTTCACTGGCCAGTACTACGACGCGGGATGACGTAACGTTTCTTTCGCACATTTCGAGGCGGTGGCCTCGATCTGGTTCAATGGAACTGCCAAGCACCAACGAACCAGACCATAGGAGAGGCCACCACCATGGGAGACGATACACCGGCGCCGATAGGCGCGCTGCAGGTCGACGAAGCGAAGTTGAGAGGTCATGTGGATGAGGTAGTCCGCTCGAGCGTGGAGGAGACGCTGAACGGGCTGCTGGATGCGGAGGCCGACCAGATCTGCCGGGCCCAGCGCTACGAGCGCTCACCGGAGCGGGTCGATGGCCGCGCCGGCCACTACGAGCGCAAGCTCGAGACGAAGGCCGGGGAAGTGACGTTGCGGGTGCCGAAGCTGCGGCGGCTGCCGTTTGAGACCGCGATTGTAGAGCGGTATAAGCGGCGGGAGTCCTCCGTCGAGGAGGCACTGGTGGAGATGTATCTGGCGGGAGTGTCGGTGCGCAGGGTCGAAGACATCACCGAAGCGCTGTGGGGCACGCGGGTGAGCTCGGGCACCGTCTCGCGCCTAAACCAGAAGATCTACCGGCACATCGAGGCCTGGCGCAACCGCGAGATCGTCGGCGAGTTTCCATACGTGTACCTGGACGGAGTGATCCTGAAGAGAAGCTGGGCCGGTGAGGTGAAGAACATCTCGGTGCTGATTGCGATCGGCGTCGGGACCGATGGTTTTCGACAAATCCTCGGCGTGGCGGAGGGCGAGAAAGAAGATCTGGACGGCTGGCGTGCCTTCCTGTGTCACCTCAAGGATCGCGGTCTCAAAGGCGTGCGGCTGATCGTCTCGGACGCCTGCAGGGGGCTGGTGGAAGCCGCTGCAGAGGTGTTTCCAAAGACGGACTGGCAGCGCTGCGTGGTCCACTTTTATCGCAACGTGTTCAGCCATGTGCCGAACGGCAAAGTCGCCGAAGTGGCACGCATGCTCAAGGCGATCCATGCCCAGGAAGATCGCCGGGCAGCCAAGAGCAAAGCCAAAGAGATCGTGGCGCGGCTAAAGGAGCTGAAGCTGAGGACCGCGGCGGAGCTGGTGGAGCAGAAGGTCGAGGAAACGATGACCTACTACGCCTATCCCTCGACTCACTGGCGACAGATCCGGACCAACAACCCGTTGGAGAGGATCATTCGAGAGATCCGAAGACGAACTCGAGTGGTTGGGGCATTCCCCGACGGACACTCGGCACTGATGTTGGCCGCGGCGAGACTTCGACACATCGCTTCGACCAAATGGGGCAAGCGGCGCTACATGCTGATGGATCTGCTGCTCAACCCCGCAAAGCAGGAGGCAGCAGCCTGAGAACCGGATCGAAAGCCACCGACTCGAAACAGAAAGTGCGAAAAATCCGTTGCACTATCCGACGCGGAGACCGGGCTCAGCCCGAACTGGATGCGCGACTACGATCCGCTCACAGGGAAGTATGTAAACCGGCGAGTTCGTTGGACGCCGATGTGGTGCGTTAAAGGAGCAAGCTTTAGATACCGCAGATTTTAGTTATTGATCTTCAAGCAAGCGCCGTATCCCACTGTTTCTTCAACGACCAGAAACTCCACCGGCCCGGTCCAAACTTGAACTGGCGCTTGCGGATCCGATGAGCCAGCTCAAGTCCAGCCAGAGTGACCGCCGCTGTCCGATAGGATTTGAACCCCAGCATAGGCCGGCACCGGCCCTTGATCGCCCGATGATCTTGTTCGATGACGTTGTTGAGGTACGGGCTCGTACGCACGAGGACGTATTTCCAGCGATGATCCTCTCGACGAAGCCGACGCAGGCCCAAGTGACTGGGCTTATGGCCATCCAAGGTGATCTTCCGCGGCCATCGCGGCGCGCAGGACGCGACCGCTTTGCGGAAGAAGGCCATTGCCGCATTTATCCCACGTCCGGGATGGAACAGCGACTCGACCGTCTTCCCCTCCTTGTCGACCGCACGATAGAGGTATCCCGTTTTCGGCCGGGTCCGAATGTAGGTCTCATCGACGCGCCAGGACGAGCCGACTGGCTTCGCCCGGCGGTTCCACCGCTTCTCGTACTCGGGCACGTACCGATAGACCCAACGCATGATCGTCGTGTGGCTGACGTGCACGCCCCACTCGGCCATCAGCGCCACGAGATCGCGATAGCTCAGGCGATAGGTAAGGTACCAGCGAACGCAGCCCTCGATGACTTCACGAGGAAACCGCCTACGCCGGTATATGGCATCGCGTTCAAGGGGTTGGGTCACGGTCCGGCTCCGGGCAAAGCACCCCGGATACCACGACTCGACCGTCAATGCACCAGAACCCCACGGCACAGCCCGATTGCAAGTGGTGGGAAAATAAAAAGATTCATGGTGGCCAGGGGCGGAATCGAACCACCGACACGCGGATTTTCAGTCCGCTGCTCTACCAACTGAGCTACCTGGCCGCCGGCGTGGAAGGCCGCGTATTAGACCGGCCCGCGCGCGGGTCGTCAAGCAATCGCAGCGCTAAGCCGTTGATTCTTGGGCCGGTTCGGAGGCCACGCAAAAATCCTCCGGGGCCGGCGCCCCCTGGCCCGCTGCCAAGCTGCTCTCTCTAAAGAGTGATGCAGGTGCCTGCCAGTGGGGACGTGGGGGTGGAAGCCGCCCGCAGCGCGCTAAAATCTCCGGCCAACTCAACGCAAAGCCCGAATACTCAAAGCCCATGGCCGCCAATCCGACGCTGCTGCAAACCCCCCAGGACTTCCCGTGCACGGAAGAGCTGACCCGGATCAACGAGTCGCTGCAGGGGCGTGAGCGCCTCCTCACCGCCACGGCGCGGGCGAGCCGCCTGCTGCTCGAGGCGGACGACGTGCGCGGCGCGATCCCGGCCGTGCTCGGCCTGATCGGCGAAGCCGCGCACGTCGATCGCGTCAATCTCATGGAAACGCGCACCGGGCCGGGCGGAGAGCCGCTGCTCGTGGCGGTGAGCGAGTGGACCGCCGACGGGGTGGCACCGAGCCTCCACGATCCGGTGAGCTGTGCCTGCGATGAGCGCAATTTCTCCGATCTGTGCGCGGAGCTGCGCGCCGGGCGCAGCGTCTGCTTCAGCCCGAACGAGACGCCGGAGGGACACACGGCCCCGTTCCAGGGGGTCGGTACGCAGTCCAAGGCCATCGTACCCATCTTCGTCGCCGGGGAATTCATCGGACTGGTGGGCTTCGACAATACGCGCCAGCGCCGCGCCGTCGATGCCGCCGAGCTGGCCGCGCTCGAGACCGCAGCGGGCGTGATCGGCGCCGCGCTGCATCGCGAGCGTCTCGTCGACGACGTGCGCCATGAGCGCGAGCACTCAGCGGAAGAGCGCTTCGCCGAGCTTGCCAAGGCCAACGCGGTGATCCGCGGCAACCTCGAGCGCCTCGCCGGCGAGACCGATCTGCACAGCTTCATGGGCCACATGCTGCTCGAGGCGACGCGCCAGTTCGACGCGATCTCGGGAGTCGTCATCGTCCTCAAGGACTCGCTGCAGGAGTGGCGCATCATCGCCCACGTGCGCGACGGCCGGCTGGCCGAGCCCTCGGTCCCGGTCAAGGTGCCGGTCGCTGGCTCGACCTTCACCGAAAGATTCGGGCAGCTGCGCGAGCCGCACTACGTGGAAGTCGCGAGCCAGGAGGAAGAGATCTGGCCCGGCGTTCGGGCGTTTCACCGCAGCGAGAGCGCCGTCGGCACGGTGCTCTATCCGCTCGTGTTCGGCGCGCGCAGTGTCGGCTTCTTCATCCTCACCTTCCGGCGCGATGCCCGGGACGTTCAGCACAGCGGCTTGCTGGTGGCGCTCGCCCAGCAGGCGACGCTCGCCGTGCAGCTGACGCGCCTCGCCTACTCGGCCAAGGAAGCCGCGGTGCTCATGGAACGCACGCGCATCGGCCAGGAGATTCACGACGGACTCGCCCAGGCCTTCACCGGGATCCTGATGCAGCTCGGAGCCGTCGAGGAATTTCCGTCCTGCAAGAAACGCAACTCCGAGCTCGCCGTTACGCTGTCCCGCATCCGCGACCTGGCGCGCGACGGTCTCGCCGAGGCGCGCCGCTCGGTGATGGCGCTGCGTCTCGATCAGACGCGGCGCGCGGGGCTCGAGCTCGCGCTGCGGCAGCTGGCCGAGCGGTCCACCGTGCCGGGCGGTGTCACCTGCACCTTCGACGGCGGCGGCGTGATCACGGGGCTGCGCCCCGAGCACGAGCACGAGCTGCTGCGCATCGCGCAGGAAGCGGTCAGCAACGCGGTGCGCCACGCCCGTCCGCACAATGTGCGCATCACCACCTGCGACGAGGCGGCGCATTGGATCATGTCGATCGCCGACGACGGCGTCGGCATGGAGCAGCGGCCCGAGCTCTATGCGCGGCAGGGCTTCGGGCTCTCCAGCATGCGCCAGCGCGCCGGGGCGATCGGCGGCGAATGGCTGATCGAGAGCCAGCCGGGCCAGGGCACGCGCATCAGTGTGCGCATGGCGAAGCGGGCGGCCTGATGGCGGCGGAACTGAAGACCCACCGGATCAGCGTCGTCCTCGCCGACGATCATCCCGTGGTGCGCGACGGACTCGCCGCCATGGTCAACCAGCAGGCCGACATGGAAGTGGTCGCCGAGGCGGGCGATGGCGACGAGGCAATCGCCTGCTACGAGCGGTACCACCCCGACGTGTTGGTGCTCGACCTGCGCATGCCAAAGCGCGACGGCGTCGCCGTAGTGCAGCGCGTGCTCGAGATCAACCCCAAGGCACGCATCCTCATCATGACCACCTACGATGGCGATGAGGACATCTTTCAGTGCCTGTCGCAGGGCGCGAAGGGTTATCTCCTGAAGGACGCGCCGCGCCAGGAGATCCTGTCGGCGATCCGTGCGGTGAGCGAGGACCGTCCCTACACCTCGACCACCGTCGCCGCCAAGGCGCTGCAGCGCATGGGGAAGCCGAGCCTGACACAGCGCGAGCTCGACGTCCTGCAGCTCGTGGCCGAGGGCCGCAGCAACAAGGACATCGCGCGGCGGCTGTCGATCACCGAGGGCACCGCCAAGACCCACGTGAAGGCGATCCTCACCAAGCTCGATGCCATCAGCCGCACGGAGGCGGTCGCGGTGGCGCACAAGCGCGGCCTGATCCATCTCTAGAGGCGGCTTAAGCGCCGGACTTCGGCGGCCGATACCCTTCCGGTGTCTGCGATCCCGCACCGAAGAAGAACTTCTCCATCTCGCCTTCGAGAAATTTGCGCGCCTTGGGCTCGATGGGCGTCAGCCGGTGTTCATTGATGAGCATGGTCTGGTGCTTGAGCCAAAGCGCCCAGCCCTCGCGCGACACGCTCTCGTAGATACGCCGGCCGAGATCGCCGGGATAGGGCGGGCGGTCGAGGCCCGGCGCTTCGCGCTTCAAGAGCACACACTGAACCATTCGCGACATGAACTCCCCCGCTATGAGCGCGCGGCTGGTGCATCGGACATCGATCCGCGCGCCAGCCGGGCGAGCAGCGTCGCGATCGGCGCAGGCAGGCCGATGCGCGCCGGCGTGCGGGCCTTATACCAGACGCTCGCGCCCGCCTCCATGACCGCGGCCGCCCCGGCGCAGTGCACCAGCAGCGGGCTGATGACCAGGCTGAAGTGCGTGAAGGCATGCTCGATGGCGCTCAAGCGTTGTGGCTCGCTCCCGCTCGTCACGAGCGAGCGGCGGATGAACGCCTGCGCCGCCGTCGGCGTGTCGAACTCCGGCAAGCACCAGAGCCCGCCCCATACGCCGCTCTCCGGCCGCCGCTCGAGCAGCACGCTGCCGTTCGCGTCCAGCGCCACCACCATGAATACCGAGCGGGTGCGTCGCACGGGCACGGAGCGCGCTGCGGGCAGCTCCTGCTGGCGGCCCGTGCGCAGCGCGAAGCAGCCGGCCGCCAGCGGACAGACCGCGCACAGCGGCCGTGAGCGCGCGCACACGGTGGCTCCCAGGTCCATGACGGCCTGGGTGTACTCGGCGACGCGTGTGGCGGGCGTGCAGCGCTCGGACAATTCCCACAGCCGCTTCAACCCGGCCGCGGTCCCCTCGCCGCCTGCCACGCCGAAGTAACGCGCCAGCACCCGCCGCACGTTGCCGTCGAGGATCGGGAAACGCTCGTCGAAGCTGAGCGCGAGGATCGCCCCGGCGGTCGAGCGTCCGACGCCCGGGAGGTGCGCGAGTCCGGCGAAGCTGCGTGGCAACTCGCCGCCGTGCTCGGTGCAGATCAATCCCGCCGCGCGGTGCAGGTTGCGCGCCCGCGCGTAGTAGCCGAGCCCCGACCACAGATGCAGCACCTCATCGACGCCCGCCGCCGACAGCGTGCGCACGTCGGGGAAGCGCCGCATGAAGCGCTCGTAGTACGGTCTGACGGTGGGAACCTGCGTCTGCTGCAGCATGATCTCCGACACCCACACCCGATACGGGGTGCGGTCGGTCTGCCACGGGAGGTCGTGCCGGCCCGCGCGGGCGTGCCACTCGAGCAGCGGCGCGGCGATGGGAGAGTCGTGAGGGGACACGTGGGGGATTCTAACGCCCCCGCGCTTGAGGTCACCCGCCGCGGCGCTTGCCGCGGCTCATTGGGCTCATTGGCGATCGCACAGGTCGATCTCGCCGCTCATGGTCTTCAGGCGCACGTGGCCGCTGCCCGTGCCGCGCGTGCCGTTCAGCTTGAGGCCCGGCCCGTACTCACCGGTGCGCTCCGCCTTCGCGTTGAAGCAGTCGTTGATGTCACCGGTCACCGACTGGGCCTCGAACTGGAAGCCGTCCTCGGAAGGGGCGCGCACCTTGAGATCCCCACTCACCGACTGCGCATCGAAATCCGCGCCGCGCACGAGACGCCCCTCGAAGGTGATGTCCCCGGAGGTGCTGCGCAGCCGCGCCGAGCGCGCGGGATCGAGCTCGGCGCTGATTTCCCCGCTCACCGTAGTCGCCTCGAGGTCGCCGGCGGCGTGCTTGAGCTCGAGATCCCCGCTCACCGTGCTGACGTGCAGCTTCGCCGGTTGTCCCTTACCGCGGAGCTTGAGGCTCCCGCTCACCGACTTCACATCGATGTCCGAGGGGCCGATGTCGGCGGTAATGTCGCCGCTCACCGTCTTCAGACGCTGGGCGCCGAGCACGCCGCTGGAGGTGACATTGGCGCTCACGGTCGAGACATTGAGCTCGCTGTCCTTCGGCACCTGCACGCGCAGGTGCGTCTCGTCGTGCCCGAAGTTGTAGGACGAGCCCGAGTGCCGCTGGATTACGCGCACGACGGTGTGATTGCCCGAGCTCGTGACCTCCACGCGATCGACGTCGGCAGTGAGCTCGGCCTTGACGCTCACGGCGGCGCGGTCGGAGCCGGTCACGTCGACCGTGCCGTTGGTGCTCGAGATCTCCACGACGCCGTGCGCGTCCGCGGGTACCTCGCGCTCGAAGGTTCCGGGAGTATCGCTGCCCCAGACCGAAGCGCTCGCGAGCAGCACAACCGCGGCGGGCAGCAACCGGTAAGTCTTATGCATGTCAGATCCCCTTGCCAGCGTCGCTGGCCTCGCGCACGTCCGTGAGGACGCGCATCTCATCCTGGTAAGTGTTCACGAGCAGCTCCTGCAGCAGCGCATTGCCCGGATCCTTGCCGAGCGCGCTCTCGATGTCCTCTTTGGCTTTGCCGATGGTCGCGAGGCTCGCCATCACCTTGGCGCGGCTCGCGGGCGGAAGCGATGCGAGCTGTGCGCTGAGTGAGCGCATAAGCTCCTCGTGCTGGCGCTGGTAGCGCGGGTCGGTCACCCACGCCGTACGCAACGTTGCGGACACCGGCCGCGAACTTTGTGCGAGCGGCGCCGATCCCGCACCCGGGAGCATGCTGCGCCCGATCCACACGCCCACCGCGACGCAGCCCACCATGGCCGCGGCCGCCAGCCACCGCAGCGGCGCCGCCGTGCCGCGGCGCGCAGCGCCCGCCGCAACGCTTTCGCGCGCCGCGCCGTCACGGCCGCCGAGCTGCGCCTCGATCTGCGGCCACAGGTCCCGCTCAGGCTCGATGGTCTGCGGCAGGTCGCGGAGCGACGTCACGCTGTTCCCGGTATCCCGCTCTGTCATGTCAGCCAACCTCCACGTGCAACCGCTCGCGCAGGAGCTTGCGGGCACGGTGCAGCTGCGCCTTGCACGTGCCCTCGGCCACGCCGAGCATCTGCGCCGCCTCCGTGTGCGAGTAACCGTACAAGGCGTGCAGCACCAGGGCATCCCGCGCACCCTGCGGCAACGTCCCGATCGCGTCCTCGATCTCCTGCACTTCCACCGGCGTCTCCAGTGTCCAATCGGGCCCGGCACCCTCCTCCTCGACCTCCACGTCCGCCACCGGCTCGTCGCGCGCCGCCTTGCGGCGCTTCCCGAGCGCCACGTTGACGGCGATGCGATGCAGCCACGTTCCGAACGAGCTGCGCGTCTCGAACTGTGCGAGCGCGCGCCAGGCGTTGATGAACGTCTCCTGGGTGCAGTCCTCCGCCGTATGGGGCTCACGTGTCATGCGCAGGCAGAGGCCATACACCCGGCCGGTGTGCTCGCGGTAGAGCCGCTCGAAGGCGCGGCTATCCCCGGCACGGGCCCGCTCTACCAGCGCCCCCTCCCAGTCGATCGGTGACTGCTCGACCTGCGCAAGTGTCATCGGTGAGTTAGAGGCGCCCCGGCCAGGCGCGGTTTAAATGCGGCACGTCGCTGATCGACAACAGTTTTTTGCGGAACTCGGCCACACTGCCGGTTTCTAACGGACCGAGGGGAAAGGAGGACAGCGTGGCAATACGGCAAAAGTGGGCTCTCGATTCCATTGCCTCGGCGCTGAGCGAGCACTGGCGCAAGGCCAACGAGAGCACCGTGCGGCTCTTCTGGTCGACCCCGGTCAGCTGGCTGGAGGCGCAGAGGCTCCGCCCACCCGTCACCACTTCACCAGCGGCGGCAGACTCATCAGGTACGCGTCCGGATCCGCATCGGTACTGAAGCCGAAGCGGGTGCCCCGGTCGTACACCAGGTTGAACTCGACGTAGCGCCCTCTCTTGAGGAGCAGCCGCTCGCGCGCCGCCTCGTCATAAGACGTGTCCTTGCGCCGCGCGACGATGCGCGGATAGACGCCGAGCACCGCCTCCCCGACCGCGCGTACGAAGGCGAGCTCGGCCCCGGCCGCTCCCGCCGCGAGATCGTCGAAGAAGATCCCCCCGACGCCACGCGGTTCCTGCCGGTGCGGCAGGTAGAAGTACCGATCGCACCAGGCCTTGTATTCCTCGTACGCGCCCGGCCGGTAGGCCGCGCACGCCGCGGCGAGCGCCGCGTGAAAGTCCGCGGTGTCCTCCGCGACGGGAAACGTGGGTGTCAGGTCCGACCCGCCGCCGAACCAGGCGCGGCTGGTGGCGAGATAGCGCAGGTTGAGGTGCATCGCCGGCACGTAGGGGTTGGTCATGTGGGCGACGAGCGAGATGCCGCAGGCCGTGAAGCGGCCGTCAGACTCCGCGGCTCCCGCGACCTGCGAGCGTGCCTCCGGGGCGAGCACGCCCCAGACGTGACTCACGTTCACGCCGACCTTTTCGAATACCGACCCGCGCATGAGGCGCGCCTCGCCACCGCCCTGCAGGCGGTGGCCGTCGGGCTTCTTCCACGCGCGCGCCTCGAAGCGGCTCGCGGGCTCGAAGGCCTCGAAGGCCGCGCAGAAGCGCGCCTGCAGATCGCGGAAGAAAGCCGTGGCGGTCGCGGCCAACTCGCCGCTAGGGGTGCTCATGCACGAAGTCCACGAGGCGCGCGACCGCATCCGGATCGGTGTCCGGCCAGATGCCGTGCCCGAGGTTGAATATGTGCCCCGGGGCGCTGCCTGCCTCCGAGAGCACCGCCGCGGCCGCGCGCGTGAGCTCTGCGGGAGGGGCGAACAGCGCCGCGGGATCGAGATTCCCCTGCACCGCCTTGTCGGCCCCCAGCACGGCTCGCACCTCCGAGAGCGGTGAGCGCCAGTCGACGCCCACGACGTCCACATCGAGGCCGGCGACCGCGCCCATGAGGGCGCTCCCCTGGTTCAGATAATAGATGAGTGGGACTCCGAGGGGCCGGAGCGCTGCGAGCGTGCGCCGCACGGCCGGGAGCGCGAAGCGCGTGAACTCGCGCACCCCGAGCAGCCCCGCCCAGGACTCGAACAGCATGAGGGCCTGCGCGCCGGCTGCCGCCTGCGCGCCGAGGTAGGCCGCCATTGCGTCGGCGAGGTGCGTCAGCAGCCGCTCGGCCTCCTGTGGCTGCGCATAGAGGAAGCTGCGCGCCGGCGCGAACTCCTTCGAGGGGCGCCCGCAGACGAGATAGCAGAGCAGCGTGAACGGCGCCCCGGCGAAGCCGATGAGCGGCACCGCGCGCGGCACGCTCCGGCGCACCTGGCGGATCGTCTCCAGCACGAAGGGCACATCGCGCGCGGGCTCGAGCGCGGGAAGCGCCTCGATCTGCGCCCGTGTGCGGATTGGCTCGCGCACGACCGGCGCGGGCTCGAATGTGAGTCCCACGCCCATCCCCTGCAGCGGCGTCATGATGTCGCTGAAGAGGATCGCTGCATCGAGCTCGAAGCGCCGCAACGGCTGCAGGGTCACCTCGGCGGCGAGCTCGGGTGTCCGGGTGAGCGTCTCGAAATCGACCTTCGAGCGCAGCTCGCGGTACTCGGGGAGGTAGCGCCCGGCCTGACGCATGATCCAGATGGGGCGATGCGCCACGGGCTGACGGCGGCAGGCCGCGAGGAAGGCGCTCGCCGGCACGCGTGTCTCTGCGCCGCGCTCACTCATGCGCGCAGCCATCGCGCAACCTCGGGCGCAAAGTAGCTGATGATGAGGTCGGCGCCAGCGCGCGAGATCCCGGTGAGCGTCTCGAGCACCGCGGCGCGCTCGTCGATCCAGCCGCGCTCGGCCGCCGCCTTGATGAGGCTGAATTCCCCCGACACCTGATAGGCCACCACCGGCACCCGCACGGCATCGCGCACCTGGCGGATGACGTCGAGGTAGGGCCCGGCGGGCTTCACCATGACGAGGTCGGCACCCTCGGCGACGTCGGCCAGCACCTCGCGCAGCGCTTCGCGCGCATTCGCCGGATCCATCTGGTAGGAGCGCCGGTCGCCGAACGCCGGAGCGGACTCGGCCGCCTCGCGGAACGGCCCGTAGAAGGCGGAGGCGTATTTGGCCGCGTAGGAGACGATCGGCGTCGAGGCGAGCCCTTCGCGGTCGAGGAGCGAGCGGATCGCCTGCACCCGGCCGTCCATCATGTCGCTCGGTGCCACCGCATCCGCTCCGGCGCGCGCGTAGTTGAGCGCGACCTCGGCGAGCGTCGCGACCGAGGAGTCGTTGTCGATCCTGCCGCCTTCGAGCACGTGACCGCAGTGCCCGTGGTCGGTCGCGCCGCACAGGCAGACGTCCGCCCACACGAGGAGGTCCGGGCAGGCCTCCTTGATGGCGGAGATCGCCTGGGCCGCGAGGCCGCGCGGGTCGCGGGCGGCACTCGCGCGCACGTCCTTCTCCGCGGGTGCGGCGAACAGCAGCACCGCCCGCACCCCGGCGCCGGCCGCCGCCTTCGCTTCCTTCACCGCCTCGTCCACCGACAGCTGTGAGATCCCCGGCATGCTCCCGACCGGATTACGCACCGAGCGCCCGGGTACGACGAACAGCGGATAGATGAGCGCATCGGGCGTCAGGCGCGTCTCGCGCACCATGCGGCGCCAGGCAGCCGACTGCCGGGTGCGCCGCGGTCTTTCCTGGGGGAATGGCATGGGCGGCTCTCTCTTCAGGCTCTCTGTTGCATGAGACGGTAGGTCGTGACCGCGAGCCCGTGCAGGGTCGCGGTGTCGGCAAGCGTCGCGTTGCACCCGCGCGCCGCGAGCTCGCGCGCGGTGGTGCGGCCGATCGCGACCGGCGGAGCATGGTCGAGGAGGCGCGCGAAGTCCGCCTCGCCGAGCGCGCGCGCGAGCTCGGTCACGGCCGAGGGACTCGCGAAGGTCACCGCGCCGAGTCCGCCGCGCTCGATCCAGGCGCGGCATTCGGCCACGTCGAGCGCCGCGGCGTCGGTACGATAGGCCTCGACCTGAGTCACGACGGCGCCCAGCTCGCGCAGGCCCGCGGCGATGGTCGGGAGCGCGCGCGAGCTCGCGGGATAGAGCACCCGGGTGCCGGCGTCCGCCGCGCGCCATACCGCTGCGAAGGCGGCGATCAGCGCCGCCGCGTTCGCTTCCTCGGGGGTCAGGTGCACCGGCCAGCCGCGCTGCCTCAGGGTGAGCGCAGTGGCCTGCCCGACCGCCGCGACTCGCAGCGTTGCGGGCGGCTTGAGTGTGCGCTCGAGCACCGCCGCCACGGCGTGCCGACTCGCAAACACGATCCAGGCGAAGGACTCGAGACGCGAGAGCGCCTCATCGAGCGCGTTGGAATCCGCGGCCATGACGCTCACCGCCGGCCACGACAGCACCTCGAGCCCGAGACTGCGGAGCTCGCGGCTCAAGGGTCCGTCGGCGCTCTCCGCGCGGGTCACCACGACGGGGCGCGTACCGTGCTCGCCGCTCATGGCGCCGTCACCGCAAGCGCGGCGCGCTCGTGCGCGATGAGCTCGGCGGCGCCCGCGCCGAGGAGCTCGTCCGCGATCCGCTCCCCGAGTGCCACCGCATCGGCGGTGCTGAGCGCTGCACCGCGTACGCCGGCCGCCGTTCCGCGCGCGCGCAACTCGCGCGACCCGTCGAGCGCGCACACCGCGGCCTGCAGGTCGAGCGTGTCGCCGCGCCTCTCGGCGAGCGCGCCGAGCGGCACCTGGCAGCCCCCTTCGAGACGCTCGAGCAGCGCGCGCTCGGCGCTCACCGCGAGCCGTGCGCTGGCGTCATCGAGCGCGCGCAGCAGGCCGAGCGTCGACTCATCGCCGGCGCGCGCGCACACGCCGATCACCCCCTGCGATACGGCCGGCGGGAACTCCTCCGGGGACAGGTATTCGGTGATGTGCTGCTGGAGCCCCAGCCGGGTGAGACCGGCCGCAGCCAGAATGATCGCGTCGTAATCGCCTCCCTTCAGCCGCTCGATGCGCGTCGGCACGTTGCCGCGCAGCTCGAGCGGCACGGCATCGGGGCGGATGCGCGCGATGAAGGCGCGGCGCCGCAGACTGCTCGTGCCGATGCGCGCCCGCGCCGGCAGCTGTCTCAAGGACACGCCCGCGCGCGTCAGCAGCGCATCGCGCGGGTCTTCGCGCGCGAGCGCCGCGCCCAGCGCGAGGCCCGGCGCGAGTGCGGTCGGCAGATCCTTGAGGCTGTGCACCGCGACGTCGATCGTACCCTTGCAAAGTGCCTCGTCGATCTCGCGCGTGAAGAAGGCGCGCCCCGCGGTCTGCCACAGGGGCACCTCGCGCTGCGCATCGCCGCTGGTACGGATGTGCACCAGCTGGACCGGCGGCGCCCCCGGCTGCGCCGACAGCAGTGCTTCGACGTGCCGCGCCTGCCACAGCGCGAGCGCCGATGCGCGCGTGCCGATGCGCAGCGTCGCTGCGCTCATGGCTCGCCCTCCACGAGGAAGCGATAGCCGACTCCCCATACCGTGAGGAAATGGCGCGGGTTGGCGGGATCGTGCTCGAAACGCTTGCGAAGCCGCAGGATGAAATTGTCGACGGTGCGGGTCGAGGGGAACACGTCGTAGCCCCACACCCGCTCGAGCAGGTCCTCACGCGAGACGATCTCGCCGGCGTGCTCCGCCAGCACCTTGAGGATCATCGCCTCCTTCTCGGTGAGCTCCTGCGCCTCGCCGTTCCAGGCGCGGGCGCGGAAGGCACGGAAGTCGACCTCGTTGCCGCCGAAGCGCAGCACCGCCGTGGCGGCCGTCGAAGAGGCGCTGCGGTACCAGTCCCAGCGCTTGAGGATGGCGCGCACGCGCAGCAGGAACTCCTTGAGGTGAAAGGGCTTGGCGAGGTAATCATCCCCGCCCGCCTCGAGTCCCCGCACCCGGTCGGCGGGATCGCCGCGCGCCGTGAGAAACAGCACCGGAGTGTTGTTGCCCTCATCGCGCAGCGTGCGGCACACGGCCAGGCCATCGAGCTCCGGCAGCATCACGTCGAGCACGATGAGCGCGCAACTCCCGGCACGCAGCCACTCGAGCGCGGCGCGCCCATCGCTTACCTGCGCGACCTCGTACCCTTCCGCACGCAGGTTCTCCATGACCCCGGCGGCGAGATGCGGGTCGTCCTCGACCACGAGCACGCGGCTCGTTCCCTGCGCGGGGCTGCTCATGAGCGCTGCACCGGGGCCGCCGGCCACGTGAGCACGAAGCACGCACCCTGACCGACGCCGGCGCTCTCGGCCGTGACCCTTCCGTCCGCGAGGCGCATCAGCCGCTTCACGATGTAGAGCCCGAGTCCGGTGCCGTAGTGGGCGCTGCCGCCGCCCGGGTGGAGACGCGAGAACTTCTCGAAGAGCCGCGCGCCGTCGGCGGGACGGAACCCGACGCCACTGTCGCGCACCGCGAGCGCCACCTCGCCGTTGTCCGCGCGGGCGCTCACCGCGACGCTGCCGCCGCCCACCGGGCTCACCGCGGCCAGCGCGTTCTCGAGCACATTGCGCACGACGACGTCGAGCGCCAGCGGATCGGTGAGCACGTAGAGGCCGGGCGCGACGTCGCTCTTGAGCGCGATGCGCTGCCCGCGTGCGCGTTCCTCGAGCGCCCCGACCACGCGCGCCACGGCGCCGGCGAGCTCCACCGGCTCGGACCTCAAATCGACACGCCCGCGCTCGAGCCGCACGCTCTCGAGAATCTGCGTGACCATCATCTCCATGCGCGCGAGATCGGACAGCATGCGCTCGATCAGGGTGCGGGACTGCTCCGGTGCGAGCGGGCGCAGCGCCATGGTCTCGAGCGAGAGCTGCAGGCTCGCGAGCGGCGTCTTGAACTGGTGGGACACGAGCGCGAGGAAATCGTCCTGCTCCTCGTGCACGCGCGCCTCGGCGCGCAGGGCGCCCGCGATGACCGCGATGCACGTCGCGAGCGCCAGCAGGAAGAACGCGCCCTCCCAGGCGTACTGCCGGTAGCGGCGTGCCTCTTCGCTCTGGAGCGCGCGCTCGATGGCGGGGGCGAGCGCCGTCTGCCCGCCGGCGATCTCGATGTCCGGCAGGAGCTCGCGCACCCGCGCCGCGTCGACGCCCGCGGCGAGCAGCGCCTGCGCAGCGCGTGCCTGGCCCGCGTAGAGCGTGCGCGCCGCCTGCACCCTCTCGAGGGTATAGCCGTGCTGGTCGAACAGCCACCATGCGACCTGCACCGCCGAGACCACCACCAGCGCAAGCGCGGTGAGCTGAAAGACGCGGGTGGCTTTCATGGCGGGCCGGTCACGCAGCGCCGGTGAGCGAGGCGTCGAGCGCCGCAGCGAACTCCGCGAGATCCGCGCTCGAGTGCGCGAGCGAGAGGAAGCAGGCCTCGTAGGCCGAGGGCGGCAGGTACACGCCGCGATCGAGCATGGCGTGAAACAGCGCGGCGAAGCGCCGGGTCTCGCGCTCGCTGAGCGCCGCGGCGCTGCGCGGCGCGCCCTGCTCGTGCAACGACATCCAGAAGAGCGATCCCACGCGCACCAGACTCACGGGATACGGCGCGCGCGCCAGCACCGGCGCGAGCAGCCGCTCGAGCTCGGCGCCGCGCGCCTCGAGCCGCTGCCAGCCGGACTCGCGCTCGAGCACCTCGAGCGTCGCGAGCCCCGCCGCCATGGCGACCGGATTCCCCGAGAGCGTGCCCGCCTGGTATGTATCCCCGTCGGGGGCGAGGCGCGCCATGATGCGCCGCTCGCCGCCGAAGGCACCGACCGGCATGCCGCCGCCGATCACCTTGCCGAATGTGGCGAGGTCGGGGCTGATGCCGAGGAGCTCGGCGGCGCCGCCGCGCGCGAGGCGAAACCCCGAGATCACCTCGTCGAAGATGAGGAGCGCGCCGTGCGCGCGCGTCGTACGCCGCAGCGCCTCGAGAAACTCGCGCCGCTGCGGCAGGAGCCCATGATTGGCGGGCACCGGCTCGATGATGACCGCAGCGACGTGTGCGCCCTCGCGCTCGAACAGCGCCGCGAGCGCCGCTGCGTCATCGAGCGGCAGGACGCGGGTGCAGGCAGTGAAAGCCTGCGGGACCCCGGCCGAGGAGGGCTTGCCCAACGTTGCCAGTCCCGAGCCCGCGGCGACCAGGAGATGATCGGCATGCCCGTGGTAGCAGCCGGCGAACTTCACGATGAGGTCGCGCCCGGTGAAGGCGCGCGCCACGCGGATCGCGCTCATCACCGCCTCGGTGCCCGAGGAGACGAAGCGCACCTGCTGGGCTGCCGGGTAGGCGGCCGACACACGCTCGGCGAGCACGACTTCCGCCTCGCAGGGGGCGCCAAAGGTGGTGCCGCGCTCGAGCGCGGCGCCGATGGCGGCGACGACCGCCGGGTGCGCGTGGCCTGCGATCAGCGGGCCCCACGAGCCGACGAGGTCGAGGAAGGTACGGCCGTCGGCATCCGTCACACGCGCGCCGCAGCCGCGCGCAATGAAGAGCGGTGTGCCGCCCACGGCACGGAAGGCGCGCACCGGTGAGCTCACCCCGCCCGGAATCACGCGGCAGGCGCGCTCGTAGAGTTGCGCGGAGCGTTCGGGTGTGGTCATGACTCTTCTTTCATTGCGGCGCCGTGGGCGCGGCCCGACTTGGCGGCATCGAAAAACGCATCCACGGCATCAGCGCTGGCGTGCACCGCCGCGGCGCGCAGCCCCGCGAGCGGCAGATGTGCGAGACGGTGCGCGACCGCGCATCCCAAGCGCTCGAGCTGCGCGCGCTGGTGCTCATCGAGCGTACGCAGCTCATGGCGCAGCGCGCGCGCCACCTCTTCGGCGGCGATCGCCTCGAACCGCACGCGCAGATCCTGCAGCCGCGGACCGAGCGCCCGGGTGGCGAGCTCCGCGCGCAGGTGCGCGAGACGCTCATCGATCGCCGCGCGCACCGGTGCCAGGCGCAGCAGCTGCGTGAGGCGCTGCCCCTGGGCCGCCTCGATGAGCTGCGTCATGCCGACGCGGTCGAGTCCCGCGCGCTCGGCCGCCTCGGCGTCGACGTTGGGCGGCACGCCGAAATCGATGACGAGCGGCGGCCGGACACCCGGGCCGCGCGCGGCGGCGGCGCGCAGCCGCTCGAGCGCTTGCCTGTCGAGCACCGGGCCGCTGCCGCCCGCCGCCAGCACCAGCGCGGCGAGCGGCGGAGGGTCGCAGCGAAACTCCTCGAGCGACAGCGCCGTGGCGCACACCGACTGCGCCAGCTCCCGCGCAGTGCCGAGAGTGCGGTTGACGATGAGGAGCGGCACCCGCGCGCGGTGCAGCAGCGTCGCGCAGCGGCGCGTCATGGGGGAGACACCCAGGAGCGCGGTGGTACCGGGCGCGCCGTCGAGGTGCCGGAGCACGCGCTCGGCCGCGAGGTCGCCGAGGGAAGGAGTACGGACGCGCGCCGTCATACGCCGCACGCGCCGCGCCATCCCGAGCGCCTCGCCGATGAGGCGATCCAGCACCGGGCCGCAGGTTCGCGCCGTGCGCGACTCTTCCCACGCATCGCGCAGCTGTGCGGCAATCTCCTGCTCGCCGGTCTGTGCCGAGTCGAGTCCGCAGGCGAGGAGGAACAGGTGCTCGACCGCGGCCTCGCCGGTCCAGGCGCGCAAGGTGCGCGCCGCCTCGCCGGCCTGCGAGTCGCGCCCGGTGAGGACGCGGAACACGTCCTGGCGGGAATCGCCGGCGGGACTGCCGTCGTGGGTCGCGTAGACGACCTCGACCCGGTTGCAGGTGCCGACGTAGAGGATCTCGGCGGCGTTGAGGCGCGCGCGCAGCTCCGGCAGGCGAGCCGCGACCTCAGCCCGCGGCATCGCGAAGCGCGCGACCTCGTCGACGTCGGCATGGCGGTAAGACAGGCCCACGACACCGATCTGGTGCATTTCCGGCAGCTTAACCGGGCGTTACGGGGACGAATGTCACCGAATGGTCACGGACTTAGGTCCCCCAGGCAAGGAGTGTGATGGCCGTCCGGGCCGGGCGGCGCCCCAAAGAAAACGGATGGAGCGGGTGATGGGAATCGAACCCACGTTAGCAGCTTGGGAAGCTGCAGTTCTACCATTGAACTACACCCGCTCGAGGCGCGAGATCTTACGCCAAACCCCCTCGCGCGGCCCAGCGTCGCGGCGCAGCTGGGCCGATCATACCCGCGGGATGGTCTCAGAACGGATAGTTGATTCCGCTGAACACCGCGCCCCTTCCCTGGCCATAGCCGAAGTCGACGTAGCCGACGACGTGCGGGCTGGCGAGGCCGCGCACGCCGAGACCCACGGCGCCGTGCAGATGCGCCACCGGACTAGTGCCGGGGGTCGCGGAGACCTCGCCAGCATCGACAAAGGGCGCGAGCTCGAGAATCACGTGCGTGCCGAACGCGGCGAAGTCCGCGACGCGGGTGCGCAGCTCGGCGCCGGCCGCAAACAGGTTGTGATCGAGGTAGCGGTCGGCGCCGTCGGAGCGCAGCGGCTGGTACTCGCCCGCAATGCTGCGATCGCCGCCGAGACTCGACAGCGCCCAGAAGGGCGCCTCCCGCGCCGAGGGCATATAGCGCGCCGCCGCGTGCCAGGCGAGCGTGACGTCCTCACCGAGAGGCTGGTAGCCACGCGCATCCGCGCCCAGGTAGCTGTAGGAGACCGAGCTGCCGAGTGCGCGGCTGACGACCCCGCCGTAGAGGAGGCAGCGCTCGCCCTCCCGCGGGATGACTGTCGAGTCGCGCGTGTCGTAGGTCAGGATCAACCGCTCGTCGAGCTCGTGCTCGGCGCCGATACCGAGTTGCCCCGGGAACAGCGTCCCGATCGAGGGAATGTTGGGCAGCACACCCGGCAGCACGTCGACGTAGCGCATCCGGGCGAGGTAGGCGAGCTGCAGTGCCTGAGTGAAGTTGCGTCCCACCTGCACGTCGAGACGCGCCTGGTTGTCGAGATAGGTCGTCTGGCTCGAAGTGAGCGAGTCGTTGCCCAGCCCGAAAAAGCGCGGGCTGCCGCTGCGATCGTAGATCGCCTCGACCGACCAGCTGAATGCACTGGTGCGTGTGCGCCCGGTGTCATAGCGAGCGTCGAACTCACGCTCGACACGCTGCTTGCCGCCGCCGACCACGACCCACTGCGTGTCCGCGGAGGGGAAGCCGAAGATCCTCATGCGGCTGCCCCAGCCGAAGTACTGGTTGCGGATGACATCGGGCGCGACGATCTCGACGATCTCCTCCTGCGCGTTGGTGTGCAGCAGCGTCGGAATCACGCCGAGCGTGGTGCCGCTGTAGGGGTCGAGGTCGATCTCCGGAATCGGGATGAAGGGGGCGGTGGCGGGATCCAGCCAGCGGCTGATGCCGCCGTCGTCCGCGCCGGCGAGCCGCAGAGCTCCGAGCAGGCTGAGCGCGCACCTACCGCCCCACGGCGAAAGCGCGTGGCGCCGGCGCATGCGTCCACCGGTCAGCGCGCCGGGTTCCAGCGGTAGGTGCCTTCGATGCCGTAGGTGCGCGGCGCGCCCGGGACATTCCATGCGATGGTGGGCGTCGGCACAGGTAGTCCGCCGGGCCCGACCGCGAATGCCTCGACCGTGCCGCCGGTATAGGCGTAGCGCTTGTCGGTGAGGTTAGCGCCGAACAGCGCCAGCTCCCAGCTGTGTGAGGGACTCGCGAGCGCCACGCGCCCGTTCAGCGTGCCGTAAGAGGGCTGGAAATTGAAATCGTTGATCACGTTGAACTGGATCTTGTCCTGCCAGGCGTAGTCGGCGCGCAGCGTGAGGTCCCCGGCCGCAGTCGGGATGTCGACCACGCCGGCGAGCGAGGCCTGGTAGCGCGGCGTCTGATAGAAGTCGTTGCCGGAGAGATCCGCCACCGGCCCGCCCGGCACCGGTTGATAGAGGAAGCTCTGGTAGCGCGCGTCGGTATAACCGAACGAGCCCTGCAGCGACAGCTGCCGCGTGAGCCGCCACTGGGTCTCGAGCTCCGCGCCGCTGATGCGCGCCCGTCCGGCATTGGTGACCAGTGTTGCCGGGGTGCCGTTCACGAGCTCTGCGAGCAGACGCTGCATGTCGTCATACTTGCCGTAGAACACGTCGCCGTTGACGAGCAGCGCGCCTCCGAGGAGATCGGCCTTCAGTCCCAGCTCGAAGTCCGTGAGCTGCTCGGGGCGGAACGGCGGGTCCGCGAGCGATGCGACCGGCACGTTCCAGCCGCCGGATCTCTGGCTGCGTCCGATGCGCGCGTAGGCGTTGAGCTCAGGCGTCAGCCGATAGCGCGTCGACAGCTCCCACGACCAGAACTGGTAGCCGACGCTGTGACGATCAGCGGGACAAGGCCCAGGCGGAGCGCCGCCAATGGTGCAGCTCTGACCGAACCCGGGAACGTCCACATAGTCATTCTCGTCGAGCTCGCGGCGATCGTCCGTGCGACGCAGACCCGCCGCTACCGCCCAGTCGGAGGTGAGCAGGTACTCGCCGTGCAGGTAGGCAGCTTCCGAGCTGTTCGTCACCGAGTTCGTCTCGTATACCGGCAGCGGACTGAAGAGCGGCGCAAGATCGAGCGCACCGCCCGTGAGCGTGGCGACCTGCCCCAGCGCGGTAAGAAACTCTTGCGACGCCGGCGCGTGCTCCGAGGGTGCCGCGCCGTTGTCGCGGAACCAGTAGAGGCCCGCGACCCAGTCGAGTCGCCCGTCGAGGACTTTGTCGTTGAGCTGCAGCTCGGCGCTCTTCTCATTCGAGGTGTTGCCGAGCGTCGAGTCCGCGAGCGGCAGGGTAGAGGCATCGACGTCGAGCGCCGTCGTGGCATCGAGGTGCCGGTAGCCGAGGATCAGCTTGAGTGCCAGGCCGCCGTCGAGCGTATGCGTAGCGGTGAGCTGCAGGCTGTCGGTCGTCGCGTCGTCGCGCGCCGGAAAGTTGCCGTCGGTCTGGTACGGATTGGCCGGGAACGAGACGGTCGGGATGCCGGGAATCATCGCAAACGGCGCGAGCGCCTGGCCGAGCTGCGCGACGAGCGTCCCGGGAGCGGGACCGGCGAGTGGATGCAGGATGGCGCCGGCCTCGCGCGCCTCGAAGCGTTCGTAGGTGAAATACACCTCGCTGGCGGCGTCGGGCTTCCACAGAGCGCCGAGGCGCGCCTGGTAGCGGTGCTGGTTCTGGAGGTCGTCCTGACCGGATGAATCGCTGGAGCCGAAGCCGTCGCGCTGGTTGTCCTGCAAGGCAAAACGCAGGCCGAAAGTCTCGCTCACCGGCACGTTGAGGATGGCGCGGCCCATGAACTCTCCGTAGTCGCCCGCCGAGCTCGCGAGCTCCGCCTCCGGGCGATCGAGATCCGGCCGGTGCGTGAGCAGCAGGATCGAGCCGCCGGTGTTGTTGCGGCCGAAAAGAGTCCCCTGCGAGCCGCGCAGAATCTCCACCGAGTCGATATCGAGGAGTGTGGCCATGGCGCCCTGACCGCTCGCCACGTACACGCCGTCGACGTACAGGCCCACCGCGGAATCGAACACGATCGCGTCGCGATTGACCGTCTGTCCGCGCATCGAGACATCGAGCGCCGAGACCGACTGGGGCGAGGCGTACATATGCACATTGGGCACGTCGCGCCCGACATCCTCGAGCAGCACCGCGGACGCCTCGCGCAGCTCCTCCCCCGAGCGCACGCTGATCGCGAGCGGCGTCTCCGCGATGGGCTCGGCACGGCGGCGCGCGTAGACGATGATCTCGTGCAGCTGGCCGTTGTCGGCCGCGGCACTGCCTTCCTCCGCGGCCTCGTCGGCGGGCAACGCGGCCGGTGCGCCCAGCATCACGCCCAGCGCAAGCCACGTGGCCGTGCGTCTTCGATGCCGCATCCTGCAGGCGGGCTCAGCTTCTCGCAGATTCATGTTCGGGCGACCCTCCGGTTAAGCGCTTGGACCGACACTTCCCTTTCTTCGACCGGCTGGCCGCGATAAATGTAACAGGTTGTCCCGTCCTATAATCATCCACACCCATCCTCCGAACGGATCGAAGGCCATGAGCTCAACAGCCGGGCGGCCAGCCGAGCGCGCCGTGTGCGTCTACTGCGCCTCGAGCCGCTCCTCGCATTCCGACTACCGCGCGGCGGCGTATCGCCTGGGCGAGGTGCTGGCGGCGGCGGGTCTCGGCATCGTCTACGGTGGCGGCGCAGTCGGCTCCATGGGGGCGCTGGCGGACGGAGCGCTCGCCAAAGGCGGCCGCGTCATCGGGATCCTGCCGCGTTTCATGGCGGAGCTCGAATGGGGGCACCGGGGACTCACCGAGCTCGAGCTCGTGGAGGACCTGCGCGTCCGCAAGCACCTGATGCTGACGAGGAGCGACGCGGCGATCGCGCTCCCGGGCGGCTCGGGCACTCTCGAGGAGCTGCTCGAGGCCATTACGCTCAAGCGCCTCGGTCTCTATCTCAAGCCCATCGTGCTGGTGAACACGCGCGGCTTCTTCGCACCGCTCCTCGAGCTGCTCGGCCACGCGGTCGAGGAGCGCTTCATGGACCGGCGCCATCTCGACATGTGGCAGGTGGTCGCGCATCCGGAGGAGGTCCCCGGGGCGCTCGCCGCCGCGCCCGCCTGGGGCCCCGAGGCCCGCAGCTTCGCCGCCGTCTGAGGCTCGCGTCTTCAGGCCTTCGCGCGCCGCGCCGCGGCGAGATCGAACGGCAGCGTGTGCAGGCGGACGCCGGTCGCGGCGCGCACCGCGTTGGCAACCGCGGGCGCGATCGGCGGCGTCCCCGGCTCCCCGACGCCCGAGGGCGGATTCGTCGAAGGCACGATGTGGACCTCGATCGTGCGCGGCATGTCGCTCAAGCGCAGCACCTGGTACTGGTGGAAGTTGGTCTGGTCGACGTGGCCGTTCGAGAGCGTGATCTTCCCCATGAGCGCCGCCGACAGGCCGAAGCCGATGGCGCTCTGCATCTGCGCCTTCACCACGTCCGGAGTCACCGCGATGCCGCAGTCGACCGCGCACACCACGCGATCGACCGTGATCTTGTCGCCCGTCACCGTAACCTCGGCGACCTGGGCGACCACCGTACCGAATGATTCGTGCACGGCGACCCCACGGCCGCGGCCCTTGCCGCCCGCAAACGGTCGGTCCCAGCCGGCCTTCTCGGCCGCGAGCTTGAGAGCTGCCACGTGCCGCGGGTGCTTGCCGAGAAACTTCAGGCGAAACGCGACCGGGTCCTCGCCCGCCGCCTCGGCGAGCTCATCGATCATCACTTCCTTGGAATACGCCGTGTGCGTGTTCTCGACTGAGCGCCACCACAGCACCGGCACCCCCACCTTCGGCTGCGTCCAGCTGACGTGCACGTGGTCGAGGTCGTACTCCTCGGCTGCGTTGCCGCCGACGGCGGTCGGATCGAGGCCGTTCTTCACCATCACGGGCTCGAACGGGGTGCCTATCAGGATCGACTGCCCCACGATGCGCTGGCGCCAGGCGACCTTGCCCTCGCGATCGATGCCCGTCTCGATGCGGTGATAGTTGAGCGGCCGGTAGCGGCCGCCGGTGATGTCGTCCTCACGCGTCCAGATGAGACGCACCGGATACTTGCCACCGGTAGCCTTGGCGATCGAGGTGACCTCTGAAACGTAGTCGGAATCGGGCGTCGCACGGCGCCCGAAGGTGCCACCGGCGGCGAGTGTATGGATGACGACCTGCTCGGGCTTGAGTCCGGTAATGGCCGCAGCTGCGGCCTGGTCGGGCGTTTGCATCTGGCATCCCGCCCAGATCTCGCACTTGTCGGGACCCAGGCTGCACACCGCGGTGAGCGGCTCCATGGTTGCGTGGGCGAGGTAGGGAAACTCGAACTCGCCCGCGACGCGATGGACGGCGTGGCCGAGCGCGCCGTCCGCATCACCCGCCTCGGCGGCGGTCAGCGCCTCCTTGCCGCGCGCGAGTGCGCGGTATTCCTTCATCAGCTGCGCGGTGCCGCGCTTTTCCGCAGCCGACTCGTCCCAGGTGACGCTGAGCGCTTCGCGCCCCTTCTTCGCCGACCACATGTCGCGCGCGACCACCGCGACTCCGCGCGGGATCTCGACGACGTCGACCACGCCCGCGACGGCCTTCGCCCGCGTGGCGTCGAAGGATTTCACTTTGCCGCCGAAGCGCGGCGGCCGGGCGACGACCGCGGTCATCATTCCCGGGAGGCGTACGTCGATGGCGTACTGCTGCGCACCGGTCGACTTGGCGCGCGAATCGAGCCGCGGCAGCTTCTCGCGACCGATGATCCTGAAGCTGGCAGGATCCTTGAGAGTGACCTGCGCGGGGACCGGCTGCTGCGCGGCGCTGCCGGCGAGCTCGCCGAACGTTGCCTTGTGCCCCGAGCCCGCGTGCGCGACCACCCCTTCACTCACGGTCACCTCACCCGCGGACACGCTCCACTGCCGCGCCGCGGCTGCCACCAGCATGGCGCGCGCGGTCGCGCCCGCCTCGCGCAGCTGCTGCCAGGAGTTGGCCACCGCAGTGGAGCCCCCGGTGAACTGCGCATGCACCCCGAGCGGCACAAAGGCGTTGTTTTGATACAGGGGAACCTTCGCCGGCGCACTCTCGACCCGCATCTGCTCCCACGAGGCGTCGAGCTCCTCCGCCACGATGGCCGGGAGCCCGGTCCACACGCCCTGGCCGGCCTCGAGGTGCTTGCAGATCACCGTCACAGTGTTATCCGGCGAGACGCGCACGAACGGCATCTCGAGCTGCGCCGCCGAGGCGCCCGCGGCCGCTCCGGCGCCCGATCCCTGCGATCCGCAGCCCGGCAGCACAATGCCGAGCGTGAGGCCGGAGCCGGCGAGAGTGGTGAGCTCGAGGAATTGGCGGCGGGTGAGTCCGGGGGTGCGATATTTGAGGTACATGGCTCAACCCCCCTTGGCCTGCGGCGCGGCGAGCGCACCGGCTGCCTGGTGAATGGCGGCGCGGATGCGCACGTAAGTGGCGCAGCGGCAGATGTTGCCGGACATGGCGGCGTCGATATCCGCATCGCTCGGCTGCGGGTTGCTGGCGAGGAGCGCTGCGGCGGACATGATCTGTCCGCTCTGACAGTAGCCGCATTGCGGAACGTCGAGCGCAATCCATGCCTGTTGCACGGCTTTGCCGGCGGGCGTCGCCAGGCCCTCGATGGTGGTGACGCTGCGGCCGGCGGCGGCGGATACCGGCGTCACGCACGAGCGCGTCGGCTGTCCGTCGATGTGCACGGTGCACGCGCCGCACAGCGCCATCCCGCAGCCGAATTTGGTGCCCGCGAGCTCGAGGTGATCGCGGATCGCCCAGAGGAGCGGCATCTCGGCGTCGACGTCCAGCTCGCGGCTCTCACCATTCACGGTCAGCTTGATCGACATACGAACCCCCTGGGCCACCTAAGAATCCGCAAGTCGCGATCTAAGGCGCTGCGGGCCCCGGCACGCCATCCCCCGTTCGGGAGATTAACCGACTTTAATGATTCGCCCACCGAGGGAGAACCTCGTCGGGACTAAGGTGCAGCCATGCGCGCCTGGCTGCCTCATGGGGGAAGGATCCGCCGCGGGCGGAGTGCCGGCCGGCGTCCGCTCGCCGGGCTGCTCTCGTGCAGCGCGCTGCTCGTCACCGCCTGCGGCCTCGGCCCCCGCTACCACAGGCCCGATGTTCCCGCCCCCGATCACTGGGTCACGAGCAGCGATCCTGCGACGCCCGAATGGCCCACGACCGACTGGTGGCGCGGGTTCGGCAGCACCGATCTCGATGCCTTGATTGACGAGGCGCAGCGCGCCAACGACGACCTGCGCGCGGCCATCGCGCGCGTTGAGCAGGCCGATGCCCAGCGGCGCATCGCCGGCGCGCCGCTCTTCCCGGCGCTCGCGGTTTCGGCGCAGGCCACGCGCACACGCGCCCCCGTGCCCCCCAACGGCGCCTACACGACCGGCAACAACTTCAACCCGTTGCTGGTCGCGAGCTACCAGCTCGACTTCTTCGGCAGGAACCGCGCGCTCTACGCGGCGGCGACCGCTACGGCGCACGCGAGCCGCTACGACCGTACCACGGTCGAGCTCACCGTCATGGCGGGGGTTGCCACCAGCTACTTTCAGGCGCTCGAGCTGCGCGACCGGCTTGGCATAGCAGACTCGAACCTCGCCAACGCCAGCCGCGTGCTGCAGGGGCTGAAGCTCGAGCAGCAGGCCGGCATCGCCACGGCACTCGACGTCGCACAGCAGGAGACGGTGGTCGCCACGGTGAATGCCGGCATTCCGCCGCTGCGCGAGCAGTTGCGCCAGAGCCTGGACGCGCTCGCGATCCTGATCGGCTCGTCGCCCGAGGCCGTCGACGTGCCGGGCGGAGGACTCGACTCGCTGAGCCAGCCGGCGGTGCAGCCGGGACTGCCGTCGGAGCTGCTGGCGCGCCGCCCGGACGTGGCGGCCGCGGAGGCGCAACTGATCGCCGCCAACGCCGATATCGCCGCGGCGCGCGCCGCGATCTTCCCCACCATCAACCTCACCGCCGACGGCGGCTACGAGAGTGCTGCGCTCGCCACACTCCTCACCCCGTCGAGCCGCATCTGGTCGCTCGGCGCCGGAATCACCCAGCCGATCTTCCAGGGCGGGGCGCTGCTCGGCGGCTATGCGCTCGCCAGGGCGCAGTACCAGGAGCTGCTCGCCGACTACCACAAGGCGGTGATCTCGGCGCTCGCCAACGTCGAGGACGCCCTCATTGCCGTGCAGCAGACGACCGAGCAGCTGAGCCGCCAGCGTGAGGCCACCGGGCATGCCCGGCGCGCCTATCGCTTCGCCCAGGCGCAGATGCGCGCCGGCACCATCAACGTGCTGACACTTCTCAATACGGAGACCACCCTGTTCACGGCCGAGGATGCCCTGGCGCAGGCCAAATACGCGCACCTGCAGTCGCTCGTCTCGCTCTATCAGGCGCTCGGCGGCGGCTGGCAGCAGCAGGACGAGCAGCTGTGAAGCTGCGACTGCCTGCGCGCGAGTCACCCCGGGAGCTCGCCGCCACCGGCGCCGCCGCGCTCCTCGTGCTGCTCGGCGCCTGGTGGCTGCTCCACAAGCCCGCGGCAGCACCCAAGACTCCGCCCGCCATCGCGGTCGACGTCGCCACCGCCGCGCGCGCCGACGTGCCGGAATATCTCGAGGGCCTCGGCACGGTGCAGGCCTTCTATACCGTCACCGTCACCGCGCGCGTCGACGGCCAGATCGAGACGGTGGCGTTCAGGGAGGGACAGCACGTGAGCAAGGGCGATCTGCTGGTGCAGATCGACCCGCGGCCGTACCAGGCAGCGCTCGGAGTCGCGATCGCGACCCATGCCAAGGACGAGGCACTGCTCGCCAACGCGCGGCTCGACATGGAGCGCTATGAGCTGCTCGCTCCGGAGGATCTCGCGAGCAAGCAGACCGTCGACACGCAGAAGGCGCTCATCGCGCAGCTCACCGCACAGGTGAAGGGCGACGAGGCGTCTGTCGATAACGCGCGCACCCAGCTCAATTACACCACCATCACCTCGCCGATCGAGGGGCGCACCGGCATCCGGCTGATCGATCCCGGCAACATCGTCCACGCCGCCGACACCGCCGGCATGGTGGTGGTCACCCAGCTCGTTCCCCTCGCCGTCATCCTCAGCCTGCCGGAGGAGAATTTCGCGCCGCTGAGTGAGGCGCTGCAGCGCGGGCCGGTGAGCGCCACCGCGCTGTCGCGCGATGACCGGAACGTGCTCGACAGCGGCACCGTCGAGCTCATCGACAATCAGATCGACCAGACCACCGGCACCATCAAGGTGAAGACCATCATGCCCAACCGCGAGCAGCGGCTGTGGCCGGGACAGTTCGTCAACGTGCGCGTGCTGACGCAGATGCGCCACCAGGTGCTCACTATCCCGGCGAGCGCGCTGCAGCGCGGGCCGGAAGGGCTCTTCACCTACGCGGTCCAGGCGGATTCAACGGTGTCGGTAGCGCCGGTCACCGCGAGCGAGCCGGTTGGCGACGTGGTCGTCGTCGAGAAGGGCCTCGCGGCCGGTGACCAGGTGGTGACCAGCAACTTCTACCGGCTACAACCCGGCGCGCGTATCCGCGCCAATGCTCCCGCCAACGCCGGCACGACTGCGCAAGCTCCCAAGCCGGCGCGCACCGGCAACGCCGGCACCGCCGAGCCCGCGCCGTGAACCTCTCCCGCCCCTTCATCGAGCGCCCGGTCGCCACCACGCTGCTGATGGCGGGCCTGGCGCTCGTCGGGCTCGCTGCCTTCCCGTTCCTCGCGGTGGCGCCGCTGCCGCAGGTCGACTTCCCGACCATCCTGGTGAGCGCAAACCTGCCGGGTGCGAGCCCGGAGATCATGGCCTCCTCGGTCGCGCAGCCGCTCGAGACGCAGTTCGCCCAAATTCCCGGCGTGGCGCAGATGACCTCTACCAGCGTGCTCAGCAGTACGCAGATCACGCTGCAGTTCGACCTCGACCGCAACATCGATGCGGCGGCGGGCGACGTCCAATCGGCCATCAACGCCGCCGGCGGGCAGCTGCCGAAGAACCTGCCCTCGCCCCCCTCCTACCGCAAATACAACCCGGCGGACTACTCGATCCTCATCCTCGCGGTGCACTCGGACGTCATGCCGATGACCGAGGTCGACAACTACGCCGAGACCGTGATCGCCCAGCAGCTCTCGCAGCTCCCCGGCGTTGCGCAGGTGGACGTCGGCGGCCAGCAGAAGCCAGCGGTGCGCATCCAGGTGGACCCGGCGAAGCTAGCTGCCGTGGGATTGCAGCTGGAGGACGTTGCCAACCTCATCACCACCGCGACCGTCGACAGCCCGCAGGGCGCAATCACCGGCACCCACCACAACTACACCATCTACGACAACGACCAGCTGCTGAACGCCGCGCCGTGGAACGACGTTATCGTGGCATACAGGAACGGCGCGCCGATCCGCATCAGGGACATCGGCCGCGCGATCGACGGTCCGGAAAACACTCAGGCACGGGGTTTCCAGAACGGCCGGACCGGGGTGCTGCTGTTCATCCACAAGCTGCCCGGCAGCAACGTGATCGACGCGGTACGGGAGGTCAAGGCAGCGCTGCCGCACATCATGGCCTCCATCCCACCGTCGCTGAAGGTCGACCAGGTGATCGACCGCACGGTGACCATCCAGGCCTCGGTGCGGGACGTGGAGCTGACGTTGCTGCTGTCGATCTGCCTGGTGGTGACGGTGATCTTCCTGTTCCTCAGGAACTTCTGGGCCACGGCGATTCCCGGCGTGACCGTGCCGCTCGCGCTGCTCGGCACCGCGGCGCTCATGTACGTCGTCGGCTACAGCCTCGACAATCTGTCGCTCATGGCCCTCACGATCGCAGTCGGCTTCGTGGTCGACGACGCCATCGTGATGCTCGAGAACATCTACCGACACATCGAGGAGGGTCTCACGCCGTTCGAGGCCGCCATCAAGGGCGCGGGCGAGATCGGCTTCACCATCCTCTCGATCAGCATCTCGCTGGTGGCGGTGTTCATCCCGCTGCTCCTGATGAGCGGCATCGTCGGCCGGTTGTTCCATGAGTTTGCCGTCACCGTGACCATGACCATCGCGATCTCGGCGATCGTGGCGCTCACGCTGTCTCCCATGATGGGCGCGCTGTTCCTGCGCGACGAGCGGCACGTCAGCCACGGGCGCCTGTACATGGCCCTCGAGCGCGGCTTCCAGTGGCTGATCGAGCACTACACGCGCGGACTCGACTTCGTACTGCGCCACCAGGGCGCGACGCTCGGCACGTTCATCGCCACGGTAGCGCTCGCTGTGACGCTGTACGTCTTCATTCCCAAGGGCTTCTTCCCCCAGCAGGACACGGGAGTCATCGTCGGGATCACCGATGCGCCGCAGGACGTCTCGTTCGACGAGATGGCGAGCCTGGAGCGTCGTCTCATGGCGGTCATGGGCGAGGATCCCGCGGTCGCGGGGTGGGCCGCCTTTGTCGGCGGGGGCCGCCCGCTCAACAACGGCTTCGTGGTGCTGGGCCTGAAGCCGCGCGACGAGCGCGATGTGACCGCGGATGAGGTCATCACGCGGCTGCGCCGCGAGATCGCCTCGGTGCCCGGCGGCACGGTGTTCCTGCAGGCCGCCCAGGACCTCAACGTCGGCGGGCGCACCTCGCGCACGCAGTACCAGTACACGCTGCAGGACGCCAACATCGAGGAGCTGAACGAGTGGGCGCCGCGCCTGCTCGCGCAGCTGAAGAAAGTGCCCGAGCTCACCGACGTCGCCTCCGACCAGCAGTCGAGCAGCACCAAGCTCTCGCTCGCCATCGACCGCGACCAGGCGGCGCGCTTCGGCATCCAGCCCGCGCTCATCGACAACACGCTCTATGACGCCTTCGGCCAGCGCCAGGTGACACAGTACTTCACCCAGCTCGCGAGCTACCACGTGGTGCTCGAGGTACTGCCGTCGCTCCTCGGCGAGCCCGACACGCTCAACAAGATCTACATCAAGTCGCCCACTACCGGCCAGCAGGTGCCGCTCTCGGCCTTCACCAGGTACGACACCGGTCACACCAGCTACCTGTCGATCAATCACCAGGGGCAGTTCCCCGCCGTGACACTGTCCTTCAACCTGGCGCCCGGGGCGGCCCTCGGCGATGCGGTCAAGGCCATCCTGAGAGTCGCCGTCTCGATCCGCATGCCGGCCGCGATCTCCGGCACCTTCCAGGGCACGGCTCAGGCGTTCCAGTCATCGCTGCAGACCATGCCGCTTCTGATCCTGGCGGCGCTGCTGGTCGTGTACATCATCCTGGGCGTGCTCTACGAGAGCTACATCCACCCGCTCACCATTCTCTCGACACTTCCCTCGGCGGGCGTCGGGGCGCTGCTGATGCTGATGCTGTTCCACTTCGAACTGTCGGTCGTGGGCGTCATCGGCATCATCCTGCTGATCGGCATCGTCAAGAAGAACGGCATCATGATGGTGGACTTCGCGCTCCACGCCGAGCGCAACGAGGGCCTCGAGCCGCAGGCGGCGATCCGCAAGGCCTGCCTGCTGCGCTTCCGCCCGATCATGATGACCACCATGGCTGCGATCCTCGGCGCGCTGCCCTTGATGCTCGGACGCGGCACGGGCTCGGAGCTGCGCCAGCCGCTCGGCTATACAATGGTCGGGGGCCTCGTGTTGAGCCAGATGCTGACGCTGTTCACCACTCCGGTGATCTATCTGTACCTCGATCGGCTGGTGGTGCGCTGGGCGCGCAAGCACCCGCCGCACGCCGGCGCGCCCGAGTCCGTGCCGTCGCCCGGCGGCGCAGCGAGCTCATCGTGAAGATCCTGGTGGTCGAGGACAACGAGCGCGTGGCGCAGTTCGTCACCAAGGGACTGCGCGAGGCGGGCCACACGGTCGAGCACGCCGGCAACGGCCGCGATGGCCTCTTTCTCGCGGCGAGCGAGCCGCACGACGTCATCGTCATGGACCGCATGCTGCCGGGCAACATCGACGGGCTCGCCATCATCGAGGCGCTGCGCAAGGCGGGCAACCGCACGCCGATCCTGATCCTCTCCGCCCTCGATGCGGTCGACGAGCGCATCAAGGGCCTGCGCTCGGGCGGCGATGACTACCTCACCAAGCCGTTCGCCTTCGGGGAGCTGCTGGCGCGGGTCGATGCGCTCGGGCGTCGTGCCTCCGGCAGCGACACCGAGCGCACGCTGCAGGTGGGAGACCTGCGCATGGACCTGCTGTCCCGCCGCGTGACGCGCGGCAGTCGCGCCATCACGCTGCAGCCGCGCGAGTTCAAGCTGCTGGAATACCTGATGCGCCACACCAACCAGGTGGTGACGCGCACCATGCTGCTGGAGGCGGTGTGGGAATATAACTTCGACCCGCAGACCAACGTGGTCGACGTGCACATCTCGAAGCTCCGCCAGAAGATCGAGCTCGAATCCGAGCGCCCGCTGGTGCGCACCGTGCGCAACGCCGGCTATATGATGTCCGATCGTGAATAGGCTGATACGCTCCTCGCCGGTCACCTGGGCCATCGGCTACCTGCTGCTCGGGCTCGCCGCGCTGGTCGCCTTCGCCGTGCCCTTGTGGTACGCGTGGAACGTGAGCATCTTCTCCGGGCGCGAGGACATCCTGCGCGACGATGCGCAGCGGCTCACCCAGGTGTTCGCGCGCGAGGGCGCCGCCGGGCTCACCGCCCACATCAACGCGCGGCTGCAGCTGAAGATCGCGGGCGAGCGCACGCTGCTGCTCACCGACAGCGACTACCGGCCGCTCGCGGGAAATCTCGCCGCCTGGCCCCGGGAGCTTCCCGCGGAGGAAGGCAGCCACGGGGTCATGGCCGATCACCTCGGCGGGCATCCGACGCATACGCTGCTGGTGCGCGCCACGCTCCCGGGCGGCTACCACCTGCTGGTAGGGCGCGACCTGGGGTTGTTCCTGCCGCTCGAGCGGCGCTTCGCTTTCGGTCTCACCGCCGCGGTCACGTTCCTCTTCGTGGTGGGCGTCGCGAGCGCCGTCCTCATCCGCCGCCAGCTGCTGGCGCGGGTGCAGGGCATGCGCACCACCGTGTCGGCGATCATGGCGGGCGACCTGCGCAAGCGGCTGCCGGCCTCGGGCACGGACGACGAGCTCGACACGCTCTCGCAGACCATCAACGGGATGCTCGATCACATCGAGCGCCTCATTCACGGCATCAGCGACGTCTCCAACTCCATCGCACACGACCTGCGGACCCCGCTCGCCGAGCTGCGCTCGCGCCTCGAGGAGCTGACGCTCACGCGTCCCGGTCCCGCCGAGACCTTCGCCGGGATCGAGGCGGCGGTCGCCGACGTCGACCACGTGATGCGCATCTTCGCCGCACTGCTGCGCCTCGCCGAGCTCGACACCGGCGCACGCCGCTCCGGCTTCGTACAGGTGGACGCGGCGCGGGTGGCGGCCGAGGTGGTCGAGTTCTACGAGCCGGCCGCCGAGCAGAAGGGCGTTGCCTTCTCGTTCCAGTCCGAAGGCATCGCGCCGGTGGCCGGCGACCCGGTGCTGCTCGCGCAGGCCTTGAGCAACCTCATCGACAATTCCCTGAAGTGCGTGCCCGAGCGCGGCGCGATCCGGGTGTGCGTAGCCAAGCGCGACGACGGCTCGGTCGCGATCGAGGTGGCCGACAACGGGCCCGGCATCGCCGTGGCCGACAGACCCAAGGTCACCGAGCGCTTCTTCCGCGGCGACACCAGCCGCGGGACACCGGGCGTCGGCTTGGGCCTCTCGATCGTCGACGCCGTGGCGAGGCTCCACGGCGGCGTGCTCGAGCTGCTCGACAACCATCCGGGCCTCCGTGCCCAGATGGTGCTGCCAGTCACAGGCGGTCGGTCGAGTCGATGAACTCGTCGAGATCCTTCTTCATCTTGGCGATAGAGGCCGGGTTCACATACATCATGTGCCCGGCCTCGTAGTACTTCATCGAGATACGGGCGCTCGCCGAGGGCGGGACCCCGAGGTGGGACATCATGTACTCGGTCGCCGAGAACGGGGTGGCCAGGTCGTAGAGGCCGTTCAGTACCAGCACGCGCAGGTTCTGGTCCTGCACCAGGGCCTGAGCGAGGTCCACCCCGGAGTTCACGATCGGCTGCTCGCCGTTATCGGTCTTGTGCGTGAATTTCCACTTCTCGCCGATGCCGAAATTGGTGGTGTAGTAGGTCTGGCCCTGACCGAACCTGAGCTCGCCGTGGTAGTAGTCGAGGAACGCGGCGCTGAAGGCGGCGCCGATCGCGGCTGACTGCGGATCGTAATCCGCCTCCTTCGCGAGCGGATCCTGCGTGGGACCGGCGAAGCGCCCGTCGAGCCGGCCGATGGTCTTGCGCTCATTCTTCAGCAGCTCGTGAGCGAACATGATCTCGGAGACCCTCAGGTTCGCGAACTTGAGGTACTCGGCCGAGAGGCCGGTGTACTCGTGCAGCTGCGCGGCCACCGCGTCGCGCTCGGCATCGCTCAAGCCATCGCCCTTCAGGAGCGCCGCCGTGTACGGGCCCGTGGCGTAGGCGCGCACCTCGGCGAGAAAGGGCTCGAGCGCGGGCGGCTGGTGCGGCAGCGCTTTGTGATACCAGGCCACGGCGGCATAGCCCGGCAGGTACACCGAGTAGGGCCGATCGTTCCCCGGGAGCTCGGCGAAGATCGCCTCGATATCGGTAGCGACCGAGATGAGGATCAGGCCGTTGAACTCGAGCGAGCGGTGCGCGCGCAGGTAATTGACGATCGCCGCGCCGCGCGTGGTGCCGTAGCTCTCGCCGAGCAGGTACTTAGGCGAGGTCCAGCGGTTATTGTCGCTCACGTACTGGGCGATGAAACGGCTGATGGAATCGATGTCGGGGTCGACTCCGAAGAACTCGTCATCCTTGTGGTTGCAGACAGCGTGCGAGAGCCCCGTGCCCACCGGATCGATCATGACGAGATCGCTCTTGTCGATGAGGCCGTACTGGTTCTCGACCGTGCGGTAGGGCGCACTGGGCGTCGGCGTGGGATCGGATACCACGACGCGCTTCGGTCCCAGCACCCCCATGTGCAGCCACAGCGAGGAGGAGCCCGGTCCGCCGTTGAAGGCGAAGGTGACGGGACGCAGCTCGCCGTTTTTGCCGCCCTTGGCCGTGTAGGCCACGTACCCCATGCTCGCGATCGGCTTGTCCTCGTCGTCGCGCACGATGAGTGTGCCCGCGGTGGCGGTGTAGTCGAAGGATTTGCCGGCGGCGCTGAAGTGATGCTCGGTGACCGAGCTCTGCGCCACCGGAAGCCTTCTCCACTCGTCCTTCAGGTCGCCCTTGACGTCGATGTGGCACAGCCGCATGAGCGAGCCCGCATCGCTCGCCGGCTGGGCCTGCGACTCGGCGGCCTTGCCGCCCGCCTTGTCGGGCCCGGCTTTGGCGTCCTGCGCCTGAACGGCGCCCCACGATACGACCAGGGCCAAGAGGCCCGACACGGCGCTCCTCAACATTCGATCCTCCTTCTTTTTTGATTGGGCAAAAGTCGCCTGCGGGGCTTTTGCCGGACGTCAGCTTCGTTACCGGCGGCAAAAGGGCGCTGCAGACGCAGCGCGGCCTACGGCCCTTTTGCCGCCTGCGCATCAGGGAAGCCGCGCGGCTTATACCACGGCCGCCGCCGTGCCGCCCCAGCGGCTTCTCCAGGCGCCGGCCCGCCCCGCCCCCGGTAAGATCGCCCAGCATGCCCGACGCCGCACATCCGCGCTCGATCCGCTCGTTCGTCACGCGTGCCGGGCGCATCACGCTGGCACAGCAGCGCGCGCTCGAGACGCTGTGGCCGAAATACGGGCTGGAGTACCGGCAAGAGCCGCTCGCACTGCGGCCGCTCTTTGGTCGTGACGCGCCGTGCACGCTCGAGATCGGCTTTGGCAATGGCGAGAACCTCGCCGCGCTCGCGCGCGCGCATCCCGAGCGCGACTATCTCGGCGTCGAGGTGCACCGCCCCGGCGTCGGCCGGTTATTGCTGGCGCTCGAGCGAGAGCAGCTCCGCAACGTCCGCGTGATCTGCCACGACGCGGTCGAAGTGCTCGAGCGGCAGATCGAGCCGGGAAGTCTCGCGGAGATCCTCATTCTGTTTCCCGACCCCTGGCCGAAGAAGCGCCATCACAAGCGGCGGCTCATCCAGGGCGCCTTCGTGGCGCTCATCGAGCGCGCCCTCGGCGCGGGCGGCGTGCTGAGGCTCGCGACCGACTGGCGGCCGTACGCGCTCGAGATGCTCGCGTACTTGAGTGCGGCGCCGCACTTACGCAATCTCGCCGTGGACGGCGGCTTCGCGGCACGCCCCGCCGAGCGCGCACCGACCCGCTTCGAGCTGCGCGGCACGCGCCTCGGGCACGAGGTCTGGGATCTCGCCTTCGCCCGCGGCTCCTGAGCGGCGCGCTTCAGCCCGCCGCGAACGCCTGCCGCAACCCGTCGAGCACGAACTGCACCGCGAGCGCCCCGAGGATCACCCCGAGGATGCGGCTCGCAACGTTGGCGCCGGTGACGCCGATCACCCGCATGAGGGGCTCCGCCACCCACAGCAGCGCCACCACGATCGCCAGCACGAGCGCGGCGGCGGCGATGAGGCCCGCGAACAGCCCGGCCTGGCCGGGGAGCTGGATGCGCCCGAACCACAACAGGATGGTGGCGAGCGCGCCGGGACCCGCAATGAACGGGAAAGCCAGCGGGAACACGGAGATATCCGCACGCCGGCGGCTCTCGGCCGCCTCGTCGCTCGAGGTGCGGGTGCCCGATTCGCGCGCGAACACCATCTCCAGCGCCAACAGGAACAGGAGCAAGCCACCGAAAATGCGAAACGCCTCGAGGCTGATGCCCATGAGTTGCAGAAACGCCGCACCTCCGAGCGCAAACAGCAGCAGGATCGCGGCGGAGATCGTCACGGCCTTCAGCGCCATGCGGCGCTTGTACGCGGAGCTGGCGCCGGCGGTGAGTCCGGTGAACAGCGGGATCAGCGACACCGGGTCGACCACGACGAAGAACACCACGAAGAATTTCAGCGACTGCTCGAACATTGATGCTGTGCGGGAAGGGAAGCGGACCGTCGCGCGCTTGAGCCAACGGCCCAATTAAGTCTTGAAAGCGTCAAGGGCGAGGCGCAACATGAATCGCGTCGGGCACCCCTCTTCAGAAGTGTTCGCCAGGGCCCTTGAGGCCGCCAGCATAACAGCTGCGGCGCGTTGGTCCCGGGAGGTTGCGACGATGACGGCCCCTCATCCAGGCATCGGCGACTGGTATCGCCTGAACGGCGGCCAGCTGTTCGAAGTCGTCGCCGTCGATGATGACGACGGCACCATCGAGATTCAGTACTTCGACGGCACGGTCGAGGAGATGGATGTCGAGGACTGGGCAACCCAGTGGGACGACGGCGGGCTCGAGGCGGCCCAGGCGCCCGAGGACTGGAGTGGGTCGGTCGACGTCGAAAACGGCGACGAGAACGCGCGCGGCTCGGATAGCCTGGGCGAGGATCGCGACCTGCGCATGAGCCCGCTCGACGGCATCGATCTGTTCGAGTAACGCGGCTGCGCAGGCAACGAAGCTGATGTACGCCGCTAGGCGATTTTTTCCGATTCACTAAGCACCGCAATATCCACTCCGTCCGCGAGCATCACGAATCCGCTGCGCACCTCGAGCGGGACGGGCGTGAGCGAGCGGCCCGCGCACGGTCCGGCCACGCAGTAACCCGTGAGCTTCTCGAACAGCGCGCCGTGCGAGGAGCATAAGAGCAGCGCGCCATCCGGCGTGCAGAACCGGTCGGGCAGGAGATTCAGCGGATGGCCCGCGTGCGGGCAGCGGTTCACGTAGCCGCGCAGGTGCGCGCCCACCCGCACGATGAAACCCCTGAGCGGCCAGTCGCCTGCGCCGATGGTGAAGGCACGCGCCCCGTGTGCGTCGAGCTCGCTCTCCCGGCACACGACCCGCTCGACGTCGAGCACTGTGCCCGCGCTTAGGGGCTCCGGCACGCTCATGGCTGCTCGCGCGCGCGCAGCTGCTCGAGCGCGCTGATTCTCGCGCGCGTCAGCCACACCATCGCGAGCCCCGGGAGCGCGATCGCAAAGCTCGTCACGTAATAGACGTACCAGCCGCCGTGGTCGGCGATCCAGCCGGCCGGATACCCCAGGCTGTAGCGCGGCAGCAGCGCGATCGCCGATAGCAGCGCGTACTGGAAGGCGCTGTAACGCACGTCGCACAGTGCCATGATGAGCGCCACCAGCGCGATGTTTCCCATCGCGCCAGCCACGTGCTCGATGACGACCGCCAGCACCATGATCGGGTAGCTCTTGCCGGCCACGGCGAGCGCGCAATAGAGCAGGTTGCTCGCCGCCTGCAGCACTCCGAAGATCAGCATCGAGCGCAGCAGCCCGAGCCTCACCATCAGCACACCGCCAAGGATCGAGCCGCCGAGCGCGCTCGCGGTGAACAGCGACTTCACCAGCAGCGCGATTTCGGTCTTGGAGAAGCCCACGTCCATCATGAAGGGCGTGAAGAGCTTGTTGGCGAAGGCATCGCCGATCTTGAAGAGCATCACCACCGCGATGAGGATCGCGGCGTCGGGCCCGTCGAGGAGCTCCGCGAGCGGCGCGACGATCGATTCACGCAACGAGCGCGGCGGCGCGTGGCGGTAGCCGGGCTCCGGCGCGCGCACGCTCGCCACGCAGAAGGCGAGCATCACGGCGGCGAGGATCAGGAACGCCAGCCGCCAGCCGAAATGATCGGCGACCAGCAGTGCGAATGCGGCCGCGAGCCACGCCGCGGTGCGATAGCCGAGGTTGTTGGCCGCGGCCGCGGGTCCGCGCTCGCTCGGCATCGACACATCGGTCCGCCAGGCATCGATGGCGATGTCCTGAGTGGCCGAGCAGAACACGATGGCAAAGGCGCAAACGGTCACCGGCCCGAGCGCCAGCGCCGGGTTCTGCAGCGCCAGCAGCGCGATCGTGGCAGCGAGCGCGAGCTGCATCGCGAGCATCCAGCCGCGGCGCCGGCCGAGGAGCGGCAGCGGATAGCGGTCGATCAGCGGCGCCCACAGGGGCTTCAGGAGGTACGGCAGCGCCACGTACGAGATCGCGCCGATCGTGGTGTTGGTGAGGCCGGCGTCCTTGAGCCACGCCTGCAGCGCGCTCTCGGTGAGCTGATTGGGGAATCCCGACGCCGCCCCGAGCGCCAGGATCGCGAGCATCTTGGGACTCGCGAGCAGCTCCTTGAGGCCCGCTGCGGGCGGCGCGCGCGGAGCGCTCAAAGATCGTAGTCCATGATGAGCGGGGCGTGATCCGAGAAACGCCGCTCCTTGTATATGGAGGCGGCGCGCGCCTTACCCGCGAGCGATCCGCTCACCACCTGGTAGTCGATGCGCCAGCCGACGTTGTTCGCCCGCGCCTGCCCGCGGTTCGACCACCAGGTGTAGAGGCCGGGCCCCTGGCGCACCTCACGGAATGCGTCCACGTAGCCGGCCGGCCCGAATAGTCGATCCATCCAGGCGCGCTCCTCGGGGAGGAAGCCGGAGTTCTTCTGGTTCGACTTCCAGTTGCGCAGGTCAATGGCGCGATGAGCGATGTTCCAGTCGCCGCTCAGGATGCAGCGGCGCCGCCCGCGGCGCAGCCGCGCCAGGTGCGGCCCGAAGGCCTCCAGGAAGCGGAACTTGGAGGCCTGGCGCTCGGGTCCCGCGGAGCCCGACGGCAGATAGAGCGACACGACCGACAGGTCGCCGACGCGCGCCTCGAGGTAGCGCCCTTCGCGGTCGAATTCCGGCACGCCGAAGCCGCGGACGATGCGGTCCACCCCGTGGCGGGTGTAGAGCGCGACCCCGGCGTAGCCCTTGCGCTCGGCCTCGCAGAAGAAGCCCTGGTAGCCCGGCAGCGTCACGTCATGCTCGGCGAGCTGCTCCTCCTGGCAGCGTGTCTCCTGCAGGCAGATGAAATCCGCCCGTTGCCGCCGCAGCCAGCGGAACAGGCCCTTCGCCGCCGCGGAGCGGATGCCGCACACATTGACGGTGATCACTCGCAAGCCGAACAATGATATGACATGCAGGAATACCAGCTCACGTTCATCGAGCTTGCGCTGGCGCGCGAGGCGCTGCGCTTCGGGCAGTTTCGGCTCAAGTCGGGCCGCGACAGCCCCTATTTCTTCAACGCCGGGCTCTTCAGCGACGGCGAGGCGGCGGCGCTGCTCGGGCGCTGCTATGCGGCCGCCGTCGTCCGCTCCGGCCTCGAGTTCGACATGCTGTTCGGCCCCGCCTACAAGGGCATTCCGCTCGCCACCGCCGCCGCGATCGGGCTCGCGGCGCACCACGGCCTGAGCGTTCCCTACGCCTACAACCGCAAGGAGGCCAAGGAGCACGGCGAAGGCGGTGTCGTGGTCGGCGCTCCGCTCCATGGGCGCGTGCTGATCATCGACGACGTGATCACCGCGGGCACCGCGGTGCGCGAGTCCCTCGGGCTGATACGACGCGCGGGGGCCGAGCCGGTCGGAGTGGCGCTGGCGCTCGATCGCGAGGAGCGCGGCCAGGGAGAGTTGAGCGCGGTGCAGGAGCTCGAGCGCGCCGAGGGCCTGAAATGTGTGAGCATCGTCACACTATCCGACCTCATCGAAGCGCTTAGCGCGCCCGCGGGCGGCAAACCACGCATTTCTGCCGAGCAGCTCACGGAGCTGCGCGCTTATCGGGCGCGCTACGGCGCGCGCTGAGACTTGCCAGCGCTGCCTGCGCGGCCGAAGATAGCCGTATGTCGGTCCGGGCAGCGCAGCTGCGCATGTCTTCGTTGCTTCTCGTTGCGGCGTTGGCTGCGACCACGGCGTTCGCCGCCGCCAAGCCGACGCCCGGCTCCGGCAAAACGACCTACCGCTGGGTCGACGATCAGGGCGTGGTCCATTACGGCGACCAGATCCCGCCGCAGTACGCGGGCAAAGACCGCGAGATCATGAACCCCCAGGGTGTCCCGGTGGGACATGTCGATGGGCAGAAGAGCCCCGACCAGCTCGCGGCCGAAGCGCGTGCGCGTGCTGAGGTGATCAAGCAGAAGCAGCACGACAGCTTCCTCATCACCACCTACACCTCGGTGAAGGACATCGAGGCGCTGCGCGACGCACGGCTCGAGCAGTTGAAGGCCCAGCGCACCGCCGGGCAGCAGTACATCGAGGGCCTCAGGGCCCGCCTCGGCGCTCTGCAGGCGCGTGCCATGACTTTCCGTCCCTACAGCGCCAGCGCGGGGGCTCGTCCCATGCCCGATGACGTGGCGGAAGACCTGGTGCGCACGCTCAACGAGGTGCACACGCAGACGAGCGCCCTCGCCAACCAGGGTGAGGAAGAGGCGACGCTGCGCGCCCAGTTCCAGGCCGATATCGAGCGCTATCGCGAGCTGCACACGCTGCACTCGATCGAGTAACGCAGCGCCCTTGGGAGCGATACGCGTCGCGCCGCGCTTCTCAGCCGGAACCTGAGTGTCCGAAGCCGCCCGGCCCGCGCGCGGAGCTCACGAAGTCCGGCACGACCTCGAGCTCCACCTGCACCACCGGCACCACCACCAGCTGCGCGATGCGCTCGCCGGGAGTCACCGTATAGGGCTCCACGCCGCGATTCCAGCACGACACCATGAGTTGACCCTGATAGTCGGAGTCGATGAGTCCGACGAGATTTCCGAGCACGATGCCGTGACGGTGCCCCAGGCCCGAGCGCGGCAGGATGACGGCCGCGAGGGACGGATCGCCTAAGTGGATCGCGAGCCCGGTCGGGATGAGCTCGGCTCGTCCCGGCGCGAGAGTGAGCGGCGCGGCGGTGCAGGCGCGCAGATCGAGGCCGGCCGAGCCCTCGGTCGCATAGGCGGGCAGCGGAAACTCGCCGCCGATGCGGGCATCGAGAATGCGCACCTTGAGCGCACGGCGTGCCGCGTGGCTCATGGGCGAGTCAGGCGAGCGCCGTGCCGCGCTGGGAACGGTCGGCGCGCGCGGCGAGCTCACGCGCTATGAGCGCGACGAGGCCGCGGGCGAGCGCGAGCTTGCCTGCCCTGCCGAGCTCGTAGCGTGCGCCGCGGACGAGCACGATGAGCTGGTTCTCCTCGCTGTCGAAGGCCTTGTCGTCGCCGACTTCGTTGGCGGCGATCATGTCGAGATTCTTCTTCATGAGCTTGGTGCGTGCGTTCTGCTCGACCGACTCGGTCTCGGCGGCGAAACCCACTACGAAAGGCCGCTTGGGCAGCGCCGCCACCGTGGCGAGCACGTCCGCGGTGCGCTCCATGGAGACCTCGAGCGTGTCGCTGGTTTTCTTGATCTTCTGCTGCGCCGCGTGTACCGGCCGATAGTCGGCCACCGCGGCCGTGGAAATGAACACGTGGGTGCCGGCGAGCTCCTTGAGCACCGCGGCCAGCATGTCGGCGGCGCTCTCGACGTCGATGCGCCTGACGCCCGGCGGGGTCGGCAGGCTCACCGGGCCGCTCACCAGGACGACTTCCGCGCCCGCAGCCCGGGCCGCCTGCGCCACCGCGAAGCCCATCTTGCCGGAGCTGCGGTTGCTGATGAAACGCACCGGATCGAGGCGTTCCCTGGTCGGACCGGCCGTGATCAGGACGCGCCGGCCCGCGAGCTCGCCGCTTGCCGGCAGGAGCGCCGCGAGCTGCTCGGCGAGCTCGAGCGGCTCGACCATGCGCCCGACGCCTTCCTCGCCGCAGGCCTGATCGCCGGCGGCTGGACCCAGGACCAGCACGCCGCGTGCGGCGAGCTGGGCGACGTTGGCGCGCGTCGCCGCATTCGCCCACATCACGTGATTCATCGCCGGCGCCACCGCGATCGGCGCCTCGGTCGCGAGGCACAGCGTCGCGAGCAGGTCGTCGGCGCGGCCGGCCGCAAGGCGCGCGAGAAAGTCGGCGCTCGCCGGCGCGATCAGCACGGCATCCGCCCAGCGCGCCAGCTCGATGTGTCCCATGGCCGCTTCCGCCGCCGTATCCCACAGGTCGGTGCGCACCGCGCGGCCCGACACGGCCTGGAAGGTCGTCGGCGTCACGAACTCGCGCGCGGCGGCCGTCATCACCACCTGTACCTCGGCGCCGCGCTCGCGCAAACGCCGCACGAGATCCGGGCTCTTGTACGCGGCGATACCGCCTGTCACACCGAGAAGAATGCGCTTGCCTTGCATGAGCTCTGCCCCCGGTGAATTATCTCACCGCGGGGCGCGCGCGGCACAAACGGCGAGGCATTGTGGGAAATCACGCCGGTCGGGCCAGTTTTGCCCCCTCTGCGGGCGTCGCGCCGGGTCCTTAGACTCGGCCCTCATTCCTTTAGAACCAAACGTGATGGCGATCCGCCACTGGCCCGACGGCGAGCGGCCGCGCGAGAAGCTGCTCGAGCGCGGTGCGCACGCGCTCTCCGACGCCGAGCTGCTCGGGGTACTGCTCGGCTCGGGCGTGCGCGGCCATTCCGCGGTCGAGCTCGCGCGCGCGCTGATCGGCGAGTTCGGCTCGCTGCGCGAGCTCATGAACGCCGAGCGAGCGCGCCTCACGCGCCAGCGCGGCATCGGCGTGGCGCGCTACGCGGTGCTCAAGGCGGCACTCGAGCTCGCGCGGCGGCACTTTCGCGAGGCGCTGCGGGTCGGACCGGCGCTGGCCGCACCGGAGGCGACCCGCACCTTCCTGCTCGCGCAGCTGCGCGACCGCCCCTATGAGGTGTTCTGTTGCCTGTACCTCGACAACCGCCATCGGCTGATCGTCTTCGAGGAGCTGTTCCGCGGCACGATCGATCGCGCCGGCGTCCATCCGCGCGAGGTGCTGCGCCAGACGCTCACCCACAACGCGGCCGCGGTGATCTTTGCGCACAACCACCCCTCGGGCGTCCTCGAGCCGAGCCAGGCGGACGAGCTCATCACGCGGCGCCTGAAGGAGGCCCTGGCGCTGGTCGATGTGCGCGTGCTCGATCACTTCATCATCGGCGAGGGGAGCTGTTTCTCCTTCGCCGAGCACGGTCTGCTATGAGACGGCCGGCGGCCGCCACAAAAAAACAGGCCCGCGAATGCGGGCCTGCTTCCGTCTCTGCAGCAACTCTTACTTGAGAATCGCTTCCTGCTCGGTGCGCGAGCCGAGTATCCTGCGGATCGCATTGCGATCTGCGAGGCCCTTGTTGGCGTTATCCACCGAGCCTTCGATCTCGGCGGCGATCTTGTCGAACTTTCCGCCGAGATTGTCGAGCGCCGCCCAGTTCTTGAATTCGGTGACCAGCAGGACATCCGGGTCGTTCGGTCCGCGCGCCTCGACCACGATCACGCGGTAGCCGGTGATGAGGCCGGCCTTCTTGGCCGCCTCCTGCTGCTTCTTGTAGCCGGTCGCCAGCCAGTGCATGTAGTCATCGAAGTGCCCGTCGACGGTGCGGATCGAGGAGACGTTGATGACCGGTCCGTCGCTATAGTCGCGGCCGTCGGCCAGGGCGGTGGTGGGGAGCGCGGTCACGGCGAGCAGCGCCGCGAGACCGCAGACGACTTGAGTCGTGCGTTTCATGAAAGATTCTCCTGAACCTGAAAAGTTTGTTAGAAGGTTTATTGGCGTCGCGCCCGGCGCTCGGAATTGCTCCGGCCGGCCATCGCGGGTGGCACACCCTACGCTGATCGGCGCGACCGTGTACGCTCATTTCCGCCCTCGCGCCTTGAGATCGCGCCTCCGGGCTGGTATAAAGCCCGGCCCGGAGTCGAGCCGGACCGCCCGGCGAGATCCGTAAGTATCTGATTTCTCACAAGGTTGTATGTATGTCCCGCGTCTGCGAGATCACTGGCAAGAAGCCGGCCGTCGGTAACCGGGTTTCCCACGCCAACAACAAGAAGCGCCGCCGCTTCCTGCCGAACCTGCATACGCAGCGCTTCTGGCTCGAGACCGAGAAGCGCTGGATCACGCTGCGCCTCACGACCAGCGGCATGCGCACCATCGAGAAGAAGGGCGTCGACAAGGTCGTCGCCGAGCTGCGTGCGCACGGCATGAAGATCTGAAGGGCCTGGAGAGACACTCATGCGCGAGAAGATCAAGCTGCTGTCCACGGCCGGAACCGGCCACTTCTACGTGACGACCAAGAACAAGCGGCTCCATCCGGACAAGCTCGAAGTTCGCAAGTTCGACCCGGTGGCGCGCAAGCACGTCGCCTACAAAGAGTCGAAGATCAAGTAATCCCCGCGCGCGTCACGGCGCGTGCCGGAGCTCCCTGAAGTCGAGACGACGCGGCGCGGCCTTGCGCCATACGTGCGCGGGCGCCGCATCCGCGCGCTCAAAGTGTATGAGCGGCGGCTGCGCTGGCCGGTACCGGCGGGACTGCCCGCCAGGGTCGCGGGCCAGCGCATCCTCTCCGCCGGCCGGCGTGCCAAATACCTGTTGCTCGAGCTCGAGTCCGGCACGCTGCTCGTGCACCTCGGGATGTCCGGCAACCTGCGCATAGTTCCCGCGGACAGCCCGCGTCTGCCGCACGATCACTTCGACCTGGTACTCGACTCAGGCTCCGCCCTGCGCTTCAACGACCCGCGCCGCTTCGGCAGCCTCCTCTACGTGCGCGGCGATCCGCTCGCGCACCCGCTGCTCGCCCACCTCGGGCCCGAGCCCCTCAGCCGCGGGTTCGACGCCGAATATCTCTGGCGGATCACGCGCGGCCGGCGCCTCGCGGTGAAGCAGCTGCTCATGAACAGCCGCCTGGTGGTCGGCGTCGGCAATATCTACGCGAGCGAGGCGCTGTTTCGCGCGCGCATCCGCCCGCTGCGCCCGGCCCGCTCGCTGGCGCGCTCCGAGGCCGCGCAGCTCGCGCGCGCGGTGCGCGCCGTGCTCAAACAGGCGATCCGCGCGGGCGGCACGACGCTGCGCGACTATCTCAGGACCGACGGCTCCCCGGGCTACTTCCGGCAGCGGCTCTATGTGTACGAGCGCGGCGGCAAGCCGTGCCGCCGCTGCGGCAAGCCGGTGCGTGCGATCACGCAGGGGCAGCGCTCGACGTATTATTGTCCCGAGTGTCAGAAGTAACGCGTGAGCAGAGCACAATGAGCCGGCACATTCTGCGGCACCTGACCAGGGTCGACCCGGTGTTGGGCGGCGTCATCCGCGCCGCCGGGCCTTATCGACACTCACCGGAGGCCGGTTGTGAGCCGTTCCAGATACTGGCGCAGGCGATCGCGCATCAGCAGCTGAACGGCACCGCCGCCAACACCATCCTCGCGCGCCTCGTCGCCTCCTGCGGCCAGGGCGCTTTTCCGACGCCGGAGCAGGTGCTGGCCGCCCCGGCCGGGCAGCTGCGCGCCGCGGGCTTCTCGTTCGCGAAGGTGGCCGCCCTCAAGGACCTCGCGGCCAAGGCACTCGCGGCGGTCGTTCCCGGCCGCCCGGCACTCGAGCAGCTCGACGATGCTGCGATCATCGAGCGCCTCACGCAGGTGCGCGGCGTCGGCCGCTGGACGGTGGAGATGCTGCTCATGTTCCACCTCGGTCGCCCCGACGTGCTGCCGGTCGATGACTTCGGAGTGCGCAGCGGGTTTCGCGCTGCCTACGGGCTGCGCGCTCTCCCGCATCCCAAGGCTCTCGCGGCCTGGGGCGAGCGCTGGAAGCCTTATCGCAGCGCCGCCGCCTGGTACCTGTGGCGCGCGCTCGAGCTCGAGCGCGCCGGGACCCTGCCCGCGCCCGCGGAGCGGGTGCGTCTGCCGCGCATCGCCAAACGACGGCGCGCCAGAGCGAAGAGCGGTACACACCCGAAGAAGCCGCGGCTGAAGCGTGCGGCTAAGGGAACGCGTGCCCCGGTACGGCGCGCCCGCTGAAGCGCGTCAGGCGTCCGAGGTGCGGGACCTCAGGGACGCCGGCGCTTCTTGAGCGCGGCATCGACGATCGGGTCCACGAACTCGCGCACGTCGCCGCCGAGCAGGGCCACCTCGCGCACCAGCGTCGAGGAGATGAACGTGAACTGCTCCTGCGGCGTAAGGAACACCGTCTCGATGTCGCGGTCGAGATGCCGCGTCATGTTGGCGAGCTGAAACTCGAACTCGAAGTCCGACACCGCGCGTAAGCCCCGCAGGATGACCCCCACCCCGTGCTCGCGCGCAAACTCGACCGTGAGGTTCGAGTAGCCGAGCACCTCGACGTTCGGCAGGTCGTGGAGCACCCGCCGCGCCAGGTCCACCCGCTCGGCGAGCGGGAACAACGGCGTCTTGTTGGGATTGGCGGCGATGGCGATGAACACGCGCTCGAACATGCGCGCCGCGCGCCGCACCAGGTCCTGGTGCCCGTTGGTGATCGGATCGAATGTGCCCGGATAGACGGCGTTGAGCTTCATTAGGCCTTGAGCCCCCCTGCCTGGCCCCGCGCGTAGAGATGATACCCGACCTCCCCCGCGCGCTTCGCCTTGAGCGCGACCCAGCCCGCCGGCAGCGGCGGCACCCCCTCGCGCGCGCCATATTCGACATATATGAGCGCCGCCTCGCTCAGCCAGCCGCCCCCCTCGAGGAGCGCGGCGGCCTCCTCGAGCAGCCCCGAGGCGAACGGCGGATCGAGGAACACAATGTCGAAGGGATGCGCGCCGTGCGCGAGAAAGGCGCGCGCGTCGCCACGTTCCACCCGTGCGTCGCGGGCGCCCCACTCGCTGAGGCGGGCGCGCAGCTCGCGCACCGCGCCCCGCTCGCGCTCGACGAAGGTCACGTGGGCGGCGCCGCGCGACAGCGCCTCGAGCCCGAGCGCACCGCTCCCCGCGAAGAGATCGAGGCAGCGCGCGCCCGCGACACGCGCGCCGAGCCAGTTGAACAGCGTCTCACGCACCCGGTCGGGGGTCGGCCGGATGAGCGCCGCGACCGGGAAACGCAGCTTCCGGCCGCGCCAGCTGCCGCCGATGATGCGCAGCACCCGCGCGCTTGCCGCCCGCGGGGCGGGAGCGCTGCTGCGGGCGGCTGACTTGCGGCTCAATGCCACGGCGTTTCCTGTAAGCGGCGCGCACCTTGCCACGATTCTCGCCGTAAGCGTACTCTAGGTTGCCTGGTCCAGAAGCGCTCAAACAGCACCGGCGGGAGGGGTCGCGACCGGTGGGACAGCCTGCAGGAACGTAGCCCGCGGCTATACGAAGAATACCGATCGCGGCGTGGGCCGCCCCAGAAAGGCGCAGCGCCCAAGCGGTCTGAGAGTTTAGGAGTTCTAGGGATATGCGAAACCTCACTGCGGCCGGGATTCTCGCGGTTGCCTTGGCTCTGGGCGGCTGCTCGAGCCACAACGACGCCATCGGCACGACCAACACCTTCGCCGCCAACGGCAATCCCGGCGGGTCGACGCCGCCGCCGCAGTCCGGGGCCGCCACCGCGTTCTTCAATCCCGCGACCGGGCAGCTGCCCTATCCCACGGATCTCTACTTCGCGGGCTCGACCGACGGCACGCTCAACATCCAGCCGCCGAACGCGCTCATGCCGAACCAGGCCGCGGTGAACGCCCTCGACGGCTTCTCGACCACGGCAGTCATCCGTGAGGGCTTCAGCACCGCGCTGGACTCCACCACGTTCACGCCCGCCACGGTCATCATCGTGCCGGTCACGACCGACAACACGACCAAGGCGACCATCGGAGTGCTGGGCGCGCCGCTCACCCTCGGCACCGACTTCTCGGCCGCGCTCGCCAACGATGCGGGCGTCGGACCCACGATCCTCGAGATCACCCCGCTCCATCCGCTCATGCCGAGCACCTGCATCAGCGGCGGCCAGTTCCTCGGGGCGAACTGCAAGACCGGAACCGGGTATCTCGTGTTCCTGACCAACGGAATCGCCGATGCTGGCGGTAATCCCGCCCAGCCGGATACCGACTACGCCACCATCAAGGCGGCGCTCGCCGCCGGCGGACCGACGTGCCCGGGCATCACGGATGCGACACTGAACGGCATCTGCCAGCTGACCGGCGCGCACCTGGCGATCGCGGCGGCGCTCGCCCAGCAGATCCCGGCGCTCGCCCCGAGCCTAGATCCGGCCAACATCGTGCTGTCCTTCAGCTTCACGACCGAGTCCACGACCGACACGCTGGAGCTGCTGTCCGCGGTGACCAAGCCGACCACGATCAAGGCCAACCCGACCCCGATCACCACCGCGCAGGTGAATCCCGCGCTCCCCGGGCACGCCAACATCTACGTCGGCGTGCTGACGATCCCCTACTACCTGAGCAAGGCCGCGCCGCTCACCGGGAACTGGCAGGCGCCGCCGTTTCCGCTCGATGCGACCAGCACCAACGTCACGCGCTACAACCCGCTGCCGGTGGCGACGGAGAATCTGCTGATCCCGGTGCTGATCACCGTGCCCAATGCCAAATCCGCCGGTGGCGGCACACCGCCCGCCGGGGGCTGGCCGGTGCTCATCTTCCAGCACGGCATCACGCGCAACCGCGAGGATATGTTCGGTGTCGCCGACTCATTCGCCGACGCGGGTTTTGTGGTCGCGGCGATCGATATACCGCTGCACGGCATCACCAACACCCAGGATCCGTTCTACGCGACCGCAGCCAACCCGCTCTACACGGGGCTCGGGCTTCCGGCGGCCGGCTCGATCGAGCGCACCTTCGACCTCGCGCTGATCAATCCGCCCGCCATCGATCCTTCGGGATCGCACGCCATCAACCTGCCGAGCCCGCTCACCGAGCGTGACGGGCTGCGCGAGGCTGCCGCCGATCTCATCACCTTCGCGCGTACGCTGCCGAGCCTAAACCTCGGCGCGGCCGGCACCATCAACGCCACCGGCGTTCACTACCTCGGGCACTCGCTCGGCGCCATCGAGGGCACCGTGTTCCTCGGCGTAGCCACGGCGAATGACGTCAGCACCGGTACGCTCGCGAATCCCGGTGGTGTTCTCTCGAACATCCTCACCACCTCTCCGAGCTTCGCGCCGACGGTCAACGCCGGGCTCGCCGCGCAGGGCGTTCTGCCCGGGACGACGCTCTATAACCAGTTCTTCCGCGATCACCAGACGGTGATCGATTCGGGTGACCCGATCAATTACGTCGCTCTCGCCACCGCGCAGCATCCGATTCACCTCTTGCAGGTGGTCGGCATGACGCCGCCCCCCGGGGGCTGCAGTCCGGCCGCACCCTTGGGCTGCCCCGACCAGGTCGTGCCGAACTCCACCACGCAGGCCCTCATCACGGCCTCGGCCTACGGGCCGGCGGGCGCGGCCGGCACCCTGACGCGGATCAAGTCCCCGATGACGGCGCCGCCCGTACCGGTCATCGGCCCGGCGGGTGGATTCCGCGCCTACGTCAACTTCGTGAACGGTGACCACGGGTCGATCATCGACGACGTGGTGCCGCTCGTGACCGCGGAGATGCAGGGCGAGGCGATCAGCTTCGCGCTCTCCAAGGGCGCCGAGATCGTCATCAACGTCCCGCCGGTCATCGAGCCGTAGCGCGCCACGGGCGAGGTTTCCGGCGGCGCGCGGGCGGCTTAGCGGCCGGCTGCGCGCCCTGCCCGTTACAATGGGCGCCAAGCCCTATGCTCGGACGCTCCCCCAAAGACGCCAGCACCCCGCCCTCGCGCCCGGGGTTCCTCGCTCGGCTCCGCCAGCGCCTGAACCGCGGCGACTCCTGGCTGACGCGCGATCTCGGCGAGCTCGTCGGTGGGCGCCGCATCGATGCAGAGCTCCTCGAGGAGCTCGAGACGCGACTCCTCACCGCGGATGTGGGCGTCAAGGCGACCGCACGCATCCTCGAGGACCTTAAGCTGCGCGTGAGCCGCAACGAGCTCACCGACTCCGCCGCGCTGATCCGCGCGCTGCGCTCGATCGTGGCTGCGATCCTCGCGCCCTGCGCGCGGCCGCTCACGATCGATCGCACGGCTAAGCCCTTCGTGATCCTGGTGGTGGGCGTCAACGGCTCGGGCAAGACCACGACCATCGGTAAGCTCGCGCGGCGCTGCGCCGACGAGGGCTTGAGCGTGCTGCTCGCCGCCGGCGACACGTTCCGGGCCGCGGCCATCGAGCAGCTCAAGGTCTGGGCCGAGCGCTCGGGCGCCGACTTCGCGGCGCAGCTCCCGGGGGCGGACCCGGGCGCAGTGGTGTTCGATGCGCTCGAGGCCGCGCGCGCCCGCGGCTGTGACGTCGTGCTCGCCGATACGGCGGGGCGCCTCCACAGCCAGTCGCACCTCATGGAGGAGCTGAAGAAAGTCCGCCGCGTCATTCAGCGCAGCGCGCCTGAAGCCCCCCACGAGGTGCTGCTGGTGCTGGATGCCAACCAGGGGCAGAACGCACTCTCCCAGGCGCGGGAGTTCCACGCGGCGGTGGGCGTGACCGGGCTCGTGCTCACCAAGCTCGACGGCACCGCCAGGGGCGGCATCGTGATCGCCATCGCGCTCGAGCTCGGCATCCCCATCCGCTTCATCGGCGTCGGCGAGAGTGCCGAGGACTTCGGCGAATTCGACGCCGAGGTCTTCGCCGCGGCGCTGGTCGAGGGCCCCGCGGACGCGGCGGGCGAGGCGCGCGCCCCATGATCGTCTTCGATCGCGTCACGAAGCGCTACGCCAATGGGCGCGTGGCGCTCGACAACGTCAGCTTCAACATCCACAACGGCGAGATGGTGTTCCTCACCGGCCGCTCGGGGGCCGGCAAGAGCACGGTGCTGAAGCTGATCGCGCTGCTCGAGCGGCCGACGCGCGGCTCGGTGGTGGTGAACGGCAAGAACACGCGCACGCTCAAGCCCCGGCACATCGCCGCCTTCCGCCGCCGCATCGGCGTGGTGTTCCAGGACCACAAGCTGCTCGCCGACCGGCCGGTGTTCGACAACGTGGCGCTGCCGCTGGCGGTGGCCGGGGCGCCGCTCAAGGAGATCGACAAGCGGGTGCGCGCCGCGCTCGACCAGGTCGGGCTCCTGGGGCGCGAGCGCGCCCTGCCGCTCGAGCTTTCGGTGGGCGAGCAGCAGCGGGTCGGGATCGCGCGCGCGGTGGTGAGCAAGCCGCCGCTGCTGATCGCGGATGAGCCGACCGGCAATCTCGACCCCGACCTGTCGCTCGAGGTGATGCGCCTCTTCCGGCGCTTCCAGGACGTCGGCGTCACCGTGGTCGTCGCGACCCACGATCTGCATCTGGTGCGCGAGTTCGGCCAGCGCGTGCTCGTGCTGGAGGGCGGTCACCTGCAGGGCGACGCGGCCGACCCCCTGCCGAGCGTGGTGGCGACCCGATGAGCGTCCGTGTCGGTCACCTGCAGGCGCTCTTGGGGTCGCTCGGCCGCCTGGCGCGCAGCCCGTTGTCGACGCTGCTGACGCTGCTGGTGATCGCGCTCGCCCTGGCGCTGCCCGCGAGCTTGCGCCTCTTCGTGACCAACGCACAGGCCGCGACCGGCAATTTCGGCAATGCCATCGATCTCTCCGTGTACTTCAAGACCGGCGTGCCGCTCGCTAAGGCGCAGCAGCTTGCTGGCGCCGCGCGCGCGCGCGCCGACGTCGCCGAGGTGACGCTCATTCCCGCCGACAAAGGGCTCGAGGATTTCCGCAGCTACTCGGGCTTCGGGGACGCACTCGCGGCGCTCAAGGAGAATCCCCTGCCGCACGTGCTGCACGTGCGCCCGCGCGCCGAGGCGAGCTCGCCGGCGGCGCTCGAGAGGCTGCGCGGCTATTTCAGCGCCTGGCCGGAAGTCGATCTGGTGCAGGTCGACTCGCAGTGGGTGCAGCGCTTCAACGCGATCCTCGAGGTGCTGCGCCGGCTGCTGCTGATGGCCGCGGCGCTGCTCGGCGCCGGGGTGCTCGCCGTGATCGGCAACACCATCCGGCTCGAGATCGCCGGCCGCCGCGCGGAGATCGAGGTCATCAAGCTGGTCGGCGGCTCGAATGCCTTCGTGCGCCGCCCGTTCCTCTACACCGGATTGCTGTACGGCCTGGGAGGCGCACTGCTCGCGTGGGGAATCATCGCTCTGGCGGTTGGGCTGCTCGGGGAGTCGGTCGACAACCTGGCGCGCCTCTACGGCAGCCATTTCCAGCTGCGCGGCCCCTCTCCCGAGGAGATCGGCACGCTGCTCGGGGCGGGCGCGGCGCTCGGCTGGGTCGGGGCGTGGATTTCGGCCGCGCGGCATCTGCGCAGCATCGAGCCGCGCGCCTGAAGAACGGGATTGCTGCTTACGTCAGGTCGCCGCGGGTGCGGCGGAGGCGGACTCGGCCGCTGAGCCTGGCTCGGTCCGGCCGTGCACCCGCTCGTAGCTTTCCATCCAGCGGCGGATGCGGCGCGCGTCGGCAACGCGGCTGCGCTTGCCGTAGGAGTTGAGCAGCACGATCACCACGGTGCGTGCTTCGATGATCGTCTGCATGACGAGACAGCGGCCGGCGTGGGCGATGTAGCCGGTCTTCTGCACCACGATGTCCCAGTCGGGCTTCGAGGTGAGCGAGTCGGTGCTGCGGTAGGTGAGCACGCGGCGTCCGACGCGCACGTCGTAGCTGGTGTCGGTGGAGTACTCGCGGATGGCCGGGACTTTCGCCGCCGCCATCACCAGCTTGGAGAGATCCTCGGCGCTGGCGACATTCTCGTCCGAGAGTCCGGTCGGCTCGACGAAGCGCGAGTTCGTCATGCCGAGCTCACGTGCCTTGGCATTCATGGCGGCCACGCATGCCGCGAGGCCACCCGGGTAATTGCGCCCGAGCGCGTGCGCGGCGCGGTTCTCGGATGCCATGAGCGCCAGATGCATCAGGTCGCCGCGCGAGAGCTCGACGCCGGGAGTCAGGCGCGAGACGGCGCCCCTGCCGTGCGCCACGTCCTCGGCGCTGATCTCGAGGGTCTCATCGAGCGGCTGGCCGGCATCCATCACCACGAGCGCCGTCATGAGCTTGGTGATCGAGGCGATCGGCATGGCGACGTCGGAGCGACGCGCGTAGAGGACCGAGGAGCCCGTGGCATCGAGCACCAGCGCGGCACTCGAGCGCAGCGCCGGCTCCTTGGCCGCCGAGCTGCGCTCCAGCTTGACGCGCACCGCCTGACCCTGGCTCTGGGCGAGCGCCGTCCCGGCGGCGAGCAGGCACGTGAGTGCCAGGATCCAAATGCTACGACCGCGCTGATTCATCGACCAAACGCCTCCCTGAGGCTCGAGCCCGTTTGAGTCTATCAAATCACGGCTTATGTCACGCCGGCGTGACGCACTCTTAACTTTTTGAGCCGCCCCGGCGCAGCGGCGGCCGCGTGTGATGCGCTACGCCGCTAGCGGGGCCAGAGCCAGCCGAAGGTGCCGGCGGTGAGCGCGCCATAAATCAGGCCGTCGAAAACGCCCTTGAGCGTGAGCTTCCAGGAGCGCGAGTACCAGATCGAGAGCTCACAGAGGGCGAGCGAATAGCCGATGAAGGCGGTGGCGCCGGCGATCTGGAACACCCTGAGATAGGAAGTGCCGGCCGGGAGGGCGCGGCTGGTGACGTAGGCGGTAAAGATGCTGACGACGATCAGGAACACGAACCACTGCACCAGGTTCCTGGTCATATTGAACATGCCGTTCGGCATGACCGTCATGACCGCGACGGGCCCCCTGGTCAGCTTCTCCTGGAACTGCGGGGACTTCATCTCGTCCCGGGTACCGGGGCGGGGCAGAAAGTAGTCCCCGGGCGGAATCGCCAACGGCCGCAGCGCCTGCAGCACCTCCTCCTCCCTCGGCATCCTCGGGAAGTCGTTCCTGTGCCAGAGCGGCGCCATGTGGATCACCGAGCTCGCGACGAAGACGATCACCGCGGCGACGAGAATTGGCAGCCAGAGCGCAGACAGACTGATCATGAGGCCCCCTTGGCTTTGACTCTAATCCAAGAGTGGCCGGACGAGGAACCCCGGGACCCCCCGGACGGGGGATTCCCGCAGCCGGCAGGCGCGTCCAAGCTATTGTTCGTAAAGGCCTATGGGGGAGCCTTCGGGGGAACTTCGGGAGCCTTTAGCACTCTAATTACGCGACTGCTAGAATGCCCTACCAACCCACGGGAGATCTGATGACCAGTACCGCATTGGTTGCCCGTATGGGCGACCAGGCCCTCGCCGGCCCGCTCGGTAGTCTCGATGCCTACCTCGAGCGCGTCAGCCGTATTCCGGTCCTCTCGCGCGAGCAGGAGCGCTCGCTGGCGGAGCGTTTTCGCTCGCAAGCCGACCTCGAAGCCGCACGGCAGCTGGTGCTGTCGCACCTGCGCTTTGTCGTGCACATTGCCCGCGGCTACAGCGGCTACGGGCTCCCGGTCGGAGACCTGATCCAGGAAGGCAACGTGGGCCTGATGAAGGCCGTCAAGCGCTTCGACCCGACGCTCAACGTGCGGCTGGTATCTTTCGCGGTTCACTGGATTCGCGCCGAGATTCATGAGTACGTGCTGCGCAACTGGCGGCTGGTGAAGATCGCCACCACCAAGGCCCAGCGGAAGCTCTTCTTCAATCTGCGGCGTATGAAGAAGAACCTCACCTGGCTGTCGGCGGAGGAGACGGCGGCGGTGGCGCGCGACCTGGGGGTCACGACGAGCGAAGTCACCGAGATGGAGAAGCGTCTCGCGGGGCGCGACCTGTCGTTCGACCCGGCCCCCGAGGCCGATGACGAGGAGAGCTACAGTCCCGCCGCCTACCTGCCGGCGCCGGATTCCGATCCGGCTGCGGCGGTCGAGGACGCGGAGAGCGCAGATGACAGCTCGACGCGCCTGAAGAGCGCGTTGACCCGCCTCGATGCCCGCAGCCGCGAAATCGTCGAGCGGCGCTGGATGTCCGAGGACAACAAGGCGACGCTGCACGAGCTGGCGGAGAAGTACGGCGTGTCCGCCGAGCGCATCCGTCAGATCGAGTCGAGCGCACTCGGAAAGCTGCGCGGCCTCATGGCCGCCGCCTGAGAGCGCTCCCTTAGCTTATTGGCCGAAATCACAGGAAGTGATTTCGGCGGACATCACTCCGTTGTCCGCCGGCAAAAAGCGCGGTTTTTGCCGGCTGCGCTTGCGCGCCGCAGGCGCGGGGCGTAGCGTCGCCGCGCATGCGCACCGTGGCTGAATGGCTCGGCGAGTACGGCGCGAGCCACGAGAACCCGACCAACAAGCTCCTGCACTGGTTGTGCGTTCCGCCGATCGTGCTCGCGGTGATGGGCTTTCTGTGGTCGCTCCCCGTGCCGGCGGCCTTCGCTGCCGCCTCGCCCTGGCTCAACTGGGCGACCCTCGCCGCCGCCGCGGCGCTCGTCTACTACTTCGCGCTCTCGCCGGCGCTGGCCGCGGGGGTACTGCTCGCGTTCCTGGTGCTGCTTGCAGTCACGCACTCGCTCGCACAGCTCCCCTGGCCGCTGTGGCTGACCTCGCTCGTGATCTTCGTCGTGGCGTGGATCGGGCAGTTCCTGGGCCACGCGGTCGAGGGTAAGCGCCCGTCATTCTTCAAAGACCTGCAGTTCCTCCTGGTCGGGCCGTTGTGGCTGCTCGCGGCGGCGTACCGCCGCTTCGGCCTGCCGTACTAGGTCCCTGACGCCGCTGCGCGCACCGCCTGCGTGACCTTGGCGTGCAGCTCGCGATCGAGCGCATCGGGCACCAGCTCGTCCTCGTGCGCGTGTGCCGCGATCGCCTCCGCCCCGGCTATCAGCATGGCATCGGAGAAGCGCTTGGCGCGCGCCTCGAGCGCGCCCTTGAAGAGTCCCGGATAGGCCAGCACGTTGTTGATGCCCTTGCCGTCGGCCGCGTAAGCCGCGCCGTGCTCGCGCGCGGTGAGCGGCTCGATCTCAGGATCGGGATTCGACAGCGCGAGGATCACCTGCCCCTTCCTCACCCACTCCGGCTTGATGAGGCCCTTCACACCCGTCGTGGCGATCACGATGTCGGCGCGGCGCATGAGCGCCTCGAGCGTCGTGCCTTCGCCGCCGAGCGCCTCGAGCCGTGCGACGGCGCGCGGGTCGCGGTCGGTGCCGATGATGCTGCGGACGCCGACGGCCCGCAGCAGCCGCGCGATCCCGGTGCCCGCGGCGCCGAGGCCGATCTGGCCCACCGTGCTCGCGCGCAGGTCGAGGCCGGCGTGGCGCGTGGCATTCTTGAGGGCGGCGAGCGTCACCACCGCGGTGCCGTGCTGGTCGTCGTGCAGAACAGGCTTCTCGAGCCGCCGCTGCAGCTCCTGCTCGATGGCGAAGCACTCGGGCGCGGCGAAGTCCTCGAGCTGGATGGCCCCGAATGACAGCTGGATCCCCATGATGATCGGCACGACGCGCTCGGGATCGGTCTCGGTCATGAGTATCGGCACGCCGCTCAGGTCGACGAGATCGGCAAACAGCGCGGCCTTGCCCTCCATGACCGGCAGCCCCGCGAGCGGACCTATGTTGCCGAGGCCGAGCACCGCGGTGCCGTTGGTGATGATGGCGACGGTGCGGTCGAGGGCGGTGAAATCGTGCGCCGCCTGCGGGTTGTCGCGGATCGCGAGGGAGACGCGCGCTACGCCCGGCGTGTACACATCGCGCAGCATCTGCATCGAGTTGATGGGCGAGGTGGCGATCGTGCGGATCTTGCCGCCGCGATGGCGGTTGAAGACGCGGTCGGACTTGCCGACGAAACGCGCGATCGGCAGCTGGCCGATGCGCTCGTAGAGGCTGCGGTCGGCCTCCTCGTCCATGTCGACCGTGATCTCCCAGAGAGTCCTGCCCTGCTCGCGCCTGAGCGCCGTCAGATGCTCGATCGTGAGCCCGGCATCCGCGATCACCTGCAGCACCTTGGCGAGGCTTCCCGGCCGGTGCACGGTCTCGACCATGAGAATCTCGGGAATCTTCATGTGGACGCCCCCGCGGCCCGTCAGCTGCTGGTCAAATCCCGGCCGCTCTTCTTAGGATACGATACGCGCCCGCGCCCGCATCGAGGAGTGCCCTCCGTGGCCAAAACCGCCGAATCCCTCCAGCCCGCCGCGCAGGGCTCCGCCCTCGATCCGCTCGATCTCTTCGGGGTGCGCGCCGCGCTCACCGAGGAGGAGCGGCTGGTGCAGGACTCGGTAGCCCGGCTCGTGGACGAGGAGGTGCTGCCGGTTATCCAGCGCTGCTTCGAGGAGCATCGCTTTCCGCGCGAGCTGATCCCGCGCCTCGCGAGCCAGGGGCTGCTCGGTTCCTCCCTCAGCGGCTACGACTGCGCCGGGCTCAACGCCATCTGCTACGGGCTCATCTGCCAGGAGCTCGAGCGCGGCGACTCGGGTATCCGCAGCTTCGTCTCCGTGCAGTCGTCGCTGTGCATGTATCCGATCTTCGCCTACGGCTCCGAGGAGCAGAAGCAGACGTTTCTGCCGCGCATGGCGCGCGGCGAGGTGATCGGCTGCTTCGGGCTCACCGAGCCGCACGGCGGGTCGGATCCCGCCAACATGAAGACGCATGCCAGGCGGCGCGGCACCGACTGGGTGGTGAACGGCGCCAAGATGTGGATCACCAACGGCGCGATCGCCGATCTCGCGGTCGTGTGGGCCATGACGCCCGAGGGCATCCGCGGCTTCCTGATCGAGAAGGGCACGCCCGGCTTCTCCGCCCCGGAGATTCAGCACAAGTTCTCGCTGCGCGCCTCGGTGACCGCCGCGCTCTACTTCGACAACGTGCTGGTGCCCGAAGCCCAGGTACTGCCCGGGGTCCTCGGCCTCAAGGGCCCGCTGTCCTGCCTCACGCAGGCGCGCTTCGGCATCGCCTGGGGGGTCATCGGCGCCGCGCAGGCGTGCCTCAGGCAGCTGCTCGCTTACACCGCGACCCGCGAACTATTCGGCCGGCCGCTCGCCGCCAATCAGACGATCCAGGTGCGCCTCGCCGAGATGGCGCGGCAGATCACGACCGCGCAGCTGCTCGCGCTGCAGCTCGGGCGGATGAAGGACGCGGGCACCATGACACCGGCGCACGTGTCGCTCGCCAAGTGGAACAACTGCCGCATGGCGCTCGATGTGGCGCGCGACTGCCGCGACATGCTGGGGGGAGCCGGCATCAGCGCCGAGTTCGCCCCCATCCGTCACATGCTCAACCTCGAGAGCGTCATCACCTACGAAGGCACGGAGACCATCCACCAGCTCACGATCGGCCGCGAGCTGACCGGCATCAACGCCTTCTAGCCGCGCGCGCTGCTAGCCGCTCCCGGCCAGCCCCATCACCGCCGGCCTCACCAGGTAGAAGCCGATCGCGATGACGATCAGATAGGCGAGCAGGATGAACGTCCAGCCCATGTTGTGGCGGATGACGTCGCCCTCCTTGCGCACGAACTTGCTGGTCGAGACGCCGACGCTCGCGGTCTGCGGCGCGACCGGCTTGCCGATCTCGGCGCCGACCGAGTTGAAGGATGGCAGCAGCAGCGGCGGCATGCCGAGCTGCGCCCCCACCAGCGCCTGGAACTTGCCGAACATGGCGTTGGTCGAGGTGTTGGATCCCGAGAGCGCCACGCCGATGAAGCCGAGAATCGGACAGACGATGATGAAGGCGGTGCCGAGGCTCGAGAAGCCCTTGGCAAGCGATGCCGCCATGCCCGAATAGTTGAAGGTGTAGGCGAGCCCGAAGATGAACACGCCGACCAGGCAGGCACCCCACATCTGGTGGAAGCTGCGCCGGAACACCTCGCCGAGCTGGCCGCCCTTCATGCGTCCCAGCGCGATGAGCAGTACCACCACGATGATCCACGAGACGAGGATCGCGGTGCCGGCGATGTAGGGGGCGAAGTTGAAGGCCGCGGTGAGGCTTGGCTTCGCCGCGGTGCAGGTGGCGGCAAGCGCCGAGCAGCCGACCGCCTGCGCCTTGAACCAGCTCACCTTGGGCAGACTCGACCAGGGTCCGGTCCAGGCCGCGACCACCACGAGCAGTACCGCGAAGGGCAGCCAGGCCTGCAACACCTCGCCGCTCTTCAGGCCATGTGACTGCGTCTGGCGGGCGGTGGCGGCATCCACCGGCACGCCGCCGTAGCCGAGGACGGTCTTCGGCTGCCATACCTTGAGGAGCACGAGCAGCGCCGCGAAGCACACGATGGCGCCGGCGACATCCGGCAGGTACGGTCCCCAGAAGCGCGCCACCGGATACTGTCCGGCGATGTAGCCGAGCGAGCCCACGACGGCGAGCGGCCAGCCGCCCTTCATGCCCTCCTTGCCGGAGACCAGATACAGAAGCACCCAGGGCGGCAGCAGTGCCAATACAGCCACAATGGTGCCAACCGCGCCCGAGAGCGCGAGCAGCGGATAGTTGGTCACGGCGGCGAGCGCGATGATCGGCGCGCCGAGGGCGCCGTAGGAGACCGGCGCGTTGTTGGCGATCGCCGCGACGCGGATCGCGTTGATGTCGGAGATCCCGAGGGAGATCAGGATCGGCGCCACGACCGCCCACGGATAGCCGAAGCCGACCAGCCCCTCGAGCAGCGCGCCGAACGCCCACGCGAACAGGATGGTCTGCACGCGCACGTCGAGGCTCCCCTTGCTGATGAGCCAGCGGCGGAAATTCTCGAACAGCCCGCTCACCGACAGCGTGTTGAACAGCATCATTCCCCAGAAGGTGATCCAGTCGACGTTCCACACGCCGGTCGCGGCGCCGTAGAGATAGGCGTGCGAGCCCTGATCCATGGGCATCTTCCATACCCACAGCGCGAGCACGAAGGTGATCACCGATCCGATGAGCGTCGCGAGCCACGCCGGTATGCGCAGCACGGCCAGCATGACCAGGAGCGAGACGACCGGGATCAGCGCCACGAGGCACGTGAACGTCAGGTTATCGAGCGGGTCGAGCACTTGGGTGAACATGAGTTATCCCCTCACTAGGCGGCGCGAGTGGCAAGCGCGGCGCTTGCTTCTTGTGGTTGCGACTGCTCCTGGTGGATCCAACACCAGCGCGTCCGGCGCTTGAGGGCCGACAACCTAGCACGTACCGGGGCAGCCGCTCAACGTTGCCTGAGTCCGCGCGGGGGCAGACCCGGGCGGCGCAGCGCGCTTCAGCGCGGCCAAACCACGCTGCCGGCGAGCAGCATGAGCAGCGCCAGCCAGTCTACGAGCTTGGCCAAGCGTACCCCGGAGGGCGCGGCCGGTGCGGCGGGCGTGGCGTGCTGGCGGCTCATGGTGAGCATTGCACGGCGCGCGGCTAGCGCGCCCGCGGCGCCAATCGGGCGCGCGCGCGGCGAATCGTGGCGAAATGTGGCGGCGCGCGCAGGTTGCTGATTTAAGTGACGTGCGCCGCTTTCACCGGCCGCGCGCTGGCGGTAGCCTGTCGATGTCATGAAACGCCTGATCGCCATCGTCGAGGATGAAGCGGCCATCCGCGACAACTACGCCGCCGCGTTCGCGCGCGAGGGTTATGCGGTGCGCACCTACGCCAACCGTGTGCAGGCCCTGAGCGCCTTCGCGGCTCGCCTCCCGGATCTCGCCGTCATCGACATCTCGCTCGAGGACGAGCCCGAAGGAGGCTTCGAGCTGTGCCGGCAGCTGCGCGCGCTCTCGCCGGTGCTGCCGATCATCTTTCTCACCGCGCGCGACAGCGAGCTCGACGCCGTCTCGGGACTGCGACTCGGCGCGGACGATTTCCTCACCAAGGACCTGAGCCTCGCGCACCTGTCGGCGCGCGTGAATGCGCTGTTTCGCCGCGTCGATGCGCTGCGCAAGCCGGAGCAGGCGGGCGATGTGGTGCGGCGCGGCCCGCTCACGCTCGACACCGAGCGCATGCAGGCGCAATGGGACGGCCAGGTGGTGCTGCTGTCGCTCACCGAGTTCTGGATCGTGCACGCACTGGCGCGCCATCCCGGCCACGTGCGCAACCGCCAGCAGCTCATGGACGCGGCCAACGTGGTGCTCGACGACAACACCATCACCTCGCACGTGAAGCGCATCCGCCGCAAGTTTCAGGGAGTCGACCCGCGGTTCGACGCGGTGCAGACCGTCTACGGTATGGGCTATCGCTGGGTCGAGTAGCGTCCCGACGATGTCGCTGCGCCTGAAGCTGCTGCTGTTGGGCCTCCTCACCCTGGTGCTGCCGTGGGCGGGCTGCCGCTATGCGCGCGAGATGGAGTCGGCGCTGCGCGAGGGCGAGCAGACGTCTCTCGAGTCGGTCGCCGGGACGCTGGCGACCTCGCTCGAGGGGCGGGTGGATCTGCTGTACCGCGCCCCGCCGGGCTCCGACTCGGTCGACACCGCCGCGCTCCTCAAGGCAGGGCCCTATGACTTGAAGCCCGTGCCGCTCACCGCGGCGCCGCTGGTCGACGGTTACTCGGAAGACTGGCCGCGGGATCCGGCGGCCTGGGCCTGGTACGAGAGGGACGCCGCCCACCGCTTCGGCGTGCTCACCGGCGTGTTCGAGCGCGTGCTCTACCTGCTGCTCGACGTGCACGACGAGCACCCGGTATTCGACGCGCCCGGCGCGAGCCCGCTCGATTCGCGCAGCAGCGGCGACCGGATCTGGCTCGGCTTTCAGGACCCGGAAGGGATCGAGCGCCAGGTGTTCCTCGCGGCGACCGGCCCGGGCGCGGTCACGGCGCGCTACATCGAGACCGGCGAATATGGCCAGCAGCTCGCCCAGCTCGAGCCGCGCATCCGCGGCGCCTGGCAGCTGAGCCCGGGCGGCTATCGCCTCGAGCTGCGCGTGCCGCTCTCGATGCTGGGCACGGGTTTCGGTGTGGTCGTCGACGATCGCGACGCGCGCGGCGCCACCCCGCTGAGCTACGGCAGCCTCCATCCCGACGATCTGCACACGATCGGCCATCTGATCGTGGCCTCGCCCGATCTCACGGCCTACCTCGCGCAGTTCTCGCAGCCGGGACTGAAGCTCGCCGTGTCGACTCCCGCCGGCCAGGTGCTCGCGCGCGTCGATGCGCTGCAGCGCGTCGCGGAGCTCGGGCCCGCGCCGCCCCTGATCGCGCGGCTGTACCGCCGCTTCGTCGACCGGCCGGGGACAGCGCCCCCGATCGAGGCGCGGGTGCCGATCTACGACCGCGAGCACGCCTTGGCGATCGGCGCGCTCGAGGTGACGCAGACGCCCGACCGCTGGCTGCGCTTACGCGATCGCGCCCTCACCCGCATGCTCAACTTCACGCTGGCGACCTCGCTCGTGGTCGTCATCGCCATGTTCGCGTTCGCCGCCTGGCTGGCACTGCGCCTGTCGCGGCTGCGCCAGGCGAGCGAGTCGGCGCTGACCCGCACGGGACTCATCGCAACCTTCCCCGACACCGGCGCCCATGATGAGCTCGGCGACGTGGCGCGCAGCTTCTCGAGCCTCCTCGGCCGGCTGAACGAGTACACGGCTTACCTGCGCACGCTCGCCGGCAAGCTCGCCCACGAGATCCGCACGCCGCTCACCATCGTGCGCTCCTCACTCGACAACCTCGAGGCCGAGCAGGTATCGGCATCCGCCCGAGCCTATGTCGAGCGCGCCCGCCAGGGGAGCGAGCGGTTGGACGCCATCCTGCTCGCCATGGGTGCCGCAACGCGCGTCGAGGAGGCGATCGGCGCCGCGGAGCGCAGCCGCTTCGAACTGGTGGCGCTGCTCGAATCGGCGGTGGCGGCCTACCGCGGCGCCTTCCCCGAGCGGCGCTTCACCGCCGAGCTGCCAGCCGGGCCTGTGATGATGGACGGTGCCCCGGACCTCATCGTGCAGATGCTCGACAAGCTCATCGAGAATGCCGTCGATTTCAGCGCGCCGGGGGCCACTATCACGGTGCGGCTGCGGCTTAGCCCCCCGGGCGCCGTGCTCGAGGTCGACAACCCGGGGCCGCCGCTCCCCTCCGAGGCTCCCGGACGCCTGTTTGAGTCGCTGTGGCAGTCCCGCAGCGGGGGCGATAACCGCCCGCACTTTGGCCTGGGGCTCTACATCGTACGGCTGATCGCCGAATTCCACGGGGGGTCGGCCTCCGCCGGGAACCTCCCGGAGGGCGGGGGAGCCCGGTTCAGCGTCCGGCTTCCCCTTTGAGGGCCTCGGCACCCCCTTCCCGGGTGTCGGGTTCCTGCCACATGGTTTTTTGCCTTGGAATCAGTATAATTTATTCACGGAAAGCACCGTTCACAAAGGACTTTAGGCCCCCTTAGAGGGAGCGGTCGTTGCGGCGGTGATGCGTATAAGCAAAGCAGCTGAAAGGATCAAAAAAGAGAAAACTCGGGGATCGACGCGGGCACGGGTAAGACAGCCGCTAACTTTTAGCGCTGTCAGGAACGATACAACGCGTGGAGAACCACGCGGGCCTCGCGATAGAAGCCGGAGCTGCGCTCCAGACGTTTCAGCCGGGAAGTTTAGATGCTCGTGACGACGCGACATGCCGGTGGGCCAGTGCCGGAATCGTCTTCGAATCCGGAGTACGGGCGCACGGGCGGTAGCTGACAGCGATCTACCGGGTCGTCGACGGGATGAGACATGAAGCCCCGCTCTCGCGAGCGGGGCTTTTTTTATGCAACCCCGAGTTGCGTGAGAATTCCGCGCGCGGCCTCGCGCCCCTCGAACACCGCGGTCACCACCAGGTCCGAGCCGCGCACCATGTCGCCGCCGGCAAATACTTTCGGGTGCGTGGTCTGAAACGCGTTTGCGTGTCCGGCCGCGACGCGCACGCGCCCGTTGTCGTGCAGGCGGATGCCGTGCTCGGCGAACCACTCAGGCGGGCTCGGCAGGAAGCCGAACGCCATGACGACCGCATCCGCAGGCACGATGTGCTCGCTCCCCGGGATCGGCTGCGGCACGCGCCGGCCGCGCGCATCGGCAGCCCCGAGCGCCGTCTCGATGAGCTTCACGCCCTCGACGCGCTCGGCACCGACGATCTCGATCGGCTGGCGGTTGAAGAGGAACTCGACTCCCTCCTCGCGGCTGTTGCGGTAGTCACGCCGCGAGCCGGGCATGTTGGCTTCATCGCGCCGGTAGGTGCAGGTGACCGATTCCGCCCCCTGGCGCAGCGCCGTGCGGTTGCAGTCCATGGCGGTGTCGCCGCCGCCTAACACCACGACGCGCTTGCCCGCCATGCTGATGAGCGCGTGCCCGGCACCCTCGAATCCGAGCTCGTTCCGGATGTTGGAAATGAGATAGGGCAGCGCCTCGTGCACGCCCGCCAGCTCCTCGCCGGCGAACCCGCCCTTCACCGGCGTGTAGGTTCCCATGCCGAGGAACACCGCGTCGTATTCCCCGAGGAGCGAGCCGAACGGGACGTCGGTGCCGACCTCGCAATCGAGGCGGAACTCGACCCCCATGCCTTGCATGATCTCGCGGCGCTTCTCCATGACCTCCTTCTCCAGCTTGAACGGCGGAATGCCAAAGGTGAGTAGTCCGCCGATGCGCGGGTGGCGGTCGAACACCACCGGCTTCACGCCGTTGCGAATGAGGATGTCGGCGCAGCCGAGCCCCGCCGGTCCCGCGCCGACGATCGCGACGCGCTTAGGGCTGGCGCGTACGTTGCTCATGTCGGGCTGCCAGCCGCGCTTGAAGGCCTCGTCGGTGATGTACTTCTCGATGGCGCCGATCGTGACCGCGCCCAAACCGTCGTTCAGCGTGCAGGCGCCCTCGCACAGCCGGTCCTGCGGACAGATGCGGCCGCATACCTCGGGGAGCGAGTTGGTCTTGTGGGAGAGCTCTGCCGCCTCGAAGAGATTGCCCTCCTCGATGAGCTTGAGCCAGTTGGGAATGTAGTTGTGGACCGGGCACTTCCATTCGCAGAAGGGATTGCCGCAGGCGAGGCAGCGCCCCGCCTGGCTGGCGGCGCCCGCCGCGTCGTACGGCGCGTAGATCTCGCGGAAGTGCCTGACGCGCGCTTCCACCGGGCTCTTGGCCGGGTCGGTCCGCGGAATATCGAGGAACTGCAGGTTCTTGTCGGCCATGAGCGGCTCGGTGCGCGTCTTCAGGCCGCGCGCCGCAGGTTCTCGATGAGCGAGTCGATCGAGGCCGCCTTGGGCTTCACCACCCAGAATTTCGGCAGATAGGTGCGCAGGTCGTTGACGATCTCCGTGGCCCAGACACTGCCGGTCTCGGCGACGTGCCGCTCGAGCAGGCCCTCGAGGTGCTGCACGTGCGACTGCATCGCTTCCGGGTGGATGCGGCTGATGTCGATGAGGTCGTGGTTGTAGCGGTCGACGAAGTTGCGCTCGAGATCGAGCACGTAGGCGAAGCCGCCGGTGAAGCCGGCGCCGAAATTGACGCCCGTGCGCCCGAGCACGCACACCGCGCCGCCGGTCATGTACTCGCAGCAGTGGTCCCCGGCACCCTCGATCACGGCGAGCGCGCCGGAGTTGCGCACCGCGAAGCGCTCGCCGGCGACGCCGGCCGCGTACAGCTCGCCGCCGGTTGCGCCGTACAGGCAGGTGTTGCCCATGATGACGGTTTCCTTAGGCACATAGCGTGCGGTGTGCGGATGCCGCAGCACGATGCTTCCGGCGGCCATGCCCTTGCCGACGTAGTCGTTGGCGTCGCCCTCGAGATAGAGGTTGAGTCCTCCCGCATTCCACACGCCGAAGCTCTGGCCAGCGTTGCCCGTGCAGCGCACGACGAGCGGGGCGTCCTGCATGCCGTAATTGCCCCAGCGGCGCGCGATCTCACCCGACACACGCGCGCCGATCGAGCGGTTGAAGTTGCTGAGCTGATAGCGCCACTCGCCGCCCGACTTCGCCTCGATGGCCGGCAGCATGTCGCGCACCATGCGCTCGGCGAGCTCGCCCTTGTCGAAGGGCGTGTTGGACGGCGTGGTGCAGAACTGCGGCACCGTGCGCGCGAGACCCGCGCTCGAGAGGATCGGCGCGAGGTCGAGCTTCCTCTGCCGCGGCGTCGTGCCGGGGAGCGTCTCCAGATACTCGGTGCGGCCGATGAGCTCCGCGAGCGTGCGCACGCCGAGTGAGGCGAGGATCTCGCGCACCTCCTCGGCGACGAAGCGAAAGTAGTTGATCACCATCTCGGGGAGTCCGGTGAAGTACTTCGAGCGCAGCACGTTGTGCTGGGTCGCCACTCCGGTGGCGCAGTTGTTGAGGTGGCAGATGCGCAGGTACTTGCACCCGAGCGCCACCATGGGCGCGGTGCCGAAGCCGAAGCTCTCGGCGCCGATGATCGCCGCCTTGACTACGTCGAGCCCGGTCTTCAGTCCCCCGTCGGTCTGCAGCCGCACGCGATGGCGCAGGTCGTTGGCGCGCAAGGTCTGGTGCGTCTCCGCGAGGCCGAGCTCCCACGGCGTGCCGGCGTACTTGATGGAAGAGAGCGGGCTCGCCCCGGTGCCGCCGTCGTAGCCGGAGATGGTGATGAGGTCGGCGTAGGCCTTGGCGACGCCCGCGGCGACGGTGCCCACCCCGGGCTCGGCGACCAGCTTCACCGACACCAGCGCCGCGGGGTTCACCTGCTTGAGATCAAAGATCAGCTGTGCCAGATCCTCGATCGAATAGATGTCGTGGTGCGGCGGCGGCGAGATGAGCCCGACGCCGGGCCGGGCGAAGCGCAGGGTCGCGATCATGTCGTTGACCTTGTGGCCCGGGAGCTGCCCGCCCTCGCCGGGCTTGGCCCCCTGGGCGATCTTGATCTGCAGCACCTCGGCGTTGACGAGGTACTCGGGTGTCACACCGAAGCGTCCGGAAGCCACCTGCTTGATCTTGGAGTTCCTCTCGGTGCGATAACGCGCCGGATCCTCGCCTCCCTCGCCGGAGTTGGAGCGTGCACCCAGGCGATTCATGGCGATGGCGAGCGCCTCGTGGGCTTCGGGGGAAAGTGCGCCGAGAGACATACCGGCGCTGTCGAAGCGCGCGAGAATCGCCTCGGCCGGCTCGACCTCTTCGATCGGCAGCGGGCCGGCCAGCGGCTTGAGCGCGAGCAGATCGCGGAAGGTGGACGGCGGACGGCTGTTCACGAGCTGCGCGAACTGCCGGTAGTGACACGGGTCGCCGGAGAGCACGGCGGCCTGGAGAGCTGCGATCACGTCGGGGTTGTACATGTGGTATTCCCCGCCGTGCACGTACTTGAGGAGCCCCCCTTGCGGGATCGACTCGCGCGGGTTCCAGGCGCGCGCGGCGAGCTCGCATGCGTCGGCCTCGAGGTCGGCGAAGTCGGCGCCTCCAACGCGGCTCTCGGTGCCGGTGAAGCATGAGCTCACGACCTCGTCCGCGAGCCCGACGATCTCGAAGAGCTGCGAGCTGCGGTAGCTCGAGATGGTGGAGATTCCCATCTTCGACATGATCTTGAAGAGGCCCTTGCGCAGGCCCGCGCGGTAGCTGCGCCCGAGCTCGAGGCGCGCCGCGAAGTCGAGCTTGACGCGCCCGCGGCGCATCATCTCGAACAGCACCTGGTATGCCATGTAGGGGTAGACCGCGGTCGCCCCGTAACCGATGAGGCAGGCGAAGTGATGCGGCTCGCGCGCCGTGCCGGTCTCGACCAGCAGGTTGCACTTGCAGCGCAGCCCCGACTTCACCAGGTGCTGGTGCACGGCCCCGGTCACGAGCAGGGCGTGCGCCGGCACGCGCCCCTTGACGAGGTAGCGGTCCGAGAGCAGCAGCACGAGCTTCCCTTCGCGCACCGCGCCCTCCGCCTGCGCGCACAGGCGCAGGATCGCGCGCTTCAGCCCCTCGGCGGGCTCGTACTGCAGATCGAGGAACTCGTGCGTCACCTCCTCGAGGCCCAGGATCTGCCGCAGCTTCCTCTGCGAGAGGATCGGCGAGCCGAGCACGATCTGCCGGGCGTGCCCCGGGGCGGGCACGAAGATGTTGCACTCAGGTCCAATCTGCGTCTGCAGCGACATCACGATCGTCTCGCGCAGCGGATCGATCGGCGGGTTGGTGACCTGGGCGAACTGCTGGCGGAAGTAGTCGTAAAGCGGTCGCACCTTATGCGACAGCACCGGCATCGGCGTGTCGTCGCCCATCGAGCCCACCGCCTCGCTCTCGTCCACGGCGAGCACGCGGATGATGTCGTCGCGCTCCTCCTGCGTCACGTTGAACATCTTCTGATATAGAGACAGGGTCTCCCGATCCATCGGCTCGGCCGCGAGCCGCGCGTCCACCAGGTCGCTCTCGAGGTAACGCACGCCCGCTCTGAGCCAGCCTTTGTAGGGATGGCGGCTCTTGAGCTCAAGGTCGATGTCCTGCGAGCTGAGGAGCTGACCGGTCTCGAGATCGAGCGCGATCATGTCGCCGGGGCCGAGCTTGCCCTTGCGCACCACGTCCTCGGGTTGGTAGTCCCACACGCCGGTCTCGGAGGCGATCGTGAGGCAGCGGTCGCGCGTGATACAGAAGCGCGCCGGCCGCAGCCCGTTGCGGTCGAGCGTGCACACGGCGTAGCGCCCATCGGTCAGCACCACGCCGGCGGGCCCGTCCCACGGCTCCATGTGCACCGAGTAGTACTCATAGAACGCACGCAGATCCGGATCAATGGAGTCGAGCCCGTGCCACGCCGGCGGGATCAGGAGGCGCATCGCGTGCAGCGGGTCGAGACCCCCCATGAGGAGCACTTCCAGCATGTTGTCGAGGCTCTGCGAGTCCGAGCCCGTGAGCGACACGAGCGGCAGCACCTGCTGCAGGTCCGGCAGGAGCGGTGAGCGCAAGAGCGGCCCGCGCGCCTGCGCCCAGTTGCGGTTGCCCTGGATGGTGTTGATCTCGCCGTTGTGGGCGAGGTACCGGTACGGGTGCGCGAGGCGCCACTGCGGCAGCGTGTTGGTCGAGAAGCGCTGGTGGAACACCGCCACCGAAGACTCGAGGCGCGGATCCTCCAGATCGGGGTAGAACCGGGAGAGGTACTGCGGCATCACCATGCCCTTGAAGACGATGGTGCTCGCCGAAAGGCTCGGCACGTAGAACACCGGATCGGCGCTCAGCGCCTTCTCGGCGAGCCTGCGCGCCATGAAGAGCCTGCGGTTGAATGCCGGCGCGTCGAGGGGCAGCGGGCAGTTGACGAACAGCTGCTCGATCGTCGGCAGCGTCTTCAGCGCCTCGGCACCGCAGGCTTCCCGGTTTACCCGCACCCGCCGCCAGCCGGCCACCTCGAGCCCCTGGCGCTTGAGCTCGGCCGCGAGCACGACGCGCGCCTCGCCCGCCGCCTGGGGCTGGCGCGACAGGAACACGAGGCCGGAGGCGAAGCGCTCGGTCAGCTTGATGCCGGTCTCGGCCGCCACGGCCCGCAGGAACGATTCGGGCTTCTTGAGGAGCAGGCCGCAGCCGTCGCCCGTCTTGCCGTCCTCGGCAATGGCGCCACGATGAGTGAGGCGATTCAGCGAGGTAATCGCGGTGCGCACCAGCGCGTGGCTCGGCGCATCGTCGAGGCTCGCGATGAGCCCGAACCCGCAGCTGTCGCGCTCGTAAGCTTCTTTATAGAGTCCAGCGTTCATGAGTGACGGTCCGAAGTTCGCTTGGCTCATGCATGCAGGCCTTAGCGAGCGGACTCGAAGCGTCCGCCGCGGCAGGCTTGCTCGGCAATTCGTTGGAGGAGAGCAGTCGGAGCCGGGGCGGTGCGGCGCTGCGCCGCTGCCCGCCGGACGACTGTCTTACACCATCACTATGCGATCGATAATACCGGCCTGCGAAGCTCTTGCAAGCGCGGAGGCGACCGATACGGGGCCCCGCGCCCCAAGCTGCCCGGACCGCCGTGGAGATCGCTCCTCCCTCGAGCGCGATCTGGTTGCTGTCACGAGCAACCTGAGTCCTTGCATTGCCGCGCGCGCTGCTCCAACATTCGCGCCGCCGCTTACCTTCGAGCGGCCAGCGAGGTGTTGAAACAGCAATGAAGCAGCGCAAAGCGTCGACTGACAGCGACCCTGGGCCCCGTCTTCAACGTCTGAACGAGTATCTCGAGAGGAATTTCCCTGACTTTTTCGCGGAAGCGCGCTTCCAGGTCGGGGACGACGACTACTTTCTCTACGCCCGCTTCGGGCAGTACCTGGCGCGTACCATCGAGCAGAACCGCGCCTCCGGCCGCGTGATCAACCGCGGCTTCACGCTCCTCAACCGCATGGCACGCGCCTCGGCGCGCTCCCCGAGCATCCGCCAGATGCTGGTGTCGGGCCCGCTCGAGTACATCGTGGATGCGCCGAAGGCCCGGGCGCTGGCCTTGAAGCGCCTCTCGGCGGAGGCACAGGGGTATCTGGAGAGCCTCTGCGAATAGTCAACTATCCGGCTCGCGCGCCGTCAGCGGCAGATTGAGGAGCCGCGTGCGCCGCACGACCCCCAGGGTGAGCCCGGTCCCCGGTGGAACCCGGGCGAGGTGCCGGTGCAGAGCGTCGATCCCGTCCACGCAGCTGTCGTTCACCGCCACGATCAGGTCTCCGGGGCGCAGGTCCGAGTCCGCGGCCGGACCGTCCTTCTCCCGTGACAGGATCTCGACGGCACGCGTGGCGCTCAAGGACAGGGCGCGCACCAGGCGCAGGTCGAGCGGCCGATCACGCGCCGCGATGCCGAGCCAGGCGCGCCGCACCCGCCCCTGGGTGAGGATCTGCGTCAGCACCCACTGGGCGGTCGCCGCCGGAATCGCAAAGCCGATGCCCTGCGCCATCGGGATGATCGCGGTGTTGATGCCCGTGACGGCCCCGTGAGCATCGACCAGCGGGCCGCCGGAGTTTCCCGGGTTGAGAGCCGCGGTGTGCTGCACGATGCCTTCGATGAGGCGCCCCTGACGGCTGCGCAGCGAGCGGCCGAGCGCGCTCACGACGCCAGCCGAGACGGTGGATTCGAATCCATAAGGGTTGCCGACCGCCACTACGAGCTGTCCGGCGCGCAGGCTCTTATCGCTCGCGAGCTGCGCGTAGGGAAGCGAGGCCGCCTGGGCGCGCAGCACGGCGAGATCCGTGGCCGGGTCGCGCCCCGCAACCACGGCCGCGACGGTGCGCCCGTCGACGAATGACACGCGCGCCTCCTCGACCCGCTGTACGACGTGCTCGTTGGTGAGGAGGTATCCGTCGGGCGTCACGACGACGCCGGAGCCCGCACCGCCGCGTGCGCGCGCGGCCTCCTCGGCCCCGCCGGTGTAGACGCTGACCACCGCCGGCCCGACCCGCTCCACGGCGCCCACCACCGCCGCGGAGTAGGCATCGAGCGGCTCGAGGGGGGCTTCGGTTGCGGAGGCTGCGGGGCCTTGGGGCGGCGCTGCGTCCGCGCCGGGGGCGTGCTCGTCCAGCATGAGGTGAGGCATGGGGACCTGCCGTGCCAAACTCAAGTCCCTTAGCGGAGGATTCCTGCGAGAATCTCCGCCGACCCCATGATCTCGCTCCCCGAAACCGCCATCCTGCTGGCCGCCGCGGTCATCGCGGTCTCGCTGTTCCGCTTCCTGCGCCTCTCCTCGATCCTGGGCTACGTCGCCGCGGGCCTGGTCATCGGCCCCTGGGGCTTGAATCTCGTCGGCGACGTCGGCCGCATCACGAATGCATCCGAGTTCGGCATCGTGCTGCTGCTCTTCATCATCGGCCTCGAGCTGCAGCCGACGCGCCTGTGGGTCATGCGGCGCACCGTGTTCGGCCTCGGCGCGGCTCAGGTTACGCTGTGCACGCTCCTGCTGGGCACGGCTGCCTGGTCGCTCGGGTTCCCCCCGGTCGCCGCCGGCGTCGTCGGCTTCGGCCTGTCGCTCTCGTCGACCCCGCTGGTGCTGCAGCTGCTGGCCGAGCGCGGCCAGCTCAAGGCGCAGCACGGACGCGCCGCCTTCAGCATTGTCCTGTTCCAGGACCTCGCCGTGCTGCCGGTGCTCGCGATCCTGCCGCTGCTCTCGCCGGGCGGCGCGTCGCACCCGACCGGCGGCGCCTGGTGGGTAGGATTACTCAAGCTCCTGGCGGTAATCGTCGGGGTGATCATCGGCGGCGGCCGGCTGCTGCTGCGGCCTGCGCTACGGATCGTGGCGCGGGTGCGCGTGACGGAGGTGTTCACGGCGGCGGCGCTCCTCACCGTGATCGCGACCGCCCTGATCGCCAATCAGGCGGGCTGTCGATGTCGCTCGGGGCCTTTCTCGCCGGCGTGCTGCTCGCCGACAGCGAATTCCGCCATGAGCTCGAGGCGGACCTCGAGCCCTTCAAGGGGCTGCTGCTCGGCCTGTTCTTCGTCTGCGTCGGAATGTCGGCCAACCTCGGGCTGCTCGAGTCCGAGCCGCTGATGCTGTTCGCGGTCACGATTGCCTTTCTCGCGATCAAGATCCTGGCCGTCGCAGCGCTCGGGCGTCTCGGCCGCTGCCGGGGCGATGAGGCCTGGAAGCTCGGCTTCACCATCCCGACCGGGGGCGAGTTCGCTTTCGTGCTGTTCACGCTCGCGGTACGCCAGCGCCTCCTCGATACCAGGACGGCCGACCTGCTGGTTCTCGCCGTCACGCTCTCGATGATGCTCGCCCCCCTGCTGCTGCTCGCCGAGGAGGCGGTGAGCGCGCGCTGGCTCACCCCGCAGCAGGCGCCCTACGATGCGATCGATGCGGGCGACACCCCGGTGATCATCGCCGGCTTTGGCCGCTTCGGGCAGATCGTCGCGCGCATACTGCGGGTCAAGCGTCTGTCCTTCACCGCGCTCGACAGCAGCCAGACCCACGTCGATTTCGTGCGGCGCTTTGGCAACCGGGTGTACTACGGCGACGCCTCGCGGCTCGACCTGCTGCGCGCCGCGGGTGCCGCCACGGCGCGCATCCTGGTGCTGGCGCTCGACGACGTCGAAGCCTCGGTCCGCACCGCGGTGCTGGCGCGCGAGCAGTTTCCGAACCTCAAGGTTTTCGCCCGTGCCCGCAATCGTCAGCATGCCTTCGCGCTCATGGATGCGGGCGTGACCGTCATCGTGCGCGAGACCTACGGCTCGAGCCTCGAGATGGCAGACCGGGTGCTCGAGGCGCTCGGCACGACCCCGGCGTCGGCGCGCGAGGCGGTGCGCCGCTTCCGCGAGCACGACGAGGCGACGCTCGCCGCGCAGTACGCGGTCAAGGAGGACGAGAGCAAGTTCCGCGCCACGACGGTCGAGGCCGCGCAGCAGCTCGAGAAGCTGTTCGAAGCCGATGCTGCGAAGCCCACCGATGGATGAGGCGCGCGCGGTGCGCGAGTACTGGTTCGGCGCGCGCACCCTCACCGCGGAGGCGATCGAGCGCCGCATGGATTTCTGGTTTGGCGCGGAGGGCGAGCGGCACGATGAGGAGATCCGCACACGCTTTGGCGGGCTGCTCGAGCGCGCCGCCGCGGGTGAGCTCGCCCGCTGGGCCGATGGCCCGCGGCGCCGGCTGAGTCTCATCATTCTGCTCGATCAGTTTCCGCGCAACATGTTCCGTGGAACTGCGCGCGCCTTCGACTACGATGCGCAGGCGCTCGCGCTGACGCTCACCGGCATGCAGTCCGCCGCCGACGGCGCCCTCGATTTTCTGGAGCGCCTCTTCTTCTATATGCCGCTGCAGCACGCCGAGAACCGCGACGCGCAGGATGAATCGGTCGCTGCCTTCCGCCGCCTGCTCGCCGAGGTGCCGCCCGAGCTGCAGGCGATCTTCGCCGACACGCTGCGCTTCGCCGAGAAGCACCGCGCGATCATCGAGCGGTTCGGCCGGTTTCCACACCGCAATGCCCTGCTGGGGCGCCCGAGCATGCCCGAGGAGGTTGAGTGGCTTCGGGACGGTGGAGCGAGCTTCGGGCAGTAAGCGGCCGCGCGGCGCTCACTCCTCACTCGGCGACGAGCCGTTCGAGCCGGCGGATCTGCCGCTCGAGCGCGTGCTGCATTTCGAGCAGCTCGACGGCGAGCGCCGCGCCGCTGGCGTTGACGCCGAGATCGCGCATCAGCCGCCCCACGACGCGCAGCCGCGGCAGCGCCGTCGCGGGAAACTCCCACTCGCCCCGCGCACTGCCGCGCGGCGACACGAGCCCGAGCTCGGCGAGCTCATGCACGGCTTGCGCATCGATCCGGCACACCCGGCAGATCTCGGTGACCGCGATCCAGTCGCCGTCGCCCAGCACCTGCCCGCTCGTGATTTTCGTAACCTGGCTCATGCATCACCCCGTGAGATCGGCGCGCGGATTGAAGTCGAGCTTGGCGCGCATCTCCTCGTAAACCGCCTTGGCTTCCGTGCTCGCCGCCGGCGGCAGCACGACCTTCAGTTGCACGTACTGGTCCCCGGCGGGCTTTCCCGGCAGTCCGCGGCCGCGCAGCCGCAGTTTCTGGCCCGACTGGGCGCCGGCCGGGATATGCATGTCGACCGGTCCGCCGAGCGTCGGCACGGTGACCGATGCGCCGAGGGCGGCTTCCCACGGCGCGACGGGCAGCGTCAGCGTGATGTCGCGGCCGTCCAGCTGGTAGAGCCGGTGCGGGAGGATATGCGCCTCGAGGTACAGGTCGCCGGCGCGGCCACGGTCCGCGGCCGGCTCGCCCTGGCCGGCGAGCCGGATCAGCTGACCGTCCGTCACCCCCGGCGGGATCGTGACCCGCACGGTGTGTGCGCGGACCTCGACCGTGCCGTCGCCCTTGAGCTCGGGGCGCTTGAGCTCGAGCGTGCTGGTCGTGCCGTGGAAGGCCTGCTCGAGGTCGATGTCGATGCGTGCGTGATGATCGCGGCCGCCCCGGTGCGCCGCGGTTCCGAAGGGCGATCCGCCACCGAACAGCGAGGAGAAGAAATCGCTGAAGCCTCCCTCGGCGTAGACCTCATCAGCTCCCGGGCCTGCGCTCCCGCGTGCGCGGCCGGCGCGTCTGCCCGGGCGCGGAGCCGCGCCCCCGCCGAACTCGAATCCACTGCCCCAATCGGGCGGCGGCCGGAATTGCTGCCCGGACTTCCAGTCGCTCCCGAGCTGATCGTAGGCGGCGCGCTTCTCCGGGTCCTTCAGGACCTCGTAAGCCTCCTGTACTTCCTTGAAGTGCTCCTCGGCATTGCGCTCCTTGCTGACGTCCGGGTGGTATTTGCGCGCCAGCCGCCGATAGGCCGTCTTGACCTCGTCGGCAGTCGCGGTCCGCTGCACACCCAGAATCTGGTAGTAGTCCCGGTATTCCATGAGCGCTTTTATGGAGCCAGTCGGCGCACCTCTCAACGCTCCTCAAATTCTATCCGGGCAAAAAAAAGCGCCGCGAGCGGGGGAAGTCGCATCGCGGCGCGCAGGAGCGAACACGGGGAAGTTGTTCGCAACTTAGGTCACGGACGCACTCAGGGGGCGCGTCCGACGAACCTCGCGGTGATCATCCGATTCACCGCGCCCCGATAGGAGCAAAGGTTGTGCCAAACAGTGAAATCTAGTGAAAACAATTACTTAAGCCCCAGAGCCGCCCGATAAACGGGTGACGGGAATTGTCACTTTGGAGCGAAGCACAGCAGAGTCGGTCCGTCAGCGCGGGAGAACCGGCACGCAGGGCTGCGATTGCGCTTTCAGCGCCTCGCAGATCGCGCGCGCCTGCGCCTCGCCGACCGCGCGGGCCTGCAGCCGGTACAGCTGACCGAATGAGCTGCCGCCGCGAACGACCTGCGGCGCGAGGCCCGAGAGCTGCGCGCCGAAGCGCACCTTGAGTCGCTGCCATTCGCGGTTGGCGCTGTCGGGCGTTCCGAAGGCACCGAGCTGAACCGCATAGACCCTGCCGGACGAAGCACCGGACGCCGGCAGCGGAACGGCCGGCGCGGCGCCCGGGGCGGGAGCTGCCAATGCGCCCGCAGGAACCGTGGGTGAGGCGCTCGCGAGGCGCAGGAGCTTCACGCCGGATGCGCGCGAGGCGGCTTGGCCCGGCACCTGCGCCTCCATGCGCGGAATCGAGCCGAGCGCGAAGCTCTCGATGCGGATCCGGGCCTCCTGCGACCACCGGCCGTCAGGATGCGCAGCGAGAAATCCCCTATAGGCATCGACGCTACCGAGCTTGCTGGCTTGGCTCCAATCGCGATCCTCGGCGAACTCCCCCACACGCTCGCGCGCCTTCGCGGCGAGCTCGCTGTCCGGGTGTTGCTCGAGGAAGTTCCGGTAAGCCTCGCTGGTGCCGGCGGCCTCGGCGGCCCGCCAGTCCTGCTGCTCGGCGCTGCATGCCGCAACTGTGAGCAGCACCGCGGCCAGCACGGCCCTCCCTGCTCGGAATGTGATCATGGTCGGCATTCTCATCCCCTGGCGGCCCGTATTATGACTCCGCAGCTTCCCGGGAGCACCGCAGGATGGGTGAGGACACGCAACGTCGCAGAATGCTCGACCAGCTCGGGGATTCGCCGACTTTCGTGGCGCCCGGGAGCCGTATTGCCGGCGACCTCGAGACCCTGGGACCGCTCGTGGTCTGCGGCGCGGTGCGGGGCGACGGGCGCGTCGGCGGCGCGCTCAGCATGTCCGCCAACTCCGAGTGGCACGGCGAGGTGCATGCGCGCACCGCGGTGATCGCCGGCCACCTGACCGGAAGGCTGGTCGTCGACGAGAAGCTCGAGGTCGGGGCCACCGCGGTGATCCAGGCCGACATCGTCGCCCGCACGATCGCGATCGCACGCGGCGCGGTGATCGAGGGCGCCGTGACCGTGACCAGCGGGCAGCCGGTCATCCGCTTCGACGAGAAACGAAGCGCTTAAAGCATTAACGAACCAAACCGGCCTGTCGGATAGCGAGCAAAAGTCACGCCTTTTGCTCGCGGGCCTGCAACAGCTGCAAGGGCTGGCCGCCAATTAACCAAGCCGCGCCAGCACGAACCGCTCCGCCCAGGTGAGGCCGCCGAGCGACTCGATGAAGCCGCAGTGACCGCCATAGCGCGTGACCGTCACGCTGAGCGCGGCGGGTCGCGCCAGGCGCGCGAGGCCGCCCACCGGAATCATCGGATCATCGAGCGAGGTGAGTATGTGGGCGGGCACCGCGAGTGAGGCCAGCCGCTCGCCGGTAATCGAGTACCCGTTGAGGTAATCCTCGAGCGTCGCAAACTCGGAGTGACGGCGCACCAGCTCTGCCGTCATCTCCCGCAGGCCCCCACCCACGTCAGCGAAATCGTAGCTGCCGGGCCAGGCCGCCTGTTTCTTGCGCAGCGAGCGCCGCCACTTGCGCACGAAATATCCCTGATACCCCGGCATGGCCGTCTCGAGCGCGACCAGCGTCTCGGTCGGCTCGAGCACCGGCGACACGGCGATGACCCCGGCGAGATCGAGCGACGACTGGGGCGCGCGGGCCGCCACGCGCAGCAGGAAGTTGCCGCCGAGTGAGAAGCCGACGCCCGTGAGGGGCCGGCCGGGGAAATGCGCCGCGAGCGCCTGCACCGCGCCGATCACTTCCGGCAGGCGGCAGGAATGGAACAGCTCGCGGTTGAGGTGATGGGTCTCGCCGTGGTCGCGCAGGTTGAGCCGCACCACCTCGAAGCCGCGCTCGAACAGCAGCTGCGCGAGCGACAGGACGTAGAGCGACTCGGCGCTCCCCTCCCAGCCGTGCAGCACCAGGACCGGTTTTCCGCTGCCCTGCCGTGGGCGCGACACGAAGGACTGCAGCCGCACGCCCGCGCCACACTCGAGCAGCAGCTCGCGCTGCGCGCCGACGAGCGGCGCAGCCTCGCGCTCGATGCGGCCGCGCCGCACGAAGGTGGTCGCGAGGATCGACTGCACGTGCGGGTTGCGCAGCCAGAGCGGCGGCCGGAACTCCTCGCTCACGGGATACGGGCACGTCGCGGTCAACACGTCTTTTCCCGATGAGGCCCTCAGGCCGCAATGCGCGCCGCGCCCGGCGCGCTGCGCAGCGTCTGATAAAGCTCGGTGAGCCGCCCTGCCATGGCGGCGGAGGACCAGTTGCGCGCGTAAGTGCGCCCGCGCTGCGCGAGCTCCTGGTGAAGCTCTCGATCCTCGAGCACGCGCACCACTGCCGCGGCGAACGCGTCCCCCTCCTCCGGAACCACCAGCGCGCCGCTCCCCGGCAGGAGGATCGAGCGTGTGCCGAGCTCGGCGGTCGAGACGACGGGCGTGCCCTGCGCCATCGCCTCGAGCAGCACCAGTCCCTGCGTCTCGGTGCGCGAGGCGAACACGAACACGTCCGCGGCCGCGTAGCAGTCGAGCAGCACCGTGTCGCGGTCGAGGTAACCGGCGAAGTGCACATGAGGGGCGAGGCCGAGGCTCGCGACCTGCTGCTGCAGCGCTGCGCGCGCCGGGCCCTCGCCGGCGATGACCAGCACCGCCTGCGGCACGCGCCTGCGCACCTCTGCGAACATCCGCACCAGAAATCCGATGTTCTTCTCATGCGCCACGCGCCCGATGTAGGTGACGAGCCGCGCATCCGGCGCGATGCCCGCGCGGAGGCGGAACGCGCGCGCATCCCCGGCTCGGAAGCGGTCGCCCGGAAGGCCGGTGGGCAGTACGTGGATCGGCGTGGTGACCCCGTAGTCCAGCAGCACCGCGCGCATCGGCTCGGACGGCGCGATCAGCCCGCGCACGTCGTCGCATTGGGAGCGGGTGAAGCTGCGGGCGAGCCAGCGCCCGACACCGCGCGGCAGCACCGGCAGATAGTGGTGCAGGTACTCCTCGAAGAAGGTGTGGTAGGTCGCCACGCAGGGAATGCCGGCACGACGCGCGAAGCGCACCCCCGCGTAATGGGCAATGAAGGGCGTATGGATATGCACCAGGTCGAAGCCCGGCGGCACGAGCTCATCGAGGGCGCGCGTCAGCGCGCCCCAGCGCATGCGGCGGTCCTCCGGGTCGCGCGGCACCCCCGCCGAGGCCACGCGCAGCACGCCCGGTTCCTCGGCGGCCGCCGGCGCGGCCTCATAGCGCGGGGCGACGAGATGTGTGTCGACGCCGTGGGCCGCGAGGTCCTGGCGGAAAGTGCGGATGGAGGTGGAGACGCCGTTGACGCGTGGAAAGTAGACGTCCGAGATGAAAAGGACGCGCACGCGCTAGGGGTGTGCGCGCTTGAAGCGCGCCGCCGTATGAGGGGTCATCCCTGGGATTCTAAGCCAGAGACGTGCCGAGTTCCGCGAGCGCGGCGCCGATCGCCGCCCCCGCGAGCACATCGGAGGGGTAGTGCAGGCCCAGCACCACGCGCGAGCCGGCAATCAAGGCCGCGAGCGGCACCAGCACCCAGCCGAGCTCGGGGAAATGCGCGGTGGCCTGCCAGGCGAAGGACACGGCGTGCAGCGTGTGGCCCGACGGGAAGCTGTAGCGATCCAGCGGCGCGCCCTTGAGGTCGATCGCGACATGGGTAATGAAGGGGCGCTCGCGCACGAACACGCGCTTGAGCAGCGTATAGAGCGTGAGTCCCAGCACCCCGGTGAGCGCCATCACGATCGCCGGTCGGAGCGCCGCGGCTCCGTAGAGAATCGGCAGCATCACGATGAGCAGGTACCAGACGATCCCGTCGCCGAGCCGGCTCGCAATCCGGAACGCGTAGCGCGGAATGGCGAACGCAGCCCCGCGATTCAGCGTACGGCACAGGCCGTATTCCGCCGCATCGATGCGAGCCATGAAGGCGTTGAGGCTGGGCGCTTTCATACGCGTTACAGCCTCGCGCTGCAGCGCGACAGCGGCATGACGAAGACATGAAACTTTTGTTGCCCCAATGATTTAGCCGCTATTTTGTGTGCTTCACCTCACATATTTGATGCCCCACCGAGTCCGGTCGGGCGGGCGCCCCGGCCAGCCGCCCTCCGCAGACCTTTCAGCCAACCTTTCGGAGACCTTCAGGTGCGCGCCGCGGCGGCGGGCCAAAGTCCCCGCACAGGGGAGCCCATCGCTACTACACCAACCAACGTGAAGCGTCCCGCCGCAAGAAGCGGGGTGCGGGGAAGGAGAACCCATGAATCTGCCAAAGGTCGTTGCGATATTGCTGTCGGGGGCACCGGTCCTCATCGCGTCCGCGGAAGCTGCGGACACCGCGGGAGCGAGGCTCGTCGAATTCGACGTCCCGGGGGCGGCGACGGCGGCCTCCTCCGCCTGCGCCTCGTTATGCGGCACGGTCGCTCTTGCCAACAACGACTGGGGAACGGTCGTCGGCACCTACACGGACCCGCAGGTCGTCCCGCACGGGTTCATCCGCACGCCGTGGGGTCGCTTCATCTCCTTCGACGCCCCGGGTGCCGGGCTCGGCGCCGGGCTCGATGAGGGCACGGTGGCCTACAGCATCAACGATTGGGGCGAGGTCACAGGGCAGTACCAGGACCCGAGCCTCGTGTTCCATGCCTTCGTCCGTTATCCCGACGGCTCGTTCGTGACCTTCGACGCGCCGGGTGCCGGCACGGCCGCTTTCACCGGAACGCTCGCCCTGGCCATCAATATTGAAGGGGACACCGCCGGCTACTACGCCGACAACAGCGCGACTTTCCATGGCTTCGTGCGCTCGAGACGTGGCAACGCCGTGAGCTTCGATCCGCCGGGATCCGTAGCGACGTTCGTGTGCCAGGAGACGTGCCTGAGCGACGATGGCGCCGCCGTCGGCTACTACGTTGACGCGAGCGGCGTATCCCACGGGTTCGTGCGCACTCGTGGCGGGACGGTGACCAGCATCGATGCTCCCGAGGCCGGCACCGCACCGGGCTCCGGGACCCTGGCCGCCAGTATCAACGACGCGGGCGAGATCGCCGGCTACGTGGTCGACGATAACAGCGTCGCCCACGCGTTCATCCGCCACGCCGACGGCAGCTTCGCTCCGGACGTCGACATCCCTGGGGCTTACACCGGCCCGGGCGGCGGAACGGTCATCTTCGGAGTCAACGCCGTCGGCGTGACGACGGGCGCCTGGCAGGACGCCAATCTCGCCTTCCACGGCTTTGCGCGTGGCCGTGACGGGCGTATTACGCGCTTTGACGCTCCGGGCGCGAACGACAGCGTTCCCTTTGCGGGAACCCGCCCGACGATGATCAATGCCTGGGGCGAGGTGACGGGATACTGGCTCGATACGGCCAACCTCAACCACGGGTTCTTGTTCGTGAGCCCGTAGCGTTAATCGGCTGGGGTCGCGAGCCAGGCAAATCGGCTCTGCCGGAAGGAACACGCACAAGGCTTAAGTAAAAAGCCTCCACCACGTCCTCGGTGCGCCAAGACAGTGGCACGCCGACAGGGGCATACTGAACGGCGCCCGGATCCTCCGGGCCGCTGCTCAGGGGTTGTTGCGTGTCCTCTTTGCCTGACGCCGTGCTAGTCGGCGACTGGCGGGTTGAGCCCGAACTCGACGTGATTGCGCGCGACGGGCGCGCGATCAGGCTCGAGCCGCGTGCGATGCGCGTGCTGCAATGCCTGATCGCGCGAGCCGGACACGTCATCAGCGTCGAGGAGCTGCTCGAGCAGGCCTGGCCCGACGTCGTGGTCGGACCCGACTCGGTGTACCAGGCCGTGGGACTCCTGCGGCGCACCCTCGGCGACGACCGCCATCATCCTGCTTACATCGAGCACGTGCCGAGGAAGGGTTATCGGCTCGTCGCGCGCGTCGGGACGCCGGTCTTGCCGGCCGGCGCTGACGGCACGGAGGTGGACGGCTCAGTCCCCAACGGTTCCGCCTCCAACGGCTTCACGCCTGACGGCGCCACCCCCAACGTAACGCCCGCGCATAGCTCGACGGCGCCGCGAGCAGTCGCACCGGGCGCGGCTGAGGCTTCGCCCGCTCGTCCGGCCGTTCGCCTCGTCTGGGCGGTGCTCGCGCTCGCAGTCGCCACGCTCGGGCTCGCCTACTATCTGATACGTAGCGCACAGCGCGCGCCGCCCGTCGTGTCCGTGGCGACGGCCAACATCCGCACCGCGCCCGATGCTTCCGGCCCGCCGTCGATCGCGGTGCTGCCCTTCCTCGACTTGTCGGAACATCAGGACCTCGGCTACTTCGCCGATGGCCTGGCGGAGGAGCTCATCGACCAGCTGTCGAGGGGCTCGGGGCTCCACGTGCCGGCTCGCACCTCCTCCTTCTATTTCAAGGGCAAGGCCACCACCGTCTCCGACATGGCGCGGGCGCTCAGAGTCGACAATCTGCTCGAGGGAAGCGTTCGGCGCTCTGGCAACCGGGTGCGGGTGACGGCGCAGCTCATTCGCGCCGACAGCGGCTATCACCTCTGGTCGCAGACCTACGACCGGGAGCTCAAGGAGGTGTTCACCGTCGAGGATGAGATCGCCCGCGCAGTCACCCGGACGCTACAGGTGAAGCTCGCCGCCGATCGGGCGCCCGCCGCAACTCGCGGGAATGCGGAAGCCCGCAGCATGCTGATGCAATGCCACTTCTTCACCCGGCGCAACACTGCGGCGGATGCCGACAAGGCGGTAAGCTGCTTCCGCGAGCTGCTCACCCTCGCGCCCGAAGACGCGCCTGCCTGGGCCGGTTATGCCGATGCGCTGCTGCGTCTGCCCGCGATCAAGGAGCTGCCGCTTGCCGACCTGCGCCAGGGAGCCGCCGCGGCGCGGCAGGCGGCGGAGCATGCGCTGTCACTCGACCCGGGACTCGCCGCCGCACACGCGATCGTCTCATCCGTCGATCGACTCCTCGACCGCGACTGGGCGGCGGCGGGCGCCGAGCTCAAGGCGGCTCTCGCCTCCGACCCCGAAGACCCCGCGACATTGCTCTCGGCTGCGAACCTCGCCCGCGATCTCGGACAGTTCGATCGCGCCGTCGAGTTCTGCGAGCGTGCCCGTGTGCGCGACCCGCTCAACTTCCAGCCGTATGCGCGCCTCGGGATGATCTATCTCTACCAGGGGAAGCTGCCGGAAGCCGAGGCGGCCGTGCGCCGCCGGATCGATCTGGCGCCCGAAGGCATCGGTGCCCACACGCAGCTCGTCGACGTGCTGCTCGCGCGCAGTCAGCCGCAGGCGGCACTGGACGCCGCCCAGCAGGAGCCGGATGAGGAGATGCGGCTGGTGGGGCTCGCACTCGTCTATCACGCCCTCGGGCGCCAGGACAGCGCGGATAGCAGCCTGGCCGATCTGAGGCGCAAGTGGGGCGGCCGCTATCCGACAGAGATGGCGGAGATCTACGCCTATCGCGGCGAGACCGCGCGCGCCTTTGCATCGCTCGAGGCCGCGTTCGTCATGGGCGATCCGGCCGTGAACTCGATCCGCGTCGACAGCTACTTCAAGCCGCTCGAGAGCGACCGCCGCTACCAGGCGCTGCTGCTGAGACTCAACCTGGCGCAAAGCGCATCGCTATTCTGACCGCGGCCCCTGGCTCTCCCGCGCGGCGCGCGGGACGCCCGCAAGGCGCGCCAGCAAGGCCGCCGCGAAGCGCTCGGCCGAGCCCGGGGCGTGGGAGAGGAAGAACGACGGCTCGGTGAGCTCGAGCTCGAGAAGCCGCGGCGCCCCCGCCGCGTCGCGCAGCAGATCGACGCGCGCATAGACAAGCGTCTCGAACGGCGTGGCACCGAGGATACGCTCGGCGGCCGCGAGCTCGTCCGCCCCCGGGGCGCGCGGGACGATCTCCTCGGGCGCGAACAGGCCGGCCGTGGACGGCGCTCCCGCGGGCAGCAGAGCGCCCTTGCGGATCGCGTGACTGAAGCGGCCTTCGATGTACATGAGGGCGGTCTCGCCTTCGGCGTCGACGCTCTCGAGGTACGGTTGCAGCATCACGCTGCGCCGTGCGGCGAGCAGCGGCTCGAGGTGGGCGAGGATCCCGGCGCGATCCGCGTAGGGGTGCCGCCGCGCATCGCGCGAGCCCGCGCCGACGGCCGGCTTCACCACGACCTCACGGCAGGCCTCCGCGGCGAGGAACTCATCGAGCATGCGCCTGGCGTCCTCACCCGGCTCGAGGTACCAGGTGGGAACCACCGGCGCGCCCGCGCGCGCGAGCTCGCCGAGGTAGTGCTTGTCGGTGTTCCAGCGCACCACCGGCAGCGGATTGAGCAGCCGGGTGAGGCGGGCGACCCGCTCCGCCCAGGCGAGGAATTCCGGCAGCCGCTCGGCGTAGTCCCAGGCCGAGCGCGGCACCACGAGGTCGAAGCGCGCCCAGTCGACTTGGGCCGCGTCCCACTCCACGCAGTGCGCCGCGGCGCCCGCGGCCGCCAGCGCCCGCGTGAGCGGCGGCATATCCTCGTCGAGACCGCGCGCGGCACGCGCGGTCACCAGCGCCACCGCGGTCGTCAATCGCGGATTCCCGTGCCGCGATCGAGCAGCGTCACCGCGGTCGCGAACAGCGCCGCCGCCGCCAGCACCATCAGCGCGAAGGCGATACCGAGGTTGACGTCGGAAGTGCCGAGGAAGCCGTAGCGGAACGCGCTGACCATGTGCAGGATCGGATTCACGTACGACACCCGGCGCGCCCAATCGGGCAGGAGCGAGATGGAGTAGAACACACCGCCGAAGTAGGTGAGCGGATTCAGCACGAAGGTCGGAATCCAGTTCACCTGCTCGAAGTTCTTGGCGAACAGCGCGTTGAGGAAACCGCCGAGCGAGAAGATCAGCGACGTGAGCAGCACCGCGGCGAGGATCACCGCCACGTGGTGCACGTGCAGATGCGCGAAGAACAGCGACACGATGGTGACCGCCCCGCCCACCAGCAGTCCCCGCACCACGCCACCGGAGGCGTAGCCGGCCACGATCACCCAGTTCGGCAGCGGCGACACCAGCATCTCCTCGACGTGCTTGCCGAACTTCGCCCCGAAGAAGGACGCCACCACGTTGCCGTAGGAGTTGGTGATCACCTGCATCATGATCAGCCCGGGCGCGATGTACTGGCGGTAGTCGAAGCCGTCCATGGCGCCCACCCGGCGGCCAACCACGTTACCGAAGATCACGAAGTAGAGCGTGGCGCTGACCACCGCCGGCACGATGGTCTGTCCCCAGATGCGGATGATGCGCCCGTACTCGCGGATCACGATCGTCTGGAAGCCGATCCAGCGCACCACGCCGAGCTTGATCGGCGCGGGAGCGGCCGGCAGCGCCACGCTGCTCATCGGCGCACCTGCGCTTCGGCGCGCGCCGCGGGTTGCGCGACCCGTGCCACCGCCGGCTGAGGACGCGCGCCCGGCTCATCGACGCCACGCCCCTCGACCAGGGCCATGAAGATCTCCTCGAGGCGGTTCACCTTGTTGCGCATCGACAGCACCTCGATGCCGAGCGCCGACAGCCGCGCAAAGATGTCATTGAGGGTCTCGTCGTTCGAGACCTCGATCTCGAGTGTGTGGTCATCGACCAGCGTCGTGTCGTAGCCCTCGAGCCGCGGCGCGCTGGCGAGCGGATCGCGCACGTTGAGCACGAAGGTCTGGACGTGCAGCCGGCGCAGCAGGCTCGACATGCGGTCGCGCTCGACGATGCGCCCGCCGCTGATGATCGCGATGTTGCGGCACAGCGTCTCGGCTTCCTCGAGATAATGGGTGGTGAGGATGATGGTGGTGCCGCGGTCGTTGATCTCGCGCAGGAAGTCCCACATCGAGCGGCGGATCTCGATGTCGACACCGGCGGTCGGCTCGTCGAGAATCAGCAGGCGCGGCTCGTGCATCAGCGCGCGCGCGATCATCAGGCGCCGCTTCATGCCCCCGGAGAGCGCGCGCGACATGCCGCCGCGCTTGTCCCACAGCTGCAGCTGCTTGAGGTATTTCTCGGCGCGCTGGCGCGCCACCGGGCGCGGAATGCCATAGAAGCCCGCCTGGTTCACCACGATGGTGAAGGGCGACTCCCACATGTTGAAGTTGATCTCCTGCGGCACGACACCGATGCAGGACTTGGCCGCCTCGAGCTCGCGATCGATGTCGTGGCCGAACACGCACGCCTCGCCCGCGGTCTTGTTGACGAGCGAGGTGATGATGCCGATGAGCGTCGTCTTGCCGGCGCCGTTGGGCCCGAGCAGCGCGAAGAAATCCCCCTGCTCGACGTCGAGGTCGATGCCCTTCAGCGCTTGGACGCCGTTCTTGTAGGTCTTGGTGAGTCCGCGGACGGAAAGAGCATTCATGACGTCAAGGGAGGATCGGGTGTGCCGCGCCGGGGTGCAAGTAAGCACTGTTCGCGGCCTTCGGTTCGCTGTCTCAGTGTCCGGGGCGCACCGTGCGCGCAACAATGCCTCAGGCGGGGTATTGACCGGTGCACGCTCTGCAGGCCCGCTCTGGTCCGCCGGGGAAGGTCAGCAGCTGGCGGTGCAGTCTCGGCGCCTGAATCTCTAAGTCATTGATTATGTGAGAGTCCCGCTCAGTCCGCAAAGTACCGGGCCAGGTACTCATCGAACGTCCCCCGATCGCTCGTCTCGATCCGGCGCTGGGCGGTGAGCGATTCCTGTGCCTCCTCCGCCAGCTCCTTCAGCCGCTCCTCGTTCGGCGGATACAGGTCGAGGAAGTAGGCCTTGTGCGTCTCCGACATACGCAGCGCCAGATCGAAGAACGACTGCCCGGAGCTCAGCTCGCTCAGGAGGCGCGCCGACGGGGTGAGCGCCACGTCGGCAACCTTGGCGGCCTGCGTGGCGAGCGCGTGCGTGTAGGGCCGGGCCGCATCTCCCCGGTCGAGGATCTCGCACAGCCCCGCCATCGAGTCGAGCAGCTCAGCCGCCCACTCGCGCATCGGCACCTTCCTGCCGTCGCGCTCGAGCATGAGGCCGGGCTCGCGGCCGCGGCGCGCCACCGTCAGATGGTTCGCATCGAGCGCGGCCTGCTCCGTGACGCCGATGGGCGGGCTCTCCTTGAGCAGGCACAGCGCGAGGAACGCTTCGAGGAAGCGCAGCTTGTTCTGATTCACACCCACGGGATCGAAGGCGCTGACGTCGAGCGCGCGCACCTCGACGTACTCGACGCCCGCGCGCCTCAAGGCCTTGGTGGGCCGCTCGCCGGAGCGCGCCACGCGCTTGGGCCGGATGAAGCTGTAGTACTCGTTCTCGATCTGCAGGATATTGGCGTTGAGCTGGCGCCATTCGCCGTTGACCTTGACGCCGAGCGCCTCGTAGGGCAGGTGCGGCGTGGTGATCGCCCGCTGCAGATCGCGCACGTACTCCTCGAGGGTGTTGACCGACACGGTGAGCCCCGCCTGATTGCGGTTGCGGTAACCCACGTCGCTCATGCGCAGGCTGGTGGCGTAGGGCTCGTAGGCCGTGCCCATGCCGAGATCCTCGAGCTGCACGTCGCGTCCCCGCAGGAACGACTTGCACACCACGGGAGAGACGCCGAACAGATACAGCACCAGCCAGCCGTGGCGGCGGTAGCTGCGCAGCAGATCGAAGTAACTCGCCGAGATGAACTCGCTCGCGCCCGCGCGCTCGCCGCGCAGCGTGGCATAGGCCTCCCAGAACGGCAGCGGGAACGAGTAGTTGAAATGCACGCCCGAGATCGCCTGCATCATGCGGCCGTAGCGCAGCCCGAGCCCATTGCGGTACACGGTCTTCATGCGCCCGACGTGCGAGCTGCCGAACTGCGCGAGCGGGATGTCGGCGTCGCTGTCGATCGCGCACGGCATGCTGGTCGCCCACAGCAGCTCCTCTTCCAGATGGCGATAGACGAACTGGTGCAGGTCGAGGAGGTACTGCAGCAGCTCCCACGTATGCGTGAACGGGGGCGTCACCAGCTCGATCAGCGACTCGGAGAAGTCGGTGGTGATGTGCTCGCTGGTGAGGGCCGAGCCGAGCACTGCCGGATGCGGCGTGTGCGCGAGGCGCCCGTCCGGCGTGCACCGGAGCGACTCCTTCTCGACCCCCTTAGCTCCGCCCTGCAGGATCTGGGGTTCGCCGCTGTTGACGAGGGAGGCGAGGCGTCGCTCGAAGACGCGATCGATGGCCGCGCTGCTCATGGGACCTGTGCCTTCAAGCCGCTACCAGCGAATGCGGCCCGTGAGCACCTCGACCATCATCGTGAAGTCGCCGCGCAGGCTGTAGAGCGGGTGCGTGAAAGTCGCCGGCGTGTTCTTCTCGAAGAAGTAGTGCCCCGCCCACGCGAAGGCGTAGCCGGCGATCGGCACCCCCCACAGCAGCGCCAGGCGTCCGGTGAGGAGCGCCGCGGCGGCGAGCATGAGCGCGAGCAGCGTGCCGCTCACGTGCAGGCGGCGCGACGTGCGGTTGGTGTGCTCGCCGAGATAGTACGGATAGAACTCGCGAAAGCTCGCGTAGTGCGACCCGCCGTGCTCCTGGCTGCTGCTCATGGTGCGTATTTGCGAGCTTCGGTTGTTGTTTGCGCGTCCTTTGAGGCATCTTGCCGCCTGCCGGGCGGTCGGCGCAAATGCCCCCACGGGAGTAGCCCATGATCGGCATCATCGGCGGAACGGGCCTGTACGCCATGCGCGGCCTCGGCAAGTTGCGCGCGCACGAGGTGCAAACGCCATGCGGAGCGCCCTCGGGCCCGCTGATGCGCGGCACGCTCGCCGGGCGCGAGGTCGCGTTCCTCGCGCGCCACGGCCTCGACCACCAGCTGCTGCCGGGCGAGATCAACTTCCGCGCCAACATCTGGGCGCTGAAGAGCGTCGGCGTGCGCACCGTGATCGCAGTCTCCGCCGTCGGCAGCCTGCGCGAGGACATCCGCCCCGGCGACCTGACGCTGCCGTCCCAGTTCCTCGACTTCACCCGGGGAACGCGCGCCGCGAGCTTCTTCGGCCTCGGTGTGGTTGCGCACGTCTCGAGCGCCCGGCCGGTGTGCGCGCGCACCGCGGCGCTGATCGCGCGCCTGGCCCGCTCGCACGGATGCACCGTGCATGAAGGGCGTACCTACGCCTGCGTCGAGGGACCGCGCCTCGGCACGCGCGCGGAGAGCCTGTTCCTGCGCGGCGCGCTGGTGACGCCGCTCGAGCGCTTGAGCGCGGAGCAGCGCGCGCTGGTGGACTTCCTGGCTGTTTGAAACCAACAGGCCCTGATCGCTAGCCCGCGAACAGGTCCCCGGCCCAGGCCTTGCCGCCCTTGTAGGACGCCAGCCGCTCCTCCATCGCGTGCGTATTCCACGCGAGCTCGCGCGCTTTGCGGATCGCCCTCTCCTGTTGCGATACCGCGGCGGCGAAGTCGCCGCCGGCGGCGGCCGCTGCGGCCAGCGCCTCGAACATCTGCGGATCGGACTGGATATCGCTGAGCGCGAGCTTGAAGGCGACCTGCTGCGCCGTCGCGGGATCACGCAGTGCCGCGATCGGCGAAGCGGCGAGCAGCGCCACGACGTGCTTCCTGACGTAGTAACTGTCGGCCGCCGCAGCGTGCTGGAGCAGCGCGTGCGCTTCCTTCAGCTGCGCGTCGGTGGGAGCGGAGCCGAGGAGTTCCCCGGCGAGAGCCAGCTGTGCGGCAGCATCGCCGCTCGCGGCCGCGGGCCTGAGCCACGCCGCGCCGCTCGTCTGCGGGTGGCAGGCCGCGACGGCGCGCAGCTGCTCGCCGAGCAGGTACTGGGCCTTCGCGTTGCCGTCGCGTGCCGCGAGGATCAGGAGCTGCGTGCCGCGCGCCGGCCCGATGCCGAGGGTCGGGTCACCCGGCGCCGCCAGGCCGAGCAGATACTCGGCGGCCGGATCGCCCGCATCCGCCGCCGCGCGCGCGTCGTGGTATTCGCCGCTGCTCCACAACGACTCGCCGCCTGCAACCCTGAAGGGCAGGCGCACCTGGATCCGCGACTCGATCGGCGCGCCGTTGCGGCTCGCGGGCGTGAAGCGCGAGTGCAGCCAGGCTTCAACGGCCGCGGCGCCCAGGGCTGCATCGGGCGCGGCGAGCAGTATCTCCGGGTCGCGCGGGCGGCCGTCGACGCCGATGGTGAGCTCGCCGATCACGAGCCCGTTTCGACGGCTGGCGGCGAACGGGCGCGGAACTTCGGGCGCCGGTGACTGCAGCACCGCGGCGGGTGCGCGCTCGCGGCAGTCGAGCTCGGGGTCGACGAGTCCCTGTGCGTGCAGCGCCTCGTGGCCGTAGCGCGCCATGATGTCGGCGGCCGTGCGCTCCTCCTGGGGACTGAGCGCGCCCTTGAGCGCGGCGACGCGGCCTCCAACCAGGTCCTGGCAGCCGTTGGCGGCCGCCACCTCGAGCCAGCCGACGCCGCCGCCAACGTCCTTCCTTCCGCCCTGGCCCTGCAGCGCCATCACGCCCAGGTTGAATTGTGAGGAGCAGTCGCCAAGCTCGGCCATCGCGCTGAACTGACCCCGCGCGGTGTCGTAGTGACCGGCTTTGTAGTCGGCGAGCGCCGCGTTGAAGTCGGCGTGGGCGGCGCAGGCGAGCACGGCAGCCGTGAATGCGCCGCACAGGATCGTGGCTTTCATCAGCGCTCGACGATCGCCGTAACTCCCATCCCGCCGGCGGTGCACACGGACATGAGCCCGCGCTTGGCGGAAGGATTGCCCGCGAGGAGCTTCGCGAGCATCGGCAGAATGCGCGTGCCGGTGGCGGCGAAAGGATGGCCGAGCGCGACGCTGCCGCCCTTCACGTTGAGCCTGGAGCGATCGATGGCACCTAAGGGCGCCGGCAGCCCGAGCACGTCGCGGCAGTACTCGGGCGTCTCCCATGCCTTGAGCGTGCAGAGCACCTGCGCGGCGAACGCCTCGTGGATCTCGTAGTAGTCGAAGTCCTGAAGCTTGAGGTTCGCATCGCGCAGCATGGCGGGCACGGCGTAGGCGGGGGCCATCAGCAGCCCCTCCCTGCCGCCCACGTAGTCGACCGCCCAGACCTTGCCGTAGGCGAGATACGCCTGCACCGGGAGAGCGCGCTTCGCGGCCCACTCGGGCGTCGCGAGCAGCACGGCGCTCGCGCCATCGGTGAGCGGCGTCGAGTTGCCGGCGGTGAGCGTGCCGTCGGAGGCGAAGCTCGGCCGCAGTTTCGACAGCTTCTCGACGCTGGTGTCGGCGCGCACGTTGTTGTCGGTCTTCAGGCCCCCGAACGGGACCACCAGGTCGTCGTAGAATCCCTCGCGCCAGGCCGCTGCCGCCTTGATATGGCTGTCGTAGGCGAGCTGGTCCTGCTCGGCGCGCGTGATCTGCCAGCGCTTTGCCATCAGCTCGCAGCTCTGGCCCATCGAAAGCCCGGTGCGCGGCTCGACCACCGCCGGCAGCACCGGCCGGAAATGCTTCGGCCGCAGCCCGAAGAGGGGTTTCGCCCGCTCCCAGGCGCTGCGGCCGCGGTAGCTCGCGAGCAGCAGCTGCTGATAGGAGCGCGGATAGACGATCGGCGCGTCGCTGATCGAGTCGGTACCGCCGGCGATACCGGCGTCGATCTGGCCGAGGGCGATCTTGTTGCCGATGGCGATCGCCGCCTCGAGGCTGGTACCGCAGGCGCGCTGCAGATCGAGCCCCGGCGTCTGCGGATCGAGCCCCACCGACAGCACGCACTCGCGGGTCAGGTTGTAGTCCTTCGAGTGCTTGATCACCGCGCCCGCGGCTACATCGCCGAGGCGCTCGCCCTGCAGCTTGAAGCGCTCGACCACCGCCCGGAACGCGGCCGTGAGCATGTCCTGATTACCGACCGTGGCGTAGACGGTATACGAGCGGGCGAACGGAATGCGTACACCACCGACGATGGCGACGCGCCTGGCAGCTTGACCGACGAGCATGACACCCCCCCGGAGCGCGACAGGTTAGAATGCCATGGTCCACCAGGCGTTGCCATCGGATCCCATGGGCGAGCTCACCACCATCATGGCCCGCGACGGGCACGAGTTTCAGGCGTGGCTCACGGCGCCCGCCGCCCGCCCGCGGGGCGCCGTGGTGGTGATCCAGGAGATCTTCGGCGTCAACGGCCACATCCGCTCCGTGACCGACAGCTTCGCCGCCGCCGGCTACACCGCCATCGCGCCCTCGCTGTTCGACCGCGTGCGGCGCGGCATCGAGCTCGGCTATACGGGCGCGGACATGCAGGAGGGCGCCGGTTACCGCAAGCAGATCAGCGCCGAGACCGCGCTCAAAGATGTGGCGGCCGCCGCGGCGGTGGTGAAGCATTCGGGCCGCACCGGCGTCGTCGGCTACTGCTGGGGCGGAACGCTCGCCTACGTTGCGGCGTGCGAGCTGCCGCTCGCGGCCGCGGTGGTCTACTACGGCCGGGTCGGTGACTATCTCGAGCGCAAGCCCCGCTGCCCGGTGCTGTATCACTACGGCAGCGCGGACCGCAGCATTTCGCTCGAGGACGTCGCGCGCATCCGCGCGGCGCAGCCGGCGGCCCCGCTGCACGTCTACGAGGGCGCCGGCCACGGTTTCAACTGCGAGCAGCGCGACAGCTACGACGCTGCGGCGGCGGAGCTGGCGCGCACCCGCACGCTCGATTTCCTCGCGCGCTACCTCGCCGGCATGGAACCGGCGGGAAGTAAGCGTGCCTAACTTCGGATACAGGCTGCCATGAAGCTTCGAGACCCCGATCTGCTGCGTACCCGTGCTTTCGTCGGCGGCAAGTGGGTGGATGCCGCCTCGGGTGCGACCCACCAGGTATTGAATCCGGCCACGCGCGAGCCGATCGGCACCGTCCCCGACCTCGGCGCGGCGGAAACCCGGCGCGCCATCGAGACAGCCGCCGGGGCATTTCCCGCCTGGGCGGCGCATACCGCGCGCGAGCGCGCGCTCGTGCTGCGCCGCTGGTATGACCTCATCATGGCGAACCAGGAGGATCTCGCCACCCTCATGACCGCCGAGCAGGGTAAGCCGCTCGCGGAGTCCAAGGGCGAGATCGCCTACGCGGCCTCCTTCATCGAGTGGTTCGCCGAGGAGGGCAAGCGGCTCTACGGCGACCTGATTCCCGGCCACCAGACCGACAAGCGCATCCTCGTGCTGCGCCAGCCGGTGGGCGTGGTGGCGTGTATCACTCCGTGGAACTTCCCGGCGGCGATGATCACCCGCAAGGTGGGTCCGGCGCTCGCGGCCGGCTGCACGGTGGTGGTGAAGCCGGCGAGCCAGACGCCGTATTCGGCGCTGGCGCTCGCGGCATTGGCCGCGCGCGCGGGCCTGCCCACGGGCGTCCTCAACATCGTCACCGGGAACGCGGTTGCCATCGGCGGCGAGATGACTTCCAACCCCATCGTGCGCAAGGTGAGCTTCACCGGCTCGACCGCCATCGGCAAGCAGCTGATGGCGCAGTGCTCGGGCACGGTCAAGAAGCTCTCGCTCGAGCTCGGCGGCAACGCGCCGTTCATCGTGTTCGAGGACGCGGACCTCGATGCCGCGGTGGCCGGCGCCATCGCCAGCAAGTATCGCAACACCGGCCAGACCTGCGTGTGCGCCAACCGCCTGCTGGTGCACGCGCCGGTATACGAGGAGTTCACGCGCAAGCTCGTGCACGCGGTCGCGCAGCTGCGGGTGGGCGATGGTCTGAAGGGGCCCACCGACCAGGGTCCGCTGATCGACGTGAAGGCGCTCGCCAAAGTGGAAGAGCACATTGCGGATGCGCTCTCGAAGGGCGCCCGCGTCGCGACGGGCGGCAAGCGCCATGCGCTCGGCGGCACCTTCTTCCAGCCCACCGTGCTCACCGACGTGACCGCCGCGATGCAGGTGGCACGCGAGGAGACATTCGGTCCGGTGGCGCCGCTGTTTAAGTTCGCGACCGAGGCCGACGCGGTGCGCATGGCGAACGACACCGAGTTCGGCCTGGCGGCCTACTTCTACACGCGCGACCTGTCGCGCTCGTGGCGCGTGGCGGAGGCGCTGGAGTACGGCATCGTGGGCCTCAATACCGGCATCATCTCCACCGAGGTCGCCCCGTTCGGCGGCGTCAAGGAGTCCGGCATCGGCCGCGAAGGCTCGCGCTACGGGATCCTCGATTACACCGAGCTCAAGTACCTGTGCGTCGGCCTGAATTAGCGGGGCGCCGGCGCGCGCGCCCAACCTCGTGCCTATGCGCTACGTGAGCTCACCGGACTTCCAGCACGACGGCGCCGAGCGCATCGGCATCCTGCTGGTCAACTCCGGCACGCCGGAAGGGCCCACCGCTGCGGCGGTGCGCCGTTACCTGAGGCGCTTCCTCTCCGACCCGCGCGTGGTCGAGCTGCCACGCCTCCTGTGGCTGCCGATCCTGTACGGACTGGTGCTGCCGCTGCGGCCGGGGCGCGTCGCGCGCAAGTACCGCAGGATCTGGTCCGAGGCCGGCTCACCGCTCCGCTACCTGTCCGAGCGGCTGCGCGAGGCGCTCACCGCCACGCTCGCCCAACACGTGCTGGCGCCGCTGTCGGTGGAGCTCGGCATGCTCTACAGCCCGCCCTCGGTGCGCGAGGCGCTCGGCCGGCTGCGCGCCTCGGGCGCACAGCGCATCCTCGTGGTGCCGCTCTACCCGCAGTACTGCGGCGCCACCACCGGCGCGGTCTACGATCAGGTGAGCGAGGAGCTGCGCGGCTGGCGCTGGCTGCCCGAGCTGCGCTTCGTCGCCGAGTACCACGATCATCCCGGCTACATCGAAGCGCTGCGCGCCAGCGTCGCCGAGCACTGGAGCCGCGAGGGGCGCACCGGGCATCTGCTGATGTCGTTCCATGGCATTCCCGAGCGCTACTTCCGCGAGGGCGATCCGTACTTCTGCAAGTGCCAGAAAACCGCGCGGCTGCTGGCGGACGAGCTGATGCTGCGCGAGAGCGAGTGGAGCGTCGCCTTCCAGTCGCGCTTCGGGCCGAGCGGTTGGCTGAAGCCCTATACGCGCGCGGTGCTCGAGAGTCTGCCGGCGCGCGGCGCGCGCAGCGTAGCGGTGGTGTGTCCGGGCTTCGCGGTCGACTGCCTGGAGACGCTCGAGGAGATCGCGATCGAGAATCGCGCATGCTTCATGCGCGCCGGCGGCGAGCGCTTTGAGTACGTGCCGGCGCTCAACGCGCAAGTCCTGCACGCGCAGTGCCTGAGCGATCTCATCGTCGAGCATTGCCAGGGCTGGACGCACCTCGAGCACGGACGGCTGCCGAGCGCCGCGCGTGGCGCTTCCGCCTGATGGCCCCCGCGCCGCTGCCGCCGCCCGGACGCTTTCACGAGCTCAGCCTCGCGACCGACGACATCCGCGCCTCGGTGGAATTCTACGAGCGTCTCGGGTTCTCCCACACCACCACCGCCGACACCTACGCGCATCCCTATGGCGTGCTGACCGACGGACGGGTCCACATCGGCCTGCACCAGCGGCGTGTCGCCTCGCCCACCCTGACTTTCGTGCGCCCCGGCATCGCCACCTGCGTGGCCGAGTTCGTCGCGCTCGGTATCGAGCTCACGGTGTGCCGCACCGGTGAGGAGGTATTCAACGAGATCGGCTTCGAGGGCCCGCACGGGGAGTCCGTGCGGGTGATCGAGGCGCGCACCTACTCGCCCGCCGCGCGCTCCGCCCGCGAAGTCTCCCTCTGTGGCGACTTCGCGCAACTGTCGCTGCCGGCGGCGGACTTTGCCGCCGCCAGGAGCTTTTGGGAGCCGCTCGGCTTCGTCGCGAGCGAGGAAGTGTCGGCGCCCTACGAGCATCTGCCGCTCACCAGCGACACCCTGGAGCTCGCGTTCCACCGCCCGCGCGCCTGCGCAACTCCCCTGCTGGTATTCCGCGCGGCGGACATGCGTGAGCGGATCGAGCACCTGCGTACGCTCGGCGTGGCGGAGGAAGCGCTGCCGCGCGGCATCACCCGCGGCGCCAACGCGCTGCTGGTGAGCCCCGAAGGCACCCCGCTGCTGCTCCTCTCGGACACCGAGTGAAAGGACTGCCCATGCGCCGCGCCCATTCTGCCCCGTCCGTCTTCGCCGTGCTCGCGTGCGCACCGGCATTCGGCGACCCCGGAATGTGGACCTTTCATGACTTCCCGAGCGCTCTGGTGAAGAAAGCGCACGGCGTCGACATCGACAAGCCCTGGCTCGACCGGGTGCGCACCTCGGTCATCCGCCTGTCGAACTGCACGGCCTCCTTCGTGTCGCCTGACGGGCTGATTCTGACCAACCATCACTGCTCGGAGGCCTGCCTCGACGAGCACTCGACGGCCGATGACAACCTGCTCAGCAAGGGCTTCCTGGCGCGCACGCGCGAGCGCGAGCTGCGCTGCGGCACCCAGATCGCCGACGTGCTCTTCGGTGTGGAGAACATCACAGCCAAGGTGGATGCGGCGATCCACGGGCTCGATGACAAGACCGCCAACGACATCCGCAAGAAGACCCTCACCCAGCTCGAGCAGGCGTGCGAGGACGAGAGCCGGCACGCACCCGGCGGCCCACTCAAATGCGAGAGCGTGACTCTCTACCAGGGCGGGCAGTACTGGCTCTACAAGTACCACCGCTATGACGACGTGCGGCTGGTGTTCGCCCCGCAGCGTGACATCGCCGCCTTCGGCGGTGACCCCGACAATTTCCAATTCCCGCGCTGGTGCCTCGACCTGTCGGTGCTGCGCGCCTACGGCCCCGACGGCAAGCCCGCCCGCACCCCGAGCTTCCTCACGCTCAAGCCCGAGGGGCCGGAGGCGGGCGAAGTGGTATTCGTGGCGGGACATCCGGGACGCACCGATCGCCTCCTGACGGTGGCGCAGCTGCTCGAGCTGCGTGACGTGTTCCTGCCGCGCTGGCTGCAGCGCGCCTCGGAGCTGCGCGGGCGGTTGATCCAGTTCGGCAAGACCGGTGCCGAGGCGAGCCGCATCGCGCAGGATCCGCTGAACAGTCTCGAGAACGCCATCAAGGTGCGCCGCGGACAGCTCGATGCCCTCCTCGACGATCGGCTGCTCACGGCCAAGCGCGCCGAGGAGGCGGCGCTGCGCACCAGGGTGGCGGCCGACCCGCAGCTCGCGGCCGCGACCGGCGATCCGTGGGCGGAGATTGCCAGGGCCGAAGTCGTCCATCGCGAGCTCGAGCTGCCCTATACCTGGATAGAGCTCGGCGCCGGATTCAACAGTGCCCTGTTCAACTACGCGCGCACCCTGATACGCGGCGCCGCCGAGCGCGCCAAGCCCAACACCGAGCGGCTGCGCGAGTACCGCGACGCGGCGCTGCCGCGCGTCGCGCAGCGCGTGAGCGCGCCCGTACCCGTCTACCCGCAGCTCGAGAAGCTCACGCTGTCTTTCTCGCTCGAGCGCATGCGCGAGTGGCTGGGACCCGACGCGCCCATCGTGCGCTCGCTCCTCGCCCAGGACTCACCCGACACGCTCGCCGCACGCCTCGTCGACGGCTCGAAGCTCGCCGATCCGGCGCTGCGCAGGCAGCTCTGGGAGGGGGGCGCACCGGCAGTCGACGCCTCGCACGATCCGATGATCGATCTGGCCCGCGCGGTCGATCCGGAGGCGCGCGCGGTGCGCAAACGCTACGAGGACCAGGTGGAGGCGCCGATCGATGCGGCTGCGGAGAAGATCGCACGGGTGCGCTTCAAGGTGCTCGGGACCACGGAGCCGCCGGATGCGACCTTCACGCTGCGCCTCAACGTGGGGACGGTCCAGGGGTGGAAGGAGAACGGCACCGAAGTCGAGCCGTTCACGCACCTGTCGCGCCTGTTCGAGCGCGCCACGGGCCAGGAGCCGTTCAGGATCCCCGACAGCTGGCTCGCTGTCAGGAGTCAGCTCGACCCCGCGACACGCTTCAACCTCTCGAGCAACAACGACATCATCGGCGGCAACTCCGGGAGCCCGCTGATCGACGCGCACGGGCGCGTCGTCGGCCTCATCTTCGACGGCAACATCCACTCGATCTCCGGGGACTACTGGTACGATGCCGAGCTCAACCGCGCCGTGGCGGTGGATCCGGCGATCATTTTCGAGGCGCTGCGCAAGATCTACCGGGCGAGGGAGCTGCTGGCGGAGATGCGCGCGAAGTAACGCTTAGGTTCAGCGCGCGCCCGCGGCCCGCGCTACGATGCGGAAGCGCACGCGCATCTCGTCCTGCACCGCGAGCGCGCCCATGAGCGCCGTGAAGGGAGTGAGTCCGAGCTCGCTCTGCCTGAGCGCGGTCTCGCCCGTCACGGTGAGGGTATCGCCCGCGAGCTCGTAGGCGACCGGAATACTGAGCGTGTGATGCTGGTCGCGGACCTGCGCGTCCAGGTACGCGGTGAGCCCGCCCGGCGCGGCCCCCGCTCCCGGCTCGAGCCGCACGGCGCGCAGCACCACCTCCGGGTAGTCGGCGGCGGCGAGCAGCGCGGGCCCGAGCATGTTGCGCCGGGTGCCGTCGCGCGCCGACTGCGGCACTTCGGGCGGGAAGTCGCTGGCGGGCTCCCGGGCGCGCAGCTCCGGCTCGTCCACGGTGAGCTCCGCCACCGCCAGGCGCACCTCGAAACTGCTCTTCAGCACCTCGCCCGGCATATAGATGGTGCCGGCGAGCGTATGACACCCGATGACGTGATTGTGGCCCGCGGAGGCGAGCGCCCCGCCGCGATACACCCGCACGGTAAGGAGCGAGTCCGCGGCGACGATGTCATAGGGCTTACCCGTGTGCGGCGCGAGCGCGATCGGCGCCGGCACGGCGGGCACCTGCGCCGGGGGCGGGGGTGGGCGCGTCGGGCACGCCGCCAGCAGGCACGCCAGGAACAACGCCCCGGCCAGCCGGATATTGCAACGGCTGCTCACCCCTTTAAGCTTAAGCTCCATGGCCCTCCGTAACACGACGCGCCGCTGGGGCGTCGTCGCACAAACATTCCACTGGATCATCGTGGCGCTGATCATCGTGCAGGTGACGCTCGCCGAAATGGCGGACGATCTGCCGAACGGGGTGCGCAAGCTCACCCTGCTGGCGCGCCACAAGTCGGTCGGCCTCACCATCCTCGGCCTCGTGATCCTGCGCTTCGCGTGGCGCTGGCTGAACGAGCATCCGCCGCTGCCGGAGAACCTCAAGCGCTACGAGCAGGCGCTGGCGCGCTTCACCCACGTGGCGCTCTATGTGCTGCTCATCGCGGTGCCGTTGTCGGGCTGGACGATGTCCTCGGCGCGTGGGTTCCCGGTGAGCTGGTTTGGGTTCTTGCAGCTTCCCGACCTGGTGCCAAAGAGCCGTCCCCTCTATGACGCGCTCATGATCACGCACCACATCCTCGCCTACACGCTGATCGCGGTCATCGCGCTGCACGTGGCGGGCGCCCTCAAGCATCATTTCTGGCACAAGGATGACGTGCTCAGGCGCATGTTGCCGTTCACGCGCACTTGAGCACACCAGCCGCCGAAAGGAACCGGTCGATGCGCTACCCGAGGCTCTATCAGGCGCTCGCCGCGGCGCTGCTCGCCGGCGGCGCCCTCGAATGCGGTGATGCCGCGCCCGCGCCGGCGGCCGCGCCCGCGGCCCCGGCGGCCGTCGCCTCGCGCTACACGCTCGACCCCGCGAAGAGTTCGCTCGAGTTCACTTTCCTCCAGGCGGGCGCGAAGGATACCGGGCGCTTCCCGCGCTTCGCGGTGACTCTCGATTGCCCGGGCGCGGATCCGGCGGGCGGGCGGCTCGAGGTCACGGTGGAGGTCGCAGCGCTCGACACCGGCGACAAGGACCGTGACGACACGCTCAAGAACGATGACCTGTTCGCGGTGGCGAAATTTCCCCAGGCGCATTTCCTCGCGACCCGGATCGCGAAGACCGCGGGCGGCTACGAGGCCGACGGCGCGCTCACCATCCGTGGCGTGACGCGCGATACGAAAGTGCCCTTCACCTTCCGGGAGGCTACCGAAGCCGGCGCCGCGGTCGGCTACATGACGGGCAAGACGCTGGTGCGCCGGCTCGACTTCGGAGTCGGCCAGGGTGACTGGAAAGCCACCGACCAGGCCGGGAACGAGGTCACCGTATCGTTCGCTTTGCGCCTGACGCGCGCGGCGCACTAATAAGCCGTCCCGTCGCGGCGCGTGAACTTGCCGCGAGCGTGCGGCGGGCTCCACATGAGATCGGCGTCGGGATCCGGATAGTGCGCCGTGTCCTCGTGATCCCGATTGCTGATCTCGAGATAGACCGCGGGGCGGGCGCTGCGGTTGATGAGCTGATGCCCGTCCGCGCTGCCGGCCGCGAAGCCGGCGCACATCCCGGCGGTGAGCCGCTGCTCGCCCGCCTCGGTCCGCAGCACCACCTCCCCCTCCAGCACGTACACGAACTCGTCCTCGTGCGTGTGCCAGTGCCGCATCGCGGATTCCTTACCCGGTGGCAGCGTGGTTCGATTAATGCCGATGCGGGTGAGTCCGAGGGCATCACCCAGGCGGCGCTTCTCGCGCGGCAGCACGCGCGAGCGGTACGGCTCGGGATAGCCGGAGCGGCACTCCGCGGTCACGGTGTCCGGGTCCAATGCGGGCTTCCTCAATTCCATGGCGTGCTCCTCGAGCCGCGTGGTTGACGCGCGTCAGCTCCTTCGGGGAGCATGGCACAAGTCAACATGCCTGAAATATTCGCTGATGTCGGACACTGCGTCGACGCGGTCCTGCGCCGCGTGGGGCCGCGTATCGTGCTGGCGCTGCCGCTCGCCATCGGCAAGCCCATCCCGTTCGTCAACGAGCTCTACCGGCGCGCGCTGCGCGACCCCTCGATCAATCTGACGATCCTCACGGCGCTGTCGCTGCTGAAGCCCGTGGCGAGTGCCCCGCTCGAGGCGCGCCTGCTCGATCCCCTGGTCGCGCGGGTGTTCGGCAGCTACGTCGAGCCGGAGTACGCGCGCGCGGTGCGCGCCGGCCGAGTGCCGCCCAACGTGCGCGTCATCGAGTTCTTCCTCACGCCGGGCGCGTTCCTCGGCGCGCTGCACGCGCAGCGCAATTATCTCTCCGCCAACTACACCCACGTCCAGCGCGAGGTCCTGAAGCACGGCGTCAACGTGGTGGCACTGCTGGTCGCGCGCCGCACCGTGAACGGCCAGACGGCGCTGAGCTTCGGCTCCAATCCCGACGTGCTCCCGGACCTGCTGCCGCAGATCGAGGCGGCGCGGCGCGCCGGGCGCGAGGTGGTGATGGTCGGGGAGGTCCACGCGCAGATGCCCTTCATGACCGGGCACGCCCAGGTCGACCCGGCGCGCTTCGACTTGCTCATCGACGACCCGCGCTACGACTTCGATCTCTTCGGTCCGCCCAACCCGCCGATCAGCACCGCCGACCACGCCATCGGCATGTACGTGAGCAGCCTGGTGCGGGACGGCGGCACGCTGCAGATCGGCATCGGCGAGCTCGGCGACTCGCTGGCGTACGCGCTGCTGCTGCGGCATCAGCAGAACGCGGCCTGGGTGAGCGCGCTCGGTGCGCTCGGCGTGCGCGATGCCGAGCGGCTCATCCGCGACGAGGGCGGCGTGGAGCCCTTCGGCAGCGGGCTGTTCGCCTCCACGGAGATGTTCGTCGATCAGCTGCTCGAGCTCTACCGTGCCGGCATCCTGCGCCGCCGCGTCTACGACTCGCTCCCGCTCGAGCGGCTGCTGGCAACCGGGGCCATAAGCGAGCGTTTCGGCGCCGGCATTCTCGAGCGGCTCATGGCGGCCGGCGTGGGGCCACGCCTCCGCGAGACGGAGTTCGCCGACCTCAGACACCATGGAGTATTCCGCGAGGAGGTGGAGTTCGAGGACGGGCGCATGCGGGTGCGGGGCGGCGAGTGGATCGTAGCGGACCTCGCCGATGCAGCCTGCCGCGCGGCCATCGCCGAACAGTGCCTCGGGCGCGAGCTGCGCAACGGCGTGGTGCTGCACGCCGGCTTCTTCATGGGTCCGCGCGGGTTCTACGCGGCGCTGCGCGACCTGCCGGAAAGCGACCGTGTACAGCTCGACATGTGCGGGGTCGCCTTCCTCAACCAGCTCTACGGCCCGGACCAGGAGCTGCGCATCCTGCAGCGCCGGGCGGGGCGCTTCGTCAACACGACGATGCTGGTGACGCTGCTCGGGGCGGCGGTGTCGGATGCGCTCGAGAGCGGCCAGGTGGTCTCGGGCGTCGGCGGGCAATACAATTTTGTCGCCATGGCGCACGCGCTCCCGGACGCGCGCTCGATCCTGTGCGTGCGTGCGACGCACACGCGCCACGGCCGCACCTCGTCCAACATCGTCTGGAGGTACGGTCACGAGACGATCCCGCGCCACCTGCGCGACATCGTGGTCACCGAGTACGGTATTGCCGACCTGCGCGGCCGCACCGACGAGGAGATCATCATGGCGCTGCTGAATGTCGCCGACTCGCGCTTCCAGGAGGAGCTGCTGGCGCAGGCGAAGGCCAACGGCAAGATCCGCGCCGACTACCGCATCCCTGACGGCTACCGCGACAACACCCCGGAACGCCTCACCCGCGCCGTCGCCGGGCACCGCCGGCAGGGATTCTTCAGCGAATACCCCTTTGGCACCGACCTCACCGCCGAAGAGATCGCGCTGGCGCGGGCGCTCAGGTTTCTCGACGGCCGCACCGGCACGGTCGTGGGCAAGCTGGCAACCGCCGCCGCGGCCGTGGTCAGCGGCAGCCCCGCCCCACGGCACGCGGCCGCGCTCAAACGCATGGGACTCGAGCAGCCGCGGAGCTTCAGCGAGCGTCTCGAGCAGCGGCTCGTGGTGCTCGGGCTCGACGCGACCCGCGGGACGCTCTAGCGCTTGCGCCGCGGCGCCGAGCGCTTGCGCGCGGCGCGTTTCGGCGTCTTGCGCGCCTTGACCGCCTTGCGCTTAGGGAGAGCGGGTCGTCTTGCCTTAACCGCCCTGGTGGCCGTGCGTGGCTTGGCCTTGCCGCGCTGCTTCGCTGCGGCTTTGGCCTTGGCGACGGGCTTGGGGGCCGAGGCCGCCGGCCTGGCGGCCGCACCCCGGGCTCCCTTATCCGTGCCCCGCAGCTGATCGAGGATTGCGGGATTCTCCAGCGTCGAGACGTCCTGGGTGACCTCCTCGCCGTTCGCCACCGCACGCAGCAGCCGGCGCATGATCTTGCCGGAGCGCGTCTTGGGAAGATTGTCGGCAAAGCGGATGTCGTCGGGCTTGGCGATGGGACCTAACTGCTCGCCCACCCAGTCGCGCAGCTCCTTGGTGAGGGCGCTCGTGTCCCCGGTGGGACGCGGGCCGCGCAGCACCACGTAGGCGAACACCGACTCGCCCTTGATCTCGTGGGGCCTGCCGACCACGGCTGCCTCGGCGACGCGCGGATTCGCGACCAGCGCCGACTCGATCTCCATCGTGCCGAGCCGGTGTCCCGACACTTTGAGCACGTCGTCGATGCGGCCCATGATCCAGAAGTAACCGTCCTTGTCGCGGTGCGCGCTGTCGCCCGCCACGTAGCAGCGGGTGTGGAACTTCGACCAGTAGCCCTCGACGTACCGCGGGTTGTTGCGCCAGATGGTGCGCAGCATCGACGGCCAGGGCTTGCGGATCACGAGATAACCGCCGGCGTCGGCGCGCTTCACCGACTCACCATGATCGTTGACGATGTCGGCGTCGATGCCGGGCAGCGGCTGGGTGCAGGAGCCGGGCTTGGTCGCGGTCACGCCGGGGACAGGTGAGATCAGGATTGCGCCGGTCTCGGTCTGCCACCAGGTATCGACAATCGGGCAGCGCTCCTTGCCGATCACGCGGTGATACCACATCCACGCCTCGGGGTTGATCGGCTCGCCGACGGTGCCGAGCAGGCGCAGCTTCGACAGATCGTACTTCGCCGGCAACTCCTCCCCGAGCTTCATCAGCGCGCGGATCGCGGTCGGAGCGGTGTAGAAGACAGTCACGCCGTGCGCCTGGCAGTTCTTCCAGAAGCGGCCGCCGTCGGGCACCGTCGGCGCGCCCTCGTACATCACGACCGTGGCGCCCGCGGCCAACGGCCCGTAGGCGATGTAGGAATGCCCGGTCACCCAGCCGACATCCGCCGTGCACCAGAACACATCATCGTCGCGCAGATCGAAGACCCACTGAGTCGTCACCTTGCAGCCGAGCAGGTAGCCGCCGGTCGCGTGCTGAATGCCCTTCGGCTTACCCGTAGAGCCCGAGGTATAGAGGATGTAGAGCGGATGCTCCGCCTCCACCCACTCGGGCTCGCAGGACGGGGGCTGTCCCTCGATTGTCTCGTGCCACCACACATCGCGCTTCGCGTCCATGGGCACCGCCCGACCGGTACGCTTGAGCACGATGACGCGCCTCACGGTCGGGCAGCCGGCGGCGAGCGCGTGATCGGTGCTGGCCTTGAGCTCCACCGCGGCTCCGCCGCGCCAGCCGCCGTCGGCGGTGATGACGAGCTTGGCCTCGGTGTCCTCGATGCGGTCCTTGAGCGCGGGCGCCGAGAAGCCGCCGAACACCACCGAGTGGATTGCGCCGATGCGGTTGCAGGCGTGCATCGCCACCAGCACCTCGGGCACCATCGGCATGTAGATGACCACCCGGTCGCCCTTGGCGATCCCCTGTGCCTTGAGCGCATTGGCGAAGCGGCAGACGTCGGCGTGCAGCTCACGGTACGAGAGCCGCCGCACGTCCCCGGGCTCGCCCTCGAAGATGACCGCGGTCTTGTGGCCGCGCTCGTTCAGGTGCACGTCGAGGCAGTTCCACGAAGCGTTGAGCCGCCCGTCGGTGAACCAGCGGTAGTTGGGCGCACGCGTCTCATCGAGCGCCACGGTGAACGGCCGGTGCCAGCTGAGCTCCTGGGAGGCGAGGTCCGCCCAGAATCCAACGTGATCGTCGGCGGCGCGCTTGCGCAGGCTCTCGAGATCCCGCGGCTTGATGCGCGCGCGCGCCGTGAACTCGGGCGACGGGGGAAAGGTGCGCTGCTCGACGAGGGTCGACTCGATGTTCTTGTCCGCCGTTGCGACCGCCATGACTTCCCCCTCGGGAGGCTTATGCACCGGCACGGGCCGGGTGCGCAGCATAGCCTCTAACCGTGCAGCTCCGCGAGCAGCCGCTCGATCATGCCGCGCGCGGTGCGGGCATAGCTGGCGCCGAAAAGATTGGCGTGGTTCAGCACGTGATAGAGGTTATAGAGCTCGCGGCGCGGCTCCCATCCTGCCGGCAGCGGCGCCGCCGCAGCGTACGCCTGGTAGAAGCGCGGGCCGAAACCCCCGAAGAGCTGCGTCATCGCGACATCCGTCTCGCGGTCCCCGTGGTAGACCGCCGGATCGAAGACCGCCGGATCACCGTCCAGCGTGGTGAGCCAGTTGCCGCCCCACAGGTCCCCATGCAGGAGCGACGCCCGCGGGCGATGCGTCCCGAGCAACGCCTCGACCGCGGCGAGCAGCCGCTCGCCTTCCCTCTCCAGCAACGGACCGAAGCCGTTGGCCACGGCGAGAGTGAGCTGCGGGCGCAGCCGCCGCTCGCGGAAGAACTCCGGCCACGAGGCGAGCGTGCCGTTTGCCTGCGGCGTGCTGCCGATGGTGTTGTCACGCCACCAGCCGTGCTTCGGCGCGGTGACGCTGTGCTGTGCGGCCAGCCCCCGACCTAAGCGCTCCTCGCTGGCCTCGCTCACCGGCCCGGCCTCGAGCCACTCGAGCGCGAGAAAGGCCGCCGCGCCGCAGCGTCCGCACGCCAGCACGCGCGGCACTCGCAGGGCCTGCGCCGCCGCCAGCTCAGCGAGCCCGGCGGCCTCGGCCTCGAGCATCGCGGCTGCGGTGCCTGCCGCCAGCTTGACGAATACGGGACCCGAGCCGGTCGGCCAGCGGTAGCAGCGGTTGATGCTGCCGCCCGCGACGCGTTGCCCCGGCTCGGGCGCAAACTTAAGGCCCGTGAGGAGCGTCAGCTCCGCCGCGATCGCCGCCGAAGGATTCCATGCAATCACACCGCCGCCCCGCAGCGCGGGAGATTCAAGCGTACGCCGCGGGCAGTTGCGCCAGGCGCGCACCCTGCGCGCGCAGAAACGGCCCGAAGCCGAGCCGGTCGTAGAGTTGCGCCAGCGCCGCGAGGTCGGGCGCGCGGCGCCTGAGTCCGTCGGCGGCAACGCCGAGCGGCAGGTCGCAGCTGATGCGGGTGAGGCGCCGTGCGAGATACACCGACTCGCGATGCTCGGCGAGGCGTGCGCCGAGCGTGCCTGCGCCGCGGATCTTGAGGCGCGCGACGCGCTCGAGATCGTCGTAGAGCTCATCCACCGAGGCGAACGCCTTCATGAGCGAGGCCGCGGTGCGATGCCCGACGCCCGGCACGCCCGGAATGTTGTCGGACTCATCCCCGGCGAGCGCCAGGTAGTCGGCGAAACGCTCGGGCTGCACGCCGAAATGGCGCTCGATGTCGTGATAGCCGAACTGGCCGCGGGCGCCGAAGTCCCACAGCACGTCGCCGTCGCGCATCAGCTGCGCGAGATCCTTGTCGCGCGTGATGTAGGCCGCACGCACGCCGGCAGAGCGCATGAGTCCCGCGAGCGTACCGATGATGTCGTCGGCTTCGTACTCGGGGTACACGAACTCGGCTATCCCTAAATGCCGGCACACCTCGCGGCAGCGCCCGAACTGCTGCGTCAGCGCCGCCGGCGCCGGCTCGCGGTTGGCTTTGTAAGCCGGGTAGATCCCGCGGCGGTAGGAGTGCTTGCCGCGCTGGTCGAAGGCCACGGCGATGTGCGCGGGGCGCACCCGCTCGATGAGATCACCGAGGAAACGCGCGAAGCCGAACACCGCGTGCGTCGGATTGCCGTCCGCATCGCGCATGTCCGGCAGCATCGAATGATAGGCGCGGAAGACGTAGACCGAGGCGTCGACGAGGAAAATCACGCGCTGCGTTTCGCTCCGTGAGGGCCGCGCGGGCGACCTTAGCAGGTGCCGCCCCCGATCGTCACGCGGCTTCAGGAGAGGTAAGCGCGGATGCGGTCGTGCAGGGGGCTGGTGCGCGGGAAGTGCGCCACCAGATATTCCATCTGGTCGGCCAGCACGCGCCGTCCCTTGAGGAAGATGTACTCAGCGTAAGTCGGCGTGAACGGCACCGCGATCAGCTGCATGCGCGCCTGCTCGGGGGTGCGCGAGGCCTTCTGGTTGTTGCAGCGGCGGCAGGAGGCCACGACGTTGGTCCAGATGTCCGTACCGCCCTGGCTGAAGGGACGGATGTGATCGCGCGACAGGTCGCGCGAGGGGAAGCGCAGCCCGCAGTACAGGCACAGGTACGCGTCGCGCCGGAACAGGGTCTGGTTGTTGAGCGGCGGGATGTAGTCGTGGCGCGTATTGCCCGGATTGCCGGTGTGGCCTACCGTGGCGACGATGGAGTTCACTTCCAGCACCGTGCGCTTACCCGTACGCGCATTGGTGCCGCCGTACAGCTCATAGAGGAGCGAGCCGCACGTGTAAGCGACCTGCTCCTGGGTGTAGAGTCGCGCGGCTTCCTTGTAATCGATCCACTCGAGCGGCATGCCCGCGACGTCCGTGCGCAGCACGAGCTGGGACAGCCCGCGCGCCGCCGGCGCGGCGATGACCGCGAAGTCGTCGGGGAGGAAATCGGCGTGATCGAGGTCGATCCCGAGCATGGCGCTGTAAGATACGGCACTTTTGTGCAAGAATTCAACATCGCAAGGTCTTAATTAAATTGAAATTTTCCAGTCACGTGGCCGGCCGGCCACGGATGCACGAGGGGCCCTGAATGCCAGTGACGATAGGCGCGCTCCGCGAGAGCGCGCCGCAGGAAACGCGCGTCAGTCTGACTCCGGAGATGGCCGATAAGTTCGCGAAGGAAGGCGCGCGGCTCCTGGTCGAGCGCGGCGCAGGCGAGCGCGCGCGCTTTCCCGACTCCGCCTATAAGAATGTGACCTGGGCCGACTCCGCCGCCGCGGTGCTTAGCAGCGCGGACGTGCTCCTCACGGTCCAACCCTTGACAGTCGCACAGATCGGACAGCTGAAGGCGAGCGCCGTGGTGATCGGCTTCATGCAGCCGTACGCGCGCGCCGCCGAGGTGCGCGCGCTCAGGGACCGCCGCCTCACCTCCTTCGCCATGGAGCTGGTGCCGCGCATCTCGCGCGCGCAGTCGATGGATGCGCTCTCCTCGCAGGCGGCCGTCGCCGGCTACAAGGCGGTGCTGATCGCCGCGAGCCAGCTGCAGAAATTCCTCCCCATGCTGACCACCGCCGCCGGCACCATCCGCCCGGCGCAGCTGCTCGTCATCGGCGCCGGCGTCGCCGGGCTGCAGGCGATCGCCACCGCGAAGCGCTTAGGTGCGGTGGTCGAGGCCTACGACGTGCGCGGCGCCACGCGCGAGCAGGTGAAGTCACTCGGTGCCAGGTTCGTCGAGACCGGAGTGAGCGCGGAAGGGGCCGGCGGCTACGCGCGCGAGCTCACCGCGGCAGAGAAGGCGCAGCAGCAGGAGGCACTCGATGCGCGCATCGCCGTGGCGGATGCCGTGGTCACCACCGCGGCCGTTCCCGGGAGACCTGCGCCGAAGATCATCTCGCGCGCCGCGGTCGAGCGCATGCGTCCGGGCTCGGTGGTGGTCGACATCGCCGCCGAGCAGGGCGGCAACTGCGAGCTCACCCGCGCGGGCGAAGTGCTCGAGCACCAGGGAGTGAAGATCGTGGGGCCGGTGAATCTCGCCGCCGAGCTCGCCTACAACGCCAGCGAGATGTACGCACGGAATCTCTTCAATTTCCTCAAGTCCGCCATCTCCAAGGGGGAGCTGGCGATCGACTGGAACGACGAGGTGTTCGCGCAGTCGTGCCTGACGCGCGACGGCGCGATCAAACACGAGCCGACGGCCAAGGCGCTCGGGAGCTGACATGACCGGAATGGTGGCACTTTATATCTTCATGCTGGCGGCCTTCACCGGCTACGAGGTCATCGCGCGCGTGCCGGTGATCCTGCACACGCCGCTCATGTCGGGCTCGAACTTCGTGCACGGTATCGTGCTGGTGGGCGCGATGGTGGCGCTCGGCAGCGCCGCCACTCCGCTCGAGAAGATCATCGGCTTCATCGGCGTGCTGCTCGCGGCGGGCAACGCCGTCGGCGGCTACGTCGTCACCGAGCGCATGCTCGAGATGTTCAAGGCGAGCGGCGCGCGAGGCGCGAAGAAAGGGACGCACTGATGCCGGCCTGGTTCTCCGCCGGCCTCGCGATCCAGGCAAGCTACTTCGTCACCGCGGTGCTGTTCATCATGGGCCTGAAGCGCATGAGCTCGCCGGTGACGGCGCGCAGCGGCATCCTCTGGGCGGGCGCCGGCATGGGCGTGGCGACGCTCATCACCTTCCTCTACCCCGGGATGTCCAACTACGGCCTGATCCTCCCGGCGATGCTCATCGGATCGGGACTGGCGTGGTGGAGCGGCAAGCGCGTCGCCATGACCGACATGCCGCAGATGATCGCGCTCTACAACGGCATGGGCGGCGGGGCGGCGGCGGCGATCGCGGCGGTGGAGCTCTACCGCGGCGGGGCCTCCGGCTACGTCACCGCATCGCTCGCCGTGCTCGGCGGGATCATCGGTGCGGTGTCCTTCTCCGGCAGCGCCATCGCCTTCGGCAAGCTCCAGGGGCTCATCACACGCAGCATCCGCTTCGGCGGCCAGCAGATCCTCAACCTGGCGCTGCTCGCCGCAGCACTCGTCCTCGGGGCGCTGGTCGCGAGCCACTTCAACGCGAGTCCCCCGATCGTCACCGGGTTCTTCGTGCTGGCGCTCGTGCTCGGCATCACCATGACGCTGCCGATCGGCGGCGCCGATATGCCGGTGGTGATCTCGCTCTACAACGCGCTCACCGGGCTCGCGGTCGGGCTCGAGGGCTTCGTGCTGGACAACGCCGCGATGATCATCGCCGGCACGGTGGTGGGCTCGGCCGGGACGCTCCTCACGCAGCTGATGGCGAGGGCCATGAACCGCTCGCTCGGCAACGTGCTGTTCTCGGGCTTCGGCGACACCGGAGGCGAGGCGACCGGCGCGGTGACGGGAAGCCTGAAGCCCATCGAGGCGGCCGACGTCGGTGTCATGATGGCGTTTGCCTCCAAAGTCATCGTGGTGCCGGGCTACGGTATGGCCGTGGCGCAGGCGCAGCACAAGATCTGGGAGCTGTGCCAGCTGCTCATCGACCGTGGGGTGAACGTGCGCTTCGCCATTCACCCGGTCGCCGGGCGCATGCCGGGCCACATGAACGTGCTGCTGGCGGAGGCGGGAGTGCCCTACGACCTCATCTCCGACCTCGACGAGATCAATGCAGAGTTCGAGACCGCGGACGTAGCGCTGATCATCGGCGCCAACGACGTGGTCAACCCGGTGGCGCGCACCGACAAGTCGAGCCCGATCTACGGCATGCCGATCCTGAACGCCGACAAGGCGAAGAACGTCATCGTCATCAAGCGCGGCAAGGGCGCGGGGTTCTCGGGCATCGAGAACGCGCTCTTCTATCTCGACAACACCCGCATGCTGTACGGCGATGCGCAGAAGGCCGGAGCGGAGCTGATCGCGGCGGTGAAGGCCGTCGACTGAGCGGTTGCCATGCAGCGCAGGAATCTCCTGAGGCTCGGGCTGGCGTTGCCGCTTTCTCTCGCCATTCCGGCGCGACTCGCGGCGCGCGTCATGTCGCCCTTCGAGCGCGTACGGCCCGGGGATCGCTACTGGCCGACGCTCGCGCAGTGGGATGAGCTCAAGGCCGCGGTCGGCGGCAATCTCCTCGAGCCACATGCGCTGTTCGCCCCCTGCGTCGCCGAAGCAGGGAGCGCTGCGTGCGCTTCGGTTTCGCAGAATCTGCGCAACCCGTTCTACATAGGCGACCAGCCGGGGGGCACGCAGGTGTCCGGCTGGCTCGACGCCTGGACGCCCGCCGCGAGCGCCTACGCCGTAAGGGCGCGCAACGCGCAGGACGTCGCCCGTGCAGTGAGCTTCGCGCGCACGCACAACCTGCGCGTGGTGGTGAAGGGCGGCGCCCACAGTTATCTCGGTACCTCCAACGCGCCGGACTCGCTCCTCATCTGGACGCGCTCGCTCACCGACATCCGCCTGCACGACGACTTCGTCGGCGAGGGCTGCGCGGGGAAGATGGCGCCCACACCGGCGGTCTCGCTCGGCGCCGGCTGCATGTGGATCGATGCCTACTCGGCCGTGACGACGCGCGCGGGCCGCTACGTGCAGGGCGGCGGCTGCAGCTCCGTCGGCGTCGCCGGACTCATCCAGTCGGGCGGCTTTGGCAGTTTCTCCAAGGGCTTCGGCAACGCCGCCGCGGGGCTCCTCGAGGCAGAGGTCGTGACCGCGGACGGCCAGGTGCGGGTCGTCAACGCCTGCCGCGATCCGGATCTCCTCTGGGCGCTGAAGGGCGGCGGCGGCGGGACCTTCGGCGTCGTGACGCGCCTGACGCTCCGTACCCACGCGCTGCCGCAGTTCCTCGGCGGCGCCGGGGGCACCGTTCAGGCAAAGAGCGATGCCGCCTTCCGGACGCTGATAGCGCGCTTCATCGCCCACTACGCCGAGCGGCTCGCCAATCCGCACTGGGGCGAGCAGTTCGCAGTAAAGCCCGACAACTCGCTCGAGATCTCGATGGTGCAGCAGGGCCTCTCGGGCGAGGAGGCGCGCGCGGTGTGGCAGCCCTTCTTCGAGTGGGTGAAGGCGTCCGCGGACCTCAAGGTCACCGACGAGCTCGGCGCCGGCGGCCACAAGGCGCAGAGCTGGTGGGAGATTCAGGGCAACCCCAGCATGATCGCGGATAAGCGCCCCGGCGCCTCACCCGATCACGGCTACTGGCAGGGCGATCAGGACCAGGTCGGCGCCTATCTCCACGGCTATGACTCCCTGTGGCTTCCGGCGGCGCTCCTCGAGCCCGCCTCCCAGCCGCGTCTTGTCGAGGCGCTGTTCGCCGCCTCCCGCCACCAGAAGGTAGGCATGCACTGCAACAAGGGACTCGCGTTCGCAGCGCCCGGCGCGGTCGAAGCCTCGCTCGACACCGCCATGAACCCGGCGGTCACCGAGGCCTTTGCGCTCGCAATCATCGCCGACGGCGAGCGGCCCTCCTATCCCGGCGAGCCGCGCCCGCCGATGGATCTCGAGGCGGCGCGGCGCGACGCTCGCGCGATCGATGCGGCGACCGCGGAGCTGAAGAAAGTCGCTCCGGCGCCCGGCTCCTATCTCTCGGAGAGCAACTTCTTCAACGAGCGCTGGCGGGAGGCCTACTTCGGCGCGCATTACCCGCGCCTGAAGGCGATCAAGAGACAGTACGACCCGGAGGGCCTGTTCATCGTGCATCACGGGGTGGGGAGCGAGGACTGGAGCGCGGACGGCTTCACACGGCTCGCCTGAAGGCGCAGTACCCGACGCATGTACGAGCATCGCCGCAGCCCGCCGCTCCCGTCCCGGCGCTTCGCGCTGCGCGTGGTGCGGCACTTCGCGCTCGCCGCACTGCTGCTCGCTCTCTCGCTGTGGCTCGGCATGGCCGGTTACGAGCACTACGAGCATCTCGACTGGCGCGATGCGTTCCTCAACGCCGCGATGCTCCTCGGCGGCATGGGGCCGGTGAACAATCCGGTGACGGCCGCGGGTAAACTGTTCGCGGGCTGTTATGCGCTGTACGCGGGGCTGATATTCATCGTCAGCGCGGCCATCATCCTCGCCCCGGTGGTGCACCGCATGTTGCATCTCTTTCATTGCGACGAGCGTGATCAATGAGAACCCGACGAAGACTCCGGGCGACTGGCGGCGAGTGGGCGGCGGTGGCAGCGCTCGCGGCAGTCCTGCTTCCCGGCGCACCTGCGCCACGTGCAGCTCCGGCCGCGGCGACGGCCGCCGCAGCGCCCAAGGCGCTCACCACGGCGGAAGTTCTCGCCGCTTCCTCGCCGTCCGACTGGCGGCCGCTCGACCCGCAAAACACGCTGTATCTGGAGCTGTCCGCCGGGCGAGTGATCATCGAGCTGGCGCCGGTATTCGCCCCGAACCATGTCGCCAACGTCACCGCGCTCGCACGCGAGGGCTATTTCGACGGCCTCGCGTTCATGCGCTCGCAGGATAACTACGTGGTGCAGTGGGGCGATGCGCAGGGCAAGAAACCGCTGCAGAAGGCGCAGCGGACGCTCGCCGCCGAGTTCGAGCGGCCGCTGCGCGGCCTCACGCTCGCGCGCCTCACCGATCCCGACAGCTACGCGCCGGTGGTGGGTTTCCTCGACGGCTTCCCCGTGGCCGCGGATCCGCAGCTGGGCCGCGCCTGGCTCGTGCACTGCTACGGCATGGTCGGTGCCGGGCGTGACAACGATGTCGACTCGGGCGGCGGCACCGAGCTCTACGTGGTGACGGGTCAGGCACCGCGCCACCTCGACCGCAACGTGACGCTGCTCGGGCGCGTGGTGCGCGGCGTGGAGCTGCTGTCGGTACTGCCGCGCGGCCACGGCGCGCTCGGCTTCTACGAGCCTTCGGAGAGCGGCATGCCGATCCGCTCGATGCGCCTCGCCGCGGATCTACCCGAGGGCGAGCGCACCGCGCTCGAGGAGCTGCGCACCGACACGGCAACCTTCGCGGCCTACGTCGAGGCGCGGCGCAATCGCCACGAGGAATGGTTCAAGGTGCCGGCGGGCCGGATCGACGTGTGCAATATCCCGGTGCCGGTGCGTCCCGCGCCGGGCAAGAGCCGCTGACTCGGGCGACGTGACCTCAGCGGACGTGCGGAGGCGGCGGACGTCCCCCGCCGCGCTGCTGCATGTGCTTGGCGCGCTGCTCGCGCGCACGCTGCACCATCTGCTGGCGCTGCTCGGGCGTCGCGTTGCGCCACTGCTGGCGCAGCATCTGGCGCTGCGCCGGCGGCAGCTGCTGGAAGCGGTGAAAGTTCTGCCGCACGGCCTCCTGCTCTTTCGGCGGCAACGCCTGGAAGCGCTGCCAGCGGTCGCGCAGTGCACGCCGCTGCTCGGGCGGCAGGGACTGCCAGTGCGAGAAGCGCTCACGCGCCTGGTCGCGCTGCTCGGGCGACATCGCGAGCCAGCGCTCGCTGCCGTGGGCGAGTGCCTGCTGCCGCTCGGGCGGCAGGCTCCCCCATTGATTTCCCATCGGGCCGAGGAGCTTCTGCTGCTCGGGTGAGAGGCTCGACCAGGGAACCGATGCGGGCGGGCTCGCGGCCGCGGCGGCGGGCGCAGCCGCCGGCGGCTCCTGGGCGAAGGACGGCGCGGCCGCGGTGAGCAGCACCGCGGCGAGCAGCGCCAACAGCCGGGTATTGATAGTTATCGGGCTACCCATTGTTCTTGTCTCCGGACGGAGGCGGCGCCGGGCTTGCCGGCGCAGTGGTCGGCGGCCGCGTGCCGCCGTTGGCCGCGGGCCGCACTCCCTTCGCCGGACTCGGCTGCGAGAGATAGTTGGGGTTTACGTCCGAGAGCCGGTCGACGCTGCCGAGGAACTCGAGGAAGCCCGCCGCGGGCTGCGGCGGCGGCGGCTTGCTCGCATCGTCCGAGCGGCCGATGGCGCTGCCGAGCGTGAGTGCGCTCAGCACCGCGATCGCACCGGCGCGGTGGAACCACATCAGCTGTTGCTCTCGGCTCCGGCATCGGACTGCGCGGCCGCCCATTCGTAGAACGAGCCGTCCCAACCCTCCATCAGGTCAATCGAGTCTTTGTCTGTCAGCAAATCCTGCAAATCCATGTCCTCGACCGCGGCGTGCTGCCCATCGAGTGCGAGCGGCGGCGTGCCCTGGGGCTCGCGGTGCCAGAGCACCACGGCCACGAGCAGCGCGGCGGCCACGGCGCCCGCGGCCGGCATCAGCGTGAAGCTGCTCCACCAGGAGCGGCGGCGCGCAGCGGCCGCTGCGAGCGCCGCATGGCGCGCCTGGTTCAAGCGCGAGCGCGTGCGGGCGTCGATGCGCCGCACGCTCTCATCGAGCACCAGGCGTGCGTTGCGCTCGAGCTCCGTCAGTGTTTCATCCACGCCGCTCATATGTAGAGCTCTCCGAGTTGCGCGCGCAGTGCCTGCACTGCGCGAAAGTAATGAGTCTTGACGCTGCCTTGCGAGCAGCCCATCGCCTGCGCCGTCTCCGCCACGTCGAGGCCCTCGAGCGTGCGCAGCAGGAATGCCTGTTGCTGCCTGCGCGGCAGCCGCTCGAGCGCCTGCTCCAGCGCCCCCACGGCCTCATCCAGCTCGAGCCGGCGCACCGGCTGCAGCTCGGCGCTCGGCGCTTGCGCGATCGGGTCGAACTCCTCGTCGTCATCCTCGCCGCGCGCGGGGAGCCAGGCCATGACGCGGCCCCGCACCGTGCGCCGGCGCTGCATGTCGCGGATGCGGTTCTCGAGAATCCGGTAGAAGAGCGGTTTCCACTCCTCGGGCGGACGGTCGGAATAGGCCCGCGCCAGTTGCAGCATCGCGTCCTGGACCGCATCGAGGGCATCGTCCTCGTGCCGCAGCGCGGCCTGGGCGATCTTGAATGCCTTCAGCTCGACGCCGGCCAGAAACTGGTTCAGCGCTCGGGTTTTCGTTTGCTCTTCGGGGTCCGTCAGATCCACGTCGCCGTGTAGTGCGGCCGGCATGCTATAAGGCGACGCGAGCGTAGCAAACTCGTGCATGGCGTGTATAACGCGCGCAGGCGGTGCCCGGTTGACGCCTGCCTCGAGCACAAGTCACTGATTTAGCTCATCCGTGAGACCTAATCCCCAGTTTTTCAGGGTGGCGATCGACACCCCCCTGCGGCGGCTCTTCGACTACCTCCCGCCGCCCGCCCTGGCCGCGCGCGACAGCCAGCTGAGGCCGGGCATGCGCGTGCGGGTGCCGTTCGGCCGCCGCCGCCTCGTGGGGGTCGTGATGGCGGTGTCGGACACCTCGGACCTGCCACCCGAGCGCTTGAAGCCCATCCTCGAGGTGCTGGATGCGGCGCCGGCGCTGGATGCTTCCGCCCTCGAGCTCATCCAGTGGGCGGCGGAGTACTACCACCATCCCGTCGGCCAGGTGCTCGCGAGCGCACTGCCGAGGCTCATGCGTCTCGGAGCCGGCGTCGAGGCAACCGAGGAGCGCTGGACGTTGACCGGCGCCGGGCGCGAGGCCATCGCGGCGGGCCAGCCGCGCCGCGCGGCGAAACAGCGCGCCCTGCTCGACTTCCTCGCCGCCGCGGGCGGCGCCGCTGCGGCCGGCTCCCTGAGCGAGCACTCGGTGAGCTTCCCGGGCGCGGCCCGCTCCCTCGAGAAGCGCGGCTGGCTCGAGCGCACAGAGGTGACGCTGGTCGAGACCCGGGAGCCGGTGCGCGTGCGCACTGCGGGACCGGCGCTCCTTCCCGAGCAGCGCACTGCCCTCGAGCGCGTCGCGGCCGCCGCGCCCGCCTACGCAGCTTTCCTCCTCGAGGGCATTACCGGCAGCGGCAAGACCGAGGTGTACCTGCGCCTCACCGAGGAGGCGCTGGCACAGGGGCGCGCCGTGCTGGTGCTCGTGCCGGAGATCGGCCTCACCCCGCAGCTGGTCGGCCGCTTTCGCGAGCGGTTCGAGGCACCGCTCGCGGTACTGCATTCGGCGCTCACCGATTCTGAGCGCCTCGCCGCCTGGCGGGCGGCCTGGAGCGGACGCGCGCGCATCGTGCTCGGGACGCGCTCGGCGGTGTTCGCACCGCTCCCGGACCTCGGGCTCATCGTGGTCGACGAGGAGCACGATGCCTCCTTCAAGCAGCACGAGGGAGCACTGCGATATTCGGCGCGCGATCTCGCGGTGGTGCGCGCGCGGCTCGCGCGCGTGCCGGTGCTGCTGGGCTCCGCGACGCCCTCGCTCGAGACGCTCAACAACGTCGCCGCCGGCCGTTACACCCGGCTGCGCCTGCTGCGGCGCCCCGGCGAGTCGCAGCCGCCGCGGCTCGTGCTCGTCGATCTGCGCGTGAACGCCATCGACGGCGGCGTCTCGACCCCGGCGGCGCTCGCCATGGAGCGGCATCTCGGCGCAGGCGATCAGGTGCTCGTGTTTCTCAACCGCCGCGGGTACGCGCCGACGCTGCTGTGCACGGCGTGCGGCTGGATCGCTCCCTGCCGCGAGTGCGACGCGCGCCTCACGGTGCATCTCGCCGCCTCGAGCCTGCGCTGTCATCACTGCGGCGCCGATGCACCGCTCCCGGCGCGCTGCCCGCAGTGTGGCTTCGCGGTTAAGCCAGTCGGCCAGGGCACCGAGCGCATCGAGGCGACGCTCGGCGCGCGCTTTCCGCACCATCCCATCGTGCGGCTCGACCGCGACGTGGTGCGGCGGCGCGGCGATCTCGCCGAGGTCGTGCGGCGCATGTCCTCGGGCGAAGCGCGCATCCTGGTCGGAACGCAGATGGTGACCAAGGGTCACGACTTTCCCAACGTGACGCTGGTCGTGGTGCTCAACGCCGACCAGGGGCTCTTCAGCACCGACTTCCGCGCAGCGGAGCGGCTCGCGCAGACCATCGTGCAGGTGGCAGGCCGCGCGGGCCGCGGCGCCAAACCCGGCGAGGTGCTGATCCAGACCGAATTCCCGCAGCACCCGCTGCTCGCGAGCCTGCTCGAGCGCGGCTACGACGGCTTCGCGCAAGCCGCCCTCGCCGAGCGGCTGCAGGCGTCGTGGCCGCCCTTCAGCCGCCTGGCGGCGCTGCGCGCCTCGGGAAAGACGCGCGACGCGGCGCTCGGTTTCTTAAGCGCGGCCCGCGCCGCAGCCGGCACGCCGCCGCGGGGCCTGAAGCTCCTCGGGCCCGTGCCGGCGGCCATGGCGAAGCGCGCCGGACGCTATCACGCGCAGCTGCTCATCGAGAGCCGCGAGCGGCCCGCGCTCCATCGGTTCCTCGACGCCTGGCTGCCTGAGGTCGAAGCGCAGAAAAACGCGCAGCGCGTGCGCTGGGCGCTCGACGTCGATCCGCTCGAGCTCTTCTAAAGCATCCCCCGCGAGCGGTGCTCGGGTACACTGATCCGATCTTGAAGCAGGAACTCGAGCAGCTGCTGCTGGCCGCACTCACCGGGCTCGCCGGCGGCAGATTGAAGGACTTACCGCCCGCCTCGGCCGTCGTAGTCGAGCGCACGCGCGAGGCGCAGCACGGCGATTTCTCGAGCAACGTCGCGCTGCGCCTGGCGAAGGCCGCGCGCGTTTCCCCGCGCGAGCTCGCTGCCGCGATCATCGCAGCGCTGCCTCCCAATGCGCTCGTGGCGCGCGCGGAAGTTGCCGGCGCGGGTTTCATCAACTTCTACTTGAGTCCCGCGGCCTACGCGCGCGAGCTCGAGACCATCCACACGCGCGCCGCGAGCTACGGCGAGAGCAGCCTGGGTGCGCGCGCGCGTGTGCAGGTCGAGTTCGTCTCGGCGAACCCCACCGGCCCGTTGCACGTGGGCCACGGACGCCAGGCCGCCTACGGCGCGACGCTCGCCAACATCCTCGCCGCCGTCGGCTACGACGTGGCGCGCGAGTACTACATCAACGACGCCGGCCGGCAGATGGACATCCTCGCGCTGAGCGCCTGGGTGCGCTATCTCGAGCTGTGTGGCGAGCAGTTGCCCTTTCCCGAAAACGGCTACCGCGGCGACTACGTGCGCCTCCTCGCGCAGGACCTCAAGGCCGCCGCCGGTGAGGCGAGGCTGCGGCGGCCGGCCGCCGCCGTGCTGGCACACCTCCCCGCCGACGCTCCCGCGGGCGACAAGGAGGCTTATACCGATGCCCTGATCGCGCGCGCGCGCGAGCTCTTAGGATCCGATGGCTTTCGCCAGGTACTCGAGCTGTCGCTCGAGGCGATGCTGACGGATATCCGCGAGGATCTCGGCGAGTTCGGCGTCGTGTTCGATCACTGGTGCTCCGAGCGCGCGTTGGCCGACTCCGGCGCCATCGATCACGCGCTCGCGGTCCTCGAGTCGCAGCAGCGCCTGTACCGCCGGGACGGCGCGCTGTGGTTCCGCGCCACCGAGTTCGGCGACGAGAAAGATCGCGTGGTGGTGCGGGAGAACGGCCAGAAGACCTACTTCGCCTCCGATATCGCCTACCATCTCAACAAACGCGAGCGCGGCTTCACCCATCTGATCGACGTGCTGGGCGCCGATCATCACGGCTACGTAGCGCGCGTACGCGCGGGCCTCGCCGCCATGGGGGAGCCTCCGGACTGCCTCGAGGCGCCGCTCATCCAGTTCGTGAGCCTGTTCCGCGGCGCCGAGAGGATCCCCATGGGCAAGCGCGAGGCCCAGTTCGTGACGCTGCGGCAGCTGCGCACCGAGGTCGGCAATGATGCCTGCCGCTTCTTCTACCTCATGCGCAGCCACGACCAGCCACTCGACTTCGATCTCGAGCTGGCCAAGTCGCGCACCAACGAGAACCCGGTGTACTACATCCAGTACGCGCATGCGCGCGTCGCAAGCGTCATGAAGCAGCTCGCCGCGCGCGGCCTCGCCTTCGACCGCGCCGCGGGGCTCGCCGCCGTCGCCGCGCTCAGCGACAGCCACGAGCAGGCCGTGCTGCAGGCACTCGCCCGCTACCCCGAGGTGCTCGAGCAGGCAGCCGTGAACCGCGCGCCGCACGCGCTGGTCCACTACCTGCGCGAGCTCGCCAACGCTTTCCACACCTATTACAACGCACAGGTGTTCATCGTCGAAGACGCGCCGCTGCGCAATGCGCGCCTGGCGCTCGTGCTGGGAGTGCAGCAGGTGGTGCGCAACGGGCTCACGCTCCTCGGCGTGTCCGCGCCCGAGACCATGTGAGCATGGCGCGACTCACCGCCCGCGACTACAAGAGGACCACGCGCCGCCCGCTCGACTTCTCGCGCTGGCGCGAATTCGGCTTCGGGCTGCTGGCCGGGGCGGCGCTCGCGACCGTTGCGTTCGTCTATGCCGGTGGCCGGGCTCACAAGGCCGCCGAGCTCGCCGACGCGCCGCGCCCCGATCCGCACCACGCGCGGGAAGCTGACAGTGACCCCGGCGCTACGGGCCGCGCCTCCGCGGAGAAGTACGACTTCTATCAGATGCTGCCGAATTTCGAGGTCGTGGTTCCGGAGAAGGACAAGGACGTCAAGCGCGATATGCCCGCGGGCGCGCCGATCGAGCGGCCGGGCGTGTATGTGCTGCAGGCCGGCTCCTATCGCAATGAGTCCGACGCCGAGCGCGTGCGTCAGCAGCTCGCGCTGCAGGGAGTCCAGGCCAGGGTGCAGCGCGTGGCGGTCGACGCCGACGTCTGGCACCGCGTGCGCATCGGACCCATCACGAATCTCGCCGAGCTCAACAAGGTGCGCAAGCAGCTGCAGGCCGCCGAGGTCGACGCGCTGGTGATCCGCGTGGGGGACTAGAGCGAAGGAGAGTCGCATGAGAGGCGTAGTGTTTGGTTTACTGACTTTGCTCGCGGTGCCGGCTGTCTGGGGGCAGGAAACCGCGCCCACCGAGGCCTCGATCAAACGGCTCTTCGAGATCATGCACACCAGCAAGCTTCTCGACGGCGTGATGGCGCAGATGGACCAGATGATGCATGCGTCCATCCGCGAGTCGTTGCAGGGACAGACGCTCAACGCCGAGCAACAGCAGATCATCGACGACATGGGGAGCGAGCTGGTCGGCCTGATGAAGGAGAATCTCGACTGGACCATCCTCGAGCCGCAGATGGTCGAGGTCTACCGCAAGACATTCACCCGGCAGGAAGTCGACGGCATGCTGACGTTCTACCGCTCACCTACCGGTCAGGCGGTCATCGACAAGATGCCGGCCACGGTCAAGCAGATGATGCAGCTGACGCAGCAACGCATGGGCAACCTGCAGCCGAAGATCGCGCAATTGCAACGCGACACGATGGCGGCCCTGAAGCGCGCCCAGACCCGGGCGGACAACGGGGACCAGTCCGGATCACCGGCATCACCGACTGCGCCGCCGCCGGCGCCGCACTGAGCCGGGCGCCGGGGACGCTTTGACCCCGGGTCTGGCCGGCGCCCTTATCGCCGCCTCAACCGAGCGCCGCGCCCAGCTCGCCAGGTCGCCAGGTCGCCGGGATTCTCGAGAACCTCCGCCGGAGTCTCGTAATAGCTCATGGAGAGCTGCGGCCGATCCGGGTAGGGCTTGAACGGCGCCATTCCGCGCGCCGTGTAGTCGCTGCGGTTGCCGTCATCCACGCGCAGATACAGGACGTCGTCGGCAATCAGCCCGAAGAAGAACTCATCGCTGTAGAGTCCCACGCCGCCGAACATGCGGCGCGCGCTGACGCCGCGGAGCTGCGCCAGCTGGTCGAGAACGTACTGCAGATAATCAGCGCTGACAGTCATCGGTGGAGGCCGCGAGCGCAAAGGAAGCCTTTCGGGGGCGTGCGCGGCATGGATGCCGCGCCCGCAGCCTCCAGGGATGGATTCACGGCGTCCCCGAAAGGGCTCTTTTGCGATCGTGGCCGCCTGCGAAGCTCAGTCTTCGCTGATATTGCGGAAATCGACTCCCAGCGACCGGAGCTTGCGGTACAGATGCGTGCGCTCCATCCCGACGCGCTTGGCGAGCTGCCCGACCTTGCCGTTGCAAAGCAGCAGCTGCTGCTGCAGGTAGGCGCGCTCGAACTGCTCGCGCGCCTCGCGCAGCGGCAGCGCCAGCAGGTCCTGCTTCACCAGCGGCTCATCCGGCGGCGCCTGCACGGCGAGCTCGCGCTCGATTTCCTCGAGGCGGATCTCTTCGCTCCCGCCGTGGATCAGGAGGCGATGCACCAGGTGGCGCAGCTCGCGCACGTTGTCGGGCCACGGGTAGTTGCGCAGGCGATTCTGCGCGGCGACGCTGAAGCGCCGGAAGGTGAGCCCTTCGGTGTCGACCACCCGGTCGACGTGGTACCGCAGCAGGTCCGGGACGTCCTCGGCGTAGTCGCGCAGCGGCGGCACGCGCATGATGAGCACGTTGAGGTGCCCGAGCAGGTCGCGGCGCAGCGCCTCGCCCCCGGCGCGCTGCTCGATCCCGGGCTGCGCGGAGGAGATGAGGCGCGCGCGCAGCGCCACCGGCTCAGCTCCACCGAGGCGCGTGAACTGTCCGGACTCGAGCACGCCGTATAGCAGGCGCTGCACCGCGGCCGGCAGATCCTCGACCTCGTGGATGAAGAGCGTGCCGTTGTCCGCCTGCTCGAGCAGGCCCGCCACGCGGGCGCCGTCCGCGGTCTCGCGGCCGAACAGGCGGCTCTCCGCATCCGCTTCGCGCAGCGTGCTCGCGATGAGCGTGATGAAGGGCGCCGCCGCGCGTGCGCCGTGCTCGTGCACGTAGCGCGCGAAGGCTTCGCGTCCCGAGCCGGGCTCGCCGATGAGCAGCAGCGGCGAGGGGTTGGCCGCCATCTGCTGCAGCTCGGCCCGCAGCTGCTGCATGATGCGGCTCTTGCCGATCGGCGCCGTGAGCGCCGCACCCAGGAGCTTGCCCGACTGGCGATGGCGCCGCCCGGCATCGAGCGCGCGCTCCACGGTGCGCAGCAGCTTCGCGAGCGACAGCGGCTTCTCGACGAAGTCGAAGGCCCCAAGGCGCGTGGCCTCGACCGCGGTCTCGACGGTGCCGTGTCCCGACATCATGACGACCGGGCAGCCGTCGGCGGCGCCCGTGGACCACTCGCGCAGCAGCGTGATGCCATCGACGTCCGGCATCCAGATGTCGAGCAGCACCAGATCGGGGACCTGCCGAGCGCGCGAGGCGCGCGCCTGCGCGGCGTTGGCGGCGACGTCCACCTCGTAGCCTTCCTCGGAGAGGATCTCCTTCAGCAGGCCGCGGATGTCCGCCTCGTCATCGACCACGAGAATATATGGGTTGCTCATGCCCGTTCCCTCCGCAACTGCTCACGCCGCTCGCGCGCGCCGCCGCCGGCGGAGCGGGTGCTGTCTATCACCGGCAGCACCACGCGCACGCGCGCGCCGCCTTCGGGGCGGTTGTCCGCATCGATGCGGCCACCGTGCTCTTCGACGATTTTCTTGACGATCGCCAGCCCCAGGCCCGTGCCCTTCGGCTTGCTGGTCACGTACGGATCGAACACCCGGCCGAGCAGCTCGCGCTGAAATCCCGGACCGTTGTCGCACACGGTGACGCTCGCATATTCGCTCTCGTCGCTGCTGTCGAGCGCCGTGGCGATCTCGAGCACGGGCTGCGCGACGCCCTCGAGCGCTTCCAGCGCGTTGGTCACGAGGTTGTTGAGGATCTGGCGGACGCGCCCGCGGTCCGCCTCTATCCCCTCGAGGCGCGGGTCGAGGTCGAGGCGGATGCGCGTACGCGGCGCCTGCGAGCGATACAGGTCCGCTACCTCGGTCACCAGCTGATTGAGGCTGAAACGTGTGATATGCATCTCCGGCGCACGCGCGTACTCGCTGAAGGCGTTCACCATCTGCTGCATGGTCTCGACCTGCTGCACGATGGTGCGGGTGCCGCGCTCGAGAATCTCGGCGTCGCGCTCGCTCATGCCGGCGAGCAGCCGGCGGCGCAGCCGCTCGGCCGACAGCTGGATGGGGGTGAGCGGATTCTTGATCTCGTGCGCGAGGCGCCGCGCCACCTCGCCCCAGGCGGCATCGCGCTGCGCCGCGAGCAGTGCCGTGATGTCGTCGAAGACGATCACGAAGCCCATGTCGCGGTCCTCGCCCGGCAGCGGGGTGCAGGCGCACATGAGCGTGCGCCGGCCGGCCGCGCCGTCGAGGTCGAGCTGCTCGCGCCACTCTTCGCGTCCGGCGGCGAAGCGCACCGCGAGCGCGCCCACGAACTGCCCGAGCCGCTCGTTACCGGCCGCGAGCTCGGGCAGCGGCCGTCCGGTCGCGGCGGCGAGCTCGGTGCCGAGGATCGCCCCCGCCGCCTGGTTCGCCATGCGCACCGTCATGTTGCGGTCGATCGCCAGCACCCCGGTGGAGAGGCGCGCGAGAATGATCGCAAGCCGCTCGCGCTCGCGCTCCACGGCCTCCTGGCTGTGCTGGGCCTCGGCGCGCGCGCGCCGCAGCCGCTTGGTCATGTCGTTGAAGGAGTGCACCAGGAACCCCATCTCATCGCGCGACGGCAGCCGCAGCCGTGTGGCGAAATCGCCCTTGCCGACCGCGCGCGTGCCCTCGATGAGATCCTGCACCGGGCGCACCAGGCGCTGCGCCGAGAAGATCGCGCCGTAGATGGCGGCGAGCATGGCGAGCAGCAGCACCAGGGTGAGAGTGAGGCTGAAACTGTATTTGAGCGGCTCGCGCATGGCGGCGAGGTTGCCGTACTGCGAATAGGTCCCCTGCACCGCCTCGGACAGCGCGGCGAGCTGCGCCGGCACCGGGTAGATCGCCACGACAAAGCGCGGGTCCTGGCTCGCGGCGCCGTCGGCGAGCGCCGCGCCCGTGCGGATCAGATAGCTGCCGCCCGCCTGGGGCTCGAGGCTGACGTAGGGAAGGTGCTGAGCCACCTGACGCACCAGGTCCTGCGGCGCCTGCGCCGGCAGCGCCTCGAGCGGGCTGTCGAGACTCGCCGCGACGATGCGCCCGTGCGCGCCGAAGAGCGCGATCTCGCGCGCCTCGCTCGTGCGCCGCTCGGCATCGAGGCGCGCCTGCACCGCCGCCGGCGGCAGGCCCGCGAGCTCCTGCGCCAGAGCCCCGGTGCGCTGCGAGTACTCGCGCATGCGCAGCTCGAGCGCGGCGCGCGACAGTACCACGGCATCGTTGAGCCCCTGCTTCACCTCCACCGTGAACCAGCTGTCGATACCGCGGTTCAGGAACTCGAGCGAGGACAGGTACACGATCAGCAGCGGCGCGATGACGAGCGCGCCGAAGATGCCGACCGTGCGTGCGGTAAGGCGCGAGCCCGGCACGTGCGCGCGGTAGTCGCGCACCAGCCGCCAGAGCTTGCGCACCACCAGTACCGTGAGCACCAGCGCGGCGCAGGCGTTGAGGACCACGATCCACCACTGCAGCCGCGCGAACTCGCCCGAGTTCTGTACGCTCATGGCGAGCAGCAGGAAGGCGCCGATGCCGATCACGGCCCAGAAGACGCCGAGCGCGACCGCGTTCAGCCGTGCGCGGCGCTGGCTGCGCGGATTTACACCGGCAGCGACCACGTGTACCACTCGCTCTGACGAGCCCAGTCATCGGTCCAGAACAGCAGCGCCCGCAGCGATGACGGCAGCTGCCCGCGGCGCACGCCGGCGCGCACGCTGATGGTGTAGCTGCCGCCGTCGAGCTGCGGCTCCACCAGGATCGGCCAGGCGTCCACCTTGCCGATGGAGTCGAGCGCCTCATCGAGCGTCGCGAAGGTGTCCTGGTCGCCGCTGCGCACGTCACGCACCACGTAGCGGTCGCTCACCGCGTGATAGCTGAGCTCGCGGTGCAATGTCACCTCGACGATGTTGGCGTTGAACCAGAGGCGCCGCTCCCGCTCGATGCGCACTTCCAGGTCGAAAGCCAGTGTGATGCCATCCCGCAGCGCATTGCGGATGGCGGGCCCCTCCGGGTAATCCACCCGGGCGTGCAGCAGGAACACCCCGTGGTCGATGTTCACGTACGCGGACCGCACGACGAGCACGCCGTCCAGCGCATCCGCGCGCGCCTGCCCGGCCACCGCGGCGAGCGCCAGCACACCGAGCGTCGTGAGCAAGCCGCGCCTGATCAAACCATCCCTTGCTGGACCGCCGCGTAGCATGGATGCAACGACTGGCCTCGACTGTGGACTTGGGGCTTACCGCTCAGGTTCCGGCCGTTGTCTTTTCGAGACAAGCATAATAGAACCCGTCGGTCCCCGCCTCTGCCCCGGGAAGCAGCTGAACGCCCACGGCCCGGTCGCGGGCGCCGGGAGCGAGTGCGGCGGCGGGCGGCATTTTGCCGACAGCCATTTGCGGCTCGCCCTCGAGGAAGCGCTGCACGACCGCCTCGTTCTCCTCCGGTAGCACCGAGCAGGTGCAATAGACCAGCCGCCCGCCCGCGGCCAGCATGCGCGCCGCTCCGCCGAGGATCGCGAGCTGTCCGGCCGCGAGTGCCGGCAGGTCGCTGCCGCGGCGCAGCAGCTTGATGTCCGGATGGCGGCGGATGACGCCCGTGGAAGAGCACGGGGCGTCGACCAGAATGCGCTCGAAGGGGCGGCCGTCCCAGAAACTCTGCGGCTCGCGCGCGTCGCCGACCCGTAAGTGCGCGGCGCGCCCGAGGCGTCGGAGATTCTCGCGGATCCGCTCGACTCTGGTGGGATCGATGTCCACGGCGGTGACGTCCGCCGCCTCGCCGAGCTGCTCCAGGATGTGTCCGGTCTTGCCGCCCGGAGCCGCGCAGGCATCGAGCACCCGCATCCCGGTGCGCGCCGCGAGCAGAGTCGCCGCGAGCTGTGCGCCCGCGTCCTGAACGGAAACCACCCCTTCGGCGAAACCCGGCACCCGCTCGACGGGTACTGGACGAGCCAAAGTCACTGCGGATTGAGACCATTGTATCTCTTGCGCATCAATCCGCTCTTCCCGGAGCCGACTCACGTACTCGGCCGCGCTGGTGCGCGAGAGGTCCACACGCAACGTCATCGGCGGGTGCGCGTTGTTGGCCGCGAGAACGCCTTCGCAGGATTCTCCCCACGCGGCGCTGAGACGATCGACTAGCCAGGCGGGGTGAGCGGTGCGGCCGGCGAGCCCCTGGTCCACCCGGGCGAGGAGAGCCGCATGCTCGGCGAGGAAGCGGCGCAGCACCGCGTTGACGAGTCCGGTGGCGCGCTCGCCGCCGAGGATGCGGGCCGCGTCGACCGCGGCATGCACCGTCTGCTCCGGCACGTTGCGCGAGTACTCGATCTGGTGAGCGCTCGTGACGAGCAGCGCACGCAGAGGGGACGCAACGCCCGTGGGGCGCTTCATGAGTCCGTCGAGCGCCGGCGCGAGCCGCAGGTACCAGCGGAGCGTCCCGAGCGCGATCGCGCGCACCGCCGATCGGTCATCCGCAAAGTCGCCTTCCGCGAGCGCCGCATCTGCCGAGCGGCCGCTCGCCACCACGGCCTCGACGACCCGGGCCGCCGCGGCCAGCGCCGGGGCGCCCGGAGCCCAGCGCGTCCTAGCCAAGCCGCCGCCCCACGAGGCGCTGGTTGTGGGCGAATTCGGACATTGCCAGCACCCGGCCGCCTGGTTTCTGGATTTTCCGGACTCCGAGGAGACCTTTGCCGCACTGAACCAGCATGATGCCGTCACGTACAGAGACGATGGAGCCAATATCCGAAGACTTAGCGTCTTTTACCATCACATTCGCAGCAGAATGAATGCGCAGGCGCTCTCCATCGAGGCTGGTCTCCGCGATCGGCCAGGGATCGAAGGCCCGCACCTGGCGCTCGATGCTCGCGGCATCGCGGCTCCAGTCGATGCGAGCCTCGGCTTTGTCGATCTTGGCGGCGTAAGTGACTCCCTCACGAGGCTGCGGCTGTGCTTTGAGTGTCCCGGAGCCAAGCCCGTCGAGTGCCGTAAGGAGCGCCGCGGCGCCGAGAGCGGCGAGAGCCGCGTGCAGCGAGCCGCCGGTGTCCTCGGCCCCGATGTCGATCTCCCGCTTGAGGAGGATGGGGCCGGTGTCGAGTCCCTCGTCCATCTGCATGATGGTGACGCCGGTGACCGGGTCGCCCGCGAGGATCGCGCGCTGCACGGGAGCGGCACCGCGCCAGCGCGGCAGGAGCGAAGCGTGAATGTTGAGGCAGCCGAGGCGTGGGAGCCCGAGCACGGCCGCCGGCAGAATGAGCCCGTAGGCGACCACGACCAGGACGTCTGGCTTCCAGGCCGCGAGCTCGGCGTGCGGCGCTTCCTCCCGCAGGCTCGCGGGCTGCAGCAGCGGCAGGTGGTGCGCCTCGGCCAGGGTTTTCACCGGCGAGGCGCTCAAGTGGCGCCCGCGCCCGCTCGGGCGGTCGGGCTGCGTCAGCACGCCGACGACCGTATGAGACTTGAGCAGCGCCTCGAGCGCGGGCAGCGCGAATTCCGGCGTCCCGGCGAAGGCCACGCGCAAGAGCTAACCCTGGCAGTGAGCAGCCGGCAAGAGTCGCGCCTTTTGCCGGCGGAAACGCAGGCGCTGTCCGGCAAATTCGCAGCAGCGAATCTGGCCGACCGAAGGTCGGCCCGCAGGGCGCCGGCCAGGGGCGGGCCGGCACAAAAAGCGCCGCAGGCGACTTTTTCCCATTAGTAAGCGCGGTGCGCGCTGCCCGCAGGTAGAGCCGCGCGCGCCGAGCGCTCCTTGCGCTCCTTCTCGAGCTTCTTGCGAATTCGCTCGCGCTTGAGGTCCGAGAGGTAATCGACGAACAGCTTTCCGTCGAGATGATCCATCTCGTGCTGGATGCACACCGCGAGGATCTCGTCGCAGTCGCGCTCGAACACTGCACCCGTGCGGTCCTGAGCGCGCACCCGCACCTTGGCCGCGCGCTTCACCTCATCGAAGATCCCGGGCACCGACAGACACCCCTCCTCGGTGCTCGCCTCACCCTCGCGGCTGAGAATCTCGGGATTGACCAGCGCGACCGGGGCGGTGCGGTCGCTCGAGATATCGATGACGATGACGCGCTGGTGGACGTCGACCTGGGTGGCGGCGAGCCCGATGCCGGGGGCGGCGTACATGGTCTCCAACAAATCATCGATGAGCGTCCCGAGCCCGGCGTCAAAATCGGTCACCGGCCTGGCGCGCGTGCGCAGCCGGGGGTCCGGGAACTCCAGGATGGTTCTTAGGGCCATGATTTCGCCGTATGTGGGGGCGCCGCCCCCCGTGATCCAGCGCACGATTTTGACATTAATTCGTCTGCCAAATGGGCGGCGTGCCAGTATAACAATTAGAATCTCGGCGCTGCTTGTGTGCCCCACCTCGAGTAAAGAGGAGCGGAGGATGGTCTCTAATCAAGTACTTGGAGCCCGCTTAGGCGCGGGCCTGCTCACCCTGTCGTTGACGCTCTCGGGGTGCGCGCTTTTCAGGCATTCGACGCCGGCCGCCGGCCCGGAGGCCGCGCCCGCGGCGAGCACGAGTGCGCCGGCCGCCGCGACCGCCCCGGCACCGGACATGACGGCGACCGAGGCCGCAATTCAATCCGCCGGCGCGGAAGCTCCCGCGCCCGAGGCCGCCGCCGCGGCTCCGGTTCCCGCGAGCGTGGTGAATCCGAGCGCGCCGAAGAGCTACGTCGTCAAGAAGGGCGACACGCTCTGGGGCATTGCCTCGATGTTCCTCAAGGATCCGTGGCTGTGGCCCGAGGTGTGGATCATCAATCCGCGCATTCCCAACCCGCATCTGATCTATCCCGGTGACACGCTGACGCTCGCCTACGGCGCCAACGGCAGCCCGCAGGTGTCGGTTGCGGCGATGGGCGCCACGCGCCTCGAGGCCGTCAGGCTCGATCCGCGCCTGCGCAGCACCGCGCTCGATGCGGCGATCCCGACCATCCCCTATTCGGCGATCCAGGGATTCCTCTCGCATCCGCGCCTGCTCACGCGCGATCAGATCAAGACCGCCCCCTATGTGCTCGCCTTCCGCGACATGCACCAGGTGGGCGGTGCGGGCATCGAGGTCTACGTGTCCAACCTGAGCGGCGAGCAGAATGCGCGCTATGCCGTGATGCGTGTCGGCGACGAGCTGCGCGATCCGGACGACAACGCGCTGCTCGGCTACGAGGGCGTCTACACCGCGACCGCGCTGGTCGAGCGCCCGGGCAATCCCGCCAAGGCGCTGCTCACCGAGTCGGCACTCGAGACCGTGGCGGGCGACCGTCTGGTCACGGCCACCGAAGAGGCGACGCCCGTCAACTTCACGCTGCGCGCGCCCGCGAGCGACATTCGCGGCCGCATCATCGCCGTGATCGGCGGCACCGACCTCATCGGACAGTTCGCGGTGGTCGCCATCAACCGCGGCAAGCGCAACGGGCTCGAGGCCGGCAACGTGCTCGCCGTCGACTCGGCGGGCGATGTGGTCCACGATCTGTACCGCGGCGGCCGCGACATCAACAGCATGGGCAGCGGCATCGACACCTCGTTCTCGCCCAAGGTGAAGCTCCCCGACGAGCGCACCGGCACGCTGCTCGTCTTCAAGGTCTACGATCGCATGAGCTACGCGCTCATCGTCGGTGCCTCGGACACCATTCACCGCCTCGACGTAGTGCGCAACCCCTGAGAGCGCGCGCCGCGGGCGCAAAACCACTCGATTGCAAGCGTTAAGCGCCGCGCCGCCCCGGGGCGCGGCGCGCTTGTCTTATGCTTGCGCCCCATGGACGTTGCTCTTGCACGCGCGACGCTGGCGCGCACTCCCGGGCTCACCGCGCAGGCCGCCGACGCGATGATCGCGGCCGCCGACGGCGATCTCGCCGCGGCGTCTCGCGTGCACAGCGTCATCCGCATCGAGCTCCCTCCCGCAGCGCGCGCGTTCTTAAGCGCACCGGATGAGCGCGCGCTGGCCGCCGATCTGGAATGGCTCGCAGCGAGCGGCACGGTGATCGTCCTCTCCACGGACCCCGAATACCCGCCGCTGCTGCGGCAAACCGCCGCTGCGCCCGCCGCGCTCTACGTGCAGGGAAGGGTGACGCTCCTCGCCTCGCGCCAGCTCGCGATGGTCGGCTCGCGCAGCCCCACCCCCGCCGGCCGCTCGACGGCGCGCGAGTTTGCCGCGTGGTTCGCGCGCGCCGGATTCACGGTGACGAGCGGGCTCGCCACCGGCATCGACGCCGCGAGTCACGAGGGCGCGCTCAAGGGCGCTGGCGCGACCATTGCCGTATTCGGCACCGGCCTCGATCAGGTGTATCCGCCCGCGAACCGCGCGCTCGCCGAGCGCATCCGCGCGCACGGCGCGCTGGTGTCGGAGCTCCCGCCGGGCAGCGCGCCGCTCGGGGCGAACTTTCCACGGCGCAATCGCATCATCGCAGGACTCGCCGTCGGCACGCTGGTCGTGGAGGCCGCGCGCCTGAGCGGCTCGCTCATCACCGCGCGTCACGCGCTCGAGGCGGGCCGCGAGGTGTTTGCGATCCCCGGCTCGATCCACAGCCCGCTCTCGCACGGCTGTCACCAACTCATCAAGCAGGGGGCGAAGCTCGTCGAGGAGGCCAAAGATGTGACCGACGAGCTTGGAATTCCGGTTCCGAAAGAACGACTTACGGACGCGCCGTCGGCGGCCGCCCGGGCGGGCGAATTGGACAAGGAGTATGAAATGCTGTTAGATGCCCTCGGCTTTGAGCCCGCGACCATCGATAGTCTGGTGGCGCGCACCGAGCTGCCGAGCGAGTCAATCGCCTCGATGCTGTTGATACTCGAGCTCGAAGGGCGTGTGGCGGCTCTTCCGGGCGGCCGGTTTGGCCGCATACCTTAAAAGATGACTGGCAGTATTCTCGACATCCTGATCTACGTCTTCGACCGGTACATGCTCGCCGATGCGCCGGAGGTGCCGCAGCGCGAGCATCTGGCGCGCGACCTCGAGCGCGCCGGCTTTACGCCGGCGAAGGTGGAGCGCGCGCTCGACTGGCTCACCGACCTCGCCTTCGAGCACGACCGCCCGCCGCTGCCGGCCGCGACGCAGGGTGCGGAGGCCGCAGGCGTGCGCATCTTCTCCGACAGCGAGCTCACCCGCCTCTCGACCGAATGCCGCGGGTTCCTGCTCACGCTCGAGCGCCTCGGCGTCCTCACGCCGCAGCAGCGCGAGATCGTCATCGAGCGCATGCTGGCGCTCGATGCCGACGAGCCCGACACCGAGCAGCTGAAGTGGGTGGTACTGATGGTGCTCTCGAGCCAGCCGGGACAGGAGCTCGCGTTCGAGCGGCTCGACGGGCTGGTGTCGGACGATCGGCCCGGGGCGCCGCATTGACGCACCCGCTCGAGCGCGGGCGTTCCGGCTCTGGTCCGCGGCTCGTCCGCGGTTTTTCGTCTCAGGCTGAGGCGTTTTTCTCTTAATGGCAGAAAACCTGGTCATCGTCGAGTCGCCTGCCAAGGCCAAGACGATCAAGAAGTATCTGGGCCGCGATTTCGACGTGCTCGCCTCCTACGGCCACGTGCGCGACCTCGTCCCCAAGGAAGGCGCGGTCGATCCCGACAACGGCTACGCGATGAAGTACCAGGTGCTGGAGAAGAACCTGCGGCACGTGGACGCCATCGCGCGCAGCCTCAAGAAGTCGCGCGCGCTCTACCTCGCCACCGACCCGGACCGCGAGGGCGAGGCGATTGCCTGGCATCTGAAGGAGATCCTGCGCGAGCGCGGGGACCTCAACGGCAAGGACGTGCGGCGCGTGGTGTTCTACGAGATCACCCGCAACGCGATCCGCGCCGCGGTCGAGCAGCCACGCGACCTCTCGCTCGAGCTGGTCAACGCCCAGCAGGCGCGCCGGGCGCTCGACTATCTGGTGGGCTTCAACCTCTCGCCGCTCCTGTGGAAGAAGGTGCGGCGCGGACTCTCGGCCGGCCGGGTGCAGAGCCCGGCGCTGCGCATGATCTGCGAGCGCGAGGAGGAGATCGCCGCCTTCAAGGCGCTGGAATACTGGACCATCGACGGCGAGGGCATGCACGAGGCCCAGGGTTTTCCGCTCAAGCTGCTCGAATACCGCGGCGGCAAGGTCGAGCAGTTCACCTTCACCAACGAGACCGACGCACGCGAGGCCGAGCGCACCATCGCCGCGGCCGCGCGCGGCACAGCCGGCAGCGCCGGGCTCAGCGTGCTCGCCATCGACCGCAAGCAGCGCCGCCGCAATCCCGCCCCGCCCTTCACCACCTCGACGCTGCAGCAGGAAGCCGCGCGCAAGCTCGGCTTCAACGCGCGCCGCACCATGCGCCTCGCGCAGCAGCTGTACGAGGGGCTCGACATCGGCGAGGGGAGCGTGGGCCTCATCACCTACATGCGCACCGATTCGGTGTCGCTGGCCGCCGAGGCGGTGCAGGAGATCCGCGAGGTCGCCGCCAGGCTCTACGGCAAGGACGAGGTCGCGGAGGAGCCGCGCATCTACAAGACCAAGTCGAAGAACGCGCAGGAAGCGCACGAGGCAATCCGTCCCACCTCGGCCGCCATCACGCCCGCGGACGTCGAGGGCAAGATCGAGGACGACCTGTATCGCCTCTACTCGCTCATCTGGAAGCGCGCGGTCGCATCGCAGATGGCCAACGCGGTGTTCGACACCGTGGCCGTGGACCTCCTCGCCGGGCCCGACGGGCGTGAGCGCCATCTGCTGCGCGCCAACGGCTCGACGCTGGTGAAGCCCGGCTACATATCGGTCTACCAGGAGGGGAGCGACGACCAGAAGAGCGACGAGGGAGATCACGTGCTGCCGCCGATGAAGGAAGGCGAGCGCGTGGCGCTCACCGCGCTCACGGCCGAGCAGCATTTTACCGAGCCGCCGCCGCGCTACAGCGAGGCTTCACTGGTGAAGGCCCTCGAGGAGCACGGCATCGGCCGCCCTTCCACCTACGCTTCGATCATCTCGACGCTGCAGGACCGCGAGTACGTCGAGATGGACAGCCGCCGTTTCGTGCCGACCGACATCGGCAAGATCGTCAACCGCTTCCTCACCCATCACTTCCACCGCTACGTCGAGTACGGCTTCACGGCGGCGATGGAGGATGAGCTCGATGCGGTGTCGCGCGGCGAGGAGCCGTGGACGACTCCGCTCGCGAAGTTCTGGAAGCCGTTCATCCAGCAGGTCGAGAAGATCGAGAAGACCGTCACCCGCGAGCAGGTGGCCCAGGCGCGCGAGCTCGGCAGGGAAGCCGCGAGCGGCAAGCCGATCACGGTGCGCATGGGCCGCTTCGGCCCATTCGTGCAGATCGGCACCAAGGACGACGAGGAGAAGCCGCGCTTTGCGGGCCTGCGCCCCGGGCAGAAGATGGACTCGATCACGCTCGCGGATGCGATGGAGCTCTTCAAGTTGCCGCGTACGCTCGGGACCACCGCGCAGGGCGAGACCGTCATCGCCAATGTGGGCCGCTTCGGCCCCTACGTGAAATACGGCAGCAAGTTCGTCTCGCTCAAAGAGGACGATCCCTACACCGTGACGCTCGAGCGCGCGCTCGAGGTCATCCGCCTCAAGCAGGAGGCGGATGCGGCGCGCCTCATCCGCGATTTCCCCGAGGACGGCATCCAGGTGCTGCACGGCCGCTACGGACCGTACATCACCGATAAGAAAAAAAACGCCAAGGTGCCGAAGGAGCGCGACCCGAAGAGCCTGACGCTCGAGGAATGCACGGCGCTGCTCGCCGCGGCACCGGAGCGCGGCGCGCGCTTCGGGCGCTTCCGCCGCGGCAAGCTTACCGGCGCGACGGCGGCGGCTGATGTAACGGCAGCGGCCGCGGCGGTGGGCAAAGGCGCCGCGGGCAAGCGCGCAGCGGCGGCGACGGCTTCCAGGCCGGCGCCACGCGCCGCAGCAGCGGGCAAGGCAGCCGCCCGCGCCCGGCCGAGGCCCTCGACGCGCAGCGCGCGCAAGCCACACGTGGCCGCCAAGAGCGCCTCGGACAAGAGCGCAGCGCGCAAGCGCCCGAAACTGAAGGCCGCGGCCGCGCGCGCGCGCGGCGTCAAGTAGCTTAAGTCTGGCCCGGCGCGCGCGGCGGCGCGGCCAGAAAATCGTCGATCGCCTGCACACACTCCGGCTCATCGAGCAGCGGCGCGTGGCCGCGATTGGCGGCCGTGAGCGTGCGCAGGTCCGGCTTCTCGCGCTGCATGCGCGAGAGCGTCGCGGCGCTCAGGATGTCGGACTGCGCGCCGCGGATCGCGAGCATCGGCACCTTGGCGAGTGCCCCCCAGAGCGGCCACAGGTCCGGCGCGGCCTTGGAGGTGTCCTTGAGCGGTTCGGCGATGAGCGGGTCGCTGTCGGGCTGCGGCACGCCCTGTGCGTCGGCGCGGTAGCTGGCACGCGCGAGCTTCTCCCAGCGCGCATCATCGAGCCCGGGCCAGGCTGAGCCGTAAACCATGCGTACCTGGGCCACGGCGCCGGCCCAGTCGCGTACCGGAGGGGACTTGCCAACATAACCGCGGATGCGCTCGAGCCCGGACGTGTCCACCTCGGGACCCACGTCGTTCAGCACGATGCCGGCGAGCAGCGCGGGCTGCGTGGCCGCCAGCACCATCGCCATGAGACCGCCCATGGAGGTGCCGATGATGGTCACGCGCGCCGCCCCGAGCCCCGTGAGCAGCCGCTGCAGGTCAGCGAGGTACACGGGAATCTGGTAGTTCTGGAAGTTGGGATCGCGCGCCGAGAGCCCGCGTCCGCGCACATCCGGCACGATCACCCGGTAGCGAGCCGCTAGGTGCGCCGCGAGATCCTCGAAGTCGCGGCTGTTGCGTGTCAGGCCATGCAGGCACAGCACGACGGGCGCCGCCGCCGCCGGCGCCGGGTAGACGCGGCTGAAGAGCCTCAAGCCATCCTGACTGTCGAACCAGTATTCGGCCGCCCCCATGCTCACTCCTCGAAGGCGCAGCCGGCAAAAACCACGCTTTTTGCCGGCGGCAACCGAAGTAATGTCCGACGAAATCGCTCCCTGATGCACAGGCGGCAAGAGTCGCGCCTCTTGCCCGCCGGCAACGGAGTAATGTCTGACGAAATCGCTTCCTGCGATTTCGTCCGATATAACTAGTACTCGCGTCCGGCGAGCTCGGCGCGCAGCTCGCGCTTCAGGACCTTGCCGTTGGCGTTGCGCGGCAGTGCGCTGCGCAGCACGACGTCGGCGATGCGCTGCTGCTTGCCGACCCGCTCGTTGGTCCAGTCGATCAGTGCCTGCCGGTCGGGGGCGCTGCCGGAGCGCGCCACCACGATCGCGACGGGGGTCTCGCCCCACTTGCGGCTGCGTGCTGCGACCACCGCCACTTCCGCGACGTCGGGATGGCCGCGCATCACCTGCTCGATGTCCGCAGGGTACACGTTCTGGCTGCCCGAGAGGATCATGTCCTTCTTGCGGTCAACGACATACAGGAAGCCGTCGGCGTCGAGATAGCCGAGGTCGCCGGTACGCAGCCAGCGGCGTCCGTCCGGGCCCTCCCAGCTGGCCTCCGCGCTCGCCTCGTCGCGTCCGTTGTAGCCCTGCATGAGGAGCGGACCTGTGCCCACGATCTCGCCCACGGCCTCAGCGGGAAGCTCGCGTCCGTCCTCGCCGATGATGCGCAGATCCGTGCCGAGGAAGGGCTTGCCGACCGAGGCGGTCTTCGCGGCAAAGTCCTCGGGCGCGAGAATCGTGCACAGACCCTCGGTGAGCCCGTAGAGCTCGATGAGGATGGCTCCCGTGCGGCGCGGGAACTCGCGCTTTACCTCGAGCGGCAGCGGCGAGCCGCAGCACATGATGGTATCGAGGCTGTCGAGGTCATGGCGTCCGAGGTCGGGGAGCGCCAGCAGCCGCTCGAGCTGCAGCGGCACGAAGTTGCCGTGGGTGATGCGCTCGCTCGCGATGAGCGCCGCGCAGCTCTCAGCATCGAAATGCGGCATGATCACGATGGTCCCGCCGACCAGCACCGTGCAGAGCATCGCCACCCAGCTGATGTTGGAGAACAGGCCCAGTGAGCACAGCGTGACGCAGTCGCTGCGGTAGCGCAGCGTCAGCGCACAGTCCACCGCCCAGTTGAGACGGCAGCGGTGACTGTGGACGATGCCCTTCGGCACGCCGGTGGTGCCCGAGCTGTAGATGATGTTGCACTCGGCCTGCGGGCTCAGCGCCACACCCGGCGCGGCCGAGGACTGCGCGGCGCACCAGCTGTTGAGCTCGATCCAGGGCGGCCCCGGAGAGTGGTGTGCCACACGGACCGCGGCCGCGTTGCGCGTCCCCGCCGAGGCAAGCGCATCGATGCGCGCGCAGTGCGCGCCTGAGGCAAACACGGCGCGCGCCCGCGCGTCCTCGATCATGGCGCCGACCGCGGCATCGCTCACCGACACGTTGAGCGGCACGGCGACGCATCCGCTGCGCAGGATGCCGAAGATCACCAGCGCCGTCTCCAGGCTGTTATCCATGAGGATGGCGATGCGCTCGCCGGCGCGCAGTCCGAGCGCGGTGATCCCGTTGGCGATCCGGGCGGTGTCGCGCTCGAGCTCGGCCCAGTTGAGCCGCCGCTCCCCTTCCACCAGCGCCGTGCGCGCGGCGCGCCAGCGCCCGTGGCGAGCGATCAGCTCCGGCAGCAGCGGCTCCGGCGCCTCGAACCAGCCCATCGGCGTACCCTTGACGTCGGCGGTACCGTCAGAAGTGGTACTGCGCCGTCACCGTCCAGGTGCGCGGCGGCCCGTAGAAGCCGATCTGGCTCACGCCGCCGAGCAGCCCGGTTCCCACGTCGCCGAAGTCGTAGCCCGCCACGCGGTACCAGCGGTCGAGGAGATTCTTGCCCTCGAGCGCGAAGCGCCACGCGTTGTCGGAGGAGCTCCAGGCGAGCCCGGCGTTGAGGAGACCATAGCCCGGCTGGTCGGTGATCGAGGCGGTGGTGTTGGCGACCTTGTTGAGGGTGCGGTAGTCCCAGCCCGCGTGTGCCAGCAGCGTCCCCGGCCCGAGCGCCCAGGTGTAGTTGACGGTCTCGGACAGCGTCCACAGCGGCGCGTTGATCGGGCGGTTGAAGCTCGCGGTGTTGAGGGTCGGGTCGCAGGGCACGCCCGCCGGGAACTGGCTCCCCGGGATGCAGCCGACGACATCCTGATAATAGGAGTCGAGATAGCCGACCGTGGTCACGAAGCCGAGCGGGGCGAGCGGGCGCCAGATGGACTCGAGCTCCGCGCCCTGGTTGATCTGCTTGCCGGCGTTCAGCACCGCGGTCACGTTGGTCGGCACGCCACCGACGGGCTCGAAGCCCTGGATGCCGATCTGCGCGTCCTTGTACGGATCGTAGAACACCGTGACGTTCAGCTGCAGCTTGTCGTCGAGCAGCGTCGACTTCACGCCGAGCTCAAAGCTGTCGGCGGTCTCGGAGTTGTAGCCGTTGCTGGTCGCCGGGTAAGCGAGCTGGTTGCCGCGCATGTCGAAGCCGCCGCTCTTGAAGCCCTTGCTGTAGACGAAGTAGCCGAGCACGTGCGGCGCGAGGTGCAGATCGAGACCGAGGCGCGGCGAGACGTTCGAGAAGGTGCGGCTGTTGGTGTAATCGCTCTCCAGTCCCGGCACGCCGTTCAGTCCGCCGCCGAAGGGGAAGAAGCCGGCCGGCACCTGGCTCGGATCGAAGAAGGTCTGATTGGCGAGCAGCTGCGTCGGCGCGAAGCTCGCGTACTGCGCGACGTAGACCGAGCCGGTCTTGTCGTCCTGATTCCAGCGCAGGCCGGCGTCGAGGTTGAGCCGGTCGGTGAGCTTCCAGGCGGTATCGGCATACACCGCGCTGGTCTTGGTCTTCACGCAGCCAGCGGTGAGCGAGGTGAGGTAGAGCCCGAAGCCCGCAGGCGGCGGCGCCGCCAGCACTCCGACCGAGGCGTCGTACTGGCCGCAGGCGGTGCTATTCATGTAGAACACGCCGCCCACCGCCTTCACGAGGTCGTTGCTGTAGGTGAGCTGACCCTCCCCACTTCCCTGGTGATCGCTGAAGTGGCCGGGCACCTGGAAGAGGTTCGCGTTGAGCTCCTCGAAATCGATGAATTGCCGGCCGTCGCCCTCGCGATAGGCGCCCACCAGCTTCAGCGTCAGGTTCGGCGCGAGGTCCTGGGTGTAGGTGGCGGACTCGCCGCTGCGGAGGTAGCGGTCGCGGTCGACCGGCATGTCGGTGCGGGTGTCGAAGCGACTGTCGAGCTCGGGCGCGAGGAAGCTGTTGAGCCGCTGCCCGCCGGTCGCGTGGGAGTTGTCCTGGACGGTGTCGACGAGCAGCCGCAGCTTCGAGCTCGAGCCCCACAGCAGCGTGAGGTTGCCGCGCGCCGCCAGCACGTCCTTGTTGGAAACATCCTCGCCGTTGTGGTTGTAGGGGCTGGTCGAGTCTACGACCTGGCCGAAGCCGTCGCGCTTGAGGTTCGCGGCGGCGGCACCGAAGTACACGTGGTCCTCGACGACGGGCGTCGAGAACGACAGCCGCTCGTCGAGCTCGCCGTAGTTGCCGGCGGTGACGCTGGCGGTCGCGGTGCCGGGACCGACGATGTCACGGGTGATGTACTTGATCGCGCCCGCGATGGTGTTCTTGCCATAGAGGGTGCCCTGCGGGCCGCGCAGGATCTCGATGCGGTCGACGTCGTAGACGTCGAGCAGCGCCGACTGCGGCCGCGCCAGGTATACGTCGTCGATGTACACGCCGACCCCCGGCTCGAAGCCCCACAGCGGATCGCTCTGCCCGACGCCGCGGATGTAGACGTTGATGGTCGCGTTGGTAGCACGGTCGGCGCTGATCTTGAAGTTCGGCGCGAAGGAGTTGAGGTCCTCGAGGGTGGTGACGTTCTGCTGCGTCAGGGTATTGGCGCTGATGGCGGTCACCGCGAGCGGCACGTCCTGCAGGTTCTCGGTGCGCCGCCGCGCGGTCACCACCACTTCCTGGATCCCGGCGCTCTCGGCGGCGGTTTCCGCCGGGGCGGCCGCGCCCCCGCTGGCCGTCTGTGCCGGCAGTGCCGCCGGCAGGAGCATCGTGCCGCAGACCATGAGCCACACCGTGAGCGGCGCCCGTGCTTTCTTGTCCATCTGATCCCCCCGAGCCATCATTCAACAACTGTTGAGAATATATTCAACAACCGTTGAATTCGTCAAGGCGGTTGCGACGTTTGCCGCCGGCGGCGATTCACAGGAAACTGTCGCGGGTCTCAACCAATGTTGCAGCGCACCAGAATGAAGAAGAAAACCGCGGACCGGCCGGCCAAGGAGCGCATCCTCGACGCCGCCGAGCAGCTGTTCGCGCAGCGCGGCTTCTACGGCGTCTCGCTGCGCGACATCACGCAGGCGGCGGGGGTGGACGTCGCGCTGGTGAGCTACCACTTCGGCGGCAAGCGCGAGCTCTTTACCGCGGTGTTCGAGCGGCGCGCCGGGGTGCTCAACCGCGAGCGGCTCGAGCTGCTCGAGGACGTGCGGCGGGCCGCGCTGCCGGCCGCCCCGTCGCTGGAGGCGATCGCGGATGCCTTCTTCCAGCCGCTGCTCGAGCGCTCCGCACGCGGCGGCCCGGGCTGGAAGAGCTATTTCGCGCTGGTCGCCTACGTGAACAACTCGCCGGAGTTCGGCCCGCTCATGATGACGCGCCACTTCGACCCGCTGGTCGACAGATTCATCGCCGTGCTGCGCGAGGCCCTGCCCGAATGCCCGCCGCGCGAGATCTACTGGGGCTATCAGTTCCTCACCGGGGCCCTCACGCTGACCTTCGCCGAGACCGGCCGCATCGACAAGCTCTCCGGGGGACTGTGCCGCTCTTCCGACCTCGACAGCGTGCATGAGCGGTTGACGCCATACGTCGCGGCGGGCTTCCGCGCCCTGTGCGAGCGTGCGGCGGCGGCCGCCCCGGTCAGGACCACACCCGTGCGGGCGGCGCGCAAGTCGCGCCGCCGGCCATGAAATACCGCCACAGTTTCCACGCAGGCAACTTCGCCGACGTGCACAAGCACGTGACGCTGCTCGCGCTGCTGGCGGCGTTGAAGAGGAAGGAGAAGGGCTTCCTCTATTTCGACACGCACGCGGGCCGCGGCAGCTACGACACTTCCGGCGGCGGCGCCGAGGCGGCCGCCGGCATCGGCCGCTTCCTCGCGAGCACGCCCCGCGCGCCGGAGCTGCGACACTACGCCGAGCTGCTCGTCCAGGTGCGCGCGGCGCGCGCGTTCAGCCACTTTTACCCGGGGTCGCCCCTCATCGCCTTGAGCGAGCTGCGGCCGCAGGACCGCGCGGTATTCGTCGAGTGGCAGGGGGCGGAGGCGCAGGCGCTCAAGCTTGCCGTCGCATCGGCTGGCTGGCCGGCCGCGGCGCAGCCGGCGAGGCCGCGCGTGCGCATCGAGCAGGGCGATGGACTCAAGCTGCTGCGCGCGGCGCTGCCGCCGCCCGAGCGGCGCGCACTCATCTTCATCGATCCTCCGTTCGAGGAGACGCGCGCGGAGTTTGCCAGGGTCACCGCCGCGGTCGCCGACGGGCTCAAGCGCTTCGCGACCGGCGTGTTCGCCCTCTGGTACCCGATCAAGGAGCAGCGCGTCACGGGCGCCTGGCATGCGCACTGGGCGGGCGCGGTCGCGGCGCCGACGCTCGCCGCGGAGCTGTGGCTGTATCCGCGCGACTCGCGCGTGGCGCTCAATGGCTCGGGACTGCTCGTCGTGAATCCGCCCTGGCAGACCGGGGAACGCATGCGCGCCTGGCTGCCGGAGCTGGTCGCGGCGTTGGGCGCCGGGGCTTCCGGAGGCACGGATGTCCGGATGCTGTCACAATAGTTTAAATGAGCGCCGCACCCGATCCCTACGGAGTCGTCGGGCATCCGATCGGCCATAGCCTGTCGCCGTTCATTCACGGCATGTTCGCGCGCGAGACCGGGCAGGCCATGAGCTATCGCATGTACGACGTGACCTCGGGCGAGTTCGCGGGATTCGTCGCCGGGTTCTTCGACCGCGGTGGCCGCGGACTCAACATCACCGTGCCGCACAAGATCGCAGCGGTGGAAGCAGCGAATGAGCTCACCACGCGCGCGGCGCACGCCGCGTCCGTCAATACCCTGGCGCTGCGCGACGACGGCACGATCCTCGGCGACAACACCGACGGCGTGGGCCTGGTGCGCGACCTGTGCGACAACCTCGGGCTGGTAATCACCAACCGCCGCATCCTCATCATCGGCGCAGGCGGCGCCACCCGCGGCGTGCTCGCGCCGCTCCTCGGCCTCTCGCCGAGCCTCGTGGTCATCGCCAACCGCACGCCCGAGCGCGCCACCGCGCTCGCCGCCGCTTTCGCCGACCTCGGCGCCACGCACGGCGTGGGCTTCGAGGACGTCGGCTCCGAGCCCTTCGATCTCATCGTCAACGCGACCTCGGCCAGCCTCTCGGGCGAGATGCCGCCGGTGCCGGCCGGCGCCGTCGGCCGCGCGACGGTGTGCTACGACCTCGCCTACGGCCGCGCCGCGACCGCCTTCGTCGACTGGGCGCGCGAGCACGGCTGCGCGCAGGCGCTGCAGGGCTGGGGCATGCTGGTGGAGCAGGCGGCGGAAGCGTTCCGCCTGTGGCGCGGCATACGCCCGGCGACGGCCACGGTGCTGGCGGCGCTCAAGGAGCGGTCCGCGAGCCTCTGATTCATGGGCCTAAATCGCAGGAAGCGATTTCGGCGGACATCACTTCGATTGCCGCCGGCAAAAAGCGTCGTTTTTGCCGGCTGCGCTTCAGCGCATTGTGACCAGCTCCTCCGCGCTCGTCGGATGGATCGCCACGGTGTCGTCGAAGTCCTGCTTGGTGGCGCCCATGCGCACCGCCACGGCGAATCCCTGCAGCATCTCGTCGGCCCCCGCTCCCACCACGTGCAGGCCCACGATGCGCTGCTCGGCGCCGACCGTCACGAGCTTCATCTCGGTGCGCGGGCGGGCCTGGGTTACGGCGTGATAGAGCGGCACGAAGCTCGAGCGGAATACCCTGACGGCGTCGTGCCCGTAGCGCGCGCGTGCCACGGGCTCGGCGAGCCCGACCGTTCCGATCGGCGGACGCCCGAAGATCACCGTCGGGATGTAGTCATAGTCGAGATGGCGGCCCGCCTGGCCGCCGAACACGCGATCGGCGAGGCGCCTGCCGGCGGCGATCGCCACCGGGGTGAGGTGCACGCGCCCGGCGACGTCGCCGATGGCGTATATGCCGGCGGCGCTGGTCGCCTGGTACATGTCGGTGGCGACGAAACCGTGCGTCTCGAGCTTCACTCCGGCGCGCCCCAGGGCGAGATCCGCGACCGCCGCCTGCCTGCCCACGGCCCACAGCACGCAGTCGCAGGGGCCGACGCTGCGGCCGTCGGCGAGCGTGAGGGTGAGCACGCCGCCGGCGCCGCGTGCGAGCGACCCGGGGACTGCCCCGGTGACCAGCGCGACGCCCGCCTCGCGCAGCATCGCGACGCTCGTCTCGCCGATCATCGGATCGAAGGCGCGCAGCGCCGTCGTGGCGCGCAGCACCAGTGTGGTCTGCGCACCGAGCGCGGCGAAGATGCCGCTCAGCTCCACCGCAATGTAGCCGCCGCCCACCACCACCACGCGCGCTGGCAGAGCTTCGAGCTCGAAGAAGCCGTCGGAGGTGATGCCGAGCTCCGCCCCGGGGATCTGCGGCATCTCGGGACGGCCGCCGGTCGCGATGATGATCTGCGGCGCCGCTAAAGTTCGCCCGGCGACGCTCACGGTACGCGCATCGAGGAAGCTCGCGCGGCCACGCAGCAGCTCGACGTTGCGGCGGGCGAGGTTCGCGGCATAGAGGTCGTTGAGGCGCGTGATGTAGGCGTCGCGCTTCCCCTTGAGCGAGTGCCAGTCGTGGCCCGCCGCCTCGACATTGAATCCGTACTCGCGCGCATCGTGCAGAGCGCCGCCGAGGTCCGCCGCATTCCACATGATCTTCTTCGGCACGCAGCCGACGTTCACGCATGTGCCCCCGAGGCGGCCGGACTCGATGAGCACGGCGCGGGCGCCATGTTCGGCCGCGCGCTGCGCCGCCGCGAGCCCTCCGCTGCCGCCACCGATCACCACCAGGTCGAATTTCTCGCCCATAGACACCTCGGACAGCCATGTTATATGAGGAGCCCTCGGGCGCGGGTCCCGCCGGTGCGGTCGGCTACAATGGAGCCACGCATGGACAACCCCTTACTTGGCCAGGATCCGCTGCCGCGCTTCGTGCAGATCCGTCCCGAGCATGTGGAGCCGGCGGTGCGCGAGCTCCTCGAGCGCAGCCGTGCGCGCATCGGCGAGCTCGCCGCTCTCCCTAAGCCCACCTTCGCGACTCTGATCGAGCCCCTCGAAGAGCTGCAGCACGGCATCACGCGCACCTGGTCGCCGGTGAGCCACCTGAACGCGGTGCTCAATTCCGAGGCGCTGCGGGCCGGCTACAACGCCTGCCTGCCACTGCTGTCCGCCTACCAGACCGATCTCGCGCAGAGCGAGCCCCTCTACCGCGCCTACCGCACCATCGCCGAGCGCGACGCCGCCACGCTCGCACCGGTGCAGCGCCGGGTCATCGAGCACGCGGTGCGGGACTTTCGCCTCGCCGGCGTCGGCCTGCCGGCCGCGCAGAAGCAACGCTTCAAGACCGTGATGCAGGAGCTCACGCAGCTGCAGGCGAAATTCGAGGAGAACGTGCTGGACGCCGCCAACGCCTGGAGCTGGCACGTCACCGACCCCGACGAGCTGCGCGGCCTGAACGAGATGCTCATCGAGCTGGCCGCGCGCCGTGCCCACGAGCGCGACTTGAGCGGCTGGGTTCTCACCCTCGACCAGCCGACCTACGTCGCGGTGTTGACCGATGCCGAATCCGCGGCTCTGCGCCGCGCCTTCTACGAGGCGTGGACCACGCGCGCTTCGGACCGCGGGCCGGGCGGGCGCCGCTGGGACAATTCCTCGGTGATGGAGGAGATCCTGCGCCGGCGGCACGAGGCCGCGCGCCTCCTCGACTTCCCCAACTACGCCGAGTACGCGCTCAGTACCCGCATGGCGCGCAGCGTCCCCGAGGTGCTCGAGTTCCTGCACGAGCTCGCGCGCTCGGCGCGCCCCGCCGCGGTCGCCGAGTTCGCCGAGCTCGAGGACTTCGCGCACGCGCCGCTCGCGGCCTGGGACGTGGGCTTCCACTCCGAGCGGCTGCAGCGCGCGCGCTTCGCCGTGTCGCAGGAGGAGCTGCGGCCGTACTTTCCGCTGCCGCGGGTGCTCGGCGGGCTGTTCGCGGTCGCGGAGCGGCTGTTCGGCGTGCGCATCCGCGAGCGCGCCGGCGTCCCGGCCTGGCATGCGGACGTGCGCTTCTTCGACATAGAGAGCGCCGCGGGCGTGCCGCTCGGCAGCTTCTACCTCGATGCCCACGCGCGCCCCAACAAGCGCAGCGGCGCCTGGATGGACGAGTGCGTCGGGCGCAAGCGCCTCGCCTCGGGGGCGGCGCTCCCGGTCGCCTATCTGGTGTGCAATTTCCTGCCGCCGGGCGCGGGGAGACCTGCGCTCCTCACCCACGACGACGTGGTGACGCTGTTTCACGAGTTCGGGCACGGGCTGCATCACCTCCTGACCCGGGTCGACTACCCGAGCCTCGCCGGCATCAACGGCGTGGCCTGGGACGCGGTGGAGCTGCCGAGCCAGTTCCTGGAGAACTACGCCTGGCACCCGGAGGTGCTGCAGCAGATCTCGGGCCACTTCGAGAGCGGCGCGGCCCTGCCGCGGGAGATGCAGTCGCGCCTCATCGCCACGCGCAGCTTCCAGGCGGGGCTCGCGATGATGCGGCAGCTGGAATTTGCGCTGTTCGACTTCCGCATGCACACGGAGTACGCGCCCGAGCGCGGCGCGCGCGTCCTCGAGATCCTCGCCGAGGTGCGCCGCGAGGTCGCGGTCGTGCCGGTGCCGGAGTGGAACCGCTTCCCGCACAGCTTCGGCCACATATTCGCGGGCGGCTATGCGGCCGGCTACTACAGTTACAAGTGGGCCGAGGTGCTGGCGGCGGATGCGTTCGCGGCCTTCGAGGAGAGTGGCGTGTTCGATTCCCGCACGGCGCAACGCTTCCTCGATGCGATCCTGTCCCGCGGCGGCAGCCGCGACGCGCTCGAGGCGTTCATCGAGTTTCGCGGCCGCACACCCGACGTGCGCCCGCTCCTCAAGCAACACGGCATCCTGGCCGCGGGCTCGCGGTGCGCTTGAGGCGCGCGCTCGCAGCCGGCCTGCTCTCGTGCGCGCTCGCGGCGCACGCGCAGCCTTCCCCTGAAGCCCCACCGCCGCCGCCCGCTGAAGCACAACCCACGACCGCGCCCCCGGCGCCCGAAGCCACCGAGGCTGCACCGGCGGAAACCGCGCAGCGTCCGGCGCCAGCTGCGGAGCCGCCGCCGCCGGCGCGGCCCGCCGTGCCGAAACCTGCGCCGGCCAAGCCAGCGGCGCCGGTTGTGCAGGAGAGCCCGCACGACGCGGAGCTGGCGGCGCTGCGCCAGGAGGTGAGCCGCCTGCAGTCCGAGCTCGATGCCGAGCGGGCCGCGGCGGTGCCTGCGCCGGAGGAGGCCGGACCCGGCGCGCAGCCGGTCCACGGCGCCTGGGGGTGGCTCGCCGCGACGGCGCTGTTGGCGCTCAGCGCCGGCTTTGTCCTCGGCTGGCGCCTGCTCGACCGGCGCATCCGCCGCAAGTACGGCGGGCTGCGTATCTACTGAAACACATCGGCTTGAGCGTGCGCATCGCGACCTGGAACGTGAACTCGCTGCGCGTGCGGCTGCCGCAGGTGCTCGAATGGCTCGCGCGCACTCCGGTCGACGTGCTCGCCATGCAGGAGACGAAGCTGACGGACGCGGATTTCCCGCGCGCGGAGCTCGCGGCTCTCGGCTACCAGGTGCTCGCGAGCGGCCAGAAGACCTACAACGGGGTGGCGCTGCTCTCACGCTGGCCCTGCACCGGGGTCGTGACCGACATCCCGCAGCTGCAAGATCCCGCGCGCCGCGTGCTCGCCGCCAGCACCGGCGGGCTGCGAGTCGTGAATCTTTACGTGCCCAACGGCCAGACCGTCGACTCGGACAAATATCACTACAAGCTGCGCTGGCTCGCGGCGCTCGCCGTCTGGCTGCGCGCGGAGCTCGCCGCGCACCGGCAAGTCGTGGTCCTCGGGGATTTCAACATCGCGCCCGAGGACCGTGACGTGCACGATCCGGCCGCCTGGGCCGGCTCGGTGCACGTGAGCGAGCCGGAGCGGCGTGCGTTGCGCACGCTCCTCGACCTCGGGCTCGTCGACGTATTTCGCCGCTTCGAGCAGCCGCCGGGAACCTACAGCTGGTGGGACTACCGCATGCTCGCCTTCCGCCGCAACCACGGCCTGCGCATCGACCTGCTGCTCGCGGACCCGGCGTTGGCCGCCGCCTGCACCGCCTGCGTGGTCGATCGGGAGCCGCGCCGCGCCGAACGGCCTTCCGATCACGCGCCGGTGATCGCCGATTTTCCCGGGCAGCCTCCCGCGGTGTCGCCATCGGGAGACGTGTGAGGTTCGGAACTCATTGAAACAGAAGGATTATTTACCATGCCCGGCGCCGCCGGGGGTGAAAACTGTGCGCCGCGTCGCAGTTAGCGGGGGCGGCAACTAACTAGACTGTGCGGAAGTTCAGCCGCAGTGCGCCCTTTTCGGGGAGGGCCAACATCAACTCATCCTTCACGGCACCTCGGTCGACCATGCTCAATACGCGGCGCAGCGATTTCGACGTCACCAACACGGTGCAGGTGAGCTCGCCGCGCGCGGTGCTGGACGCCGTCACGGCTCTCTACCGGCCCACCTGGCCCGGGCTGTCGCTCGAGCCGGTGGAGCGCGCCTTCGAGCACTTCGAGCGACTGTTCGCCGGCGAGGTCCCTGGATTCCACGGCGTCGACACCGTCTACCACGACCGCCAGCACACCCTCGACATCACACTGGCGCTGGCCCGGCTGACCGTCGGCTACGAGCGGCAGCAGCCGGAAGGAGCGCGCCTGGGCGGAGCCCGCGCCATCGTCGGGCTTGTCACGGGACTCTTCCACGACGTCGGTTACCTGCGGCGCACCGATGAGCGCGAATCGCGCAACGGCGCCGAGTTCACCCGCGTGCACGTGTCGCGCGGCGCGCGCTTCCTCAAGGAGTATCTGCCGGTGCTCGGCTTCGGGGCCTGGGTGCCGATGGCGACCGAGATAATCCACTTCACCGGCTACGAGGTGCCGTTCGCGCAGATCGAGTCGCGGCTCGCCGACCGGCGCGACGTGCTGGTCGGCCATCTGGTCGGCACCGCGGACATGATCGCGCAGATCGCCGACCGCTGTTATCTCGAGAAGTGCCGCGATCGCCTCTACGCCGAGTTCGTCCTGGGCGGCGTGGCGCTGCCCTTCGCCGGTGGCTATCGCCAGGTGAAGTACGCCTCGGGGCTCGACCTGCTGCGGCAGACGCCGGACTTCATCGAGGAGACGCGCCGCAATCGCCTCGACCGTGATTTCGGTGCGGCCTACCGCTACCTCGAGATCCTCTTCAACGGGCGCAATCCCTATATCGAGGCGATCGATCGCAACGTCGAGTTCCTGCGACAGGTACTGCGCAGCGAGAACTGGCAGCTGCTGCGGCGGCGGCCGCCGATCTTCGCCGCCGTCGAGGATCCCATGGGGACCATGCGCAACCTGATGCTCGGGTATATAAAGAGAGTCTGGGCCAACTACTGAGTTTTTCTCTGGTGGCGTCGCCACCGGGGCGGCGAGTAAGATGAATCCCCACAAATCAGGGGATCCTGTCCGGGAGTACGCCGATCTCCCGGGCAGAAGCATAAATAGTGACCGCCGCCAGCTTCAAACTCCGCTATGCGGGTGCCGCGTTCCTCACCGCGCTGCTTACCTGCGCCGCGGTCGCGGCGCTGCTGATCCTGCGCCACCAGGCCGAATCCTCCGCCCTGGGCACGCTCGCGGAAAGTGCGGCGCGCGAGCGCGTCGGCACGGAGCTCAGGGCGCGTGCGCAGAGCATCGCCGCCCACGCCGCTGATTCGGTCGCCGGCGCGGTGCGCGCCCAGGATACCGCCGGAATCGCCCGCCGCCTGCAGCCGTTCCTCGACGATCCCACGGTCACGGCAATTTCCGTCGACCGGAGCCTGGGCGGAACGCTGTATTCCTGGGAGCGCGGCGCACCACCCGCGCGCGGCGCGCAGAGCGCCCAGGTCACGGTGCCGGTGCGACTCATGATGGAGAGCTTCCCCGGAGCGACGACTCCCGAAACGCTCGCGCGGCTCTCACTGACCCTCGAGCAGACCGCGCCGGTGGTCAGCGTGCCGCCCGCGGGTGAGCTGGCCGCCCTGGGCGCCGCGCACTCGAGCCTCACCTGGTGGCTCGCGCTGCTCATCGCGGTCGGCGGGGGAGCCGCAGCGGCGGCGCTCGCCTGGCGCGCCTTGAGCGAGCTCGAGCGCCCGGTCGAGTCACTCATCAAGAGCGCCGATCGCATCGGCGTCGGTGATTACACCCGCCCGGTCGCGGTGCGCGCCCAGGATTCGCTCGCCGGACTCGAGCAGGCCTTCGAGCGCATGCGCGCGCGGCTGCGCCAGTCGACGATCAGCAAGAACTACCTGCACAGCATGCTGAACAGCATGACGGATGCGGTGTTCGTCACCTCCCCGGACGGCGTCATCAAGCTCGCCAACTCCGCGGCCCTGAAGCTCCTCGGCTTCAGCGAGGAGGAGCTGCTCGGGCGCGGCATTTCCGCGATCCTCGAGGAGCGCGAGCGGACCAACTTCGACCTGCTGCAGGCGGCGCAGGAGACGCGCGAGACCGTGGTGCGCACCCGCAGCGGCCAGACCATCCCGGTGTCGTTCACCGGCTCGGTGATCGCCAGCGACGACCCGCAGTTCCAGGGCAACATCTTCGTGGCGCGCAATATCACCGACCGCAAGCGTGCCGAGCGCCGTATCCGCTACCTGGCGCGCTACGACGCGCTCACCAAGATCCCGAACCGCATGCAGTTCTACCACGTGCTGCAGCAGACCATCGCACGCGCGCTGCGCAGCGGCCAGATCGTGGCGGTGCTGTACCTCGACATGGACCGCTTCAAGGAGGTCAACGACACCTTCGGTCACGCCGCCGGCGACCGCGTGCTCGAGGTGCTGGCCGAGCGCCTGGCGCGCGCGGTGCCCAAGGAAACCGTGCTGGGGCGCCTGGCGGGAGACGAGTTCGCGCTGTGCGTCGACGGGCTGGCGGCCGATGTCGACAACCGCGGGCCGATCGCGCAGCTCTCGCGCGCCATCCTCACCGAGGTGAGCCGGCCGTTCCAGCTGAACCAGCAGGAAGTGTTCCTGACCGCGAGCCTCGGCATCGCCTTCTGTCCGCGCGACGCCGAGAACGTCATCGACCTGATCCGCAACGCCGATGCCGCCATGTACTACTCCAAGCAGAACGGCGGCAATACCTTCGCGTTCTACTCGCCGGAGATGAACGCGGCGGCGGTCGAGCGGCTGATGCTCAAGAGCAAGCTGCGCCGCGCACTGGAGCGCGACGAGCTCGAGATCCGCTACCAGCCCAAGGTGGACCTGCGTAACGGGCGCATCATCGGCGCCGAGGCGCTGCTGCGCTGGCGGCTGCCGGGACACGGCGACATCCCGCCGTCGCAGTTCATTCCCCTCGCCGAGGAAACCAACCTGATCCTCGACATCGGCGAGTGGGTGCTGAACCGCGTGTGCATGGACTACCGGCAGATGCAGAGCGAGGGCGGCGATCCGGGGCGCATCTCGCTCAATCTGTCGCTCAAGCAGCTGCGCCAGGCGAGCTTCATCCTGCGCTGCCGCTCGGTGTTCCGGCGCCACGGCGTGTCGCCGACCGCCTTCGAGCTGGAGATCACCGAGACCACGCTGATGGCGGACGCGCAGCGCACCGTGCGGCTGCTCGACGAGCTGTTTGCCATGGGGCTGCACCTGTCGATCGACGATTTCGGCACCGGCTACTCGTCGCTGTCGGCGCTGCAGCAGTTCCCGATCGGCACGCTCAAGATCGACCAGTCCTTCGTACGCGATGCGAGCGAGGACGCAGGCGATGCCACCATCGTGCGCACCATCATCGAGATGGGACGCTCGCTCGGGATGGAAGTGATCGCGGAGGGAGTCGAGTCGCGCGCGCAGCTCGAGTTCCTGCGGGCGAACGCCTGCCTCTATGCCCAGGGGCGGCTGTTCGGCGAGCCGTGCACGGCCGCCGACCTGCTCGCGCTCCTCACGCGCCAGGCCGCCGGCACGCTGCCGTTCGCGCACCTGCTGCGCCGGAGCGAAGAAGCAGCCGCGCCGCGCTCGGCGTAACGCCGCAGCTTAAGTTCAGCGCGTCGTCGCCGTGCCGCGCTCGGCAAAGGCGCGCGTGGCGGCGGCCGCCTGCTGCGACAGCGAGGTAAGAGCCGCGCTGCTGGCGGTCTCAAAGGCCGCGATCACCTCACTCATGCGGTCACCGGCCGCCGCGGCGCTCCCCTCGGCCACGAAGCTGGTCACGAGCTCCCGCCCGGTACGCGCCCCGAGCGTGCAGTCGAGCACCACCTCGACCTGCGGCGCCGTTCGCGCCCGGGTGTAGTCGGCTTCGAAACGCCGCACCGAAATCGAGAGCAGGTACTCGGAGGTGAAGGGGCTGCCGGAGTCCTGCACCGACCGCCACTCTCCCGAGGCGCGCAGCGTCTCGACCACCAGCGCCTCGACCATGTCGGGGAGCGGCGCCGGCCAGCGGCTGCCGAGGTAGAAGTTCATGCGGTGATCGGCCTGGACCAGAATGATGTGCGGACCGTCGAGTCCGGGGGCCGTGAGGGGGTGCGCAATCTGCATTGGCGCGAGCACCCCCGCAGGTGGACCCGCCGCCGCCGTGGCCGTAGCCACCGCGCCGTCCGTGCCCGCTCCGGCCGACGGCGCGCGCAGCACGTAGGTCTGCTCGGGCTTGGCGTCGCTGTGAAAGAGGTTGGTACAAGCCGCCGTCCCGGCCAGCGTCAGTGCCAAAGCCGCCGCCAGCCGCCTCATCGTGGAATCTCCACGCCGCGCTGCGGCGGCTGATAGAAGAGCTGCGCGGGGTTCTCGCGCAGGCTGTTGGAGAGCTCGCGGATGTCGTGCGCGGCCGCGCGCCCCTCGCGCACGAAGCGCTCGATTTCCGGCAGGCCCTGGTGCGTGAACGCGCGTATGTCCTGGCGGTTCTCGGCGATCGCCTTGTCGAGCTGACTGGTGGCGTCGGCGAGGCTGTCGGCGATGGCACGCATGCGCTGCGCCGAGGCACGCACGTCCGGGTCCACGGTCTGGAGTATCCCGTGCGCGAGACCGGCGCTGGCCGCGAGCTCGGTGCTCGCGCCGCGCAGCTCCGCGATCAGTGAATTGAGATCCTTGAGCGTGCGCGGCAGGCTCCCCGATGCCTTGTCGAGGTTGGCAACCGTGGAAGTCACCGCGGCGATGTTCTCGTCGCTCAGCAGGCGGTCCGCGCGGTTGACGAGATTGCCGACCGCGCCGACCAGCTCGGGGAGTCCGGCGAGGAACACGTCGAAGCGCGAGGGCGTCGAGCGGATCACCGGAAACTTAAGGCTCGCGACCGGCGGCGCCATGCGCTTGCCGCTGCGGTCCTCACTGAGGTCGATGTAGAGCAGCCCCGTCACGCCCTGCAGCTGCAGCTCCGCAACGGTGTGCTCCGAGATCGGCGTGGAGGAATCGATGTCGACGATCACTTCGGCGCGGCTCGAATCGCGCGGGTCGATGCGCAGGTCGTTCACGCGCCCCACCGGCACGCCGAGATAGCGCACCGCCGCGCCCTTCTCCAGCCCGCTGACGCTGCCGGTGAAGTAGATCTCGTAGCGGTTGTAATCGCGGTGCTCGCGCGTGTCGGAGTACCAGTAGACGAACAGCGCCCCGGCCAGCGTCACCAGCAACACGAAGGCGCCGACGGCGGCGTAGTTGGCCTCACGCTCCACGTGCGGCTCCCAGCCGGGCGCGGGCCCGCTCGCCGTGGAAGTAGGCCTGGATCCAGGGGTTCGGGTAGTCGACGATGCGCTCGAGGGTGTCGGATTCCATGCGCTTGTCCACGATAACCCCGACACGATTGCAGGTACGGAAGATGCTGTCCAGATCGTGCGTGATCATGACGACGGTGAGCTTCAGGTGCTGGTGCAGGTACAGCACCAGGTCGTCGAAGGCCGCCGCGCTCACCGGATCGAGGCCCGAGGTGGGCTCATCGAGAAACAGCAGCTGCGGGTCGAGCGCCAGAGCGCGCGCTACCGCGGCGCGCTTCACCATGCCGCCGGAGAGCTGCGCCGGGTATTTGCGGGCGGCGTCTGCCGGCAGGCCCACGAGGCGGATTTTGAGCAGCGCCAGGCCCTCGAGCGCCGCCGGCGGGAGGTCGAGATGCTCGATCATCGGCAGCTGGATGTTCTCCAGCATCGTGAGCCCCGAGTACAGCGCCCCCGACTGAAAGGCGACGCCATAGCTCTCCTTGATGGGCCGCAGCTGCTCCTCGGTGAGCTGCGTGATGTCCTTGCCGTAGATGCACACCGTGCCGGTGACCGGGCGCTGCAGCCCGAGGATCGTGCGCAGCAGCACCGACTTGCCCGAGCCCGAGCCGCCGACGATCCCGAACACCTCGTCCGGGCGCACCTGCATGTCGAGCCCGTCGTGCACCACCTGGCTGCCGAAGCGGTTCACGAGCCCGCGAACTTCCACCACGGGTTCCATCAGATCTTCAGCCGCATGAAAAGCACCGCGAACAGGGCATCCGCCAGGATCACCAGAAACAGCGCCTGCACCACCGCCACCGTCACCATGTGCCCGAGCTCGCGCGCCGAGCCCCGCACCTGCATGCCGCGGTAGCAGCCGGCGATCGAGATGAGCAGCGCGAACACCGGCGCCTTCCAGATTCCCACCCAGAAGGTCGTGGACGAGATTGCCTCATTGACCCGGTTCACGTACTGGGTGAGCGGCATGTCGAGCAGATAGCGGCACAGCAGCGCCCCGCCCGCGAGCCCGACGAGATCGGCGATCACCGTGAGCAGCGGCAGCGCGATCACGAGTCCGAGCACGCGCGGCACCACCAGCAGCTCGAACGGGTCGGCGCCCGTGGCTGTGAGCGCATCCACTTCCTCGTTGAGCTTCATCGAGCCGAGCTCGGCCGCGAAGGAGCTGCCCGAGCGGCCCGCGACGATGACCGAGGTGAGCAGTACGCCGAGCTCGCGCAGCACGCCGATGGCAACCAGGTCCACCACATAGATATCGGCGCCGAGCCCGCGCAGCTGCTGGGCGCTCATGTAGGCGATGATCACGCTGATGAGAAAGGCGATGAGCGACACGATCGGCATGGCGGTGATGCCGGTGTCGTACACATGGCGGACGATCGAGACGGGCCGCAGCCTGCGCGGGTGCAGCAGGCTCGAGGCTAAGGTGATGCAGGTGCGCCCGAGGAAGGCCAGCCCCCCGACCAGGTCGTGGCCCGAGCGCACCACGTAGCGGCCGATGGCGACGAGGGCGCGGTCGCCTGCCTCCGCGCGCGCTACCGTCGCCCGCGCTGCGTCCGGCTCGGGTGTCGCGTGCTCTGCCAGCGTCTCGTCCACCAAACGCAGCTGGTCGGGCGGGGTGCCGCGGAAGCCGACCTCGGCACCCGCGCGGCGCGCGCGCCGCACGAAGCCGCGCAGCGCCCAGGCGCCGGAGAGGTCGAGCTGCGTGATCCCCTGCGCGGCGATGCGGATGCGCGGCACCGAAGCCACGTCGATCGTCTCGAGCGCGGCCTCGATCGCGGCGACTTCGCGCACGCTCCACTCGCCCGTCAGCTCGAGCTCCAGGCCTTCAGCGGTACGCCGGACCTCGACGGCCTCTGCTCTCGGAACCGTTGCTGACACGCGCGGATCATAAGCGCGATCCCTCGCGCGGAGCGAGTGTTGACGGGCTGGCCTGCGCGAAGGGCCGCAGGCCGGCGTCACTCGCGCCAAACCGGCCTGCCGGATAGCGGGCAAAGACCCGTGCGCCAGCCTTCCTACGAAGTGCTCGGCTGCTGAAGCGATCGGAACTGCTGCGCATCGAGCCCCGCTCTTTACCCGCGGGCTCGAGAGTGTTGATGGGCTGGCCTGCGCGAAGGGCCGCAGGCCCGGCGTCACTCGCGCCAAACCGGCATGTTACCTAGCGGGCAAAAGCCCCGCCTTTTGCCCGCGGGCTCGAGAGTGTTGATGGGCTGGCCTGCGCGAAGGGCCGCAGGCCCTTCGCACCAATGAGATCAAGTATCGTCGCGGTAGCGGCGGACGCGCGCGGCCGCATAGGCCATCACGATGGCCGCAACGACTCCCAGCCACAGGTCGATGTCGGTGAAGGCGCCACGGATGTTGAAGGTGTCGAGGACGATGCCCACCGGGGGCAGGTGCTGAAAGCTGCCAAACACGTTCGGTCCGCGCACCAGGTTGTGCCAGATGCCGTTGACCCGATACTGCTCGAAATTCCAGATGTGGTGGGTGCCGAGGGCGATGCGCTCGATGATCGGTGCCACCACTGGCACGAGGGAGGCCCACAGGATCGGGCTGCGTCGTATCCAGGCGGAAAACAGCAGCAGCGCTCCTGCGATGGGCGAGTACCACAGTACGCCGAGGAGTACCTCGAGCAGCAGCACCAGCTCGGTCCGCAGCCACTCGTACGTGCTCCAGCTGAGCGCCCCCGGGACGCGCAGGGCGAGGATCGCGGCAAACACCAGATCCGCCGCGGCGGCGAGCACGAACGCCCCGAGCGGCACGACGACGGCGGCGACCAGGAACTTGGAGCCGACCGTGAGCTCATCCGACAGCGGCAACGACTTCCAGAAGAGGATGCTGCGGTCCTTGCGCTCGGCGTACAGGCAGTCGAGCAGGTAAAACCCGACGACGATCGCGGCCACCACGAACAGGGGCTGCGCCAGCGCCCATTGGACGATCGTGAAGATGGCGATCCTCTGCTGCTCCGTGAGCACCTGGTCCGGGAGGTCCATGTTGATTCGGCCGAAGAGCAGCGAGAGCGCCAGCAGCGCCTCCACCACCAGCGGCGCGATCCACAGCGAGCGATGCTCCCAGAGCTCGCGGCGTGCGAGTGTCACGATGGAGTCGAGCGGGCCGGCGCGGCGCACGAGCGCAGGCGCGGGCGCGACGGTTGCGGCGTTGGCGTTCACGTGGATGAGACTCCCTGCATCTTGGCCACGAACAGGTCGGCGATCGAGGGGGTGCGCAGCTCCCCGAAGGCGCCGAGCTCGGCGGCCGAGCGGCCCTCGAAGTACATCGCCACCCGCCCGAACACTTCCCGCTCGTAGAACGGGTGCAGTTCGCGGGCGCGGGCCGCCTGCTCGGAGCTCACCAGGAGCTGCCGGTAGCGGCTGCCGATCTCCTCGACCGAGGAGTTGAGCGCGAAACGCCCGTGGTTGATGAAAATCACGTCAGTAAAGAGCTGCTCGACCTCCTCCACCTGGTGCGTCGTGAGGAGGATGGTGCGCTCCTTGTCGAAATAGTCGTTGAGCAGCGTGTCGTAGAACTGGCGGCGATACAGCAGGTCGAGCCCGAGCGTCGGCTCATCGAGCACCAGGAGCCGTGCGTCGATCGCCAGGATCAGCGCGAGGTGCAGCTGCGTCACCATGCCCTTGGAGAGCTGGCCGACGCGGCTGGATCGTTTGATGTCGGTCTTGGTGAGAAAATTCTCGGCGACGCTCCGGTCGAAGCGCGGGTGCACGTGCTCGACGAAGTCGACCGCCTGGGCGACGCGCAGCCAGCGCGGCAGCACCGCCACGTCCGCTATGAAACATACGTCGCGCATCAGCTGGTCGCGCTGCGAGCGCGGGTCGAGCCCGAGCACGCGCAGCTCCCCGGCGAAGGGCGTGAGGCCGAGGATCGCCTTGAGCGCGGTGGTCTTGCCGGCGCCGTTCGGGCCGATGAGGCCGACGATGCGGCCGGGCTCGACGGTAAAGCTCACGGAGTCCAGCGCGCGCGTCGCGCCGTAGGACTTCTGGAGGCCCCGCGCCTCAATTACCGCTGTCATCTTGCTCCCCTTTGGAAGGCGCGGCCGGGAAAGGCGTCGCGGGTGCGGCGGCTCCGGTGCGCAGCAGCTCCTCGCCCGAGAAACCCAAGCGCTGGATGGTCGCGTAGACCTTCGGCCATTCGTCCTCGAGAAAGCGCTGCCGCTCGTCTTTCATGAGCGCCTTGCGAGCCCCTAAGCTCACGAACATGCCGAGGCCCCGGCGTTTCTCGACCAGCTGCTCGTCCACCAGCTGCTGGTAGCCCTTGAGCACCGTCAGCGGATTCAAGCGGAAGTCCGCGGCGACGTTGCGCACCGAGGGCAGCGGGTCTCCTTCCTTCAGGACGCCCTCGAGGATCATGGCGACCACGCGGTCCCTCAGTTGCCGGTAGATCGGCGAGCTGTTGTCCCATTGCGGATCCATAATTGCCGTCGCAGGCGTCTTGGTGGACAAGGAGGCTGTTTCGGGAGGCTAGCGGACTAATCTACCAAAACGGCCGGCTCGGGCTTGCCGAACCAGGACGGCGAAGATGCGTGAGCGATGCTGATGAACTCGGGCTGCGTGCCCGGGACAACGGCGGTCGACTCGACGAAGGCCATGCTGGACAGCACGCAGATCAGGGCGGCGGCAGCGGCACAGGCCGTATTGCGATACAGGGTTGCGAGTGCGTTCATGGTCATCTCCTACTGGCTTCTCTCTCTTCGGCTCCCTGCACCATGCAGGTCGCCTTCCTTGGTGTCGTACACTACTAGAACACTAGTTGAGTGTCAAGCTACTCCAGTAGATGACCTTAGGACCCCCGAATAGGGGTCTGAGGCCCCCGAATCCCGGGGCGCAGGGTGGGTGTGCCAAGACAGGGACGCCGTTTTTGCGGGCTGCCAGGGGCGCACACGCTAAACTTTCTGGTCCTTTTTCCCTCGCCGTAAAGAAAATCGCTCATGAAACAAGCTGTGAATGTCGCGATCACCGGCGCCGCCGGGCAGATCGGCTATGCGCTCGCCTTTCGTGTGGCTTCCGGGGCGCTCCTCGGGCCCGACACGCGCGTCAGGCTCCATCTGCTCGAGATCACCCCAGCGCTTCCCGCGCTCCAGGGCGTGCTGATGGAGCTCAACGACTGCGCCTTTCCAACACTGGAGAGTGCGAGCGCGAGCGACGATGCGAACGTCGCGTTCCGCGATTGTCAGGTCGCGATGCTGGTGGGCGCGCGCCCGCGCGGGCCGGGGATGGAGCGCAAGGATCTGCTGCTCGCCAACGCGCAGATCTTCTCCGCGCAGGGCAAGGCGCTGAATCGGCACGCCGACCGCAACGTGCGCGTGCTGGTGGTCGGCAATCCCGCCAACACCAACGCGCTGATCACCATGGCTAACGCGCGCGATCTCAATCCGCGCAATTTCACCGCCATGACGCGCCTCGATCACAACCGCGCTGTGGCGCAACTCGCGGAGAAAACCGCCACGCACGTGTCGGACATCCGCCGCATGACGATCTGGGGCAACCACTCTGCCACCCAGTATCCGGACCTCACGCACGCGCTGGTGGCGGGCAAGAGCGCGCCCGCGCTGGTCGGCCGCGAGTGGATCGAGCAGACCTTCATTCCGACCGTGCAGCAGCGCGGCGCCGCTGTCATAAAGGCGCGCGGCGCTTCCTCGGCCGCCTCGGCGGCCTCCGCCGCGATCGATCACGTGCACACCTGGGTGCATGGGACGCCCAAGGACGACTGGGTCAGCATGGGCGTTGCGTCCGACGGCAGCTACGGCATCGAGGCCGGCGTCATCTACTCATATCCGCTCACGATCGCGAACGGCGAGTACCGTGTCGTCCAGGGCTTAAGCATCGACGAGTTCAGCCGCAAGCGCATGGACGCCACTCACGCCGAGCTGCGCGAGGAGCGCGACGGCGTGAAGAACCTGCTCGGCTGACAAGGAGGACATAGCTATGTTAGGCGCGATCGTCTCGCTGCTGGTGGTGCTGGCCGCCGTTTACGCGGTCACGCAGGTCGGCGGCCTCATCACGCTGGTGTTCGTCGCCGCGGTGCTGTTCCTCGCCTACCGGCGCCTCTCGCTGCTCGCCTTCACGGTTACTTTCACCGTGCTGCTCGCGCTGTACACCACCGCCGGTGCTCCGGCGGGCATCTGGAAGGGCCTCTTGTGGGTGCTGCTCGCGGGACTGTGGCTCTTGAACGTGCGGCCGCTGCGCAAAGCGCTCATCACCCGCCCCTTCCTGGGTGCATATCTCAAGCTCCTGCCGTCGATGTCGCAGACCGAGAAGGAGGCGCTCGAGGCCGGCACCGTGTGGTGGGACGGCGAGCTGTTCACCGGCGCGCCGGATTGGAGCAAGCTCCTCGCCGCCAAGCCGCCGCAGCTTTCGGCAGCCGAGCAGGCGTTCCTCGACGGACCGTGCGAGGAGCTATGCGGGATGCTCGATGAGTGGCACATCACCCACGAGCGCGGCGACCTGCCGCCGGAAGCATGGGATCTGCTCAAGAGCCGCGGCTTCTTCGCGATGATCATCCCGAAGAAGTACGGGGGACTCGAGTTCTCCGCCTACGCCCATTCGTGCGTGCTCGTCAAGATCTCGAGCCGCAGCCCCACCGCCTCCTCCAACGCCGCGGTGCCCAATTCCCTCGGGCCCGCTGAGCTCCTCAATCACTACGGCACCGAAGAGCAGAAGGACTACTACCTGCCGCGCCTCGCGCGCGGCGAGGAAGTGCCGTGCTTCGCTCTCACTGGTCCCCGCGCCGGCTCCGATGCCGCCTCCATTCCCGACACCGGGGTCGTGTGCCGCGGAATGTGGAGCGGCGCGGAGATCGTCGGCCTCAGGCTGAATTTCTCCAAGCGCTACATCACGCTCGCCCCGGTCGCGACCGTGATCGGGCTCGCCTTCCGCATGTTCGATCCGGACAGGCTCCTCGGCGGCAAGACCGACATCGGCATCACCTGCGCGCTCATTCCGCGCGGGACGCCGGGAGTCACCATCGGGCGGCGGCATTTCCCGCTCAACGTGCCGTTCCAGAACGGCCCCATCCAGGGGCGCGACGTGTTCGTGCCGCTCGACTTCATCATCGGCGGACCGGCCATGGCCGGCAGCGGCTGGCGCATGCTGGTCGAGCAGCTGTCGGTGGGCCGCTGCATCTCGCTGCCCTCCAACACCACCGGGGCGGCCAAGGCGGGCGTGTGGGCCACCGGCGCCTACGCGCGCATCCGCTCACAGTTCAACATGCCCGTCGGGCGCTTCGAGGGAGTCGAGACGGTGATCGCCCGCATGGCCGGCCTCACCTACACCATGGACGCGGCGCGCTCGGTGACGGCCGGTGCGATCGACGGCGGCGAGAAACCCTCGGTGCCCTCTGCCATGCTCAAGTACCACGTCACCGAGATGGGCCGCCAGGTCGGCAACGACGCCATGGACGTGCACGGCGGCAAGGGCATCATGCTGGGGCCGAAGAACTATCTCGGCCGTGGCTACCAGATCATCCCGGTTGCGATCACCGTCGAGGGCGCCAACCTCCTCACGCGCAACCTCATCATCTTCGGCCAGGGCGCGATCCGCTGCCATCCGTTCGTGCTGCGCGAGATGAACGCGGCGCGCAATCCCGACCGCGCCGCCGGCGTCGATGCCTTCGATCGCGCGCTGTTCGGGCACGTCGGCTTCACCATCTCCAACGCGGTGCGCTCCTTCATCATGGCGCTCACCCACGCGCGCTTCACGCGCGCGCCGGTCACGGGCGAGACCGCGCGCTACTATCAGCACATCGTGCGCTTCAGCGCCTCGTTCGCCTTCGCAGTCGATGTGGCGATGCTGACGCTCGGCGGCTATCTCAAGAAGAAAGAGGGCCTGTCGGCGCGGCTCGGCGACGTGCTCTCCTCGATGTACCTCGCCTCGATGGTGCTCAAGCATCACGAGAACCAGGGCCGGCGCGCCGAGGATTTGCCCATAGTCGAGTGGGCCTGCCGCAATCTCCTCTATCACGCACAGGAGCAGCTGCACGGCTTTCTGCGCAATTTCCCCAGCCGGGCACTGGCCGGCGTGATGCGCGCGCTCATCTTTCCCCGCGGCCTCATCTATTCCGCGCCCGGTGACGCGCTGGCTCATCGCGTGGCCGCGCTCGTCACCGCGCCGACCGAGGCGCGCGAGTGGCTCTGCCACGGCATCTACTGGACGCTCGAGCCGGGCAATCCGCTCGGCCTCCTGCAGGAGGCCATGCTGCTCGCCGGACAGCTCGAGCCGCTCCTGAAGCGCATCCGCGTCGAAGGCGTCAAGACCGGCAAGGTCACGGCGCTCGATCTGCCGGGTCAGATCCAGCAGGCGCAGAGCGTCGGCATCATCTCGGAGACCGAGGCGGCGGCGCTGCGTGACTACGATCGCAAGACCATGGACCTCATCAACGTCGACGACTTCGCCTCCGAGGAGCTCGGCACCCAGGCGCAGCCGCTCGAGGCGCAGCTGGCCGCCGGGCAGTCGCGGCCCCACGTCGCATGAGTACTCCGGCGGCCGCCGCCGAGGCCCCGCCCTTTGCTGCGCCCGCCGCGGACTCGGTTGCGACGGCCGCGACGGCCGCACCTGCACCGCGAGTGCGGCACTGCGACAACTGCGGCGCGAGCGTTCCGGGCCGCTACTGCGCCGACTGCGGCCAGCGCGTCGAGCCGCCGGTGCACTCGCTGTGGCACTTCCTCACGGTGGCGATGGAGGATGTGACGCACGCCGATTCGCGGCTGTGGCGCACGCTCTGGGCGCTGCTCTTCAAGCCCGGTTACCTCACGCACGAGTTCCTCGCTGGCCGCCGGGCCCGCTACCTGCCGCCGGTGCGGCTCTACCTCGTGCTCTCGGTCGTGTTCTTCCTGTGCGCCTCTCTCATGCACTCGAAGCCGGAGGTGGTGCAGATTGACACCTCCGACAACGGCGTGCCGAAGGCCGCGCGCGTGCTACCGCTCGATGAAGGGACCAGCCTCTCCGGCACTCCCGCACGGCCCGGTGAGTCCCGGGAGCAGCGTGCCGCGCGCGAATGCGGCATGATCGACTACCAGGGACCGTGGCAGGCGAAACTCCGGCCCGCGATGCAACGGGCCTGTCTCAAGATTCGCGCCGACAATGCCCGCTCCCTCATGGCGGCATTCCGCCACAACCTGCCGCGGACGATGTTCCTGTTCCTGCCGCTGCTCGCGGCGCTCATGATGCTCATGTACTGGCGGCCGCGACACTACTACGTCGAGCACTTGCTGTTGCTCCTGCACAACCATGCGTTGGTGTTTCTCATCCTGCCCGTCGCCTGGGGCCTGAGCGCGCTCGTGCCTTTTGCCTCCGGATGGATAGACCTCGCGGTGTTCCTGTACCTCGTCTGGTACATGTACCGCTCCATGCGCACCGTCTATGGCCAGGGGCCTGGGCTGACGTTCGGCAAACTCACCGCGTTGTCCTTTTTCTATTTCGTATTCGGCCTCGTGATGTTCGTACTCAACTTCGCCTACAGCGCACTCACGCTCGATTGAGGAGGAAAGGAGCGTCATGCGTACAGTGGGCATCGTCTCCGACTCGCCTGTCGGCCAGCCGTGGCCCTGCATCGCATGAGCACTCCGGCCCCCGCCGCCGCCCCGCCTGCCTTGCCCGTGTCCGCGGCCCCACGCTGCGACAACTGCGGCGCCAGTGTCCTGGACCGCTACTGCGGCAAGTGCGGCCAGCGGCTCGAGCCGCCGATGCACACGCTGTGGCACTTCCTCATGGTGGCGATGGAGGATGTGACGCACGCCGACTCGCGGCTGTGGCGTACACTCTGGGCGCTGCTCTTCAAGCCCGGGTTTCTCACCCGCCAGTTCCTCGACGGGCGGCGCGTCAGCTACCTGCCGCCGGTGCGGCTGTACCTGGTGCTGTCGGTGGTGTTCTTCATCTGGTTCAGCGCCACGCACCAGAAGATGACGGTCCTGCATCTGGATGCGCCGCGCAGCGCCGACAGCGGCGCTGCGGTCGCTCCCGGGCGTCACGAGTATGGCCCCATGGCGAAGGCAGAGCCCGAAGAGTCCCCGCAGCAGCGGGCCGAGCGCGTGTGTCCGGACCTCAGCCATCAGGGTCCCTGGCAAGACTTGATCTTGCGTCGGGTAACCCACGCCTGCCGCCTGGTGGTGCTGGATGACGGGCGCTCGGTGCGCGATGCCTTCCTGCACAACCTGCCGCGGGCGATGTTCCTGTTTCTGCCGCTGCTCGCGGCAGGCATGATGCTCATGTACTGGCGGCCACAGCATTACTACGTCGAGCACCTGCTGCTGTTCGTGCACAACCATGCATTCGCCTTCCTGCTGGTGCTGCTCGCGGCGGGGGTGTGGGCGCTCCTGCCCTGGGCCGAATCCTGGGTACGCTTCGCGCTCTGCCTGTACATCCCCTGGTACGTGTATCGTTCCATGCGGGTGGCTTACGGGCAGGGCCGCTGGCTCACGTTCGGCAAGCTCGTGGCGCTGAGTTTCTTCTATCTCATCAGCGGCGTGCTGATGATCGCGCTCACCATCGCGTACAGCGGACTGTCACTGTGAAGGAGATCATGATGCGTACTTTCATCGTTGCTGCACTGACCCTCGCCGCATCGCTTGCCGCCGTGCCGCTCAGCCGGGCCCAGACCCCCGCGGTCACGCTGGAGCGCACCCCCTCGCCCCCCGGCGCCGAGGCCTACATCATCAGCCCCAAGGACGGCGCCAGGGTGAAGAGCCCGGTGCTGGTGCAGTTCGGGCTCAAGGGCATGGGCATCGCGCCCGCCGGGGTCAAGTCCGAGAACACCGGGCACCATCACCTGCTGATCGACACTGACGCGCCCGCCAACATGGCGGCGCCGCTCCCGGCCACCGACAACATCAGGCACTTCGGCAAGGGTCAGACCGAGACCTCGTTGACGCTTCCGCCCGGCAAGCACACCCTGCAGCTGCTGCTCGCCGATCAGAACCATGTCCCGCACGATCCGGCGGTGATCTCGAAGAAAATCACGATCAACGTGGAGAAGTGAGCCCGCCACGTGAGCCGCGCGGTCCTGCACGTCGACATGGACGCCTTCTATGCGTCGGTCGAGCAGCACGACAACCCGGCGATCGCCGGGCTGCCGGTCATCGTCGGCTGGAGCGGCGGCCGGGGCGTCGTGACCGCCGCGAGCTACGAGGTGCGCCCCTTCGGCGTGCGCTCGGCGATGCCGATGCGCACCGCACTGAAGTTGTGCCCGCATGCGATCTGCGTGCGCCCGCGCATGGCGCGCTACCAGGAGGTCTCGCACACGGTGTTCGGCGTGTTCCGCGAGGTCACCCCGCTGGTCGAGGGACTGTCGCTCGATGAGGCGTTCCTCGACGTCACCGCCAGCCAGGAGCTCCTCGGCGGAGCAGTCGAGATCGCGCGCCGCATCAAGCACCGGATCCGCGAGCTCACCGGGCTCACCGCCTCGGTGGGTGTGGCGCCGAACAAGCTCGTGGCGAAGATCGCCTCCGATCTCGGGAAGCCCGACGGACTCACGGTGGTGGAGCCGGCGCGGGTGCGCGCGGTGCTCGATCCACTCTCGGTGCGCCGCCTCCCGGGCCTCGGGCGCAAGACCGGGGCGCGGGTGGAGGCGGCCGGGATACACACGCTCGCGGAGCTGCGCAGCGCGCCGGACGCGGTGCTGTGGCCGCTGTTCGGCCGCTACACCGCACTCGTACGCGAGCGCGCCTCCGGCATCGACGAGCGGCCGGTGCTGCCGGACGTCGAGGAGAAGTCGCTGTCCGCCGAGGACACCTTCGAGGAGGACATCGGCGATCCCCGCGTGCTGCAGACGCAGCTGGCGCGGCTGGCGGATCTGGCGTGCGTCCGGCTGCGCAGCCGGCAGCTCGTTACCGCGTGCGTCGGCGTGAAGATCCGCCGCCACGACTTCACGACCTTCACCCGCCAGCGCACCATCGCGCCGAGCACCTGCGCCGGGCGCGTCATCGCCGGGGTAGCGGCCGAGCTCCTCGAGCGCTGGTTAGGTGCGCACCCGGGCGCGAAACTTCGCCTGCTCGGCGTGGTCCTGACAGAGCTGAAGCCCGCCTCCCAGCTCGGCCTGTTCGAGCAGGAGCGCCGTGCCGGGCGGCTCGACACGGCGCTCGATGAGGCGCGGGCGCGCTTCGGCGAGCGGGCGCTGCGCCGCGGAAATACCATCGAGTAGCATCTGGCACCATGTATCTGAAGTTCTTTGGCCTGAACGAGAAGCCGTTCGCGATCACCCCGGATCCGCGCTACCTCTACCTGAGCGAGCGCCACGCCGAGGCGCTGGCGCACCTCATGTACGGCATCAACGAGTCCGGCGGCTTCGTGCAGCTCACCGGCGAGGTCGGCACCGGTAAGACCACCATCGTGCGCTCGCTCCTCGCGCAGGCGCCGAAGGACGCCGAGATCGCCCTCATTCTCAACCCGAAGATGACGGCGCCGGAGTTCCTGCTGACCATCTGCGAGGAGCTCGGCATCGACGTGCCCGGCGTTTCGCGCCAGAGCCTGAAGGACCTGGTCGACGTCCTCTCGAGCCGCCTGCTCGAGGCGCACGCCGCCGGCAGGCGCGTGGTGCTGGTGGTGGACGAGGCGCAGAATCTCTCGCCCGAGGTGCTCGAGCAGGTGCGGCTGCTCACCAACCTCGAGACGAACACGCAGAAGCTCCTGCAGATCATCCTCATCGGCCAGCCGGAGCTGCGTGAGCTGCTCGCACGCACCGAGCTGCGCCAGCTGGCGCAACGCGTCACCGGCCGTTATCACCTCGATCCCCTGTCACGCGAGGAAACCACCGCCTACGTGCGCCATCGCCTGCAGGTCGCGGGCGCGACCACCGACATCGTGAGCTCCTGGGCGCTCGGCGAAGTGTACCGCCTGTCACGCGGCGTGCCGCGCGTCATCAATGTCATCTGCGACCGCGCGCTCCTCGGCGCCTATTCCATCGACCGCCATCGGGTCACGGGCCGGCTGGTGCGCCGCGCCGCCGCGGAAGTTTTCGGGCGCGGCTTCGCCGCGTACTGGCTGCCGTGGGCGGCCGCCGCCGCGGTCGCCGCGGTGCTGGCGGTGGTAACCGCGTCGCTGTGGGCGCTCGGGCCATGGGAACTGGGCACGCGCCCGGCCGCGGCGGGCGCCCTGAAGCCGGATGCGGCGGTCATCGCCACCGCCGCGGCCACGCCGGCGACCGGGGTCAGTGCGGCGCCTCCCGCCCCCACGCTCGCGCAGCTGCTCGGCGCACATGCCGCCGAGACCGACACCGACAGCGCATTCGGCAAGCTCTTTGTTCTCTGGGGCGCGAGGTATCAGGCCGACGGCACCGACCCGTGCACCCAGGCGACCCGCCAGCACCTCGAGTGCCTCGCCGCGCGCGGCTCCTTCGGCCAGCTGCGCCTCTACAACCATCCCGCGATCCTGATGCTGAGCGACTCAGGCGGCAGCAGCCATCAGGTCGTGCTCACGGGACTCGACGACGAGCATGCGCGACTCGATCTCGGTGGCTCGCAGTCGGTAGGCTTAGGGGAGCTGTCGCACTTCTGGCTGGGTGATTTCGTCATGCTGTGGCGCCCCGCGAGCTCGCCGGTCAAGGCGCTGTCGGCCGGGATGCGCGGCGCAGACGTGCGCTGGCTGCGCCAGAGCCTCGAGCACCTCGCGCACGGCGACTCGGGCGCGCCGGCGAGCGACGTGTTCGATGCCGAGCTCACCGGACTGGTGCGTGAGTTCCAGCGCCAGCACCAGCTGTCGGTCGACGGGATTGCAGGCCGGGAAACCCAGATCGCGCTCGCCGGCGCGGTGGCCGGCCCGGGCGTGCCGCTGTTATCGGCGGCCGATACTCACGGCGGGTGATCGATGTCTTTCATTCTCGACGCATTGAAGAAATCGGAAAGCGACCGCCAGCGGCAGGGCGGTCCCGCGCTCTTTGAGGTGAAGGTCGCGCCGCCGCGCCATGCGCTGCCGCCGTGGGCGGTGGCGATCGCGCTACTCTTCGTGGCCAATCTCGCCGTCGTGGCGTGGCTCCTGATGCGGCACGCGGCAGTTCCGCCCGAAGCGCGCGTCCAGGCCGCGCCAGCCCCGGCCGCTGCATCGTTCGCCGCGGCCCCGGTTGCGCCGGCCGCGGCAGCGCCCGCGGTGAACGCGATGAACGTACCGGCAGCGGCAGCTCCACCCGCCACGACGCCGGCGCCCGCGCCGCGCAGGGTTGCGACCGCGCCGGCCCAGGACGAAGTTCCGGCGGAGTCACCGGCAGCCGCCACCGCGGCCGAGCCGCCGCCGAATCCCGATGACTTTGCGCCGGCCGCCGAGCCGCCTCCGTCCGGAAACCTCGGGCGGGTGAAGCGCGGCACCGATGCCGGCGTGCCGCTCTACCAGCAGCTGGCCGCCGCGTCCGGCACCCAGCTCCCGCAGCTGCGCCTCGATCTGCATGCGTACGCCGAGCGCGCCGAGGACCGCTGGGTGCTCATCAACATGCACAAGCTCCGCGAAGGCGACTCCCTCGAGGGCGTGCACGTCGAGCGCATTACGCCCGACGGGGCGGTCCTTTCCTACCGGGGCTCGCGGTTCCTGCTGACGCGGGAATGACAGCGGGATTGACCGGCCCGGGGCTGGCTATCGGCAGATGAGGGTCCCTCGGGGCAAAGTTTGATTCTCAGCAACTTTGTGCTCCGGGAGGCTCGATTCAGGGCCTGTACTGGCCCAAGTTGGATGAGCATCAAACTCTCGCGCGCGGAATCTCTCCGCGTGAGATTGGGGAACAGCTTCACACCTTGAACCAGTTCACAGAATGAGCTTCACAGAATCCGTCTGTCACGGGCGACAGCGGCGCCGCACTGCGGCATCGTGCGCAAATGAGCGCCCGACCCACGCCGCCGGCTCGCATGCTGGTCGTCGAAGACGACGTCCGCTATGCGGAATGGCTGCGTCACCACCTCGACGTACTGTGTCCGCGCGCCAGCGTCAGCATGCTCAACCTGGCGGAATTCGAGCGCTGGTGTGCGACCTTCTCCGGACGGGACTGCGATCTGCTGATGCTCGGCTGCCGATTCGGCGCGAGCCCTGAGGATCCCAACTCGCCGGGGCTCGCGCTGCTGCGCCGCCTGCGCGATCAGCCCGCGGCGCCCGCCGTGATCGCGATCGCCGAAGATGGCAACGAGCTCACCGCGGTGCGCGCGCTGCAGCTCGGTGCCCTGGATTATCTCCCGAAGAAGCTCCTCACCCCGGAACGGCTCAGCACCGCCGTGCGCGTGGCGCTGCGCCGCGTGGAGCGGCGCGTGCAGCGACGCCTGGCGAGCCTGGCGCACATCGAGCAGGATCGGGCGGCGCACGCCGCCAGGAACACGGGCGAGATTCGCCTCCCGGGCCGCGTCGGCGACACCGTGGCGGGCGTCGTGCCCCCGGACAGCGTGCCACCCGCGCCCGACGGCGCCCCTACCTCGGCGACGGAGGCGCTGCAGCCGCCGGGCGTCGTGGCGCTGCTCACGAATCCGCCCAACGAGGACTTCATCCCCGGTTACACGCTGCGCGTGAAGGTCGGCGAGTCGGAGAAGGCCGCCGTCTATCTCGCCACCAGCGCCAAGCGCGGCCATAACGTCGCTCTCAAGGTATCCAAGACGCTGCGTGACGAGGCTGCCGGCCGGCAGTTCCTCGAACGCGAGTACACCGCGGTGCAGGCGATCAAGAGCCCGCTGGTCGTGGAGATCTACGACTACGGGATCCACGCCGGTTTCGAGTACCTGGCCATGGAGTACCTGCCGCGCGGAGACCTGAAGGCGCGTATTCAGCGCGGCGTCACGGAACGCGAGTCGTTGCAGTTCCTGCAGCGCATCGCCGAGGCGCTCCAGGTCGTGCATCAGGCGGGCCTGGTACACCGCGACCTGAAGCCGCCGAATGTCATGCTGCGCGAGAACGACGCGGTGTCGCTCATCGACTTCGGCCTGGCGCGCCAGATCGACGGCAGCACCACCAGCATGCAGACGGGACAGACCGGCGTGCTGCGCGGCTCTCCTTATTACATGAGTCCGGAACAGGCGCTCGGCGATCAGCTCGACGGCCGCTCCGACTTCTACAGCCTCGGCATCATCCTTTACGAGATGCTGACCGGACAGAAGCCCTACACGGGCGGCACCGCCCTCGATGTGCTCCAGCAGCACGTCAGCGCGCCGCCGCCGCAGTTGCCTCAGGCGCTCGAGCGCTATCAGCCGCTGCTCACGCGCCTCGTCGCCAAGTCACGCAACGAGCGTGTCGCGAGCGCCGCGGAGATCATCACCGCGGCCGGCGAGCTGCTCGCTTCGATGGCGGCCGAGCCGCAGTCGAGCGCGGCGAGCACGGCGAGCGCGGCGTAATACCTAGAGGCTCCCTGGCCTGGCTCGCTCCTGCGCCCGGCCGAGCGCCAGCGCCAGCACTGTCCACAGCGCCGAGATCGCCGCGCCGAACCAGCCAATGGCCGCGGGCCCTGCGCCGAAGCCGCCGGTGAGCCCCTTATAGAGCGAGCCGGAGAGCGCATCCCCGCCGCGGTACACGAAGGTGTCGATCAGGCTCTTCGCCTTGTACTTCTCTTCGCGGCTCACCACGGTAAACAAGGCGTCGCGGCACGGGCGCGTGAGCGCGTAGTCCGCGACGCGGCGCACGGCGTACACCACGACCAGCAGCATGAAGCCCGGTGCCACGGCAAACAGCGCGTAGCCTGCGGTCATGATCACCGGCACCGATGCCAGCACCACCCGCATGCCGAACCACTTGAAGAGCCGCCCGAAGAGCAGCAGCTGGATGGTCAGCGATGCGATCTGGACCCATTTGTCGATGCCGCCGAAGAAGCTGGCGCGCTCGTCGGCGCTGTGGAACACCTTGGCGACGAAGGCCTGCTGCTCGAGATAGAGGAAGGTCGACACCCAGGTCATGAGCATCACGAACGCCGCGATGCCGAGCAGGTACGGCGAGCGCGCCACCTGCGTGAACGCAGCCCAGACGCCGCCGCCGAGGGCATCCTCCGCGCGCGGCGCGGGCGCGGCGCCCGGGGCGGGTGCGGCGGGTGCGGCCGCCGAGCTGCGCTGCCAGCCGATCACCTGCGTCATGAACACCAGCGACAGCAGCAGCAGCCCCGCCGAGATCGGCAGCAGGTTGACGACGCCGAGCGGCACGGCCAGATACTGCACGATCGGCGGCCCGATGAGGCCCCCGGTGCTGGCGCCCGCCCAGATGAAGCCGAATAGGCGCCCGGCCTGCTCGCGGTTGAAGACATCCGCCATCAGGCTCCAGAACGCCGCCACCACGAACAGATTGAAGACGCTCACCCACACGAAGTAGGTGCGCGCGATCCAGGTGTGGTCCTCCTGCAGGCGGAACCACAAGTAGAACGCGATCAGGTTGGCTGCGAAGAAAGCGTACACCCAGGGCAGAAACACCGTGCGCGGGAAGCGCGACGTGAGCCAGCCGTACACCGGCTGCAGTACCAGCATCACCACGAACACGCCCCAGAACAGGTACGGAATCTTGTCGAGACCGGAGGTGATGCCGAACGCATCGCGCACCGGACGCAGGATCGTGTAGCTGGCGAACATGCACAGCAGCGTCGCGAACGAGGCGAGCAGCGCCGGCGCTTCACCGGGTTGCAGGACGACCAGGCGGCGCAGGAGTTGGCTCATGGCTTTGAGTCCGATCAGCGGGGGCGCCGCTTGTTGGGCTGGTGCTCGAGCGGGCAATAGTGAACCAAGTGGTTAAGTATTCCAAAATGAACTTGTCGTTGCAGCGTGCCCGGCGACGCTTGCGCGACGCGGCGCTTGCTTGACCTGCGGCCACCAGCGGGAGCACGCTCCGGGCATGCGGGGATCCCCGGGGGACCGAACGTGAAAAGAAGAACCTTCGTCGCGGCGGGTCTCGCCGCGCTCACCGCCGCCTCGTTTCGTAACCGTCGCGCCTTCGGCGCCACCGCCAGCGCCGACGTCAACGCCGTGGGACTCGAGGGCGCGCCGGTGGTCCTCAAGGGCACCGACGTCGACGAGTTGCGCGCCGCGCTGCGCGGTGAGCTGCTCGGTGCGGGTCAGGCCGGCTACGACCAGGCGCGGCGGCTGTGGAATCCGGCCTTCGATCGCCACCCGGCGCTGATTGCACGTTGCCTCGGCGCGGCGGACGTGAAGCGCGCGGTGAGCTTCGCCGCCGCGCACGGCCTCCTGACCGCGGTGCGCGGCGGCGGCCACAGTTTCGGCGGCCAGTCGGGCTGCGACGGCGGCCTGGTGATCGATCTGTCCCCGATGCGCGCGGTGGAGATCGACCCACTTACCCGGCGGGCACGCGTCGGCGGTGGCGCGCTGCTCGCCAACCTCGACCGCGAGGCGCAGGGCTTCGGGCTCGCGACCCCGGCGGGTGTGGTGGCGGACACCGGAGTCGCCGGGCTCACCCTCGGCGGCGGGATCGGCCGGCTCGGCCGCAAGTTTGGCTTGAGCTGTGACAATCTCATCGGCGCCGAGGTGATCACCGCGGACGGCAGCTGGCGGCGGGTGAGCGCCCGGGAGAATCCCGACCTCTTATGGGGCTTGAAGGGCGGCGCCGGCAACTTCGGCGTGGTCACTGAGTTCATCTTCGACCTGCACGAGGTGGGTCCGCTGTACGGCGGCAACCTGAGCTTCCCCGTCGATGCGACTGTGCGGCAGCTCCTCAGGAACTACGCGGACTTGAGCGCGGGCGCGCCCGATGAGCTCTATCTGGGATTGGATGTCGACACCGACGAGCACGGCCGGCGGCTCCTCGAGCTCGACGTCACGTACTACGGCCCGGTGAAGGACGCCGAGCGCGTCATCGCGCCGTTGCGCAAGCTCGGCAAAGCGCACGAGGATTCCCTCGCGGTGACCTCGTACCTGAGGCTGCAGGGGAGTAACGATGCTCCGGGGGCGGCGCAGCACGCCATGTATCTGAAGGGTGGGCTCGTCAGCGGCATGTCGCCCGAGTTCATCGACGCCTTTGCCGCCTGCATCGAAAGCGCCAGGCTCGACACCTTCGATGTCGGCCTGCAGCCGATTGGAGGCGCGATCGGGCGCGTCAAGCCGCGCGACACGGCATTCTGGAATCGCGGCGCCAGCTACTCGATGCACGCGCTCGGCTTCTGGAAGCCCGACGCCGACCCCGACACCGTCGAGCGCAACAAGGAATGGGTGCGCAACTCGTGGGCCAGGCTCGAGCCGCTCACCCACGGCCGCTACGTCAACATCACCAGCGGCGACGATCACGACAGCCACCTGTCGGCCGCCTTCGGCGACAACTATCCGCGGCTCGTCGCGCTCAAGAAGCAGTACGATCCGCACAATCTGTTCCGCCTGAACGCCAACATCAAACCGGCGTAATGCGTTTGTAAGACAAAGTGACCGTGGCGGTGCGCCGTTGGCGACCGTCGCAGCGCGCAGACGCGCCGTCCGGGGCGGCTTGACACCAAATCGCCATGCGGGTGCAATGCCCGCGGATGGACCGCCTGCACCTCGTCGATACGACCCTGTTCTATTCGCCGACCAGCGGCGGCGTCCGGCGCTACCTCAACGCCAAACACGCCTGGCTGGCCGCGCACACTCACTGGGAGCACAGCATCGTGGTTCCGGGCCGCCGCAACCGCTTCGAGCGCGGCGGCCTGTGCACCCTCTCCGGCTTCACCGTGCCCGGCACCTTCAACTACCGCCTGCCGCTCAACATGCGCCGCTGGAAGCGCGTGCTCGACCGGCTCGAGCCGACGCTCATCGAGGCCGGCGATGCGTTTCACCCCGGCTGGTGTGCCGCCGCGGTGGCGCGGCGCCGCGGGATTCCGGTCGTGGGTTTCTACCACTCGAACGTGCCGCAGATCATCGGGCGCCGCTTCCGCGCGGTCGAGCGGCCGGTGCGCCGCTATCTGCGCAGCCTCTATGAGCGCTTCGACGTCGTATTGGCTCCGAGCCGGGTCATGTGCGAATACCTGGGCGCGCTCGGCGTGCGCCACACCCTGCATCAGCCGCTCGGGGTCGACGCCGAGGTGTTCCACCCGCGGCGCCGCACGCTCGATCTGCGCGCGCGCCTGCACCTCGCTCCCGGCACACGGCTGCTGGCTTTTGCGGGCCGCTTCGCGCAAGAGAAGAACCTGCCGGTACTCTTCCAGGCGTTTGCGCAGCTCGGCGCGCCGTATCACCTGCTGCTCATCGGCGGCCACCGGCGAGCACGCCCGGCACACAACGTGACCATGGTGCCCTACCGGCGCGACAGCCTGGAGCTCGCCTCCTGGATCGCCTCTGCGGATGCGCTGGTGCACGCCGGCACGCGCGAGACCTTCGGCCTCGTGCTGCTCGAAGCCATGGCGTGCGGCCGGCCGGTGGTGGTGGCACGCGCCGGCGCCTTTCCCGAGCTGGTGGACGAGAGCGTCGGCATGCTCGCCGAGCCCGACAGCGCGGCCGGCATGGCAGCAAGCATCGCCGCGCTCTACGAGCGCGACCTCGCGGCGGTCGGCGCCGTCGCACGCACGCGCGTGCTGCGGCAATTCACCTGGGATCGCACCTTCCGCCAGCAGGTCGACACCTACGCCGCGCTCATCGGCGCCCGCCGCACCGAGCTGCTAACGCCGCAACGCCTTGAGCAGCTCGATCCCGACGCGGCTGCGGGCTAGCCCAAGCATCACGCCGAACAGCATGCGGCGCGCACGCGGTGCCGGCCGCGGCGGAATCGCCCGGTAGAAGCGCTCCGCCACGTCGCGATGCAGGTGCACCGAGCGCGCCGCGACCGTCCAGGTGCGCGCCGCGCTCGCAATCCGGTATTCGCCCGGACGCACGCGCTCGATCACCGCATCCTCGAGCCGCTCGGGAAGATCGGCGGGGGCCGTTCCCGCGAAGGCAAGCTGGATCTCCTCGCCCGGATGGTCGGCCGTGCGTCCGGTGAGCGTGAGCCCGAGCGGCCCGCGCGGCGTGCGGACGCAAGTCACCGCGCCGCGAAAACGCGCCACGCTCGCGACTTCCTGCTCAAGCATCCCAGACCGGCTCGCAGCGCACCTCGGTAGTCACCGAGTTTGCGATGAAGCATTCCTCATGCGAGCGGTGGTGGAGCGATTCGATGTCGGCGCGTTGCGGCAGCCGCTCCCCGGAGAACACGACACGGGGGTGAAGCGTGACGCGCACCATGGCGGTCCGGCCGGCGGAATTCTTCCCCATGACGCCGCTCACCTCGTCGGTGTAATCATCCACCCTGAACCCCTGCGCCGCCGCGAACGACAGGAAAAACAGCATGTGGCAGCTCGAGAGCGCCGCCACCAGCGCTTCCTCCGGATCGACGGCGTGCTCGTCGGAGAGCGGCACCCGCACCACGTGCGGCGACGAGGACGCGGGCACCTCGATGCCGCCGTCGAAGTGCCAGCGGTGCGCGCGGCTGAAGCGGTTGTCGGTAAAGGCGGCCGCGCCACGTGTCCAGTGGATGCGCGCCCGGTAGTCGTGCCCCGCCATTGCTTTTCCTCCACGCGCCTCGGGCGGCAATTGTACGATAAGCCGGTGACCAGCCCAGAGCTCGAGCCCCGCCGCGACCTCGGCCTGACGCACGCGACCTCGCTGGTCGTCGGCGTGATCATCGGCACCGGAATCTTTCTCAAGGCCGCGAGCATGGCGCAGGCGGTGGGAACGCCGGGCCTGGTGCTGGCGGCGTGGGTCGCCGCGGGACTGGTCGCGATGCTCGGCGCGCTGTGTTTCGCCGAGCTCGGGGCGCTCCTGCCGCACGCGGGCGGCGAGTACGTGTATCTGCGCACCGCATACGGCGAGATTCCCGGGTTCCTGTTTGCCTGCAACGCCTTCGTTCTCGGGGGCGCGGCGGTCGCCGCCTACGGCGCGGCGGTCGCGATCTTCGTGTCCGACATTCACCGCTTCGCTCCGAGCTGGTACCAGCACACGCTGCACCTCCCGGGTCTCAGCTGGAACTTCGAGTTCGGCATGCGGCAGCTGATCGCGGTCGCCGTGATCGCGGTGTTTGCGGCGATCAATTGCCTCGGTGTCATGATGGGCGGCCGCGTGCAGACCGTGCTGACCGCGACCAAGGTCACCGCGATTGTCCTCGTGGCGGGCGGAGTCTTCGCGTTCGGCGATACGGGCGACTGGTCCAACCTGCACGCGACCCCGCGCAGTGCCACCGGCGGCATCGCGGGTTTCGGCGGTGCGATGTTTGCGGCGCTCTGGGCCTACAGCGGCTGGCAGTTTCTGCCGATGGCGGCAGGCGAAGTGCGCGAGCCGCAGCGCAATCTGCCGCGCGCGATCGTGGGCGGGACGCTCTTGGTGCTGGCGCTCTATCTCACCGTCAACACCGCCTATCTCTACGCGCTGCCGTTCTGGCAGGTCGCCAGCGCCAACTCGACCGCCTACCCGGATGCTCCCTCGGTGGCGGCCCGTGCCGTGCAGACCTTCCTCGGCGGGCGCGCCGCGCCGATCGCGGCGCTGATCTTCCTGATCTCGACCATAGGATCGCTCAACGGAGTCATCCTGAGCGCGGCACGCGTTCCCTACGCCGCCGCGCGCCACGGACTGTTCTTCGAGCGCTTCGGGCGACTCAATCCCGCGAGCCGCGTGCCGGTCTTCTCGCTGGTGCTGCTGGCGCTCTGGGGGGCGCTGCTGGCCGTGACCGGGACCTTCGACCAGCTCACCAACATGGCGGTCATGTCCTACGCGCTCTTCTGGATCCCGGTGTCGCTCGCGGTCGTCGTGCTGCGTAACAAGCTCCCGCATGCGCCCCGCCCGTTCCGCGTACCGGGCTATCCGCTCGTGCCGCTGCTGTTTGCCCTGGTGATGGTGTGGATCGTGGTCAGCGCCCTCATCACCGCGACCAGGGAATCCGTCGCCGCGCTGCTCCTGATACTGATCGGCCTGCCCCTCTATCCGCTGTTCCGCCGGCGCGCCGCGCTCACTCCGACTCGAGCTCCCACAGCGTGAGCGGCGCGCCGCGCCGCAGCCAGAAGCCGAGGCCCGCCTCGCGGAAATGACGCCTGAGGCGCGTGCGGTACCAGCGCGCGCTGCGCAGGTGGACGTCGGCATCGGTGCGCTCGAGGTCGCAGTTGCGCGCGAGGTCGGCGCGCGTGAGCGCGGAGAAGTACAGCGCGCCGCGCGTCAGGCGGGCGAAGTTGCGCAGCGCGCGCTCGGCGCTCACCGCGTCGAGGTACTGCAGCACGTCGTAGCAGACGACCAGATCGAAGGGCTCCCGGGCGCGGAACGCCTCGATGCGCCCGAAGCGCCAGCCGTGGCGGCGGCACAGGTACTCACTTGCCTCGAGCGCGGTGTAATGCGCGCGCGGCAGGAGCCTGCGCAGCTGCGCGCGCAACACTCCGGTGCCGCAGCCGGCCTCGAGGATGCGCCGCACCGGAAGCCCGAGGTGCCCGACGAAGGCGGCGATCAGCCGGGCACGCGCGCGCATCTCGGCGCGTGTCGCCACCGCGGTGCGCGGGTCGTAGTAGTAGCGCCGGTAATACTCGCGGTCGAACTGCACGTTCAGAGGAGGACGCGCGCCATGAGCGCCTGGGTGTCGATGCCGCGCGGCAGCGTGCCGAAAGCCGCCGGCGCGCCCGCGGCGAGGCGCGAGGCGAGGAATGCCTCGCACGAGGCGGCCGGGCCGTGGGCGAGAAACAGCGCCGCCTGCACCGCGAGCGCGAGGCGCTGGGTGAGATCCCGGGCGCGCAGCTCGCCATCGGCCGCGTCGGCGAGGTCGCGCCCGAGCGCCTCCACGAAGCGGTCGTAGCGCGCGTCGTGGCCGCGCGCCGGCGCGAGCAGCTCCTCCAGTGCCTGCAGATTGCGCGGCTCGCGCCCGAGCGCGCGCAGCACATCGAGGCACATGATATTACCGGAGCCTTCCCAGATCGAGTTGAGCGGCGACTCGCGCAGGCGGCGCGCGATCGGGCCGTCCTCGACGTAGCCGTTGCCGCCGAGCACTTCCATCGCCTCGGCGCACACCGCCGGCGCGCGCTTGCAGACCCAGTATTTCGCCACCGGGGTCAGCAGGCGCCGCAGTCGCACCGCGGCCTCATCGGCCTGCGCGTCATAGGCGCGCGCCAGGCGCATCACCAGCATCACCGCCGCCTCGCACTCGAGGGACAGATCCGCCAGCACGTTGCGCATCAGGGGCTGCTCGCTCAGCAGCCGGCCGAAGGCGCGCCGCCCGCGCGCGTGGTGGATCGCCTATGCGACGCACTGGTGCATGAGGCCGGCGCTGGCGACGGCGTTGTCGAGGCGCGTGTACACGCCCATCTCGAGTATGGCGGGGATGCCGCGCCCTTCCTCGCCCACGAGCCAGCCGAGGGCCGCCGCAAACTCGACCTCGCTGGAAGCGTTCGAGCGGTTGCCGAGCTTGTCCTTGAGGCGCTGCAGCTGCAGGGCATTCACGCTGCCGTCGGGCCGGAAGCGCGGCACGAGGAAGCACGACAGCCCGCCCGGCGCCTGCGCCAGCACCAGGAACGCATCGCACATCGGCGCCGAGAAGAACCACTTGTGCCCGCTGAGCTGATACTCGCGACCCGGCCCGCGCGCGGCGGCCGCCACGGCCCGCGTCGTGTTGCTGCGCACGTCCGAGCCGCCCTGCCGCTCCGTCATGCCCATGCCCATCAGCACGCCGCGCTTGGCGGCCGCCGGGACGAAGCGCGGGTCGTACTCGCGCGCCAGCAGCGCACGCACCCACGGCTCGAACTGCGGCCCGTGGTTGACGAGCGCCGGCACCGCGCCATAGCTCATGGTGGCGGGGCACTGGGTGCCATTCTCGATCTCGGCCCACATGAGGTAGCCGGCGGCACGCGCCACATGTGCGCCGCGGCGCGGCTGCGCCCAGGGACCGGTGTGCAGGCCCTCGCCCACCAGGCGCCGCATGAGCTCGTGCCACGCGGGGTGAAACTCCACCACGTCGCGCCGCGCGCCGAAGCGATCGAGCGCGCGCAGCTCGGGCGGGTTGCGGTTGGCGGCCTCGCCGAGCGCGAACATCTCGGCGGTGCCGAGGCGCGCGCCGAGTGCCGCGAGCGGCTCGCGGTCGGCCGAGTCGCCCTCGCGCGCGAGCGCCTCGGCGAGCGCTGAATGGCTGCTGAACAGGTTGTAGCCGGCCAGCTCGCCGGACTCGTCGCGCAGTTCTGCGCCTTCCACAGTCATAGAGAAGCCCGTGCTCTGTATACCCAACGCCATCGCGCGCGTTGTTCCTAATATGGTCCGGCAGTCGAGCCGCGAACAAGAGGAGGCGTCGATGAAATTCCGTTCCCTGCGAGTCACCGTCGCTGCTGCGTTGCTCAGCGCCGCACTCTCGGCCTGCGTCGTGGCCCCGGCGCCCGGGTATTACGGCGAGACCGTCTACTCGGCGCCACCGGCGCTGCAGGTGGAGACGGTCGGCGTGGCGCCCGCGCCCGGGTATTTCTGGATCGGCGGCGGTTGGTTCTGGGAGGGCGGACGCTACGCCTGGCATCCCGGCTACTGGGGCGCACCGCGCGCCGGCTACCGCTGGGTGCCGCGCGAGTGGGCGCGCGTCGGCGGCGGCTGGCGGGTGCGCGGCGGCGTCTGGGTCCGACGCTGACGAGCCACCAGCCTCTTTCCCGCCTTTCCCGCCTTGAGGTCGCGCCCCGCCGGGGGGCCTGGGGCGGTTGCGCGCGTGCATTTGCCTCGACCGTCACGCCGCTGCACACTGCCATCCATGAGCACGGCGTGGATTGCGGGCGGCTGGCTTCTCGCGACGCTCACCATGGCGGCAGCGCAGCAACCTAAGGCGGGTGGCGGCGGCAAGTTCACCCTGTCGAGCCCCGACATCGCCGAGGGCAGGACGATCGCCGCCGCGCAGGTCTTCGACGGCTTCGGCTGCACCGGTGGCAACATCTCTCCGGCCGTGTCCTGGAGCAACGCGCCCGCGGGCACCAGGAGCTTTGCGCTCCTCATGCACGACCCGGATGCGCCCAGCGGCAGCGGCTGGTGGCACTGGGTGGTGTACGACATCCCGGCGAGCGTGAGCTCCCTGCCGGCCGGTGCCGGCGACCCGAAGAAGAACCTCCTGCCGGCCGGTGCGGTGCAGGGCCGCAGCGACTACGGGACAGCCGGATACGGCGGCCCGTGCCCGCCGCCGGGCAAGCCGCATCGCTACTACCTGCGTCTCTACGCCCTCAAGGTTGCGAAGCTCGAGGTGCCTGCCGATGCAACCGCGGCCCTCATCGGCTTCAACGTCAACGCCGCATCGCTCGACAAGGCCGAGCTCATGGGGCTCTATGGCCGCTGACGGACGGCTGGATGCGGGCAGCCCGCGTGAGCGGCGGCCGGCGATGTGGCCGTGGCTGCTCATGCCGCTGATCGTGCTGCTGGTGTTCTGCGCGCTGCTGCGCATGCACCACCGTCCCGGCACTCCCTGGGCGGGCTCGTGGAGCCATCCCGCGAGCGACGAGAGCCCGCAGCCGACCCACTAGGCCGACCGATGACATCTGCAGTCTCCAAGCCGCGCGGCACGCGCGCGGCACGCACCCGCGCCCCGCGCGTCGGCTTCGTGAGCCTCGGCTGTCCGAAGGCACTGGTGGATTCCGAGCGCATCCTGACCCGACTGCGCTCCGAGGGCTACGAGGTCTCGCCGACCTACGAGTCGGCCGACCTGGTTGTAGTCAACACCTGCGGCTTCATCGACGCTGCCGTCGATGAGTCGCTCGATGCGATCGGCGAGGCGCTCGCGCACAACGGCCGCGTGATCGTCACCGGCTGCCTCGGCGCCCAACCTAAGCGCATTCTCGAGCGGCACCCGCGCGTGCTCGAGGTGACGGGCCCCGCCGCCTACGAAAAGGTGGTGGGCGCGGTGCACACGCACCTGCCACCCCGGCACGACCCGTTCCAGGACCTGGTACCGCCGCAGGGCGTGCGCCTGACGCCGCGTCACTACGCGTACCTCAAGATCTCCGAGGGCTGCAACAACCGCTGCAGCTTCTGCGTCATACCCTCCATGCGCGGCCGGCTCGCGAGCCGCCCGATCGACGAGGTGCTGCGCGAGGCCGAGCGGCTGGTGGCGGCGGGCGTGAAGGAGCTGCTGGTCATCTCCCAGGACACGAGCGCCTATGGCGCTGACCTGCGCTACGCGGGCGGCACGCGCTTCATCGATCTGGCGCGCGCGCTCGGCGCGCTCGGCGTGTGGGTACGGCTGCACTACGTGTATCCCTATCCGCACGTGGATCAGGTGATCCCGCTCATGGCGGCGCGGCGCGTGCTGCCCTATCTCGATATTCCGTTTCAGCACGGCAGTCCCACGGTCCTGAAGCGCATGCGCCGGCCCGCGCATGCCGAGAACACGCTCGCGCGCATCGCGCAATGGCGCGCGCAATGCCCGGACCTGGCACTGCGCAGCACCTTCATCGTCGGTTTTCCGGGAGAGACCGAGGCCGAGTTCGAGCAGCTGCTCGCCTGGCTCGAGGAGGCGCAGCTCGACCGTGTCGGCTGCTTCAAGTACTCGCCCGTGGAAGGCGCGGCCGCCAACGCGCTCCCCGATCACGTACCGCCCGCGGTGCAGGAAGAGCGCTTCGGGCGCTTCATGGAGCGCGCCGCCGCGATCAGCGCCCGGCGCCTCGAGGCGCGCGTCGGCCGCACCATGCGCGTGCTCGTCGACGCGGTGGCGGACGGCGCGGCAACCGCGCGCAGCGAGGCCGATGCACCCGAGATCGACGGCGTGGTGAGGATCGCGGACGCCGGCCGGCTCCGCGTCGGAGAGTTCGCCGACGTCGAGATCGTAGGCTCGTCCGCCTACGATCTCGTCGCCGAGTGCCTCAGCTCGCGGGATTCATCCCGAGCGACTTCATGATCTCCGCGGCCTTGTCCTTCACGGCCTTTGCCTTAGCCATGGCGGTGGTGTAGTCGCCCGAGGAGGAGGCGTTGCTGGCATCGGCCCAGGTCGACTTCAGCGTATCGAGGCCGGTCTTGGCGGCGGCCACGGCGTCCTTGCTGACGCCCTTCGGCAGCTTCTTCGTCTTTGACAGCGCCTCGACGCGCTTGGCGATCTCATCGACCATCTTCGGCACGGCGGTGCTCGCCGGGCCCCAGTCGTCCTTCGCCTTGGCGAGCGCCTGCTCGGCCTCGACCTTCTTGGCGGCGGCGGCATCCTTCATGCTCGCGATCGCGGCGGTCATGGCGGGCGCGGCCTTGAGCACACCCGCGTAATCGCCCTTCTCGAAGCTGCCCTTCATGTCGCCGAGCTGCGCCTCGACGCCCCCGAGCTGCTCGGGCACGTATTTCTGCGCGTCGTCGCGTACGGCATCGAGCGCGGCGCCCGCGCTCATCACGGCCTGCTCGGCCGGTCCTTTCTGGGTGTTGCAACCGAACAAGAGCACGGCCGAGAGTGCGGCCAGCAGGAAGACGGAATGTTTCTTCATTGTTGATCCTCTTGAGTGTTGGGAGCCGCAGCGAGCCGCGGCGCAGCGCGAGAGTAGCACGAATTGCACCAACAAAGCGTCAGCAGTCGCTTACATGCCTCACTGACACGGCTTACCGACTGGCGTTGGTGCCGGGCGCGGGCGGCGGCGGCGCGGGAGTCACGCACTCGCCCCGCACCGCGTCATCGACGCTCGAGTAGTCGAGGACCGCGGCGGGCAGCTGCGGCAGCTGCGCTCGCAGCAGCGCGTCGCGCACCGTGTGCCGCAGCCGCGCGACGCGCAGCTCGATGCCGCGCGCGGCGAGCCACGCACAGAACTCCCCGAGCGTCTCGAGCGCGGTGCTGTCGAGATCAGGAGACTCCTCGAAGCTGAGCACCACCCGCCGCGTGCCGGGTGCGGCCCGCACCAGCTCGCGGGCGCGCAGCAGCAGCGGCTCAGCATTGCCGAAGAACACCGCCTCCTCGGGCCGTAGCACCAGCAGCCCCGGTTCCCGCACCGCCTGCGGAAAGCGCGCGACATCCACATAGTCGTGCCCGCCCGCCCGCCCGAGCACCGACAGGCGCGGGCTCGAGAGCGACTTGAGGAGCCACGCGAGGCTGAAGGCGATCGCCGCGAGCAGCCCGTTCAGCACGCCGAACACCAGTACCGCCAACACCGCGGCGAGCGCCACCTGCCGGTCGCGCTGCCAGCGGAAGTAGTTGGCGAACACGCCGAAGCGCAGCGACTTGCTCACCGCGTGAATCACGATCGCCGCCAGCACCGGCTCAGGTATCCGCTCGATCCAGTGCAGGAACAGCGCCACGAGGAGCAGCACGGCCGCGGCCGCGATGAGGCCCGCGTAGCGCGAACTCGCGCCCGCGGCCTCGTTGGCGGAAGTTCCCGAGTAGCCCGCCCCCACCGGCGTGCCCTGCAGAAGGCCCGCGACCGCGTTGGCCACGCCGAGCGCGAGCAGATCGCGGTTCGGCTGCACCGGGTCGTCGTGCTTCAGGGCGTAGGTGCGGATCGAGCCGTAGGACTCGGCGTACAGGATGAACATGAGGGCGAGCGAGAATCCCGCGAGCGCCGGCCAGCGGCTGGCCTCGGGGAGCGCGAATTGTGGCAGCGCGGGAGTCAGGTCGATGGGGCCGGTGAGCGCCACGCCGTGGGCGCCGAGCCAGGGAGCTGCCAGGATGCCGGCGGTGATCACCACCAGCGCCCCGGGCAAGCGGCGCACGCGCTCCAGCACGAAGAGCCCGAGGAGTGCGCCGACCCCGCAGTACAACGAGGGCGCCTGCCACGAGGACAGGCCGCGCACGAGCTCCACGATCAGCGCAAAGAAGCCGCCGCTCGTCGTTTGCATCCCGGTGATCGTCGGCCACTGCTTGACGGCGATCACGAGCGCGAGCCCGAAGGCGTAGCCGCGCAGCACCGGGCGGGCGATCAGGTTGGACATGGCGCCGAGCCGCAGCGCCCCGCAGAGCGCGAACGCCACGCCCGCCCCCACCACCAGGAGCGAGGCGAGCGCGGCGCGCTGTGCCACGCCCGTGGCCCCGAGGGCGAGCATCGCCGAGGCGAGCACCGCCGCCGAGGAGGAAGTCGCCGAGACGACCGCGAAGCGGCTGCGGCCGATCACGCCGTAGCAGACGAGCCCCGCGAACAGCGCGATCACGCCCGCCTGCGGCGCGAGGCCGGCGAGGTGCGAGTAGGCCACCGCTTCGGGCAGCAGCAGCCCCGCGATGGAAAGTCCGGCGAGCAGATCCGCGAGGGATGCGGCGCGGGGGGCGGTCATTTCGGCCAATCCTGTCACAACGCGCGCGTGCGCTGCATCAAGCAGATTCCTTGAAGTACGTCCGCATGGACATCACGGACAGCTCGGGGACAAGAGCCGCATCCTCTTTCGAATCGTCCCAGGAAGGAGACGCACCGTGACCAAGCGCGCTGCCAACTGGCAGGAGATGATGCGGGTTAACCTCGAGCTCAGGCTGATTTCGGTGGCTGCCCCGACTCGCGCACGCCGCATACCGGTGCTGTTCACCGGCGGGCCCGGCAACTGGTTCAGCCACCTCCCCGAAGTCTCGCGCGGCAAGGCCCGATCACACTGAGGTTTTCGCGGTGAGCCGAGTGCCCTTGGCCGGTTGAGTTGCGTCAGAGCGAGACCCTATGTAGACTTACAAGTATGGGTAGAGGAGACGTCCGGATGTCCTTCCAGACCTTGAAGGTGCTGGAAGCCTTCCTCGAAAACCCGGCCGAGGAGCTCTCGGGTGCCGACGTGCATAAGCGCAGCGACGTCGCCTCCGGCACCTTGTACCCGATCCTTCTTCGACTCGAATCCGCGGGGTGGTTTGTCAGCCGTTGGGAGGCGATCGATCCTGCAAGTGTCGGTCGCCCGCGGCGCCGGCTTTATCGCCTGACTCGCAGTGGACTCGCACATGCCAGCGGCGTGTTCGCGAGCTTCGGCCGAGGAATACCTGCATGAACCAACATGACCGGTGGTTCGATGGGATTACCCGGAATCTGATCCGGCACGCTGCGCGTAAGGCTCCCCCGGCGTTGTCAGAGAGGCTGGGGGAGGAGTGGCTCGCGGATCTCACGGCGCGATCGGGAGCCTTGTCGCAGCTGCGCTTTGCGCTCGGGTGTTGTTGGGCGACGACAGTGATCGCGCACGAGTTCGGTGCCGTGCGATCCGCTGCGGCCGCCGGTGTCAACAAGACGACCGTCGTCCACCATGCAGGTTTGGGGCCGTCGTTCTCGCGCCGCACGACGGTCGTTCTGCTGATCGTCGGCCTGCACGCCCTGGTGATTGGCGTTCTCGCGACCGCAATCGTGGCGCCCAAGGTTCTAAAGACGATTCCCGACCGAATCCATGCCGACCTGCTACCGCAGCCGGTGCCCAGAATTCCGCCCGCGCTGCCACCGGATCCGAACCTCACGCGCGTTCGGCCCGACATTTCCCCGCCTGAGTGGCCCGAGGTTCCGCCTGATCCGTCACCTACGATTCGAGGTTCGGTCAGCGAAGCGCCGCAGCTGCAGCCGGCCGGTCCACCGATGTCATCAAAGCCTGTGAACCGCGTACTGGGCGGGCCCGGTACGGGATTCCCGAACACGGATGACTTCTATCCACAGGCGGCAATTCGTCAGCGAGAGATGGGCGTCTCTACGGTCAGCGTTTGTGTAGACAATGTAGGACGACTCGTCGGAAGGCCAACGATTGATCAGTCTTCCGGCAGCGCGAGACTCGACGAGGCCGCACTCAGGCTCGCGCAGGCGGGGTCGGGACATTATCGGGCCACGACCGAGGACGGCCGCCCCGTGAACGCTTGCTACCCATTCCGCGTCAGATTCCAGCTTCGCGACTAGCGTCCCGCAGCTACTGCGGCGCCGGCCGCTCCGACACTTCCATTGGTTGTTGCATGATGACATCGAGCGCGATCACGAAGCCGAAAATGACCGTAAAGAAGTCGAGCGTCAACGCCGTGATGTAGGCTGCGGCGCTGTATTGGAGGCCTCCTAAAACGTAGCCAAGCATCCCCAGTGTCACAGCGGAGCCCAATACCACGAAGACCGCGAATATTGAGGCCGGCGGCCATTTGCCGACCACCTTGCGGCGGCGGCGCGGATAGGTGACCTGAAGAGACAGCATCGGTAGTGCGAAGAGCACACCAGAGCCTCGCCAAATCCACTTTTCCTGAATGTCGTAGAGCGCAAGCAGCGCCGGCAGCAGCGCTCCCGCCGTCAATACGAAAATGTACGTCATGACCGTTCTTGCAAGGTATCTGTCAAGCAGTGACAACCTCGCTCCGGCGGCCGGTCGGAGCGTCAACAAGAGCGCCGAGAACCCCGCGAACGTGATCATCAGGCCAGCCAATGTGTACAAAAGGGTTGCACCTTTGATTTCCATGTTTTGCTCCACCTAAGAACCGGGCTCGTCTTGGCGCGTCTTTGTGCTTACGACAAATCCGCCTGCAGGCCATCGTTTTACTGAAATCCCGCGCGCGCGCGTGCTGTCCGCGGCTCAGAAGCACGTGCTGGCTGCATTGCGAGGAAGCAGCTTTAATTCCGACGCACAGCAGCCATCTTCGGCGCTACGTTCGGCTATTCCACCGTGACGCTCTTGGCGAGGTTGCGCGGCTGATCGACGTCGGTGCCACGCAGGATCGCCGCGTGGTAGGCGAGCAGCTGCAGCGGGATGGTGTAAACCACCGGCGCCTGCACATAAGTGACGTGCTTCGGCATCTCGATGACCGTGACGCCATCGCTCGCGTGGATGCCGGCCTCGGGGTCGGCAAACACGATCAGCTCGCCGCCGCGCGCGCGCACCTCCATGAGGTTGGACTTGAGCTTCTCGAGAAGGTCGTTGTTGGGCGCGACCGCGACCACCGGCATGTCGGCGTCCACCAGCGCGAGCGGTCCGTGCTTGAGCTCGCCGGCGGGATAGGCCTCGGCGTGGATGTAGGAGATTTCCTTGAGCTTGAGCGCCCCTTCCATGGCGATCGGATAGAGCGCGCCGCGGCCGAGGAACAGCGCATGGTGCTTGGACGCGAAGCGCTCCGCGGCGAGACGGCGGATCACCGGGTCGAGCTGCAGGGTCTTCTCGATGAGGGACGGCAGCTCGATGAGGCGCGTCACGAGTCCGCGCTCGCGCTCGGGATCGGCGCCGCGGTGGCGGGCGAGCGCCACGACCAGCATGCCGAGCGCGGCGAGCTGCGTGGTGAAGGCCTTGGTGGAGGCCACGCCGATCTCCGGCCCCGCGCGCGTCAGCATGACGAGCTCGGACTCGCGCACCAGCGAGCTCTCCGGCACGTTGCAGATCGCGAGCTGCGAGAGATAGCCCGACTGCCTCGCGAGCCGCAGCGCCGCCAGCGTGTCGGCGGTCTCGCCCGACTGCGAGATGGTGACGAACAGCGAGTCGGGCGGCACCAGCGGGCTGCGGTAACGGTACTCGCTCGCGATGTCGACCGCACACGGGACCTTGGCGATCTGCTCGATGAAGTAACGGGCGACGCAGGCGGCGTGATAGCTCGTACCGCAGGCGACGATGTGTACGTTGCGGGTGCGCTTCAGGACCTCGGTGGCCGCCGGGCCGAACGCCGCCTCGAGCAGGCGCCCGTTGGCGACCCGCTCCTGCAGCGTATTGGCGACCGCCAGTGGCTGCTCGTGGATTTCCTTGAGCATGTAGTGCGCGAAAGGGCCCTTCTCGGCCGCATCCGCCGACAGCTCGCTCTCGCGCACCGGGCGCTCGACGAAGGCGCCGTTGCGGTCGATGACGCGCACGGCGGTCCGCCGCACCTCGGCGACGTCCCCTTCCTCGAGGAATATGAAGCGGCGTGTCACCGGCAGCAGCGCCGCGACGTCCGAGGCCACGAAGTTCTCCTCCACCCCGAGACCCACCACCACCGGGCAGCCCTCGCGCGCGAGGATCAGGCGGTCGGGATCGTGCTCGCTCACCACCACCAGCGCGTAGGCGCCCTCGAGCTCGGCGACGGTGGCGCGCACCGCCTTGAACAGGTCGTGCACCGTCTGCAGGTGGTAGTGGACGCGGTGCGCGATGACCTCGGTGTCGGTCTCGGAGGAGAACTGGTAGCCGCGGCGCTCGAGATCGGCGCGCAGCTCCTCGTGGTTCTCGATGATGCCGTTGTGGACGATGGCGATGCCATCGCGCGAGATGTGCGGATGGGCATTGCGCTCGCTCGGTACGCCGTGGGTCGCCCAGCGCGTGTGGGCGATGCCGATCTTGCCTGAGGTCGGGTTGTGGACGAGCGCCTCATCGAGCATGCGTACCTTGCCGACGGTGCGCAGCCGCGTCAGGTGCCTGGTGCCGTTCAGCACGGCGATGCCGGCCGAGTCGTAGCCGCGATACTCGAGGCGGCGCAACCCCTCCATCAGGACCGGGACGATGTTGCGCTCAGCGACGGCTCCGACGATTCCGCACATGGCTTCAATGCCTCCGCCCCAGGACGGGGCGCCGGGGGCTCCAAGTTTGCCTCAAAACGCCGGAAAGCGCTGATTCTGCTGGCGAAACCCGTGACCGGGGTCGCAGCCTGCTCCGGGGGCCGACAAGGTTGCAGGCGCCTGGTTCTTCAGTTCAGGCGCCTAGCTCTTTTTTTGCTTCACGGGCCGCTGCCAGCCCTCGACGGTCTTCTGGGGGGCGCGGGCGACGGTGAGTTTGCCGCCCGGGACGGCCCGGGTGACGGTCGACCCCGCGCCGATGGTGGCGCCCGCACCCACCACGATCGGGGCGACCAGCACGCTGTTGCTGCCCGTGTGCACGTCGTCCTCGATGACCGTGAGGTTCTTGTTGGCGCCGTCGTAGTTGGCGACGATGGTGCCCGCGCCGATGTTGACCCGGGCGCCGAGCTGCGCATCCCCGACGTAGGCGAGATGATTGGCCTTGGAGCCTTCGCCGAGGCGCGAGTTCTTCACCTCGACGAAGTTGCCGATGTGCACGCCGCGCGCGAGTGTCGAGCTCGGCCGGAAACGCGCGAATGGCCCGATGTTGCAGTCGGGGCCGATCACGGCGGAATCGATCACGCAGTGCGCGAACACCTCCGTGCCGGCGCCGATCTCGCTGTTGCGGACCAGGCACCCGGGGCCTACGCGCACGCCGTCGCCGAGTACCACCCGCCCCTCGAGCACCACGTTGACGTCGAGAAACACGTCCGTGCCGTGCGTGACCGTGCCCCGCACGTCGAGCCTCGCGGGGTCGGCCACCGTAACTCCGGCGAGCATCAGCTCGCGCGCCGCCTGTGCGCGCCAGGCGGCCTCGGCCTGCGCGAGCTGCACCTTGTCGTTGACCCCGAGGACCTCGATGGCCCGCGCCGCCAGCAGGGGCTTCACCGGGATGCGCTCCTTCACCGCGAGCGCGATGACGTCGGTCAGGTAGTACTCGCGCTGCGAGTTGTCGGCCTTGAGGAGCGCGAGCCACTTGCGCAGCAGCCGCGCCGGCGCCGCCAGCACGCCGGTGTTGCATTCGCGGATGGCGAGCTGCGCGCGGCTCGCGTCCTTCTCCTCGACGATACGGCGCACGCTGCCGCCGCGAGCGCGCACGATGCGGCCGTAGCCCGCCGGGTCCTCGGCCTTCATGGTGAGGAGGCGCACCTGCGGGCGGGCTGCGCCTGCGAGCAGCTCCGCGAGCGTGGCGCGGCGGATGAGGGGCACATCGCCGCACAGCACCAGCACCGTGTGCCCGTCCGGGATGTGCGGCATGGCCTGCAATAGCGCGTGCCCGGTGCCGCTGCGCTCTGCCTGCAGCGTCCAGGTGACCGGCTCCGCGGCCAGCTCCGCGCGCACGCGCTCACCGCCGTGCCCGTACACCACGTAGATGGCGGCGGGATCGAGCGAGCGCGCCGTGTCGATGACGTGTTTGAGCAGCGGCCGGCCGGCGAGCGGCAGCAGCACCTTCGGCAGCGCCGACTTCATGCGCTTGCCCTCTCCCGCGGCGAGGATCACCACGGAGAGTGGTGCAGCGGTCTCTGGCATGGGCAAATTGTACCCTAGCGGGCGACGATCACCGGGCCGCCCGCGGCGGCGGGGTGCGCAGATTCCAGCTCGTGGAGCTTGCGGCGCATCTCGCCGCCGATGTAGAGCTGCGGGTTGGAATGCACCTCGTGCTCGCTATCCTCGCGCTGCGCGATGAGCCTGGCCGCCCTGGCAAACGCCTCCTCGAGCGAGGCGCTCGACGGCAGCGCCTCCTTGAGGAAGGCTTCCCCGAACCAGGTGAGATCGCGGTCCTCCTGGCAGCCGAAGGAGCTGTGGTCGGCATCGGAGGCGGTCACGATCGCCGTCGTGTCGTTCTTCAGCGCATCGATGAACACGCCGGCATAACACGCCGACACCACCACGAGGCGCCAGCGGATCCCCGACTCATCGAGCGCCTGGCGCAGGTCCTCGGGGTCGATCGGCGCGAGCGGCAGGGAGCCGTTGCGCACCTCGAGGCCGTCCTCCGAGCCGTGCGAGGTGAGAAACAGTACGAGCACGTCCTGCTGCGGATCCATGCGCGCGGCGAGGAGCTTCAGCGTCTGCCCGAGGCCGGCGAGACTCGCGAGCGGCCAGGAGTCGCGGTCGCCGGCGTCGTTGACGAGCAGCACCGAGCGGTCCGCGGAGCCGAAGTGCGCCGCGAACGCCTGCCGGGCGAACTGCGTCTCGCGGCTGAAGACTTCCGGGTCCGCGTCCCCCGCGAAGCCCACGAAGTACGCGCGCGCGGCGCCCGGCTCCGACGGCGTGACGCGCGCGACCACGGCGGCGATGCGCGCGGGCTGATCGTAGAGCAGCGCCTCGTTCGTGGCCGGATCGTCGTCCTCCTGCGTCGCCTCGGTGTCCGGCAGCACCCACAGCCGTGTGTCGAGGTCGAGCCAGGTGAGCGCCCAGGGCGAGGCGAGCACCAGCGCCACCGCGAGCAGCGCCGGCTCAAAGCGCGCCGGACCGAAGGCGGCACCGAGCACCCGCACGGCCAGCACCGCGAGATAGACCAGGGCCAGCGTGGTGGTGAGCAGCGGCCGCTGCGCGACCCAGGCAAGGTCGCCCGCGAGCCAGAAGACCGTGAGCACGAACGGGGAGACCGACAGCGCGACCGTGAGGAGCGCGCGGGTCGGCGCGGCGCGGCTCTGGGCCCGCGCGACCAGCGCGCAGGCGATGAACGCGAGCAGCAGATAGCACGCCCAGCCGAACAGGCCGTCGGCCAGAAACACGGCGTGCCGCTCGGCGTGCAGCCGGTCGAGCGCCGCCCAGACGCCGAGATTCACCGCGAGAAGCGCGACCAGCTGGTCGAAGCCCACCGCGAAGCGCGGCGGCCAGCGCCGCTTGAGCGCCGCGAGCGCCAGCCCGCCGCTCAGGTTCTGTTTGAGCCCCACTCCCAAACCCGGCGGTGGCGCCTGCGGCGCCGCCGGTGAGGGAGCAAAAGCGTCCGCTGCGGGGTCCAGTTGCTCAGCCTCGCAGCTTGCGCAGGCGCTGAATGACCTTCAGCTGCGCGATCGCGCGCGCGAGCTCGGCCTGCGCTTCGGCCAGTGTGATGTGTCCCGCACGATCCTTGAGCGCCTCCTCTGCGCGTTGCTTGGCGGCGAGCGCCGCGGCTTCGTCGATGTCCTTGGCGCGCAGCGCGGTGTCGGCGAGCACCGTCACGCGCGTCGGCTGAACCTCGAGCGCCCCGCCGCCGACGAAGAAATGGTGCTCCGTACCGTCGGGCGTCTGCACGCGCACCTCGCCGGGCTTGAGCAGCGTCAAGAGCGGCGCGTGGCGCGGATACACGCCGAGGTCGCCCTCCTTCGCCGGCGCGAACACCACGGCCGCGGCGCCCGAGAACAGCTCGCCCTCGGCGCTCACGATGTCGACGTGGATGGTGGGTGCTTCGGCCATGATTACTGCAGCGTCTTCGCCTTGGCGACCGCTTCCTCGATGCCGCCCACCATGTAGAAGGCCTGCTCGGGGAGCGCGTCGAACTCGCCGCTGATGATGCCCTTGAAGCCGCGGATGGTGTCCTTCAGGGGCACGATCTTGCCATCCTGGCCGGTGAACACCTTGGCGACGTTGAAGGGCTGCGACAGGAAACGCTGCACCTTGCGCGCGCGGTACACGGTGAGCTTGTCCTCTTCCGACAGCTCGTCCATTCCTAAGATCGCGATGATGTCCTGCAGTTCCTTGTAGCGCTGCAGCACCGCCTGCACGCCGCGCGCGGTGTTGTAGTGCTCCTCGCCCACCACCAGCGGATCGAGCTGGCGGCTGGTGGAGTCGAGCGGATCGACCGCCGGGTAGATGCCGAGCGAGGCGATCTGGCGCGACAGCACCACCGTCGCATCGAGGTGCGCGAAGGTGGTCGCCGGGGAGGGGTCGGTCAGGTCGTCGGCCGGCACGTACACCGCCTGGATGGAGGTGATCGAGCCCGTCTTGGTGGAGGTGATGCGCTCCTGCAGCACGCCCATCTCCTCGGCCAGCGTCGGCTGGTAGCCCACCGCGGAAGGCATGCGGCCGAGCAGCGCCGACACCTCGGTGCCGGCCAGCGTGTAGCGGTAGATGTTGTCGACGAAGAACAGCACGTCGCGGCCCTTGCCGCCGTCCTCGCGCTGCTCGTCGCGGAAGTACTCGGCCATGGTGAGGCCGGTGAGGCCCACGCGCAGGCGGTTGCCCGGCGGCTCGTTCATCTGGCCGTACACCATCGCCACCTTGGAGTTCGACAGGTTGTCCTTGTCGATGACGCCCGACTCGATCATCTCGTGATAGAAGTCGTTGCCCTCGCGGGTGCGCTCGCCGACGCCCGCGAATACCGAGAGTCCCGAGTACTGCTTGGCGATGTTGTTGATGAGCTCGAGCATGTTGACGGTCTTGCCGACGCCGGCGCCGCCGAAGAGTCCGATCTTGCCGCCCTTGGCGAAGGGCACCAGCAGGTCGATGACCTTGATGCCCGTCACGAGCAGATCCCGGCCCCCGGCCTGCTCCTCGAACGACGGCGGCGGCCGGTGGATCGGCAGGTACTTGCTCGCCTCAACCGGGCCGCGGTTGTCCTGTGGCTTGCCGAGCACGTCCATGATGCGCCCGAGCGTGCCCTTGCCGACCGGCACCGAGATCGGTGCTCCGGTCGAGCGCACCGCGAGTCCCCGCTTCAACCCCTCGGACGCGCCCATGGCGATGGTGCGCACCACGCCGTCGCCGAGCTGCTGCTGGACTTCCAGCGTCAGGTCGACGTCCTTGAGCTTCAGCGCCTCGTAGATGTGTGGAATCGACTCGCGCGGAAACTCGACGTCGATGACGGCGCCGATGATCTGGGTAATCTTTCCCTCGCCGGGAGTGGCCATGGTGCTGTTCCTCAAACCGCTGCGGCGCCGCCCACGATCTCCGAAAGCTCCTTCGTGATCGCGGCCTGACGGGCCTTGTTATAGATCAATTGCAATTCGTTGATGAGCTTGCCGGCGTTGTCGGTGGCCGCCTTCATGGCGACCATGCGCGCCGCCATCTCGGAGGCGACGTTCTCGACCGCGGCGCGATAGACCTGCGACTCGATGTAGCGCATGAGCAGCCCATCGAGGATGCCGGCGGCATCCGGCTCGTAAATATAGTCCCAGTGCTCCCCCAGCCCTTCCGTGTCCAGCGCTTCGATCGGCAGCAGCTGCTGCATCACGGGCTTCTGCGTCATGGTGTTCACGAACTGCGCGTTCACGAGGAACAGCCGATCGAGCTGGCCGGCACGGTAGCCGTCCAGCATCACCTTGACGGTGCCGATCAGGTCCTTGACGTGCGGCTTGTCGCCCAGGTGCGTGACGTTGGCGAGGATCGGCAGCGAGAGCCGCCTGAAAAAGGTGAGGGCCTTGGTACCGATCAGGCACAGGCTCACCGTCGCGCCCTTGGCCGTCCACTCGCGGATCAGTCTGATCGTCTCGCGGAACACGTTGGCGTTCAGCGCGCCGGCGAGCCCGCGATCCGAGGAGATCACGATGATGCCGACGGCTTTCGGCTCGCGGGTGACGAGGAACGGGTGGCGGTAGTCGGGGTTGGCCTCGGTGAGGTGGCCGATCACCTCCAGCATGCGCGTCGCGTACGGCCGTGCCAGCTTCATGCGCTCCTGCGCGCGGCGCATCTTGCTGGTGGCCACCATCTGCATTGCCTTGGTGATCTTCTGAGTGCTCTTGACACTCGTGATCTTGGCGCGGATTTCCTTGGTGCCGGCCATCGCCTAGTACGTCCCGGTCGCCACGAAGTCCTCGATGCACTTCTTCATCGCCGCCTCGTTCTCCTTGGAGAGCTTGGGATTCGCGTTGATGGCATCGAGCGTCGACTGGTAGTTGCTCTCGGCAAAGGCCTGCAGCGCCGCCTCGAAGTCCACCACCTTCTTCAGCTCCACCTTGTCCATGTAGCCGCTGTTGACCGCGTAGATCGACAGCGCCATCTGCGCCACCGACATCGGCGCGTACTGCTTCTGCTTCATCACCTCGGTCACGCGCTGGCCGCGCTCGAGCTGCTTGCGGGTGGCCTCATCCAGATCGGAGGCGAACTGCGAGAAGGCGGCGAGCTCGCGGTACTGGGCGAGCGCCAGGCGGATGCCGCCGCCGAGCTTCTTGATGATGTCGGTCTGGGCGGCGCCGCCGACGCGCGACACCGAGATGCCGGCGTTCATCGCCGGGCGGATGCCGGCGTTGAAGAGGTCGGTCTCGAGGAAGATCTGCCCGTCGGTGATCGAGATGACGTTGGTCGGCACGAACGCCGTCACGTCCCCGGCCTGCGTCTCGATGATCGGCAGCCCGGTGAGCGAGCCGGTCTTACCCTTGACGCGCCCTTGGCTTGCCATGGTGACGTATTCCTCGTTGACGCGCGCCGAGCGCTCCAAGAGGCGCGAGTGCAGGTAGAACACGTCGCCGGGAAATGCCTCGCGCCCGGGCGGACGGCGCAGCAGGAGCGAGATCTGCCGGTAGGCGACCGCCTGCTTGGAGAGGTCGTCATAGATGATGAGCGCGTCCTCGCCGTTGTCCATGAAGTACTCGCCCATGGTGACGCCCGAGTAGGCGGCGATGTACTGCAGGGCGGCCGGGCTCGAGGCCGAGGCGGCCACTACCACGGTGTGGGCGAGCGCGCCGTGCTCCTCGAGCTTGCGCACCACGTTGGCGATGGTCGACTGCTTCTGGCCGATCGCGACGTAGATGCACTTAATGCCGGAGCCCTTCTGGTTGATGATGGTGTCGACCGCGAGCGCGGTCTTGCCCGTCTGGCGATCGCCGATGATGAGCTCACGCTGGCCGCGGCCGATCGGCACCATCGAGTCGATGGCCTTGTAGCCGGTCTGCACCGGCTGGCTGACCGACTTGCGGTAGATGACGCCCGGGGCCACGCGCTCGATCGGCGCGCTGCGCGCGCACCGAACCGGGCCCTTGCCATCCAGGGGCACGCCGAGCGCATCGACCACGCGCCCGAGGAGCTCAGGTCCCACCGGCACCTCGAGGATGCGTGACGTTGTCTTGACGATATCGCCTTCCGTCAGGTGCTTGTACTCGCCGAGCACCACCGCGCCGACCGAGTCCTGCTCGAGGTTGAGCGCGAGTCCGAAGGTGTTGCCTGGAAACTCCAGCATCTCGCCGTAGCGCGCATCGGCCAGCCCGTGGATGCGCGTGATGCCGTCGGTGACCGAGATGATCGTGCCGACGTTGCGCGCCTCGGTGACGGACTTGAAGTCCTCGATGCGTTGCTTGATGAGATCGGAGATCTCGGATGCCTTGATGGCCATGTGGGTTCCTTAAGTCGTCAATTCGTAGGCGATGCGCTCGAGGCGCGTGACCAGCGACCCATCGATCACCAGGTCACCGCTGCGCACCACGGCGCCGCCGATGAGCGCGGGGTCGGTCGCGCAGTGCAGGCGCACGCTGCGCTTCAGGCGCCGCTCGAGCGCGACCGACAGCGCCTTCTGCTGTCCGGCATCGAGCGGCGCGGCGGAGGTGATCGTGACATCCGCCACTCCCTGCTCGGCGTCTTTCAGCGTGTCGAAGAGCTCGGCGATCTCCGGCAGCACCCGGAGGCGGCGGTTAGCCGCGAGCGTGCGCACGAAGTTGGCGCCGTGCTCGCCGAGCTTAGCCCCCGCGATGCCGCTCACGAGTGCGGCAAGCTGCTCCGGCGTCACGTGCGGATTACCGAGCAGGGCGACGACGCGCGGGTCCGCAACCACCCCGGCGCCCACGTGCAGCGCCTCCGACCAGGGCTCGAGCCGCTTCGTCTCGCGCGCCTCCTCGAAGGCCGCGCGGGCGTAGGGCCGGGCGATGGTGGTCTTGTCCGCCATGAGCCTCTCTCAGACCTCCGCCGCGAGCTTGTCGAGGAGATCGGTGTGCTTCTTCGCGTCGATCTCGCGCCCGAGGAGCTTGGCGGCGGCGCTGACCGCGATCCCGGCCACCTCGCGGCGCAGGCTCTCTCGCGCGCGCGCCGCGTCGAGCTCGATCTGCTGCTGCGCGGCGGCGATCAGGCGCGCGCCCTCGGTGCTGGCGGTGCCCTTGGCCTGCTCCACCAGGTCGTTGGCGCGGTGCTGGGCGTGATCGATGATCTGGCTGGCGCGCTCGCGCGCCTCGCGCACGATAACTTCCGCCCTGCCGCGCGCCTCGGCGAGCTCCTGCTCACCCTTCTCCGCGGCCGCCAGGCCCTGCGCGATCTTGCGCTCGCGCTCGTCCATGGCGTTGAGAATGACAGGCCAGACCCACTTCATCACGGCAAAGACGAGCGTGGCGAACACGAGCATCTGGACGATGAGCGTGAGGTTGATGTTCACGGTCCGATCTCCGGGCTTGCGCCCTTAAGCCTTCTCAGCGCTCAGTGCGCCGCCAGCGCGCCCAGGAACGGATTCGCGAAGGTGAAAAACAGCGCGAAGCCGATGCCGATCATCGCGACCGCATCGAGCAGGCCCGCTACCAGGAACATCTGCACGCGGAGCACCGGCAGCAGCTCCGGCTGGCGCGCCGAGCCCTCGATGAAGCGTCCGCCGAGAATGCCGAAGCCGATGGCGGTGCCGAGCGCGCCCATGCCGAAGATGATGCCGACGGCCAGCACGGTCATGGCCTGGATGTGTGCAACGTTTTCCATTCAACTCTCCTCGATAAAATTAGTGATGCTCGTGGGCCATCGCCAGGTAGACGATCGTCAGCACCATGAAAATGAACGCCTGCAGCGTGATGATCAGCACGTGAAAGGCCGCCCAGATGAAGCCGAGGATCGCCTGCGCGATGACGCCGAGCACGGTGCCCACGGCGCCGCCCACGGTGTTGACGCTCTCGAGGCCGACCGAGAGGGTAAGCGCGGCGAGCAGGAGAAAGATCATCTCGCCCGCATAGAGGTTGCCGTAGAGACGCAGCGACAGCGAGACCGGACGGGCGAGAAAGGTCACCGACTCGAGGATGAAGTTCACCGGTACCAGCACCGCCTGAACCAGGACGTTCTTCGCCCTGAAGGGCTGCAGCGTCAGCTCGCTGAGAAAGCCGACCACGCCCTTCATCTTCAGGCTGTAGAAGATGATGAGGATGAAGACCGTGAGCGAGAGCGCGAAGGTGGCGTTGAGGTCCGTGCTCGGCACCACTTTGAGGTGCTCGAGGCCCGCGCCGCGCGCCGCCCACGGCAGGAGGTCGACCGGCACCAGATCCATGAAGTTGAAGAGCCACACCCAGCAGAAGATGGTGAGCGCGAGCGGGGCGATCAGGCGGCTCGTGCCGTGGAAGGTGTCGCGCACCTGGGAATCGACGAAGCTCACGATGAGCTCGACGAAGTTCTGCGCCTTGCCGGGAACACCCGAGGTCGCGCGGCGCGCCACTAGCCAAAACAGCCCGAAGAACACCACCGCGAGCAGCACCGAGAAGAACACGGTGTCGTAGTTGATGACGGTGAAGTCGACGATGCCGTGCGGCGACTTGTTCGAGAGAAAGGTCTGGTGGTGCAGGATGTATTCGGTCGCACCGCCTTGTGTTTCCGCCGCCATCGTTGTCACAGGTCCAGCCACCGCTCAGGCTCCGCGGCGCGTGCCGCCCATCGCGGGCAGCGCGCCGACCAGCGCAATCCAGTACACCAGGTACGTGGCGGCGAAGCCGACGAGCATCGCCAGCGGCACCACCCTGACCGTCCTCAGCACCACCACGAACAGCACCACCACGACGCCGAGCTTCAACCCCTCGCCGGCGTAGAACGCCGCCATGATGCGCTGTGCATTGGCGGCGGCGCCGGCGAACACCAGGGCGACCATCGCCAGGCTCCCCGCCGTCGCGATGCCCCCACCGAGAAGCGCCGACAAGGCCGCTTCCCGTCCCGCAAGCCCTAAGGCGGCGAGCGCTGCGATCGCCGTCACGCCCGCCTGACCCAGCACGACGCCGAAGGCGAGCCGCCGCGCATGGGGCAGATCGATCGCCAACACCTTATATAAGTCCCGCTCGAGGGGCTCAAAAGAGCCGCTGTTCCTGCGCTTTGAGCACGGCGCAAGCGGCTTACTTACCTCGGCCGTTCAGGCACTTAAGTGCGCGACGGCGAAAAAGCCGCGGGATTATAGAGAGCGCGTGGACGGCAGTCCACAGCGCTACTACGTATTGCGTCCGCTGGCCCCTAGCGGATATGCGCCAGGATCCCGTCCAGCTCGTCGAGGCTGTTGAAGCTCACCACCAGCTTGCCGCGGCCCCGGGCGAAATGCTGGATTGCAACACGGGCACCGAGCTTCTCGGCGAGCTCCTGCTCGAGCCGCTCGACGTTCGGGTCACGGGACGGCTCGCCGTCACCGTCGGCGCCATGCACGGTCGGGGCCGTGAGGCGCCGCACCAGCGCCTCGGTCTCGCGCACCGAGAGCCCCTTCTTGGCCACCAGCGCCCCGACCTCGGTCTGCTGGCGGCGGCCGCCGAGGGCGAGGAGCGCCCGTGCGTGGCCCATCTCGAGCGAGCGGTGCTCGACGAGCTCGCAGACCTCCGCCGGGAGCTCGAGCAGCCGCAGGAGGTTGCTGACCCCCGCGCGCGAGCGTCCGACGGAGTCGGCCGCCTCCTGGTGCGTGAGGCCAAACTCGGTGATCAGGCGGGTGAGCGCGCGCGCCTCCTCGAGGGGATTCAAGTTCTCGCGCTGGATGTTCTCGATCAGGGCGACCGCGATGGCGGCGGAGTCCGGGATGCGGCGGATCACGGCGGGGATCTCGGCGAGGCCCGCCATTTGCGCCGCCCGCCAGCGGCGCTCGCCGGCGATGATCTCGTAGCGCTGCGGCGAGCCCGGCGCACCGCCCGCGGCGGGCTCGAGCGCGCGCACCACGATGGGCTGCACCACGCCCTGGGCCTTGATGGACTCGGCGAGCTCGGTGAGCGTGTCGGCACGCATGTCGGTGCGCGGCTGGTAGCGGCCGCGCTGCAGCAGATCGAGCGGCAGCTTCGCGAGCTCCTCCGCCGCGCCGGGTGCGACCGTGGGGCGCGCCACCGCCTGGCCGAGCAGATCCGCGAGCCCCCTGCCGAGCGTCGGTTTTCTCATGACCTCATGCGCCCTTTCCTTCGCCGGCGGCGACGTCGGCTGCGGCGGCGGATTCAGGCTCCGGCGCGGCGCCGGGCTGCGTGTGGGTGCCGCCGCCGTTGCCGGCCGCCTTCGTGCGCGCGCCGGTGCGCGCTTCGGAGTTCGCTTCTTCCTCACGCCGGATCATCTCCCCTGCGAGCGCGAGATACGCCAGTGCGCCGCGCGATTCTTTGTCGTGGAACAGCGCCGGCTTGCCAAAGGAGGGCGCCTCAGCGAGACGGATGTTGCGCGGGATGACGGTGCGGAACACCTTGTCGCCGAAGTGGCCGATCAGCTGGCTGCTCACCTCGTTGGCGAGATTATTACGCGGGTCGAACATGGTGCGCAGCAAGCCCTCGATGCTCAAGCCCGGGTTCACCGCCTCGCGGATCTGCTCGATGGTCGCGAGCAGCGCGGTGAGCCCCTCGAGCGCGTAATACTCGCACTGCATCGGGATGAGGACGCTGTCGGCGGCCACCAGCCCATTCACGGTGAGCAGGTTGAGCGCCGGGGGGCAGTCGACCAGAACGAAGTCGAAGGCATCGCGCTGCGACTGCAGGGCGTGGCGGAGCTTGGTCTCGCGGCCGATCGGCAGCGTCATGAGCCGCACCTCGGCGGCGGTCAGGTCCTGATTCGCCGGCAGCAGCAGGAAGCCGCCATCGCCGACCGTGACCAGCGCGGAGGTCAGGTCCGACTCCCCGAGCAGCACCTCGCAGGCGCCGCGCTGCACCTGGGCTTTGTCGACCCCGCTGCCCATGGTGGCGTTGGCCTGCGGGTCGAGGTCGATGAGCAGCACGCGCCGGCGGGTGGCGGCGAGCGAGGCGGCGAGATTGACCGCGGTGGTGGTCTTGCCGACGCCGCCCTTCTGGTTCGCGATGGCGATGACCCGCTTCATGGGGCCACAGTGTACTTCACCGCCGCCCGCGCGCTGCCGCCCACCGCTCCGGTGTTTACGTGTGGCGACAGGGCGGGCGGAGGCCCCCGCGGGGCCCGGCCCGAGCAGGCACTCGCTTCAGGCCACCAGGCGCCGTGATTCGCGCCCGCTTCCCAGGCGCTCGCGCGCCATCTGGTCGGCGACCGCGTTGGTGGTGCGGTTCTCGCGGCGGGCGCGCTCGAAGATCTCGGTGAGCCGCGCGGGGATCCCCTGGAGGTCCTCGATGACCTGCGCCTCGGTGCCGCCGTAGTACTCGCGCGCCACGCTGATGATGCCGCCGGCGTTGATCACGTAGTCCGGCGCGTAGAGGATGCCCGCGGCGCGCAGCGCCTCGCCGTCCTGACCCATCGCCAGCTGGTTGTTGGCGGCGCCCGCGATCACCGGCACACGCAGCCGTGCCATCGAGCGGGTGTTGAGAATTGCGCCGAGCGCGCACGGAGCGAGCACGTCGGCCTGCTCCTCGAGCACCTGCACGGCGGGGACTGGCGTCGCTTTGAACTCATCGCACACGCGCTCGACGGCCCGCGGCAGCACGTCGGCGACCTTAAGCCGCGCGCCTGCGGCCGCCAGCATCCCGCACAGGTGATAGCCGACGCCGCCCGCGCCCTGCACGGCGACCGTGAGGCCGGCGAGCTCGGCGCGGCCGAGCCGGAATTTCACCGCCGCCTTGATGCCGAGGAACGCGCCGAGTGCGGTCTTCGGGGCCGGGTCGCCGCCGGCCTCGCCGGGCGAGCGGCCGAGCCCCGATACGTACTTGGTGACGCGGGCCACGTGGGCCATGTCGGCGGTGGTCGTGCCGACATCCTCGGCCGTGACGTAGCGCCCGCGCAGCGAGTCGACCATCCGGCCGAAGGCGGCGAAGAGCTCCGGGGTCTTGGCCGTGCGCGCGTCCCCGATGATGACGGCCTTGCCGCCGCCAAAGGGGAGACCGGCCATGGCGTTCTTGTAGCTCATGCCGCGGGAGAGGCGCAGCACATCCGCCACCGCCTCGGTCGTGGTCGCGTACGGCCACATGCGGCAGCCGCCCGCGGCGGGTCCGAGCACGGTCGAGTGAATGGCGATGATGGCGCGGAGCCCCGTGGGCGCGTCGTGCCCGAAGAGCACCAGCTCGTGGCCGTCGAATTCCCGCATATCGAAGACTTCCATGGGACCAGCCTACGCGGCGGCGCTGGACGAAATATCACAGAAAGTTGCCTTCGGAGCGCCTCTGATGAAACATACATGCCATCGTTAAGCTGTATCGTGAAATGAATGTTGCACGCTGATCTGACCCGCAGTGACCTGCGGATCCTCGATCTCATCCAGGAGCACGGGGATCTCTCGGCGGCCGAGATCGGCGAGCGCCTGGGGATGAGCGCCTCGACCTGCTGGCGGCGCATCAGCCGCCTCACCGAGCTCGGAGTCATCAAGCGGCGCGTGGCCGTGCTCGAGCGCGAGAAGGTAGGGCTCTCCGTCATGGTGTTCTCGCACGTGAAGCTCGCCGGTCACGGGCGCGACGCGCTCCTCAAGTTCGAGCAGGCGGTGCGCGCGCACCCCGAGATCCTCGAGTGCTACACCCTGATGGGGGAGACCGACTTCCTGCTGCGCATCGTGTGCCGCGACATCAAGGCATACGAGGCGTTCTTCCTCGACCATCTGTCGCGCTTTCCCGGCGTGCAGTCGGTCAACTCCTCGATCGCGCTCGCGGTCATCAAGGAGACGACCGCGCTGCCGCTGCACCTGCCATGAAATTGCAACCGGCCTGCTGAAAGCGCCGCAGGCGGTTTCAGCCAGCAGACAAGCGTAATACGCAGCGCTCCGCATCGAGGCCGGGAACCCGGATCGTGCGCGAGTCGGCGAGGCGCCAGGGCGCGGGGAGCCTGGCGAGCTCCTCGCCGGGCCACCGCCCCTTCATGGCGAGCACGCGTGTCGCGGGCCCGCACAGCGGCGCAAGAAACGCCAGGAGCTCAGGGAGCGGTGCGAGGGCGCGCGCCGTGACCGTGTCGAACGGCGCTTCCGGCCGCAGCATCTCGGCGCGCGCCTGCAGCGCCGTCACGTTGCGCAGCTCGAGCGTGCGCGCCGCGTGTGCGACGAAGCGCACCTTCTTGGCGCTCGAGTCGATGAGCGTGAACTCCCGCGAGGGGTTGGCGATGGCGAGCGGCAGCCCCGGGAAGCCGGCACCCGTGCCGACGTCGGCGATGCGCGTGCCGACAAGGTCCGGGCTGATCGACAGGCTGTCGAGGATGTGATGGGTGAGCATCTCCTCGCGGCCGTCGATGGCCGTGAGGTTATAGCTGCGGTTCCAGCGCTCGAGCTCATCGAGCAACTCAAGGAGGCGCGCCGCATCCCCTGGCGCGAGAGTGACCCCGAGAAGCGCGGCATCGCGCGTCAGGCGCTCGGTCGGGCTCAAACTGGAAAGCTCCTATGAACGATTCGGGGCGCGATTGATCATACTCGCGGACAGTTATGCGGCTGCTCCTGGTAGAAGACGATTCCATGATCGGCGAGGCCATCCGCGCGGGATTGAGGCGCGATGGCTTCGCGGTCGACTGGGTGCGCGACACCACGACCGCCGGCCAGGCGCTCGGCACCGAGCCCTTCGAGCTGCTGCTCCTTGACCTGGGGCTCCCCGGCGGCGATGGTCTCCAGCTCCTCAAGGCGCTGCGCGGGCGCGGCGCGGCACTGCCGGTCCTCATCATCACCGCGCGTGATGCGGTGGCCGACCGGGTGGCGGGGCTCGATGCAGGCGCCGACGACTATCTCGTCAAGCCCTTCGACCTCGACGAGCTTGCGGCGCGCATCCGCGCGCTGCTGCGCCGCAAGTCGGGACGCACCGAGCCGCGCCTCGAGTACCTCGGCGTGATGCTCGATCCGGCCACGCACCGCGTGACCCGGGACGGAGCCGACGTGGCGCTCTCGCCGCGCGAGTTCGCGCTGCTCGAGCTCCTGCTCGAGCGCCCGGGTGCGATTCTTTCGCGCGGTCAGCTCGAGGAGCGGCTGTACGGCTGGGGCGAGGAGGTGGAGAGCAACGCGGTCGAGGTCCACATCCACGGCCTGCGGCGCAAGCTCGGCGCGCAGTTCATCCTCACGGTGCGCGGGGTCGGCTATCGCGTGAGGCCTGCGCCGTGAGCTCGCTGCGCGCGCGGCTGCTCGCCTGGCTCCTCGCGGGCGTCGTGTTCGTCGGCGCGGCCGGCGGCTGGATCGTCTATCGCAACGCGCTCTCCGAAGCGGACGCCTTCTTCGACTACCACCTGCGCCAGACCGCCCTCATCCTGCGCGACCAGCCGGTCGAGTACATGCTGCCTTCGCAGATCGCGCCCGCCGACGCGGCCTACGATTTCGTGGTGCAGGTCTGGTCACTGGACGGGGTGCGTGTGTACCTGTCGCGCCCGCACGCGGTGCTGCCCGCGACCACCACGCTCGGCTTCTCGACCGTGAGCACGGCGGAGGGACGCTGGCGGGTCTACGGCGCGCAGGCGCTCACGCGCGTGATCCAGGTCGCCCAGCCGATGAGCGTGCGGGAGAAGCGCGCGGCGGAGCTCGCGCTCAGCACCCTCGCGCCCTTCGCGCTGCTCCTGCCGGTGCTGTCGCTCCTCATCTGGCTCGCGGTCGGGCATGCGCTCCGGCCCCTCGAGCGGCTCACTCGTCTCGTGAAGGCGCGCCGGGTGAACGCGCTCGAGCCGCTGCCCGATGCGCAGCTCCCCGACGAGGTGCGGCCGCTGGTCGGCGCCCTCAACGAGCTGCTCGCACGCCTGCAGGCCGCGCTCGGGCGTGAGCGCGCCTTTATGACCGACGCCGCGCACGAGCTGCGCACGCCCCTCACGGCGCTGCACCTGCAGATGGACATGCTCGCGCGGGCGAGCGGCGAAACCGAGCGCAGCGCCGCCATGGAGCGGCTGTCCGAGGGCGTGCAGCGCGCCATTCGCCTGGTCGAGCAGATGCTGTCGCTCGCGCGCGAGGAGCCGCGCACGCACCCCGCTCAGGTGCCGGTGGCGCTCGTGCCGCTCGCGCGGGAAGTCGTCGCGGAGCTGCTGCCGCTCGCCGACGCGCGCCACATCGACTTAGGCGTCGGTGCCGCACGGCCGCTCAGCGTGTCGGGGGACGGGGAAGCGCTGCGCACGCTGCTGCGGAACCTCATCGACAATGCGGTGCGCTACGGGGGCGACGGCGGCCGCGTCGATGTCTCGGTGGAGGAAGGCGGCGGCGCGGAGGCGCCGCACGCCGAGCTCGCCGTGACGGATTCAGGCCCGGGGATCCCGCCCGAGGAGCGCGCGCGGGTGCTCGATCGCTTCTATCGCCGTGCCGGTAGCGCGCCTCCCGGGAGCGGCCTGGGGCTTGCGATCGTGAAGGCGATCGCGGATGCGCATGGAGCCACGCTCACGCTCACCGCCGGGCCCGACGGGCGGGGACTCAAGGTCGTCGTGTCGTTCCCGCCCGCGACCTAACGAGCCAGCCTCTGCAGAAAGGCCGCGGCGGTCTCGAGGTAGGCGTCGCGGTTGGCCTTCTTGCGAAAGCCGTGACCCTCGTCCTTCGCGACCAGGTACCACACCTCGCCGCCCGCGGCCCGCACCCGCCACACCAGCTGCTCGGACTCGGAGGCCGGGACGCGCGGATCGTTCAGACCCTCGACCACCAGCAGCGGCCGCTTGATGCGGCTCGCGTTGGTGAGCGGCGAGATGCGCTCGAGAAACTCGCGCATGTGCGGGTCGCGCTCGTCGCCGTATTCGGCGCGGCGCAGGTCGCGCCGGTAGGCCGAGGTGTGCGTGAGGAAGGTGACGAAGTTGCTGATGCCGACGACGTCGATGCCGCCGCGCAGTCGCGAGGGGTAGGCCACGAGCGAGGCGAGCGCCACGTAGCCGCCGTAGGAGGCGCCCATGACGGAGATGCGCTCGCGGTCGAGCGCCGGCTGCGCGCCGATCCACACCAGCAGCGAGCCGATGTCGCGCACCGCATCCTCGCGCAGCTCGCCGTTGTCGAGCGCCAGGAAGCTCTTGCCGTAGCCCGATGAGCCGCGCACGTTGGGCGCCACCACCGCAATCCCAAGCTCGTTCACGAGGAACTGGATGAACGGCTCCCATCCGGGGCGGAACTGCGACTCCGGTCCCCCGTGGATGTCGATGACGACCGGGCAGTGGAGCGCATTGCGCGGCCGGTAGACATAGGCGGAGAGCATCCGCGGGTGGCCGGCCACGCGATCCCAAGTGGGGTACCGGATGAGCTCGGGAGCTACCAGGGCGTGGCTGTCGAGCGGCCCGGGCTCGCTCTGCGTCCAGCGCTCGAGCCGCTGGTGCTCGGGATCGTAGGAATAGACGTCACGCGGCGCTTCGGGGGATTCCACCGACAGGCCGAGCCGCTGCCCGGCGCGATCGAAGGCGATGTGCGTGATCACGCCCTCGGGAAGGCCTGCGGGCGAGACTTCCGCGTGCGTCTGCGTGTCCTGCATCGTGAGATGGCTGCGCCCGTCCTGATTCACGACGTAGGCGAGGTAGCGCCCGTCGGCGCTCGCATCGAACCCCTCGACGTCCCAGCCGAGCTCGGGCGTGATGCGGCGCATCTGACGGGTCACCGGATCGACGAGCTTGAGCGCCACGTACTCGCCGTCCTCGTCGGACAGCACGTAGACCCCGCGGCCGCCGGGAGCGAACTTCGCCCCGCGAATGCCGATCTTGCGGCCGCTGGTATCGAGCGCCGTGAGCGCGCCGCTCGCGGCGTCGGCGATGTAGAGGTAGCTCTCGCTGATCGAGACGTAGCGCCATACGAGGAGCCTGCCGTCATCGGCCGACCAGTCGAGCGGATACCAGGCGTCCCGCCCGCCGCCCACGAGCAGCCGCGGCGCGGCGCCGCTCGTCACGTCGGCTACATACACGTCGTAGCTGACGCCGTCGCGGTCGTTGCCATAGAAGGCGACGCGCTTGCCGTCGTGGGCCCACACCGGACTGCCGTGGATGAAATCCCCGTGGGTGAGCTCGCGCACGGCGCCGTCGGCGGCCCGGTAGTAGACCTGCGAGTTCTCATTGCCCCCCTTGTCCTTGAGGAACACGAAGCCGCCGCCGCTCTCCGCGGCCCGGGCGAAGTCGACCGGCTCGGGGTAGAACGTGAGCTGCTCGCGCGCGTGCAGCGGCGCCGAGACCGTGTGCACCTGCTCGGTGTCGCCGAACCGGGTCGCGATGAGGAGCGAGCCGTCCGGCAGCCAGTCGAGGAGCGTCGCCTGACGCGATTGCAGGTAGCGGCCGAGGCGCGCAGCGAGCGCGGGATCCGGCGGGGGAATGTTGTCGAAGACCAGGTTCCCTTGCTCGCGCCGCTGCAGCAATGGCGCAGTCCAGGCGGGGGGCGGGGCGGCCGGCTGCGCCGCGGCGGGTTGCTCCGGCGCGGGTGGCGCCGGCGCGGGTTGCTCGGCGGCCGCGCCTGGCGGCGGCGGCTGCGCGGGCGGCGCAGGCTCGGGCAAGGCCGGCTGCCTTGCCGCCGCGGCGCCGATGGCAACGGCCATGGCGGCCGCGAAAGCGCTAACCCTTCGAGTCATGTGTCTAACCTAGCGCACGGGTTACGATGTGTACACGCATGCCCAACATTGCCGTCAAGCCGACGATCTATCGCCACCCCCACGGCATCAGCGCGATCGATGCCGAGTACCTCTACTCGGGGCATGCCGCCGCACATCTGATCGAGGACTCAGGTTCCGCCGCCTTCGTCGACGTCGGCACCAACGACTCGGTGCCGTACCTGCTCGCGGCGCTCGATGAGCTCGGCCTCGCGCGCGAGTCGGTCGAATACCTCCTGCTGACGCACGTGCACCTGGATCACGCCGGCGGCGCCGGGCGGCTGATGCGCGAGCTCCCCAACGCCCGCGCCGTACTGCATCCGCGCGGCGCGCCGCACATGATCGATCCGTCGCGGCTCATCGCCGGCTCCAGGGTGGTGTACGGTGAGGCGCGCTTCGCGCGCCTCTACGGCGAGCTCGTGCCAATCCCGCGCGAGCGGGTGCGCGTGGCCGCGGACGGCGAGCGCCTCACGTTAGGCAGCCGCACGCTCGAGCTCATCCATACGCCCGGCCACGCCATGCATCACTACGCGGTGGTCGATGCCGCGCACGCCAGCATTTTCACCGGCGACACCTTCGGCATCGCCTATCCTCCGCTCGCCACGCCGCGCGGCAGCTTCATCACCCCCTCGACGGTGCCGACGCAGTTCGACCCGGAGCAGCACCTCGCCTCGATCGACCGCATGCTTGAGTTTGCACCTGAGTCGATGTACCTCATGCACTTCAGCCGCGTCACCGGCGTGCCGCGGCTCGCCGAGCTCCTGAAAGCGCAGATCCGCGAGCTTAGCGCCATCGCGCGCCGCCACGCGCGGGCCGAAGACCGCGCTGCGGCAATCCGCGCCGACATGCTGGCGCTGTGGATCGGGCTGGCACGGCGCGAGGGCAGCACGCTCGAGCAGGCGGCGCTCGGGCGCGCGCTCGAGGGAGACCTCGAGCTCAATACCCAGGGACTCATCGCCTGGCTCGACCGCGACACGGAGCGAAAGTCATGAAACCCTTCAAGGCGTTCCGCATTCACTTCGAAGGCGGCAAGATCGCCGCTCGCTTCGAGGATCTGACGCTGGATGACCTCGCCCCCGGCGAGGTCGTGATCCGCGTCGCCTGCTCTGACATCAACTACAAGGACGCGCTCGCCGCGACCGGCGCCGGCAAGATCCTGCGCCGCTACCCGCTGGTGGGCGGCATCGATCTCGCCGGTGCTGTCGAGAGCTCGAGCGATGCGCGCTTCAAGCCGGGCGATCCGGTGCTGGTGACCGGCTGCGGGCTCTCCGAGAGCCACGACGGCGGCTATGCGCAGTTCGCGCGGGTGCCGGGCGACTGGGTGATCCCCATGCCCGCCGGGCTCGACCCCCAGACCGCCATGTCGCTCGGCACCGCAGGCTTCACCGCGGCGCTCGCCATTCACCGCATGGAGCAGAACGGGCAGACGCCCGCCGGGGGTCCGATCGCCGTCACGGGCGCCACCGGGGGCGTGGGGAGCGTCGCCGTCGATATGCTGGCGACGCGCGGCTACAAGGTGATCGCGGTGAGCGGCAAGGCGGACGCCACGGAGTACCTGAAGGCGCTCGGCGCCTCCGAGGTGCTCGACCGCAAGAGCCTCGACCTAGGCGTACGGCCCCTCGAGGCCGCGCGCTTCGCCGGCGCGATCGACAGTCTCGGGGGCGAGGTGCTCACCTGGCTCACGCGCACGGTCGACTTCTGGGGCAACATCGCCAGCATCGGGCTCGCGGCGAGCCCCGAGCTCAAGACGACCGTGATGCCGTTCATCCTGCGGGGGGTCGCCCTGCTCGGCATCAACTCCTCGGCGACCCGCCGGGAGTGGCGCCTCGCGGTGTGGCAGCGCATCGCGACCGACCTCCGGCCCCGGCAGCTCGCGCGCATCGTCACGCGCACCATCGACTTCGCGGAGCTCCCGCAGGCCTTCCCCGACTACCTCGCCGGGCGCGTCACCGGACGCACTCTGGTGCGCATCGGCTCAAATCCTACCGGCGAGTAGGATCGCGCGCTTGCCCCGCGGCCGCGCCCCGCGTATAGAATGGCCGTCCCCTTCGAGGTCGCCCATGTCGGATCGAGCACCCACCGCTGGAGCGCGCCTGCGGGCCGCCGTCGAGGCGGAGCGTCCGCTGCAGGTCGTCGGCACGATCAACGCCTACGCCGCGCTGCTCGCCGAGCGCGCCGCCTTTCGCGCCATCTATCTCTCGGGCGCCGGGGTCGCCAACGCCTCCTTCGGCCTGCCGGATCTGGGTGTCACGACGCTCAATGACGTCTGCGAGGATGTGCGGCGCATCACCGGCAAGTGCGAGCTGCCCTTGCTGGTCGACGCCGACACCGGCTTCGGCAGCGCCTTCAACATCGCCCGCACCTGCCGCGACCTGATCCGCGCCGGGGCCGCCGGCATGCACCTCGAGGACCAGGTGTCCGCCAAGCGTTGCGGCCATCGCCCCGGCAAGGCGCTGGTCCAGCTAAGCGAGATGGTCGACCGCCTCAAGGCGGCGGTCGATGCGCGCACCGATCCGGCCTTCGTGGTCATGGCGCGCACGGATGCGCTCGCGGTCGAGGGCCTCCCGGCCGCGCTCGAGCGCGCCGCGGCCTACGTCGCCGCCGGCGCCGACATGATCTTTGCCGAGGCGCTGAAGACCCTCGATGAGTACCGGCAGTTCGCGGACGCAGCGGGCGTCCCGGTGCTCGCCAACATCACCGAGTTCGGCCAGACACCGCTCTTCACGCTCGCGGAGCTCGGGAGTGCCGGGGTGCGCCTCGTGCTCTACCCGCTGTCGGCGTTCCGTGCCGCCGCCAGGGCTCACGAGGTGGTGTACGGAGCGATCCGCCGCGAGGGCACACAGAAGAGCGTCGTGCCCTACATGCAGACGCGCGCCGAGCTTTACGAGGTGCTCGGCTACCACGAGTACGAGAGGAAGCTCGACGAGCTGTTCGGAAGCAAGCCATGAACGACACCACCCCGCTCAAGCCTAAGAAGTCCGTGGCACTCTCGGGGGTACTGGCCGGCAACACCGCACTCTGCACCGTCGGGCGCACCGGCAACGACCTGCATTACCGCGGCTACGACATCCTCGAGATCGCCGAGAAGTGCGAGTTCGAGGAGATCGCGTTCTTACTTGTCCACGGCAAGCTTCCCAACAGCGCCGAGCTCGCCGGCTACAAGGCCCGTCTCAAGACGCTGCGCGGGCTGCCGGCGGCGGTGCGCACCGTGCTCGAGAGCTTGCCGGCCGCGGCCCATCCCATGGACGTGCTGCGCACCGGCGTGTCGGCCCTGGGGTGCATCCTGCCCGAGAAGGACGAGCATCTGGCCGCCGGCGCGCGCGAGATCGCCGACCGGCTGATCGCGTCCCTCGGCTCGATGCTCACCTACTGGTATCACTTCAGCCACTCGGGCGAGCGCATCCATACCGAGACCGGCGACGACTCGATCGGGGCGCACTTCCTGCACCTGCTGCACCGGCGCCCGCCGTCCGCGGAGTGGGTGCGGGCGATGCACACCTCGCTGATCCTGTACGCCGAGCACGAGTTCAACGCCTCGACCTTCGCGGCGCGCGTCATCGCCGGCACGGGCTCGGATCTTTACTCGTGCATCGCCGGCGCGATCGGCGCGCTGCGCGGGCCTAAGCACGGCGGCGCCAACGAGACGGCGCTGGTGATCCAGCAGCGCTACGAGTCCGCGACGCAGGCCGAGGCCGACATCCGCGCGCGCGTCGCGAACAAGGAAGTCATCATCGGCTTCGGCCATCCGGTGTACACCATCGCCGATCCGCGCAACGAGGTGATCAAGGAAGTCGCGCGCCGGCTCGCGCGCGCCGCGGGCGACCTGCGCCGCTTCGAGATCGCCGACCGCATCGAGGCGGTGATGCGCGAGACCAAGAACATGTTCGCCAACCTCGACTGGTTCTCGGCAGTCTCCTATCACATGATGGGCGTGCCCACCGAGATGTTCACGCCGCTGTTCGTGATCGCCCGCACCACCGGCTGGGCGGCGCACGTTATCGAGCAGCGCGCCGACGGCAAGATCATCCGGCCGGCCGCCAACTACATCGGTCCCGAGAACCTCAAATTCGTGGCCCTCGAGCAGCGCAAATAAGCGGCACTGCCATGTCCGCCCACGATGTGAAGTCCGCCGAGCGTCCGGCCTTCGATCCTGCGCTCACCGCCATCGCCGAGTACGCGCGGAATTTCCCGCTCGCGAGCGAAGCCGCCTATACGACGGCGCGCTACTGCCTGATGGATACGCTCGCCTGCGGGTTTCAGGCGCTGAAGTACCCGGCGTGCCGCAAGCTCTTAGGGCCCGTCGTGCCGGGAGCGGTGATGGCGGGCGGGGCGCGCGTGCCCGGCACCTCCTACGAGCTCGACCCGGTGCAGGCCGCCTTCAACATCGGCGCCATGATCCGCTGGCTCGACTTCAACGACACCTGGCTCGCCGCCGAGTGGGGCCATCCGTCCGACAACCTCGGCGGCATCCTCGCGGTGGCCGATTACCGCGCGCGGCTCGCGGTCATGTCGGGTGAGGCGCCGCCCACGGTGCGCGACGTGCTTAGCGCGATGATCAAGGCGCACGAGATCCAGGGCGTGCTGGCGCTCGAGAACAGCTTCAATCGCGTCGGCCTCGATCACGTGCTGCTGGTGCGGGTGGCCTCGACCGCCGTGCTGGCGGCGATGCTCGGCGCGAGCCTCGAGCAGGTCGTGAACGCGGTCTCCAACGCCTGGATCGACGGCGGGGCGCTGCGCACCTACCGCCATGCGCCCAACACCGGCTCGAGAAAGAGCTGGGCGGCGGGCGATGCCACGAGCCGCGCCGTGCGCCTCGCGCTCATCGCGCTCACCGGCGAGATGGGCTATCCGTCGGCGCTCTCGGCGAAGACCTGGGGGTTCTGCGACGTGCTCTTCAAGGGCAGGCCCCTGTCGCTCCCGCAGCCCTTCGGCTCCTACGTGATGGAGAACGTGCTCTTCAAGATCTCCTACCCGGCCGAGTTCCACGCGCAGACCGCGGTGGAGGCGGCGATGACGCTCCACCCTTCAGTGCGTGAGCGCATCGCCGACATCGAGCGCATCGTCATCGAGACGCAGGAGCCGGGCGTGCGCATCATCGACAAGACCGGCCCGCTCGCGAACCCCGCCGACCGCGACCACTGCATTCAGTACATGGTGGCGATTCCGCTCGTCTTCGGGCGCCTCACCGCCGCGGACTACGAGGACACGGTGGCGAGCGACCCGCGGATCGATGCGCTGCGGGCCAAAATGCAGGTGCGCGAGAACCCGAAATTCACCGAAGAGTACTACGCTCCGACCAAGCGCTACATCGGCAACGCCGTGCAGGTCTTCTTCCGCGACGGCAGCCACACCGCCCGCGTGCAGGTCGACTTCCCCATAGGCCACCGCAAGCGCCGTGCGGAAGGCATGCCGGTGCTGGTGAGGAAGTTCGAAGCCGCCGTGGAGGCGCACTTCCAACCTAAGCAGGCCGAGCGGGTCAAGGCGCTATTCGCAAAACCGGCAGGGCTCGATGCCCTGCCGGTCAATGAGCTCGTCGCCGCGATGGTGACGAACGGGACCTAACCGACCCGCACCGGCACGAAGATGCGTGCGTCGCCGCGCTGGATCAGCAGCGCGATGTGGCCCTTGGAATTCTCGACCGCGCTCTTCAGCGCGGCGGCGCTCGATACCGGGGCTCCATTGGCCGAGAGCACGATGTCGCCGGGCTGAATGCCGGCCTCGGCTGCGGGGCCCGACGCCTGCTCGACCAGCAGTCCCCCTTTGATGTTCCCCTCGCGCTGCTCATCGCCCGTCAGCGGGCGCACCGCGAGGCCGAGCTTGCCGCCCTCGTGCTGCGGCTGCTCGTTCCGCGCCGTGTGCTGATCCTCGAGGGTGCCGAGCTTCACGCTCAAGCTTCGGGCGGCGTGGTTCCTCCACAGCTCGAGGTTGGCCGACGCGCCCGGACCGAGCTCCGAGATCTTCTCCGACAGCTCCTGGGTGCTCTCGATCGGCTCGCCGTTGAGCTTGAGGATGACGTCGCCCGGCTCGATGCCGGCGCGCGCGGCCGGCCCGCCCTTCTCGACGCTCGAGACCAGCGCGCCCTCGGGCTGCGGCAGGCCGAATGAGTCGGAGAGGTCCTGGGTGACGTTCTGGATCACGACGCCGAGCTTGCCGCGGGTGACGTGCCCGGTCGTCTCGAGCTGATTACCGACCTTCACGGCCACATCGATCGGGATCGAGAACGACACGCCCATGTAGCCGCCGCTGCGGCTATAGATCTGAGAGTTGACGCCTACCACCTCACCCCGCATGTTGAAGAGCGGCCCGCCGGAATTACCGGGGTTGATCGGTACGTCGGTCTGGATGAAGGGCACGTAGTCGCCGTTGAGCGGCCGGTTCTTGGCGCTCACGATGCCCGCGGTGGCGCTGTTGTCGAAGCCGAACGGTGCGCCGATCGCGAGTACCCATTCGCCGACCTTGAGGGAGCGCGAGTCGCCGATCTTCACCGTGGGAAGATTCCTGGCGTCGATCTTGACCAGCGCGACGTCGGAACGTGCATCGATGCCGATCACCTTGGCGGGGTATTCGCGGCGGTCGGTGAGCCGCACTGTTACCTCGCTCGCGCCCTTCACGACGTGCGCGTTGGTCATGATCAGGCCGTCGGAGCGGATGATGAAGCCCGAGCCCTCGCCGTGCATCGGCTGCGGGTGCGGGGACGGGAAGCCGAAGCCGCGGAAGAACGGCGCGAACGGGCTGTTCGGGCCGAAGGGATCCTCGTTGCCGCCGCCGTTGCCGCCGTTGTCCCCGTTTTCCTCACCCTGCCAGTTCGTCGACACCTTGGTCGTGACGGTGATGTTGACGACGGCGGGACCATATTTCTCCACCATGCCGCTGAAATCCGGCAACGCCGCGACGGGGTTGGGGGCGGCGACGGTCTGCGCCGCGGTGCTGGGGGCGGCGTGCGCGGCCCCTGAGAGATACAGTGCCCCGACCGGCACGGCGACCGTCGCCGCCCCGAGCATCGCGATGACGAGCGGCTTGCGGACGAATGATACGAAACGCATGGACGGCTCCTCGAAAACGGAAGACTGCTCCTGCGGCGAACAATAGAGGGGCAGGCTTAACGGAGTCTTAAGGCCCATCATCAGTTGACAGCGCAGGGAGCGAGGGCTTGGAAAGGCCAAGCTCAAGGAAGTTCCCGCAAGCCGCGGCCCGCTCGAGGATCAGTCAGCGCTGAGGCGTGTGTAGGGGCGCGGCTCGGTGCCGAGGGAGGGGGTGAGGCCGGAGAAGTACGCCGCGATCTGCGCAATGTCCTCGTCCTTGAGATTGGCTGCGAATCCCTTCATGACGGGGTTCTTGCGCCCGCCGTGCTTGTACTCGTTGAGCGCGCGCACGATGTAGTCCTCGTGCTGTCCGGCGAGCGAGGGGTAGATCGGCGCCACCGCGATACCGTCCTGGCCGTGGCAGGAGACGCACAGCTGCGCCGCCTGCGGCACCGGGCCGGCCGGCTTGGCACTCGGGACGAGGGGCTTGCCGGCGAGGAAGGCGGCAACGTCCGCCATGTCCTGCTCGGAGAGCGACTCGGTCTGGGAGTGCATGGTGATGTGCGAGCGGTCGCCGTCGCGGTAGCCGTGCAGCGCGATGTCGAGGTACTCCGCGTTCTGTCCGCGCAGCTCCGGCACGCTGTACATGGGGTAGGCGTTCTTGTAGCCCTCGATCCCATGGCAGCCGAGGCAGGTGTAGGAAACCGCCTTGCCGTGCCGGGCATCGGCCGCTTGCGGCGCCGGCGCTGTCGCGGCGGGCTGGGCCTGCGGGGCCCCGCTCAAGGCAAGCGCGCCGGCGGTGATCACCGCGATCCAAAGCGCACGCACTGCAGTGGCTCGCCCGCGCCCCATTCCGCTGCTCCCCGCCCGGTAAAAACGACCCAAAAACGGCCCCGAATCTTACGGACTCGCCGTGCCAAATGCCACTACGAAGCCAACGCCGAAGCGGTGATCACCGCCGGCATCGTGCTGAGCCACTCGTTGTGAAACACTCTCGTCTGCGAATGATCGGTCTCATCCAGCGTGTCGAGAGTGCCGAGGTCCGCGTCGACGGGCGCCTCGTCGGCGCCATCTCCCGCGGCGTGCTCGCCTTCATCGCGGTGCGTCGCGATGACACGCCGGCGTCCGCCGAGCGGCTGCTCGAGCGCCTGCTCTCCTACCGCATCTTCCCCGACGCCGAAGGGCGCATGAATCTCTCGGTCCGGGAGGTGGACGGGGGGCTACTTCTGGTACCGCAGTTCACTCTCGCGGCCGACACGAAAAAGGGCACGCGTGCGGGGTTCTCGAGCGCGGCGGAGCCGCAGCAGGCGCGGCGCCTCTTCGAGTATCTCCTCGAGAAGGCCCGGGGCTCATATCCCCATGTTTCCGCTGGCGTATTTGGCGCCCACATGCAGGTGTCGCTCACCAATGACGGGCCGGTGACGTTCTGGCTCGAGGCTGCCGCGCCCTGAGCGTGAAGGGGTTGGCGGATTTGAGCGAACTTCCGGGCCCCGGAGGTCTCATTTGACCTATGATCCCCTTCTTTTCGGCCGCGCTTGCGGACCTCAAGTGGAGTGTTGACGTATGGGTATAGGAATGCGCGAGCTGCTGATCATCCTGCTCGTGGTGCTCGTCGTATTCGGCGCCAAGAAGCTGCGCACCGTGGGCTCCGATCTCGGAGCGGCGGTCCGCGGGTTCAAGAAGGCGATGAACGAGGGCGAGGACGAGCAGAGCGCGCAGCAGAAGCAGATCCGCTCCGAGAAGCCCGACGCGGACTTCGACGAGGTCCACAAGAGCGACGCTCAGACTCAGACCAAGAGCGACCGGAGCGTGTGATCTGTTCGAGGGGCGCTTCTCCGAAGTCCTGATCATCTTCGTTCTGGCACTCGTCGTGCTGGGACCCGAGAAACTGCCGCGCGTCGTCGCCGAGGTGGGTCGGTGGGTCGGACGTGCGCGCGCCATGGCACGGCAGTTCCGCGAGCAGCTGGAGGAGGAAGTGCAGCTCGAGCAGGCGCGCCGCGCGGAAGGTGCGCGCGCGCCGGAGACGCCGCCACCCCCTGAGGCGCCGCCGCAGGCCGCACCGCCGGGCGCCACGCCGGCCGCCGCCAACCCGGACACCGCCACGCCGGCCGCGCCAACCGCGAGTGCCGCCACCGAGCCTGAGCGCCCTCCCACCTACTCGCACGCGCATCCCACCGACGCCACCGGCGCCAGTACCCTCGCAGCCGGCCCTGCCGGCCCGACTCCGAGCGCCGATGAGCGCGGAACCTGAAAAGCTCGCCGAAGGCACCCTGATCTCGCACCTGCTCGAGCTGCGGGACCGGCTGCTGCGCTCGATGCTGGCCGTAGGGCTCGCGTTCCTGCCCTGCGTCTACTATTCGAACGACATCTTCACCTTCGTCGCCCAGCCGCTGCTCGCAAAGCTCCCGCCGGGCAGCAACCTGATCGCGACCGGCGTGATGTCGCCTTTCACGACGCCCTTCAAGCTGTCGTTCTTCGTCGCGCTGCTGGCCGCGATGCCGTTCATCATCTATCAGCTGTGGGCGTTCGTCGCGCCGGGCCTGTACCGCAACGAGCGGCGTTTCGCCGTGCCGCTGCTGCTGTCCTCGATCCTGCTCTTCTACGTCGGCGTCGCCTTCGCCTACTACTTCGTCTTTCCGGTGATGTTCCAGTTCTTCGCCGCCACGACACCGAAGGGCGTCGCGATGATGACCGACATCAACCAGTACCTGGACTTCGTGCTGACCATGTTCTTCTGCTTCGGGGTCGCATTCGAGGTGCCGGTCGCGGTGGTGCTGCTGGTGGTGATGGGGATCGTGCGCATCGAGAAGCTCAAGCAGCATCGCGGCTACGTGCTGATCGGCATCTTCATCCTGGCCGCGCTCCTCACGCCGCCCGATGCGATCTCGCAGTGCTCGCTCGCGGTCCCGATGTACCTCCTCTACGAGGGCGGCATCCTCATGGCGCGCATCCTCTCGCGCGCGCGCAGCGCCGAGGCCAACGACAAAGTCAGCAAGGGCTGAGGATAAGCGCCGCGCCGGCTGAGGCAGCCCGAGCCCGGCATCCGCGTGGACGGATCCGCGGCCAATGTTTGATGAGCATCAAACTATCGCCCCGCGAGCATTCATTTGCGCGCCCACCGGGCGGTGCGTCAGACTCGTCGCGAGACGCGCCGCAGAACGCGCGCCAGGGGGTTGAGCGATGGCGCGAGGCCACACGTGAACCATTCCGACGCCGCGGCCGCGCCCGCCCGCACCATTCTCGGCCAGCCGCTCGGCATCGCGACGCTGTTCCTCACCGAGCTGTGGGAGCGCTTCACCTATTACGGGATTCAGTCGCTCCTGATCCTCTTCATGGTGGCGCCGGTGGCCAACGGCGGCCTCGGTCTCGACGACAAGTCCTCGAGCTCGATCTACGGCCTGTACGTGGGCAGCACCTATCTCCTCGGGCTCCTGGGTGGATGGATCGCCGACCGGCTGACCGGCGCGCAGCGCGCGGTGATCGCCGGTGGGATTCTGATCGCCATCGGTAACACCCTGCTCGCCCTCGGCACGACGGCGATCTTCTTCGTGGGCCTGCTGGTCATCGCCATGGGCGTTGGACTCCTGAAGCCGAACGTGAGCGCGCTGGTGGCGACGCTTTATCCGGAGGGCGGTGCGCGGCGCGACGCCGGCTTCTCGATCTTCTACATGGGCATCAATACCGGCGGCTTTCTCGGCCCGGTGCTGGTTCCGCTGGTCGCCACCGCCTTCGGCTGGCGCTTCGGCTTCGCCCTGACGGCACTCGGCATGCTGCTCGGCGTCGGCCAGTTCCTGTGGACGCGGCGCTTGCTGCGCGGCGCGGGGCTCGCAGTCGCGCCCGAGCAGCGCGGTTCGTGGACGCCGATCGTGGTGCTGTTGGCACTGCTGGCCGCCGCCGTGCTGGTGGCGTTGAGCGGCATGGTGCGCATCGACGGCGCGCTGCTCGCCTCGTTCGCGTCCTGGGCGTTCTCGCTGCTCGCGGTGGCGTACTTCGTGTACCTGCTGTTCTTCGCGGGGCTCTCGGGCACCGAGCGCAAGCGCGTGCTGGTGATGGTGGCCCTGTTCCTCGGCTCGGTCACGTTCTGGGCCGGGTACTTTCAGCAGGGCGCATCCTTCAATCTGTTCGCCGCCCGCTACACGGACATGCACATCCTCGGCTGGAACGCGCCGCCGGGCATCCTGCAGTCGTTGGATTCACTGTTCGTGATCATCCTCGCCGGGGTGTTCGCGGCGCTGTGGATCGCCCTCGGCAAGCACGACCGCGATCCGCCGGCGGCCGCCAAGTTCGGCGTGGCGCTGCTGCTCCTGGGACTCGGGTTCCTCGTCATGTACTTCGCCGCGCAGCACGTGCTCGCCGGCCACCTGGTGCTGCCCACCTGGCTCGTCTGCACCTACTTCCTGCACGTGTGCGGTGAGATGTGTCTGTCCCCGGTGGGCCTCTCCAACATGAGCAAGCTCGTCCCGCCGCGTTTTGTCGGGCAGGCGATGGGCATGTGGTTTCTGTCGCTCGCGCTCGGCGGTAACCTCGCCGGTCAGCTGACCGGGCAGTACGACGCTAGCCACCTCGAATCGCTGCCGGCGCTGTTTCTCAGGATCTTCTGGTATGGCGCCATCGCCGGGGTGGTGATGCTGCTCCTCACGCCGCTCGTGAAGCGCCTGATGGCGGGCGTGAAGTAGCCGGAGGGCTCGCCGCCTCGCGTGCCGGCGCACGCCCGCGTTCCGGCGCACGCCCCGCAGCGCGCGCTCACTCCATGACGCGCACGTCGCTCACGAAGTACTCAGTCTCACCGAAGCACGAGCTCGGAATCCACTTGTGCTGCCGGTAGTACAGCGCCATGCGCTTGCCGACGTTGGCGTTGAGCTTCGCAGCGACGGCATCGCTCGGCACGGTGAAGAGGAATTTCTCCGCCACCGTTCCCGGCATGGTCACCATGGCCATCTCGCCTTCCCAGGTCTTGCAGATGAAGCCCTTCTTCGAGAGCTTCTGCACGTAGCCGGCGCGCTCGCCTTCGGAGTACGACCAGTGGAGCGTGACCCAGGTGAAGCCCGCGAGGCCGAGCACCGCGATCACGAGCAGCGAGATGAGCACCTTGACCATAGCCTTGGACCTAAGCATAGCGCGTGCGTGGACGCCGAGGCTAAGATGGCCGCTCGCATAACAGCAACAACTCTCCGGGGGTTCCCGCTGTGAAGACCGAATCGCGCGCCGAGCTGACGCTGCGGGGGCTCGTCCTCGGCGTGCTGCTCACCGTGGTGTTTACCGCCGCGAACGTCTACTTCGGACTGAAGGCCGGCCTCACTTTCTCCACCTCCATCCCGGCGGTAGTGCTCTCCATGGCGCTGTTGCGCTGGCTCGGCAACACCACCGCCCAGGAGAACAACATCGTGCAGACGGTGGCCTCCACCGCCGGCACGCTCTCTTCCATCATCTTCGTGCTGCCCGGCTTCATCATGATCGGCTGGTGGACCGGCTTTCCCTACTGGCAGTCGGTAGCCATCTGCGCCGCCGGCGGCATCCTCGGAGTCATGTACTCCATCCCGCTGCGTCGCGCGCTGGTGACGGATTCGGATCTGCCCTATCCCGAGGGTACCGCCTGCGCCGAGGTCATCAAGGTCGGCTCCGGCGACACCGCGGACAAGGATTCGGTGGAAGCCGGCGGCAAGGGCCTGAAAGCGGTGCTGGTGGGCTCGCTGGTCTCCGCGCTGTTCCTGGTGATGGTGCAGATGCGGCTGTTCCTCGGCGACGTGGCGCACAGCTTCCGCTTAGGTGCCGACCCACGGGCGCCGGCCACCGGCTTCGATTTCCAGCTGTCCTTTGCGCTGTTCGGCATTGGCCACCTGGTGGGCATCAGCTGCGGCATCGCCATGTTCGTGGGCGCCGTCATCGGCTGGGGCTGGGGGGTGCCGCACTTCAGCGCGCTGCACGCGGCCGCAGGCGATGCGGGCGAGTTCGCGCATGCCACCTGGAGCCACTATGTGCGCTACGTGGGCGCCGGTGCGATCGCCGTGTCCGCCATCTGGACACTCATCAAGCTCGTGAAGCCGGTGATCGGTGGCCTGAAGAGCGCCATCGCTTCCTCCCGGGCACGCAAGGCCGGCAAAGGGGACACGCTGGCGCGCACCGAGCACGACATCCCCGTGGATCAGGTGGGACTCGTGTCGCTGCTCTGCATCCTGCCGATCTGCTGGCTGTTGTGGAACTTCGCGCGCGGCGCGGGCCTGGGCGAGCATGCGCTGCTCCTCACCGTGGGCGGCATCATCATCGTGGTGGTGCTCGGGTTCCTCGTGTCGACGGTGTGCGGCTACATGGCGGGACTGATCGGCGCCTCCAACAGCCCGCTCTCAGGGATCGGCATCCTGGTGGTGGCCACCACGGCGCTGTTCCTGGTGGTGACCGTCAAGTCCTCGCTCCCCCCGGAGATGGGCAAGGCGCTCGTCGCCTACGCGCTGTTCGTCACCGCGGTTGTGTTCAACGTGGCCGCCATTGCCAACAACAACCTGCAGGACCTCAAGACCGGCCAGCTGGTGGAATCCACGCCCTCGAAACAGCAGTGGGCGCTGGTGATCGGCGTAGTCGCCAGCGCGCTGGTGATCCCGCCGGTGCTCGACGTGGTCAACAAGGCTTACGGATTTGCGGGCGCCCCCGGCGCGGGAGCTCACGCCCTGCCCGCACCCCAGGCGGGCCTCATCTCCGCCCTCGCCCAGGCGGTGATCCAGAGCGACCCGGAGAAATGGCAATTGATGGGCTTAGGTAGCCTCATCGGGGCCGGCATCATCGCCTTCGACTGGCTGCTGTCGAAGACCAGCCGCTCCATGCGTCTGCCGCCACTCGCCGTAGGCCTCGGCATCTACCTTCCCACGGCATCGACCCTCATGGTCACCGTGGGCGCGCTGGTCGGCTGGTGGTTTGACCGGCGCGCTGACCGGACCACGAAGCCGCAAGCCACGAAGCAGCTCGGGGTGCTGCTCGCTTCCGGTCTGATCGTCGGCGAGAGCGTGCTGGCGGTCGTCTTCACGGCGCTGGTCGCCTTCACCAGCAACCCGTTTCCCGTCGGCGTGGTGGGAGACTCGTTCGAGACCGCTTCGGAATGCCTCGGCGGGATTGCCTTCGTGCTGGTGATCTACTGGGTGTACCGCTGGACGGAAAGGCTGCTCAAGGCTTAAGTGCGTCCGGCGGGGTGCGCGGCATCTGAAAAATCGCCGCATCGAGCGGCGGGTTGACCTTGATCGCCTCGACCGTATTGGTGGCCTGCCACGCCCCAGTGCCAAGATCGGTGTTGGTCGAGAGGAAGGGGCGCAGCACGCCGTCGACGCGGCGGTAGTCGGAATAGACGGTCTCGATCCACGCCTCGTGCGCATCGAGCGCGGGGTGGAAGGCGCGTAAATCCCGGCCGCGCTCGATGAGCCAGGTAGTCGGGTTCACGTAGCGGTAGGTGACAAAGCCATCGCTGAGCGTGATCCTGAGGACGTAGTAGTCGATCCCGCCCAGGCGCTCGCGGCCCGAGTACTCGAGCCGGTGACCGTTAGGCTCGAGGTCCTCGAGCCCGAAGATCATCCCGGGGAACTGCGTGCCGTGCCAGAGCGCCGCAGTATGCGGATCCACCGTCGCGGCCGTGCCTTCGGCACCTAAGTCCGGCCGTTCACGACCGCGCGGTTGTGCGCCACGATCTCATCTAGCCCCGGAGCCCGGGAGGCGCACGCGGCCAGCATCAGGGCACACGCTGACAACAGTGCGCGCCGCACCGAACGCCGCGCCGCGGCTGGTGCGCGCGCTCCGCGGCTCATGCGCGGAACACGTCGGTGCTGAGATAACGCAGCCCCGAATCCACCGCGATCGTTGCCACCGTCGCCTTAGGCCCCAATCGCTGCGCCACGGCGAGCGCCGCCACGAGGTTGGCCCCGGTCGAGGTGCCGGCGAACACACCCTCCTCGCGCGCCAGGCGACGCGCCATGGCCTTGGCCTCGGCGGTCGGCACGGTCAGGATCTCGTCGACGTCCTGAGGGCGCCACAGGGGCGGCACGAAGCCGATGCCGATGCCGTCGATGTTGTGCGCCCCCGGTGCGCGCCCCGACAGCACCGCCGACTCCGACGGCTCTACCGCCACGACCTGCAGGCGTGGATTGTGCAGCCTGAGCGCATGGGCGCTGCCATGGATCGAGTGCGCGGTGCCGACCGCCTGCACGAAGGCATCGACGCGGCCGCCGCTCTGCTGCCAGAGCTCCTCGCCGAGGGAGTGATAGCCGGCCTCGCCGTCGCGGTTGTTGAGCTGGTCGCAATACCAGTGGCCGGGCCGGTGGCTGATCTCGTCGGCCCTGGCGATCAGCGCCTTGATGAGCTGCTCGGTGATCTGCCCGCCCGGAGCGTCGACGTCGGTGATCTCCGCGCCGTAAGCGCGCATGGTATTGCGCTTGTCGGGACTGAAGGCGTTGGAGAACACGAAGTGCGCCTTGAAGCCGAGAGCTGCGCACACGAGCGCGAGTGAGATCCCGGTGGTGCCCGCGGTGTACTCGACTACCGTGTCGCGCGGCCTCAGGCGCCCATCGGCCGCGGCGCGCTCGATCATGGCGCGCGCCACGCGGTCCTTCATGCTGCCGGTCGGGTTGGCCGACTCGAGCTTCACGATGATCCGCGCGCAGCCCGCCTGCGGCAGCCGCTTGAGCTCGATGAGCGGCGTGTTGCCGATCGCAGCGAGTACCCCGGTCGATGCCACCTGTCGCACCCTCGCCCCGCGGCCCTTTACAACGGGCTGCGGCGGCGGTCGTAGCGCTCGAAACCGTGATGGCCGATGAGGGCCGAGCCGAGCCACCCCGTGAGCCAGACGATGATCCAGGTGAGAAGCGCGGCCCTGAAGCCCCCGTAGAGGTGAAAGCCCGGGAGGATCCAGGCGACGAGCGCCACCATGGCGGCGTTCAGCACGAGGAGAAAGAGCCCGAGTGTCACGATGGTGAGCGGCAGCGTGAGAACGAAGGCGATCGGGCGCACGACGGCGTTCACCACGCCGAGCAGCAGGCCGGCGAGGAGCAGCGTCGGCATATCGTCGATACGCACGCCGTGCACCCAACGGCTCGCGAGCCAGAGCCCGAACGCAGCGAGCAGCGCCCGCAGCAGGAACCCGGTCACCCGGCAGCTCCCGCCGCGCGCTGCGCCTCGACCAGGACCTTCAGCCGGTTAAGCGCCTGCAGCCACGAGGTCCGCAGCCGCCAGTACTGGGTATCCCATTCGGGCTCGCCCGGCACTCCCGAGCCGAGGAGCCGCACGACCGTGCCGCCCGGCACGGCCTCGACGATGAGGTCATCTGTGAGCACCGACTCGGCCCGCGGCAAGGCGGGGTTGGGAAGATAGATCAGCCGCACGCGGCGTCCCGCCTCGAACACGTCGATGTGCGCTTCGAGCTCCGTGACCCGGTCGACCCGGGCACGGAACAGTCCGCCCTGACGCGGCTGCAGCTCCGCCTCGGGCGAGCACCAGCGCGCCAGGCTCTGCGGCTCGGTGATCGCGCGCCAGACCTTGTCGGCGTCGGCGGCGATGTCGACCCGGTGCGCGTAGCCACGGACTCGTTCACTCATCCTCACATTGTGCCACCGGTCGGGCGCTATGCTAGAGGGCGGGGGGATCCATGCCATACGTTCATATCGTGCTCGTGCTCGCCCTGTTCGAGTTCTTCCTGTTCGGCCTCGCGGTCGCCCACGCGCGGGCCACCTACAAGGTGCCGGCGCCGGCCACCACCGGCCACGAGGTGTTCGAGCGCTATTTCCGCGTGCAGATGAATACGCTCGAGCAGCTCGTGATCTTCGTGCCGTCGATCATCCTGTTCGGCACTTATGTGAGCCCGTGGCTCGCGGCCGCACTCGGGCTGGTGTTCATCATCGGCCGGGCGGTCTACTTCCGGGGCTATGTGCGCGCCGCCGAGGGACGGCACCTCGGCTTCATGCTGAGCATCATCCCGAACCTGACGCTCCTCGGCGGGGGGCTGCTCGGCGCGGCATGGACGCTGCTGCGGCCGGCGCTCGGCTGAAAGACCAGAGACTTCAGCGCTTCGGCGCCTAGCGCCGCCAGAGCGCGCTCGCGAGCGGCACGAGCGAGGCCACGATAATCGCGATGGTGACAAGGCCGAAGTGCTGCCTGACCAGCGGGATGTTGCCGAAGAGATACCCGCCCCAGATGAAAAGCAGCACCCACGCGCAGCCCCCGGCGAGGTTCCACGCGAGAAATCTCCCGTAGGGCATGCGGCCAACGCCCGCGACGAACGGCGCGCAGGTGCGGATGATGGGCATGAAGCGCGAGAGAAAGATCGCGAGCCCGCCGTGGCGGAGGAAGAACTCCTCGGTGCGCTCGAGGTACTCCACCTTGAGCAGCCGGTAGCGCCCCGAGAAGGCGGGCGGGCCGATGGCGCGCCCGATGCCGTAATTCACCGTGTTGCCGAGCACCGCCGCCACCGCGAGCGTCACGCTCGCGAGCGGCGCGGTCAGCGTGCCGCTCGTGTCCACCGCGGCGAGCGCCCCGACGGCGAACAGCAGCGAATCCCCCGGCAGGAACGGGGTCACGACGAACCCCGTCTCGGCGAAGATCACGCCGAACAGGATCGGGTAGATCCACAGGTGATACGCCGCGAGGATCTCGACCAGGTGGCGGTCGAGATGCAGAACGAAATCGATGAGCCAGGACAGCATGGCGCGGGAGGATAGCAGCGCGCCGTGTCACCCCGGCCTCGGCGCGAGGGATTGAAGGGCTTCAGGGCACGAGATCGCGCGCAGGGCCCGCGGCGCGCGCGGCAAGGGCGCCGCGGCTCTTGAGCGTCGCGAGCCCGGTACGCACATCCGGGTCGCGCAGGGCGAGCGGCAGGCTGCTGCCGGAGTCGGCGGAGGCGGACTCGCCGGGTCCGCTCTCGAGGACGTCGGGGACGATGCCCTTACCCTGGATCGAGGCGCCGGACGGGGTGAAGTAGCGCGACGTGGTGAGCTTCAGCGCCCCGCCGTGCGCGAGCGGCATCACGGTCTGTACCGAGCCTTTGCCGTAGGTCTTGCGCCCGATGAGAAGCCCGCGGCCGTGATCCTTGAGGGCCCCCGCGACGATCTCGGAAGCGGACGCGGTGCCGCCGTTCACGAGCACGACCAGAGGGGCGCCGTTGATCAGGTCCCCGTGGTGGGTCGCGTCCATGCGGAAGCGCGCCTCGGCGGTGCGTCCATCGGCGCTTACGATCACGCCCTGATCGAGGAAGTCATCCGCCACGGCAACGCCCGCTTCGAGCACTCCACCCGGATTGTCTCTTAAATCTAGCACCAAGCCTTTAAGGCCCTGCTTATTGTCTCTCTTGAGATGCAATAGGGCGTGACTCACATCCTCCGCGGTGGTCTCCGTAAAGCTCGTGATCCGGATGTAGCCGTAGCCCGGCTCGAGGGTCTGCTCCGTGACGCTCGACACTTCGACCTGGGCGCGCCGCAGGGTGAACTCGAGCAGCGCAGCGCTTCCCTTGCGGCGGATGGTGAGCCTGACGGTGCTGCCGGAGGCGCCGCGCATGCGCGCGGTGGCGGCGGCGAGGTCCCCGCCGATATCGACGCCGTCGATCTTCACGATCTCATCGCCGGGCCGGAGGCCCGCGCGTTGTGCGGGCGAGCCGTCGATGGGATGCAGCACCTTGACCCCGCCGTCATCGGGGATGACCTCGATGCCGACCCCGGGATAGGAGCCCATGGTGCTCAAGCGGATCTCCTCGAACTCCTCGCTGTCGAGGTAGGCGGAGTGCGGATCGAGCGCCGCCACCATGCCACGCACCGCACGCTCCATCAGGACGTGGTCGTCGACGTCCTCGACGTAGTCGCGCTTGATGCGCTCGTAAACTTCGGCGAACAGGCTGGCCTCCTCCCAGGGGAGGATGGCGCGCGCGGCGGCGTGCGCGGGCTCGGTGGAGCGCTCCGCGAGAACGCCGCTGGTGAGCGCGCCGCAGAAGCCGAAGATGGCTCCGGCGATGAGCGCGATCAGTGTCCGTGAACGGCTGGACATGTGCTCGAAACTCCCTTCACGGAGTCGCTCCTGCGTACCACATGATGTCGTTCGGCCCCCGTTGCTCGCCGGACCGCTCGCTCGGCAGCGGCAGCTCGTTCAGGAGCTCCGCGAGCGGGATCGGCTTGCCGATCGCAAAACCCTGGCCATAGTCGACGCCGAGTCCGGCCACGTGACTGCTGATGGCCTCGGTCTCGATGTACTCGGCCACCGTGATGATCGACATGCTGCGGGCGAGCTCGGCGATGGCGCGCACCATGGACTCGGCGCGCTTGTCCTTGATGACGTCGCGGATGAAGCTGCCATCGATCTTGAGCATGGTGATCGGCAGCTGCCGCAGGCACGAGAGCGACGACAGCCCGGTGCCGAAGTCATCGAGCGCCACGCCGCAGCCGAGCTTGCGCAGCCGCCGCATCAGCTCCTCGGCGCGCGACAGGTGCGCGACGGTGGCATTCTCGGTGAGCTCGAAGCAGAAGAGGTCCGGATCCAGGCCGCTCTCGGCGATCGACTTGATGAGGAAGTCGGCGAAAGTGTCGTCATCGAGCGATTGGCCGGAGAAATTGATGGTAAAGCCGACCGCCTTGCCCTCCAGCACCCCGGCGCGCGGCTGCAGGGCCTCGATCACGTGGTTGACCACCCAGCGATCGATGACCGGCATCAGCTGGTAACGCGCGGCGGCCGCGAGGAAGCTGTCCGGGCCCATGGTGAGCCCGTCGTCGTTGACCATGCGCAGCAGCAGCTCGTAGTGCGGGCGGGCGCTCTCGGCGACGGAGAACGGCAGGATGAGCTGCGCGTCGAGCCGCATGCGGTCGTTGTCGATGGCATCGCGCAGCTGCGCGGCGACGCTGATGTCGGCGAAGCGGCGCACGATGCTGGTGTCGCTCGACTGATAGACCTCGACGCGGTTGCGGCCGCGGTCCTTGGCGGCCTTGCAGGCGCTCTCGGCGGCAGCGAGCAGATGCCCGAGCTCGCCGCCATCGGGGTCGAGGAGTGCCACCCCGACGCTGATCGAGACCGGCGGCCGCGATTCCCCGGGGTTCGGCACCAGCTTCTCCGCCCCGGCGCGCAGCGCCTGGGCGAACTTCTCGGCGTCCTCGACCGAAGCCGGCAGCAGCACGGCGAAGCGGTCCCCTGAGATGCGCGCGCCGAAGGCGCCCGGCGGCAGGCGCTTGCGAAACAGCTCCCCGAGCTGCCCGAGCACCGAGTCGCCAACATGCATGCCGGCCTTCTCGTTGATCGCGTGCAGCTGATCCACGTCGATGTAGAGCGCGCTCCATTGCTGGCTGCTCTTGCCGTCGGTCACCACCGCGGCGAGGCGCCGCTCGAAGGCGGGACGGGTGTAGAGGCCGCTCAGGGCGTCGTAGCTCGACTCGACGATGTCGAGCGCCTTGCTGGCGATGATGTGGGCGATGTGCGCGTCGCGCTGGCTGAAGTGCTCGCCGGTCTCGTCGCGCAGCAGCGCCAGCATGCCGATGCAGCGGCCGGCGCGCGAGCGCAGCGCGCAGGCGAGCACGCGGTACGGATAGGTATCGGCCCTCGAGACCTCGATGTCGTTGACGATGAGCGGCTCGCGCTGCGCCTGGGCGAGCGTCATGAGCTTGCGGTGCGCCCTCATCATGAAGCGCGCATCCGGCGCGCTGTCGCCGCCCGAGCGCAGCAGCGTCAGGTTCTTTTCCGGAACGAGCAGCGCCCCGGTCGTGGCGCGCAGGTGCTCCATGGTCTGCTGCAGCAGCTGCTGCAGATCGTTGGCGCCGTCGGGAGCGGGCGCATCGGCCGCCCCGTGGGAGAGCACCAGCTCGAGATCGCGGTTGAGCGCGGCCAGTGTGCCGTTCAGCTCCTCGATGTTGGCGTAGGCGATGAAATCGCGCCGCAGACACTCGAGCGCCGGTGTCAGCAGCGAGTTGGCGAAGGAGAAGTCCTGGTGCTTGCGGTCGCCGCCCTCGTTCGGCCGGCAGACGACGGCGACGATCGCGAGCAGCCCGCCGGCATCGTCGCGCAGCGAGCAGAGGTAAACCGCGAGGTTGCCGGCCAGCGTGCGCAGCTGCCCTGCGCCGCCCGCGCTAGAGCGCGCCGCCATGAGCGCGTCCTCGACCACGTTCATGAGATCCGGCCCCGTCATGGTCTCCGAGGACCAGAGGAGCTCGCCGGTGACCGAGAAAATCGCGAGGCTCGAGGCGCGCGGCAGGAGCGACCGCACCAGGCGGAAGTAGGGCCCGAACCGGGCAGCGGACTGCTCGGCCGGAGAATCGCTGGTTTGAGGCGCGCTCATCGGTCGCGGTTCTGGCGGTACGGAGTTCTGTCGGAGCCAGCCGACACCATTGCGCTTATGTCGTCGCGGATCCTTGCGCGAGTTGGCGAATCGCGCGGTAAGGGGCTGGCGCAGAGCGCAAAAGATTGACGGTGGTCACATCCTCGGGTGGCGCCAGAGGCGCTTCCTGGGGCCGTTTTTCAGGGATCCGGCGCCTTGAACCACGGTCGGGGATCGACGGGCTTGCCGGCCTTGCGGATCTCGAAGTAGAGCTCAGGGCGCCCGCTCCCGCCGCTGTCGCCGGCGGCGGCGAGTGTCTCCCCGGCGGCGACGTGCTCCCCGGCCCCCTTGTAGAGCCGCTCGTTATGTCCGTAGAGGCTCAGGTACCCGTCGCCGTGATCGACGATGGCGAGGAGCCCCAGGCCCGGGAGCCAGTCCGCGTAGATCACCCGGCCCTCGCACACGGCCTTCACCGGCGCGCCCCGCTCGGTTGCGACCAGCACCCCGTCCCAGCGCACGCCGCCGGCGCGCGCATCGCCGAAGCGCGCCACCAGATGCCCGTTCACCGGCCACGCGAGCTTGCCGCGCAGCCGCGCGAACGCCGCGTTGGTCTCGAGCGGGAAGCGCTCCATGGCCGCACGCAGCTCGCGCAGCAGCTGCTCGAGTCCGGCCTGCTGAGCGCGCAGCCGCTCGAGACTCTGCGCGCGCGTGTGCGACTCGGCCTCGAGCCCCGCCAGCACCTGCGAGCGCTGCGCACGCGCGTGCTCGAGTTGGCTGAGCTCGGCGCGCTGCTGCTGCTCGAGCCGGGCGAGCTCGGCATCCTCTGCATCGAGCTCGGCGGTGAGCTCGGCGAGGCGCTGCACGTCGTCCTCGATGAGCTTGATCTGGCCGGCGCGCGCACGGCCGAAGTAGCCGTAGTAGACGAACATGCGCCCGGCGAGCGCCGGATCCTCCTGGTTGAGAAGCAGCTTCAAGGGCTCCTGGCGGCCGATGGTGTAGGCGGCGCGGATCTGGCCGGCGAGATCGGCGCGATTCTTCTCGAGCTGCGCCTCGCGCTCGCGCTGCTCGCCGGCGAGCGCCGTGCGGCGGGCGGCGTGCTCGGCCCGCTGGCGTTTCAGCTCGCTCAAGGTCTCGCGCGCGTGTCCCACCGAGAGCTCGGCGCTCTTCAGGTCCCGCGTCAGGCGGTCGCGCTCGACTTGGGCGGCGCTCACCTCGCGCGTCACGCGCTCGATCTCGGACTTGACCGCCTGCAGCTCCGCCTCGGCCTTCCTGGCGTCGGCCTCCGGTTTCTGGCCAGGGGCAGCCGCAGCGAGTCCCCCGGCGACTGCCGCAAGCATCAGTAAAGCCCGGACGCTATAATGCGCGGCCTTTTTGGCCCCCAATCCGTGTCTTAGCCCCATGGATCGCCTGCTCGAATTCCTCAGCCATCACCCCTGGTTAGCGACCGGCACCGCGCTCGCCGTGGCGCTGATAGTTGTATACGAGATGCGGGCACGCGCGGAAAGCCAATTTTCGGTCTCACCCCAGGAGCTGATCCGCCTCATGAACCAGGGGGCGCTGCTGCTCGATCTGCGGACTGCGGACCAATATCAGGCGGGCCACCTGGCCGGGGCGCGCCAGATGAGCGGCGAAGCGCTGCTCACGGCCGGCGACACGCTGAAGAAGCACAAGGAAAAGACCGTCGTGGTCTACGACGACACGGGCTCGGTGAGCGCCGCGGCGGTCCGCCAGCTCGCCGCCCAGGGCTTCACCCGGGCCTGCACGCTGCGCGGGGGACTCGCCGCCTGGCGCGCGGACAATCTGCCGCTGTCGCGGGCCTGAAGGTTCGCATCCGATGAGCACGCCGCAGGTCGAGATGTACATGAGCGACTGGTGCCCATACTGCGCGCGGGCACGGGCGCTGCTCGAGGCGAAGGGCGTCGCGCTCACCGAGATCGACGTGGAGGCGGTGCCCGGAGCGCGCAGCGAGATGTCGGCGCGCGGAGGCGGCGACACAGTCCCGCAGATCTTCATCGGCGGCAAGGCGGTGGGTGGGTGCGATGAGCTGCAGGCGCTCGATGCCGCCGGACGCCTCGATCCCTTATTGAGAAACGGAGCTTGAAATGGTGAATGAGACTGCCGGCTCGACGCCGGCCAATGAACTGCCCGCGGACGGCCCGGTGCTCGCGCTGCAGAGCGTGTACCTGAAGGACTGCTCCTACGAGGCGCCCAATGGCCCGCGCGTAGACGGCGCGTGGAATCCGCAGGTGAACCTCGATCTGCAGACGGGCACGGCGCTCGTGTCGCCGGAGCTGCGCGAAGTGGTGCTCACGGTGACGGTGTCCGCCAAGCAGAACGACGTCACGGTATTCCTGGTCGAGGTGAAGCAGGCGGGCCTCTTCCTGATACGGAACCTGGGCGAGCCGGATCTGAAGCGCGCGGTCAGCACCGTCTGTCCCGGGGTGCTCTTCCCCTATGCGCGCAGCGCCGTGTCGCAGCTCGTGAGCCAGGGGGGCTTCCCGCAGTTCCTGCTGCCGCCGGTGAACTTCGATGCCTTGTACGCGGCGAACCAGGGACAGCAGCAGCAGCCGCCGGCGCAGACCAACTGAGGGCGGCTCGCTCCGCCCCCACGCATGACGGCACGCGCATCGCAGGACAGGATCGCGGTGCTGGGCGCGGGCTCGTGGGGCACGGCGCTCGCGATTCAGTTCGCGCGCGGGGGGCGCGCCGTGCGGCTCTGGGGACGCGACGGCGAGCGGCTCGCCGCGATGGCGCGCACGCGGCGTAACGAGCGCTATCTCCCGGGTACGCCGTTTCCCGATTCGCTCGCGGTCGAGGCCAGCCTGCCGGCCGCGCTCACCCGGGCCCGCGACGTGCTCATCGTGGTGCCGAGTCCCGCATTCCGCAGCGTCCTCGGGGCGCTGGCTCCGCACCTCGAGCGCGAGATGCACGTGGCGTGGGCGACCAAGGGATTCGAGCTCACGACCGGCCTCCTGCCGCACCAGGTGGCGCGCGAGGTTCTCGGGCCAAAGCGGCTCATCGCGGTGCTCTCCGGGCCGACGTTCGCGCGCGAGGTCGGCGCGGGACTCCCGACCGCCATGACCGTCGCCTCGCCCGATGCGGCCTACGCCGAGGCGCTCGCCGCCGAGCTCAGCTCCGCGAACTTTCGTGCCTACACCTCGACCGACATCATGGGAGTCGAGATCGGCGGCGCGGTGAAGAACGCGCTCGCGGTCGGGGCTGGGCTCTCCGACGGGCTCGGCTTCGGCGCCAACACGCGCGTCGCGCTCATCACGCGGGGACTGAAGGAGATGACGCGCTTAGGGGTCGCGCTCGGCGCCGACGCGCATACCTTCATGGGACTCGCCGGACTCGGCGACCTGGTGCTCACCTGCACCGACGATCAGTCCCGCAACCGTCGCCTCGGCCTGGCTCTCGCCGCGGGCGCGACTCCCGAGGCCGCCCTGGCCGAGATCGGCCAGTCGGTCGAAGGCTACGCGGGCGCGCGCGCCATCCGCGCCGTGGCCGCCCGCATCGGGGTCGAGATGCCGATCTGCGACGCGGTGTACCGTGTCCTCTACGAGCGCATGCCGGCGAGAGATGCGGTACGCGAGCTCATGAGCCGCCCGCTCAAGGCGGAAGTCGCTTAGGGTTTTGAAGCGCCGGAGCCGCGGTGAAGCCCCCGAGCGGATCTTGCTCGCGCGCGGCGTTTAGGGAGAGGGCTCGTGCGTCGTGGCGTCGGCACCCGAGCCGGCGCCGCGCCCGTGCGCGAGCAGCCACTTCTCCGCGCCGTCGACGGTCCGGAACACTCTCACCGGAATCCCGCGGTTGACCGCGACATCCTCGGCGAAGCGCATCACCCCACCGTCGGCATTGAGGTCGACGAAGGCGAGCGCTTCCAGCATGCCGTGAAAGCGCTTGGCTCCAGCGGTCACCATGGTAAACACCTCCATGGTGCCGAGGCGCGGCCCCTCGAGGTTCTCCACGATCAGCACCCGGGGGCAGCGCCGCGCCGCGCACTCCTCAATGACCTCCTGCATGTAGCCCCTCACGTTGTCGGGCGTGTTGCGTCCGGTGACCGTGAAATGCAGGTATCCCGGCTTCTGCTCGACCTTCAGCTCGTATGCCACCCGCCGTCCTCCCTGAGGCTAAAGTCTATGCGGCGCGCAGCGCGGGCGATACTGCCATCCCCATCGGCGGGAGGAAAAGGCTCCGACGGCCATCACGCCGCGTCCTTCCACATGGGAACGAACTCGATCGTGAGCCCGTTCGGCAGCGGCCAATGGATCGGCTCGCCGGGCAGGTAACCGCGGGCGCCGTAGAGCCGCACGCCCGGGAGTGTCGCCATGAGCTCGAAGCGCCCGAAGCCGCGGGACCGCGCCTCCGCCTCGCAGCGCTCGAGGAGCGCCGCGCCGATCCCGCGGCGCGCGTAGCCCGGATGCACGAAGAACGCGCGGATCTTGGCCGCATCGGTCCGCGGGTCGAGCGGCTGCGGGTCGCGGTCGGCGCGCGTATCCCCGCCGAACAGCGTGCGGCGAAAGCTCCAGCCGCCGCAGCCGGCCAGCTGGCCGCCGACCTGTGCCACGAAGTAACTGCCGTCCTTGAGCAGCTGCGTGTCGACGCCGAAAGCGCCGCGCAGCGCTCCCTCGATCTGCGCGCGCGTGTAGTCGCCCGCCCCGAGCCCGTGCGCCGACTCGGCGATGAGCGACTCGATCGCCGGCACATCGGCGAGCGTGGCGCAGCGGATGCCGAGGTCGTCGACGGTCACGCGCTTTAAGCGAAGGGGTAGATCTCGTCCGCCACCCAGTACCAGGCGAGCGCCACGGCGAAGATCGTGCCGAGGAGCCACAGCACGCGGCGCCGCCGCCGCCAGCCCGCGCGCCAGGGCGAGAGCTGCAGCGGAACGTCGACGAGATAGGCGGCGCAGTAGCAGATATTCGCGAGCACCGCGAGCGCCACGATCGCGGCGAGGGAGCTGAAGGTGAGTGCGCTGCGGAAATGCGGCCAGGTGAACACGACCCAGCCGAGGACGAGCGCGGCGAGCAGCGCGTTGTAGCCGAGGCGCCGCAGCTCCCAGTACCGCACGGCGTCCGTCACGATCTCCCGGAACGGCGGCGGTGCCGGGGCGGTCGATGCCGACTCGCGAGCAATCATCATGAGGCCTCCGATGATACGCCGGTCAGGGGTGAGCCTCCGGCGCGCTCCCGCCCGCCGCGACCTGTGTGGTCCAGCGCGCGATCTCCTCGATCGAGGCGGCCGGCGCGCCGAGATGAACCGAGCTCGGCTCGTAGAGTTTCGTGAGCGGATGCGCGGGGAGCGCGGAGAACATGACCTGCTTGGCCTTGAGCAGCACGGGATAGTCGCCCGTCGGCACGATGAAGAGCACCGGAACCTTCGGGCTCATGCTCCGCACCGCGCTCGACTCGTTCATGGCGCCGTCGGGATCGAACCAACTCAGGTAGTTCGCCGGCGTGCAGACGATGGTGTAGGTGCCCTTGGAGCCTTCGAAGTCGAGAAACCGCGTCCGTTCGTCGCCCTTGCCCGCGGCGATCAGCTGCCGTGCACGTGACACCGACTCGCCGAGCTTCTCCCGGTAGGAGGGGCTTGCGACGTTGCCACCCGGCGCGATCGCGATGATCCCGTCGACCGGGTGCCGGCCGCCGAAATAGAGCGCGAACAACCCGCCCTGACTCTGGCCCGCGACGAAGACCTGCGCCGCACCCTTGCCGCGCAGCTGCGCGAGCGCGGACTCGACCTCCGCTTCCGCGGCGGCGACGTTCACGTCGTAGCTGCGCGCGCCGGACCACGGCATTTCGAGATTGGCGATGAGATAACCCCTGGCCTCGAGAGCCGTGGCGAGCTCCACGACGTGCTTGGCGGGCGAGCCGCCCTTGCCGTGCATGATGACGACGCCGATGGGCGCGGGCGCGCTCTGTGCGCCGACGGGGCCGCTGATCGCGCTGAGGAGCAAGAGCGCGAGGGCCGCGCCCGCGAGGCGCCGAGGGAGCACGCGGATGGGGTCCGACCTACCCGACACCTTCGACTATGCGCATGTCACGATCGGCGGCGTTCCCCAGCGCGCGCAGCGCTTCCCGGTACGCAGGGCCGTCATGCGCGGCGATGGCCTGCGCAACGCTGTCGAACTCGATGATGACGGTGCGCTGCTCGAGCCCACCCTCATAGACGCGCGTGGGTATGCCGCGCACCAGGAAGCGGCCGCCGGCCGCCTCGAGCGCCGGGAGAGCCAGCTTGGCGTAGGCGGCGAGAGCCTGCGGGTCGCGCACCGAGCGGTACGCGGTGATCCAATACGCTTTAGGCATGCGAGGAGTCTCCGTTACTCGTCGGGCTGGTCAGCCGGGGCGCAATCGGCCTGCTGACATTCGGCCGCGCTCGCCTCGAGCTGCGCCGTCGAAATAGTCGACAGCGCAAAGACGAAGAACCCGACGCTGAGCCCGAGCAGGATGACGATCAGCTGGCGCATCTGGTAATCCCAGTCCCGGCTGTCCAGGTACGCCGCGACGGCCGCCAGGAGATAAACGTAGCCGATTACCGCCAGCGGAATCAGCGCCAGCAGCAGCACCGATTTCAAGTGGCCGGCGAACGGCGGGCGCATCAGCGCGAACCAGCCGATCTCTGCGACGAGGAGCGCCCCGAACCAGAGGCGCCACCTGCGAAGTGCCGGAGTTTTTGGAGCGAATAGCATGGGTTGGTCTAGCAGCAGGCGAGCATGGGGGAAGTCTACCTCGATGAAAGCCACGCGGCCGACATCAGGCACAGCGCAACGACGGCCGAGAACACGACAGCCGCGAGGAACAGGTATCTCCAGCTCACGACCGTGATGGCGGCAAAGCACAGGCCGAACGCCCACGTAACGCCGCGCATGCGCGCCAGAGTCTCGGTCGGAAGGCCACCCAGCTGCCAGGCCAGTATCCCCGCGAAGAGATAAAACACTCCGACGGAGAATCCGGCCGCCATGAAGAAGTCCCAGTACGTCCGGCTGGACCCCTGCACGTCAAAGTGCAGCGACCGCATCGAGCCGACGAGCGCCTCAACGCCCCATTTGGGATCGGGCGGCTGGCTCAAGCCGAGCGTGTGGGCCACGGCAAAAAGCAGCAGCAAGACCGCAGCGACCCGATACAGGACCGAAGCTTTCACGTCGTGTTTCACTCTATGAATATGACCCACCGCGGCACCCGCGCCCGGTAGGCCTCCCACCCTGGCCCGAATCGGTGGCGCGCCCACGGCTCCTCGACCAGCAGGACGCGCAAATGAAATCCAATCATGAACAGTGCCGCGTAGATGATCAATGCGTGCGAGCTCCACAGCGCGCACCAACCGGCCAGAATCACCTCAACACCCAGATACATGGGGTTGCGGGAGATCCGGTACGGACCGCTCGTGACCAGATGCCGCGGGGGATCCCACGGCGCCAGCGTACCGCGCCCTGCGACGTAGAACTCACGCACGCACCAGAGCAGCAGAGTCGTACCCAGACAAAGCAACAGGGCTGCCGGCACCACATACCGGACCGGGCGACCGGTCGAGATGCCGATCCAAACGGGCAGGACGAAGGCGACCATCCCCGGCAGGGCGAGAAACGCTGCGAGTGCGCGCAGGAACATTCGGCTGCTAGGAGTGGCTGGATCGCACCTGAACCCCGTCCTCCGACAAGAACATATACCCGTCCGGCGCGCCCAGCAGCCGGTGCCACCAGTGCAAGGAGCCGATGCGGCTGATGGTGAGATACGGGGCAGCACCGAGATTGCGGCCCGCGTGGGCACTCGAGTGCCATTCTGAGCGGACCAGCTCTACGGCGCGAATCTCGGCTTCGACGGGGTCCCGCGCGCGAACCTGCACCAGCCGCAGGAAGCCGATCGCCACGGCGTCCCCGATCGGCAGCGCAATGCCGCGTCCTTGGACGGTTACCTCGTATCTCGCCACATGCAGCCACTCAGCGTTAGCCCTTGCCGGAGGTCAGCCGCATGAGCTTCCACCGCAGCTCGCGGGGCGGTGCCTGAAGCTCGACGGCGACAACCCGCCCAAAGTTATCCAGTTGCATGGAGGCGTAGCGCGCGCCGCCGAACGCGATCACCTGGCCGAGCTTCTGCCCGATGACGTTTCGCTCCACTGCGTTCAGCCCGCGCTGCGCCTCGAGAGCGACCAAGCCGGCATCGGTCTCCGGGTCATAACTGACGGACTTCACGCTGCTCGCTTCCAACTCACGAGCGAGGTCGGCTCGGCCCGTTGCGCGCAGCTCCGACGCCAGATCGAAAGCGAGCTCGGGAAAAGCGCCGGCGAAGGACCACATGCTGACTTGTGACGGTGATAGTTGGAGCGGGTGCGGCGCGAGCTCACTTGGGGACGAGACTCAGGCATTGCCTGGCGCCATCATTGACCTGCTCCAGGCTGAGCAGGGCGCCCTGCTGCGGATCGAACACGACCCCGTCGAATCGGGAAACCAGCACCGATGCGGAGAGGAATGCAGCGGCGCACTCCTCAGGGTGTGCTCCGTAGCTGAGCGAGTACACGATAGGCTTGGCTAGGGGAACAGTCGCCAGAGCCGGGTACTGCACAGCCAAATCGGACGCCGATTCAGCGACGAAGTAAAAGCCCGTGGCACGCCCCTGCACTCTGACGGGCAGGAATCCGTCATGGCGTTTGAGGTCGACCGATCGTGCAAGGCTCGCGGGTACGTGCGCTTCCCAAAGCGCCTGGTTCCAACTCGACCAGTCGGGAGCCTTACTTGCCGCAAGGATTACGAGCAGCTCGACGGACATAGGCGTCTCCCACCAAGCCAAGAATGCCAGGCGCCCCGCCAGAAACGCAGATCGCGGATCCGGCACTGGTCACATTTCATCGGCGGCTCGATCCGTAGATTCCCTGACTACCCGGCAGGCGTCTGCCTATAGGAGGATAAATCCAGGTTGATCAGCGGTGAACAGGATACGGATACCAGTACGCCCCGCACACCCCGAGCGTATCTGTTGGGGCTGCGATGCTTACTGCGCAGCCAATGACTTGCGCTGCGGCAATGGGAAAGAGCGCACTCAACATCCCATCGAAACCTTCGGGCCGGACTGGATGGAGTACGTTCTTTCATCCGGGGAAGAGCCCGGGGGTCAGGGGACAGACGCCCGCCAGCCCTGACCGCACAGTTGCGGGTTGCATGGTGCTTCAAGTGATGAGCGGCGCTAGCCGCGGCGCGGACCGACAGGCGCATCACGGCCCCCTCGAACGATTGTCAGGCGGCTCTGTCGCCGGTCGTGGCAATCAGAGCTTCGCACCGGTGCGGTAGACGTAATTCTGCAGGTCCTGAAGCTCCCTGCTCACATTCCGCTGAACGCGGTGGGCAACGCGCATGATGGCCCGCATCACCTTGTAGACCACGCGCGGCTCGGTCTCGATCAGCGTCTCGAATTCAGCGCGGCTCAGGCAAAGTACTTTGGTCGGTCCCGAGGCGAGGAGCGTTCCATAGCGCGGTTCGTCATCCATGAAGGACAGCTCGCCGATCAGATCCCCGGGCTTGAGCGTGTGCAACAGGGTGCGGCCGTGCACGCTGTCCTTGACCACCTGGACCCGACCCTCGACCACCACATGCACGAGGGGATCGCGCGCTCCCTCGGGCAAGAGAACCTCACCGTCGGCAAGGGTCTTCAGGTGCACCAGTTTCGCAAGGACCGCGCATTCCGAAGGTGCGAGCTCCGCTCCGAGCGGGCTCGACCGCAGGGCATCGATATCTGTGGTCATGTGCGTGAGAGTCGTGGTGATAAAAGAATGGTTGTGAACCGTGAGCTACGAGCATCGGCGCGGCGCGCGGAATCCGAGGGGACTATACCACCTGCGGTCCACTCCTCCGATGTAGTCGAGAGCGGAGCATTCGCGGGACCCATAGGTGGAGAGAACCCACAGGCCAAGGCTCGCAACGCCACCTCCTGGTTGACGCCTAACGGCTCACGGCCCAACGATCATCGTGTGGCTTGGACTTGACCTGCACAAAGAGCTCTCGAGGAGCCTCGTCAAAGTACTTAAGCAGCGCGGGGCACAACTAACCCTCCATGTCGAGGTCGGGCGAGTAATACCAGTTCCCATCCATTTCAATGCGACGCCACTCGAGGCGAAACTGGTGGCCCGGAAATGCTGAGGAAGAAAACAACATCAGGAATCCGGACTGAGCATCAGGAATATCGGCGACCGCACGATCGATGATCGCATCGGCACCACTTACGAACGGCTCCTGCACCAGGTCGACACGCGCATCGTCAAAGACCCACATGCTCAGGTGGCGGTAGGGAGCGATGACATTTATCGCGTTCACGGCCCCTTGCAGCGATTGTCAGACGGGCCTTTCAAGAGGCGTCCAGCTCTTCACGCGCCTTGCAACGCGCTCATCAGAGCTTTCGGAACTGTACTCTGCCGGTGCTGGATTCGGCAGGCCGTCGGGAACCGGCGTCATAGTCAGGGTATTGACAATGCCGAAAGCGCCATGCGCAGTCTCAATTTGCGCTCCCAGGTAAACCCCGCAGCGCTTGCACAAGAGAAAGTCGGCGGTCTTCAGACCGAACCGATAACGCCCAAGCAGGTCAACATCGTTGACATGAAACATGAGCCGCCCGCCCGAATCGGAGGTCGTAAGAGCGCCATGGGCGCGACAGAATCGGCACTGACAGGCGCGAACGCCCCACTCGGCCACCGGTAATGCTGTTTGGAAAGAGAAGCTGAGTGCCCCGCAATGACAGCTGCCGCTGAAGTTGTGAACGACGGAGGTCACGGCACTGATAGCGGTCGTCTAACGGCGAAGGTGAGGGGTCACGCAGGAGCCCCGGAGGGGATCCGCGCGCGCACAATCTCTCCCGGGTCCCGCAGTGCCAGCCAGATCGCGCATCACGGCCCCCTCGAACGATCGTTAGAAGCCGTGCTGGCTATACGAACGCACATGTTCGATGGTCGCATGGACCGGTCGCAGTCCAAGAGCAACTTCTCCGGAGGGTCGTAAGTGATTGTCCACACCCGCGACCAGGTCTCTCCGGCAGGCAGGCACAGTGATGGCTGCTCAAGGTTTGCAGCGTAGCGGCCGCGATGCGCTACACGCGCAAAGTTGGCGACGCCGGCGGAATCAGTGACTGCTTCAACATAGGCCCCGGAACATTCGGGTTGGGAGTAGTACCGCAGCTTTGCGCCCTGAATCGGGTATCCATTCCGCGCCAGGCGCACGACGACTGTCTGCGGGACCTCAACCGTCAGGCCACACGCCGCAGTAATCGCGCCGCAGATGAGGAAAATCGCGAGCCGTTGCGGTTTCATCAGGCGTGTAACGGTGAAGTTGAGGGCCCGCACCACCACGCCACACAGGCACCGCGGGGCCAAACAGACCACGCACCACGGCCCGTCCAACGATTGTCAGGAGGCAGTCAACAAGTCCCAATTGGTGAATAGCACGTAAAGCATGAGCGCTGCGACGATGAAGCCAAAAACCATAAGCGTGCGAACGAGCCTGCCCAGGAACTTAGATCCAGAGTTAGAAGCACATCGCCACAAAATTATCGTCTGCAAAACCCCTAGAGCAAGTCCTACCATCAGGTAAGTCATGACGACGGGCCGATTTTGTATGTCGACGAGCAACCCGATGAGGGAGTACACAACGGATATGCCCAGGCCGTAGACCCAGAAGGCGCGCGCCAGCGAGACCTTGCCACTCAGCGCGTCAGCTAGCCATCGAGGCCACACGGCTGCCTCCTAATGGTGAAGTTGAGGGTCCGGACGAACACGTCGGACTGGCACTTGCACCTCACGGCCCCTCCAACGATTGCCGAACCCCAGGAATTCACCGCACGCGCACCGGCAAGTCAACTTAGAGACGGCGCTTAGAGAGCAAGGTATCGACGCTGTAGCGTCCGGAGCCGCGAGCAGCAATTAAGAGGAACAGGAAACTGTACAACGCAGCAAGTTCGCCGTGGTTCATGATGGGCCAGAACCCTCTGGGCGCATGAGCTTTGAAATACGCCACCGCCATCTCGCCACTCGCAATGAAAGCCGCATAGCTGGACAGGAGCCCGAGCGCAATCATTGAGCCTCCCACGAATTCTATAATGCCAGCGGTAAGGCCCGGCGGGTCAGAGAGTTCAGCCTGACCGCCGAGCACCCCGAATAGCTTTTGAGCACCGTGGCATGCAAACAGGAAGCCAGCGATAAATCGCAGCGCCGCGTAGATCAGCTCCGAATGCCTGCCAAGATACCGTTCCATTGACTGGTCACTCCTTACTGCGCCCACCGGCGCAGTACCGCGGGGTCATTGACCTAGATCGAGGAACGGCGTCACCTGAGTACGCGCAGCGCATTGGACACTACGACTTTGCGCGCCCATTGCCCTTGATCAGATAGTACCCGCCGATTAAGACTAACAATGCGGCAAAGACAACAGCGGTTATCTGCCCGTTCCGGTACGCACCAGTGCCCTCGGGACCGCCTCCGAAGTAGGCTCGGGTCAACATCGCGCCGCCCCAGAGGACCCCGATTGCACCAAAGATTCGATTGCGCACAGGCGACCTGCGTTTGCGTCCTAACGGTGAGGTTGAGGGGCCGGACGACCGCGCCGGACTGGCGCCGCGGGCCCACAATGTCTCGCCGGACCCACGGCGCCGAGCAGGCCACGCCTCACGGCCCCCGCCAACGATAGTCAGGCGACCCAACTGAGGCACTCACTTTGGGTACTCCGCAATCAACTCGACTTCCAGCACGAAGGACGGCAGGTATAGGCGTTGCACCTGAACCCACGTTGCAGCCGGCATTGACGCTGCATAGAAGCCCTTACGGATGTCGTTACTGCTCTTAAATGCATCGAGGTCCGTAGTGTAGACACTCTCTTTCACGACATTGCGGAAGGTCAGCCCATTCGCCTCCAGCGTCTGCTTGAGGCGCTCATAAACGGAGCGCACAGCCGCCGGCATCTCGCCCTGGCCGACAGTGCCCGAGATGTAGAGTCTGTTACCAACCCTAACGGCCTGGCAGTAGCCTATTTCCACTTCCACCGCCTCAGACCTGTGAAAACAGGACGGCGGCGGCGGCGATGGCGTTGCAACGCAGGCGCTGAGGCCCAGAGTGAGCCAGAGGAGTAAACCCGTCTTCATACGCCTGCTGGTCGCCTGACAGCGAAGTTGAGGGCCGGACGACCGTGTCGACCTGGCGCCGCGGATGCGCACCCCGTCTCAGCGTCGGCAGGCCGGTGATGAGCGGCGCCCCTCGTGCTGAGTCTCACGGAGCCCCCCGACGATTGTTGGAGGTCGCCCCGTAGATTGCGCTGAGCTTGTGCTTGGGCGGAAGGATTTTTCGGGAGCGCTCCTTCGGCATAAGCATGTACTTGATCTCGTACCACACCTCATCCGGACCGCATTCCACTCCGAGCTCGAGGAGGTCGAGAATACCGAGGAACTCACAATGCACGGGGTTCCCGGCGGGGTTCTTGTAGCGATGCTGAGCACCGCGCCCGTACTTCAGGGCCGAACGATGCGCCGCCTCGGCCGCCGGAGCATGGACTACGACGAGTCGCTCTTCGCAGATGCGCCGGCGATTGGACTTGCCGTTCACGACGACGCGGTACTGAAAAAGCAGCTTCGCCGCGAAGCGGCGTGTCGTTACGCGAGAGCGCTGGTGAAGGCCCATCCGACCTCTAACAGTGAAGTTGAGGGGCCGCAAGAGGCGTGAGGCGGCACGCAGGTCGCACCAGGCTCTTCAGGCGGAGCCGATGCGGCCGGACAGGCGCCACGGGGACGCGCACCGCGCCTCAGCGTCCGCAGGACAGTGATGAGCGGCGCCCCACGTGCTGAGTCTCACGGATCCCTCCAACGATTGTTAGGTCGCCGCACACCTATATAGAGCGTCCACCGGCACGGGGAGTGCGCCAACCTGGCAGCAAGGAAACGCTCGCCAGCGAAGGCAACACGATCTAAAAAAGGACTGTCGGCGCCCCGACGAGCGCTGACGCGACGATTGCAGCAGCCCAAAGAATAGCGTTCCTAGTCAGACATACGCGGCTCATTGTGATCACCCTCCGGTTGCGGAATGTGCCGCCTGACACCCGACCGCGACTCCCTTCCCCACCGGGACGCTGATGGCGCTTAGACGGCGGTCTTGCTGAGCGCGTGCAGGGCGTAGAGAACGTTCACTGCCCAGCCGGTGGCTGCCAGAGCTCGACCTTGTTGCCCTCAGGGTCCATGACCCATCCGAACTTCCCGTACTCAGAGTCGTCTGTCTTTTCAAGCACGTTGCAGCCCTCTTCGCGTAGCGCTTGAAGCAGGGCGGCCAGGTCCTCGACTCGATAGTTGACCATGAAGGTCGACTTGCTTGGAGCGAAGTGCTTGCCGTCTGCTGCACCGATGGACCAGACCGTGGTTCCATTGGCCGGGTTTCCTGCGGCATCGGTCCAGCTGAAGGCTGTACCGCCCCAGTCCTGGACGTCAATCCCCAGGTGCTTCCTGTACCAGGCACACAGCGCCTTCGGATCCTTGGCGCTGAAGAAGATGCCGCCGATGCCAGTGACTCTCCGCATTCTTGACCTCCGAAGTCGGCAAAGAACCGAGCGTAGCGCGTCCGCCGTCTGACGGGGAAGTTGAGGGGCCGGACGACCAAGCCGGACAGGCGCCGCCGGCCCGCAATATGGTCCGGGTTCCGCGGTGCCAGACAGACCACGCATCACGGCCCCCTCCAACGATTGTTAGACATCCCAAAGCTACTTCGTAAGCGGCACTGAGACATCCTCCGCAGCAACAATTTGCCATTGACCGTTTCTCCGGACCCAAGTGTCGGTCCAGACGAAGCGTCCTGCCTTTCCACCCTTGCGCGTCCACGTCTCACTACCCTGAACCACCGCCGTGTCACCGAAGAAGCGCACGTGTGCGTATTCAAGGTGATTCGACAGGAAATCGTCAGGCCCCTTTGCTGCATCCGCAACCGCCTGTGCCTTGTCCAGTATCTCTCCATCGAGGACCCAGACCACGTCGTCCGCCAAGATTCGCTTAACCACCGATGCGTCGTTCGTTGCCACACTCGCTGCCCATGCCGCCTCGCTTTCTTTGATATAGCGTTCGGCGTCGGCCTGCGAGTATCTGTGGTCGGCCGAAGCCACGTCGACCGCGAATGCGCTGAGGAGCCAGAACATGATCAAGAGAGCCGCCCGATTAGATAACGTCATCCTTCCTCCTCAACACGTGGCCCGGAACGGTGAAGCGTAGTGATCAAGCGGGCATAGGGATGTCTAACGGTGAAGTTGAGCGACCGCGTGATGGCGCATCCCAAGCGCCGCGAGAGAAAAATAGCGAAGCGCGCTCGGGGCGCAGCTCCGGGTGCGTCACGGCTCACTCCAAGCGTTGGTTAGCCGGCACGAAGTATGAAGAGGTAGTGCGGCCCCGAATGAGGTAATGCAAACTCATCCCCCAACGCGCGAAAGCCATGACGTTCGTAGAACCTGCGGGCAGATGCCCGACCGTAGCACCATATGACGGTAGCCCCCTGGCGTAATAGGCGCTCGACCCCATACAGCAGGAGTTGGCCACCCACCCCATGACCCTGAGCCGATCGCATTGTTGCCATGCCTCGAAGGCGCCACACGTCAGTTCCGTCTTCCTCTGGACAAGGCTCTGGTAGAAACGTAGCGACCCCGACGAGTTTGTCGCCCTCAAATGCGCCGAAGTGTTGGGCAATTTCGGAGGCGTCACCCGGATAGGCGACCTCCGACTCGGGCCCGCACGGCCTCAACACCTCGCGTCGGATTGAGCGAGCCTGCAAGAAAGAGATGTTGCGTATCTCCATGTCGCATTGAGCGATCGTGGCGGCTAACAGTGAAATTGAGGGGCCGGGCACCCACGTAGGACAGGCGCCGCGGGCCCACACTCTCGCCAGGGACCCGCGGCGTCAATCAGACCACGCATCACGGACCCGTCCAACGATTGGTAGGCGGCAATGACGTGCCAAGTGGTGTACTTACTTAAGCTGCACGCAGACATACTTGGCACTGTCCGATTGCTTGCGCGGCACGACTGTTTGTACCCATTTCTGTCCGGCTTGCTCACAGAGTCCAAACGACTCGAAGCCGGGGACGGTCGTAGTAGTCGAATAACCGATGCAGTTAGGCCCTGAGCATGAGGGTTGGCTAATGACTAAAGTAAGAATCAGCGTGAACATTTCACTTACCCCCTTGAATTGCCGAGTGGAGCTGAGCGTCGCACCGGACAACGATTGTTAGCTTTCACCGTGGCTAACTCGCAAGGCGTTTTGAAAGCTCACTTACCAAGATCTTCGCTTCGGCTTCATCAAGCGAAGGAGCAACCCTAAACGTACGCGCTCCGTAGTCAAAAGCCACGGGTCCATACCCGGACCCAAAGACAGGCGGAAACCAGGAGCGCTGATTAGAGAACGGACTTACAGCGTACTCGCTGGATCGAAGGTTCTTTACTCCCGAAGCCCGGAAGGAGCGAGTCCGACCAATCCCGCATGCTTCGGCGCGATAGGAAAACGTCCCAGGGCCAAGCGTTATGATCTCCCGACCGGCCAGCTGCCACAGCATGGTTGCGGCGGCGAAGGCGCCTCCCAGGGTCCAACTGTCGTGTTGCCTCACGTAATTTTGTTACCGGATGCCTCACCAGAGATGTTACCCGTTGGCACTTAGGTAGCCATTGGAGAGAGCGGAGGCACATGGCGTAGGGCTGTTTACCTCGGCGATGAGCCGCTGGACGGCTTGCTTCCGCCATTGCCTAACCCTCTTCTGCAACGTGTAAAGCTGTCGCAGGCTGTACCGCCCCGGTAACGGGCTTGGAACTCGACAAGGAGCTCAAGGGCGGTCTGATCCGGGTGCTCCTCTAGGCTCTGCGCCATCTCTGCCCAGTTATCCTTAAAGATATCGGGTCGTCGGCCGCGCGGCTTGTCGCTGAACCGTCGATACGTTTTCGGTCGGATGACGACTCCGCGAGCGTTGGCGTCTTTACGCCAGAGATTGACGCGGCGAAGAAGCGTTCTGTATTGCCTGTGGGTAAATCGGCCTGGGAACCGGATGCAGAGTTCTTCGAACAGCTGCATGGCATTGATGGTGGGGAGACCTTCGAGCCGCCGGCATACGATGGGCCACACCCTCCGCAACGCTTGGACACGGGCATGACCGCGTTTGGCGTAGATCGGTTTCGGTTTCTCCTGCAGCTTTGGGTCTCGAACAGGTCGCGTTTCCGGTTTGTGCGCTGTGGTGCAGCTGGCGGCCGAGTCTTGTGCTGCGACCTTTTGTAGACTTCGGAGGTAACGCGGTTTGGCCTCGATGGAGAACGTCGGACGGATCTCGCCGGCGTGCCAGGCGCTCGATAGGCTTGCCACGAACGCGGCTAGATTGGGCGGCTCACCTGTCATCGGTGGCGGCGTCTCGCCATCTGCCAACGCCGCCAAGTAGGCCTGAACCGCTCGCATTTCCTCGAGGAGCTTCAAGGGATCAAGCTGTACCGAGATCTCGCGCAGCCTGTTCTTTGCAGCCGGCGGGATACTCTCCGCCTGCAACAAGCGCTCGCAGGGCGTTTGAGGTGGATGGTAGCGCTTTGCCACTTTGGCGCCGTCCCGCTCTTTGGCCGCCAGCTTGAAGGACGGCTGGAAGAAGTTAACGAACAGCCTGGATGCCCCGTAGAGGCGAGTGATCGCCCTGGCGGCCGCCAGGCCCTCGAAGCGGCGGTAGCCCAAGAGCTTTCGCACGACGGCGCCATTCTTCTGTTCGATCCATGCTTGATCGTTCTTGCGGTAGGGCCGCGAGCGGGTGAGTTCGATGCCGTGGCTCAAGCAATATTCGATCAGTCTATCGTTTACGAACTCAGTGCCGTTGTCCACGTCTAGCGCCCTCAAGGCAAAGGGTAAGCCGGCTCGGATGCGTTCAAGGGTCTCAACCACCAGGGTGCCTTCGCGGACCACGATCGGCGCTGCCTCCGTCCATCCGCTCGCGATATCGGTTAGAACCAAGCTGTGGACATAGCTGCCGCGGTTGACCTCGCCACAGTGAGCGACAAGGTCCATTTCCATACTGCCCGGCGGGGGCTCATTCCAATCGGCGAAGGTGCGCATTCTTATGCGCCGCCGCGGTTCCGGCACGACCCGCCGGATCTTCCTTGAACGTGTGGCATTCCTCGGCACCCGGAGTAAGCGGTCGATGGTCGAGGCGCTCATCGACAGGATCTTCGGGCGTATATCCTCGTCTAGCTTCAGATGTCCGTTGCGTTCCAAAGCGGGCAACAGGATCGGCAGTAGGGCTTTCAGGCGCTTGCCACACACTCGATCGGAGGCTTCCCACATCACGATCAGGGCAGCTCGTGCGGCCTCATCGTAGACAGACGCCCGTTGCCGGCTCTGGCGTGGTTTGGCCGCGGGAGAGCTGTTCAGGACGCGGATCGCGGACTTCTCGTGATAGCCAGTGGCCGCGACGAACTCCTCCAGGATCCTGCGCTTCGCTTTGCCGGTGGCCGACCGGTAGCGGCTCCGAATGGCGTTCGCGAGCTCCTCGCGGGTCGCATGGGTCATTGTTGTTCGTTTCTTCATGATGCCTCCCCCGTCGTGAAGACATCATGGTCGCACGCCCTTCACCGGTAACATTTCAGGTGAGGCAACGACCCTTCCCAGTAACATTTCTTCTGAGGCAATGCGACATCCAACCAACTAACCAGAGCGAAAGAAAACCCATTGGAGTCTTGTCTCCACCCCTCAGCAGATCTCCTGATGCGCCAAGTTCTCCGAAAACCCAGCCGCCAAGCCAGGCGCAGAGAAACAGGAGGACGAACCAGTTGCGTCGTGCGGGAATTACCACGCGGTAGCCGTCGGGTGTGACCTCGGAACTAAAGCGCGCTGCCTGCGGTTCTATGATCATTGCCTGAGCCCTTCACGCCCTAAAGCGCCTCGTACCGCAGTAGCGTAACGGGTGGCAGGGTTCACGGTGAAACCTAACGGTGAAGTTCAGGGGGCCGGACGACCACGCCGGACAGGCGCCGCGGGCCCACACTGTCTTCCAGCGCCCGCGGCGCCAATCAGACCACGCATCACGGACCCCTCCAACGATTGTCAGACTGCCGCGTCACCAGCCCAACAGCCGCCCCGCAACCAATACGCAACCAATACGCAACCAATCAAGAATATTCCGGTGCATATTGGAAAAATGCGATCCGCAAACCAACGCGGTAAGAAAATATCGGAGACGCTTCCATCCACTGCGCCAAGTCGCCCAGCCACCTTCGTAAGAGGGCATCTTCCTCCGGACGCGACCAATACCAAGCCCTCAACGACTATCGCGACTACAGCGCCCCAAGTCCAACGTGTGATTCTATTCACTGCCCCCGAGGCGACGACGTACAGGACGCAGCAGCTCAGCAGCACGAAGATCCCCGTGTGGATCAGCTTAATGTGTACCACGGTCAGCCGCATCGGCACCGCCCAGCGAGGCCGTCTAACGGCGAAGTTGAGGGGCCGCACACCCACGCCGGCTGGACGAGGCGGGCGCACACTGTCCTCCCGCGGCCGCGGAGCCAATCAGACCATGCATCACGGCCCCTCCAACGATTGTTAGGCGTCAGCATCGCCCGTGACCGTTACCTCCAAGCCGCCAACTAGCTTCGCAGCCACGTTGTATATCCAACAGCCCAGCGGAACGAATATCAACCCAGCCAAGGCGTACAGAAAGGGAAAGAATATGAGCATGCCGGGACCGAACTTTGGCCCCGGACCAGGCGGCATCGGCACAACGGCGGTAATCACCAGCATCGGAATGACGAATAGCAAGCTGCCGAAGAAGTAGATGACGGCAAAGAGCTTGCCGGCTTGCCAGGGCGCTATGCGGGATAAGCGTTTCATCAGGTACCCCCCGTGATTTAGTGAAAGCGTTTCGTAATGCGATGCTGGTGCCTAACGGTGAAGTTGAGGGGCCGCACAGAAGCGCCCGATCATGGCGCCGAGGGCGCACAATTTCTTAGCGCCCGAGGCGCCAAGCCGCAAGCGCATCACGGACCCCTCCAACGATTGTTAGAGGTCAGCCCCATGGTGTTTCGCATAGCTGTCCAGCAGGCTCCTGATCATCTTCTGGTACGGGACCTTTGAGCGGGCGGCGTGGCGCTTGAAAAAGTCCACGCTCCGTTTGCTTAGAGAGATGGTGATCTTCACACCATCATCGCGGAGCACCAGCTGATCGGGAGGCGGCAGGAAGTCTTCGACGACTTCGAGCCGTCCAAGGGGCTCAGCTCGATACTTTGGAGTGCGCTTCATAGATCTTCTTTCCTCGGCGCCAATACCCGGCACCAAAAATCCGAATCACGTGGCCACGGTACGTAAAGCGTACAGTCAGCACGCCTCCACCGACCTCGCCGAAACAGTAGAACCGTGGCTCGCCCTTGCTGTGTGAGAGATCCTTGGCAATCACACGTGCTGGATCCAGGAAAGCGAGCTGCGCGTCCGCAAACGCCACGCCGTGCTTTCGCTGGTTCTGCGCGTCCTTGGCCGGATCCCACTCGAAGCTTGGGCTCAGCGCCAGAAGTATAGCCGGCGTATGGGGTTAGCGCCATACCCCGATATGGGCGATGGGGCTGACCTCTAACGGTGAAGTTGAGGGGCCGCACGACCACGCCGGACAAGCGATGATGAAGCCAACCAGGTACATGACACCCTCCTAGCGTAGGCGCGTGCGATGGTAGGTCTTGACGTTCACATCATGCTCGAGGTGTCGGCGCCTGACCGAGTGATGGCGGTGCCACGGCGCTGTTCCCACCAGAAGCGCGAGAGCAACTGCTGCCTTCATGCCCGTGACTCCTAACGGTGAAGTTGAGGGACCGCGCGACCACGCCGGAAAGGCGCTGCGGGCGCACACTGTCTTCCAGCACCCGCGGCGCCAAGCAGACCACCCCTCACGGCCCCCTCCGACGATTGTTAGGTTGCACGCGTTGCACTGACTCAGTGTGGGTTGATTGTGAAGGTCGCCCCTGTAGCCTTCCCCGCCGCGATGATCTCCTCGAAAGTCTTCCCATTAAGGTCGGCACGAAGCGTCTCCGGACCAAAGCTAGGCGGCCCCTTATAACCAGCGTCGTGAAGTTTCGTGGCGCCCAGTAGGAGAATTGCAGTGTTCAATTGAGCTTGCTGCTGTGCGGAAAGACTTGAGTTGAGCCTCGACCAAGACGCTTGGAATGCCTCAGGCGTCGATCCATCGATCCGAAGCGGCTGTTGAGGCGTGCTTGCGCACCCACCTAGCATGCCTAGCAGGACGGCTAGCGCGACGGGACGTGTTGTCATGTGGCACTCCGTTTGAGGTGCAACCTAACGGTGAAGTTGAGGGGCCGCACGACCACGCCCGACAGGCGCCGCGGGCGCACACTGTTCCCCGGCGCCAGCGGCGCCAATCAGACCACGCATCACGGACCCCTCCAACGATGGTTAGACGGCGCTATGGATGCGACCACGAGAAGCACTGGAGTCCTATGGTGACCGGTAACTGCGTGATCCAAAAACCCTGAGACGGTGACACGTTGAGTTACCAGACGCGCGACATTTTTCAGCGTTCTGTTGTCCGGGCCAGGGTCTAAGACAACGAGTTGGACCACAATGACATTGTGTTCCGACGCGTTATTCACCCAATTAGAATCCGCTTCGACGCTCACTGGCATGACTTGCCCGGCTTTAGCTCAACTATCAAGTTATGAATGTCGGTATCACCGATGTTCGTGACCGAGTGCGTGATTGGGGGGTTCCAATACGCCTCTCCTTCCTTATGCGCACTGATGCGCTGTGAACCGTGCCGGCTTTCCCGGAGACTTCAACCTGAGAGAGGATGGAGTTTATGGGAACAGCAAAGCGATATTCATCAGAGGTACGAGAGCGCGCGGCGCGGATGGTGTTTGAGCAGCAGGCGGAGCACGGCTCGCAATGGGCAGCGATTGTCTCGGTGGCCAGCAAGCTGGGTTGCGCGGCCCAGACGCTGCATCGCTGGGTGGCGCAGGCTGAACGTGACCATGGCAAGCGTGCGGGCTTGAGTACGACGGAACGGGAACGGCTCAAGGATCTGGAGCGCGAGAACCGCGAGCTCAAGCGCGCCAACGAGATCCTGCGCACGGCGTCGGCGTATTTTGCGCAGGCGGAGCTCGACCGCCGACGCAAGTGATGTTCCGGTACATCGAGGAACACAAGGGTCGATTTGGGGTCGAGCCGATCTGCAAGCAGTTGCCGATTGCCCCATCGACGTATTACGAGCTGAAGGCACGGGAGCGCGATCCGAAGAAGCTCCCGGAGCGGCATCGTCGGGATGCACAGCTTGGTCCGCATATTCGGCGGGTGTGGGAGGAGAATTTCTGCGTCTATGGGGCGCGCAAGACCTGGAAGCAGCTGAACAGGGAGAGCATACGGGTGGCGCACTGCACGGTCAGGAGGCTGATGCGCCAGATGGGCCTGTGCGGCGCGAGGCGCGGCAGAGCCTTCAAGACAACGATTCCGGCCGAGAACGCGCAAAGCCTTCCGGACTTGGTGAAGCGGCAGTTCGTGGCCACGCGGCCTAATGAGCTGTGGGTCGCGGACTTTACCTACGTTGCCACCTGGAGCGGCTTCGTGTTCGTTGCCTTCGTGATCGATGTGTTCTCGCGCATGATCGTCGGCTGGCGGGTGAGCACGTCCTTGAAGACGGAGTTCGTTCTCGATGCGCTTGAGCAGGCGGTCCACGCTCGCTGCGACACCGACGGGCTGATCCATCACAGCGACAAGGGCACGCAGTACCTGTCTATTCGCTACAGCGAGCGCCTGGCTGAATGCGGCATTCAGGCCTCCGTCGGAACCACCGGCGACTCGTACGACAATGCACTCGCAGAATCGATCAACGGCCTGTACAAGGCGGAGGTCATTTGGCGGCGCGGCCCCTGGAGAAGCGTTGAGGCGGTCGAATACGCCACTTTGGAATGGGTGGATTGGTTCAACAATCGGCGCCTGCTCGAGCCCATCGGCGACCTTCCGCCCATCGAGTTCGAGCTGGCGTACTATCGGCAACGTGAAGGTCATACCACGGCGGAGTGACTCACACATAACAGTGTCCGGAGAAGTCGGCACGGTTCAATGCCATGCGCTTCCAGCATGGAGCAGACGGCCAGAAGCTCCGCTTCGGAGTCAGGCGTCAGCACCCTAACGAGGCTCATCGGCGACACCTAACGGTGAAGTTGAGGGGCCGGACGACCACGCCCGATGGCGCCGAGGGCGCACAATTTCTCAGCGCCCGAGGCGCCAAGCCGCAGGCGTATCACGGACCCCTCCAACGATTGTTAGGCTGCGATGCGACCACGCTAACAGCTCGTGACCTGGCCGGCATGAATCAACATGATGCTTCCCTTCTTCATCTTAGTAGTCATCCAATTCAGCCGATCAAATCCGCCCTCACATTTGCCGGGGACCTTAGTGCGGAAGGTGTACGCGCGCCACACGTCGTCTTTGTATGAAGGGGTGCCTACAAACTTTTCGAGCTGTTGGTCAGAGCTAAGGAGCCAAATAGCCCTCTCCAGACCAGCGGGCTCCATTCGGGTTGGGAGGTCGGGGCAGTCGGGCGTCGGAGGCTCATTCGTTAAGTAGGCCGCAGCAAAACGCGTTACCAAATGCGAGGCGCCTCCCATCTCACCGTGAGAAATTATCCAGAGGCGGGAGCGGATGCCCTCGTGGGTGGCGGTGTAGCAAAGCCAGAGCTCGTGCTCCCCTGCGTCACCACTTTGGGCGATAGCGCCAAAGCCGACGGCACGCTGAACGTTGTTGAGTGTCGTCTTTTCAAAGTAAATGCGGAACGAACCGAGTTCCACGAATCTATTGGGCTCCTTACTCATTGAGGCTGGCCAGTCCATCGCCTCAAACGGAGTCGGGGGCGGAGGTTCGGAGCCGGCGCTCACAACGAAGGTAACCAGGGCGCCAAAGAGCAGGAGGCGTTTCACGAGCAGCCTAACGCCGCGCTTGAGCGGCCGCACAGAAGCGCCGGATTGGAGCCGCGGGTGCAAACTCTCTTCCCGCACCCGCGGCGACACTACTGAGCGTCACGGCCCGCTCCAAGCAGTGGTTAGAGGGACTTGGTTTACCGTCGACCGAAGGCACCCGAGCTCCTTGGCACAGCGCTACCGCGCGCCGGCGCGCAGCTCCGGCGCCCAACGAAGGACGCTGACCGAAGCTACCGAGGTTAACCCTACCCTCATCTCTGTAACGAAGCGTCTTCGCGTCCCACGCAGTGCTGAGCCTCTCATCAGCACAGCCCCAAACAAGTCCCTCTAACTCAATCTAGAGGACCCAAACGTCCGGATGTAATGGGTCACTTGTGTCATATAACGGGAGCGATCACTGCCACTACCCGGACCGCCCGTTCCATTCCCGCGCTGCCTCGAGCGGCGTCTCGGCCTGAGGGCCGTTGCAGCCGCACTTGAGGCATTCGACGTGGTACGAGGCGTCGGGGTCGTCCTCGGAGCTCCAGCGCTCCACGATGAGCTGGTCGGCGCCGCCGTTGCAGAACGGGCATGACAGTGGCTCGCCTGCTTCCTCGATCGCCTTGCCGTCCATGTCCGTGAACTCACCGGGGTTGAATGGGCTCATGGCTGCGCCTCGCGACTAGGGTCTCTGGTCTCGTGAGGTTCGGGTGACCGAGCGGGCGTACTAGCGGCTCATCACTGGCGGCGGCGGGGGCCGGGCCGGCGGTGCCGCGGGAGCTCCCGGGGGTTTTCGGATGATGCTGGTCGCCATGGCGACGACCGAGGCGAGATCGGACAGCTCGCCCGGTATCACGAGCGTGGTGCTCTCCTTGGCGAGCTTGCCGAACTGACGCACGTACTCTTCGCCGATGCGCAGTTGCATCGCCTCGATCCCGCCCTGCTCGGAGAGTGCGCCGCCGACGCGGCGCAGGCCTTCGGCGGTGGCGGTGGCGACCGCCAGGATGGCCGCCGCCTGGCCATCCGCCTCGTTGATCTGCTGCTGCTTGTTGGCCTCGGAGGCCTTGATGACGCGCTGCTTGTCGCCCTCGGCCTGGTTGATCTTCGCGTCGCGCTCGCCTTCGGAGGTGAGCACTACGGCGCGCTTCTCGCGCTCGGCGCGCATCTGCTTCTCCATGGCCGACAGCACGTCCTTGGGCGGGGTGATGTTCTTGATCTCGTAGCGCATCACCTTCACGCCCCAAGCGACCGACGCCTTGTCGAGCTCCGCGACCACGTTGGCGTTGATGACACCGCGGGCTTCGAAGGTCCGATCGAGCTCGATCTTGCCGATCTCGCTGCGCAGAGTCGTCTGCGCGAGCTGCCCGATGGCGAAGCCGTAGTTGGTGATGCCGTAGGAGGCGAGGTGCGGATCGAGCACCTGCATGTAGAGCACCGCATCCACGGCCACCTGCACGTTGTCCTTGGTGATGCAGATCTGCTCGGGAACATCGAGCGCCTGCTCCTTCAGGCTGTGCTTGTAGGCTACGCGCTCGACGAACGGAATCAGGATGTGGAAGCCCGCCTGCAGGGTGCGGCTGTACTTGCCCAGGTTCTCGACCACGTAGGCGCTCTGCTGCGGCACGACGGTGGCGGTGCGGAACACCAGGATGACGGCGATCAGGGCGATCGCGATGAAGACGTATGAGGTGTACATGGCTGCTTTCGTTTATGACTCGGGCCTTACCAGGAGCGTCAGGTGCTGCACGCTGACGATGCGGGCACGGCTGCCGGCAGGGAGCGTTGTGCTGCCGTCGTTGCGCACGGTCCAGAAGGTGCCGCCGTATTCCGCCTGGCAGCTGTCGCCGGCGCCGAGCGCGACCGGCAGAGTGATGAGGCCGCCCTTAGGGCCCGTATCGAGCGCCGGCAGCGTGCCGCGGACGCGGCGGTAGACGCGGCTGCGGAAGGCCACCATCGAGACGATGGCGAGCACCGCGAACAGCGCCCACTGCAACCACTCGATGAGCGGCAGCGCCAGCGTCGCGAGTCCGACCAGGATCGCAGCGCTGCCGATGAACACCAGGTAGAACTGCGCGTTGACGAACGACAGCTCGGCGCCGAGGAGGATTGCGCCGGCGATTACCCAGCCCCACCAGGTCATCTCAGCCTCCTTCGATGAATGTGCGCGTCCGCGCGTCGTGTGTGCGTAAATTATACGACGTGCGTGTCTGAAATACGGCAAACACGCGGCTTTTGGCGCTCGCCGCTGCGTCGCTGATCTGGTTCCATCGCAGCACGGGTTGCCTGCATGCTGATCCGCGAGCCAGAGGTTCCCGCCGAGCGCACGCCGAGCCTGCTGGCCCTGGCGCGCGAGCGCATGCGCACCCGGCACCTGTCGCTGCGCACCGAGCAGGCGTACCTGCAGTGGATGCGCCGCTTCGCCGCCTTTCACGACGACCGGCCGTTGCGCGCGCTCGGTCCGCGGGAGATCGAGACGTTTCTGACACATCTCGCGGTGGAGCAGCAGGTGGGTGCCGCGACGCAGAACCAGGCACTGCAGGCGCTGCTGTTCCTGTACCGGCACGTGCTCGACATCGAGCTGCCGTGGCTCGAGAACGTGACGCGCGCAAGCCAGGCGAAACGCCTGCCGGTAGTGCTGACTCGGGATGAGGTGCGCTCGCTCCTCGCCCATCTCGAGGGTGCGCCGTGGCTGGTGGCGAGCATCCTCTACGGCAGCGGGTTGCGCCTCATGGAGGCGCTGCGGCTGCGCGTCAAGGACCTCGCCCTCGAGCGCGGCGAGCTCATCGTGCGCGAGGGCAAGGGAGGCAAGGACCGCGTCACCATGCTGCCGGCGACGCTTGCGACACCGCTGCGCGCGCACCTGTCGCGGCTGCGCACCTGGTTCGAGGAGGAGCGGCGGCGCGAGCAGCCGGGCGTGTCACTCCCGTACCGTCTGTCGCGCAAATATCCGCAGGCAGGCACGCAGTGGGGCTGGCAGTACCTGTTTCCCGCGGCAACCCTGTGCCGCGATCCCTACCTCGGGGTGTGGGTACGCAGCCACCTGCACGAAAAGGGCGTGCAGCGCGCGGTGCAGCAGGCGGTGCACCGCGCGGGACTCAGCCAACCGGCGAGCTGTCACACGCTGCGCCACTGCTTCGCGACCCACCTGCTCGAGGACGGTTACGACATCCGCACCGTGCAGGAGCTGCTCGGCCACTCGGACTTGAAGACCACCATGATCTACACGCACGTGATGTCGAAGGGCGCCCGCGGCGTGCGCAGCCCGCTCGATCAGAAGTGATAGGCGATTGCGCCATTCGCCTCGCTCAAGTGCCCCGCGGCGATCAGCTCATCGACCAGCCGCTGCAGCTCGCTCTCGGGAACTTTCCGCGAGAAGTGCGAGTGCAGCACGGTAATGAGGCCCTTACGCTTGCGCGGACGGCGCATCTTCTGCGTGCCCGCGAGCAGGCGCAGAGCCTCGTCCTTGAGCGATCCGCCCTCTCCGGGCAGGTTCTCGCGGCGCGCACCCGTGCGCGCACCCGTGCGCCCAGCCGGACGCCCGCCCGAGCGCGCGCCCCCGGGACTGCGAGGCGCAGCCGCAGCGGGCGCGCTGCGTGCGCCCAGCGCCTCGCTCATGGAATTGGCGCGGCGCACGCCGAAGCCGCGGCGGGTGAGGTGGCGGACCAGGGGATCGAAGCCCTTGTCCTTCGAGAGGATGACGCAGGCCGTGTCGGGCGCTCGCGCGAGGTACTCCCCGAGATAGAAGGCGATGTGGAAGTCGAGCGCGTTCTTGCCCTGACCCTCGATGTCGATGGGTACGAAGCGCTCGCCGAGCCGGAGCGCCGCCTTGAGGAAGTCGGTCGGCACCGTGCGCTGCGAGGCGCCGAAGAAGAACGGCACGCGCACCCCGTCGGGGATCGCGGCGAGATCGATCTTGCCGATGTTCTCGTAGTCGACGAGCAGCACACTCTCAGCCATGGTCACCTCTCACGCAGACCTTCCGCGCCAGCGAAGCCATTCTGACGCCAGGCCTCGTAGACGACCAGCGCCACGGCGTTGGAGAGGTTCAAGCTGCGATTGCGCGAGCGCATCGGGATCGCGAGCTGCTGCTCGCGCGGCACCAGTGACAGCACCCGTGCCGGGAGGCCGCGGGTCTCGGGGCCGAAGATGAGGGTATCGCCCGCGCCGAAGGCCGCCGCGGCATAGGGCCGCGCGCCGCCGGTCTCGACGCTGAAGAGCCGCGCGCCGCCCAGCGCCTCGAGACAGGCCGCGAGGCTCACGTGCACGCGCACCTCGGCGAGCTCCTCGTAGTCGAGGCCGGCGCGGCGTACGGCCTTGCGGGTGAGCTCGAATCCGAGCGGCCGCACCAGGTGCAGCGTCGCGCCGGTGTTCGCACACAGGCGGATGACGTTGCCGGTGTTGGGCGGGATCTCGGGCTGAAACAGCACGACGTGGAACATTCGGCTCTCGCGTGGGCGTGGTGCGGGGCTGTGCGATAATGCGCGTCATGCCGAGCGCGACACCAGAAGCAGCCGGGGCGCTGGCCCGCCCGGGCGCGGCCGCTGCCGCCGACGCGCTGCGCTTCGCCTTCTGCGGCCTCGACTTCGCCTCCCCGATCGTGCTCCTCTCGGGCTGCGTCGGCTTCGGCGAGGAGTACACGCGGGTCGAGGGGTTCTCGAACCGCGACGCCGGGGCGATCGTGCTCAAGGGCACGACCGGCAAGCCGCGCCTCGGCAATCCGCCGCACCGGATCTACGAGACGCCGGCCGGGATGCTGAACGCCATCGGGCTGCAGAATCCCGGCGTCGAGCACGTGGTGAGCACGGTGCTGCCGCAGCTCGACTTCACCGAGACGCGCTTCATCGCCAACGTGTGCGGCTCGACGGTGGAGGAGTACGTGGAGGTCACGCGGCGCTTCGATCAGTCGCCGATCGACGCCATGGAGATCAACATCTCCTGCCCGAACGTGAAAGAAGGCGGTGTCGCCTTCGGCAACTACCCGGAGATGTCGGCGCAGGTGGTGGCCGCCTGCCGCCGCGCGACCAAAAAGCCCCTCATCACCAAGCTCTCGCCCAACCAGACCGACATCCGCGAGAACGCGCGCCGCTGTATCGAGGCGGGCACGGATGCGCTCGCGGTGATCAACACCGTCATGGGCATGGCGATCGATGTGGCGACGCGCCGCCCGCTGATCGGCAACGTGCAGGGCGGGCTCTCGGGGCCGGCCATCAAGCCGATCGCGCTGCTGAAAGTCCACCAGGTCTACGAGGTGGCGCGCCCCCACAAGGTGCCGATCATCGGCCAGGGCGGCATCGTGAGCGCGACCGATGCCATCGAATTTCTCATCGCCGGCGCGAGCGCGGTCGGCGTCGGCACGGCGCTCTTCTACGACCCGCTGGTGTGCCGCAGCATCAACGCCGGGATCGCGGAGTACCTGCGCGCGCAGGGGCTGAAGAACGTGACGCAGCTGGTCGGGACGCTGCGCACCGGCCGCGACATCGAGGACTGCGCGGTCTCGGGCTAACGGGGAGAAATGAGCATGAGCAGAGCACTTATCTGGCGCCCGTTCGCGTGGGTTCTCGCGGCGGCGCTCGCGGGCTGCATCGTCGAGCAGCCGTATCAGCCGGCGCCCGTGGACACCTCCGCTGCCCCGGTCCCCGCGACCGACGCGACCGAGGAGGAGGCGAACGAGCCGCCGCCGCCGCTGCCGGTCTACGAGCAGCCGCCGTGCCCGGTGGAGGGCTACATCTGGACGCCCGGTGTGTGGCGCTGGGGAGCGGAGGGCTACTTCTGGGTTCCGGGCACCTGGGTCGCGCCGCCGCAGGTGGGATTCCTCTGGACACCCGGCTACTGGGGCCTGGTCGGCGTGGCGTACGTCTTTCACCCGGGACACTGGGGCCCGCACGTCGGCTACTACGGCGGCATCAACTACGGCCACGGCTATGACGGCGAGGGCTTCCACGGCGGCCGCTGGGAGAACAACCACTTCCGCTACAACACCGCCGTCACCAACGTGAACGTGACCACCGTTCACAACGTCTATCGCGAGAATGTGGTCAACAACGTCACGGTGAACAACACGCGCGTCAGCTACGTGGGCGGTGCCGGCACGCGGCCGCAGCCAACGGCGGGCGAGGCGGCGCATGCGAGCGAGCCGCGCTACAGGGCGACGCCGGTTCAGCTGCAGCACCATGTCGACGCCCGCGCCGAGCCCACGCTGAATGCGGCGCGCAACGAAGGTCATCCGCAGATCGCCGGCACGCCGCACCCGAGCACCTTCCACGGGCAGGGTGTGACCGCGGCGAAGCCGGTGGGCGAGGCCTACCATCCGCAGCACCCGGTGCAGCGGGATGAGAAGCCGAAAGAAGAGAGGCATTAACGCCCTGGCCAGGACGGCGCTGCTCGCGGTCGCGGTCGCCTACGCGGGTGCCGTGCTCGGTGGCGACCCGGCCTCCGCCGGACCGGGCCAGGCGCCCGATATGGTGCGCCTCGCGCTGCCGCCGGGCGAGTTTGCGCTCGGGCGTGCCTCGGCGCCCCTCACCATGGTCGAGTTCACCGACTACCAGTGCCCCTACTGCCGGCGCTTTCAGACCGAGGTGTGGCCGAAGCTCAAGCGCGATTACATCGATACCGGAAAGCTCCGCTACATCGCGCGCGACCTGCCGCTCGAGATCCACGCCTCGGCCGCACCGGCCGCGGAGGCCGCGCATTGTGCCGGAGAGCAGGGCAAGTTCTGGGACATGCACGCGGCGCTCCTCGGGGGAGCCGCGGATTTAGGCAGCGGCGGGATCGAGCGGCGGGCGCGCGCCGTCGGGCTCGACATGACGCGCTTCGGTGAATGCGTCGCCCGCAACAAGTACGCCGCGGTGATCGCGGCGCATGAGCAGGAGGCCGACGCCGCCGGCATCGACGGCACTCCCGGCTTCGTCGTCGGCCGCGCCGCGCACGGTGAGCTCACCGGCGTGCGGGTCGAGGGCTCGCTCCCCTACGACGAATTCGCAGGGCTGCTGCGCGAGCTGCTCGCCGGGCCTTAGGACCCGGGCTCGCTTACAGCAGGCGCTGCTGGCCGCTCGCATCCGCCGCGGGCGTGAGCGGCGGGTGCAGCCGCACGGGCCGCGGCGCGGTGGCGATGAAGCTCACCTCCATCGTGCGGAAGCGCTCGAGAATCCTTAAATTTATGGTCTGCTGCGCGTCCGCGTAAGTGCGGTACTCGGGCCGCGTGACGAAGAACACGGCCTCGAACTCGAGCGCCGTCTCGGTACAGCGCAGCAGGTGGCAGCGGTCGAAGCGCACGTCGGGCGTCGCCTCGATGATCTCGCGCACCGCGCGCGGCACCGCGGCGAGCGTCGCCACCGGCGTCTCGTAGTGCACCGGCAGCACGAACAGGGCCCGCCGCTCGCGCAGCCGCCCGTAGTTGCGCACCCGCGCCTTCAGCAGGTCGCCGTTGGAGATGATGATCTGCTCGCCGTTGATGCTGCACAGCCGCGTGCTCTTCACCCCGATGTGCTCGACCGTCCCCTGGCAGTCATCCACGGTGAGGAAGTCGCCGAGGCCGAAGGGTTTATCGAGCGCGATCGAGAGCGAGGCGAGGAGGTCGGCGAGCACCGCCTGCACCGCGAGCGCGAGCGCGATGCCGCCGATGCCAAGACCAGCGAGCAGCGGCCGGATCTCGACCCCCAGGTTGTCGAGCGCAAGCAGCGCCGCGACTCCCCAGATGAGGAGCCCCGCACCGAACAGGATCACTTCCATCGAGCTCTTGAGGAGCGTGTCGGGCCCGGTGGAGCGCTGCCCGCGCAGGTCGATGGCGAAGCGCGCCGCCGCCATCGCCCACATCGCGAGCTGCATCCACAAGAGCACTACCAGGCCGATGGTCAGCCAGCGCTCGAGCCGCGGCGGGAAGCTCAGGTCGCGCGAGGCGAGCCACAGCGCCGCTCCCCACAGGAACAGCCGGTTGGTGCGCTTGGCGAGCAGCGCCGCGAGATCGATGGCCGCATGGACCCTGAGGGGCGCGCGCGCGAGGAGGCGCCGGCGCTGGGCGGCGATCAGCCGGCTGGCAACCGGCAGGACCGTGAAGGTGATGAGGAAGATCGCGAGCGCGATTCCCCAGTCGCCGAGCGTGTTGCCCAGGAACTCGATCTGCCACAGGCGCCCCGACATCGCTTGGGTTCCCGGCTATTCCCCCGTGCCCTCGGCGCCACTCATGCCGAGCTCCTTGAGCTTCCGCGTCAGCGTGTTGCGCCCCCAGCCGAGGAGCTTGGCCGCCTCCTGACGATGGCCGTGCGTGCGCCGCAGCGCGGCACGGATCAGCACGCGCTCGAACTGCGGCTGCGCGGCATCGAGGAGCGGTTGCGTAGCGCTCAAGGAGGCGCGCTCGGCCCAGCTCCCGAGCGCGGCGGCCCAGTCCGCGTCCTTCGGTCCCGCGGAGGCGGCGCTCACGAGCTCCGCCGGCAGGTCCTCGACGCGCACCTCGCGCCCGGGCGCGAGCACCGAGAGGCGCCGGCAGAGATTCACGAGCTCGCGGACGTTCCCCTGCCAGTCGTAGGCGGTGAGGAGCGCCTGAGCCTCGGGCGCGAGGGTCTTCGGCTCGACGCCGAGCTCGTGCGCGGCCACCTCGAGGTAGTGGGCGAGGAGGTCCGGGATGTCGCCGGCGCGCGAGCGCAGTGGCGGCAGCTCGATGCGGATCACATTCAGCCGGTGGTACAGGTCCTCGCGGAACAGACTCCGCGCGACGCGGTCGCGCAGGTCCTGGTGGGTCGCCGCGATGACGCGCACGTCGACGCGCACCGCGGTCTGCCCGCCGACGCGATAGAACTCGCCCTCGGCGAGCACGCGCAGCAACCGTGTCTGCAGCGGCATCGACATGTCGCCGATCTCATCGAGGAACAGTGTGCCGCCGTCGGCCTGCTCGAAGCGCCCGCGCCGCAGCGCATCGGCGCCGGTGAAGGCGCCGCGCTCGTGGCCGAAGAGCTCGGACTCGAGCAGGTCGGCGGGGATCGCCGAGGTGTTGAGCGCGATGAAGGGCTTGCCGGCGCGCGGGCTGTGGTCATGCAGCGCCCGCGCCACGAGCTCCTTGCCGGTGCCGGACTCGCCCGTCACCAGCACGGTCATGGAGGAGCGCGCCAGGCGCCCGATGGCGCGGAACACCTGCTGCATCGCCGGCGCACGCCCGAGTAGCTCGGGGATGCGCGGCGTGCCGCCCGCCTCGCTGCTCCCCTGCATGCCGGCATTGGCCGCGCGGCGCGCGAGCGCCACGGCCTGGTCGATGTCGAAGGGTTTCGGCAGGTACTCGAACGCCCCGCCCTCGTAGGCGGACACCGCGCTCCCCAAGTCCGAATGCGCGGTCATCACGATCACGGGCAGCGCCGGGCGCGCGTCGCGGATGCGGCGCAGGAGCTCGAGCCCCGAGGCGCCCGGCATACGGATGTCGGTGATCAGCACGTCGGGCGCCTCGCGCCGCAGCGCTTCCAGCGCCGGCTCCGCCGCATCGAACACGCGCGCGCTCATGCCGCCGTGCTTGAGCGCCCGCTCGAGCACCCAGCGGATCGAGGCGTCGTCATCGACCAGCCACACACGCACGGGGTCGCTGTTCATGAGTCATCTCCCAGAGGCAGGAGCAGCGTGAACACGGTGCGCCGCGGCTCGCTCTCGAACTCGATGATGCCGCCGTTGCGCGTCACCAGCTCCTGCGCCACCGCCAGCCCCAGGCCCGTGCCGTTGGACCGCCCGGTGACGAGCGGATAGAAGATCGAGGACTTGAGATGCTCCGGCACGCCGGGACCGGAGTCCTCGACCTGCACCGCGGCGACCAGCCGGTGGCGCGCCGAGCCGATGCTGACGTTGCTGCGCGCGCGGGTACGCAGCACCACGTGGCCGCTGTCGCCCTGCGCCTGCAGCGCCTGCAGCGCGTTGCGCCCGACGTTGAGCAGCGCCTGGATCAGCTGGTGGCGATCGAGCATGGCGTTCGGCAGGCTCGGATCGTAATCGCGCTCGACCAGGATCCCGGTGCGCGCCTCGGCGCGCAGCAGGTGATAGACGTGCTCGCAGATCTCGTGCACGTTCATCAGCGTCTTGTTGGGTGGCCGGCTCGGGCCCGCGATCGAATCCACCAGCGCGGTCAGGCGGTCGGCCTCGCCGATGATGACCTGGGTGTACTCGCGTAAGCTGGGCGCCGGCAGCTCGCGCTCGAGCAGCTGCGCCGCGCCGCGCAAGCCCCCCAAGGGGTTTTTTATCTCGTGGGCGAGCTGGCGGATCATGAGCCGGCTCCCATCGAGGCGCGCGAGCAGATCGTTGTCGCGCGAGATGCGCTGGCGCTGCGTGGTGTCGGCGAGCTCGATCAGCAGTTTTGTGCCCGTGAGCCCCGGGAGCGGGGTGATCGTGACATCGAGGGTGCGCGGCTCGCGCGGCGACCCGGCGGGCTTGAAGGTGAGCTCGCGGTCGGCGATGCCCTCGCCGCTCTCGAGCGCGCGCCTGAGGATGCCGTTCAGCGCGCCTGCGTCGTGGAGAAAATCGCCGAACGGGCGTCCGCGGCTCATGTTGAAACTGAAGGCGAGCAGGTCCTGCGCGGCGACGTTGGCGTAGATCGGGCAGAGCTGCGCATCGAGCATCAGGATGCCGGTCGAGAGCGCATCGAGCAGCTCCGCCGGATCGAAGTGCGAGAGCGCCGAGGGGCTGCGGTACTCAGCGACCATGGCGCCGCTCGCTCGCGGACCGGGGTTGAGGCGGCGCGCTTACGCGGGCCGCGCTCGGGGCAATCGGCACTGCTAGCGCGGGCGCGGCGAGGTGCCGGGCTGCGCGCTCGTTCCGGGGCTGAAGAGATTCGGCTGCTGCACGTAGAAGGTCACGGTCGGCGTCTGGCACAGCACAGAATCGTCGGGGCCGCGGATCTGCGCCGCCACGCTGTGCGCGCCGCGATCGATCGGCGTCACGTTGAAGCTGAGCCCCGTCGGCTGCCCGCCGTTCAGGCCCTGGCCATCCATCGTGATGAAGACGTGATCGCTCCCCCGCGGCACCGGATCGGCCGCCACGCGGATGAACACCGACTGCGCATTCGGCAGGTTCTGCTGGTCGAGCGGCTGCGCAATGGCGCAGCCCTTGTAGGGATTGGGGGGAGCGGAGCCCGACTCCCCCTCGGCAGGAGCGCGCACGGCGGCCGAGCTCGAGGAATAGGTCTGCACGCCCTGCACCTGCAGCTTCTGGGCGTTCGGGTGCGGCTGATCGCTGTAGTGGATCACGCCGTTCTCGTCGACCCACTTGTACACGGTGGTGGCGAGCGCCACCGAGCAGGCGAGCGACATTAAGGTAAAGAGCATGCGCTGCATCGCGCTTGAGCATATCCCGGCATGACGGTGGAGACAAAAGCGCCACGCCGCGAATGTGCGCTGCCGCTCTCTCGCGCGCCGATCGCTGTGACCGCTGCACCCCCGGCGCACCCGCCGGCCCGCCCCGGAACGGGCCGGACGCTCGAGGGGCAGGTCGCGGGGATGGCGGTCGCGTCATTCCTTGGGTCAGCAGCTGTAGTACAGCTCCAGCTCCACCGGGTGCGTGGACATGCGAAAGCGCGTGATCTCCTGGAGCTTGAGTCCCATGTACGCGTCGAGCACGTCGTTGGTGAAGACGCCGCCGCGGGTGAGGAACTCGCGATCCTTGTCGAGCTGCTCGAGCGCCATGTCGAGCGAGTGGCACACGGTCGGAATGTGCTTCGCTTCCTCGGGCTCGAGGTCGTAGAGATCCTTGTCCGCGGGGTCGCCGGGATGGATCTTGTTCTGGATGCCGTCGAGCCCCGCCATCATCATCGCCGCGAAGGCGAAGTAGGGGTTCGCGCACGAGTCGGGGAAACGTACCTCGATGCGCCGCGCCTTAGGGTTCGATACCCACGGAATGCGGATCGAGGCCGAGCGGTTGCGTGCCGAGTAGGCGAGCAGCGTCGGCGCCTCGAAGCCGGGCACCAGGCGCTTGTAGCTGTTGGTGCCGGGGTTGGTGATGGCATTGAGCGCCTTGGCGTGCTTGATGATGCCGCCGATGTAGTAGAGCGCGAGATCCGAGAGCCCGCCGTACTTGTCGCCGGCAAACAGCGCGCGCCCTTCCTTCTGCAGCGACTGGTGCACATGCATGCCGTTGCCGTTGTCGCCCACCAGGGGCTTCGGCATGAAGGTCGCGGTCTTGCCGTAGCCGTGGGCGACGTTGTGCACGCAGTACTTGAGGATCTGCACCTGGTCAGCCTTCTGCACCAGCGTGCCTGCGCCGACGCCGATCTCGGCCTGGCCGCCGGTGGCCACCTCGTGGTGATGCACCTCGACCTTGAGTCCCATCTCCTCGAGCGCCAGGCACATCGCCGAGCGGATGTCCTGGAACGCATCGACCGGCGGCACCGGGAAGTAGCCGCCCTTGATCCCGGGACGGTGGCCCTTGTTGCCCTCCTGGTATTCGCGCTGGGAGTTCCACGCGCCCTGCACCGAGTCGATCGAGTAGAAGGAGCCGTTCATCTCGTTGCCGAAGCGCACGCTGTCGAAGATGAAGAACTCGTTCTCGGGTCCGAACAGCGCGTAGTCGGCGATGCCGGTGGACTTGAGATAGGCCTCGGCGCGCTTGGCGAGCGAGCGCGGGTCGCGCTCGTAGCCCTGCATCGTGGCAGGCTCGATCACGTCGCAGCGGATGTTGACCGTTGTCTCTTCGAAGAACGGGTCGATGACGCCGGTGTTGGCCTCGGGCATGAGGATCATGTCCGACTCATTGATGCCCTTCCATCCGGCGATGCTCGAGCCGTCGAACATCTTGCCGTCGCGGAAGAAGTCCTCGTCGACGAGCCGCGCCGGGATCGTCACGTGTTGCTCCTTGCCGCGCGTGTCCGTGAAGCGCAGGTCCGCAAACTTCACTTGTTTTTCTTTGATGAGCTTAATCACATCACTCGGTGTCATATCGCCTCCGAAGGAATAGGGGGTCGGGCGTCCGCCGCCTCTCAAAGTTCTCAGGACATTGCAGGGCGTGTGCCATGCAGGCGGTACGGGAAATCAAGCAGTTAGCCGGCATTCCGAAAAGTGTCTGCACCATTTAGGTGCGTTCGAAAAGCATTATTGCACTCTGCAGGTGCGCGCGACAGGGTATTTTGAGAGCTTTATGGTGGAGGCAGAGGCATGCACCAGTCTGGTGCATCCGAGTGCAAACCGATCGAGCGTCTGGTAAGCATCGCCTGTGCCAGCCGCCGCACTGAGCGCGCCTCGAGCTCCCTCCCCTCTCCGGGCACCGCCGACGCATCGAGCGCCTTATACTCGCGCGCTCTTTTGGTCTCGGAGCCCTCCATGGCTTCCGGTCGCTCGAAAAAAAAGCGCCGCGCGCCGCGCACCTTCCAGGAGCTGATCTTCGCGCTCGAGGAGTACTGGTCCTCGCGCGGCTGCGTGATCCTGCAGCCCTACGACATGGAGGTCGGCGCCGGCACGTTCCATACGGCGACCTTTCTGCGGGCGGTGGGGCCCGAGCCCTGGAGCGCCGCCTACGTGCAGCCCTCGCGCCGGCCCACCGACGGCCGCTACGGCGAGAATCCCTTCCGCCTGCAGCATTACTACCAGTATCAGGTGGTGATCAAACCCTCGCCGCTCGAGATTCTCGATCTCTACCTGGGGAGCCTCACGGCGCTAGGCCTGGACCCGCTCACCCACGACGTGCGCTTCGTCGAGGACAACTGGGAGTCGCCCACGCTCGGTGCCTGGGGCCTCGGGTGGGAGGTGTGGCTCAACGGCATGGAGATCACCCAGTTCACCTACTTTCAGCAGGTCGGCGGTCTCGACTGCCGCCCGGTCACGGGCGAGATTACCTACGGCCTCGAGCGGCTCGCGATGTATCTGCAGGGAGTCGAGAGCATCTACGACATCGTCATCACGGATTCGTCCGCAGGGCGCCTGACCTACGGAGATGTCTTCCGGCAGAACGAGGCCGAGCAGTCGGCCTATAACTTCGAGCATGCGGACGTGCCGACACTGCTCAGGCACTTCGAGGATCACGAGCGCGAGTGCCAGCGCCTGCTGGCCGCAAAGCTCGCGCTGCCTGCGTACGAGCAGGTGTTGAAGGCCTCGCACACCTTCAATCTCCTCGATGCGCGCCGTGCGATCTCGGTGACCGAGCGCCAGCGCTATATCCAGCGGGTCCGCACCCTCGCGAGCGGCGTCGCCCGGGCCTATCTCGAGAGCCGCGAGCAGCTCGGCTTCCCGCTGCTGAAGAAGAAGCCGGAAAAGGGCCGCGCCGATACGGACACCGGAGCCGCGGCATGAAGCCGCGTCCGAACCTTAAGCGCGCCGCGGGTAAACGCGCCGCACCGACGCCGCGGCAAGCGGGCGCGCCGCGCGATTTCCTCTTCGAGATCGGAACCGAGGAGCTGCCGCCGAAGGCGCTCCGGAGCCTCGAGCTCGCGCTCGTAGCCGCCCTCGGCGCCGGGCTCGACAAGGCGAGCCTCGCCCACGGGGAGCTCGTAGGATTTGCCACCCCGCGGCGGCTCGCCGTGTGGGTGAAGGCTCTCGCCGCGCAGCAGCCCGAGCAGCAACTGCGGCGCAAAGGGCCGCCGCTCTCGGCGGCGTTCGATGCGGCGGGCAGACCTACGCGTGCCGCGCTCGCCTTCGCCGCGAGCTGCGGCACCAAGGTGGCGCAACTCGAGCGCATCGAGGAAGGCAAGGGGTCTTTCCTCTACTTCGTCGGCGCGCGCTCCGGTAGCCGCGCGGTCGAGCTCCTGCCGGGACTGGTGCAGGCGGCGCTCGATGCCCTGCCGATCCCGCGCCGCATGCACTGGGGCGAAGGTCAGGCGCTGTTCGTGCGCCCGGTGCACTGGCTGGTGATGCTGTACGGGAGCGAGGTCGTGCCGGCGACGCTGCTCGAGACGGTGAGTGGACGCGACACGCACGGCCACCGGTTCCTCGCGCCGCGCCCGCTGCGCATCACCCGTCCCGACCGCTACGAGCGCACGCTCCGCGAGCAGGGCTTCGTGCTCGCCGATTTCGCCGCGCGCCGCGCGCGCATCCGTACCGACGTGACGGCACTCGCCCGCAGCGTCGGCGGGCGGGCGCTCATCTCCGAGGCGCTGCTCGATGAGGTCACGGCGCTCACCGAGTGGCCGGTGGCGCTCGCGGGAAAATTCGCCGAGCGCTTCCTCGCGCTGCCGCGCGAGGTGCTCACCGCGACCCTCGAGGATCACCAGCGCTATTTTCCGCTCGAGGATGCCGACGGGCGCCTGCTCCCGTGCTTCATCGCGGTCGCGAATATCGCGAGCCGCGAGCCGGCCAAGGTGCGCGCGGGAAACGAGCGCGTGGTGCGCCCGCGCCTCGCCGATGCCGCGTTCTTCTTCGAGCAGGACCGCCGCGAGCCGCTCGGCGCCCGCGTGGCGGCGCTCGATGCCGTGACCTACCAGGCGCGCCTCGGCTCCCTCGGCGACAAGACGCGCCGGGTGCGCGCGCTCGCCGGCGGGATCGCCGCGACGACCGGCGCGCCCGGCGCCGAGGCGCAGCGCGCCGCAGAGCTCTGCAAGTGCGACCTCCTCACCGCCATGGTCGGCGAGTTCCCCGAGCTCCAGGGCGTCATGGGCAGCTACTACGCGCGTGCCGACGGGGAGCCGCCCGAGGTCGCCGCCGCGATCCGCGAGCATTACCTGCCGCGCGGGGCGGGCGATGAGCTGCCGGCGACGAGTGTCGGGCTCACCGTCGCAATCGCCGACAAGCTCGACACCCTGGCAGGCATTTTCGCCATCGGCGAGAAGCCAACCGGGGCGAAAGACCCGTTCGCGCTGCGCCGCGCGGCGCTCGGCGTGCAGCGCATTCTGATCGAGAAAAGCCTCGACCTCGATCTGCTCGAGTGCCTGGGGCGCGCCGTCGCGGCGGTGCACGCCGACATCGCGCGGCTGCGCGCGGGCGCCTCGGGTGCCGCGGCCAAGCCGCTGCCGCCCGTGGCGCAGACCGTGGGCGAGGTCTATGACTTCCTCATGGAGCGGCTGCGCGCCTATTACCTGGAGCGGGCCGCCTCTCAGGGGGTCGCAGGGATGGCCGCGGTCACTGCCGAGATGTTCGATGCGGTGCTCGCCAACCGCCCCGCCTCGCCGCTCGACTTCGACGCGCGCCTCAAGGCGCTCAGCACTTTCCTCGAGCTCCCCGAGGCCGCCAGCCTCACCGCCGCCAACAAGCGCATCGCCAACATCCTGCGCAAGGCGCCGGGCGCACCGCCCGCGCAGGTCGACGTTTCGCAGCTGCGCGAGAGCGCCGAGGTGCGGCTGTTCGACGCGATGCGCGCGCTCCGCGATGCGGTCGATGAGGCCACTGCGCGGCGCGAGTACACCGGAGCGCTCGGACGCCTGGCACAGCTGCGGCCGGCCGTCGACGCCTTCTTCGATTCCGTCATGGTCATGGACGAGGATCCGCTGCTGCGCGCCAACCGCTTGGGGCTCCTCGCGCAGCTGCGCGGACTGTTCGCCGGGGTCGCGGACCTGTCGCGGCTGCCAGGTTGAGCGCGGCGAGCTCAAGGGACACGCAGCACGGGCGCCGGCGCCCCGCGGCGCTGCAGCTCCTGGGGTCGCTCTTCTTCACGGGATTTCTTTTCCTCTGGACGTTCTGCTACGCGATCCCGTTCGCGCTCGCCTGTTCCGTGCTGCCCTTTCCGCGCCGCTTCCCGCTCGCACGCGTCTGGGCGGCGACGCTGCTCTGGGTGCTGAAGTGGAGCTGCGGCCTCGACTACCGCGTCGAGGGCGCACCGCTCCCCGAGGGCTGTCACATCGCCTTCTGGAAGCATTCCTCCTCGTGGGAAACGATCTCCATGATGGTGCTCTTCCCGCGCCAGGTGTGGGTGCTGAAGCGCGAGCTCCTGTGGATCCCGGTGGTGGGCATCGGCGTGCGCCAGATGCACGCGATCGCCATCGACCGCAAGGCGGGACACGCGGCGGTCGCGCAGGTCATCGCGCAGGGCAAGGACCGCCTCGCCGAGGGTGACTGGGTGATGATCTTCCCCGAGGGCACGCGCATGCCGCCCGGCGAGTCGCGCCGCTACGGGGTGAGCGGCACGCTGCTCGCGGCCGAGACCGGCAGGCTCATCGTGCCGGTCGCGCACAATGCCGGGCATTACTGGCCGCGGCGCGGACTCATGAAGAAGCCGGGCACGGTGCGCGTCGTCATCGGCGCCCCGGTCGCGGCCGCGGGACGCGAGGCGCGCGCGCTCAATGAGGAAATCCAGGCGTGGGTCGAGGCGACGGTGAAGAGTCTCGCGCCCGGTGAGTGAGCGCTGCGCGCCTCTGAGATCTCGCAACCTGGTGGCAACCGGCTCTATTGGCTCGCAATAGATACAAAAATAGCCCATCAAGCGCCTATTGAGGCTGAAACGCGCGCCAGCGGATCATTTAAGCGCCGGCCCGGCGCCGGAGCCGGGGGCATCCGAGCGCGTTGAAGTCCCTCCCCGGCGCCACGCAGAGCGCGCACGCGCGATAGACCCTCACACCGGCCGGCCTGACGCCTGCGCGTGGAGCTCCTCGAGCACGGGAGGCAGTTCCTCAGGGCCCCACGGTCAACCCGCCGTTGATCCGCTGGCGAATCATTCCTTCCCGGAATTCGATGATTTACCGTGATATCTGCGGCAATAAGCGCCACAGGGCTGCCAGGAATGTTCCACGTGGAACCAGGAAGCCCCGATTCTTCACACGTCGAGGTTGGCCACTGACAGTGCGTTCTTCTCGATGAATTCCCGTCGCGGCTCGACCTGATCCCCCATGAGGGTCGTGAAGATGTCGTCCGCGGCGACCGCGTCCTCGATCTTCACCTGCATCAGGCGGCGCGTCTCCGGGTTGATGGTCGTCTCCCAGAGCTGCTCGGGATTCATCTCGCCGAGACCTTTGTAGCGCTGAATGGTCTGGCCCTTCTTGGCCTGATCGAACAGCCACTTCATCGCTTCCTTGAAGGAGCCGATCTCCTGGCGCTCGTTACCGCGGGTCACATAGGCGCCCTCGCCGATGAGTCCGGCGAGCGTACGGGCGAGCTCGGCGATGCGCTGGTACTCCGCGGACTCGAAGAACTCGCGCGGCAGATATTTCTGGCTCGCGGTGCCGTGCTCGGTCTTGTTCACGATGATGCGCGCGGCCTGGCCCGCACCCGCGGCGCGCACCTCCACGCGGTAGCTGCGCGTTCCGTCGGCGAGAGCGTTGAGGCGTTCGTTGAGGTCGGCCGTCCAGCCCCGCAGCCATTCGGCGCGATCGAAGTCCGCCGGCGTCACCTCCGGCATGTAGATGAGCTGCTCGAGGAGCCGATCGTCGTAGCGGCGTGACCAGCGCTTGATGATCGCCTGCACCTCCATGTACTTGCGCGCCAGCAGCTCGAGCGACGACCCCGAGAGCGGCGGCGCCGCGGCGTTCACGTGCAGGCCCGCACTTTCGAGCGCGGTGTTGAGCAGCAGCTGGTTCAGCTCGTTGTCGTCCTTGACGTAGGACTCCTGCTTGCCGCGCTTGATCTTGTAGAGCGGCGGCTGCGCGATGTAGATGTGGCCGCGCTCGATGAGCTCGGGCATCTGCCGGTAGAAGAACGTGAGGAGGAGCGTCCGGATGTGGCTGCCGTCGACGTCCGCATCGGTCATCAGGCAGATGCGGTGATAGCGCAGCTTCTCGATGTTGAAGTCGTCGCGCCCGATACCCGTGCCGAGCGCGGTGATGAGCGTGCCGACTTCGGCGGAGGACAGCATCTTGTCGAAGCGCGCCCGCTCGACGTTCAGGATCTTGCCCTTCAAGGGCAGGATGGCCTGCGTGCGCCGGTCGCGTCCCTGCTTGGCAGAGCCGCCGGCGGAATCGCCCTCGACGATGAAGATCTCCGAGAGCGCCGGATCCTTCTCCTGACAGTCGGCGAGCTTGCCGGGCAGGCCCGCGACATCGAGCGCGCCCTTGCGGCGCGTCATCTCGCGTGCCTTGCGCGCCGCCTCGCGGGCACGCGCCGCCTCCACCATCTTCTGGACGATGAGACGCGCCTCCGGCGGATGCTCGAGCAGGAACTCCTGGAGCTTCGTGCCGACCGCATTCTCGACGACGCCCTTGACCTCGGAGGACACGAGCTTGTCCTTGGTCTGCGAGGAGAACTTGGGATCGGGCAGTTTCACCGACAGGATCGCGGTGAGCCCCTCGCGCGCATCGTCGCCCGTCATCGGGATCTTGTCTTTCTTCCCGGATAATTCCTTCTCGACGTAGTCGTTGAGCGTACGCGTCAGCGCGCTGCGAAAGCCCGCGAGGTGCGTGCCGCCGTCCTTCTGCGGGATGTTGTTGGTGTAGGTGAACATCGATTCCTGGTAGGAATCGTTCCACTGGAGCGCCACTTCCACCGATACCGGCCCGTCCTGCGTCCGAAACCAGAACACCGACTCGTGAATGGGTGTCTTCGTGCGGTTCAGGTACTTCACGAAGGCCTGCAGTCCGCCGGCGTGCGCGAACACGTCGGACTTGTTCTCGCGCTCGTCGATGAGCTCGATGCGCACGCCCGAGTTGAGGAACGATAGCTCGCGCAGCCGTTTGGCGAGGATGTCGTAGTTAAACTGGATGTTGGTGAAGATCTGGGCGCTCGGGCGAAAACGGATCACCGTGCCGCGCTCATGCGTCACGCCGACCTCGGCGAGCGGCGCGGCCGGCTCCCCCAAGTGGTATTCCTGTCGATAGCGCTTGCCGTCACGGGCCACGGTGAGCAGCAGGTAGTCGGAGAGCGCGTTGACGACCGACACGCCGACGCCGTGCAGGCCTCCCGAGACCTTGTATGAGCTGTCGTCGAATTTCCCGCCCGAGTGCAGCACGGTCATGATGACCTCGGCCGCCGAGCGCCCCTCTTCGGGATGGATATCCACAGGAATACCGCGCCCGTTATCGGACACGGTGACCGACTCATCGGCGTGAATCGTGACGATTATGCGATCGCAATGGCCTGCCAGGGACTCGTCGATGGAGTTGTCGACGACCTCGAAGACCATGTGGTGAAGCCCGGTGCCGTCATCGGTGTCCCCGATGTACATTCCGGGGCGCTTTCGCACCGCATCAAGACCCTTTAAGACTTTGATTTTGCTTGAGTCGTAGACGTCGTCTGAGGCCATGAATCCACTCGATTTTGTGACACCGCATTATACCGGCTGGACCCTCCCGTGTTCCACGTGGAACGTGCGCGCGGGCGAGCCAAAAAGCCGCGATTCGGCGTGCAAAGAGGTCACGACGAGCTGCGATTTGAGCAGCGCAACCTGGGCGATGAAGCGCTCGAGATGCTCTCCATCAAGCTCGGCCGCGGGGTCATCGAGAAGCAGCGTCGGTGTCGTCTCGGTCGTGGCCTGGAGGAACCGCAGCTGGGCGAGCGTCATGGCCACCGCGACCAGTTTCTGCTGCCCGCGCGAGAGCATCTCGCGTGCGGGCCGGCCATGGAGCCGCACCGCGACGTCGGCGCGATGCGGGCCGGCATGGGTGAGATGGCGCGCCTCGTCACGGCTGCGCGCAGCGATGAGCGCCTCGTGCAAGGAGTGCTCCTGGCTCCAGCCACGCAGGTAGTGCAACTCCACCGGCAGCCCGCTCAAGGCGGCCACCGCGTCCTGCCAGTAAGGCTCGAGCTGCTCGAGTAATCGGCGCCGGGAGTCAGCGATGATCTCCCCGAGGCGTGCAAGCTCTCCATCCCAGATGGAAGCCTGGGCAGGGTCGGTCTTCAGGGCGGCGTTGCGCTGCTTGAGCGCGCGGGTGTAGCGGACCCAGGTTTCCACGAATCGCGGTTCCACGTGGAACACCGCCCAGTCCATCCAGCGCCGGCGGCCGTAGCCTCCCTCCTCGACGAGGCGATGAACCCCGGGCTCGATCGCCTGGACGGGAAACGCCTGGGAGAGCTCAGCCAGCGAGCCCGCAGGACGGCCCCCGATGCGGGCCGTGACGCCCTCGCCAGCCAGCTCGAGGCCAATCACCGTGCTGGCATCCCGCCCCACCCGGATGCGACCGACGACTCTCAGGTGATCCTGTCCACGCCTGATTAGGCGCTCAGTGTTGCGTGTTCGAAACGATCGTCCGCGTCCCAAGAGAAACATCGCCTCGAGCAACGAGGTCTTCCCCGAGCCGTTTCCTCCCCAGATCAGCGTGAGTCCGCCCGGCACCTCGAGCTGCGCATGCTCGATGCAGCGCAGGTTGGTGACGGTAAGCTCCGAGAGGCTCACGCGGGGGATCTCAGCACGCCGGGGCCGCTGGATCCGTCAGATCCTGGGGGACGCTGTGGGCGATGCAGGGCCCTCGGACCGGGCGGCCCGTCCATCGGAGGTTCCACGTGGAACCGGCGGGCGGGCTGAATAGTGGCAGGCAGACTCGGATCCCCGGACTTCCTGACGGCTGCCAAGGAAGCGGCGGCTACAGCCGCATCGGCATCACGACGTACTTGGTATGCGTGGTCCCCGGCGCATAAATCAGACAACTGCTGTTCGAGTCCGTCAGGCCGATCTCGACCTTATCGCTCTCGATCGCGCCGAGTGCGTCGAGGAGGTAATTGACGTTGAAGCCGATCTCGACCTCCTCGCCCTTGTAGTTCACCTCGATCTGATCTTCCGCCTCTTCCTGCTCGGGGTTATGCGCCTGAATCGTGAGCAGGCCGGGCCGGGCCGTCAGCCGAATCCCCCTGTACTTCTCGTTGGAGAGGATGGCGGTGCGCTGGAGGGCCAGCTTCAGCGATTCGCGCTCGGCCTCCACCGTTCGGGGCGGATTCACGGGTATTACCCGCCCGTACTCCGGGAAACGGCCATCGATCAGCTTCGAAGTGAAGCGAATGTCGCCGATCTGGGCGCGAACGTGATTAGTTCCGACAGCGAGCTCGATGTCTCCTTCGGTTCCGAGGATCCGCTGCAGCTCGAGGACGCCTTTCCGGGGAACGATTACCTGCTGGCTGCTCTTGGCCTTGCCACTCAACTCCGTCTCGCAAAGCGCCAGGCGATGCCCGTCGGTTGCAACCGCGCGCAGTGTCTTGCCGTCGGTCTCGAGCAGCAGGCCGTTGAGGTAGTAACGCACGTCCTGCTGCGCCATCGAGAAGTGCGTCTTGTCGATCAGGCGGCGGAATTCTCCCTGCGCGACCGTGAGAGTCTGCTGTGCGTTGATCTCATCGACCAGCGGGAATTCCGAGGCCGGCAGACTCGAGAGCGTGAAGCGGCTGCGTCCCGCGCGCAGCGACACACGCTCGCCCTCGGTGCTCAGAGCGACGCTGGTTTTCTCGGGCAACGAGCGAAAGATGTCGAGGAGCTTGCGTCCCGGAACGGTGATGTCGCCGGCCTGCTGCACGCTCGTCTGGCTCGTCGCGACGAGCTCCACCTCGAGGTCCGTTCCCGTCACGCTGAGGCGGCCGTCACGTGCTGCCAGCAGTACGTTCGCCAGCACCGGCATCGTCTGCCGCCGCTCCACGACTCCGATGACGCTTTGCAGGGGGGCGAGAATGTCTTCGCGCGTGGCGGTCAGCTTCATGTGCGGTTCTCTCTTCGGTCTTCTGAATCTTTGATCGATTGGAAGTCTTTGTTATAGAGGCTATAGAGCCTGTGAGTCCCGGGCATAAGAATATTTCTCCTGCCCGCTCAAACACTCGCAGCGGAAAAAACCGCTCTCAGCTCCGGGAGCGGCTGCCGGGGAGCTGTGTACGGCCTGTGTATAACTTTATCCCCAAGCTCATCCACAGCAACCCCACAGATGCGTGCCCTCAGCCGGCGAGGGTTCTCAACAGGTTTGAGTAGTCCTCTTTCATGCGCTGCTCCGTATCGCGCAGATCCTTGATGCGCTTGCAGGCGTGCAGCACGGTGGTGTGATCCCGCCCGCCGAAGGCATCGCCGATCTCCGGCAGACTGTGATTCGTAAGCTCTTTGGCGAGCGCCATCGCCACCTGGCGCGGGCGAGCCACCGAGCGGCTGCGGCGCTTGGAGAGCAGGTCCGCCATGCGCACCTTGTAGTAGTCGGCGACGGTCTTCTGGATGTTGTCGATGGTGACCAGCTTTGCCTGCAGCGATAGCAGGTCCTTCAAGGCTTCCTTGGTGAATTCCAGGGTGATCGCGCGGCCCGTGAAGCGCGAGTTGGCCATCACGCGGCGCAGCGCCCCCTCGAGCTCGCGCACGTTGGAGCGGATGCGCTTGGCGATGAAGAAGGCCACTTCCTCGGGCAGCTGCACGCCGGCGCTGCGTGCCTTCGTCATGAGGATCGCCACGCAGGTCTCGAGCTCCGGCGGCTCGATCGCCACCGTAAGGCCCCAGCCGAAGCGTGACTTCAAGCGCTCCTCCAGGCCTTCGACCTCCTTCGGATAGCGGTCGCAGGTGAGAATCACCTGGTGCTGTCCCTCGAGCAGCTCGTTGAAGGTGTGGAAGAACTCCTCCTGCGAGCGCTCCTTGCCCGCGAAGAACTGGATGTCGTCGATCAGCAGCGCATTGAGTGACCGGTAGGCCGTCTTGAACTCGTTCATCGAGTTGTGCTGCAGCGCCCGCACCATATCGCTGACGAAGCGCTCCGAATGCACATAGGCGATGCGCGCCTCGGGGTCGCTTTCCTTGATGAGGTGCGCGATCGCGTGCATGAGATGGGTTTTGCCGAGGCCGACACCCCCGTAGAGGAACAGCGGGTTGTAGGCGCGCCCGGGATTTTCCGCGACCTGGAGCGCGGCGGCCTTGGCGAGCTGATTGCTCTTGCCCTCGACGAAGCTCGAGAAGGTGAAGTCGGCGTTGAGGCGGGCTCCGACGACCAGCCCTTCCGCGGGCCGCGCACGCGCCGCGGCGAGCGTCGCCGGTGCGCCGCGCAGCGTCTGCGTGCGCGAGCCTACCTCGACGGTGATGATCGGCGCATCGCCTGAAGCTTCATCGCGCAGCAGCTCGCCGATGCGCGGCAGCAGGTTGGCGTTCACCCAGTCGACCACGAAGCGATTCGGCGCGAAGAGCTTGAGGGCGCCGTTGCCTTCCATCGCCTGCAGCGGCCGCACCCAGGTATTGAATTGCTGCTCCGGAAGCTCCGCCTCCAACGCGCCCATGCAGCGAGTCCAAAGCGACGCTTCCACGCGCGAATGCCTCCGCGTCTTGATCTGGGGATCGTTGAGGAAAAGGCCGCGAAGTCTATACCGATCGGAGCGTGTGCTGAAGGCGTAGTAAGCGCAACCGCGCACGCGGCGCGCCGCGCGCGATGTATTGACACCTTGGCGCTCAACGGCTTAGCCTTGCCGCCCTTTTTTTCGAGTATCGCCGACGGAGCCCGCGGTATGAAGCGTACCTATCAGCCGAGCAAAGTGCGCCGCAAGCGCACCCACGGGTTCCGCGCGCGCATGGCCACCAAGAATGGCCGCAAGGTACTGGCGCGGCGCCGCGCCAAGGGCCGCCACAAGCTGATACCCTAAGCTCACGGCGCACTTGGCGCTTGGCGTCGGAACCGCGGGCGCGCGCCATCGATCCTACGAAGGTCTCATCAGGGGCCCCATGCGAGGGCGGCTGACTCTGCCGGCGCGACTTCGCCTGCGGCGCAAGAGCGATTTTGACGCCGCTTATGCGCGCGGGCGGCGGCTTACTGACGGGTTTTTCACGGTGATTGCGACAGCGAACGAATTAGGCGCGCCGCGCCTGGGGCTCGCGGTGGCGGTACGGACCGCCGGCGGCGCGGTCGCGCGCAACCGCCTCCGCCGCATCATTCGCGAGTCCTTCCGCCTGCACCAGCGCTCGCTCCCCGCTCTCGATCTGGTGGTGGGCGTGCGGCCGAGGGCGCGCGAGGTGCCGGCGCGCGCCCTGCACGAGAGCCTCGCCGCGCTGTGGCGCAAAGTCGCGGAGCTCGCGCCGTGATGCGCAGCCTCGTCCGCGGCGCGATCCGTTTCTACCAGCTGGCGCTCAGTCCCCTGGTTGGTCCCGCCTGCCGCTTCTATCCCTCGTGCTCGCAGTACGCGCTCGAGGCGGTGTCGCGTTTCGGCGTACTGCGCGGGGCTTACCTCGCGGCGCGGCGCCTCGCCCGCTGTCACCCCTGGCACGAAGGCGGCTACGACCCGGTGCCGCCGCCGCACCCCTGTACGCATCATGCCCACGATCAATAACCCGCGCATTTTCCTCTGGGGCGCGCTCGCGCTGATCCTGTACGTCGACTACGACGCGTGGATGCGCGACTACGGCGCCGTGGCGCCGCCCGCCACGCAGGCCGCGAGCAGCGAGCGCGCGGGCCGCGCGCTGGCGCCGGCCAATGAGCTCGGCAACCGCGTGCCCGAAGCGCCGGCCCCTGCCGCCCCCGGCAGCGCGCCGGCCGCTGCCGCTGCTCCCGCGGCTCCCGCGTCCGCAGCCGCTTCCATGTCCGCGAGCGAAGCTGCGCCCGAGAGCGCGCCTGCACCGCTCGTGCACGTGCGCACCGACGTCCTCGATGTCGAGATCAGCACGCGCGGCGGCACCCTCGCGCAGGTCGACCTGCTCCAGTACCCGAAGGTCAAGGGCGAAGTCGCCCCGGTGCGGCTCGAGAATCACGACGAGCCGCGCTCGCTATACGAGCTGCAGTCGGGCCTCACCGGTCCCGGGAGCGAGCCCTATCCCACCCATCTCGCGCTGCTTTCGAGCGCGCAGGACCGCTACGCGCTCGATGGCGGCACGGAGCTGCGCGTGCCGCTCACCTGGGCTGGCGAGAACGGTGTCAGCGTCACCAAGACCTTCGTCTTCCGCCGCGGCAGCTATCGCATCGACGTCGATTACCAGGCGCACAACGGTGGTACGGCCGTGTGGCAGGCACGCGCCTACGCGCAGATCCTGCGCAACGACCCGCCCACCAAGCGCTCGTATTTCAACACCGACAGCTACGCCTTCCACGGGCCGGCGCTCTGGGACGGCACCAAGTACCGGCGGCTGGACGTGAGCGACACGAAGGACAGTCATCTCGAGCTCGATGTCACGGACGGCTGGATCGCCGCGCTCCAGCATTTCTTCGTGAGCGCGATCGTGCCGCCGCCGGGGATCCCGTACCGCGTGACGCTGAGTGTCTCGGGCGAGCAGTTCCTGCTCGCGGCGGCGGGTCCGGTGCGCGCGATCGAGCCCGGGGACGTTGCAGCGTTCAGCCAGACGCTGTTCGTCGGGCCGAAGCTCCAGGGAGCTCTGGTGGCGACCGCGCCCGGGCTCGATCATGTGGCAGACTACGGGCGGTTGTGGTTCCTCGCGCGGCCGCTGTTCCTCGCCCTGAGCTACGTCCACAGAGTGACCGGCAACTGGGGCGTCGCGATCATCTTCGTGACCTTCCTCCTCAAGCTCCTGTTCTATCCGCTGTCGGAGGCGAGCGGCCGCTCGATGGCCAAGATGAAGACCCTGCAGCCGCGCATCAAGAATCTGCAGGAGACCTACGCTGACGACCGCGAGAAGCTCGGGCGGGCGATGATGGATCTCTACAAGCGCGAGAAGATCAACCCGGTCGCCGGATGTCTCCCGATCGTCATCCAGATTCCGGTGTTCATCGCCTTCTACTGGGTGCTGCTCGAGAGCGCTGAGATGCGCCAGGCGCCGTTCGCGCTCTGGATCCACGACCTGTCCGCGCACGACCCCCTGTACATCCTGCCGGGCATCATGGCGGTCGCGATGTTCGTGCAGTACAAGCTGAACCCCGCGCCCCCCGATCCGGTGCAGGCCAAGGTGTTCATGATCATGCCGCTCGTGATGTCGGTGACTTTCGCCTTCTTCCCGGCCGGGCTGGTGCTCTACTGGGTGACGAACACCATCCTGTCGATCGCCCAGCAGTGGAACATCAACCGGCGCATCGGCGCGGCGATGGCGAACCGGAACTGAGGGGTGCGCCTCAGGTGGCCGGGCACTCGTCCGGAAAGCCCCCCGGCTGCTCGCTGGCCGGTGCATCGGGCGGCGGGAAGGTCTGGCGGAAGCTAAAGGCCTCGGGGGTCGCGCCCCGCTCGCGCAGCAGCCCGAGCTTCGCGACCGCCTCCTCGATGCTCGGCCGGTGACCGCGCGGCACCCACCAGAGCACCATGATCGGCGCCATGACCCGCTCGAACCACTCGCGGCGGCGCCTCAGGATTTCGGCGTGTGCGCTGCGATAGACGAAGCGCCGCAGCGAATCGGCATCGCGCCACACCGACATGTTGAGCAGCTGATCGGGGTTCTCGAACGGGCGCAGATCGGTCGCGTCCCCGGCCTCGGTCTTGAGCCGCCACACGAAGCCAGGCGAGGCATCGGCGAGCGCATTGATGCGCGCGAGGTTTGCCACGAACTCGGCCATGACGGGTGAGTCGATGGGTCCGCGGATGAAACCGGTGTTCAGCTGGGCGAGCTCGTAGGCGGACATGCTGCCTCCTCAAGGGGTTTGGCGAGGATACCCGGGGTGCCGGACGGGGCGACACCGTGGGGAACACTGCGGTAGCCTTCGGCGGCGAGGGCGCATATGACGCGCACGGAAACCATCGTGGCCGCCGCGACGCCTCCGGGACGAGGCGGTGTGGGCATCGTGCGCCTCTCCGGCCCCAAGGTGCCGGAGATCGCCGCGGTGATGCTCGGGGAGCTGCCGCCGCCGCGGCACGTGACCTTCGCGCGCTTTCTCGATGCCCGGCAGGAGCCGATCGACGCGGGCCTCGCGCTGTTCTTCCCGGCGCCTGCCTCCTACACCGGCGAGCACGTGCTCGAGCTCCATGGCCACGGCGGGCCGCTGGTGATCGAGGCGCTGGTGGTGCGCGCGCTCGAGCTCGGCGCGCGCCGCGCCCACGCCGGCGAGTTCACGCAGCGAGCCTTCCTCAACGACAAGCTCGACCTCGCCCAGGCCGAGGCGATCGCGGATCTGATCGACGCGGGCTCGCGCGAGGCGGTGCGCGCGGCGATGCGCTCGCTCCAGGGGGAGTTCTCCGCGATGGTGCGCGGGCTCACGGAAGCAGTGATCGAGCTGCGCACCTACGTCGAGGCGGCGATCGATTTCCCGGAGGAGGAGGTCGACTTCCTCGCCGACCGCGAGCTTACCGAGCGCTTCCAGACGGTGCGCGAGCACTTCGGTGGCGTGCTGGAGAGCGCGCGCCAGGGAAGGCTGCTGCGCGATGGTCTGACGGTCGTCATCGCCGGCCGCCCCAATGCCGGCAAGTCGAGTCTCTTGAACCGCCTCGCCGGCTACGACGCGGCCATCGTCACGCCGATCCCGGGCACGACGCGCGACGTGGTGCGCGTGCCGCTCGCCATCGACGGCATGCCGCTGCACGTGCTCGATACGGCGGGCCTGCGCCCCGCCGGGGACCCGGTCGAGGAGGAGGGCATGCGGCGGGCGCGCGCCGAGATCGAGCGTGCCGACCGGCTGCTGTTCGTCATCGACGCCGCCGAGGACCCGGCGGCGGAGGCCTTCCGCGAGGAGCGCGCGCGGCTGCCGGCGGACGTGGCGGTCACGCTGGTGCTCAATAAGTGCGACCTCGCGGCGGCGCAGGGCGCCAAAGTCGCGCCTTTGGCGCCCGGCAACGAAGCTACTGTCCGAAAGATCGCCGCAGGCGATTTTTCCCATGAACAACCCCCGCCGCGCCTGTACGTCTCGGCGCTCACCGGGGCGGGGATCGAGGAGCTGCGGGCGCACCTGAAGGGCTGCGTGGGGTTTCAGACCGTCGAGGGCGGAGCGATCAGCGCGCGGCTGCGGCACCTCGAGTCCCTCGCCCGCGCCCGCGAGCACACCGAGGAGGCGGCGCGGCAGCTCACCGAGCGGCGCGCCGGTGAGCTGGTGGCGGAGGAGCTGCGCGCCGCGCAGGTCGCGCTCAACGAGATCACGGGCGAGTTCACCAGCGACGATCTCCTGGGAAGGATCTTCTCGAGCTTTTGTATCGGGAAATGAACTAGGCCGGCCGCCGCGCGAGCGACAGCCACAACCCTCCGCCGATGAGCGTGAGTCCCGAGGCGCGCCCGAGGAGCCGGGCGCGCCCAGGTGCCATGAACCAGGCGCGTCCGAGACCGGAGCCGATGGCCCAGCAGGAGTCGCTCACCGCCGCGAGCAGCACCGTGGCGACGCACATGACGGCGAGCTGCCGCGCCGCCGGGAGCGAGCGATCGACGAACTGGGGCAGGAACGCGCTGAAGAAGGCGATGGTTTTGGGGTTCGAGAGCGCCACCAGCAGGCCGCGCCGGAAGTGTACGTGGTCGCCGGGCACCGGCGGCGCGGGTGCGCCGGCGTGGCGCCAGGCCTGCACCCCGAGCCATACGAGGTAGGCCGCACCGAGCCAGCGCAGTGCCTCGAAGAGATACATCGCGCGTGCGAGCACCCAACCGAGTCCGAGCGCGATTCCCCCGATGAGCACGGCATTGCCGGTGGAGGTACCGGCTACCGTGATGAGGCCCGCGCGCATGCCGCGGGTGGCGGCGGTGGAGATCACGAGGGTGACGATCGGCCCCGGCGCGAGCAGCAGCACGATCGTGATCGCCAGGAATCCCGCAAACAGATGCCAGTTCATTGCTCGAGGCCCAGGTCCTTGCTGTAGGTGACGTTCATGACATTGTCGTACCAGCCCGAGACCGCGGGCTTCACCAGGTGCTTGTTGACGTAGAAATACAGCGGGATCAGCGGGTGGTCGGCCAGCATCAGCCGCTCGGCCTCCTCGAGCAGCGCGCGGCGCGCGGCGGAGTCGACCTCGGCGGCTGCGCGCGTGAGCAGCGCGTCGTACGCGGCGCTCCGGTAGCGCGGCAAGTTCAGGCCGAAGTCGCTCTTCAGGTACTGCGCGAAGGTGTAGGCGTCGTTGTAGTCGCCCGCCCAGCTCGAACGGAAGAGCTGGACGTCCCCGCGGTCGATTTCCTGCAGCAGCGTCTTGAACTCGACCTGTGTGAGGCGCACGTCCACGCCGAGCGCCTCCTTCCACATGGAGGCGACGGCGACGGCGACCTTGGTGTGTACCTCGCCCGCGTTGTAGGCGAGCTCGAACGCGAGCGGTTTGGCGCTCGAGTAGCCCGCCTCCCGATAGAGGCGCTGCGCCTCGGCGATGCGCGCCGCGAGCGCAACGCCGCGGTAGTCGAAGGACTGCGGCGTGTAGCCGTTGATGCCCGGCGGCACCCACCCGTAGGCCGGCAGCTCCCCGACCCGCAGGACGAGGCCGGCGAGCGTCTCGCGGTCGATGACCTCGGAGAGCGCGCGGCGGAGCTTGGGCTGGTCCCTGAAAGGCGCGCGCCGCAGGTTGAAGCCGTAATAGTAGGTCGTGAGCTGGGGCGAGACGTGGAGCTCCCGCGCGAGGTGCTCCCTGATCCAGTCGAACTGCCCGCGCGGCACCACGGCGGTGATGTGCAGCTCGCCGCTGCGGTAGCGGGCGAGCTCGGCGTTCTCATCGGGAATGAAGAGGTACTTTACCGTCCCGAGTCGCGTCGCCGCGTCGTTCCAGTAGTAGCGGTTGCGGACGGCAAGGACGTACGAGCCCTGCACCCATTCCTTGAGCACGAAGGCGCCGTCCGAGACCATGCTTCCGGGGCGCGCGTAGCCCTCGGGATGGCTCGCGAGCGTGGGCCGATGCACCGGGCAGGTGCTCGGGTGGGAGAGGAGCGCCGGGAGATAGGGCGCAGGCGTCGCGAGCGTCACCACCACGGTCGAGTCATCCGGCGCGGCGATACCCAACGCCTCGGGGGGCTTCTTCCCCGCGACGATGTCGTCGGTGTTGGCGATGACGTCGGCGTACTGCGCGTAGCCCGAGGCAGTCGCGGGATCGACCAGCCGGCGCAACGCCGCCACGAAATCCGCCGCGACCACCCGCTCCCCGTTCGACCAGCGCGCCTCGGGGCGGAGCGTGAACGTATAGACCTTGCCGTCGGCGCTCACGCTCCAGCGGCTCGCCACGCCGGGCGCCACCGCCGCGCTCTTGTCGAGCGTGGTGAGCCCCTCGCACAGGTCCCGCACGATGCTCTGGGCCTCGGCGCCGCGAGCCTTCTGCGGATCGAGCGAGTCGGGATCGGGGCCGCCGCCGCGCACCAGCACGGGCCCCGCGGGCGCGGCGCCCTCCACGCTTCCCGCGGCAGGCCCGCCGCCGCTCGGCGTGCAGGCGGTGAGCTGGGCGAGCGCGACGCCGGCCGCGGCCGCGGTGAGCCACGCGGCGGTACGGGCGGTCATGGGGCGCGCGGCCGCCTGCGGCTTGCGTTGATCTGCGTGCGCAGCGCCTCGGCTGCGGCGCGCGCGGCGGCCGCGAAGCCGGCCCCCGCGGCCTCTGGCGAGGCGTAGAGGATGCCGCGCGAGGAGCTCACCATGAGGCCGGTGCCGTTCGGCGTCTGACCGCTCTCGACCGCCTGCGCCACGTCCGCCCCCTGCGCGCCGACGCCGGGCAGGAGCAGCGGCATCTCGCCCACGATGCGGCGCACCTCGGCGAGCTCGCGCGGATAGGTGGCGCCCACCACCAGCGCGCAGTTGCCGCGGGTGTTCCAGCGCGTGGCGGCGAGCTCTGCGACCACGTGATACAGCCGCCGCGCGCCGACCTCGAGGTCCTGCAGATCCCGCGCTCCGGGGTTGGAGGTGCGGCAGAGGATCACGACGCCCTTGTCGGCGTGCCTCAGGAACGGCTCGAGCGAGTCACCCCCGAGGTAGGGATTCACGGTCACGGCGTCCGCGCCGTAGCGCTCGAAGGCCTCGATGGCGTAGCGCTCGGCGGTGTTGCCGACGTCGCCGCGCTTGCCGTCGAAGATCACCGGGATCCCAGGATAGGTCCGGTGCACGTACTCGATCGTGCGCTCGAGCTGATCCTCGGCCTCGTAGGCGGCGTAGTGCGCGAACTGCGGCTTGTAGGCGCACACCAGGTCGTGGGTGGCGTCGACGATGGCCTTGTTGAACTGGAAGATCGGCGAGGCCGCGGCGGCGATGTGCGGCGGAAAGCGCTCGATCTCGGGGTCGAGCCCCACACACAGGAGCGAGTCGTTTTTCTCCCAGGCGCGCGCGAGCCCCTGCGTGAAGGCGCTCATGCGACCCGGTGGGCGCTGCGCGCGGCGCGCTTCTTCAGGTGCACGAGCAGGATCGACACGGCCGCGGGGGTCACGCCGGGGATGCGGCCCGCCTGGCCGAGCGTCGCCGGACGCGCCTCGCTCAGGCGCTGGCGCACTTCGTGCGACAGCCCCGCGAGCGCACGATAGTCGAGATCGGCGGGCAGCTGCGTCTCCTCGTTGCGCCGGGTGCGCTCGATCTCCTCCTGCTGCCGCTCGAGGTAGCCGGCGTAGCGGGCCCGCACCTCGACCTGGGTGCGGATCTGGTCCGGCAGGCGCCCATCGACCGGGAGAACGGGCTCCTCGTCGTCGCTCTCCGCGAGCCACTCGGGAGGGCCCGTCACCTCGAGGAGCGCCTGGTAGCTCACCCCGGGGCGCTTGAGCAGCTCGAAGGCGGAAGTGTCCTGCGTGAGCGGCCCGCCGAGCACCCGGGCGGCCCAGTCAGAGGACAGCTGGCCGGGCTTCACGCGCAGCTCCGCGAGGCGCTCGATCTCAAGCTCGGTGAGGTACTGCTTGATCTCGAACAGCCGCCAGCGCTCCGGGTCGACGAGCCCGAGCTCGCGCCCGATGGGCGTCAGGCGGGCATCGGCGTTGTCCTCGCGCAGCAGCAGCCGATGCTCGGCGCGGCTCGTGAACATACGGTACGGCTCGCGCGTGCCGCGCGTCACCAGGTCGTCGATGAGCACGCCGAGGTAAGCCTCGCTCCGCTTCGGCACCCAGGGCTCCCGGCCGCCCACCGCAAGGGCGGCGTTGATGCCGGCGACGAGGCCCTGGGCGGCGGCCTCCTCGTAGCCCGTCGTGCCGTTGATCTGACCTGCGAAGAAAAGTCCCGCGAGGGCCTTCGTCTCGAGCGAGCTCGTGAGCTCCCGCGGATCGAAGTAGTCGTACTCGATCGCATAGCCGGGGCGCGTGAGGTGCGCGTTCTCGAAGCCGCGGATCGTGCGCACGAACTCGACCTGCACGTCGAACGGCAGGCTGGTGGAGATCCCGTTCGGATAGATCTCGTGGGTGTTGAGCCCCTCGGGCTCGACGAAGATCTGGTGCGAAGGCTTCTCCGCGAAGCGCACGACCTTGTCCTCGACGGATGGGCAATAGCGCGGTCCGACACCCTCGATCACCCCGGTGAACATCGGGGAGCGGTCGGTAGCCGCCCGGATGATCTCGTGCGTTCGCTCGTTTGTATGGGTAATGAAACAATCAACCTGTCTTGGATGGTCTTCGACGCGTCCAAGGAACGAAAAGACAGGCCTGGGCACGTCCCCAGGCTGGCGGGTCATCACCGACCAGTCGAGCGTGCGACCGTCGATCCGCGGCGGCGTCCCGGTCTTCAACCGCCCGACCCGAAGGTCGAGCTCGCGCAGCCGCGCCGCGAGACGCATCGATGCGGGATCGCCGGCGCGCCCCCCCTGGTAGTTGTCGAGCCCGACGTGAATGCGGCCGCCGAGGAAAGTGCCGACGGTGAGCACCACCGCGCGCGAGCGGATCTCGATCCCGGTGACCGTGACGACGCCCGAGACTCGCCCGCCCTCGACGACGAGGTCGGCCGCCTCCTGCTGGAAGAGCGCGAGCTTCGGCTGGCTCTCGAGCAGCGAGCGGATCGCCGCCCGATAGAGCTGACGGTCGGCCTGCGCGCGCGTGGCGCGCACGGCCGGTCCCTTGCTCGCGTTCAGGGTGCGGAACTGGATGCCGGCGCGGTCGGCGGCGCGCCCCATGGCGCCCCCGAGGGCGTCGATCTCGCGTACCAGGTGCCCCTTGCCGATGCCGCCGATCGCCGGGTTGCAGCTCATGGCCCCGAGCGTCTCGATGCTCTGGGTGAGAAGGAGCGTGCGCGCGCCCATGCGCGCCGCGGCGAGTGCCGCCTCGGTGCCGGCGTGTCCGCCGCCGACGACTATGACGTCGCAGTCGAGCTGCTTCGGGCGCGTCATGGAGAATCGCTTCGGGTGCTTCCCCGACGTTCCGGAGAGGGTCGCGTATTGTAGGTCGCTAGCGCCCGCCGGCAAGGGGCGCGCACCCCAAAGGCGCTGCCCTTCAGCTCCCCGTCCCCGCGCCCCGCGCACGCGCCAGACCCACGCGCAAGGCCCCCGAGTGAGTGTCGGCGAACTCGCGCGCCTCGACCTCGAAGCGGTTGTTCCAGTAGCCGCGCTTGAGACACTCGCTTAAGTAGCGCGGCACGGTGAGGGTGCCGCGCTGCCACTGCCCGATGACATGCCAGTACTCGTGCAGCAGCAGCCAGGGATTGGCGAAGAAGGCCGCAGCCTCGCCGCGCAGATAAATGCGGCCGCGGCGCGTCGTGGCGAGCGCGCGCCCGTGGAGGCGTGCGTGGAGCGAGTGCTCGATCACCCGCACATGCGCGACGCTCTCGCCGAAGACCTCTTCGAGCGCGGCCTGGATTGCGGCGGGGAGCGGCGCTTCGCGCGAGCCAGGCATGGGTCGGGAAGCCGACGGCGGCTGGCCGCTCAGGCGCGCGTGTGCACCCACCCCATGCCGGGGCGGAAGCGCAGCGTGCGCACCGGTCCTGCCGCGATATCCTCGGGCAGCATCTGCACGCCGGCATCGTTGAGGTAGTGGCGCACGACGTGCAGGATGGTCTCGCACACCGGCCGCGCCTGCGCGCCCTCGGCCAGATGCGCCACGATGCGCGCCTGCAGATGGCGCGCGCTGGGGGCCGCCGCGCGCAGCGCCTCGAGGCAGCGGTCGAGGAGCAGCAGCTCCGTCGCGAGCGTCGTATCGGTCACGTCGAGGGGCTTGGAGCTCTTGACGATGCAGCGAAGGTGCAGCAGCGCGCCGGCCTCTTCGGCGGCGTCGTACATGCACACCGCGACGGCGGAGCGCAGCTCCGTCGTGAGGATCGCGTCCTCGGCCGTTACCTCGAAGCGGTCCGGTGCCACGTGGATTTCCCTGCGGTTTTCTTCGCGCCTTTCCATATGCTGTTGTATACAGTCCGACACCACGCGGCGCGCGTCTCGCTGGCCAAAGTATGAACTGTCGCACGGCGCGCGCGTAGAATATGCGAATGCGTTCCGCCCCGCCGCGTGTGATGAGGTTGCCGTGTGCGGCGTTGCTCGTCGCGAGCATCGCGGTCGCCGCGCCCGTGTGGGCCCAGGGCGGCGCCGTTGCGGCAGCGACACTGTCGTCGATTCGCGTCACCGGGGACGCGCGCGTCAGCGCCAAGCCCGACCGCGTGCAGATCGACCTCGGAGTGCAGACCCAGGCGCAGCAGTCGCAGGAGGCCGCCGCCGCCAACGCCCGGCAGCTCGATGCGGTGCTGGCCGCGGTGCGCAAGGCCGCCGGCCCCGCTGCGCAGCTGCGGACGGTCAGCTACTCGCTCAGCCCCAACTACCAGTACCACTCGGGCGGCGGCGAGCCGACCATCACCGGCTACACCGCGCTGAATGTCGTCGAGGTCCAGCTCGACGATCTCGCGCGCATCGGCGATGTGATCGACGCCGCGACCCGCGCGGGCGGCAATCGCGTGCAGGGCATCCAGTTCACGCTGCGCGACCAGGATACGGTGCGCGCCCAGGCTCTGCGCGAGGCGGCTACCCGGGCGCGCGCCGAGGCGCAGGTGCTCGCGGAGGCGCTGAATCTCCGGATCCTCCGCGTGCTGACCGTCGAGGAGTCGAGCCCGCGCATCGTTCCCATCCGGGCCCACATGGCGATGGCGCGCGCCTCGGCGAGCGCCGCCGCCGAGGTGCCGACGCCGGTCGAGGCCGGGACGCTCGACGTGAGCGCCGATGTCACTTTGACGGTGGAGGTGGGCCCGGCGGCACACTAGCCACTGCGCGCAAGCCTTCGGTCGTGCGCGGTGCGTGCTTTCAGGGGGTGAGGACATGACCACGGTACGGGCCCTGCTCGAGAGCAAGGGCCGGGCGATCTTCTCGGTGGAGCCGCAGGCTGCCGTCCTCGATGCGATCCGCCTCATGGCCGAGCACCACGTCGGGGCGCTGCTCGTCATGCGGGCCGCGGCGCTCGAGGGGATCGTGTCGGAGCGCGACTACGCCCGCAAAGTGATCCTGCGCGGCCGCTCCTCGGCCGACACCCCGGTGCGCGACATCATGAGCTCGCCGGTTCTCACCGTGTCGCTCGAGACCTCGGTGCAGCAGTGCATGCAGCTCATGACCGACCGCCACGTGCGCCACCTGCCGGTGGTCGACGGCGGGCGCGTGGTGGGCATGGTGTCTATCGGGGACCTGGTGAAGGCGGTCATCGCCGAGCAACAGCAGCAGATCGAGCAGCTGGAAAGCTACATTCACCGCTGAGCGCCGCGCCGCGCGGCGGCCGCGGCGCTACTTGCGCCAGTAGGCCGGCGTGGCGAGCACGATCACGCTGAAGATCTCGAGCCGCCCGAGCAGCATCGCCGCCGTGCACAGCCAGGTCTGCAGCGCCGTGAGCCCGTGGAAATTGTGCACGGCCCCCGGCGGGCCGAAGCCGTGGGCGGTGTTGGTGATCGAGGCGACGCTGGCGGGGAGCGCCGAGTCGAAGTCGAGCCCGGTGAGCAGCAGCGCGAAGGTGAAGAACACCACGGTCATGAAATACATGAAGATGAAGGCGAGCACCGCGTGGCCCACGGAGTCCGGAATCGCCCGCCCGGCGATGCGCACCGGCGCCACGGCGGCCGGGTGGACCAGGAGCTTGAGCTCGCGCCCCGCCTGCCGCGCGAACAGCAGCGTGCGGAACATCTTGATGCCGCCGCCGGTCGAGCCGGTGCTGCACACGATGCACGACAGGAACAGCATCCAGTAGGGCGCGAATACCGGCCACTGCTGGTAGTCCTGGCTGGTGAGCCCGCTGGTGGTTGCCTGCGAGACCACGTTGAAGGCGGAGTGACGCAGTGCCGTGAGGAACCCCGGGTACACCCCGTGCCACCTGAGCAGCACCGCGATCCCGACCACGCTCACCGACAGCAGCGCGAAGATCGCCCGGCACTCGGGATCGACCCGGTAGGTGTCGAGGCTCAGGCGCTTGAGCGCGATGAAATGGCGCGCGAAGTTGAGCGAGGCGACCAGCATGAGGGCAACCAGCGTCAGCTCGATCGCCGGCGAGTCGAAATAGCCGATGCTGCGGTCGTGGGTCGAGAAGCCGCCGAGGCCGACCGCGGAGAACGCGTGGCAGATCGCATCGAACCAGCTCATGCCGCAGATGCGCAGGCTCACGATGCCCGCGGCGGTGATGAGCGCGTACACGAGCCACAGCGAGCGCGCCGTCTCGGTGATGCGCGGCGTGAGCCGCTCCTCCTTGGCGGGTCCCGGCGCCTGGCCCTTGTAGAGCTGCATGCCGCCGACGCCGAGCAGCGGCAGCACCGCGAGCGACATGACGATGATCGCGAGCCCGCCGAACCAGTGGAGCGAGGCGCGCCAGAAGTTGAGCGAGGGGGGCAGCGCATCGAGCCCGGTGAGCACGGTCGAGCCCGTGGTGGTGAGGCCCGACATCGCCTCGAAGTACGCGCCCGTGAAGCTTAAGTGGGGCAGGATGAGGAGCAGCGGCACCGCCGCCGCGGCCGACAGCACCAGCCACCCGAGCGTCACGAGCAGGAAGCCGTCGCGTGCGCGCAGCTCGCGCTTCAAGCGCGCGGTCGCCGCGGCGAGCGCGAGCCCGCAGCCCGCCGCGAGCGCGGCGGCCAGCAGGAACTTCGGCCACAGCCCGTCCCCCATGAGGAGCGAGCAGCCGATGGGCAGCGCAAAGCCCAGCGCGAAGGCCGCGAGCAGGAGCCCGAGCACGTACGCGACCGCGAGCACGGTGGTGCGTCCGCCTGTCAGCTCAGCGCGGCGCGCGCAGGAAGAGCTTCTCGACCGCCTCCAGGTGGCGGCGGTCGGCGAGGAACAGGATCACGTGGTCGTCGGCGCGCACCACCGTGTCGTGATGCGCCATGATGACGGCATCGCCGCGCACCACCGCGCCGATCGAGGCGCCCTCCGGCAGGGGTATCTCGCTCACCATGCGGTTCACGACGCGCGAGCTGCGCTCATCGCCGTGCACGATCGCCTCGATGGCCTCCGCCGCGCCGCGCCGCAGCGCGTGCACCCGCACCACGTCGCCGCGGCGCACGTGCGCCAGCAGCGAGCCGATGGTGATGGTCTGCGGCGAGACCGCGATGTCGATGCTGCCCGCCTCGACCAGATCGGTGTAGGAGGGTTTGTTGATGAGCGCCATCACCTTGTGGGCGCCGAGCCGCTTGGCGAGCATCGCCGAGAGGATGTTGGCCTCCTCGGAGTTGGTGAGAGCCGCGAACACGTCGGCGCTGTCGATATTCTCCTCGATGAGCAGCTCCTCGTCGGCGGCATCGCCGTGCAGCACGATCGCCCGGTCGAGGAGCTCGGAGACCTTGCGGGCGCGGCGCGCGTCGCGCTCGATGACCTTCACCTGGTTGGAGTGCTCGAGACTCTTCGCCAGGCGAAAGCCGATGTTGCCGCCGCCCGCGATCACGACCCGCCGCACCGCCTCGTCGCCGTGGCGCATCTCGCTGGTGACGCGCCCGATGTTCTCGCGCGCCGCGAGGAAGAACACCTCATCGCCCTCGGCGATTCCCGTATCGCCCTCGGGGGCCACGCTGCGGCCCTCGCGGTAGATCGCCACCACGCGCACCTCCATCTTCGGCAGGTGCGCGGGGAGCTCGCGCAGCTTATGCCCGACCAGCGGCCCGCCGCGCCGCGCGCGCACCGCCACCAGGCGCACCTTGCCGTCGGCGAAGTCGAGCACCTGGAGCGTGCCCGGGTGATGGATGAGGCGCTCGACGTACTCGGTGACCAGGCGCTCGGGGCTGATGAAGACATCCACCGAGAGCGCGTCCACGCCGAAGAGCTCCGCGCGGTCGGTGTACTCGGCGGCGCGGATGCGCGCGATCTTGGTGGGCGTGCGAAACAGCGTGAACGCCACCTCGCACGCCATCAGGTTCACCTCGTCGCTCGAGGTGAGCGCCACCATGACGTCGGCCTCGGCGGCGCCGGCCGCCTCGAGCACGGTGGGGTGGGCGGCGTTGCCGACCACGGTGCGCACCTCGAGCCGCTCCTGCATGTCGCGCAGCGCCTCCTCGTTGATGTCGACCACCGTGACCTCGTTCGCCTCCTCGCGCGAGAGGTGTGAAGCGGCGGTGCGCCCGACCTGGCCGGCGCCGAGAATAAGGATCTTCATAACGGCTCGAGATTCGCGTACTGCACCATCAGCCATTTGGTGCCCTGGCGCTCGAAGCTCACCTGCACGCGCGCATGCGCACCGTTCCCCTCGACGTTCAGGATCACCCCTTCGCCGAACTTGCCGTGGCGCACGCGCCCGCCGAGCCGCATCCCCGCGGCGGCCGGCTCCTCCGGCCGGAAGCGCCCCACGGCGAGCGGCCGCGACACCTGCACGCGCGGGCGCACCTCCTCGATGAGCTCCTCGGGGATCTCGCGTACGAAGCGCGACACCTGCCCGTAGCTGTCGACGCCGTGCAGGCGGCGCTGCTCGGCGTAGCTGAGATAGAGCGTGGCTCTGGCGCGCGTCATGCCGACATAGCAGAGCCGCCGCTCCTCCTCGAGCCCGTCCAGGTCGATGGTCGAGCGCTGGTGCGGAAACAGCCCCTCCTCCATGCCGGCGAGGAACACCACCGGGAACTCGAGCCCCTTCGCCATGTGCAGCGTCATCATCTGCACGCAGTCTTCCCACTCGTCCGCCTGGCCCTCGCCGGATTCGAGCGCCGCGTGCGCCAGGAACGCCTCGAGCGGCGGCAGCTCACTCCCCTCGGGGGCGAAGCCACGCGCCGCGCTCACCAGCTCGTCCAGGTTCTCGACGCGCGCCTCGCCGCGCTCGGCCTTGTCGCGCTGGTAGTGGGCGATCAGCCCGCTGCCCTTGAGCACCGCATCGACTTGACTCTGGAGCGCGAGCCCGGCGGTCTCGCGCGCCAGGCGCTCGATGAGCGCGACGAATCCCTGCAGCGCCACCGCCGCGCGCCCGCCGAGCTCGGCTCCCGCGAGCGCGCTCGCGGGCACGGCGGCCGCTTCCCACAGCGACACGCCGCGGGTGCGGGCCCGCTGGCGCAGCGCCTCGAGGCTCTTCGCGCCCAGGCCCCGCGGCGGCAGGTTCACCACGCGCTCGAACGAGGCGTCGTCGCGGCGGTTGCTGATGAGGCGCAGGTACGCGAGCGCATCCTTGATCTCGGCGCGTTCGAAGAAGCGCAGGCCCCCGTACACCTTGTAGGGAATGCGCGCCGAGAGGAACGCCTCCTCGAACACCCGTGACTGGGCGTTGGAGCGGTAGAGGATCGCGATGTGGCGGCGCGCCGCGCCGTGGGCCACGTGCTCGCGGATCCGATGGGTGACGAATTCCGCCTCGTCGCGCTCGTTGAAGCCGCTGTAGAGGTGGATCGGCTCGCCGCGCGCGCCGCTCGTCCAGAGCTTCTTGCCGAGCCGGCTCGCGTTGTGGGCGATGAGGCCGTTGGCCGCCTCGAGAATGGTGCCGGTCGAGCGGTAGTTCTGCTCGAGCTTGAAGAGCTGCGATTGCGGATAGTCGCGGCGGAAGTCCTGGAGATTCTCCGGTCGCGCGTTTCGGAACCGGTACACCGACTGATCGTCATCGCCCACGACGAACGGCGCGCCGCCGTCGCCCCCGGTGAGCAGCTTGATCCACGCGTACTGGATGCCGTTGGTGTCCTGGAACTCATCGACCAGCACGTGCCGGAAGCGCCGCCGGTAGTGCGCGAGCAGCTGCGGGTTGTCGCGCCACAGCTCGAAGGCGCGCAGCAGCAGCTCGGCGAAGTCCACCATGCCGGTGCGCGCGCAGGCCTCCTCGTACGCGGCGTATATCCGGATCAGCTCGCGGCGCGCCGGATCGCCGCCGTCGGCGAGCTTCGCCGGCCGCCTTCCGGCGTCCTTGTTGGAATTGATGAACCACTGCACCTCGCGCGGCACCCAGCGCGTCTCGTCGAGCTCGGCTGCGCGGATCACCTTCTTGATGAGGCGCTGCTGGTCCTCGGAGTCCATGATCTGGAAGCCCTGCGGCAGCTGCGCCTCGCGCCAGTGGATGCGCAGCAGCCGGTGCGCGATGCCGTGAAACGTGCCGATCCAGAGCGCCGCCGCCGGAACACTTAAGAGCCGCTCGATGCGCGCGCGCATCTCGCCGGCCGCCTTGTTGGTGAAGGTGACGGCGAGTATGCCCTGAGGCGAGGCGCCCTCGGCCTGGATCACCCAGGCGATGCGGTGCGTGAGCACGCGCGTCTTGCCGCTGCCGGCGCCGGCGAGCACCAGCACCGGCCCGAGCGGGGCGGTGACCGCGGCGCGCTGCGCGTCGTTGAGGGGATCGAGGATCGGGGTGAGATCCATAGGGCGCGCATTTTACGGGAAAGCCCGCGCGCTCAGGCGTCCGCTTGCTCCTGCATGTAGCGCACCAGGGCGACGGCAAAGCTCAGCACCACCGGGCCGATGATGAGCCCGAGAATGCCGAACGCCGAGGCGCCGCCGATTGCGCCGACGAAGATCGCGAGCGTCGACACTTGCATGTGTCGCGAGGTGAGCAGCGGGCGCAGTAAGTTCTCGAGCAGCCATATCCCCACCGTCCAGCAGCCGAGGAAGATCGCCGCGCCCCAGCGTCCCGTGAAGGCGAGGTAGCCGACCGCCGGGATGAGCACGATGCTCGCGCCCGAGGGCAGAAAGGCCGCGATCACGCCGATCACGCCGAACACCACGGGCGAAGGGAGCTTGGCGATCGCGAAGCCGATGCCGACGATGACGCCCTGGACGAAGGCGGTCGCCACCGAGCCGAACACGACGGCGCGCGTCACCGAGGCGAGATAGTCGAGCAGGCGATGGCGCCGCTCGCTGGTGGTCGGGATGAGGCGCTCGAGCCCGGCGAGAATCGCGCGTCCGTCCTGCAGGAAGAAATACAGCATGAACAGCATCATGAAGAAGCCGATCAGCGTACCGAACACGCCGAGCGCCACGCCGCCGCCGGCCGCCGCGGCGCGCTCGAGCAGCGCCTGCAGGCTGCTGTCCATCCAGCCCTGCACCTGTGCGAGGCTTACGGTGGCGTTGTCGCGCGCCCAGTCGATCGCGCCGCCGATCAGCGGGATGCCCGAGATGCGCTCTATGATCTCGGGGCCGGAAAGAATCGTGCGGCCGCGGAGCGACTCGATGACATGCGCAACCTGGCCGGCGAACACCGCCCCCAGCACGGCGAGCGGGGCGAGCACCAGAAACGGGGTGAGGCCGGTGAGGATGCCGGCGGCGAGCGCGCGCCGGCCCTTGAGGCGGCGGGTGAGCGACTCCTGCAGCGGATAGAGGATGAAGGCCAGCACCGCCGCCCAGCCGAGCTCGGTGCGCAGCGGCAGCAGGATCTCGTAGAGCAGGTACGCGAGTACGGCCGCGGCCACGATCTGGAAACAGCGGTGGTAGAACGGCGATTGCATGCGCACCCCCTCGCCGCGCCCCTGGGGCGGGAAGGTGAAGCCTAGCGGGAATGGTGCGGGGACGCGAACGGCGCCGTGGCCCGCCTGTGGGCGGTGCGCTCGATGAAACCGCGGTCGGTGAGACTCTCGAGGAAGGCGCGCAGCGCCGCCCGCTCGGCGCCGCTCAAGGGCGCGCGTGGGAGCCGGCGGTCGATGCGCCCCGCACCTCCCGGCAGGCGCGCCAGGTCCGAATAGTGCGCGAGCACCGCATCGAGCGTCGCGAAGCGCCCGTCGTGCATGTAGGGGGCGGTGAGGGCGACGTTGCGCAGCGTCGGCACACGCACCGGCTCAGCGCTCGTGCCGTTGCGGGCGAAGCTCGCGCGTCCCGTCTCGCCCTGCGCGTCGCGCCAGTTGCCCGCGAAGTTGAACCCGGAGTGGCAGAGCGCGCAGCCCACGCGTGCTGAGTAAAAGAGCGCCATCCCCTCCTTGGCCTGAGGCGTGAGCGCCGCGTGCTCGCCTCCGAACACGTAGGCATCGAAGGGCGAGTCGCCGGAGATGAGCGTGCGCTCGAACGCCGCGATCGCCTTGACGAGGTGCTCGAAAGTGACCGCCGGGTCCGCGCCGGGAAAAGAGGCGGCGAAGGCCTGCGCGTAAGTCCCTTCGGCGGCGAGCGCGGCGCAGAGCGAGCGCTCGCGCCCCTTGAGTCCGAGCTCCACCGGATGGTCGTTGAGGAGCGGCTCGAGCATCTGCGTCTCGAGTGAGCGGACTAAAGGTTTGGCCCAGCCGAAGCTGATGTTATAGGCGACGTTGACGAGCGCGAGCGCGTTATGGGGGAGCGGTGCGCCGGTCGCGCCGATGGCGCGCGGCAGGCCGTCCGAGAAGGAGCGCTCGGGATCGTGGCAGCTCGCGCAGGCGTAGTGCCCCGTCACCGAGAGGCGCGGGTCGAAGAACAGGCGCTCGCCGAGCGCCACCTTAGGCGCAGACATGGGATTGTCGGCGGGCACTGCCGGTACGGGAAAGCCGCGCGGCAGGTGCCATACGTAAGGCGCGCCCGCTTCCGGCGCGTCCGCCGCCGCGCACCAGCACGATGCCGCCGCCGCGCCGAGCAGCAACGCGGCCGAGGCCCCCCTCAACGCCAGGCGGTCGCGGTACCGGCGCGGGTGAGCGAGGCGGTCTGCGCGGCGATCTGCGTGCGCTCCTGGATCCACTTGTCGAGCTCGTCGACGCTCGTCGCATTGTCGCTTGCCGGGGCGGCGTGCTGGGTGGTGACCCAGCCCTTCATCGCGGTGAGGAGCTTGTCCGCGAGCGCGCGGTTGCCGGCGAACAGATCGAGGTAGGCCTTCTTGGCGTCGTCGAGCCGATTCACCGCGAGGTAGGCCTCGCCCCGATACTCGATCGCATCCGGGTAGCCGGGCTTGAGCGCGAGCGCCCGGTCGTAGGCCGAGAGCGCGTCGTCGTAGCGGCCGAGCTTGCGGCTCGCGTAGCCGACGTAGTTCCAGGCCTCATAGCGCTCAGGGTCGAGCTGCACGGATCGCTGGAACTTGTCGAGCGCGGAGGCATAGCGGTCGTGGCTGTCGCGCGCCGCCCGCTCTTTCTTGCCGGTATCGGTCGCCTGCGCGGCCTCGACACCCGCCTTGTCGGCCTTCTTCACATAGCCGACGCCGTCGTTGTAGAGGTCACGTGCCTGCTGCTGCGGGCTGGCCATGCGCGGCATGGATGAGCCCATCGACGGCATCGCGCCGCCGCCGCTCGCGAAAGCGGCCGCCGCCGCGCCGCACAAAAGACCCGCCGACAACACCTCGAGAATGGTACGCATGACGGTCCTCCTGATCGGGCTATGCTGCCGCGCCGTGCGCGCACGCCGCAAGAGCCGGAATCGGTCCTGGCAGCGCACGCGGCGTTCCCGCGGCCCCGCTCCGGCCGCCGCCCCGCCTTACCAGCGGTTGCGCAACTCGCGCAGCTTGACGAACACCGTGCGGGCATCCGGGCGCTCGCCGAGATCCGGGAACTTCTCCCGCAGCCGCGCGATCACCTGCGGGTTCTGCAGCCGGAAGAAGCTGTTGATGCGCTTCTCCTCGGCCAGGGTGGTAACCGTGGCGGCGGCGGGGTCCGCGCCGCGCGCGCTCTCGAGGAGTGCGGCGGCATCCGTGTTGGCCGGCTCGCGGTCGAGCGTGAACTCGAGGTTGCGCACGAGGTACTCATGGCCCGGAAAGACACGCGTCGCGTCCGCCAGGCGCGCGAGCTGCGTGACGAAGGTTTCGTAGAGAGCCTCCGGGTCGCCGCCGTTGTAGCAATTGCCGGCTCCCGCGTTGAAGAGCGTATCGCCGCAGTAGAGCGCGGGCTCCGCGGTATGCGACAGCAGGCACACGTGCGTCATGGTGTGGCCGGGAGTGTCGAGGCACTCGAGCTCGACCGTGCGGCCGACGCGGATGAGGTCGCCGCGGTTCAAGCCACGATCGACGCCGCCGATGCGCGCGGCCGCGCCCGCGTGCGCCAGGATCTTCGCGCCGGTCGCGGCCTTGAGCCCGGCGTTCCCGCCGGTGTGGTCGGTGTGCTCGTGCGTGTTCACGATCTGCCTGATCTCCCAGCCGCGGCGCCGCGCTGCATCCAGGCACATGCGCCATTCGAGCGGATCGACCGCGAGCGCCTCGCCGGTCTCGGGACAGGCTACGAGATAGTGAAAATTCCGTAATGAGTTGCCCGACCAGATGCGTTCCGTGAGCATGAGCGGTCCTTTCGCCTCGAGTTTCTGTGGTCTTCCCGCAACGTACCGCGAAGCCCACCCGCGCGCCATAATGCGCGCATGACGCATACGTTTCTGTTCGAGCCGGCGGTGTGGATCGCGACAGGAACGTTCTGGCGGGGCGACGGCGAGGCGCTCGAGGCGGTGGGCCGCACCGAGATCGCGCACCGCGATCAGTGCTGGCTGCTGTCGGGCAAGCTCAAGGTCCTGGGCGCCCCGCCCGTCGAATTCGTGCATGCCTACCTGATCGAGCCCCCGGCAGGCGCCGGCAGCGTCATGAAGTGGACCTTCGAGACCGAGACCTTCGGCAAGCTCGCGGGCACCTACGCGGTCGTCGACCGCTCGATCCTCTCGATGTTCGGCTGCGAGACCTCGGGCTTTCACGGCACCGAGCACCTGGGTCAGATCGACGCGGAGCACTACGCGACGGTGGGCGTGCTGCTGCAGCAGGACTCGCACAAGGACAAGATCATCTACTCCTGGGCGATGCGGCTGACGCGCGAGACCTGAGAGGCCGCGCCGCTCAGCCCGCGGTGGCGCGCAGCGCCGGCAGGTAGTGATCCACCAGCAGCGCCGCAAACAGCCACATGAGGTAGGTGACCGAGAAGCGGAACACGCGCATCGGCAACTCCTCGCGAGTGCTGATCTTGAGCGCGAGCGCGTAGTAGAGGAAGCCGGCGTTGAGGATCAGCGCGGCGGCGAGGTATACGAGCCCGCTCATGCGGGTGAGAAAGGGGAGCAGCGTGACGACGACGAGCAGCACCGTATAGAGCAGCACCTGCAGCCGCGTGAACTCGACGCCGTGGGTCACCGGCAGCATGGGGATGCCGGCGCGCGCGTACTCGTCGCGGCGCGCGATCGCCAGCGCCCAGAAGTGCGGCGGCGTCCACACGAAGATGATGAGGAACAGGAGCAGCGCGTTCGGGTCGACGCTGTTGGTCACCGCCGCCCACCCGAGCACCGGCGGGGCCGCGCCGGCTGCGCCGCCGATCACGATATTCTGCGAAGTGGCGCGCTTCAGCCACACGGTGTAGATCACCGCGTAGCCGATCAGGGAGCAGAAGGTGAGCACCGCGGTGAGGAGATTCACCAGGAAGGCGAGCACCGTCATGGCGGCGACGCCGAGCAGCGCCGCGAAGGTGATCGCCGAGCGCTCGGTGAGCGCGCCGGTGGGCAGCGGGCGCGCGCGGGTGCGCGCCATCTGCTCGTCGATGCGCCGGTCGAGCACGTGATTGATGGTGGCGGCACAGGCGGCCGCGAGCGCGATGCCTAAATTGCCGAGGAGCAGCGGCTCGAGCGGCGGCGCACCCGGGCTCGCGAGCAGCGTGCCCACGATCGCGGTGAAGGTGATGAGCGCGACGACCTTCGGTTTCGTCAGCTCCAGGTAGCGCCGCCACAGCGGCGGCGCGCTGGTCGCAAGGTCCGATGTGCTCGCCAAGTGCTCGCTCGCGTGTCGCGCTGAAGGATGCGCAGCCTAGCGTGCGCTTGAGGTTCTCACCAGCGCGAGCGCCGCGAGCAGCAGCAGCGCCGCCCCGGCGGTGTGCGCGGTGGCAAGCCACAGCGGGAAGCCCCTGAGCACCATCGCGACGCCGCTGAGGAGCTGCAGCGCGAGTGCGCCGAGCACCGCGCAGGCGCGCGTGCGCGCGTGCGACAGGCCGCGCTGGCGCAGCGTGTAGACCGCGGCGAGCGTGAGCGCCGCAGCGGCGATGAGCGCACCCAGCCGATGAGTGAGATGGATGGCGACGCGCGCGGGCGTGCCGAGCAGCCCGCCCTCGTAGTCGACGTTCGCCCGGTGCCACAGCACGAAGGCGTGGCGGAAGTCGGCGTGCGGCCACCAGGCGCCCTGGCAGGTGGGAAAGTCGGGACAGGCGATGGCGGCATAGTTGCTGCTGGTCCAGCCGCCGAGCGCGATCTGCAGCGCGAGCGCCGCGAGTCCCAGCAGCGCCAGGTGGTGCGCGCTCGCGATGTAGGCGGCGCCGCCGCGCAGCGAGCGGCCCGCGCCTCCGAGCGAGGTCGCGCCCCAGGAGCTCAACGGCAGCGACAGCGCGAGCCACCACAGCATCCCGAGCGTCGTCATGCCGACGAGGAGGTGCAGCGTCACGATGAGGGGCTTGAGCTGCCAGGTCACGGTCAGCATGCCGAGCAGCGCCTGCACGATCACGGTCGCGAGCAGCGTCACGGCGAAGGCGACACTCACCAGCCGCTGCCGGCGCGCGCCGATCGCGAGCGCCGTGATCGCCACGATGACGAGCGCCAGCGTGCCGGCGGCATAGCGATGGATCATCTCGCGCCACGCTTTGCCGGCATCGGGCGGCGCGCCCGCGAACGCGCCCTGCGCGGCCTCCTTGAGCGCGCCGCTCGGGGTCAGGTGGCCGTAGCAGCCGGGCCAGTCGGGGCAGCCGAGGCCCGCCGCCGTGAGGCGCACGTAGGCCCCGAGCACCACCACCGCGAAGGCGAGCAACACCCCGGCCAGGGCGAGGCGTCTCATCCAGCGGGCAACAGAGTCAGTGGGCATTCACGTCAAGAGCATCCGGTTGGCACTGAACGGAGCTGAGGTCCGCCGAAATAGCCGCAGGCGATTTCGCCCGATTAACCAATATGCGAGAGCCGCAGGAGCTTGCGCAGGTCCTCGAGCAGGCCGTGCGGATCGCTGCGTGCATCGTAGCTCATCATGAGATTGCCGAGCGGGTCGACCACGAAGAGCGAATGCGCGCGCCCGGGCGCGGGAAACAGCGGCAGCAGCGTGCCGGCTGCGGGGCCGGTCGCATCGAGAACGACGAGCCCCGGCTCGGGCGGCGCGGAGAGCTCGGGCGCGCAGCACTTGCCGGTCGCGAGCCACACCCGCGCGACCCGCGTCATGTCGTTGTTGAGCCCGAGGCGCGTCTGGCGCATGACGAGCAGCGCCCACCGGCAGTCCTCATCGCACGCGCCGTCGCCCACGTAGACGAGTGTCCACACCCCCCGGAACGTGTCGCCTGTGGCGGCGCCCCCGGCCGGCGGTACGCGCGGCAGTGCGACCGCGGGCAGCGGCCGCGGCGGGGTGATGAGGCTTCCGTGGTTGACGTGGCCCGCGGGGCGCCAGGCGGTGCCGTAGTAAGTGTAGAAGGCGAGCGCGAGCGGCAGGAGGAACAGCGCCGCCAGCGCAGCCACGGTACGCAGGTTGCGCGCGCGGATGGCGCCCGCATCGCTCACGCTGTGGTGCTCCTCACGGTGCTGCTCGTGGCGCGCCTTGCTGCCGGTGCGCCCGGCGGACGCTCATCACGCCGAAGACGACGAGGGCGAGCGCCGCGAAGCACCACCACTGGATCGCATACGAGAGGTGGCGGAGCGGCGCCATGCCGGGCGGCTGCCAGTCGCGCACGAACCCCTCCGGCGCGCCGGGGTCGAGCAGCAGGATGCGCGCACCGAGCGGCACCCCGAGTACGCCCGCGAGCTCGGACGCCGTGGGGAAGCTCGTGACCTTGGGCCAGGGGCCGCCGGGCTCCGGCGCCGCGCGCCCGCTCGCGAGCCCCGCGCTCGGCAGCTCCGCGACCCGGCCGCTGAAAGTCGCGGGTGTCTCGTCGGTGAGGCCCACCTCCGGCAGCTGAGCGCGCGAGCCGGTGAATGGCACCCAGCCGCGGTCGACGAGGAATACGCCGCCCGCGGCGCGCGTCAGGGGAGTCAGCACCTCGTAGCCCGGGCGGCCCTGGTAGCTGCGGTTGTCGAGGAGAAACTGATGGTGCCCGTCGAGGCGCCCCGTCACGCTGACCCGCTGGTAGAGCGTCACCTCCTCGAGCGCACGCGCGCCGAGGGGCTGCATCGTGTCGGCCCCGCGCGCGAAGCGCGTCCAGGCCGCATCGCCCACCGTCCAGCGGTGCCATTGCCAGAACCCCAAGCGCACGAACAGGGCGCACACGATGAGGGTGAGGAGCGTCATGCCGGCCGAGGGCGCGAATCGGGCGAGCCTCACGCGCGCGCGCCTGAAGGCATCGGGCGGCGCGCGGCCGCGATACACTGCCCGCCGCCATGGACTCCCTCGTCGGACTCCTCGTCGTGTGCCTGCTGGCGGCGATCGTGCTCAGCCTCGGCGCGGGCCTCTTTCATCTCGCGCGCGGCCGCGATGACGAGGACTCGAGGAAGCTGGCGCGCGCGCTTACCTGGCGCATCGCGATTTCGCTCGCGCTGTTCGCGCTCCTGATGATCGCCTGGTATTTCGGGCTGATCTCGCCGCACGGGCTCATGCGCTAGTCCACTGGAAAAATCGCCTTGCGGCGATTTTTCGGACATCAGCTTCGCTGCCCTGCGCTCAAAGCCAATATACGAAAATAAACAGGCCGAGCCACACCACGTCGACGAAGTGCCAGTACCAGGCAACCGCCTCGAAGGCGAAGTGGCGCTTCGGGGTGAAGTGCCCGCGCAGCACCCGCAGCCAGATCACCGTCAGCATGATCGCGCCGATCGTCACGTGCAGGCCGTGGAAGCCGGTGAGCATGAAGAAGGTCGAGCCGTAGATCCCGGTCGAGAGCCGCAGGCCCATTTCCTTGTAGGCCTCGCCGTACTCGTGGGCCTGGAAGCCGACGAAGGTGAAGCCGAGGAGGAAGGTGAGCGCGAGGAACAGCGCCAGCTTGCCGCGCTGTCCGGCGCGTAGCGCATGATGCGCGATGGTCACCGTGAGGCCGCTGCTGAGCAGGATCAGCGTGTTGAGCGCCGGGATGCCGAGCGGGTTCATCACGCTGAAGGAGGAGTCGGCGTGCCCGCCCACGTGGCCCGGACCGTTGGTGGGCCAGGCGGGCTCGAAGTGCGGCCACAGGATGTAGTTGGTGAAGACCTTGACGCCCTCGCCGCCGAGCCACGGCACCGCCAGCACGCGCGCATAGAACAGCGCGCCGAAGAAGGCGCCGAAGAACATGACCTCGGAGAAGATGAACCACATCATCCCCATGCGGAACGAGCGGTCGACCTGCAGGTTGTAGATGCCGCGCTGGTTCTCGTCGATGACGGTGCCGAACCACAGGAAGAACAGGCACGCGAGCAGCACCGCGCCCGGGACGAAGGTCCACGCGCCGGCCCAGTCGTTGAGGTAGGCGACCGCCCCCAGCATCACCGTGAACAGCGTCACCGAGCCGAAGATCGGCCAGGGGCTGTGGTGCGGGATGTAGTACTGGCTGGAATCGTGAGCGTGTGCGTCGGTCATTGCGTTGGCTTTCTCGAGGGATTCGTTAGCGTCGCGTGACGCGCGAGGACTCGTCGAAGAAGGTGTAGGCGAGCGTGATCACGTCGATGTGGCTCGGGAGCGCGGGGTCGACGATGAAGCGCACCGGCATGTCGCGCCCCTCATTCAGCGTGAAGTGCTGCGGCCTGAAGCAGAAGCATTCGGTCTTGTGAAAGTAGGCCGCCACCTCCGAGGGGGAGATGTTGGGCACCGCCTGCGCAATGGTGTCGCGCCCGGTGAGGTTGTGGGCGTAGAACTCCGCGGTGTAGAGCTCCCCGGGGTGCACCTCGATGCGCCGCACCTCGGGACGGAAGTCCCAGCTGCCGGCGCTCGCCACGTCGGTGAGGAACTCGACCGTCACGGTGCGCTTGACGTCCGGGTGCTCGATCGCGGTCACGCGCTCCAGGAGCTTCGCCTGGTCGCCGTAGCCGGTGACCGCGCACAGGGTGCGATAGAGCGGTACCAGCGCGAAGCCGAAGCCGAAGGCGCCGAGCGCGATCGCGCCGAGCTTCCAGGTGAGGCTGCGGTTTTCGCGCTCGCGCTCGCTCATTTCGCGCCCCGCACCAGCATCATGGCGATGAAGCCGAAGTAGAAGGCCGCCGCGATCAGCGCGAAGAGAACGGCGCTGCGGCGCACGCGCCGCCGCCGCCCCGCCTCGTCGAGCGCGCTCAGCGGCTGCTCCATCAGTGCGACGCCCCGCGCGAGATCAGCGCTTCCGTCGGCGGCTCGGTCCAGGAGTGGAACGGCGGCGGCGAGGTCAGCTCCCACTCGAGCCCGTGCGCGCCCTCCCAGGCGCGGTTGCCGATGCGCGCGCCTCCACGGACGCACTTCCAGATGACGATCAGCAACAGGATCTGCGCCAGCCCGAAGCCGAAGCCGCCGATCGAGGACACCCGGTTCCAGTCGGTGAACTGCACCGCGTAGTCGGGGATACGGCGCGGCATGCCGGCTAAGCCTAAGAAGTGCTGCGGGAAGAACAGCACGTTCACGAAGATGGCCGACAGCCAGAAGTGCCAGGTGGCGAGCTTCATGTCGTACATGTGCCCGGTCCACTTGGGCAGCCAGTAGTACACCCCGGCCATGATGCCGAACAGCGCACCCGTGACCAGCACGTAGTGGAAGTGCGCCACCACGAAGTAGGTGTCCTGGTACTGATAGTCGGCGGGCACCATCGCGAGCATCAGGCCCGAGAAGCCCCCGATGGTGAACAGGAACACGAACGCCAGCGCGAACAGCATCGGCGGCTCGAAGGTGAGCGACCCCTTCCACATGGTGGCGACCCAGTTGAACACCTTCACGCCGGTCGGGATCGCGATCAGCATGGTCGAAAGCATGAAGAACAGCTGCGCCGCGAGCGGCATGCCCACGGTGAACATGTGGTGCGCCCACACGATGAACGACAGGAAGGCGATCGAGGCGATCGCGTATACCATGGCCTCGTAGCCGAACAGCGGCTTCCGCGAGAACGTCGGGATGATCTCCGAGATGATGCCGAAGGCCGGCAGGATCATGATGTAGACCTCGGGGTGCCCGAAGAACCAGAAGATGTGCTGGAACATCACCGGGTCGCCGCCGCCGGCGGCGGTGAAGAAGGTGGTGCCGAAGAAGTGATCGGTGAGCAGCATCGTCACCGCGCCCGCAAGCACCGGCATCACCGCGATCAGGAGGTACGCGGTGATCAGCCACGACCACACGAACAGCGGCATCCGCAGCAGCGTCATGCCCGGGGCGCGCATGTTCATGATGGTCACGACGATGTTGATGGCCCCGAGGATGGACGACATGCCCATCAGGTGCACCGAGAAGACCAGCATCGGGAAGGCGGCGCCGGTCTGCAGGACGAGCGGCGGGTACATGGTCCAGCCGCCCGCCGGGGCTCCGCCCGGGACGAAGAACGAGGCGATCAGCAGCGTGAAGGCGAACGGCAGGATCCAGAAGCTGAAATTATTGAGGCGCGGCAGCGCCATGTCGGGCGCCCCCACCTGCATCGGCACCATCCAGTTCGCCAGTCCCACGAACGCCGGCATGATCGCCCCGAAGATCATGATGAGGCCGTGCATCGTGGTGAGGGAGTTGAAGAACTGCGGGTCGAAGAACTGCAGGCCCGGGCTGAAGAGCTCGGCCCGGATGGCCATCGCCGCCATGCCACCGATGAAGAACATCGTGCCCGAGAGGATCAGGTACATCGTGCCGATGTCTTTGTGATTGGTCGCGAATACCCAGCGGCGCCAGCCGTGCGGCTTGTGGTCGTGCTCGTCGTGGGTGGCGGCGTGGGCGTTATGCTCGGCCATGTCGGAAGTTCCTTGAGGGTAGATGTCAGCCCGAGGCGGCCGCAGTGGTCGCGGGCGCAGCGCCCGCGGGGGAAGCTGTGGGTGTGGCAGCCGGGGCTGCGGGCGTGGCCGCCTGCTTCTCCTCGGCCGCGGTGTTCTTCAGCCAGGCGTCGAAGTCCGCCCTGGAGCGCACGTCGACCACGATCGGCATGAAGCCGTGATCGCGGCCGCAGAGCTCGGCGCAGTTGCCGCGCAGCATCCCGGTCCAGCCGTCGTCGACCTTGAACCAGGCCTCGTTGATGAACCCGGGAATCGCGTCCTTCTTCACGCCGAGATCCTTCACCCACCAGGAGTGGATGACGTCCGCGCCGGTGATGAGGAGGCGCACCTTGACGCCGTTCGGCACCACCAGCGGGTGGTCGACGTTCAGCAGGTAATGCGGGACGGTGGTCGGGTCGATGCCGGAGCCGAGCTCGCGCGCGGCATCGCTCGCCCGGTCGAGGTGCGAGTAGTACGTGACCCCCTCATCGAGATACTCGTACTCCCAGCCCCACTGAAAGCCCGTGACCTTGATGTTGAGCCCCGTCTTGGTCGTGTCCTCGATCTCGACCAGCGTGCGCGCGGCGGGCACCGCCATGGCGATGAGGATCACCACCGGAATGACGGTCCAGACGATCTCCACCTTGGTGTTGTGCACCAGGGTGACGTCGGCCACCGCGCCCTTCGACTTTCGGAACACGACGAGCGACCAGATCATGACGCCGAACACCACCACGCCGATCGCGACGCAGACCCAGAAGATCTCCATGTGCAGGGCGTAGATCTTGCGGCTGATGTCGGTGACGCCCTGCGGCAGGTTGAGCTGCGCCCAGCCGGACTCCTCGGCCCGGGCCGGGAGCGTGAGGGCCCCCATGGCAACCAGCAGGGCGAGTCGGGCGAGCGTTTTACGGATCGTCATTCTTGTGCCTTACAGCGCGCACCCGTAAGTGGCGGGCGCGGCGCGAAATTTCCGCAGCAGGTCCCGACTCCCCAACCGCGGCGGTCTCACCGCCAGGAGGGCGACTCGTTGACGCGGCCAACGAGTCGCTGCAAGCGCAGCGCAAGCCCGCGTCGCTCCTCTTCGGTCAGAAAGCTGCCCAGCTCGCATTGGCGACCGTGCGACTCTATGGTGAGCCGGCTCGGGTGCAGGCTTGCGGCAGGGCGGCGAAGTTTAACCTGCGCCCAATGCCGCGGGAACACGACCCGCTCGCTCCGTGATCGCTGGCGCGATTCGACCGCGACGTCCGACTCGGTGACGGTGATGGTCTGGGAGTGGAAGCGGCGCTCGAGCGAGACCTTGAGCGCCCAGGCGAGCAGCGCCATCTCGAGTCCCGCAAAGGGCAGGATCGGCCAGAAGCCCTTGAGCGCGAGGAACCCTCCCATGCCGAACGGCACGACGCAGGCGCTCGCGAAAAACACGCGCGCGCTGCGGAGGGTGAGGGAGCAGTTCGGGCGAATCTCGATCGAGAGTGGTGCAGCGTCCATGGCAGGCCCGGATGGTAGCGCGCAGCCGCCGCGATTCAAATCAAACGGAAATTCCCGGCATTTTCTGCGTGGCTCACTAAAGGCGCGCCGCCGCCTCATCGATCACCAGAGAGTCGGCGCGCCCGGGGGCAAAGGCCACGAGCGCGAGCGGCGGCGCGTGTAAGCGCCGCGCGAGCGTTGCGAGATTCTCGGCCTCGCGCTCCATGGGCACACTCAAGCGGTTCGCGACCCAGCCGGCGAAGGCGACGCCTTGGGTTCCGATCGCACGGCGCGAGAGCTCGGCGTGGTTCAGGCACCCGAGGCGCAGCCCCACGACCAGCACGGCCGGCACGCCGAGCGCGCGTGCGAGATCCCCCATGCTCTCGCGGGCGTTGATCGGCGCAAGCCATCCCCCCGCTCCTTCGATGACCACCCGGTCGGAAATGCCCCTCAGTGCCTCGAAGCTGGCTTTGATCGTGCCGATATCTATCTCGATATTGACGTCTTCTGCCGCGATATGAGGCGAAATAGCCGGTTCGAAGCAATATGGGTTTACCTGGGCGTAGGTGAGCGGCACATTGGCCGCCTCAATCAGCGCCAGGGCGTCCGCATTACGCAGTCCCTCCGCCGTACGCTCCGCCCCCGATGCGATGGGCTTCATGACGGCGACGCGCTCGCCGCGGGCGGCGAAGGCGCGCGCTAGTGCGCAGGCGACGACCGTCTTGCCGACGCCGGTGTCGGTGCCGGTCACGAAGAGTCCGCGTGCCGGCATCATTCGTCCCTGCGGCGAATCGAGCCCGGTGCGATGAGGACCTCGCCCGCGTGCGCCGCGGCGCGGGGCGCGCCGGCCGCACCCCAGCTCGCGCCGTAGATCACTTCATAGGTCGCCGGCAGCGCATCGCCCCGCCGGAAGGCCTCGTAGGCTTCCGTCATGCGCCTGAGGCGCGCCTTGCCGAGGAGCGTGCGCGGGCGTCCCGCGGTCACGTTGTGCGCGCCGATCGCCTTCAGGTCCCGCATGAGGCTCAGCGTGTCCGGATAAGCGAGCTCGATGTAGTCGACGTCGAGCACGGGCTCCGCGAGGCCGCTGCGCGCGAGCGCGTCGCCGACGTCGTGCATGTCGAGGAAGCGATTCACGTGGCTGTGGCCGTCGGCCTGCGCCCAGGCGGTACGCAGCTCGTTCAGCGTGTCGGGGCCGAAGGTGCTGAAGGCAAAGAAGCCGCCGGGCTTCAATACCCGCCGCACTTCCTCGAGCGCCTGCTCGAGCGGCTCGCACCACTGGAGCACGAGGCTCGAGAACACGAGATCGACGCTCGCATCGCTGAGCGGCAGCCGCAAGGCGTCTGCGCACAGGCGCGCGAACCGCCGCCAGAGCATCTGGTTGCGCCGCGCCTCGCGCAGCATCCCGGGCGCGATGTCGAGCGCGATCACGAGCGCGCGCGGGTAACGGCGCTTGAGCTCGCGCGTCACGCGTCCCGTGCCGCTGCCTAAGTCGAGCACCACACGCGGCGCGAAACTGAAGGCCGTGAGCCGCTCGAGGAGCTCCGTCGACACGCGCGCCTGCAGGCCCGCCGCCGCCTCGTACCCCGCGCTCGCCCGGTCGAACGCGGCGCGCAGGCGCCCCCGATCGAGGCGGAAGGGGTCTGCGCTCTCAGCCACGCAGAAATCCGTTGAGCGCCGCCAGGAACTGATCGCGGTTCGAGAGGAACGGCACATGACCCGCGCTGCGGAGCTGGCGGAAGCGTCCCTTGGGGAGCGCCGCGGCGAGGGCTCTCGAAGCCGCCGGAGGCGTGATGCGGTCGGCCTGACCGGCGACCACCAGAGTGGGGGCGCGCACCTGCGACAGCTGGGGCCGCAGATCCCCGTGCCGGAGCCGCTCGAGACCCCAGGCGAGCGCCGCGGGTTGCGCGGCGCCTCCCGTCGCGAGGGCGGCGTGCAGCCGGGAGAGCACCCGGCCTGCGGTGCGCGGCGCGAGGCCGCGCACCTGTGACCTGAGAAACCCGTTGACCGCTTCCTCGGGATCCATGCGCACCTGCGCGGCGAGCCGCTCGAGCGCGGCCTCTTTGAGCCCGAAGCGCCAGCCCGGGCCGGCGAGAAAGCGCGGCGTGGTCGCGACGAGGACGAGGCGCTCGATGCCGGCGGGCATCGCCGCGGCGAGATCGAGCGCGAACTGGCCGCCGAGCGACCAGCCGAGGAGGTGGTAGCGGGTCGTGAGCGGAGCGAGCGTCTCGTGCACGCGGAAGGCCTGCGCCGCGGGTGTGTAGGCCGCGGCGTCCCAGTCGCTCTTGCCGTGCCCGGGCAGATCGATGGCGATCACCCGGAAGCGCCGCGCGAGCGCCTCCGCGAGCTCATGCCACACCCTGAGGTTCATCCCCCAGCCATGCAACAGCACCAGGTCCCGCCGCCCGCGCCCGCTGACCTCGGCGTTGAGCGCGCTCATGCCGCGCCCGGGGCGGCGAGCCGCGCACAAGAGCGGCCGAGCGCCTCGACGAGCTGGTCGATCTGCGCTTCGGTGTGGGCCGCCGTGAGCGTGACGCGCAGCCGCGCCGTGCCCTTGGGCACGGTCGGCGGGCGGATGGCGGCGACCCACAGGCCCTCGGCCTCGAGCTCGCGCTGCGCATCGAGCACCGCCGCTTCGCTCCCGAGCACGATCGGCTGAATGGGAGTGCGCGAGACGCCGAGCGGCAGGCGCGCCTCGAGCGCGAGCCTGCGGAAGCGCTCGATGAGCGCCGCGAGGCGCGTGCGCCGCCAGCCCTCGGTCTGCACCAGCTCGAGCGCCTTGCGGCTCGCCGCCGCCACCGGCTGTGGGAGCGCGGTCGTGTAGATATAGGAGCGCGCTCGCTGGATGAGGTATTCGATGAGGGCGGCCTCTCCGGCGACGAAGGCGCCGAAGGACCCGAACGCCTTGCCGAGCGTGCCGATGAGCACCGGCACGTCCGCGCCGCTCACCCCGCACTCCTCGAGCGTGCCGCGCCCGCTCGCGCCAACGACCCCGAGGCCGTGCGCATCATCGACCACGAGCCAGGCGTCGGCGCGGCGCGCCGCGCGCGCGAGCGCCGGGAGCGGCGCGAGATCGCCGTCCATGCTGAAGACACCGTCGGTGCCGATGAGCGCAGTGCGCGCCGGATCCGCAGCGAGTGCGCACGCGGCCGCTTGCGCATCGGCGTGCGGATAGCGCTGCAAGTCCGCGCCGGCGAGCCGTGCGCCGTCGATGAGTGAGGCGTGGCTCAACCGATCGAGGAGGATTCGCTCGCCGCGCCCGGCGAGCGCGCTCATGACGGCGAGGTTGGCCATGTAGCCGGTGGAGAAGAGCAGCGAGCGCTCGCGGCGCGTGAAGGCGGCGAGCTCCTCCTCGAGGCGCGCGTGCTCGGTGCCGTGCCCGGTGATGAGATGCGAGGCGGCGCTGCCGGCCCCGGCGGCCTTGGCGGACGCGCCCATCGCCGCGGCGAGCTGCGGGTGGCGGGCGAGACCTAAGTAATCGTTGCTGCTGAAGTCGACGAGCGTGCGGCCGCCGATGAGCACGCGCGCGCGGGTGCCGGCTTCCGCGAACCCCTCGACGGTGGCGCGGCGGCGCTTGAGCTGCGCGGCCTCGAGCCGCGCCAGCGCCTCAGGAAGCGCGTGCGCGGCTCGCTTCACGAGCGGGGGCTTTCTCGGCTGTCACCTTGAGCCGTGCGAACAGCTGCCGGTCGCGCTCGACGTCGGGATTGCCCGTGGTGAGGAGCTTCTCGCCGTAGAAGATGGAATTCGCCCCGGCGAGCAGGCACAGCGCCTGCAGCTCGTCCGACATCGCTTCGCGCCCGGCGGAGAGCCGCACGTGGGCGCGCGGCATGAGCACCCGCGCGACGGCAATCGCGCGCACGAAGTCGAATGCGTCGACGTCCGGCAGGTCGGCGAGCGGCGTGCCCGGCACCTTGACCAGGCGGTTGATGGGGACGCTGCCCGGGTGCGCCGGCAGGTTCGCGAGCGTGCGCAGGAGCCGCGCGCGGTCGGTGACCGACTCGCCCATGCCGACGATGCCGCCGCAGCACACGTGGATGCCGGCCGCGCGCACGGCGTCGAGGGTGTCGAGCCGGTCCTGGTAGGTACGCGTGGTGATGATCTCGCCGTAGAACTCCGCCGAGGTGTCGAGGTTGTGGTTGTAGTAGTCGAGGCCCGCATCCTTGAGCTCCGCGGCCTGCTCCGGGGTGAGCATGCCGAGCGTCGCGCAGGTCTCGAGCCCGAGCGCGCGCACCTCGCGGATCATCGCGGCGACAGCCGCGAGGTCACGCGCTTTAGGCGCGCGCCAGCCGGCCCCCATGCAGAAGCGGGTGGCGCCCGCCGCGCGCGCGCGCTCGGCGCACTCGCGCACTGCCGCGACCTCGAGCAGCGCCTCGCGCTTCAAGCCGGTCTCGTAATGGACGCTCTGCGGGCAGTAGGCGCAGTCCTCGGGGCAGGCGCCGGTCTTGATGGAGAGCAGCGTCGAGAGCTGCACCGCGTTCGGATCGTGCCAGGCGCGGTGTACGCGCTGCGCGCGGAACATGAGGTCCATGAACGGCAGTGCAAACAGCGCCTCGACCTCCGGCAGCGTCCAGTTGTGGCGGATCGGCTCGGGCTGCGCGTGACTCATGGGGCGACCATGCCCGAGGGCGCCGGCCCATGTCAACGCAACGAGGGGCTCGAAGTCGACAATTCCCCGCGAGCGCAGGGCGCCAAAGTCGCGCCTTTGGCCGCCCGGCAACGAAGTTGATGTCCGACAAATTCGCCGGGTGTGAATTCTAGCGGTCCGTGCAACACCATCCATAGAGGGAGGGTGTGGCATGAGTGGACGGGAGATAACCCCTGAGCTGAAGGGGCAGATCTGGCGGCGCTGGAAGCAAGGAGAGAGCCTGAGCGAGATTGGGCGGGCTCTGAGTAGGAATCCAGCGACTATTTTTCACCTGCTGCGCAGGCAAGGCGGATTTGCGCCGCGGCCTCGTGTGCGCGATATCCGCTCGCTCCATCTGCGCGAGCGTGAGGAGATCTCCAGGGGCATTGCCAGCGGAGCGACGGTGCGTGAGATCGCCCGGGCTCTCGAGCGTGCGCCCTCGAGCATCAGCCGGGAATTGCGCCGCAATGGTGGCCGAGAGGGCTACCGGGCATGCTGGGCCGAGCAGGCTGCCTGGCATCGTGCGAGGCGTCCCAAGCCTTACCGCTTGGCTTGTAACCCACGGCTGCGAGAGCTGGTGCAGCAGAAGCTCCAAGAGCGCTGGTCCCCCGAGCAGATCAGCGGCTGGCTTGCCAGCTCATTTGCCGACGATGAGAGTATGCGGGTGTCGCCGGAGACGATTTACCGCAGCTTGTTCATTCAGGCCCGCGGGCTGCTCAAACAGGAGCTTGTGAAGCAGCTGCGCCGCAAGCGCCCCATGCGCATGCCTCGAGCGGCCAGCACCCGCGTGCAACCTTCTCAGATCGTGGATGCCGTACACATTAGGGAACGGCCACCGGAAGTGCAGGATCGGGCGGTTCCTGGACACTGGGAAGGGGATTTACTGGCCGGCTCGAAGAACACTCACATTGCCACACTCGTGGAGCGGCATTCCCGCTTCCTCATGCTGGTGAAGTTGCAGGGCAAAGACACTCACACGGTGGTCAATGCGCTCACTCGCCATGTGCGCAAACTACCCAGGCAGCTGCGTCGTTCGCTGACCTGGGATCGAGGGGTGGAGCTGTCCGAGCACAAACGCTTCACCCTTGCGACCAACGTGCAGGTGTACTTCTGCGATCCGAGGAGCCCCTGGCAGCGAGGCAGCAACGAGAACACCAACGGACTGCTGCGTCAGTACTTCCCCAAGGGGACAGATCTCTCGGTCCACTCCCAAGCAGTCCTGGACCAGGTCGCCCTCCAGATGAACCAGCGACCTCGCAAGACCTTGGGCTTCGCCACTCCCGCAGATAAACTCAATGCAAGTGTTGCGCCGACCGGTTGAACCGGCAGCAGGCGACTTTTCCAAGTGAACTAGTGCCGCAGCAGCTCTACCGCGAAGGCGAGCGCCACGCCGAGCGCCCCGAGCACCGCGATCAGCACGGCTCCCGCGGCGCAGTCCTTCACCAGGCGGATGCGCGGGTGCTCCTCGGGGTTGAGGTGATCGGCGAGCTCCTCGAGCGCGGTGTTGAGGAGCTCGGCCGCGAGCACCAGCGCGCTCGCGAGCAGCACCAGCGCCCACCACACCGGGCGGGGGTGCAGCACGATGAGCGCCACGAGCGCGGCCACGAACACCCCGGCCTGAAACTGCAGGCTGTGCTCGCTGCGCAGCGCGTGCCCGATGCCGTGGAGCGCGTACCTGAGGCGCGCGGCGAATGCTTGATTCTTCCAGGCCACGGCCGCTCAGCTCTTGTAGACGTACTGCAGCAGGATCCCGACGAAGACCGCGAGCCCGACGTACTGGTTGTTGAGGAAGGCGCGCATGCAGCCGGCCGGGTCGCGCCTGCGGATGAGCCATTGCTGCCAGAGGAACAACAGCGCGGCGGCGATACTGCCGCCCTGGAACCAGCGGCCGAAGTGCATGTCCTCGCCCACGAGGTAGAGCGAGTACAGCATCATCAGCTGCATCGCGCCGATCAGCAGCTTGTCCATGTCGGCGAACAGGATGGCGCTCGACTTCACCCCGATCCTGATGTCGTCCTCGCGGTCGATCATGGCGTAGATCGTGTCGTACATGGCCGCCCAGATCACCGCGGTGATGTACAGCACCCAGCAGACCCGCGGCAGCGTGCCAAGCTGCGCGGCGAACGCCATCGGCACGCCCCAACCGCCGAAGGAGATGCCGAGGTAGAGCTGCGGCATGGGGAAGACGCGCTTGACGAACGGGTAGGAGACCGTCAGCAGCGCGCCGATGGCGGCGAGCTTCACGGTGAACTCATCGAGCCTGGTGACGAGATAGAGCGCCGCGGCGATCAGCACGCCGAACAGCACCAGCGCCTCGGTCGGGGTCACGAGCCGCGCGGCGAGCGGCCGGTCGCGCGTGCGCCGCACATAGGGGTCGATGTCGCGATCGGCGAAGTCGTTGATCACGCAGCCGGCGGCGCGCATCACCACGACGCCGAGCACGAACACGATGAGCACCCCGGGCTTCGGCCGCCCGGCGCCCGCGACCCACAACGCCCACAGCGGCGGCCACAGCAGGAGCCAGATGCCCACCGGGCGGTCGAGCCGCATGAGGCGCGCGTACTGGATGAGGCGCCGCCCGAGCCGCCACGAGAACGGGGCCTCGGCAAAGCGCGGCGCCTCTGGTGCCGGCGTCGTCGCGGGAAGCTCGGGTGCGGCGGCTGACATGGGTGGCGGATATGTTAGCCGACGCGCCCGTAGCGCTCGCCGGAGCCGATCCAGCGTGCCGTCAGCGCCGCGGCGCTGTCCGGGCGCGACTCGAGCAGCTCCGCGGCCGCCTGCACCCTGGGCAGCAGGTCCGCGTCGCGCATCAGGTCGGCGACGCGCAGCTGCGCGAGCCCGGTCTGGCGCGTGCCGAGGAGCTCGCCCGGTCCCCGGAGCTCGAGGTCGCGCCGCGCGATCTCGAAGCCGTCGTTGGTCGCACGGATCGCCTTGAGCCGTGCACGCGCCGGCTCCGAGAGCGGTGCGCGATAGAGCAGCACGCAGGTGCTGGCCTCGGTGCCGCGGCCCACGCGCCCGCGCAGCTGGTGCAGCTGGGCGAGCCCCATACGCTCGGCGTTCTCGATGATCATGAGGGTCGCATTGGGGACATCCACGCCCACCTCGATCACGGTCGTGGCGACCAGCAGCTGGATCCTGCCCGCCTTGAACGCGAGCATCGCCTGATCCTTGGGTGCGGGCGGCATGCGCCCGTGCACGAGACCGACGCGCACGCCGGGCAGCGCCTCGGCGAGCGCCGCCGCGGTCTCCTCCGCGGCCTGGGCGCGCAGCTCGTCGGACTCATCGATCAGCGGACACACCCAATAGACCTGCCGCCCGGCGCGGCACGCGCCGACGATGCGCGACACCACCTCGGGCCGGCGCTCCTCGGGCAGCACCACGGTCTGCACCGGCGTGCGCCCGGGCGGCAGCTCGTCGATCACCGAGATGTCGAGGTCGGCGTAGGCGGTCATGGCGAGCGTGCGCGGGATCGGCGTCGCGGTCATGATCAGCTGGTGCGGCAGCCGGCCGGCTCCCTGGCCCTTCTCCGAGAGCCTGAGGCGCTGCTGCACGCCGAAGCGATGCTGCTCGTCGACGATGACGAGCGCGAGCGCGGCGAACTCGAGCCCTTCCTGAAAGAGTGCGTGGGTGCCGACCACGACGCGGATCTCCCCCGAGGCGAGGCCCTCGAGCGCACTGCGGCGCGCGCGCGCCGCCTGCCCGCCCGAGAGCAGCGCCACCGCAATTCCGAGCGGGCGGAACCACTGCTGAAAATTGCGCCAGTGCTGCTCGGCGAGCAGCTCGGTGGGCGCCATGAGCGCCGCCTGCTTGCCCGCGCCCGCGGCGCGCGCGGCTGCGGCCGCCGCGATCACGGTCTTGCCGCAGCCCACGTCGCCCTGCAACAGGCGCACCATCGGCACGCCGGCGGCGAGGTCCGCCTCGACCTCGCTCAGGGCGCGCGCCTGGGCCCGCGTGAGCGCGAAGGGGAGCGCGGCGATGAGACGGCGCGCGAGGCCGTCCCCGTCGTCGAGGCGGAAGGCCGCCTCGCTCTTGAGCGCGCGCTTGCGCAGGCGCAGCGTGAGGTGATGCGCGAGCAGCTCCTCGAAGGCGAGGCGCCGCTGCGCCGGATGGCGCCCGGCGGCCAGCTCGATGAGCTGTGCCTCGCGCGGCGGGCGATGCAGATAGGAGAGCGCCTCCGCGAGCGTCGGCAGACCCGGCGGCAGCGCGCGCGGCGGGATCAGGTCGGTCAGCCCCGAGCGGGCAATCTCATCGAGCGCCTGGCCGATGAGCGCGCGCAGGCGCCCCTGCGGCACTCCCTCGGTCAGCGGATAGATCGGTGTGAGGGTTTCCTCGAGCGGTGGGGCCTCGCCCGAAAGGCGGCGGTACTCGGGGTGCACCATCTCGAGCCCCAGGGGCCCGCGGCGTACCTCGCCAAATGCCCGCAGGCGCGTGCCGCGCGCCAGGCCCTGCTGCTGGCTGCCCGAGAAATAGAAGAAGCGCAGGGTGAGAAACCCCGAGCCGTCGGAGATCCGCGTGAGCAGCTGCCGGCGCCTGCGATACGCCACCTCGGTGAGCTGAACCTCACCCTCCACCGTGGCGCGCGTACCGGGAGTGAGCGCGCCGATGGCCGCAACGCGGGTGCGATCCTCGTAGCGCAGCGGCAGGAGGCACAGCAGATCCGCGACGCTCGCGACACCGAGCCGGGCGAGGCGCGCGGCGAGCGCGGCGCCGACTCCGCGCAGACTCGTGACCGGGCGGCTGCCGGCGTCCGCCGGTGCCACGGCACCGTGCCCGCTCGCAGCCGCTCCCGGGGGTCTCAGCCCAGGTGCAGCACGCACTCGATCTCGATCTGCGCGCCGCGCGGCAGGCTCGCGACCCCGATGGTGGAGCGCGCGGGGTAAGGCTTGGCGAAGTAGGTCGCCATGACCTCGTTGACCTTGGCGAAATTCGCGAGGTCGGTGAGGAAGATGGTGAGCTTCACCGCGTGGGCGAGCGAGCCACCGGCGGCCTCGGCCACGGCCTTGAGGTTTTCGAACACGCGCCGTGCCTGGACTTCGATGTCGCCGGTCACGAGCTGCATGGTGGCGGGGTCGAACGGGACCTGTCCCGAGAGGTACACCGTATCGCCGGCGCGCACGGCCTGCGAATAGGTGCCGATCGCCTGCGGGGCGCGGTCGGTGTGAATGCTCTGGCGGCTCATCGGCTCAACTCCTCATCTGGGGTCTGGTGTGGGGTTTCTCTATCCGCTGGCGTCGCTCTCGCTCTCCGGTCCGTGCTCGTCGCGCGCGCGCGCGGCGATGGTACGCATGACGCGCGTGACGTCCGGCATGCGACGGATCACGCGCACTAGGCGCGCCAGCTGTCTGCGGTCGCGCACCCGCAGCTCGAAGGTCAGCACCGCGGCGTCGGCGTCCTGCTCGTCGATCGACACGTGGTCGATGTTGGTCTCGGTGCTGGCGATGGCGGCGGCGACCGCCGCCAGCACGCCGGTGCGGTTGACGACGTGCACGCGGATCTCGGAGGAGAACAGCCGATCGGGCGCGCTCTGCCAGCTCACCGGCAGCCAGTTCTCCGGGTGCTTGCGGTAGTCCTCGACGTTGACGCAGTTCTCGCGGTGGATCACCACGCCGCGTCCGGTGGAGAGGAAGGCGAAGATCGGGTCGTAGGGAACGGGGAAGCAGCAGCGCGCGTAGGTGACGAGCAGCCCCTCGGTGCCGGCGATCGCGAGCGGCGCCGGGGCCGCCTTGCCATCGGCGGCCGGCGCCCCGGGCAGCAGCCGCCGCGCCGCCAGCGGCGCGAGGCGCTCGCCGAGCCCGATCTTCTCGTAGAGCTCATCGAGGTCCTTCATGCCGAGCTCGCCGAGCGCGGCGCGCTGCACCTCGGGCTTCACGTCCTCGAGCGCGAGTCCGAACTCGCGCAGCGCCTGCGAGAGCAGCCGCGAGCCGAGCGCGATGGCTTCGGTGCGCCTCAGGCCCTTCAGGTAATGACGGATGGCGCTGCGCGCCTTGGCGGTCACGACGAAGTTGACCCACGAGGGATTCGGAGTCGCGCCCTTGGCGGTGATGATCTCGACCGTCTGGCCGTTGCGCAACACGGTGCGCAGCGGCGTGAGCCGCCGGTCGACCTTGGCGGCGACGCAGCGATTGCCGACGTCGGTGTGCACGGTGTAGGCGAAGTCCACCACCGTGGCGCCCGAGGGGAGCCGGAGGATCTGGCCCTTGGGCGTGAACACGTACACCTTGTCCGGAAACAGGTCGACCTTGACGCTCTCGAGGAACTCCTCGGAGGAGCCCGCTTCCTGGAGCGACACCAGGTTCGAGAGCCACTCGCGCGTGCGGTCCTGCTGGGCGGAGTCGGAAGGATCGCCGGCCTTGTACTTCCAGTGCGCGGCGATGCCGGATTCGGCCACACGGTGCATATCGGCGGTGCGCAGCTGCACCTCGATCGGCACGCCGTTGGGTCCGAACAGCGTCGTGTGCAGCGACTGGTAGCCATTCACCCGCGGGATGGCGATGTAGTCCTTGAAGCGCCCGGGCATGGGCTTGAACACCGAATGCACCACGCCGAGCGCACGGTAGCAGGTGTCGGGCCTGTCGAGGATGATGCGGATGCCGTAGACGTCGACGATCTCATTCAGCAGCGAGCGCTTGCGGTGCATCTTCTTGTAGATGCTGTAGAGGTGCTTCTCGCGCGTCTCGACCTCCGCCTGGATGTCGCTCTTCAGCAGCGCCGCCTTCAGCTGCTGCTCGATCTTCTTCAGGAACTCCTTCTGGTTGCCGCGCGCGCGCCGCAGCGTGCGCTCGAGCACCTGGTAGCGGCGCGGGTAGAGCGCCTTGAACCCTAAGTCCTCGAGCTCGAGCTTCATGTTGTAGAGGCCGAGCCGCTCGGCGATCGGCGCGTAGATCTCGAGCGTCTCGCGCGCGATCGCCCGCCGCCTGGCCGGCGCCATGGCCTCGATGGTGCGCATGTTGTGGGTGCGGTCGGCGAGCTTCACCAGGATGACGCGCAGGTCGCGCACCATCGCGAGCAGCATCTTGCGGAACGACTCCGCCTGCGCCTCCTCGCGGCTCTTGAACTTTATCTGGTCGAGCTTGGTGACGCCGTCGACCAGCTCGGCCACGTCGGCGCCGAAGCGCGCGGCCAGCTGGTCCTTCGGGGTCGGCGTGTCCTCGATGACGTCGTGCAGGATCGCCGCAACGATGGTGTCGGTGTCGAGGTGCAGGTCCGCGAGGATGGCGGCCGCGGCCACCGGATGGGCGATGTAGGGCTCGCCGGAAAGGCGCTTCTGTCCCTGGTGGGCCGAGGCGCCGAATTCGGCCGCCTCGCGGATCCGCCCGACCTGCTCGGGCGCGAGGTAGCCGCCGGCGGTCGCCAGCAGCTCCTTCAGTCCCGGGGTGCGTCTTCCGCCGGGCAGCAGTCCGCGGAGCGAAGACGCATAGTCCATAGGTCGCGCGCTGTCGTCAGTCTCCGAGGCCGAACTGCGGGGCGCGGAAAGAGGACTGGTTATCCGCGTCCGGCACGGCGGGCTCGGGCGCCGGCTCGGGCTCGCGCAGCATCTCCGCGGTGATGTTGCCGGCGGCGATCTCGCGCAGCGCGACCACCGTCGGCTTGTCGTTCTCGAGGGGGATGGTCGCCTCCGCCCCGTTGGCGAGCCGGCGCGCACGTTGCGCGGCCAGCAGCACCAGCTGGAACAGGTTGTCGACGTTGTGCAGGCAGTCTTCTACGGTGATTCGGGCCATGGGACGCATCTGTGAGTACACCCTGCACGGGGTGCACAGGGCCTTTAACTATAAGCGAAAAGAGCCCTCCCGGGCCAGTCCGCGCGCGGGTGGCCCGGCAGCCTCAGGCCGGGCCCAGCAGCTCCTCGAGCAACGGCTTGAGCTCCGGGCGGTTGCTGCGCAGGTCCTCGCCCTTGCCCTCGATGATGCGTTTCAAGTCGGAGGCCGCCCGGTCGAAGTCGTCGTTGACGACCGCGTAGTCGAACTCCTGGTAGTGGGCCATGTCGCCGGCGGCGTCCTTCAGGCGCCGGCGGATCACGTCCTGGGTGTCGGTCGCGCGCCGCGCGAGCCGTTCCGCCAGCGTCTGCCGCGCCGGCGGCAGGACGAAGATGCTGACGCAGTCGGGCATTGCGCGGCGCGCCTGCTGCGCGCCCTGCCAGTCGATCTCGAGCAGCACGTCGTGGCCTTGAGCGAGCTGCGCCTCGACGAAGGCGCGCGAGGTGCCGTAATTGTTGTCGAACACCTGGGCGTGCTCGAGGAATTCGCCGCGCTTCACCAGCTCCGCGAACTGCGGCTTCGATACGAAGTGGTATTCGCGCCCCTCCACCTCGGTCGGACGGCGCGTGCGCGTGGTATGCGAAATCGACAGGCGCAGGCGCGGCTCGCCCGCGAGCAGCGCCTTCACCAGCGAGGTCTTGCCGGCGCCCGAAGGTGCCGAGATGACGTACAGCCTGCCGCGCTTCATGGGCGCGAATATACGCCGCGGGACTTGAGCGCCGCGACGAGCTGAGCCAGGGCCTGCGCGCGGTGACTCACTCTGTTCTTCTCTTCGGGGGAGAGCTCGGCGGCGGTGCGCCGCTCGCCCGCCGGAATGAATGCCGGGTCGTAGCCGAAGCCACCGCTCCCCCGGGAGTTAAGCGCGATGCGGCCCTCCCAGGTGCCCTCACCCGTGAGCGGCGCCGGGTCGTCCGCCGCGCGCACCCACACCACCACGCACTGATAGCGCGCGCCGCGGCGTGGCTCGGGAACGTCCTCGAGCTCGGCGAGGAGACGCGCGAGGTTCTCCGCATCGCTCGCGCCTGAGTGCGCGAAGCGCGCCGACCAGACGCCGGGACGTCCGCCGAGCGCGTCGACCTCCAGCCCTGAGTCATCGGCGAGCGCCGGCAGCTGCGCCGCGGCGGCCGCGTGCCGTGCCTTGAGGAGCGCGTTCTCGAGGAAGGTCGTGCCGGTCTCGGGCACGGGCTCGATGCCGAGCGCCGCCTGGGAGACGAGCTCGAAGCCCGCGGGCGCGAGCAACGCCGCGAGCTCGCGCAGCTTGCCTGAGTTGGCGCTCGCGAGGACCGCGCGCTTCACGGCGCGCCGAGCGCCTGCGCTTGCAACGCGAGCAGCTCGCCGATACCGGCGGCGGCGAGATTCAGCAGTGCATCGAGCTCGTGGCGGCGGAACGCGTGGCCCTCCGCCGTGCCCTGGATCTCGATGAAGGCGCCGCCGTTGTTCATCACGACGTTCATGTCGGTCTCGGCCTGCGAGTCCTCGGCGTAGTCGAGGTCGAGCACCGGCACGCCGCCCACGATCCCGACCGAGACCGCCGCCACCTGGCCGTGCAGCGGGCTCGCGGCGATCAGCCGCCGCGCGACCAGCCGCTCACAGGCTTGCGCGAGCGCCACGTAGGCGCCGGTGATGGACGCGGTACGCGTGCCGCCGTCGGCCTGCAGCACGTCGCAATCGAGCGTGATGGTGCACTCGCCGAGCGCGCGCAGGTCCGCCACCGCGCGCAGCGAGCGGCCGATCAGACGCTGGATCTCCTGGGTGCGGCCGCTCTGCTTGCCGCGCGCCGCCTCGCGCGCGGTGCGGGTATGAGTGGCGCGCGGCACCATGCCGTACTCGGCGGTGATCCAGCCTTGGGCTTTGCCGCGCAGGAACGGCGGCACCGACTGCTCGACGCTCGCCGTACACAGCACCTGCGTGTCGCCGAACTCGACCAGCACCGCACCTTCCGCATGCTTGCCGTGGGCGCGCGTGAAGCGCACCGGCCGCAGCTCATCGGGCGCGCGTCCCGAGGGTCTCGCCATCGTGTCAGTCTCCGAGCCAGCGCAGCGCGGCCGCCGAGGTGTTGTCGCTCCCGGGCCCGGCGCGCTTGACGGCGCGCGAGCCGAGCTCGAGCAGCTGCTCGCGCAGCTGCCCGCTGCCGATCAGGCTCCCGGCGACCTCCGGGTCCTTGAGCGGACCCCAGAAGCCGTCGGTGCACACCAGCAGCAGATCGCCGGGCTCGATCGCGCGGCGGCGGCTCACCGTCATGTCCGGCAGGATCGGGTCGCCCCCCAGGCAGCACTCGACGAAGTTGCGCATCGGGTGGGTCTGCGCCTGCTCGGGGCTGATCAGTCCCTCGCGCAGCAGCAGCTCGACGTGGCTGTGGTCGCGGCTGCGGGACAGGAGCTCACCGCGCCGCAGCTGGTACACGCGGCTGTCGCCGACGTGCGCCCACCAGCTGGCGTGCTGCTGGATCAGGCACACCGCGCAGGTCGCGCGCGGCCGCTGCTCGAGCGGCAGCTGCGTGCCGAGCTTGACGACCTCCTCGTGCGCACGCCCGAGCGTCAGGTGCAGGAACCCGAGCGGATCGAACAGCGGCTGGGGCGAGTGCCAGAAGGCTTCGGTGATCACCTGCTGAGTGACCTGCGCGGCGCGCGCCCCATGGGCATGTCCGCCCATGCCATCGACCGCGATCAGGAGGGCGGCGTCCTCCGCCACCGCGGCGCTGACCCGATCCTGATTCTCCTCGCGCCCGCCCAGCAGGCTGATGTCGGCGTATTCGACCCGCAAGAAGATTCCATTGCATCTGTTAGACTTGCCCGGACTTTATATCACCTGTGCGGCGCCTGAGCGTAGTTGCGGCGACAGACCTCGACACGCTCCGCGCCGTCCCGCGCTTCGGCAGCGGGATTTTTCAGGGCGGATCGCGCACATGATCGCGAGCATGACCGGCTTCGCACGCCGTGAAGCCAGCGGAGAGTGGGGCACGCTGGTGTGCGAGCTGCGCAGCGTCAATCACCGCTTTCTCGAGGCGGGTTTCCGCCTGCCGGACGAGTTGCGCTCGGCCGAAGGCGAGCTGCGTGCGCAGCTCGCGCAGAAAGTGCGCCGTGGCAAGGTCGACTGCACCATGAGCTACCGGCGTCCGGCAGGCGTGGCCGGAACCTTCGAGCTCGATGCGCTCGCGCTCGAGCGGTTGCTGCACGCGGTCCAGACCGTGAGCCATTCGCTGCACGGTCCCGCGACGGTCAACGTGCTCGACGTGCTGCGCTGGCCCGGCGTGCTGCGCGAGGAGGCCGCGGACGGCGAGCCGCTGCTCGCGGCCGCCGGCGCGCTGTTCGCCGCGACGCTGGAGGAGCTCTGCGCGGCACGTGCGCGCGAGGGGCAGCGGCTGCGCGAGCTGCTCGAGCAGCGCTGCACGGCGCTCGAGGCGCTGGTGCAGGACGTGCGCGCGCGGCTGCCCGAGATTCAGTCGCAGATGCGCGCGCGCCTCGAGACGCGCGTCGCCGAGCTCACCACCAGCGTCGATCAGGAGCGGCTCGAGCAGGAGCTGGCGCTGCTCCTGCAGCGGCTCGACGTCGACGAGGAGCTCGAGCGCCTCACCGGTCACGTCGCCGAGGTGCGCCGCGTGATCGGCGCCGGCGAGCCGGCCGGGCGCCGGCTCGACTTCCTCATGCAGGAGCTCAACCGCGAAGCGAATACCCTGTCGTCGAAGTCGCAGGACCTCGAGACGACGCGCAACGCGGTCGACATGAAGGTGGTCATCGAGCAGATGCGCGAGCAGGTGCAGAACGCCGAATAGCGTCCAGGGGCATCCAGGCGTATCCAGCGGGATCCCCTAATTACTTGAATTTCAGGCTGTTTCGGCCAGAAACGTCTACTCCCCTCCAACCCGATCTCGGCTATCCTGTAGCTAGGCCGGTAGCTGACTTGTAGCTAAATCGGTAGCTACCGTTCGACGAACCGAGACAAGGAGGAAGGCGAAGGGCATGGCGCGCGCGAAGCTCACGGCACTCGCAGTCGAGCGGGCGCACCGCTCGGGCGAGCGGCTCCTGCTCAGCGACGGCGAGGGGCTCTACCTGCGCAAGCAGACTCGGGATGGCGCCTCGTGGACGTTGCGCTATCACTTCGCCGGCCGCGAACACTGGCTGACGCTCGGCAACTATCCGGACATGTCCCTTGCGCAGGCGCGCGTGGAGGCGCGCCAGGCGCGGGTGCTCCTCGACAAGCAGCAGGATCCCCTGACCTTGCGTCGTGCCGCCGAAGCCGAGCACCGCCAGCGCGGCTCGTTTCGCGAGCTGTGCGAGGAGTGGTACCGGAAGGAGATAACGGGGCGGGGGCTCAAGCATCCGAGCGTGCCGCGCCGGCATCTCGACAAGTACCTGCTCCCGAAGCTCGGTCGCACGGCGGCATCCGACGTTACGCCGGCGGACATCGCACGCGTAATCGACGAGCTCAAGGGACGCGCGCCGACCGCGGCGAACGATCTGCTGCGCTTCACCCGCCGCATCTTCGCGTTCGGCGTGCGCCGGCGGATGGTGCCTAACAATCCGGCCGCGGACTTCTCACCGCGTCTCGACGGTGGCGGTACCGAGCGGCCGCGCAGCCGCGCGCTCGGCCTCGATGAGCTGGCGCAGCTCTTCGAGAAGATTCGCGCGACGCCGAGCTTCGGCGCCGACAACGGGCTCGCGCTCAAGCTGCTGCTCGCGCTCTGCGTCCGCAAGGGCGAGCTGCTGGGTGCCCGGTGGGAGGAGTTTGATCTCGACGGCAACACGCCCTTGGGTGCAGTCTGGCACCTTCCCGCCTCGCGCACGAAGACCGGGGCGCCGCTCGACATTCCGCTGGTGTCCGCAGTGGTCGGATCGCTGCGGGAGGTTAAGACGCTCGCTGCCGGCAGCGAGTACCTCTTCCCGAAGCGCCGGCGCGATCGCCGCGAGCGCGTGCCGCACGTCGGGCTCGACACCCTGAACGTCGCTCTGCAGCGCGTGCAGCACGGACTCTCGCCGTTCACCCTGCACGACCTGCGGCGCTCGGCTCGCACCCAGCTCGCCGCACTCGGCGTCCTGCGCGAGGTGGCCGAGCGCTGCCTGGGGCATGCGATCCGTGGCGTCGAGGGCACGTATGACCGACACAACTACTTCAAGGAGCGCCGCACGGCGCTCGAGCAGTGGGCCGACGTGCTGATCGAGGCGGAGCGAGGCGTCCGCAAGGTGGCTGCAATTGGCGAACGCTCGCGACTTCGAAAGGCTCATTAGGCAGGAGCGACCTTGGCCGACATCGCAGTCGAGCTTCGATAGCAGAGAGTCTGCCGGAAAGCCCTATCGGGTAAAGGCTCTATCTGCTGGGGCACATACCCCAAGTCGTCAGCTGTGGGCCCTGGGGTCTGCCGGCAAAATGCTGGGCATACATGTTTCGCGCCCACTTTTCGTCCAGTTGAATCTGGTCCGCTGACAAAACGGAGCCACTTCTTAGCCGATCCACAATACCCGGGACGTCCCCTGGCGCTGTGTGATCACCGGCACCTAGTTGCAACAGGAAATTCATTCTATAGAAGGCATCAGGATTTTGTGGTCCGAAGGGGTAAGCCGTCATCAAAAGACCATCATGGATATTCAACCGAGCTCTGGCTAACCACAGTACGACTGCCCAATCACCGCGCTCGAACGCAGAATCAATGAACTGACGTGCGAGCTCGGGATACTCATTCCACTCTTTCGTGCTTATTCTCGCTCCATCTGGGTCGCTGAAGTATCCCTGTATAAAACAATGTTGCGCATCCACATCTCCACCCACCGCCGCCTTTCGCATTGCTTCGTAATAAGTCGAAGGATCCAGCAGGGTCTCCGGGCATTGCGCGGTCTCGGAAGCAAGGCGTTCCAGCTGTTTGGCAATAAGGTCAGTTTGACGCTCGCACATCTGTCGTCCGCCAACGGTTGCTTGGCTGCTCGTGTCGCAGGACAGAGTTTTCACGTGCTGCTCTGTAAGTAAGGCAGCCCGACAAGCCACCATGGTACGAACATCAACGCCAATATCCGCCGAGCGCGCGGGCGGCGCTGGTTTGTCGCTATTGGCTTTCCCAGAATCGGCAGGCGCCGGCACTTGCGTAGCAGGCAAACGCGAAGGTGTTGGAAGATTCTGACTAGCGGGTTTCCGCTCAGCTAGTTTGCCACTGTGAAACCAGCCGTACAGTAGAGTAGCAGCTACCACAATCAGCACGACAAACAGGAACCACCTCGTTGCCCTGGCAGCGCTCACTTGCCTTCCTTGTCCCGCACGATTGCAACCGCCGCTTCTCACGCTCCACTGCCACTAGAGTTATGCTGATACTCAACCTCAAAGCGGCCTTGCGCCCTAAGCTTTTCATATGTACCGGCAAAGCTTCGTAGATAATTGCGGCCAAGGTGAACAACGCCGCTCACCAGACCGTCGCATACATATTGGCCGCAATAGCGAACGATTCCCGTCTCGAGCAATACGCCTGGTGTCCCGACGATGTCTCGAATCCGTTGCGTGAGGGCGCGGACGCCGAAGGCGAACTCTCCAGATGAATCCATGAAGATTGCGTAGCTCCTCGTATCCTTGAGGTACACCCAGTTTTCGACCCGAAGGGTCCCAATCGCCTGCAGAACTGAGTCGCCCAGACCTGGCGTGAAATTCCTGGCCTTTGCGAGCGTGTCGCAGAGAAGAACCGGGTCCTTCGTGATCCGGCGGCGTGCGCCGACGAGGGTTTCCAGGAGGCTACCTTCGTCAGCTCGATATGCGGTCGTCACTGTCGATAGGAATCGCTTGTAGCCCTCGATGAAAGCGATTGCGGCTGCGGGATCAAGCAAGGCGCCGGTCTTAAGAGGCATAACTCTCGTTGTCTTAGGTTGGGGTGTGGGGGCGGCCGCTCGACCACAGACCTCATCAGAGTCGGCGCCGCTTGGCGCCCTTCCAGTCCCGGTTGATCCGGTTCAGATCGAACCCCTTGGGATCGAACACACCGCCGATCCAGCGCACCATGTCGTCGTGCTGCTCATGCTGACGGTCACCGAGAATGTCCAGCAACAGCGCGTAGCCATGGGGTCCGCCGACGTCCTCCGGCGGGCAGGCATTCTCGCCGGCAACACAGACGGGTAGCCGCCGGTTGCTGCCCGTCGATGCCGGCGGGGATTCGATGACGATCCGATGCTGCCAGCCATCCCCCATGTCGTAGCGGTACTCGAATTCGCCATCCGCTCCGAGTTCCGACACCACGGCGGCGACCGAGACCCGCCGCTCGTCGCGATAGCGACTGATCTCCTCTTCGGAGTCGGCCCCCCGTATCCACCAATCCGGGGCTACGAGGCCGTCCCCCACCTCGAATTCGTGCGCGTGGGAGTCCGTCCACCCCATCACCCACTGCAGATAATGATGGAGGCTCGCCAGCGTCCAGGGGTCGGGGACGAGCACCCGGCGCCAGATGAGGGGGACCACCTCCAGCAGCTCGATGCGCAGTACCACGGCTTTGGCCGTCGGCGGTCTTGCCACAATGGGCTCCTTCGGGTCTCGCGCTGCACAACGCGGGCCCAACCCTCAAGTGAACAATTCTGAATAGTCTGAATAGCCACGTCCGCTACTAGGAGTATCCGCCTCAAGTCTAAGCAACGACGACCGCATCGTGCCAAAGCGGCCCGCAAGCGGATCCAGGGAATCCGGGCCGTGCCGGCCGGTCGCGCGTGGTGTGTGACAAGAGTCGCCACCGGCCTATCCTGCAATACCAACCCACCGATCTCAGAAACTGACACTTATGTGAGACGACGCGACAGTGGAGGACTCGGACTCGGCGCTTCATCATCCTTTGGGGTCAGGATCGGTGCGCATGGCATGCGGTCGGGTGGCCGGCTTGGGGAAGAAGCTCAGTCATGGCTGGTGGAGCGGATTACCCGCTCACGCGGCAGCTGCCGTTTTCGGACAGGCTCACCTGGCGTTCCTCAGCTCGGCCGCCAGTTCGTCCACGTAGCGCCGGTAACTGAACACGCGACCCCTCTGCCGGTTCGTGAGCTCGGCCACGATGCCGAGCGTCTCGAGATGTGCGAGCGACTTGTTGACCGTAGCCGCCGTCAGCCCCGTGATCTTCACCAGCGAGCCCGATGTGGCGATCGGTTGGCGCTGCAGGGCCTGGTGCACCTCCAGCGCCGAACGCGCCGCGCGGCCGAGGCCTGCGACCCGATCGCGATCGGTATTGATCAGCACAAGCAGCGCGTTGGCCGTGGCCACCGCCTGGGTGGCGCTCACCTGCACGCCATCCGCAAAGAAGTCGAGCCAGCGTTCCCAGTCGCCGTGCAGCCGCACTCCGTTCAGCAGCTCGTAGTACAGCGGCCGATGTGCCTTGAAGTAGAGGCTGGGATACAGCATGGGCTCGCGCAGTACGCCGTCCGCGACCAGTTGCAACACGATCAGCAACCGTCCGAGGCGGCCGTTGCCGTCGAGGAAGGGGTGGATGGTCTCGAATTGCACGTGCGCAAGGGCCGCCTTGAGGAGCGGCGGTGTGGGCTCGGCTTCGTCGTTGAGAAAGCGCTCGAGGGCGCCGAGGCAATCGGGCAGTGCGTTCGCCGGCGGCGGCACGAAGGCGGCGTTGCCCGGTCGCGTCCCGCCGATCCACACCTGGGAGCGTCTCACCTGCCCGGGCGTCTTGCCGCGTCCACCCGGGTGCGACATCAGAACCTCGTGCATCCCGCTGAGCAGGCGCATCGAGAGCGGCAGCCCGCCGCGCAGCTTCTTCAGTCCGTACTCCAGCGTGGCGACACAACGACTCACTTCGCGTGCATCGTCCACCGGGACGCCCGGCTGCTCATCGATCTCGTAAAGCAGCAGGTCCGCCAGCGAGGATTGGGTGCCCTCGATCTGCGAAGAGAGTACGGCCTCCTTGCGAACGAAGCTGTAGAGAAGCAGCGAGGCATTGGGCAGATGGGCGGTCAGGGCATCCAAGCGGCCAAGCGCCACGAGCGCGTCATCGAAGCGACGGCGCAGCGCGGGCGACCAGGCGACCGGCGGGTCTGGCGGCAGAGGTGCGGGCACGAAGGCCCGGAATTTCTCGCCGGGCGTGGCGACCTGGACGTAGGTACCGGGCGTGGGCCTGCGCATGGGCGGGAGCGAACCTAAAACAACGGCAAGCGTTATTTTAGGTTCGGGTCAAAAGATAAATCAACGGAATCTGCAGATTGAGCGTCATGCCCAAACGGCGTCCGTCGAAGCCTCAGCCGCTGCGCCCTAGGCTCCTTGCCTTTCCCACAGCGCGCGGATTGCAATGGCCTGCAGCCCGTCGCAGAAACTCGCGGTCGTCTCACCGTCATAGAGCACCACGCCCGCCGTGAATCGCCGTCCGGCGGCGTCTTCGCAGCCCTGAGTAAATTTACTCAACGTACTGAGTAAATGGTTGAGACGGTTGAGACAATGCTGGGGTCTTCGGCCGCCGCAGGCTTGTAGCTAGCGATGTAGCTGAACCGATCTGGGAGTGCGTAAATAGTCTATGAATCAAAATGTTAACCCTGTCCCGCGCGAGCAGGTGCAGAACGCCGAGTGAGCGCCTGCCGCGCTTGACAGGCAGAATACCCTGTCCTATACAGGACAGGCATTATGGCCTGTCTTGCCACCAGTCGTAGCCCGTGAGCAGCGCCGCACCCCGGAGCACCGGGCGGGTGTTCGCCGTGCTCACCGGCGACATCGTCGCATCACGGCAGCTGTCGGCCGAACGGCTGGAGCGCGCGCGCCGCCTCATCGCGGGCGGCGCCGCGCAGTTCCGGCGGCGGCAGCCGCGCGCCCTCTGCGGGGTGCCGGAAGTCTTTCGGGGCGACGCCTGGCAGCTGCTGCTGCGGGAGCCGCGGTGGGCGTTGCGGGTGGCGCTGCTCATGCGGGCGCTGCTGCTTGCCAGGAACGACGTGCGGACGCGCATCTCCATCGGTATCGGCGGCGTCGACGTCATCAACCGCAGGCGCATCTCCGTCTCGACCGGCGAGGCCTTCATGCTTTCGGGCCACGCGCTCGATCACATCACGGGTTACTTCGACCTGACGGGCGCGTTGCCCGATCGAGCGGCTCCCCTGGCAGGCTGGTTTCCGGCGATGCTGCACCTGTGCAGCGGCCTCATCCGGCCGTGGACACGCCGCCAGGCCGAGATCGTGAGTTTCGCGCTGCTGCTGGACAATCCCACGCACGAGTCGATTGCCGGCACATTGCGCCCCAGGGTCTCGAAGCAGAGCGTGACCGAGTCCCTGGCGGCTGCGCGCTGGCGCCCGTTGCTGGAAGGTATCCGGGTCTTCGAAGAGACCGACTGGGGCCGGGTCGTCGGGAGCCCGGTTAATGACGGGCGCGCGACGACAGGCTGAAGAGATTGTCTGACCTGCGACAGGCTGATTAACCTGTCCTTAGCACGCGGAGCTGCGCAAACTCATGTACGAAACTCTGCTGGCGCTGCTGGTGGCGCACCTGGTCGCGGACTTCCCCCTGCAGCCGGACTGGATGATCCGCCGCAAGCGGCATCCCGCGGTGCTCGCTCTGCACGTGCTCGTGGTACTCGGCACCGCCGCGCTGGCGCTCGGCGGCTGGCCGAGCGCGCTGCTGCTGATCCTCGTCGGCACGCATCTCGCGATGGATGCGATCAAGGTATACGTCTTGAAGGATTCGCTGAGCAGCTTCACCCTCGACCAGGTCGTGCACCTGGTGGTGATCCTCGCTCTGGCGCTCGCCTTTCCCCGCACCCTGGCGCAAGGCTGGTGGGCGGCGCTACCCGGACACGCCGCGGCAGCCTACCTGGTCGGCCTTTGTCTGCTCGGCGGCGTGATCGCGAGCCTCATGGTCGGCGCGATCGTCATCCGCAAGGCGACCGCGCCTTTCACGCATCAGCTGAGCGGGGACATCGCAGGGCTCGAGAGCGGCGGCACTTATATCGGCTGGCTGGAACGCGCGCTGGTGATGCTGCTGATCCTGATCGGCCAGCCGGCGGGCGTGGGCTTCCTGATCACGGCCAAGTCGATCCTGCGGTTTGGTGACGTGCGGGACTCGAGCCAGCGCAAGCTGACCGAGTACATCATCATCGGGACCTTCATGAGCTTCGGTTGGGGCTTACTTATCGCCGTGCTGACGCAGTTGGCCATGCAGCACTGGATGAGCCGCCTGACATAGCCCGTGCCGCGCAGCCCGTGCGCTCAGGGGATCAGCTTGCGCAGTGACGCTGTCGAGAGATTGTCGAGGTGCCGAAAGGCGGGCGCGATCTTCTCGATCTGATCGGAAGGTACCTGGTAGCCCTCGAAGTACACCTTCCATTCGCGCACGATCCTCCAGATCCTGGCGATGCTCTCGGCGGCGGCCTCGGCCGACAACGTGAACATCTCGCGTCCGGCAAAGGCGTTGTCGAGGGTGGCAATCCGCCCCTCGGGTCCGACGCCGAGGTGCAGGCGCCGCTCGGGCGAGAGACTTGCTCGCGGCATGACATCGTAGAGCGGACTCAGGCGCCATCCGGGAAGGCGCGGGTCCCAGACGAAGCCGTGGTTGCGCAGGTGATCATCGTCGTTGTTGACGAGGATGTTGAAAACCAGGCGTTCAAAGAGCTCGCGATTGTTCTCGCGGATCACGCGCGGGTGGCAGTAGCGCCGCACCGCCTGCGCCAGATCTCCATAGGACTTGGTCGGTGAGTCCATCTCGTCGCACGCGAGCAGCGTGAGCGCGCTGACGAACCCCAAGCGTTTCTCCGCCAGACCGTACGCGGGAGCGGTGCTGAGGAAATCCTCCGGCAGCGGGGCATCCTGACCGGCCTTGGCCCAATAGCGGTCGAAGCGGCGGATGAGCATGACTGTCCGGGAACCCAGCTCGATCAGCCTGACCTGAGGCACGCTGAGACCCGCAGCGGCCGCCAGCCGCAGGGTCGCCGTCTCGACGACCGGCACTGCCAGCGCGTCGTTCCGGCTCGGAAACTTGGCGAGCCACAACACCCGCTCGTCATCACGAACCGTTGCTTTGGGCCTGGCACCGCCGAGCGCGCTGCCCTCCGCGAAGATCTCCTCCAGGGGGGCAGGCACCGGCAAGCCCTCATCGATCCGCTGCGCAGCCTCCATCAGATACTCGAGGTTGTTCCAGGTGCCAAAGCCCGGCGTGGCCGACGAATCCCGGGAAGAGCGGATGTCGAGCGCTCCCACACGCTGGCTGCCCGCGTGAACCAGGTAGGCCGACTCCGGCAGGCTGTTGGCGGGCACCTTGAGGCGGGACTCGATGACGCGCCGCCCCCAGGCATCGGGGGCCGCATCGCGAATTCCACCGAAGGACGGGAGATTGTTGGGTGGGAACAGAGCTTTGCCGCGCACCGCGAGCTTGTCGCGAATGCTTAAGGCTACGGGATCAACTTCTAGAGCGCCGGGACGCAGCAGATAGCGCAGCCCGTACGCGAACGTCGACGCGAGCAGCTTCGCTCCGTCCTCGCTCAGGGTGAGCTGGCCGCACGGCAGCCACTCCGTGTCGATGTAGGCGAAGACGAACAGTTTCTGGTCCGCCGCGCTCATGGCTTCAGAAGTCGAGCTCGTCGAGCTCGCGCTTGGAGAGGTCCCGCGCCCGGCGCCGCTGCTCTTTCGCGCTTAGTGCGGCCAATGCAGGATCCGTTTCGGACAAGAGCTCCAGCAGCGTCTTGCCCGGCACGATGGCTTCGAGGTAGCGCAGGATCTGACCCACCGCGATCCCGGGATCGCCTTTCTCCAGCCGGTAAGCTGTGTTTCGTGACAGGCCGGCACGCAGTGCTGCCTGGTCCTGCTTGACGCCGCGGGCGATGCGCAGCCGCGCGAGCACGGAGCCGAGCTTTTTCGCCTCGGCAGCCTGACTCGAGCTCAAGAGCGCGGATTGGGTGACCTTCATGCTCGTTTAATCATGCCTTGAGCATATAACGCTCGATTAATAGATCAGATTATAACCCCTGATGGCAATCGGATGGCAAGGTTCTTCTGCCTCTAAAATCGATCTTTAGGCCAGTAATGATCGATTAATCGAGTAATGGTGTCTCATGCTTCCGACGCCAGTTCGACCGTGCGGGCTCGACGCGCCAGGGTCAGCGGGTCGATTCCCTTGCCGAGCGCAAAGGATGAGCCGACCGCGCTCACCACCGCCGACCTGCGCGCAAGCATACTGCCCAAGCCATGCCCGCGCTCCTCGCCCCGCCGCTCTCTCTCTACGTGCACTTCCCCTGGTGCGTGCGCAAGTGCCCGTACTGCGACTTCAATTCCTACACGCTGCAGGGAGCGCTCGCGCCGGACCCGTACGTCGCACGCCTCGCGCGCGATCTCGAGGCGCAGGCTCCCGAAGTCGCGGGGCGACCCGTGGTGAGCGTGTTCTTCGGGGGCGGCACGCCGAGCCTGTTCCCGCCCGAGGCCATTGCGCGCGTGCTCGGCGCGGCGCGCCGCCACCTCACGCTCGCCGCCGAGACGGAAGTGACGCTCGAGGCGAATCCGGGGGCGATCGAACGCGGCGCGTTCGGCGAGTACCGGGCCGCCGGCGTGACGCGTGTGTCGCTCGGCGCGCAGAGCTTCGATTCCGCAGCGCTCACGGCGCTCGGGCGCATCCACTCGCCCGGCGAGACGCGCCGCGCAGCCGCGGAGCTGCACGCCGCGGGACTCACCAATTTCAATCTCGACCTCATGTATGCGCTTCCCGGACAGGACCGCGCGGCTGCGCTGCGCGACGTCGGGGAGGCGCTCGCGCTCGCGCCCGCGCACCTCTCTCACTACCAGCTCACGCTCGAGCCCGGGACGCTGTTCGCCGCGCGTCCGCCCACACTCCCCGATGAGGACGAGGCGGCCGCAATGCTGGAGGAATGCGCGGCGCTCCTCGCGGCGGAGGGCTTCGGTCACTACGAGGTGTCGGCCTACGCACGCCCGGCGCGGCAATGCCGGCACAACCTCAATTACTGGAGCTTCGGCGATTACCTCGGCGTGGGCGCCGGCGCGCACGGCAAGCTCACCTTCCCCGAGCGCGGGGAGATCGTGCGCACGGTGCAGCCGCGCGAGCCGCGCCGCTATCTCGCCGCCGTCCCCGGCGAGCTCACGCGGAACACGGTGTCTCCCGAGCAGCTGCCGTTCGAGTTCATGCTGAACGCGCTGCGTCTCACGGCGGGATTCTCGCTGGAGGACTTCGTTGGGCGCACCGGGCTCGAGAGCGCGCGCATCGGCGCCCCGCTCGAGCGATCCCTGGCCCGCGGTCTCCTCGAGCGCACCTCCGCCGGGTACCGCCCGAGCGAATTGGGCCTGCGCTTCCTCAACGATCTGCTCACCGATTTCATGCCTGAAAGCCCGGGAATGTACGGTCGTTTCGCATTGTCAATCGCCCCGGCCGGCGGCAGCCGGGACAGCCTGCGGCCTTTATTCACAGGCGCGGAAGGCGCCGTCGGAGAATGAGTGAATTACAGGGCAAAGCGCCCAAGCCGCTGGACATGATGCATGTAAATCATTGAAAACACAGGGCAAAAATACCTGGTTAAAATTTGATCAAAGTAACAATTATGCAATCTGGCCGGGAAATCGAGCCTTCGCGGCCCCGTTCTTCCACAGACTTGTCCACAGCTTCTGTGGATAAGGAGCGACACCTGTAGGAGTTCCTGTAGCGGGGCGGCTTGAGGCAAGGCGGCACTGCCGCTAAACTCCCGCGCCCTTTAACTCGAGCGCCCACACCCCATCTAGGGCGTGAGCCCCAACCGTCCGCGAGCCGCCATGAAAGCCGCCATCCATCCCGACTACAAAGAGATCACCGTCACCTGCACGTGCGGCAACACGTTCAAGACGAGCTCGACGCTCGGGCATGACCTGCAGGTCGAGGTGTGCTCGAGCTGCCATCCTTTCTATACGGGCAAGCAGAAGATCGTCGACACCGCCGGGCGCGTCGACAAGTTCCGCAAGAAGTACGCCGCGGCCAGCGCGCCGAAGTAGCTCGCTCGAGGCGCGGCTCGGCGCGCAGCTCGCGGTCCGGAGCTCCTCCTTCCTTCGGGTGAGCCGCCTCACAACGGCGGCGGCGCGCCTTGATTGTCGCGCGCGGTCCATGTAAACCTCCTTGGATTCAGGCGCTCTGCGCGCATTACCGCGCCGAGCGCCGGCCATGGAAGCCGCGGCGCCGATGACTCAGAAGACCTTCAAACTCACCGATCCGGAGAGCGGGCGCAGCGCCGCGCTCCCGGTCCGCAGCGGCACGATCGGTCCCGCGGGGCTCGACATCGCCTCGCTCTACAAGGACCTGGACGTCTTTACCTACGATCCGGGCTTCGGCATGACCGCGGCGACCGAGAGCCGCATCACCTATATCGACGGCGATGCCGGCGTGCTGCTCTACCGCGGCTACCCGATCGAGCAGCTCGCCGAGAAGAGCTCGTTCATGGAGGTCGCGTACCTCCTGCTGATCGGCGAGCTGCCGACGGCCAGGCAGCTCGAGGAGTTCATCGGCAACATCCGCTATCACACGATGCTGAACGAGACGCTGCTGCGTTTCTTCAACGGCTTTCACCACAACGCGCATCCGATGGCGATGGTGTCGGCCGTGGTGGCCTCGATGTCGGCCTTCTATCACGACACGATGGACATCCATAACCCGCGCCACCGCGAGATCTTCTCCCACCGCATCATCGCCAAGCTGCCGACCATCGCCGCGGCGGCGCACAAGCATTCGGTCGGCCAGCCCTTCATCTATCCGCGCAACGAGCTCGACTACGCCGCCAACCTGCTCAATATGCTGTTCGCGGTGCCGTGCGAGCCGTACAAGCTCGATCCGGTGGCGTGCGAGGCGCTCGACCTCCTGTTCGTGCTGCACGCCGACCACGAGCAGAACGCCAGCACCTCGACGGTGCGGCTCGCCGGCAGCACCGGCGCCAATCCCTACGCGGCGATCTCCGCGGGCGTGTCGGCGCTCTGGGGTCCGGCGCACGGCGGCGCCAACGAGGCGGTGCTGTCGATGCTCGAGCAGATCGGCTCGGTCGACAACATCCCCAAGTACCTGGCGATGGCCAAGGACAAGTCGAGCCACTTCCGCCTCATGGGCTTCGGCCACCGCGTCTACAAGAACTTCGACCCGCGCGCCAAAATCATCCGCGCGATGTGCCACAAGGTGCTCGCCGCCCTCGGGCGCAGCGACAATCCGCTGCTCGAGCTGGCGCAGCGCCTCGAGGAGATCGCTCTCAAGGACGAATACTTCCTGTCGCGCAAGCTCTACCCGAACGTGGACTTCTACTCGGGGATCATCTACAGCGCGATCGGCATTCCGCGCTCGATGTTCACGGTGATGTTCGCGGTCGCGCGCACCGTGGGCTGGGTGGCGCACTGGCAGGAGATGATCTCCGATCCCGGCATGCGCATCGGCCGGCCGCGCCAGCTCTACACCGGCGCCACGCGGCGCGACTACGTCGACGTCAAGAAGCGCGCTTAAGAATTCCGCCTGAGAATCCCGTCGCTACTCGAGCGTATCCGAGAGCAGCGCCTCGACCTCGAAGGCGTTGGCGCGCCGCATCGGTCGCCCGTCGACCGGGCTCACGGGCGCCTGGCGGATGCCGTCGGCGGGGAACACCGTCGCCTCGATCGAATGATCGTCGACCGAGAAGCGCACTCCGGGGAACGGGCGCACGCGCTCGGCGTCGAGCTTGACCCGCCGCTCGGTGACCTCGTGGGCTATCCCCGCGTCGATGAGCTTGAGCGTCACCGACTCGGCGCGGTCGGCGAACAGATGCAGCTGCACGTCGGAATGCTCGGTGGCGGTGCCGGCGAGCACCGCGCCCACCAGGCGCGGCTCGAACTCGCGTAAGCGCCGCATGGCCTCGAGCGCCGCGCGGCGCTGCGCGCTCAAAGTCTCGGCGTGCGATTCGCCGCCGAACAGGCGCTGGTACTCGGCGAGCGCGAGCTCGATCTCGCGGTTCTTGGGTAACACGGCGGCCACGTCGGTCACGCCGAGGCGCTCGGCCGCCTTGCGCTTGGCGATGAGGAAGTCCTGCACGCCGTGCTCGGCCATGATGCGCGCGGCCTCCTGCGCCAGTGCGCGCCGCAGGTTGTCGCCGCGGGTCGGATGTCGCCTCACTCGCATCGTCAGAAGATCGGCTCGCCGCTCGCCTGGCCCTCGGCGCTCTGCATCATGCCCGGCTCGTTCTGTGGCAGGTGATTCGCCATGAAAATCTCGGTCACCCCGCCGGGGTTCTCGTCGCTCACCAGCTCGCCGGTCTGCGGCGAGATGCGTAAGCTGACGATCCCGTCCGGCATCGCGCGGCGCTCCTCGGGGACGCCGCGCAGCGCCTCGCGCATGAAGGCGATCCAGATCGGCAACGCGGTGCGCGCGCCCTCCTCGCTCTCGCCGAGCGGGTGCTCCTGGTCGAAGCCCACCCACACGGTCGCGACCAGATTCTCCGTGAAGCCGTTGAACCAGGTGTCGACCGCCTTGTTGGTCGTGCCGGTCTTGCCCGCGATGTCGTCGCGCCCGAGCGCCAGCGCCCGCCGGCCGGTGCCGTGGCGGATCACGTCCGACATCATGTCGGACATGAGATAGGCGTTCTGCGCGGTGATGACGCGCGGCGCGATCTGCGCGGCCGGCAGCGCTGCGGGCTCGCCGTGCGTCTCGCCGGCGGTCTCGCCCGGGGCGGCCTGGCGCGGGTCGCTCCCCGGGAAGGTGCCGGCCGCTGCCGTATTGGCGACCTTGACCGCCGTGGCGGGCGCCTGCGGCGCCGCGCCGCCGCCGCCCTCATCGCACTGCCGGCACACCATGTGTGGCGCGGCACGCCACACCACCTGTCCGGCGGCATCCTCGATGCGGTCGATGAAGTAGGGCTGCACGCGGTAGCCGCCGTTGGCGAACACGGCGTAGCCGGTCGCCAGCTCGAGCGGCGTCACTTCCAGCGTGCCGAGTGCGAGCGTCAAGTCGTGCGGCATGGTCCTGGGATCGAAGCCGAAGCGGCTGATGTAGTCGATGGCGTTGTCGACGCCGACCTCCTTCAGCACCCGGATCGAGACCAGGTTGCGCGAGTGCACCAGCGCCTCGCGCAGCCGCGTCGGCCCGCCGAACTGGCGCGAGTCGTTCTCCGGCCGCCAGGCCTCCTCGGCGCCGTTGCCCTCGAGCACGATCGGCGCGTCGAGAAATACGCTCGCCGGAGTGATGCCGTGCTCGAGCGCCGCGGAATAGAGGAAGGGCTTGAAGCCCGAGCCGGGGAGCCGGCGCGCCTGGATGACGCGGTTGTACTTGTTGGTGAAGTAGTCGAAGCCGCCCACCAGGGCGACGATGCTGCCGTCGTTGGGATCGAGCGCGACCAGTGCGCTCTGCGCCTCGGGCACCTGCGCGAGCTGCGCGTGTCCGGCCTCGTCCGCCACCACGTAGACGACGTCGCCTCGCTTGAGCACCTGCGCGGCCTTGCTCGGAGGTGGTCCTACAGTCTCGTTGGCTCCCGCGCGGCGCGCCCACCCGAGCCCGTCCCAGTCGATGGTCACGGGCCCGACCGCCTTCACGTAGGCATGGACGCCGCGCTCCTCGACCGAGGTCACGATCGCGGGCGAGAGGTCGCCGATCGAGGCGTATTCATCGACCAGATCATCGAAGTCGGGCGCGCCGGTCGCGGGCAGCTCGACGTGTCCGGCGGGGCCGCGCCAGCCGTGGCGGCGGTCGTACTCGATGAGTCCGATGCGCACCGCGCGCACCGCGGCGGCCTGCAGCCGTCCGTCGAGCGTCGTGTAGACCTTGTAGCCGGCGGTCTCGGCGCTCGCGCCGAAGCGCTGTCTGAGCTCGAGCCGCGCCATCTCCGCGACATAGGGCGCCTCGACGTCGAAGAGCGGCGCGTGCGCGCGCGCGTGCATCGGCTCCTTATTGGCGGCTTCGGCGGTGGCGGCGTCGATGTAGCCGAGCTCGCGCATGCGCCGCAGCACGTAGGCGCGCCGCGCGGTGGCAGCTTCAGGATTGACGATCGGGTTGTAGCTCGAGGGCGCCTTGGGGACGCCGGCGAGAGTAGCCGCCTCGGCGACGTCGAGCTTGTCGAGCGTCTTGCCGAAGAAGGCCTCGGACGCCGCCGCCACGCCGTAGGCGCGCTGCCCGAAGAAGATGACGTTGAGATAGAGCCCGAAGATCTCCTGCTTGGTGAACTCGTGCTCCATGCGGTAGGTGACGAAGGTCTCCTGCAGCTTCCTGCGCGCGGTCTTGTCGAGGCTCAGGAACATGTTGCGCGCCGCCTGCATGGTGATGGTGCTGGCGCCCTGGGTCTTGTGGCCGGAGATGACGTCGATGACCGCCGCACGGATCACGCCGAAGTAGTCGATGCCGTGGTGCTCGAAGAAGCGCTCGTCCTCGGCGGCGACGAAGGCGTGTTTGACGAGCTCGGGGATCTCGGCGTAGGTGACCGGGATGCGGCGCTGCTCGCCGATCTGCGCGATCAGCTCGCCGCTGCGGCTGAAGACGCGCAGCGGCACCTGCAGCTCCGCGTTGCGCATCGCATCGGTGGAGGGGAGCGTGGGTAGCAGGTAGACGTAAGCGCCGGCGAGCGCGTACGCCCCGAGAAATGTGACCAACATCACGCAACCGGCGACGATGGTCATAATCCGAAAGTAATTCCATTTCACAGAAACCAACTCTCTCCGCTTGCGCGCGCCCGGTGCGCTATGCATAGTAGCCGCCGCATCAGGGCAAACTCACCGAAAGGTGGGGACGCAAAGCCTCCGGTCTACGGGACGTACGTGCCTATGACAGCGGGGTTGCCGGCTCGAACGTTAACGCACTCCGCTGCGAGGGGCCACGCGCTTCAGCGAGTGCAGTTCAGCCGCTCACCTCGCCGCGCACCCATCCCGCATTGGTCCGTCCGGCTGTCGCCGTCCCCTTACAGGACGCTTTGGACAAGACGCAGCGACTTTGGTTGACCCAGGACCCCCCGACGCCCAGGCGTGACGCCCTTGGTGGTTCGCCTTCGCTCGCCTCGGCGGCTCCACGGAACCGTGAGGCTCCTCACGTTCAATTTAACTTTGCGCTGATATATAGTGTCTCCGGATTTATACAGGGCGGTTACTTTCAGGCGTAATATCCTGAAAAGGAAATAAAAAATGTTCCTTATTCAGCGGAAATACCGGCCGCTCCTCGGTCTCGATATCACCACTTCGTCGGTGAAGCTCATCGAGCTGGCGATGGCGGGCGGCCAATACCGGGTCGAAGCCTACGCGGCCGAGCCCACGCCCCAGAATGCCATCAACGAGAAGGCGATCGTGGATGCCGAGGCGGTAGGCGAGGCCATCCGCCGCGCGGTCAAGCGCGCCGGCGCCAAGAGCGACGAGGTCGCGATCGCGATCTCGGGCGATGCCGCCATCACCAAGGTGATCCAGATGCCGCGCTCGCTGCGCACGGGCGATCTCGAGGCGCAGGTCGAGATGCAGGCCGACCAGTACATCCCCTTTCCGATGGATGAGGTCAGCTACGACTTCGAAGTGCTCGGGGTGAACGACAAGGATCCCGATTCCAACGACGTGCTGCTGGTGGCGACGCGCACCGAGAACGTCGAGCAGCGCCAGGCCGCGGTCAAGGCGGCCGGGCTCGCCGCCAAGATCGTCGACGTCGAGGCCTTCGCGCTCGAGAACGCCTGCAAGCTCATGACGCACCAGATGCCCGACGGCGGCATCGACCGCACCATCGCGGTGGTGGACTTCGGCGCGAGCAGCACCACCTTCAGCGTGCTGCGCAACCTGAAGGTGGTGTACACGCGCGACTTCGCCTTCGGCGGACAGCAGCTCACCGAGGAAATCATGCGCACCTACGGTCTCGCCATGGAGGAGGCCGGGCGCGCCAAGAAGGAAGGCGGGCTCCCCGGCAACTACCAGTCCGAGGTGCTCGACCCCTTCATCGACGACATGACGCAGCAGGTGAGCCGCTCGCTGCAGTTCTATCTCGCCTCCGGCTCCGGGCGCGAGCAGCCGGAGAAGATCCTGGTGTGCGGCGGCTGCGCCAACATCCCGGGCGTCGCCGAGGTGATCTCGAGCCGCGTGGGAATCTCCGCCGAGAAGGGCGACCCGCTCGGCCAGATGAAGTTGTCCTCACGCGCCAAGGCGCAGGCGGTGCAACGTGATGCCACCGCGCTCCTGACTGCGTGCGGGCTTGCACTGCGGAGTTTCGACTGACATGCCACGCATAAATCTACTTCCCTGGCGTGAAGGGCAACGCAAGGAGCGCAAGCTCGCCTTCCTGGTGGCGCTCGGCGTCGCGGTGCTCGCCGCCATGGTGACCACCTTCGCCGCCTACCTCATGTTCGACTCGATGATCGCCGGCCAGCAGCGCCGCAATCAGCTGCTGCGCACCCAGATCAAGATGCTCGACAAGCAGATCGAGGAGATCAACAGCCTCGAGACCGAGAAGCAGCGCTTCATCGCGCGCATGGAGGTCATCGAGAAGCTGCAGCGCTCGCGGCCCGGAATCGTGCACGTTTTCGATGAGATCGTGAAGACCCTCCCCGACGGGGTATATCTCACCGGCGTGCAGCAGGTGAGCGCCGGCGCCAACAAGCGCCTGAAGTTCGACGGCGTGGCGCAGTCGAGCACGCGCGTCTCCTCCTTCATGCGCAACATCGACGCCTCCGAGTGGCTGCGCAACCCCGAGCTCGAGGTGGTGCAGACCGCCAAGGGCCCGGGCTCGAACTTCACGATGACGGCCGACGAGGTGACCGCGGGAGCCACGGAGGAGCCGGGCAAGAAGCCGGCAGCGCCGGGCAAGATCCGCAAGGCGAGCCTCGGCGGCGGGGGAATGCAGCAATGAACCTGCTCGAGGAACTGCGGTCACTCGACCCGCGCGAGCCGGGCCGCTGGCCGTTCGCCTTCCGCGCCGGCGCGGTGGTGGTGGCGTTCATCGCCGTGACCATCGGGCTCATCTATTTCTTCGTGTGGAGCGCGCAGCGCCCCGAGCTGCAGCAGCGTGAGGCCGAGGAGCAGACGCTGCGCGCGGAGTTCAAGGCCAAGCACGCCAAGGCGGTCAACCTCGAGATCTACAAGCAGCAGCTGAAGGACATCGAGCGCTCGTTCGGCGCGCTGCTGCGCCAGCTCCCCGGCAAGACCGAGGTGCCGAGCCTGCTGGTGGACATCTCGCAGACCGGCCTGGCCGCGGGGCTGCAGGAGAAGCTGTTCCAGCCCCAGGCCGAAGTGAAGAAGGACTTCTACGCCGAGAAGCCCATCAAAATCCGCCTCACCGGCAGCTATCACCAGTTCGGCGAGTTCGTGAGCGGTATTGCCGCGCTCCCGCGCATCGTCACGCTCGATGACATCGCCATCAAGCCCGACAGCAAGGACGCTTACGACGCGCTGTCGATGGAGCTCACCGCCAAGACCTATCGTTACCTCGACGAGGACGAGATCGCAGCCGGCGAGGCCGAGAAGAAGGGCCCCGTGACCCACCGGCCGACTCCGCCGGCGGCCCATTGAGGGTTGAGCCATGCAGCACATGAAACACCGCTCCGCGCTCCGTCCCCTCGCTGTGGCGCTCGCCTGTCTCGGCTACTTCGTCCTCAGCGCCTGCTCGAGCGCCGACGATGAGCTCAGCCGCTTCATCGAGGAAACCAAGCACGAGCCCGGTGGCCGCGTCGAGCCGCTGCCGGAGATCAAGCCCTACGAGACCTATGTGTACGCGGACTCGGAGATGCGCTCGCCGTTCATGCCGAGCGCGCCGGGCGTCGGCGCGGGACTCGCGGGCGTGCGTCCCGACCAGAAGCGCAACCGCGAGTTCCTCGAGCAGTTCTCGCTCGACACCTTGAAGATGGTCGGCACGCTGCGCCTCGGCGGCAGCATGTTCGGCCTGGTGCAGACCAAAGACGGCCTGGTGCATCGTGTCGCGGTGGGCGAGCACCTGGGCCAGGCCGAAGGCAAGATCACCGAAATCTCACCGTCCAGAATCAGCCTCATCGAAATCGTTCCGGACAGCCTCGGCGGGTACATGGAGCGGCCCGCGGCGCTCGCCCTGAACGAGTAAGGTCCAGCAGGGAGTCCTCGCAATGCATGCCTCTAGCCTGTTCAAGCGCATCCTCGGCACCGCCGCCTGGGTCGTGATCGCGGGGGCCCTTGCGGTCGCCCCGGGTACGCCGGCACTGGCGCAGGATCAACTGAGCCTCCAAGCCGTGGACGTGCAGCCGCTTGCCGGACAGCAGCTGCAGCTCACCATGCGGCTGTCGGGACCCGCGCCGCAGCCGTTGTCGTTCACCATCGACAACCCGGCGCGCATCTCCTTCGATCTGCCCGGGACGACCCTCGCGCTCCCCTCGCGCCGCATCGACGTGCACGCCTCGGGCCTCGACACGATCCTCGCGGCCGAGACCAAGGACCGCACGCGCGTGGTGCTGAATCTCGACAAGCTGATGCCCTACGACGCGCACGTCGAAGGCAACAACATCATCGTGACCCTCGGCAGCGGCGCCGCCGCGTCCGCGGTCGCCACCCGTGCGCCGAGCGTCGTGAGCGGCGGCGGCACCGTGGCCGCGAGCTCCGGCGGCGGCGGCGGCATGCGCGAGCTGCGCTCGATCGACTTCCGCCGCGGCACCGATGGCGCGGGGCGTGTGGTCGTGAAGCTCTCCGACCCGCACATTCATATCAGCCTGCACCAGGTCGGCAGCCAGATCCTGGTGGACTTCACCGACGCCGGCGTGCCGGCCAACCTGCTGCGCCGCTACGATGCCACCGACTACGGCACTCCGGTAACCGGCTTCGACGTCTCGCGCGTCGGCAACGGCGCGCGCATCGCGATCAACGCCAGCGGCGACTACGAGCAGCTCGCCTACCAGTCGGACGACCAGTACGTGGTGGAAGTGGCGCCGCGCCGCAAGGCGAACGCCGTGGCCGAGGAGAAGCCGGTCTACACCGGCGAGCGGCTGACGCTCAACTTCCAGGACATCGACACCCGCGCGGTGCTGCAGCTGCTGGCCGACGCCAGCGGCCAGAACATCGTGGTGAGCGACTCGGTGACCGGCAACGTGACGCTGCGCCTGCAGAACGTGCCGTGGGATCAGGCGCTCGACATCGTGCTGCGCACCAAGGGCCTCGACAAGCGCCGCGACGGCAACGTCATCATCGTCGCCCCGCAGGCCGAGCTCGCCACGCGCGAGAAGGCCGACCTCGCCCACCGCAAGGACGTGCAGGAGCTGGCGCCGCTGCGCTCCGAGTACCTGCAGGTCAACTACGCCAAGGCGCAGGACATGGCGGCGCTCATCAAGTCGCAGAACAACTCGATGCTGTCCGCGCGCGGCAGCGTGGCGGTGGATGAGCGCACCAACACCCTGTTGCTGCTCGATACCTCCGACAAGCTGGCCGACATCCGCCGCCTGGTCGCGACCCTCGACATTCCGGTGCGCCAGGTGCTGATCGAGTCGCGCATCGTCATCGTGAACAACGACTACGAGCGCCAGCTCGGGGCGATCTTCGGCATCACGGCGTTTCACCAGAACGGCAACACGCTCTACAACACCACCGGCACGGCCGCGGGAATCGACACCCAGGCGACCACCTTCATCACCGGGCAGAACGCGATCAACAGCGCGATCAACGCCGGCACGACGCCGGTGCCGCTGCCGACCTACGGCATCCCGGCGGCCATCAACCGCTACAACGTCAACCTGCCGGTGACCAACCCCGCCGGCTCGATCGCGCTCGGCCTGGTGGGCAACAACGTGCTGGTCGACCTGGAGCTCAACGCCGCGCAGGCCGAGACCCAGGCGAACATCATCTCCTCCCCGCGGGTCATCACCGCGAACCAGAAGGAGGCGACGATCGAGCAGGGTATCGAGATTCCGTATCAGCAGTCGGCCTCGAGCGGCGCCACCACCATTCAGTTCAAGAAGGCGGTGCTGTCGCTCAAGGTCACGCCGCAGATCACGCCCGATAACCGCATCATTCTCGACCTCGACGTGCGCGACGACAGCGTCGGCACCATCGTGGTCGCCTCGGGCGGCGTGAACGTGCCCTCGATCAACACGCGCGAGATCTCGACCCAGGTGCTGGTGAACGACGGTCAGACCGTGGTGCTGGGCGGGATCCTGCAGACCACGCAGCGTGAGGACGACACCAAGGTGCCGTTCCTCGGCGATATCCCGATCCTCGGGCACCTGTTCAAGAACACCGACCACACCGACGACAAGGACGAGCTGATGATCTTCATTACCCCGAAGATCGTCCGCGAGGGCGTGAACGTCACCAACTGACGCGCGCTTCTTAAGCTGATGCACGACCGCGGCCGCCTTCGAGGCGGCCGCGGCGTTTTGGAGAGCACGGGGCTAGAAATAGCGCGCGACGCTGACGAGCACGCTCCCCGCCTCGGGCACGCTGCCGAAATTCGAATGCCGCGAGCCGAGGTAACCGATCAGCTGGCCACCGATGGTCCATTTGTCGGCCGGATAGTACTGGGCGCTCAGCTGCACCAGGGCCGAGCCATCGTGCGGATCCGCATCGACGAGCGCCGTGAGCTCGAGCTTCGGCACGAAGGCATCGACCCAGTCGGCGCGCAGGAACAGCGCGTGGCGGCTGGCGAGTTGCTCTTGATCGAGCGCGTACTCGCGCAGATACCACAGCTCGAGCACGAGCGGGTCGTGCGCGCTGCGGCCCGTGCCGAGCGCGAACCACTCGTTCCAGTCCGCGCCCGAGAAGCCCGCCGTGTTGCCGTGATATTCGAGATTGAGCGTCACGCTCGTTCCCAGGGTGCAGGACGCGCCGATGGCGAGCTGATTCTGCCAGCTCACGCCGGCGGCATCGGCGAACGGGTCGGGTGCGCCGGCCGGCAGCGTGCCGGTCTCGCGCCCGAACGCGAGCGCCTGCGCAATCAGCGGCGCCTGCCTCCCGCCACTCCATTCCAGATAGCCGACCACGCGCTGGCCGAGAGTTGCGGTCAGGTTCGCGCCGAGCAGCGTCGTGGCGCCTTCGCGGTAGATCAGGATCTCCGGGCTGAAGTCCGGCGCGATGTTGAGGCTGCTCTTTATGAGCGCGCGGTTGGCCGCGTTGGTGCGATCGAGCATCGGATCGAAGCTCGGCAGATCGAGGTTGGTGTAGATCGGGCTCGGGTCCCTGAGCTCGGGCGCGAAGGCGGCCGTGACGGTGGCGCCTTCCCAGATGTGCTCGGCGCGCACCATGACGGTCCCCAGCCGGTCTTCGCGCAGCACCGTGGGATCGGCGGACAGCGGCTCGACCACCGCGCGTGTCTTGAAGTAGTCGGTCGGGTTGTAGCCGAGCGCTACGCCGCTCTTCAAGTTGATCCTGCCGGCATCGAGGTAGGTGCGGGTCGCGAGCTCGGTGCTCGCGTAGAGCTCGCGCAGGTCGTTGATGAGGTTCTCCTGCGTGGGGAAGCTCAGGTCGTTCTCCGCGCGCAGGTTGAGTCGGTCGCTCAGGTAAAAGCGCAGCCCGCCGCCCGCGCTCCACTGCTGCCGCGCATCCAGAAACAGCCGCTCCTGCCAGTCGAAGGGCGGCGGCGGTGGCGCCGGCACGAGCAGCTCTCCGCGCAGTGAGTCGACGGTCAAGGCGTTCTCCGCGTAGAGGCGTTGCGTACCGCCTCCCTGGGCCGCGGCCTTCTCAGCGGCTCCTGGTGTAGCCTGCGCCGGCGGTGGAATCAGCTCGAGGTCCTGATTCTCCTGCGAGACCGGCGGGCCGGCCGGCGGGTCCGCCCAGGCTGCCACGGGCGCGGCACACAGTACGCCCCACAATACGGCGCCCGACGGGACCCGCACGAGCCGCGGGCAAGGTTTCATTTGACCTGCAGACGCGGCAGGTAGTCGCGCTGGAACCAGGCGTCGGGAATGTCGGCGTTGCGGTAGTCGCCGAACGCCGCGGTCGTGGCGAGCGAGGTGTCGACCGCGTCGATGATCACCGCCTCGGTCGGGCGCACCGCGCCGAGCTCGGGGGCGAAGCTGCGGTAGTAGAGGATCTTCAGCAGCCGCCCGCTGTCGGAGTAGAACTTGCCCTTGACGGGAAAGTTCGTGCCCTGCTCGACCCAGTACTCGACGCGGGCGTATACCGCCTGGTCATTGGCGGCCCTGAGGTCGAGATGCCAGCAGTTGCGATCGGCGCGCGCCGCGTCCTTGATGGTCTCGACGCCGGTGATGGTCGCCGTGTAGTCGATCGCAAGGTTGACCGTGAGCACATCGCCGATGGCCGCCTGGCCGATGAGGCGCTGCTGCGCCGAGATGCGGATGCTGATGTTGGAGGCCGGATCGAAGAACCAGAGTGAATGCCCGTCGAGCAGCACCTTCTTGCCGGCATCGCGCGGCGGGTCGGCGTACTGGATGAGGTTGCGGAACTGGTGCGTTCCCGGGTCCTCCTTCGAGAACACCACCAGCCGGTCGTGATTGCGCTCACTGCCGCCGACGTACTCGGTCAGCGTGACGGTGACGCGGAAGGGCTCGCCGGGATTACGGACCCGGTCGGTGGCGGCGACGATCTCGCGCGCGCTCGGGGCATCCGCGGCCGGCGCCGCCGCCGTGAGCGCCGCGCTCGAGACGAGCAGTGTCGCGCCGAGGAATCGCACGGCGAGCGCCCGGCTGCTCATATGTGCCGCAGCGCGTCGACGACCGACAGACGCGCCGCGCGATTGGCGGGCAGCAGCGCCGCCGCCGTCGCCACCAGCACCAGCCCCACGCAGATGCCGAGCGCGAGCAGCGGCCGGCCGAGCACATCGAGATGCAGCGGGATCGCGCTGGCGTTGCCCGGAGGGATCCAGGTGATTCCGCTGCGGTTAACGAGCGCGGCGATGAGGATGGCGAGCGCCGCGCCGACGGCCGTGCCCATGAGGCCGATCAGCGTGCCCTCGAGGAGGAACTGCGCGCGGATGCGGCTGCGCCGTACCCCCATCGCGCGGCTGGTGCCGATCTCGTTGATGCGCTCCATGACGTTCATGGTCATGGTGTTGACCACGGCGAAGAGGACGATCATGCCCATGACGAGCGCGATGAAGAGAAAGATGCTGCTGAAGAGCCGGATCACCTGGCCGTAGAAGGGCACCAGCTCGGCGAAGTCGCGCACCTCGAGGTCGAGGTGTCGCTCGCGGAACAGCGCGTTGAGCCGCGCGCGCACCGCGCTCATGTAGCGGCTCTCGCGCAGCTGCAGCACGATCGCCGTGACCTTGTGCTCCTCGCGGCCATAGACGAGCTGCTGCGCGAGCGCGAGGTGCATGAGCACGTAGGCATCGTCGAGCTCCTTGGCGCCCTGGGGCTGGGCGCCGGCCACGGTGAGGCTCACGACGTTGGGCGCACCGCCCACCGTGGCGGCGAGCAGGTCGATCTGCGCGCCCTCGCGCGGGCGCGCTCCCTGCGGGGCGTCGCGTGCGGCGAGCTCGGCGATGTCGGCGTTGACCTTCCCCGGATGCTCGTCCGGGTGCGCCGCTGCGGGCGCCGGCGGGCAGTCCGGCAGGGCGAGCGGCGCGCACAGGTTCAGGATCCGCGCGAGCCCGGTGCCGACCAGCCCGCGGGTCTCGTCGGCATCCGACATGGGCGGATCGAGGGGATGGAAGATGCCCGTATGGTACTGATCCCAGGTCAGCATGCGGTCGTGGTCCGATGGGATCAGTCCCTCGCCGAAGAAGGTGCGGGAGGCCCCGGTATCGCCGTGATAGTTGGCGGCGATGCCCATCAGCGACTGGGTGGGAGTCAGCACGCGGATCATCGGCTTGAGCACCGGGTCCTCACCGATGAGGCGCATGACGTCGCGATAGCCGTCGATGCCGTAGGCGGTGGGGTTGCCGGCGCCATAGAGGAAATAGCCGGCGCGGAATACCCGCAGGTGCCCGAGGTGCTGCACGTTGCCGGTCTCCATGCCGAGGAAGATGTAGGTCGTGTAGCCGAGGAACAGCAGCATGGCGAGCGCGCCCGCCGCGACGGCGGATGCGGTCATGAGCGAGCGGCGCCGGTTGCGCACGATGTTGCGCCAGGCGATCTTGACGAGCACGCTCATCATGGTGCGATCCTGCGGTGCTCGAGCAGCGCGCCGTCGCGGATCGCGAAGATCTCGTCGGCGTGCGACATGAGCTGCGGATCGTGCGTCGCGAAGATAAAGGTCGTATGCGAGTCGGCCTGCACGCGGCGCATGAGGCTGATGATGGCAGCGCCGGTGGTGCTGTCGAGGTTGGCGGTGGGCTCGTCCGCCAGCACCAGCTGCGGCTGCTTCACCAGCGCGCGCGCGATCGCCACGCGCTGCTTCTGGCCGCCGGAGAGCTCGTTCGGCTGCCGCTGCGCCTGGGCGGCGAGTCCGACCGCCTCCAGCATCGCGAGCGTCCGCCGCCGCCGCTCGGCGGCGGGCATGCCGACCAGCAGCAGCGGGTACTCGACGTTCTCGTACGCCGAGAGCACCGGAATCAGGCTGAAGGTCTGGAAGATGAAGCCGATGTTGCGGGCGCGGAAGTCCGCCACCGCGTCGTCGTCGAGCGTGGCGATGTCCTGCTGACAGACCTCGACCACGCCGCCGCTCGGCGCATCGATGCAGCCGATGAGGTTCAGGAGCGTGGTCTTGCCGCTGCCCGAGGCGCCGATGACGATGGAGAAGCGATCGGGCGGAATCTCGAGGCTGAGGTCGTTGAGCGCCCTGACCTCGAGCGCGCCGGCCTGATAGAGGCGCGACACGTGCGTCAGGCGCACGACGGCGGGCATTGATGCGGGCTGCGTCACTCTCGATCTCCTTGACTGAAATCAGCCGACCGAAGGCAGCGCAGGCCGCATCCGTCGCCTTTGGTACCTACGGGTACCAGGGCGCCGATACTATGGTACTATCCAGTACCAAGGCAAGCGGGGAACCATGCGCCAAGCGACGATCGCACCACAACCAGCGACGATCCGAGTCCCGGAGCCCGCCGCGACGGTGCGCGAGCGGATTCTCCGCGCCGCGATGGAAACCTTCATCGAAAGCGGCTATGGGGGCGCTAGCACCCTCGCGATCGCGCGGCGCGCGCGCGTCTCGAAGCGCGAGCTCTACGCACTGTTCGGCAGCAAGCAGGCAATGCTCGCCAAATGCATCGCCGACCGGGCGCAGCGCATGCGCGTGCCGGCGGCGCTGCCGCGGCCGCGGAACCGGCAGATGCTGGCCGCGCTGCTTACGCGCTTCGGCACGGTGCTGTTGCGCGAGATCTGTGCGCCGGAGGTCATCGCGGTCTTTCGTCTGGCCATCCTCGAGGCGCCGCGCTCGCCCGAGGTGGCGCGGACGCTCGATGCGAACGGCCGGCGGGCGAGCCGCGCTGCCGTGCGTAAAGTCCTCGCGCGTGCCCGGGCCGCCGGGCTCATCGGCGGCGGGAAGTTGCAGGCGCTGACTGAGCAGTACCTGGCGCTCCTCTGGGGCGATCTTTTCATGCGCGTGCTGTTGCGGCTCGGGGAGGTTCCCTCGGCCGCGGCGCTTGCCCGCCGCGCACGCAGGGCGACTGAGGGCTTCCTGCGTCTCTACCCGGAGCCGCCGAAGCGATCCTGATCCCGGCGTTTGGGTATCCTTCGCTTCAAGGTGCTCGGCAAGACCAGCGTATTCCTCATCGGGCCCATGGGATCGGGCAAGACCGCGGTCGGGCGACAGCTCGCGCGCTCGCTCGGGATGCCCTTCTATGACAGCGACGCCGAGGTCGAGCGGCGCACCGGCGTCGACATTCCCTTCATCTTCGAGAAGGAGGGCGAGGCGGGGTTTCGGGCGCGCGAGCGCGAGGCCATCGAGGCCCTCACCCAGCTGGAGCGCATCGTGCTCGCCACCGGCGGCGGCGCGGTGCTCGCGCCGGAGAACCGCCGGCACCTCGCCGAACGCGGCTGCGTCGTCTACCTCGAGACCTCGGTGACGCAGCAGGCCGACCGCGTCCGGCACGGGCGCAACCGCCCGCTGCTCGAGCAGGGTGACATCGCCGATCGCCTCGGCGCGCTCATGGACGTACGCTCGCCGCTCTACGGCGAGATCGCCGACCTCACGGTGTCGACCGACGGCCGTCGGGTGCCGGTGGTAGCCGAGGAAATCCTCCGGCTCCTCAAACGCCCGCCCGCGGCCCGCTGAAGGGAGCGCTCACGTATACTGCCGCCGGCGCGAATTGCCCCCCAAGCTTGGCTTCTGATTCCCCGCGCGCAGTGGAAACCCTCAAGGTCGAACTCGGCACCCGCAGCTACCCGATCCTGATCGGCGTGGGACTGCTCGCGCGCCCCGACGCGCTGCGCCCGCACGTGCCGGGACGCGACCTCCTCATCGTGAGCAACACCACGGTGGCACCGCTCTACCTGCCGGCGCTCGAGGCGAATTTCTCCGCCCAGCGGCGCCTCGAGGTGATCCTGCCGGACGGCGAGGTGCACAAGACGCTCGAGAATGCCTCGCGGGTGCTCGACGTGCTCGTCAGCAACCGTTTCGGCCGCGACTCGACCGTGATCGCCCTGGGGGGCGGGGTGGTAGGGGACCTGGCCGGCTTCGTGGCGGCCTGCTATCAGCGCGGCGTCGCCTTCGTGCAGGTGCCGACGACGCTGCTCGCGCAGGTGGACTCGGCTGTCGGCGGCAAGACCGGGGTCAACCACCCGGGAGGTAAGAACCTGATCGGCGCCTTCCATCAGCCGGTGGCGGTGATCTCCGACACCGCGACGCTCGCAACGCTCCCCCCGCGCGAGCTGCGCGCCGGGCTCGCCGAGGTGATCAAGTACGGCCTCATGTGCGATGCGACGCTGTTCGAGTGGCTCGAGGAGCATCTGGGCGAGCTCCTCGCCGGCAAGCCCGAGGCGCTCGCCCATGTGGTGCGCCGCTCCTGCGAGATCAAGGCCATGATCGTCGGCCGAGACGAGCGCGAGGAGCGCGGCGACCGGGCGCTGCTCAACTTAGGCCATACCTTCGCACACGCGGTCGAGTCGGCGACCGGGTACCGCAGGTGGCTGCACGGGGAAGCGGTCGGGGCCGGGCTCGTGATGGCCGCCGCGATGTCGCGCGAGCTCGGCCTCGTCAGCCCCGAGGAGCTGGTGCGGGTCCACACCTTGGTGGACCGCGCCGGACTTCCCACCCGCGGAGTGGGCGTCGCGCCCGGTACGGTCCTCGAGCACATGCGCATCGACAAGAAAATCCTCGGCGGGCGGCTGCGCCTGGTGCTGCTGCGCCGGATCGGCAACGCGTTCCTGACGGCCGACTATCCCGAGGACGCGCTCGAGCGCACCCTCCAGGCGTACTGCGCGTGAGGGCGCCGGTGAACGACGTCTTGCCCGCCGCCGAGCTTCTCGCGCCCTACGCCGCGCACGATGAGCGCTCGCGCGGGCGGCGCCACCCCGAGCCGCGGCCCGAGCTGCGCAGCGAATTCCAGCGCGACCGGGACCGCATCATCCATTCGAACGCCTTCCGGCGCCTCGTCTACAAGACGCAGGTATTCGTGAACCACGAGGGCGATCTCTACCGCACGCGCATCACGCACTCGATCGAGGTCGCGCAGATCGCGCGCTCGGCGGCGGTCGCGCTGCGCCTCAACGAGCCGCTCACCGAGGCCATCTGTCTCGCGCATGATCTCGGGCACACCCCCTTCGGGCACGCGGGCCAGGACGCGCTGAATGAGTGCATGCGCGACTACGGCGGCTTCGAGCATAACCTGCAGTCGCTGCGGGTGGTCGATGAGCTCGAGGAGCGCTACGCGGAGTTCCGCGGGCTCAACCTCACCTTCGAGTGCCGTGAAGGAATCCTCAAGCACTGCTCGGTGCGCCACGCGCGCGAGCTCGGCGAGCTCGGCGAGCGCTTCCTCAAGCGCCAGCAACCGGGGCTCGAGGCGCAGATCGCCAACCTCGCCGACGAGATCGCCTACAACAATCACGACGTCGATGACGGCCTCCGCGCGCAGCTCCTCACGGTGGACGCGCTGCGCGCGACGCGCATGTTCCGCCGCCAGCACGAGGTGGTGGTGGCACGCTATCCGGACCTGAGCGAGCGGCGGCTGGTGCACGAGATCATCCGCCGCATGATCAATCACATCGTGCTCGATCTCATCCACACGACGCAGTCCCAGCTCGCGCAAGCGAAACCAACATCGATCGACGAGGTGCGCGCGCACGAAAAGCCGCTCGCGGCGCTCAGCGATGAGTGCCGTGAGGAGCATCTCGAGCTCAAGGAGTTCCTGCGCGAGCAGGTCTACCGGCACTACAAGGTGCTGCGCATGACCGCGAAGGCGCGCCGCGTGGTGCGCGAGCTGTTCGATGCGTTCTTCAGGGACGTCACCTTGATGCCGCCCGAGCATCGCGACCAGGCGCTCAAGTCAGAAGGGGCCAGTCCCAACATGGGTCGCGCGCGCACGGTGGCCGATTACATCGCCGGGATGACCGACCGCTACGCGATTCTCGAGCACCAGCGACTCTTCGACCCCGCCGAGCGCACCTGAACGCGGCTCGCGACGCGAGCCGCCTAACCCATCCCGTTCCCGCATTCCGTGCGCCGTTTCTCACTCGGCGCGACACGGCCGGCCGGCCGCGTTTTTCTCCTAACTAACTGTTTCCATTGGGTTTAATGGCCATCCAGAGGACCCTGTAGACCCGTCATGTCATTGTAAATTGACATAAGTGACTGAACTGCCTAGAGTTATGTCACAACAAAGCAACTGCAGCATGACTAAAACGAGCCGAGAAAAAGAGGCAGTGCTGAGCGTCTTTGCTGCTCTCGTGCAGCCACTCATGCGCGTCGCGTTCGAGTACGGAATCTCCGCGGGCGAGATCGCAGGAGTCGTGCGTCGCGTGTACATCCAGGCGCTCGAAGCGCGGCTGCGCGACCAGAAGAGACCAACAACCGACGCGCGGCTCGCGGTCGTTTCGGGACTTGCGAAGTCGGATGTCAGCGCGCTGCGCGAAGCGTCGCGGTTGGGAGCGCCGCATAGCCTTCGCTCCTCGGTCAGCCTCGATCAAGTAACTAACCTCCTCACGGTCTGGCACACGCAGCCGGGCTTCTCCGGAGCGTACGGTCTCGCGCTCGAGTTGGATCTGCACCCTACGCCGGGCTCCCCGCGTCGCAGCTTCCGCGAGCTGGTGCAGACGGCCTGCCGCGGAGTCGAGGAGGACGCACTGCTCGATGAGCTGGTGGCTGCGGGTTCCGTGGAGGTCATCGAGGGTGCGACGGTCCGTTGCCTGTCGCGCGCGTATCTCCCCCAGGGCGCAGACGTGAAGCGCATCGAGCGCATGGGCCGCTTCCTCGCGAGCGTGACCGCGAGCTTTGTGCACAACGTACTGCGGCTCAACACGGACCCTTTGTATTTCGAGCGCGCGGTCACCTCAGACGAGCCGTTGACGGAAAACGGCCGCGACAAGTTTTTGGCTCTCACTGGCGAGAGGGGCCAGGAGCTGCTGGCGGAGCTGGACACGTTTCTCACTCGCTTGGCGGCCTCGGAGCGAAATGACTCGGGGAAGAGATACGGGGTCGGCATTTACTTTTTTGAAGATCAGGTTGGCGGGATTGCGGCAGAGGCGGAACCACACAAAGCCCCTGAACAGAGCAGTCGGCCGGCCTTACAAGAGATCGATGTTCTCGCGGGACTTGGGAACCAGAAGTAAAGGAGTACACAAAATGGGGAGCAAATTCATGAACACGTCACGAACGGTAATTCTGGCTGCGGTGGTGGCTGCATTGGCGAGCGTGGCGAGTAACGCCGCACCGTTAGGTGCTCGGGGTATCAGCGGCAGCGGCGGTATCAGCGGCAGCGGCGGTATCAGCGGCAGCGGCGGTATCAGCGGCAGCGGCGGTATCAGCGGCAGCGGCGGTATCAGCGGCAGCGGTGGTATCAGCGGCAGCGGTGGTATCAGCGGCAGCGGCGGTATCAGCGGCAGCGGCGGTATCAGCGGCAGTGGCGGTATCAGCGGCAGTGGCGGTATCAGCGGCAGTGGCGGTATCAGCGGCAGCGGTGGTATCAGCGGCAGTGGCGGTATCAGCGGCAGTGGCGGTATCAGCGGCAGCGGCGGTATCAGCGGCAGCGGCGGTATCAGCGGCAGCGGTGGTATCAGCGGCAGCGGTGGTATCAGCGGCAGTGGCGGTATCAGCGGCAGTGGCGGTATCAGCGGCAGTGGCGGTATCAGCGGCAGTGGCGGTATCAGCGGCAGTGGCGGTATCAGCGGCAGTGGCGGTATCAGCGGCAGCGGCGGTATCAGCGGCAGTGGCGGTATCAGCGGCAGCGGCGGTATCAGCGGCAGTGGTGGTATCAGCGGCAGCGGTGGTATCAGCGGCAGTGGCGGTATCAGCGGCAGCGGTGGTATCAGCGGCAGTGGCGGTATCAGCGGCAGTGGTGGTATCAGCGGCAGCGGTGGAATGGCCAGGTCGCCGTTCGCTCACGGACTGGGTTCATTGGGTTTTCGCGGCGGTTTCCGCGGCGGAATGGGTCGTGGAATAAGCGCGAACCGGTTCGGTCTGCAACAGCGAAACATCAAACCACGCTAAGCGAGAGCGCTCGGAACCCTGCGGCACTAACAATGCCGCGGGGTTTTTATTTGGCTCCACCAAACTACCTGGCGCGGCTGCGCGGAATTGAACCGGCATCCTGTCGGTTAAGCGGTCCCCACAGTTTTGAATCAGGTGAAGTAGTCCGCTCCTGCTCCTATCGTGACGCCATCAACGGGAGGGCATCACGATGCACACAGATCCTGCACGCGTATCCGCAATTCGCTGAGATAGTCCTTGTTGAGGTGCTTGACTCTGTAGCGCCGCAGCCGCGGGCGTACCCGCCCATCATGCAACTTCTCCAACGCGCCGACCCGAGACAGTTCGCGGAGAATTAGTCCAGGGTAAACGTCGGGCGCGTAACGACTTGCCAACGTCCAAAAGCTTGGGCGCTTGCCTCCGGCAGCCTTAATCGGAAGTACCAGAGGCTTATCGTTGTGAACGAAGTTCCGGTCGCCGTACCAACCAGCAAGCACCTTGTTTGCGCGGTGACAACGCCTCTCTAGCGCGGGATCCACTCTTGGCGGGTGCTTTAGAATCCGAGCAACCTCTTTACGATCCAAACCTGTCAGCAACGCGATTCTGGACGCGTTTGGCCTCTTTCCACGAATCGCCTGAGCGTCTGCCACCTGGTGAACGCAAATTGCTCTCAACAAACTTTCGGCTTCCGGGCTACTGACTCCCTGGTCTACGAGTACCCCCGCTAAAGGCCTGAACACCGCCGCCACGGCACTCATTACGCCCCCATTCCGGTAGTCGCGCGCTCGACGGCTGCTTGCTGTGCGCATTGGCGATTTTCCATCGGAACTCAAGGGGTATACATCAAGTCTTACCTAATTCTTCTCTCAGAGTCTTCCTCAAAATCTTTCCCACATTCGACTTCGGCAGCTCATTCTTGAAATACACATGCTTCGGCACTTTGTAACCTGCAAGAGATTGGCGGGTGTATTCAATAATGTCCTTCTCCGTGAGCGCCGGATCCTTGCGCACTACGAAGAGTGACACCACCTCACCCGAGCGCTCGTCGGGCTGCGCCACTGCCGCGGCCTCGAGGACCCCGGGATGTGCGGCGACCACCGCCTCCACTTCGTTCGGATACACGTTGAAGCCCGAGACCAGGATCATGTCCTTCTTGCGGTCTTCGATGTAAACGAAGCCGCGCTCATCCATGTGGCCGACGTCGCCGGTGCGCAGGTATCCATCCGGCAGCATCACCTTGGCGGTCTCGTCCGGGCGGTTCCAGTAGCCCTTCATCACCTGCGGGCCGCGCACGCAGATCTCGCCGATCTGCCCGAGGGGAAGATCGGTACCCGCGTCGTCCTTGATGGCGATCTCGGTGGAGGGGATCGGCACGCCGATCGAGCCGTTGAACCCTTCGGTCGGCGGGTTGATGCAGGCGGCGGGCGAGGTCTCGGTGAGGCCCCAGGCCTGTGAGAGGACGTTGCCCGTCGCCTCTTTCCATTTCGCGGCGACCGCACCCTGCACCGCCATGCCGCCGCCCAGGGAGATCTTGAGGCCGCTGAAATCGATCTCGTTGAACCCCGGGGCGTGCAGCATGGCGTTGAAGAGCGTGTTGACGCCCGAGATGAAGTTACAGGGATAGCGCTTCATATCGGCGATCAGGGACTTGAGATCGCGCGGATTGATGATGAGGAGGTTCCGCCATCCGAGGCGCGCGAACACCATGCAATTACAGGAGAGCGCGAAGATGTGATAGAGCGGAATGGCGGTGAGGAGCGTCCCGTGATCCGGCAGGCTCTCGCCGATCCAGGCCTCCGCCTGCAGCACGTTGGTGCTTACGTTGCCGTGCGAGAGCATCGCGCCCTTGGACACTCCGGTCGTGCCGCCCGTGTACTGCAGGAACGCGAGATCGTCGGGACCTAGGTCGACCGGGGCGAGCGGCAGCTTCATTCCCGCGCTCACCGCGCCCTTGAACGAGGTCGCGCTCGCGATGTGCCAGGGCTGCACCTGCTTCTTCACGCGCCGGACGACGAAGTTGACGATCGCGGACTTCGGGAATGGCAGATAGTCGCCCACGGCGGTGACCAGCACGGTCTTGAGCTTGGTGTGCGGCAGCGCCTTCTCCACCACGTGGGCGAAGTTCTCCAGCACCACGATGGCGGTCGCCCCCGCGTCGGTGAGCTGATGCTCGAGCTCAGGCGCCGTGTAGAGCGGGTTGGTGTTGACGACGATGAGCCCGGCGCGCAATGCCCCGAACATGGCGATCGGATACTGCGGGGTGTTCGGCAGCATGATGGCGATGCGGTCGCCCTTGCGGAACCCGGCGCGCTGCAGCCACGCACCGAAGGCGCGCGACAGGGTGTCGAGCTGGCCGTAAGTGATCGTGGTGCCCATGTAGATGTAGGCGACCCGGTCGGCGTGCCTGGCACAGGTTTCCTCGAGGAGCTGCTTGAGCGAGCGCAGCTTCGACGGGTCGATGACCGCCGGCACGTACGGCGGGTACGCCTTCAGCCAGATCTTGTCCATCAACTACCCCCGCTTTGATGTTTCTTATAGAGGAGTGGCTCTAAGTACGGCCATACGGTATCGAGCACCGGCGCTTCCCCGCGGGCGTTCGGGTGCATCCCGTCCGGCTGCATGAGCGCCGGATCGAGTGCCACCTTCTCCAGCAGGAACGGCACCAGCGGCAGATGATATTGGTTTGCGAGCTCCGGGAATACGCGCTCGAACTCACCCGTGTAGCGCGGCCCGTAATTCGGCGGAATGCGGATGCCGACGAGCAGCACGCGCGCGCCGGCCGCGCGCGCCAGCTCCACCATGCGCTCGAGGTTGGCGCGCATCTCGGTGACCGGCAGCGCGCGCAGCCCGTCGTTGGCGCCGAGCTCGAGGATCACGAGCTTAGGGTTGTGGAGCTGAAGCGCGCGCGGCAACCGTTCGAGCCCTCCACCGCTCGTCTCGCCGCTTTCGCTGGCGTTGACGACCTGGTATCCGTACCCTTGAGAGCGCAGTCGCTGCGCGAGCAATGCGACCCAACCCTCCTGCGGAGCGAGTCCATATGCGGCGCTCAGGCTGTCACCGAACACGAGGATCGTGCGGCCGGAGGCCGCCTCGGCCCCGAGCGCGATGAGCAGTAACCCCACGCCGAGCGCGCAGGCGCCGGCGACTCGTGTAAGTGTTCTCAAGGCCGAAAACCTCTCCAAGCAGGTTAGCAGCCCGGAAGGCGCGCTGACCATTGTCGATTCGGTGTCGCTCGAGATCGCGCGCGGGGAGTCGGTGGCGGTGGCCGGTCCCTCGGGGGCCGGCAAGTCGACGCTGCTCGCGCTCCTTGCCGGCCTCGACACACCCACCTCGGGGCGCGTGCTGCTCGAGGGCACGGACTTGACGCGCCTCGATGAGGACGGGCGCGCACGGCTGCGCGCGCAGCGCGTCGGCTTCGTGTTCCAGTCCTTCCACCTGATTCCCGCGCTCACCGCGCTCGAGAACGTGATGCTGCCGCTCGAGCTCGCCGGGAGTGCCGATGCGCGCCGCGCGGCCACCGAGACCCTCACCCGTGTGGGGCTCAGGGGCCGCACCGGGCACTACCCGCGCCAGCTCTCGGGCGGCGAGCAGCAGCGCGTCGCCATCGCCCGCGCCTTCGTCACCCGTCCGGCGGTGCTGTTTGCGGACGAGCCCACCGGCAACCTCGACACCGCCACCGGCGCGCGGGTCGGGGAGCTGCTCTTCGAGCTGAACGCCAACGCCCATACGACGCTCGTGCTCGTGACCCACGACCGCGAGCTCGCCGCGCGCTGCGGCCGGATGCTGCGCATGGAAGCCGGGCGGATCGTATGAGGGCCGCACGGCTCGCACTGCGGACGCTGGCGCGCGAGTGGCGCTCGGGCGAGCTCGGGGTGCTGCTGCTTGCGCTCACCGTGGCGGTCGCCGCGCTCACCGGCGTCGGCTTCCTGGTCGGGCGCATCAGCGCCGCCGTGGCGCTGCAGGCGAGCTCGGTGCTCGCGGCCGACATCCGCTTGAGCAGCCCCCGCCCCTTGAGCGATGGCTACTTCGCCGAGGCCACGCGCCGCGCTCTCGCCTCCGCGCGCAGCACCTCGCTCCTCTCGGTGGTCTTCAACGGCGATGCCAGCCAGCTCACCAACGTGACGGCGGTGACGGCGGGCTACCCGCTGCGCGGGCGGCTGCTCCTCGCCGCGGAGCCGTTCGCGCCGGGCACGCCGGCCGCCGGTATTCCCGCGCCTGGCGAGGTCTGGCCCGCCTCGAAGCTCCTCGCCGCAGTCGGCGGCAAGGTCGGCTCGCAGCTGACGATCGGCGCGGCGACCTTTCGCGTGACGCGCGTGCTCATCTCGCGCCCCGACCAGGGAGGCACCTTCGCCGAGCTCGCGCCGAGCCTCATCATGAACGCGGCGGACCTGGACTCCACCCGCCTCATCCAGCCCGGCAGCCGCGTGAGCTACGCCGGGCTCTTCGCCGGCGACCGCGCCGCGATCGAGGACTTCAAGGGCTGGCTGTCGCTGCACAAGCTGCGCGGCGAGCGGCTGCGTGACATCACCGACGCGAGCCCCCAGGTGCGCAACGCCGTCGACCGCGCCGGCCGGTTCCTGAGCCTCGCGAGTCTGGTGAGCGTGCTGTTGTGCGCGATTGCGGTGGCGATGGCCGCGCGGCGCTACGTGCACCGGCACCTCGATACGGTGGCGCTGCTTAAGACCCTCGGCGCGACGCGCGCCTTCACGCTGAGCGTTGCGGTGCTGCAGCTCCTCGCGCTCGCCCTCATCGCGGCGCTCCTCGGCTCGGCGCTCGGATTCCTGGCGCAGGAGTGGCTGCTGCGCACGATCCGCGGGCTCCTGGCGGTGACCGAGCTTCCGGCCCCGAGTGCCGCGCCGCTCGCTCTAGGTCTGCTGACGGCGATCGCGGTGCTCGCCGGCTTTGCGCTGCCGCCGCTCATTCAGCTCGGGCGTGTGCCGGCGCTGCGCGTCCTGCGCCGCGACGTGGGTCCGCCGCCACCCCTGGTGCTGCTCGCCTTCGGTCCCGCGGTCGCCGTGGTGCTGCTCCTCATCTACTGGGTGGTGCGGGACGCGCGGCTGTTTCTCTATCTCGCCGCGGGGCTCGCGGTGTTTCTCGCGGTGCTGGCGCTTGCCGGCACGGGGCTGGTGCTGCTGGCGGGGCGTCTGCGCGGCCGCGTGGGGGTGGCGTGGCGTTTCGGGGTGGCCAACTTGAGCCGCCGGCGCGCCGAGAGCGTCGTGCAGCTCGTCGCCTTCGGCACCGGGATCATGGTGCTGCTGCTGCTCGGCATCATCCGCGATGATCTCAACAGCGACTGGCGCCGCACGCTCCCGCCGGATCTGCCCAACTACTTCTTCATCAACATCCCGCCGGGCGAGCGCGATGCCTTCATCCGCTACGTCGATGGGCAGGGCGCGCGCACCACGCGCGTGCTGCCCATGATTCGCGGGCGCCTCACCGCCATCAACGGCCGCGCGGTCGAGGAGGGGCGCCGCGGCGGCCGGGGCGATGAGGAAGGCTTCGCGACGCGCGAGCAGAATCTCACCTGGACCACCGACTTAGGAAGCGACAACCGCATCGTCGCCGGACACTGGTGGACGCCGGAGGACATCGGCAAGCCCCTGGTGTCGCTCGCGAGCGAGTTTCAGGAGGCGCTCGGCCTGCAACTGGGCGATCGGCTGACCTTCGACATTGGCGGCGAGACGATCGAGGCGACGGTCGCGAGCATCCGCAAGGTGAAGTGGGACAGCTTCCAGCCGAATTTCTTCATCGTGTTCGCCCCGGGGGTGCTCGATCGCGTGGCCGGCACCTACATGACGAGCGCCTACTTCACGCCCGGCACGGCGCGCACGCTCGCCGAGCTGGCGCACCGCTTCCCGAGCGTCTCGATCTTCGACATCGACGAGCTCCTCACCCAGGTGCGCGCGGTGCTCGACAAGGCGGCGCTCGCCGTGCAGAGCGTGTTCGTCTTCACTCTCTTCGCCGGTCTCACGGTGCTGCTCGCGGCCGTTCAGTCGAGCCGCGACGAGCGCCGCTACGAGAGCGCGATGCTGCGTACGCTCGGCGCGAGCCGCGGCACCGTGGTGCAGGGCGTGCTCGCGGAGTTCGTGACTTTGGGGACCCTCTCGGGACTCATCGCCGCGGCGGGGGCCTCGCTCGCCGCCTACTTCCTCACGACGCGCTGGCTCGAGCTCCGCTACGCGTTCGATCTCACGCCCTGGGGAGTCGGCATCGTCGGGGGAGCCTTGCTGGTGGCGGCGGGGGGCTGGCTCGCGACGCGCTCGGTGGTGAATCAGCCGCCGCTCACGACGCTGCGGGCTTAGAAAGCTGCCAGCGCTTTCCGGGACTAGGCCCAGACATCCACCGAACCGGGGCGGCTCGGTGCGCCCGGCGATGGCGCGGCGGGCTGGGCCTGCAGAGCTCTGCCGATCTGCTCTTTGGCGGCACTGATCTCGCCGGAGAGCTTCTGTATGGCGGCCTGTCCCTTGGGCGTTTTGGCCGACACGCACGTCGTCCAATCATTCAGCTGGATCTGATCCTGGCGGATCCGGCCCTCGAGGGCCCCGACCGTGCTGCCTGAGATTCCGACGGCACCTGCCATGATCGGCCTTCCGCAGCTTCCGGGTCGGTGAGCCGCGCTGAAATCTCAGCGCTGCGCGACGCCGATCGTCACCCAGGAGTCGGGCTGCGGCTCGAGGCGCATGGTGAGCCCCTCGATGGTCAGCAGGTAGTTTCCGGGGCCGAAGGCGGAGCTGTTGACCGCAACGCGCAGGTGGCCGTTGGAATCCTTGGTGAGATTGTCGATGACCATGACGCGCCCCTGGTCGAGGCGGTCGATGGTCACGCGGAAATCCTTATAGGGCGAGCGCGACTCGTCGATGTGAAAGTCGACGAGCTGCGCGGCGCTGCCGCCGATCACGATCGCCGGCGTGTTGGAGGCGCCCGAGCGGTTCGGCAGCAGGCGCACGACCCGGGTGCTGGTCGCCGCATCGAGCGAGCGCTCGACCACCTGCCGCTGCAGGTCGAGGATCTTGTGAGTCTTGCTGGCGCTGCTGGCCGCGACGATCGAGAGCGCGAGCGCGAGAACCATGGCAAGACCGGCGGTGCCGAAGATTGCCGCGGGCTGCTGCCAGATGGGCTTCGAGGCTTCCTGCCAGGGCTCGGGCTTGCCGCTCGCCTCGAGGAGCCGGAGGCCCGCGTTGACCCGCTCCGGCAGTCCCAGCTCATCGAGGAGCTGCGGGTGCTCTTTGCAGTAGCGCTCGAAGTCGGTCGCCGCCTTGATCGGGAGCTTCCCCGAGAGATAGCGCTCGACGACCTGGTTGCGCGCGATGAAGTCGCGGTCCATTCCCCGCGCCGGAGTTCCGCCCGAGGGGGCTGAGGCGGCGGGCGCCGGGGCGGGCCTCGCCGAAGCGGCACGGGGCTTCTCTGCCGGAGCGGGCGGCGCGGGCTTCGCCGCGGGGGCGCTCGGGCGCTGTGCGGCGCTCGTCGCACCCTTGACCGAGGCGGCGGCGGCGGCGCGCGCGTTGGCCCAGCTCGCAAGCGAGGGTGCTTCCGCCGGCGGCGGTGTCGCGGGCGCCGGGGGCGAATCCGGCGCCGCGGGAGTCGTCGGGGCCGCCGACACTGGCTTCTTTGCAATCGGCGTGACGCTCGCGGCCGTTCCCGTCGGAGCGGCGCGCGCTTTCACGGGTGCGACCGGGGCCGCCGGAGCGACGGGCTTCGGCGGGTTCACCGCGCTCTGGGGCGCGGCGACCGAGGCCGCCGCGAGCTTCTGGGCGGCGGCGCTGAGTGAGGCGCGTTTGGCGAGCGGCACCAGCGCGGGCGCGGCGGCAGGCGCGGCGTCGGCGCCTTTCTGCGCGGCCGGTGAGGGGCTCGCGCTCGCGGGCTTTACCGTGGGGGCCGCCGCGGCGGGCTTCGCGGGCCTCGCGTCTGAGTCGGGCAACAGGGTCAGCGGCTCGTCGGCAGCCGTTGCCGCGCGCAGCGTCGGAGCCGGCGCGGCCTGCGAGGGCGGAGGCGGCGGCGTCGACAGCATCTTGTCGACCTCGACGCCGCTATCGAGCGTCAGCGGCGCATCGGGATCGACTTCGAGGATCTGGGGAACCTCGGGCGGCGGCTCAAGGAGTCCGGGGATGGTCGGCTCGTCATCCCCCCCGACGAGCATTTCCGGCTTCAGGAGAGTTTGGGTCGACTCCGTGTCGACTGCCGCGGGCGCCGGAGCCTCTTTGGCGGCGTCGGGGCCCGATTTGGCCTTCGACGCGGGCGCAGCCCCCTCTGCCGGCTCCTCGACCGGCAAATCAGGCACCGATTCCACGGGCGGGCGGGACGCAGCTTCCATACGTAGACATATCTAAGCAGCGCCCTCCGATGGCCGCGTCGGGGTGGCTCACAGATCGGGGACGGGCCGGGCGGTTCGTGACGCAGGTCTCATTCGCGCTGGCGCGCGAGCCGTGCCTGCGGGCAAATCAGGGCGTCTCAGCTGGTCGAGCCGGAGAGGAAGTACTCGATCTTGTCGCGATAGGTGCGCGAGAGCTTCAGCTCCTGCCCGCCCTCGAGCGTGAGGAAGTACTCGCCGTTCATGTGGGCGCGCAGGCTCCGCACCAGCCGCAGGTTCACGATGGTCGAGCGGTGCACGCGCTGGAAGAGCTTCGGATCGAGCAGGTCCTCGAGCTCCTTCATGGTGCCGCGCAGGATGTGGGTCTCGCCGGCGGCGTGGATACACATATAGTCGCCGGCCGCATCGACCCACTGGATGCTCGCCACCGGCACGCGCACCGTCTCGCGCCCCTGGCGGATCGGCAGTATCTCGGGACGCCCTCCGGTGAGCGCCTTGCGGCCGTGCTCGAGCAGCTCATCGAGCGCCAGCTGCCCGCAGCCGGTGATCTCCGCGATGATCTGCATGAGGCGGTCGCGTTGCGCCGCGGCGCTGCGCGCCCGCAGGTGCTCGCGCACCCGCTCCACCGCCTCGGCGAAGCGCTGCTCGTCGATCGGCTTCAGCAGATAGTCGATGGCGCGCGCCTCGAACGCCTGGATCGCGTACTGGTCGTAGGCGGTGACGAACACCACCAGCGGGAATGTTTCCTGCGGCAGGGCGGCGAGCACCTCGAAGCCCGACATCACCGGCATCTGGATGTCGAGGAACACCAGGTCCGGCTTGTACTGCTGGATGGCGGCGAGCGCCTCGCGGCCGTTGGCGCACTGCGCCACGATCTCGAAGTCCGGCAGCTCACGCGCGCGGATCTCGATCCCGCGCCGTGACAGTACCTCGTCGTCGACGATGATCGTGCGCACCTTCATGCGTGGACGCCTCCCGAAAGCCGCGCGGTCAGCGCCCGCTGCGCCGCCCGCTCCTCAGGCGGCGCCGTCTCGAGCGGCAGCGCCATGTCGACCCTGAGTCCCGGATGACAGTTGATGGCCGCGAAGCGGCAGCTCTCGCCGTAGAGCACCTTGAGCCGCTCGCGCGTGTTCGCGAGTCCGACGCCGCGGCGGTCGCTCGGCGGCGGCCCGTCGGGCAGCCCCGGGCCGTCGTCGATCACCGAGAGCTCGAGCAGCCCCTCGCGCGTGCGCCCCTCGATGCGCACGAGCCCGCCCTGCTCGCGCTGCGAGACGGCGTATTTCAGCGAGTTCTCGAGCAGCGGCTGCAGCAGCAGGCTCGGCACCAGCGCATCCAGCGCCGGCTCCTCGATCGCATATTCGAGCCGCAGCCGCTCGCCGAAGCGCAGCCGCTCGGTGCCGAGATAGAGATCGAGCGCCTCGATCTCCTGGCGCAGCGTCACCTTCTTCATGGGGTCCTGGTCGAGCGTGTAACGCAGGAACTCCGACAGCCGCGCGACCGCGTGGTTCGCCTTGCGGTTCTGGTTATCGAGAATGAGCGTCGAGATGGCATTCAGCGTATTGAACAGGAAATGCGGATTGAGCTGGTAACGCAGCATCTTCAGCTGCGCCTCCTGGGCGAGCGCCACCGCCTTCAGCATCGCCTCCTCCTGCTGGCGCTTGGACTCGTAGAACTTGATGCCGAAGTACAGCACGCTCCAGCACAAGAGCAGATACGCCGTCGAGAGCGCGCCGCCGAAGAGCTCGAACAGCGTCTGCACCTGCCAATCCGGAGCGACGAATTCGATGTAGGAGAGATTGATGACCATGCGCAGCGCGAGCGCAGTGACGTAGCAGGTGAGCAGCACCCCGACGATGATGGTGCGCGGCGGGCGGCCCCACAGCCGGCGGTAGATGTAGCGCATCGGCGCCGAGAGCACGAACCCCGCAAAGGCCGCGACCAGCCACACGCGCGCGTAGCTTGCGGGCTTTTCGTAAAAGAGCGCGCCCACGTACTGGGTGATGCCGTACGCCGCCCAGCCCGCCGCGTGCAGCGTCCAGAAGAGCACGTTGCGGTTCTTACGGAATTGCTCGAGCGTCGGCATCTTCATAGGGCGCCGCCCCCGCGCGGCGCATGGTGCGCGGCTTCGGGCCGGTCGGGGAAGCTTAGGGCATATGGCGTGCCGGGCGCGTCGGGGTGGACCGCGCGTGCGTCTCGCTTCGTCGCAGGGAACCTCCGGGCACACCCGCCTGCCGGGTCGGCAGAGCGGCGATAAGAAGCTGAATTTATTGGTTACTTTCGACCAACGGCATCCCGCTCAGGCGGGATTCCGTCACGGTCGCGATGGCCTCGAGGGGCACGATGCGCGACAGCGCCGCACCCTGCGCGTAATCGAGTCCGATCGCGGCCAGGTACTGGAGCGAGGCGTGCGAATCGGCCTTCTTGGCCGAGCAGTGAATGCCGAGCACCTTGGCCGCCTGCACGGTGGCGACCACCATGGCCTGCGAGAGTTTGTCGCGCAGCGCCGCGGCGGTGAGCCGCGCGTCGAGCTTCAGCATCCGCAGCGCCTTCGAGCGCATCAGCGGCAGCACCTGGGAATCGAACGAGAAGTCGTCGATGGCGATCCACGCGCCGAGCTTCTCGCAGGAAGTGAAGAAGCGCTCGACCTTGGCGCGCTGCTGCGCGCACAGCGACTCGGCGATCTCAAAGCCGAGCATCTCGGCCGCAATGCCGTGGGTGTTGAGCAAGGCGCCGATTTTCTGCAGGAAGCGCTCGTCCTCGAGCGTCGCAATCGACAGGTTCACCGTGAAGCTCGTCGGCACGCCGTTCCACTGGGCACGATTGGCGGCGAGCCAGCCGAGCAGCTGCTGCACGGTCTGCTCATCGAGCGCCGCGGAATCGCGCTGTGCAGCGGACGCGCGCGGCTGCACCTGGAAGCGGCGCGTCTGACCGCCGGCGCGCAGCTTCGCAAAGGGAACGAGGTCGAGCGGCGGGCTCGGCGCGGCGGCCGGCGCCGGGGGCGCAGCGGCCATTACGGGGGCTGGGACCGGGGCGGGAGCCGCGACCGGCACCGCAGCTGCGGCCGCGGCCGGAGCGGGTGCCGGGGTCGGAGCCGGTGCCCGCGCTGCGGGTGTGGCGGGCGCGGGGCGAGCCGCCGGCGTGCGGACCGCGGGCGCGCTGCGCACGGGCGGTTGGATGCGTGCAGTCGGCGGTATGCGCGTCGGCTGCGCGGCGGGCTTCGCCGGCGGCGGAGAGCTGCGCGCCTGAGGTGCGGGCGGGGCCTTGCCGGGCGTTGCCGCGCGCGCCGGGACTACGATCGGCTCGGCCTCGAAGAGCACCACGACGTCCTCGCTGTGATCGAGCGAGAGCCGCGAGTGAGGTGGCACGGGCTCGAAGGGGTGACGCCCGGCCGCCGGTCGTGCGGCGGGTGCCGGTGCCGCGTTGCGCGCCGCAGGCGCTGCGGCCGGGGCCGCTTTGACGGGTGGCGCGGCGGCGGGTGCGGGCGCTTTGCCTTTGACGGGCGGGGCGGCGGGCGCGCGGCCGGGCTGTGCCGCCGCAGGTGCGCTCGCGCGGGCCGGCTGGGCGGTTGGCGGGAGCGGGCGCGGGCCGCGGGTCGGCGCGACTTCGGCGGCCTTGGAAGCTGCCTGGAGTTTCTTCGCCACGGCGCTTGGATTCGGGGCCGGCCGCACGACGGGCGGCTCGGCGAGGAACTCGAGCTTCAGCATCCCGGAGTCGGCGACCGCGCTGTCGGTCGCGGGCGCGGCCGCGGCGGGCTTGACAGCCTCTCGCGCCGGCGCGGGCTCGGCAACCGCTGCGGACGGCAGCTCATCGGCCACCAGCTCGAGCTCGAGGATGCTGGCGATCTCGGCCGCGCTGATGATGGTCTCGGAGAGATCGTCGTCGGAGGCGGGCTCGACGACCGGCGCAGCCGGCGGGGCGGCCTCCACCTCGGTGACCAGCTCGGTGACCAGTGCCAGCTCGACCTCGGCGGCGGAGGCCTCGAAAGGCTCGGGAGCTTCCTCGGGTTCGGCGCTTTCCGGAGCTTCCGCAACTTCGGGAGCCTCCGGATCTTCAGCTTCCGGTGCGGCGGCGTCGAAAACTCCGGAGGGCTTCAGCAACACCGCGAGGCGCTGCATGATCGTGCGCACCGGGGCCGCGGTCATGCGCTCGAGCGTGTCATCGCCGACGGACTTGCTGTCGGCGAGGATCATGGCGACGCCGACCAGGTTTCCCATGGGGGCGCGGACCGGCAGAAACACGGCGAGCCGCCCGTCCTCGAGAGCGGTCTCATGACACGGGAGCGAGGGATCGGCGCCGAGGACCTCGAGCGATTCCATCACCAGCATGTGCTCATCGGGTCCGAGCGCCCCTTCGCTCAGCCACAGACAGTTGGCTTCGTGATCGCACAGGGAAACCGACTGCAGTCGGCGTGGGGGAAGCACATCCCGCAGCTGCTGGCCCAGCGACTCGACGGTCGCGGGTCCCGCAGACTGCGCAGGCGTCGGCACGGGCGCGACGGGCGATTCGGCAGCCGCGCGCGCGGCCCTGAATTTATGCAGCAAAGGTTCTTCTTCCCGGTATTGGTCTGGCACACCGAGCGTACGCCGTTCAAGCGCAGCGCTTTCCCTCCCGTGTGAGGTTGGCAGCACGAGGCGCGCGCCGCCGTGATTTCCCTCGCGTTCTGTTCGCAAAAAGCCGACAGCGTGAGCTGCTGCCATTTGTCATATTGAGATAAGCCGCGCGGCACAGCTAAAAGTGTGCCTGCGTCGCACTCGGGCGGGCGCTCGAGAGGCCGGCGCCCGAGCTGACCAGGAGGGCGATGCGTCAGCGCAAGCCGAGGAAGTCGCGCTTGCCGAGCTCGACGCCGTTGTGGCGCAGGATCGCGTACGACATCGTCACGTGGAAGAATACGTTCGGGATCGCCCAGTGCTCGAGGAATTCGAGCCCCCTGAACTCGAGCGTCTCCCCGCGCGAGGGCACCTTGATGTCGCGTGTCTCCGCTCCCTCGAGCGCGCTCGCCGGGATGCTCTTCAGGTAATCGACCGTGCGCGCGATGCGCGCGTGCAGCTCCTCGAAGCTGGCTTCCGTGTCGGGGAAGCGCGGCGGCTCCTGACCCGCGAGCCGCGCGACGGAATTCTTGGCGAGATCGCACGCAACCTGCACCTGGCGCGTGAGCGGGAACATGTCGGGCGCGAGCCTCGAGGCGAGCAGCACTGCGGGCTCGAACTTGCGCTGCTGGGCGTACGCGGCGCCCTTCTCGAGAAGCGCCGAGAGATTGCCGAGCATGCGGGCAAAGACGTCCACCGACATGGCGTGCATCGAGATCTTCATGGATTCCCTTTCGAGTCGTCCGGCGGAGGGGTCGCAAATTCTAGCCTCGGGAGGGCTGGCGCGCGTGCCTCTCTGGTGAAACAATAGCGCCGGTCCAAAACGGGATTGAGCCTGCCATGAGCCTGATCTGGACGCCCGCGCAACTCGCGATGCTCGCCAAGGTGGTCGATCTCAATGGCTTCTCGGCCGCGGCGCGCGCCCTCGGCGTGCCGAAGGCGGCCGTGAGCCGCGCGGTCGCGGATCTCGAGAAAACACTCGGAATGCGCGTGCTCGAGCGCACGACGCGGCGCATCGCGCTCACCTCGGCGGGCCGGCTCGTCTACCCGCACGCACGCCGTGTCGGCGAGGAGTCGGACGCGGCACGCACCGCGGTCGCGAGGCTCATCGCCCCAGAGGGGCGGCCGCTGCGGGTGGTTGCGGATCCGACCTACGGGCGGGTGCTGCTCGCGCCACTCGTGCCGCGTTTTCTCGAAGCCTTCGCGCACGTGCCGCTCGAAGTCGCGCTCGATGCGCAGCAGCTCGCCGCCGGCAGCTGGGACGTCGCGATCCGCACGCGCCCGCCCGATGACGGCACGCTCACGCGCCGCCTGCTCGGCGCGCCGCCCGCGCTGCTGTGCGCGACGCCCGCGTACCTGCAGCAGCGTGGCGTTCCCGCCCGGCCCGACGACCTGCGCATGCACGACGTGTTGACTCCCGAGCTCTCGGGACAGCCCGAGTTTCGTCTGACGCTCACGCGCGGCGCACAGCGCGCCGAGGTGCCGCTCGTTCCGAAACTCGCGGTCGACGATCCGGCGGTGCTGCACGCCGCCACCGCCGCCGGGCTCGGCGTGGGGCTGCTCCCGGAGTTCCTCTGCCGCCAGGGGCTCGCGATTGCGCGCCTGAAGGCCGTACTGCCGGAATGGACGTTGCCGCCGGCGGACGCGCTCTACGCGCTCTACCCGGCATCGCTCGAATCCGACCCGCGGGTCCAGCAGTTCGTCGACTTCCTGGCCGCGAACATCGTTCCGGCGCTCGCCACTCCCGCCGCCGCCCGCGCCTGAAGACCAAGGTACACTGAAAGCCTTTCCGGCTAAGGAAAGCGCCGGCCGCGCTCGAGCGGCCGGCCGCAGATTAAAGAGGGCCGTTCATGTACCGTGCACCCCTTCGGGAAATGCGCTTCGTGCTCGAGGAGCTCCTCAGGGCGGGCACCCTGAGCGGCTGTCCGCCGTTCGCGGAGTACTCCGACGAGCTCGGCCGCTCGGTGCTCGAGGAGGCGGCGCGCTTTGCGCAGGAGGTCCTCGAGCCCCTCAACCGCCCCGGCGATACCGAGGGCGCGCGCTGGACTCCCGATGGCGTCATCGCCGCCCCGGGTTTTCGCGCCGCCTACGAGCAGTTCGTGGCCGGCGGCTGGCCGGCGCTCGGCTCGGACCCCGACTATGGCGGCCAGGCGGTGCCGCGCGTGCTGGTGAGCGCGGTCGGCGAGTTCTGGGGCTCGGCCAATCTCGCCTTCAAGCTCGGGCCCATGCTGACGCACGGCGCGGTGCACGCGCTCGAGCTCACGGGCTCGGCGGCGCAGAAGGCCAGGTACCTGCCGAAGATGGTGAGCGGCGAGTGGAGCGGCACCATGGTGCTCACCGAGGCGCAGGCGGGCTCGGATCTCGGGCTGGTGCGCACCCGCGCCGTGCCCGAGGGGGATCACTACCGCCTCTTCGGCCAGAAGATCTTCATCACCTGGGGCGATCACGATCTCACCGCCAACACCATCCACATGGTGCTGGCGCGCATCGAGGGAGCGCCGCCCGGGGTGAAGGGCATCTCGCTCTTCATCGTGCCCAAGGTGCTGGTGAACGCCGACGGCTCGCTCGGCGAGCGCAACGACGTGCGCTGTCTCTCGATCGAGCACAAGCTCGGGATTCACGCGAGCCCCACCTGCGTGCTCGCCTTCGGCGAGAAGGCGGGAGCGGTGGGCTATCTGATCGGCGAGCCGGGCCGGGGCCTCGAGTACATGTTCATCATGATGAACAGCGCGCGGCTCTCGGTCGGCAGCGAGGGCTACGCGGTCGGTGAGCGCGCCTTTCAGCGCGCCGCCGATTGGGCGCGCACGCGCGTGCAGGGCCGGCCGCCCGGCGCCGAGCGCGGCAGCGCCGCGCCCATCATCAATCACCCGGACGTGAAGCGCATGCTGCTGCTGATGAAGTCGCAGACCGAGGCCTCACGCGCGCTGACCCTCTACACCGCCATGCAGTTCGACCTCGCCGCGGGCAGCCCCGACGCTGCGGTGCGCGCCGCGAGCCAGGCGCGCGGCGAGCTGCTGACGCCGATCGTCAAGGGCTGGTGCACCGAGCTCGGCAACGAAGTCGCCAGCATCGGCGTGCAGGTGCACGGCGGCATGGGCTTCATCGAGGAGACGGGCGCGGCGCAATACATGCGCGACGTGCGCATCACCACCATCTATGAAGGCACCACCGGGATTCAGTCGAACGATCTGATCGGCCGCAAGCTGGCCCGCGACCGCGGCGCCGCGATGATCGCCTTGCTCACCGAGATGAAGGGCGAGCTCGAGGGCCTGGCCGCCGTAGAGGAACTGGTCGATGGTACTTGCCGTGCCGCGCTCGAAGCGGTCGGGCAGCTGGGCCGCGCCACCCAGGCGCTCGGCAAGGCCCTCGCCACACGCCCCGAGCTCGCGCAGGCGGTGTCGGTGCCGTACTTGAAGCTCTGCGGCTACGTCGCGGGCGGCTGGCTGCTGGCCAGGTCCGCGGCGCTCGCCGAGGCCTTGGTGGACGGCGCCGAGCGCGAGTTCTACAGGGCCAAGATCCGTACGGCCGCCTTCTATGCGGCGCAGGTGCTGCCGGACGCCGCCGCGCTCGCGCGCGTCGTCGAGAGCGGCGCGGCGAGCGTCGTCGAGACGGACGCGGCACTCATCTGAGGACCGGAGGTGCCGCTATGAATCGATTCGTGCTGCTCGTCGCGCTGGCGTTCCTGCCCTTTGCGCCGGCACTGGCACAGACGGGCGCTGAAGATTCCGCTGCGCAGCAGATCCTCGGCACGTGGAAGCTCGTCTCCTACGTCGGCGAGGACGTCGCCTCCGGGAAGCGGACCGATGTGATGGGCGTGCACCCGTCCGGGTACATCGAGTACGGCCGCGACGGACGCATGATCGTGATCATCGCAGGGTCCGGGCGTCGCAAGCCCGCCGGCCCCGTGGCGACTCCCGCGGAAGCCCAGGCCCTTCTCACGAGTCTCCTTGCCTACGCGGGCACTTACACGCTCGACACCCGGGCCCACACCGTCACCCACCACATCGATGTGTCATGGGATGAGACCCGCACGGGTGAATCGCACGTGCGCACCTACCGCTTCGAGGGCGACCGCCTGACGCTCACCACCCAGCCCTCGCGCGATCCGGCGACCGGCCGGCCGTCGGTGCGCACGGTGGTCTGGGAGCGGGTCAGGCCGCCGTGATCCTGCGCCGCATCCCCTCGAGCGGCGAGGAGCTGCCGATCATCGGGCTTGGCACCTCGCAAACCTTCGAGGTCGGCGCGTCCGCGGAGGAACGCGAGCCGCTCCGCCGGGTGCTCGAGGCGTTCTTTGCGGGAGAAGCGCGCCTCATCGACACCTCGCCCATGTACTCTACCGCCGAGGCGGTGCTCGGCGATCTCCTCACGCCGCAGATGCAGGCGCGCGCTTTCCTTGCGACCAAGGTGTGGACGCGCGGGGCGCGCGCCGGCGTCGAGCAGATGACGCATTCCGAGGAGCTGCTGGGAGCGCGGCGGCTCGACCTCATCCAGGTGCATAACCTCCTCGATCTCGACACGCAGCTCGCGACGCTCAAGGATTGGAAGGCGGCAGGGCGTGTGCGCTACGTCGGCGTGACGCACTACACGGTGAGCAGCCAGGCGGATCTCGAGCGCGTCGTGAGCCGCGAGCAGCTCGACTTCGTGCAGCTCAACTACTCCCCGGTGACGCGCGCGGCGGAACGGCGCCTGCTGCCGCTCGCCGCCGAGCGCGGTGTTGCCGTCCTCGTCAACCGCCCGTTCGAGGACGGCGAGCTCTTCGCCCGCGTGCGCGGCAAGCCGCTGCCCGGGTGGGCGGCGGAAGTCGATGCAGCGAGCTGGGGACAGCTCATCCTCAAGTTCATCGCCGCGCATCCCGCGGTCACCTGCATCATCCCGGCGACCGCGAGCGTCGCGCACCTGCAGGACAACCTCGCGGGCGGGGTGGGCCGACTGCCCGATCAGCGCCAGCGCGAGGAGGTCGCCGCCGCGCTCGGCTGAGAGTCAGCGCCGCCTGTGCCGCGGCGAGCGCGGCACGCGCAGCGCGAACTGCGGCGGCTCGTTGAGATTCTCGAGGAACGCGCGGCGCGCCTCGGGCGAGAGCGCACTCCAGTCGATCTTATCGGCGTGCGTGCGGCGCAGCTGCGCATCGCTCACCCGCGCCGCCGCACGGCTCGCGCTCTTCCAGCGGGTCGGCAGGCGGGACGTGGTCCCGCGCTTGAGGAAGTCGACCACCGCCGCCGCCACCAGCGGGTCGCGCGTGAGATCACTGTGCGCGACGCGCGCGTACGCGCAGGGCGCGCCGCTGAGGGCCGCGCTCGCCGCCGGCACCGAGCCGTCGCCATGGCGGGTGAGCGTGTAGAGGAAGTCGTCGTGCCGCCGCGCCACCGCGGTGACGGTCTCCTGCCCCACGCCGACGATCGCCGCGAAGCGCGCGTCGGGGGGCGCGAGCAGGCTCTGCGTGGCGCGCGCCCGACTCAGGAGCTCCGCGCGCGGCTGCGGGCCCGAGCGCGGCCAGGCCGCGGCATCGAGGAGATCCGCGCCGCCGCTCCAGTCCCCGGTCGGCAGCATGTCGTAGAGGCTCGGGAAGCTGCTGAACACCTCGGTCGCGAGCGCTTCGGCGGATGGCTGCGCGGCGAGGCGGGCCACCTTGCGTACTACCGCGTAGGTGCCGCGCAGCGCCTGCACCGCGGCGCACGAGCCCCGGTTCGGTGTCCCGAGCAGCACCAGCCGCGCGACGTGCCGCGTATGCGGATACTTGAGCGCGGCGCGGGCGAGGAGCCCGCCCATGCTGTGCGCGACGATGGCGATCCGCTCATTGTGCGCGAGGCGCTCGGCGAGCGCGCGCCCGAGCTCGGCGACCCCGAGCCGCCAGTCGTAGTCGTGGAACTCGGCCGCGAAGCCGCGCGCGCGCAGCGCAAGCTTCAGGCGCAGGTGCGAGTAGAGCACGGCGCCGAGCGCCACGACCGGCGCGCCGCCCCCCACCCTGAGCACCGTGAGCCGCCCCTGCTGGATGTCGAAGGGATCGAGCCACACGATGTCGTTCGGCAGCGGCGCGGCGCGCCTGAGTCCCAGTTGCGAGCCCATGATCCCGGGGACGATGAGGACGCGCAGCGCGTCGGCCGCGAGCGGGGCGCGATGCGCGCGGCGCGCCAGCATCTTCAGCGCCAGGTACTCGCCGGCGCCGAAGTAGGCGCCGAGCTCGGCAGCGTGCGCGCCCTCGACCAGCCATTGCTCGATCTGCTGATCGCTCCAGGCGAAGCGATCGTAGGGAGTGACGTGATCGCGCGGGGAGTCTGCGGAGCTCACTCGGCGCTCAGCGGCCGCACCCGTGCGCGCACCTCGACGCGGCCTCCGCCCTCGAGCAGCAGCTCGAGCGGCACCAGCTCCTCGACCGCGAGCGGGTGGGCGAGATCGTGCAGCATCACGTGCAGCCCGCCTGGCGCGAGCTCGACACTCGCGCCGGCGGCGATCGTGAGCGGCTCGTGCGGGCGCATGGTGGAGACTCCGCCCACGAGCTGCGTCTCGTGAATCATCGCGCTCCCGGCTACCGGCGAGCGCACGCCTATCACGCGGATCGGCTGCGTGCCGCCGTTGTGCAACTTCATGTAGGCGGCGGCGACCGCCGCGCCCGGGATGGCGCGCACCCAGGCATCGGCGACGGTGAGCATGCCCGCGGGTGCGCCCGGCTGCGCGCCGAGCGGCAGGACTGCGAGCGCCGCGAGAGCGGCGCCGAGCACTGGGAGGGGAATCGCGCCGCGCATCGCTCAATTATGCCAGACGCTTTCTGGCGCGACCGACTATGATCCTTGGCACTTCAAGCCGCATGAAACCCGAGCGCTCGGAACTTCCCGCCCTGTTGGCGCTGTTGGCCGGTGCGCTGGCGATCGGCAGCTCGGGCATTTTCGTGAGAATCTCCGAGACCGGCCCGGTCGCCACGGCGTTCTGGCGCGGCGCGCTCGCCCTGCCGCCGCTCGCACTGTGGGCACTCATCGAGCGCCGCGCGGCGCGCCGCGCCGCGGCGCCTCACCCGCCCGCTGCGCTCCTCGATCCCGGGTTTCTCTGGGCCGGGGTGTTTTTCGCCGCCGACATCGGCCTCTGGCATCTGTCGCTGATGCGCACCTCGGTGGCCGCCTCGACGCTCGAGGCCAACACCGCGCCGATCGTCGTCACGATCCTCGCCTGGGTCCTGTGGGGCGAGCGCCCGCGGCTCGGCTTTCTGCTCGCGACGCTGCTCGCCTTCGGCGGCATGCTCCTCATCGTGAGCCCGAAGCTCGCCGCGGGCGGTCACGGGCTCGCTGGCGATGCCCTCGCGCTCGGCGCTGCATGGTTCTACGCCGCCTACATCCTCATGGTGGCGCGCCTGCGCGCTCGCCACGGCACGGGCGTGGTCATGTTGGCGAGCACGCTCGTCTTCAGCCTGTTGCTGCTGCCGCTGCCATTGCTGATGGGCGAGAAGTTTCTGCCGCACACCGGGCAGGGCTGGCTGGTGCTCATCGGCTGCGCCCTCTCGGCCCAGGCGCTCGGACAGAGCCTGATCGCGTACGCCCTGGCGCATCTGCCCGCCACGCTCGGCTCGGTGACGCTCTATCTGCAGGTGGTCGCATCCGCCGGCTACGCCTGGCTGTTGCTCGATGAGCGGTTGCGGCCCGTGCAGCTGCTGGGCGGCGTCATCGTGCTGGTCGGCATCGCGCTGGCGCGCGCATCCCGAGGCGCGCGCGCGGGCCGCAAGGCGGCGCCGGCCGCAGCGGCATCGGGCTAGAGACGCGCGTCGATCCAGTCGAGGAGCGAGCGCCACAGCGAGTCGCGATGACGCAGCGCGAAGAACCCGCGGTGGCCGATGTGGCGCACCCCGAGCTCCGTGGGATCGGTCCAGCGCTGCTCGATGCGGGCGTGCGGGTAGTACGCGAGCAGCTGCGGCACCGTCAGCGGGTTGGCGATCGGATCATCGCAGAACGCCCACGCCAGGACCGGCGCCGTACACGCGGCGAACTGGTTACCGGCGAGCTCGGTCGCGAGGTCCGGGCCGAAATGCTCGGCTTGCGTGCACCAGCTGCGCCACTGCAGGAACACGCCGCGCGGCAGCGAACGGCCGCGCCACACGAGCGAGTGCGGCACATAGCCGAACAGGCGCAGCGTGAGCGGCCCATACACGAACCAGAAGAACTGCGCCGCGTAGCGGAACGGCGCCGGCTCGGCGCGCCAGTAGCCGGTGGAAGCGGCGAGCATGACGTGCGCGCGCGCCAGCGTCTGGTTCGGCATGGCCGGGCCCAGCTGGCCGCCCAGGCTGTGGCCGATGGTGAACAGCGGCAGCGTTGCGAAGCGCCGCGCCATGAAGGCGAGCGCCGCCGGCATGTCGAGACGCCCCCACTCGGCCATGCTCGCGGGTTCCTCACGCAGCGGCACGCGTGCGGACGCGCCCATGCCCCGGTAGTCATAGATGAGTGTGTGATAGCCGCGCTCGGCGCAGTAGCCGGCGAACCTGAGGTAGAACTCGCGCGGGTAGCCGGCGGCGCCGCTCAGGCTGATTGCGCCGCGCGGCGCGCGCGCGCCGAGCAGCAGGCCTCCGAGCTCGCGGCCGTCGGCGGCGTGGAGGGTGACGCTCTGCGCTGCCCCGTTCACTTCGCGTGCTCCGCGATGAGGCGCGAGACGGCATCGATGGCGGCGCGGCGCGGGGTCGTCTTGCGCCACACCGCGCCGATGTGCCGCACCGGCGCCGGCCGCACGAAGGGGCGTATCTGGACGCCGCGCGCATTGCCGTAGGCGCCGCGGCTCGCGAGCTCCGGCAGCAGCGTCACGCCGGCGCCCGCGGCCACCATCTGCCGCAGCGTCTCGAGGCTGGTCGCGCGAAAGTCGTCGCGCTGGCTCACGCTTGCCGCCCCGCAGACCTCGAGCGCCTGATCGCGCAGGCAGTGGCCCTCCTCGAGCAGCAGCAGCGTCTCGCCCTTGAGGTCCGCGGCGCGCAGCGCCGCGCGCGCGGCGAGCGGATGGCGCTCGGGAAGGGCGACCGCGAACGCCTCGCGGTAGAGCTCGCGCGCCTCGAGCCCGGCAAGCTCCACCGGCAGCGCCAGGATCCCGAGGTCGAGCTCGCCGTCGCGGAGCTTCTCCAGCATCGGCGCCGTCTGGTACTCGTACAGGCGCAGCTCGAGCCGCGGCAGGCTCTTGCGGATCGGGCGCATCACGTGCGGCAGCAGGTACGGCCCGATGGTCGGCAGCAGCGCGACGCGCAGCTTCCCTGCGAGCGGGTCGCGCTTATCTGCCGCCAGCGCCACTAGCTCGTCGCTCGCCTCGATGATGCGCCGGGCGCGCGCCACGATCTCAACGCCGGCCTCGGTGAGCGATACGTTGTTGGGCGCGCGCTCGATGAGCTGCACCCCGAGGCTCTGCTCGAGCTTCTTCAGCTGCGAGGAGAGCGTCGGCTGGCTGACGAAGCAGCGCGCCGCGGCACGGCCGAAGTGGCGCTGGTCGGCCACCGCGACCAGGTAGCGCAGGTCCTTGAGCTTGAGTTCCGCGGCCATGTTCATCCCGGCGGTCGCCGACCCGATATAGGACGTCTATGGAGATTATAAAATCAATCGATTGGAATGATAAGGACCAACGCCGCAGGATGACGCCACATTCCGCTTCGGTCCGTTAACCTTAAGGAGCTGCGAGCATGTCAGGCATAGGCCAGCGTTTCCCCGAGTTCGCCCTCACGGGCGTCGTGTCCGGCGATGCCGGGACGGCGTTCCGTCCCTTCACCCACGAGAGCTTCCCCGGCAAGTGGCAGGTGGTGTTCTTCTGGCCCAAGGACTTCACCTTCGTCTGTCCCACCGAGATCGCCGCCTTCGGCAGGCTCGAGCGCGAGTTCCGTGCCCGCGATGCGCAGCTGCTCGGCGTGAGCATCGACAGCGAGTACGTGCACCTCGCCTGGCGGCGCGAGAGGCAGGAGCTGAAGGATCTGCCATTCCCGATGCTCTCGGACATCAAGCGCGAGCTGTCCACCGCGCTTGGCATTCTCGACCCGCAGGCCGGCGTCGCCCAGCGCGCTACCTACATCGTGGACCCGCAGGGCGTGATCCGCTTCGTCTACATCACGGACCTCTCCGTCGGCCGCAGCCCCGAGGAAGTGCTGCGCGTGCTCGATGCGCTGCAGACGGATGAGCTGTGTCCCTGCAACTGGCAGAAGGGCGAACAGACCCTGAAGGCGGCCTGACATGAAGACCCTCGAAGCCATTCGCGAGTCGCTCCGCGCCTACGCGCGCGATCTGCAGCTGAACTTAGGCGCCGTCCTTACGCCCGCCGGGGCGCCGGGTCTCAACGAGCGGCAGATCTGGGCGGTGGCGCTCGCCAGCGCACTCGCCTCGCGCAACGCCACCTTCAGCCGCGACCTGGGCGCGCTCGCCGCCTCGCATCTCGATGCGGCGCACGTCACCGCCGCGCACGCCGCGGCGGCGATCATGGCCATGAACAACGTCTACTACCGCTTTCTGCACCTGGTGGAGGACGCCGAGTACGCCAAGCTCCCGGGGCGGCTGCGCATGAACGCGCTCGGCAGCCCGGGAATCCCCAAGGCGGACTTCGAGCTGCTGGCGCTCGCGGTCTCGGCCATCAACGGCTGTGGGAGCTGCGTCGCCTCGCACGAGCGGCAAGTGCGCTCGCACGGGCTCGAGCGCGAGGCGGTGCAGAGCGCGGTGCGAATCGCCGCGACCGTGCACGCGGTGGCGCGGGTGCTCGAGGCGAGCGGTGGCGAGGCGGCGCTCGCCGCGACCCGCGCGGCCTAGCCGATCGCGTAGAGATTGCCGTCCGTGCTGCCGAAGTACAGGGTGTCGGCCCCGAGCACCGGCGAGGACAGCACCGCGCCGGTGCTCAACATGCGGGCGAAGCCGACCACGAAGTCGTCGTAGAAGAAGTCGGCGAACGCAGCCTCGTAGTTGGGGCTGCCGTCCGCCTTGGTGAGCGCCGCGGCGTTGGCACGCGCGCCGTCGGTCACGAACTCCCAGGCGGTCGCGCGTTTATCGAGGTCGATGGCGAGGAGCTTGCCCATGTGCGAGCCGATGTAGAGGTAGTGGCCGGCGAGCGCCGGGGACGAGAACATGATCCAGCGGTTGAAGGAGAGCGAGAACACCGGCGCGCCGCTCCCGGCATCGAGCACGTGCAGCATGCCCGAGTCGGAGGTCGCGAAGTAGAGCTTGCCGTCGCGCACCGCGGGCGAGGTGATGACCCACGAGCCCTTGTTGTAGAACGCCCAGCGCTTCGCGCCGCTTCGGGCATCGAGCGCGTAGACATTGGAGTCGCGGCAGCCGAAGTACACCGTGTCGCCGGCGACCACGGCCGAGGACTGGATACCGACCTGATTGTTGATCTCCGGGTCCTCGCCGGTCTTGAAGCGCCAGCGCTCCTTGCCGGTCGCGGCATCGAGCGCATAGAAGTAGCTATCCCAGCTGCCGACGTACACGAGACCGTTGGCGAGCGCCGGAGAGGCGTGCACGACGTTGCCGGTCTTGAAGGACCAGCGCGGCTTGCCGGTCGCCGTCTCGAGCGCGTACACGTGGCCGTCGCCGCTGCCGAAGTAGACCAGCTCCCCGGCCACCGCCGGCGACGACAGGAACACGTCCCAGGGGTCGGGCATCACCTCCGCGGCCGGCAGCGCCCCGTGCAGGTGGCGTGCGGCGAAACGCCGCTCGCCCTCGGTGGCGAACTTCCACAGGAGCTTGCCGCTCGCGGCCTCGAGCGCATAGAAATTGCCGTCGTAGCTGCCGAAGTACACCCGCCCCGCGGCCACCGCCGGGGAGGAGGCTACGCGGCTGCCGGTCTTATACTTCCAGCGCAGCGCGCCGCTCTTCTCATCGAGCGCGTAGAGGAAGTGATCGCTGCTGCCGAAGTACACCGCGCCGAGCGCCACCGCCGGCGTCGACACGATCGCCCCGCCCGTCTTGAACTTCCACTTGACCCCGTGCAGCGTCTCGATGGCGCTCTGGTAGAGGCCGCTGTGACGCGCGTCGGCGCGGAACGTACTCGCCTCGTTGCCATCGGCCGGGTGAGCGTAGCAAGCAGTTGCGACCGCTGTGGCGGCGGTCAGCGCGATGAGCGGTCTCATGCTCATGAGTCTCCCGAGGTTGGTTTTGCGATCGATGTGTCATGATCTCACGCTGCCGGATCAAGCCAGTGTCAGCCAATCGATCCTTCATCGTGCTGATTGCCGCGGCGATCGCCTGCCACGCGGCGTCTGCGCCCGCCCAGGCGGCCGCGCCCGCCGCTCGCGCCGTGACCGACGATACCGGGCGCGTCGTGACGGTGCGCACCGCGCCGCTGCGCATCGCGAGCCTCTCCCCCGGCGGGACGGAGATGCTGTTCGCCGCGGGCGCGGGGCATCAGGTGGTGGCGACGGTCGAATACTCGGACGTGCCCCCCGAAGCGAAGCGCGTCCCCCGCATCGGCGATGCCGTCTCGATCGATCTCGAGCGGCTGGTGCGCATTCATCCGGATGTGGTCGTGGCCTGGCCCTCGGGCGGCAACCCCGCGCAGCGCGCGAAGCTCGCCCGGCTCGGGATCCCGGTGTACGAGCAGCAGGCGCAGCGGCTCGCGGATCTCGCGCCCTCGCTCCGGCGCCTCGGCACGCTCGCCGGCACCGAACCCGAAGCCGAGGCCGCTGCGCGCGGCATCGAGGCGCGCCTCGCGGCGCTCGAGCATAGCTACGCCGGCGCCGCGGGCGGGACGCGGCATCCGAGCGTGCTGCTCGAGGTGTGGAATCGTCCGATCTACACCGTCGGCGGCCAGCACCTCATGACGGATGCGCTCGAGCTCTGCGGTGCGCGCAACGTGTTCGCGGACCTGCCCGAGGCGGGGCCGGTAGTCGACATCGAGGCGGTCATCGCCCGCGACCCGGACATCATCATCGCCGCCGGGCCGCCCGGTGAGAGCGCCGGCTGGCTCGCGGACTGGAAGCGCTTCGGGACGCTGCGCGCCGTGCGCCGCGGCCGGCTGCTCGCGTTCGAGGATCAGGGCCTGAGCCGCTTGGGTCCGAGCGTCCTCGATGCCACCGAGGCGCTGTGCCGCGCGATCGCGCGGGTCAGCAAGTGAACAGGGCATTTGTGCAATGAGGATCGCGGTATTGCCCACATTCGAGGGTCTTTCCTGACATGGCCTATACTCCAGCCATGACAAAACCAGAACGACGGCCCGCACGGTTTTCTCCTGGTACGGATGCCGTTTTGCGCCGGATGCTGGCGACACCACCAGACCCTAAGCAGAAGGCAAGGAAGGCCCCGAGAAAGCCCCGCAAGTAGACGGGGCTTTTTTCTACCGGTCTGTCAATCCCGGAAGTTGTTGAACTGCAGCGGCCGGTTGATCTTGGCGCCGCGCAGCAGCGCGATGGCAGCCTGCAGATCGTCGCGCTGCTTGCCGCTCACCCGCACCTTGTCGCCCTGCAGGCTCGCCTGCACCTTGAGCTTCGAGTCCTTGATGAGGCGTGTGAGGAGCTTGCCGGTCTCGGCGTCGATCCCTTGTCGCAGCAGCACTTCCTGGTGCGCGGCCGAGAGCGTGGTCTGCGGCTCCTTCACCTCGAGGCACTTGAGGTCGACGCCGCGCTTGGAGAGCCGCAGCTTCACGATCTCGAGCATCTGCTTGAGCTGAAAGTCGACCTGCGCGTGCAGCGTGAGGGTGAGCTCCTGGAGCTCGAAGCGGGCGCCGGTGTCCTTGAAGTCGAAGCGCTGCGACAGCTCGCGGTTCGCCTGATCGATGGCGTTCGCGACCTCGTGGGCGTCGAGCTCGGAGACGGCGTCGAAGGAGGGCATGAGCTCAGCCTCCGCGGCGGCGTCTGGCGGGCTTCTTCGCAGCCCGCGGCGCCTTCGCAGCGCTCGCCCGGGGCGCGCGGCCCCCGCCCTTGCCGCCCGCCTCGAGGCCCCGGCGGTGCGCGCGGGTGAGTGCCATGAAGCGCGGCGTGGGACCCAAGTCCTCGTAGATGGGGTCGCCCTGCTCGTCGGTGGAGATCACACGCTTGCCGGCGACGTAGGGCATCGCGGCGGCGAGCTCCTTGAGCGCCGCGCCCAGGAGCTCCGTGATCAGCTGCTCGGGGGCCCGCCCCGGGAACATCTCCGCGAGCGCCGCGAGCTGCGCGGCCTCATCCAGCGGCAGATGCACGGCGAATGTGTTCGCCGTCCGCGGCGCGGCCGCCGTCTCGCGCCAGCTCTCGAGCAGCTCTTTGAAGCTCACGGGTTACTTTCAGGTTGCGTGGATGGTTGGGGTGGGTGATGCCGTCTCGCCGGGCGCGCATTCTAGCGAAAGGCCGGGCCGGAGTTCATCATCGCAACCTGCAAGGAGGGCAAATCCTCGTGTACAACCACATCGGCTTGAAGGTGAAGGATCTGGACGCGAGCGTGCGCTTCTACAGCGCGGCGCTCGCGCCCCTCGGTCACGTGCTGGCATTCGCCGATGACTCGACCGCCGGCTTCGGCCCCGAGGGCGCGCCGGCGCTCTGGCTCTCGGGGGACGCGCAGCTCGCGCATTCGCTGGTGCACGTCGCCTTCAACGCCAGCACGCGCAGCGCGGTCGACGCCTTCTACCGCGAGGGGCTCAGGGCGCGCGGGCGCGACAACGGCGCCCCCGGCATCCGCAAGGACTACGCCCCGAACTATTACGCCGCGTTCCTGTTCGATCCCGACGGCAACAACGTCGAGGCGGTATGCCTCAAGTAGGCCCCAGACCCCGAGCTTGACGCCCCGCGCCCCAAGCAGGGATACTCGCTCGCAACATGTCGCACCGGCCCGTCAGCACTTCGTGGTGGTGGCGCACTTCATGACGGAGTGGGCTGACGGTTAGCTTTTTCCCCGCGACTCAAGCGATTTAACGGCACCAGAAACCCATCTCCGGATGACCCCGGGATGGGTTTTTTGTTGTCTTCGTGTTTCTGGAGCCTCGACCTTGCAGACCGCCTTCGACATCACCGGTGACCTCGACACGCCGGTCTCGGCGTTCATGAAGCTCGCTGCGTTTGCGCCGCGCTTCCTGCTCGAGAGCGTCGAAGGCGGCGAGCGGCTCGCCCGCTACTCCTTCATCGGCTTCGGCGACGGGCTGGAGGTGCGGCTCGATGAGGCGGGGTTCACCATCGGGGCCGAGCGCCGTGCCCTTCCTGGCGACGGCGCGACGCTGCTCGCCGGGCTGCGCGCCGCGCTCGCCGCCGCACCGCACCCCAGGCCCGACATCCCCGGTGTGCCGCTCGCCGGGGGACTGGTCGGCTATGCCGCCTACGACGTGGTGCGCTACTTCGAGCGGCTGCCGGCGCGCGCGCGCACCGACCACGGCGCGCCCGCGCTCCACTACGTCGCGCCGCGCTCGGTGCTGGTGTTCGATCACCTGACGCGCGGCATCGCGCTGCTGCACGCGGGAGATGAAGCCGAGCGGCGTGCGCTGCGGCGCGAAGTGGTGCAGGCGTTGCGCGGCGCGCTGCCGAACGGCCGCCGCCCGGGACGCTACTCGCCGCCGGCCGCGGCTTACACGCGCGCGGCCTACATGGCGGGCGTGCGCCGCACGCAGGAATACATCGCGGCGGGCGATGTCTACCAGATGGTGCTCGCGAGCCGCTTCTCCGGCCGCCACGAGCTCGACCCGTTCCAGGCATATCGCGCTCTGCGCCTCATCAACCCCTCTCCTTATATGTACTACTGCGCGCTCGGTGACGTGGCGGTGGTGGGCTCGTCCCCCGAAGCCCTGGTGAAGCTCTCCGGCCGCCGCGCCCAGCTGCGCCCCATCGCCGGCACGCGCCCGCGCTCCGCCGATGCCGCAGTCGACCGCGCGCGCGAGGCGGAGCTGCGCGCCGACCCGAAGGAGAACGCCGAGCACGTGATGCTGGTCGATCTCGCCCGCAACGATCTCGGGCGGGTCGCCTGCGCGGGCAGCGTCGCAGTCGATCCCTACCGCGCCATCGAGCGCTACAGCCACGTCATGCACATGGTGAGCGGCGTGCACGGCGAGCTCGCCGCGGGGCGCGATGCCTTCGACCTGTTCGCGGCGGCGTTTCCGGCCGGGACGCTCGTCGGGGCGCCGAAGGTGCGCGCCATGCAGATCATCGACGAGCTCGAGCCCGTGCGCCGCGGGCTCTACGGCGGCACCGTCGGCTACTTCGGCGCGCGCGGTGACATGGACCACGCCATCACGATCCGCACGCTGGTGTTCCGGGGCGATGAGTACAGCTACCAGGCGGGCGCCGGCATCGTTGCCGACAGCGTTCCGGGCACCGAGCACGAGGAGGTGCTCGCCAAGAGCGCAGCCATGGTGCGCGCGCTGGAGCTCGCGGAGGAGGGGCTGTGAGAAGGGTGCGTCTCCTGCTCATCGACAACTACGACTCCTTCACCTACAACCTGGTGCAGGCGTTCCTGGTGCTCGGCGCCGAGGTGAGCGTCTACCGCAACGACGCGCTGACCCCGGACGAGGCGCGTGCGCTCGCGCCCACGCACCTGTGCATCTCGCCGGGCCCCGGCACCCCGAACGATGCGGGCGTCTCGATGGACATGATCCGCACGTTCGCCGGCTCGATTCCCGTGCTCGGCGTGTGTCTCGGACACCAGGCGATCTGCGAGGTGTTCGGCGGCAAGGTCGTGCGCGCCGCGCGCCTCATGCACGGCAAGACCTCACTCGTACGCCATGACGGCAGCGCGCTGTTCGCCGGGCTCCCGCAGCCCTGCGAGGTCGGGCGCTATCATTCGCTGATCGCCGCTCCCGAGAGCCTCCCGGCGACGCTCGCGGTGAGCGCGCGGACCGATGAGGGCGAGATCATGGGAGTGCGCCACCGCACGCTCACCGTCGAGGGAGTGCAGTTCCACCCCGAGAGCATCCTGACACCCGAGGGTCCGAAGCTGCTCGGGAATTTCCTCGGGTATTCCGCCGGCGAGCGGGGAGCGGCCGATGCCGACGCCGCGTGAGCTGCTGCAACAGCTGTCCGAGCGGCGCGACCTGACACAGGCGCAGGCCGAGGAGCTGCTCGCGCACCTGACCGGTGCCGAGCTCGCGCCCGCCATGGCGGGCGCCCTGCTCGCCGCGCTCTCGACCAAGGGCGTGGTCGCGGACGAGGTGCGCGGCTTCGCCCTCACCATGCGCCGCCTGGCGCGCCGTCCCGACATCCCCGCGGGTCTGCGCGCCATCGACGTCGTGGGAACGGGCGGCGATGCGTCCGGAAGCTTCAACATCTCCACCGGCACCGCGCTCCTCACCGCCGCCTGCGAGGTGCCGGTCGTGAAACACGGCAACCGCTCGGTCTCGAGCCGCTCTGGCAGCGCCGACGTGCTCGAGGCGCTCGGAGTGGCCATCCCCGGCGACGGCGCCGCGGCGGGCGCCTGCCTCGCCGCCACCGGGTTCACCTATCTCTTCGCGCCGCACTACCACCCGGCGACGGCGCGGGTCGCGCCGATCCGCGCCGCGCTCGGCGTCCGCACCGTGTTCAACATCCTGGGGCCGCTCGTGAACCCCGCACAGCCGCCGCTCCATCTGATCGGCGCCTACAGCCTCGAGGTCGCGCGTCTCATGGCCGACACGCTCGCGGGACTTCCCATCGAGCGCGCCTTCGTCGTGCACGGCGCGGGCGGGTGGGACGAGCCGACGCCGGTCGGTCCGTTCACGGTGTTCGACGTGCGCCCGCACCATGTCACGGTCGGCATGCGCTCGCCGGCCGACTATGGGCTCGCCGCATGCGCGCCGGCGGCGCTCGCCGGGGGCGATGCCGCCTACAACGCGCGCGCGCTCGAGGCGGTATTGCTCGGGGCCGACCGCGGCGCTCATCGCGACTGCCTGCTGCTCGGCACGGCGCTCGCGCTCGAGGTGGCGGGAGTGGTGGCGGAGCCGCGCGCCGGGGTGGAGCGCGCCGCGGCCGCGCTCGACGGCGGGGCGGCGCGCGAGCTGCTCGCGGCGCTGCGCGCGCGGGCACCGGGAAGCGGCGCATGAGCGCGTTCCTCGAGGAAATGGCCGCGGGCAGCCGCGCGCGCGTGCGTAGCGCGCTGAGCCGCCGCTCGCTCGCAGGGATCGAGTCCGCCGCGCGCCACGCTCCGGACCCGCCGCCGCTGCGCCTCGATGCGAGCGGCTTCGATCTCATCGCGGAGCTCAAGCTCCGCTCGCCGTCCGCGGGCGAGCTCGGGGGCGCGGGCGAGGACGTCGCGGCGCGGGTCGCTTCTTACGCGCGCGCAGGCGCGGCCGCGGTCTCGGTACTCACCGAGCCGAGCCGCTTCGACGGGTCGCTCGGGCACCTCACCACCGCGGCGCAGGTTCTCGCCTCCCTCGGCGTGCCGGCGATGCGCAAGGACTTCCTCGTCGACCCGTATCAGGTGTTCGAGGCGCGCGCGGCGGGCGCCGGCGGGGTGCTGGTGATCCTGCGCATGCTCTCGAGGCAGGACACTCAGGCGCTCATCGACTGCGCGACCGCGCTCGGGCTCTTCGTGCTGCTCGAGGCCTTCGATGCGCGCGACATCGCGCTGATGCACGAGCTCATCGAGGCGCATCGTGGCCGAGGTCCGCTGCTCGCCGGGGTGAACTGCCGTGACCTCGCTACCCTCGAAGTGGTGCCGGCACGATTGCTCGAGCTCGCGCCGCTCCTGCCGGCCGGAGTGCCGCGGGTGGCCGAGAGCGGCGTCGGCACGGCGGCCGATGCGCGCGCGGTCGCGGACGCGGGCTACTCGCTCGCGCTCGTCGGCAGCGCGCTGATGCGCGGCGGCGATCCGCAACGGCTGGCCGCCGCGCTGCTTCACGCGGGGCGCGCCGCGCGCGCGGCGCACTGACCGCAGGCTCTGGCGCCGATGTGGATCAAGATCTGCGGCATGACCACCCCCGATGCGATCGCGGCCGCGCTCGAGGCGGGCGTGGATGCGATCGGTTTCGTGTTCGCCGAATCGCCACGGCAGGTGACCCCGGAAGCCGCGGCGCAGCTCGCGCGCCCCGCGCGCAGCCGGGCGCGTTGCGTGGCGGTGACCCGCCATCCCCCGCAGCTCGCGCTCGATGAGATGCTGCGCGTCTTCAGGCCCGATGTGCTGCAGACGGATGAGACCGACTTGAGGGAGCTGCATCTGCCGGCCTCGCTCGAGCTGCTGCCCGTGGTGCGCACCGGGGAGGGGACAGCGGCGCCCCCGCCTCGGATCCTCTTCGAGGGGCTCGCGAGCGGCACCGGCACGACGGTCGACTGGACTGCCGCGCGCCGCCTCGCGCGGCGCACCCAGCTGGTGCTCGCCGGCGGGCTCGACTCCGGCAATGTCGCGGAGGCGATCGCCGCGGTCCGCCCCTTCGGCGTCGACGTATCGAGCGGCGTCGAGGCGCGCCCCGGCGTGAAGAGTCCGCTCAAGATCATGCAGTTCGTCACCGCGGCGCGCATCGGCGCGGCCACGAGACCCAGTGAGGATCCGTCATGACAGTTGCGCTGCCCGAAGCCAAAGAAATGCTCGAGGCGCTGATCGCCGGGAGGCTTCCCGATGCGCGCGGCCGCTTCGGCCCGTTCGGCGGCCGTTACGTTCCCGAGACGCTCATCCCGCCGCTCGAGCGGCTCGAGCGCGGGGTGCGCGAGCACCTGCATACGCGCGAGTTTCAGGCGGAGCTCGCCGGGCAGCTGACCTCCTGGGTCGGCCGGCCCACGGCGCTCACGCACGCGGCGCGCCTCTCCGCGCGCTGGGGCGCTTCGGTTTGGCTCAAGCGCGAGGATCTCGCCCATACCGGCGCCCACAAGATCAACAACGCCATCGGTCAGGCGCTGCTCGCGCGGACGCTCGGCGCCCGGCGCATCGTCGCGGAGACCGGCGCGGGGCAGCACGGCGTGGCGAGCGCCGCGGCCTGCGCGCGCTTGGGTCTCCCCTGCACCGTGTACATGGGCGCCATCGACATGGAGCGCCAGGCGCCGAACGTCGGGCGCATGCGCCTCCTCGGCGCCACCGTGGTGCCGGTCGAGAGCGGCGATCGGACGCTGCGCGCCGCGATCGATGAGGCGCTGCGCGACTGGGTGTCGGATCCGCTGGGGACCTACTATCTCCTCGGCTCGGTCGTAGGACCCCATCCCTATCCCTACCTGGTGCGCGAGCTCCAGGCCGTCATCGGCCGCGAGGCGCGCGCGCAGATGCTCGCGGCAACCGGGCGGCTGCCCGATGCGGTGATCGCCTGCGTCGGCGGCGGCTCGAACTCGATCGGCGCCTTCCACGCGTTCATCGCCGACGCCGCCGTCGAGATCATCGGCGTCGAGGCCGGCGGACGCGGGGCTGGACTCGGCGACAACGCGGCGACCGTCGCCTACGGGCGGCCCGGGGTGCTGCACGGCACCTACTCGATGCTGCTGCAGGATGCCGACGGCCAGATCCAGGAGACGCACTCGGTCTCCGCGGGGCTCGACTACCCCGGCGTCGGACCCGAGCACGCCCTGCTCGCCGCGCTCGGCAGGGTGCGTTACGAGACGGCGAGCGACGTGGAGTCGCTCGCGGGGGTGCGCTGCTTAAGCGAATACGAAGGCATCCTGCCGGCGATCGAGAGCGCGCACGCGCTCGCGGCGGCGCAGCGCTGGGCGCGCGCCCACCCGGGCGGCACCGTGCTCGTGTGCCTTTCCGGGCGCGGCGACAAGGACATGCCGACGCTCGAGCGGACGCTGCTCGCCGCGGAGGGCTCATGAGAGCACACCAGCGCCTCACGAGCGCCATCACCAGCGCCGCCGCGGGCGGCGAGCCCGCGCTCCTCGCCTACCTGACCGCGGGCTTCCCGGAGCGCGCGGCGTTTGCGGCCCAGCTCGAGGCCATCGCCGCAGCGAGCGACGTCGTCGAGATCGGCGTGCCGTTCACGGATCCGATGGCCGACGGCGTCACCATTCAGCGCGCGAGCCTCGCGGCGCTCGCACAAGGGGTGACCCTCAAATGGATCCTGGCCGAGGTGGCGCGGCTGCGAGCCATCCGCACGCCGCTCGTCCTCATGAGCTATCTCAACCCGCTGCTGGCCTTCGGTCTGGGCGAGCTCGCCGAGAGCGCCGCGCGCGCCGGCGTCGCCGGCTTCATCGTGCCCGACCTGCCGCTCGATGAGGCGGGTGAGCTGCAGACCGCGCTTGCCGCACACGGGATCGCGCTCGTGCAGATGGTCACCCCGGTCACCGAGCCGCATCGCCTGGCGGCCCTGTGTGCGGGCAGCCAGGGGTTCGTGTACGCGGTCACCATGACCGGCACGACCGGGCGCAACGTGGCGGTGCCCGACGAGGTGCTCGCCTACCTCGAGCGCGTGCGCGCGAGCGCCTCGCTCCCGGTGTGCGCCGGGTTCGGCATCCGCACGCGCGCGCAGGTCGAGCGGCTGCGCGGCCACGTGGACGGCGTCGTGGTCGGCTCGGCGCTGGTCGAGGTGCTCGAGCGCGGGGAGGATCCGGTCCGCTGGCTGCGCGAGTTGCGCGGCCGCTAGAGCGCGCTCATTCTGCAGGCCCACGCATGAAGACCCTGAAGATAGCGGCGCGTTTCTGCGGGCCGCCGGCCTCGGCGAACGGCGGCTACTTTGCCGGCGTCGTGGCGGGCTGCGCCGCGCGCACCGTGACCGTGCGCCTCATCAGGCCGCCGCCGCTCGATACCGAGCTCACCGTCGAGGAGCTCCCGGACGGGACGCTGCGCGTGCTGAACGGCGCCGAGGCGATCGGAGAGGCGCGGCCGGCGGCATTCACGCTGGATGCGCCGCCGGCTCCCGACTACCTCGAGGCCGTGGAAGCCTCGCGCCACTATGCGGGCTTTCGCTATCACCGCTTTCCGACCTGCTTCGTGTGCGGGACGCAGCGCGTGCGCGGTGACGGCATGCGGGTGTTCGCAGGCCCGCTCCCGGAGCGTGGCCTGGTCGCGGCCCCCTGGGTCCCCGATGCCTCGCTCGACAGCGGCGACGGCAAGGTGCACGCCGAGTTCATGTCGGCGGCGCTCGACTGCCCGGGCTACTACGCGGTTGCGCCCGACGACCGGATGATGCTGCTCGCGGAGGTCACCGCGCACGTCGACCGGCGGGTGCACGTCGGGGAGTCCTGCACGGTCGTCGGCTGGCAGATCGGCGTGAGCGGGCGCAAGCACGAGGCGGGCACGGCACTCTTCGATGGCAAGGGACAGCTCTGCGGCCGGGCGCGCGCGCTGTGGATCGAGCCGCGCGACGCGCCGCCGCCGCTCGGCTAGTTGATTGGCGGACATCACTCCGCTGGCCGCCGGCAAAAAACGGGAAGGGGGAGGCCAGCCTCAGGTCGAGCCCGCCGGCATCATGTGCGCACTGCGCCAGCCGCCGTACTTGAAGTAGAGCACCGCGAGCAGCGCCGACAGCGCGGACGAGATCGGGAAGCTCCACCACACGGCGTCCACCTGATAGCGGTCGAGGTAAGCTTCCGCGAGCGGGAAGCGGATCACGAGCAGCGAAATGGTGAGGATCACGAGGGGTGCCATGACGGCACCCGTGGCCCGTACGACGCCGAACAGCGCCACCGCCACGCCGAAGAACACGAAGGACGGCGTGACCACGTGATTGAGGTGCGAAGAGATCGCGCGCGCCGCGGAGCCGGCCGGCAGGAACAGGGCGAACAGCCGCGTATCGAGCAGCTCCATGACGAGCGCGATGCCCCCGCACAGCACCACGTTGTAGAAGACCCCCACGCGCGCGATGTGCGTGATCCGGTCCCATTTGGCGGCGCCGACGTTCTGCGCCGTCATGGCCGACATCGCCATCGCGACCGCGAACGCCGGCATCTGGATGTAGTTCCACAGCTGCAGCGCCGCGCCGAACGCGGCCGTGGTGTCGACGCCGAAGCGGTTGACGAGGGTGATCATCAGCACGCCGGAGAGCGACAGCACCAGCATCTGCGCGCTCATGGGCACGCCCTTCCTCACCAGCGTCGCGACCACCGACCAGTCGACCTTGAGGAGCGCAACCTCGTCCTTGTGCAGCACCAGCAGGTGGCGCCGCACGTAGAGGTGGCGGATGAGCGCGGTCAGGCTCACCGCCTGGGCGACGAAGGTGGCGAGCGCCGAGCCCGCGATCCCGAGGCGCGGGATGGGCCCGATGCCGAAGATGAACACCGGGTTGAGCGCGATGTCGAGGCCGACCGACAGCAGCATGAAATAGAACGGCGTCTTCGAGTCGCCGGCGCCGCGCAGCATCGCGCCCACGAACGCATACAGGTAGAGAAAGGGCAGCGCGAGGAAGATCACGCGCATGTACGCCACCGCGAGGTCGAGGGAGTCGGCGGGCGTGCTCATGGCGATGAGCAGCGGGCGGCACAGGATCAGGCCCGCGATCGCCATCGTCACCGAGATGCCGGTGAAGAAGGTGGCGCTGGTGCCGACCACCCGCTTGGTCTCGGTGATGTTGTTGGCGCCGATGCACTGGCCCACGAGGATCGTGGCCGCGAGCGCCACGCCGAAGGCCGCGCCGATCAACAGGAACATCACCGTGTTGGCGTTGGAGGTCGCGGTGAGCGCCGCCTCGCCGAGAAAGCGCCCCACCCACACGGAGTTCACCGAGCCGTTGAGGGATTGCAGCACGTTGGCGAACAGGATCGGCAGCGCGAACCTGAACAGCACGACGGGGATCGCCCCCTCGGTGAGCGCGCGCTGCACTCAGCGCCCTAAGCCGGCCAGCGCGGCGACGGCCCCCGCGGCGAGCAGCGCCCAGCCGGCGGCGGCGTGGCCGCCCGAGGCCGCGAGCCACACGAGGCCGCCGAGCAGCAGCGCCGCTGCGAGCGTCACGAGGTCACGGCGCCGCCCTTGGTTCCTGAGCTCCGCGCGCAGCTCCGCGAGGTCGGCGCCCGGGGACGGGCGCTCGAGCTGCGCGCCGCGCCGCACCTGCGCCGCGAGCAGCGCCGGCAGGGCCCGCACCGCCTCGAGGATCTCCGGCGCGTGCGCCCGCACGCTGCGCCACAGGGCGCCGAGGCTTACGCGCTCGCGCATCCACTCGCGCAGGATCGGGCTCGCGGTGCTCCAGATATCGAGCTCGGGGTAGAGCTCGCGACCTAAGCCCTCGACGTTGAGCAGCGTCTTCTGCAGCAGCAGCAGCTGCGGCTGGATCTGCACGTCGAAACGCCGCGAGATCTCGAACAGGCGCAGCAGGATCCGCCCGAAGGAGATGTCCTTCAGCGGCCGATCGAAGATCGGCTCGAGCACGGTGCGCACCGCCGACTCCATCTCGTCGATACGCGTCCCCGCCGGGACCCAGCCCGACTCGAGGTGCAGCTGCGCGACGCGGCGGTAGTCGCGGTCGAACACCGCGAGGAAGTTCTCCGCGAGGTAGTGCTGGTCGCGTGGATCGAGCGTGCCGACGATGCCGAAGTCGACCGCGGCGTAACGCGGCCGCTGCGGATCGTCGATGATGACGAAGATGTTCCCCGGGTGCATGTCGGCATGGAAGAAATTGTGGCGGAACACCTGGGTGAAGAATATGCGCACGCCGTTCTCGGCGAGGCGCGCGATGTTGGTGCCCGCGGCCTTGAGGGCCGCCAGGTCGCTGATCTGCACGCCGTGGATGCGCTCCATCACCATGACGTCGGTGCGGCAGTAGTCCCAGTGGACCTCGGGAACGTACAGGAGATCCGAGCCGGCGAAGTTGCGCTTCAGCTGCGAGGCGTTGGCGGCCTCACGCATCAGGTCGAGCTCGTCGAGCACCGTCCTGTGGTACTCGGCCACGATCTCGCGTGGCCGCAGGCGCCGTCCCTCGTGCCAGTAGCGCTCGGCGAGGTCGGCGAGCGCATGCAGCACCTCGAGATCGCGCTCGATGACGGCGCGCATCCCCGGGCGCAGCACCTTGACCACGACCTCCTTGCCGTCCGGCAGCCGTGCCGGGTGCACCTGGGCGATCGAGGCGGCGGCGAGCGGGGTCTCGTCGAAGGCGGCGAACATCTCACCGACCGGGCGGCCGTAGCTCGCCTCGATGAGCTGCCGTGCCACGCCGCCGTCGAAGGGCGGCACGCGGTCCTGCAATCTCGCGAGCTCGTCGGCGATGTCCGGCGGCAGGAGGTCGCGGCGCGTCGAGACCGCCTGCCCGAACTTCACGAAGATCGGCCCGAGCTCCTCGAGCGCGAGCCGCAACCGCTCGCCGCGCGCTCCGCCGCGGCCCCGCTCGAGCCACACGCCCGGCGACAGGTACAGGAGGAACCGCAGCGGCCTATATAGATGAGTGGCACGGACGTAGTCATCGAGGCGGTGCTTGAGCAGCACCCGCTGGATCTCCAGCAGCCGCAGCAGCACCCGCACCTTCACGGCGCGCGCGATCCGGGGGCGCGCCGCTGCGCCAGCAGCTCGATACGCGCGGCGAGGCGGTCGACGTCCTCGCGCAGCGCGTCGACGCCGCGCAGGAACTGCTCGCCTTCGTGGCGCGGGACGAGGTCGGCGCGCTCGTGGGCGAGGAAGTCGGCGGTGTTGCGCCAGGCGGTGTCGGTGGCGCGGGCGCTCCAGGCGGCGGCGAGGCGCGCCAGGCGTGCGAGCTGGTGCGCCGGCACGTCGCCGAGCACGAGCGCGAGCTCCTCCTCGGGATCGGGCTTGAGCAGCGTCAGGAGCTCGCGGAACTTGCCGGCGATCTCCCCGTCACCGGACATCGCGGCGTCGCCGCGCTGCACGGCCGCCTGCGCACCCTCGCCGGCGAGCGCCAGCAGCCCGAAAGGGCCCACGGCGAGCGCGGCATCGGCCGCCGCGGCGCCGCCGCCCGTCACGGTGAGCTGGACGCCGTTCGATTCCAGCCGCAGCGAACTCAAGCCGCGCACCTCGAGCGCGAGGCTCCGGCCGGCGAGCTCGGCGCACAGCTGCTGCGCGCGCCCCGAGCGCGGCAGGCCGCGGTTCAGGAGATTGCCGATGGTCTCGCTCAGCACTGGTAGCCGCGATGCACGGCGACGATGCCGCCGGAGAGGTTGTGATAGCGGCAGCCCTCGAGGCCGGTGTCGCGCATCATCGCGAGCAGCGTCTCCTGGTCGGGATGCATGCGGATCGACTCGGCGAGGTAGCGGTAGCTCGCCTCATCGCCCGCCACGTAGCGCCCGAGCAGCGGCAGCACGCGGAAGGAGTAGGCATCGTAGAGGCCCTTGAGAGCGGGGAACTGCGGCTGCGAGAACTCGAGCACCAGCAGCTGCCCGCCGGGCTTGAGCGTGCGGCGCATGGAAGCGAGCGCCGCCGCCTTATCGGTCACGTTGCGCAGCCCGAAGCCGATGGTGACGCAGTCGAAGCTGCCGGCGGCAAACGGCAGCCGCTCGGCGTCGGCCTGCACGCACGCGACGTTCGCGCCGACACCTGCATCGATCAGCCGGTCGCGCCCGCGGGCGAGCATGGCGGCGTTGATGTCGGTGAGCACGACCAGGCCGCGCTCACCCACCTGCCGTGCGAGCCCCGCCGCCAGATCCCCGGTGCCGCCCGCCACGTCGAGCGCGCGCTGCCCGGGACGCAGGTTCGCGAGCGCCAGCGTGAAGCGCTTCCAGATGCGGTGCGTGCCGGCCGACATCAGGTCGTTCATGAGGTCGTAGCGGTCCGCGACCGAGTCAAATACGCCGCGCACGCGCCGCGCCTTGTCCTCGAGCGGCACGCGCTGAAAGCCGAAGTCAGTGGAGCGCTTGTCGGCCATGGTGCGCGCGGACGTGAGTGATGAGACACATTCTAGTCGATCGGACTTAACACTTCGCTTCGCATGGCTTGCATCTTCCCGCGGCCGATGCGCTAGAATCGCGCCCGTTCAGGGGGGTCTTGCAAAACGGCGGGCCGGACGGCGATGTCCGGCCCGTCTGTTTTTCTCACCGGACGAGCACGCGCGGCACGCTCAGCGTTGCGCCCGCGCCCGCCGCTCCTGGTAGCGCGCCCAGTTCGCGGCGCGCTCGCGCCCGAGCTCGTGCAGATACTTCCAGGTGTAGAGCCCGGTGTCGTGCCCGTCGTCGAAGACCAGCTTCACCGCGTACTGTCCCACCGGCTCGACGGCCTTGATGCCGACGTTCTCCTTGCCGAGCACCAGCACCTCCTGCCCCGGACCGTGACCCTTCACCTCCGCGGACGGGGAGTGGACGCGCAGGTACTCGAAGGGCAGCTCGAAGCGGCTGCCGTCGGCGAAGCTCACCTCGAGCACGCGCGTCGCGCGGCGCAGCCGCAGCTCGGTGGCGACCGGATCCTGCATGGGCACGGGAGTATAGGCAGTCGAGGCTCACGATCCAGTGATTGCTGCAGTGCAGCATCCTGGCAGGCGGCGGCCATTTGCACTGCGCAAGCCGGGATTGAGCGCGCATTACTTGTGCGTTAACAACGATCACAAGCCGCGGCGCGCCTCTATACTCTGCGTCCCCGAGGGCGCTTAGGGCTCGAATGGAACCGACCGATACTTCCCATCCCGACTACTACCATCGAGTTGTGGATTGCCAGTGGGCCTGCCCGGCCCACACCGATGTTCCCGAGTACATCCGCCTGATCGCCCAGGGCCGCTTTACCGATGCCTACATGGTGAACCGGCACTCGAACGTGTTCCCGGGCATCCTCGGGCGCGTGTGCGACCGTCCCTGCGAGCCCGCCTGCCGCCGCGGGCGCATCGAGCAGAAGCCGGTGGCGATCTGCCGCCTGAAGCGCGTCGCCGCCGACCACCGCGAGGGAGTTGCGGACCGGCTGCCCGCGATCCCGAAAGCGAAGAACGGCAAGCGCATCGCCCTGATCGGCGCCGGCTGTGCCTCGCTCACCGTGGCCAATGACCTCATGCCCTTGGGCTACGAGGTCACGATCTTCGAGCAGTTCGGCGAGCCCGGCGGGCTCATGCGCACCAACATCCCCTCGTTCCGCCTGCCGGCGACGGTGCTGAACGAGGAGATCGCGATGATCACCGGGATGGGCGTGGATCTTAAGCTCAATACGCCGGTGAAGAGTCTGCGCGAGCTCCTCGGCGCGGGCCGCTTCGACGCGGTGTTCGTCGGCTCCGGTGCCCCGAAGGGCAAGGAGCTGAAGCTCCCGGGGCGCGAGGCCGCCGCCGCCAACATCCATATCGGCATCGCCTGGCTCGAGTCGGTCGCCTTCGGCCACATCGACAAGGTGGGCAAGCGCGTCCTCATCATCGGCGTCGGCAACACCGCCATGGACTGCTGCCGCACCAGCCTTCGCCTCGGCGCCGAAGGCGTCAAGGTCATGGCGCGCAAGCCGCGCGGCTTCTTCAAGGCCTCCGAGTGGGAGCTCGAGGATGCCGAGGAGGAGAGCGTCGCGATCGTCGTCAACCGCGCGCCGAAAGCCTTCGTCCTCGAGGCGGGCAAGCTTACCGGCATGCTGTTCGACAAGATGGAGTACGACCTCGACGCGGCCGGACGCATCGTGGCGGAGCGCACCACCGGCGAGGAATTCCTGCCCGCCGACGACGTGATCCTCGCCATCGGCCAGGAGAACGCCTTCCCCTGGATCGAGCGCGACCTCGGCATCGAGTTCGACAAGTGGGACGTGCCCGTCATCGACAAGGTGACCTTCCAGTCGACGCGCCCGGGCGTGTTCTTCGGCGGCGACGCCGCCTTCGGGCCGAAGAACATCATCTGGGCGGTCGAGCACGGGCACCAGGCGGCCATCTCCATCCACCGCCACTGCCAGGGCGAGCCGGTGAGCGAACGCTTGAGTCCCGGCATCAACCTGCAGAGCCGCAAGATGGGCATGCACGAGTGGTCGTACTCGAACGACTACACGCCGGTCGAGCGGCGGCTGATGCCGCACGTCTCGATCAAGGAGCGCTTCAAGAAGCTCAACATCGAGGTCGAGCTCGGCTTCACCGCCGAGCAGGTCGAGCAGGAGGTGCAGCGCTGCCTCAACTGCGACGTGCAGACGGTGTTCACCGCGAAGCTGTGCATCGAGTGCGACGCCTGCCTCGACATCTGCCCGGTGGATTGCCTCACCATCACCCACAACGGCGCCGAGGGCGAGCTCCGCCAGCGCCTCAAGGCCCCGGCGAAGAACCTGACGCAGCCGCTATACGTCTCGGCGGCGCTCCCCCAGACCGGGCGCGTGATGGTCAAGGACGAGGACCTGTGCGTGCACTGCGGGCTGTGCGCCGAGCGCTGCCCGACCGCCGCCTGGGACATGCAGAAATCGGCGCTCCACTGGCCGCTCGCGGCGGATGAGCCCGCGCCGGCGCCGCAGCGCGCGGCCAGGATCGCCTGAACGATTTGCGCCGATCGCAGCCTAACTCTTCAGTACCCCCATGTCCCCGACCGCCACACGCGTCAACGATTTCACCATCAAGATCGCCACGGTGAACGGCACCGGCTCGGCGAGCGCCAACACGCTGCTCATGAAGTCGATCTTCAGGAGCGGCATTCCGGTGATGGGCAAGAACTACTTCCCCTCGAACATCCAGGGCCTGCCCACCTGGTACGAGATCCGCGTCACCCGCGAGGGCTACGTGGCGCGCTCGGGGCGCGTCGACCTCATGGTGGCGATGAACGCCGAGACCTACTCGCGTGACGTGCGCGAGGTCGCCCCGGGCGGCTACCTGGTCTACGACTCGACCTGGCCGCGGCCGGCGCTCTTGAAGCGCGATGACATCACGGTGCTCGGCGTGCCCCTGGCGCGGCTCTGCAACGAGAATTTCAACGGCGTCCGCACCCGCATCCTGATGAAGAACATCTGCTATGCGGGTGTGCTGGCGGCGCTGCTCGACCTCGACCTGGCGCGCATCCGCGAGCTGCTCGCCGAGACCTATGCGAAGAAGCCGCAGCTGGTCGAGAGCAACATGAAGGCGATCCAGCTGGGCTACGACTACGCGCAGGCGAACTTCGCCTGCCCGCTGCCGCTCAAGGTCGAGAAGATGGATAGCACCGCCGGCAACGTCATGATCGACGGCAACACCGCCGCCGCGCTCGGCTGCCTGTTCGCCGGCGCCACGGTCGCCGCCTGGTACCCGATCACGCCGTCCACCTCGCTGATGGACGCGTTCAAGATGTTCGCCGACCGCACGCGCGTCGACAAGGACAGCGGCGCGAGGAACTTCGCCTTCATCCAGGCGGAGGACGAGCTCGCCGCCATCGGCATGACGATCGGCGCGATGTGGAACGGCGCGCGCGCCTTCACCGCGACTTCGGGCCCCGGCATCTCCCTCATGAACGAGTTTCTCGGGCTCGCCTACTACGCCGAGGTGCCGGCGGTGATCTTCGACATCCAGCGCGTCGGCCCCTCCACCGGCATGCCGACCCGCACCCAGCAGGGCGATCTGATGCTCGCCGCCTACGCCTCGCATGGGGACACCCGCCACGTGTGCCTCTATCCGGCCAACCCCGAGGAATGCTTCTACATGGCGGTGCAGGCCTTCGACCTCGCCGAGCGGCTGCAGACCCCGGTGCTGGTGCTGTCGGATCTCGACATCGGCATGAACGACTGGATGTGCCGGGACCTCAAGTGGGACGACAACTACCGCCCCGACCGCGGCAAGATGCTCGGCAAGGAGGAGGTCCAGAAGCTCAAGAAGTTCTACCGCTTTCTCGACGTGGACGAGGACGGCATCCCCTACCGCACGCTCCCCGGCGTCGATCCCAAGGCGGCGTATTTCACCCGCGGCTCGGGGCATACCCAATACGGCGCCTACACCGAAGACTCGGCCGATTACCAGGTGGTGCTCGACCGGCTGCTGCGCAAGTGGGCGACGGCGAAACGCCTGGTGCCGCGCGCGGTGATCGATGCGACCACGGACTCGAGGATCGGCATCGTGTCCCTCGGCAGCTGCGACGGCGCGATCCGCGAGGCGCGCGACGTGCTCGGGCACCGTGGCGTCGCCCTGGACTACATGCGGGTGCGCTCCTTCCCCTTCAGCGAGGACGTGGAGAAGTTCCTCACCGGCCACGAGCTACTGTTCGTCGTCGAGCAGAACCGCGATGCGCAGCTACGCTCGCTCCTCACGCTCGAGACCGCCGTCGAGAAGGCGAAGCTCCGCTCGCTGCTGCACTACAGCGGACTGCCGATCTCCTCGGCGTTCATCGTCGAGGGGGTGCTCGCGGAACTGCAGCACGAGCTGCGGGCGACGCCTAAGGACGCGGCCCATGGCTGACCCGCGTAATCGCGCCGCCGATCCTGCTTGCGGAGTTCCGGCATGACCTTCATCGCCAAGCCGAAAGTGTCCCACCCCTCACTCCCCCGCAATGCGCTCGGGCTCACGCGGCGCGACTACGAGGGGGCGCTCTCGACGCTGTGCGCGGGCTGCGGCCACGACTCGATCACCGCGGCGATCGTCGAGGCGAGCTGGGCTCTGGCGCTCGAGCCGCAGAACGTGGTGAAACTCTCCGGCATCGGCTGCTCTTCGAAGACCACCGCCTACTTCGTCTCCGGCGGCCACGGCTTCAACTCCGTGCACGGCCGCATGCCCTCGATCGCCATGGGGGCGAATGCCGCCAACCGCAACCTGAGCTACATCGGCGTCTCCGGCGACGGCGACACCCTCTCGATCGGGCTCGGGCAGTTCTGCCACGCCATCCGCCGCAACCTCGACATGCTGTACATCATCGAGAACAACGGCGTGTACGGCCTCACCAAGGGCCAGTTCTCGGCCTCCGCCGACGTCGGCACCAAGGCCAAGAAGGGCGAGACCAACGTGCAGCCGCCGATCGATCCGGTGCTGCTCGCCATGACGCTCGGGGCGTCCTTCGTGGCGCGCAGCTTCTCCGGCGACAAGCAGCAGCTGGTGCCGCTCATCCAGGCGGGCTTGAGGCACCGGGGCTTTGCGCTGATCGACGTGCTCTCGCCCTGCGTGACCTTCAACGACCATGAGGGCTCGACCAAGAGCTACGCCTACACGCGCGAGCATTACGAGCCGGCGGTGCATGCCGATTTCGTGCCCCTGGAGCGCGAGATCACCGCCGACTACGGGGAAGGCGAGGCGTTGCCGGTGATGATGCACGACGGCAGCCGCATCGTGCTGCGCAAGCTCGACCCCGGCTACGATCCGACCAACCGTGCGAGCGCCGCGGCGCACATCCAGGAGCGCATGAAGTCCGGGGAATACCTCACCGGACTCCTGTTCCTCGATGAGGGCTCGCAGCACGAGTTCCACCAGGTGAACTCGACGCCCGCAGCGCCGCTCAACAGCATTCCCTACGAGTCGCTGTCGCCGGGCTCGAAGGGACTCGAGAAGATCCTCGCGCGCTACCGCTAGTTAATTGGCCGAAATCGCAGGAAGCGATTTCGGCGGACATCAGCTTCGTCGCCCTGCTCCTCAACCAAGGATCAGCGCAGCGCTGAGCCGAGCGCGTAGCGCACCGCGAGCTGCAGCTGCGTCTCGGTGGCGAGCGCCGCGAGCCCGAAGACATCGTTCCGATAGTAGGAATTGCTGGTCACGCGCAGCCACTCGAGCGTGAAGCGCCAGTGCTCGTTGGCAGTGAACGACCAGGCGGCGGTCCACGCATGCCCGGTCTCCGCGCCGTCGCCCTCGGCGATACTGGTGTCGACCTCGAAGCGGTCGTACCGGAGGCTCAGCATGTGCTTGCCGAGCTGCTTGGCCACCAGCGCGTACTCGGCCTTGAACGGCCAGGTGATGTAGTAGCCGCCCGGCGCAATCGCCGTGTTGCCCTTGAGGCCCTGCACGATCCCGGTCCAGCCATCGGCGCTCTCGGCGCGCAGCCCCACGCTGTCGAAGCTCGTCTCCCAGGCGATGGCGTTGGTGGCGTTATCGATGGCGGTGGGATCGGCGCGGTTGTCATAGCGCAGCGCACGGATCACCACGCGATCGAGCCAGCGGAGCTCCAGGCCTCCGTAGACGCCCGCGCGCCCGTCGAGCTGGCGGAATGGCTCGAAGTTCATCAGCACCGGATCGCCCGGCAGCCCCACGCGCCCGCCGTAGGGAGTCTGCCGATCGGTGAGCGTGAAGCCGTCGCCGGCGATGAAGCCGCCGGCGCCCTCGTTCCAGCCGAACACGCCGCCGGTCGCCCCGAGGTCGAAGTCATGGTCCTGCCGCGTGCCGAGCCAGTCGAGGCTGGCCTCGACGCCGATGGTACGCACCTCGATCGCGAGCCAGCTGTCGATTGCGGAGTAGGACAGCGAGTAGGGCGATTCCCAGCCGGCGGCGCGGTTCTCGAGCGACACCGGCGGGTAGAAGGCACCGGCCTTGACGCGCAGGCGGTAGCCCGCGAAGGGGTAGGGACGGAACTGCAGGAACGCCTCGGTGAGGCCGACGGGAATGCGGTCGTGGTCGCCCCACGCGGAGGCATCGAGGTGCACGCTCCAGAGCTCCCCGAGTGATTCGGTGAGCGCCAGGCGCGCGCGCCCGAGCCGCAGGCCCGACTGATCCTCGTCGAAGCGCACGCCGCTGATGCCGCCCTGCGTGTAGGAGGGATTGGCGTCCGAGCTCACGAGGCGCCCATCGAGGTCGAGCTCCCAGCCGTCAGCCCGGGCGGAGGCGGCGAGGGCGAGCCAGGCGAGCGGCGCGAGCAGCGAGGCGAGACGCAGCATCAGTAATCCCAGGAGTGCGAGCGGTCCGCGAGCGGCGCAGGGGTGAGCGACTTCGTGAGCCGCAGAGTGAGCTCCGCATGGTCGGCCTCGCCGACGGTGAGCTCGCGCTCGAGGTCCGCGGCCTCGTCGCGCATGCGCGGGTGCCAGATCGTGATGCGGTAGCGGCCGCGCGCCACCTCGTTCGACCAGGTCCCCTTGGTGTCGGTGCGGCCGTAGTAGGGGGCGTCCGTGATCACCAGGTACCCGACCATCTCGTCGTGAATGTTGCAGCCGAGGGTGACCACCCCGGCCTGGTCGAAGTGCACGGGCGGATAGGGAGTGCCGCGGTAGAGCGGCAGCTGAAAGCGCTTCGTCGGCGAGAACGAGTAGATCTGATGACTCACCGAGTCGCTGTTGGGGAAGGTCACCGTCGAGCCGATCGGAATCACCAGCAGGTCCGGCACAAAGGCACGGTTGACCTGGTCCATGACGGCCTTGATCGGCTGCGGCTTGCGGGCTCCCGGCTCGAGCGCGTAGGCCGTGACCACCGCGCCCTGCAGCGGGCGGCCGTCGGATGTCTGGACGGTGATGACCAGCGTGGCCGCACGGGCGTTACCTGCTGCGGCGAGCGCGCACAGCAGGGCCGCCAGGCACGCGCAGGCCCGGAAGGCTGTTCTGTCACTACGCGGACGTGCCGGAGGTCTCATTCCCGCACTCGTGTCCTCGCTCCCTGCATGGCGGGCCGCCTACGATGTCGTGGGGCATTCGAGCGCTTTTAATGGGCAGTTTCCGCAAACGACTTCTCGTGCTGATCATCGGCCTGGTGGTCGTCACCCAAACTGTGACGCTGGCCGCAGTGCTGGCGAGCACCCGGGGAACGGTCGAGCAACGGGCCAAGGAGCAGCTCAGCTCGGGCAGCTCGCTCGCGCTGCAGCTCATGCGATTCCGGGCCGGGGAGCTCTCCAACGGCGTGTCCGTGACGGCCGCGGATTTCGGCTTCCGCGAGGCGGTGGCGAGCGGCGACCCGCTCACCATCCTGTCCGCCGCCCGCAATAACTCCCGGCGCGTCGGCGCCGACATGGTGATGGTGCTCGATACCCGCGCCAAGGTGATCGCCGCGACCGTCCCGGTCGACGACGCCGCCGGCGACTCCATCCGGCAGCTGCTGCGTGACCCCGGCGGGCGCGACCAGCCGGCCTTCATCATCCTCGGCCCGAGCGCCTATCAGCTGGTGCTCGCCCCGGTGCGCACCCCCGAGACCATCGCGTGGGTCGCGATGGGTTTCGCCGCGGACGATGGCCTCGCGCAGCGCATCCGCGAGCTGGTCGGCTCCGAGGTCGCGCTCACTCTGCACGGGCACGACGGCGTTACTCACGTAGCCGCCACACTCCCGGCGGACGAGCGCAACGAGCTGCTCGTCGCGGTGGGACCGGCCTCAGGATCCGCCACGGCGGCCGAGTCGCCCCACCTGCTGCGCCTCGCCGGCGCCGACTATCTCACCCTGGCGCGCCCGCTCGAGGCGCGCGGCGATCTGCTCGACGTGCGGCTCCTCAAGCCGCAGCGCGAGGTGCTGGCCCCCTACCGCGAGCTGCGCGACGCGATGCTGGCGATCGACGGCATTGCGCTGCTCATGGCGGCGCTCGTGGGCGCGGTGCTCGGGCGCACCGCCTCGCGCCCCATCGGTGAGCTAGCGCGCGCCGCGCAGCGCATCCAGCAGGGACAGTACGAGACCGCCGTCACCGTCTCCGGGGGCGACGAGTTCAGGAGTCTCGCCCAGACCTTCAACGCGATGCAGCGGAACATCGCCGAGCGCGAAGCGGCGATCACTTTCCACGCGCAGCACGATCCGCTCACGCAGCTGCCGAACCGCTGGTTCGCCACCCAGGTGCTGGAGCGGCTCGCCCGGGAGGCCGAGCAGGGCGGGCGCGGCGCGCTGATCCTGGTGAGCCTGCGGAACCTGCGCGACATCAACGTATCGCTCGGACTTTCCGTGGGCGATGACGTGCTGCGCGAGGTCGCCCACCGCTTGCGCCAGAACGTCTCCGAGAACGACACCGTGGCGCGCCTCGGCGAGGCGCAGTACATGGTGATCGTGCCGGGCTGCAGCGCCGAGCGCTCGCTGTTCTACGCCGAGCAGCTTGCCGGGCTCGTCCGCACGGGCTTCCACATCGCCGGCTTCGGCCTCGAGCTGCACGTCGCCTGCGGCGTGTGCCTGGTGCCCGATCACGGCCGCACCACCGAGGAGCTGCTGCAGCGCGCCCAGGTGGCCATCGAGGACGCCCACGATTCGGCCTCCCACGTTGCCATGTACCGCCCGGGGCAGGACGACGCGCACCGCCGCCGCCTCACACTCATCACCGACCTGCGCGCGGCCATCGACAACGACCAGCTGTCGCTGGTGTATCAGCCGCTCGTCACCATGGCGGCGCGTTCGGTACGCAGCCTCGAGGCGCTGGTGCGCTGGACTCACCCGCAGCTCGGCCCGGTCTCACCCGGGGAGTTCGTGCCGCTCGCCGAGCGCACCGGCGGCTCGCGGCGGCTCACCGACTGGGTGCTGAAGACCGCCATCCGCCAGATGGGCGAGTGGCGCGAGCAGGGGCTCGACGTGCAGCTGGCCGTCAACCTGTCGGCGCCCGATATCCTCGACCCGGAGCTCGGCGACCAGATCCTCGCGCTGCTGCGCGCCCACTCGGTGCATCCCACCTCGCTCCTGCTCGAGATCACCGAGAGCGCGGTGATGCGCGACCCGCAGGGTGCGGCGCGCAACATGCAGTTGCTGCGCATCGCCGGCGTGCGCTTCGCCATCGATGACTTCGGCACCGGCCACTCCTCGCTCTCGCAGCTGTCGCTCCTGCCCGTGGATGAGCTGAAGATCGACCGCTCGCTCATCAGCCAGGCGGTGCAGGGCGCCGTGACCATCGTCACCTCGACCATCGAGCTGGGCCACACCATGGGGCTCAAGGTGGTCGCGGAGGGCGTCGAGGATGCCGAGGCCTGGAGCATGCTGCGCCGCCTCGGGTGCGATTTTGCGCAGGGCTATCTCATCAGCCCGCCGCTGCCGGTGGCGCAGGTGGCGCCGTTCGTCCGCCAGGCCAACCAGCTGCTGCCGGCCTCCGACGCCACCATCCTGCAGCTGCGCGCGCTCGAGCAGCTCGGCGGGCGCGCCAAGCGCTGAGCCGAAGGCGGAATCCACGGTGATGTCTGCCGAAATCGCTTCCCGATGCGCAGCCGGCAAAAACCGCGCTTTTTGCCGGCGTAAATCGAAGTGATGTCTGCCGAAATCGCTTCCTGCGATTTTGGCCAATCTAACCAGTTGCCTCGAGCAGCGCGTCCACCCGCCGCCGATATTGCAACAGCAGCTCCGCGGCAAAGTCTGCGAACACGCGGATCCTGGGCGAGTTGCGCACGGCGCTGCGGCAGACGACCGAGATCGGCGCGCCCGGAGCCGACCATTCGCTCAACACCACCTCGAGCTTGCCGGCGGCGAGCGCCTCCGCCACCAGCAGGTCCATCGCCTGCACGATGCCCACGCCGCGCACCGCCGCCAGCAGCTGCGCCTCGGCGGCGTTGAAAGCCACGTTGAACGGCAGCTGCAGCTGGCGGCGCACCGCACCCCGCTGGAACAGCCACTTATAGGGGCGGTGGCTCGCGGTCCCGAGGTGGCCGATGAGCTTGTGCCGGCGCAGCTCGTCGGGATCGGCCGGCGTGCCGTGCTCGCGCAGGTACGCGGGAGCTGCACAGGTGATGAGACGCGTGCTGACGATGCGCCGCGCGACGAGGTGCGGCTCCTTGACCGGCCCGACCCGCACCACCAGGTCGACTTCCTCCTCGATGAGGTCGATCACGCGATCGTTGAGCTGAACCTCGAGCTGCAGCTCCGGGTAGCGCGCCGCGAAACGCGGCAGCGCCGGGATCAGCAGCGCGCGGCCGAAGGCCGTCGGCACGTCGACCCGCAGCCGTCCGTGCATCGCGAGACGCGTGCCGCGCACCGCCTCGTCGGCCGCGGCGAGCTCGGCGAGGATCCGCTGGCAGCGCGCCAGGTACTCGGCACCGTCGCTGGTGAGCCCGACGCGGCGCGTGGTGCGATGGAACAGCTGGCAGCGCAAGTGCCGCTCGAGGTCCGCCACCTGCGTGCTGACCGCGGCGCGTGACACGCCGAGGGCGGCCGCGGCGCGGGTGAAGGAATGCAGCTCCGCCACCCGCGCGAAGCTGCGCATGCAGACCAGTTGATCCACCCGGAGATTGTAAGGCATTAAAGAACAATAAATTCACGATTAGCTTGTTTTTCGCAACAGCGTCGGAGCCTAAGGTCTGCCCATCGGAACCTCAGGTGTGACCACCATGTTCATCTTCCCGCGTCCGCTGCTCCCCGTCGCCGCCGCCCTCGGTGTGGTGCTGCTGCTGGTGTTCGTGTCGCTTATGACAGGCGGCTGAGGCGCACGCCCGGTAAGGCGCGCCGCGCATTTACCACGACGGTGCTTGTGCCGCGGCCCGCCGTTGCGGTATCGTCCGCGCCGGTTCGTGACCTTTCCCTTTCCTGCCGCCTGCCGCCCGCCTCGTTTGCGAGTCGGCTTCGGAGTCTGAAAAGCCGAATCGTTCCCGACCAGGTGGCAGCGTGCGCGCCGAGTCTATCGATCTCCGGTCAGCACTCCTGCCTGTTGTTTGTTTGTTTCAGGAGTCTGATTGCATGACGAAGATCTATGTGGGCAACCTGCCTTTCTCCGCCACTGACGCCGAGGTCCGCGAGCTGTTCGCTCAGCACGGCACCGTCGAGTCCGTAAGCCTCATCACCGACCGCGACACCGGCCGGCCGCGTGGCTTCGGGTTCGTCGAGATGTCGCGCGCCGACGCCTCGCGCGCCATCCAGAACTTGAATGGCAAGGAGCTGGGCGGGCGCGCACTGCGGGTCAATGAGGCCCAGGAGCGCACCGGCGGCGGCGGCCGCGGCGGCGGCGCACCGAAGCGCTGGTAAGCAGCACTTGAGCCAAGGGCCGGCCGTCAGTGCCTCGCGGCATCGGCGGCCGGCCCTTTTCGTTGGCCTATGCCGATCATCGATCGGGGCGAGGGGAGTGGTTTCTCATGGGTAAGGGCGATCCGAGAACGCGTCGCGGCAAGATCTATCAGGGGTCCTTCGGGAAGTCGCGCGCCAAGGACCCCGCAAAGCGCAAGAAGAAGGCCGCCAAGGCCGCCAAGCGCTGATCAGGCCCGCGTCTTAAGCCGCCGCCGTCAGGCAAACGGGTCCGCGGTCGCGGGCGCTGGGCGGGTCTTGCGCGCCAGGCAGTCCTCGATGAGCTCGAGCGCCGTGCGCTCGTTGGGCGGCAGCTCGGCGCTGCTCGATCCGAGCGGCGTCGTGCGCTCGCCCCAGCGCACCGCGTGGGCGCAGAAGGACAGGCCCCCGCCGAAGCCCGGCATCAGCAGCAGCGCCCCCGGGCGCACGCGTCCTGCCTCGAGCGCTTCACAGAGCGCCACGGGTACCGTGGCCGCCGACATGTTCCCGTAGCGCTGCACGGTCACGAACACCCGCTCCATCGGCACGTGCACGCGCTTGGCGACCGCCTCGATGATGCGCAGGTTCGCCTGATGCGGCACCACCAGCTCGATGTCCGCGGGCTGCGCGCCGATGCGTCTGAGAGCCTCCGCGCTCGCGCCCGACATGCCCTGCACGGCGCGCTTGAAGATCTCCTGGCCCTCGAACTGCCAGCGGGTGATGCCGTAGAGCATGCCGCGGTTGGCGTAGCGGCCGCCCATGCCGTGGACGCGCAGGATCTCGCGCGCCTCGCCGTAGCAGCCGAGCTTCTCGGCGAGCAGTCCCTCCTCGCGCGCGCTCGCCTCGAGCACCACCGCCGCGGCCCCGTCGCCGAACAGCACCGCGACGTCCCGGTCGCTCCAGTCCATGAAGGGCGAGATGAGCTCCGCGCCGATCACCAGCGCGTTGCGGACCACGCCGGTGCGGATCAGCGCGGTGGCGGTCGACAGGCCGTACAGAAAGCTGGTGCAGGCCGTGTTGATGTCGTAGGCCGCCGCCCCCTGCGCTCCGATGCGCGCCTGGATGCCGGAGGCCATGTTGGGGACCTGGTCGTCGTAGCTGCAGCTGCCGAACACGATGAGCTCGATGCGGCTGCCGTCGAGCCCGGCGCAGGCGAGCGCGCGCGCGGCGGCGACCCAGGCGAGCTCGCCAAGACCTGCGTGCGAGATACGCCGCTCGCAGATCCCCGTGCGGGTGACGATCCATTCGTCGCTGGTGTCGAGAATGGTCGACAGGTCGTGATTGCTGAGCACCGCCGGGGGCAGGCATTTTCCCCAGCCGGTGATCGCCGCGTGGGTCGCTGGCGCTGTGGCGCTCATGGGAGGGGCCAAGGATAGCAGGGCTGACGGCGGTTACGGGCGCGGCACCGCGTCCGGCGCGTAGTCGAAGGAGTCGAAGTAGAGGCGCTGCGCGGGCAGGCCATGCCGGGGGAAGCTCGTGCGCATCGCTTCGATCATCGCCGGGGGTCCGGCGGTGTAGACCTCGAAGGCGCTCAGGTCCGGGTAGTCGGCGAGCACCGCATCGTGCACCCAGCCGGTGCGGTGGTGCGCGGCCTCGGCGAGCGTCGCCTCGGAGAGCACCGCGGTGAACTTGAGTTGGCGGTGGCTGCGGGTCCAGCCGAGCACGAGCTGCTCCTCGTAGACGTCCGCGGCGTGGCGCGCGCCCCAGTAGAAAAGGATGTCCCGGCGGATGCCGGTCTCGAGCACGTGCCGCAGCATCGATTTGAGCGGCGCGAAGCCGGTGCCGCCCCCCACCATGATGACGGGCGATGTTCCGTCACGGTAGCTGAATTGCCCCATCGGCCCCTCGATGCGCAGCAGCGACCCAGGCGCCAGCGGCGCGGCGCCGGCCTCGGGGGCGCCGAACAGGCGGTGCGTGAAGCCGCCGCGCTCAACGCGCCGCACGTGCAGCTCGATGAGCTCGGCGTCGTGGGGCGGGCAGGCGATCGAGAAGCTGCGGCGCCAGCCCCCCTCGAGCAGCACGTCGAGGTACTGGCCCGGGTGAAAGCGCAGGCGCTCCACCGCCGGCAGCCGCAGCATCACCTGCATCACGTCCGGGGCGAGCGGCGTCAGGCGGGCGATCCGGCACGGCAGCGTCTTGATCCCGACATCCGCCACGCTCGCGACGAGACGCGCCTCGACCACCAGATCCGAGCGCGGCCGCGCCTGGCAGAGCAGCACCCAGCCGCTCCCGGCCTCCTCCGCGGTGATGCCGGGCGGGCGGCCGCTCAGGTAGTGAACCTCCCCCTCGAGGAGCCGCGCGCGGCAGGAGCTGCAGTGGCCGGACTTGCAGCTGTGCGGCAGATTGAGCCCGGCGGCCAGCGCCGCCTGCAGCACCGGCTCGCCGGCGGCCACCTTGAGTGTGCGGCCGTGGGGCTCAATGCGTACGCTGTACTCGGCGTTGGACAAGGCGCATAGACTAGACGCGCAGGCGGTCGAGGGCCAAGGAGACGTGTGTTCGTGAACCCCTCCATGGATGAGATCGCGCGGCTGCTGCGCAGCGCCCGCACCATCGCCATCGTGGGTCTCTCGAGCAACCCCACCCGGCCGAGCTACGGCGTGGCGCGCGCTCTCAAGCGCTTCGGCTATCGCATCATTCCGGTGACGCCTGCCGCGGAAGTCGTTCTCGGCGAGCCGGCGGTCGCCTCGCTCGAGCAGCTCCCGGAGGTTTTGGGAAGCGGCGAGCGTGTCGACATCGTCGACGTCTTCCGCCGTCCCGCGCACATCGCCGGCATCGTCGCGGACTGCATTCGCCTCGGGCTCCCGGCGCTGTGGCTGCAGGACGGCGTGATCGACGAGGCGGCGGCGGAGCGCGCGCGCGCCGCCGGCATCTTCACCGTGATGGACCGCTGCCTGTTCCGGGACCGTGCGGCGCTCGAGTAGTTTTACGCTATCCTTCGCCGAGCATGCGCATCGCCTTCACGAAGATGCACGGGGTCGGCAATGACTTCGCCGTGTTCGATGCGCCCCCCGATTCACTGCTCGAATCCGCGCGCCTCAAGGGACTCGCCGACCGCCGTACCGGCATCGGCTTCGATCAGGCGCTGGTTCTCGAGGCGCCGCGTCGCGCGGGCACGGCGGTCTTCTACCGCGTCTTCAACGCCGACGGCGACGAGGTCGAGCAGTGCGGCAACGGTGCGCGCTGCATCGCCGCGCTCCTCGACCGCCGCGGCGCCACAAACGCGGGCCGCGTGACGCTCGACAGCCCGGCCGGGGTGGTCGAGGCGTACGTCACCGGCGCGGCGCACGTTTCGGTCGACATGGGCGTTCCCAACTTCGATCCACGCTCGCTCCCTTTCGACGCGCGCGCCGAGGGCGATCCTTACCCGCTCGAGGTGGGCGGCCGCACGCTCGAGATCGGCGCGGTCTCGCTCGGCAACCCGCACGCGGTGCTCGTGGTCCCCTCGGTCGAGGCGGCGCCGGTCGGGACGCTCGGACCTGCGATCGAGCGGCACGCGCGCTTCCCGCGGCGGGTGAACGCGGGCTTCCTCGAGATCGTGGACCGCGCGCACTTGAGGCTCCGCGTCTACGAGCGCGGGGTGGGCGAGACGCTCGCCTGCGGCACCGGCGCGTGCGCCGCGGCCGCGGTGGCGCGGCGCCGGGGGCTCGTCGACTCCGAGGTACGGGTGGAGGTGCGCGGCGGCGAGTTGCGGGTAAACTGGGCGCAGCCGGGGGAGCACATCTGGCTGAGCGGTCCGGCCGAAGTCTCGTTCGAGGGTCACGTCGAGGTTTAGCAAGTCGAGGTCCGAAACCATGACAACAAGAGAAGCCAGGGGACTGAGTGCAGTCGAGTCGGAAGAGGAGGCGATCGCCGGCTACCTGCAGCGCAATCTCGATTTCTTCGAGCGCCATCAGGGAGTGCTGGCGCGGCTGAAGCTCCCGCACGCGCGCGGCGGGGCGGCCATCTCGCTGGTCGAGCGCCAGATCGAGGTGCTGCGCGAGAAGCTCGCCGGTGTGGAGGGCAAGCTCGCCGAGCTGCTGCGCACCGCGCGCGCCAACGACGCCATCGCCGACCGCCTGCATCGTTTCACGCGCCGGCTGCTGCGCGCGGTGCCGCGGGGCGAGGCGATCGCGCGCATCGAGGCGGGGCTGCGCGAGGACTTCGACGCGTTCCATTCGGCGCTGGTGCTGATCGGCGCTTCCTCCGGGCTGCCGGAGCAGCAGTTCGTGCGCATCGTGCCGCCGGACGATCCCAACCTGAAATCCTTCGAGAGCCTGTTCGCGAGCGGCAAGCCGCGCTGCGGCCAGGCGCGCGACTCGCAGCGCGAGTTCCTGTTCGGTCCGGAGGGCCCGGAGATGGGCTCGGTCGCGCTGGTGCCGCTCGGGGACAAGGGCTCGATCGGCCTGCTCGCGCTCGGCAGCGTAGACCGCGATCGCTTCCACCCGGGCATGAGCACCGAGTTCCTCGCCCGCATGGCGGACCTGATCGCCGACGCGCTGACCGCGAGCGAGGCGGCCTGAGGGCGCGGAGCTCTCCAGAACGTACCTCATGAGTCCGGCGGCGCTCGAGTGGCTCACCCGCTTCCGCCGCTACCTCGCCTCAGAGCGGCGGCTCTCGGCGCATACCGACGTGAGCTACGCGCGCGACCTCAAGGCGCTGGTCGGCTTCTGCGATCGAATGGGGGTCACCGACTGGGGTGCCCTCGACAGCCAGCACGTGCGCACTTTCGCCGCCCACTCGCACGCCGGCGGGCTCTCCCCGCGCAGCGTTCAGCGGCGGCTGTCGGCGGTGCGCAGCTTCTTTGAATTCCTGCTGCGCGAGGCGCCGGGTGAGGCCGCCAGGGAGGAGCGTGCCCGGCGCGGGGCGCGCGTGCTCGCCAATCCCGCGCTCGAGGTGCGCGCGCCGAAGGCCGCGCGCCGCCTGCCGCACACGCTCGACGCCGATCAGATGGCACGTCTGCTCGCGATTCCCGCGGGCGGAGGTCTCACGGCGCGCGACCGCGCGCTGATGGAGCTCCTCTACTCCTCGGGCCTGCGGCTCGCGGAGCTCGTCGGCCTCGACCTCGGCGACATGGATCTCAAGGACCGCACCGTGCGCGTGCTCGGCAAGGGCAGGAAATCGCGCATCGTGCCCGTGGGGCGGCTGGCGCTCGCGGCGCTGCGCGCCTGGCTCAAGGAGCGCGAGGCGCTCGCGGGCGTGCACGAGCCGGCGCTGTTCGTCGGGCGCACGGGTAAGCGCCTCGGTCCCCGCGCCATCCAGGTGCGCGTGAGCTATTGGGCGAAGCGCCAGGGCCTGGGTTTGCACGTGCACCCGCACCTGTTCCGGCATTCCTTCGCCTCGCATCTGCTCGAGTCGGGCGGAGACCTGCGGGGGGTACAGGAGCTGCTCGGGCACGCCGACATCTCGACCACGCAGATCTACACCCACCTTGACTTCCAGCACCTCGCCCGCATCTACGACGCTGCACACCCGCGGGCGCGTCGTAAGGCTTAAAGTAGCCTGGCAGATCCGCCGTCCCCGGGATCACCACCCGAGGGACCCATATGAGCGACGCAGCAGTCTTCAATCCACACGGCACGACCATCCTCGGCGTCCGCCGCAACGGCAGCGTCGCCCTGGGAGGCGACGGCCAGGTGACCCTCGGCAACACCGTCATGAAGGGCAACGCCCGCAAGGTGCGCCGGCTCTTCGGCGACAAGGTACTGGCGGGCTTCGCCGGCGGCACCGCTGACGCCTTTACGCTCTTCGAGCGCTTCGAGGGCAAGCTCGAGAAGTACGGCAATCTGACGCGCGCCGCCATCGAGCTCGCCAAGGACTGGCGCTCGGACCGCTATCTCCGGCGGCTCGAGGCGCTGCTCCTGGTCGGCGATCTGGACAAGCTCTTCATCATCTCGGGGAATGGCGACGTGATCGAGCCCGATCACGACGTCGCCGCGATCGGCTCGGGCGGCCAGTACGCGCTCGCCGCCGCGCGCGCGCTGCTCGAGGGCTCGGACCTTCCCGCGCGCGCGATCGTCGAGCGTTCCCTCGACATCGCCGCCGACATCTGCATCTACACCAACCGCAGCATCAGCATCGAGGAGCTGAACGCCCGCAAGGGCGGGGAGTCGAAATAACAACATGTCATCCGCACTCACGCCCCGCCAGATCGTCCAGGAGCTGGACAAGCACATCGTCGGCCAGGACGCGGCCAAGCGCGCCGTGGCCATCGCGCTGCGCAACCGCTGGCGCCGCATGCAGGTCAAGGAGCCGCTGCGCCAGGAGATCACGCCCAAGAACATCCTCATGATCGGCCCGACCGGGGTCGGCAAGACCGAGATCGCACGGCGCCTCGCCAAGCTCGCCAACGCGCCGTTCGTCAAGGTCGAGGCGACCAAGTTCACCGAGGTTGGCTACGTCGGCCGCGACGTCGACTCGATCGTCAAGGAGCTGGCCGACGTCGCGGTGAAGATCACCCGCGAGCAGGAGATGGCCAAGGTGCGCGAGCGCGCGCTGGATGCGGCCGAGGAGCGCGTGCTGGATGCGCTGCTGCCGAAGCCGCGCATGATGGGCTTCTCCACCGACGAGCCCGCCCCGGCGCGCGATTCCGAGACGCGGCAGAAATTCCGCAAGATGCTGCGCGAGCACGAGCTCGACGACCGCGAGATCGAGATCGAGCTGCGTGCCCTGGCCGTGGGCATGGAGATCATGGCGCCGCCCGGGATGGAGGAGATGCAGCAGCAGCTGCAGTCGATGTTCCAGAACCTCTCCGGCAATCGCACCCGCACCCGCAAGGTCAGGGTGCACGAGGCGCTGAAGCTCCTCACCGACGAGGAGGCCGGCAAGCTCATCAACGAGGACGAGCTCAAGATCCAGGCGCTCGCCAACGCCGAGCAGAACGGCATCGTGTTCATCGACGAGATCGACAAGGTGACGCGCCGCCAGGAGACGCTCGGCGCCGACGTCTCGCGCGAGGGCGTGCAGCGCGATCTGCTGCCGCTCGTCGAGGGCTCGACGGTGACGACCAAGTACGGCCCGGTGAAGACCGACCACGTGCTGTTCATCGCTTCGGGCGCGTTCAGTCTGTCGAAGCCGTCCGACCTTATCCCCGAGCTCCAGGGGCGCCTGCCGATCCGGGTCGAGCTCGACTCGCTCAAGGTCGGCGATTTCGTGCGCATCCTCACCGAGCCCGACGCTTCCCTCACCGCGCAGTACCAGGCGTTGATGGCGACCGAAGGTGTCGCGGTCGGGTTCAGCACCGACGGCGTGCGCCGCATCGCCGAGATTGCCTTCGAGGTCAATGAGCGCACCGAGAACATCGGCGCGCGACGCCTGCACACGGTGATGGAGCGGCTGCTCGAGACCGTCTCCTACGAGGCCGTGGCGCAGGAAGACCCGGCGGGCGCCGGCGCGAACGGCGCGAGCGTCGTGACCATCGACGCGAAGTACGTCGACGAGCACTTAGGGGCGCTCGTCAAGGACGAGGACCTGAGCCGCTACATCCTCTAGGCTCTCCAACCCGCCCCCATCGTCGGCGGCGGCGCCTCCGCTTCCCCAGCGCAAGGCTTCAGCAGATCTGTCGCATCGATACAAAAAAGAGCGGCAGAAGCGGCCATTACGAATGTAACGGAATGAGCCCCTGTGTATCATGGTGTAAAAGCCGCTTCGGCGCCTGATTACAAGGGAGGAAATGGTCATGCGACGCACTCGACGGGCTCTCATCGGCCTCGCACTTTTGAATTTGGGCTCACTCCCGCTTGTTGTTGAGGCACAACAACAGGCGCAACCACAGGCAGAGCCACCCGGCGCGCTTCAGGAGGTCATCGTCACGGCGACCAAGCGGCGCGAGAACCTGCAGGAGGTTCCCTTCTCCGTGTCGGCGACCAGTCAGGAGCAGATCCGGAACTCCGGCGCCATGGACATCGTCGATCTGGCGCGCAACATCGCGGGACTCGCAATCGCCGACTTGGGTCCCGGCCAGAGCCAGATGGCCATCCGCGGCATCAGCTCCGGCCAGGTCATCCGCGATCAGCCCGGCGTGAAGGAGCAGGTCGGCGTCTATCTCGATGAGTCGCCGATCTCGGTCGCCCTCTTCACCCCGGACCTCGAGTTGTTCGATCTGGATCGATTCGAGGTGCTGCGCGGCCCGCAGGGCACCCTGTTCGGGGCCGGATCCGAAGCCGGCACGGTGCGCTACATCACCACCCAGCCTCATCTCGGCAAGACGGAAATCTTCACCGACGCCTCCCTCGAGGACGTCACGCACGGAGACGAAGGCGGGTTCGTGCGCGCGGCGATGAATGTGCCGCTCGGCGATAACGTGGCGGCCCGCTTCGTCGCCTACTGGCACCATCTCGCCGGATTCATCGACGCGATTTCCCCCTACGGGCCGGCGGGCGCCGACAAGCCGGCGGGCTTTACCGTCAACCGGGCGATCAACTCCGGCGATCGCAGCGGTGCGCGTTTTTCACTGCTCATCAAGCCGAGCAGCGAGCTGTCGATCACGCCGCGCATCGTGTTTCAGAAGCTCGACACCAACGGCTATCCGCGCGTCGATCTCTACAACATCCTCGCGAATCCTTACACGACCACCCAGCCGGCGGTGACCATCGGCGACCGGGAGCAGTACCGGCAGCAGGGCGACGGGCTCACCGATGACTTCACGCTCGCAGATGTGAAGATCGACTACGACGCGGGACCCGCGACGCTCACCTCGGTCACCTCCTATACCCATCGCAACGTGCAGGTGCTGCGCGATGCGACACAGCTCACCGGCAGCGTGACCTTCGACGTGTTCGGCGACGCCTCGGTGCCGCCCGACTTCGCCGGGGTGCGCACCAACTCGCCGCTCTACGACCGCACGCACCTCAACGTGTTCTCCGAGGAGGTGCGCCTCGCGTCCAACGGCAAGCAGCCGATCGACTGGCTCGTCGGCGGCTTCTTCCAGCACGTCGGACGGCACTACGGACAGGATCTGCCGACCCCGGGGTACGATGCCCTGAACGCGGCCGCCGGCTTCCCGTTCGGGCCCAACCCGGCGGGCCTCTCCGACACGCCGTTCTACTCGAATCTGTTCTACACGCTGAAGCAGTACGCCGCCTTCGGGGAGGCGACCTGGCACGCGACCAGCCAGTTCGCGATCACCGCGGGGCTGCGCTACTACAAGTTCAGCGAGGATCGCGTACTCAATTTCAACGGCGTATTCGCCTCCGACACGCCCCCGGGTGGCATCCCGGGATCGGTGGACTCGAACGGCACCTCGCCGCGCCTGATCTTCTCCTACAAGCCGGTCGACGATGCGGAGCTCTATGCGCAGGCCTCGCGCGGCTTCCGCCTGGGCGGCATCAACGACCCGCTCAACATCCCGTTGTGCTCACCCCAGGACCTGCTCGTGTTCGGCAGCCAGGCGAACTGGCAGGACGAGAAGACCTGGAACTACGAGGTGGGAGCCAAGACGCAGTGGCTCGACCACCGGGTCACGCTCAACATCGCGGCCTTCTACGACGACATCAAGGATCTGCAGGCCACTACGACTGCAGGCACCTGCTCATCGCGCATTGTGTTCAACGTGCCGACCGCCCGCAGCGAGGGCGTCGAGGCGGAGCTCTTTGCGCGGCCGAACGCCAACTGGGACTTCGGTATTTCGGCGACGGTGCTCGATGCCAAGCTGACCTCCTCGGTGGTGTCGACGCTGCCGGGTGGTGCGCAGGTGGTCGTCGGCGGCCTGGCCGACGGCAATCGCCTGCCAACCGCGCCCAAGGCCCAGGCGGTGGGCAGCATCGGCTACACCATGCCGGCGACGGGAACGACGGACTTCTTTGCCAACTTCACCATCCAGTACGTCGGCTCGTCGTTCTCGCAGTTCGAGAACGAAGAACCGGGCTGGGGTCAGATCGGCGGCGCCGGCGACCCGAATGCGGCGCGCCTCATCACCTACGGCGGGCCGCTCACCGTCAACCAGATCAACTTCAATCCGGAGCTGCCGAGCTACACGCTCGCCAACCTGCGCTTCGGTTTCAAGACCGATCGCTGGCAGGGGGCCCTCTATATCAACAACATCGCCGACAAGAGTGCTGAGCTCGCGCTCGACTACGAGCGCGGCCGCAGCGCCCGCGTCGGCTATCTGACCAACCAGCCGCGCACCATCGGACTGTACGGCAGCTACAGCTTCTAGAGTCGCGCGTTCTGCTGCGCACCGCAGGAAGCGCCCGGCTCCGGCCGGGCGCTTCTTCATTACGGCCTGCGTCTATTGGAACCTGTAGGTGAAATCGAGGCCTGCGGTGACCGGCCGATTGACGAGGTAGCGTACGAAGGCATTCGTCTGTATGTCGATCTGCGGCTGCGGATCGAGGATCGTTTCCTTGTTCGTCAGGTTGTTCACGTACAGAGACGCGGTCCACTGATTTCCTGCGAAACCGAGACGCGCATTGAGGAAGCCGTACGCGGACAGATGGACCAGGAATGTGTCGATGTTCAGGAGGGTGACTGCCCGGGTGAGCACCTATCCATACGGACGCGAGGGCACGGACCTGTTCCTGAAGGAGTCCGGCCCCGCCGAGTACCGCTCGAGTGCCGACTACGAGCGGATCATAGGCGCGCCGCTTGGTGCGCCCATGATCGGCACCGAGCCGGGCAAGGCGGAGTACGAATACGGGGACATCAAGATCAGGCAGCGCATGCTGGAGACCGACCCGGACGCGGAGCGCAACTTCTTGGGTCCCCGCCGGCGTGCCCTGCAGGCGTACCTCGACACGATGGATCGGCTGCACCTCGACGGCTATGTCTATCCCTCGAGCCAGATGCCGCCGGTAGATGAGACGATGCCGCAATATGGCCAGGTGACTGACGGGCCGCATTCGGCGACCAGCTGGGTGAACATGCTGGGCGTTCCCGCGGTGGTCGTGGTCGGCGGCTTCTATGAGAGCGGACTGCCGTTCGGCATGGAGCTCTCGGGACGTCCATTCCGCGACGGCGACCTGCTGGGCTTCGCCTATGCCTGGGAGCAGGCGACGCACCACCGTCATCCTCCGGTGCTCGTGGAGAAGGGGCTTCTGCCGATCGGACGCTGAGCGCCCCGCGGCGCCGCTTTCCCCGCGTCTTCAGATTCTGAACCGGTCTTTGAGCTCCCCCGCCATGCGGCGGCTCACCGCGAGCGGCGCCGCGCAGCCGCGCAGTCGCACCAGATACTGGCCCTCGGCATCGCGCTCGATGCGCTCGAGGTACTTCACCGCCACCAGCGCATTGCGGTGAATGCGCACGAAAGTGGTGCCGAACTCACCCTCGAGGAGGCGCAGCGAGTCCTCGATCAGGTCCTCGCCCTTGAGGTGGGCGACCGTGGTGTACTTGCGGTCGGCGAGGAAGTACTGCACCTCCTCGATCGGGATGAGCTTGAGTCCCTCGCGCGAGCGCGCCGCGATGTGGCTGCGGCGTGCCTCGCCGCCGGCGGCGGCGAGCTTCTGCAGCTGCGCGCGCGTCAGGCGCCCGGCGCGCGTCAGCGCGGCGGCGAGCTGCTCCTGGCGCACCGGCTTCAGCAAATACCCGACCGCGTGCGCCTCGAAGGCCTCGACCGCGTACTGGTCGTAGGCGGTGGTGAAGATCACCGCCGGCGGCTCCTCCAGCACGTTCAGGTGACGCGCCGCCTCGAGCCCGTCCATGCCCGGCATGCGCACGTCGAGCAGCACGATGTCCGGGGCGAGATCGTAGGTGAGCGCCAGCGCTTCCGCGCCGCTCACCGCCTCACCCACCACCGCGGCCTCGGGTATCTCGCCGAGGAGGCTGCGCAGCCGCTCGCGCGCCGGCGCCTCGTCGTCGACGATCAGCACCTTGAGGCGCAGCGCGCTCACGGGGCTTCAGGCGGCCGCCGGCGGTGCGGACGGGGGCGCCGCCTGGCGCTCGATGAGCGGGAAGCGCAGCGTGACGATGTACTCTCCGTCGAAGACTCCGGATTTCATCAGCGCCCGCTCGCCGTACATGAGGTCGAGCCGCTCGCGGATGTTGGCGAGCGCCAGGCGGTTGCCGTCGCGCTGCTGCGGGCCCGCCCCGAGCGGATTGCGCACCACGATGGTGATGAGGCCGGCGCTGATCTCGCCGCTGATGGTCACGCGGCCGCCGTCGGGGCGCGGCTCGATGCCGTGGTAGATGGCGTTCTCGAGCAGCGGCTGGATCATGAGGCCCGGCACCAGCGCGTTGCCGGGGAGCGACTCGGTCTTCCATTCGACCACCAGCCGCGATCCCAGCCGCAGCTGCTCCATGCGCTGGTAGGTGCGCGCCACCTCGAGCTCCTTGGCGAGCGTGATGGTGTTGTGCTGGTCGCTTAAGGTGGCGCGGAACAGGTCGGCCAGGTCCTGCACCGCGCTCTCAGCCCGCGGCGGATCGCTGCGGGTGAGAGCTGCGATGGTGTTCATGCTGTTGAAGAGGAAATGCGGGCGGATGCGCGCCTGCAGCGCGTGCACGCGCGCGGCGGCGCGCAGCTCGACGCTGCGGCGCCACTCGTGAGCCACGTAGAAGTAGCGCAGCGCCAGCCCCGTCACCACCAGCCCGATCCAGACGTTGCGCAGCGCGAAGCTCAGCGGTTTGGCGGGAAAGAGCGCGGTGCCGCCCGTGTCGACCACCAGGTGTGTGCGGCCGAGGAGGTAGGCGCATGCGGAGATGAGCGCCACCAGGGCGGCGATCAGGCCGAGCACGGCGGCCGAGCCGGCCGCGACGCTGAGGCGCATCAGAGAGCCGCGCAGCACGCACAGGAGGCCCGCGCCCGCCAGTCCGATCCACAGCAGGAACAGCGAGGTACGCACCAGGTCGGTCCAGAAGTCGACCACGGCGCTCTGGCGCGCCAGCGTCAGCACGATGGCGGTGAGCTCCACGATCAGCACGATGGCGAGCGTGGTGCGCGAGGTGCAGAAGTTCGGGAGATAGAGCGGGCGCTGCTGGTCGCCTGCGTCGGCGTTCATGGACTACGCGGCGGCGGACGCAGCGGCGGCGCGCCCATGATGTTGGTGCGCTCGAACAGCTCCTCTTTGAGGCGGAACGTGGCGGAGATGTCCTCGTCGCCGTAACCGCGCGCCACCAGCTCCGCGTACTCGGCCAGCATGCGCTCGACCACCGGCAGCTGCACGCCGAAGCGCGCCGCCATGTCGTGGCAGATGCGCAGATCCTTCTCGTGCAGGCGCACGCGAAAGCCCGCCGGGTAGGCGCCCTTGGCCATGTTGGGCGCGCGATGCACGAAGTACCAGGAGGAGCCGGCGCCCTTGCCGAGGGTGTCGATGAGGACCGGCAGTGGCAGCCCCTGCGCGCGCGCGAACGCCATCGCCTCCGCGACCGCCTCGATGATGCCGGCGCACATGATCTGGTTGGTGGCCTTGGCGGCCTCACCGCTGCCGACCGGACCAAAATGAGCCACGGTGCGCCCGAGCGCTTCCAGCACCGGTCGGGCGCGCTCGAAGGCCGCGGGCGCGCCGCCCACCATGATGGCGAGCGTGCCATCGCGCGCGCCCTCGACGCCGCCGCTCACGGGACAATCGAGGAAGTCCACGCCCTTGCCCTCGAGGAGCTCGGCGGCCTGGCGCGCCGTCTCGGCGCTCACGGTCGAGCAGTCGAGCATCAGGCTACCGGACTTCAATCCGGGCGCGAGGCCGCGCGCCACCTCGAGGACGTCCGCATCCGCGGATACGCAGGAGACGACCACGTCGACCTCCGCGGCGAGCTCGGCGAGCGTGGCGGGAGAGGCCACGCGCAGCTCGGACGCGAGCGCGCTCGCTTTGGCGGTGGTGCGGTTCCAGACCGCGGTGAGCATTCCCTTCTTATGAAGGTTGCGCGCCATGTGCATGCCCATGGCGCCGAGTCCGACGAAGCCTGCGCGCATCACTCGAGAGCACCTGGTGCAGCGACGCACCTCGTGCGGCCGGCCTGGCCGCGGAGCGACACTATAGAGCGAAACCTACTCCGAGGTCGCCGGTGCGGGGTTGACCTTCGGCTCAGGTATCGGCTGCGGCTCGGCGATCGGCTGGTCGGGCTTCCACTCGGGCACGCTGCCGCAGGCCTGCTGCACGTCCTTGCGGGCCTGCTCGCGGTAGGCATCGGCCTCGGCATCCGTCATGTACTGGCGCTCGCCGTCCTTGCCTTCCTTGTAAACGCGCCGCGAGGCGACCGACTTCATGTAGCGATCCTTGGCCCAGCTGCACTGCGAGTCGCGCGCCTTGGCGACGTCCTGCTGCACGGCGCGGGAGTTGGACTGGTCGTTGAGCTGCTCGTTGACGCGGGCGTTGGCGGCGCTCACCCCGGACGGCGCGGTGGACTCGGAATGCGGCTTGACGGTGGTCTTGATGACCACGGACCCGGGCATCCACTCGTCGCTGTAATGCACGACCCCTTCGCTGTCGACCCAGCGGAACACGTCGGCGCGGGCCAGGGTGCACGCTCCGGCAAGAACGAGGGCGGTGATCGATACCAGTCGCAACATAAGAAAGCCTCCGCCGGCGCAGTATGGCGGCTCCACGGCCCGGCGACCCTTGAACTCCGTCACACGGCCGCGGGGCGGGGGCCGCTTCGGGTCACACGATACAAAGGCTGGGCGGGATTCGCCAGCGGCGGCCCGCCAGCGACCCTGCTAGAGGTCGTAGGCCCGCTCGCCGTGGGAGGTGATGTCGAGCCCTTCGCGCTCCTCTTCCTCGGGAACCCGCAGTCCCACGACGAGCTTCACGATGAAGAACGCCGCGAAGGCCACCACCGCGGTCCACACCAGCACCAGGCAGACGGCCTTCAGCTGGATGAAGAACTGCGCGGCGATCCCCGGGTACCCGGTCGTGCCCTTGACCCAGTCGACGGTGGAGCCGGGGCCGCCGAGGGCGGGCGCGTTGAAGATGCCGGTCATGAGCGCGCCGAAGATCCCGCCCACGGCGTGCACCCCGAAGACATCCAGGGAATCGTCCGCCTTGATGAGCCGTTTCAGCCCCGTGACGCCCCACAGGCACACGACGCCCACTCCGAGGCCGATCACGAAGGCGCCGGGAATGCCGACGTTGCCCGCAGCCGGCGTGATCGCCACCAGCCCCGCGACGGCGCCGGAGGCCGCGCCCAGCATCGAGGGCTTGCCCTTCATCAGCCACTCGGCCCCCATCCACGACAGCACGGCGCAGGCCGTCGCGAGGTAGGTATTCATGAAGGCGAGCGCGGCGGAGCCGTTGGCCTCGAGCGCCGAGCCCGCGTTGAAGCCAAACCAGCCGAACCACAGGAGCGATGCCCCGACCATGGTGAGTGTCAGGTTGTGCGGGGCCATCGGCTCGCGCCCGAAGCCGACACGCTTGCCGAGCACGAAGGCGCCCACGAGCCCGGCGACGCCGGCGTTGATGTGCACGACCGTGCCGCCGGCGAAATCCAGCGCGCCCCATTGCCAGATGAGTCCGCCGGTGGCGCTCACCGCATCGGCCGTGGCGCTCGAGGTGTACGCGTCCGGTCCCGGCCAGTACCACACCATGTGCGCTACCGGTACGTAGCCGAAGGTGAACCACAGCACGAGAAACAAGAGCACGGCGGAGAACTTGATGCGCTCGACGAGGGAGCCGAGGATCAGGCAGCAGGTAATGGCGGCGAAGGTGGCCTGGAACGCAACATAGACGAGCTCATAGAGCGGCGTATTGCGGCTGAAGGTCGCGACGGTCGAGAAGGCTCCCGTGGCTGAGTTGAAGGTGCCCGCGAGGAACAGCCGGCTGAAGCCGCCGATGATCGCATTGCTCTGCGTGAAGGCGAGCGAGTAGCCGTAGACGCACCACAGGACCGTGATGAGGGAGAAGCCGACGAACACCTGCATGAGCACCGACAGCATGTTCTTGGTGCGCACCAGGCCGCCGTAGAAGAGCGCCAGCGCCGGCACCGACATCAGCAGCACGAATGCCGTCGAGGTGAGCATCCACGCCGTGTCGCCCTTGTTGGGCACGGGCGCGTCGGCCAGAGCGAGCGCGGGCGTGAGCGCCAGCGCGAGGCCGAGCAATGCGGCCCTCGGGCGTTGCGGGATTCGGGTCGCAGTCGCTGCGTGCGGCATGGTCTCTCCGGGCATTTCGCATCGATCGCGCCGCAAATGCGTTCTGCAGCAGCGCACCGGGGCGCGTAAGCTCTGGCCCTGCACGCGAGCGGTGCAGCTTCCGTGCCACCGGCGGCGGGGCGCGATTTCCGCGTGTTGCGCATCCGCGTGGCGCGGCGCTGCACTCTTTTGGGGCTTGAATCCGCGCGCATGCGTCAAAGCGGGGCACGGGCGGCACGAGCGAGGAGCGTTCATGGAGTCACTGCGGATCGATGACCTGGCGCGGCGTCTGCTCGAGCAGGTGCCGCCGGCGATGCGCGCCGTGCGGCAGGAGCTGGAGACGAGCTTCCGCGCGGTGCTGCGCGAGCGCCTGAGTAAGCTCGACCTCGTCACGCGCGATGAGTTCGACGCGCAGACCCGGGTGCTGGAACGCACGCGCGCGCGGCTCGAGGCGCTCGAGGCGCGGCTAGCCGCCATGGAAGGCACGCCGGAACCTTAGAGGGACGGTCATGGCCTTTGCGCGGGTCGCTTGCCGCGCGCAGGTCGGCCTCAGCGCGCCGCTGGTGCACGTCGAGGTCAGCCTCGCGAGCGGGTTGCCCACGTTCTCGATCGTCGGCTTGCCCGCCATGGTGGTGCGCGAAGCCAAGGAGCGGGTACGCGCGGCACTCCTCAACTCGCAGTTCGAGTTTCCCGCGGGGCGCATCACGGTGAATCTCGCGCCGGCGGACCTGCCGAAGGAAGGCGGCCGCTTCGACCTGCCGATCGCCCTCGGGATTCTGCTCGCCTCCCGGCAGGTGAGGACCGGTCCATCCGCTGAGCGCACGGCGCCGCTGCGCGAGTTCTACGGTGAGCTCGGCCTCACGGGCGAGCTGAAGCCCGTGCGGGGTCTCCTGCCGGCGGCCGCGCAGGCGCGCCGGGCGGGAAACGAGATCATCGTGCCGCGCGCCAATGCGGCCGAGGCCTGCGCGGGGGCACCGGAGCTCGTGCGCGCGGCGGATCACCTGCTCGAGGTCTGCGCGCACGTCGCCGGGACGCGGACGCTCGCGGCCGCCGGCGCACCCAATGCCACCCGCACCCGGCCGCCCGGCATCCCCGGCACTCCGCTCGATCTCGGCGACGTGCGCGGACAACTGCAGGCCAAACGCGCGCTCACCATCGCGGCCGCCGGTGGGCACAGTCTTCTCATGATCGGCCCGCCGGGATGCGGCAAGAGCATGCTGGCGCAGCGCCTGCCGGGCCTGCTGCCGCCGCTCTCTGCCGCCGAGGCGCTCGAAGTCGCCGCGATCGCCTCAGTGAGCGCCGCGGGCTTTCGGCGCGAATCGCTCATCGAGCGGCCGTTCCGTGCGCCCCACCACTCGAGCAGCGCGCCGGCGCTGGTCGGCGGCGGCAGCCGGGCCCGGCCGGGGGAGATCAGCCTCGCCCATCACGGCGTACTGTTTCTCGACGAGCTGCCGGAGTTCGGGCGTCCCGTGCTCGAAGCGCTGCGCGAGCCGCTCGAGACCGGGGCCGTCTCCGTGGCGCGCGCCGCGCTCACGACGCAGTACCCCGCCGAGTTCCAGCTCGTTGCCGCGATGAACCCCTGTCCCTGCGGCGGCCTCGGCGACCCGTCCGGGAGCTGCAGCTGCACGCCGGCCACGGTGCGGCGCTACCGGTCGCGCATATCGGGCCCGCTGCTCGATCGGCTCGATCTGCAGGTCGAGATGCCGCGGGTCGAGGCGGGGGAGTTCGACGCGCTGCCAGGCGCAGGCGCCGGCAGCGCCGCGGCCGCCGCCGCCGTGGGCCGTGCACGCGAGCTGCAGCGCGCGCGCCAGGGGACTTGCAATGCGCGGCTCGCGGAGGCGGAAGTCCATCGCTGGTGCGCGCCCGATGAGTCGGGGCGGCGGGTGCTGGAAGTGGCGATGCAGCGCCGGCGGCTCTCGGGGCGGGCGCGCCAGCGTGTGCTCAAGGTCGCGCGCACGATCGCCGATCTCGACGGCCGGCCCGTGATCGGCGCAAGAGAGGTGAGCGAAGCCGTGATGCTGCGCTGTCTGGATCGCGCAGACGGCGGTTAAGGCACGCTGTGCTGTGGCGGCGCTGAAGCGCTACTGGGCGATCTGGACCATGTGATCCACGGCCTGCTTGACGAGGTCGTCGGGCAGGTCGGTGCGGCCGCCCTTCGGGGGCATCACGCCCGTCTTGCCCTGGAAGCCCTTGAGCGCGTGCTCGTAGAGCGTCGCCTTGCCCTCGGCAATGCGCGGCGCCCAGGCCGCCTTGTCGCCCGCCTTGGGTGCGCCGGCGATCCCCTGGCCGTGGCACACGCTGCAGGTCTGCTCGAAGAGCTCCGTACCGTTCTTCGGCATGGCAGGAGCCGCGGAGCCGGCGCCGGCAGGAGTCTCTGCTTTGATGGCGAGCGCGGAATTGTCCTGCCCGGCGACCGCCTCGTGCACCGGCTCGCCGATGCGCGCGGCCACGTTCTTGCTGTAGTCCGGCTCGGTGAGCACCTGCGCTTCCTGCGTGTGGCTCGCGACGATGCGAGCCAGGGCGAACAGCACGATGGTGACGGCTACCAGCAGCCCGATCACCATGCTGAAAACGTTGAAGAAATGCGTGTCCTGCTTGCTCACGTGTGTTTCCGTCGCGCACCAGGTCGATTTGGCCGCGCAGTATAGCCGCTCGCCTCCCCGCCTCGTAAATGCCGCTGCCGCGTGCCACGGTGTGGCGCGCAGATTAGACGGCCTTTTCAGCCCCGCGTATCATCGCCCGCCCCAACGCGCCCGTAGCTCAGTTGGATAGAGTGGCAGCCTCCGAAGCTGCAGGTCGCTGGTTCGAATCCAGTCGGGCGCGCCATCACCCGCGTGCGAAGGGGTTCTCCGCGCTCCTCGGTCCGGCAAAGTTTGAAGGTTGTCTAACTTGGGCCCGTTGAGCCCCCTACACAGGGGCTCCCGCAGGCTAAAGTTGATGACTATCAAACATTGCCACGGGACCACCACACGCAGTCCCCGGGATCCAGCGCCGGCTAGTGCCGATGCTCGGCCGCCGCCAGGTCGTTGATGAGCTGAATGAGATTGGCGGCGCTGCCCGCCTTGCTCACCTCGGTCGTGTACTTGCCGTTGACAACGATGAGCGGGACGCTCTGCACGCGATAACGCTGCGTCAGCTCCTCGGCACGCGCCAGGTCGGAATTGACCGAGAAGGAGTTATAGGCGTTGGCGAAGTCCGCGGCGCTCACGCCGTTCTGCGCCGCCCACGCCTGTTCCGTCTGCAGGGTCTCGGCGTCGGTGCTCGCGATCAGCGGGTTGTGCTGCTGCTGAATGGTGTCGAACGCCTTGTCGATGAGCTCCGGCCGCCCGAGCGCCTTCAGCGTATAGAAGAGCTTGGCGTGCGCCCGATGCACCGGGCCCCAGATCACGGGCACACGCGAGAACTCGATGTAGGCGGGTTTGGTCTTGAGCCACGCCTTGATATACGGCTCGAGCGCGTAGCAGTGCGGGCAACCGAGCCACATGATCTCGATCACCTCGACCTCGCCCGGTTCGACGCTGGTCGGCTGCCCCGGGACCAGCGGGTCGTAATTGACCCCGGGCTTCCAGCGGCCCGCCGGCAGCTGCGCATCGGGTGGCAGTGCCGCCATGCGCTCGAGCGAGGTGTCGCTCGACTCAGGCTTCTCGTTGACGGCGCCGTCGGCGGATTCCTGCGCGCCTCGCGCCTGCTCGATCTCGCTTTGCGCCGGCGCCGCGGTCGGAGCCGGTGCCGCGGTGGCGGGCGTATTCGCGGCCGTGGCTGGGGCTTCGGCGGCGGGTGCGGGGGGCGGAGGTGGCGCCTGCTGGCGTGCGCAGGCCGCGAGACTCAGGGCCAGCAGCGCTGTCAGGACGAGCGGTCGGTTCATCGACTCAGCGCATACCCTGCACGTAGGAGGCCACGTCGCGGATCTCCTCCGGAGTCAGGCGCTTGGCGAGGGTGAGCATCATCACACCGTTGCGGCTGGCCTGGGCCGGGTTCGGACCCGTGTAACGGGTTCCATTCGCGTAGTCATTGAGCTGCTTCACCACGTACACCGACTGCTGCGCGCGCAGCGCCGGATAGCCGGCCGCAAGATTGCCGCGCCCGACCGGGCCGTGGCACGCGACGCAGGCCGGGACTTCGCGCGCCGCGTCGCCACTCAGGTAGAGCGCCTCGCCGGTTTTCCAGTAGGAGGGATCCGCCTCGAGGCCGGTCGGCGTCTGTGCCTCGAAGTACACGGCGAGATCATCGATGTCCTGGTCGCTCAGCGAAGCGGCGAGAGGCTTCATGATCGGGTTGTTGCGCACGCCCGAGCGGAAGAGCTTGAGCTGCTCGGCGATGTAGACCGCGCTCTGACCCGCAAGACGCGGCCATTCGGGATTTGCGCTGTTGCCGTTCGGGCCGTGGCAGGCCGTGCACAGCACCGCCTTGGTTTCGCCACTCGCCGCCTTGCCGGTCGTGAACGGCAGCGTGGGGGCGGCGCTCGCCGCCGCGGCCGGCGTACTGCCGGCCGGTGGGGTCTGTGCCACGGCGAGAGTCTGCGCGAGCGCCAGCGCACTCATCGCAAGCCCCATCCAACCGACTCTGAGGCTGTTCGGCATTGTTCTCATTCCGGTGTGGTCCAGCTAAGCGACGGCGGCGGATTGTACACTACGGCCACGCTCGGGCTTTTTGCCCTCTTCATGATTGTCCCCTGAAAATGAGCCGTTTTCAGCAGGCCAGGTTTCTGGTGAGTGCCGCCGCGCCGGCGCAGTTCCCGCCCGATATCGGCGCCGAGGTCGCCTTCGCCGGGCGCTCCAATGCGGGCAAGTCGAGCGCGATCAACGCGATCACGCAGCGGCGGGGGCTCGCGCGCACCAGCAAGACGCCCGGCCGCACCCGGCTGCTGAATTTCTTCGAGCTCGCGCCGCAGCGGCGCCTCGTGGATCTGCCGGGTTACGGCTACGCCGGCGGCCCGGAAGCCGAGCGCCGCACCTGGCGGCCGCTCATCGACGCACTGCATACGCGCGCGAGCCTGAGGGGACTCTTCCTGATCGTCGATGCGCGGCGCGGCGTCACGGAGGGGGATGAAGGGCTGCTCGAGTGGGTCTCGCCGGAGCAGCGCGTGCACGTGCTGCTCTCCAAGGCCGACAAGCTTACCCGCGCCGAAGCCGGCCGAGCCCTGAGCACGGCTGCGGATGCGCTCACGGGGCGGGCGACCGTGCAGCTGTTCTCGGCCGTGGAGGGCACGGGGGTCGGAGAGGCGCAGGAGACGCTGCTCGCGTGGCTGAAATAAAAAGCCCCGGCGGCTTTAGGGCCGCCGGGGCAGACTAACCCGGCACAGGTCTCGTGAACCGGGTCGTTTACCCGCTCAGGGAGGGAAGCGGGGAGTGACGAAGCACTCGATGGATTAGATGGGGACGGTTTTCGTGAGTTCCATCCCGACCCGGAAAAAATCTCGTTTCAGATCATGAATTTGCTTAACGACTTGTATCGCCGGCACCACAAGCCGCGGGCTAGAACACATTGAAGAAGACGCTGAGCGAGACGAGGTTGGCGCCGTTCGTATTGCGGATGCTGAAGTTCTCGTACTCCAGCCGGGCGCCGAAGTTGCCAATGTGCACCTGGCCGCCCACGCCCCAGGCGAACTGGGTGCCGTTGTCCGAAAGGGAAAAGAGCCCAGCGGGTGCCCCGAAGGTGCTACTGCCGCTCGAAGTCCAGCGCGCGAGCCCAACCTTGCCGAAGACATCGAGGTACGGGAGCGGGATCGGCACGTAGCCGACGGCGTACCCAGTGAAGGCCTTGTAGCTGAGGTGCGTGCTGCCGGCGGGGCTGCCAGCTGTGCCGGAAAAATTGATCGTCTGGCTGCCGAGGTCGATGTAATCGGCCTCGACCGCAAACAGGCTGATCGGCCGCACGCCCGCCCACACCTTCCAGTTGGTGCTGTTGAGGTCGGAGTTGGTCGCGGTGACGTCCTTCAGGCTGTCGTTCGCGATGCCGGCGCCGAGATAGAGGAGACCGTTGTCGGCCTGGGCCGCGCCTGCGCCGAGCGCCAGTGCGAGTAAAGCCAGGAATTTGCGCATACGAGTCCTCGTCAGTGTCTGTGAAATCCTTGATAACAGAATCGCGGCGCCCGCGTTGACCGGACGCCGCGGCCGGCTCCGCAGGCGCGAGTGTATCGCCGCGTCGCAGCTGCGTGCCCTCCTCTAGAACATGTTCAGGTACACCTCGAGTGACACGACGTTCGCGCCGTTGGTGCTCGGGATCCTGAAATTCTCGTACTCCAGTCGCGCGCCGAAATTCCCGAGGTGCGCCTGGGTGCCGACGCCCCAGGCGAATTCCGTGCCGTTGTCGGAGAAGGACCCCGGCACGAGCGCTGAGATCGAGCTGCCGGTGAGCTTCCAGCGCGCCAGCCCGGCCTTGCCGAACACGTCGAGGAAGGGCAGCGGGATCGGCAGGAAGCCCACCGCGTAGCCGGCGAACGCATTGGCGTTCGAGTGGTTGCTGGTGGTCACGAAGGTATTGGTCTCGCTGCCGAGATCGAGGTAGTCGGCCTCGATGGCGAACACACTCATGGGCCTGAAGCCGGCGTAGACCTTCCAGGAGGTGCTGTCGATGTCGGCGAAGTTCGTGCCGGCGTGGGCGATGTCGCTCACCTTGTCCTTGGAGATGCCGGCGCCGAGGTAGAACGATCCGTTGTCGGCGTGGGCCGCGCCCGCTCCGAGGGCGAGCGCGATCACCAGCAGAAGTCTGCGCATGGCTCGTGCCTCCTGTTCCAGCTCGCTCCTTTCCTAACACAATCGCCACGTGCGTGTTGACTGTTGCAAGCCGACGACATGCCGGGGGGCGGCCGGCAGCGTCAACGGCCAGCGACAGCGGCAGAAAGCTCACACTGCGCAGCGTGTGGGTTGCCTTTCAGTGCGCCTCGTCCCAGTTGGCGCCCGTGCCCACGTCGACGCGCAGAGGCACACTCAGGGTCGCCGCGTTCACCATGCGCTCGCGCACCGCGCGGGTCACCTCCTCGATGCGCTCGGCGCGAACCTCGAGCACCAGCTCATCGTGCACCTGCATGATGAGGCGCGCCGGGGAATTCGCGCGGCGGCACCAGGCGTCGACCGCGATCATGGCGCGCTTGATGATGTCGGCCGCGGTGCCCTGCATCGGCGCGTTGATGGCGCTGCGCTCGGCGTACTGGCGCAGCTGCGTGTTGCCGGAGCGGATATCCGGCAGGTACAGGCGCCGGCCGAACACCGTCTCGACGTAGCCACGCTCACGCGCCGCGACGCGCGTGTCGTCCATGAAGCGCTTCACCCCCGGGTAGCGCTGGAAGTAGCGCTCCACGTACTGCTGCGCGGCGCTGCGCTCGATGCCGAGATTGCGCGCGAGCCCGAAGGGCGACATGCCGTAGATGAGCCCGAAGTTGATCACCTTGGCGGTACGGCGCTGATCCGGCGTGACGCCCGCGAGCTCGACGCCGAACACTTCCGCGGCGGTGGTCTGATGCACGTCGCGATCCTCGGCGAACGCTGCCCTGAGGCTCTCATCCCCGGAGAGGTGCGCCATGATGCGCAGCTCGATCTGCGAGTAGTCCGCCGCGAGCAGCACGCAGCCTTCCGGCGCCACGAAGGCCTGGCGGATGCGGCGTCCCTCCGGCCGGCGGATCGGGATGTTCTGCAGGTTGGGATCGACCGAGGACAGCCGCCCGGTGGCGGCGACCGCCTGCGCATAGTTGGTGTGGATGCGGCCGGTGCGCTCGTTGACCTGCTCCGGCAGCTTGTCGGTGTAGGTGGATTTCAATTTCGCGAGCGCGCGGTATTCGAGAACGATGCGCGGCAGCGGGTAGCTCTCGGCGAGCTCCTCCAGCACATCCTCGGCGGTCGAGGGCTGGCCCGTGGGGGTCTTGCGCCGCACCGGCAGCTGCAGCCGCTCGAACAGGATCTGCTGCAGCTGTTTCGGCGACTCGATGTTGAATTCGTGGCCCGCCTCGCGGTGCGCCTGCAGCAGCAGCTCCTGCAGCTGCCGCGCGAACTCGCGGCTCTGCGCGCGCAGCCGCTCGCGATCGACCAGCACGCCGTGATGCTCCATGGCGAGCAGCACCGGCACGAGCGGCTGCTCGCACTCCTGATAGAGGCGCGCCAGCGCCGGCACCGACTCGAGCTGCGGCCACAGCGCGCCGTGCAGGCGCAGCGTCACGTCGGCGTCCTCGGCGGCGTAATCCCCGGCCTTCTCCAACGGCACCTGATCGAAGGAGAGCTGCTTCGCGCCCCTGCCGGCGACGTCCTCGAAGGTGATGGTCGTGAGCCCCAGGTAGCGCCTGGCGTCGGAGTCCATGTCGTGATTGGTGGCGACGCTGTTCCACACGTAGGACTCGAGCATCGTGTCGAAGCGCATGCCGGCGAGCGCGATGCCGGCGTTGAGCAGCACGTGCGCGTCGTATTTCAGGTTGTGCCCGGCCTTGCCGTGTGCCTCGCTCTCGAGGAGCGGCTTGAGGGCCGCGAGCACCCGCGCGCGGTCGAGTTGATCGGGCGCGCCCGGATAGACGTGGGCGAGCGGCACGTAGGCCGCGACTCCCGGCTCGACGGCGAACGAGACGCCGACGATCTCCGCGCGCATGTACTCGAGGCTGGTGGTCTCGGTATCGAAGGCGAACAGCTCGGCTTTGCGCAGCACCTCGAGCCAGCGCTCGAAGTCCTCCCAGCGCGTGATGGTCTCGTAGCGGCGCTCGATCGCCGGCGGCGCCGGGACCGGCTCCGGCGTCGCGGCGGAGGTGCTGTCCCGGGCGGCGGGCGCCGCGGCACCAGCGGCCGGCGCCTCCTCGCCCCCGTCGAGCTGGCGCAGCAGCGCCCGCAACTCGAAGCGGGTGTAGAGCTCCCGCAGCCGCGGCGTATCGGGCGTGCCGGGCTTCAGCTCCTCGAGCGATACCGGCAGCTCGAGATCGGTGCGGATGGTGGCCAGGCGCCGCGACAGCTCGAGCGTCGCGAGCCCGAGGCGCAGGTTCTCGCCCACCTTGCCCGGGACCTCCGCGACGTGGGCGATCAGGTTGTCGACGCCGCCGTACTGGTGCAGCAGCCTGGCGCCGGTCTTAGGGCCTACCTTGTCGATCCCCGGAATGTTGTCGGAGCTGTCGCCGATCAGCGCGAGGTAGTCGATGATCTGCTCGGGGTACACGTCGAACTTGAGCTTCACGCCCTCGCGGTCCAGCACCGTGTTGGTCATGGTATTGATGAGCGTGATCGAGCCGTTCACCAGCTGCGCCATGTCCTTGTCGCCGGTGGAGATCAGTACCCGGTGGCCGGCGGCCGCCGCCCGCCGCGCGAGCGTGCCGATGACGTCATCGGCCTCGACCCCCGGCACACGCAGCAGCGGCAGGCCCTGCGCCTTGATGATCTCGAGGAGCGGCGCAACCTGTGCGCGCAGATCGTCCGGCATGGCGGGCCGCTGCGCCTTGTACTCGGTGAAGAGCTCGTCGCGGAAGGTTCTGCCGGGCGCGTCGAACACCACGGCGATGTTCTGCGGATGGAAGTCCTTGAGGAACTTCTGCAGCATGTTGAGCACGCCGAGCACCGCCCCCGTCGGCTCGCCGCGCGCGTTCGAGAGCGGCGGCAGGGCGTGGAACGCCCGGTAGACATAAGAGGAGGCGTCGACGAGTACCAGGTCGGGGGAGGGCGTCATGAAGAGGTGATGGCGGGGGCGGGCCGCGAGTATAACGGACGGCAATCCGTCACAGTCCCGCGAGGTACGTCAACCACTTAGCCGCCTGGCGCGCTATACAGGGCAACCCATGCAGCAGCTCGGCTCCACCATTGCGGCCAATCGCTTCGGGCTCGGCGCCCGTCCGGGCGAGCTCGCCTCGATCGGCGGCGACGGCCGCGACTGGCTGCGCGCGCAGCTTAAAGCTGCGCCACCCACGATCGCCAACGCACAGCTCGCCTCCTCCGCGGAGGTGCTCGGTGAGGCCTTCACGCTGCAGCGCGAGATCCAGCAGGCACGCCGCTCCGGGAATGACGCGCAGCAGAAGCTGCCGCAATTCCTGCGGCCCATCTACGTGAGCGAGGCGACCGCGCGCTTCCAGCAGGCGGTGATGACCGACCGTCCCTTCATCGAGCGGCTCACTCAGTTCTGGACCAATCACTTCGCGGTGTCGACGGACAAGCAGTTCATGGCCGGGCTCGCCGGGAGCTTCGAGCGCGAAGCGATCCGTCCGCGTGTGCTCGGCAACTTCGGCGACATGCTGGTCGCCGCCGAGATGCACCCGGCGATGCTGCTCTATCTCGACAACCACCTGTCGGTGGGCCCGCATTCTCCCGCGGCCATCAGGGCCGGGTTGCGCCAGCGCGCCAAGCGCACCCCCGGCATCAACGAGAATCTCGGCCGCGAGATTCTCGAGCTCCACACTCTCGGCGTGGGGGGCGGCTACACCCAGGCCGACGTGACTTCCTTCGCCACCGTGATCACCGGCTGGTCGGTGGGCGGCGGCAACGGGCTCTTTGCCAGCGGCCCGCCCGGCCGCTTCGTGTTCCGCCCCGACAGCCATGAGCCCGGCATCAAGACGGTGCTCGGCCGGCGGTACGGAGACAAAGGCTACGAGCAGGGCGTCGAGGTCCTGAACGATCTCGCGCAGCACCCCTCCACTGCGCGCCACATCGCCACGAAGCTGGCGCGGCACTTCATCGCGGACGATCCGCCGCCAGCAGTGGTCGAGCGTCTCGCCCAGGCGTTCACCGAGTTCGGCGGCGATCTGCCCTCGGTCTACCGCGCGCTGATCGACACGCGCGAGGCGTGGGAGCAGCCGCTCGCCAAGTACAAGACGCCGAACGACTTCATCGTCTCGAGCTATCGCGGGCTGTCGCTCCCGGTGGACGCGGGACATGGGCCGCTCGCGCCCTTCGAGCTCCTCGGCCAGCGCACCTGGCAGCCGGGCTCGCCCGCCGGCTGGCCCGACAGCAGCGCCGACTGGGACGGGGCGTCGGCTCTGTTGAAGCGCGTCGAGTGGGCGGACGCGGTGGGCGGCCGGCTCGGCAGCCGCCGCGACGCCGCCGAGCTCGCCCCGCAGCTCCTCGGCGCCAATCTCACCGACGCGACCGGCACCGCGATCGCGCGCGCGGCGAGCGCCCAGCAGGCGGTCACGCTGCTGCTCGCGGCGCCCGAGTTCATGCGCCGCTAGCAGGCTTTCGGAGCGACACCCATGTCAGCCATGAAGCGCCGCGAATTCCTTAAGGCTGGAGCGCTCGCGACCGGCGGCGCGCTGATCACCTCGCGACTCGCCTTCGCGCGCCCCGCGGCCACCCAGCGCCGGCCGCGCTTCGTGCTGGTCATCCTGCGCGGCGCACTCGATGGGCTGGCGGCGGTGCCGCCCTACGGCGATCGCGACTACGGCCATCTGCGCGGGGAGTTCGCACTGCGCGCCCCGGGCGAGGCCAAGGGCGCGCTGCCGCTCAACGGCTTCTTCGGCCTGCACCCCTCGCTCGGCTTCCTTGGCCAGTCCTACGCCGCGCGCGAGCTCATCGTGTTCCACGCCGTGGCGAGCCCTTACCGCGAGCGCTCGCATTTCGACGGCCAGGACGTGCTCGAGAACGGCACGGCTCTGGCGCACGCGGCGCAGACTGGCTGGCTCAACCGCGCGCTCGCGCAGGCGCCGGGCGAGCGGCGCCGCGAGGCCGGCGTCGCGCTGGGTCAGAACGTGCCGCTTGTGATGCGCGGGCCGGCCGAGGTGGCCTCGTGGTCGCCCTCGAAGCTCACCGGCCTCGACGACGACACGCTCGCGCGCATCACCGACCTCTACGCGCGCGATCCGCTGCTTTCGGTGCGCCTGGCGGATGCGCTGATGGCGGACTCGATCGCTGCGGAGCAGGGCGGTGCGATGGCACAAAATATGGCCGCCGCGCCCAGCGCGGCGCCGGGCGGCGCTTATGCGGAGATCGTGCACGCGGCGGCGGGATTCCTGCGGCAGGAGGATGGTCCGCAGGTTGCGGTCTTCGACACCACTGGCTGGGACACGCACGCCAATGAGGGTGCCGCCGAGGGTCAGCTCGCCGGACGCCTCGCGGCACTCGACAAGGGACTCGCGACGCTCAAGGGTGAGCTTGGCCCCGTGTGGAAAGATACGGCAGTGCTCCTGCTCACGGAGTTCGGCCGAACCGCGGCCATCAACGGCACACGCGGCACCGATCATGGCACCGCCACCATGGCGTTCCTCGCCGGGGGTGCAGTGGCGGGTGGCCGCGTGATCGCTGACTGGCCGGGGCTTTCGTCACGCGCGCTCTATCAGGGGCGCGACCTCATGCCGACGCTCGATCTGCGCTGCGTGCTGAAGGGCGTGCTGACAGAGCAGCTCGAGATTCCGGCGCGGGCGCTCGAGACCCAGGTTTTCCCCCAGAGCGAGCGGGCGCGCGCGCTCAAGGGCCTCATAAAAGCTTGAGATTGCCGCTGCCCCGTCACTTCGGCGGCTGCGAGTCCTGATCCTTGTCCTTGTCCGTCGGCTTCGGCGTCGCGGGGGCCGGAGTCGTGTCAGCAGGCGCGGGTTGCGCCTGCGATGCGGCCGGCGCGCTGGTCACCACCTTGCCACCCTTGTCCGGAAGATAGAGCGGTCCCTTCTGGCCGCAGCCGCCCGCCGCCAGCGCGGCCAGGGCGAGCAGCAGCCAGGGGCGCCTCATACGTACATGGGGCGCTTGTCGCGCAGCGCCAGCCAGCCGCGGGCGATGCGGTAGATGATCCAGATCGCCAGCGCGTAGTGCCCGAGGATGAGGAGCGGAAAGCCGATCAGGATCACCATGAGCGGCACGGACACGGCCCAGATGACGAGGCTCCACAGCAGCGCGTACCAGAAGGTGCGGATCTGCCAGCGGAAGTGCGACTCGAGATAGGTGCCGTGGGTGGCCGAGCGGCGCGCGTAGTTCATGATCACGGCGATGATCGACGGCAGGCCCCACACGAAGCTTCCCACGATGGTGTGGAAGGTCGTGAGCCCGATCAGCACCGATAACGAATGCAGCGCGTAGATGACGTTGGTGTAGGTGACGAGCGACTCGTCGACGCGCGGAGCATCGGCGGTCATCGGCGGGGTTGCGCTGTCCGGCATGACTCACCTCTCGCTTGATTCTTGCGCGTTCAGGACCCGGGCGGCCGCTCGACGACCGCCATCGTGAGCCGCGACACGCACACCAGCCGCTCCTGCTCGTCGCGGATCTCAATATGCCACACGTGACTCGATCTGCCGAGATGGAATGGACGCGCGGTGGCGGTGACGAGCCCGGAGGAAATACTCCTCACGTGATTGGCGTTGATGTCCTGACCGAGAGCCATGTAGCCCGGGTCGATGCACAGCATGGCCGCCAGGCTCCCGGCAGTCTCCGCGAGCGCGACCGAGGCTCCGCCGTGGAGCACGCCGAAGGGCTGGTGCGTGCGCTCGTTCACCGGCATGGTGGCGCGGAGGAAGTCCGGGCCGATCTCGGTGACGCGGATGCCGAGGTAGCCGGGGAGCGTACGGCTGCCGCGCTCGGTGAGCTCGGCGGGAGTCGCCGTGGTGCGCCAGATGCTCATGCAACTAGTCTAGCCGTTCGCGCGGTGGCAATCTTCGGCCTATGAGCGAGTTTGTTCTTGGCTCCGGTGCGACGCCGGCGGTCGCCGTCGAAGGCGGCGGGCTCTTCCCGGTGCACCGCATCTACTGCGTGGGCCTCAACTACGCCGACCACATTCGCGAGTTCGGGCGCGATCCACAGCGCTCGCCGCCGGTGTTCTTCATGAAGCCCGCGGATGCGGTGGTCGCCAACGGCGCGATCATCCCCTACCCGCCGCGCACCGCAAATTTCCACCACGAGATCGAGCTGGTCGTGGCGATCGGCCGCGCCGGCCTGCGCATTGCGCCGGAGCGCGCGCTCGAGCACGTGTTCGGCTACGCCGCGGGCAACGACCTGACGCGGCGTGATCTGCAGAAAGCCGCCAAGGATCGCGGCGAGCCCTGGGACATCGCCAAGGGCTTCGATTTCTCGGCGCCCGTCGCCGCCATCCGTCCCGCGAGCCGCGGTCACCTGTCGCGCGGGCGCATCTGGCTCACCGTGAACGGCGAGCGGCGCCAGGAGTCGGACCTCGGGCAGATGCTCTACGACGTCCCGCACCTCATCGCCGAGCTGTCGACGCTCTATACGCTGCAACCCGGGGATCTGGTCTTTACCGGCACGCCGTCCGGTGTCGGGCCCGTGAAGCCCGGCGACCGGCTCGAGGGCGGCATCGAGGGGCTCGAAGTGCTCGCCAACACCATCGCGCCGCCCGCATGAAGCTCTATCACTACTTCCGCAGCTCCGCCTCTTACCGGGTGCGTATCGCGCTGAATCTCAAGGGGCTGCCTTACGAGGCGGTGGACATCGACCTGCGGCCGCCGGTGAGTGCCCACAAAGGGGCCGAGTACCTCGCGCTCAACCCGCAGGGACTGGTACCGGTGCTGGTCGATGGAGACCGGACGCTCACCCAGTCACTCGCGATCATCGAGTATCTGGATGAGACTCATCCGCAGCCGCCGCTCCTGCCGCCGGACCCCGCCGCGCGCGCGCGCGTGCGCGCGCTCTCGCTCGCCATCGCCTGCGAGATCAGCCCGCTCAACAATTCCGGCGTGCTCGAGTACCTGCGCGGATCGCTCGAGGCCGGCGAGGACACGGTGAACGCCTGGTACGCGCACTGGATCGCGCGCGGCTTCCGGGCGCTCGAGCAGGACCTGAGCAAGGCGAGCGGCGACGGGCGGCACATGTTCGGCACCACGGTGACGCTTGCCGACGTCATGCTGGTGCCGCAGATGTATAACGCGCGGCGTTACCAGTGCGACCTCGCGCCCTACCCGCGGCTGCGTGCGATCAGCGCGTATCTCGAGACTCAGCCGGCGTTCGCGCGCGCGGTGCCCGGGGCGTTCGCGACGAACGCCACGTAGCCCGCGAGGAACTGCCGCAGCTGCCCCTCGATTCCGGCGTCCTTGAGGTTACCGGCCTCGTCGAACACCGTGTTCGCACGCGACACCTGCAGCCGTCCGCCGGCCCAGAACTGGGCGCCGAGCGTGCGCAGCACCGGCAGCCACGCCGCCTGGGAGAGAGTCGTGCCGAAGCCACCGGGCGAGGCGCCGATCACCGCGAACGGCCTGCCCGTGAACACGCGCCTGATGTCGGAGCTCGGGCGCGACAGCCAGTCGATCGCGTTCTTGAAGACGCCCGGAATGCTGTTGTTGTACTCAGGAGTCACGAGCAGCACGCCCGCGGCGGCCACGACCGCCTCCTTGAGCTGCATGACGGCGGGCGGGATCCCCTGGGCCTCGAGATCGCCGTCGTAGAGCGGAATGCCGCGGATGCTTGCGACCTCGAGGGTCGCATCGGGCGGCATGAGGCGCGTGGCGGCGCGCAGGAGCGATGAGTTGTAGGAGCCGCGGCGCAGGCTCCCCGATATCCCCAGCAGTTTGACCATAAGCCTCTCTACTTGAGCTTCGCCGCCACGCGCCGGTAGGCCTCGCGGAACGGAATGCCTTCGCGCACCGCGAGGGCGTTGGCTTCCTCGGCCGAGTTGATCGCGGGATCGAGCTCGATCGCCTCGCGGTTGAAGCGCATGGCGGCGATGGCCGGTGGCAGGATGGCGAGCGTCTCGAGCGCCAGATCGATGGCGCGGAACAGCGGGAACTTGAGCAGCTGCAGGTCGCGGTTGTAGCCCGACGGCAGCTTGGCGCACACCCCGAGCGCCTCGGCGAGGCAACCGAGCGCGGTGGCCGAGCGGCCGCGGATCAGCTCGAACACGTCGGGATTTCTCTTCTGCGGCATGATCGAGGAGCCGGTCGTGAAGGCGTCCGGGAGCGTGAGGAAGCCGAACTCGTGGGTCGCGTAGAGCAGCACGTCGGCGGCGAAGCGACCTAAGTCCTGCATGAGGAGCGTGATCTCGAACAGCAGCTGCGCCTCCGCCTTGCCGCGCGAGAGCTGCACGGCGGTGACCGGCTCCTGTACCGAGGCGAAGCCGAGCGCGGCGCGCGTGGCCTCGCGGTCGATGGGGAGCCCGGGCGTGCCGTATCCGGCCGCGGATCCGAGCGGGCTGCGCGACAGGCGGCGCGCGACCTCGACCAGGCCCTGCGCATCATCGCGGATCTCGGCGGCAAAGCCCCCGGTCCAGAGCGGTACCGAGCTCGGCATCGCCTGCTGCATGTGCGTATAGCCGGGGAGCGGGGTGCCCCCTTCGCGCACACCGAGCTCGTCCAGCGCCTCCGCCACCTCGAGCGCGCCGCTCTCCAGGTCCTCGATTGTCCCGCGCAGGTACAGGCGGATCGCGGTGAGCACCTGGTCGTTGCGTGAGCGCCCGAGATGAATGCGGGCCCCGGCGGCGCCGATACGCTCGGTGAGGCGCCGCTCGAGCGCCGTCTGCCCGTCCTCGTCGGCAAGCTCGACGTGCCAGAGTCCGCGGGCGTGCTCGTCGGCGAGCTCCTTCAGGCCGTCGCGGATCGCATCGAGGTCGGTGAGCGAGAGCAACCCCTGGGCATTCAGCATCTCGGCGTGCGCGATCGAGGCGCGCACGTCGTAGCGCACCAGGCGGTCATCCAGCGCGTAGTCCTCGCCCGCCGTGTAGCACAGCACCCGCTCGTCGAGCGGGAGCCCCTTGTCCCACAGGCGCGTCATGGGAGCGTCCCCTGCTGCTCGGCCGGCGTGAGCGCGTTGATGTCGGCGACGATCAGCGTGCCGGTGCCCTCGTTGGTGAACACCTCCCCGAGGATCCCTTCGGGGGCCCGGTACGACACCACGTGCACGCGGCGCACGCCGCCGCGCAGCGCGTCCTCGATGGCCTTGGCCTTCGGCAGCATGCCGTCGGCGATCTGGCCCGATTCGCGCAGGCGCTTCAGGCCCGCGAGGTCCGTATAGGAGATGAGTGAGCCGGGATCGGTGACCTGACCCAAAATCCCCGGCGTGCCGGTGCAGAGGATGAGCTTCTCGGCCCCCAGGGCGGCGCCGAGCGCCGCGGCCACGGTGTCGGCGTTGATGTTGAGGAGCGTGCCATTCTCGTCCGCCGACAGCGGGCTCACCACCGGCATGAGCCCGTTGTCGAGCAGCTTCTTAAGCACCGTGGTGTCGACCGCGTCGATGTCGCCGACGTAGCCGAAATCCACCGGCTCGCCGCCGGCGCTCAGCCGCACCGGCGGGCGCTTGTGCGCGCGCACGAGTCCCGCGTCGACTCCGCTGATGCCGACCGCGTCGATATCAAGGTCGCGGCACATGGCGAGCAAGCGGGTGTTGATGAGGCCGTTCAGCACCATGGCCGTGACGTCGATCGAGCGTTGATCGGTCACCCGGCGGCCCTCGATCATCTGGGTCGGCACGCCGAGGGCGGCCGAGAGCTCGGTGAGCTGCGGCCCGCCGCCATGCACCAGTACCACGCGCACGCCGAAGTAATGCAGGATGCCGATCTGCTCGACCAGCGAGCGGGTGGCGTCGGCTTCGGCGAACACTCCGCCGCCGGCCTTCACGACGAATGTCTTGCCCTTGTACATGCGGATATAGGGCGCGGCGCTCTTGAGCGCGTGGATCGCCAGAGTCTGATCGCCTCGATGCATGATCATGATGCGGCTTCCCTGATCTTCACGACTTCAGCAGCTGGTGGAGCACGGCGGTCTGCACGCTGAGGCGGTTGGCGGCCTCGCGCTGCACGGCGCTGCGTGGGCCGTCGAGCACCTCGTCGGCGATCGCAGTATTGCGCCGCACCGGCAGGCAATGCATCACGCGGCAGTCGGGCGCGGTGCGCGCGAACCAGTCGTTGCGCACGCACCAGCCGCCGAGCGAGCTGCGCAGCCGCGCGTCTCCCGCCGCATCGCCGTAGCAGGCGGTCGCACCCCACTCCTTGACGTAGAGGATGTTGGCGCCCGCGAGCGCCTCCTCGCGCACGCTGGTCTCCCGCACCGTGCCGCCGGCGCTCAGTGCCGCGCGCTGCGCGCGCTCCATCACCGCGGCCGGCAGCGCGAAGCCTTCCGGGCGCAGCACGATCACTTCCATGCCGCGCAGTGCCGCCATGTGCAGGGCCGCGGCCGGCACCGCCAGCGGCAGGGCGCGCGGATGCCAGGCCCAGGAGAGCACGAAGCGTCCGCCGCGCGGCACGGCAAGATCGTCCAGCGTCTTCCAGTCGGCGAGCGCCTGGCAGGGATGGTTGAGCGCCGACTCGAGGTTGATGAGCGGCTTGTCGGTGAGCTCCGCCATGCTGTTGAAGGTGGTCTCGGCGAGATCGGCGGCGAGGTCGCGTCCCTCGGCGAACACGCGGATGCCGAGCGCATCGCAGTAGGAGGCGAGCGCCGGAATCGCCTCGCGCACGTGCTCGGCCGCCGCGCCGTCCATGACCGCGCCGCGGCGCGTCTCGAGCACCCAGCTGCCGTGTCCGGGGTTGATGACGAAGGAGCTGCCGCCGAGGCGTGCCATCGCCGCCTGGAACGAGGCGAGCGTGCGCAGCGAGGGGTTGAAGAACAGGAGTCCCAGGATCCTGCCGGCCAGCGCGCGCGGCTCGCACTTGCGCTCGAGCCGCCGCGCCAGCTCGAGGAGCGACAAGAGCTCGTCGCGGCTGAAATCACCGAGATCGACGAAGCGCTTCATGCGTCGAGATCCTTGAGTGCATCGCGCAGCAGGTCGACGTGCTCTTCCTCGAGAATGTACGGCGGCAGCAGGCGCACCACGTGCGGGTCGCTCGAGGTGCCGGTGAGGATGCCGCATTCGAGCAGCTCGGCCTGGACCTCTTTCGCCGGCCGCCGGGTGCGCAGCCCCACCAGCAGGCCCGCGCCCGAGGCCGCGGTGACCGGACCCAGGATGCAGCTCCTGCGGATGTAGGCGCCGATGCGCCGCACCCGCTCGAGCAGCCGCTGCTCGCGGATGGCGGCGAGCACCGCATTCACGGCCGCACAGGCCATCGGCCCGCCACCGAAGGTGGTGCCGAGGGCCTCGGTCCTGAGCGAGGCCGACACCAGCGGCGACATCATGAGCGCGGCGACCGGGAAGCCGTTGCCGAGCGCCTTGGCGGTGGTGAGCATGTCGGGCCGCACGCCGTAGAGATTGGCGGCGAAGGGCTCGCCGGTGCGGCCCATGCCGCATTGCACCTCGTCGAAGATGAGCAGCGCGCCGACCTCTTCACAGCGCGCGCGCAGCGCCGCGAGGAACGGCGCGCCGAGCGCCACCGCGCCGGCCAGCCCCTGCACCGGCTCGACGATCACCGCGGCGGTATCGGTAGTGACGTGCTCGGAGATGGCCGCCGTCGTACCGCGGGGAATGAAGCTCACATCGAACGGGGTGCGCGGAAATCCGTACCACTTAGGCGCCGCGCCCCAGGTGACGGCGCCGGCGGCGGCGGTGCGCCCATGGAAGCCGCCCTCGACGGCGGCGACATGCGCCCGCCCCGTCATGTGCAGCGCGACTTTCAGCGCATTCTCGTTCGCCTCGGCGCCGCTGTTGACGAAGAAAACGCTCCCGAACGGCAGCTTCGAGAAGCGCACCAGGCGGCGCGCCGCCTTGGCGCGCACCTGCATGGCCACCGCATTGCTCTGGAACTGGCAGCTCTGCGCCTGGGCGGCGAGCGCCGCGGTCCACCCCGGGTGTGCGTAGCCCAGGCCCGCGACCGCATGTCCACCGTAGAGATCGAGCAGCCGCTCGCCGCGGGTGTTCATGAGCCACACGCCCGCGCCCGAGGCGACCTCGACCGGATACTGCGCGAACACCTGCGCCTGGAAGTCGCGCGCCGGCGCCTTCATCACCTTGCGCGTGCCGCTCGTTGCAGCAGTTGCCTTCTCCGGTCTCTTGGGCATCGCCCGTGCCTTTCAGGTCCAACCCGGTGCCGGCTGGGAGAGACCCGCGGTCTCGGCGAGTCCCAGCATGCGGTTCATCCACTGCACGGCGCCGCCCGCGGCGCCCTTCACCAGATTGTCGATGGCGCACATCACGGCGATGGTACGGCCGTTGGCGGCCGCCGACAGGTGCGCGAAGTTACTGGCCGCCACCTCTTTTACGTGCGGTGCGCGCTCGCTGACCCGGACGAAGGGCGCGCGCGCGTAGTACTCCTTGAGCGCCCCGCGCGCCTCCGCGCCGTCGAGCGCGCGCGTGAGGCGTGCCTGCACCGTGACGTGGATGCCGCGCGCGAAGGGCCCCGAATGCGGCACGAAGGCGAGCTCGGCATCGACGCCGGTCGCCGCGCGCGCGCAGGCGACGATCTCCGGCGCGTGCCGGTGGGCGAGCACGTTGTAGCCGTAGAGATCGCCGTGACGCAGCGGATGGTGCGTGCCTTCGACGGGCTTGCGGCCCGAGCCGGTGCTGCCGGTGACGCCGCTCGCGAACAGTGTCGGCTCGACGATCCCGAGCGCCAGCAGCGGCACCGCGGCGAGCAGCACCGCGGTGGCAAAGCAGCCGGGATGGCCGACGTGAGGCGTCCTGAGCTCCGCGAGGTGCTCGGGCAACGCGCAGGTGAAATCCTTGAGGTGCGCAGCGGCCCGGTGCGCGTGGCCGTAAACCCTTGCGTATGCCTCCGCCGACGGGTAACGGAAGTCGGCCGAGATATCCACGACCCGCGCGCGCGTGCCGGCGCGGGCGGTCTCGCCGAGCACCGCCTCGACGAGGCCCGCCGACGCGCCGTGGGGCGCCGCGGAGAACACCGCCGCCGCCGGCGCCTCGGCGAGCAGCCTCAACACTTCGCCGAGCGTCGAGAAGCGCGTCTCGGGATAGGCGGACACGAGGTGCGGGAAGGCGCCCGCCACCGGCTCGCCGGGCGAGCCCTCCGACATCACGGCGAGCAGCTCCAGGTTGGGATGGCCTGCGATCAGACGCAGCAGCTCCCCGGCCACGTAACCGGTGCCGCCCAGCACCACGGCGGGCGTCGGCGCGCTCATGCCGCCGCCGCCGCGGCCAGCCCGAGCGCCTCGATCACGCGGTCGCCGAGCGCGGCGGCGCTGCTGATGGCGTTGCAGGCCGGCACGCCCATCTGCGTCGTGATGATCTCGACTCCCACCTGGTTGTCGGTGCAGGGTCCCGTCACTGCGCACGGCTCGATCCCGAAGCGCTCGCGCAGCAGCTTCACCCCGCCCCACGCCGCCACCGGGTCGTTGGCCGACAGGACCACGCCCGTGAGCGCGGTGCGGATGTCGGGACACTCGAGGATGGCGTCTACTCCGTAGGTGCCGAGAATGCCGTCGCCGAGCTCGAACACCAGGACGTCGGGCTTGCCGGCGGCGAGCTCGCTCAGCATGGTGCGGGTGAGGGCCGGGCCGTTGACGCGCGTCGTGGTGACGACGCCGAGGTCGGTGAAGATCGCGCAGCGCCGTGCGCCGGCGTCCTCCATGGCGAGGATATCGCGCCGCAGCGAGACGCCGGTCGCCTTGAAGGCATCGACCGTGAGCCCGCGGTGGCGCATGCGGGAGATGATCGCGCAGGCGGCGGCCGTCTTGCCGGCTTCCATGCAGCTGCCGGCCAGCGCCACGACCGGCACGCCGCGCGTCTCGAGCGCCGCGTTCGGGTCGAGTCGCTTGTAGCCGGCGCGCGCCGGCACGCCGATGCGCTCGCCGAGGTAGGGGAAGTTGAGGGCAACGCCCAGCACGCGGCAGTCGAAGGGCCTGCCCTTCTCGGGGTTGATCGAGTCGCACACGCCGAGCACGCCGCCGATGTTGAGCATCTGGATGACGTCGCCGGGCTTGAGCGACTCGGGCACGTGGCCGGAGTAGCCGAACAGCGCCTGACGGTGACCGAGCGCGCCGGCCACGATGTCGCCCTTGCCCACCTTGGCCATGCGGCCGCTCACCAGCTCGAGCGTGTTGTAGGTCGACTTGTTGTTGAGCACCTCGACCACGATCACCACGCCCTCTTCCGCGGGGATGTCGGCGGAGATGCGCACCTCGTGCGACAGGCCGCAGGCCTGAGTGACGGAGGCAAGCTTGTCGACGATGACGCTGCGCATGCTGACCATGTCAGCGCTCTCCCGCCGCATGCTCGCCGGCGCGCGTGTAGAACACGCCCGGGAGCGAGACGATGCGCGAGAAGCCGAGCGCATCCGCGGCCGACCACTCGCCGGCCGCCTCGCCGTACACGCCGCGCGAGGCGGCCATGAGCGAGTAGGGCGACTCGACTCCCTCGATGAAGAGGTTCCCGGTCTGGAGCTTGAAGTGCACCTCGCCGGTCACGCGCTGCTGCGAGCAGACGAGCAGCGCCTCGATGTCCCGGCACACGGGATCGAGCAGCTGGCCTTCGTGCACCAGGTCCCCGTACGGTGACGCCAGGAGCTCCTTGATGCGCTGCTGCCGCCCGGTGAGCGTGAGCTTCTCGAGCTCGCGGTGCGCCGTGAGCAGCACCTCGGCCGCGGGGGCCTCGAACGCCACCCGTCCCTTGGTGCCGATGATGGTGTCGCCGAGATGGATGCCGCGGCCGATGCCGAAGGGCGCGGCGAGCGCCTCGAGCTGCTCGATGATCTCGACCGGCGAGGCGGCGCGCCCGTCGAGCGCGACCGGCCTGCCCTGCGCGAAGCCGAGCACGTGACGCGATGCCTGGCGCGCTCGCGTAAAGGCGCCGCGGGTCAGGAGCCAGGCGTCCTCGGGGATGCTGCCGCTCGAGGTGAGCGTCTCCTTGCCGCCGATGGTCACGCCCCAGAGTCCCCGGTTCACCGAGTAGGCGGCGCCCGTGGGCGGCACGGGGAGCCCGCGCGACTCGAGGTACTCGAGCTCCTCCGCCCGCTTGAACGCACGGTCGCGCACCGGCGCGAGCACCGTCAGGTCGGGCGCCAGCGTGCGCAGCGCGACCTCGAAGCGCACCTGATCGTTCCCGGCCGCGGTGCAGCCGTGCGCGACGGTGTCGGATTTGAGCTCGCGCGCCATGCGGGCCATGGTCTGCGCCTGCATGACGCGCTCGGCGCCGACGCACAGGGGATAGAGCTGCCCGCGCCGCACGTTGCCCATGATGAGAAAGCGCAGCACCTGCTCGAAATAGCCGGCGCGCGCGTCGATCTGGTGGTGCGCCACGGCGCCCAGGGCCCGGGCGCGCTCGGCGAGCGCGCCGGCGGCTTGCGCGTCGATGCCGCCGGTATCGACCGTCACGGTAATCACCGGGCGGCGGTAGGTCTCGACGATCCACGGCACCAGGAACGAGGTGTCGAGGCCGCCGGAGTAGGCGAGGACGATGGGAGTGGGGCCCGCGCCCGGGGCGCTGCTTACGCTTGGGGACATGGATCAGATCCTGAAGAGGGCGCGCAGGCGGGTGATGAGCTCATCCTGCGTGCGCGCGTTGGCGGTGGCAATGAAGATGGTGTCGTCGCCCGAGATCGTGCCGGCGACCTCGGGCCATTCGGCCTTGTCGATCGCCACGGCGACCGACTGCGCGGCGCCGATCGTGGTGCGCAGCACCGTGATCGAGGTACCCGCGCGCCGCAGCTCGCGCACGAACTGCGCCAGCGTGGCGAAGTCGCCGTTGGCCCGCTGGAGCTCATCCGGCGGCAGCACGTAGCGGCCGCTCGCCTTGAGCACGCCGAGGTCGCGCAGGTCGCGGCTGACGGAGGACTGGGTGACATCGTGCCCCTCCTTCTTGAGGAGGCGCACCAGGTCCTGCTGCTTGCGCACCAGTCCCGCGCGCAGGATGCGCACGATGGCGCCGCGGCGCTCGAGTTGCTCGGTGTCGTTCAGCATCGCTGGCAGGTACTGTGCATAAAGATGCGCATGTTGTGCATATTAATGCACAGGAGTCAAGCGGGCGCGCCGCCTGGGCTAGAATCCGCTGCCGCTCATGGCGAAGGGGGTTCCATGCCGTCACTCAGTTCCTCAAGCGCCGTCCGCGCCGCGGTGCTGGCCGCCGCCGCCGGTGCCTCTTTCGCCCTCTACGCCCAGACGGTGAATCTCAGGCCGGGCCTCTACGAGTTCACCAGCACCAGCGACATCCAGCTGCCGCCGGACATGGCGGCGAAGCTGCCGCCGCAAACCCTGGCGATGATGCAGAAGCCGCATGTCTCGCAGCATTGCATCCGCCAGTCGGATCTCGATCACGTGAGCCAGCAGCTCGCCGAAGGTCAGGGCAAGGAGCCGCAGAGCTGCAAGATCACCGACCGCTCGATGACGGGGAGCACGGCGAAGTTCACTACCCAGTGCGAGCACCGCAGCTCGCACTTCGAGGGGACGTTCGCCTCGGAGTCCTTCCAGGGCACGCTGGTCTCGACCACCGACAAGGGTCAGACGGCCACCATCAAGATTGCGGCACGCCGCGTCGGCGACTGCAGCTAGCGCCGCGGCCGGCAGCTGCTGCGGCTACTTGCTGATGCTGTAGACCAGATCCGCGCCGCGCGCGGTGCCGAGCTCGGTGCGCACGACCCAGTGGTCGCCGAGCGTGTAGCGGAGCTTCAAGGTGTTGAGCGTCTCGGTGAGGCTCACGCCGTAACTCACGTACAGGCGCGGCGTGAGATAGCGGCCGAGCACCAGTGAGGTCTCGTTGGCGAGCGGATCGGTCTCGAGGCTCACGTCGGGGAGCCCGACGCGCGAGCCCACCTGCGCCGCGAGCAGCGCCGCCCCCTGCCCGAGCGCCGCGTTGCTCCCGGACTGGGTCGCCTGGGCCGCGCTGCCCGAAAGGATCAGCGACACGATCTGCGACTGCGGCAGCGGCGGGTCGGAGAAGAACGACATGCGCGGCTGCTGCAGCGTGCCGCGCACGTTGACCCCGGCGGTCACGTCGGGGAATTCCTTCTGGGCGCGCAGGTCGACGCCCGGGTCGTCGATCGGGCCGCCGGTGAAGATGAGCCGGCCGCGCTGGATGTCGAGCTTGCGCGCATAGGCGAGGTATATGCCGTTCGCCACCGAAAGCTCTCCCGTGGCGCGCGTGATGGCGTCGTAACCGCTCCTGATGGTGACGCTGCCGGTGAGGCGGCCGGTGAGCCCCGAGGTATCGACCGAGACCTTGTCGCCGAGGGTGAGCGTGATGGTGCTCATCACCTCGAAACGCTCCGCCGGGCTCGGCGCCGGGTTGCCGACGATCACCTCGTCGGGCGAGGTGCGCACCGCGTTGGTGATGTCCTTCGGCTGGATCTTCGCGTACGGCACCGTGACCGTGCCGGTGACCTCGATCCGCCGCCCATCGACCGCGAAGCCGAGGTTCGGCGAAGCGTCGATCTGCGCCTCGGGGGTACCCGCCACGCGCAGGTTGGTGCCCTCGAGATGGAACTTGCCGTAGGGCAGGAGGTTGTGCCACTCGAGATGGCCGTTCGCGGCCGCGCTGCCGGCGCCGGCGCGGGCGTTGCCGCTGAAGTCGAGGCCGCCGTCGTTGAGGTGCGCTTCGAGGGTCACCTGGCGGAGCCCGAGATTCACCTGATAGAGATCGAGCTCGCCGCCGGTGAGCTTCACCACGCCGTTCAGCTGCGGGGCGCCGAGCGTGCCGGCCACATTGATGTCCGCGTGCAACTCGCCCGCGGCGCGATCGATGTCGGGGAAATAGAGCGACAGCAAGCCGAGCTCGGAGGTCTCGGCATGCACCGCGCCGGAGAGCGGCATGGCCTGCCATGCGCCGCTGACGCGCTGCGCATCGATGCGGGCCCGGATGGTGCCGACCTCGCCCTCCTCGAGCACGGCCGCGACGGTGACATCGTCCGGCGTGGCGCTCGCCGTCACCGTGCCGGAGCCGATGCGCGTGTGCTCGATCTTCTTGCTGAGCAGCTGATGCGAGAGCACCGCGTCGCTGAGCTGCGCGCGCAGTGTGCCGGTGACGGGAGTGAGTGCGCCGCCCGCCGCGCGCAGCAGCAGGTCGACCGTGCCCTGATACTGCACCGCGGGCGTCATGCCAGCCGTGAGCGCGCTCAAGGGCAGCTGGTTGCTCATGACGGTCGCGGACCAGTGCTCCCGGCTCCAGTCCGCATCGGCGCACATGCTGCCGGGCGTGCCCGCGAGGCACAGCCACTCGACCCGCGCGCGCTCCGCCGAGGCGGTGAGGTCCACTGGATGCTCGAGCGCGAGATCGAGCGCGTCCTTGCCCTTGAGGCTGAGCGCCGTGAGCTGTCCCTGAAACGTTCCGTGCGCGTAGGCGCCGGCCGCCTCGGCCGCGAGCGTGAGTCCTTGCGCGTGCGCATCGAGATGCACGCGGTAGGCCGCCGGCGGACCCGTCACCGTGAAGGCGGCGCCCTCGATGGTATGGCTCGCGTAGCTCAGATTCGTCGCCCGCGCGTCGATCTTCGTCGGCCGCTCCCGGTCCGCGGCATTGAAGTCGATGTCGGCATCGAGCCGCTCGAGTCCCAGTCCCGCGTAGCTGAGCGCGCTGGCGTGGGCGCTCGCCACGATCGCGGGGTCCGTGATCGTGCCGCGCAGCGTCCCGGTGGCGTTGAGCTGCCCGCGGCTCCCGGGGGCGAGCAACCCCAGATCCGAGCTCGCGAGCGTGAACCGCAGGTCGAGCTGCTCGGCCGCGCGTCCATCGAGCGCGAGGCTCGTGCCGCCGAGCGCCACGCGCACCCGGTCGAAGCTCCAGCTGCCGGCCGTGCGGCTGAGCGAGCCGCCGCCGCTCACGCGCGCACCGCGCAGCTTGCCGCTGAGGTTCCCGACCGCAACGCTCAGGTCGCCGCGCGGGTCGAAGCCGCGGCCGGACGCCGCGAGCGAGAGACTGACACTGCCCGGAAGGTCGGCGCGCAATGCCGCCGGGTTGATCGCGCTGAGCTGACCCGCGACCGACCAGCTCTGGTGCGGCGCCCAGGCCACCGCTCCATTGACGCTGGCGTGGCCCTCGAGCAGGTCGAGCTCCGCGCGCTCGAAGGCGAAGCTGTCCTTGCCGAGCGTGCCGGTCACGTCCACGGCGCTTGCCGTAAGGTCGGCCGCGCTCGCCGTCCCCTGCGCGTGCACCCTGTACGGCAGCAATCCTTCCAGGGTGAAAGTGCCCGCGGCGCTCTTCACCGCGGGCGTGGGTCCCACGAGTGGCCAGCGGAAGTTCTCCCAGCTGCCGCTCAGACTGAGACGCGGGCCGTTGGGAGCGATGGCGAAGGTGCCGGAGCCGACCGCGTGCGCTCCCGAGGGGTGGCGTGCCTCCATGTGCTTCGCCGTGAGCACCCGGTCGGCGAAGGAGCCGGCGAACTCGGCGTCGAAAGCCCCGGCATGGAGCCCGGTCGGGTCGACCTTGCCGCGCCCGCTGAAACCGGCGTCGTTCCAGGTGACCGCGAGACGCGCCTTCATGACCCCGAGAGGCGCGGAGATGCCCCAGGCACGCAGGTCGAAATTCTCGACGTTTGCGTCGCCTGCGATGTGCCAGTGGTGGGTGAGGTCGAGCGCCTGGCCGGTGAAGTCGGCGCGGAACGGGCTCAAGGCGTGCGCGCTCAAGTTCAGCGCGTTGAGATCGCCCCTGGCCGAGCCGGCGACGCTCCAGGCGGGCTGTCCGGCGGGGACCCAGGCGATGTGCCCTTCGGCCTCGATGCCGAGCGGATCGCGGGCCCGCAGCTCGCCGATCGCATCGACCCGCGCATCGCCCAGGTTGCCCTGCGCCTGGAAGAAGCGGATCGAGCGGTGACGCAGCACCGCCGCCCCGCTGATATGGGTGGCCTCGAGGCGCGCGCCGCTGTAGACCGTCAGCACCGCGTCATCGACGGTGGTGTGCTCGGCGCTGATCAGGAGCCAGCGCGGCAGGAACACCGGCGGCGAGGGCGGCACCTGCCGGGTGCGCCGCTTCACCTCGATGAGCGCGCTGTGCACCGTGGCATCGGGCGAGCGGATGGTCTGCAGCAGGAGCGGTGCCAGCGCCACCCGGCCGTCGATCCCCTCGAACCTGAGGTGCACCAGCTCATGATCGATCTCGACGCGGTCGGCATGCACCCCGCGCGCCAGCGTGCCCGTGACGCCGGTGATGGTGAGGCTCACCGCGCCCGGCCCCGAGCCGAAGCGTTGCGGGAGGTGCCGCACCAGGAACTGCAGCCCCGACTCGGTGAACACCGCGGCGCCGATGAGCGCGGCCGGCACCACCACGACAACCAGGACCAGGAGGCAGGCGGTGAAGAGTATGAGCAGGCGCCGCACGATGGGTCAGTACCTTACAGCTTCGGCGAGAAGTTGATGTGCAGGCGCGGGCCGGAGCCGGGTGAGTTGATCGGCTGCGCCACGTCGACGCCGAGCGTCAGCACGGGCGTGCGGAAGCGTATGCCGACGCCCGCCGAATAGAACAGCTTGGTGCCGAAATGATCGAAGGCATTACCGTAGTCGACGAAGGTCGCGAACCCTAAGTTTCGCGGCAGCTCGCGCACGACCTCGACCGTGCCGGTGATCACGTCCTTGCCGCCGACCTTGATGTAGCCGGCGACGCTCTGGCAGGTGCCGTTGGCATTGCGCAGGAACTGGCCGTTCGGACCGGTGGTGCACACCGGGTCGGTCGGCGACAGCTCGTTGTAGTAAAAGCCGCGCACGCTGTTGTCGCCGCCGGCGAAGAAGCGGTAGATGGTCGGCAGGCTGGAGAAGCCCGACACCAGGCTCGCGCCGACCTCCTCGCGCAGCAGCAGGTGCCACGGGCCGCCCAGGCGGAACGTGTTCTCGAGCTGCATGTGCGCCTGGATGAAGTTCGAGTCCGAGCCGAGCACCGAGTCGGAGCCGCGGATCTGGGCGACGAACGGATACTCGAACAGCGGCTCGCCGAGGTAGTCCTTGGGCACCGAGGCGATATCGAGCTCTGGCACCAGCAGGCGGTCGGTCGTGGTGCCGTTGAGGTCCTCGCTGCGGGTGCGGACCGCATTCAGCTTCCACAGGGTCTGCCAGCCGCCCTTTACCAGCGTGAAGCTCGGTCCCACCGACTGGGTGTAGGCGGTCACGTCGGCGAGCGTCTGCTGCACGATGTTGCCGTTGAGGGCGAAATGCTCGAGCGCCGGATCGCCGACCGGGAAGATATAGCTGGTCACCACGTTGTAGCGCGTGATCTGCGCGAACTGCGCCGTGACGTTGAAGCTCTGTCCGCTCGAGTTGATGCGGTGGTCCTCGAAGCCAAGCGTGGCGCGCGGGCCGGTGTCGGTGGCGTAGCCGGCGCCGAAGGAGTAGCGGTGACGCCGGCTGGGGTCGGCATGAATGTCGACCGCCACGAGGTGGGTGGCCGGATCGGGTGTGCCCGGCCGCACTTCGAGGTTGGCGAAGTACTGCGCGTCGTCGAGCGCGAACTGGGTGCGCAGCACCTGTGTCAGGTCGAAGAGATCACCCTCGCGGTAACGCAGGTAGCGCCGCACCAGACTCTCCTTCACGACGTCCTGGGTGATGGTCGTCGGGCCGAAGCGGTAGCGCTCGCGGGTCTCGAACTCGAGTGCGATGTGGGCGGTATAGTTCGGCGGATCGACCAGCAGCTCGTTGCGCGTCAGCTTGGCGTCGAAATAGCCGTAGGTCGCGGCGGTGCGCTGCAGGTCGGACTTCATGCCGTCGTAGGCCGCCTGGTTGAGGCGGTCGCCGCTCTTGAGCTGCGGGTGCTCGAAGATGCGCCGGAAGAGCGGATCGCGCTCGCCCGGTCCGGTCACTTTCACCTCGATGCTCGTCACCAGCACCGGCCGCCCCGGCTTGATGTCGATCACCACGCGCCACTCCTCCTTGCCGAGATCGGTGACGGTGGAGCTCACCTGCGGCTCGTAGTATCCGTACGGGCGCAGCGCCTCCTGTACCTCGCGCTCGACCCGGTTGTGCAGCCGCTCGATCATGTCGGCGTTGAGGTCGGCGCCGCCTTTCTTGTAGCGCTCGAAGCTCAAGTATGCGAGCACGTTGGCGCGCAGCGTCTCATCGACGCCGCGCACTTCGACGTTGACGCCGGCGGCGCGCACCGGGCCGGCAGCCCACCCGCCCGCGAGTGCGGCGAGCAGGCACACCGCGAGCGCCGGGACTCGCCGGTGCCGTGGGCGAGCCCGGGGCGTACTGAAGCGCTGCGCCATTTCGACGTGAGGTCGGGAAAATTCATCGGATTCTAGAGCCTCGCGAGCACAGCCGCTCGCCGCTCTTATCAGTCAGAGCGCGCGGGAGGCGCGCCGGTTCCGCGCGGCGCGCGCAGAACTCACGGCCACTCGCGCGCGTTCAGCCGGAATTCACTTTCACCGGCGGGCTCGCCCGCGGAGTCGAAGCGCCGCTCGGCGAGGTACAGTCCGCCGCCCGGCTCGAGCAGCACCACGGTCGAGCAGCGCGTGCCATAGGCCGGGTGCACCACGAAGGGCGCCGACAGGATCCGTTCCCACTCGGGCGGCAGGCCGCCCGTCGGCAGGCGAGCTCCGGTGTCCGCGGCCGGCGTGCGATCGGCGAGCAGCGTGAACAACGCGGCGGCCGTGCCGTCCGACTGCGCGAGCCACTGTTGAAAGCGCGCCTTGACGCGCAGCAGCTTCGGCCACGGCGTGTCGAGCAGCTCGTTCGAGAGGCCGTAGACGCCCGGCGGCAGCTCGCGCGCAAACGGCGCGGCACGGTTCGAGCCGTACCAGAGCGCTCCGGCATCGCCGAGCAGCAGGTTGAACCCGGAATATTCCGCGGCTGCGGGCTCGAGCTGCGCGAAGAACTGCCGCGCGCCCTGCGCACTGCTCAAGTATCGCGGAATCAGGCCGCCGCGCGACGGCGCCTCCGCCTTGGCTGCCTGCAACTCGCGGAAGTTGGTGACCACGCCGAAGCGGCGCGCGGGATCGATCCCGAGCCAGGTGCCCGCGGCGCGCAGATCGCGGCCGGCGAGGATCGCGGGCGGCCCGGGCCACTTGGCGAGTGGTGCGGCGGGGCGCTCGTGGTATTCGTCGCGGTTGGCCGCGACGACCAGGCGGTAGCGCGGGTGCGCCTGCCAGCCGAGCACCAGGAGGCACACGCGGCGCTACCCGCCCTCGAGCCAGCCCGAGATGAGGCGCCAGGAGATCGAGTGTGAGGGCGGCGCGAGCGCCTCGCCCGAGGTGAGCTGCGCGCGCGTGAACCAGCGCGCGTCCTCGAGCTCGCCGGAGAGGCGCACCGTGCTTCCGGGAGCCGCCTGCGCGCGGAACCCGAGCATGAGCGAGGATGGGAACGGCCAGGGCTGCGAGGAGTCGTAGTGCGCGCTCACGATGCGCACGCCGGTTTCCTCCTCGACCTCGCGTGCGACGGCATCCTCGAGGCTTTCGCCCTGCTCGACGAAGCCGGCGATGGTCGAGTAGCGCCGTGGCGGCCAGCTCGCCTGGCGGCCGAGGAGCGCCCGCTCCCCGTCGCAGACCAGCACGATGATGGCCGGATCGATGCGCGGAAAGAACTCCTCGGCGCAGGCCTCGTTGCTGCACACCAGGCAATGCCCGGCGCGGATCGGCGCCGTGGGCGCGCCGCACAGGCCGCAGTGGCGCGCGCGCGCGCGCCATACCGCGAGCGCGCGCGCGTAGGCGAGCAGGCCCGCCTCGTCCGCGGGCAGCAGCGCCGACAGCGGCCGCAGCTCCTCGAAGCGCATGCCGGCGGGCGCCTCGGCGCGCTCCGGCGGCAGGCTGATCAGCACGCAGCGCGTGTCACGGAACCAGCCGAGGAGCGTGAGGCTCGCGGCCGGTGCCGAGCGCACCAGCGGATCATCGCGCGTCAGGAGCAGCGCGCGCGGTGGATCGCCGTGCAGCAGGTGGGCCGTGCCGCGCACCACCACGTACACGGTGGCGCTGTCGGCCCAGGCCGCCGCGACCCATTGCGGATCCTCGCGCGCTTCCACGCGGCGCTCGAGGTAAGGACCGGCGAAGAAGTTGGGTCGGGCGGGCTCCATGCGGGCCGTTCATCGGCAGACGAGGACGCGCATTCTAGCAGTGTCGCCGCCGCGCTCTGGCAGGGCACGAGGCTGATGTCCGCCGAAATCGCTCCCTGAAGCGCAGCCGGCAAAAAACCCGCTTTTTGCCGGCGGAAACCAAAGTGATGTCCGCCGAAATCGCTTCCTGCGATTTCGGCCAATTCAACTAGTGCGCGCGCGAGCCGTGCGCGCACAGGTGGCAGCACTGGTCGCGCGCCGGGAAGCGCTCGGTCACGATGACACAGCCGCAGCCGGCGCAGCCGCCGAGCCGCAGCTGGTCGCCGCGGCTGAGCGCGCTCGCGAGGAACACCGCGTGCTCGAAGGAGATCTGCGCGGCGGGGACCAGCGCGCAGTAGGCCTCGAATGCCGCGCACAGCAGCGCCCCGCGCGTGAGTCCCGGGAGCACCGCGCCGGCGGCGCCCGGCGCCGGCGGCGGAATCACGCCGAGCAGCGACAGCATGCTCGCGAGCGCCGCGCTCTCGAGCTGCAACTGCTGCGAGCGCGTGAAGTACGCGATGCTGTGCGGGGACTTGCCGCGGTGGCGCGGCAGCTGGCGGCGCGCCTGGCTCAGGTAGGAGCGGTACAGCTTTCTGATGCGGTCGTCCGACAGCCCGGTCCAGGCGCGGATCGTCTGGGTGCGCGCCTCGTGGCGCAGGAAGCGCAGTGCCAGCTCCATTCGCAGCCGCTCGCGGCTGTAGCGGTCGTCCGAAATGCGCATGCTGGATTTCCGGCCGGGGTGGTGCGCTACATTTTGGGAAAAATTTACCAAAACTCAATAAATCAAAATTTGGTAAAAAATTCCCAAATTGCATCTGGCGCCCGCGCGCCGCTCGGCTACCATGCGCAGGTGAGTGAGTGGATGGAGGCGCGCGATGCTGTTGCAGTGCGGGACGGACGGCGATGCGGGCGAGGACGCGCGGCCGGCGCCCTCGTGGCTCGGTGCTGCGACGCTCGAGTCGCTCGCGGAGCTGAACGAGCTCGGCCTGGCGCTGCTGGCGGAGCAGGCCGCGGCAGCGGCGGCGGAGCCGCGCGCGGCGGTGCTGCGCGAGGTGGGCGCGCTGTGGCGCACGCTCGACCCGCTCGCGCGGCGGCGCGCGGCCGCAGTCCCGTATCTGCTGCTCGATGGCGGCTTTGCCGAGCGGGAGCGCTGGCGGTACGCGGCGGCGCCGCAGGTCGCCGATTCGGGCCGCGCCGCCGGCCCGGCCTTCTTCACCGTGCCCGGCACAATCGAGGCCGCCCGGCTGCTCTTCACCTATGCCTGGCATCTGGCGCGCGCCGAGAGCGCGGCGGCACGCCTGCTCCTCGGGATGCCGCCGGGCTGCGCCGCCCTCATCGCGGACCTGTCGCTGCGCCGGATCCACGCGCTGGCGGAGCAGCACCCGGAATGGCTGCGGCCGCGCTGGCCGGCGCATGCCGAGCTGTGGCGCGAGCTGCTGCTCGCCGCCGGCTCGGGCGAGGCGCGGATCCTCACGCGCGCCGGCCTGCATGGACTGCGGATGCTGGCCGCCGAAGCGCGCCGCGCGGCGGGGGTCGTGCCCGCGGCGGCTGCCAGGAACCTCGCGGCGGGCGCGCCCGGGCGCGCGCCCCTTACCTCGCCAGCTGGAACAATGTCGACGGCACCCAGCCCTCGTTTCCCAGCTCGTCCGTGACCTTCCACCAGATCCCGTTCTTGTCGCCGCTCGGATAGAGCGTCATCCCGGGATCGAGGTCGCGCACCACCTTGGACTTTACGTCGGCCGCGGTATACATCTTGCCGGGCTTGGCCATGGTCACCGACTGCGAGACGTTGTCGGCCTTGGCGTTGAGGCTCATCCCTTTGACGTCGTTCACCAGCTTGGCGTAGGAGTCGAGGTAGGCCATGGTCACGACCTGGCCGATCTCGGTGTTGGCGTAGCTGCTCGCGCCCGCGGCGGCAAAGCCGCCGAAGAACCCGCCGCCGCCGCCGGCAGCCCAGCCGAGGTCGGTCTTCTTGGCGTGTCCCTGCTCGAGCGCCACCTGCTCGGTGGAGCGCACATCGGTGAGAGTCAGCACCACGTCGGCGGTCTTGCTCTTGAGACTGATGCCGCCCGCAACCGCGGCCAGCGGGCCGGGCAGGAAGCCGCCGAGCACCGCGCCGACGCGGCTGCCACCGGAGTTGTTGTTCTTGGTCACCAGGTCCGGCACCAGCACGTAGTCGGCAGCCTTCATCTGGCCCTTGCCGATGTTCGAGCCGCCGCGCATCTCGCCCGAGCCGGCGAGCGCGCGCTCCTTTTCCGCAGCCGCGAGCCCCTTGCCGCGGTCGAGCAGCGTGAAGCACTTCGACTGCGACACGAATACCTTGATCAAGGCCTCCGGGGAATCGAGGTTGTACTGCAGCCACCATTTGTTCTCGGGCTCGGTCACCGCGAGCGTGCCGATCTTCTTGTCGCAGGTCGGGATCTCGGGGGGCGGCTGATCGGCAGCCCACGCGAGCGCGCAGGAGCCAAGTCCTGACAGCGCGAGCGAGGCGAGGAACGGGATCCTGAGCGTTGAGGGCATCATGGCTGTTTTTCTCCCCAGGGCTTTTGTTGTTCGCAGACCGGCGCGGTCCGCCGCCCGTGCTTGTGCCTAGTTTAGCCTCGAAGCCGGGCGGGCGGGGTAATCGCGCGCGCGTTTCGGGGCGCGGGCGGGAGGCGCGCGCGGCGTGGGCCGGGCAGCCCGACAGAAACTGTCCGTTTCTGACCGGTTCGCGTCCCAGGTATCGGTGGCACAGCTGCGGGCGCTGCCCCATGATATTGCCGATTGTAGCCATCCGAGGATTGATCTCCATGAAACAGGCACTGCTCGTCATCGATGTCCAGGAATCGTTCCGCCAGCGGCCGTACTTCCGCGCCGACGAGCTGCCGGCGTTCCTCGCCAATGTGCAGTCCCTGATCGATCGCGCATCCGAACGCGGCATCCCGGTCGTGCAGGTATTTCACCGCGAACCCGGTGACGACCCCGCGAACCCCTTCACGGCCGCCTCCGGCTTCGTGCGCGCGATGCCCGAGCTCGCGCTGTGCGCCGATGCGGTCTTCCACAAGCAGGTGCACTCGGCGATGTTCGCCACCGACGCGCACCGCAGCACGCTCGAGCAGTGGCTGCGCGCGCGCGGGATCGACGCGCTCCTCGTGACCGGCATCCGCACCGAGCAATGCTGCGAGACCACCACGCGCCATGCCTCGGACCTCGGCTTTCGCGTGCGCTACGTGACGGACGCGACACTCACCTTCCCGATGCGCACGCGCTCGGGAAGGGAGGTCTCGGCGGCCGAGATCCGCGAGCGCACCGAGCTGGTGCTCGATCAGCGCTTTGCGCGCGTCGTGTCGAGCGCGGACGCATTCGGCTGAAGCGCGCCGTCCCATGCGCGATGTGGTGTTCGTGCTGCTGCCGGAGGTCGTGCTGCTCGACGTCGCCGGCCCCGCCGATGCATTCCGCAGCGCCGAGCGCCACGTGCCGGGGAGCTACCGGCTGCGCTTCGTGGCGCCGCTGCCGAGCCTGACGGCCGCGGCGGGACTCACGCTCGGCGCGCTCGAGCCCCTGCCCGCGGAGCTTCCCCCGCGCGCGCTGCTGATCCTGACCGGCATCGCCGGAGCCGCCCTCGACAGCCACGAGCCGGCGACGCGGCGCGCGATCGCCTGGCTGCGCTCGGGAGCCGCCGCGGGTGCCGAGCTCCTGTGCGTGTGCACCGGGAGCGTGCTCGCCGGCCATGCGGGCCTGCTCGCCGGGCGCGAGTGCACCACCCATCATGAGCACATCGAGGAGCTCAAGCGCGTCGAGCCGCGCGCCCGCGTGCTCGAGAACCGCATCTTCGTCGAGGACGGGACGGTGACCACCAGCGCCGGCGTCACCGCCGGGCTCGATCTCGCACTGCACGTGATCGGGCGTCAGCTCGGGCCTCACGTCGCGGCCGACGTGGCGCGCGGCCTGGTCGTGTACCTGCGGCGCGCCGGCACCGATCCCGCGTTCTCGCCCTGGGTGATGCACCGCAACCACCTGCACCCGGCGGTGCATCGGGTGCAGGACGCGGTAACGCGCGATCCGGCCGCCGCCTGGAGCTCGGCGCAGCTGGCCGCGGTGGCCTGCACCGGGCCGCGCAATCTCACGCGCCTGTTCGCCGAGCACGCGCGCTGCTCGCCACTCGACTACGTGCAGCTGATCCGCTTCGCGTTCGCGAGGCAGCTCGTGACCGAAAGCCGCCTCGACCTGGAGCGCATCGCGGCGCGGGCCGGCTTTACCTCGGCGCAGCACCTGCGGCGCGTGTGGGCCCGCTGGGAGGCGCGTCCGCCGAGCGCGTTCCGCGGCCGCGCGCCTAGTGCGCGCTCGCCTTGGCAACCAGAAAGCGCACCAGCGGGATGATCTGGTCGGCCGCGCGGATGCTGTCGGCGATCCGGTAGCGGCCGTCGACGACGATGCAGGGCGTACCCGGCACCTGCATGGCGACGACCTGCTCGTCGGCGGCGCGCATCCTGCCATCGACGGTGAAGGACCGGGCCATCGCGAGGAAATCTCCGGGCTTCACTCCGGTCCAGCGTGCGTAGGCCTGCGCGGCCTGCTCGATCGAGGGCTGGGGACTCTTCAGGCGGTGCGTCTGGCCGTCGGTGGTGGCGAGCTCGCCGGTCTTCCACACCGCATCGAACATCAGCTGCTGGGTGCGCTCGGCGATGCCGAGCGCCTGCGCGGCGAACCAGGCGCGCTGGAACATCGGCCAGTCCTCGGCCTGGTTGAACGCGGCGGGCAGGTAGGCGAGCTGCGCGTTGGGCGGCAGGCTCTTCTTCAGCAGCTCCATGGTCGGCTGGAAGCCGTTGCAGGCCGGACAGCCGTAGGAGAACACCTCGAGCACCTCGACCTTGCCGGGTGCGACGCTGGTGCGCTGTGGCTGGTTGAGCACGAAGTAATCGCGCCCCTCGGTCCAGGCCGGTGCGGCCTCGGCGCGCACCGTGGCGAGCGCCGCCAGCAGCGAAAAGAGCAATCCAAGCGTGGTTTTCATGACGCGATCCTGGTTGAGTCCTGCCGGCTAGTAGATGGCGATCTCGCTGCGGCCCGTCGAGTCGCGCGCGCCGCGGTACATGCCCTCGGTGCTGAAGTCCATGACGATGTGTCCGTCGCGGTCGACTCCGATCAGGCCACCGTCGCCGCCGAGCCCGCGCAGGATATCGTGCAGCAGCTCGGCGACAGCGAGCTCGAGGCTGAGGCCCCGATACTCGACCGCCGCGCACACGTGGTGGGCGGCCACGGCGCGGATGAAGTATTCCCCGTGGCCGGTGGCCGATACGGCGCAGACGCCGTTCTTGGCGTAGGTGCCGGCGCCGATGATGGGCGAGTCACCGACACGTCCGGGGCGCTTGTTGGTCATGCCCCCGGTGGACGTGGCGGCCGCGAGGTTGCCGTCGCGGTCGCACGCCACCGCGCCGACCGTGCCCCTGGTGGGCGGGACCAGGTCCGATACGCGCTCCCCGCGCTGCTCGTGCTCGAGCTGGCTCTGCCGCTCGGGGGTGCGGAAGTAGAGATTGGGCACGAGGGCGAAGCCCTCCTCGAGCGCGAACTCCTCGGCGCCGGCGCCGACCAGCAGCACGTGCCGCGACTTCTCCATCACCCGCCGCGCGAGCTCCACCGGGTTCTTGACGTGGCGCACGGAGGCGACCGCGCCGGCGCGCTGCTGGCGGCCATCCATGATGGCGGCGTCGAGCTCGGCCGCGCCGTCGCGGGTGAGGGCCGCGCCACGCCCGGCGTTGAACACGGGGTCGTCCTCGAGCATGCGTACCGCCGCCGTCACCGCATCGAGACTCGAGCCGCCGCGCTCGAGTACTGCGTAGCCGCCGTCGAGCGCGGCCTCGAGGCCGGCGCGATAGCGCTGCTCGCGCTCGGGCGCGAGCGTCGCGCGCGGCACCGCACCGGCGCCGCCATGAATGGCGATGGCGTACATGTCGGGTCCTCCTGCTCGTCAGTTCGCGTCGCGGTACATGGCGATCTCGCGGTGCCCGCGCGAATCGCGCACCCCGCGGTGCATGCCGGCGCTGTTGAAGTCGAGGGCGAAGTTGCCGTCGCGGTCGAGGGCGATCACACCGCCTTCGCCGCCGGTGCGCGCGAGCTTCTCGTGCATCATGGTGTGCACCGCCGTCTCGAGCGACAGGTGCTGGTACTGCACCATGGCGCAGATGTCGTAGGCCACCACCTGGCGCATGTAGAACTCGCCCTGGCCGGTGCCGGACACCGCGCAGGACTCGCTCGCGTAGGTGCCCGCGCCGAGGATCGGCGTGTCCCCCACCCGGCCGTAGAGCTTGTTGGTGATGCCGCCGGTGGAGGTGCCGGCGGCGAGATGGCCTTGGGCGTCGAGCGCCACGGCACCGACGGTCCCCATACCCTTCGCGGCGGGGGGCCTGATGGGGAGCGGTGCGGTGGGCGCGCGGGCCGCGGCGGCGCGCTTCTCTTCCTCGAGCTCGCGCACGCGCTGGGGCGTCACGAAGTAGCTCTCGGGCACGAGTACCACGCCCTGCTCGAGCGCGAACTCTTCGGCCCCCGGGCCTGCGAGCAGCACGTGCGGGGACTTGTCCATGACGAGCCGGGCCAGATCGATCGGGTTCTTGACGTGGTGCACCCCGGCCACCGCTCCGGCACGCAGGCCCGCACCGTCCATGATGGCGGCATCCAGCTCGCACAGCCCGTCGTGGTTGAGCACCGCGCCGCGGCCGGCGTTGAACTGCGGGTCGTCCTCCATGGTGCGCACCGCCGCGCCCACCGCATCGAGCGCGGAGCCGCCGCGCTCGAGCACCGCGTAACCGGCATCGAGCGCCGCCGCGAGCCCGGCGCGGTAAGAGGCCTCGTGCTCCGCCGTCATGCGCGAGCGCTCGATGACCCCGGCGCCACCGTGGATGACGATGACGATCGGGTGCTCGGCGGCCGGCAGCGGAGCCACGCGCAGCAGCGCGGCGACGGCGGAGAGACTCAGGCTGATGAGCGGGTGACTCTCTCGGCGCGACATGATTTCCCCCAAAGCGGCTATGATCGAATGAGGTGCGCAGCACGCGCGTACCGCAGCCCACTCGGCGAGTTCCTACGGCAGATCTTAAGGTGAAAGCCGCCACGTCGCAGCGGATACGCAGCATCCTGGTCGCCAACCGGGGCGAGATCGCCATCCGCGTCATGCGCGCGGCGAACGAGCTCGGAGTGCGCACCGTCGCGATCTACTCGCAGGAGGATCGCTTCTCGCTTCACCGCACCAAGGCCGACGAGGCGTACCTGGTCGGTCGCGACAGGAAGCCCGTGGAGGCCTACCTCGACATCGCGGATGTCCTGGCGGTCGCGCGCGAGGCGCACGTGGATGCCATCCACCCGGGCTACGGCCTGCTGTCCGAGAATCCCGAGCTGGCGTACGCTGCGCGCCGCGCCGGCATCATCTTCATCGGCCCCGAGCCCGAGACCATGGAGGCGCTCGGCAACAAGATCACGGCGCGCGCGCTGGCGGTGTCGGCCGGCGTCGCGGTGATGCCGGCCACGGGAGCCCTGCCCGCCGACGTCGCCGAATGCGCGCGCCTCGCGCGCGGCATCGGCTACCCGGTCATGATCAAGGCGAGCTGGGGCGGCGGCGGCCGCGGCACGCGCGCGGTGGACGACGAGGCGCAGCTCAGGGAGCTGCTGCCGCTCGCGCGCCGCGAGGCGCTCGCCGCCTTCGGCAACGACGAGGTCTATCTCGAGAAGCTCGTGCGGCATGCGCGCCACGTCGAGGTGCAGATCCTCGGCGATGCCTTCGGCAACCTCGTGCACCTCTACGAGCGCGACTGCAGCATGCAGCGGCGCAACCAGAAGGTGGTGGAGCGCGCGCCCGCGGTGTTTCTCTCCGATGCGCGGCGCGCCGAGCTCACCACGGCGGCGCTCGCCATCGGCCGCGCGGCGCGCTACGTGAACGCCGGCACCGTCGAGTTCCTCGAGGACGCCGACTCAGGTACCTGCTACTTCATCGAGGTGAATCCGCGCATCCAGGTCGAGCACACCGTGACCGAGGAGGTCACCGGCATCGACCTGGTGAAGGCCCAGATCCGCATCGCCGGCGGCGCGCGCATCGGCACCCCCGAGAGCGGCGTGCCGGCGCAGGCCGATATCCGCGTGTCGGGCCATGCGCTCCAGTGCCGCATCACCACCGAGGACCCGGAGAACAACTTCGTTCCGGACTACGGCAAGATCACCGCCTACCGCAGTCCCGCCGGCTTCGGCATCCGCCTCGACGCCGGCACCGCCTACACCGGCGCGATCATCACGCGCTCGTACGACTCGCTGCTCGTCAAGGTGACGGCGTGGGCGCCGACGCCCGAGGAAACCATCGCGCGCATGCACCGCGCGCTGTGGGAGTTCCGCATCCGCGGCGTGGTCACGAACCTGCGTTTTCTCGATCAGCTGATCACCCACCCGCGCTTCGCTCACGCCGAGTACACCACGCGCTTCATCGACGCGACGCCGGAGCTGTACCGCTGGCCCTTGAAGCGCGACCGCGCCACGCGCCTGCTCACCGGCATCGGCGCCACCATCGTCAACGGCAATGCTGAGGTTCGCGGCCGCCCGCGCCCGGCGCACTTCGCCCTGCCGCAGCCGCCGCTTACGACCCTGCCCCCGCCTGCGCCCGGCACCCGGCAGAAGCTCGCGGAGCTGGGACCCGAGCGCTTCGCGCGCTGGATGCTCGGGGAGGAGCGGGTGCTGCTGACCGACACGGCGATGCGCGATGCGCATCAGTCGCTGCTCGCCACCAGGCTGCGCACCGCGGATCTCGTCGCCATCGCGCCCGCCTATGCGAGCCTCGTGCCCGAGCTGTTCTCGCTCGAGTGCTGGGGCGGGGCGACCTTCGATGTGGCGCTGCGCTTCCTGCGCGAGGACCCGTGGGAGCGGCTCGCGCAGCTGCGCGAGCGCATTCCCAACATCCTGCTGCAGATGCTGCTGCGCTCGGCGAACGCGGTCGGCTACGCCAACTACCCGGACAACGTGCTGCGCTTCTTCATCGCGCGCGCCGCCGCGCGCGGCATCGACGTGTTCCGCATCTTCGACTGTCTCAACTGGGTCGAGAACATGCGCGTCGCGATCGACGCGGTGCTCGAGTCCGGCAAGCTGTGCGAGGCGGCGATCTGCTACACCGGAAACCTGAGCGACCCGCGCGAGCGCAAGTACACGCTCGACTACTACCTGAAGCTCGCGCGCGAGCTCAAGGCCGCGGGCACCCACGTGCTCGGCATCAAGGACATGGGGGGCCTGTGCCGGCCGCGCGCCGCGTACACGCTGGTGAAGGCGCTCAGGGAGGAGACCGGCCTGCCGCTGCACTTCCACACCCACGACACGAGCGGCATCGGCGCGGCGAGCGTGCTGGCCGCCATCGATGCGGGAGCGGATGCGGTCGACGGCGCGATCGACGCCCTCTCCGGGCTCACCTCGCAGCCGAACCTCGGCTCGCTCGTCGAGGCGCTGCGCCACGGGCCGCGCGCTGCCGGGCTCGATCCCGAGCACCTGCGCGCCATCTCCGCCTACTGGGAACAGGTGCGGCGCCTCTACGTCGCCTTCGAGAGCGACGTGCGTGCCGGGGCCTCCGAGGTCTACGTGCACGGCATGCCGGGCGGCCAGTACACAAACTTACGCGAGCAGGCGCGCGCGCTCGGTATCAGCGAGGCGCGCTGGCCGGAGGTGGCGCGCGCCTACGCCGAGGTCAACGCGGCCTTCGGCGACATCATCAAGGTGACCCCGACGTCCAAGGCGGTGGGCGATCTCGCGCTCGCCATGGTCACCGCGGGCATAACCCGCGAGCAGCTGCTCGACCCGGGCACCGAGGTCGCCTTTCCCGAGTCGGTGGTGCAGTTCTTCCGCGGCGAGCTCGGACAGCCCTACGGCGGCTTCCCGGCGGCGCTGCAGCGCAAGGTGCTGAAGGGTGCGGCGCCGCTCAGCGAGCGGCCGGGCGCTGGTGCGCCGGCGGTCGACCTCGAGGCGGAGCGCGCTCGACTCGCGCAGCGGCTGTCCGGCCCCGTGAGCGACGAGGATCTCGCCTCCTGGCTCATGTATCCGCGGGTGTGGCAGGAGTACGCGCGCGAGCGGCTGCAGCACGGCGATCTCGGCCTGCTGCCGACGCCGGTGTTCTTCTACGGCATGCAGCCGGGGGACGAGATCAGCATCGACCTCGAGCGCGGCAAGACGCTCATCGTGCGCTACGTCGCGACCAGCGACCCGCACGAGGACGGCACGCGCACGGTGTTCTTCGAGTTGAACGGCCAGCCGCGCTCGGTGCGGGTGCGCGACCTCACCCAGGTGGCGCAGCGCCCGCCGCGAGCCAAGGTCGAGCCCGGCAACACGCGCCATGTGGGCGCGCCGATGCCGGGCACCGTCACCACGGTCGCGGTGGCCGTGGGGGCCGGCGTCGCGCGCGGCGACCTGCTGCTGACGCTCGAGGCGATGAAGATGGAGACCGCGGTGCGCGCCGAGAGCGAGGGCGAGGTGGCCGAGGTATTGGTGAAGCCGGGCGAGGCGGTGGACCTGAAGGATCTGCTCATCGTGCTGCGCTGAAGGCGCGGCAGCGCGCGGCCGGCGCTGTGACGGCCCTCACGATTGCGCACTTGTCGGTGCTTGGCGTCATCGGTCGATGCCAACACCCTTGTTGTATGCTGTCGGCAGTTGTTACTCGAGCGGAGAGCCAGGCCGATGCGCGAGCGGCGCACCGATGCGCGTCGATCCGGACCGGGCGTGAGCCTGGCGTGCGCGGCGCTGCTGGCGTGCGCGGCGGGCGGCGCGCGCGCGGACGATCTGCTCGGTCCCTATCTCGGCGCCACCTTCGGCAAGGCGACCGTCGATGCCTCGACCGGGCTCGTCAGCGGCTTCGGCATCCACAGCTCCGCTTACACGATCATCGCCGGCTGGCGTCCCATCCCGGAGCTGTCGGCCGAGCTCCAATACCTCGACTTCGGCCACTCGAGCGGCGCGTCGGTCTATAAGAATTCCGACGTTCCGCTGACCAACAGCGCGAGCCGCAAGGGCGAGGGAGCCTTCGGCATCCTCTATCTGCCGACGCCGATCGTGGATTTCTATATGAAGGCGGGGTTGGCCAAGCTCCATACCACTGCGCTCACGATCGTCGGCACCTGCCCCAAGGGCGGTGTGTGTCCGCCGCTCGCCAACCCTCTGCCGGTCGACAGCACCGGCGTCGGTGTCGCCGGCGGCGGCGGCGTGATGTACCGCTTCCGCTCGCTCGAGCTGCGCGCCGAGTACGAGCGCTTTGCGGCGCTCGGCGGCAACCCCTACATGGTGACCGGCGGACTCACCTGGACCTTCTGAGCGCCCGCACCCTCAGACCGCGTCCCTGAGCGCGATCGCGGGATCCGCCAGCCTGTCGGGATGCGGCCGCGCGTGCGCCGCGATCAGCTTGCGCGCCGCCATCTGGTCCTTCGGCGCGTTGACGGTGTCGATGGCGATGAGCTCCCCGCCGCGCAGATAACAGGCACTGAAGCAGCGCGCCGCCGGCGCGCCGCGCATCACCACGGTGTCATAGCCCTGCGCGACGCCGACCACGACGAGCTTAAGGTCGAACTGATCCGACCAGAACCACGGCAGCTTGTCGTGCAGCGTCTCGTTGCCCATCAGGTTGAGCGCGACGGTCGTGCCCTGCTCGAAGGCGTTGTCGACCGACTCGAGGCGCAGATGCCGGCCGTACTGGCGGTTGAGGTGGCTGGCGCAGTCGCCGGCGGCGTAGACACCCTCGTGCGAGGTGCGGCAATGCGCCTCCGTCACGACCCCGTTCTCGCAGTCGAGGCCGGCGGCCCTGGCGAGCTCGTCGGCGGGCGCCACGCCGACGCCGATGAGCACGACGTCCGCGGGGTACTCGTCGCCTTCCTCGGTGAGGACGCTCCTGACGCGGCCGGTGCGCGCATCGCCGTGCAGCGCCCGCACCCGCTCGTTGCAGCGGATGCGCACGCCGCGGCGTGCATGCTCGGCCTCGTAGAAAGCGGATACCTCGGGGCAGGTGACGCGACTCATGACGCGCTCGGCCATCTCGAGCACCGTCACCTCCATGCCGAGCTCGCGCGCGGTGGCCGCGACCTCGAGCCCGATGTAGCCACCGCCGACGATCAGCAGCCGCCCGCCGCCCGTGAGATCCGCGCGGATGCGATCGGCGTCCTCGATGGTGCGCAGGTAATGCACGCCCTCGAGGTCGGCGCCGGGAACGGGCAGCCGGCGCGGATGGCTGCCGGTGGCGAGCATCAGCGCGTCGAAGGGCACGACCACCCCGTCGTCGAGGCGCACGTGCCGCTCGCGCGGGGCGATGTCGCTGACCCGCCGGCCGAAGTGGGTCGTCACGGCGTGCTCGGCGAAGAAGTTCGCGGGCCGGATCAGCAGCCGCTCGCGCTCGAGCGCGCCGGCGAGGTACTTCTTCGAGAGCGGCGGCCGCTGGTAGGGCGGCCAGGACTCCGCGCCGATCAGCGTCAGCTTCCCCGCGAAGCCTCTGCGGCGTAGTGTATCGACCGCCTGCACTGCTGCCTGGCCCGCTCCGACGATCACGATCCGCTCGTACATCGGCGCGAAGAATATCCCAGGAGCACGCCGGTCTGGCGCACCAGCGCGGGGCGCCCGCCGCGCCACGCTGCTCCGCGATGGTGCAGGCTCGCCATGCGGCGGCACCCGGGCAGTGCCGTCCGCGGCGGTCCCGGCGCTGATTTCGCCCATGGCATGAAAGCTGCACGATTCACCACACTGCACATGGCGATGGAGACCGAAGCCTCATGAAACTGATCACCGCGATCATCAAGCCGTTCAAGCTCGACGACGTGCGCGCGGCGCTGTCGGACATCGGCGTGTCGGGAATGACGGTGACCGAGGTGAAGGGCTTCGGCCGCCAGCGGGGCCACACCGAGCTCTATCGGGGCGCGGAGTACGTGGTCGACTTCGTGCCCAAGACCCGCATCGAGGTCGCGGTGCGCAGCGAGCTGGCCGATCAGGTTATCGAGGCAATCATGAAGGCCGCCAAGACCGGCAAGGTCGGCGACGGCAAGATCTTCATCACCGAAATCGACCGCGTCATCCGCATCCGCACCGGCGAGACCGACGACTCGGCGTTGTAGTCTGATTGGCCGAAAAGTCCTGCGGACTTTTCGGCAGGCCCATCCACCCGCGGATAAACACTCGCCGGCAAAAGGCGGGGCTTGCTGCGCAGCAGCTCCAATCACCTCAGCAGCCGAGCATTTCACAGCAATGCTGGCGCACGGACTTTTGCCGGCGCACAAAGGGCGGGTCTATGCTTAGCTCCATGCCTGCGGCCATCCGCTTCTACGAGCACGGCGGTCCCGAGGTGCTGCGCGTCGAGGACGTCGATCCCGGCAAGCCCGGTCCCGGCGAGGCTCAGGTGCGCCACCACGCGATCGGCGTCAACTACATCGACGTCTACGACCGCACCGGACTCTATCCCGTCGCCTCGCTCCCGAGCGGCCTCGGGCGCGAGGCGGCCGGAGTCGTCACCGCCCTCGGCCGCGGGGTGCGCGGATTCAAGCTCGGCGAGCGGGTCGCGTACGTCTGGCCGAGCCCCGGCGCCTACTGCGAGCTGCGCAACGTGCCGGCCGAGCGGCTGGTCAAGGTGCCGCGCGGCATCTCCGACGAGCAGGCCGCGGCACTCATGCTCAAGGGCCTGACGGCGCAGTTCCTCATCCGCCGCACCTACCGGGTCCAGCGCGGCGACCCGATCCTGGTGCACGCGGCGGCCGGCGGCGTCGGGCTGATCCTCTGTCAGTGGGCGCGTGCCCTCGGCGCGAAGGTGATCGGCGTGGTCGGCAGCGAGGCGAAGGCCGAGCTCGCCCGGCGGCACGGCTGCAATCACGTGCTCATCTCCGGGCGCGATGAGCTGGTGGCCGGCGTCAAGGCGCTCACCAAGGGTGACGGCGTCGCGGTGGTCTATGACGCGGTCGGCCGCGATACCTTCATGGAATCGCTCGACTGCCTGCGCCCACGGGGAATGATGGTCACCTTCGGCAATGCTTCCGGGCCCGTGCCGGCGATCGCGCCGCTCGAGCTCAGCAAGCGCGGCTCACTCTTTCTGACGCGCCCGACGCTCTTTAACTACATCAGCACGCGCGCCGAGCTCGAGTCCGCGGCCCGCGAGCTGTTTGCCGCGGTGCGCGCGCGCAAGGTGCGCATCGTCATCGGCCAGAAGTACCCGCTGCGGCAGGCGGCCGACGCGCACCGCGATCTCGAGGGCCGGCGCACGACGGGCTCGACGGTGCTGACGCTCTAGTTGAATTAGCCGAAATCGCCTGCGGCGATTTCGGCGGACCTCACTTCGGTTGCCGCCGGCGAAAGGCGCGACTTTCGCCGGCTGCGTCGCGTGCGCCCTACACGTCCGCGGTCGCTGGCGCTGCGGTCCGCAAGGCGCGCGCCGCGCGCGGAATACCGAGCGCGCCGCTGCGCACCACCTCGAGAAGCTCCGCCCCGCGGGCCAGGTCCGCGATGAAGCTGTTGATCTCGGCCTCGCTCGCGGTGAGCTCCACGATGAAGCCTTCGGTGGCGGGATCGAGCACGCGGCCGCCGCTGCGCACGACCAGTCCGCGCACCGTGTCGGTGTGGCGCGGGTCGACGCGCAGCTTGAGCAGCACCAGCTCCCGCTCGAGGTGCTGGCCGCGGGTCATGTCGAGCACGTTCACGACGTCCACGAGCTTGTTGAGCTGGTTGACGATCTGCTGGATGACCGCGTCCGAGCCGCGGGTGACGAGGGTGAGACGCGAGACCGTGGGATCGTCGGTGGGGGCCACCGACAGCGACTCGATGTTGTAGCCGCGCGTGGAGAACAGGCCCGCGACGCGGGTGAGGGCCCCCGCCTCGTTCTGCAGCAGTATGGCGATGATGTGGCGCATGTCGGTGCGGGCGCCGCGGCGGGCGGCGCCATGAGCTGAGGTCTCGGTGGCTGAAAAAGCCCGGTCAGAATAGAAGGATCGGGGCGAGTTTGCACCACGAACCCAAGCTGTTACGCTCAAAAGTTCTGTCGGTGTCGCGCACCCCCAAGAGGTTTCGCAAAACCCGTCCATGAGCTCGCCTTCCATGAGCGACTCGAGTCGTAAGCCGCGTCCGGCGCCCCATCCGCTCGCCGGGGCGCGGATGAGCGGCGCGCGCGTGATCATGCAGGTGCTCGCCGACGAGGGGGTCACGGCGATCTTCGGCTATAGCGGCGGGGCCATCCTCCCGACCTACGATGCGGTGTTCCTCTACAACGAGGAGTGCGCCGGGGCCGGACGGCCGCAGATTCCCCTGATCGTTCCCGCCAACGAGCAGGGTGCCGCCTTCATGGCGGCGGGCTACGCACGCGCGAGTGGGCGGGTCGGGGTGTGCATCGTGACCTCAGGACCAGGGGCCACGAATACTGTTACACCCGTGCGCGATTGCATGGCGGATTCGATACCGATTGTCGTAATTTGCGGCCAGGTACCCCGGGCATCGATCGGCACGGACGCTTTTCAGGAGGCGCCCGTGCCCGCCGTGATGGGGGCGGTCGCGAAGCACATTTTCCTCGTGACCGAGCCGGAGAAGCTCGAGGCGACTTTGCGGACGGCCTTCGAGATCGCTCGCACCGGGCGCCCCGGACCCGTGGTCGTCGACGTCCCGAAGGACGTCCAGAACTGGGAAGGCCCCTTCCAGGGAGAGGGACTGCTGCCGATCCCCGGCTACCGGCGGCGGCTCGACGAGCTCACCCGCTCCTCGCTCGATGCGGCCGCGGCCGGGCGCTTCTTCGCCATGCTGGGCGAGGCGCAGCGCCCGCTCATCTACGCCGGCGGCGGAGTCATCAACGGCAACGCCGCACCAGGACTCGCCGGGTTCGCGACCGCCTTCGGGCTGCCGGTCGTCACGACGCTCATGGGCATCGGCTCGCTCGATACCCGCGCGCCGCTGGCACTGCGCATGCTCGGGATGCACGGCGCCGCCTTTGCCAACTACGCGGTCGACGACTGCGACTTCCTCATCGCCGTCGGCGCGCGCTTCGACGACCGGGTGGCGGGCGTGCCGGACAAGTTCGCGCGCAACGCCAAACGCATCGCGCATCTCGACGTGGACCGCGCCGAGGTCAACAAGGTCAAGCGGGTGCAGTGGAGCCACGTGGGCCCGGTGGCGGAGGCGCTCGAGGCGCTCGCCGCACACGGGCGACAGGCGCAGTTCCACCGCGACTTCGGCGCGTGGCACGCGGAGCTCGCCGAGCTCAAGCGCCGCTACGCCATGAACTATGACCGCGCGAGCCCTTTGATCCAGCCCTATTACGTGCTCGAAGAGCTCAACCGCCACACGCGCGGCGAGGCGATCATCTCGACCGGGGTCGGCCAGCATCAGATGTGGGCGGCGCAGTACTGCGATTTCGCCGGCCCGCGCCTGTGGCTGACCTCCGGCAGCATGGGCACGATGGGCTTTGGCCTCCCCGCGGCCATCGGTGCGCAGATTGCGAATCCGGCGCGGCTGGTGATCGACATCGACGGCGACTCGAGCATCCGCATGAACATCGGCGAGCTCGAGACTGCGACCACCTACGACCTGCCGGTCAAGGTGATGGTGCTCAACAACTTCGGCGACGGCATGGTCAAGCAGTGGCAGAAGCTGTTCCACAAGGGGCGGCTGTCGGCGAGCGACAAGTCGCTGCACAAGAAGGATTTCATCCGCGCCGCCCAGGCCGACGGCTTCCGCTACGCGGTGCGCCTCGAGCACAAGGCGGACGTGCCGCGCGTCATCGCCGAGTTCGTCGGCTTCGAGGGGCCGGCCTTCCTCGAGGTCATGATCGATCCCGACGCCGGCGTCTATCCGATGGTGGGCCCCGGGCAGACCTACGAGGACATGATCACGGGCGAGCACATCCCGTCGCGCACCAAGGTCGCGATCAAGCCTCCCGGGCCCTCGGAGATGTTCTGATGAGACCCGCGCCGGCGCGCGCTGCGCCCCTCGCCGCCTGCCTGCTCGCCGTGACTGTCGCGCTGCCCGCGGCTGCGCCGGCCGCCGGGAGCGCACGACAGGACGAGATCGTGATGCTCGGCAATCTCGCCGGCCAGCAGAAGGTCAACACCGGCAGCGATGGCGTCACGCATGCGGAGTACTCCTTCAACGACCGCGGGCGCGGCAACCATGTCGTCGCGACCTGGAAGCTCGATGCCGCCGGCGTCCTTACCGAGTTCGAAGCCCACGGCAACGACTACTACAAGGTGCCCGTGACTGAGACGTTCCGGCTCACGGCCGGCAAGGCCACCTGGAGCAGCCGCGCCGAGCACGGCAGCGCGGCGGTCACGGGCGAAGCGTTCTACGTGCCGGTGAATGCGCCGCCCGAGATCTTCGGCGTGCTGGCGCGCGCGCTCCTCAAGGCTCCGGGGCATCGTCTGCCGCTCCTGCCCGCGGGTGAGGCCCGGCTCGCGAAGGTCGAGCTGCCTGCGGAAGATGCGGCGCACGCGACCGGCCCGCACGCACCCGTCACGCTCTACGGGATCAGCGGGCTCGACTTCTCCCCGAGCCCCATCTGGCTCGAGAGCGACGGCTCGACGGCTGCCAGCGTCTCGGACTGGTTCTCGGTGTTGCCGGCGGCGATGCACGGCCAGCTGCCGCAGCTGCTCGCAGTGCAGGCGCACTGGAGTGCCGCCCGCTCGGCGCGTGTGGCGCGCGAGACGACGCACCTGCCCGCGGGTGAGGTCGTCATCCGCAACGCGCGCCTCTTCGATCCGCGTGATCTGACGGTCACTGCGGGCACCAGCGTGCTGGTGCGCGGCGCGCGCATCGTGCGGGTTGCCGCGGACGCCGACGTGGCCGCCGCCGCAGGCGCGGAGGTGATCGACGCGCACGGCCGCTTCCTCATGCCCGGGCTGTGGGACAACCACCAGCACTTCGGCGACAACACCGGCGCGCTCGACCTCGCCAACGGCGTCACGAGCGCGCGCGACATGGCCAACGACACCGATGAGTTCCTCGAGCGCGTGGCGCGCTTCGATGCCGGCACCGAGCTCGGCCCGCGCGTGTGGAAGTCCGGCATCATCGACGGCACGGGCCCATACGCCGGGCCGACCAAGATGCGCATCGACACCCCGGCACAGGCCGTCGCGGACGTCGACTGGTACGCCGACCACGGTTATGGGCAGATCAAGATCTACTCTTCGATCCCGCCACCCATCGTGCCGGTGATCGCCGCCGAGGCGCACGCGCGCGGGCTGCGCGTCAGCGGCCACGTGCCGGCGTTCATGAGCGCCGAGCAGTTCGTCGCCGCCGGCGCCGACGAGATCCAGCACCTCAACTTCATCGTGCTCGACTTCCTCTATCCCGCGGTGCAGGAGACGCGCAACATGAACCGCTTCACCGCGGTCGCCGCGCACGCCCGCGACTTCCCGCCCAGCGCGCCGCAGGTGCGGGATTTCATCGCCTACCTGGCCCGGCACCACACCGTGCTGGATCCGACCGTCAACGTCTTCGAGGCGCTGTTCTGCGGCGACCCGGCTGCCCTGACGCCGGGTCTCGAGGGGGTCGCGCCGCGCATGCCGCCGCAGGTGCGGCGCGGGCTCCTGTCCGGTGCGCTCGCCACACCTAAGGGCGAAGAAGCCGCCTATCGCGAGGCGCTGCCGGCGATGCTCACGCTCCTCAAGGCGCTGCATGACGCCGGGGTGACGATCATTCCCGGCACTGACTCGATGCCCGGCTACGAGCTGCACCACGAGCTTACGCTCTACGCGCGTGCCGGCATCCCGCCGGCCGAGGTGCTGCGCATGGCCACCCTCACCTCGGCGCTGGTCGTCGGGGCCAATGGCGAGCGCGGCGTGGTCGCCCCCGGCAAGCTCGCCGACCTGATCCTGGTCGACGGCGACCCGAGCGTGCACATCGCCGACATCGACCGCATCGACCTGGTGATGAAAGGCGGTAGGGTGTACGACCCGGCGCGCATCGAGGCGTCGCTCGGCATCACCCCAGCGGAGAACAAGCCATGAAATACCTCCACACCATGGTGCGCGTCACCGATATCGACGCCTCACTGAAGTTTTACTGCGATGCGCTCGGCCTGAAGGAGCTGTCCCGCAAGGATTACCCGCAGGGGCGCTACACCCTGGTGTTTCTCGCCGCCCCGGGCGATGAGAGCGCGCAGGTCGAGCTCACCCACAACTGGGACCCGGAAGGCTACGGCGGCGGACGCAACTTCGGACATCTCGCCTACCAGGTGGACGACATCTACGCCACCTGCAGGCGTCTCACCGAGCACGGCGTGACGATCCTCCGGCCGCCGCGCGACGGGCACATGGCGTTCGTGCGCTCCCCCGACAACATCTCTATCGAGCTGCTGCAGAAGGGCGCGTCGCTCGCGCCCGCCGAGCCCTGGAAGTCGATGGCCAACACCGGCAGCTGGTAGGCGGTACGCGTCCCTTTAGTCCATGAAGACGATCCCGAGCCTCATCATCGCGGCGGTATTCGCCACGCTGACCTTCGCCGTGTGGGCGTACCTGAATCGCCCGACGCGCGAGCCGCCGTGGCCGGCGCGCATCCAGGGGTTCGCCTTCTCGCCGTTCCGCGCCAACGAGGATCCCACTCACTTCGAGATGCCGACCGACGCCGAGATCGACGCCGACCTGGCGCTGCTCGAGGGCAAGGTCAACGCGGTGCGCACTTACTCGGTGGGCGCCACGCTCGCCGACGTGCCCGAGCTCGCCGACCGGCACGGCATCAACGTCGCGCTCGGCGCCTGGCTCGACAACCACCTCGACAAGAACGAAGAGCAGCTGAAGACGCTCATCGATCTCGCCGACTCGCACCAGAACGTGGTGCGGGTGTTCGTCGGCAATGAGGTGCTGTTCCGCGGCGACCTGAAGGTCGAGGAACTCGAGAAGTATCTCGACCGGGCGCGCGCCGCCATCGGCCAGCCGGTGGGCACGGCCGAGACCTGGCACACCTGGCTCGCGTATCCCGAGCTCGCGCAGCACGTTGACTTCATCGGCGTGCACCTGCTGCCGTACTGGGAGGGAGTGCCGGTCGATGCGGCGGTGGATTACTCCTTCGCGCAGTTCAAACGCCTGCAGCAGACCTTCCCGCACAAGCCGATCGTCATCGCCGAGATCGGCTGGCCGAGCCGCGGGCGCACGCGGGAGTGGGCGGTAGCTTCGGTGGCGAGCGAGGCGCTGTTCCTGCGCCGCTTCCTCAGCCGCGCCGAGCACGAGCAGATCAAGTACTACGTCATGGAGGCCTTCGATCAGCCCTGGAAGGCGTACCAGGAGGGCGCGGTCGGCTCCTACTGGGGCGTGTATGACGTCAACCGTCAGCCGAAGTTCGCCTTCACCGAGCCCATCGTGCGCGTGCCCGAGTGGCACATCCTCGCGGCCGTGTCGGTCGCGGTCGCGCTGCTGGTGCTCGGGCTCGTCTATCTCACCAGCGATGCGCTGCGTAACCGCGGCCGCAGTTTCCTCGCCATCGTCGTCTACGCCGCCACCACCATCGCCGTGTGGGTGATCTACGACTTCACGCAGCAGTACATGACGGTCTCGAGCGTGATCGCGGGCGTGCTGCTGCTGCTCGGCATGCTGGGAGTTCTGCTGGTGCTGCTCGCCGAGGCGCACGAGTGGGCCGAGGCGCACTGGGTCGCCTACCGCCGGCGCCTCGGCGCACCGGCGCTCACGGCCGGCCAGCAGACCCCCAAGGTCTCGATCCATGTGCCGGCCTACAACGAGCCGCCGGCGATGCTCATCGAGACGCTCGATGCGCTGGCGCGCCTCGACTATCCCGACTTCGAAGTACTGGTGATCGACAACAACACGCGCGACGAGAGCGTCTGGCGCCCGGTCGAGACGCATTGCGCGAAGCTCGGGCCCCGCTTCCGCTTCTTTCACGTCGCGCCGCTCGCCGGCTTCAAGGCGGGCGCGCTCAACTACGCTCTGGATCGCACCGCGCCCGACGCCGTCATTGTCGCGGCCATCGACAGCGACTACGTGGTGGACGCGCGCTGGCTGCGCGAGCTCACGCCCGCGTTCCAGGACCCGCGCATCGCCATCGTGCAGGCGCCGCAGGATTACCGCGACGCCGACCAGAGCGCCTTCAAGGCCATGTGCTACGCCGAGTACCGCGGCTTCTTCCACATCGGCATGATCACGCGCAACGAGCGCAACGCCATCATCCAGCACGGCACCATGACGATGGTGCGGCGTGCGCAGCTCGACCGCTGCCGCTGGGCGGAGTGGTGCATCACCGAGGACGCCGAGCTCGGGCTGCGCATCTTCGAGGCGGGGTTTGATGCGATCTACGTGCCGGTGAGCTACGGGCGCGGACTCATGCCCGACACTTTCATCGACTTCAAGAAACAGCGCTTCCGCTGGGCCTACGGCGCGATGCAGATCCTCAAGGCGCACGCCCGCGCGCTGTTCCTCGAAGGCGGGCCGTTGTCGGCGGGCCAGCGCTACCACTTCGTCGCCGGCTGGCTCCCCTGGGTCGCCGACGGCTGCAACCTGCTGTTCAACCTGGCAGCGCTCGGCTGGTCGGCCGCGATGGTATGGGCGCCGGGCAAGGTCGACCCACCGCTCGTCATGTACTCGGTCCTGCCGCTGTCCTTGTTCACCTTCAAGCTCGCCAAGCTCGTGCATCTGTACCGGGTGCGGGTCGGAGCCAACATCCGGCAGACGGTGGCGGCGGCCGTCGCCGGTCTCGGCCTGACGCATACCATCGGGACGGCGGCGGTCAAGGGCCTCGTGACGCGCAGCGAGCCGTTCTTCCGCACGCCGAAGCAGGGCGGGACCTCGGGCCTGCTGCGTGCGGTCGGCGCGGCGCGCGAGGAGACCACCATGATGATCGGGCTGCTGCTCTCGGCATGGGCCGTCTCCTACACCGGCATCCCGGAGAGCGCCGGGCCGGACCGCCTCGCCTGGATCGTGGTCCTGATGATCCAGTCGGTGCCTTACGCCTCCTCGCTCATCGTGTCGCTGGTGAGCGCGTTCCCGCTCCCGGCGCGCTGGCTCGGCACGAGCTATCGCCCCGTGGCCGGCGCCGGCCCCCAGCCACAGGCAGGGCCAGCGGCTTAAGACCCGTGCGCGAACGCCGGCTCCAGGCCATCGCGACCATGATCGCCGCGGTCGCCGTGTTCTCCTTCATGGACGCGGTTCTCAAGTTCTTTGCCATGCGCTATCCGCCCATGGAGGTGGCGGCGCTGCGCGGCGCCACTTCGCTTCCCTTCACGCTCGCGCCGGTGCTGATCGCGGGGCGCCTGCGCGATCTCATGCCGCGGCGCTGGCCGATGCATGTGCTGCGCGGCATCTTAAGCGTCGTGGTGATCGGCGGCTTCGTCTATGCCGTGCGCTCTCTGTCGCTCGCCAATGCTTATTCGGTTTTCCTGTCGGCGCCGCTGCTGGTGGCGGCACTGTCGGTACCGCTGCTGCGGGAACGGCTCGACTGGCGCAACTGGCTGGCGATTCTCGTCGGGCTTGCCGGCGTCCTCGTCATGCTGCGACCAACCACTTCGGGGCTGGCGAGCCTCGGAGCCGTGGCGGCGCTCATCGGCGCGAGCGCCTACGCATTCAGCGGGATTGCGGTGCGGGTACTAACCCGGACTGACACGACGGTGAGCGTCGTTTTCTGGACCATCAGCCTCATGACGGTAATTGCCACCGCCGTGGCCGCCCCGGGGTGGGTTGCGATCCAGCCCGGGCACTGGAAATGGCTGCTGGCCCTGGGGGTCCTCGCCGCGATCGGCCAGTACCTGCTCACCGAGGCATTCCGCTCGGCGCCGCCCTCGGTCGTTTCGCCCTTCGAGTACACCGCGCTCCTCTGGGGTGTCGGGATCGACCGCGTGGTGTGGCACGTGCTGCCGTCGGCACGGGTGTGCCTGGGCGGCGGCATCGTGATCGCGAGCGGGCTCTACCTCATCTGGCACGTGCGCAGTGCACCGCGGCACGCGCCGCCGCAGGAGTCATGGCAGTGACAAGCGCGGCGAGGCAGAATGCGGCGCTAATCCTCGACAGCGCATCTCGCCGGCGGCAGCGCGCGGGCGCCGCGCTGATCGAGCGACAGTGGAAGCTCGTTCGCTGACAGGTCGTTTGCAAACAAGAGGAAAAGGCCATGAGCAATGCCGATATCCGTGGACGATTCATCTGGCACGAGTTGTTGACGACTGACACGGCCGCCGCCGCTGCCTTCTACCCCAAGGTGGTGCCGTGGCGGACCCAGCCGTCGAGCATGCCGGGCTACACCATCTGGATGGCCGGCCAGAGCCAGGTCGGGGGCCTCATGGCATTGCCCTCCGATGCGGCGGGAACGCCGCCGCACTGGCTGACGTACATCGGCACCCCGAACGTCGATGCCACGGCCGAGCACGCCCAGCGACTCGGCGCCCGCGTAGTAAAGGGGGCGTCCGACATTCCGAACGTCGGCCGCTTCGCGGTGCTCGCGGATCCGCAGGGCGCGACCTTCGCGCTCTACACGCCCGGCCCGACCGGCGGCGCCACGCCTGCGCCCGGCGCCGGGGTCTTTTCCTGGCATGAGCTGGCGACCACCGACGTCGCCGGCGCGCTGCGTTTCTACGGCGAGCTGTTCGGCTGGACCAAGGGAGCGGGCCATGACATGGGCGCCATGGGCGTCTACCAGATCTTCGAGCGCTTCGGCTCGATGGTCGGCGGCATGTGCAACGTCCAGGGGCCGGCTACGCCGCCTTCGTGGCTGAGCTACGTGCAGGTGGCGGACTCGAGCCGCGCGGTCGCCGCGGCCAAGTCGGCCGGCGGACGGCTGCTGCACGGGCCGGTCGAAGTGCCGGGTGGCAGCTGGATTGCGCTCTTCATGGATCCGCAGGGTGGTGCATTCGCGGTGCAGGAGCCGCCGCGTGCCGCGGCCGTGAAGCCTGCGGCGCCGCCGCCGAAGCCCGCCCCGGCTCCCGCCGCCCCGAAGCCGGCCCCCGCTCCCGCCCCGAAACCCGCGCCAGCTCCCGCGCCCGCAGCGGCGCCGGCGGCGCCGAAGCCGGCGGCCGCGACGAAGCCGGCCAAGAAGCCGGCGAAGAAGCCGGCACCGAAAAAGAAGGCCGCAAAGAAGAAGGCCGCAAAAAAGAAAGCCGTCAGGAAGAAGGTGGCGCGCCGGAAGACAGCGAAGAAGAGCGCGCGCAAGCCCGCGCGCAAGGCGGCGAAGCGCAGCAAGGCGCGACGCCACCGCTAGTGTTGCCCACGGAGTAGCCCCCGCCGGAAATCGGCGGGGGCGGGGCACTTCCTCGAGGTCCTACAGCTTGATGAGCGGGCGGCCGAAGTTCTCGCCGCGCAGCGCGCGCAGCATGTGCGTCGGGGCGTTGGCGAGACCTTCGACGACGTGCTCCTTGATGGCGATGCGGCCGGCGCCGTGCCAGGGGATGGCTTCGCGCAGGAACTCCGGGCGCCGGTGCTCGTAGTCGCGCACCCGCGCCCGCAGCACCTGGATCCCGTCCTTCTCCGGCAGATAACCGGCGCGCACCAGCGTCGGCCCCGGGTCGGAATGACTCAGGCTGTTCTGCACGATGCGGGCGCCGGTGGCGAGGTGGCGGCCCGCGATGATGGTCTCGAGCAGCTCGCCGCCGGTGTTGTCGAAGTAGACATCCACGCCGCGCGGGGCGAGCTCGCGCAGCCGCTCACTGAAAGGCTCCGAGCGGTAGTTGATACAGGCCGGGAGGCGCGCGTGGCGCGTTACCCACTCGCACTTCTCGCGCGTGCTGGCGATGCCGATCGCACGTGCGCCCTTCAGCATCGCGATCTGTCCGGCCATCGAGCCCGCGGCGTTCGAGGCGGCCGAGACCAGCACCGTCTCCCCGGCACGCAGCTTCGCGAGGTCGAGGAGTCCGAAGTAGGCAGCCATGCCGGGCGCGCCGAGGACCCCGAGCGCCGTGGACGCCGGGGTTTGCCCCGGATGCACGAAGCGCGCGTGCTGGCCGTGGGACACGCAAAACTGCTGCAGGCCGGCGTCCAGCACCACGACGCTGCCGACGCCGAACACGTCGTGACGCGACTCGATCACCTCGCCGACGCCGCGCGCCGGCACCAGGTCGCCCGGCTGCACCAGACCCGGGTTGCCGTTGGCGCCGTGCGCCACCTGGAAGGGGTCGAGCGCCAGCCACAGCGCGCGGGCGAGGAACGAGCCGTTGGTGAGCTTGGGAAGCGCAGCCTCGACCAGCTCGAAGTCGCTCGGCTTGGACGGCGGACGTTTGAGGCGGATCTGGAGGTTTTCCACGGGCGCGGTCTTGAGCGCGTCGCGGCTATTTGCCAGCGGCGTCCGCAGCGGCGCGTTCGCGGTCCGCGGCCTGCTGGTTGGCCTCCTCGACCTGCTGACGCACCCGCTCCTCCTGCTGACGTGCCTGGGCCGCCTGCTGCACCTCGGCGGCCGATCCGCTCGCCGCGGCGGCGCCGGTCTCGGTGACCCCGCAGCCGGAGAGGAACGCGCAGCAGCCGGCGAGCAGGAGAATACGTTGCATGATGCCAATTTACGCGCCCGGTCTGCGTACGCAAGAGGAGCGGCGAACGTGGCACTATGTCGCGCATGTCCAGGGTGACCCCGAGGCCGCAGCCGGTGGAGACGGAGCCGCGAGTGCGGCGCGGCTATTTCGAATCCCGCTACGGCCAGCTGCACGTGCACAACGCAATTCCTCCGGGCGGCGGCTTCGAGGAGGGAACACCCCTCATCTGTCTGCACGGCGCGCACGGCTCGGGCCGCACGTTCAAAGGATTTCTCGCGCTGGTCGGGCGCGACCGCTCGGTGTACGCGCCGGACCTTCCGGGCTGCGGCGAATCGGACGGACCGCCACAGGCCATGAGCGTCGCGGAGTACGCCGCGGCGGTCGGCGACCTTCTCGACACCATGCGGCTGCGGCACGTCGATCTGCTGGCGCACGGTGCGGGGTCGATGCTCGCCACCGAGCTCGCGCTGACGCGCGGCGCGCAGGTGCGCCGGCTCGTGCTGGTCTCGGTTCCCTTCGGTCCGGCGGGGCCGCAGGCAGGCAGTGCCCCGGCCGGCGACCTCGCGGCCGCGGCGGGCGGCTATGCGCTGCGCGAGCGGCTCGGGCGGGTCTCGCAGCCGCTCCTCGTCCTGCGTCCCCGGGACGAGTGCTGGGACGCCACCGCCCGGGTGCGGGAGGTGCAGCCGGCGGCCCGTGTGCTGGACCTCCCCGACCACGGGGGGGACCTCTTCCAGTCGGCCCCGGGTGCGGTAGCGGACGCCGTGCGGGCGTTCCTGCGCGCCTGAAGGGCGCTCCGGCGTCTCCGGAGGTCTTTTTTCGCGATTCGCCTCACATAATTGCGTAAGGTGAGGCGGACGTAAGCGCCCAGCGGCGTTAAAATTTTTCCAAACTTATAAGGGAGCCAATCCCGATGGATCCGCGCTTGAGGCCGTCCCCCCAGGGATCGCCACCTCTGGGGACTGACCTCGACAGCACCGACGAGCTTCCGGTTCTCGACCCGAAGGCCTATGAGGCTGCGGCTCGCGAGCGGCTCGCCGATACCTGGGTTCAGCCCGGGCTCTCACCCAAGGAACCGGCCGCCGAGCCGTCCGCGGGAGCCGAGGCCGGCGAGGATCCGCTGCAGACCGCGGTGGCCAACCTGCGCGAGGCGCAGGAGCTGCTCGCGAGCCGCGGTGCGCGCCTGGCCGAAATCGAGCGCGCGCTGGAGGAGGCGCTGCGCGCGCGCGAAGGTGCCGAGCGGCACGTGGAGCAATTGACCGGGGAGCTGTCGCAGGCGCGGGCCGTCGCCGCGCAGCGCGAGACCGAGCACGCCGCCGGGGAGGCCGAGGTGTGCGCCGCCGCCGAACGGCGCGAGGCGCAACATGCAACCGATCTCGCCGAGGTACGCACCGCCGCCGCACAGCGCGAGGCCGGGCTCGGCGAGGAGCTCGCCCAGGCGCGTGCCGCTGCGGGGCAGCAGGCCAGCGAGCTCGCCGAGGAGCTTGGCGCGGCGCGGCGCGCCGCCGAGCAGCGCGAGGCGCAGCATGCGCGGGAGCTGAGCGAGGAAAAAGCAGCCGGCGCGCAGCGGCTCGTGGCCGAGCGCGAGGCCGCGGCGGAAGCGCAGCGCGGCCGCGATCTCGAGCGGGAGCAGGTGCTCGCCGCCCGCGACCGCGCACAGGCGGCGCTGCAGAGCGAGCTGCAGGAAATGCGTGCCCGCGCCGCGGGCTACTTCGAGTCATTCCAGTCCGCCGAGCGGCGCCGCTCGCTGTTCGAGGGGCTGTTGTCGGACCTGCAGGACGAGGTCGACTCCCACGAGACCGGCCGCGCCCGCCTGGCGCGCGAGCTTGCCGGCCGCGACGTGCGCGCCGGAGAGCTCGAGTCGGATCTGAGTCAGCGTGCGGCGCGTATCGCCGACCTCGACAGTCAGGTGAGCGTGCTCGGCGCCGCCCTGCAGCAGCGCGACGTCGAGCTCACGCGGCTGCGGGCCGTGGAGGCGAGTCTCAGCGCGGCGCTCGAGGCGGCGCGCAACGCGACCGCCACCGTCACCACGCGCGCCGGCGAGCAAGAGTCCGCCCTCAACGAGGCGCGCACCCGCGTGGCGACGCTCGAGGCGCAGCTCGCCGCCGGGCGCAAGAGCGGCGCCGAGCTCGAAGAGGAGCTCACCAAGGTGCGCGGCGAGATGGAGGAGTGGGCTGGCGCGCTGCGCGCGTCGCAGCTCGAGCGCAGCGGGCACCTGGCCAGCATCGCCTCCGGCGAGGCACGCGTGAAGCAGCTCGAGGACCGGGTAGCGGAGCAGGTGGATATGCTGCGCACCCTGCAGACCATCTCGGACTCCGCCATCGCGCGCACCCACGAGCTCGAGGCGGACCTGCGCGCGGCCGAGGACGGCATCTCGCGGCTCGAGTCGCAACTGCGCGGCCGCAACACGCGCGTCTCGGAGCTCGAGAAAGCCAACCAGCAATGGCGCCATACACTCGAGGAGACGCGCGCGGCGCATATCGACACTGACACCCACCTGGCGCTGCGCGATGCGGCGCATGCCGAGGCGAACGAGGGCCCGGCCGCGAGCGCACCGCCCGACGGCGCGACGCGCCTCCTGATCCGCAGCGATGGCGAGCGCGAGGTGATGCACGTGCTCGCCCGTAAGACCAGCGTCGGCCGCACGCCCGACAACGACCTGCAGATCGACGCCAAGTACATCAGCCGCCACCATGCGGTGATCCTGGCCGGTCCCGCCCATACCATCATCGAGGACCTGAACAGCACCAATGGCGTCACGGTGAACGGGCGGCGCATCACGCGGCAGTCCCTGAAGGACGGCGACCTGGTGACGATCGGGCGCGCGGAGTACCGCTTCGCCGTGCGGCGCACGGGCGAGAAGCGCTGACAGGGGCGCACTGACTTCGCTAAGCTCGCCCGGATGGCGAGCCCCTACATCGAGAAAATCCTCAAAGCGCGCGTCTACGACGTCGCGATCGAGTCGCCGCTCGAGGCGGCCGCGCGGCTGTCGCGCCGGCTCGGCAACGAGGTGCTGCTGAAGCGCGAGGACCTGCAGCCGGTGTTCTCCTTCAAGCTGCGTGGCGCGTACAACCGCATCGCGCACCTGGGCGATGCGGCCGCCAGAGGCGGCGTGGTGTGCGCCTCGGCCGGCAACCATGCGCAGGGGGTGGCACTCGCGGCACGCCGCCGCTCGATTCCCGCGATCATCGTCATGCCGGAGACGACGCCGCTCATCAAGGTGCAGGCGGTCATCGACTTAGGCGGTGAGGTCGTGCTGCACGGCGACGACTACGACTCGGCGCTCGAGCGCGCGCTCACGCTGGCGCGCGAGCGCAACCTGGTGTTCGTACACCCGTTCGACGATCCCGACGTCATCGCCGGGCAGGGCACCATCGCGGTGGAGATCCTGCGCCAGTCGGGCGGCAGGCTCGACGCGATCTTCGTGCCGGTCGGCGGCGGGGGACTGCTGGCCGGCATCGCCGTGTACGTGAAATACCTGTACCCCGGCGTGAAAGTGATCGGCGTCGAGCCGCGCGATGCCGCCGGCATGTACGAGTCGCTGCGGGCGGGCCGGCGCGTCACGCTCGAGCGCGTCGGTATCTTCGCCGACGGCGTGGCGGTGCGGCGGGTGGGGGAGGAGACCTTCGCACTGTGCCGCGGCACGGTCGACGAGATCGTGCTCACCGACACCGACGAGATCTGCGCCGCGATCCAGGACGTGTTCGAGGACACCCGCTCGATCGTCGAGCCCGCCGGGGCGCTCGCGCTCGCGGGACTCAAGCAGTACGTCGCGCGCGAGGGTTGGCGCGGCAAGCGCCTGGTGGCCATCAACAGCGGCGCCAACATGAACTTCGACCGGCTGCGGCACGTCGCCGAGCGTGCCGACATCGGCGGCGAGCGCGAGGCGCTGCTCGCGGTCGTGATCCCGGAGCAGCCGGGCAGCTTCCTGCACTTCTGCCAGGCGCTGGGCAAGCGCAACGTCACCGAGTTCAACTATCGCTACGCGGGCCCGGAGGCCGCGCAGATCTTCGTGGGTCTCGCGCTGTCGCAGGGGCGCGCCGAGAAGGATGCGCTGTCAGGACAGCTGCGCGCCGCCGGCTTCGCCGTCACCGACATGACCGACGACGAGATGGCGAAGCTGCACGTGCGCTACATGGTGGGCGGGCATGCGCGCGGCCTCGAACACGAGCTGCTCTACCGCTTCGAGTTCCCGGAGCGCCCCGGCGCGCTGCTCAGGTTCCTGCAGGCGATCGGCTCGCGCTGGAACATCAGCCTGTTCCACTATCGCAATCATGGCTCGGACTACGGGCGTGTGCTCGCCGGGATCCAGGTGCCGCCCGGCGACCGCGCCGACTTCCTCGAGCACCTGCGCGAGCTCCACTACGCCTACGTCGAGGAGACCACCAACCCGGCCTACCGGATGTTCCTGTCTAGTTAAACTGGCCGAAATCGCCTGCCGGCGATTTCGGCGGACATCACTGCGATTTCCGCCGGCAAAAAGCGCGGTTTTTGCCGGCTGCGCAGCAGGGATTGATTTCGGCGGACATCAGGCCTGGTGGCTCTGGTGCTGCCACTCGCGCCAGATCGCGAGCAGCACCGCGAGGATCACCGGCCCCACGAATAGTCCCACGAGCCCGAAGGCGGCGAGTCCGCCGAGCACGCCGAACAGCACCACGAGGAAGGGGATCTGTGCCTCGCGGCTGATGAGGAACGGCCGCACGATGTGGTCGGTCCAGCCCATGACGACGCTGCCCCAGACGAGCAGCCCCACGCCCGCGACCGTGCTCCCCTCGAGCAGCAGCCACGCAGTCACGCACACCCAGATGGTCGGCGCCGCGAACGGGATGAGCCCGCACACGGTCGTCAGGGCGGCGAGAAATACCGGGGCGCCGACCCCGGCGAGCCAGTAGCCGATGCCGACCAGCAGGCCCTGCACGAGTGCCGCCAGCACCAGCCCGTAGACCACCGCCTTGACCGTCTGGCCGATCGCCTTGAGGTAGTTGTGCACGCGCGGCCCGAGCATCTGCTCGAGCGCGCGCGCGAGCTGTGCGGCCACGCGCGCGCCGTCGCGGTACACGAAGAACAGGCTCACCACCGTCAGCAGCAGTTTCGCGGCGTTGCGGCTGATGCCGCCGATCACGCGCGCGATCTGGTCGAACGAGTGATCGGCGATCTGGCGCAGCGTCGCCCCGAGCGCGTGCGGGTCCTGGGCGGCGCGCGCCGCCAGATCGCGCAGCTGATCGCCGATCCACGGGAGCCTGAGCAGCGCGGGCGGCAACTCGCCGCCGGCGAGCAGCCGCTGCGTCTCGCTGTAGGCGTGCACGAGCTCGAGGCGCACCACTACCGTAAGCCACGCCAGCGGCACGATGACCGCGGCGCTCACGACGGTGGTCATCGCCAGCGCGGCGAGGATGCTGCGGCCGCGCCACTTGCGGAGCAGCCAGGCGTAGCCCGGCCAGGTCACGTAGGCGAGGATCGCCGCCCACACCACCGGGACGATGAAGGGATCGAGCACCAGGAAGCCGAGCAGCAACAGCCCGGCGAGCATCACCATGGTGATGAGGCGGCGTAGCCAGGGCGCGGAGCCGAAATCCTCCATCACAGAAGGCCGGCCGCGTCGGAGGCGATCATGGTGAGCGCGAGCAGCGTGCAGGTCGCCAGACTCAAGTTTCGCCGCAGGCTCAGGTAGGCGCCCGGCAGCACGCTGCCGAGCGAGCGGTGCTCGTAGAGCCAGAAGAGCCCGCAGCCGACCGTGAGCAGCGCGAGCGCACGCTGCCCGCCGACGAGGACTGCGGCCGCCGCGACCACTATCGGCGCCGCCGCCGCCGCCATGCGCGCCGCTGTTGACGGCACGCGGCCCGCGAGCGCGAGTCCCCAGTGCACCGCGCCCGCGGATGCGAGCAGCACCGCGCCCCAGGCGATCGCGCCGCGCTGCGCGAGCTCGCGCCCGGCGTAGCCCGGGAGCATCGCCTCGCAGGCGAGACAGGCGATGAGCGGCGCCACCGCCAGATAGCCGAGCAGCTCGGCCGCGGTGCCGAGCCGGGCGGGGGCGGTGTCGTTCTCCAGCGGTTCCACGGCCAGCGATCATGCCACGCGGCGCGGCGCGATGAATTGTCTTGACGGCGCGCCGCAGGCGCAGGCAGGCTTCGCGCGGCGTGAGGTGCTCGTCCCGAGAGGGAGCGAGTAAAACGGGAAGTCCGGTGCGGATTCGTCCAAACCCGGCGCTGCCCCCGCAACGGTAATCGAGATCAGGCGGATCACGAGCCACTGCACCGGTGAAAAAAGGGTGCGGGAAGGCGATCCACCAGGAGGCTTGAGGCCTCCGCTCGAGAGCCCGGAGACCGGCCTCGCGCATCACCGTTGGACGTCGCGGCGGGCGACGCTGGTCGAGCGGTGTGCGCCACGAGGCGCAGACCTGCCAGCTCCTGACACGACGCGAACGGGCACGGGTGTGTGCTGTCGAGGAGCCTTGCCATGTTCGAAGGTCTCATCCCGCGCCGCGCGCGCATCAGCGCGGCTCTGTCGTTGGTCTTGTGCATGCCGGCGGCGTGGTGCCAGCAGCCGGCGTCTTCCCTGCCCGGGTCGGCGGATCAGGTGCAGCAGGTCATCGTCACCGCCTCGCGCGTTCCGGAGCCCGAGGACCAGTCGTTATTCTCGGTGACGGTGCTGACGCGCGCCGATATCGAGGCGCGCCAGGCGCTGTCGGTGCAGGACCTGCTCGCCGATCTCGCCGGTATCAACGTCGACAGCTCCGGCGGGCCCGGCCAGCAGAGCTCGGTGTTCATCCGCGGCGCGGACTCCGACCATACGCTGCTGCTGATCGACGGTGTGCGCGTCGGCTCGGCGACACTCGGCATCGCGCCCTTCGAGATCATCCCGCTCGAGCAGATCGATCACATCGAGGTGGTGCGCGGGCCGCGCTCGACGCTCTACGGCTCGGACGCCGTCGGCGGCGTCATCCAGATCTTCACCCGCCAGGCGAGCGACCCGGGCGTGACGCTCGGCGGCAGCGCCATGACCGGAAGCTACGACACGCATCAGTTCACCGGCTACCTGGCGGGACGCGGCGGCCAGGCCTGGGGCAGCATATCGGGCGACGTGCTCACGACCGCCGGCATCCCCGCCTGCCTGCCCTCAGGTCTGGCCGGATGCTTCGACCCGGCCGCCCCGCAGGTGCCCGACGGCCACCAGAACCGCTCCGGCTCCCTCGATGCGGGCGTGCGCCTCACGGATACGCTCAGCGCGTCGGCCGACGTGCTCTACACCCACGGCTGGACGGCCTTCGACGGTGACGGGTTCGACGATCGGCTGGATTTCCAGGAGAAAGTCCTCAGCGCGCACCTCGACCAGGCACTCGGAAGCAGCTGGCACGTGCGACTCATCGCCGGGCGCGATGAGGACGACGAGCGCGATTTTCTCGATCCGACGCCGACCGGCACCTTCGACACGGTGCGCAACAGCGCGAGCCTGCAGGCCGACGGCAAGCTCGGCTCGGTGCTGAAGCTCATCAGCGGTGTCGACTACGAGGAGGTGCACGTCGACAGCGACACGCCCTACGACGTCAGCTCGCGCACCACGCGCGCGGTCTTCAGTGAGCTGCACGCGGACTGGGACACGTGGTCGGCGCTCGCCGGCGCGCGTTTCGAGGATAACGAGCAGTTCGGCGATCACTGGACCGGGAACCTGGGACTCGCCCGCAAGCTGGGCGAGGGCCTGCGCTTCGTCGCCACCTGGGGGAGCGCGTTCCGTGCGCCGACCTTTGACGAGCTCTACTTCCCGGGCTTCGGCAACCCGAGCCTCAAGCCCGAGACCTCGCAGTCCTACGAGGCCGGGCTCGATGGGGAAGGAGCCGCGTTCCGCTGGTCGCTGCACGCCTACCAGACGACCATCGACGAGGAGATCTCGATCGATCCGACGACCTTCCTGCCGGTGAACATCAACAGGTCACGCATCCGCGGCGTCGAGCTGCAGGGCGACTGGCACGGCGCCGACTGGGTGCTCGGCGGGCAGATTACCGGGCTCGAGCCGCTCAACATCTCTCCCGGAGCGGAGTACGACGATCTGCTGCCGCGGCGCGCGCAGCAGAGCGCCAGCGTCACGGTCCGCCGGCTGCTGCACACCGGCAGCCCGGCGAGCGCCAACGGCTCACTCGCCGTCGTGGCCCGCTGGCAAGGCCGGCGCTACGATGACCTCGCCAACACGCTGCCGATGGGCGGCTACCTGACGGTCGATCTGCTGACGCAGTGGAGGCTCGACAGCAGCTGGACGCTGGAAGCGAGGGCGGCCAACCTCTTCGACCGCAGCTACCAGACGGCTGCATACTATGCCCAGCCAGGCCGGAGCTACGCGGTCACGATCCGCTACCGCTCCAGCCTGCACTAGGGAGGGTCCACATGAGCTCGGCGCCGACCGAGAACGAGCGCACCTGGGGAATGCTGGCGCACCTCGCGGCGTTCGCGGGGCTCGTCCTGCCGCTCATCGGCAACGTGGTGGTGCCGCTGCTCATCTGGCAAAGCTGGCGCGAGCGCTCGACGTTCGTCGGCGAGCAGGCGCTCGAGAGCCTCAACTTCAACCTCTCGGTCTCGATCGGCGCGATCGTCTGTGGGGTGCTGACGCTGGTGTTCTTCGGCTTCCTGCTGGGCAGCGCTCTGTTCGTCGCCTGGCTCGCGCTCACTCTCATCGCCGCGATCAAGGCGAGTGAGGGGGTGAGCTACCGGTATCCGTTTTCGCTACGGCTGGTGAAGTAGCGGGACTTCCGCCTCAACAGCCGCCGCGCGTCCCCCAAGGCCGCGCGCCAGCGCCCTCTCGGCGGGTATATTTCTTTTGAAATCATAATCTTAGCGTACTTTACCCCGATACTGTATGGGCGTACAGTCAGAGCATGACCCGCATGAATTCGCGCCCCCGCGCCCTGAAGGGCCGCGGGGCTCTCTCCAATCCGCCGGGACGTTTCGATGCGCAGCAGATCACCGCGGTCGACGACGGCTGGTACCTGGAGGAGGAGCCGGACTCCATTCCAACAACGCTCGAGCCGGATAAAGCGCGCGGCATCATCACGACCAACGACTCGCCGGACGTCGGCTTTGACCAGTCGATCAATCCTTATCGGGGATGCTCCACGGGGTGCATTTTTTGTTTCGCGCGTCCGACCCACGCGTACCTGGGTCTTTCGCCAGGGATCGACTTCGAGACACGCCTGTTCTACAAGGCCGACGCCGCGCAGCTGTTGGAAGCCGAGCTGTCGCGCCCCGGCTATGTCTGCAAGCCCATCATGCTCGGCATCAACACCGATGCGTACCAGCCGGATGAGCGCCATATGAAAGTCACGCGCTCGATCCTCGAGGTCCTGGAGCGAACGCGACATCCGGTCGCCATACTCAGCAAGCATACGTTGGTGCTGCGCGATCTCGATCTCCTGACCTCGCTCGCCCGCGACAATCTCGTGAGCGTCTCGCTCACGGTCACGACGCTCGACGACCAGCTGAAGCGTAAGCTCGAGCCGCGGGCGGCCTCCCCGGCGGCGCGCGTGCGCACGCTCGCGGCGCTCGCCGCGGCGGGAGTACCCTGCGGCGTCATGGTCGCCCCGGTGATCCCGGCCATCACGGACCACGAGCTGGAGCGCATTCTCGAGGCCTGCGCTGGGGCGGGGGTGCGCTGGGCGGGTTATGTGCTGCTGCGCCTGCCTTACGAGGTGAAGGATCTCTTCAGGGAGTGGCTCGCCGAGCACTATCCCGAGCGCGCCGCGCACGTCATGTCCCTCATCCACGAGATGCGCGGCGGGCGCGACAACGATCCGCGCTTCGGCTCGCGCATGCGCGGCACGGGCCCGCACGCACTCCTGCTCCGCAGCCGCTTCAAGCTCGCCTGCCAGCGCCTGAAGCTCAACTCGATGTCGCGCGGGTCCCTCGACACGACCAAGTTTCGTCCACCGGGGCCCGCCGGCGCCCAGCTGCGGCTCGGTTTGTAAGAAAGTTGAGTCTTGCAGCGGCGCTCAGGCACTCGCTAAGCTGCAGCGCAAAGAGCGCAGCCGCGGTAACGGGGGATACCGATGTCAAACGGCACGACAAAAGTCGCGCTGCTCGCCGGCGCGAGCGGCCTGACGGGCGGTTATGTACTCGATGCGCTGCTGGGGGCCGCGGATTTCAGCCGCGTGATCGCCGTGACGCGCCGGCCGCTGCCGCGCGAGCATACGCGCCTCGCCAATCGCATCGTGCAGTTCGACCGCATGGAGACGCAGCTGCAGGGCGTCACCTGTGACGTCGCGCTGTGCTGCCTCGGTACTACCATCGCCCGGGCCGGCTCGCGCGAGAATTTCCGCGAGGTCGACGTCGACTACGTGGTGGCCTTTGCCCGCACGGCGCGCGCGGCGCGCGCGCAGCGTTTCGTCGTCATGTCGAGCGTGGGCGCCGACCCCCGCTCGCGCAGCTTCTACCTCCGCACCAAGGGAGAGATGGAGGAGGAGCTGGAAGCGCTTGGCTTCCCCTCGCTCGACATTCTGCAGCCCGGGCTGCTGCTCGGCTGGCGCCACGAGATGCGCCCGCTCGAGCTCGCGGCGATGGCGTTCATGCCGCTCGTGAATCCCCTGCTGGTCGGCAAGCGCGCCGCTTTCCGTGGCATCTCGGCGCGCAAAGTGGCGGCGGCGATGGTCGGCGCGACGCGCTCGGGCCGCAAGGGCGTGCAGCGTTACGTGAATCCGGGCATCCACGCGCTGGCAACCCTAACGGCGCCGCGTATTGCGCCGGCGCCGGAGCGCAAGCCGGCCCGCGCCCGCTGATGCAGCGGGAGCCGCGCGCGCGTGCGGCGGGCGCTCTGGCTGTTGCGACACTCGCGCTCGGCGGCTGCGCCGGCCACCCGCGCCGCCCCACCCCGCAACCCGACACCGGTGCGGTAATTGCCGCGCTCGCGGTCTCGCTCGTCGGCGCTCCGTATCACTTCGGCGGCGCCGATGCAGGCGGCTTCGACTGCAGCGGGCTCGCGCTCTATGTGCATGAGCGCGTGGGGCTCACGATTCCCCGCACCGCGAGTGAGCAGCAGCGCGCCGCGCTTGCCGTGCCGCTCGCCGAGCTTGCGCCCGGCGATCTCGTGTTCTTCCACATCCATGCGCGCGGTGTCGATCACGTGGGCATTTACGCCGGCTCCGGACGCTTCATTCACGCGCCGCGCGCGGGAGGCGCGGTCGCGTACGGTGACTTGAGCGAAGGCTATTACCGCGCGCGCCTGGTGAGCGCCGGCCGTTTCTGGCAGGGTTTTCCCGCAGGCGCAACGCCGCGGTGAGACATAAGGCCGCGCGCGCCGCGGCAACGCACCATATGTCAAGCAATCTGCGCAACTCTGCGCACGGTGCACTTGACTGCAAACTGCGACGCTTTGACACTTGAGCGCGTGACAAGGGCAAACCCGTCGAAAGACGGGGACGCAAAGCCACCGGTCTAACGGACTTGAGGTTCCACGACGGCGGGGCTGCCACGATCGCGAAGTAGAAAGCGCGACGCTCGCACTCCCCTCCCCGTTGCAAGACCCTAAAGTCCCTTACGTCCGGGGACGTTAGTAGGGATTGGTTTTAGTTCCGGGGAAGCTATGACACCACAGCCAGAGCCGGCAGCCGACGCAATGTCCGGCGCCACTGCAGGGGAGCCGGCGCCGTCTGCCGCCGCAGCGGGCCCGTTCGTTCTAAATCTGTGCTCATCGAGCACGCCGATGGCTCTGGCGCAGACGGAGCTGCCCGAGCTCAAGCGCTTCAACTTTTTCGTCAGCCGCCGCTTCGAGGAAGGCCGCGAGCGCTTCCGCCTCCACATGGGCTATTTCGCGACGCTCGCCGAAGCCGAAGAGTGGCTGAGCGTGGTGCGCGAGATCTACCCCGGCGCATGGGCCGGCGAAGCGCCCGGCCGCAAGCTGCGTGAGCGGGCCGCGGCGGCCGCCGCCGCCCAGGCACAGCACGCGGCCGGCCCGCAGTCGCGCGGTGCTCTCGACACTGCCCGGACGGCCACTCGCGTCGTGGTGCCCAAGCCGCGCCCGCCGCAGGCGGGGCCGCCTCCTTCGGTTCGGGTGCCGGTGGTCCACGCTGCCCCGCAGGCTGCGCAGCGCGCGGCGCCGCGCCCCGCTGCGGCCGCTGCACCCACTGCGCGCTATTTCCCGCCGCCTCAGCCGGCTGCGAGAGTGGCTCCGGCGCCGCCCCCGAGCGTGCGCAGGCCACCTCCCCCGGTCCGCCCGGTCACTGCAGCGCGTCCTGCGCCCCTGAGCAGGGCGCCGAGTGCAAGAACCACTGCGCAGCCCAAGCCGGCCGCAGCGGTTGCCCGACCCCGTCCGCCCGCGCCGGTTCGCCCACAGGCGGCGGCCCCGGTCAGCGCGCGGCCGGCCGCGCCGGGACGGGCGCCGGTGAAGCCCGCATTCCAGGATTCGAACGTGCGTGAAGTGCTCGCCGCTCTCGGCGAGACCAGCACCACCGGCGAGACGCGGCTCATGAAGACGCCTGCGCCGCCGCGCAACGCTGCTCCTGCCGAAGGCACCCTCAGCGACACCCAGGTACTGCGGGTCCTCGAGGAGCGGCGGCCCGACGACACCGAGCGGTCCGGCGATGGGCAGGCCAGCAACATTCCGCTGCTCAAGCCCGACGACACCGGCACCCGCAAGGCTCTCAAGGACGCCGTGATCAGCAACGCACCGGTGTGGTTCGCCGTGCAGCTGCAATGGTCGGTGCAGCCGGTCGAGCTCGAGAAAGTGCCACCGCTCGCGATCTTCAGTGCCTACACTCTCTATACGGTCGAGGGCAGCCGCGAGGGCCGCCACTGGTACGGCCTGCGCCTCGGGTTCTTCAGCGACGCGATCTCAGCCAAGCAGGTCGCTTACTACGTGCGCTCCGAGTTCGGCTCCGTGGCGGTCGTGCCGGTGAGCCCGCAGGAGCGTGCCCGCGCCACCGACGACGACAAGGCGGCGGCAACGCTGGCGGCTCCCGAGGTCGCGCGCCGCACCGCGGCCGATGAGTTCAAGCTCATCGACGTCGCGGAGCAGCCGCAGCTGCCCGCGCGCGCGCCCGCGCCCAGGCCGGTCGCGAAGAAGCCCGCACCGGGCGCTGCGCCGAAAGAGCGTGCGCGCGGCGCCGGCCGCGTCGGGATACGCGAGCGCCGCGGCGGACCGACGCTCGAGGAGACGCTCGAGATCCTCGGCGCGAGCGAGCTCACCATCGACGACGGCAGCGGCGAGACCCTGAACGATACCGGCGTGCGGCACCTGCGCGTCGAGGTGCAGAAGAACTCACCGTTCACGCGGCTGCTCGAGCGCCTCAGCGAGCGCGTCAAGAAGCCCTGAGCGCTCAGCGCTTTCCGAACAGCCGCTCGAGCTCCGTCCGCGCCTTGTCGACCTCCGCCGTGTTGGGCGGGGTATAGGCGGCGGCGCGCGGCTTGAAGTGGTCGCAGAAGTTGGCGTGCGTCTTGTCGCTCACCTCCTCCGCCGTGGGCTCGCGGCAGTGCTTGGCGACGCGCGTGTCGTAATCGACGCACATGCGGCACACGTGCAGCTCCGCGTGGCACTTCGGGCACTCCTCCAGGCGGCGCAGCGGAAGAGTCAACTCACTCAAGCTTGCGCCACATTTCCAGCAGACCAGGTCGTGCGCCATGGCGGCACAGGGTACTACTTTGCGGGCTAGTCCCTGGTCCTCTCCCGCAGGAAGCCCTCCAGCACCTCCCCCGTGTGCGAGCGTTTGCGCCGGCGCGCGATCGCAGCCGGCGGACCCTGCGCGACGATGCGTCCGCCGCCGGCGCCGGCCTCGGGACCCAGGTCGATGATCCAGTCCGCCTCGGCCATCACATCGAGATTGTGCTCGACCACGACCGCAGTGTTGCCGGCCGCGACCAGGCGGTGCAGCACGTGGATGAGCTTCTCGACGTCGGCCATGTGCAATCCCACCGTGGGCTCATCGAGCACGTAGAGCGTCTGGCGGGACGGCCCCTGCATGCCCGGCAGCTCGTCGTCGCGCACCTTGGAGAGCTCCGCCACCAGCTTGATGCGCTGCGCTTCGCCGCCCGAGAGCGTCGGGCTCGGCTGCCCGAGCGTGAGGTAGCCGAGGCCCACGTCCTGCAGGAGCTTCAGCGCCCGGTGCACGCGCGCGTGGGCGGCGAACAGACCGACTGCGTCATCGACGTCCATCGCCAGCACGGCGCCGATACTCTTCCCGCGCCACAGCACGCTCAGGGTCTCGGAATTGAAGCGGCGGCCGCCGCACACGTCGCACAGCACCTTGACGTCGGGGAGGAAGCTCATCCCGACGGTCTTCACTCCCTGGCCCTCGCACGCTTCGCAGCGCCCGCCAGCGGTGTTGAAGGAGAAGCGGCTGGCGGTGTAGCCGCGGATGCGCGCCTCGGTGGTGCCGGCAAAGATGCGCCGGACCTCGTCCCACAGGCCGATGTAGGTGGCCGGACAGGAGCGCGGGGTCTTGCCGATGGGCGTCTGATCCACCTCGAGCACGCGCCCGAGCTGCTCGACGCCGCGCACCGCGGTGCAGCCCACGGGCCGTGCGCCGCTCGCGCGCCTGGCTCCCGCGCCGCCGGCGGTGCCGAGCAGGCGCTTCAGGCTCGCGTACAGCACGTCACGTGCCACGGTCGACTTGCCCGAGCCCGACACGCCGGTGATCACCACCAGCCGCCCGAGCGGGATGCGCACGTCGCCACCGCGCAGGTTGTGCAGCGTCACGCGCTCGAGGGTGAGGAGCGCGGTGTCGGCGGTCACGGCGCGGTGCGGCCGCCGCGGATGAAGCAGCGGCTCGCGCAGGAACCGCCCGGTGGTCGAGCGGGGATTGGCCATCAGGTCGCTCACGCTGCCGGCGGCGACCAGCTCCCCGCCGCGCACGCCCGCCTGGGGACCCAAGTCGAGCACATGGTCGGCGCGGCGGATCGTTTCCTCGTCGTGCTCGACGACGACCAGCGTATTGCGGTTCCCGGCGAGCCCGGCGAGCGACTCGAGCAGAATGGCGTTGTCGCGCGGGTGCAGCCCGATGGTCGGCTCGTCGAGCACGTAGCACACGCCCTGCAGGTTCGAGCCGAGCTGCGCGGCGAGCCGGATGCGCTGCGCCTCGCCGCCCGAGAGGGTCGGCGCGGAGCGGGCCAGCTCGAGATAGGAGAGGCCGACGCGGCTGAGGAACTTGAGTCGCGCGCGGATCTCGGCCAGCAGGTCGCGGGCAATCTGCCGCTCGCGCGGCTTCAGGCGCAGGTCCGCGAAGAACTCCGCACTGGCCGCCACCGACTGGGAGGACAGGGCGGCGATCGAGCGCCCGCGGAAGCGCACGTTGAGCGCCACCGGGTTGAGGCGCTGGCCCTGGCACGCGCTGCAGGCCGCCGGCTCGCGCTCATACCACTCGTTCCACCACAGCTCCTCGCCCGACTGCTCCGCATCGAAGCCCGGCATCTCGACTCCGGTGCCGTAGCAGCTCTCGCACCAGCCGTGGCGGGAATTGAAGGAGAACAGGCGCGGATCGAGCTCGGCGAAGCTGCGGCCGCAGGAGGGACAGGCGCGCTTGGTGGAGAACACCGTGACCGCCGCGGACTTCGCCGTCAGTACGTGCACCAGCCCCTTGCCGAAATCCAGCGCACGCGCGAGCGCCGCATGCAGCGCCGCGTCGGTCTTCGCGCCCACCTCGAGCTCCGCCACCGGCAGCTCGATGGTGTGCTCGCGGAAGCGCGACAGGCGCGGCCACGGCGCGCTGGGAGTGAGCTCGCCGTCGACGCGCAGCGCTCTGAAGCCCTTCTTCGCCGCCCACTTCGCGAGGTCTGTGTAGTAACCCTTGCGCGCCACGATGAGCGGTGCGAGCAGCGCGATCGACCTGCCGCGGTAGTCGCGCAGCAGGCGCGCGGCGATCGAGCCGGCGCTCTGCGGCTCGATCGCGACGTCGCACTCCGGGCAGTATTGCGTGCCGAGTTTCACGTAGAGGAGCCGCATGAAGTGGTAGATCTCGGTGAGCGTCGCCACGGTGCTCTTGCGGCCGCCGCGGCTGGTGCGCTGCTCGATGGCGACGGTCGGCGGAATGCCGAAGATCGCATCGACGTCGGGGCGTGCGGCCGGCTGTACGAACTGCCGCGCGTAGGCGTTCAGGGACTCGAGGTAGCGGCGCTGCCCCTCGTTGAAGAGGATGTCGAAGGCGAGTGTCGACTTGCCGGAGCCCGATACGCCGGTGATCACCGTGAAGCGATCGCGCGGAATCTCGACATCGATGTTCTTGAGGTTGTGCTCCCGGGCCTTGTGGATGACGACCGCACCGCGCGCGCGCCCGTTGCCGCCGTAGGCCGCGCGCGGCTCGGCGACGGCGGACTCGGGTGCCGGCACCGCGGGCGCGAGCGGTACGTGAGCGGCGAGCGCCGCCCGGTACGCGTTGAGCGCCCGCCCGGTGTGCGAAGCGCCGGACGCGCTCACCTCGGCCGGCGTTCCGGCGCAGACGATCTCGCCGCCGCGCTCGCCGCCCTCGGGACCCAGGTCGATGATCCAGTCGGCGGCGCCGATGACGTCGAGGTTGTGCTCGATCACGAGCAGCGAGTGCCCCGCGGCGAGGAGCTTCCTGAACGCCTTGAGCAGCTTCGCCACGTCCTCGAAGTGCAGTCCCGTGGTCGGCTCGTCGAAGAGAAAGAGCTTGCCGCGGTGCGTGGTGCTCGAGAGCACCGAGCCGGCCTCGGCAAGATGGCCGGCGAGCTTCAGGCGCTGCGCCTCCCCGCCTGAGAGCGTCGGCACCGGCTGGCCGAGCTTAAGGTACTCGAGCCCGACGTCGGCGAGCGGCGCCAGGCGCGCGGCCACCTCAGCGGCATCCGCGAAGAAAGCGCCCGCCTCGGTCACCGTCATGTCGAGCACCTCGGCGATGCTGGCGCGGCGGCCGTCGGCGCCTTCGCGGCGGATGTCGAGCACCTCGTCGCGATAACGCCGCCCGTTGCAGTCCGGGCAGCGCAGGTACACGTCGGAGAGGAACTGCATCTCGACGTGCTCGAAGCCATTGCCGCTGCAGGTGGGGCAGCGGCCATTGCCGGAGTTGAAGCTGAAAGTGCCCGCGGTGTACTTGCGCTCCTGCGCGGCGGGCTCGGTGGCAAACAGTGCGCGGATGGCATCGAAGGCGCCGACGTAGCTCGCGGGGTTCGAGCGGGTGGTGCGGCCAATGGCGTTCTGATCGACCATGACCACATCGTCGATGAGCTCGGCGCCGCAGAGGCCGGCGAACTGCCCGGGGGCCTCGGTGGGCTTGCCGCGGTACTTGAGCAGCGCCGGGTAGAGCACGTCCTCGATCAGCGTCGACTTGCCGGAGCCCGAGACGCCGGTGACGCACACCAGGCGCTTGAGCGGGATGCGCACGTCGAGATTCTTCAGGTTGTGCTCGGTGGCGCCCTTGAGCTCGAGCCAGCGGTTCGAGCGCGCCTCGGCCACGACGCCGCCATCTCCGTCGCCGCCCGCGCGCTCACGCGCCACGCCCGCGGCGCCGCGCGGCAGCGGCACGACCGCCCGGCGCCCGCTCAGGTACTCACCGGTGAGGGAGCTGCCGCTGGCGCGCAGCGCGGCCGGGCTGCCGTAGAAGACGATCTGCCCGCCGCGCTCGCCGGCGCCCGGGCCGAGATCGAGAATGCGGTCGGCCTCCAGCATGATCTGCGGGTCATGCTCGACCACGACCAGTGAGTTGCCGGCGTCGCGCAGACGCTTCATCACGCCGATGACCCGCTGCATGTCGCGCGGATGCAGGCCGATCGAGGGCTCGTCCAGCACGAACAGCGTATTGACGAGCGAGGTGCCGAGTGCGGTGGTGAGGTTGATCCGCTGCACCTCGCCGCCCGAGAGCGTGCGCGACTGGCGGTCGAGGGTGAGGTAGCCGAGGCCGACGTCGACCAGATAGCGGAAGCGGCCGCGGATCTCGCCGAGCAGCAGGTCGGTCGCCTCATCGAGTGGCCGCGGCAGGGTGAGTCCGCGGAAGAACTCGTAACTGCGCTCGATCGGCAGCAGCACAAGATCGTGAATCGAGAGCCCGGGAAGCGCGGCGAGCCTCTCCGCGCTCCACTCGGCTCCCTGCGGGCGGAACGGCGGCTGGGAGCCGAGCGCCGCGGCCGCGAGCTCGCGGCCGCCGATGCGCCACAGCAGCCCCTCGGTCTTGAGGCGCGCACCCGCGCAAGTCCCGCATGGCGTGTACGCCCGGTAGCGCGACAGCAGCACGCGCACGTGCATGCGGTAGGCACGCGTCTCGAGCCAGGCGAAGAAGCGCCTGGCGCCGTACCAGACCTTGCGGCTCCAGGGGCCTTCGCCCTCGATCACCCACTTGCGCGCCTCCGCGGGCAGCTCGCGCCACGGTGTGTCGAGCGGCACGCCACGGAGCTTGGCGAATTTCTCCAGGTCCTCCTGGCACTCGGCGTAGGACTTGCTCTGCCAGGGCTTGATCGCCCCGCCGCGCAGCGACTTGCTCTCGTCCGGAATGACGAGCCCGTAGTCGATGCCGATGGTGCGGCCGAAGCCGCGGCAGGCTTCGCAGGCGCCGAGCGGGGAGTTGAAGGAGAACCCGCTCGGTGTCGGCTCGTGATAGGCGAGATCGCAGTGCGCGCAGTGCAGCTCGCTCGAATAGCGCCAGCTGCTCTGCACCTTGGGTTGTTCCGACTCGTCCACCACGTGCGCATTGACGCGGCCGCGGCCCACGCGCAGCGCCGCCTCGAGGGACTCGAGCACCCGGCCGCGCTCGGCAGCCCCGAGGCGCAGCCGGTCCTGCACCACTTCGAGCATCTTCTGAGGCAGGCGCGCTGTCTTGCCGCGCGCGCGCTTGCCGCGTCCTTTGCCGGCGGCCGCCACCGCATCGACCGCGGCCGCCGCCGGCGGCGGTGGCGCCGATTCCAGCAAGCGGGTGTATCCCTGCCGCGCGAGCAGCTCGCGCACCTCGGCCTCGGTGAAGTTACCGGGCACGGGCACCGGAAAGGAGAGCACCAGGCGCGGGTCGCCGGCGGCGCGGGCGCGCTCGCTCACGTCGGCGTAAATGCTCTCGGCGGTGTCGCGCCGCACCGGCTCGCCGCAGCGCCGGCAGTAGAGCTGCGCGGCGCGCGCGTAGAGGAGCTTCAGGTGATCATTGAGCTCGGTCATCGTGCCGACGGTCGAGCGCGAGGTGCGCACCGGGTTCGTCTGGTCGATGGCGATCGCAGGCGGAATCCCCGTGATCGAGTCGACCTGCGGCTTGTCCATGCGATCGAGGAACTGCCGCGCGTACGGCGAGAAGGTCTCGACGTAGCGGCGCTGCCCCTCCGCGTAGAGGGTGTCGAACACGAGCGAGGACTTGCCCGAGCCGGACACGCCCGTCACGACCACGAGCTCGTTGAGCGCGATGTCGAGGTCGAGATTCTTGAGATTGTTCTGGCGCGCGCCACGCACGAGGATGGCGTCACCGGAAGCGTCGGTCATTCCTTCACCGTCAGCTCAGAGGGTCGGGGGGTGCGTCGGGCAGACGCGGGCCAGTGAATTGTAGTCGATCCGGGCGCGCTACATTTGAATGCGGCCATGGCGCCCTGAGCAATCCAGCGGTGCACGGCCCGGTCTACTGGATGAGCCGCGCGCTACAATCGCACACTTAATAGAGAGACCCACGAAGTGCTGACCCGACCCTCCCTCGGCTTTGGCTTAGGTTTGCGCGTCGATCACTACGAGGCGGTCCTGGCCGATCGCCCGCCGGTCGACTGGTTCGAGGTGCTCACCGAGAACTACCTGGTGCCGGGCGGGAAGCCCTTGAATTACCTGATGCGCATCCGCGAGCGCTTTCCGGTGGTCATGCACGGGGTTTCGCTCTCGATCGGCAGCACCGCGCCGCTCGATCGCGAGTATCTGCGTCAGGTGAAGGCGCTCGCCGCCCGCCTCGAGCCCGAATGGATCTCGGATCACCTGTGCTGGACCGGCGTCGCCGGGCGCAACACCCACGACCTGCTGCCACTGCCGTACACCCGCGAGGCCGTCGATCACGTGGTGGCACGGGTGCGTACCGTGCAGGACGTGCTCGAGCGGCGCATCCTGCTCGAGAACGTCTCGAGCTACGTGAGCTTCCGCGGCGCGCCGCTCACGGAGTGGGAGTTCCTCGCCGAGATCGCCGAGCGCGCCGACTGCCTGATCCTGCTCGACGTCAATAACATCTACGTGAGCTCGGTGAACCACGAGTTCGACCCGCTCGAGTACCTGAATGCGATGCCGCCCGCGCGCGTGCAGCAGATCCATCTCGCCGGGCACGAGGACCACGGCGATTACCTGGTGGATACCCACGATCATCCGGTGCGCAGTGCGGTATGGGAGCTGTACGCGAGCGCCGTGCGCCGCTGCGGGCCGGTCTCGACCATGATCGAGCGCGACGACCACATACCACCACTCACTGAGCTGTGCGCGGAGCTCGAGCAGGCGCGCGCCACGGCGCGCCGCGCGCTCGCGCCGGGCGAGGCTGCCGTGCCAGCCACGCGCGCCACGCCGCCCATGAGGGCCGGTGCCCCGTGAGCGATCTGGTGCGCATCCAGGACGAGTTCCAGGACTACCTGCTGCGCGGAACGCGCGCCATCGAGGAGCGCGTCGTCGGCAGCGCGCGCTTCGCCCTGGAGACGCGGCTCGGGATCTATGCCGGCGCCTACGGCAGCCGCCTGATCGATGCGCTCGAGAGCAGCTACCCGGCGCTCGCCGCGCTTCTCGGCGAGGAGGATTTCCGCGTCCTCGGCGGCAAATACGTCCGCGCGCACGACTCGCCGTACTTCTCCATCAGGAATTACGGCGATGCGCTCGCGGAGTTTCTCGGCGAGCACGCCGACTATGGCCCGGTGCCGTTGCTGGCGGAGCTGGCGCGCTGGGAATGGATGCTGCGCGCGGTGTTCGACGCCGCCGATGCCGAGCCTGCGGAGGCCGCGGCGCTCGCGCGCGTCGCTCCGGCGGACTGGCCGGAGCTGCGCCTGACGTTTCACCCGAGCGTGCGGCGGCTGGCACTCAGGTGGAATGCGCCGCAACTGTGGAGGGCGCTGACCGACGGCGCCGGGCGGCCGGAGCTGCGCGTGGCGGCGGAGCCGGTCGAATGGCTCGCGTGGCGGCAGGACCTGACGACCTACTTTCGCTCGCTCGCGGCCGGCGAGGCCGCGGCGCTCGATGCGGCGCGCGCCGGACAGAGCTTCGGCGAGCTGTGCGAGCTGCTCGCCGCCGCGCACGGCACCGAGCGGGCGGCTGCCGAGGCCGCCGCGCTGCTCGCCGGGTGGCTCGGCGCCGGACTCATTGTCGCCGCCGCCCCCGCCTGACCGTACAATTCCCGCCACCAACCACTCGACCCCGCGGCGCACGCTGAGCGCTGAAGGATCGGACATGTCACCGCAGAGCTTCGGCAATGTGCTGGAGATGATCGGCCACACGCCGCTCATGGCGGTGCGCCGCATCGACACCGGCCCGTGCCAGCTGTTCCTCAAGCTCGAGAACCAGAACCCCGGCGGGTCGATCAAGGATCGCATCGGCCTTTATCTCATCCAGGCCGCCGAGCGCGCCGGCCACATCCGCCCGGGCAGCGTCCTCATCGAGGCGACCGCGGGCAACACCGGCCTGGGGTTGGCGCTGGTCGCGGCGCAGAAGGGCTACCGCCTGGTGCTCGCGATCCCGGACAAGATGAGCCAGGAGAAGATCTTTCACCTGAGGGCGATGGGCGCCGAAGTGGTGATGACCCGCTCGGACGTCAGCAAGGGGCATCCGGAGTACTACCGGGACGTCGCCGAGCGCATGGCACGCGAGACGCCGAATGCCTATTTCGTCAACCAGTTCGGCAATCCGGTCAACGCCCAGGCCCACGAGGAGACCACCGCGCCCGAGATCTGGCAGCAGATGGACGGCAAGCTCGATGCGGTGGTGTGCGGCGCCGGCACCGGCGGCACGCTGGCCGGAGTCTCGCATTTCTTCGCGCGCACGGCGCCGCGCGTCGAGATGGTGCTGGCAGACCCCGTCGGCTCGGGGCTGGCGAGCTTCGCGAGCACGGGCCGGCTGCCGGAGAAGATGTCGCCGTGGCTGGTCGAAGGCATCGGCGGCGACTCCGTGCCGCCGGTCGCGGACTTCTCGCGCGTGACCTCGACTTACAGCATTCCCGACCCCGAGGCTTTCACCACCTGCCGTGAGCTCCTGAAGCAGGAGGGCATCATCGCGGGCACTTCCACCGGAACGCTGCTGGCGGCGGCGCTGCGGTACTGCCGCGCGCAGCGGGAACCCAGGCGCGTCGTGACCTTCGTGTGCGACAGCGGCAACAAGTACCTTTCCAAGGTCTACAACGACTACTGGATGCTCGATCAGGGCTTCCTCGAGCGCGAGAGCTACGGCGACCTGCGCGATCTCATCGTGCGTCGCCACAAGGATCGCGCCTCGGTCACCGTGAATTCCACCGAGACGGTGCTGGCCGCTTACCGCCGCATGAAGCTGTACGACGTCTCGCAGGTGCCGGTGTTGCAGGACGGGCGCATCGTCGGCATCGTCGACGAGGAGGACATTCTTCTCGAGGTCGTCGACAACCCGCAGCATTTCAACGAGCCGGTGACGCACGCCATGGCGAGTCGCCTGGTCACGGTGCCGGTCGATGCTCCGATCCAGCAGCTCATGGAGATCTTCAAGCGCGGCATGGTGGCGATCGTCATGCACGGGGGCGAGTTCCAGGGGCTCGTGACCCGCATCGACCTGCTCAACTGGCTGCGCCGCCGCCTGCCGCCCTGAAGAGCCCCCATGGCCCGAATCGAGCCTGAAGCCACAACGAGTCGCCCATGAGTGATGAGAATTCCACGCAGCGCTTCGCGACGCGGGTGATCCACGGCGGTCAGCACCCCGACCCGCTGACCGGCGCGGTGATGCCGCCGATCTACGCGACCTCTACCTACGTGCAGTCGAGTCCCGGCGTGCACCAGGGGTACGACTATTCGCGCAGCCGTAATCCCACCCGCGACGCGCTGCAGGCCGCGGTGGCGAACCTCGAAGGCGGCGGCGCGGGCTTCGCCTTCGCCTCGGGAATGGCCGCGAGCGCGACGCTGCTCGAGCTGCTCGATGCCGGCTCGCACATCATCGCGATGCACGATCTCTATGGCGGCAGCTATCGGCTGCTCGAGAACGTCCGCAAGCGCTCGGCGGGTCACAGCGTCTCGTTCGTCGATCTCACTGACGCCGCCGCGCTCGAGGCCGCGCTCCGTCCCAACACGCGCCTCGTGTGGGTCGAGACACCCACCAACCCGCTGCTCAAGATCGTGGACCTGACCGCGGTCGCGGCGCTGGCGAAAAAGCATCGGCTCATCAGCGTCTGCGACAACACCTTCGCGACGCCCTACATCCAGCGCCCCCTCGAGCATGGGTTCGACGTCGTGGTGCACTCGACCACCAAGTACCTCAACGGGCACTCCGACTCGATCGGCGGTGCCGCCGTAGTGCGCAGCGGGAGCGAGCTCAGCGAGCGCCTCGCCTATCTGCAGAACGCGGTCGGCGGGGTGTCGAGCCCGTTCGACAGCTTCCTGACGCTGCGCGGCATCAAGACGCTGGCGCTGCGCATGGAGCGGCACTGCGCCAATGCGCTCGCCGTCGCGCGCTTCCTCGAGCAGCACGCTGCGGTCGAGCGGGTGTACTACCCGGGGCTGGCCAGCCACCCGCAGCACGCGCTCGCCCGGCGCCAGATGCAGGGCGGTTACGGCGGGATCGTGACCGCGGTGCTGCACGGCGGGCTCGCCGCGGCGCGCCGTACGCTCGAGCGCTGCCGCCTGTTCGCGCTCGCCGAGAGCCTGGGCGGCGTCGAGAGTCTCATCGAGCATCCGGGCATCATGACCCACGCCTCGCTTCCCGAGGCGACGCGCAGGATGCTCGGCATCAACGACGGGCTGATCCGTCTGTCGGTCGGCGTCGAGGACGTTCAGGATCTGATCGAGGAGCTCGAACGGGCTTTGACCCCATGAGCACCGTGACGCGCCGCGGCTTCCTGACAGGTGCCGGACGCTGCGGCCTGGCCGTGCTCGCGAGCCAGGCCGCACCGGGAGCGCTGCGTGCGACGCCGCTCGGCGGGCCGGTCGGGATCCAGCTGTATGCGGTCAAGGACGCGCTGCAGGCGAGTCCGGCGGCGACGCTCAAGGCGCTGCGCGCGATCGGCTATGGCGAAGTGGAGACCGCCGGCTTCGCGGACCTTGGCGCGCGGCAGTTCCGCGCGCTGCTCGATGAGGCCGGGCTCGGCTGTCCGAGCGCTCATCTGCCGTTCGACCCGGGCAATCTCGGCGCGGCGTTCGACGACGCGCATGCGCTCGGTGCCCGCTACGCAGCGAGCGGGAGCCTGCGCGCGCTGGTGCAGCGGGACCTGCCGGCCGGCGCGGCGGCGGCCTCGGGGATGAGCCTCGAGGAGGCGCGGCGCACCGCCGAGCTCGCCAACCGCATCGGCGAGCGTGCCGCGCGCGTGGGGCTCCAGTATGTCTATCACAATCATGATTTCGAGTTCGCTGATCAGGGCGACGGCGCCATCGGCTACGACCTGCTGCTGCGCGAGGCGGACCCGCAGCTCGTCAAGTTCGAGATCGACTGCGGCTGGATGACCCTGGGCGGACGGGATCCGCGCGAGTACTTCGCGCGCTACCCCCGGCGCTTCCCGCTGATCCACGTGAAGGACTTTCTGCCCGCATCGGCGCAACCGCGCAACCCCGACGCGCCGGCTCATCCGGGCGCCGAGCTCGGGCACGGCATGATCGACTACCGGCCGATCCTCGCCGCCGCCGAGAAAGCCGGGCTCAAGCACTACTTCGCCGAGCAGGAGGGGCCCTTCACGCGCATGAGTGAGCTCGACGCCGCGCGGCAGGCCTGCCAGTACCTGAGAACCCTGCCTTAATCGATTGGCCGGGACGGCCTGCGGCCCTCCCGGCAGGCCACCCGAGTTACGTAGTCGGACACGCCGGCAAAAGGCGTGACTTTTGCCGGCGAACAAAGGGCTGATTCAGCCGTCAGTGGCCGGCGGCGGGAGGTGGCCCGTCGAGCTGCGCGAGGGTAGCCGCCGAGGGGCCGCGCGTGGTGCCCAGCCGCGCGCTCACCTCTTCCGCCTTCGCGAGCACCCGCAGCATGTTGCCGCCGGCGACCCTGGCGAGATCCGCATCGCTCCAGCCGCGGTGCGCGAGCTCGGCGAGCAGCGCCGGATACTTGTCGACGCCGTCGAGACCCGCGGGTGCCTCCGGTATGCCGTCGAAGTCCGAGCCCAGGCCCACGTGCTCGACGCCGGCGACCCTGGCGATGTGCTCGATGTGATCGGCCACGTCGCCGATGCCGACCGCGGGCTTCGGGTGTGCGCGCTCCCACTCGGCGAGCGCCGCCTTGGCGCGCTCGGGCTGTCCGATGTACAGGCCGCCGAACGGCGGGCTGTCGTAGCGCGCCTGTTCGGCCGCCCGGTCGGCGTCCCAGCGGCGCCGCGTCTCCGAGATGTAGCCGGGAAAGAAGTTGACCATGACCACGCCGCCGTTGGCCGCGACCAGGCGCAGCACGTCGTCGGGCACGTTGCGCGGGTGATCGGTGAGCGCGCGCGCCGAGGAATGCGAGAACATCACCGGCGCCTCGGTGACGGCGAGCGCCGCGCGCATGGTGTCGGCCGACACGTGCGACAGATCGACCAGCATGCCGAGACGGTTCATCTCGCGCACCACTTCCTTGCCGAAGGGCGTGAGTCCGTGGTGCACGGGGTTGTCGGTGGCCGAGTCCGCCCAGGCGATGTTGGCGGAGTGCGTGAGAGTCATGTAGCGCGCGCCGAGCTGGTAATAGGCGCGCAGCGCCGGCAACGAGTTGTTGATCTGATGGCCGCCTTCGACGCCGATGAGCGCGGCGACGTGGCCGGTCTTGTGCAGCCGCACGATGTCCGCGGCCGTGTACGCCATCGCGAGGTCTTGCGGGTAGCGCGCGCACATCTGCTTCACGAGGTCGATCTGCTCGATGGTCATCTGCAACGCCGTGGGCCCCTGCGTCTCCGCCGGGATCCACACCGACCAGAACTGCGCGCCGACATGCCCGGCCCTGAGGCGCGGAATGTCCGACATGAGAGGCGGGCTGCCCGCGGGTGCCGGCAGCGCCAGGGTGGAGTGGCTCAAGTCGACCTTGGCGAGCTCGCCGCCGAAGCGGCTGCGGATCTCCCATGGGAGGTCGTTGTGCCCGTCGATCAGCGGTGTCTGCGCCAGGATCCGCGCGATGCGCTGTGCGTCGGACTCGGCGGCCAGCGCCGGCAGCGCGAGCGCGAGCGCGGAGAGCAGGGCTGGCGCCAGACAGGCGCGCCGTGACAGATGCAGCATGGCGAAAATCCTCACAGGTGGTGGACGCGGCCGGGCTTCATCGAGCGAGCTGCGAGCTGAGCAAGCCGCGCTCAGCGGTGCCGGCGCCTGCGGGCCGGCGCGGCAGAGCGGCGCGTTTCCTCGGCGTGCGGCCGTCCGGCGGTCGCGGCGATCAGCTGCGTCTCCGGCGCCGAGCACAGCGACAGCACCCGGCACGGGCCCTCGCTGGCGGCGATGTAGGCGTGGCCCATGCCGCTGTCGAAGTAGATCGAGTCTCCGGCCTTCAGGCGCACGGGCGCGTAGACGCTCGTGTAGAGGTCGACCTCCCCCTCGAGCACGTAGGCGTATTCCTCGCCCGGATGGCGGATCAGCTCGCCGAATTCCTCGAGGCTGCGCGCATGCAGCTCGGCCACGATGGGAATGATGCGCTTCTTGAGCAGATCCCACGCCGGATAGAGGTGCGAGTAGTTCTTCGTCTCGATCGCCTTGCCCTCGCCGGCGCGCACGATGCAGCGCCGGGCGCTGGCGGCCGGTTGGGCGTCCGCGCCGGCGTCGCTGTCGAACAGCGTCGCGATGTCGATCTGCAATCCGGTGCTGATGCGCGCGAGCTTGTCGAAGGTGGGGGACATCCGGTCGTTCTCGATCTTCGACAGGGTGGAAGTCGGCAGTCCGGTCCGCCGGCTGACGTCCGCGAGCGTCCAGCCATGCTTGCGGCGCAGGGCCTTGAGCGCAGCGCCCGGATTCGCGACGCGCTGACCCGCGACCGGCTGGTCCGTGTGCGCTGCCGCCGCGGCTCGACCGGGGGTGGACTTGGGAGCCATCGTGGCCATATTACCCGTGCTGGCCGATCCGGAAAATAATTTGCTAATTCAGAAATAGTATTGTCATACTGGATAAAAGTTGCCCAGGGGGACAAGAACATGTACCGCACGCGACGCGTTTCATCGCTCGTTCCGCTCGTGCTCGCGCCCATCGCCGCCGTGCCGGCCGCGCAGGCCGACGAGCAGGCCAATCAACCGGCAGCGAGCGCGCTGCAGGAGATCGTCGTCACGGCGCAGAAGCGCCAGGAAAAGCTGCACGACGTGCCGATGGGCGTGACCGCGGTCACTACGGACGAGCTGCAGAAGCAGCGCCTGGTGAGCTTCGCGGACCTCGAGGCGAAGGTGCCGGGCCTGTCGGTGGAGCAGATCCAGCCCGGCCAGGACCGGCTCGCGATCCGCGGGCAGAACGTCGGCAGCGTCGGCTCGACCGTGACCACCTACATCGATGACGTGCCGTTCGGGTCGAGCAACGCGCTCGCCAACGGCTCGCTGGTGACCGGCGACTTCGACACCTGGGATCTGCAGCGGGTGGAGGTGCTGCGCGGGCCGCAGGGAACGCTCTACGGCGCGGGCAGTGAGGGCGGACTCCTCAAGTACGTGACCAACCCGCCCGACCCGACCAGGGAGGCCGCCGCGGTCGAGCTCGGCGGCGAGGACGTCGCGCACGGTGAGACCGCCGGGTCGATCAAGGGCATGCTCAACATGCCGATCGCCGGTAGCGCCGCCTTGCGCATCAGCGGCGACTACGCGGGGGTGCCGGGCTACATCGACGATCCGAGCCTGGGCAAGAACGACATCAACCGCGGCTATCAGGAGGGGATCCGTGCGTCGTTCCTGCTGCAGGCCACGGACAACTTCTCCGTGAGGCTGAATGCTTTCGGGCAGAACCTGCACACCGACGGCACGCCCTACATCGACGTGATCGGCGCCGCGGGCACGCCGCAAACGCCGCCGGCGAACCAGCTGCAGCCGTCGATCGGCGACTACGATCAGATGCGCTTCACCGGCGAGCCGAGCACTTTCCGCTACCGGATCTACAGCGCCAGTCTCGACTGGAATCTCGGCTGGGGTACCGCGAGCTCTATCACGAGCTACGGGACCAGCGTCCAGAACCTGTACAGCGATGCGTCCTCGGTCGCGCTCGCACCGGGGTTCACGTTCGGCGATCTCGCCACGAGCGTGACCGGCGTGCCCACCGGGGTCGCCGAGACCAACGATTTGAGCGTCGGCAAGTTCACCGAGGAGCTGCGCCTCGCCTCTTCGGGCACCCAGGCGCTCGAGTGGCAGGTGGGCGCGTTCTACACCCGCGAGCTCTCGACCCTCGATCAGGCGCTGCCGACGTTCCTGATACCGAGCCAGGCCGCGACCGGCCTGCCCGCGGCGCTCGAGATCGTGACGCTCGATGCCACCTACAAGGAGGCGTCGGGTTTCGGCCAGATCACCTACCACTTCAACCCGCAGTTTGACCTCGCCCTGGGCGGGCGCTGGTCGGAGAACAAGCAGTCGGCGATCGAGACCATTGGCGGCCTGCTCATCAACCCGCCGCAGCTGGACACCGGCAGCTCAACCGGAACCGACTTCACCTACTCGATCGCGCCGCGTTGGCACATCACCAGCGACACCATGGCCTATGCAAGGGTGGCGACCGGCTACCGTCCGGGCGGGCCGAACGCGCTGCCTCCGGTGGCTCCCGCGGGTGTTCCCGCGTCCTACCAGTCCGATTCGACCGTGAATTATGAGCTCGGCACCCGCACGAGCCTGATGGACAACCGCCTGTCGATCGACGTCGCGGCGTTCCTGGTCGACTGGAAGAAAATCCAGCTGCTGGAGATCGTCGACAACTTCGGCATCAACGCCAACGGCGGCACGGCCGAGAGCAAGGGCCTCGAGTGGACCTTCGGACTGACGCCGGTTCAGGGCCTGAACCTCACGCTCACGGGAGCTTATGTCGATGCCTACCTGACCTCGTCGGCGCCGGCCGCCGGCGGCAACGACGGCGACCCGCTGCCGTATGTGGCGAAGCTGAGCAGCTCGCTCGACGGCTCCTACACCTGGCGGACCTCGGGCGACTACAGCGGCTTCGCCGGCGCCACCTGGACCTACATGGGCGGCCGCTGGAACGACTTCTCCGCGAGCACCTCGGTGCAGGGCGGCGCGCTCGTCTCGACACCGAATCCGCGCATCGAGCTGCCGAGCTACAACACCATCAGCGTGCGCGCCGGGTTCGAGAACGCCCGCTGGACGTTCCTCCTCTATTGCAAGAACGTCGGCGACCAGCGCGGGCTCACCTACTACGCGAACTCCGGGACGCCGAATTCCGGCGGCTCGATCGCGGTGGTGCAGCCGCGCACCATCGGCGCGACGATCACCACGCGCTTCTGACGGCGCCGCGCTTTCTTTTTGCGGGGCCTGTCGTGACGGAGCGCGCCTCGAAGCCGGTGCGGGAGCTTGCCGCGCGAGAATCCGCGCGGCTGCCTTACCCCTACCTGCTGTTCCTCGGCGATGCGACCGAGCCGGCCTTCGCCAAGACCGCGTTCGGGCTGCGCGACTGGATTCCCGAGCGCTGCGTCGGCGAGTGGGCGTGCGCCGAGGCCACGGTCTCGACCGGGCTGCCGCGCCTTGGCCCCTCCGCGGCGCGCGCCCGGGGCGCGCGCGGACTCGTCATCGGCGTCGCCAATGTCGGCGGCGTGATCGGCGGGCGCTGGGTGCCGCTGCTGGTCGAGGCGCTCGAGGCGGGGCTCGATATCGTCAGCGGCCTGCACGCGAGGCTCGCCGATGTCCCGCAGCTCGCGGCGGCCGCGGCGCGCTGCGGCCGCAGGCTCATCGACGTGCGCATTCCGCCGCCGCAGATCCCGATCGCCACGGGGCGCAAGCGCTCCGGCAAGCGCCTCCTCACCGTCGGCACCGATTGTGCCCTCGGCAAAAAGTATAGCGCGCTCGCCATCACGCGCGCCCTGGCCGCGCGGGGGCGCGCCGTCGATTTCCGCGCGACTGGCCAGACCGGCATCCTGATCGCAGGCGCTGGCATGCCCATGGACGCGGTGGTGGCGGATTTCGAGGCCGGCGCCGCGGAGATCTTGAGCCCCGATGCCGCGCCGGATCACTGGGATGTGATCGAAGGGCAGGGGTCGCTGCTCCATCCGGCGTACGCGGCCGTGTCTCTCGGCCTGCTGCACGGCAGCCAGCCCGACGTATTCGTCGTCTGCCACCATCCCGGGCGCGAGCGGGTGCTCGGCTACCCGGACTACCCGCTGCCGGGCATCACCGAGACGATCGATGTCAACGTGCAGCTCGGGCGGCGTACCAACCCGGCGATCCGCTGCGCCGGAGTCTGCCTCAACACCTCGCAGCTCGAAGCCCGGGCGGCCCATGATCTGCTGGCGCGGGAGAGCGGGCGGCTCGGCCTCCCGGTGGCGGATCCCATGCGTCCCGGCCCCGAATTCGAAAGGCTCATCGACTCATGCCTCGCATAGCGCTCGACCAGAAGGATCTCGTCATGAACGTCCACTTCCCGCGCGCCCCGGCACGCATCCGGATGGCTCTGCTCCCGGCGGCTGTCGCTGTCCTGCTCACTCTGGCGCTGGCTCTCTTTGGCTTCGGGATTGCCTGGGGGGCAGCGGGTGCCCCGGCGGCCAGCGCACCGCAGAGCGCGACGCCCGCGACCCCGGCGTCGACCGCGGCCACACCCGCCGCGGCCCCGCTCACCGCGGAGGATGTCAACGCGTGGCTCGACGGCTACCTGCCATACGCGCTCGCGACCGGCGATATCGCCGGCGCCGAGGTCGCGATCGTCAAGAACGGCGCGGTGGTCACCGAGCGAGGGTTTGGCTTCGCGGACGTCGAGAAGCGCACGCCGGTCGATCCTAAGGTGACGATGTTCCGCCCGGGCTCGGTGTCGAAGCTGATCGCCTGGACAGCGGTCATGCAGCTCGTCGAGCAGGGCAAGATCGATCTCGACGCCGACGTCAACAAGTATCTCGACTTCAACGTGACGGGCCTGGGCGGCAAGCCGATCACCATGCGCCAGCTCATGCAGCACACCGCCGGCTTCGAGGAGCACGCCAAGGGGGTCATCTCGGCCAGCAACGATCTGCCGACGTTCCAGGAGTTGCTGAAGGCGAAGGTGCCGGCGCGCATCTTCCCGCCCGGCTCCACGCCCGCCTACTCCAACTACGGTGCCTCGCTGGCGGGCTACATCGTCGAGCGCGTCTCCGGCGAGCCTTTCGACGCCTACCTCGAGAAGCACATCTTCCAGCCGCTCGACATGACGCACTCGAGCTTCCGCCAGCCGTTGCCGGCCGCGCTCGAGCCGTTCATGGCCAAGGGCTATCGCGTCGGCTCGGGCGAAGCCCAGCCCTTCGAGTACGTGGGCCCGCGGCCCGCCGGCTCGATGTCCGCGTCCGCGGATGACATGGCGCACTTCATGATCGCGCAGCTGCAGGACGGGGAATATCACGGCAACCGGATCCTGAGCGCCGCGACTGCGGAGCTGATGCACAACAGCCCCTATGCCGACGGGATCGGGCCGCTGAACCGCATGGAGCTCGGCTTCTTCGAGACCAACATCAACGGCCGCGAGGTGATCGCACACCTCGGCGACACCGACTGGTTCCACACCTCGCTCCATCTCTTCCTCAAGGACAACGCCGGCCTGTACGCCTCCTTCAGCAGTCCGGGCAAGGAGGGGGCGGTGCAGACGCTGCGCAACCGGTTGTTCCAGGACTTTGCCGACCGCTATCTTCCGGCCGCCGTGCCGCACCCGGTGACGGCGCAGGTCGATGCCAAGACCCAGGCCGCGCACTCGGCGCTCATGAGCGGCGCCTGGGACGTCTCGCGCCGGGCCGATACCAACTTCCTGGCCGCGCTCGAATTCATCGGGCAGACCAAGGCAGGAGCCAACAGGAAGGGCGAGCTGGTGCTGCCCTTCCCGGGACCGAACGGCAAGCCCCGGCACTGGGTCGAGGTCTCGCCTTTCGTCTGGCAGGACGTCAACGGTCACGACCAGGCCGCCGCCAGGGTGGTCGACGGCAGGCCGGTGCGCTTCAGCTTCGACTTCCTCTCGCCCTTCGAGGTGTTTGACCGGGCGCCGTGGTATTCGAGCAGCACCTGGCTGATGCCGCTCTTCATGGCGAGCTTCGCCGCGATGCTGCTCACGGTGCTCGTATGGCCGGTGGCCGCGATCGTACGCCGCCGTTACCATGCCCCGCTCGCGCTCGATCCGGCCTCGCGGCGCGCGTATCTCGCAAGCCGCATCGGCGCGGTGACGATCGTCGTGGCGCTCGGAGTCTGGGGTCTGTTCATGGTGCTCATCCTCAGGGACACCGGCACGCTCGGCGGGCGCCTGGATCCGCTGCTGGTGCTGGCGCAGCTGCTCTCCATCGTGGCCTTTATCGGCGGCCTGGCGGTGATGCTGTGGAACCTGATTGCGGTGTGGCGCGGGGAGCGACGCTGGCCGGCGAAGGTCTGGAGCGTCGTGCTTGCGCTCTCGTCGGTGTTGGTGCTCTGGGTAGCGCTGGTCTGCAAGCTCCTCGCGGTCGGGACTGACTACTGATGGCTGCTTTGCGCCTCGCGGTCGCGGTTGAGAAGCTCGCCTTCTCGGCGCCGTTCCGCATCGCCGGCCGGGTGTTCGAGCACCAGGACGCGGTGGTCGTCACGCTCGACGACGGCGCGCATCGCGGCCGGGGCGAGGCCTGCGGCGTCTTCTATCTCGAGGACGGCGTGCCGCAGATGCTGGCGGCGATCGAGGCGCAGCGTGCAACAATCGAGCGCGGCATCGACCGCGACGCGCTGCAGCGGCTGCTGCCGGCCGGCGGGGCGCGCAATGCCCTCGACTGCGCGCTGTGGGAGCTCGAGGCGCAGCGCAGCGGACGGCCGGTGTGGGCACTCGCGGGGCTCAAGGCGCCGAAGGAGCTCACGACGACTTTCACGCTCGGCGCCGACGAGCCGGAAGTCATGGCCGCGGGCGCGCGCCGCTACGCCGAGGCGCGGGCGCTGAAGCTGAAGCTCACGGGGGACCTCGAGCTCGATGCACTGCGCGTCGCGGCGGTGCGTGCCGCACGGCCCGACGTGTGGCTGGGAGTCGACGCCAACCAGGCCTATGCGATCGGGCAGCTCGCCCGGCTGGTCGAGATCCTCGAGGAGGCGCGGGTCGAGCTGCTCGAGCAGCCGCTGGCGCGCGGCTGCGAGGCGGATCTCGATAACTTCGCTTCGCCGATCCCGATCGCGGCCGACGAGAGCGCCCTCGGACTCAACGACATCGCCGGGCTCATCGGGCGCTTCGATACCGTGAACATCAAGCTCGACAAGTGCGGCGGGCTCACCGAAGGACTCGCCATGGCGCGCGAAGCGCGCCGTGCCGGCCTCGATGTCATGGTGGGCAACATGATGGGATCGAGTCTCGCCATGGCGCCGGCGTTCGTGCTCGGGCAGCTGTGCGACGTCGTCGATCTCGACGGACCGACCTTTCTCGCGCATGACCGCACGCCCGCGGTGCGCTACGCCCGCGGCATGATCTGGTGCGACGACGCCGTCTGGGGCGGCGCGGCCGCGCGCGCGGCGTGAGCGGCGCGGGCCCGGCACGCACGGCTTGAGACGCAGCGGGCCTGCGGGCGTGTCCACGTGGTTTCAGCGCCGGCTCCTTCCCGGCCTCGCCTATAAGGCGGTAGTGATCGGCGGCGGCTACGCCACCGGGCGCGAGCTTGCCGAGTTCTTCCTGCCGAGCGGCCCGTGGGGCGGCGTCGCCGCGATGCTGCTCGCGATGGTGATCTGGAGCGCGATCTGCGTGGCGACGTTCCTGTTCGCGCGCGCCAGCGGTGCGCTGGACTATCGCACCTTCGTCCGCGCCCTGCTGGGTCCCGGCTGGATCGCGTTCGAAGTGGCGTATGTGCTGTTCGTCGTGCTGGTGCTGGCGGTGTTCGGCGCCGCCGCCGGCGCCATCGGCGCCGCGACCCTCGGCGCCCCGACCATCGTCGGCACTCTCGCTCTCATGACGGCGATCGCGCTCGTGACCGCCTACGGCAATGCCTCGGTGGAGCGGCTCTTCACCTGGGTGTCGTTTCTTCTCTATGGCGTGTACGTGCTGTTCGTGGTGTTCTCTTTCGCTCACTTCGGCGCCCGGATCATCGAGGGGTTCGGCCGCCCCGCGCCGCTGCACGGCTGGGTGGCGGGAGGCGTGCAATACGCGAGCTACAACGTCATCGGCGCCGTGGTGATCCTGCCGGTGCTGCGGCATCTCGCCAGCAACCGCGACGCGGTGATCGCCGGCGTCGTCGCGGGGCCGCTCGCGATGCTGCCGGCGCTGATGTTCTTCAGCTGCATGATGGCCTACTACCCGGAGATTGCGGGCGCGACGCTGCCGTCCGATTATCTCCTGCAGCGGCTCGATCTGCCCGTCTTCCGCTATCTCTTCCAGCTCATGATCTTCGCGGCGCTGCTGGAAAGCGGCACGGGCTTTGTGCACGCGATCAACGAGCGGATCGGCCAGGCGTGGCGCTATCGCCGCAATACGCAGCTCGGGCGCACGCCGCGCCTCGCAATCGCGCTGGTGACTCTCGTCTTCTGCATGCTGCTCGCCGAGCGCTTCGGGCTGGTGACGCTGATCGCCCGGGGCTATCGGCTGTTCGCGTATGTAGTGCTGCTGGTTTTCGTATTGCCGCTCTTCACCATCGGAATCTACCGCCTCGTGAGCCGCCAGGTGGTACCGCAGGGGGTTGCATGAACGCCATGAGAGCCATCTGGGCCGTCGCGCTTGCTTGCGCCTGCGCGCGGCTCGCGCTGGCCGAGCCGCCGAAGGATTTCCAGCGCCGGGTGGAGGCGGCGCGCAGCGAAATTGGTGTGCCGGGAATGGCCATCGCCATCGTCGAGAACGACAAGGTGACATTCGCGCAGGGCTTCGGCGTTCGCGCCCTCGGCCAGGCTGAGCGCGTCGATGCCGACACTATTTTCCCCACCGGCTCGACCGGCAAGGCCTTCACCGTGGCGGATCTGGGGATCCTCGTCGATCAGGGCAGGATCGGCTGGGACGACCGCGTGACGGATCGTCTGCCCGGATTCGAGATGTACGATCCCTGGGTCACGCGCGAGATCACGATCCGCGACCTGCTGGTTCACCGCAGCGGCCTGGGACTGGGGGAGGGGGATCTGCTGTTCGTGCCGCGCACCAACCTCAGCCGCGCAGAGTCGGTACGCAGGCTCCGGTACCTGAAGCCCGCCACCAGCTTCCGCTACGGCTTCGCCTACGACAACGTGCTCTACATGGTGGCGGGCCAGCTCATCGAGGCGGTCACCGGGGAGACCTGGGAGAGGTTTACGGCCGGGCACGTGCTCAAACCCGCTCGCATGCTGCACTCGACCAGCGACGAGCCGGAGCGCTTCGCCACGGCGAATCGCGCCTATCCGCACGCGCGCATGGATGGCGGACTGCGCGGCGCCGGCACCCAGGAGCGGCTCGACGAGCGCGACGAGCTCGGGCGCAATGGTGCGCCGGCCGGCGGACTCACGGTGAGCGCTAACGACATGGCCCGCTGGCTCCTCATTCAGCTCGACCATGGCGAGTTGCCGGGCCACTCAGGCAGGCTGTTCTCGGAAGACGCGCACCGGCAGATGTGGAAGCCGATGGTGCTGCAGCCCGTCCCCGAGCTCCCCGAGCCGCTCAAGCCGACCCAGCCCATGTTCAGCACCTATGCGCTCGGCTGGGACGTCACCGACTACGCCGGGACCAAGATCGTCTGGCACGGCGGCGCGGTGTTCGGGTTCCTTACGGCCGTGGTGCTGATTCCGGACAGGCACGTCGGGTTCTCGATCGAGATCAACAGCGAGGACGGCGAGATCATCCGGGGACTCATGTACGAGCTGCTCGATCACTATCTCGGCAAGCCGCACGTCGACTGGGTGGCCCGCTACCGGGCGGTGAAGCAGCGGCGCACAGACGAGGCGCTCGCGGCACTCAAGACCGCGGCGGCCAGGCCGGCCGCGTCCGGACCCTCGCTGCCACTCGCCGGTTATAGCGGAACCTACTCAGACCCCTGGTACGGCAACATCGAGGTCGGCACGAAGGACGGCAGGCTCACCATCGATTTCAAGTCGACTCCGCGCATGAGCGGCACGCTCGAGCACTATCAGTACGACACGTTCATCGCGCGCCTCGACGACAAGACCATCGAGCCGCCGTACGTGACCTTCAGCCTCGATGCGGACGGGAAGATCAGCCGCATCACGATGAAGGCGGTCTCGCCGATCGCGGACTTCAGCTACGACTACCAGGACCTGCTGTTCACCAGGGCATTGGAGCATCGGCCATGAGTCACGGCACAGGATCGCCTCTGGCGGCCATCGTCATCGCAGGGGCGGCCTGGTGGACGGCGTGCGCCCCGGCCCTGGGCGCGGGTACGCAGCTCCACGACGTCGTCATCCGGCACGCCATGATCTACGACGGCGAAGGCAGCGCGCCCTACGCGGGTGAGCTCGCGATCGACGGCGATCGCATCGCGTACGTCGGGCCGCAACGGGCGGGCAAGGGTCGCCTCGAAGTCGATGCCAGGGGTGAGGCGGTGTCGCCCGGGTTCATCGACATGATGGGGCACTCGGAGGAGTCGCTGCTGGTCGATGGCCGTGGCGTGAGCGGCCTCAAGCAGGGCGTCACGCTCGATATCTTTACCGAGGGCTCGATGGGGCCGCTCACGCCCGAGATGGCGAAGCTCATGAAGGCCCGCCAGGGCGACATCAAGTATGACGTGGCCTGGTCGACCCTCGGGCAGTACCTGGATCAACTGGAGAAGCACGGCATCTCCCCCAACGTCGCGAGCTTCGTCGGCGAGGGTGAGGTGCGGGTCAACGTACTGGGCGAGGGCGACGTGCAGCCGACGCCCGCGCAGCTCGAGACGATGCGCGCTCTGGTGCACCAGGCGATGGAGCAGGGGGCGCTCGGACTCACCACCGCGCTGATCTATGCGCCGAACAACTACGCGAAGACGCCCGAGCTCATGGTGCTGGCGCGCGAGTCGGCGCGCTGCGGCGGCATGTACACCGCGCACATGAGGAGCGAAGGAGATCACATCGAGGACGCGGTCCAGGAGACCATCGACATCGCGCGCGACAGCGGCGCGCCGGCCGAAATCCATCACTTCAAGTTCATCGGCCGCGACAACTGGGGCAAGCGCGACAAGGTGGTGGCCATGATCACCGGGGCGCGCGCCGCCGGCATCCGCATCACGGCCGACATGTACACCTACACCGCCGGTGCCACCGCGCTCGATGCGTCGCTCCCTCCGTCGGTGCACGCCGGCGGCCCCGAGGCCATGGTCAAGCGCCTCGAGGACCCTGCCGTGCGCGCGAAAGTCGTGGCGGCGATGAAGGAGCCGCACCCCAGGGACTGGGAGAACCTCTACAGCCAGGCGGGCGCCGACGGCATGCTGCTGCTCGCCGCGCGCACGCCTGCGGTCAAGGCACTGATCGGGCAGACGATCGCGCAGATCGCCCGCAAGCGCACGGTGACTCCCGAGGATGCGATCGTCGATCTCGTGATCGAGGATGGCGCCGGGGCAGGCGCCGCCTACACCATCATCAGCGAAGAGAACATCGGGAAGCAGATCGTGCTGCCCTGGGTGAGCTCCGGGTCCGACGCTGAATCGAGTGCGCCGGAGGGCGCATTCCTCCTCTCATCCACCCATCCGCGCGCCTATGGGAACTTCGCGCGCCTGTTCGCCAGGTACGTGCGCGAGGATCACCTCCTCACCGTTCAGGAAGCGGTCCGCAAGCTCACCTCGCTCCCGGCGGACGTGCTGTCGTTGCAGGATCGGGGGCGGCTCCGGGCCGGCGACTTCGCCGACGTGGTCATGTTCGACCCGGCGAAGTTCCAGGATCATTCGACCTACGCGAAGCCGATGCAGTACGCGACCGGGGTCGCGGACGTCTTCATCAACGGCAAGCTCGCCCTCAAGGAGGGCGAGCCGACCGGTGCGCACACCGGGCGCGTACTGCGCGGTCGCGCCTGGACCGGTGCGCCCGGGGGCGGCTGCCGGCAGTCGAGCAAGGACTGGACCTGGATCGATCAGCCGCCGCGGATGCCGTGAACCCGGGAGCCCGGGCTCAGGGCTGAAGTCCCACGCGGCTGGTGAGATAGACGGCGAAGGTCCCGAGCCAGTGGCCGCCCTCGTAGTACTGGCCGGTGACCGCCGGCAGCGCGGCGTCGGCGTGGCGTCTCGCCGCAGCGAGCAGCGCCGCGATACGCGCATCCCCCGGCGGCAGTCCGTGTGCGATACCCTCGAGCATCCAGGCGCGGCTCAGGTTCAGCCCGTCGATGTGCGCAAGCTTGGGATCCGAGCGATCGGTGACGATGCCCGGCTCGAGCCAGGCATGCGCGTTGCGCGGTGCAGCCGGCGCTCCGCTGCGCGGGATCTGCGCCAGGAACACTGACAGCCACTGCGCAAAGGCGGGCGGGTCGAGCACGCGGCGCATGAAGTCCGCCTCCGCGAGGCACGGCGAGAGGAAGTCCTCCCCCGAGGGCTCGTAGGCGAGCGGGCAGTTACGGTCGTGCCGGTAGAAGCGCTGCGCCGCGTCGGCGAGGAGCTTGCGCATGTGGGTATCGTCCGCCACGCCGGCCCAGTCCCAGATGAGCCCGAACGCGAATGCCGTCTGGTCGTGCTCGCCGACCCGGATCGGGTACGCGAGCTTCGGCAGCCAGCTCTCGAGCCGCGCCACCACCTCGGTCTCGAGTGGTCCGAGCACACCCGACCAGCGGCGCGCGTCCGGATCGTCCCATCGGCGCAGCTCCGCCGACAGCTCGAGCAGCCACGCGAGTCCATAGGGACGCTCGAAGGAGGCGCGCCCCGCGCCGCGCAGATAACTCGCCTCGGCGTCGATATGCTCGGTGGTGAAACTCTGATTGAGCGCGGCGCGCGCCTCGGCGGCGAACGGCGCGCCCGGGTTGAGGCGCAGCAGCCGTACCAGCAGCCAGTGGCCGTGCACGTCCGAGTGCCAGTCGAGACAGCCATAGAACGCGGGGGTCAGCTCGTGCGGGGGACGGGCGTCGGCCGCGCTGTTCAGCGTGTGGCTGATGTGGTTCGGGTATTCCTGATGCAGGCACTTGAGCGCGAGAGCCGCGAAGCGCGCGGCTGCCTCCGGCGCCAGGGACGGCGCAGATGCCGCGGATGCTGCGGCGGAGGCGCTGAGCACGAGCGCCATAGCAAGGCCGGCGGTACGGTGTCTCACGGGTGCATGTTACGCTCACACGCGTGAGCGAATCTCTTCCCGTCGTGTTGATCCCGGGATTGCTCGACTCGGCGCGCCTCTACGCTTCCCAGATCCCCGAGCTCTGGCGGCGTGGCCCGGTGATGGTCGCGGATCACACGCGCGACGACAGCATGGGTGCGATCGCGCGCCGCATTCTCGCCAGCGCACCGCCACGCTTCGCGCTCGCGGGTCTGTCGATGGGCGGCTATATCTGCTTCGAGATCCTGCGCCAGGCGCCGGCGCGCGTCGCGAAGCTGGCGCTGCTCGACACCTCCGCGCGCGCCGATACGCCCGAGGCGACCGCCGCGCGCCGCGCGCAGATGAGCTTAGCCTCCAACGGGCGCCTGGGCGAGGTGGTGGAGATGCAGTTCGAGCGCATGGTGCATCCGCTGCATCGCAACGACCCGCAACTGCGCGAGGTCAACCGGCTGATGGCCGAGGACGTGGGTCCCGAGGCCTTCATCAGACAGCAGACCGCGATCATGGGGCGCCCCGACTCGCGGCCGACGCTCGCCGCCATCGGCTGTCCGACGCTCGTGCTGGTCGGCGAGCAGGACGAGCTCACCCCGCCCGACCGCGCCGTCGAGATGGCGCACGGCATCCGCGCAGCGCAGCTCGTGACGGTACCGGAGTGCGCGCACCTCTCGACACTCGAGCGCCCGCGCGAAGTGACGCGCGCGCTGCTCGACTGGCTCAAGGGCTGAAAGGCGCGCCATGGCATCCGCGGCTCAACGGGCAATGCTGCTCGCGCATCCCTACACGCCCGGTGAGTGGGTGTGGAGCATCAGCGCGGAGGTGCAGCTCGAGGCACCCGCGACACTGGTGTGCCGCTACGAGCTGCATGGGGAGGTCAGCCGGCTGCGCGTTCCGGCCGCGCGCACCGGCCGCCGCGCCGACGGGCTATGGCAGCACACCTGCTTCGAAGTGTTCGCCGCGGCGGAGGCAGCCCGCGGCTACTACGAATTCAACTTCTCGCCGTCGCTCGAATGGGCGGCGTACCGCTTCAGCGAATACCGCGAAGGCATGCAGCCCGCCAGCCTGACGCGCGCGCCGGGACTCAGGGCACGCCGCACTCCCGACCAGCTGGAGCTCACCGCACACCTGCACCTCGAGGGCCTCAGCGAGCTCACGTGCGCACCCGCGCTGCGCCTCGGGCTCACCGCGGTGATCGAGGACGACGGTGGTAGGCTCTCGTACTGGGCGTTGCGCCACGTGCCCGGCAATGCGGATTTCCACGATCCCGACGCCTTCGCTCTCGAGCTGCGCATCTCATGAAGTTTGGCATCGACCGCCTCATCGAAGACCCCGCGCTGCGCGCGGCGCTCACCGGCAAGCGCCTGGCGCTGCTGGCGCATCCAGCCTCGGTGACGCGCGATCTCACGCACTCGCTCGATGCCCTCGCTGCCTGCGGTGAGCTGCGGCTGACGGCCGCCTTCGGTCCGCAGCACGGGCTGCGCGGCGATAAGCAATACAACATGATCGAGTCGCCGGACTACACCGATCCGGTGCATCACATCCCGGTGTTCAGCCTCTATGGCACGGTGCGCCGGCCCACTGCCGCGATGATGGACAGCTTCGATGTGCTGCTGGTGGATCTGCAGGACCTCGGCTGCCGCATCTATACCTTCATTACGACGCTGCGCTACGTGCTCGAGGAGAGCGCGCGTACCGGCAAGGCGGTGTGGATCCTCGACCGGCCGAACCCGGCGGGCCGGCCGGTGGAGGGGCTGACGCTGCGGCCGGGGTGGGAGAGCTTCGTCGGCGCGGGGGCGCTGCCCATGCGTCACGGCCTCACCATGGGGGAAGTGGCGCGCTGGTTCGTCGCGACGCTGCGCCTCGACCTCGACTGGCGGGTGGTCGAGATGGAGGGCTGGGAGCCGCAGGCCGCGCCGGGCTACGGCTGGCCCCTCGGGCAGCGCGCCTGGGTGAATCCGAGTCCCAACGCGCCGAGCCTGTGGATGGCGCGCTGCTACGCGGGCTCGGTGCTCCTCGAAGGCACCAACCTCTCCGAGGGCCGCGGCACGACGCGGCCGCTCGAGCTGCTCGGCGCCCCGGATCTCGACGTGCCGGCGCTCCTTACGGAGATGCACGCGCTCGCGCCCGATTGGCTGCGCGGCTGCCGCCTGCGCCCCTGTTGGTTCGAGCCGACCTTCAACAAGCACACGGGTCAGCTGTGCGCGGGCCTGCAGGTGCACGTGGAGGATGCGGCGTTCTACCAGCACCAGGTGTTCCGGCCGTGGCGGCTGTTTGCGCTCGCCCTCAAGGCGCTGCGGCGTCTGCGCCCGGACTATGACCTGTGGGCGGATTTTCCCTACGAGTACGAGACCGGCAAGCTCGCGATCGACGTGATCAACGGCAGCGAGCTGCTGCGGTGCTGGGTGGACGATGCCGCGGCCGCCCCAGCGGATCTCGACACGCTCGCGCGGGCCGACGAGACCGCGTGGGCGGCGGAGCGCCGCGCGCTGCTGCTCTACTAGCCCGCCGCCTGCGGCGGCGGGCACATCCCTGTGCCTGGCGGCTCCAGCTTATTTGGCGCTGCAACTCGGGTAGGGCGGCCCCTCGCCGGGCACGATCGGACAGAGCTCGACGGGCCCGAGCTGTGCGAGACGCGCGCTCCAGGACTTGCTGTCGAGCGCGAGCGGGTGGGTAGAGTCCGGTCCGTGCTCGGTCCACTGCAGCGCGTAGAAGTCATCCGAGCCCCTGATCGCCAGCATGACCGAGGTCTCGCTGTGCGCCTTGCCGCCCGCGGTGACATGCCCGCAGCTGACGACGGTGGCAAAGGACGGCTCCCGGACGAGCGCCTGCGGGCCGAGATCGAGCGCCACATACGTGTCCGGGCAGTGCCGCTGGAAGCCGCGCGCGAGGGCCTGCAGGTACGCCTGCGGACTTGCCGCGGGGTTGTACGCCATGCCCTGCACGCCGCTGAGCGTGATCATCCGCGTCCACTCGTCCACGGTCTGCCCCTCGGGGACGTGCTCGCGGACGTAAACGTTGCCGCTGGTGCGCTCGAATCCCACCTTGAAGGGCGGCGGCAGCGAGAAGGCGACGAGCCGGTGAAACACCGGCGTGATCACCCGCTGGGCGCCGCCTGGCCTCGCGGGCGCGTCCGCGCCCGGGGCAATGGCTGCGCCGGCAACCAGCACGAGGAACGACGCGACGGCCAGCGCGCGTGAGTGGTGCATGGCGCTCAAGCATAGCGCACGCTCCCCGGATCACTTGTCTTAATTCGGGCGAATGCGCCGCGGCGCGCAGCTTAAGCGGCACCCCTTCGTCTTACGGTAAGTCCGGCCGCGGCGCGCGGCCGATTCACGCACAATAGAGCCGACCAAAGCCAGGGGTGTGCTCGCTGCAACAGGCGGGCCGATAAAAAAGATAGGGAGTGGGGTCATCGTCTCCGGACCAGGACCGCCGCGCGCTGCATTGGCTGCGCTCGCGCTTGCTCTGTCGATTCACACCGCGCCGGCAAACGCCGCGTCCACGGTCACGGCCTTCGTCGTCCGCACCAATCTCGAGCCCCTCATCCGCGCGGCGGCCGATTCGCCCGTGCAGTTCGCGGTGCCGGTGCCGCACGCGGCTTCGACCTCGACCTCCGGCAGCTGGTCCGTGGCGGGCGGACAGGCGACCTGGCGCTACGCGGTGCAGGTTCCGACGGCCGTGTCGCTGTCATTTCATGCGCTGGCGCGCTCGCTCCCCGAAAGCGCCACGCTGCTGGTGAGCGGCGGGCAGACCACGACGGGCTATCGCGCGAGCGACCTGCGCCAGGGCGAGCTCTGGAGCCGGATTCACGCGGGGGATACGCTGGAACTCACGCTGACGGTTGCGGCCGCCGACATTGCCAGGGTCGACCTGCGAATCGTGAGCCTGCAGGCGGGTTACCGGGCGATTGGCCCGGGCGTGGAGGATCACCCGGTCTACCGGCGCCTGGTCCCGCCGGGGGGGAGTCCCCCCGCGGACAACGCCTTCTGCGTCACCAACTACCAGTGCGCGGTGACCGCGGGCAACGCGACGCCGGCCTCCGCCACCGTGGCCCTCGTGGTCGAGAACCTCTACCAGTGCACCGGCACACTCATCAACGACGTGCCCGGCGACAACACGCCCTACGTGCTCACCGCCCGACACTGCGAGTCGGGTAGCCTGGGCGGCGGCAATCCCGCCGCGGCCGCCGGCGTCACGGTGTACTGGAATGCCACGAGCCCCTGTGGGACTCCGCTCGGCTCGATCTACGACGGCGAGCTTCCGGCGCAGACGGGCGCGCGCACCGTCGTCGAGCAGCAGGATGCCTGGCTCATCGAGCTCGACTTCGATCCGGTGGCCGCGGATGCCCGGTTCGTGGGCTTCGATGCCTCCGGGGGCGCGGTGCAGGGCGGTTACACGGTCCATCAGGCCCAGGGGCGCGACAAACAGCTCGTGACCTGGTTCGGAGGTGCGTATGCCCTCGAGGAGCAGGATGCGCTCGGCACCGCCTACCTCTCCAACTTCCTCGAGACCGTCAATCAGAGCGGCAACATCGGCCCGGGGGCCTCGGGGAGCGGTCTTTTCGACAGCAGCAACCACCTGGTGGGCTCACTCGCCCTCGGGCGCAAGAGCACCGACGCTTCCGGGTACGGTGCCTGTCCGGTGACGCCGGCGCCGACGCCGAACGGCTCGAACGGAGTGGCCGACTTCACCTCGCTCGCCGCCGTGTGGAGCTCGACCGCCGACTCGACGAGCAGCACCGGAGGCGCGACGCTCGAGTCGGTTCTCGATCCGGGCGCCACCGGCAGCCTCGTCGTGCCGGGCAAGCCTGTCGAGCTGGTCGCATTCAGCGCCGCGCCGCCGCCCGCTCCGCAGATCACCTTCAGTCCTGCCACGGTCACGGCCGGGCAATCCTTCATCGCAGGCTGGTCGGCGAGCAACGCGGCCAACTGCACATTGACCGGGGGAGTCCCGGGTGGCGCCTGGGGTAACAGCGCGCAGTCATTTCCTCCGACGGGATCCCTGACCGAGTCGGGTCCCGCGGGTCATTACACCTTTGGCCTGATCTGCCAGAGCGTGGCGGCGAACAGCCTGCCGGTATCGACGCAGGCGACCGTGACAATTACACCCGAGGCGGCAGCTCCGACGCTGAGTGCGGCTACCGAGCCGGCGGAGGCGGGCGGCGCGATCAATTCGGGAGGGGGAGGCTCGATGGGAATTGTGGAAGGCGTAATCCTGGCGGCACTACTTGGCTTCAGCCTGCTGCGCGGAGCGCAGCGAGGCAGGCGCTGGCGAATGCCCGGACAGCTGAGCCCCGTGAGGCGCAGGCTCCGGCAGCAGGAAGGTACGCCGCGCGGCCGCTGACGCCAGCCTTGCGGCGCCATACCAGCGCGCAAGGACGGACTTCTCGAGCAGATCGGGATTCGCCTGCGCGAAGGCCGTGAAGTCGGCGGCGCGGTTTTCCATCCGTTCCGCGATCAGCGACAGAAAGGCGATCGTGACCGTCTGGTGGAAGGCCTCACATCTGCCGGCCTTCTCCGCCATTGCGCGCAGCGCGCGGCTGTAGTGGAGCGCCGTCTCCGGGAAGTCGTGGCGCTTCAGCATCTCGAACGCGATGCGCACGTGCTCGCGGTGCGGGAATCCCGCCGCGGGGATCTCCCCGCGCACGAAGCGCCCGAGCTCGGGGCAGTCAGCCGTCATCTTTGCCGGCCTCGCGCATGCGGTGTGAGTCCTGCGCCGTCAGGTCGAGCCCGTAGACGGCCCGCAGCGCTCTGATCTTCTTCAGGGTGGGCGCCGAGAAGGGCGCCTTGCCCTCGAAGGCATGCAGCACGATCCCCTCGAGCAGATCGCCGAGCGACAGGTCGAGCTCGGTCGCGAGCGCCTTCAGCACCTTCAGCAGGTGAGTCTCCAGGCGCACTCCGGTCTGGGTGCGGGTGATGGTCTTCATATACCGATGTTACCATGGTACCAATGTACCACGCCAGCCCCGCGGGCGTCCCGCGGCTGCGCGTCGCCGGCGTGAATCCACCGCGGCCGCCACGCCTTGAGGCCGCGCCTGGCGGCGCCTTGCCCAGCGGTTCCCGAGAGGCTCTAATGATCGATTTCATGCAGACCGCCCGCGACATCACCGGCTATCGCAAGCACTGGGCCGAGCGCTTCGGCACCGCCCCGTTCCTGCCCATGTCGCGCGCCGAGATGGAGTTCCTCGGCTGGGACAGCTGCGATGTCATCATCGTGACCGGCGATGCCTACGTCGATCACCCGAGCTTCGGCATGGCGATCGTCGGCAGGGTGCTCGAGGCGCAGGGCTTCCGCGTCGGCATGATCGCGCAGCCCGACTGGCACAGCGCCGCGGCGTTCAGCGCGCTCGGCCGGCCGAACCTGTTCTTCGGCATCACCGGCGGCAACATGGATTCCATGGTCAACCGCTATACCGCCGACCGCCGCGTACGCAGCGATGATGCCTACACACCCGGAGGAGTGGGCGGCCGGCGTCCCGATCGCTCGGTGATCGTGTACGCGCAGCGCGCACGCGAGGCATACCACGACGTGCCGATCGTGATCGGCGGCATCGAGGCATCGCTGCGGCGCATTGCGCACTTCGACTACTGGTCGGAGAAGGTGCGCCGCTCGGTGCTGCTCGATGCCAAGGCGGACCTGCTGGTGTACGGTAACGGCGAGCGGCAGATCTGCGAGATCGCGCACCGCCTCGCCGGCGGGGAGGCGATCGGCGAGATCACCGACGTGCGCGGCACCGTATTCGTCCGGCGCGGCACGCCTGCGGACTGGATCGAGATCGACTCGACCCACCTCGATGCGCCGGGACCCCTCAATCCTCCGGTCGACCCTTATGCGATGACGGAGCGGGACCGCCCCGCGGGGGCCACGGCAGCGCCGCTCGCCGAGCACGTCGTGCGCTTCGTGCGCCGCGTGAAGAACGCCGACCGTGAGCGCAGCGTCATCCGCATGCCGGCGTACGCTGCGGTGGCGGCCGACCCGGTGCTGTACGCGCACGCCTCGCGCATCCTGCACCTCGAATCGAATCCCGGTAACGCCCGCGCGCTCACGCAGCGCCACGGCGACGTCGACGTGTGGCTGAATCCCCCACCCGTGCCGCTCACCACGGCCGAGATGGACTGGGTGTACGAGCGGCCGTACGCGCGCGCCCCGCATCCCTGCTACGGCAAGGCGAATATTCCCGCCTGGAAGATGATCCGCTTCTCGGTCGCGATCCAGCGCGGCTGCTTCGGCGGCTGCACCTTCTGCTCGATCACCGAGCACGAGGGCCGCATCATCCAGAGCCGCTCCGAGGACTCGGTGCTGCGCGAGATCGAGACGGTGCGCGATACCGTGCCGGGCTTCACCGGAGTCATCTCCGACCTCGGCGGCCCGACCGCCAACATGTACCGCCTCGCCTGCAAGAGCCGCGAGATCGAGAGCGCCTGCCGCCGGCCCTCGTGCGTGTACCCGGGAATCTGCCCGAACCTCAACACCGACCATGCGCCGCTGATCCGGCTCTACCGCCGCGCGCGCGCACTGCCCGGGATCCGCAAGGTGCTGATCGCCTCGGGGGTGCGCTACGACCTCGCGATCGAGTCTCCGGAGTACGTGCAGGAGCTCGCCCAGCACCATACCGGCGGCTATCTCAAGATCGCGCCCGAGGCGCTCGCCGAGGGGCCGCTCTCGAAGATGATGAAGCCCGGCGTCGCAGCCTACGACCGCTTCAAGGAGCTGTTCGACCGCTACTCGAAGCAGGCGGGCAAGGAGCAGTACCTGATTCCGTACTTCATCGCCGCGCACCCCGGCACGTCCGATCAGGACATGCTGGAGCTGGCGCTGTGGCTGAAGAAGAACGGCTTGCGCGCCGACCAGGTGCAGGCGTTCCTGCCGGGGCCCATGGCCACCGCGACCGCCATGTATCACTCGGGCAGGAACCCGCTGAAGCGCATCACGCGCTCGAGCGAAGCGGTGCTGATCCCGAAGGGCCTCAAGGTGCGCCGCCTGCACAAGGCGTTCCTGCGCTACCATGACCCCGACAACTGGCCGGTGCTGCGCGAGGCGCTGCGGCGCATGGGGCGCGCCGACCTGATCGGGAACGGCCGCCAGCAGCTGATCCCCGCCTACCAGCCGGCGGGCACCGGCGGCGCGGCGCGCCGCAGCCCGGGTGGCAGCGCGCGTCCCTTCCGCACCCAGCACACCGGGCTGCCGCGCACCCCACGCCGGCGGCCGTAAGGGCCGCGGCAGACCGGGGTATACTATACCCCCTACCCTATATCCAGGCTGCCGCGCGCCCGATGACGAGCTTCGTGACCCTGCTGCAGCAGGGAAATTCCTGGCTGTTCGTGCCGAGCGCCATCCTGCTCGGCGCCCTGCACGGCCTCGAGCCAGGACACTCGAAGACCATGATGGCCGCCTTCATCGTCGCGATCCGCGGCACGCTCGCCCAGGCGGTGCTGCTCGGGCTCTCGGCCACGGTGTCGCACACCGCAGTCGTCTGGGCGATCGCGCTCGCGGGGCTGTACTTCGGCCGCAACTGGAATACCGAGACCACCGAGCCTTACTTTCAGGTCGCATCCGCGCTGATGATCATCGCGGTGGCGGCATGGATGCTGTGGCGGACGCGGCGGGAGAGCGCAACGCAGGCCGACTACGCTCCGGTACACGCTTACCATCAGCGTGATGATCACGGCCATGATCACGCCCATGAGGATCATCGCCACGGGCACGATGAGGCGCGCCGCATCGACACCGGGCACGGCATCGTGCGCCTTGGGATCTTCGAAGAGGGCTTGCCGCCGCGGTTTCGCCTCTACCAGCAGAGCGGCCCCGCTTGGGCTTGCGAGCAGGTGCAGATCGAGACCGAGCGCGCGGACGGCAGCCGGGAGCTCTTCGGCTTCCGCCGGCATGGCGGCTATCTCGAGTCGGAGCGGACCATTCCCGAGCCGCACGAGTTCGTCGCGCGACTGCGCCTCGGGCACCCCGGCCACAGTCACGACTTCGACCTGGAATTCGTCGAGGGCAGGCACCGCCACGCGATCCCGGGCTACCGGGGCCTCGACGTGGCGGCACCCGGCTACCAGGATCCGCACGAGCTCGCGCACGCCAACGACATCCGCCGGCGCTTCGCCAACCGCAACGTGACCACCGGGCAGATCGTCGTGTTCGGACTCACGGGCGGGCTGATCCCGTGCCCGGCATCGATCACGGTGCTGCTCTTGTGCCTGCAGCTGAAGAAGGTCGCGCTCGGCGCAGCACTGGTGCTGTGCTTCAGCATCGGCCTCGCGCTCACCATGGTGACTACGGGGGCGGTGGCCGCGCTCGGCATGCAGCACGCCGCGCGCCGATTCAGCGGTTTCGGCGAGCTCGCCCGCAAGGCACCGTACTTCTCCGGCGCCGTGATCATGCTGGTGGGGTTCTATGTCGGCTACCTGGGGCTGCACGCGCTGGCCGTGAGCCGGGTGTGAGCGCGCTGTGAGCAGCCCACGCCCGCGCCGGGCGCGAGATTGCGGATGAAGCCGGCGCGAGAGTAGGGTGTTGGGCATGACCCTCTCCCTGTACCGCGCACTCATCCTCGTCGTCCTGGGCTGCGGCGTCGCCGTGGCTGCCACGGAGCCGAAGGCCGCCGCGCCGGCCGCGGCCGCAACGCCCGCGGCGACGGACAACGGCGAGCCGCCCGGCACGGCCCTCGTGCTCGAGATCAACGGCCCGATAGGGCCCGCGACCTCGCGCTACGTCGTGCGCGGTATCGAGTCGGCGCGTGATCATGGCAGCCGTCTGGTCGTGCTCGAGATGGACACGCCGGGCGGACTCGACAGCGCGATGCGCGACATCATCCGCGCGATCCTCGCCTCCCCGGTGCCGGTCGCGAGCTATGTCATGCCCTCGGGCGCGCGCGCCGCGAGCGCCGGGACCTACATCCTCTATGCGAGCCACGTCGCCGCGATGGCGCCGGCCACCAATCTCGGCGCCGCCACTCCGGTGTCGATCGGCGGCGAGCAGCCGGAGGCTCCGGCGCCGCCCGTGCTGCCGCAGGGCAAGCCCACGGACAAGGGCAGCGGCGGTGGGGGTGAGGGCAGCGCCCCGCAGAGCCCGCCGGGAACGGCGATGGAGCGCAAGGTCGTGAACGATGCCGTCGCCTACATCCGCGGGCTCGCGGAGCTGCGCGGCCGCAATGCCGACTGGGCCGAGCAGGCGGTGCGCGGCGCGGCGAGCCTCACGGCCAGCGCGGCCCTGCAGCAGAAGGTGATCGATCTCGTGGCGCGCGACCTGCCGGATCTGCTCGCGCGCATCGACGGCCGCGAAGTACGGGTCGGCGACCGCACGGTCAAGCTCGCCACCCGCGACCTCGTGGTGGTGAACGTCAAGCCCGACTGGCGCACGGAGCTGCTCGCCGTCATCACCAACCCGACGGTGGCTTACGGCCTCATGCTCATCGGCATCTGGGGACTGTTGCTCGAGGGGTACAATCCGGGGGCGGTGCTGCCCGGCGTAGTCGGCTCGATCTGCCTGCTGGTGGCGCTGTTCGCGTTCCAGATCCTGTCGGTGAACTACGCGGGGCTGGCGCTGCTGGTCCTCGGCACCGCCATGATCATCGCGGAGTTCTTCTTCCCGACTTACGGCTCGCTCGGCGCAGGGGGTGTGATTGCGTTCGTCGTCGGCTCGCTCATCCTGTTCGATACGGACGTGCCCGGCATGCACATCGCCCGCTCGCTGATCGCCGCGATCGCGACCGTCGGCGCGCTGGTGATCGCCGGCATCGTGTATCTTGCGACGCGCGCGCAGCGCCGGCCGGTGGCGACCGGCGCGCAGGGCATGGTGGGCGACGTGGCCGAGGTGGTGGCGGACTTCAGCGGCAAGGGCCGGGTGCGCTACGGCGGCGAGCTGTGGAACGCACGCAGCGGCGCGGCGCTCCGCGCCGGCGACATGGCGCGCATCGTCAAGGTGGAAGGTCTAACATTGTGGATCGAGCCGCAGTGAGCGCGGCTCACCCCTGACTGGAGACTCTCATGCCGTTCGGCGTCGCAATCCTCATTCTCTTCATCGTGTTGGTGTTCAGCTCGATCAAGGTGCTGAACGAGTACGAGCGCGGCGTGATGTTCACGCTGGGACGGTTCACCGGGGTGAAGGGCCCGGGCATCATCATCGTGTGGCCGGCCGTGCAGCGCATGCGCAAGGTGGACCTGCGGGTGATCGTGCTGAGCGTGCCCAAGCAGGACGTGATCACGCGCGACAACGTCTCGGTCAAGGTGAACGCGGTCATCTACTTCCGCGTGGTCGATCCCGGCAAGGCCATCATCCAGGTGGCCAACGCCTTCGATGCCACCAGCCAGGTCGCGCAGACGACGCTGCGCTCGGTGGTCGGCCAGCACGAGATGGACGACCTGCTCGCGCAGCGCGACAAGCTCAACGTCGACCTGCAGCGCATCCTCGACCAGAACACCGAGGCCTGGGGCATCAAGGTGTCGACCGTCGAGATCAAGGACGTGGATCTCGATGAGACCATGATCCGCGCCATGGCGAAGCAGGCCGAGGCCGAGCGCACCCGCCGCGCCAAGATCATCAACGCCGAGGGCGAGCAGCAGGCGGCGCAAAGGCTGGTCGACGCCGCGACGATGCTGGCGACGCAGCCGAGCGCGATGCAGCTCAGGTACCTGCAGACGCTCGCCGACATCGCGCACGAGCGCACCCAGCTGCTGGTCTTCCCCCTGCCGCTCGATCTCATCAGGCCGCTGCTCGGCAAGGAATAACCACTCGCGGCGCCGGAGGAGCGCGTTCACATCTGGTGAATTCCGGCTCTGACAGCTCGGGGTTGCCGATCGAGGCGGCGCTGCCGGCGCTCAAGGAGGCGCTCGCAGCGCACGGCACCGCGGTGCTCGAGGCGCCCCCCGGCGCGGGCAAGAGCACGGTGGCGCCGCTCGCGCTGCTCGATGAGCCCTGGGCGCGCGGCAAACGGCTGATCATGCTCGAGCCGCGCCGCCTCGCGGCGCGCGCGATCGCGCAGCGCCTGGCGCAGTCACGCGGCGAGGCGGTCGGGCAAACCGTCGGCTACCGCATGCGGCTCGACACGCGCGTCTCACGCGCCACGCGTCTCGAGGTCGTCACCGAGGGCGTGCTCACCCGCATGCTGCAGGAGGACCCGGCGCTCGAGGGCGTGGCCGGACTCATCTTCGATGAGTTTCACGAACGGAGCCTGCAGGCGGACCTGGGGCTCGCCCTGAGCCTCGATGCGCGCGCGCAGCTCGCGCCGAGCTTGAGGATCCTGGTGATGTCGGCGACGCTGGACGGCGCCGCGGTGGCGCGCCTCCTCGGGGACGCGCCGGTCGTGAGCCTCGCAGGTAGCCTCTATCCCGTCGAGACGCATTTCGCGGGCCGGGGTCCGCCCGCGCTTCCCGGCGTGCACGCCGGCGGCGGCGACTCGCCCGAGAAGCTCGTCGCGCGCCTCACGCTCCGCGCGCTGCGCGAGGAGCGCGGCGATGTGCTGGTGTTCCTCCCCGGAGCGCGCGAGATCCGCCGCGTTGAGGAGCTCATCGGCGCGGGGTCGCCCGGGCCCGGCGTGTGCATTCTGCCGCTCTATGGCGACCTCACGGGCGCGCAGCAGGATGCGGCGCTCGTGCCCGCCGCTCCCGGCACCCGCAAGGTGGTGCTCGCAACCAACATCGCCGAGACCAGCCTCACGATCCCGGGCGTGCGGGTGGTGGTCGACTCAGGAACCGCGCGCCGCGCGCTGTTCGATCCCACGACCGGCATGAGCGCCCTCGCGACGCGGCGCATTTCGCGCGCCTCCGCCGAGCAGCGCCGGGGCCGCGCCGGGCGGCTGGGCCCCGGGGTCTGCTACCGCGCCTGGAGCGAGGGTGCGCACGGCAGTCTCGCGCCGTTCACGCCGCCGGAGATCGTCGAAGCGGATCTCGCGCCGCTCGCCCTCGAGCTCGCGAGCTGGGGCGCCCGCGATGCGGGCTCGCTCGCCTGGCTCGATGCGCCGCCGGCGGCGATGCTGGCGGCGGCCGCAGCGCTCCTCGAGCGGCTCGGGGCGCTCGCCGCCGACCGACGCATCACCGCGCACGGGCGCGACATGGCGCGCCTGAGTCTGCATCCGCGGCTCGCGCACCTGCTGCTGCGCTCGCGCGAGCTTGGGTTGGCGCCGCTCGGCGCGCTGCTAGCGGCGCTGCTGAGCGAGCGCGACCTGTTGCGGGGAGCCGCGGCCGGCGCCGACGCCGACATCCGCACGCGCCTCGAGCTGGTGCGCGGCGAGGGCGCGCGCGCGGCCGTGGATCGCGGCGCGCTCGAGCGCGTGCGGCGCGCAGCGCGGGATCTGGAGCGGCGGCTGGCGGCGGCGCCGGGGCCGCCGGGCGCGCGCCGCACACACCGCGCCGGCGGCCGCGACGCGGATCACGACGTGGGGCTGCTGCTCGCGCTCGCCTATCCCGACCGCATCGGGCGGCGCCGGGGCACGCAGGGGGCGACTTTCACGCTCGCCAACGGCCGCGGCGCGGCGTTCGTCGAGGCGCAAGCGCTCGCGCGCCGCGAATTTCTGGTCGCCGTCGACCTGGACGACCGCGAGCGCGACGCGCGTATCCTCTTGGCCGCGCCGCTCGAGCGTGCCGACCTCATGGAGCAGTTCGCCGCGCGCATCCGCCGCGTCGACTCGGTCATCTGGAGCACGCGCGAACAGGCGGTCAGCGCGCGCCGCACGCTCGAGCTCGACGCGCTCGTGCTCGAGGAGCAGCCGCTCGCGGATGCGCCCGCGGCGGCGGTCCGCGAGGCGATGCTCGTGGGGGTGCGCGAGCTCGGACTTGCGGCCCTGCCATGGGACCGCGAGGCGCGCGATCTGCAGGCGCGCAGCGAATTCCTGCGCGCGCGCTGCGCGCCCGCCACGGCTGTGCCCTGGCCGCAGATGTCGGACAGCGCCCTCGCCGGCTCGCTCGAGACCTGGCTCGCGCCCTGGCTGGACGGGGTGACGCGGCGCGAGCACCTCGCGCGCGTGCCGCTCGAGAAGGCGCTGCGTGCGCGCTTGAGCTTCGAGCAGCAGCGCGCGCTGGACGAGCGCGCCCCCGCGTACCTCACTATGCCGAGCGGCTCGCGCATCCGCGTCGACTATCTGGGGGACGACGCACCGGCGGTCGCGGTGCGGCTGCAGGAGGTGTTCGGCCTCGCGGCGACCCCGCGCATCGACGGCGGGCGGCTACCGGTCACCCTGCGGCTGCTGTCGCCCGCGCAGCGCCCGGTGCAGGTGACGCGCGACCTGGCGAGCTTCTGGCGCAGCGCCTACCTCGAGGTGCGCAAGGACCTGCGGGGCCGCTACCCCAGGCATTACTGGCCCGAGGATCCGCTCGCAGCCCAGCCCACCCGCGGCGTGCGCCGTCCGCGCTGAAAGCGCGCCGCGACGGTTGCTTTCCGCCGCCGCCCCGGTACGGTGACGCCATGACACCCGCACTGACCGCGCTCGCCGCGCTGCGCGCAGGCAATGGCCGCTTCGTCGCGGAGCTGCGCGAGGCGCACCCCGTGCGCACGCGCCGCCGCGAGCTGCCGGCCGGACAGGAGCCGCTCGCCATCATTCTCGGCTGTTCCGATGCACGCGTGCCCGCCGAGATCGTGTTCGACCAGGGGCTCGGCGACCTGTTCGTCATCCGCGTGGCGGGCAACATCGTGGCCCCTTCCCAGATCGGCAGCGTCGAATTCGCCGCCGCGGCCTTCGGCACGCGCCTGGTGGTGGTGCTGGGCCATTCCAACTGCGGCGCGATTCACGCGACCCTCGACCAACTCACGCGGCCGACGAAGGATCAGTCGCCGAACCTGCGCTCGATCGTCAACCGCATCCGTCCGGCCGTCGAGGGCCTGATCGAGCGCGGCGCAGGCGCCGATCGCGACGCCCTGGTGCACCAGGCGGTGCGCGCCAACATCCGCATGGCGGCCGATCACCTGCGCCATGGCTCGGAGGTGCTCGAGCAGGCGATCGAGAAGGACGGGCTGGTGGTGGTGGGCGCGGAGTACTCGCTCGAGAGCGGCGTGGTGGACTTCTTCGACGGCGTGCCGGCAGCCTGATCGGGAGCAATGAAAAACCCCGGTGCGGCACCGCCGCAAAGCGGCCGCCGCACCGGGGCTTTAACTTCAGGACCTCTTACTTGGATTTGGCCTTGGCGGCGTCGCAGTCGGCCTTGGTCATCTCGAGGAAGCCCTTGCCCTTGCAGGAGTTCTGTCCTTTGCAGGCGTTGTTGGCGCTCTTACACGCCGACTGACCCTTGCAGGAGTTGACCCCCGTGCAATGGATCTTGGCTGCGTTGGCCTTGGGGGCATCCGCGGCCGAGGCGGTGCTCGTCAAAGCCGTGCCGAAGAGCATGGCCGCCGCTGTCGCGAGGGCTACGCCGGTGGTGTTTTTACGCATTGGGATTGACCTCAGGGTGAAGTGAATACGTATCTACTTACCGGGCTCGAACCCCCGGCTACGTGAGCAGACCGGGGGGAGGCGTATTTTGTTACGCCCGGGCGCCGAATGCACCCGCCCCCGCGACCGGAGGGGCTCCGCGCGCGCCGAAGCGCCGCTGCAGCCAGCGATCGAGCGACAGCGGTCCCGGGCCGGCGATCGCGATCCACAGGAACAGCGCCAGGTACTCGAATTCGTCGAACCCGAGCAGTGTCTCGAGCGAGTCGACGTCGGCCCACTTGGCCGAGCTGATCGCGACGATCATGGTGACGCCGAGGGCGCCGGCGGAGATGCGGCTCAAGAGCCCGGCGAGCAGGAACAGGCCCCCGAAGAACTCAACACCCGACACGAACGGGGACAGCAGGTGCGGGAAGGGAATGCCCCAGCCGATGAAGTTGTGCGTGACGGTCGGCAGGTCATTGAGCTTGCCCCAGCCGCTCCAGAGGAAAACCCACCCGACGGTGATGCGGGCAAACAGCGGCGCGAGCCAGCTGAGATGCCTGGCGATGCTCTCGGGCCAGTCGATCAGCCACTGGATGAGATGTTTCACGGCGTCTCCTCGGGTCGGTGATGTATTGGGCGTACAGACCGGGCGGGCTGGCGCGATATTGCCACCGCTGCGGGGCGCCGCACATATAATCGCCGCGGTTCTTACCGCCAGCGGATGCGCAATTCCCCGGTGCAATCCCCGGTCTCCTCCATAGGTGAGCGGTCTCGAGCGGACGCGCGCGCGCCCCTCACGGCCCTGTTCGAGTCGATGCGACCGGACCTGCTGCGCTTCGCGCAATGGCTGGCGCGTGACCGGTCGATCGCCGAGGACATCGTGCAGGAGGCGCTGCTGCGCGCCTGGCGGTCGCGGGACGCTCTCAAAGACCCGGCCGCCGCCCGCGCCTGGCTGCTGACCATCGTCAGGCGCGAGCACGCGCGGCTCTATGAACGCAGGCGACTGGAGCTCGTGTCCCTCGATGACGCGGTCGACATTCCCGACAAAGCCGCCGCCGCGACGGCCGATGCCGAGCTGCTCACGCTGCGCTACGCCATCATGAAGCTGCCGATCGAATACCGCGAGCCGCTGGTGATGCAGGTGCTCGGCGGGTTCTCCACCGAGGAGATCGCCCGCGAGCTCGATCTCACCAACACCGCGGTGCTGACGCGCCTGTTCCGCGCGCGCCACAAGCTGCGCGGCCTGTGCGGCACGCCTGCGCCCGGCCCCGCACCCGGGGAGCAGCCGGCATGATCTGCGAGGACGCGCGGCTCTCGATCGGCGCGGATCCGGACGCGGCCGGGCGCGAGCTCGAGGAGCACCTGCGCGGCTGCGCGGACTGCCGTGCCTTCCACGAGGAGATGCGGCGGCTGAACGCCGACATTCGCCGCGCGCTCGATGACCCGCCGAATATCGGCGGGCATGCTGCGCGGCATGCGGCGCCGGTGTGGCGCGAGTATGCGATGGCGGCCGGAGTGGTGCTGGCGATGGCGGCGGGGCTCGCGGTGTGGCTGCTGCGCCCGACCGATACGCTGGCGCGCGACGTGGTGGCGCACGTCAAGGGGGAGCCCGAGAGCTGGCTGAGCACCCATAACGTGAGTGCCGGCTCGATCGACCACGCGCTGAAGAGCTCCGGCGTCGGGCTCGACCTCGCTTCCGATCAGATCGTCTACGCGCAGAGCTGCTGGTTCCGCGGGCACTACGTGCCGCACCTCGTGGTCCAGACCACGCACGGGCCGGCCACCGTGCTGATCCTGCGTCACGAGCAGGTCAAGGCGCGCGACGACTTCCGCGAGGGGGGCATGACCGGGGTCATCGTACCCGCCGGCGACGGCAGCATCGCGGTGCTGGCGCGGGGCCGGGGACAGGTCGATGACGTCGCCGGGCAGCTGCGCGAGCAGGTGCACTGGCTGCCGGAGCCCGCCCAGCGGCCGGAGCCCGCGCAGCACTGAAGTCACGCCGGAAGGACTTTCCCATGACCGCAATCAATCGTCGTGAACTGATCGCCGGCGCCGCGGGCGCGGTGGCGGCGCTCCTCACGCGCCGCAGCGAAGCCGCATCGACCGGATCCGGCATTCCCCCGGCGCCGGTGGCGCGCGTCGCAGTCGTCACCGACAACTATTTCGGCGAGGCGTTGCGCGATCCGTACCGCTGGATGGAGAACGACCAGGATCCGGAGTGGCTGCCCTATCTCAAGGGTGAGAACGCGCACACGCGCGCGGTGCTCGACACCATTCCGGGGCGGGACAAACTCCTCGCACGCATCCAGCAGCTCTCGGGCGATGCCGCGCTCACGCGGCGCGTGGCGCGCGCCGGCGGCAGGCTGTTCTTCGAGCAGCGGCCGGCGGGCGCCGACAACTATCGGCTGTTCGTCGAGGAGCACGGCTTGCGGCGCGTGCTCATCGACCCCACCGCGCTCTCGAGCGCCACCAGCCACATGTCGCTCGACTGGTGGCATCCCTCGCCCGACGGCACGCACGTCGTTTATGGGCTGTCGAAGGACGGCAGCGAGGATTCGATCCTCCATATTCTCAAGACCGCGGACGGGACCGACCTGCCCGAACGCATCGCCAACACCGAAGGCGCCAACCCGGCGTGGCTCGATGACGGCAGCGGCTTCTTCTACAACCAGCTGACCGGCAAGGTCGACACGCCCGAGCGCTATCTCGACAGTCAGGCGCGCTTCCACCGCCTCGGGACCGCCCCCGAGTCCGATCCCATTCTCATGAAGCGCGGGCTCGATCCCAGGGTGCAGTACGAGAAGATCCAGGCGCCGGGCATCGAGACCTACTATGGCTCGCGCTACGCGCTGCTCACGCTCTCAGACGTGCGCAGCGAGTCGCGAGTACTGATCGCCCCGGTCGCGGACGCCGCTGCGAACCGCGCCCGCTGGGTGCCGGTCGCCGAGTTCGAGGACGAGGTGACCGACGCCGCGATCGACGGCGAGACGCTCTATCTGCTCGCCAACAAGGCTCATCCGCGCGGGCGTATTCTCAAGGCATCGGTAGCCTCCCCCGCCGTGGCGGGCGCCCAGGAAGTGGTCGCGGAGGGAAGCGTCGTCATCGAGGGGCTCGCGCGCGCGCGCGACGGCCTGTATCTGCGGATGATGGACGGCGGCATCGCGGGCCTGAGGCGCCTCGGCTTCGACGGCCAGGTACGGGAGATCGTGCTGCCCTTCGACGGCACGCTGGCGGCGCTCGCGACCAACTCGACCGAAGACGGCGCGCTGTTCTCCTTCACGGGCTGGCTCAACCCGGCGGACATCTGGTCGGTGGACGCGCAGGGCAAGGTCGCCGCCACCGGCCTCACTCCGCGCCCGCCGATCGATGTCTCGAGCTACGCGAGCGAGCGGCGCTTCGCCACCGCGCGCGATGGCACGCGCATCCCCTATTCGCTCGTCTACAGGAAGGGCCTGCAGCGCGACGGCGCGACGCCCGCCTGGATCTCCGCCTACGGCTCCTACGGCCTGACGGCCTTCACGCCGAGCTTCAACGCCCGGACGCTCGCGCTCATCGACGCGGGATTCATCGTCGGCTACGCCAACGTGCGCGGCGGCGGCGACTACGGCCGCGAGTGGCACAAGGCCGGACAACTCATGAACAAGCCCAACACCTGGCGCGACCTCATCGACGTCTGCGAGGAGTTGTGCAAGCTCAAATACACCGCGTCCGAGCGTCTCGCCATCGGCGGCCGCTCCGCCGGCGGCATCACCGTCGGACGCGCGCTCACCGAGCGCCCGGAGCTTTTTGCCGCGGTGATCGACGGGGTCGGCTGGTCGAATCCGCTGCGCTACGTCGCCGAGCAGAACGGCTACGGCGAGGAACCCGAGTGGGGCGCGATCAGCGAGGAGTCAGGCTATCGCGCACTCAAGCTCATCGACAGCTATCAGGCGGTGAAGGACGGCGTGGCGTACCCCGCGGTGCTGCTCACCACCGGTGTCACCGATCCGCGCGTCGCGCCGTTTCACGTGGCGAAGATGACGGCGCGGCTGCAGGCGGCGTCGAGCTCCGGGAAGCCGATCCTGCTGCGCGTCGATTTCGATGCCGGGCACGGCATCGGCTCGACGCGCTCGCAGCAGGACCGCGAGGCGGCCGACACTTACGCGTTCCTGTTGTGGCGCACCGGCGTGAAGGGCTACCAGCCGGCCTGAGTCCCGGGCGTTACTGGGGCGGCACGTAGATGGCGAGGCCCTGGACCACCTTGCTGGTGATGGCGAAGGAGCCGCCGACACCGACCCCGCTCCCGCTGTTGGGGCCGTAGCTGGCGCCGCCGCCGCCGGCACCGATCGAGCCGGACTGCGTGTCCTGCACGCCCTGCAGCAGGATGCCGTTGGCTCCGAGCCTGGCGGCTTCCTCCTTCAGCCGCTGGACCGCCTTGTCCATGTTCTGCTGGCTGGTGAGAGCGAGCGATCCCTGGCTGGAGGCGTTGATCGTGGCGATCTCCTCGTACTTCGGTGGCGGCTGCAGATACACGCGCACACTCTCGGGTGAGATCGGCGGCCGTGCGGTGCCGATGAGCACGTGCGAGGAAGTCGAGCAGGCGGCCGCCGCGCAGGCGAGGAGGGCGGCGAGCAGCAGAGCGGTATCACGCGCCATGAGGAGCTCCTGTGGGCATGCTACCGCCAAGGATACGCCAGCAGACGTGAGCGTGAGCGCAACGCGTGTTCAGCCTCCGTTCATCCGCCCGGTACGGAAATGCCCCGAGTTTGGGAAGGAAGCGCCTGAGGGGAGTCGCCATGGGAAACTGCGTCGCAACGCTTGTTGCCGGTACGGCCGCGATCGCTCTGCTCGGGTTGCCGGGCTGCGGGGGTGGCGGCGGCGGTTCCGGCACCATGATGAGCCTGTCGGTGGCCGACGCTCCGGTCGATGGTGCGGAGAAGGTCGTGGTCGAGTTCAGCGGCGTCGAGCTGATCCCTGACGCCGGCGCTCCCGTCACGATCACCTTCGCAGCGCCCAGGACGATCGACCTGCTGAATGAGAGCGGTACCGCTTCCGCGCTGCTGTTCAGTCAGCCGATTCCGGCCGGTACCTACGGTCAGATTCGCCTGCTGGTCACGGCCGACGGCGATCCGAGCAATTCATACATTGTCCTCTCGGACGGCTCGATGCACGGTCTGATGGTGCCGAGCGGGGCGCAGACGGGCCTGAAGCTGGTTTCCGGATTCACCGTCCCGAGCAGCGGTGTCGTGGACTACACGATCGACTTCGATCTTCGCCAGGCGATCGTCTGCGCCCCGGGGCAGGCGCCGGCGTGCTTTCTCAAGCCCGTGGAGCGGCTGGTGGACAACACCACGGTCGGTAACATCCAGGGGCAGGTCGCCAACACTCTGATTCCCGCCGGCTGCACGCCCGGCGTCTATCTGTACGCAGGCACCGTGACCGCGCCCGAGGACATGAACAGCGCGGCGGCCGCGGGCGATCCGAACCAGCCCATCGCCTCGAAGGTACCCGTCGCGACATCGACGCCGCCTTACTACTACCAGTTCACGTTTCTGACACCGGGCAACTACACCCTGGCATTCACCTGCCAGGCTGCCCAGGACAATCCCGATCAGGCGGATCCGGCCGTGACGTTCAGCCCCGTCAAGACGGGAATCGTGGTCACGGCGGATCAAACGACGGCGGTCGATCTTCCGTAAGCGCGCCTTTGCGCCGCGGCAATGGCCGCCGAGCGCGCCGCGCGTGTTGGCCGAGGAACCCGCACGGTTCTGCGGGGCTCTACCGAAGCGATGGCACGCGAATCGGTGAGCGCAGCCGGACGCCTCATCACCAGCCTGGCAATGCTGGTGCTCAGCCTCGCGAGGCTCGTGTGGCTGTGTCGTCCGCCCGCGCCTCTGCCGCGCGGGATGCACGCGGACCTGCTGGTCGTGCACAAGTCCGCCCGGCGCATGTATGTCTACGCTCACGGGTCGATGGTGCGCTCCTATGTGATCGCTCTCGGACGGAACCCGGTGGGACCGAAGCGGCATGCAGGCGATCACCGCACCCCCGAAGGCCGGTACGTCATCGACCATCACAATCCCAACAGCGTTTTTCATCGCTCACTGCACGTCTCTTACCCGTCGGCGGCGGACTCCGCACATGCACTCGCGGCCGGTTACGCGCCCGGCGGCGAGGTCATGATCTAGATCCAGCCGTGATGGATTCGATGGGCCCGGTAGGATTCGAACCTACGACCAAGGGATTCACTTTGCCCCGGAGTTTCCTCCGGGAGTGGACTATCTCTTCACCCGTGCGCCAGGGGCGCGTGTGGGTGCGGGATGCTCCCAGCCTGTCATCAAGGGCGCTCGAGCCCTCAGGTAGTCTCTGCACCTTCCGCCGGTGTACCGGCGGCTCGGCTCAGGATTGCCATGGGTGTTAGTCCCCGAAGGTTCCCCTGAATTCATCCCGTCCACTTCGCGCGTTTCCACGCGAAGGCACCGTGTCGATGAGTCCCCTGCACTAACCGCTGTGCTACAGGCCCAACCGCGGCGATTGTAGCAGCCGCCCGCCGTGGACTTCGCCTGCAGCGACCGGGGCCGGTATCAAATGCGACCTGCCACAAGAATCCTCTTGCCATCGGTACGCGGCCCGTTAGCATGGCGGCACGTACAAGGAGGACCGTCATGAAGCTCTACTATCTGACCGGCGCCTGCTCGCTGGCATCGAACATCGCGTTGCGCGAGGCCGGGCTGAAATTCGAGTTGGTCAAGGTGGACCGCAAGACCCGCCAGGCAGCCGACGGGCTCGACTTCACCGAGGTGAATCCCAAGAACTACGTGCCGGCGCTGACGCTCGACAGCGGCGAGACGCTCACCGAGAACGTCACCGTGCTGCAGTACATCGCGGATCGCAATCCGGCGGCGAAGCTCGCGCCTCCCGCCGGCACCCTGGAGCGGTATCGCCTGATGGAATGGCTCTCCTTCATCAACTCCGAGATCCACAAGTCGTTCAGCCCGCTGTTCCGGGCGGACGCGCAGGATGCCGTCAAGGATTACGCGCGCAACTACCTGCAGCCGCGCCTCGACTACGCGCAGCGGGCGCTGGGATCGAAGAGCTATCTGATGGGTGAGCAGTTCACCGTGGCCGACGCCTATCTCTTCGTGGTGCTCGGCTGGGGTACCCACGTCAATGTCGACATCAGCCGCTGGCCGCAGCTCCAGCGCCTGCACGAGCGCGTCGGCGCACGCCCGCACACGCTCGCAGCTCTCAAATCCGAAGGTCTGACGAAGTAGGGGACGCAATGGCTACCAAGCTCAACAAGCAGCTCAAGCGCGAGATCGAGGTGGACGGCAAGCCCTATATGATCACGCTCTCCCCCGAGGGCGTGAAGCTCACCGAGAAGGGCAAGCGGCTCGGGCGCGAGCACACCTGGAAGGACCTGCTCGGCGGCGGCAGCGCAGGCGGCGCACCCGGTGGCGCGCCCGGCGGCGCCTTCGGTCCCGCCGGATAGCCACCGAGACCACGATGCCGGAGGGGAGACTACGTGAGCTGCTTGCGCGGCTGCGCGAGCACCTGAGCGCGGGTCCGGCGCTGCGCGCCGAAGATCGCGCGCGGCTCAACACCGTGGTGGACGCCATCGGCGCGCCCGGCGCCCCCTCTCCCGGCGCCTTGTTGCGGCTCGAGCGGCTCGCGGTCAGGTTCGAGGCGAGCCACCCGGCCCTTGCCGAAACTCTGCGCGAGGTCATCGACACCCTCGGCAAGGGCGGCATTTAGGGTCGCGCGCGGCCTGCGACCCAACGAAGAAGGCCCGGTGTTGTCGCCAACACCGGGCCTGTTGTTTTATTGGCGTAAACTGCCTGCGGGAGTTTCTCCAACGGGCGGTCAGTCGTCCATCAGGAAGCTGCGCAGCTGTTCGCTGCGGCTCGGGTGACGGAGCTTGCGCAGCGCCTTGGCCTCGATCTGGCGGATGCGCTCGCGCGTCACATCGAACTGCTTGCCGACCTCTTCGAGCGTGTGGTCGGTGTTCATATCGATGCCGAAACGCATGCGCAGCACCTTGGCCTCGCGCGGGGTGAGCTGCGCCAGCACCGAGTGGGTGGTCTCGCGCAGCGACTCCATGGTGGCCTGATCGATCGGGGAGGCCACCGAGGTGTCCTCGATGAAGTCCCCGAGGTGTGAATCCTCGTCGTCGCCGATGGGCGTCTCCATCGAGATCGGCTCCTTGGCGATCTTGAGCACCTTGCGCACCTTGTCCTCGGGCATCTCCATGCGCACCGCCAGCTCCTCCGGCGTCGGCTCGCGGCCCATCTCCTGCAGCATCTGCCGCGAGATACGGTTCAGCTTGTTGATGGTCTCGATCATGTGCACCGGGATGCGGATGGTGCGCGCCTGGTCGGCGATCGAGCGGGTGATCGCCTGGCGGATCCACCACGTCGCATAGGTGCTGAATTTGTAGCCGCGGCGGTATTCGAACTTGTCGACCGCCTTCATCAGGCCGATGTTGCCCTCCTGGATGAGATCCAGGAACTGCAGCCCGCGGTTGGTGTACTTCTTGGCGATGGAGATCACCAGGCGCAGGTTGGCCTCGACCATCTCTTTCTTGGCGCGGCGCGCCTTGGCCTCGCCGATCGAGACCTCACGGTTGACTTCCTTGATGTCGTTGATGGTGAGGTGGTAGACGCCCTCGAGCTGCTCGAGCTTCTTCTGGCGCCGCTCGATCTCGTCCTTGAAGCGTGCGAGCGGGGCGGAGTACTTCTTGCCACCCTTGACGTGGCGCGCCAGCCAGCGCGGGCTGGTCTCGTTCTTGGGGAACGAGGCGATGAAGTCCTTGCGCGGCATGCCGGCGTCGCGCACCGCGATGATCATGATCTCCTTCTCGAGCTGGCGGACTTCCGCCACATGAGTGCGGAGATTGAGGATCAGCGCGTCGAACATGCGCGGCGAGAGCCGCAGCTCCATGAACTGATCGGCGAGACGCTTGCGCTGGCGCAGCGTCTTTACGTCCTTGGCGCCGAGCTTGGCGATCGAGCCGAGCACCTGAGTGTAGATCTTGGTGATGCTGGCGAAGCGCGCGGCCGCCTCGACCGGATCCGGGCCGGTATCGATGACCTCTTCCTCGCCGTCGCCCTCCTCGTCGCCCTCCTCGTCGTCCTCCGCTTTCTCCTCGGCCGCGACTATCTCCACCTTGGTGGGATTCTGCGGCTGCGCGATCACGTCGGGCGCGTTCGGGTCGATGAAGCCCACGATCACGTCGACGAGGCGCGCCTGGCCGGCCTTCACCGGCTCGTAGGCACGCAGCAGGAAGTCGTAGGTCGCCGGATACAGCGCCAGCGCGCTGCGTACCGCATCGAGTCCTTCCTCGATGCGCTTGGCGATACGGATCTCACCCTCGCGGGTGAGGAGCTCCACGGTGCCCATCTCGCGCATGTACATGCGCACCGGATCGGTGGTGCGTCCGAGCTCGGCGTCGAGCGCGGCGAGCGCGGCGGCCGCTTCCTCGATCGCTTCCTCGTCGGCGGGAGCCGAGGGCTCGCTCGCCAGCAGCGACTCGGTGTCCGGTGCCTTCTCGTACACCGGAATGCCCATGTCGTTGATGGTGTTGACGATGTCCTCGATCTGCTCGGGATCGACGATCTCAGACGGCAGGTGGTCGTTGACCTGCGCGTAGGTGAGGTAGCCCTGTTCCTTGCCGCGGGCGATCAGGAGCTTGAGCTGCGACTGCCGATCCTCCGGCATGACGGGCACGCGCGCGAGCGCGAGCGGGCGCTTGTCGCCGGCCGGCTTACCCGCGGCGTTCCTGGCGTCGGCGGGGCGCGGGCTGTCGTTCACTTTGCCGTGCGGCCTGCGCGCGGCCAGCGCGGCCGTCTGGGCGCGCTCCTTGTCACGCAGGCTCGCCACCGCGGCGACCGCTTTGTGAGCGGCAGCGGGTTTCGCGAGCTTGGGGGCGTGTGCGGACGGGCGCTTCTTATGCGTAGTCTGAGGCTTGTGCTTGCGTGTCATGTGTCCCGGGGGCGCGATGGGCTGCGTTCCCCTATGTGCTGCCGAAAACCGGCCAGCTCAAGGGGCGCCAAGGCAAAGCGCGCAATTCTATTTGACAGGAGCCTAAACGCCAAATTCCGCTAACCGCGGCGCGCCTCGCGCGCGCTCAGAATGGATATAAGTCTTTGAAACTCCTGAATTTCATCAGCCGTCAGGGGGCCGGAGCGACTCTTCGCCTCGAGGGCCTGAAGGCGCCGCTCGGCGGCGAGATCCGCGAGCTTGACGAGCGCCGCGCGCAGCTCGCCCGCGGCCGCCGCCGCGTCCGTGATGACCTCCTCGCGCTCGAGGAGCTTCTGCAGTGACTCGCCGCCCTCGCGCCCGGCCCAGCGCTGGATGACCTGGGCGGAGATCTGCGCGGGTTGCTCGCGCAGGTTGTCGAGCAGCTCGCGTAGCAGCTTGATTCCCGCTTCCTCCGATGCGTCGAGTCCGGACCGCTCGGCCGGGCTCACCTCGGTGGCAATGGCCGGGAAGTGCACCAGCCGCACGATCGCCTGCCGTACGAGGCTGCCGCGCCCGGCGCTGGTCCGGGCGCGCTCGGGGGCTCGTGACGCGGGTGATGCCGCCGCCGGCGCAGCCGGCGCGCCCGGCGCCTTGCTCCAGAGCTCCTCGAGTCGCTCCGGCGCCAGGCCCACGACTTGCGCGAGCCGCGCGAGGAGCAGCTCGCGGTACACGCCCGCAGGCACCTTCTGGTAGAGCGGCCGCGCGCTCTCGGCGAAGCGCGCCCGCCCGTCGGCGTGGCTGAGATCGCTCTGCTCGGAGAGCTCGCGCACCAGGTATTCGGACAGGGGGAGCGAGTGGCCGAGGCGCTGTTCGAAGGCCGCGCGTCCCTCGGCGGCAACCAGCGTGTCCGGATCGTGCCCTTCGGGCAGGAACAGAAAGCGGATCTGGCGCCCCTCGCGGGCCTCGGGCAGGGCCTGCACCAGCGCGCGCCACGCCGCGGCGCGCCCGGCGCGGTCGCCGTCGAAGGCGAACACCACTTCGGGCACCAGGCGGAAGATGCGGCGGAAGTGCTCGGCCGTGGTCGCGGTGCCGAGCGTCGCCACCGCGTAGTCGATGCCATCCTGATGCAGCCGCACGGCGTCCATGTAGCCTTCGACGATGACGAGACGCTTCAGGTTGGAACGCGCCCGGCGCGTCTCATAGAGGCCGTAGAGCTCGCGCCCCTTGTGAAACAACACCGTCTCGGGGGAGTTCAGGTACTTGGGCTCGCCGGCATCGATGATGCGGCCACCGAAGGCGATCACACGGCCGCGGGTATCGCGGATCGGGAACATGATGCGGTCGCGGAAGCGGTCGTAGTGGCGGTCGCTGAACTGCGCCTGGCCGCGCTCGCGCTCGATGATGAGTCCGGTGTCGGAGAGGCGCCGGCGCTGTGCGTCGTCGGTGCCGAAACGCTTCAGCACCTCGCTCCAGGAATTGGGTGCGTAGCCGATCTGAAAGCGCTCGAGCGTCTCGGAGCTGAGCCCGCGTTTCGCCAGGTAGTCGCGCGCCCGGGCCTCGCGCCCGAGGCTCTCGCCGTAGAAACGCGCGACCCGCGCCATGAGCTCATAGAGCGGCTCATCTGCGCGCGGCGCGCCGCCTTCGGCGCCGCCCTCGCGCGGTACCTCGAGCCCTAAGCGCCCGGCGAGCTCCTCGACCGCCTCGGGAAAGGCGAGGTGATCGTAGTCCATCAGGAAGCCGAGCACGGTGCCGTGCTTGCCGCAGCCGAAGCAGTGATAGAACTGCTTGTCGGGGCTCACCCAGAAGGAGGGCGTCTTCTCGTTGTGGAACGGGCAGCAGGCCTTGTACTCGCGCCCGGCCTTCTTCAGCTGCACGCGCGCGCCAATCACCTCCACGATGTCGGCGCGGGCGATGAGCTCGTCGATGAAGTGCTGGGGAATGCGTCCCACTGCTTAGAGGCGCGGCGCCTGGAGGCCGTGCGCTCGGCACGGGACTATAAAGGAATCAGCTGAGCTTCTGCTTGATCCGCGCACTGACGGCGCCGAGGTCCGCGCGCCCCTGCGCCTTCGGCTTCACCAGCGCCATGACCTTGCCCATGTCCTTGACCGAGGTGGCGCCGGTCGCGGTGATCGATTGCGTAATCAGCTCGTCGATATCCGCCTCGCTCATCTGCGAAGGAAGGTAGCCCTGCAGCACGCCGATCTCGGCGGTCTCCTTGGCGACCAGATCCGCCCGTCCCCCGGTCTGGAACTGGGTGATCGCCTCGCGGCGCTGCTTGATCATCTTGTCGAGCACGGCGAGCACCTGCGGGTCATCGAGCATGATGCGCTCGTCGACCTCGCGCTGCTTGATGGCAGCGAGCGCCAGGCGGATGGTGCCGAGGCGTTCCTTGTCCCCGGCCTTCATCGCGGCCTTCATGTCTTCGGTGATGCGTTCTTTCAGCGCCATGCGTACGCGGCCGCCGTCAGTGGCCGTCGGTGTCGGTAGTTGTCGGGTGGGTACTGAGCCGCTGCGTCAGCGGGAGCTGCGCATGCCGTCGCGGGAGACGCGCTTCATGTGGCGCTTGATGGCGGCCGCCTTCTTGCGCTTGCGCTCCTGCGTCGGCTTTTCGTAGAACTCGCGGCGGCGGAGCTCGGTGAGAATGCCGGCCTTCTCGCAGGCGCGTTTGAAACGCCGCAGGGCGGCATCGAAGTACTCGTTCTCACGCACTCGCACGCTCGGCATCGAAACCTCAGGTCATTGACAGATAAGGAGATTTATCCCGCACCCGAGGGTGGTGTCCGCAGGCACGCCGCACGGGGGCGGGGGATTCTACGAGAGCGGCGCAGCAAAGGCAAAAACTAAGCTCCACAAGTACGTATTGAGGCTGCCCACCGCACGCCTATTGTGCAAGGCGATGTCACAACGGCGTTAATCGAGAGAACTCAAGGTTGGGAGAGAGGCTATGAGCATCAAACTTGTTGCGGTATCTGCCGCGGCGGCCCTGGTCGCCGGCGTGGTTCTGGCACAGGGCGTCCCGGAGGTGAAAGTCCAGGCGACGCGGGTTGTCGCCAGCAGCATCACTGCGAAGACGGTCGGCCGTTCCTCGAGCGGTGTGCCGATCCAGGACGTCACACTGAGCTACGGCGTGAGCTCGGAGGGCCTTGATCTTTCCACGCACACGGGGGCCGTAGCGTTCGAGCAGCGTGTCAAGGATGCGGCGGAACAGGCCTGCAAAGAGATCGGCCGCCAGTATCCGAACTCGACGCCGAGCGAGGCGGAATGCGCCAAGACGGCGGCCGACGGCGCGATGGCCAAGGTCCACGAGGCGGTCGCCGCGGCGGAGAAGATCCGGACCGCAACCAAGTAGCCGCGCGCGGCACGAGGTCCGGCGCTTTGCGAGCGCCGGACGTTCGCATACCAGGCTCCGGACGGCGTGAGTCCGGCGCTACAGATGGTACGGATGCCAGTCCGCCGGCTTTTTCGTATCGCGCCCGCGGGGCACGTTGAGCGGCACACCCTGGATGTGATCGTCAGGGATCGTGGGCGTGAGCTGCGGCGGGTTCTTGCTCCGCTCCTGTGTCACCGCCTCGAAGCCGGACGCCAGCGTGATCAGCTTCGGCTCGCTGAAGGCGGTGCCGAAGAAGGTGAGGCCGAGGGGAATGCCGAACACATTCGCGGCCGGGACCTGCACGTACGGATAGCCACCCGGAGCGCCGAGCCCCGAACTGCCGAAGACGAAGTGATCGCCGTACAGCAGATCGGTCGACCACGCGGGGTTGTCCGTCGGCGCCACCACCGCATCGAGGTGATAAGTGGAGAGCGCGAGGTCGATGCCGTTGACGACGGCGGACTGATCGATCGCCAGCCCCTGGTTGTATGTGGTGCCCGCGGGCACCCCGAGGTTGGGGTCGGTCTGCGGAGTGTCGGCGCCGGGCAGCAGCGCCTGCGCCTCGGTGAAGATCTCCTGGCCCCAGAAGGGCATCTCGGCATCGGCGTTGGCGTTGTTGAACGCGATCGCATCCGCGAGCGTTCCACCCGCCACCGGCACCCCGACGCGCGTGGCGAAATAGCTCTGCACGTCGCCCTTGAAGTCGAACTCGAGAACCAGCGTCTCGGCGGTCGCCGGCGGGAACGTGAAGGCCGGCGAGACGTCTGCGTTGGCACCGTCGAGCTGGATGACGGTCGCGCCCGCCGCCTTGAGCGCCGCGAGCACGGACTCAAAGGCCGCGACTACCTGCGCAGGCGCGTTGTCGATCCCCTGTCGTGTCACGCCGAGCCGCGCACCCATCAGCCCGTTCGGGTTCAGGAACTGCGTGTAGTCGGTCGGGATGTTGGCCGGCCGGGTGAAGCGTCCCTGCCAGCCGAGCGGCACGCCGCCGGTGGCCGGATCGCGGCCGTCGTAGGTCCGGCTCTGCATCACGCCGAGCGTGACCGCGGCGTCGGCGACGGTGCGCCCGTGGGGACCGATGGTGTCCTGAGTGTGGGAGATGGGCACGACCCCGGCGCGGCTCGTGAGGCCGACGGTGGGCTTGATGCCGACCACTCCGTTGGCGTTGGCGGGACAGACGATGCTGCCGTCGGTCTCCGTGCCGATCGAAACGGCCGTGAAGTTGGCGGACACCGCGGCGCCCGAGCCTGAGCTCGAGCCGCACGGGTTGCGATCGAGCCCGTAGGGGTTGTGGGTCTGTCCGCCGATCGCCGACCAGCCGCTGACTGAGAAGAAGGAGCGGAAATTCGCCCACTCCGACAGATTGGTCTTGCCGAGAATTACGGCACCGCCGGCGCGGAGGTTCGCGGCGACGGTCGAGTCTTTCGGGGCCGGCGTGCCCTGCAACGCGAGCGAGCCCGCGGTGGTCTGCATCTTGTCGCCGGTGTCGATGTTGGCCTTGAGCAGCACCGGAATGCCGTGCAGGGGCCCGAGCACCTTGCCCTGCCGGCGCAGGGCGTCGGCCTGGCGTGCGATGGCGAGCGCGTCCGGATTCAACTCGATCAGCGCGTTGACTCCGGCGGCAGGTCCCCCCTGGTCGAGCTGCTCGATGCGCTGAATGTAGGCGCGCGTGAGCTGCTCGGAAGTCAGCCTCCCGGCCGCCATCGCGGCCTCGAGCTGGGCAACTGTCGCCTCGAGAAGCGGAAAGTTGTCCTTGTGGTCGGCGTGCGCGGCGAGCGGCGACACTAACAGCGCCAGCGTGAGAATCGATCCGGCAGTGCGCGGTGACATGTGCTTCCTCCTCTGCTTTCGCGAGCCTGAACGGGGCAGTGAGGGGCGTCGGGTGCCTCCCTGCACCGACCTTGATGTTGATGGTCCCTTGCTGTTGATTGTTGGCGACGTGTTGGTTGTCGCCAGGCCGCGGATGCTACGCCCGCGATACTTCAACTTCAATCATGGGGGGTCGTGCCAGGTGTTCCCTCGAGATCGTGTAACTGAGGAACTACACGCGCGCGGCGTGCGTCAGGGCAGCAGGCCTTGGCCGGCAGCCTCCGCGGCGATCCTGGGTGCGAGAGCGGTCGCCGCGGCGATGTCGGCCTGCCCGGCGGCGGCCTGGCCCTGGTGCTGCTTCGCGACACCCCGTCCGTAGAGCGCCCAGGCGAGCCGCGGATTGAGCGCGAGCGCCGCGTCGTAGTCGGCGATCGCCTTGTCGTACTTGCCCTGGCGAAGGTAGACGAATCCGCGGCTCTCGATGAAATCCGCCTCCTTGGGGCGCCTGCGTACCGCGAAGTTGCAGTCGTCGAGCGCCTGATCGAGCCCCTGCCCCGTGAGCACCCGTGCCCGGCAACGCAAGTCACGCGCGCGCGGCATCTGGACGTCGTCGCGGTTGTGGGACTCGATCCAGTGGTCGTACTGTGTGATTGCCGCCGGGTAGTTGCGCATGCGTTGATACAGGTCGCCGAGCGCCAGGCGCAGGTCCGCTTCCCTGGGGGCGGCACGGTCGGCGGCGTCGAGGTCGGGGGTGATGGCATCGGCGGCGTCGTTGCGCTCTGCGCGGAGCGCGGCGCGCGCCATGAGCGAGCGCACATCATCGGGCTTGAGCCTGATTGCCTGGGTGAAGTCCTCGAGCGCCTTGTCCGCCTGCTGGTCCGCCGCGTAGGCCGTGCCGCGCTCGAAGAAATAGTCGGCCTGCGCCGGTTCGAGCTCGATTGCCCTGGTCAGGTCGGCGAGGGCGTGCGCGTAGTCGCGGCGCGAGACCGAGGCGCTGCCGCGCCGCGCATAGCCCGCGGCATCGAGCGACTCCCCGGAGGGAGGCTCGGTCGCCGTTGCGGCGGCCGCCGGTGCGCCGGGTTTGGCGGCATCCGCCGCGGGCGCAGGCACGGTTGTCAGGTTGAACACCGGGCCACCGTTGTAGGTGAAATAGAGCTTGCGCTGGCTGCTCGCAGCCAGGATGTGGTGGGAGAGAAAGAAGTCCGCTCCGATCAGCATGTCGGTCCCGTGCAGCTCTGGGTCGCCGATGCGCAGATGGGTGTTGCGGATCTCCTCGTCGCCGATCTTGAAGCTCGCGAACGGGGCGATCCAGGTGCGGGCCGTACGGCGGCCGATGCCGGTGAACGTGCCCCCGGCGGTGACCCCGGGGCTGTCGGGAGTGACGCCGGCGCGCCTGGCGGCGTCGAGTGTCAGGAGGGAAGCGCTCGCACCGGTATCGAACAGGACCCGGATCTTGCTGCCGTTCACATAAGCCTCGCCGGTCGTTCGCGGGTTCTCGGCCCTGGCGAAATCGATATCGATCTCCGAGTAAGGAAGACCCTTGGCGTTGGCCCAGTAGGCGAGTGATGCCTTCCGGCAGTCACCGTGCGTGCGCATGATGTTGATGACGCCGTTCGCCAGGTCATACTCGACGTCGCCGAGCTGTAAGACGTTCTGGCCGAGTAGCCCTATCGCACCGTGGCCCAGATCGTTACCCGCGACCAGGAAGGGTACTTTCGGCAGGTCCATCTTGAAGAGAGTGAAGGTCCGTACGGTGGTGACCCAGGTTTGAGCCTCGCCACCGACGCCGCCCAGTGAGAAGTGGGGATTCGCCGGCTCCAGGGTCAGATTGAACTGATGCGCGCCCGCGGGCGTCAGCGTGCTGAAGAAAGCGCCGCTGTCGGCGATGAAAAGGGCATCCTTGCCGTTAATCGCGGCGTGCACCAGTGGCTGCATGCCCTCCATGGTGACGGGAAGCTCGCCAGCGCGTCCGAGCTTGCACGGCTCGGCCGCCGCAGCTCGTGCGGCGAGGGCAAGGAGCGCGAGGGTCAGAACAACAGACGCCGCACGGGATTGCAGCGACTGGGTCGACGCGACAGCCGATCGTGCGCGGAGGCACATCGTCGAAGCACTATAGCATCGGCACGTTGGTTTCCGGCTGCCGGGCGCGCGGATCGTCTAGAATTTCCTCATGCGCGTGCTTGCCATCGAATCCTCCTGCGATGAGAGCGCCGCCGCGGTACTGGACGCGGAGGCGGGTCTCATGTCGCACGAGCTCTACAGCCAGGTGGAGCTGCATCGCGCCTACGGGGGCGTGGTGCCGGAGCTCGCCTCGCGCGATCACGTGCGCCGCCTGCTGCCGCTGGTGAAGGCGGCGCTGGCGCGCTCGGCCACCCGGCCGGAGGATCTGTCCGGCGTTGCGTACACGGCCGGCCCCGGCCTGATCGGCGCGCTGCTCACCGGCGCTTCGCTCGCCGCGAGTCTCGCCTACGCCTGGAAGATCCCGGCGCTCGGCGTGCATCACCTCGAGGGGCACCTGCTGGCGCCACTCCTCGAGAGCGAGCCGCCGCCCTTTCCGCACGTAGCGCTGCTGGTCTCCGGCGGCCACACGATGCTCATCGAGGTGGCCGCGATCGGCAGCTATCGCCTCCTCGGCGAGACGCGCGACGACGCGGCCGGCGAAGCCTTCGACAAGACCGCGAAGCTCCTGGGTCTCCCGTATCCCGGCGGCCCGCAGCTCGCCGAGATCGCCCGCCGCGGTACGCCCGGCGCCTGCCTCTTCCCGCGTCCCATGCTCGATCGCCCCGGGCTCGAGTTCAGCTTCTCGGGCCTGAAGACCGCGGTGCTGCACGCGGTGCGCGCCGCCCCGCTCACCGAGCAGCGCCGTGCCGATATCGCGCGCGGCGTCGAGGAGGCGATCTGCGGCACGCTCACCGCCAAGGCGCTGCGCGCGCTCGACTACACCGGCCTCGGCGCGCTCGTGGTCACCGGCGGCGTCGGCGCCAATCGCAGCTTGCGCGAGCGCTTAAGCGCCGCCGCCCGCGCGCACGGGGCGCGCGTGTACTATCCCCGCATCGAGTTCTGCACCGACAATGCGGCCATGATCGCGGTGGCCGGGCTCGCACGCCTCAAGGCCGGGCAGCGCGGCGGCCTTGCCATCGAAGCGCGCGCGCAGTGGCCGCTCGCCTCGCTTCCGCAGCTGGCGGCCTGACACCTGAACCCCCCAAGGCGAGCTGCCATGACACAGCGCTCCGGCGACCGGCTTTTTCTGCACGGCCTGACCGCCGAATGCATCATCGGCTTCATCGACTGGGAAAGGCGTGTCCGCCAGACGGTCGTGGTCGACCTCGAGATGTCGGTCGACTGCCGGCGCACCTCGCTCACCGACGAGGTCGCCGACACGCTGGACTACATGAAGGTGGCCAAACGGACGCTCGAGTTCGTCAGCGCATCGGAATTCAAGCTGGTGGAGACGCTCGCGCATCGGCTGGCGCTCGTCATCCTCGGGGAATTCGCGCTCGAGTGGGTGCGCATCTCGGTCAGCAAGCCGGGCGCCATCCGTAACTCGCGCGACGTCGGTGTGGTGATCGAGCGCACGCGCGCCGACCTGCCGCGCTGAGGCGCAGCGATGGCGGAGGTTTACGTCGCGGCAGGCAGCAACCTCGAGCCGGAGCGCCACCTGCAACTGGCGGTCGCGGAGCTCGCGCGCGAGTTTCCCGGCGCACGCTTCTCCTCCTGGTATCGCAATCGCGCGCTCGGCCTCGACGGCGGCGACTTCATCAACCTGGTCGCAGGCTTCAGCACTGGGCTGCCGGTGCACGCGGTGCTCGAGCGGCTGCGCGCGATCGAGGGCCGCTGCGGGCGGGCACGCGATGCGCCGCGCCGGGCGCCGCCCTCCATCGACCTCGACCTGCTGCTCTATGGCGACCTGGTCTGCGAGGCGCCGGGACTTGAGCTTCCGCGCCCGGACCTGGTGCGGCGCGCCTACATGCTGGGTCCGCTGGCGGAGCTCGCCCCGGAGCTGTTGCACCCGACCGCCGGACTCACCATCGGCGAGCTGTGGCGGCGCTTCGACAGGCAGGCGCACCCGCTCGAGCGGATCGCACCGGCCCCGGGCTCGGGGTCCTGAGCCATGTCACCAGCCGATGCTGCGCCCGCCGTCGACCGCGAGGATCTGGCCCGTGACGTACGGCGCCTCCGCCGCGAAGAACAGGCACGCTCGCGCCACATCGACCGGGGAGCCGGGACGCTTGAGCGCGGTGCTCGCGACGATCCTCGCCTGCAGCACCGAATCCATCCCGTCCTCCGGCCACATGACCGGCCCGGGCGCGATGGCATTCACCCGCACGTGCGGGCCGAGCTCGCGGGCGAGCGAGAGGGTCAGCATGATGACGCCGGCCTTGGCGAGGCTGTACACCGGATAGCGGCGCAGCGGGCGCATGCCGTGGATATCGGCGAGATTAACAATGAGTCCGCCGCGCTCGTGGAGCGCGGCAGCCGCGGCCTGTGCGAGAAACAGCGGCGCCTTGAGATTGGTGCCGACGAGATCATCCCAGTCGATCTCGGTGATGTCGCCGACCGGGGTGGGGTAGAAGCTCGAGGCGTTGTTCACCAGGATGTCGAGTGCCCCGAAGGCCTGTACGGCGGTGGCGATGAGCCCCGAGTGCCGCGTCACATCCAGCAGGTCGCATTCGGCGAGGCTCACCGAGCCGGCGCGCGCCGCGTTGAGCTCGGCGGCGAGCCGCGCGGCATCCTCGGCGGAGCTGCGGTAGTGGACCAGGACGTTGGCGCCCGCCCCGTGCAGCACGCGCGCGATCGTCGCGCCCACGCGCCGCGCCGCGCCGGTCACGAGCGCCGTCTTGCCGGCGAGCAGCTTGCTCGGCGCCGGCAGCGCCTCGGCCGGCTCGGGATTAGCTCGCGTCATGGGCGCCGATTATGACTCCATCGGCCGCGCGCTCAATGCTTCCCGCCTTGAGCCCCGAGGAGCAGCGCCACAGCGAGGCCGTCGCGGCGCTCATCCGCACCGAGCTCACCGCCGCCGGCGGCTGGCTCTCTTTCGAGCGATTCATGGAGCTCGCGCTCTATGCGCCGGGACTCGGCTACTACAGCGCCGGCAGCTGGAAGCTCGGCAGCGGCGGGGATTTCGTCACCGCCCCCGAGGTCTCGCAGCTCTTCGGAAGCTGCATTGCGGCGCAGTGCGCGCAGGTGCTGCGCGCCACCGGCGGCGAGATCCTCGAGCTCGGCGCGGGTACCGGCTCGCTGGCCGCCGCGATCCTCGCCGCGCTCGACGCCCTGGATGTGCTGCCGGAGCGTTATGCGATCCTCGAGGTGAGCGGCGACCTCGCCGCCCGCCAGCGGGCGTACCTCGATGCGCTGGCGCCGCACCTGCGGGCGCGTGTCGTTTGGCTCGAGCGGCTGCCGCAGACGCCGCTCCGCGGGGTGATCCTCGCCAACGAGGTGGCGGACGCGCTGCCCGTGCGGCGCTTCAGGCTGCGCGGCGGCACGCTGTACGAGCTCGGCGTCGCCCTCGCACCCGGCGGCACGCTGCACGCGGCGGAGGGGCCGCCGGAGGCCGCACTCGCACAAGCCTGCGCGGCGCTGTTCGCTGCGCCGCAGGGCTCACTCCCCGACGGTTACACCTCGGAGGTGAACCTGCGAGTGGGACCCTGGATCGCGACGCTGGGGGAATGCCTCGAGCGGGGGATCGTGCTGCTGATCGATTACGGTCTGCCGCGGGCTCACTACTACCACCCGCAACGCGTCGCGGGGACGCTGCGCTGCCACTTCCGTCAGCACGCCCACGACGACCCGTTCGTCAACTTAGGCGTACAGGACATCACCGCGTGGGTCGACTTCACGCGCGTCGCCGAGGCCGCCTCGCTCGCCGGGCTCGAGGTGAGCGGCTTCGCCACCCAGGCCGCCTTCCTGCTCGCACTCGGGCTCGAGGGGGAGGTGGCCGCCGCGCCCGACGCCGCGAGCCGGGCGCGGCTCGCCGGCGAGGCACGCCGCCTCGTCATGCCGGAGGAGATGGGCGAAGCCTTCAAGGCCATGGCGCTCTCGCGCGGGTACGAGGCAGCGCTCGCGGGTTTTACGCTCCAGGACCTGCGCCGCCAGTTGTGACTTTTTGCGAGGCGCGCGGTCGCGGCGGGCGCCGGTTAAGATGGCGTCCCGCCAGCGTCCAGGAAATCCCGACCCGTGTCCGACATCTTGAACACCACGATCCTCGGCATCGTCGAGGGCATCACCGAATTTCTTCCCATCTCCAGCACGGGCCATTTGCTCATCGCGGAGCACTGGCTGGGAGAGCGCTCCGAGCTCTTCAACGTCTCGATCCAGGCAGGCGCCATTCTCGCGATCGTCCTGATCTACTGGCGCCGCCTCGTGGATCTCCTGACGCACTTCAACCAGCCGGCGCAGCGTGACTACCTGGCGAAGCTCATCGTTGCCTTCCTGATCACTGCGGCCGGCGGCTTCATCGCGACCCGCCTGGGGTGGAAGCTGCCCGAGTCGGTGCTGCCGATCGCCCTCGCCACCCTCATCGGCGGCGTATTGATCCTGGTCATCGAGGCGTACGTCGCACGCCGCCCGCAGAGCTCGACGGTCACCTGGAACGTCGCGATCTGGGTCGGCCTGTGCCAGATCCTCGCGGCGGTGTTTCCCGGTACCTCGCGCTCCGCCTCCACCATCTTCGCGGCCATGCTCGCCGGTCTGACGCTGCGGCCGGCGGCGACCGAATTCGCTTTCCTCGTGGGCATTCCCACCATGTTCGCCGCCACCGGTTACGAGCTCCTCAAGGTACGCGGGCAGGCCGGCAGCGAGGACTGGAACGCGGTCGCGATCGGGTTCGTGGTCTCGCTGGTGGTGGCGTTCATCGCCGTGAAGTGGCTGCTCCGCTACGTGCAGTCGCACCGCTTCACGGTCTTCGCGTGGTACCGCATCGTCCTCGGCTCGACGCTGCTCGTGCTCGTGGCCATGGGCACGATGCGCTAGGCCGCCGGCCTCAAGCCGCGGGCGCGGCCGCCTTGACCGCGCTCACCGCCGCGAGCCGCCGCCGCCGCATCTCTTCGCCGATGGCCGGACCCTTGAGGCCACGACGCTCGGCCTCGGAGAGCGTCACCGCTGCCGCCGCGGCGAGCGCTGCCTTCAGATACGGGGCTTGGCGGTACGGCTCGGCCTCGAGCCCGGTGCGGCCGCGGGCATCCGCCTCGCATACCTCCAGGAGCTTCGCGAAGCGCTCGGGACGGCGGAAGGCGTCGCACTCCTGCAGAAGTTTCAACACTGTCTCGGGGCGGAGCTCCAGTGCCCGGTGCACCCGCGTGTGCGCGCGCGCGGCCAGGATCGCCAGCTCGCGGTGTGCGCCGGGGACCCTGAGGCGATCGGCGAGAGCCTCGATCAACGGTACGCCGGCCTCCTCGTGGCCGTGATGCTTCGGCCATAGCTCGGGCGGCGTGCGCGCCTTGCCGAGATCGTGCATGAGCACCGCGAAACGCACCGCGGTGGAGGCGCGGCTGCGCGCGGCGCAGGCGAGCGCGAGCATCACGTGCACGCCGGTGTCGATCTCCGGGTGCCATTTGGGCGGCTGCGGCACGCCGTAGAGCGCGTCAATCTCGGGATAGATCACCTTGAGCGCGCCGCACTCACGCAGCGTCGCGAAGAACACCTGCGGGTGGTCCTCGGCGAGCGCGCGCTCGGTCTCCTGCCATACCCGCTCGGGAGTGAGCGCGTTCACCTCCCCGCATGCGGTCATGCGGCGCATGAGCTCCATGGTCTCATCCGCGATGCGAAAGCCACGGCCGGCAAAGCGTGCCGCGAAGCGCGCCGCGCGCAGCACGCGCACCGGGTCCTCCGTGAAACTGTCCGACACGTGGCGCAGCACGCGGGCGGCGAGGTCGGACCGACCACCGTAGGGATCGATGAGCTCGCCCACCTCACTCTCGGCCATGGCGTTGATGGTGAGGTCGCGGCGCTTCAGGTCCTCCTCGAGCGTGACCTCGGGCGAGAACTGCGTGGTGAAGCCGTGGTAGCCGGGCGCCACCTTGCGCTCGAGGCGCGCCAGCGCGTACTCCTCGTGCGTGGTGGGATGGATGAACACCGGGAACTCGCGCCCCACGGGCATGTATCCCTGACTCTCGAGCTCCTCAGGCAGGGCGCCGACGACCACCCAGTCGCGCTCGCGCACCGCAAGCCCGAGCAGGCGGTCCCGGACTGCGCCACCGACCAAGTAGACTCGCATGGTGCGCATGTTAACCGAGACCCTGAGAGGCAGCGTGCTGCGGCAGCTCCCGGCCGGCGCGCATGCTGTGTTAGCGGCGGCGCGCGCGCTCTCCACCGGCGCGCTGTGCGCGCTGCTCGGCGGCTGCTATCTCACACAGGCGGCCAGCGGGGAGTACCGGCTGCTGCACGCGCGGGTCCCGATCGCTACGGTGATCGACGATCCCGGGACGCCGCCTGCGCTGCGCACGCGCCTCACCGAGGTGCGCGCGGCGCGCGAGTTCGCCTCGCAGGAGCTGGCGCTGCCGGATAACGGCAGCTACCGCAGCTACGCCGACATCGGCCGCCCGTTCGTCGTGTGGAACGTGGTGGCGGCGCCGGAGTTCTCCCTGCACCCCAAGCGCTGGTGTTTCCCGGTGGCCGGCTGCGTCGCCTACCGCGGCTACTTCCACGAGCGGCGGGCGCGCGACCTGGGGCTCGAGCTCGAGGCGCGCGGCTTCGATGTCGTGGTCGAGGGCGTGCCGGCCTACTCGACGCTCGGCAGGTTTGCCGATCCGGTGGTCTCCAGCATGCTGCGTTACGACGACGATGAGCTCGCCGCGACCATCTTTCATGAGCTGGCGCACCAGCTCATCTACGTGCGCAACGATTCGGAGTTCAACGAGGCGTTCGCGACCACGGTCGAGGAGGTGGGACTCACACGCTGGCTCGAGCATCAGGGCGCAGCGCTGCGCATCGGCCGCCTCCACACCGAGCAGGAGCGCGAGGCGGCACTGCTCGCGTTGCTCAGGCCCGCGCGCGCGCGGCTCGCCGCGCTGTACGACTCGGGGGCACCGGTCGGCGAGCTGCGCGCCGGCAAGCAGCGGGTCCTGGCGGAGCTGGCCGCGGACATCCGTGCGCTCGAGCGCCGCCAGGGCGTGCACTACCCGGTGTACGACGAATGGATCGCGAGCGGGCTCAACAACGCGCAGCTCGCGGCGGTGGCGACCTACTATGAGTGCGTGCCGGGCTTCAAACGGCTGCTCGCCGCCGAGAACGACGACCTGATGCGCTTCTACACCGCGGTGCGCGAGCTCGCGAAGGCGCCGCGCGCCGAGCGTCACGCGCAGCTGTGCGGGGCGCAGTCACCCGCAGCTCAGGCCGCACCGCCTTCCTAGCGGTCCGCGGTCCGGCGCAGCAGCGCAAGCTGCGTCTCGATGTCGTCCCCGCCGAGGTAGGTGGGCAGCACGGCCAGCATGTGCTGCGGGTGAATGCCGAGCCGTGCGCAGCCGTCCTCCTGGCATACGCAATCGACAGTGAGCGAGCGGAAGTTATCGAGCGAGAAGGGTTTGCCGGGCAGGAGGCCCATCACGAGCCCCTGGAGGCGCGCCGCCACGTCGGGGAGCGGCACGACGTGGCAGGGGAGGCGGGCGATGCGCGCGGTGAGACGCACGATCTCGCCGAGTGTCAGGATATCGGGTCCGCACAGCTGGTAGGTCTGGCCGAAGCACGCGCGGGCGCCGAGCGCGCGCCGGAAGGCCTCCGCCACGTCGAGCACGTGGATCGGCGCAAAGCGCGCAGGTGCGCGCGCCAGCGGCAGGAAGCCGGCGGTGAGGCGCAGGAGCCCGGCGAAGCGGTTGGTGAGCGAGTCCCCGGCACCGAAGATCACCGATGGCCGGAAGACGGTCACCGCCGGCTGCGCGTGTGCGGATGAGGGTGCCGCGGCCCGCAGCTGCGTCTCGCCCGCGGCCTTGCTGCGCAGGTACTGGCTCGGCGCGCGCACGTCGGCGCCGAGCGCGCTCATGTGCAGCACCTGCCGCACCCCGGCGCCGCGCGCCGCCGCGATCACCTTGGCCGGGAGCTCGGTGTGCACCGCGTGGAAGCTGGCGCCGCGCCGCGGGTTGAGGATGCCGATGAGATTGATCACGGCGTCGCAGTCGGCGAACAGCTGGCCGAGCGCCGGTGGCGCGTGCACGTCGGCCACGCGCAGCTCGACCGTGTCGAGCACGCGCAGACGCTCGGCGCGCGCCAGGTTGCGGGTCGGCACCCGCACCCAGTGCCCGTCGAGCGCCAGGCGCGCGACGAGCTCGCTGCCGACGAAGCCGGTTCCGCCGAGCACACAGATATTCACGGCGCCTCCTTCAGTGTCCCGGGGCCGCGGCGATCACCGCGGTCACGCGCATGGGCTTGCCGTCGCGCACCAGCCCGATGTCCATGCGGTCGCCGACGCGCAGCAGCCCGATCGCGTTGCGCAACTCGCTGTTGGATTTTACCGGCTGGCCGTTCACCGACGTGATCACGTCGCCGACGCGCAGCCCGGCCTTGTCTGCCGGCGAGCCCTCGACCACCTGCGATACCAGCGCGCCGACCGCGCTCGCGAGCCCGAGCGAGTGGGCGATATCGGGGGTGACCGTGTACATGGTGACCCCGAGCTGGCCGCGCTTGACCGCGCCGTACCTGACCAGCTGGTCCATGACGCTGCGCGCCATGTTGACCGGAATGGCGAAACCGATGCCGACGTTGCCGCCGGTGCTGGAGACGATCTCGGTATTGATACCGATCAGCTCGCCGCGCAGATTCACGAGCGCGCCGCCGGAATTGCCCGGATTGATCGAGGCGTCGGTCTGGATGAAGTCCTCGTAGCCGTCGGGATTGATGCCGGTGCGCGACAGCCCGCTGACGATTCCCGAGGTGACGGTGTGCTGCAGTCCGAAGGGATTGCCGATGGCCACGACGAAATCGCCGACCTCGAGGCGCGAGGAATCGCCGAGCGGCATCTGCGCGAGCCCGTCGGCGCTCACCTTGAGCACGGCGACGTCCGAGGGCTGATCGCTCCCGACCACCTCGGCCTTGAGGTCGCGCCCGTCCTGCAGCGTCACGGTGATCTCGTTCGCGTTCTCGATGACGTGCGCGTTGGTGACGATGTAGCCCTGCCGGGCATCGAAGATGACGCCCGAGCCCGCGCTGCGGAACAGGTGCTCGCGCGGGGCCGTGCCCCGCGGCAGGTCGAAGAAGCGGCGGAAGAACGGGTCCTGGAGCAGCGGGTTCTGCGCGCCGCTGTCGCGCACCGTGCCGCGGGTGGCGACGTTCACCACCGCGGGCGAGACTTTGCGGATCATCGGCGCGAGGGACGGGAGCGGCGTGTCGCCGACCGCCGGAGGAATGCCGGCCGAAGCGGCTGGGATGAGCGCGAGCGCGCCGAGTCCGAGGGCGAGAAACGCGGCTTTCATGCTGGCGGGAATTCTAGCCCGCGCCGTGATGCGGGGCTTGAGCCGCAGAAGAAAGCTCGAGCCGGCGGCGCCACGCGGGCGCCGCCGGAGGAGCTTTGGCTTTGTCAGGCGGCCTGGACGTCAATGCGCCGCGGCAGTGCCTGCGGACGCTTCGGAATGCTCAGCTCGAGCACCCCATTCACGTGCGTCGCCTTGATGGCCTCGGCGTCGGCAGTCTCGGGCAGCGTGAAGCGGCGCAGGAACGAGCCGCTCGCGCGCTCGACGCGCTCGTAGCCCTGGTCCGCAGCCTTCTTCTCGGAGCGGCGCTCGCCGCGGATCGTGAGCACGCCCTTGTCGGCCGTGATCTCGATGTCCTTGCCCTCGACGCCCGGCAGGTCGGCCGCGACCAGGAAGCGCTCGGTCTCCTCGCGGACGTCGACGCGCGGAATCCAGCTGACGCTCTCGGCGTCGGTATCGCCCAAGGCCTGATCGAGCGGGCGTCGCAGCCGCCCGAAGAGCGCCCACGGCTCGTAACGAACGATAGTCATTGAAAGGTCTCCTCTTGGAACTGAAGTTAAAAAAAACCGCTGCGCAAGCGCGCTTAGCCTCGATGTGCGGATGGGCGCCGGTGGTTTCAAGGGGAGCGGGCGGCGGGCTTTCGCGAGCGCGAACCGCGGTGCGGGCCGGGATTGCCCGCAGCGGTGGAGGTGTCTTTCTGCGTTAGTCGGCGAGCGCCTGACCATCGCGAAAATCGCCCTCACATAGCTGCGCTTGTGGGTAAGTCTGTGCAAAACCTGTGCTCGACCTGAGCACAATATATTGCGTTGGCGGGTTGACTTCCCAGGGCCGTGGTTCTTTAAAAATTATCATGCACTTTTTCTGCGGAGAATGCTGTAAATATTTGAAATAACTAGATAAAAATGACACGACAAAATATGGTTTTCAATCTTGACGCACCCGCGCACGGTCATTAGGCTTTTGACCCCGACACAAGATCTTGTGTTCGCGAGAGCGACGAGGGTCACGCAGTCGGGGGAGGTTTCAGGGCCCTGAACTGGTCCACTTCAGTAAGGACAGTCAGGTACCGGTCAGGCTTGCGGTTCCTTGAGCGCCGCATTTTGGCTGGTTTTTCCCTGTAATCCGTTGGACTAGGCGTCAAAAAGATTTCCGGAGCGCCGCGGATTCCATGAACACCGTAGTGAAGATCGACCCCAATGACATCGATGCCATTCCGTTCCAGGAAGCATCGCTCGATATCTGGGACAAGAAGTATCGCCTGAGCGCCAAGGATGGGACGCCCATCGACAGGACGATGGACGACACCTACAAGCGCGTCGCGCGCGCGCTCGCCGATGTGGAGAGCCTCGAAGTGCGCGAGCAGTGGTACGAGCGCTTCCTGTGGGCGCTGCGCCGCGGTGCGATTCCCGCCGGGCGCGTGACCTCGAACGCCGGCGCGCTCGAGCACAAGCCCGCCACCTCGACCATCAACTGCACGGTGTCGGGGACGATCCGCGACTCGATGGACGACATCCTGAAGAAGGTGCACGAGGCGGGACTCACGCTGAAGGCGGGCTGCGGCATCGGCTACGAGCACTCGACGCTGCGGCCGCGCGGTGCGTACGTCTCGGGCGCGGGCGCCTACACCTCGGGGCCGCTGTCCTTCATGGATATCTTCGACAAGATGTGCTTCACCATCTCCTCCGCCGGCGGCCGCCGCGGTGCGCAGATGGGCACCTTCGACGTCGGCCACCCGGATGTCATGGAGTTCATCCGCGCCAAGCGCGAGAACGGCCGCCTGCGCCAGTTCAACCTGTCGCTGCTGATTACGGACGAGTTCATGCAGGCGGTGCGCGAGGACCGCGAGTGGAAGCTCGCCTTCCCGCTGACGCTGCGCGAGTTCGAGGCCGAGCGCCCCGATCTCGGCGACGGGCGCAAGTTCGTGTGGCGTGAATGGTCGATCCACGAGGGTTACGTCGTAAACGACGAAGGCCTGGTGGCCTGCAAGGTCTACAAGACGCTGCCGGCGCGGCGCGTGTGGGACGTGATCATGACGTCCACCTATGACTTCGCCGAGCCCGGCTTCATCCTCATCGACCGCGTTAATGAGATGAACAACAACTGGTGGTGCGAGAACATCCGCGCCACCAACCCATGCGGAGAGCAGCCATTACCGCCTTACGGCTCGTGCCTGCTCGGCTCGGTGAACCTGACGCGCTTCGTGCGCCATCCGTTCACGGACTTCGCCGAGTTCGACTGGAACGAGTACCGCGAGGTCGTCAAGGTCTTCACGCGCATGCTCGACAACGTGGTGGAGGTCAATGGCCTGCCACTCGAGAAGCAGCGCGAGGAGATCCTGCGCAAGCGCCGTCACGGCATGGGATTCCTCGGGCTCGGCAGCACCATGACGCTGCTGCGTCTGAAGTACGGCTCGCCCGAGGCGGTGCAGTTCACCGAGGACGTCTCGCGCGAGATGGCGATCGCCGGCTGGGAAGCGGCGCTCGAGCTCGCCCGCGAGAAGGGGCCGGCGCCGATCATGAGCGAGGAGTTCACGGTCACCAAGGAGATGCTGCGCAAGCGCCCGGAAATGGCGCGCGACGGCTGGCGGCCGGGTGCGAAGATCGCCGGGCGGCTGCTGCACGCGAAGTACAGCCGCTACATGCAGCGCGTGGCCGAGGTCGCGCCGCGCCTGGTGCACGAGCTGGCCGAGACCGGCGCGCGCTTCACCCACCACAGCTCGATCGCGCCCACCGGCACCATCTCGCTGTCACTTGCCAACAATGCGTCGAACGGCATCGAGCCGTCGTTCGCGCATCACTATTTCCGCAACGTCATCCGCGAGGGAAAGAAGTCCAAGGAGAAGGTGGACGTCTACTCGTTCGAGCTGCTCGCCTACCGCGAGCTCGTCAATCCCAACGCCACGCCGGGGGGCACGACCGATGCTGAGAGACTACCCGAGTACTTCATCGCCTCCGAAGACATCACCCCCAAGGAACATGTCGAAGTGCAGGCTGCGGCCCAGAAGTGGGTCGATTCATCGATTTCTAAGACGGCGAACGTGCCTACGGATTTCCCCTACGAGAGATTCAAGCACATCTATCTGTATGCACACGAGCAGGGACTCAAGGGCTGCACCACCTTCCGCTTCAACCCTGAGGCGTTCCAGGGCGTGCTGGTGAAGGAGCAGGACCTCAAGAACACCATTTACAAGTTCACGCTCGAGGATGGCTCGGTAATCGAGGCGCGCGGCGACGAGGAGATCGAGTACGACGGCGAGATGCATACAACAGCGAATCTGTTCGATAGCTTGAAAGAGGGGTATTTCGGCAGGTACTGACGTACTTGCACGGTGTCCTATGCTGGCCGACCCCGACAAAGTCGCCTTGGCTCGTCGAATGCGCGCCGAAGGAGCCTTCCAACGAGAGATTGCCGCGGCCCTCGGCATCAGCCCCCCGACAGCGAGCCTCTGGACCCGAGGCGTGTTGCCGCATGGTCGCCAGCGCGCCGATGCAAGGAAGCTTAAGGCGTTACCGCTTCTTGCAAGGATGTATCGCGAAGGCAGGTCGATCACTGAAGTCGCCGCTTCAACGGGGATTCCCGCGCCGACGTTGTACGACTGGCGCCGCGAGCTGGAATTACCGAAGAACCCTCGTTCGGCTTACGTGACGCCAGAGATGCGTGAACGCACGCGCAAACAGTTTGCGCGTGATTCAGACGGTGTTCTAAAACGTGAAACAGCTCGGCTATACGCCGAGGGAAAAACGAGCGCCGAAATCGCCCAGCAGATGAAAGTCGCGAGTGCCACGGTTTGTGACTGGCTTCGATCGGTGGGGATTGCGCCCCGGCGTAGTCCGACGTTAGCCACGCGCGAAAAATTGCGGGCGGCCAATCTCGGCGTCAAACGATGGAATTGGAAGGGTGGCATAACAGCAGACCGCGTTCGCTTGCGCGTCTGTCTGGATATGAAGGTTGCCCGAGAGAGCTGCTTTAAGCGGGATAACTACACATGCCGGTGTTGCGGCGAGCGCGGCGGTAAATTGAATGCCCACCACATCTGGCCATTCCAAAGGTTCCCGGAATGGAAGTACGAACTGTGGAACCTCTTGACTCTATGCAAGCGTTGCATTGCCGCCTGACAGTGCGGCCCGGAAACCGACTATGACCATCAAGATTGCGCGGAAAATCGTCAAGTACGAGGTCGTAAAGCCTGAGGACAAGCCCGCCCAAAAGGCTGCCGAGAAGCCGGCCGAGAAGGCCAGGGCGCCGGAGCCGAAGGCCACAGTGGCGACGGCCGAGCCCGAGACGGTGCGCGACAAGAGCGGACGCACCGCCAAGGTCATCCGCATGCACGAGAGGCTCGAGCGGCCGGAGATGCTGATCGGGCAGACCTACAAGATCAAGACGCCGATCTCCGATCATGCGATGTACGTGACCATCAACGACATCCTCCTCAACGAGGGCACCGAGTACGAGCAGCGCCGGCCCTTCGAGATATTCATCAACTCGAAGAACCTCGACCATTACCAGTGGATCGTGGCGCTCACCCGCATCATCTCGGCGGTATTCAGGAAGGGGGGCGATGTCACCTTCCTGGTGGACGAGCTGAAGGCGGTGTTCGATCCGCGCGGCGGCTACTGGCAGCCGGGCGGGAAGTTCATGCCCTCGATCATCGCCGAGCTCGGCCATGTCATCGAGAAGCACCTGCAGGCAATCGGGCTCATGAGAAAGCCAGAGCTCGACGTCCACCAGCGCAAGCTCGTCGACGAGAAGCGCGCCGAGTACGAGGCGCGCGCCAAGCAGGCCGATGCCTTTGCCAAACCGCACTTCCCGGAAGGGGCGCAGCTGTGCGGGCGGTGCAGCACCGCGGCGGTCGTCATGATGGACGGCTGCATGACGTGCCTCAATTGCGGCGATTCCAAGTGTGGTTGAGCGACTCCGTACGACAGACCAACCAAACTGACAGTGCGTTAGGTCCACGAGGCAGCCATCCGGCTGCCTCTTTTTTTGCCTTAGCGTGCGCGCCCGCAACCCTCACTCGAGCGCCGCTGCGAGCGCCATGCTCTGCGGGGCGGCGAGCCCGCCGAACCGCCGGTCGAGCTCCTCGAGGTCCTTGCGGGCCTCGGTACGCTTGCCGGCGTCGATCAGTGAGCGCACCTGCGCGAGCCGCGCCGCCAGCTGCCGGTCGAGGTCGGCGCGGCAAGCCGCGAGCCGCGCCGCATCGGGGCGCACGTGGGCCGCGAGCGCGCCGAGCGCCCGGGAGAGCGCCGCAGGGCTCGCGAGCTCGTGACCCGCGCCAGGCGTGATCTCGGCGGCGGTATCGAACAAGCACCATTGACGCATCGACTCGAGACTCGCCCGGTCCATCGACAGGTGCAGCGCGTCGTGCTCTCCCGTGACGAACACGATCCGCGTCGACTGCTGGAAGCGCTCGAGCAGCGCGCGCGCCGGCGGGGTCGGCGGGCCGGCGCCGAGCGGGTCGCTGCCGGCATTCAGCAACGCCCCGCGGAACAGGTCCGGATAGGCGAGCGCGAGGCGCAGCGCGATGCGCGAGCCGCCGGAGAAGCCGCCGACGTACACACGCCGCGGATCCACCGGGTAACGCTGCATCACGTTCCAGGCTGCGAGCAGCGCGAGCGGCTCGCGCCGGCCGACTACGTCGGCGGAGTTACCGGAGCGCGCGGCGCTCACGAAGATCACGCCGTAGCGGTCGAGCACCGGCGCCCAGTCACGCGGCAGCTGCGCCTCGTCCCAGGGGGAAACGAACGCGAGCAGTCCGTAGCCGTCCGCGGAGGCGCGCGCCGGCACGTACAGCACGAAGCGCTCCGCCGCCAGATCGATCGATTGATCGCGGAGGAGCTCACTCGAGCGCTCGAGCGAGCGCTGTACCTGCGCCGCGGCGAGCGGGCTCAGGAGCCGTCGCATGATCTCGGCGCTCGTCGAGAGCGGGGAGTAGTCGCTGAAGGTGACTTGCGTCTGCAGACCCACGGCCGGCGGCGTGGACGGATCCGGCGCGGCGAGGATCGGCGCGCAGGCTGCGACGGCCGCGAGAGCCGGCAGCGTCGCGCGCACCGCGCGGGCTCTGTAGCGCTGCATGCGGGCGATTCTGCCACTTGTCAGTCCGGCGCATTTCACCCACGATCGAGCGGCGAAAAAAAACCCCGCTTGCGCGGGGTTGTCGGTCGCTTGCTTGTGTGGAGGAGCGTCTTCTCGTTGTTATCTGATGAGCTCGGTGTCCGGCGAGTTGCTTTTGTTCCGGACCCGGCATTTCTTCGGTCTGTTGCCCTGGCTCGCTTGCTTCCCAAAGGTGCGGCCGTGCCGCCGATGCCTGGATATGAGCAACACCCGTGCCAGCGGTCCGTACCACTGAAGCGATGCGACATGTTGCAGCTCGTGGGCTGTACAAATGTGACGCGGCGCACGATCCGGGCCCATTTTTCAGGGTCTAAGCTACCGTGGCGGGGCCGCGCTCCGGCCTACAATCCGCTCGAGGACATCGAAAGTGTCAAAATACTCGACGCTTTGCGCTACAGGCGTTTCTCGGCAGGGAAGCCGGCTGAATCACAAACAATTGAATTCAGACGAGAATATGGGTGTTATCGGGGTGTAAATGAAGCCGACACCCCGTAAAATACGCGCTCCCGCAACACTCCTGGCCTGGCTTTGCGTCCTGTGTGCCGCGCCAGCGCTGGCCGCCGAAGGCGCGATGCCGCGGCCGGCCGCGCTCGAGCCCGACGTGCAGTTCTGGATCCGCGTCTACACGCAGATCGATACCAACGCGGGCTTCCTCCACGACCAGTACAACCTCGCAGTCGTCTACGACACGATCCATTTCGCGCCCGATGCCTCGCAGGGCGCACGCGAGCACGAGGTCGACGCGCACCGCGCATCACTCGCGGCGGCGCTGCGCCGCATCGCCGCCGCGGGCGACACGCCGCTGTCGGAGGAGGATCAGCGCATCAGGGACCTGTGGGGCGCGGCCAGCCCGGCGCGGCTGCGCGAGGCGGTGGACGATATCCGCTTCCAGCTCGGGCAGGCGGACCGCTTCCGCGCGGGGCTGATCCGCGCCGGCGCATGGGAAACGCACATCGCGGAGACGCTCGCCAACCGCGGCCTGCCTGCCGAGCTCGCGGTGCTGCCGCACGTCGAGTCCTCGTTCAACCCGGCCGCCTACTCCAAGGTCGGCGCGGCCGGCCTGTGGCAGTTCATGCGCTCGACCGGCCGGCGTTACATGCGCATCGACCGCTCGGTCGATGACCGGCTCGATCCATTCCGCTCGACCGAGGCCGCCGCGCAGCTCCTCGGCTACAACTACCGGGTGCTCGGCACCTGGCCGCTCGCGATCACCGCCTACAACCACGGTACCGCCGGCATGATGCGCGCCAGGGAGACGCTCGGCACCGACGACATCGTCACCATCGTGCGCCGCTACAACAGCCGCACCTTCGGCTTCGCCTCGCGCAACTTCTACGTTTCGTTCCTCGCCGCTCTCGACATCGATCACAACCCCGACAAGTACTTCGGCGCCGTGCAGAAGCAGAGCGAGGCGAAGTTCCAGCTGGTGTCGGTGCCGGGCTATGTGCCGATGGCGACGCTCGAGCGGGTGCTCAATGTCCACACCGACGAGCTGCGCGCGCTGAACCCGGCGCTGCTGCGCCCGGTGTGGGACGGGCAGCTGCGCGTGCCGCGCGACTACCGGCTGCGGCTGCCGCCGGAAGCGGGGCAGTGGACGACGGAGCTGCTCGCGCATCAGCTCAATCCGCGCGAGCTGTACGTCGGGCAGCCGCAGCCGAAGCGCTACAAGGTGCAGGAGGGTGACACGCTCGCCAGGCTCGCCGATCGCTATGGCGTGCCGATCGATGCGCTCGCGCGCATGAACCGGCTGCGCACCAGCGCCGCTCTCAAGGTCGGCCGCACCATCGAGCTGCCCGAAGGCGCGACGGTGCAGGTGGCCTCCGCCGCAACCGCCCCGGCCGCGGGCGGCGCGGCGGACCTGGGCGCGGTGTCGGCCGCGGTCGCACAGCGCGAGAGCGCCGAGGACGCCGCGGCGCTGGCCACCATCACCGTGGTCGCGAGCCGCGAGCAGCCGGTGTCGGCCGCACAGGCCGAGGCCCTGAGTCCGGCCCTCGGTCCGGCCGCCGACATTCAGCAAAGCGCCGACCCCACCGACTACAGCGTCGGGAGCGATGACTCGATCCGCGTCGCCGCCGAGGAGACGCTCGGACACTACGCCGACTGGCTCGGCGTGAGCGCGCAGCACCTGCGCGATCTGAATCACATGAGCATGAAGAAACCGGTGCTGGTCGGGCATCGCCTGAAACTCGATTTCCACAAGGTGTCGCACGATGTCTTCGAGCAGCACCGGCGCGAGTATCACCAGCAGCTGCAGGCAAGCTACTTCGCCGCGCACCGCATTTCGGGCACCGAGATTTACATCGCGCGTCCGGGGGACTCGCTGTGGACGGTCACCAAGCGCGCTAGGCTCCTGCCGGAGTGGCTGCTCGTGCAATACAACCCGGACGTCGATTTCAGCGAGCTGCGGGCCGGTATGCAGATCGTAATTCCGCGCGTTGAAGAGGTGGGGAACAGCGGTTGAAGGTGTGTGATCCAGGTACATGGCACTTAAGAAACCCGTGGCTATAATCTCTCCATGGGTGTCAGCGGATTGCGGAACCTCATGATTTTCAGGAGCTTGGCGACAGCCTTGAGCTTGGCCTGTGCGGCGATGGGCGCGCACGCAGACTCGATGTCCGTGACCGAGCCCGTTTCCTTGATGACCGAAACGCTCCCGGCGGTCGATCGCGTGGTGGTCAAGAAGACCGAGCGGCGGCTGTACCTCATGCGCGGCGACAATGTCGTGCGCGCCTACCATGTGGCGCTCGGCCTCTCGCCGGTCGGACAGAAGGAGCGCGAGGGCGACTTCCGCACGCCCGAGGGCAGCTATCGTCTCGACGTGCGCAATGCGCGCAGCGACTATTTCCTCTCGATCAAGGTGTCGTATCCGAATGAAACGGACGTGAAGCACGCGCGTGCGCGGCACTGGGATACCGGCGGCTCCATCATGATCCACGGGCTTCCGAATCTCATGAAGCACGATCCGGACTACTACCTGAACCACGACTGGACCGACGGCTGCATCGCCGTCTCCAACGCGGACATGGTGGAGATCTGGATGCTGGTCCCCGACTCGGTACCCATCGACATCGATCCTTAAAAGCGTCGAGCCGACCGCGCCCCGCGAACGGGGCGCGGGCTGCACCGTCCCTCGAGACACCGCTACCTGACATAACGTCCATAAAGCACGTGGCCAGCGACCTCTCAGATTTCGTCGACGCGCGCGTTGGTCCGCGCGGCAGTCTCGAGAACCTTTCCCAGGCGGAGATCGACAAGCTGCTCGATGCGGGACAGGCCGGGCTCTACCCGCTGTTCCGCCGCTGCGCGCTCGCGGTGCTCAACTCCGGGGCGCGCACCGACAACGCCAAAGAGATCTTCGACCGCTACCGTGACTTCGACATCCGCATCGTGCGCCACGCCTGGGGCGTGAAGCTCGAGCTGCGGAATGCGCCGGGATCCGCCTTCGTCGACGGGCAGATGATCCGCGGCATCAAGGAGCATCTGTTCGCGGTGCTGCGCGATGTGGTGTTCACCTCCAATGAGATCGTCGCCAGCGGCCGCTTCGACCTGAGCGACTCCTCCTCGATCACCAACGCGGTGTTCCACGTGCTGCGCAACGCCCGCATCCTCGAGCACAAGGTGCGCCCCAACCTGGTGGTGTGCTGGGGAGGCCACTCGATCTCGCGCGAGGAGTACCAGTACACCAAGGACGTCGGCTACGAGCTGGGACTGCGCGGCCTCGACGTATGCACCGGCTGCGGCCCCGGGGCCATGAAGGGCCCGATGAAGGGCGCGACCATCGGCCACGCCAAGCAGCGCATCGAGGGCAGCCGCTACATCGGCATCACCGAGCCCGGGATCATCGCCGCCGAGCCGCCCAATGCGATCGTCACCCAGCTCGCGATCATGCCGGACATCGAGAAACGCCTCGAGGCGTTCGTGCGGCTCGCCCATGGGATCGTCGTATTCCCGGGCGGCGCGGGCACGGCCGAGGAAATTCTGTATCTGTCGGGGCTCCTGCTCGAGCCGGCCAACCGCGAGCAGCCGTTCCCGGTCGTGCTGTCGGGACCTAAGGACAGCGCCCCCTATTTCGAGCAGATCTGCCGCTTCATCGGCGGCACGCTGGGCGCGGAGGCGCGCGAGCGCCTCACGGTCATCGTCGATGATCCGCCGGAAGTCGCGCGCCGCATGGTGCGCGGTATGCAGGCAGTGCGCGAGTTCCGGCGCAAGCGCAACGATTCCTACAACTTCAACTGGCTGTTGCAGGTAGCGGCCGATTTCCAGCGTCCCTTCGAGGTCACCCACGAGTCGATGCGCGCCCTCGAGCTCAAGCGCGACCAGCCGGTACACCAGCTCGCCGCCAATCTGCGGCGCGCGTTCTCCGGCGTCGTGACCGGCAACGTCAAGGACTTCGGCATCCAGGCGATCGAGCGCGTCGGGCCCTATGAGCTCGCCGGCGATCCGGCGATCATGCGGCTGCTGGACGAGCTGCTGGCCGCGTTCGTGGCACAGAAGCGCATGCGGCTGCCCGGCAGCGCTTATCGCCCCGTATACCGCCTCGTAGCCTGAGCCGCGCTGCCGTTACATAACGCTCTGCGTGGCGCACAGTTTCGTGAGCGTCAGGCGAGAGCTGTGTCATAGCCGTAGGCGCGCGGCGACACGCTTGGGGTTGTCTGTGAACCAGGTCCTGCGCTCGAGATGCGAAGACCGTACTCTGCAGTACAAGAGTACTGAGGAGCTTTGCATGAGCTCATCGAACAGGAGCCGGGACGACGTCCCCGCGGACCACGACCCGGCGGCGCAGAGCGGCAGTAATCCCCCGGGAGGCGCGGACGCCTACGCCACGTGGCTCGACCGGATGCAGCGCGCACGCGCGCGGCAGGCGGCGATCACGCGCAATCTCTACACCTGGTCGAACTACAAGAGCTGGGCGGATCAGGTCCGCGACTCCTGGCAGGGCGAGAGCGGCTTGAAGGCTGCGACCACCGCACCGAAGTCCGGGAAGAAGTAACTCACGCCGCAGGGCGCATTCCCTGCCAAATCTCGATACCTGAGGCGTCAGCCCGCCTGCGCCGCAACCGCGTGCGCCGGCACCTCCACCGCCGTTGCCTCGTCCGCCGCCGCTTCGTCCACCGCCGCCGGCCCCGCCGGGCCCGACTGTGCTGAGCCCTCCGGCGGCTGGCCTTGCGGCGCGGTTGCCTCAGGCTCCGTGCTGGGCTCCGCAGGCGTCTCGGCGGGCGGCTGCGGGGGGTCACCCGAAGGCGCGCCGCGCGGGCTGAGCGTGCTGTCGGGAGCCCCGGTGAGCCAGGTCACGAGCGGCCCCCATTGCTCGATATCCTGCTGGGCGACATAGCTTTTCATCTCGTGCACCCCGATGCCGAGCTCGGCGGCGCGCACGTAGTTCTGCGAGTCGCGGATAATGGCGACGATCGGAATCCCGAGCGTATGCAGGAAGCGGATCAGCGCCTGGTACATGAGGGTATTGCGCCGCACCCGGTTGGCTATGACGCCGATGCGGTTCTCCTCACGGCGGATCTTGGCGACCAGCAGCAGGTCGCCGATGCAGCGTGAGCAGGTGTGGATGTCGATGTCCGAGGGCAGCACCGGCACCAGGATCTTGTGCGCATCGCGCGTCATGTCGGGGAGCTGGCGCGGCTCGACCGCCGCCGGCGTGTCGACGATCACGTGGGTCGCATTGTCGGGAATGCGCAGCTGGAACGAGCGTGTCGTGCGGCTGTCCTTCTCGAAAGCGGCGATTGCCTGGATCGGCGCCTGCGCCGGCTGGCGCTTCTTCACCCAGCGGACCGACGAGCCCTGAGGATCGAGGTCCATGAGGACCGGCCTGTGCCCACGCGCGGCGAGATAGCTCGCCAGGTTGATCGCGATGGTCGTCTTGCCCGAGCCACCCTTAGGGTTCAGGACGACGATGCGCTGCATGGTGGCTGCGTTCTGTCATGTGGGCACGACGCGGGTCTCATCCAAGCCTACGCACGGCCTCCGGTGGCTGCAAGCCGCTGCGCGATTGTGAGCGCGCGCACGTCATCGTGCGCCGCGGCCCCGTAGAGTCCGATCCTGATGGAAGTCTTTCTGCATCTTTGGGACGAGCTCGACGACCTGACTGGCGCCTGTCGCCACGTGGCGACCTCTGCAGCCTCCGAGCTCCTCGAAGGTACGGCACCGCTGCTCGCGGGTGCCTCGGCGATCGGCGTGTGGGCGCTCGACGGCCTCTATCGCCAGCTGCTGCGCCTCTCGGCCTGACGCCCCCTGGGGCGCCGCGCCGCACGCGGCGCTTGAAAATTCCCCGCTGACTCCCAAGATCGCCTGCCACGGACGAGCCGCACCCACGCGGCGGACGGCGAGCATGCAGACCACAGAGAAACCCGAGGCCGGCACGACCCGGCAGACCCACGGCTTCCAGGCGGAGGTTCGCGAGCTCCTGAAGCTCATGATCCACTCGCTCTACAGCCACCGGGAGATCTTCCTCCGCGAGCTCATTTCCAACGCCTCCGACGCCTGTGACCGGTTGCGCTTCCTCGCCATCGGCGAGAGCGCGCTCCTCGGAGACGACCCCGAGCTCGGCATCCGCATCGACGCCGACCCGAAAGCCGGCACGGTGACCATCACCGACAACGGCATCGGCATGACGCGCGAGGAGGCGGTCGCGAACCTCGGCACCATCGCTCGCTCGGGCACCGCCGAGTTCTTCCGCTCGCTCCCCGGAGACGAGCAGAAGGCCTCGCAGCTCATCGGCCAGTTCGGCGTCGGCTTTTATTCGGCGTTCATCGTCTCCGACCGCGTCGAGGTGCGCTCGCGCAAGGCGGGCGCGCCGCCCGAGGCGGGCATGCGCTGGGAGTCGCGCGCCGACGGGGAGTTCACGGTCGAGGACCTGACGCTGCCGAAGCGCGGCACGGCGGTGACGCTGCACCTGAAAGAGGACGCGCGCGAGTTCGCCGACGCCCTGCGCCTGCGGGGGCTCATCCGCCGCTACTCCGATCACATCGGCTTCCCGGTGCGCATGCCCAAAGAAGGCGAGGCGACGCTCGAGTATGAGGTGGTGAACCAGGCAAAGGCGCTGTGGACGCTGCCGCGCACCCAGATCACCGACGAGGAATACCGGCAGTTCTACCAGTACCTCGCCCACGACTACACCGACCCGCTCGCCTGGAGTCACAACAAGGTCGAGGGCAAGCGCGAGTACACGAGCCTCCTCTACCTCCCGGCACGGGCGCCTTTCGATCTGTACCAGCGCGACGCGGTGCGGGGCCTGAAGCTCTACGTGCGGCGCGTGTTCATCCTGGACGACGCCGAGCAGTTCCTGCCGCTCTATCTGCGCTTCGTGAAGGGCGTCGTGGACTCGAGCGACCTGCCGCTCAATGTCTCGCGCGAGCTGCTGCAGCAGGAGCCGGGGGTCGAGGCGATCCGCTCCGGCCTCACCAAGCGGGTGCTCGATCTGCTCGCGCGGCTCGCCAAGGACGAGCCGGACAAGTACGCCACTTTCTGGAAGGAGTTCGGCGCGGTACTGAAGGAAGGCATCGCGCAGGACCAGGCCAACGAGGCGGCACTGCTGCCGCTGCTGCGCTTCGCGAGTACCGCCCAACCCGACAACACCCCGTCGGTGAGCCTGGCCGACTATGTGGCCCGCATGAAGACCGGTCAGGAGCGCATCTACTACGTCATCGCCGAGACGCTGGAGGCGGCCCGCGCCCATCCCGCCATCGAGCGGCTCAGGGAGCGCGGGCTCGAGGTGCTGCTGCTCTCCGAGCGCATCGACGAGTGGGTGATGGGACAGCTCGAGACCTACGAGGGCAAGCGCTTCAAGGATGCCGCGCGCGGCGACCTCGACCTTGGGCCGCTCGCGAGCGAGGCTGACAAGGCACGGCACGACGCCGAGCTGAGGGAGAGCAAGGGGCTCCTGAAGCGCATCAAGGACGCGCTCGGCGAGCGCGTGACCGAAGTGCGGATCAGCGACCGCCTCACGGACTCTCCGGCCTTGCTGGTGCTGGGCGAGCATGATCTCGGCGATCGCCTGCGCCGCATCCTGAGCGCCGCCGGCCAGAAAGTCCCCGAGGTGAAGCCGGTCCTCGAGGTCAACGTGACGCACCCGCTGGTCAAGTATCTCGATGGTGTTGCCGAGGCGGGCGATTTCAGCGAGCTGGCACAGCTCCTCTACGAGCAGGCGCAGCTTGCCGAAGGGGCGGCGCTCGCCAATCCGCCCGACTTCGTGCTGCGCCTGAACCGGCTGCTGGTGCGGCTCGCCGCCCCGAAGGGCCGGAGCGCTTGAGCGCTTAGAATGCGCGCATGGTGCTGAAACCGCCGCGCGCCGAACGTCTCGCGATCGAGGGCCCGGCCGGGGTGCTGCAGGCGCTGGTCGAGACGCCGCTGACCGAGCACGGCGAGCGTCTCACCGTGCCCGCCTTTGCCGTCGTCTGCCATCCGCATCCGCTCTTCGGCGGCACCCTGGACAACAAGGTCGTCTACACGGTCGCGCGCGCCTTCGAGCAGCTGGGTGCGCCGGCGATCCGCTTCAACTTCCGCGGCGTCGCGGCCAGCACCGGCAGCTACGACGAAGGGCGTGGCGAGAGCGACGATGCGCTCGCGGTCATCGCCTGGGGCCGGCAGCGCTTTCCCGGCACGCCGCTGTGGCTCGCCGGGTTTTCCTTCGGCGGCGCGGTGGCGCTGCGCATCGCGGCGCAGGCCGCACCTGAGCGCCTGGTGCTGGTAGCGCCCGGCATCACGCGGCTCGAGCGCGCCGACTTCGATGCCGCGCGGGCGGCGCAGCCCGAGTGTCCGTGGCTCATCGTGCAGGGAGAAGCTGACGATGTGGTGCCGGCGCCGGCGGTGCTCGCCTGGGCGGCCGAGCGGGCGCCCCTGCCCGGAGTGCCTGCTCCCGAGGTGGTTCTGCTGCCGGACGCGGGCCACTTCTTCCACGGACGCATCAACGAGCTGCGCGCGGCGGTGCTCGCCTTCATGGGCTGAAGAAAAGCAAAAGCCCGGGCAGAGCTGTGCTTCCGCCCGGGCCCAAGCCTCGCGTCCTGCGCGGGATAACCCGTGATTTACGAGTTGACCATCGCCTTCAGGCTCTTGAGCGGCAGGCAGCGGACCTTCTTGCTCGCCGGCTTGGCCTTGAACATCATCTTTTCGCCGGTGAAGGGGTTGATACCCTCGCGGGCCTTGGTGGCCGGCTTCTTCACGACTTTCATCTTCAGAAGCCCGGGCAGGGTGAACAGTCCGCCGCCACGCAGGCTCTTCTTGATCACGCCCCCGAGCGAATCGAAGACGCCTCCGACCTGCTTGCGGGACAGCCCAGTCTCCTTGGAGATGTGTGTCAGGACTTCCGATTTCGTCGGTGCGCCACCCTTTTTCGCCATTTTGCCGTACTCCTCGAGGATTTTGGTTGGTTACGACGCGCGCCGTTTGCCGCCGCGCGCAGAGAATCGGCGCGGAAAATAGCACATGCGCGTGCTTTGGCAAGCGGTTTTTTTTCTGCGCCAGTTGCGGAAATGCCTTTTTTCGTAGGGTTTGCGCTACGGGGCGTGTCGCACGATGTGCTTGACACGCGCGCACGATGCTGCGATTTACGGTGCGAAGTGCGCGCTAAGCGCGTGTTCCGTCAACGCGGATGCGCGGACTTCAGCGAATGAGAATGAGGATCGCCTGTATGGCGATGGTCGCCCAGAGCGGTGACAGATCGAGGCCCGCGACCGGCGGAATGACGCGCCGGAAGGGCCGCAGCACCGGCTCGCACAGCGAGGTGAGCACCGACTGCAGCGGCGAGTAGCCGCCGGGCGCGATGAAGCTCAGCAGCCAGTAGATGAGGATCGCATAGCAGTAGGTCCACAGCAGCGTGTGCGCGATCTCGAGCGCGAGCGCATCCAGCCAGGTGAGCCAGTCGGGCAGCCCCGCGCCGCGCAGTGCCGAGAGAACCGCCACCTCGACGCCGGCGACCAGCAGCACCGCGACCACCGAGGCGGTGTCCACCTTGCCGAGCGGCGGCAGCACGCGCCGCAGCGGCACGATGAGCGGGTTGGTGAGCTGCACGATCGCTTGGGCTATCGGGTTGCGGAAGTCGGCCCGCGTCAGCTGCAGCAACAGGCGCGCCAGCACCACGAACAGCGCCAGCGACAGCAGCGTCTCGACGATATAGATGACGGCGCTCACGGAGCTTACCGGCGGCCTTCGGCCAGGGTGCCGAGCTCGCGGCTGCGGCGGGCGGCGGCAGCGAGCGCGCGCTCAACCGTTCCCCTGAGGTCGGCGGCGGCGAAGACCCCGAGCGCCGCCTCCGTCGTGCCACCGGGGGAGGCAACCTCCGCCCGCAGCCGTGCCAGGTCGGCCACGCCCGCATGCGCGAGCACGCCCGCTCCGTGGAGCGTGGCGGCGGCGAGGATGCGCGCGACCGGGGGCGCGAGCCCCAGTCCCTGGGCCGCTTCGGCCATGTATTCGGCGAGCAGGAAAAAGTAGGCGGGTCCGCTGCCCGAGAGCGCGGTCACGGCGTCCAGGTGATCTTCTTCGCTCACCCACACGAGCCCGCCGACGCCGCGCGCAATGTGCTCGGCGGCCGCGCGCTGCGCCGCGCCGACCGACGGCGGCGCGAAAAGAGCGGTAGCCCCGGCGCCGACCAGCGCCGCCCGGTTGGGCATGGCGCGCATAACCGGGACGCCCTCGCCACACCACGCCTCGAGCGCGGCACAGCGCACGCCCGCGGCTACCGACAGGATGAGCGGGCGTTGCGTGCGCAGCAGCGAGCTCACGCCCTTCAGCACCATTTGCATCTCCGCCGGCTTCACCGCCACCACCACCACCGCAGCCCCATCGACCGCGCGGGCGTTGTCGCCGGTCGCGGTGAGGCCGAGCTCGCTCGCGAGCGCGCGGCGGGCGTCTTCCGAGGACTCGCCGACGCCAATGCGCTCGGGTCGGGTACCCGAGCGCAACAGGCCGGCGACGAGGGCACGGCCCATGTGCCCGCAGCCGAGAATGGCGAGGTGCTGGTCTGACATGGCGGACCGATTGTAGCCGGAGCTAACCGTCGCGTGGACCGAAGAGCGCCGTGCCGACGCGCACGATGGTGGCACCTTCCTCGATCGCCGCCTCGAAGTCCCCGCTCATCCCCATCGAGAGAGTGTCGAGTGCGGCGCCGCCCTCGTTGAGCGCTGCGAGGAGCCGGCGCAGCTCGCGGAACCAGGCGTGCTGGCGCTCACTCTGCGTCTCCTCCGGCGGAATGCACATGAGGCCCCGGAGCCTGAGGCGCGGCAACTGCGCCACCGCGCGCGCGAGCTCCGCCAGCTCGTCCGCGGCGACGCCACCCTTGCTGGCCTCGCCGCCGAGACCGACCTGCAGGCAGACATTCAGCGGGGGGGCGTAGTGGGGGCGCTGCTCGGAGAGCCGCACGGCGATCCTGAGGCGGTCGACCGCATGCACCCAGGCGAAGCGCTCCGCGATCGGGCGGGTCTTGTTGGCCTGGATCCGCCCGATGAAGTGCCAGGTGAGCGCCCGATCCTGCAGCGCATCAAGCTTTTCGAGCGCTTCCTGGAGATAACTCTCGCCGAAGTGCGTAAGGCCGCAATCGGCCGCGGCGCGCACCACTTCGGGGGGCTGGGCCTTGGTCGCGGCAAGGAGTGTGACCGACTGCGCACTCCGGCCGGCCCGGGCGGCCGCCTGCGCCATCCGCCCCCGCACCTCGAGGACGCGTTCGGGTAAATTCTGCGGACCCCGTAACATATTGGACGTGTAACCCCTCCGCTATACTGCCGCCGCTCAGGCGCTTACACGCACGTCGCTTTTCATCATCGCGCCGCAGGCCCGGTCCCAGGGAGCTTCAATGGCCGTCGATATCGCGCAACTCCTGGCATTTGCCGTCAAGAACAATGCCTCCGACCTGCATCTGTCCTCGGGCGTGCCGCCGATGATCCGGGTCGACGGTGACATGAAGCGCATCAATATGCCGCCGCTGTCGCACAAGGAAGTGCACTCCATGGTGTACGACATCATGAACGACAAGCAGCGCAAGGCCTACGAGGAATTCTTCGAGACCGACTTCTCCTTCGAGATTCCAAAGCTGGCGCGCTTCCGCGTCAACGCCTTCAACCAGAACCGCGGCGCCGGCGCGGTGTTCCGCAACATTCCCTCGGTGATCCTCTCGCTCGATGACCTGAATGCGCCCAAGATCTTCCGCGACCTGTGCATGCTGCCGCGGGGACTGGTGCTGGTCACGGGTCCCACGGGCTCCGGCAAGTCGACCACGCTGGCCGGCATGGTCAATCACTGCAACGACAACCGGCCCGACCACATCATCACCATCGAGGACCCGATCGAGTTCGTGCACGAGTCCAAGCGCTGCCTGGTCAACCAGCGCGAGGTGCACCGCGACACGCTCGGCTTCAGCGAGGCGCTGCGCTCGGCGCTGCGCGAGGACCCCGACGTCATCCTGGTCGGCGAAATGCGCGACCTGGAGACCATCCGCCTGGCGCTCACGGCCGCCGAGACCGGCCACCTGGTGTTCGGGACGCTGCATACGAGCTCCGCCGCCAAGACCATCGACCGCATCGTCGACGTGTTCCCGGGCGAGGAGAAGGACATGGTGCGCTCGATGCTGTCGGAGTCGCTGCGCGCGGTCATCTCGCAGACGCTGCTGAAGAAGAATGGCGGCGGCCGCATCGCGGCGCACGAGATCATGATCGGCACGCCGGCGATCCGTAACCTGATCCGCGAGGGCAAGATCGCGCAGATGTACTCGTCCATTCAGACCGGCGGCGCGCAGGGCATGCAGACACTCGATCAGTGCCTCAGCGAGCTCGTGTCCAGGGGCCACGTCAGCAAGGAAGAGGCGCGCTACAAGGCGCAGAACAAGGATGCACTGTAAAGCGCGCACGCGGAGCGGAGGGCTGACCTATGGATCGTGATCAGGCCATCAAGCTGATGCAGGACCTGCTGCGGCGGGTCACCGAGAAGAAGGCGTCCGACCTCTTCATCACCGCCGGCTTCCCGCCGGCCATCAAGATCGACGGCGAGATCCGTCCGCAGTCCGAGCGCGCGCTCACCGCCGAGCAGTCGGCGACGCTGGTGCGCGCCATCATGAACGACCGCCAGACCAAGGAGTTCGACGCCACCAAGGAGTGCAACTTCGCGATCGCGCCGCCCGGCATCGGGCGCTTTCGCGTCAGTGCCTTCGTGCAGCAGGCCGCCATCGGCTGCGTCATCCGCCTGATCAACGCCAAGATCCCGACCTTCGAGGAGCTCGACCTGCCGCCGATCCTCAAGGAAGTGGTGCTGTCTAAGCGGGGACTTACCATCATCGTGGGCGGCACCGGCTCGGGAAAGTCCACCACGCTCGCCGCCATGGTCGGCTACCGCAACGAGAAGACCCGCGGTCATATCGTGACCATCGAGGACCCGGTCGAGTACGTGCACACCCACAAGGGCTGCGTCATCACGCACCGCGAGGTGGGCGTCGACACCGAGTCGTGGCACAACGCGCTCAAGAACACCCTGCGCCAGGCGCCGGACGTGATCCTGATCGGCGAGATCCGTGACCGCGAGACCATGGAGTACGGCATCCAGTTCTCCGAGACCGGCCACCTGGTGCTCGCCACCCTGCACGCCAACAGCGCCAACCAGGCGCTCGATCGCATCATCAACTTCTTCCCGGACGAGCGGCGCGATCAGCTGCTCATGGACCTGTCGCTCAACATCCGCGCCATGGTGTCGCAGCGGCTGATTCCGCGCGAAGCCGGGGTCGGGCGCATTGCGGCCATGGAGATCATGCTGAACTCGCCGCTGATCCAGGACCTGATCTTCAAGGGCGAAGTCGCCAAGATCAAAGACGTGATGGCGCGCTCCACCAGGCTCGGCATGAAGACCTTCGACCAGGCGCTGTTCGAGATGTACGAGACCGGCTTCATCTCCTACGAGGACGCGCTGCGCAACGCCGACTCCAAGAACGAGCTGCGGCTGCGCATCAAGCTCGAGGGCAAGCGCGAGCTGAAGACCATCGACGACGGCGCGGCGCTGCAGGTCGTCGAAGAAGAGCACGGACGCAGCATCTGATGGCCAAAGAAGCCAAAGCGCAGTCCCTGGAGACCACCACCGGGACGCAGACGGCGCTCACGGGCGCCGAGGCCCTGGCGACGGTCAGCGCCGGCGCCGGCCACCCGACGCTCAACACCAAGCCGCTCTTCAAGCTGATGGTGGAGAAGAAGGCATCCGACCTGTTCTTCACCTCCAACGCGCCCATCAAGATCAAGATCGAGGGGCAGATCCTGCCGGTGAACCGCCAGGTGCTGACCCCCGAGACGGTGAAGCAGACGGCCTACGCCATCATGTCCGCCGAGCAGCGCGAGTACTTCACGCGCGAGTTCGAGCTCGACTTCGCGGTGTCCGAGCCCGGGCTCGGGCGCTTCCGCGTCAACGTCTTCATGCAGCGCAGCAACCCGGCGATGGTGATGCGCTACATCACCGCCGACATGCCGCGGCTCGATGCGCTCGGGCTGCCCGAGGTGTGCGCCGACCTGGTACTGCTGAAGCGCGGGCTCATCCTCATGGTGGGCGCGACCGGCTCCGGCAAGTCGACCACGCTCGCGGCGATGATCAATCACCGCAACGAGAATTCCTCCGACCACATCGTCACCATCGAGGACCCCATCGAGTTCCTGCACACCAACAAGCGCTCGATCGTCAATCAGCGCGAGGTGGGCCTCGACACCAAGTCGTACGCGCGCGCGCTGCGTGGCGTGGTGCGCGCGGCGCCGGATGTGATCCTGATCGGTGAGATCCGCGACCGCGAGAGCATGGAGGCGGCCATCAATCTCGCCGGCACCGGCCATCTGGTGCTGGCCACCATGCATGCCAACAACTGCGCCGAATCGCTCGACCGCATCATCAACATGTTCCCGCGCGAGCAGCACAACCAGATCTTCCTCGACCTGTCGCAGTACCTGCGCGCCATCATGGCGCAGCGCCTGATCATCGGGATGGACAACAAGCGGCTCGCGGCGCTCGAGGTGATGATCAACACCCCGCATATCCAGACGCTCGTGAAGAAGGGCGACGTGGTGGCGATCAAGGAAGCGATCAACGCCTCGAGCGAGCGCGGCATCCAGAGCTTCGACCTCGCGCTCTTCAACCTCTATCGCGCCGGGCGCGTGCCGCTGGAGGAGGCGCTGACGAACGCCGACTCGCGCGCCAACCTCGAGGCCAAGATCAACTTCGGCTGAAGCGGGCAAATCCCACCCTGTGAACGCGATAGGCAGCCGTCGGCGCACCTCTGCCTCGTGGGCGGTGCGGGCGCTTGGCTGCGTGCTTGCGATTACGCTCCTGGCTTCGACCGCATACGCGCAGGCGCTGCAGCATCCGGATGTGCAGGTCCTGGCGGACATCAAACCCGCGAAGCAGGCGATCGAGCAGCGCGTTGTTTCGGCGATTGCCGCCGCAGCCGGAGGCATGTTTGCCGTCAGCCTGACCGAGGAGCATGTCCCTGTGTACCTCAAGATCTCATCCGACGGCGCTTTGGAGTGGCGGGCGCCACAGCCGGCGCCCGCTCCGCATGAGAGCCCCCTGATCGCTATGAACGCTGGCGATGGAGGTTATTGGGTAGTGGGGACCGCGCAATCCCAGGAGTTGGACGTGCGTGCTCGGACGGGGCCTGGCTGGGTCGACCGGTTGGCCGCCGTGCAGTATGACTACCTGCGTCACATCGATGTCAGCGGCCAACCGGGCCCGCCCATGAGGCTGGCGCCCACCCCGCACATGCATTTCGTGTACTGCGGGATCGAAGTCGCCGACGGCTACGTGCTCGCCGGCGCCAATGGGGGCGGCCCGGCGCTTTCCCCACAGGTCCCCTGGATCGAGAAGGTCGATCGTGCGGGTCAGCGGATTTGGGAGAAGCTGTTTGCGACGGACAATGGCCAGGAGATGTGGGGCCAGGATGTCACGGCCGGCTGCTCGGGCATACTTTCCGGTACCGACGGGCGCATTACCTGGGCCACGCCGGTCAGAACAGTCGAGGCGAACCCGAACTCCCCTGAGTGGGCGCAGGCGCTCAATGACCGGCAGCGAAACCACGCCGCCACGTTCGTGGTTCAATTCGCTGCGGATGGCACCGAGCTTGCCCGAACGAGGCACTACGAGGTCGAGAACGCCTTGCTGGTGCAGCTGGGCTACCGGACCATCTTGATCGAGCGCATCAGTCCGATGCTGCACCCGGCGCCGCGCAACGCGACGCCCGACCAGATCATGCAAACGCTGCGCGAGCTGCGGCGCGTCCAACTCGAAGACCTCGGGGTGCGACTGACGACCTACGACGGGTCGTTGCGAGAGATCGACAGTAGCAGCGCCCGGATGCCCGACTTCTACGAGATGCTCAATGCGGCGTACCCGACTCCGGATGGCGGTTTGCTGCTGAGCGGCTGCGAACAGGGCGTCTTCAATTACCTGACGTTCATCGACAGCGGTGGCCGAATCTCGCCGCGGCGCACATGGAGCTCGTCCGGACCGCAGACGTGCGCAAGGGTGGCATTTGCTCCCGGAAGATCACGCGAGCAGGTCGAGATGCTGTCGTCTGACGCCCTCTCGGGGGTGCACATCGTTACGGTGCGCTCCAGCCGGTGAGTCGGCGTGGCGCCTCAGAGGACATGGCTGCGTTGCTCGCCGGCTCGCGATCCGGGACCTTCCAGGCATCGATGAACCTCCAGATCTGCGCATCGATCTCGTGCCAGCGCGGCAGGTTCGCGACGTGCGCGCGCCACTCGATCCGCACTCCGCCATAGCGCCTGGAGAAGTAGCGCGCCTGGAACACCGGGAAGGCGACATCCGCGGGGTAGGGCGGCACGAGGGCGGTCAGCATGATGTCCTCGCCCGCCTGCGTGCGAGGTCCAAAGCAGGTAATGCGGTTGGTGAACACGCGCCCCGGGTAGCAGCGCAGCCCGTACTGGTCGCGGTAATGGCGCGCGTCGAGCAGCTCCTGCAGCGCGCGCTTCAGCATGTTCGGCGGGTACTCCCCGGGCGCATCCGGGTCGGCCTCATGCGGGTCGCCTGCGTGCAGGTACGCGACCTCGACCTTGTTCGGGTCGGCGTCGTTCTGGTGATTCTCCAGCGTGTAGCCGCTGAATCCTGGCAGGAAGAAATCGAAGTGCGCCGTGCGCTCGAACGCGAGCGGGACGGCGAGCGTCAGCTCGTCGGTGATCTTCATAGGCGCCGCGCGACCCTGCGGCCATGTGCGCAGCGCTGGCGGGGGCGGCGGCGGTGCCGCGGTGCCGCTTCCGGCCGTCGGGCGGCCGCACCCTGATGCGGCGAGCGCGGCGAGCGTGAGTACCGTCGCCAGCGTCACCCTCACGGCGTGGCGCCCCGCCCTTCAGAAGACCGTGTAGGCGTCGAACACCGGCCCGTCGACGCACACGCGCTTCATCGCCGGTCCTGCGGGCGTGCGCACCTCGACGGCACAGCCGGCGCAGCCGCCCACCGCGCACGCCATGAACTCCTCGAGCGACACCTGGCAGGGCACGCTGAAGCGGCGCGCGACCTGCGTGGTCACCTCGAGCATCGGCGTCGGCCCGCAGGCAAAGATCTCGACTTCGCCGAGCTCCTTCGGGCCGAGTGACTTCAGCCAGGCGTCGGCGAGCTGCGTGACGAAACCCGGGAAGCACCCCGGGAAGTCCGCGCGGCTTGCGAGCCGGCTCGGCACGCCCCATTCCTCGAGCAGCGGCATGGCGGCGATCGTGCCGTCGGGGATGCCGGGGACGATGAGGGTCGAGGGCCGCGTGCGGAACGGAAACGGGATCTCGGATCCCATGAGTACCAGCGGTTTCCACGCGCCGCCCGCCGCATGCAGCCGCTCGGCGAGGAACACCATCGGCGGAATGCCGACGCCGCCGCCGACGAGCAGCGTCCGCGGCCGCTCGGGATGCGCGGCGAAGGGGCGGCCGATGGGACCCAGGATGCTCAACTCATCGCCCGCCTTGCGCGCGGCGAGCGCGTGCAGGCCCCGTCCCTCCACCTTGTAGAGCATCTCGATCCAGCCGGCCTCGCGCGCGGCCCGCATGATCGACAGCGGCCGGCGCATCGGGATGGCGGCATCGCAGGTGACGTGCGCGAAGCTGCCGGGCTCGGCATGCGCGGCGCACTTCGGCGCCGCGACGCGCAGCACGAACTGCTCGGCGTCGTAGGCCAGCTGGGAGATGACGCGTCCCTGCTCGAGGAAGATGCTGCCGCGGGCAGCGGTGCTCATACGCGCGCGCCCGTGCGCAGAGGTCCGCTCATGCGCCACCGCGTGCGCCGAGCACCTCGGCCAGCACCGCCATGCGCACGGCGACGCCGTTACGCACCTGATCGCGGATCACGGACTGCGGTCCGTCGGCCACCTCGGAGGCGATCTCGATGCCGCGGTTCATCGGCTGCGGATGCATCACGATGGCATCAGAGCGCGCCAGCGCCAGGCGCTCGGGGGTGAGGCCCCAGGCGGCGAAATATTTTTCTCCATCCGGCGCGTCGGCTTCCCCGAAGCGCTCCTTCTGGATGCGCAGCATCATGACGACGTCGACGCCCTTCAGGCCCTTGCCGAGCTCCTTGTAGCGCGTGCAGCCCTCGAACTCGTCCGCCGCCGGCAGCAGTGCCGCCGGGCCCACGATGCGCAGATCCGTCACCCCGAGCGCGCGCAGCGCGTGCCATGCCGAGCGTGCCACGCGCGAGTGGCGGATGTCGCCGACGATCGCCACCGCGAGGCCCGCGAAGCGCTGCTTGCGCTGGTAGATGGTGAGCGCATCGAGCAGACCCTGCGTCGGGTGTGACACGTGCGCCTCGCCCGCCGACAGCACGCTGACGTGCGGCGCCACGTGCTCGGCCACGAGCCCCGGCACGCCCGCCTCGGCGTCCCGGATCACGAGCGCGTCCACGTGCAGCGCCTGCAGCGTGTAGACGGTGTCGAGCATGCTTTCGCCCTTGACGCGCGAGGAAAGCTGCACCTCGAGGTTGACGACCTCGGCGCCTGAGCGCTTGGCGGCGAGCTCGAAGCTGACACGGGTGCGGGTCGAAGGCTCGGTGAAGAGATTGGCGACCGTGAGGCCGGCGAGCGCCTGAGTGCGCGGCGGCTTCTCGCCGAGCGGACGGACGAAGGTCTGCGCGCGGTCGAGCAGGCGCTCGATCTGCGCCCGCGGCAGCGTCTCGAGCGTCAGCAGGTGCCGGAGCGACCCGTCGGGCCGCAGCTGTTCAGTCATCGTTTCCCCTCGCCCGCGAACCAGCGTCCGAGAATCACCGCGGCGGCGGCGCTGTCGACGTCCGCGCTCCGCACGCGCCGCCGCCGCTCACCGCTCGCACGCCGCGCCTTCAGCTGCGCACTCGCCTCGAGAGAGGAGAAGCGCTCGTCGACCAGGTGGACGGGTAGTGCGAAGCGGCGTTCGAGCTCTGCGGCGAAGCGGCGGGCCGCGCTCGCGAGCGCCGCTTCGCTCCCGTCGGCATTATACGGAGCGCCGACCACCAGCTGTGCCGGCGCGAGCGCGCGCACTTCGCGCTCGATCGCGTCCCAGTCGGGGCCCGACTTGCCGGCCAGAACCGCCGGCCGCGGCGCAGCGCCGCGTGTCAGCGTGTCGCCGGAAGCGAGACCGATGCGTTTGAGTCCGAAATCGAAGGCGAGGACGGTCTGGACCGCCGTCATGCCCAGGGAGGTCGGTGGGCGCCGCAGCGCTCTGGAGACTCAGGCATGACCCGCCTCGGGGCTCAACCGGTCGACGTCGATGCCCATCAGCCGCCACGCTCCGGCCCAGCGCTCCTCGAAGGGCAGCTCGAACACGACCCGCGCATCCACCGGCATCGACGCCCAGGCGTTTTCCTTCAGCTCGCGCTCGAGTTGACCGGACTCCCAGCCGGCGTAGCCGAGGGCGATGAAGGCGTCCGAGGGGCCTTCGCCGCGCGCCATGGCCGCGAGCACGTCGCGCGAGGTCGTCACTTGGATCGTGTCGGAGACCTTGTGAGTATGGTCCCACTGCCCGCCGGGGCGGTGCAGCACGAAGCCGCGGTCGGTGTGCACCGGGCCGCCGCGCAGCACCGGCATCTCGCCGATCTGCTCGCTCGTGGGCTCGAGCTTCATCTGCGAGAGCACGTCCGAGAGTTTCATCGGCAGCGGCTTGTTGAGCACGATCCCGAGCGCGCCCTTGTCGGTGTGCTCGCAGATGAGCGCCACGGTCTGCGCGAAGTTCGGGTCGTTGAGCCGCGGCATGGCGATCAGGAGATGATTGGTCAGGCTCCCGGCGGCGCCGTCGGCGAAGACCGGGGAATCGCTGCGGGGTTCGTCGCTTGAGCCGCTCTCGGGTGGAGTGGCGCCGCCGCTCGTTGCTTGCTTGCGGACCATGTCCCAAGTATGGGCACGGCGGCCCCGAGTCTCAAGGAACCGATACGGAGCCGCGCTGCGCGTGTCCGCCCACGAACTGCCATTCGTAGGCAAAACGCAACACGCTGTGCTCGGCGGCCAGCTCGGGCGGGAAAGGGTCGAAGGGGCTCGCGAGCCTCAGGATGGCGAGGGCCGCCTGGTCGAGCTCGGGGTTGCCGCTCGAGCGGCGGATGACGGCGCGGTCGAGCGTGCCGTTGGCGTTGATGCCGACCTCGACGACCGGACTCGAGGTACCGAGCGCGGTGCGGGCGGCGGCCGGAAAGTTGAGCGTGCCGATGCGCTCGACCTTGCGCCGCCAGGCATCCAGATAGGGTGCGAGCGAGGCCGCGCGGGTGTCGGCCGTGACCCACAGCTCGTCGCGCTTCGGTCCCGTGAGCTCGGCCGGCCCCGGCTCGTCCGCCGGACCCGGTTGCGCCACCGGCGGCTCGTCGATCAGCAGCGGTCGATCGCGCTGCGAGCCGGTGCTGCCTGAGTCGGCGAGATAGCGCACGTCGGTCACCCAGGCGGTGGTGGCGAGGATTCGCTGCGCCTCGGCACCCTTCTGGTCGCCGCGGGTCGCGAGCGAGTCGCCCTGCGGGGAGCCCGGGTGCAGATGCGCCGGGAGCGCCGTCGGGGGGCTGTGGGGCGCCACCGGCTCACGCGTGTTGCCGGAGCCGAGCTGGGTGCGCTGCGCGAGGTAGCTGGCGGATGCGTTCGCGGCCGCCTCGGGCAGCTCATCGGAGACCAGGAGGACCTTCAGCCCGGGCGCACCGCCGTCATCGCCTGCCTGGGCGTTGAACGTGATACCGAGGATGACGAGTCCATGGAGGAGCGCGACGAAGAACACCATGGCGAGCAGGCGGTCCCACGCGGGGGGCCGGCCTTCGCGCAGCGCGAGCGCCCGGCGTGCCATGGCGCTCCTCAGGTGCTCCGGCGCGGCGCGGCATCGAGATGCCGCCCGACGGCCTCGATGAGCAGTGCGCCGATGTCGGTTCCGAACTGCTGGTCGAGCTCGCGGATGCCGGTGGGGCTCGTGACGTTGATCTCGGTGACGTAGCCGCCGATCACGTCGAGGCCGACGAACAGCATGCCCCTGGCGGCCATCGCCGGCCCGATCTCGCGCGCCAGCCAGCGGTCGCGGTCATTCAGCGGGCGGCCGACGCCCTTGGCGCCGGCGGCGAGGTTGCCGCGGTGATCCTCGCCCGAGGGCATGCGCGCGAGCGCGTAGGGCACCGGCTCGCCGTCCACCAGCAGCACACGCGAGTCGCCCGAGGTGGCGATTTCCGGGAGATAGCGCTGCGCGATCGCGAAGCGGTGCCCATAGTTGGTGAGCGTTTCGAAGACGACGCGCGCATTCGGGTCACCCGCGGTGACGACGAAGATCGAGCGTCCGCCCATGCCCTCGAGTGGCTTCACGACGATGCGCCCGTGCTCACGCAGGAACGCGCCCATCTCGCCCATGTCGCGCGTCACCAGCGTGGCGGCGCAGCACTGCGGGAACCAGGCGGTGTAGACCTTCTCGTTCATGTCGCGCAGCCCCTGCGGCCGGTTGACCACCAGCACCCCCTGTGCCTCCGCGCGCTCGAGGATGTAGCTGCTGTAGATGTACTCGGTGTCGAAGGGCGGGTCCTTGCGCATGAGGAGGCAGTCGAGCCGGCCGAGGGGCTCGGTGACCGGCTCCCCGAGGGTGAACCAGCCCTTGGGATCCGCCCGCACGGTGAGGGGCCGGGTGCGGCCGAAGGCGATGCCGTCGCGCAGCATGAGGTCGCCGAGCTCGAGGTAGCTCAGGGCGAAGCCGCGCTTCTCGGCGGCGAGCAGCATCGCGAGCGTCGAGTCCTTCGCATAGGCGATGGCGCCGATCGGATCCATCACCACACCGAGTCGTCTGGCCGTGCTCATCGGGGCCCGATTATGCTCAGGCCCGCGCGAATCTGTCTGCCCCGCACGCCGCGCCCGCCTCAGCTCCGGCCCCTCACCCGGAATGCCCGCCCCGACCTTCGAAAAACGTGACGTGCGTGGCATAGCAGGGGGTATACCGATATGTTAAAACCCCGTTGCGCTTGCCTCAGCGTTAAGGGGGCCGTGAAACTACGGCCGCTTGTGTTTGGACGGTGCGCCGCCGGTGGGTGTTCTAGCCTGATTTCGTGGCCTTACTTTCGCGGCGATTTCTCTAGCCGCCACACCTCGTGGTGTGGCCTGTAAGGAAGGAGTTGCCTGACCGTGACCGGCAGCAACGCTAAGCTCCAGGGACTCAAAGTACTGGTCATCGACGACAGCAAGACGATCCGGCGCACCGCCGAGACGCTGCTGGCCAAGGAAGGCTGCGAGGTATTCACGGCGATCGACGGCTTCGATGCGCTCGCCAAGATCGCCGACCACCAGCCCGATATCGTTTTCGTCGACATCATGATGCCGCGCCTGGACGGTTATCAGACCTGCTCGCTCATCAAGCACAACAAGGTCTTCCGCGCCATTCCGGTGATCATGTTGTCTTCCAAGGACGGGCTCTTCGACCGTGCCCGCGGCCGGATCGTCGGCTCCGAGCACTACCTCACCAAGCCCTTCACCAAGGACGAGCTGCTCTCCGCGATCGAGACTCATATCGGGAGATGATGGCAATGCCCCTGATCCTGATCGTCGACGACTCACCGACCGAAGTGCACGTCATGCAGAAGGCGCTCGAGAAGCACGGCTACCGCACGGCCGCTGCCGCCGACGGCGCCGAGGGGGTGCGGCTGGCACGCGAGATGAGTCCCGACCTGATTTTCATGGATATCGTCATGCCAGGCATGAACGGCTACCAGGCCACCCGCGCGCTGGCGAACGATCCGCGCACCCGCGCCATCCCCATCATCATGGTCACCTCCAAGGGCCAGGAGACTGACCGAATCTGGGGCCTGCGCCAGGGCGCGGTCGACTACATGGTGAAACCCGTCTCTCCCGACCAGCTGGTCGCCAAGGCCCAGGCGACCCTCGCGGCATAACCGCGCGCTCGCCGCGTGCCCGAACACCTCCGCCCATGCCCGAGCCGGTAACCAACTCCGAGATTGATCTCAGGTCCCTCAGGGACCGGCCGTTCGAGCTGCTCGCCGAGCTCGAGCGCCGGGGCCGTGCGGTCTCGGCGCAGGTGAGCGAGCAGGCCGTGAGCGGCCGCGAGTGGGTCGGGGTGGCGCTGCGCATGGCGGGCGACCTGTACCTGGTGGCGCGCGAGGAGACCCGCGAAGTGCTCGGTGTCCCGGCGAGCACCACACGCGTGCCGGGCGCCAAGGCCTGGATCCGCGGCCTCGCCAACGTGCGCGGCCAGCTCCTGCCGATCATCGACCTGCGGCAGTTCCTCGGCAGCGGCGTCACGCCCGTTACGCGCAACACCCGCGTGCTGGTGGTGAATCACCGCGAGATCCCCGCGGGCCTCCTCGTGGATGAAGTGCTCGGGTTCCGCCGCTTCGCCGAGGGCGAGTTCTCGGGCGATGCGCCGCCGACGGTGGCGCGCTGCGAGCGCTATCTGGCTGGCGCCTTCCGCCGGGCGCAGGAGCAGTGGCCGGTGCTCTCGCTCCGCTCGGTGCTCGAGAGCCCCGCATTCGGGGAGGCGGCGGCATGAGCCTGACACCACTCCTGACGCTCGCGGCGCTGCTGGTCGCCGGCGGCGGCGTTGCCGACTTCCTCCTCTATCCGCCGACCCAGGCGCCGCTGTCGTGGCTGCCGGTCGCGCTCGCGGCCGCGGCTCTGGCGGCGTTGCTCGTGGCGCTCGTCGTGGCGCTGCGCGCGCGGCGCACGGTCGAGCGGCAGCGCGCCTCGGCCGATGCCCGCCAGCAGGAGAACGACCGCAACCAGCAGGCGATCCTGCGCCTGCTGGATGAGCTCTCGAGCCTCGCCGACGGGGATCTCACCGTGCAGGCGACCGTCACCGAGGACATCACCGGCGCGATCGCGGATTCCATCAATTACGCGGTCGATGCGCTGCGCGGCCTGGTCACCACCATCAACGCCTCCGCGATTCAGCTCGACTCCGCCACGCGGCAGACGCAGGCGCTGTCGGCGCACCTCGCCAAGGCCTCGGGGGCCCAGTCGAAGCAGATCGCCTCGGCCACCGAGAGCGCCGCCAGCATGGCGGGCTCGGTGGAAGAGGTCTCGGGCAACGCCGAGCGGGCCTCCGACGTCGCGCGGCACTCGGTCGAGGTGGCCCATAAGGGCGGCGATGCAGTGCGCCGGACCATCGACGGCATGAACACGATCCGCGAGACCATCCAGGAGACCAGTAAGCGCATCAAGCGCCTCGGCGAGAGCAGCCAGGAGATCGGCAACATCGTCGAGCTGATCAACGACATCGCCGAGCAGACCAACATTCTGGCGCTGAACGCCTCGATCCAGTCCTCGATGGCGGGCGATGCGGGCCGCGGCTTCGCCGTGGTGGCGGATGAGGTGCAGCGGCTCGCCGAGCGCGCCGCCAATGCCACCAAGCAGATCGAGGTGCTGGTGCGCACCATTCAGACCGACACCAACGAGGCGGTCGTGTCGATGGAGCGCAGCACCACCGACGTGGTCGGCGGCGCGCTGCTCGCCGAGAACGCGGGCGCCGCGCTCGAGGAGATCGAGCAGGTGTCCAACCAGATCGCGAGCCTGGTGCAGAACATTTCCTCGAGCGCCCGCGCCCAGACGAGCGCGGCGCAGGGCATCGCCCGCAACATGCAGGTCCTGAAAGAGATCAGCGCGCAGACGGCCGAGTCCACCAACGCGACCTCGATCGCGATCGCCAAGCTCGCGGAGCTGTCGGCCGGGCTGCGCAAGTCGGCGTCGGGTTTCCGCCTGCCCGGGAGCGGCGCCGCCGGCAGCAGCGTGCGCCTGAAGAAGATCGAGGAGAGCACGCTCACCACCGCCAAGGTGCGCCAGATCGCCTCTCTCGGCGGCTCCTGAAGGTAGCGAAGCCAAGCGCATGCCCGAAGTCGCTTCCCAGACACTCGAGCTAGTCGGCCGCGAAGTCACCGCCACACTCACCGAGGCGCGCGGTGCGCTCGAGAACTACGTCGAGCAGCCCGACAACGTGCCGCTGCTCGAGCGCTGCGCGCAGGACCTGCACCAGGTGCAGGGCGTGCTGCGGGTGCTGGAGATCTACGGCGCGGCACTGCTCGCCGAAGAGATGGAGCACGTGGCGCAGTACCTGATTGCCACGGTGAACGAGCGCAAGGGGCAGGCGGAGAGCCTCGACGCCCTGATGCGCGCCATGGTGCAGCTGCCGAGCTATCTCGACCGCGTGCTCGCCGGCGGGCGCGATCTCGCGCTGGTGCTGCTGCCGCTGCTCAACGACCTGCGCGCGGTGCGCGGCCATGCGCTGCTCTCCGAAGGCACGCTGCTGCTTCTCAACCTCCGCTCCGACAAGCAGGCGCAGCCGCAGCCCGCCACCGCGGGCGAGGCGCCGATGACCGTCGAGCAGTGGGCGCGCCGCCTGCGCGCACGCTACCAGCAGGGGCTCATCGGCTGGATCCGCGGCGAACGGCCCGAGCAGAACCTGGAAGTGCTCGCCGCCGTGTCCCACAAGCTCGAGCAGATTGCCACCCGCCAGCCGGTGTTCCAGCTGTGGTGGGTGATCGGCGCGGTCATCGAGGCCCTGCAGCATAACGGGCTCGAGGGCGGTCAGTCGATCAAGAGGCTCCTCGGGCTCGCCGATCGCGAGATGCGCCGCCTCTACGAGCAGGGCGAGGCGCGCTATGCGCAGACGCCGCCGATCGAGCTCCTGAACAACCTCCTCTATTACGTCGGCCGCGCGGAGTCCACGGGCGGGCGGGTGAGCGCGGTGCGCGCCTCGTTCCGGCTCGCGGAGCTCCTGCCGGTGGACGAGAGCATCGAGCAGGAGCGCGAGAACCTGTCGGCGCCGTCCGTCAAGCTCATGCAGACGGTGGCCGCGGCGATCCGCGAGGACCTGGGGCGCGTCAAGGACGTCCTCGATATTTTCGTGCGCCGCGGCGCCGGCCAGCCGGCCGAACTGGCCCCGCAGGTCGAGATGCTGCGCAAGATCGGCGACACGCTGGGAGTGCTCGGCCTGGGCGAGCTGCGCACCAGTGTGCAGAGCGAGACCGAGCGCCTCGAGAAAGTCGTCGGCGGGTCACTCCCGGCCGATGAGAGCTCGCTGGTCCAGATAGCGGCGACCCTGATCAGCGTCGAGGACCGCCTCGACGACCGGCTGGTCGGGCTCATCCTCCCGCGGGATACCGAGGCCGCCGCGGCGAGCGAAGACACCGAATTCCAGCAGGTGCAGGCCGCGGTGCTGCGCGAGTGCATAGTCAACCTCGCGCGCATCAAGGAAGCCATCACGCAGAGCGTGGGCGGCACGCTCGATGCGGCCGGCCTCGACAGCTGGCAGGACCTGATGCGCGGCATGAAGGCCGGGCTCCTCATGCTCGGCAAGGCACGCGCGGTCGAGGTGATCGAGGCGATCACCACGCAGCTGAAGCGCGTCATGCAGCCCGGCATCCACGTGCTGCCGCCCGGGTTCATCGACCGCCTCGCCGATGCGATCGTCAGCGTCGAGTACTACATGGAGACGCTGCAGGCCGGGCGCTCGGATCCCTGGTACATGCTCGACAACGCCCAGGTGTGCGTGAAGGCGCTCGAGGAGCAGCCCACGCCCTCGGTGCCGACCGTCGAGCCGCTCGACCCCAACGCCTATGCGCGCACCGTGGCAATTCCCACGGCGGCGCCGCTGCGGGTAGCCGCGGCCGACGCGGCCGGCGTGGGCGCGGCAGCTCCGACGCTCTCGCCCTCGTCTACCAGCAGGATCGCCGCACTCGCCGAGAGCGCTGACCCGGAGCTCGTGCAGCTGTTCATCGAGGAGGCGCGCGAGGAGCTCGAGAAGATCCAGCGCGGCCTCCCGGCCTGGGAACAGAATCCCCTCGAGCGCGATGCACTGGTGACGGTGCGCCGCTCGTTCCACACCCTGAAGGGGAGCGGGCGCATGGTCGGCGCGCGCGAGCTCGCCGAGTTCGCCTGGGCGATCGAGAATCTCCTGAACCGCGTGCTCGACAACACGCTCACCCGCTCGCCGCCGATCCTCGAGACGCTGCGCGCCGCGGTCGCGGCACTCCGCGGGCTCATCGAGCAGCTCGCCGGGGGTCCGGCGCCGAAGGCGGACACCGGCGCCATCGTCGCACGCGCGCACGCGCTCGCCGCCGGGCGCGGTGCACCGGCCGCGCCGCCCGTGCCGGCCGAGGAGGAGACCGAGTCGCCCACTGCCGTTTTCATCGAGCCCCCGCCCGTTCAGCGGCGGCCGGGCACACCCGCGCCGCGCGCGCCGCAGGGGCCTGCGCGCGCCATGCCGAGCGGGCTCATGGACATGATCGAAGGAGTCAACACCCTGGTCGGAGCCGACCTCGCGCCCGTCGCGCTGGCGCCGACCGCGGAAAGCGCGCTCGGGGCCACGCGGCCCGGCCTCCAGGACGACACGCTGCGCGAGATCTACGCGCGCGAGACCGCGACGCACATTGCCACCGTGCGCGCCTACCTCGCCCGGGAGGCCGCTCTGCCCGAGCCGCACCTGCTGCCCGAGGAGGTGTATCGAGCCTGCCACACGCTTTCGGGGAGCTCGAAGATGGCGCAGGCCCGTCACGGGATCCGCCTCGCCGAGCCGCTCGATCACTGGCTGCGCCGCGTGTTCGGCAGCGGCCTGGGACTGCGCAGCGAGGATCTGGTGCTGCTCGGGGAGTGCATGGCGGCGATGCACGCGGTCGCGACCCACCTCGATGAGTCGACCGGCTACTTCGTCAATCACTGGCAGCTGCTTGAGCGCATCGAGAAGGCCGAGCGCGGCCTCGAGCAGCGCGTCACCGCCACGGGCGGGCACGCGCCGCCGGCGGCCGTGGCCCCCGCGGCTCCGGGGGCACCCGAGCCCGAGGGCGAGCCGCCGGATGAGGCCGCCGATTTCGATCCCGAGGTCGCGGCGATCTTTACCGACGAGGCCACCGAGCTGATCGATGCCTCCGAGCACGCGCTCTCCGACTGGCGCGCGCACCCCGCCAGCGCCGAGTTTCGTCTCGGCCTCAAGCGCCCGCTGCACACGCTGAAGGGCGGCGCCCGCATGGCCGGGATCCCCCCGATGGGTGAGCTCGCCCATGAGCTCGAGTCGCTCGTCATGCAGGTCGACAACGGCACGGTGACCGCGGATGCCGCGGTGTTTGACGTGATCCAGGCGAGCCTCGATGAGCTGGCACGCATGCGCGAGCAGGTGTCCTCCGGGCAGCGCGTGGCGCCGGCGCGCGCGATGCTCGCGCGCATCCAGGTCTTCACCCGGGGAGCGGCGGCCGCGGCTGCCAAGGCGGCACCGGCGCCGCCGCCACCAAAGGCGCCCCCGCCGCAAGTTGCCGCGGCCGCGCCCAGGCCGGCAGCCGCCCCGCCGGCAGCACCCGCGGCCGCAGCGCCTGTGGCGGCAGTGCCTGTGGCGGCAGCACCCGCGGCCGGGGCACCGAAGCCCTCCGCGCCTGCGCCCGCGGCGGCGGCGCCGAAGCCGTCCGCACCTGCGCCCTCTCCAGGGGCATCGCCCGCCGCACGGGCGCCTGCTCCAGCGGCGCCGTCCACTGCGGCTCCGGCACCCGCTGCCGCGACGCCGGCGGCACCGCCGCGCCCACCGGTGTTTCCGCCACGTCCCGCGCAGCCCTTCGTGCCGGCGGTCGCCCGCGCCACTGCACCACCGGCCGGCCCCGCGCCCATGAGCGACACCGGGGTCGCCCGCATGAACGAGGAGCTCGCGCACGGCGTGCAGACCGAGGAGGGCCTCGCTGTGCCGCAGCCGGTACCACCCGGGCGCGAGCCGATGCAGGGAGGCGAACGGGTGGAGATGGCCCGCGTCGACGCCGACCTCCTCGATCAGCTCCTCAACATCTCCGGCGAAGCGAGCATCGCGCGCGCACGGCTCGAGCAGCAGCTCGGCTCGTTTGATTTCAACCTCGGCGAGCTGTCGCGCACGGTGACGCGCCTCAAGGAGCAGCTGCGCCACCTCGAGATCGAGACCGAAGCCCAGATCCTGCACAAGCACGAGGAGGAGGTCGGCTCGCACCGCAGCGAGTTCGATCCGCTCGAGCTCGACCGCTACTCCTCCATCCAGCAGTACTCGCGCGCGCTCGCCGAGACCGCCAACGACGTGGCGAGCATCCAGCAGCTGCTCGAGAACCAGGCCAAGGACACGCAGAACCTGCTGCAGCAGCAGGCGCGCACCATCACCGAGCTGCAGAACGGCCTGATGCGCACCCGCATGGTGCCGTTCCAGCGTCACGTGCAGCGCCTCGCGCGCATCGTGCGCCAGGCGGCCGCCGATACCGGCAAGCGCGCCGAGCTCACCGTCGAGGGCGCCTCGGGCGAGCTCGACCGGCAGGTGCTCGAGCGCATGCTGCCGCCGTTCGAGCACATGCTGCGCAATGCCGTCGTGCACGGCATCGAGAAGCCCGAGGAGCGCCTCCGGCACGGCAAGCCCGACACCGGCAAGATCCTGCTCGAGCTGCACCGCGAAGGCGCCGAGGTCATGGTGCGCCTCACCGACGACGGCGGCGGCATGAATCTGAAGGCCATCCGCGAGAAGGGCCAGTCCCTGGGGCTCATCGGGCCGGGCCAGAACTTAAGCGATGAGGATGCGATGCAGCTCATCCTCGAGCCGGGCTTCTCCACCGCCGGGTCGATCACCCAGCAGGCTGGCCGTGGCGTCGGTATGGATGTGGTCGCCACCGAGATCAAGCGCCTGGGCGGCGCGCTGCACATGGAGACCAAGGCGGGCGAGGGCACGGTGTTCACGGTGCGCCTGCCGCTGACGCTGGCGATCAGCCACGCGCTCGTGGTGCGCACGGACGAGGAGTACTACGCGCTGCCGCTGCCGACGGTCGAGGGCGTGCTGCGCCTTTCCAAGTCCGAGGTCGCCGCGCACCTCGGGCGCGACGCCACCTTCTTCGAGTACGGCGGGGCGAAGTACCGCTTCCAGCAGCTCGCGACTTTCGTCGGTCTCGATCCGGCGCCGCTGCCGAGCCAGGACGTGACCATTCCGGTGGTGCTGGTGCGCGCCGGCGAGCACTCGACCGGGCTCGTGGCGGATGAGCTGGTCGGCAGCCGCGAGATCGTCGTGAAATCCGTAGGTCCCCAGATCTCGAGCATCCGCGGGATCTCGGGTGCCACCATTCTCGGTGACGGCCGCATCGTCATCATTCTCGACATCGGCGCGCTGGTGCGCGCCGAGTGGCGTACGCGCGCCGCCATGCCCGTCGCCGCGCCCAAGGAGCGCGGCGACCGCCGCACCTTCGCCATGGTGGTGGACGACTCGATCACCGTGCGCCGCGTGACGCAGCGCCTGCTCGAGCGCAACGGCATGCGCGTCATCACCGCGCGCGACGGCATGGATGCGGTAGCGCTGCTGCAGGACAACGTGCCGGACGTCATCCTGCTCGACATCGAGATGCCGCGCATGGACGGCTACGAGGTCGCCGCCCACGTGCGCAACGACCCGCGCCTGAAGGACGTGCCGATCATCATGGTCACCTCGCGCGTCGGCGAGAAGCACCGCGCGCGCGCCATCGAGCTCGGGGTCGACGATTACCTCGGCAAGCCCTACCAGGAGGCGCAGCTGCTGGATGCGATCGCCCCGCTGGTCGAGCGGCGGCGCGCCGCGGTGCGCCAGGCCTCGACGGGCAGCTGAGCCCCCAACGGCAATTTGCAAATGGCCGAGCGCGTCAACGAGATCTACAGCCTGCTGATTCCGCTGGTCGACGGGCGGCTCATCATTCCGCGCGCCTGCGTCGCGGAGGTGATCGGCTTTCAGACGCCGTCCGAGATGACCGGCGCGCCGCCCTGGTACATCGGCACGGTGCCCTGGAACGGCAAGGCGGTGCCGCTCGTGTCCTTCGAAGGCACCTGCGGCCAGATGATCCCGCCGGCGAGCGGCCGCACCCGCGTCGTCATCCTGCACGCGCTCGGCACCCGCGTCGAAGGCGGCAACTTCGCGCTGGTGGCGCAGGGCTTTCCGCAGCTGGTGCGCGTGAGCTCGGATGTGGTGCGCCCCGACAACTCGCGGTCATTCCCCGAGCGCGCGCCGATCATCTGCCAGATCCGCATGGTGAATGAGACCCCGCTCGTTCCCGACCTCGAGCGCCTCGAAGAGATGATCGCGGACGAGACGAGCATCGGGGCGTGACCCCGGCGGCTGGACCATGACTCTCATCGACAGCGCCGCCGGCTGCGCGGCGCACACGCTGCTCCCGGCAGGCGTCGGCTACACGACGGTCGAGACCAAGGTGAACTTCTCGCGCGCGATCCGCGCCGATAACGGTCGCGTGCGCTGCGAGGGGCGCGTGATCGCCAGGGGACGCCAGATCATCTCCGCCGAGGCGGTGGTGAAGGGCCAGGACGGCCGCGTGCTCGCGCACGGCACGTCCACGCTCCTCGTGCTCCAGGACGCCGCGAAGAGCTAGCGGCGTTTGTGGCTACCATCGCTGGCACGCTCCTGGTGGGCTTGACGGTTGCGATGTTCGCAGAGCTGCCACCGCCCGGCGATGCGCGGCCGCGCGTGGTCTTTTTCGGAGACTCGATCACGCAGAGCTGGGATCTGGCGGGTCTGGGGCTCGATAAGGTCGAGGTACTCAATCGCGGCATTAGCGGGGAGACCACGCCGCAGATGCTGGCGAGGTTCCGGCAGGACGTCGTCGACCTGAAGCCGGCCGTGGTCCACATCCTCGCCGGCACCAATGACCTGGCCGGGAACACCGGGTCCACGACCCTCGAGGCCATCGAGAACAACCTGAGCTCCATGATCGAGATCGCAGAGGCCAACCATATCCGGGTCGTGCTCGGCTCGGTCCTGCCAGCGCTGGATTACCCGTGGAGGACGGGCCTGCAACCCGCCCGCAAGATCGTTGCGCTCAATGACTGGATGCGCACTTACGCGAGGCAACACAAGCTCGTATACGCCGACTACTACTCCGCGCTCGTCGACTCGCGCGGCGGCTTCAAGTCCGAGCTGGCAGACGACGGCGTGCATCCCAACGGCGCCGGTTACGCGGCCATGGGCCCGATTACGCGAGAGTCGGTCCGACAGGCCCTCGCGTCGCACTGAGTGTGCTCACCCGGGCTTGCGGAACTTGAGGACGATCTGATCCGTGCGGTGGCGGATCGCCGGGTCGAACGCCCGCAGCAGATGTGAATCGTCCGGGTTGCGCAGCACGGCGCTCTCCCCCTCGAACACGAACCCGGCAGCCGTCACTTCCGCGCGGATGCTCGCCGGATCGATCCGGTGGAGCGTTTCCGTATCGCGCAGCCCCGAGCCTGGTTCCGCCGCGTGATCAATGACGAGGTAGACACCGCCGGGCTTCAGCGCGCGGTAGATGGCGGCATTCGTGGCGGCGATGTCGATCGGCTTCATGAACGAGTCGTGCAGGTCGTGGTAGTTCTGTGCCGTCCACACCAGGTCGACGGGCTCGGGCACCGCGAAGCGGTCGGCGGCGTCGATCAGCACCTCTACGTTTCCGTGGCGCGCGTCGTGCTCGAGCGCCCTGGTGCCCACGGTCTCGCTCGCCGAGCACTTGGCGAGCTGCTGCGCCGGGATGAAGGCGTACACGCGCCCGGTGGGGCCGACCACGCGACTGAAGATGCGGGTGAAATAGCCGTTCCCCGACATGAAGTCGACGACCCGGTCGCCGCCCTTCAATCCCGCGAAGGCAATCACCTCGGCGGGCTTGCGCAGCGCATCGAGCTGAACCTCCTTCGCCGGACGCGCCGGGTCGGAGAGAGCCGCAGACACCTGCGGGTTGGAAGAAGGTAGTGCCGGGGCTGCGGCCAGGACGCACAACAGAGCTGTCGGCAGGAGCAGGGACTTCATGGAAGTGCCTCCAGGTTGAGCTTGTGACGGCTGGAGCATACGAGTTAAAGTGCGCTTTAAGTCAAGCGTGCGGGAACGGGAGCGCGCCATGCAGTCAGCCATGCCGATCGGAGAGCTGGCGCGAGCCGCCGGACTCGCGCCTTCCGCGATTCGCTACTACGAGAAGGCAGGCCTCCTGCCCAAGCCCGGCCGGCAATCCGGCCAGCGGCGTTACGGCGCGGAGAGCGCTGCGCGCCTCAGGATCATCCAGCTCGCGCGCGATGCCGGCTTCACGATCGCCGAGACGCGCACCTTCCTCGCGGGATTCTCGCCGGCGACGACCCCCGCGGCGCGCTGGCGCGCACTCGCCGAGCGCAAGCTCGTCGAGCTCGAAGCGCAGTCGCAGCGGATCGCACGCATGAGGAAGCTGCTCGAGTCGAGCTTCCACTGCGGGTGCCTCAGGATCGAGGACTGTGAGCGGGCGATCGCGGCCCGGGAACGGCAATGCGACTAGCTCTCTTCCGTGATGGTGAACCAAATGGTTCACTATGGTAAAGGCGGCCGTGCTCCTGTTCTTCTTCTCTACGCTACTGGCAGCTCCCTCGCTCGTCGGCGCGCAGTCGGCTGAGGCCGGCGACTGGCGCCGGGCGTCGCCGGGCGACAGCGGTCTTTCCTCCGAAAAGCTCGCGGCGCTCGCCGCCGACATCCGCGGCGGCAAATTCGTGAAGATCGGCAGCGTGCTCATCGCCCGTCATGGCCGGCTCATCGATGAGGAGTACTTCGACGGTGGCGCGGACACGCTGCGCGACACGCGCTCGGCCACCAAGAGCATCACGGACATCCTGGTCGGCATTGCGATCGACGAGAAGAAGCTCGGCGGCGTCGATGCGCGGGTCCTCGACCTGCTGCCGGACCGGGCTGCCAGACTCCGGAACCCCGATGCGCGCAAGAACCGCATCACGGTCGAAGACTTTCTCACCATGAGCTCACCGCTCGAGTGCGACGACTGGAACGACGCCTCGCGCGGCAACGAGGAGCGCATGTACCTGGTCGAGGACTGGGCGCAGTTCGTGCTCGATCTGCCGATCCGTGGGCGCATGCACGTGGGCGAGAATCCGCCGGCGCCGCCTTTCGGCCGGTACTTCAGCTATTGCACCGGCGGCGTCTTCGTCCTGAGCGAGGTGCTGACCCGGGCGACCGGCATGCGTACCGATCGTTACGCGCAGGCGCGCCTCTTCGATCCGCTCGGCATTAATAACGTGTCGTGGGTCTACTCGCCGCTCGACGTGCCGCAGACGGGCGGGGGCCTCAGGCTCACCTCGCGCGACCTGCTGAAGATCGCGCAGCTCTACCTCGACGGCGGCCGGTGGAACGGCCGCCAGATCGTGAGCGAGGCCTGGGTCAGGGCCTCGACCACGCCCCACGCGCAGATCGACGAGGCGACCAATTACGGCTACCTCTGGTGGCTGAAATCCTTCGGACCTGCGGGCAAGGCGCACGCCGCGTTCTTCATGACTGGCAACGGCGGCAACAAGGTGGTGGCAATTCCCGATCTCGACCTGGCAGTGGTCATCACCAGCACGAACTACAACACCCGCGGCATGCACGAGCAGACCGAGAAGGTCCTCGACGACTATGTGCTTGCCGCCGTGGAGAAATGAGCGCAGGCCCCAGGGCTCCCGGAGACTCTCACTTGATCGGATTGTTGTCCTCGGCGTCGCCGCGTTGCCCCGTGCCGCTGAAGCGGGCGGCCGCGCCTCTGGCGAGGTGGATGAGATAGAGCGTCGCGACCACGCCGGCGGTCATGCGCACGAGCGGCGGTACGTCCTCGATTGCAGGGACCATGAAGAGCAGCGACCAGATCACCACGGTCCCGGGGATGAACACTGCGGCCGTCAGAAGCTTCCGCGCGAGCCCCGCGCCCGTGGCACCCGCCGGCTCGATCGGCAACGCTGTGCCCGTCGACGCGGCCGCGGTGTCAGCGCGCACCGGCAACGAGCGCTTGGCGCCGGAGATGCGCGCGTAGCGCACCAGACGAAAGATCGTCCAGACAATCGCCAGTACGAGAAAAATGAGCCGCTGTGGTTGGTCCACCCGTTGCCTCCCTCAAAGGTCCCCGAACTTCCGCTGCAGCAGCGCCAGCGCCGCGATTGCCGCAGTCTCGGTGCGCAGCACACGGGGCCCCAGGCGCAGCGCCGTAAACCCCGCCGCGACCGCAGCCTGCTCCTCCTCGTCCGTGAGGCCGCCCTCGGGGCCGATGAGCACGGTGACGCCGGCGCTCGGGCGCGGTACGTCCTCGAGCGTCGCGGTACCGGCCGGAGAGAGAAGCAGGCGTGTGCCTGGCGCGGCGTCCGCATCAGTCTTGAGGAACTCCTTGAGCCCGACGGGCGCCGCCACCGATGGCAGGCGGTTGCGCCCGCACTGCTCACACGCGGCGGTCACCACCGCGCGCCAGTGATTTACCTTGCGATCGGACTGCTGCGCGCTGAGGCGCACGACGCTGCGCTCGGTCAGCACCGGCACGAGGTGCGACACGCCGAGCTCGGTCGCCTTCTGCACGACGAGATCCATGCGCTCGCCGCGCGAGATGCCCTGTGCCAGCGTGAGCTCGAGCGGCGATTCGCGCTCGATCGCCAGCCGCGCACCCACGGCGACGATCACCTCGCCGCCGTGTGCCTTGTCGATGCTCGCCTCGTACTCGCCGCCCGCGCCATCGAAGAGGATGAGTGCGGCGCCCACCCGGAGCCTCAGCACCCGGGTGATGTGGCTGGCGGCATTTCCCTCGAGCTTCACGCGCTTGCCGGAGACGAGGGGACCCTCGGCGTAAACGCGGGTCAGGCGCATGTCGCGAGCCCGATGCCTTCACGTGCCACATCGACCATGAGATCGATCTCCTCCGGTGTGATTACGTAGGGCGGCATGAAATACACGACGTTGCCCACGGGGCGCAACAGCACGCCGCGCTCGAGCGCGTGACGATAGACGGCGAGGCCGCGCCGCTCCTGCCAGGGGTAGGGCGTGCGGCCCGCCTTCTCGAGCACCATCTCGATCGCGACGATCATGCCGCGCTGGCGCACCTCGGCGACATGGGGATGGTCCTCGAGCGCGCGCGCGCGCGCACCTAAGTGCGCCGCGAGCGTGCGATTGCGCTCGAGCGTGCCGTCCTCACGGAAGATCGCGAGGCTGGCGCGCGCCGCGGCGCAGGCGAGCGGATTGCCGGTGAAGCTGTGCGAGTGGAGGAAGGCATTGAGCTTCACGTACTCGTCGTAGAAGGCCGCGTACACCGGCTCGGTCGTCATCACCGTCGAGAGCGGCAGGTAGCCGCCGGTCAGGCCCTTCGAGAGGCACATGAAGTCCGGGCGGATGCCGGCCTGCTCGCAGGCGAAGAACGTCCCGGTGCGCCCGAATCCCACCGCGATCTCATCCGCGATCAGGTGCACCGCGTGACGGTCACAGGCCGCGCGCAGCAGCGAGAGATATTCGGGGTCGTACATGCGCATGCCGCCTGCGCACTGCACCAGCGGCTCGACGATCACCGCGGCTGCCTCGTGCGCGTGCCGCTCGAGCGCGGCCTCCATATGGGCGAACTGCGCGCGCGAGTGCTCGGCCCAGGTCGCGCCCGCGGCGCGCTCATAGCAATCGGGCGACGGCACCGTGATCACGTCCATGAGGAGCGGGCGGTAGATCTCCTTGTAGAGCTCGACGTTGCCGACCGCGAGCGCGCCCAGGGTCTCGCCGTGGTAGCTGTTGGTGAGAGTGATGAAGCGGCGCTTGTCCGCACGGCCGACGTTGCGCCAGTAGTGAAAGCTCATCTTGACCGCCACCTCGACTGCGGACGAGCCGTTATCGGCGAAGAAGCAGCGGGTGAGCCCGGGCGGCGCGAGCGCGGCGAGCTCTTCGGAGAGCGCGATCACCGGCTCGTGAGTGAAGCCCGCGAGGATGACCTGCTCGAGCTGCTCGAGCTGCGCACGCACCGCGGCGTTGATGCGCGGGTTCGCGTGGCCGAAGAGATTCACCCACCAGGAGCTCACCGCATCGAGGTAGCGCTTGCCGGCATAGTCCTCGAGCCACGCCCCGCTCCCGCGGCGGATGGGAATCAGCGGCACATGCTCGTGATCCTTCATCTGCGTGCACGGATGCCACACGTGGGCGAGGTCGCGCGTCACGAAGGGCGCGTTGGCGGAGGTCATGAGCGGAATTGTGGCAGAATCGCCGGGCAAGCATGACCATCACCTCCGCCACGATCCCCGACAGCGCGCCGCTCAGGGTCGACGCCGCGACCGGCCTGCTCGTGGGCGCGCGCCAGGTGCTGTCGCCGCACTTCGATGCGCGTCCCGCCGGCGTGAAGCCGGATCTGCTCGTGGTGCACGGCATCAGTCTGCCGCCGGGAGAGTTCGGCGGGCCGTGGATCGACCGCCTGTTCACCGGTACATTGCCGTTCGATGCCCATCCCTTCTTCCGAGCGCTCGCCGGCGCGCGATTCTCGGCGCACGCGCTCATCCGCCGCGACGGCGAGATCGTCCAATACGTGCCCTTCGGCGCGCGCGCCTGGCACGCCGGGCAGTCCGAGTACGACGGCCGCAAGGCGTGCAACGACTTCTCGATCGGGATCGAGCTCGAGGGGACCGACGAGACGCCCTACACGGACGCGCAGTACGAGGAGCTCGCCCGGCTCGCCGCCGCGCTCTTCGACGCCTACCCCTCGCTCGGCCCCGAGCACATGGTCGGCCACAGCGACATCGCGCCCGAGCGCAAGACTGATCCCGGGCCGCTCTTTAACTGGCGGCGGCTGCGGACGCTGGTCGAGGAGCGGACGGCGCTGCGCTGACTTAAGGTTTCCCGCCCCGCTGGTGCTTCCACAGCACTTCGGCGCCGCGCTCATGCCGCGCCAGCACCCGCGCCATTACGAACAGCAGATCCGACAGGCGGTTGAGATACTTCAGGAGCTCGGGATTGACGCTCTCGGCGCGCGCCAGCGTCCATGCGCGCCGCTCGGCGCGCCGCGCAATGGTGCGTGCGAGGTGACAGGCGGCGGCCGCCGGCCCGCCTCCAGGCAGAATGAATTCCTTGAGCGGCGGCAGCGCCTCGTTGAAGGTGTCGAGGGCCTGCTCGAGGCGCATCACCTGCTCGGCGCGGATCATCTGGTGGCCCGGGATGCAAAGCTCGCCGCCCAGGTCGAACAGCTCGTGCTGCACCTCGGTCAGGCAGGCCGAGACATCCTGCGGCAGGCCCGGGACCGCGAGCAGCACGCCGACGACGCTGTTGAGCTCGTCCACGGTGCCGTAGGCCTCGACGCGGGCGCTGTCCTTGGGCACACGGCTGCCGTCGCCGAGGCCGGTGCTGCCGTCGTCGCCGGTGCGCGTGTAGATCTTGCTCAGGCGGTTTCCCATTGGTCGTATCCTAAGCCATATGGCATCCAAAGAACTCGAGGCCGCGCTGGCGGCTGCGCGCGCCGCGAGTGAGGTCATCCGCGCTTACTACCGGAAGAGCCCTGGAGTGCGTTTAAAGGCCGACGCCTCCCCGGTGACCGAGGCGGACGTGCGCGCCGAGGAGGTGATCCGCGGCATTCTCAGCGAGCGCTTCCCGGGCTATGGCTTCTACGGCGAGGAGACCGGCCGGCATGCGATGGAGGCGGATGACGTCTGGCTGGTCGATCCCATCGACGGCACCAAGGCGTTCGTGCGCGAGATCCCTTTCTTCTCGACGCAGATCGCTCTCATGCGCGCCGGCAGGCTGGTGCTCGGGGTATCGAACGCTCCGGTCTACGGCGAGCTCGCCTGGGCCGAGGAGGGCGGCGGTGCTTACCTCAACAACCGCCAGATCCGCGTGAGCACCATCGCCGCGCTCGGCGCGGCGGCGATCTCCACGGGAAATCTCCAGAGTCTGGCCGCCTCGCCGCGCTGGCAGCGCTTCGGGGAGCTCATCGGCGCGGTGGGCTACCTGCGCGGCTACGGCGACTTCGTGCACTACCACCTGCTGGCGCGCGGCGCGCTCGAGGTGGTGATCGAATCGAACGTCAACATTCTCGACATCGCGGCGCTCAGCGTGATCGTGCGCGAAGCGGGTGGCACCTTCACCGATCTCGAAGGGCGCGCGCTCGGACTCGCGACCACGAGCGTGCTCGCCACCAACGGCCCATTGCACGCCGAGGTGCTCGGGATCCTGACGAACTAGGATTCGTGTCGGGCTAGGCGCTGACGAACACCCGCCGGCCGTCCTGGTCGAGCTCCATCATCGGTGCGAGGTAGAGCTCGCTTAAGGTCGCGGCGGTGAGCGCCTCGCTCACCGCGCCGAGCGTCCAGCGCCCGTCACCGTGCAGGAGCAGCACCCGGTCGGCGAAGCGCGCCGCGAGCGTCGGGTCGTGCAGCGTCGTGATGACGGTGCGGCCGGAGCGCGCGAGCTCGCGGAACAGCCCCAGTACCACCAGCTGGTGATGAGGATCGAGGTGATTGGTCGGCTCATCCAGCAGGAATATGCCGGGCTGCTGCGCCAGCAGCGCCGCCACCGCCACGCGCCGCTGCTCTCCGCCCGAGAGCGTGTCGGTGCGGCGCGCGGCCAGCTCGCCCATGTCGACCGCCGCGAGCGCCGCGTGCGCCAGGCGCTCGTCCTCGGCCGTCTCCCACTGCCAGAGCGCCAGATGCGGGTGGCGGCCGATGAGCACCGTCTCCATAGCCGTGGTGACGAAGGCATCCTCGAGATCCTGGGGCAGGAGCCCCAGGCGCAGCGCGATCGCGCGGCGCTTGAGCTCCGCGAGCGGCACGCCGTCGAGCGCCACTTCACCGGACGCCGGTTTACGCAGGCCCGCGAGCGTGTGCAGCGTCAGGGTCTTGCCGGAGCCGTTGCGCCCGAGAATCGCGACCACCTCGCCGGGCACGAATTCGAGCGACAGTGCGCGGACGAGCTCGCGCACGCCGGCGTGCACGCTGAGCGCACGCGCCGCCAGCCGCGCTGCCGCTGCCGGGCGCGCCGCCGCGCCATTGCCGCGGCTCAGGGATGCGTCCAATGGATCTCCAGCGCGGTCGCCGCACCCACCACCTCGCTCCTGAGGCTGCGCGGCATCTCCGACTCCTGCGGACTCAACGCGCGGCGCACTGCCATGATCTCCGCCTCGGCCTGCGGGTAGCGCGGTTGCTGCCCGGGATCGCCATAACCGATCGGGTAGAGGGGCTCGTCGGTAGCGAGATCGTACTTGTCGCTCGCGCCCACCGTGTGCATCAGCTCGTGCGCAATCACGATGTCGTTGGCGCCGGTCATCGCGCCGGTCGCGAAGGCATGCACCACGCCGACCAGTCCCTTCTGCAGCCCGTGCGAGTCGGGTGCGCGGTCGAGGTTCGCAGGGTCGTGGTAGAGGACGAACAGGCGGATCCTCGAGGGCACGCGCCCCGGCACGGTGCTCGCGTGCGCGGCGAACCACCGGAGGCTGAGGCTCCACCAGGCGATACCGAAGGGCCCCGCACCCGGCGCGAGCGCCGGCGGCAGCTCGCTCCGCTGCGGATAGAGCTCGACGTGCACAGGCTCATCGAGCGTCACTCCGTAGCGATGCGCCTCGCGCGCGAAGAAGCTCTCGATGGGAACGAAGTCCTCGCGCGTCAGCGCCTCGATATAGCTCTGCGCGGTACGGCTGCCGTCGGCATTGAGGGGGTAGATCCCCACCCAGAGCGTCTCCTGCCAGCTCTGCGTGTGCACGCGCTCGAGCCACTGCTCGAGCGCCACTGCGCCGAGCACCAGCAGCAGGGCGAGGATGCGGATGTTTCTCCACACGGAGAGTCGTCAGCGGTGCATCAGGGCTGCAGCCGCGTGACCTGCCACGCGCTCGCCTCGCAGGCGCCGCCGGGCGCGGGCCGCAGCGTGCGCGTCCAGCGCGCGCGGTCGTGGATGCGGCCCTGGCTGCCTTCGACCCAAAGCTCCACTGCGTCCGCCCACAGGCGATAGCCACCCCAGTGGGGCGGTCGGGGCACATCGATCTCCAGGCTCTCATCGGCGCCGGAGCTTCCGGGGATCGGTGCGCCGAAGCGCTGGGCGGCGGCGGCCACCGCGCGCTCGAGCGCCGCGCGCGATGGCACGGGCTCGCTCTGTGCGCTGGCCCAGGCGCCGATGCGTTTGTCCCAGGAGCGCGAGGCGAAGTAGGCATCACTCTCGGCTGCGGGACTCTGCACCACCGCGCCCTCGAGGCGCACCTGCCGGCTGAGCGCATCCCAGTGCATCACCGCCGCCGCGCGCGGGTTATCCGTGAGCTGCCGGCCCTTGCTCGACTGATAGTTGGTGTAGAAAACGACGTAGCCTGGCTGCGGCACGATGTCCCGGCAGAGCACCACACGCGCCGACGGGCGCCCGTCGCTGGTCGAGGTGGCGAGCACCATGGCGTTGGCGTTCGGCTGGCGGCGCGCCGCCCAGGCGTCCGCGAGCCAGCGCGCGACGACGCTAAGCGGCTCGGCGGGCAGCGGATCTGGCAGGAGTTCGGTGTGCTCGGTCACGTGGTAGGCTCGGCCCATGATACCGCTCTCGCGCATCGCGGGCCGCATCCTCAAGTGGGTCGGGCTCGTGGCAGGGAGCCTCGCCCTGATCGCGCTGCTGCTGTTTGCGCTGGTTTTCGCCGTCAACTGGCGCGATGAGCCACTCACCCCGCAGGCGCGCTCGCTGCTCGGGCCGCCGGCGAACCTGCTGAAGCCGGAGGACAACATCTACCTCGCCATGGCCGGGTTCACCGCGCCGTCGGGGGCCTCGGTGATCACGGCCGGGCAGTCGCGCATCGAGCACTACAACGAGCACCTCGATGCCGTGCTGCACGATCCGTCGCCACAGGGTCTCGACTCTCTGACGCTCAAGGATCCGCGCGCGCTCGGGTTCCAGGGTCAGGCGGAGTTCGTGCAGCCGCTGAACGGCTCGCTATGGGAGCAGGTGCCGCCGCACCGCGCGCAGATCGAGGCGCTGAGCGCGCAGAACGGCGAGCTTTATCAGCGCTATCTCGCCCTCGAGCGCCTGCCCGGCTACTTCGAAACCGCGCGGCCGAGCTACCTGGCTCCGGCCATCTTCGTTCCCACCGAGGTGCGTTATCTGTTCCTCGAGGACACGGTGCTGCGGCTGCGCGGCGGCAGCGTGCGCGAGCAGCGTGCCGCGCTCGATGAGCTTATCGCCGACGTCGGCCTGTGGCGGCGCGTGCTGACCGGGCAGGGACTGCTGCTCTCGAAGATGCTGGCGCTCGCCTATCTCGAGTCCGACTACCTCGTGCTCGCCGACATGATCGCCGACCCGCACTCCGCGGTACCCCTGGGGCCTGACGACGCGGACACCGCCGCGCCGCTCTTTGCGCTCAAGGACTTCGACCTCGGCGCGGCGTTCGCCGCGGAGTTTCGCGTGCAGGCATCGCTCCTCGAGCAGACACAGTACCTCTACACCATCGACTGGAGCCCGCAGCCGGCGCGCACCGCCGCGCCGCGCGGCTGGACCGATCGCCTCGGGAGCGAGATCAGCGGGCACTTCTTCAAGCTCAACGCGACGGTGAATCTGTTCGCGCAGCAGGCGCAGCGGCTGATGGCCGTCACGCCCGGCCCGGGAGTTGCGGCCGCGAACAAGAAGCTGGCCGACTCGAGCCTCTCGGCCTGGAGCCTGCTCGGGGCGTACAACCCGATCGGTAAGCTGCTCGCCGGTATCTCGGCCCCCACGGGTGTCACCTATCCGCTGCGCTCCTGGGATGCGGCGGCGCTGCAGCGCCTGGTGCGCGCGGGGTACGAGATCCGCCGCCAGCGGATCGCCCCGGCCGACGTTCCGGCCTTTCTCGCCCAGCATCCCGAGTGGTCGACGCACCCGGGCGACGGGCGGCCGTTCCTGTGGCAGGCGGACCGCGGCGAGATCCGGGTCCAGACCATCGGCGAGCAGCCGCAGGGCCGGCGCTTCTCCATCCGCGTCTGGCAGGCGCCGCCGCCGGGGGGCGAGGCAGCGGGTTGAGCCGGTTCGGCAGATTTCCGCGCGTCCCTTGCACCGCCCGCCCCGCCCCGATAGAAAGGAGGCGGATTTCCGCTGAGAAGGCACCCCTGTCCATGACGCGCGAGACCGTGACGCTGGAGGACCTGCGCCAGCGAGTGACCGATATCGACCGCCAGCTGATCGCGCTGGTGGCCGAGCGCAAGGCCGTGAGCGAGGAGGTCGCGCAGGTGAAGCGCGCCACCGGCCGCTCGACCCGCGATTACGAGCGCGAGCGCGAGGTGATCCTGGGCGTGCGCGCCATGGCCGAGGAGCGCGGGGTATCGCCGGCGCTCGCCGAGCAGCTGCTGCGCCTCCTGATCCGCTCGAGCCTCACCACGCAGGAGCAGGCGAGCGTCGTGGCGCGCGGGGCCGGCACCGGCCGGCGCGCGCTCGTCATCGGCGGCGCGGGCAAGATGGGCGGGTGGTTCGTGAGCTTCCTCGCATCCCAGGGCTTTGCGGTCGAAGTCGCGGATCCCGCCCAGGGTGGATCCGGCGCGGCGCGCGTCGCCGACTGGCACAGCACCGATCTCAAGCACGACTTCATCGTGCTCGCGACCCCGCTCGGCATTACCGACGCGATCCTGCGCGACCTGGCACTGCGCCGTCCGCCGGGGGTGATCTTCGACGTCGGATCGCTCAAGTCGCCGCTGCGCGCCGGCCTCATGGCGCTCAAGTCCCACGGCTGCAAGGTCACTTCCGTGCACCCGATGTTCGGTCCGGACACCGAGCTCCTGTCCGGCCGCCACGTCATCTTCGTCGACTTAGGTAACGCCGCCGCGCTCGCCAGCGCGCGCGAGCTCTTCTCCTCGACCATGGCCGAGCAGGTGGTCATGAGCCTCGATGACCACGACCGCCTCATCGCCTACGTTCTGGGGCTCTCGCACGCGCTCAACATCGCCTTCTTCACCGCGCTGGCCGAGAGCGGCGAGGCGGCGCCCAAGCTCGCCCGCATGTCGAGCACCACCTTCGATGCGCAGCTCGATGTGGCGGGCCGCGTCGCCCAGGACAGTCCCGAGCTGTATTATGAAATACAGAGCCTCAACGACTACGGCGCCGAGTCGCTCGAGGCCCTCTCCCAGGCCGTCGAGCGCGTGCGCACGGCCGTCCTCTCGCAGGATCACGATACCTTCGTTGCTTTGATGCGCCGCGGGCGCGATTATCTGCAAGACAGGCGCACGGCGACGGAGCGCCGGGCCTGAGGGATCAGGAAAGCAGCCTCAATGAGTCCACCGAGTACCGGGCCGCGCCGCAGCGCCATGCCCCCCGATCCGATCGAGACGCTCGAGCGCGAGAACAACGCGCTCAAGTCGCGCCTCGCGGCTCTCACCGAGGAGGTGAGCCGCAACGACACGCTGCTGCGCAAGTCGCAGGACCGGGAGCTGGAGCTGTTGCGCGCCGGCTCGCTGGCGCAGCTGTTCGAGCGGCTGCTCATGGGGCTCAAGACCTCCTACCAGCTCGACGGCGTCATGGTGGTGCTCAACGACCCGCAGCACGAGATACGGCACCTGATCTCGGGCGATGACCTGGCGCATGGCCCGCAGGCCGGCGTCATGTTCGTCGACGCGCTCATGACCGTGGCGCCGCAGCTCGCTGCGCTCGAGCGGCCGTGGCTCGGGCCTTACCGGCGCGCCGATCACGAGCTGCTGCTCCCCGGAGCCGATCATCCGGCGAGCCTCGCGCTCATTCCGCTGCGCCGGCACGACGAGCTCGACGGCGTGCTGGTGTTCACCAGCAACGATCCGTTCCGCTTCACCCAGGAGCTCGCCAGCGACTTCCTCGCGCACCTGGGGCTGGTGGCGGCCATCTGTGTGGAGAACGCCGTCAACCGCGCGCGGCTGCTGCGCAGCGGACTCACCGATTTTCTCACCGGCTTTCACAACCGCCGCTACCTGCACGCCCGCCTGCGCGAGGAGCTGGCGCGCGCGCAGCGCGCCCGGCTGCCGATCGTTTGCCTGATGATCGACGTCGATCACTTCAAGCGCATCAACGACCAGTACGGGCATCTGGCGGGCGATGCAGTGCTGCGCGAGGTCGCGCAGCGGATCGATGCCGAGATGCGCATCAGCGACACCGGTGCGCGCTTCGGCGGCGATGAGTTCGCCATGGTGCTGTCGCAGGCAGACATTGGCGACGGGGAGAGAGTCGCCAGGCGGGTGCTGAACGCGGTGCGTCAGCAGCCGATCGCGATCGGCGCCGGCACCAATCCCGCCAGCGAGACCGTGACGCTCTCGATCGGCGTCGCGGCCGCGAATCCCGGCCCCGGCCCCCACGACTACAAGACACTCGCCGAGCGGCTGATCGCCGAGGCGGATGCGGCGCTCTACCGTGCCAAGAGCGCCGGGCGCAACCGCGTCGCGACGTCACCGAACATCGTCGTCTAGTAACGCGACCAAGCGTTCCCGCGGCGGCTGCGGCAGGACATCGCCAACGACGCCAACGTGCGCCTGCGCAAGCTCGCCGATCTGGCCCACTGAGCTGCACCCTGCGGACCCCCCGCGTGCGTATTCCTCAATAGAAAGCACACCCACGGAGGCCCCCGCGTATGCACCCCCCTCGCGAGCACGCACGACTGCTGGCCGCCGGCGCCGCCTGCCTCACGCTGCCGCTACTGGCGGCGGCCGGGAATCCGCAGCTCCGCCTCCCCTCGTTCCCGGACCTCAAGGAGCAGGCGACCGAGTCGGTCGACCTCACGCTCGGCTGGATGCCGCTGCACCTGATGGGATGGCTCATGAACGACGGCGATCCCGAGAGCGCCGAGGTCAGGAAAACCCTCCAGGGACTGAAGTCGGTGCAGATCCGCAGCTATCAATTCAGCGCCGACTACGCCTATCCGCAGGCGGCCATCGATCAGCTGCGCGCACAGCTCTCCGCGCCCGGCTGGAGTCCGCTGGTGCAGGTGCGCAAACGCGGCGACCAGGAAGGCAAGGACAAGGAGAATGTCGACATCTACGTCGCCCTGGAGGATAAGAAAGTAAGGGGACTCGTCATCATCGCCTGCGAGCCCCGCGAGTTCACGATAGTCAACATCGTCGGCACGATCGACCTTGACCAGATCGCGAGTTTGCGCAAGACCTTCGTGCCCCCGGGCAGGATGGCGCAGGTGCCGCCCCAGGCCTGACCGTGCCGCGGACCCAATGTGAACGGGGACGAGGAATGTACCAGCGGCGATCTGCTGACGCAGGCTCTCGCCGGCGAGCGCGCGGCGTTCGGCACGCTGGTACGGCGGCATCAGCGCTCGGTCTACAGCCTGGCGCTGCGCATGCTGGCGGATCGTCACGCGGCGGAGGATCTGGCGCAGGAGGTGTTCCTGCAGCTCTATCGCAATCTCTCCGCGGTGAGCTCGGAGGCCCATCTCGCCTTCTGGCTGCGCAGGGTGACGATGCACCGGGCGATCGACCGCCTGCGCCGGGAGCCGAGATACGCGAGCGACGCCCCGCAGGAGGCCGCCGCGGTGGCGAGCGAGACGGAGCAGGCCGACCCGCTGCTCGAGCGACGCTTGCGCAGCCTCGTCCAGGAGCTGCCGCCCGCCGCGCGCGCAGTCGTGCTCCTCAGGTACCAGGAGGACCTCGACCCCGTGGAGATCGCCCGGACTCTCAAGATGCCGCTCAACACGGTGAAGAGTCACCTCAAGCGCTCGCTGGCGCAGCTGCGTGAGCGGTTCCCGAGGACGGCGGATGCACTGACATGAGTGAGGACCTGGAAAGAGAGGATCTGGAACGGCGCCTGCGCAGCGCGCTCAGGGCGGCGGATCCCGGCGAGGGATTCGCGCCGCGGGTGCTGGCGCGCATTGCAGCCGAGCCGGTGTGTCCGGCGCCTCCGGTGCGTGCCGGCGCTGTCGTGAGCTGGCTGGCGTTCGGGCTCGCAGCCTCAGGCGTACTCGCCGTGCTCCTCGCCCACGAGTGGCAGGTACGCCGCCTCGAGCAGGGACGCGAGGCGCGCCGCCAGCTGTTCGAGGCGCTGCGGGTGACGGACGACAAACTCAACCTCGCGTATCGCGTCGTGAATACACGGGAGGGGGCCGCTCCTGCGGAACACTCGGGTGCCTAGGCTATGAAGGCGTCTTTCTCCAGATGGCGATGGCCGCTCGCGCCCGTGGCGGCCGTGCTGGCGTCGGTGGCGCTCGCCGCGCCGTCCGCGAGGCTCGTTCTCCCGGACTTCGACGCGCTCGCCGCCAAGGCCACCGAGTCCGTCAACATCTCGCTCGACCCGGCGCTGCTCGGGCTGGCGGCGGGCTTCCTCGACTCGAGCAAGCCCGAGGACGCGGCCACCAAGGAGCTGGTCGCCGGGCTCAAGGGCATTTACGTCCGCAGCTATACCTTCGGCGAGGACTTCGCCTACCCGTCGGGGCAGGTCGACCTGGTGCGCAAGCAGCTCGCCGCTCCCGGGTGGCAGCGGCTGGTCGAGGTGAACAGCACCAAGGACCATACCCACGTCGACATCTACGTGTCCGTCGATCACGGCGCCGCCAACGGGCTCGCGATCATCGCGAGCGAGCCGCGCGAGTTCACGATCGTGAATATCGTGGGCTCGATCGACCTCGCGAAGCTCCACCGCCTCGAAGGGAAGTTCGGCATACCGAAGCTCGACCTGCCGGACGGCCAGGACGGCAAGCCGGGCAAGTGAGGCGCGCCGAATCGCACCCCCGGAGTGAGCTGCGCTCCGTTGTCTAGCGTGCCCGCCCCCTCAGGATCACCACGAACAGCGGCGCTCCGACGAGCGCCATGATCGCGCCGACCGGGAGCTGGCGCGGGGCAGCACAGGTGCGCGCCACGAGGTCGGCGAGCGCGAGCAGCATCCCGCCCGAGAGCGCCGCCGCGGGCGCGACGATGCGGTGGTCGCTGGTGCGGAACGCCAGCCGCACCGCGTGCGGCGTGATGAGCCCCACGAAGCCGACGCTGCCGGCGCTCACCACCGCGATGGCGGTGAGTGCGGCGCAGCCGACGAACAGCACCGTGCGCCAGGCCTCGAGCGCCAGGCCGACGCTGCGCGCGCGCAGCTCTCCGGCCGCGAGCACGTTCAAGGGACGCGCGACCAGCACCGCGGCCACTACGGCGAGCACCGCCGCCGCCGCGCTCGCCCAGGGCGTCACGGCCCACTCGAGGTCGCCCGCCAGCCAGAACACCATGCCGCGCACACGGGAGGTGTCGGCGAGCGCGAGCAGCACGCTCACCAGCGCCCCGCAGGCGCTCGCCAGCACCACGCCCGTCAGGAGCAGGCGCGGCGTGCCGCCGCTGCGCGCCAGCAGGTACACCGTGACCACCGCGATCAGCGCCCCGCCGATCGCGGCCGACTGCACCGCGAGTGCGGCGGCACCGGCCATCATCGCGAGCAGCGCCCCGACCGCGGCTCCGCCCGATACCCCGAGCACATAGGGGTCGGCGAGCGGGTTGCGAAACAGCGCCTGCAGCAGCACGCCCGCGAGCGCCAGCAGACTCCCGACCCCGAAGGCCGCGAGCACCCGCGGCAGCCGGACGGCGAGCAGCACCGTGCGCGTCGCTTCATCCCCCGAGCCCGTGAGCGCCGCGAGCGCGCCGTGCAGTCCCGTGCCGGAGCTGCCGACGAGGAGCGAGACGCAGAACACGCCCGCCGCCAACACGGCGAGCAGCACGAGGCTGCGCGTGGACGCCCGCTCGGACGGGCGAACCTGCGCCATCGCCGTCGACTCCTGCGCATCCGCGGCCATAGGGGCGCTAGCCTACATCCTCCGAAGGCTCACGGCGGGCGCGCCTTGTGGCAGACTCGCCCTCAATCATGAGCGACGTCATCGATCCGGACGGTTTTCGCGCCAACGTCGGGATCGTCCTGATGCATGGGCCGAAAGTGTTCCTCGGGCGCCGCACCGGCGGGCGCGGCTGGCAGTTTCCGCAGGGCGGCATGCGCGAGGGGGAGACGCCCGAGGAGGCCGTCTACCGCGAGCTCGCCGAGGAGATCGGCGTCGAGCGCGACAGTGTCGAGCTGCTCGGCTCGACCTCCGAGTGGCTGCGCTACCGGCTGCCGCCCCGCTACATCCGCCGCAACCAGCACCCGCTCTGCGTCGGGCAGCGGCAGCGCTGGTTTCTGCTGCGCCTCGGCACCGATGAGGTGCAGTTCGATTTCGGGCGCACCGCGGAGCCCGAGTTCGACCGCTGGCGGTGGGCTGGGTGGTGGGAGCCGGTGCGGGAGGTGATCTTCTTCAAGCGGCCGGTGTACGCGAGCGCGCTCACCGAGCTCGCCGCGTTCGCTTTCCCCGCGGGCCAGAGCCCGCCGCTTCCCAACTGGTGGGACAAGGTGACCGCCCCGGGCGGCCGGTCCGCGGCGGCGTCGGCTGCGCGCTAGATGCGCCCGTCCCGCTTCATCGCTGCGATCTTCGGCAGGGGCGATGGCGCGCCGCAGGTCGTGCACCGCCGCTCGCGCACGCGCCGCATCCTCGTCGGCCTTGCGACGACGCTGATCGGCCTGTTCGGCGTGTACGTGGTCTATGAGCTCGGCCGCTACAACGCCGGCTACGACCGTCAGGCGGTCGGGCAGCAGCGCACGGAGCTCGAGGTGAAGATCGAGCACCTGGAGGCCGAGAACCGCGGACTGCGCACCAGGCTCGCCGAGCTCGACACGATCCGCCTGGGCCGCGCGCGCGAGCAGGCGGAAGTCGCGCGCGCGATGGGAGACCTGCAGGCGCAGGTTGCCAAGCAGTCGCAGGAGCTCGCCTTCTACCGCGGCGTCGTGGCGCAGGGCGCAGCGAATCTCGGCGTGAAGATCGAGGACCTGCGCATCACGGCGGCGCCGCAGCCGAACATCTACGTGATGCACATGGCGTTGGTGCGCTCCGGGCGCGCCGAGAGCCTCGCCGCGGGGACGCTGCTGCTCAGCGTCGATGGCGAGCTCGCCGGCGGCGACAAGACCCTCGACCTGCCGACACTGACGGGCGGCCGCCAGCAGAGCCTGCGCTACGACTTCCGCTATTTCCAGGATTTCGACCAGGAACTGACGCTGCCGGCGGGATTCAAGCCCGCGCACCTGGTGGTCGAGGTGCACTCGAACCGCAAGGATGTGACGCCGCTCTCGCAGACCTTCCTGTGGAGCGTCGAGGCCTCGCCGTAGAATATCCGTCCACCGGAGGAAGCCATGTTCAGCCGCGATTCCCGCCCGCCCCACATCGATACCCTGATCGGCAAGGGCGTGCGCGTCGAGGGCGACATTGATTTCCTCGGCGGCATGCACCTCGATGGCGCGATTGCCGGCAACGTGCGCTCGGACCCGGCGCCCGGCTCGACGCTGTCGGTGAGCGAGAGCGGCTCCATCGACGGCTCGGTCGACGTGCCCAATTTGATCCTGCAGGGCCAGGTGCGCGGCGACATCCACGCCTCCGAGCGCGTGGTACTCGGCGCCACCGCGCGCGTCGAGGGCGACGTCTATTACGGCGTCATCGAGATGACGCTCGGCGCGCAGATCATGGGCAAGCTCGTGCGTCTTGCGCCCCCGGCCCCGGCGGGGGTGGTGGCCAAGGGTTGAGAACGCGGCCGCGAGACCCAATTGAGGGGCTTAAGGAGGCTTGAGCGAGACCGCGTGAAATGCGCCTTTGACCCAGTCCCCGCTCGCTCCTAGACTGACTCGTTCAAGGAGATTATGACCACCACCGACACTCTTCAGGACGCTCCTCCCGCGCTCCTGTTCACCGATGCCGCGGCCCGCAAGGTCGGCGATCTGATTCGCGGCGAAGGCAACCCCAGGCTGATGCTGCGCGTGTTCGTGCAGGGTGGGGGCTGCTCCGGGCTGCAGTACGGCTTCGAGTTCGACGAGCAGCTGCAGGACGGCGACACCTGCATCGAGAACCTCGGCGTGAAGCTCATCGTCGATCCGATGAGCGTGCAGTACCTCACGGGCGCCGAGATCGACTATCGCGAAGGGCTCGATGGCGCGCAGTTCGTCATCCGCAACCCGAACGCGAGCACCACCTGCGGTTGCGGGTCCTCCTTCGCGGCCTGACGCGTGCGAGTCTCAACGGCCGTAACCGCCCGACTCGCCGAAGCAAAATCCGCCGTACGCGCTGCGCTGCGCCCGCTTCCTGATGTCCTGGCGGCGGTGGACTTAGGCAGCAACAGTTTCCACATGGTCGTGGCACGCTACTCGCACGGCCAGCTCGTCATCATCGATCGGCTGCGCGAGATGGTGCGCCTCGCTGCCGGAGTCGAGGAGAGCGGACGGATCGACAAGGACGTGGCGGCGCGGGCGCTCGCCTGCCTCCAGCGTTTCGGGCAGCGGCTGCGCGACATACACGTGGACAGCGTGCGCGTCGTCGGCACCAATGCGCTGCGCATGGCGCACCGCAAGCAGGCGTTTCTCGAGCGCGCACGCGAAGCGCTCGGCCATCCGATCGAGATCATCGCCGGCATGGAGGAGGCGCGCCTCATCTACTCGGGCGTCGCGCATACCATGCCGAACGAGCCCGGCCGCTGCCTGGTGGTCGACATCGGCGGCGGCAGCACCGAGCTCATCATCGGCGAGGAGCTGACCCCGCTCGAGCTCGAGAGCCTGCAGATGGGTTGCGTCAGTTTGAGCGAGCGCTTCTTCCGCGACGGCAAGATCTCCGCCAAGCGCTTCGAGCGCGCGCGCCTGGCCGCACGCCTCGAGCTCGAGCCCGTGCAGGCCGCGTTCCGCACCCGCGGCTGGGGCACCTGCGCCGGCAGCTCCGGCACCGTGCGCGCGATCGGTGAGGTGATCCGCGCGCTCGAGCCGGCATCGGCCTCGATCACGCCGGCGGGACTGGCGCGCGCGATCGAATACTGCGTCGACGCCGGCCACACGCGCGAGCTGACGCTCGAGCCCATCACCGAGGACCGCCGCCCGGTGTTCCCCGGCGGGCTCGCGATCCTCGCCGAGGTGTTCAGCGTGCTCGACATCAAGGACATGAAGATCGCCGAAGGGGCGATGCGCGAAGGACTGCTCTACGACATGCTCGGCCGCTTCCGCCGCGAGGACGCGCGCGAGCGCACCGTGCGGGCGATGCAGCAGCGCTATCACGTGGACGCGAGCCAAGCCGAGCGGGTCGAGGCCACGGTGTGCGCCTTCCTCGAGCAGACACGTGAGAGCTGGAAGCTCGAGGAGCCGCTCGCGCATCTCGCGCTCAAGTGGGCCGCGCGTCTGCATGAGATCGGGCTCGACGTCTCCCACTCGGGCTATCACCGCCACGGGGCTTACCTGCTCGAGAACGCCGACATGCCTGGCTTCCCGCGCGAGGAGCAGCGCCTGCTCGCGCGCCTGGTCGGCGCGCACCGGCGCAAGCTCGCGCTCGATGGCATCGAGGAGCTGGTGCCGCCCTGGGACCGCAACGCGGTCTATCTCATCCTGCTGTTGCGCCTGGCGGTGCTGCTGCACCGGGGGCGAAGCGCCACGGCTCTGCCGCCGATCGAGCTCTCGGTCACGCCGCGCTCGATCGAAGTGCGCTTCCCGGCTCGCTGGCTCAAGGACCATCCGCTGACGTCCGCGGATCTTCAGCAGGAAGTCGATTACCTGCGCGCCGGCGGGTATCGCTTGCGCGTGTTCGGCGGAAGCTGACGAACTCAACGCGTCGCCCTGCGGGACGTGCGGTGAGCTGAACCGGGTGACCGCCGCCTAGACCGTCGCGCCCGGTCCCGCCGCGTAGACGCTGAGCAGCTCCATCTGGGCGTTGACCGCCTTCGCTTCCCCGCGCCGGATGCGCTCGTAGCTGCCGTCGGGACGCAGTTGCCAGGCCTGGCAGTTGTCGTGCAGGCAGACCTTGAGGTCGCGCTCGATACGCTCCTCCTGAGCCTTGTGGCGGATCGGGAAGGCGACCTCCACGCGGCGAAAGAAGTTGCGCTCCATCCAGTCGGCGCTCGCGCAGAACATCTCGGCCTTGCCGGCGTTTTCGAAACAGAACACGCGCGAGTGCTCGAGGAAGCGCCCGACGATCGAGCGTACGGCGATGTTCTCCGAGACACCGGGCACCCCGGGGCGCAGCGCGCACACGCCGCGCACGATGAGATCGATCTTCACCCCGGCGCACGAGGCGCGGTACAGGGCCTCGATCGACTGAGGGTCGACGAGCGCGTTCATCTTGGCCGTGATGCGCGCCGGGCGGCCGGCGCGTGCGTGCTCGGTCTCGCGCGCGATCTTGCCGAGCACCATGTCGTGCATGCCGAACGGGGACTGCGTCAGGCGATTCAGTTTCGGGGTCTGCGTGAGGCTCGTGAGCTGCAGGAACAGCTCGTGCACGTCCTGGCCGATCTCGTCGTCGCAGGTGAAGAGCCCGTAGTCGGTGTACTGCCGCGCGGTGCGCGGGTGGTAGTTGCCGGTGCCGAGATGGCAGTAGCGGCGGATGCCGCCCTGCTCGCGGCGCACGACCAGCAGCAGCTTGGCGTGAGTCTTGTAGCCCACGACACCGTACATGACGTGCGCGCCCGCCTCCTGCAGGCGGTTCGAGAGCTCGATGTTGGCCTCCTCGTCGAAGCGCGCGCGCAGCTCGACGATCACCGTGACGTCCTTGCCGGCATTGGCCGCCGCCACCAGCGCATCGACCAGTGGCGAGTCGTGGCCCGCCCGGTAGAGCGTCTGCTTGATCGCGAGCACCTGCGGGTCGGCCGCGGCCTGGCGCAGGAAGTCCATGACGGGCGCGAAGCTCTGGTAGGGGTGATGGAGCAGCAGGTCCTTGTGGCGGATGACGGCGAAGAGGTCAGTGGCCCCCACGAGCCGCTTCGGCAGCCCCGGCGTGAAGATGGGGAACTTGAGATCCGGTCGCTGCACCAGGTCGTACACGGCCGTAAGGCGGTTCAGGTTCACCGGCCCCGGCACATAGTAGGTGTCGAGGCCGTTCGAGCCGAACTGCGCGTGCAGGAACTTCACCATGTCATCCGGGCACTCGCTCGCTACCTCGAGCCGCACGGCTGCTCCGTAGCGGCGGTGAATGAGCTCGCCCTCGAGCGCGCGCCGCAGGTCGTCGATTTCCTCCTCGTCGACGAACAGATCGCTGTTGCGGGTAACGCGGAACTGATAGCAGCCCATCACCTGGATGCCGGTGAAGAGCTTCGGCACGAAGGTCTGCACGATGGTCGAGAGCAGCACGCAGGCGCGGCCCCCGCCCTCCTGCGGCAGCGGCACGACGCGCGGCAGCGAGCGCGGCGCCTGCACGATCGCGAGCTCGCTGTTGCGGTTAAAGGCGTCCTTGCCCTCGAGCCGGACGATGAAGTTCAGGCTCTTGTTCTGGATGCGGGGGAAGGGGCGCGAGGGATCCAGCCCCAGGGGCGAGAGCACCGGCTCCACCTCGCGCTCGAAGTACTGCTCGAGCCACTGGCAGGCGGCGGGGCTCCAGTCCTTGCGCTCGAGGAGCGGCGCGCCCTCCCTGGCGAGCGCCGGCAGCAGCAGATCGTTCAGGCACCGGTACTGGTCCGCCACGAGCTGCGTCGCGCGGTCGTGGATCGCGGCCAGCTGCTCAGGCGTAGACATGCCATCGGGGGCCGGGTGGCCGCCGCCGAGCTCGGTCAGCTGCTTGAGGCCCGCGACGCGGATCTCGAAGAACTCGTCCAGATTGCTGGATGAGATGCACAGGAACCGCAGCCGCTCGAGCAGCGGCATGGACTCATCGAACGCCTGGTCGAGGACGCGCTGGTTGAACTCGAGGAACGACAGTTCCCGGTTGATGTAGTGCTGCGGTGCTTTGAGATCCGGAGCGTCCATGAACCGCTAAGCATACCAGCGGCGCGCGACGCTTCCGTGAAGAAGCCCGCGGCGGAGGGTTGCCGGACCTCAGCGGGATACCAGCATCGGCCCCACGGCCAGGTCGAGTGATGCCAGCAGCGGGTCGGTATGCGCGTGGAAGTCGGCGCTAAAGGTCGGGTTGATGGGGGCGGCGGCCGGGAGGACCACTGTCTGGGGGTTCTTGAAGACCCCGTTCACGCGGTACTCGTAGTGCAGGTGCGGGCCGGTCGCGAGGCCCGTCATCCCCACGTAGGCGATAACCGTTCCCTGGGTGACATGGGTGCCGGGCCGCATGCCATGAGCGAAGCGCGCGAGGTGCCCGTAAACGGTCGTGATGCTGTGGGTGTGCTCGATCTCGACCAGGTTACCGTAGCCGCCCATCACCCCGGCGAAGCGGATGACGCCATCGCCCGCGGCGCGCACCGGCGTGCCGATGGGGGCGGCGTAGTCGACGCCCTTGTGAGCGCGGATGCGGTTGAGGATCGGGTGCATGCGCGCGGTGTTGAATCCGGAGCTCACGCGGCTGAACTCGAGCGGCGCGCGCAGGAAGGTCCTGCGCATGCTGCGTCCGTCGGGCGCGTAGTAGCTGGTGACGCCGCTCTGATCGGTGTAGCGCACCGCGCGGTACTCGTGTCCCTGGTTGACGAACGAGGCGGCGAGCACCGGCCCGTCCTTGAGGTAATGCCCGTCGCGCCAGATTTCCTGGTAGGTGACGACGAACGAGTCCCCCGGCCGCACGTCCAGCACGAAGTCGATGTCCCAGCCGAAGATATCGGCGAGCGCCACCGCGGTCTGATCGTGCGCGCCGGCGTCCTCGACCGCCTCAAAGAGCGAGCTGTAGATGCGTCCGCCGACGGTGCGCGTGCGGGTCTCGAGCGGGTTCTCGACGACGTTGGCCTTGAGGCCGTCGCCGGCGCGCATGACCTCGAGCGTCTCGGCGTCACTCAAGCGCCGCTGCAGGCCGAAGAGCTCGCCGTCCTTGTGCGTGAAATGGAGCGATTCGCCCGGGTGGAGGCTGTCGAGGTGCGCCTTGAGTCCCGGAAGGGCACGGAGCGACGCGAGGTCGGCGAGGTTCAGCTTCAGGCGGCGGAAGATCCGGTCGAGCGTGTCATTGCGACTCACGATGACATCGATCGAGGAGAGCGCGAGCCGCGCCCCCTCGAAGCCGGCGGCGCCGGCGAGCCGCACCGGGGTGCCCGCGGCGCTCACAGGAGCGGCGGGCGGGGCGGCAGTGCCCGTCGCGGCCGGAGGGGCTGCCGGGTTGGCGGCCTCGGGTGCGGCCGTGGTTGCCGTGCCCGAGGGAGCGGGCTGCGCCGCGGCGGAAGAGCTGTCTGCCGCGGCGTCCTTAAGAGGATTGAAGGCGGCGGAGTCGGGCGTCCCCGCGGTGGCGGGCGGCTCGGTGCCATTCGAGGTCTGCGGGGCGGTCAGCCCGCCGTTCCACAACGACCAGGCAACGACGGCGCAGGCGGCCGCCTGGAGGAAGAAGGCGAAGGAAGGCTTGCGGAGACGGAAACGTAGTGCCATCGACTAGACTTACGCGAATGTCTTATCGGAAGTTCTAATAGGGGCGAACCGTACCGGGCTTAGGACCCCCGGTCAACGTATGTTAAGTGTGCGAGATCGAACCTTAACGGGTCCGTAACGGGCTTCACGGGACTGAGGATGAATTTCGAGCAACAGATCGCAGAGCTCGTGCGGGGCGCGAGCGAGGTACTGACGCTGCCGGAGCTGGAGAAGAAGCTTCTGCGCGGCACGCCGCTGCGCGTGAAGGCGGGTTTCGATCCGACGGCACCGGATCTGCATCTCGGGCACACGGTGCTGCTCAACAAGATGCGCCAGTTCCAGCAGTACGGCCACGAGGTCACCTTCCTCATCGGCGACTTCACCGGGATGATCGGCGATCCGAGCGGGCGCAACGTCACCCGTCCGGCGCTCACGCTCGCCGAGATCGAGGCCAACGCGCGCACCTACGAGGGCCAGGTCTTCAAGATCCTCGACCGCGAGCGCACCCGCATCGACTTCAACTCGCGCTGGCTGTCGCCGCTCTCGGCGGCGGACGTGGTGCGGCTCGCCGCCCACTACACCGTGGCGCGCATGCTCGAGCGCGATGACTTCGCGAAGCGCTACAAGGCGGGCCAGCCGATCTCGATCCACGAGTTCCTCTACCCGCTCGCCCAGGGCTACGACTCGGTGGCGATGCGCGCCGACGTCGAGCTCGGCGGCACCGATCAGAAGTTCAATCTCCTGGTCGGGCGCACGCTGCAGGAGGCCTACGGCCAGGAGCGGCAGGTGGTGATGACGATGCCGCTGCTCGAAGGGACCGACGGCGTCAACAAGATGTCGAAGTCGCTCGGCAACTACATCGGCATCACCGAGGACCCTGACAGCATGTTCGGCAAGGTGATGTCGATCTCCGACACGCTCATGTGGCGTTACTACGAGCTGCTCTCGTTCCGCCCTCTCGAGGAGGTTGCCCGCCTCAAGCGTGCCAGCGAAGAAGGCCGCAACCCGCGCGACATCAAGCTCGAGCTCGCCCACGAGCTCGTCGCGCGCTTTCACGATGTGGCAGCCGCCGATCGCGCGCAGAAGAATTTCATGTCGCGCGTGAGCGAGAAGGCGGTGCCGCAGGACCTGCCCGTGAAGGTGATCGCGGTCGACGGGGCGGGCCTGCGCATCGCGAATCTGCTCAAGCAGGCGGGACTCGCGGGCAGCACCTCGGAGGCGAACCGCAAGCTCGAGGAGGGCGCGGTCAGGATCGATGGCTTCCGCGTCAGTGATCGGGGGCTCACGCTCAAGGCCGGCGCCGAGCACGTGTTTCAGCTCGGGGCGAGGCGCTTTGCCAGGGTGAGGCTCGAGCCGAAGCCCTGAATCAGGCCTTGAGTCCACGCCGTGATGTGACGGCGATCTCACGGACGGGGGCGGTAGCGGGGCCTTAGGTCCGATCCGGCAGGGTGATTCAGCCCGATCAGGCCATTGAAGCCGGCATCTGAGCCCCCACCTTAAGCAGTCTGCCCCCACTCTGGGGTAGCCCTGTGGCCGTGATCCGCGGTGCTTCGGGGTCCTAAAGGAAGCCCTTCCCGCAGAAAGGAAGGGGTCCGGGCAGATGACAGTGCGTTGACAAGGTCTTTTGGGGGGCTATACTGCGCGCCCCTCGCAGCCTCGGCCGGGAATGCGGCCCGGGGCGGCGAGTCTATGTGTCACTACTTATTGGAGGGGGTGTAGCCGCTGGCTATACTGCCCGCCCTTTTTCCCGAAGCCCGCAGCGCTCTCGGGTGCTCTTTAAAAGTTTGGCAGGTAATTTGTGTGGGGACTCGCGTCGATGTGCCTTTGGCGCAAAAGACCGAGTGACCAAAGATGTCCAGCAGTAGTTGGAGCCATTTTTGGATTTACTCTTTGACTCGATGATTCAAAATCTTCAAGTGAAGAGTTTGATCCTGGCTCAGATTGAACGCTGGCGGCGTGCCTAACACATGCAAGTCGAGCGGTAACAGGCGTAGCAATACGTGCTGACGAGCGGCGAACGGGTGAGTAACGCTTCGGAATCTGCCCAATGGTGGGGAATAACCAGCCGAAAGGTTGGCTAATACCGCATGAGCCCTTCGGGGGAAAGCGGGGGATCGCAAGACCTCGCGCCGATGGATGAGCCGAAGCCGGATTAGCTAGTTGGTAGGGTAACGGCCTACCAAGGCGACGATCCGTAGCTGGTCTGAGAGGACGACCAGCCACACTGGGACTGAGACACGGCCCAGACTCCTACGGGAGGCAGCAGTGGGGAATATTGGACAATGGGGGAAACCCTGATCCAGCGACGCCGCGTGTGTGAAGAAGGCCTGCGGGTTGTAAAGCACTTTTAGTGGGGATGAAAAGCTCAGAGCTAACACCTCTGGGTCTTGACCTAACCCACAGAAAAAGCACCGGCTAACTCTGTGCCAGCAGCCGCGGTAATACAGAGGGTGCAAGCGTTAATCGGAATTACTGGGCGTAAAGCGTACGTAGACGGTTGGATAAGTCGGATGTGAAAGCCCCGGGCTCAACCTGGGAATGGCATTCGAAACTGTTCAGCTAGGGTGCGGAAGAGGGAAGCGGAATTTCCGGTGTAGCGGTGAAATGCGTAGATATCGGAAGGAACACCAGTGGCGAAAGCGGCTTCCTGGTCCAGCACCGACGTTCAGGTACGAAAGCATGGGGAGCAAACAGGATTAGATACCCTGGTAGTCCATGCCATAAACGATGAGAACTAGACGTTGAGGGGGTAAGCCTCCCAGTGTCGTAGCTAACGCGCTAAGTTCTCCGCCTGGGGAGTACGGCCGCAAGGTTGAAACTCAAAGGAATTGACGGGGACCCGCACAAGCGGTGGAGCATGTGGTTTAATTCGATGCAACGCGAAGAACCTTACCTGGTCTTGACATCCTGGGAATCCCGTAGAGATATGGGAGTGCCGCAAGGAGCCCAGAGACAGGTGCTGCATGGCTGTCGTCAGCTCGTGTCGTGAGATGTTGGGTTAAGTCCCGCAACGAGCGCAACCCTTGTCCTTAGTTGCCATCATTTAGTTGGGCACTCTAAGGAGACCGCCGGTGACAAACCGGAGGAAGGTGGGGATGACGTCAAGTCATCATGGCCTTTATGACCAGGGCTACACACGTGCTACAATGGTAGATACAGAGGGAAGCCAACGCGCGAGCGGGAGCCAATCCCAGAAAATCTATCGTAGTCCGGATTGGAGTCTGCAACTCGACTCCATGAAGTCGGAATCGCTAGTAATCGCAGATCAGCATTGCTGCGGTGAATACGTTCCCGGGTCTTGTACACACCGCCCGTCACACCATGGAAGTTTACTGCACCAGAAGCAGGTAGCCTGACCGCAAGGGGGGCGCCTACCACGGTGTGGTCAATGACTGGGGTGAAGTCGTAACAAGGTAGCCGTACGGGAACGTGCGGCTGGATCACCTCCTTTCAAGAGACCAGCGCCTTATTCACAGAGGCGCGAGTTCCCAGCACAAGTTACCTGTCCAACACATTTGGGGCGGCGGCCCGTAGCGCGCTTGTTGGCTTTCTGAGGGCTGCAGAGTTGGGTCTGTAGCTCAGTTAGTTAGAGCGCACCCCTGATAAGGGTGAGGTCGGAGGTGCAACTCCTCCCAGACCCACCAGGTCATGGTCTTCGACGCAGCGGGCAAAAGTCACGCCTTTTGCCCGCGGTCGACGGAGTAATGTCTGCCGAAATCGCTTGCTGCGATTTCGGCCAATCAGAGGACGGGGCCATAGCTCAGCTGGGAGAGCGCCTGCTTTGCAAGCAGGAGGTCGCCGGTTCGATCCCGGCTGGCTCCACCAGCTCCCCGCCCACCCGCGTCGCGTGATGACGCGAGCTCATGCAAACCAACATGTTTGTCGTTGGCTCCGACATGTGCTCCCGTGATCGCGCTGATGAGGCGGGATCAAAGCCGGCGATGCCGATGAGCGCATCGTCTGCTCTTTAACAATCCGGAAAAGTTTTTGTTTTGACGCTAAGTTTTCAAGCGAAAGTTGATTGTTGATTTGTTTCTTTGACTCAAGCTTGAAAATGTCGCGTTCGCAATGTGAATCAGCTCCATATCCCCAGACTCCTTGGGGTTATATGGTCAAGCGAGTAAGCGCATATGGCGGATGCCTTGGCGGTAGAAGGCGATGAAGGACGTGGTAGCCTGCGATAAGTGTCGGCGAGCTGGCAAACAAGCTTTGACCCGGCAATTTCCGAATGGGGAAACCCACCTCGCAAGAGGTATCCAACACTGAATTCATAGGTGTTGGAAGCGAACCCGGCGAATTGAAACATCTCAGTAGCCGGAGGAAAAGAAATCAACCGAGATTCCCCTAGTAGTGGCGAGCGAACGGGGACCAGCCCAGTCGTGGTAATCGGGTGAGTGCTAGTGGAACAGTCTGGAAAGTCTGGCCAAAGAAGGTGATAGCCCTGTATACGAAAGCACAAGCCCGTGAGCGACGAAGAGTAGGACGAGACACGTGCAATCTTGTCTGAACATCGGGGGACCATCCTCGAAGGCTAAATACTCTCTACCGACCGATAGTGAACCAGTACCGTGAGGGAAAGGCGAAAAGAACCCCGGAGAGGGGAGTGAAATAGAACCTGAAACCGTATGCGTACAAGCAGTCGGAGCCCCGCAAGGGGTGACGGCGTACCTTTTGTATAATGGGTCAGCGAGTTATTTTCAGTGGCGAGGCTAACCGCATAGGGGAGCCGTAGGGAAACCGAGTCTTAAACGGGCGTCACAGTCGCTGGGAATAGACCCGAAGCCAGTCGATCTATCCATGACCAGGATGAAGACCAGGTAACACTGGTTGGAGGTCCGAACGAACCACTGTTGCAATAGTGCGTCGATGAGTTGTGGATAGGAGTGAAAGGCTAATCAAGGCTGGCGATAGCTGGTTCTCCCCGAAAGCTATTTAGGTAGTGCCTCGAGTGAACACTCAGGGGGGTAGAGCACTGTTTGGAGAAGGGGGCCATCTCGGCCTACCAACTCCATGCAAACTCCGAATACCCTGAAGTGATACTCGGGAGACACACGGCGGGTGCTAACGTCCGTCGTGAAAAGGGCAACAACCCAGACCATCAGCTAAGGTCCCAAAGTTTCGGCTAAGTGGTAAACGATGTGAGAAGGCATAGACAGCCAGGAGGTTGGCTTAGAAGCAGCCATCCTTTAAAGAAAGCGTAATAGCTCACTGGTCTAGTCGGCTCGCGCGGAAGATTTAACGGGGCTAAGCCGAGCACCGAAGCTATGGGTGTGAGTGACCTTCGGGTCGTTCACGCGGTAGGGGAGCGTTCTCTAAGCCTGCGAAGGTGTGCTGCGAGGCATGCTGGAGGTATGAGAAGTGCGAATGCTGACATGAGTAACGTTAAAGCGGGTGAAAAACCCGCTCGCCGAAAACCCAAGGTTTCCTGAGCCACGTTAATCGGCTGAGGGTGAGTCGGATCCTAAGGCGAGACCGAAAGGTGTAGTCGATGGAAAGCAGGTTAACATTCCTGCACCGATTCCAACTGCGATGGGGTGACGGAGAAGGCTAGATCAGCGGCAGCAGTGCCGTTCAAGGCCGTAGGTGGATCTTCCTGGCAAATCCGGAGGGTCATTCAACACCGAGAACCGAGTACGAGGAGACTTCGGTCTCCGAAGTGATCGACGCCACGCTTCCGGGAAAAGCCTCTAAGCTTCAGGTTGGAATTGTCCGTACCGTAAACCGACACTGGTGGGTGAGGAGATGATCTCCTAAGGCGCTTGAGAGAACTCGGGTTAAGGAACTCTGCAAGTTGATACCGTAACTTCGGGAGAAGGTATGCCTCCTGGGGTGAGTGGATTTACTCCACGAGCTCTAGAAGGTCACAGGTAATCGGGGGCTGCGACTGTTTACCAAAAACACAGGACTCTGCTAACACGTAAGTGGATGTATAGGGTCTGACGCCTGCCCGGTGCCGGAAGGTTAATTGATGGGGTCAGCCGCAAGGCGAAGCTCCTGATCGAAGCCCCGGTAAACGGCGGCCGTAACTATAACGGTCCTAAGGTAGCGAAATTCCTTGTCGGGTAAGTGACATTGCCCGGGACGGTGGCAACACCGTTTCATTCAACCGGCTCAAATCGGTGGAGCCCACACGATGTTTCATGCAGGGACATCACGGGTAATACCGAGGGTAAGATCCAGCGCAAGTTGGATCCCCGTAACGACTCAGGGGTGAGATCCCTGGATGGCAGACGAAGCCATAACACGCCGGCCCTGACTGCAAACAGCGATGAGGACGACTCAACTCGTCGTAGTCAGGTGAACGTATAGTCTGTGCCACGGGAAACCGTGGAAGTACATGAAGTTCCGACCTGCACGAATGGCGTAACGCTGGCCCCACTGTCTCGACCCGAGACTCAGTGAAGTTGAAATCGCTGTGAAGATGCGGCGTAGCTGCGGAAAGACGGAAAGACCCCGTGAACCTTTACTACAGCTTTACACTGAACTTTGACCTTGTCTGTGTAGGATAGGTGGGAGCCTTTGAAGCAGGGGCGCTAGCTCTTGTGGAGGCAACGTTGAAATACCACCCTGATAATGTCGGAGTTCTAACCTTGGTCCGTAATCCGGACCGGGAACACTGTATGGTGGGTAGTTTGACTGGGGCGGTCTCCTCCCAAAGAGTAACGGAGGAGTGCAAAGGTACCCTCAGCGCGGTCGGTCATCGCGCTAAAGAGTGCAATGGCATAAGGGTGCTTGACTGCGAGACTGACAAGTCGAGCAGGTGCGAAAGCAGGTCATAGTGATCCGGTGGTTCTGTATGGAAGGGCCATCGCTCAACGGATAAAAGGTACTCCGGGGATAACAGGCTTATTCCTCCCAAGAGTCCACATCGACGGAGGAGTTTGGCACCTCGATGTCGGCTCATCACATCCTGGGGCTGTAGCAGGTCCCAAGGGTTCGGCTGTTCGCCGATTAAAGTGGTACGCGAGCTGGGTTCAAAACGTAGACAACACTGCGTTGCCGGGAAGTAATTCCCGGAAAAATGTCACTGGCTCATATCGGTGGAGCCCTCCTGAAGTTGCAAACTGACTTCAAAGGGTAATACCGAGGGAAGGCGGGTAACGACGTCACTGCAACCCTTGCGTTGATTGGTTGCAGGGATGCGATCTCACGATCGAGTCGTCACCTTGCCCCTGTAGAGACTGATCCATTAAGGAGAGAGTCGCCGGGACGAACGGCGGCTAAGACGCCAGTCCCCTCGGTTGCAAGCTGAGGGTGAAGGTATAGTCCATGCCACTGGAAACAGTGGAATTACATGCGTGAGACAGTTTGGTCCCTATCTTCCGTAGCCGTTGGAGATTTGAGGGTGAGCTGTCCTTAGTACGAGAGGACCGGGATGGACGCACCTCTGGTGTTCCGGTTGTCACGCCAGTGGCACTGCCGGGTAGCTATGTGCGGACGGGATAACCGCTGAAAGCATCTAAGCGGGAAGCCCCCCCCAAGATTAGATCTCCCTGGGAGCTCGACTCCCCTGAAGGGCCCACGAAGACTACGTGGTTGATAGGCTGGGTGTGTACGGCCAGTAATGGCTTCAGCTAACCAGTACTAATTGCCCGTGAGGCTTGACCATATAACCTCAAGTGGTTTGGTCCACGAGAGGACTTGATGCCGATGGAGCGATTCCATCGTGAACGCGACAAGCGTCGAAGCAGAAACTAACCGGATTGGAGGCGCATGAAGCCGGGCCGCAAGGCCCGGCTTCGTGAACCTCAAACAGTTTGCCTGGCGGCCATAGCGAGTGGGAACCACCCGATCCCATTCCGAACTCGGAAGTGAAAACGCTCTGCGCCGATGGTAGTGTGCCTTTCAGGCATGCCAGAGTAGGTCACCGCCAGGCTTCAAACAGAAAGCCCCTGAGGTCGAGAGACTTCAGGGGCTTTTCTTTTTCTCCGTCTTTGCGCGAGATATGCGTGTTGCCCGACGTCCAGCAAGACAGTAGCGTCGCAGAGAACTGTGTCTCGACGCCGCGGGACTCGCTCATGGATTTGAACTCTTACATTTCAGGCTATGTCGACGGTGAGGGTTGCTTCTGCGTGTCGTTCCAGCCGAGCGGTCGGCACCGCTTCGGATGGGAAGTCAGGCCGAGTTTCTCGGTCAGCCAGAACATGGACCGATCTGAGGTCCTCTACCTGATCCAAGAAGCGTGGAAGTGTGGATTCATCCGACCGGACCGGTCCGACAAGACACTCAAGTACGAGGTACGTAACGTCGAAGCCTTGGTTACCACAGTCGTCCCACATTTCAGGAGGTTTCCCCTGCTGTCGTCCAAACAAGCCGATTTCGGGAGATTCGCACGAGTCTGCGAGGCGGTAAGCGCTCGGGAACATCTCCGGCCCGAGGGGTTTGAACAGATTGTTCGGTGGTCGATGGAGATGAATCCTTCTGGCAAGCGGAAATACCGGGCTAGAGAGATACTCGACTCACTGCGTCCTGGACCAGATCCCGTCTGCACTTGAGAGGCTTCGCGCCGACCGGTTGGCCAGCGACGCGGAGCTGCGCTATCGCGCAGACACGATCGCTCACCGCAGCGCGGCGGAAGGCGCCGCGTTGGTCAAGGAGGCTGTGCGTGGCTCAACAATCGTTCACGCGGGAAATCGCGCAGGCTCTCGATGACCACGGCCGCGCCCTTAGACGTCAGCAGGCTCGCGTGGCTCGCGGCGGCGCCGATTCCGACGATGTAGCCAATTTCTGCGGCCTGGGCCGCCGCCACACCCGAGACCGCATCCTCCACCACGACGCAGCGGCTCGGATCGAGCCCGATATTGCGGGCGGCCGCCAGATACATGTCGGGCGCAGGCTTTCCGGGGCGAACGCCGTCGTCGTAAACGAGCTTCGTGACGTCGAACCAGACGTCGAGGTGCAGGTGCTGGATGAAGAATTTCACGTTCTTAATTCCGGACGAGGTGGCGATGGTGCGCGGCGTGCCTGCGAGCCTCAGCGACTCGAGCAGATCCTGTGCGCCCGCGGAGAGCACCAGCCGGTTCGGAGTCTCGAGGCACAAACTCCGGAAGAGCGACTCCTTGACCTCAATCCAGTCGGCCAGCTCCCGTCCCGTGATGTCCCGGCCAGCCAGGTAGCTCAACACGTAAGCATTCGCCCGCCCATGCATATGCAAGGCGAACTCTTCGCTGGTCATCTCGCGGCCGCGCAGTTTTCCCGCAACGACCTGCCAGGACTGCTCCTGCAGGTCGGAGTCCGAGAACAGCACGCCGTTGAAATCGAAGATGATGCCCTGGTATCTCATGTGCCATGAGTAGGTCACCGCCGGGCTCGGAACACAAGAGTCCGTGACCAGGGAGACGGGGTGCGCCGAACGGTTCGCCGCTGACGCCCAGCCCCCCCGTCGCCCGGGGGCCGCCGCAGTAGACTGTAAGCAGCAGCCTTGCGAAACGTTGGGGGATGCATGCTTCGATCGGCCGCAACGCTCTGTGCAATCTTTCTCCTGGCGTCAGCCGCGCGTGGGGCTTCCGCGGATCACGCGGCCGTCACTCTGACCTACGCGCCCTGTGGAGGGATGATCTGCATCCCGGTGACGCTCGCGGACGGCAGGAACCACGTGCTGCTCCTCGACACCGGGAACGTCAACAGCTGGCTCAGCGCCGAGACTGCCCGCGCTCTCGGACTCAAGCTCGACCCGATCGTGCAGGATGGCAAGGTCCTGGCGGGTCTCTTCCGCCTCGGTGCGCAGACGGTGTCTCTGCAGGGACGGTCGCTGTCGGGCAGATTCCTCGCGCTCGAGCGCGAGCAGACGGGTGAGCTGCCCGCGGGGGTCGAAGGCGCCTTGGCTTACACCTTGTTCAAGGACAAGGCTCTTGAGATCGATTACCCGCATCTCACGGTGCGGATGCTCGAGCCGCAACGGGCGAGCGCCGCGGAGCCGGGCAGCGAGTTGAAGCTGATCACGTTCGGCAAGGAAGGGCCACCGATCGTGGTGGGCCGCGGATTCAGCGTCAACGGCAAACCGCTGAGCGCGCAGATCGACACCTGCTACACCGGCACTCTCCTGGTCTACACCCAGGCTATCGGCCAGCTCGGCCTGCAGCGTGCCGCGGGCCAGGGCCGACCGAGGTATTTCCCCTACACCGACGGCGGCGTCAACATGAACGAGGCCACCGCGGAAACCATCGCGTTCGGAGCGTATGTCCTTTCACCGCGCCCGGCGATCGTCTACTTCCCGGGCACGGGCGGCAATCCGGTGCACGAGCCAGACGGCCTCTTCGAGGCTACGGTGGGCAACGCGCTGTTCGCGCACAGCGTCGTCACGTTCGACTTTCACGCGATGAGATTCAGCGTGCGGCCGGGATGAGGGCGGCGGGCGCCGGCTCAAGCTCCTGCGGACGCCGGCCCGTATTTCGCCGCCATCTGCTCAATGATGCGCGTGGGGTTGACGACCGTGCGCTCATGGATTCCGATGCCGATCGTCTCCTCGCCGTCCATCGCCCACACGCGAAAGAAGATCCTGCGGCCATCGGTGCCGGTGACCTCCGCATGGCCTACGACCTCACGTCCGACCGGCGTCGCTACCAGATGGCGCACGTCGACGCGCGTGCCGACCGCGCTCTCGCCGTTCTCGAGGTACTGCTTGATGGAATTCAGTGCCGCGTTTTCCATGATGAGAATCAGGTAGGGCGTCGAGAACACCGGTGGCAGGATGCTGTCCTTGAACCGGTTCGCCAGATGTGCGGGCTCAACGTGATGCACATATCGGCCCTGCGTGCCGTTCGGAATCGGTTTCATGGATCGGCTGGTGACGGGCGCGAGGGTTCCGCCGCGGTCATGGCAATCGACATTGGACCTCCGCCATATGTTCGTCAATTCATCTTCCGGCTGCGGCCTGATGTGTGTAGGGGAAACTCATCGGTCCGGGGCTAGACTGGTCAGCCATCTCTTCGTCCGGGTGCCGGCGAAGCCGCCGACCACCGACCGGAATGTCTTTTTGCTCACGGAGCGCGCGTCAGCGCGCGAATGAGATCGACCTCGGCCTGCCGGTAGGGTGTGCCGTCGGCATGGAACACCTCATGATGCCAGACGACGGGCTCGCGGCCGTTCACGTAGGGAATCACCCAGCTGTCCCAGGGGAGGCGTGTCTGGGTCTTCCCGTCCACGAGTCCCCAATTGATCATTGCGATCTTCAGGCGCTTGCCGATCGGGAGTGACTGATCGAATGTCGATCCCGCACCGCGCGCGAGATATTCCGTGCACCACACGGGCCGGCCGAGCGCCAGCAGCCGGGTGGCACGGCGCTCGAAGACTTCCGGCCAGTGATAGTCGTGGAAGGAAATCACATCCGACTCGGCGAGCTGCGCTTCCTCCACCGGCGTCGGCCGGCCTGAGTCCCAGGTCGCCTCCTGAAACACACCGCTCGTCAGCGGCTGGGTCGGATTGGCACTGCGCGCCCAGGCAAAGACCTTAGGTAACAACTCGTGCACGCGCACGAGGGAGTCCTTCGAGTTCGAGGGCTCGTTCCAGACATCCCAGCCGATGATCCGCGGATCCTTCGCAAAGGCACCGACGATCCCTGCGACGTAAGCTTCGAGTCGCGTCTCCTGCGAACGATCCCTCAAGGCCGTGACGCCCGGGCTCTGGACCCATCCGGAGTTGTGCACCCCCGGGATCGGCGGATGCTGAGGCCCGAGCTTCGGCTCCGGCTCCCAGCAGCTGTCGAGGAGAACGAGGAGCACCCGGATGTGGTGCCTGGAGCTCAGCCTCAGGAACTCGTCGATCCGGGTCCTGAAGCCCGCCGCATCCTGCTGCCAGAGAAGGTCGTGCAGGAACACTCGCATCGTGTTCATGCCGATGCCCTCCGCCCAACCGAGCTCGGTGTCGATGCGGCGCGGGTCGAAGGTCTCCGCCTGCCACATTTCGAGCTGATTGATCGCGGAGGCCGGGATGTAGTCGGCGCCCACCATCCACGGTTGCCGTGCGTACCAGTCACGGGCCTCGGCGCTCGTCCACTGCTCGCGCGCGTCACCGGCAGACGAGGCGAGGAGCGCGCAGCCGGTGATCGCGCACAGCGCCGTCGAACGCATCCAGGACCGCATATACCCTCTCCTTGAGGCCTCAAATATCAATTCCGTGGCTCGCGCGCAACGGCTTGGACCCTGTCCAGCCGCTGGATCCCGTCTTCCGGTCAGGAGTCACCTCGCCGTCACCAATCCGAAATTGCGCAGCGCCACATAAAGGCGGAGACTTCGTCAGGGGAAGAAATAAGAGCAGCCGAAGCAGCTGCACCGGTGCGTGCCGGCAGGGAGACACGTGCTTCTTCAAGCCTACAAGCACGCGCGACTCATGGCGGAATCCGAGTCGCGCGTCGAGATGACGGCGAATTCGTTGGCGCCGGCGGACATCCTTGTGGCGCAGCGGATACTCGACCGTCCGATGGAATTCACCCGCTGGGAAGCCCAGCACGACCAGCTCATGCGCGTTGTATCCTCGCACGGCCAGCTCTCCAGGCAGATGGTGGCGCTGCGGGCGACGGCCTTCTCACTGGTGCATCGCAAGGCGTTGTTCGAGTACCTGCGTTTCAGGCGGGTTACGGGAGTGAAGCGCAAGAGGCTCCTGGCAGTCTTCTACGGCTGCGCCGACTACACCAACGCGGTGCTCGCCGAGCATGGCAACTACGTTCGCTGCAGCTCGAGCTACCTGTGCACGCAACATCTCGCCGAGAACCTGATGCACGACCCGGCGCTCGATGAGCCGCTCGCGCTCTACGAGGAGTGGTACACGGAATATTTCCACGCCTTCTGCGACGTCGAGCTCGCGGAGACCGAGGAAGAGAGGCAGGCGTGCCTCGCGCAGGAATCCCTGAAGCCGCTGCTCAAGCACCGCGTGACCGAGGCGCGCCGGGCGATCCTCGCCATGCCGCAGACTCCGCGCGAGTGGCGCGAGGTCCGCATCCGCCGGCCCACCGGCGATACGCAGCGCCTCAGGGCGCTCGCGCTGATCCCGAAGCCGTGAGCAGATAGTCACCAACACCGCGCGCTCGGCGCGGGCGGATCAGCGTTTCTTGAATGGAGTCTTGGGCGGCGGCGGCTTATTCGAGCCGACCCGCGTGCCGTAGGGATCGTATCCGCCGCCCGCGTCCACGTCGTCCTCGAGCCGCAGCTCGTTGTCGTCCTTGTGGTCCTCGACCTTGAGCTCAGGCACCTCGAGCTTCTTGAGCAGCGCCGAGGTGCTCTCGATCGCATGACGGCCGGTGTCCTTGACCCATTGCCACACGGCGTTGCCGCGCGAGTCGTGCACCACGCGTCCGCCGGAGTCCGGGGCGGCGGTCTTGTCCCTGGAAGCAGCGTCGCTCGGCGATGACGCCGGCTTTTCGGGCCCGCCACCGCCTGGCCGCAGGCCGGGCTTCCTGTGGTTAGGGTCGGTCATAATCCTTATTCCCTTGTTGTTAAATGGTAGCACTTTCCCGCTTCTCTCTAATAACGGTGCAGGACGCTACACCACAGCTTGAGTCTGTGGGAACTGCGTAGAAGCTCACAATAAGCACTTAAGCGGATGCGGAGCGCGCACATGAGCGCGCGACGCCGCGACCAGCGGTGTCGACCGCGTCACAAAGCTGAGTCCGGTCGTGCGCCGTCCGGGGCACGCCTCTTGGAGGAGGCCGTGTTCCTGGACACGTGTTCAATGCGAGAATGATCGTCGGTCGCACCGTGCTCGTCACGGGGAGCTTGCATGATCATCCGTATCTGGCACGGCCGCACGCCGCGGGGCGTTGCGGATGAGTACGCTGTATTTCTCGCGCGGCGCGCAATCCCGGACTACCGCGCGGTGCCGGGCAATCTCGCCGCCGCGGTGTACCGGCGCGACGAAGCCGACGTCACGCACTTCCTGACGGTGAGCCGCTGGGTCAATGAGGAGGCGATCCGCGCCTTCGCCGGGGACGAGCCCCTCAAGGCGAAGTACTATCCCGAGGACACGGGATATCTGCTCGAGTTCGAGCCTGAAGTGCAGCACTTCACCGTGGTGGGGCGAGCGCCGTGAGGCGCGCGCTTCACCAGCCGACCCCGTAATCCTGTCCGTAGTTGCTCGCGGCCCCCCACAGTGTGCCGTGGGCACGATCGACGAAGATCGCCGTGAGCGGTCCCGAGGTGCGCTCCTCGTATTCGGGCTTGTAGCCCATGCGCTCGAGCTCGCTTCTCACCCAGGGCGGGGTCTCGGTGTTGAGCGTCACGCGACCCGGAAACGACTCATGCTGCCCGAAGGAATCGCGCATCTGGTAGCTGGTGATGTTGGCCGCCTCGCTCGCTTCCTGGATCGACATGCCGAACTCGACGACGTTGAGGAAGAACTGCAGCAGGTTCTGATCCTGCGTATCGCCACCCTGCACCGAGAAGACGAGATAAGGCTTACCGTCCTTCAGAGCCATCGACGGGGTGAGCGTTGCGCGCGGGCGCTTGCCGGGCTCGAGGACGTTGTAGGGGTTGTCGCGGGGATCGAGCACGAAGCTCTGCATGCGCTGTGAGAGGCCGATGCCGGTGCGACCGGCGATCACCGCCGGCGTCCAACCGCCGCTCGGCGTCACCGACACGGCCCAACCCTTTTCATCGGCTGCCTGGACGCTGGTCGTGCCCAGGCGGAACGTGCGGTCGAACTCCTCCATCGAGACCGGAGCCTGCGCCGGCATCTTCGAGTGCCAGCCTTCCAGATACTTGAGATATGGGTTCTTGCCGCTCTGGTAGGGGTAGGGATCGCCCGGGCGAATGTCGGGATCGTTCCTGTCGGCGCGCACGAGCTTGGCGCGCTCGCGGGCGTAGTCCTTGGAGAGGAGCCCCGTGATCGGCGGTGCGGGGGAATAGCCCGGATCACCGTAGTAGAAGTCGCGGTCGGCGTAGGCGAGATTCATCGCCTGATACAGGGTGTGGATATAGCGGGCGCTGTCGTAGCCCATCGACTTCAAGTCGAAGTTCTCGAGGATGTTCAGCGCCTGCAGCATCACCGGGCCCTGTACCCAGGGCTGGAGCTTGTACACCTCGATGCCCTTATAACTGGTGTGGACGGGCTCCTCGATCCTCACTTTCCAGTTCGCGAGGTCCTCAGCCGTGAAGAGGCCCCCGAGCTCGCGCACCGCGCGCACCAGGTCTTTGGCGATATCGCCCCGGTAGAAGCGGTCGTAGGCGGCGTAGATCGCGGCCTTGCGGTCCTTGCCGGCGTTCCGCGCCTCGCGCTCGGCCTCGACGAGCTTACGCAAGCTGGCGGCGAGATCGGGCTGGCGGAACATCTCACCGGGCGCGGGGCCTTCGTGCTCGGATCCGAGGTGCGGCAGCATCACGCGCCTGGAGTCCGGCCACTGCTTGAGCTGCTCCTTGTAGTGCTCGATGGTGTTGGAGAGCGCGAGGTCCATCGGAAATCCGTCCGCCATCTCGATGGCGGGCGCGAGCACTTCGCTTAAGCTCTTTGTGCCGTACTCGGCGAGCATGGTCATGATGCCGCCCGGGGTGCCAGGGGTGACGGCGGCGAGCGGGCCATACTCGGGCGGGTATCTGAGTCCCAGCTGGTGGAAGTATTCGGGGGTTGCGCCGGTGGGTGCCACCCCTAAGCCGTTGATGGCGATCACCTTGCCGGTGTTGGGATTAAAGATGAGTGCCTGCGTCTCGCCGCCCCACGAGAGTGTGGTCCACGCGGTCGCGGTCGCCGCGACCATGGCGCATGCGGCATCCACGGCGTTGCCGCCGCGCGCAAAGATCTGCGCGCCGGCGCTCGCCGCGATGGGCTTGCCCGTCATCGCCATCCAGTGCTGGCCGTAGAGCGGGGGCTTGTGGGTGCGCCCCTGCGCCTGGGGTCCGCCGAATATGACGCTGGCGCTCACCGCCGCGGCCATCACGGTGCGGGTTAATCCGCCCCCGCCTGCCGGGGTTTTCTTGTTCGACTTCTTCGCCCTTGCCATGCGGTCTCCCTTCACGGGCAGGGCAGGCAGCATATGGCAGACTTGAGTCTTGCGCACGCCGAGGGGCGAGGCCACAGGTGAGGACACGGTAACGAAGTGCAAGCGATGCAGGTCTCTGTCACCGGACTGTTCGTCTACCCCGTGAAGTCGACACGCGGGATCGCCCGCGCGCGCGTGTTGCTCACCTCGACCGGGTTTGAGTGGGACCGGCAGTGGATGATCGTCAACACCAAGGGCGTCTTCCTCAGCCAGCGCACGCACCCGCAGCTTGCGCGCATCGTGCCGGAAGTCACGCCGAGTGCGCTGGTGCTGAAGGCTCCCGGGCTGCCCGCGCTCTCGGTGCCACTCGCTGCGGGCGGTGCGCGCACGGCCGTCAAAGTCTGGGACGATGCCTGCGTCGGCATCGATCAGGGGAGCGAGGCACGCGAGTGGGTGAGCCGCGCGGTCGGCGAGACCGTACGGCTCATCCGCGTGGCACCCGACATGGGGCGCGTCGCGAACCCCGCCTTTGCGGGCGCCACGCCCGCGCCACTCGGCTTTCCGGACGGCTATCCGGTTCTGGTTTGTAACGAGGCTTCGCTCGAGGACCTGAACGAGCGTTTGCCCGAGCGCATTCCGATGGAGCGGTTTCGTCCCAACATCGTGCTCCGCGGACTTCCGGCCTGGGCGGAGGACCGCATCGACACGCTGAGCCTCGGGCCCGTGACGCTGCGGCTGGTGAAGCCCTGCACGCGCTGCACGATCCCCTCGATCGATCAGCAAAGCGGCGAGCGGTCCACCGACCCGACCCCGGCGCTTAAGCAATTCCGCTTCAGCAGGGCATTGCGTGGCGTTATGTTCGGTGAGAATGCCGTCATCGTGGGAGGCTCAGGCGCGGCGATCGAGCGCGGCGCGGCCGTGACGGCCGCCTATGAGGCTGCAGGAACCGGGCCCGGCTGACCACGATTCTTTTCACCCGTTAAATCAATGAGTTTCGCGCGCGTCCGCGGTGCGAGACGCAGCTCTAGGGAACGCCCATTCGTCGCCAGGCGGCGACCCAAACTGTGCGCGGCGCACGGCCGCGCTCAAGCACCTTCCGCCAAACTTTCAAGGCTCGACTTAGGGAAGAAGCGTGAACCATTTGGCATTCGGCCTCGGCGCCCTGGCCGGACTTTGGTGTGCCGCACTCGGCCTCGGGGTGTCGTACTTCCTGCGCTGGCGCCGAAGGGGCGGAGCCGGCACCGCCGCGCGCCAGGCCGTGTTCGAGCAGTGGCCCACCAGCGCCCTCGTCTTGGACCCCGCCACGCTACAGATCGTCGCGGCCAACCCGGCGGCGCTGCGCAACAGTGGCTATTCGCACGAGGAGGTTCGCCAGGTCCCCTTCACTCAGCTCTTCAGCGCCGAAGGAGCCGCCGACGAGCGCGTGCTGCTCGCGCGGCTCCAGGATGCCACCGCCCGCGCGCCGATCGAGATGCGCCAGCGCTGCAAGGACGGCTCGCTCCGCAACGTCGAGGCCACCGCGCACCGCCTCGAGCTCGACGGCCGGCCGGTGCTCGCCGTCACCGTGCACGACGTAACCGTGCGCCGCGTGGTCGAGAACCAGATGCTCGAGCGGCATCAGCGGCTCGACCACCTCGCGCACCACGACCAGCTCACCGGACTCCCGAACCGGCTCTATCTCGCGGCCCATCTCCCCGATGCCATCGCCGAAGCGAAGGAGAAGGGGACGCTGCTCGCAGTGCTGTTCCTCGATCTCGACCGCTTCAAGCACGTCAACGACTCGCGCGGTCACGAGACCGGCGACAAGCTTCTCAAGACCGTCGCACAGCGCATCCGCTCGACCATGCGCTCCCAGGACGTGGTGGTGCGCATGGGCGGCGATGAGTTCGTGGTGATCATGAAGGACGTCAAGAACACCGACAAGGTGAACGAGGCGGCCGAGCGCATCAATCAGGCCCTCAGCGCCCCCATGGTGGTCGACGGGCGCACGCTCGTCACCACGGTGAGCATCGGCGTCGCGCTCTATCCGCGCGACGGCCTCGACATGGGCGAGCTGCTGCGCCACTCCGACACCGCGATGTACCAGGCGAAGGACCGCGGCCGCAACAATTTCCAGCTGTTCAGTCCCGCGATGGACCGGCGCCTGAAGGAGCGCATCGCGGTCGAGGCTTCCTTACGCACCGCGCTTCAGACCCGCCAGCTCGAGGTGCATTACCAGCCGATCGTCGACATCGAATCCCACCGCGTGGTGGCGCTCGAGGCGCTCATGCGCTGGCGGCATCCGAGCCAGGGGTTCGTGCGGCCCGAGCGTTTCGTGCGTATCGCCGAGGAGGCGGGCCTCATCGTGCCCATCGGAGAGTTCGTACTGCGGCGCGCGATCGAGGACATGGCGCGCTGGCGGCAGTCGGGCGCGACGCTGGTGCCGGTGGCACTCAATGTCTCCGCGGTGCAGCTGCAGCGCTCGAATCTCGCCGACTCGATCGCCAGGATCACCAAGGAACACGGGCTCGAGCCCGCGATGCTCCAGGTGGAGCTCACCGAGAGCGCCGTTTTCGAGCGCCGCGAGCAGCGCGCCCGCGAGGCGGCGCAGGACGCGGTGGCCAGGCTGCGCGAGCTCGGTGTTCACATCGCGATCGATGATTTCGGCACCGGCTACTCGAGCCTCTCGTACCTCAAACGCTGGCGCGTCGACACACTCAAGATCGACCGCAGCTTCGTGCGCGACCTCGTGACCGACATGTCGGACCTCGCGATCGTGAGCGCCATCATCGCCATGGCACGGCACCTGCACATCGAGGTGGTCGCCGAGGGCATCGAGGGATGGCCGCAGCTCGAGAAGCTGCGTCACCTGGGATGCTCCTACGCGCAGGGCTATCTCTTTGCCCGTCCCGCCGCCGCCGAGGACTGCACCCGCTATCTCAACGGCGAACCGCTCGATCTTACCCAGCGTCTACCCATGCTGGACATGCTGGAAGCCACCGGCACGCAGGACGCCCGGCCGCTGCGCGTCATCAAGTAGGCCCGGCAGTCAGCCGCGCCCGCGCGGCGCTGCGCCAGTCTCCCGAGTCAGCCCCAAGCGCGGGACGTGCGAGAATGGCGTATGTCCATACGGGGCCAACAATGCGCCGACGCCGTGCTCATGATCGAGCCCCAGGCGTTCGGCTATAACCCCGACACTGCCCGTACCAACACGTTCCAGCGTCCGCAGGGTGAGGGCGCCGGGCGGGCCGGTTCCGCGGCAGCTCGAGCACAGGCGCTCGCAGAGTTCGCCAGGCTCAGGCAGGCGCTCGAGAGCGAGGGGGTGGAGGTCTGCGCCGTCAAGGACACGGCGGAACCGGTCAAGCCGGACGCGGTGTTCGTGAACAACTGGCTCTCCTTTCACGAGGACGGCACGCTCGTCCTCTATCCCATGGAGAGCACGACGCGCCGCCCCGAGCGCCGCCAGGAGGTGATCGAGGCGGTGATCGAGCGGCTGCATTTCAAGGTCGCGCACCTGCTCGACCTCACCCACTTCGAGGGCGAGGGGATGTTCCTCGAAGGCACGGGGAGCCTGGTGCTCGATCATGCCGAGCGGGTGGCCTATGCCTGTGCTTCCCCGCGTACCCACCCGGCGCTGGTCGCCGAGTGGGCCCGGGAGCTGCGCTACGAGCCGCTGGTCTTTCAGGCCGGGGACCGCGCCGGTGTGCCGCTCTACCACACGAACGTTCTCATGTGCATCGGCGAGCGCTTCTGCGTCGTGGGAACCGAGGCGATCGCGGCCGCCGATCGGGAGCGGGTGCTCGGACGGCTGCGCGCGAGCGGCCGCGAGACGCTCGAGATCGGCCAGGCGGAGATCGCGCAGTTCGCGGGCAACATGCTCGAGCTCGGCACCTGGGACGAGGCGCTCGGGGACTCGCGGGTACTGGTGATGTCGGAGGCCGCGCGCCGCTCATTGAGTCCCGAAGAGTACGCGCGGCTCTCGGGCTCAACGGATGCAGTGCTCGCGGTGCCGATTCCCACCATCGAGAAGTTGGGCGGGGGGAGCGTGCGCTGCATGCTCGCCGAGGTGTTCAGGCAAACGTGATCGAGCTCATCGTCAAGACGCTCGTCGCCTATCTCCTCGGGTCCATCGTCGGGAGCCTCCTCATCGGCAAGCTCCGCGGCGTCGACATCCGCACCATGGGCAGCGGCAATGCGGGCGCCACCAACATGCTGCGGACCCAGGGCAGGGTGGCAGCCCTCGCGGTGCTCCTCATCGATCTCGGCAAAGGCTGGGTTGCGACCGGGCTGCTCGCTTCCTCGGCACTTCCCGGCGTCCCGCCGGCCGAGCCCGGGATGCGCACCTGGCTCCCGGCGGCGTGCGGGCTCGCGGTGATCGTGGGACACATCTATCCGCTCTGGTACGGGTTCCGCGGGGGAAAGGGCGTCGCCACGTTCTTAGGCGCCGTGCTCGGCATCAACGCCGGGCTCGTGCTGGTGATGGTGCTCACCTGGCTCGTCGCCGTCATTCTCTTCGGTTTCGTGGGACTCGCCTCCATGGTGAGCGCAGCCGCCGTGGCGGTCGCCATCGCGGCGCGCTCATCGAGTCCGGGCACGCCGCTGCTCGCCTTCGGCGTCCTCGCGGCGCTGCTCATCATCTATACGCATCGCGCCAACATCGGCCGCATGCTCGCGGGCAACGAGTCACGCGCGAGACGCCTGTGGCTCTTCGGACTTCGCCGGGGACCGGGCTGACATGCCGAAGGCCGCAAAGTCGAAGGCCGCGGCGGCAGAGGCGCCGCTCGCCGCCAAGGTCTTCGCGCGGCTGGCCGACGGCCGATTTCACTCGGGAGAAAACCTCGCGAAACACTTAGCCGTCAGCCGCAGCGCCGTGTGGAAGGCGGCCGGGGCTCTGAGGGCGCTCGGCGCCGAGCTTCAGGCGGTACGCAACCGCGGCTATCGCCTGAATGCCGCCACCGAGCCGCTCGCAGCTGCCGCTATCAGCGAGCACCTGCGGCGCGACGTGCGCGAGCGGGTGGTGAAGCTCGAGACCCTCTGGTCGATCGCCTCGACAAACACGGCGCTGCTCGAGCGCGCGGGACCCAGGAACGGCGCGAGCGAGGTGCTACTCGCCGAGTACCAGAGCGCCGGCCGCGGCCGCCGCGGGCGCGCATGGCTCGCGCCTCCGGGAGGAGCGATCTGTCTCTCCCTGAGCTGGATGTTCCGCGAGGTGCCGCCCGACCTGGGCGCCCTCGGGCTCGTGGTCGGAGTGTGCGCGCTGCGCGCGCTCACGGCGCTCAACGTGAGGAATTTAGGGCTCAAGTGGCCGAACGATCTCCTGGTGGATGAGCGCAAGCTCGGGGGAGTGCTGATCGACCTGCGCGCCGAATCCGCAGGCCCCGCCTACGTCGTCATCGGCATCGGGCTCAACGTGGCGCTCGGTGAGGCGGTCCTGAAGAAAATTGCGGCAGCCGGGCTCCCGGCGACGGATCTTGCGAGCTCAGGTCCCGCCGCTCCATGCCGCAACCAGGTGGCGGCGGGCCTCATCGGCGAGTGCGTGAAGGGACTGAGGGAGTTCGAGCGGGAGGGCTTGAAGCCCTTCATCGAGGAGTGGCGCAGCGCGGATGCCCTGCGGGGCCGACCCGTCGAGGTCCGCGCGGCGGAAGGCACGACGACACGGGGCTTCGCGCGCGGCATCGACGTGCACGGGGCGCTCATGCTCGAGACGCCGGGGGGAGTAAAGCGCTTTATCTCAGGCGATGTCACTGTGAGACCCTTGGAATGACGACGCTCCTCGTCGATATCGGCAACTCCCGCATCAAGTGGGCGCGCCTCGACGGGTCACGCCTGAGCAGGGGGAAGGCCGCGGCGCATTCGGGATGGCGAGCGGCCGACTACGCGCGACGCGTGTTTGCGTCGGCGCCGGACCTCGAGCGGGTCGTGGTCGCGAGCGTCGCGGGATCGGGGGTCAATCGGGCACTCGCCGCCGCGGCGCGGCGCGCCGGTGCCGCAGCGCAGTTCGTTTCTGTCCCGCGGCACGGGGGTGGAGTGACCGTCGGGTATGTCGAGCCCTGGCGCTTAGGGGTAGACCGGTTCGCCGCCGTCGTCGGCGCGCACGAGATTTTCACGGCCGTGCCTGTTTGTGTGGTCGGGGTGGGTACGGCGATGACGATCGATCTCGTGGGAGCGGACGGCCGCCACCGCGGCGGGGTGATCGTCCCGGCCCCGGATCTCATGGTGCAGACGCTGCTCGCCAATACGCACGGGATCCGCCGCCGCGCGCAGGGCGGTGCCGTGGGCGGCACAGGAATCTTCGGGCGCTCGACCCGCGATGCGATCGAGCGGGGCTCCCGCTACGCGGCGGCCGCCCTCGTCGATCGGGCCGTGGAGGAGGCGTCGGGCCTCCTCGGGCGCGAGCCACTCGTGGTCCTGACGGGGGGCGATGCGGGCGCGGTGCGCCCGCTCGTGCGCAGCCGCTGCGTCGCCATTCCGGACCTGGTGCTCAGGGGATTGGCGGTGCTCTCGCGGCACGCCCCACGCGCCGTGCGCCGTTGATCTAGAATCCGCAACCGTGCGCAACGCCTTCATCGCGCTGCTCGTCGTCAACCTCGTGTACTTTGCCTGGGCGCACTGGGTCGATGAGCCCAAGGCGCCGCCCGTGAACGAGGCGCTGGCGAAGCTTCCGCGCCTCAAGCTCCTCTCCGAGCTGCCCCCCGAACAGCGCCCCGCGAGCAACACCAAGACGGTCCTCAACGAGACTCCCGCGTGCATGTCGGTAGGTCCGTTCGGCGACATCACCAACGCCGCCAAGGCCGCGGGAATCCTCGCCTCGAAGGGCTTCGCCCCACAACAGCGTGCCGAGGAGGCGGGAACCGCGGCCGGCTACTGGGTCTACGTCGGCGGAATCAAGGACGACATCGAGGCCGACAAAGTGCGGGTGAGCCTCGAGAAGGCGGGCGTCAAGGATGCGCTCGTCATGCCGCCGAGCGCGGAGGCCGGACGGCGCGTGTCGCTCGGGCTCTTCAGCGACCGTGCGCGCGCGGATCAGCGCGCCGCCGCGGTGAAGCGCATGGGCTTCAAGGCCGAGGTTGCGGAGCACAAGCTCCCGCAGGTCGTGTACTGGATCGATCTCGCGCCCCGGCCCGGCATGACCACGGTGCCGATCGCGGATCTGTTCGCCGAAGGCGTCGGCTCCAGAATCGCGGTGCAGCCGTGCCCGCCGCCACCTCCGCCGTCGACCACCGCCGCGGCCCAGCCTGCGAACGCGGCGCCGGCGGCGCAGCCACCGGCCGCGACGGCGCCCAGGTATCCGCTGCCGGCGGCCACGCCAGCCCCGACGGCGGGGAGCCCGCCAGCGACACATATTGCAGCAACGCCGAAACCGTCAGCGGCGGGGACCCCGAGATAGTGCGACCAGGAGTAATGCGATGAGTCAGCCGATCGATACGAGCGTCAGCAGGCGCGACTTCCTCAATGCTTCCGTCTCGGCAGCCGCACTGACGGTTTTACCGGGCGCGGCGCTGGCAGCGGGATGCCCCGGCAAGGCGGCGGTGCTCGCCCAGATCCCGAAGATGCATGCCGCCAACATCAAGCGTCTGCAGGACTGGATTGCGCTGCCCTCGATCGCAGCCGAGAACCGCAATTACCCGCAGGGGCCGGAGTACATGGCACAGCTGGCGCGCGACGCCGGCTTCACCGGCGTCAAGATCATGCCGACCTCGGGCAAGCCCGGCGTGTTCGGGCGCATCGACGCTGGCGCGCGCACCACGATCGGCCTTTATTTCATGTACGACGTCAAGCAGTTCGTGCCCGAGGAGTGGAGCTCCCCGCCGCTCGAGGGGCGGCTGGTGCAGAGGGAGGGGCTCGGCACGGTGTGCATGGGACGCGGTGCGGTGAACCAGAAGGGACCGGAGAACTCGTTCCTGAGCGCGCTCATGGCCTTCAAGGCCGCAGGCTGCACGCTGCCCGTCAACCTGGTGCTGGTCTGCGAGGGCGAGGAGGAGATCGGCTCGCCGCACTTCGGCGAGGTGGTGAGGAGCCCGGAGGTGCTGGCGGAGCTCAAGAAGTGTGTCGGCGTGTTTATGCCGGAGGCCGGACAGGATCGCGACGGCGGCGTTACGGTGTCGCTCGGCGCCAAGGGCGTGGTGGAGCTCGAGTTGGTGTCCACCGGCGAGAAGTGGGGGCGGGGGCCGAAGCACGACGTGCACTCGAGCCTCGAGGCGGACGTCGACTCTCCGACCTGGCACCTGGTGCAGGCGCTCAACACCCTCATCAAGGCGGATGGCCACACACCCGCGGTGGAGGGATTCTTCGAGCTGGCCAGGCCCCTGAGCGACGAACAGAAGAAGATGATCGCGGACCGCGTCGCCAAGACCTCCGAGGCGACCGTCAAGAAGACCCTTGGCGTCGAACACTGGGTGCACGACGCAGACTGGCTCGAGTCGCAGATGCTGCTCGAGTCGCAGCCGACGATCAACATCGAGGGCCTGGTCGCGGGCTACACCGGGCCGGGCGGCAAGACCGTTCTGCCGCATCGCGCGGTGGCCAAGATCGATATGCGGCTCGTGCCGGACATGACCGCAGCCGACACGCTCGCGAAGCTGAAGGCGCACCTCGCCAAGCACGGCTTCGGCGACATCGAGGTCAACATGAGCGGCGGCTACGATCCGAATCAGACCGACAAGGGGAGCCGGTTGATCCAGACGCAGCTCGCCACATACGCCAAGCTCGGCGCCGACCCGCAGCTGTGGCCGCGCGGGGCGGGATCCTGGCCCGGATACCTGTTCACCACCCCCCCGCTCAGCCTGCCGGCGGGACACTTCGGCATGGGCCACGGTACCGGCGCCCACGCGCCGGACGAGTACTACCTGATCGAGTCGGCCAATCCGAAGGTGCAGGGGCTGGATGGGGCCGTGGCCTCGTTCGTGGAGTATCTCTACGCCCTGAGTTGACGGGCCTCACTGGGTCTGCGGCTGCTCCGCCACCTGCTTGTAGCGGTCCTTCGGCGGTCCGTTGCTGGGCAGGAAGCTCCGGACCCTGCAGCGTTGGCCGCTCGGCACGATGACGGAGCTCCTTCGATCAATCCGGTCCGAGGCCCCGGGGTCGAACAGGATTGAGTTGGTGGAATCCAGGCCGTGACAGGCGCCCGCAAGTCCGGCGTAGTACCAGCGCAGGTCGCTCGCCTGAACCCAGAGGCCGCGCTGGCCGTCGGACAGCCAATTGAGCAGATCCGCGTGATTGACGTACGCCGCAACCGCGGATGCGGGTTGCGGAGTTGCCTCGTCGGCGACGCTCGTCCTCAGATTCGCCACGGCAAGCAGCGCCACGGCGGCCGATGTGCTCCACAGGGTCACGGTATTTATAGCGCGCGCTCCTTCGTTCGTCGGGACCTTACACACGCTATAAACGTAAACGGCCGGCGAAACCCGCCATTCTGAGCGCGGGCATTCGAGTCTTTTCAGCGCGTCACATAGAGCTCGACCTCAACTCCCGGTGGGGTCGTACAGGGGCCTTCGCGGCGAAACCCCAGTCGCTCGAGCAACCTGACCGAGCGCTGATTCCCGCGCCGGACTATCGCGTACAGCTGCCGGATTCCCAGCCTGGCTTGCGCGTGCAGCATCACCGCACGCGCAGCCTCTGAGGCGTAGCCGAAGCCGGCGAACTCTGGCAGTAACGCAACGCCGAGGTCCGGGGCGGAAAGAAAGTCACGCTTGACGAGGCCGCAGATTCCGATCGGCAGCGCGGTCGACTTCAGCTGCACCGCGTACAGCCCAAAGCCGAGCGCCTGATACGGGGCCCGGATAGCGTCCCTGATGTAGCGCTCGGCATCTTCCCGGGAGCGAACTCCGCGGTCGCCGATGTTCTCGAGCCACGACGGATCGTTGAGCAGGGCGAGGAGGAACGCCGCATCCGAAAACGCCACCTCGCGCAGCTCGAGGCGCGGGGTTTCCACGACGACCGCCGGCGCTTTCATTTCCGGATCATAGCGTCAAGACATGCGCAGCCGCAGCGCCGCGTGAGTCCGCTGCGCAACAGCGCTGAGTTGCGACGGCCGTGCTCCGCCCCCGCCGCGCACCATCGCGCGACGAGCGTGCTGCGCCGTTCACGCGTGCTCTCTCACGATAACCCGGCCGCTCGTCCCGGCAACCTGTGGCGTTATCACATTTTTACTTTGCGCACTTTTTGCTCCGATATCTTGCGATCGCACACCAACAAACGCAGCGCGCGGCTCTTCGCTCGAGTGCAGGTGAGCGTCGCAGCGATGCAACGGCACTCGAGCGAACGAACGCGGCGGACATGCGACTGGAACAGGAAGGGGAGCACCGATGAGCGCAACGCGGGGATTATCCGGACGGTTTGGGCGATCGTCGCTGACACGAGTGGCCGCACTGCTCGTCGCGAACGGCTGGGCATTCGGCGCTACGGCACAGACTCCGCCGGCTGCGCCCGCCGCTGCGACCGAGACCCCGGTGCTCCAGGAGGTCATCGTGACCGGCTCGCGCATCGCCGCGCCGAACGCGACCAGCACCAGCCCGATTCAGGTCATTTCCTCGCAATTCATCGAGGCGACGGGCAAGACCGACATCAGCGACATCATCACGATGCTGCCGCAGAACTTCAACAACGGCATCGGCCAGGACCTCGGCAACGGCACGAGCGGTTTGACCACCGCGGGCGGCGTGGCCACCGCAGACCTCAGGGGCCTGGGCCCAAACCGCACGCTGGTGCTGGTCGACGGCCGCCGCCTCGGGCAGGGGTCGCCGTACACGGCGATCCAGTCGCCGGCCCCCGACCTCGACCAGATCCCGGCCGGCCTCATCGATCGCGTCGAGGTGGTCACCGGCGGCGCCTCCGCGGCCTACGGCTCGGACGCCATCGCCGGCGTCATCAACTTCATCATGAAGAAGAACTTCCAGGGCTTCGAGATCGACGGCCAGTGGAACGAGAACTCGCACGACAATCACAATAGCTACATGCAGGACCTGGTCACCGGGTTCGGCGGCACGCCGGCCACCGGCACGAGCCGCGACGGGCGCCAGCGCAGCTTCGATGTGCTGATGGGCACCAACTTCGCCGACAACAAGGGCAACATCACCGCGTACCTGAGCTACCGGCACGCGGACCCGGTGGCGAGCAGCCAGCGCGATTTCGGCGGCTGCCAGCTGAATCCGGTGACCGACGCCGCAAACAACGTGACCGGCGTGGCGTGCGGGGGATCCTCCAACTCGAACTGGTTCGAGCCGCTCACCGGGCCTAGCGCCAGCACCATCTACAGTGTGAACGGCACGGGCTTCGTTCCGATCGGCAGCGTGGCGACGATTCCCCCGGCGTCCTTCAACTCGCAGCCCTACATCTACATGACGCGCGAGGACGACCGCTACAATGCCGCGTTTCTCGCGCACGAGACGCTGTTCGACGCCCTGCAGCCGTACGCCGAGTTCTACTTCATGGACGACAGGTCGCACCAGGCAATCGCCCCGTCGGGACTGTTCAAGGACGGCAACCCGTTCGATCCGTTCGGCGCCGGCAACTATCCGGTGAACTGCGACAACCCGCTGCTGAGCGCCCAGGAGGCCGCGATCCTCTGCTCGCCGGCGCAGCTCGCCTTCGTTGCGGCCACTCCAGGCCAGGCGTGCATCTTCAACACGGACCCCGTGACGCACGTGGTCACCTCACCTAACTGCTCGGACGTGCGCATCGGGCGCCGCAATATCGAGGGCGGCGGGCGCTCCTCGGATTACGAGCATGAGAATTACCGCGCGGTGTTCGGCACCCGCGGGGACTTCGCCGATGCGTGGAGCTACGACGCTTACGGGCAGTTCTACTACACCACCTTCGTCAATTCGCAGACCAATTACCTGAGCTTTGCGAGCATCGACAACGCGCTGCAGGTGACCGGCACGCGCGCGAATCCCGTCTGCATCAGCGGCGGCGCGTGCGTGCCTTACAACATCTTCGCCGATGGCGGCGTGACGCAGGCGCAAGTCCAGTCCATGAATCTGCTCGGCACTGCGACCGGCAATTCGACGCTGCGCACGCTGCACGGGGAGGTGACCGGGCAGCTCGGCAAGTACGGCGTCACCTCGCCGTGGGCCAACGAGGGAGCGGCGGTGGACATCGGTTACGAGCACCGCAACGATCACGAGTTCTTCCAGCCGGACGCCGCGGAACAGAGCGGGGAGCTCTCGGGGCTCGGGGCGGCCTCAGTGCCGATCGACAACACCGTCTCGGTGGACGAGGAGTTCGCCGAGCTGCGGATACCTCTCGTGCAGAACTATACCGCCGCGCACGAGCTGCTGTTCGACACCGGCTTCCGCCGCTCCGACTACTCGATCAGCGGCGTGACCAATACCTACAAGTTCGAGGTGCAGTACGCGCCCGTGGCCGACTACCGCATCCGTGCGTCCTACGACAAAGCCATCCGCGCGCCGAGCGTGGTCGAGCTCTACAACCCGCAGGTGGTGGTCACTCTCAACCTCGGCACCGACCCATGCGCCCCGACCTTCAACGCCAACGGGACGATCGCGGCGGCGGCGGCTTTCACTCTGCAGCAGTGCATGAACACCGGCGTGACGGCGGCCCAGTACGGCAACGGCAGCACGACCAACACCATTCCGCAGGGCACGGGCTCCCAGCTGTCGGGGCTGCAGGGCGGTAACCCGAGCCTCAAGCCCGAGCAGGCCGAGACTTACACGCTGGGCCTCAACTTCTCCCCGCACCAGCTGCCCGGACTTTCCGGCAGCATCGATTACTATCACATCGCGCTGACCGACGAGATCAACACCCTCCCGTCCAGCGTGATCTTCGCCCAGTGCGGCAACAACGGGAACCCGTTCTTCTGCAGCCAGATCTTCCGCAACCCGGTCACCGGCGGCCTGAACACCATCGGCACCCCCTCGGGCGGCGGCTACCTCTTTCAGACCGACGTCAACATCGGCGCGGCGCTGGTGAGCGGCATCGACCTGCAGCTCAACTACAAGCAGGGGCTGCCGCAAGGCTTCGGGCATCTGAACTTCGAGCTGAATGGGGCCTACCTGCAGCACTTCGAGTCGACTCCGACGCCCGGCGCCCACACGTATGATTGCGCCGGCTACTACGGGCTCACCTGCCAGACAACCAATTTCCGCTGGCACCACATCTTCCGCACCACCTGGGATACGCCGTGGAACTTCAGCGCCTCGGCCACCTGGCGCTACCTCGGGCCGGTCTCCGACGACAACAATGCCCCGGATCCGTCCATGCACTTCGCCACCTTCGGCGGCAACGACTACTTCAATGCCCACATTCCCTCCTACAGCTATCTCGACCTGGCGGCCACCTGGTACGTGACCAAGGAACTGACGATCCGCGCAGGTGTCAACAACGCGCTCGACAAGGACCCGCCCCTGATCAACGTGGCGCTCATTCCCGGCGGCGAGGCCAACACCATCGATGTCTACGATATGTTCGGACGCCAGCTGTTCCTGTCTTTCACGGCGAAGTTCTGAGGAGGCTGCAGCCATGGTGGCGCCGGTGCGAGCGAGACGCGTGCTGTGCGGCTTCGCGGTCCTGCTCGCCACCGGCGCCATCGCCGGTTGCCTGACACCCGAGCACCGGCACTTTGTCCCTGGTCCCGAGCTCGCCCAGGGATTGCAGTGCCAGACGCAGCGGGTCACCGGGGAGCTGGTAGCGACGCGTGTGTGTACGCTGAAAAGCCAGCGCGACGCCAACGAGCAGGGTGCCCAGGACGCGCGTGATTTCCTCACTCGGCAGCCGATCGGCGCCTGTCCCGGTACACCCGGTTGCAAGAATTGAGTGAATCCCCCGTGCAGCGCCTCGTTATCTGCTCTCTGGTGAGCACGGGGATCCTGGCATTGCCGGCGGCCCGATCGGCCGAGACCGCCGTGCAGGAGCGCGATGGACAACATGACTTCGACTGGGACATCGGCCGCTGGAACGTTCACATGAGGCGCCTCCTGCATCCGCTCACGGGCTCCGCCGCCTGGGTCGAATACGAGGGGACGGATGTGGTGAGGAAAGTCTGGGATGGCCGCGCCAATCTCGGGGAAGTCGAGCTCGACGGACCCTCGGGGCATCTCGAGCTCCTGACGCTGCGCCTCTACAACCCCGGGTCGCATCAGTGGAGCATGAACATCTCGAGCAGCGCGATCGGTGTCTTGAGCCCGCCGGCGGTCGGCAGGTTCGAAGGGGCACACGGCGAGTTCTTCGATCAGGAAGACTACAACGGCCGGAACATCCTGGTTCGATTCGAGGTGTCAGTCCTCACGCCGACCTCCTGCCGTTTCGAGCAGGCTTTCTCGGGCGATGGCGGCAAGACCTGGGAGCTGAACCTCGTCGTCAACGAGACGCTGGCAAAGGACTAGGCGCGCGCCGCCGCAGCGGCAGCGCCGCGAGAATCGTGTCGCGGTAGGCGTGGCCGGAGTGCAGGCGCGCACCCGTTGTAAGGGTGAACACGAACGAACCGTGGCCGAGCGGCTGAGCGTAGGCGATGGCGCGGACATTCAGCAGGAGCGAGCGCTCGATTCTCACGAAACCGGCCGGCGCCAGCACCGTATCCAGCCGTTTGATCGATTCGCGGGCGATGTACTCGACGCCGGCGAGGTGGTAGGTGACGTAGTTGCCCGCGGATTGGACGTAGTCGATCTCCAGAGGGTCCAGCGGGTAGAGCAGATGCTCACGCTCGCCGACGAGAAACAGCGGCCGGCGCGCGCAGTTTTCACGGGGCGTGGTGGCCGCTGCGGCCGCATGCGGGCCCCGGGCCTCGACCGGGCGCGGCACACGGCGCGCACGTGCCCGCAGGATCGAGGCGGAGAACGCCTGCTCGTTCACGGGCTTCACCAGAAAGTCGAGGGCGCCGGCGGCGAAGGCGCCCGGCGCATCCTGCGCGTTCGCGGTGACCAGAATCGTGCGGCGCTGGTGCCGCGGCCGCAGTGCGCGCAGCACTTCCAGGCCGGACATGTCGGGCAGGTCGGCATCGAGGAGCGTCAGGTCAGGCCGCAGCGACTCCACGGCCTCGATGGCCTTGGCGCCCGTGCCCGCCTCACCCACGACCCGCATGCCCGGCGCGTGCTCGCACAGCCTGATCAGCCCGACGCGGCCCGCCGGCTCATCATCGACGATGAGGAGGTCCATGGCGAGTATCTCACTGGCTGGCGCGCGCCGAGTCCAGAGCGGATTCTCGCACTCATCCGGAAATCGCCTGCGCTCGTCCCGGCAATTTTGCCGGCGTGCGAGCCACGCCCGGCGGTGAGAAGCGGTCGGGGGGCGGTCAGTCCTTCGAGCTGCCGACGACGAACCGTCCGATGCGCTCGCGGACCTTGTGGCGAAAACGCTCACTGCTCGTCACGGTGGTGCCGCCGCTCAGTACGAACACGTAGTCGCCGCGCGGAGTGCGGCTCACCTGCCGCACATGATTCACGTTCACCATGCAGGAGCGGTTGATCTGCAGCATCGGCTGCGAGCGCATCGACTCTTCAGCCTGAATGAGCGTGCTGCGGGCGTGGAACGATTCCTTGCCGACGGTGAGCACGACGTAATTGCGGTCCGCGGTCACGAGCTCGATCTCGGCGACATCGACCATGTGCAGCGCGCCGCCGGTCTCGGCCAGCAGGCGCGGCCGCGCCTCGAGCCGCGCCTGCGACAGACGCTGCAGCTCGGCAAGGGTCGCCGCGGCGATCTGGTAGCTAGCGGAGTTGCGCGCCGCATAGCGCTCCCGCACCCGACGTAACATGGTGCGGAAGCGATCCCGGTCGAAGGGCTTGAGCAGAAAGTCCGCGGCATTCACCTCGAAGGCCTGCAGCGCGTAGCGGTCAAAGGCGGTGACGAAGACGACGAGCGGCGCGGTGCCGGGCTCGAGCGCCTGGGCGAGCTGCATGCCCGAAACTCTTCCCATCTTGACGTCGAGGAATATGAGATCCGGCGTCTGCGCGGGCAGCGCCGCGAGCGCACTCTCGGCGTCGGCATATTCCCCGACCACCTCGATGTCCTGCTCGGTGGCGCAACGCTCCCGCAACACCTTGCGCGCGGCGGCCTCGTCGTCGACGATGATGACCTTCACGACGATTCCGCCGCTGTCAGCGCCGGAGTTCCGGGACGCCATTCGCGCAGCACCGGCAGGTGGAGCGTTGCGACCCAGGTGGATCCATCGCCCGGGCCGGAGTAGAGGACCGCACGTCCGCCGAACTGCACCGCGAGCCGCTCGCGCACGTTGCGGAGCCCGAAGCCTCCGGCCCCGGCAGCTTTGCCGGGGCCGATCGAGTTCACCACCTTGAGCTGCAGGCGGTAGGGCGAAAGATCCCAGGTCACCTCGATCCGCACCGGTCCGCTGTGGTCCGCGAGGCCATGAACGACCGCGTTCTCGACCAGCGGTTGAAGGATCAGGCTCGGCACCCAGACGGCGGGCGCGTCGGCACCCTTCTGGACGTGCACGCTCAGCCGATCCGCAAAACGGCCGCGCTGCAGGCCGAGATAGAGCTCGCCGAACTCGAGCTCGTCCCGGAGCAGCGCATAGTCACGCTCCCCGGCGTGCAACAGGCCCCGCAGGAGGTCGCCCAGGGACGCAATCAGGCTCTCGGCAACTTCCGGCTCGCCGCTGATGCGCGCCTGAATGGTGTTGAGGACGTTGAAGAGGGTATGGGGTGAGAGCTGAGCTCGCAGCGCCGCGAGCCGCGCGCCCGCCCAGTCGCGCCGCAGCTCGGAGCTGCGCAGCTGGAGCACGTGGTAGCGTCGCCAGGTCGCCACCACGGTGAGGAGGGCCAGCCCGAAACCGTAGGCCAGCAGTCCCGTCACCGTGCTCGAGACCCATACCGCCCAATCGCCCTTGGTGAACACGCCGAAGGGCTGTGCGGGCCAGCCGAGCACGAGATGCAGGATTCGGTCGCCGATGAGCATCGTCCAGTACATGAGGAGCGAGAATGCGAGTGCCAGTGCGATCTGCTGCGGGACGCGCCTTCTCGTCGGCCGCCAGCCGATACGTGCTGCCGTGGAATAGCACACCAACAGCACCGGAAGCATCAGCGCGTGCTGCAACACCCGGTGCTGCCACGGGAAGAAGACGATGACGCCGGTCACCTCGGCGATCTCGATGCGCATCGCCTCGTGGTAGACGATGTCGCCCAGCATGACGTAGGCCCAGTAGAGGCTGGCGAGAATGAGCACGCTACGGCCGGATACGAGCTGCTGTGCGTCGTCGCCGGCCAGCGGCGCGGCTTTCGGCCAGAAGGCAGAGGGAATCGCGACCATGGAATGATCATGGCACAGGAGTGGGGTGCCGGCTGATCCTGACATCCGTGGCGCGGCCAGGATCCATCGCTTCAGGGACGAGCGCGGCTTTTTTTGGGACGAGTTCCAGGGAATTCGCCCCGGTGCGCCGGCGCGGTTAGGATTCGCAGACCTTTTGGGGGAGAGTTTGCATGAAGGCAAGAAGAGCGCAGCGATTTTCGGCAGCTGGTGCGAGTGCCGCCGCCTTCTGCGTGCTGGCAGGCGTCGCGGCAGCGGCGGTGGCGGGGGATATTGCCAGCCGCGCGACCCCTTACGAGCGCATGGCACGCCTCGAGCAGTACCTGATGGATCCGAGTGCCGAGATCGCGCTCGCGCGTAGCGCAGCTCCGCCCGCCATCTCCGCCGAGGCCACGGTGCTGATTCTCAAACCGCAGGGGTACGAGACTTCCGTCAACGGCACCAACGGATTCACCTGCCTCGTAGAGAGGTCGTGGATGTCGCCGTTCGGCAACCCGGAGTTCTGGAATCCGAAAATGCGGGGACCCGTCTGCTATAACCCGGCAGCGAGCAAGTCCATTCTCCTCTATACGCTGCGGCGGACGAAGCTCGCACTGGCCGGACATTCCAGGGAGCAGATGCTCGATGAGGTTCGCGGCGCATGCGAGCGCAAGGAGCTTCCGTCGCCTGAGCCGGGCGCGATGTCCTTCATGATGTCGAAGGACGGGTACCTCGGCGACGGCGCGGGTCACTGGCATTCGCATCTCATGTTTCACGTGCCGAAGGCCGCGGCCGAGAGCTGGGGAGCCAACGTTCCGGGCTCTCCCGTGGTCGTCGACGTCCGCGAAGTCCCGGAGCCGGAGACCATCTTCATGGTGCCGGTCGCGCACTGGTCGGACGGAACGGAGGCGCCGGCTTTGTAGCGCGGATCCACGGGCGTCGTCACAGCAGCGCCCGACTTCATCACATTTTTTCTTGAGCTGCCGCGAGCGCTGCTACGTTGGCGGCGTGAATCTCATCGACCGCGTCGCGCAGTGTCATACACCGTTCGTGGTGCGCGACCGCACGAGCGGAAAAGTGACGGCCCTGAATAACGCCGCTGACTGCGCCGAGCTCGTGGCGCGCTGTCCCCTGCGGTATGTGCTGAGCGATAACCTGACGCGCCTGTGCGCCGATCTCGCCTACTCCAAAGGCGCAGGCACCATCGCCTGTGCGGATCTGCTGCATGTACCGGCGGAGACCTTGTGGATGGAGTGGTGCAACGCCCCGTGGAAGAACGCCCTGCAGCAGTACGGCTTTCCGCTGATTCACGCCGGCGCCCAATGGGTGGGCCGCCGCGGCGCGTGGGTTCGAGCCACGCGGGATGGGCGGCGCGGCCTGGTTCGCACCTTCTGGAGCGCCACGGCCGAGGATGTGCTCGCCAGCAGCGTCGAGGCGTACTTTGACCTCGATACGGTGACGGGCGAGGAGCCGGAACCCTTCGACGGAAAGAGCGGACTCGCCCGAAGAGTCTTTGACAACGAGCGCGCGCAGGATGACATCCTGGGGCGCTGTTTTCGCTTTCGCTACGAGCAGAGCTGGTCGGATTACTACGGGAGCGCGGGGCTCTCGAGCGAGGTGAGCTTCGCGCTGTGGCGGCACGCCGTCGGCACGATCGCCATGGATATTCCCATGCTGCTCACGTTCTTCCTGCTGCTCGCGACGCGCAGCGGATTACCGCAGCGCGCGCAGACACTCGAGCATCTCAACCGGCGGCGATTGCATGACGGCAAGGCGCCACTGCTGGAACACATCGAGGTGACCGCTCCGGTGCTGCCGGAGTACCGTGACTATCAGCGCGGCGAGCCGCTCGCCAGCAGGAGGGGTCCGCGCCTGCATTACGTCCGCGGACACCTCGTTCGCCGCGGCAGCCAGATCTTCTGGCGCGTGCCGCATCTTCGTGGCAGCGCCCGCTCCGGCACCGTACGCACGCGCACCGTCAACTGGACGTTCGACAGGGCTGGTGCCGCCGGTCTGGATCGAACAGACGACCTGCCGCTTACAAGGCGGCTGCTCTACCACTGAGCTACGGCGGCCAGGGGATGAATTGTACGCCAGGTCGCCGCTGCTCCACGCCTGGTCACGGGGACTCGAAGCCGTAACGCCGACTACCGGATCCCGGGATACCAGCCACTCCTCGCGAAGAACGCCCGGGGGTCCATCATATCGAGGATCTGACTCAGAGCCTGACGCTTGTCGGCGCTGTGCTGGTAATAGGACTTGACGATCCGGTAGCCGACCCAGTAGCCGAGGTCGCCGGGTTTGGTGAGCGTGCCGTTGTAGAGCCACTCTGAGAGTTCGGTCTTGTCGATGTCGGCGAGAAAGGCGGTTTCGATCGCCGGCTCGCGGCCCCGGGTCAAGTCCTTGAGGTCCGTGTCGGCCACGGGACCAACTGCTGCTGAGGCTGTGCCCTGGGGAGCCGCGGCGATTGCGGACCAGGCCAATGCGGCGCAAACGATGGCGATGAGAATTCGCGCCAGGCCCGTCGCCGGAAAGCGCAGTCGCACAGGAGGTTGCATTGCTGACTCCTCCGGGACAACCTGAAGGTCACAAGTTCCGCGCGGTGGGCGGCGGCGATGAATGGCGGACTCCATCGCTGAGCGCGCGCCGGGGAGAAAGGGGTGCCACATTGGAACTCGATCGACGAGGATTTCTGAAGCTCGGATCGGCGGCATTGGCTGCCGGCGCGGTGCGCGCGCCGGGTGCGCCTCAGCCGAGCACCGCTCCGGAGGCTGCCGCCGCCCGGCCCGACTACGCGCTGCGGATTGCAACGGGTCTCGTTGAGCTTTCACCCGAACACATCGTATCCACGACGCTCTACAACGGCCAGTTTCCCGGACCCCTGTTGCGCTTCAAGGAAGGCGAGCGTGTTACGATCGATATTCACAACGAAACGGACACGCCGGAGCTGGTGCACTGGCACGGCCAGATGATCCCGAGCGATGTCGACGGAGCGGCCGAGGAAGGCACGCCGCACGTGCCGGCGCACGGCCAACGCCGGATCGCACTGCTGCCGAAGCCCTCCGGCTTTCGCTTCTATCACACACACGTGGTGGCCGGCGGCGATCTCAATCGCGGCACCTACACCGCTCAAGCCGGCCCGGTCTTCATAGAGCCCAGGCTCAATCCCGGCGCGTATGACCGTGAGGTGTTCCTCGTGATGAAGGAGTTTCTGCCGATGCTCAGCCGCGGCGGCGACATGGCCATGGATGTGCTGGCCGGTTCTGCCCTGCCTGACCTGCAAGAGGCCGGTGCGGCGGCGGACGCCGAGGCCAGAACTGACACCAAAGGTTTCGAAGTGGGCTACGAGCTGTTTGCGATCAACGGTCGCATGCTCGGACACGGCGACCCGATCAGGGTAAAGCGCGGCGAGCGTGTGCTCTTTCACGTGCTCAACGCCAGCGCCACAGAGATTCGCAGCCTTGCCCTTCCCGGTCACACGTTCCGCGTCGTGGCACTGGACGGCAATCCGGTGCCGACGCCTGCCGAAGTGCCAGTGCTGTGGCTCGGCACCGCGGAGCGCGTCTCGGCGATCGTCGACATGAATCACCCCGGGGTCTGGGTCATGGGTGATCTCGCGGACGACGATCGCGCGCATGGGATGGGAACCGTGATCGAGTACTCCGGACAACGGGGCAAGCCTCGTTGGCTCAGACCTAAGCCGTATAGCTGGGATTACACGCTGTTCGGGAGGGCCGCTGCAGCACCGGGTGCGCCGGATGAGACGATGGAGTTCAGAATCGTCAAGCACAACGCGGCAGCCGGAGGCTTCAACGAGTGGACGCTCAATGGGAAGGCCTTCGCCATGGACTCCATGCAGCCCATGTACCCGCTGCGGCAGGGGCGACGCTATCGCCTCAAGTTCCGCAACGCGAGCGATGACATCCACCCCCTGCATCTGCACCGGCACAGCTTCGAGCTGACGCGCATCGCCGGAAAGCCGACGGCCGGCGTAGTCAAGGACGTCGTGATGCTCGGCGGTTTCCAGGAGCTCGAACTTGATTTCGTGGCCGACAATCCCGGGCTGACCCTGTTCCACTGTCATCAGCAGCTGCACATGGACTTCGGGTTCATGGCGCTTTTCAACTACGCCTAGGAGTGTCGTCAAAGAGATTCGCCAGCCCGGCCATATTGGCCGGGCGTGGCTCTCTGCTCAGCTGCTCACCGGCAGTCGTTCGAAGGTCGGCAAGCCGTCAGGGATGTGGTGGAAAGTCTGCTTACTGCTTTCCTGTCAGCGAATCACCCGGTGCTCCCTGAGAATCTCCACCGTCCGCTCGATCGGCAACGCTTCGATCGTGTGTCCGTTCCCGGTCGTCGTCGTAGCCTTGAGCATCGAGTTGTAGATCGCCTCCTCCGTGCCCTCGATCGCGGCTTCGAAGAGCGGTGACATCGCGAGCGTCGTCACCACCTCGGTCTTGCGCGTCAGTGCCTTGTCCTCGATGTGGATGCGAACCTCGGACGCGGTCGAGAAGGCGATCGCGTAGTCGCCGCTGCCGTTGGATGCCGAGCTCCCGGCGCGTGCCATTCCGAGCAGCGCTCGCGCTGCGAGACGCTTGAGCTCCCGCGCATCGAGCGGCGCATCTGTCGCGACCACGATCATGCACGAGCCGTCAGCCTTGTCGTGGATACGGCCGGCGTCTGCGTGGCTGTCGCGCAGGTAGTACTGGCCCAGCTCGACTCCGAGCGGCGCTCCCGCGATTGTGAGCACGCCACCGAAATTGGTCTGCACCAGGACGCCGACGGTGTAGCCGCCGAGTCCCGCCGGCAGCCGGCGCGACGCGGTGCCGATGCCTCCCTTCCATCCGAATGCCACGGTCCCCGTACCGGCGCCCACGGCGCCTTCCTCGACCGGCCCGCCGCGGGCGCTCTTCAAGGCGGCGAACACATCGTCGGGCGTGATATGCCGGCCGCGGATGTCGTTCAGGTATCCGTCGTTGGTCTCGCCGACGACGGGATTGATCGACAGTACGTCCTCATTGCCCGGGAGCTGCAGCATGTAGCTGATCAGAGCGTCCGCGACGCGTGGGACGGCCACGGTCGAGGTGAGCAGGATCGGTGTCTCGATCTCGCCGAGCTCATCCACCTGAGTGACACCCGTGAGCTTGCCGTAACCGTTGCCGACGTAGATCGCGCCCGGCACCTTCTCGCGGTAGAGATTGCCGGGATGCGGCACGATCGCGGTGACTCCGGTGCGGATGTTGTCGCCGCGGACGATGGTCGCCTGTCCGACCGCAACGCCCGCCACGTCCGTGATGGCATCGAGGGGTCCTCGGGGCAGGACTCCCACCCTGAGTCCGAGGTCCGGGGCGCGTGGTCGCGCAGCCGGCGTCTCGCCCTGGGCTGCGTCGAGCACAATAAGGAAGATCGCGGCAGCGGCGAGGTACTTCCCAAGCATGTCCATAGCATACGGTGTCGGGCGTCGTTCCACGACCCGCTATACTCCGTGGACTATGAACGAAGCCGCCACAGTCGCTGCGACTGATACCCACGAGCTCAGCCGCTCGCTCCGCCCCCGGCACGTCGCGATGATCACCATCGGCGGCATCATCGGCGCCGGGCTCTTCGTCGGCAGCAGCGTGGCCATCAACGCCGCGGGCCCCGCGATCATCATCAGCTACACGCTCACGGGGTTCCTGCTCCTGCTCGTCATGCGGATGCTGGGCGAGATGGCCGTCGAGATGCCGCAGGTGCGCTCCTTCACCGAGTTCACCCGGGCGACGCTCGGCAACTGGGCCGGCTTCTCGGTCGGGTGGCTCTACTGGTACTTCTGGGTGGTGGTGATCCCGGTAGAGGCGATCGCCGGCGCCGGGATCATCAAGGACTGGCTGCCGCTGCCGGCGTGGCTCATCGGAACGGTACTGATGGTGTTAATGACGGCCGTGAACCTGATGTCGGCGCGCGCCTACGGCGAGTTCGAGTTCTGGTTCTCGTCCATCAAGGTCGCGGCTATCATCTCCTTCATCATCGTGGTCGGCGCGCATGCGTTTGGCTTCCGCTCGCCGACGGGCTCGACGTTCTCGAACCTGGTCGCTTACGGCGGATTTGCTCCGCAGGGCTGGTTCGCGGTGCTCGCCTCGGTGACCACGGTCATCTGGTCGATGATGGGGGCCGAAGTGGTGACTATCGCCGCGGCGGAGTCGCCGGAGCCGGCGCGCGCGGTGGCGCGCATGACCTCCACCATCATCAGCCGCATACTCCTTTTCTATGTGCTCTCGGTGTTCGTGATCACCTGTGCCGTTCCCTGGAGCAAGGTGGTGCCCGCGGAATCGCCGTTCACGCTCGCGCTCGATGAGGTGCATTTCCCCTACGCGAGCACACTCATGGCGGCGGTGATCCTGACCGCGGTGCTCTCCTGTCTCAATTCCTGCTTCTATATCGCCTCGCGGGTACTGTTCGTGCTCGCGACCCGCGGCGACGCACCGCGGTGGCTGGTGCGCACCAACCGACGCCACGTGCCGGCGCGCGCCGTGCTGCTCGCGAGCGCCTTCGGTTTCGCCGGCGTCATCGCGGCAATTCTCTCGCCGGCCGTCGTGTTCAAGTTCCTGGTGAATGCCTCCGGCGCCATCATCGCGATCATTTATCTCATGATCGGCGTGTCGCAGGTCGTCTCGCGCCGTGCGCGCGAGCGCGAGGGGCTGCCGCCCTCGGCGCTGCCGATGTGGCTCTTTCCGTGGCTGAGTTACTTCGCCATCGCGGGGATGGCGTCCGTGATCGTAGCGATGGCGTTCACGCCCTCGCACCGCGCCGAATTCTGGACCAGCATGGTATCCATCGCCGTCGCGCTGCTCGCGTACGTTATGTTCCGGCGCCCCCGGACGGCCGCACTCCCGTCGGCGCAGTCTCCGGCACAGAGCCGCTGAAGCGCGCTCAGTCCTTTTCCTTGAGAGTCTGCTCGAGCGCCCCGAGCAGCAGATCGGCATGCTGCCTCTCGAAGGTCAGCGGCGACCGGATCTTGAGCACATCGCCGTGGCGGCCGGTCGAGCCCACCAGGACGCCGTGGCGGCACATCCCGTTTACCACCCGGCTGGTCTCGGCTGAGCCGACGAGCCCACTCGCCGGATTGGGGCGGAGCTCGACTCCCAGGAACAATCCGGCGCCGCGTACTTCGCCGATCGCCGGGTTTCGCTCGGCGAGTGCCTCGAGACCGCGCTTGAGATACTCGCCGGTGCGGCGGGCGTTCTCGAGGAGATTCTCCTCGCGGATGACGTGCAGCACCGCCAGTGCTGCCGCGCACGAGACGCTGTTGCCTCCGTAGGTGTTGAAGTAGTGGCGGCGTTTGGCGAAGCGCGCCAGGACCCCGGGTCGCGCAGCGACAGCTGCGACCGGGTGTCCGTTGCCCATGGGCTTTCCCATCGTCACGAGGTCCGGAACGACGCCGTGGCGCTGGAAGCCCCACATCGTCTCTCCCAACCGGCCGAATCCCGGCTGCACCTCGTCGGCGATGAAAAGCCCGCCGGCCGCCTGCACGTGACGCACGGCTTCCGCGAGAAATCCCCTGGGATCCGCATACACCCCATCGCTCGAGAAGATCGTGTCCGTGAGCAGGGCGGCGAGGCTCACGCCTTCTGCCCGCATGCGCTCGAGACACTCGCGGACGTGCTCAGCGAACGCTGCGGGACCGCCCGCGCCGGCAGGGGAAGGCACCGCGTAGACGCCGGGCCCGAGCGGCCCGCCGTCTTCGGGTGACATGCCCGAGAGGACGTCGGTCACGCCGTGGTAGGAGAAATCCGTGATGATGAAACCGGTGCCGCCGGTCACCGCCTTGGCTATGCGTACTGCGAGATCGTTGGCCTCGCTCCCCGTGCAGGTGAAGACGACGTTACCGAGCTCGGGCGGCATGGTGGCCAGCAGCTCTTCGGCGAGTTGCAGCGGCAGCTCGGCGAGATAGCGGGTGTGCGTGTTGAGCGTGCGCGCCTGGCGCGTCAGCGCGTCGACGACGTACGGATGGCAGTGGCCCACCACCGGCACGTTGTTGTAGGCATCGAGATAGGCGCGGCCGCGCTCGTCATACATCCAGACGCCCTCGGCGCGCACCAGCTGCAGCGGCTGCTCGTAGAAGAGCCGGTAGGTGGGGGAGAGCACCCGCGCCCGGCGTGCCAGGATTGCCGAGCGCTCCACTGGTGGTGCATTCGTCACAGGCTGATCTCCTCGAGCAGCAACCGGTCGGCGATGTGGAGCCGCGCCCGCATGAAATCCTCATCCAGTGCCTTGAAGTGACCGCTCGCGGGGTTGCGCTGCACGTGCCATTCGTGAATGACGAGGGTCATGAGAAGCCGCGCCGCGGTGAGCGCGCCGAGCAACGCCAGCTCCGCTGGCAGGAGCGGCACGCGCTCATGATAGGCGCTCGTGACATCGAGAACAGACTCGCGCGCTTTCCCCGGGTCGGCGCAATCCGGCGGGATGAGCTCGGCGGCGCAGACCGCCACGTCCGCGATCAACGCCGTGTGGGTCATGTCGCCGAAGTCGATCACTCCGGTCACGCGATCCTCGTCGGCGGGGTCCACCAGAATGTTGAGGGGATTCAGGTCGTTGTGCACGACCTGATGCCGCATGTGCGGCAGTTGCCACTCGATACCGGGAGTGAGGCGCTCGAGCAGCCCGCGAGCGGCCTGCTGATACGGGAAGCGGGGCAGCTCTTCGAGGAGGCGCTGCATGTGTCCCGTGTGGCGCACGTCCCACACGATGGCGCGCTTCGCTGCCGGGTGCTCGAAGTCGCGCAACGCGATGGTCAATCGGGCCCCAATCCGGCCACAAGCGGCCCTTTGGCGTCGTGATCGGGCGGCCGTACCGAGGAGTTTCCCCGGCAGATAGGTGAGTAACCGCGCGGTCCGCGCGACGCCCTCATCGACGAAACCAACGTGAGTGCCGCCCGTGCGGTCACGCAGTACGCGCGGGCACGGCAATGCGGGATCGGTCTTCTCGATGTGCAGGAGTGCCGCGGTCTGAAACTCGGTCTCGGCCGGGTTCTCGGCCGGATTCGCGATCTTCAGAACGTGTTCCGCGCCGTCATCGGTGGTGAGCCTGAAGTTCTCGTCACGCTCGCCCGTGAGCCGGGCCGCCCGCGGCTCGAAGCCGTAGCGCTCGCGCACCAGAGCGAGCACGCGCTCGATCGGCACCGCCCGCGACGGCGCGACCATCGTGGCCATGAACTCATCCACATCGGCGGCCATCGGCAACGAGGCTCCCCGCAAGTCACCCAGGGTGGTGGTTTTACTGTTTCCTACCTGCTTTGTGAATACACCTCGCGAATGGCATCGACCACGAAATCCGGCTGATCGAAGGGAATGTATTCGGAGCTCTGGTCCGTGAACAATTGCTTCGAGTTCGTGGACAGCTCGAGCCATTTGGCCTGCGCGCGGGCGACCTCCTGCTCGTATTTCCGCTTCTCCGGATCCAGCGGCTGCGTCGGATCGATGGCATGGATGCCGTGATAGCCGGTCGACAGGACCCGCACGGGGCGTGACCCGAGCGAGTGGCGGTGCTGCTCGAGGTATGTCTCGTCCTCGGGCATCTGCTCCATTTCGGAGATGTATGAGTCGTACATCGCGACCTTGGTCTGCGCGAGCTCGAGGAGCTTCGCGTTGAGCTGCGGCGACCACGTGGCTTCGGGCAAGCCGCGGAAGAACTGCTGGGCGCAATTGCGTTCCGGGCGGCCGGGACGAGAGGGTAGCGGCGGGAGGGGCTTGCCGGAGGCGACCGCGTCGCGGCATTCGCGCAGCTCGGCGATGCGCTCGATATCGCCCCGATGATCGTCGAGGCCGCCGACGTCGGCTTCAACCAGCACGAGTCCCGCGAGCTCCGAGGTGTAGCGCTGCGCGAAGGTGCGCACGTTGTCGCCGCCGAAGGCATGTCCGACCAGGATGTAGGGCCCCTTGATGCCGGCATGGTGGAGCGCGCTGTGGAGCTCATCGGCGATGCGCACGCTGGTGCGCGGCATCGGGCCGGGCTCGCTGAAGCCCGCCCCGGCACGATCGTAGCTGCAGGCGCGCGTCCACCTGGCGACTTCCGGCTGCACGATGGTCCACACCGGCGCCCAGTCCTCCCACCTGGAATCGAAGATCACCGCGGGCGAGCCACTTCCCATGCAATAGAGATTGAGGCGTGTCCGGTCGGCCGGGACGAGTTTTCCCGGCCGCGTGTAGATTTCATCGCCCGCAGCGGCGCTGGCCGCGCCCTGCATTGCGAACAGCAGGCAGGTCCAGACCAGTGCAGCGGGCGCGCTGCTTTTCCATACGCTAGAGGTCATTGCGGATCACCTGACCGCCCTTCATGACAAACCGCACGCGCTCGAGCTCGGAGATATCGGCGAGCGGGTCGCCCGCGACCGCGATGAGATCCGCGAGCTTGCCGGGCTCGACGGTGCCAACCCGGTCCTGCCAGCCGAGCATCTCGGCGGCGTTGGTCGTGACAGCGCGCAGGATGTCGAGCGGCGGCATTCCCGCGGTGTGCAGCGCCGTGAACATGGTTGCAGAGGCCTCGCCGCGTGTCTTGCCGGGCAAGTACCAGCACATGTCGGATCCGGCCGCGAATTTCACCCCCGACTTCAGCACCCGCTGCACCAGGGCCGCGCCGCGCTGCCGGCCGCGCGTGTCCCGGGCGGTGAGCTCGCCGCGGAAGTCCGGGGACACCGCCGTCGTCGCGTGAATCCTGGCCCAGAAGGTGCCGTCGAAGACGGTCGGCGTCAGGTCGAAGAAGATTCCCTGCGTGCGCATCGAGCGCAGCTGCTCATCGGTGGCTTCGTTGCCGTGCTCGATCGAGTCCGCGCCCGCATCGATCGCCGTCTGGATACTCATCGCGCTGACGGCGTGCACCGCAACTTTGAGCTGCTCACGGTGTGCTTCGTCGACGAGTGCCGACATTTCTGCGGGGCTGATATTGTCCCCGAGCGCGATCTTGATGAGATCAACGCCGTAGAAGGCGTTCGAGCGCACCGCGCGTCGCGCCGAGTCGGCGCCGTCGATGTACAGGAACTCCTGCTCCGCGATCGAGGCCGCGACGGCGGGATTGAGGCTCTGGAGGTAATCCCCCGGCGCGATGATCTTGCGCCCCGAGGCCAGCAGGCGCGGTCCCGGAACGCGGCCCGCGTTGATGGCGTCCCGCAGCGTGACATCGCCGTCGATCCCGGAATGGCCGACGTTGCGCACCGTGGTGAAGCCGCTCTCGAGGTCCTCGCGGGCCAGTCTTGCACCGAGAAGCACCCGCGCGCTCGGCGTCATGCCGGCGACCGCGAGCAGCAGCCCCGGCTCGAACTCACCGTTGAAGGTCATGCGCTTCACCTGCGCTTCCTGCGGCACGATCACATCGAGCAGCAGGTGAGTGTGGCCGTCGATCAGCCCGGGGAGGAGCGTCGCGCCACCCAGATCGACGACCCTGACCGTCGCGGGAGCGTCGGCCTGCACTCGCGCGGGCGGGCCCACCCGCTTGATCTTGCCGTCCTCGACGAGAACCGCGGCCGGGGACAGGGCGGCTCCGCTGCGCGGATCGATCAGCCGGGCCGCCCTGATGAGGGTCGTGGCCGAAGGAGCCTGCGCCGCGGCCTCCGCGGCTGCCAGCAGCGCCAGGAGCAGGGTGGCGATCAGGGAACTGCGCATATCTCCTCCGCCGGTTGCACTTCCTACGGGCTATGTAGTAGCATTTATTTGAGGCGTAGTAAATATGAAACGCAGGCGTCTATCCAAGGCCGAGACCCGGATCCTCGAGCAGTACTGGAAGCTCGGAACGTGCTCGGTGCGCGAGATCCTCGACAGCCTCCCCGAGGAGGAGCGCGTCGCGTACACAACGGTGCAGACGCTCGTCTACCGGCTCGAGCACAAGGGGGCGCTGCGCAGGGTGCGGAAGATCGGCAACGCGCAGCTCTTCGAGCCCGCCATCGACCAGGGCGAATTCCGCACCGGCCTGGTACGTGACCTGCTCGACCTGTTCGGCGGGTCGCCGCGCCTGCTGGTCTCAAATCTCCTCGAGACGGGTACGATTACCCTCAAGGACCTCAAAGCCCTGCAGGGGGCGCTGCCCAGGAAGGCGACGCGGCCTCGTGGAGGAAAAGGGCATGCATGAGCACGTTGCACCGGCCGTCTACTACTGCGAGGTGCATCTGCTCTTCGCTTCGATCGTATGTCTCGCGGCCTGGGTCCTGACCTCGATGTGGAATGGCGCGGCCACCGCGAAATACTGGATCTGGGTGGCGACCTCGCTCAACTTCCTGGTGCCGTTCGGCGGCTTCTTCAACGGGTTCGGCGCGTCGCGTATCTCGTGGGCGACCCAGCTCGGCGGCCTCGATGCGGTCGGCATCGGGATCTCGCGCAACCTGTCGATAGGTGCGTTGCTCTTTGGGGCGTGGCTCGCCGGCGCGCTCCTCATGAGCGCACGGCTGCTGGCGCGCCTGGCGCAGGATCGCCGCGAGGCGCGGAGCGCGCCCGAGCGCGGCGCGCCGGTGTTCGAGCGGGGCGCTGTGGCGCACGGCGTTCCGGTCAGGCTGTCCGCAGCCGGCCAGGGTCCCTCGGTCGACGGTGTGCTGCGCCCGCATATCTCGTTGCCGGTGGGGATCGATCGCCTCTTGAGCGAACGGGAGCTCGATGCGGTGCTGCTCCACGAGGTCAGACACGCGCGGCGCCGCGACAACCTGATCGGTCTCCTGCACGAGGTTGCCCAGTGCGTGCTGTGGTTTCACCCGCTCGTATGGTTGACGGGCTCGCGTCTGGCGATCTTCAGAGAGCTGTCCTGCGATGACTCGGTCATCGAGGGCTCCCGCGGGGCGGATCTCATCAGCGCACTGGCAAAGCTCGCCGATCCGGGGCGCTCGCGCCCGCTGCGCGCCGGAGCCGCGACGTTCTTCAGTCATCGCCTGGCGCGGCTCAGCTCCTCGCCCCCGCGCAGATCGGACGGCGCGGTCGAGCTGGTATTGTTAGTCGCATACGCCGCCGTGCTCGTGACGTGCGTCCTCGAAACGATCGCGCATACGCCGGGTTGCTTCAAGGTCTGGATGTAGGCAAGAGCTTGCCGCGCACGCGGCAGGATTTTGCCGCCCCGCGGGCAAGAGTTGGCCGCGCGCCGCCCGCGCTAAAGTTTCTCCCGCTCCTGTCGTACCACGCGCCGCTGCGACCCTGCTCGCAGTTTTGCTGCGTGCGCTTCAAGGTCGCCGCCGGGCGACCGATATGACTGCACGTAGGACGATTCCACTCTTGTGCTACTAACTGCGAAGGCTGCGGTCATGAAGACGAACCAGGTTGAGACACTCAAGTTGTGCGAAGTCGGCGAGCCGCCGATGGTGCGCGTTCCCGGCGGCCGGGTGATCCACGACGTGCGCGGCAACGCGCGTTGGGACTGGGCGGTGTCGACCGGCGTGTTGGCGAAGAAGACGGTCGCCGAGCTCATGAACACACTCGATGTGCCCGCCCTCGCGATCGATGGCGAGCTCGAGCTCGCTGGCCCGACCGGCGACCCCTACAACCGTTGCGGCCGCCGCGCCTGACTCCTGACGCTGCGGCTCTCCTGGCCGGCTGATATTCGGCACAAACTCCCGAATCCCTCAGCCGGCATTTCCTTGCGATCAACGCCTCACGGTGGCCCCAGCGAGCGGCTATTCTTGAGCGAAAATGCATGCCGCATTCGGAGTCGTCTCATGCACTTTCTGCTCACGTATGAATTTGTGCCGAACTATCTCGAGCGCAGACCGCTCCATCGCTCGGAGCATCTGCGTCTCGCCTGGGAGGCGCACCGTCGCGGCGAGCTTGTGCTGGCGGGCGCTCTGGCGGACCCTGGGGACGCCGCCGTGTTGTGGTTTCAAGGAGAGAACGACCAGGCAGCCCGGGCTTTTGCCGAGGCCGACCCGTACGTCAAGGCGGGGCTGGTGACGCGATGGTCGGTGCGTCCCTGGATGACGGTGGTCGGTGAGATGGCCGCCACCCCGGTGCGGCCGCCGGCCTGAGGGCGATCAGTGCGACCTTCACTCGTACCGCCCCCCGTCTGGATGCTGATCGTCGGGATCGCGATGTGGGAGCTCAACCGCCACTGGCCGCTGCTGACCGTCATCCCCGCGCCGTGGAACCGATTGGGTTGGTTCGTGATGGTGGTGGCGTTTATCGCGCCATTTGCCGCGATCAGTCAGTTCGGCCATGCCGGCACGACGGTGAGCCCGCACCAGCCCGAGACGACGAGCGCGCTCGTGACCGGCGGGGTCTACGCCTGGACGCGCAATCCCATGTACCTCGGGCTCACGATTGTGCTCATCGGTTGGGCCGCGAGGCTCGGTACGCTCTCTGCGTTCGCAGGGCCCGTGCTGTTCGTGCCGCTGATCGAGCGCGTGCAGATTCTCCCCGAAGAGCATGCGCTGCGGGCGCGCTTCGGCAGGGAGTACGAGGACTACTGCGCACGCGTGAACCGCTGGCTCGGGCGCAGCGCGCGCAGCTAGCCCGGGCGCTCCCTCTAGGCGTTGCGCGCCCGCCGGGCTCACCTTACTGCAGGAGCCCGCTCGCCACCGCGGTCATCGCCGTAACCCCGGTCTCGAGGGTCGGCTTAGGCAACGGCTCGAAGCGGCTGGTGTGCGGACCCGGCAGGCGCTTGCCGGCGGCTTCCGCGGCCGCGAATTTGTCGGGATCCATGGCGCCGAGACGGAAGTACACCACCGGAATCTCATAGCGCTTCAAATCAGCGCTCATGCCGAAGACGCCGACGTCCTCGCTCCCCATGAGCTTCTCGGCTCCCCGCACCCGTGCCTCGCCCAGAGCCTTGACGAGGATAGCGCGCACCTGTGCAGTCATCGCGGGATCATTGTACTGCACCGGGGTCGACTCATTCTCGAGCACTGTCACTGTGGCGGCTTTCTCCGCGGGCAGATTCGCGGAAGTCGTGATCCCTGCGGCAATCTGCCTGAGTCCGTCGATGACGACCTGGCGGCTCTTGTCGGAGTAGGAGCGCGTCGTCAGTTCCAGCTTGACCTCATCCGGGATGATGTTGCGCTTGGTGCCGCCATGGATGCTGCCGACGGTGACGACCGTGGGATCCTGCGGATCCTCCTCGCGGCTCACGATGGTTTGGATCTGCGTGATGTAGTAGGCGGCGAGCGTCACGGGATCGCGCCCGAACTGCGGCGCGGAGCCGTGGCCGCCGATTCCGCGGATGACCACGTCGACTGAGGTCGAGCTCGCCGACGCCGCCCCGGGAATGATTCCCACCGTCCCGGCGGGCAGCATGTTCGTGTCGTGAAGCCCGATGATCCGATCGGGCCGGCCGAAGCGCTCATAGAGGTGGTCGGCCAGCATGGCTTTCGCGCCGTCGATCGTCTCTTCCGACGGCTGCCCGATGAGCATGACGGTGCCGTGCCACTGCGCACGCGTGGCGGCGAGCGCCCGGGCGGTGCCGAGCAGCACGGTGGTGTGCACGTCATGCCCGCAGGCATGCATCACGCCGACGTCCTGCCCGCTCGCATTCTTCGTCATGACGTGACTCGCATAGGGGAGGCCGGTCTCCTCGATGATCGGCAGCGCGTCCATGTCGGCGCGGATGAGCAGCGTCTGCCCGGCGCCGTTGCTGAGAATGCCCACCACGCCGAACGCGCGGGAGCCGTCCGGGTACACGCCGACGTGCTCGGTGACGCTGTAACCGGCCTCGCGCAGGCCCTTGGCGAGGATCGCGGAGGTGCGCGCCTCATGATGCGAGAGCTCGGGATGTGCGTGGATGTCCTTGTAGGTCTCGAGGAGCGAAGCACTCTGGCTTTCGACGGCCGGTGGCACGCCCTGCGCACGGAGCACGGAAGCGCACAAGAACATGAAGGCAGTGACGACGTTCCTCACGAAGGCTCCCTGATTGGCTTTGGCTGGTTGATATGACGAGGGCGTGACAGCTTGCCCGACGAGCGCGGCCTCGTCGAGAGCTCCGCAGGGCAGCCTGAGGTATCCTCGGCAGCCGCGTGTTGAGCCGTCGAACATTTCTTGCGCTGACGTCACTCGGCCTGCCGGGTGTCGTGCGCCCGGCGCCGCAGCGCTTCGCCGCCCTGCCGGCGGCAGCGGCCAGGCTCGAGCAGACCAACGGCGGCCGCCTCGGCGTGGCCGTGCTCGATACGGCCACGCACGAGCACTTTGGCTACCGGGCGCACGAGCGCTTCCCCATGTGCAGCACGTTCAAGTTCCTGCTCGCCTCGGCCGTCCTGCAACGCGTGGACGCCCGCGAGGACACGCTGGAGCGCGCCGTGCCGATTCCCCCGAGACCGCTCCTGTCACACTCGCCGCTGACGGAGCCGCACGCGGGGGGCACGATGACGCTGGCCGAACTCTGTCAGGCGATTCTCACTCAGAGCGACAACACGGCAGCCAATCTGCTGCTCGGGACGATCGGCGGGCCGGCCGGACTCACGAGCTTCTCGCGCTCGATCGGGGATAAGGTGACGCGTCTCGACCGCACGGAGCCTGCGCTCAATGAGGCGCTCGCCGGCGATCCGCGCGATAGCACCTCGCCGCAGGCCATGGCAGGCGATCTCGAGGGCCTGCTGCTGGGAGAGTGGCTTGCGCGCCCCTCGCGCGAGCAGCTGACTCGCTGGATGGCGGGCTGTGTCACCGGTCTCGACCGCCTGCGGGCGAAGCTGCCCGAGGACTGGCGTGCCGTCGATAAGACCGGCAGCAATGGCTCGCACACGAGCAACGACATCGCGGTGTTCTGGGCCCCCGGCAAGGCGCCCGTCATCGTCACGGCCTATATCACCCAGTGCCCGGGCCCTGACAGCAAACGCGCGGCGATGCTCGCCGAGATTGGCAGGCTCGTACTGGCGTCGCTCGCTTAAGCTCCGCACTTGGAAGCGAGGCGGGGTCCGTGAGATCTTGAGAATGTCCGCCGCTAAGGAGAGCTCTCATGCTGCAGATTGCCGTCATCAACGAGTCCACCGCCATCGCCGATGGCCCCGTCCAGCAGATGATCCCAGCCTTCAGCGCTCAGTGGAACACCGACCTGAACGCCGTGTGGGGCGTCGGGGCTGCGCAATTCGCCTTCACGCCCAGGAGCACCGCTCCGACGGCCGGCGCCTGGTGGGTTGTGTTTCTCGATGATAGCGATCAGGCCGGCGCGCTCGCGTATCACGACCTGACCAACGAAGGTCTGCCGATCTCCAAGATTTTCGTCAAGACGATCCAGGCCGATAAGGCGAGCTTCAGCGTCGGCGCGACTCATGAGATCTGCGAGATGGCGGTCGACCCGTGGCTGAACAGCGCCTATCAGGACTCGCAGGGGGTGTTCTGGGCCGGTGAGGTATGCGACCCGGTCGAGGACGATCAATACGGCTATACGATCGACGGGACGCTGGTTACCGACTTCGTCACCCCGAACTGGTTCGGACACAAGGACGCGCAGGGCCCCATCGACAAGCAGGGGCACGCACAGTCAGCCTTCCAGGTGCTGACCGGCGGGTACGCGCAGAAATGGGACCCGCAGAAGGGCTGGCAGCAGGTCACCGGCGCGCTGGCCATGCGTTACGCACGCATCGCGACAGCTCCCAAGGGCTCGCGGCGCGAGCGGCGCGCCCGGCAGTGGAAGCACTGGAAACGCAGCGAGCACCGCTTCGAGCGCTGAGGCCCGCGAAGCTCACTGCGGGCAGACCCTCCAGTTACCGACGTGCCCGGCGGCGGCGTGCCGGCCGCGCACTCCGGGCTCGATGATCGAGAAACGCCTGGATCTCGGTGCGCAGGAAGCTGTGCACCTCATCCTGCGAGGTTGGTCGGGTCACGACGGCGGCGGCGCCCGGGAGGCTCCCGGTCGACTTGCGCCAATGGAGCGCCATCTCGCTCATCAGGTCGTCGGGCGCCGCCTGAGTCGCATCGAAAGGCACCTGCGCCTTCGCAGCCGCGCTCATCAGCAGGCTCGGCGCGTCGCTGCGCGGAGCGCTGAGGAACAGTCCGCTGAAGCTGGGCGCCGCGGCGTCGCGTTTGGTGAGGGATCCGCTGATGCCGAAGAGCTCGCGCGTCGTCACCAGGACCGAGGTGTGTTGCAGCGGCACCGAGCTCACCGCTCCCCTGGGCAGGTAGGGCGAGGCGAGCAGCGTCGGTACACGCAGCCCCAGCCGATCGAAAGCGAACTGCGGCGCAAAGGATGCCGTGTCGCCTGGTGCCGGCGAGTTGATGCCGTCGGGATTTACGGCCGCGGGTGGATCGGCATGATCGAAGTAGCCACCGTGCTCATCGAAGGTGACGATGAGCAGGCTTCGCTGCCATTGCGGACCGCCGCGCAACGCCGCATAGACGTCCGCCACCAGCTGATCACCGGGCCGCACGTCCTGCGGCGCGTGCATCGAGGTCGGGGGCCCGTCGGTCTTCGAGCCGGCAAAGCGCGGGATGAGAAAGTTGTAGTTGGCGAGTTTGCCCGCCGCGGCGTCCGCCGCGAAGGTGGACTCATAGAGCTTGAAGCTCGCGCGCTGCGTATTGATGCGGCTGTACTGCGCGACCTCGTTCTGGTCACTGTAGTACACCGCCCAGCTGCGGTTGTTCGTCTGCAGCTGCTCGTAGATCGTCACGCTCGTGAGCTGGAGCGTCCAGTCGTTGCGCGCCCAGCCAGCAGAGGTGGCGGCGTGGACATAAAGCCGATTGGGCATGGTGGGCCCGGGCACCTCCGCGTACCACTGGTCGCACAGTACGAAGTTCTCGGCAAGTGCGCTGAGCGCCGGCAGCTGTCCGGGCACGAAGGTCTGCATGACGGCGCTCAGATCGACGCCCGTACCCGAGAAGCCGTCGATCGCGAGCTCGGTCTTGTAGTTCATGACGAAGCCGCGATCGTTGACGGGGGTCAACGCAGCGCCAGATGGCACCACTTTCTTCGTGAAGAGCTGCACATTGGTGTCGTCGAGCGAGTGTCCCGGCCCCTGCCCCTGCGCGACGGAAAAAAGCGCCGGCTGTCCTGCTGCAATCGGCGCGTTTGTGGCGGGACTCGCCGGTGTCAGGGGAGCGGCTCGATTCGAGAAGGGGCCCTGTGCAAGACCCGCGACTCCCGGCCACCTGCCAAAGAGGTGGTCGAACGAGCGGTTCTCGAGCATGAGCACCACCACGCAGTCGATCGGTGGCAATGCGGGAGCGGTAGCTTTGAGCTGGGGCTTGACCGTAGACGCTGCGCGCGCAGGCCGGGGCAGGCTCTTGCGGCCCGTGGTTCGCGCCCTCGGGCGCCGCGCTCCGCCCTTCGACTTGACCACGGCTCAACCTCGAAAGCCCAATCTACCTCATTTCTCAGTGAGAAAAAGCGCCGGCTGCCCCACCGCGATTGGGGAGCGTGCGGAGGGACGCGCCGGCGTGAGGGGAACGGTCACAACTCCAAATGGGTGCCCGCTTCGGGCGGGCACCCGGGAAATAGTGCGGCGGTGGCGATGACTGTATGCAATCCGTCGGCTACATCGCCGGGAGCGCTTCCGTTGAGCATCTGCCGCCGCATGAGGTATCTGTTGCGACGGGGCGCCCCATCTCACCCTCGTCGTGAGAGAAATCTTTCCGGTATGTGAGACGCGGCGGCCTCAGGCGACAGGTAGCACTTATGCAGACACACAGGAACGCGCCCGGCGCCCGCCACGCCGCGCACTCGGGCTGCACGGGCCGGAGCCTCGTGCTCCTCGAGGAGCGCGCTGCGCGCGCCGCGGCGGCACTGCTGCATCACGCCGCGGGCCTGCGCTTGGGCGTATCGACGGATTTCCACACCGGCCGCCCCCAGATTGCGCCGGGCGAGGGCCTGCTGTTCGAGAGCCTGGGTTGCGCATTGCTCAACGGCGATCCGGACCAGACGCGGGCGCTGGCGCATCGCCAATGCGAGGGAGCGCTGGTGCTCGAGCCCGAGCGCTATGTCCGGGCCACCGGGCTCGGCGCCCTGAAATCGGGCGGCGGGCTGGCTCTTGCCGATACCGGCGCCGCGACGTGGGGGTTGCAGGCGACTCGCGTGCTGTCATCCCCCTACCAGGGCCGCGGGATTCGTGTCGCCATACTCGACACCGGCCTCGACCTCACGCATCCGGATTTTGCGGCCCGCGCCATCGTCTCCCGGTCATTCGCCGCAGAGTTGCCCGTCGATGACGGCAACGGCCACGGAACGTTCTGCGCGGGAATCGCCTGCGGGCCGCAGCAGCCGGCGCACGCCCCCCGGTACGGCGTGGCCCCCGCCGCCGATCTCTACATCGCCAGGGTTCTCGATGACAACGCCGACGGGACCGACGGCAACGTGCTCGCGGGGATCGATTGGGCGGTGCGCAACCACTGTGCGATCGTCTCGATGTCGATCGGCACCCCGGTAGCGGTCGGGGATCCCTACCCGAGAGTCTACGAGCAGGCCGCGGCCCGGGCGCTCAGCCAAGGGACTCTGCTCATCGCGCCTGCCGGCAACTCGAGCCAGCGGCCCGACAGCATCGCGCCCGTGGAGCATCCGGCCAATTGCCCCTCGATCCTCGCGGTTGCGGCCGTTGACCAGACTCTCGCCGTGGCGCCGTTCTCGAATGGAGGCCTCAATCCCGACGGCGGAGATGTCGACCTCGCGGCTCCGGGCATCGCGATCGCCTCGGCGTCACCCCGCCCGACCCTCTACCAGACCGGCAGTGGCACGAGCATGGCGGCGCCCTTCGTCGCCGGGATTGCCGCGCTGCTCGCCGAAGCCGACGCGGGCGCGCGCGGTGCTGCGCTGCGCGCGGCGCTGCTCAAGGCATTCCTGCCGTTGCCGGCTCCGGCGCGCGATGTCGGGGCGGGGCTCGTGCAGGCGCCGCAATAGCTTTGGAGACAGGTGCGAGATGGAGTTTCTGACTCGTCAGCCTGAACGATGGAGGTGTTCAGTGATGCGGATCAATGTAGCGATTGCGATTGCAGAGGAGGCGCGCGATCGCATTTATGAAGTCGCCCAGGTGTGTCGCGCGCTCGGCTTCGCGCATACCTCCACCCTGTCGGACATCGGCATCCTGATCGGATCCGCCGACGTCGAGGATCTGCCGATGTTGCGGGCGATCCCTGGTGTTCTGGCCGTCGAGATGGAGCGCTCACTGCGCATCGCCGCGAGCTAAGGACACTGACCCGCAACCGCGCGCAGGCGGCTCTAACGGTCGTGGAGCTCGAACGGGAACGCAAGCGCGGCTCCCGTCGTCTGACCCATCGGCTCGACGCGCAGTAAGTAGCGGCCGGCCGCGAGGCGGGACGCATCGGCGTAGCCGTGGAGGTATCCGTCCGCGGCCGGGGCAAGATCGGTGAGCGTGCCGATCGAGGCGGCCGCGCCGCCTTGCTCCACACGCGCGAGCGTCAGGCGGTAGCGCGCACCGGCCGCGTGACTGGCTGGCGATGCGCGAAACTCGATCAGCCCTGCTGCAGGGCGGTCGAGATCATAGGAAGAGCTGCCGCGCATCGAGACGAAGGTGAAGTGCGCGCCGATCGCCGGGGCTGCGCCCGTCGCCGTCGCGGATGCGAGTGAGGCGAGCAGAACGCCGGGGCGTTCCGTCCGCGGCTGCACCCAGAGGATGATCGCGAGCGCGGCGATTGCCGCGGCCGCGAGCGCGGGCACCCACATGAGGAGGCGTCGTCCCATGCGCGGCGCGGGCCTGGCGAAGTACCCTCGTTCCTTCAGCTGCTCGAGTCCCTCGCGCAGGCGCAGGGTGCGCTCGAACTCGCGCACGAGCTCCGGGTCCCGTGCCAGGCGATCCTCGAATGTGCGGCGCTCATCGTCCGCCAATCGGCCGCCCACATAGTCCCGCATCCGTTCGAAGTCGCGTCCGACGTCGATCATATTGCTCCTCCCTGAATCGAGGCAGCCGCCGGCGCCGGATCGTGCGCGACCGCGCACGAGACCGCGGTGCCAACGCTGCCGTGGCCGCCGCTCAACATACAGAGGCCGATCGCAATGATCGCAAGCAGATCGCCCCTGCCGAACCCGCGCCGCTCGAGCAGCTCCCGAAAGCGGTTGCGGGCGCGAAAGATCACCCGGTTGAAGTGCTCCTGCGAGAGATTGAGCTCCTGGCAGATCGCATCCTTCTCCTCGTCGTTGAGATAGAACCGTACCAGCAGCTCCCGATCCCGCGCGCCCGGCATCTCCTCCAGCATGCGCCGCGCGGCCGCCGACCACTGCGGCCGTCCGACTCGCTCCCAGTCCGGGTCGTCGACCGAGTCGCGCAGCTCATCGAGCTGCTCGGGACTCGAGAGCGCCGTGCGATCCTTGCGGCGGTGGTTGCGCAGGTGGTTGATGGCGACGCGATAGAGATAGCCGCCGAGATTTTCCGGGTGCGCGATCTCGCCGCTGCGGAGTTTCTCGAGCGTGGTAACCGCGGCATCCTGAAGGATGTCCGCCGCGATCTCGGGATCACGCACGCGCCGCAAGATCAGCGCGCGCAGGCCGGGGTAGTCGCGATAGACTGCCGCCAGAGAAGAAGCCGGATCCGAACCGGACGCCGGGACGTCCGACTTCGCGCGGCTTGGCGCGGGTGCTGCTTGTTCGTCAACACCAACCATGGCCCGAGTATAAGCCGCAACCGCGTCAAACCGCAGCGGCAGGCCGGCCCGGGCGCGCGCACCCCCTGTCTTATTGCCGCACTCGCATTGGTGGGGTGGCCGGCGTCAGCGGCTGCGACGGACAACTCGTGCACCCACGCGCTCGGCGCCGCGGCAGGGGCCGCGACGCTCCTGAGGACCCTCGGGACGGAGCCTTCGCAGGCCGAGGTTGCCCTCCCTCCGGGCCGCGCGTACCTGCTCGAAGTCGATGAGCAGGGGAATGACGCACGGCTCGAGGTTCTCGACTCGAAGAACCACTTGGTTATCCGCGCCGACCACCCGGAGCGCCGGACCGGCACCCGCCGTGCGGTCGTGACGTCGCCGGACTCGGGTTCGCTCACGGTGCGGGTGACGGGGAAGGAGCACGCCAACGCGAGCGGCACCGCGACGGTTCGCGCCTTCGACCTCGCAGCGCTGCAGGCGCGGCCCGACTGCCTCGCGATCATGAAGGGACTTGCCCAGGCCGATGGCGACTATGCAGCGGGGCAGGAGATCTCGAGCGGCCGCGCCGCCGCCCCGGGTGCCAGCGCACGCGATACGTTTCTTCGGGCCGCGGGCGAGTATGCGACGGCGGAGCGGGCGCTCACGGCGCCCGGGGATCAAAAGCTCCGTGGTCGAGTGGAGCTCGCACTCGCTGGAATCGACTACTTCGACCTGCAGGACTGGGCCAGGGCGGCCGACTGGGCGAGGGCCGCCGGCGAGACGCTCAGGCCCAATGATCCATACCGCCAGGCGCGGGCCGAGGAGCTGCTGGCGGCAGCCTGGATCGAAATCGGAAAAAGCGCTCCTAGCGGTCCGTCCGCCCCGGCCCATGAGGCGCCTTCCGCCGACCTGCTCATGCGTGCTCGCAGCACGCTCGAACGCCTGAGCCGCTTCCACCTGCAACGGGGGGAGACCTACGACGGGGCCCTGCAGCTCAACTACCTCGCCGTGGCTGACCTTTACAAGAGCCGTTTCGACGACTGTGTCGCGGCTACGACGGTAGCAAGTGGGCTCTTCGAGAAGCTCCGCGAGAGACCGCTCCTTGCGGTCGCGTGGCAGAACCGGGCTCTGTGCCTCTGGGGGCTCGGGCGCGTGCCGGAGGCGCAGCAGTGGTTCGAGCGTGCGCTCAGCGAGATCGGTCCGGAACCCTTCCCGAGGTTCTATCTCGCCGTGACCAATAACACGGCGCTCCTCAGCTACGCGGTCGGCCGCTTCGACGAATCGCTGCTGCTCTTCGATCGGGCCCTCGCCTTTGCGCAACGCACTCAGGCGCAACGCGATGAGGGACAGAGTCTCTATGGAATCGGCGTCACCTATTACGCGTTGGGCGACCGGCAGCGCGCGCGCGAATTCCTCGAGCGCTCGCTCGCGATCCGCACGGCGGCATTCGACCGGCGCGGGCGAGTGAATACGCTGCGGGCGCTCGCCACCATCGACGCCGATGAGGGAAAGGTGGAGGAGGCCATGGCCCTCGACCGGGAGGCCCTCAGCCTCGCGATTGAGCCGACCTATATCCAACGTATCCGCATTCAGCTCGCGGTACACACGGCGGCCTCAGGTCATCTCGATGACGCCAAAGCGCAGCTCGATCAGCTGATCGCGAACGCAGCCGGGCCTGATCCGCTCATTCAGGCGGAGGCCCTGCTGCAGCGCGCGGCGCTCCTGCGTCAGATGGGTCAGTTGCGCGCAGCTCTCGCGGATCTCTCCGCGGCGCGTCCGCGCCTGCGGGGACTCGGCAGTGTCTCCGAGGAATTCGCGGCGAGCCTCGAGCTGGCGCGGACGCTGCGTCTCGCGGGCAAGCCGCGCGCCGCGCTCACAGCGGTCGATGAGGCACTCCGACAATCGGACGCAGTTCGCCTCCAGTCGGCGGATCCCGCGCTGCGCTCCGGGCTCCAGGCGCCGCTGCGCTCGGCGTACGACCTCAAGATCGAGCTGCTGCGGGCGCGCTATGAGGCGGCATCGGCGGCGGGGCGCAAGGCCGAAGCCGACACGCTTGCTGCGGCCGCGTTCGCGACGGCAGACGCCTCGCGTGCGCGCACGCTGGCCGACGTCGCCGCTCAGCAATATTCGCCGGCCATCCGCCGGGCACTGGCGCCCGAGTTCCGCCGGCGCGAAGAGCTCTACGAGGACCTCGCCGGACGTCGTTATGCCCTCGAGGCGCGCGTGGACAGCGCGGGCTCCGCCGATGAGCGCGCCAGGCACATGTTGGCCGCCATCGCCGAGCTCGAGCGGCAGCTCGATACCGTCAACGCGCGCATCGCGGCTCGCGCCAATGCTCAGGGCGGCCGGGGGCGGGCAGGCGGCGCCGTTGCGATTCCGCCGCGGGTTCCGGCCGGCAATGCGCTTGCGTCCTACTGGCTGGGCTCCGAGTCAGCCTATGCATGGGTGGTGCTGCCCACCGGCATTCACTGGACCCGCCTGACAGCACCGGGGGCGATCACCGACCGTGCCATGGCCTTTTATCGCTCTTTGACACGGCTTGTCGATGTGCCGCTCGGAACCCGCCTTCAGGATGGCGCGGCGCTCTACCAGATGATCCTCGAGCCGCTCGAGCCGTGGCTCAGGGAGGTGCGCCCGTGGCTCATCATCCCGGACGGTGCGCTCGACTATGTTCCGTTTGCGGCGTTGCTTCCCGCGGCAGCGAAGGCACCTGCATACGTCGTGATGCAACATGACGTCGCGCTGGCACCCGCTGCATGGATGCTCGATGCACGGCAGAATCGCCCGGCGCCGCCTGATCGCCGCGCCTTGCTGCTCGTCGCGGATCCCGTGTACCAGGCGGACGATCCGCGGCTCGCGAGCGTCAAGACAGCGGCGGCAAGCACCGCATCCCCCGTGCGAGGCGCACCGGACGCGGCGCGTCCCGATCTTCGCCGCCTGCCATTCAGCGCGCGTGAGGCGGCGGCGATCGCCGCGCAGTTTCCGCCGGCCGAGGTCGATGAGTTGACGGGCCTTGACGCGACACGCGAGCGGCTCATGTCTCTCGACTGGTCAAAGTACCGCTTCATTCACGTCGCGACCCACGGTACGGTGGACGCTCAGGTACCGGAGTTGTCGGCGCTCGTGCTGGGCTCGTACGACGCCCAGGGCAGCATCGTGGACGGAGCCGTCCGGGTTGCAGACCTCTCGACACGGACTCTGAATGCGGACGTTGCGGTATTCAGTGCGTGCGAGACGGCATTGGGCAAGGAAGTGCCGAGCGAGGGCCTGGTCGGCATCGGCTCCATCGTCCTTGCCCGGGGCGCACGTGCAGTGGTGGCATCGCTTTGGGCCGTCTCCGATGAGATCGGCGCCCAACTCATGACAGAGTTCTATCGACACCTGCTGCACGACTCGATGAGCCCGCCCGGGGCCCTCGGCGCGGCCATGCGATCGGTCGTGTCGCAGGATGCCTCGGCGGACCCGGCGTTGTGGGCAGCGTTTCAGGTGACGACCACTAAACCCTGAGGAGATGACGTGAACTACTGGAGCCACAAGACGGTGACGCTGAACGACAGCTGGGGACCGGGAGCTGCGCATACACTGACAACCCCGACCGGTCAGAAGCCCGAGTTCTCTCTGCACCCGCGCTATCTGCGCGATCCGACGGGCAACCGGCATCTGGCGCATTTCACGATCGATCTTCCCTCGGGTTTCATGCCGGATGGATGGCAGGGCGTGAATTTCGTGCCTCTGGGAAGCGACCCGGTCACGGGGATCTCGGGTCTGCCGGCGTGGAATCCGTCTCAGCAGGCGGCCTATCGACAGGCCATCGACAATGCCGCGAGCCTCTCCAGCTCGCGCACGCTGCGGCTCGAAGCCGTGATTCCGTATGTTGATCATGGGAATCTGGGATACAACAAGGTCCGGCTGTTCTACGTTGCCAACGCGGTGCAGGGGCCGCTGGCCGACCTCGTCGTGGTCAAGATCGCAACTCACGTCGCCGTTCCGGGCACGGTGCAGGGTCGCCAGGAGGGTGCGGGGCAGGGACCGCCGCACTAATGGCGGCGGTTGCCGACCACAGTGGGACGACCCTACGCGCCTTCGACGGAGAGCTCGACCGGAACGTTGTTCCGGGTCGCGTGCGAGTAGGGACAGATTTTCTCGTGCGCCTCGCGGGCGAGAGCTTCGAGCTCCGCCTGCGGAAGCGTCGCGTCCCTGACTTGCAGCTTCACCGCGATGCCGAATCCACCCGCGTCGCGCGGCCCGATCGACACGCTGCAGGTGACGGTCGCGCCCTTGGCGTTGCGCTTTTTCTGAGCCGCGACAAAATCGAGCGCGCCGCCGAAGCAGGCGGCGTAGCCGACCGCGAACAGATGCTCGGGCGTCGTCGTGTTGGGTCGGCCCGGACCGCCCATGGTCTTGGGTACCGAGAGATTGACCGAGACGGAATGGTCCTCGGCTTCCCCGTGACCGTTGCGGCCACCGGTGACCGAGCCGACGGCGGTGAATAACGGCTTGATGCTGTCCATGGGGCACTCTCCTTTGTTAAATGTTCCCATGACTCGCGGGCAATTCACAGCCGAGCGGCCGTTGCCCTGAGCGTGGCCGTGCCACCTGGCCGGGCCGTCAGCCGGGCGCGCAAACTTTTCTTAACAATCGGCCGCGGAAAGCTGCGTTAGCATCCGGAAAAACGGGAGTGCGCAGTGACCCGGATCAATGTGGCGATCGCGGTCGCAGGGGACGCACGCGACCGCCTCTATGAGGTCGCCACCATCTGTCGGGCACTCGGATTCGGTCATACCTCGACGAGGTCGGACTTAGGTGTCCTCGTGGGCTCGGCCGAGCTCGAGGATCTGCCCTCGCTGCGGGCAGTCCCGGGAGTCATCGGCATCGAGATGGAGGAACGGCGCACGGCCCGGGGCGCGCGTCGCTCGCCTGCGGTCAGGATCCGCAGCGGCGCGTCACTGCGCCTGCGCCGCGTTCCGGCGCGCGAGTCCTAGCGGTCAGCATCATTCACTCCCGGTCGCTCGCGGCACGCTGTCGTCGATCCGTACGTGATCGGTGCGCGCCTTCTCCCACGCCTGGAGCGTGAGTCCGTTGCGCTCGAGTAGCGCGCGTATCTCGCCGGTGCGCCAGTCGAGGACCTGGTCGAGGATCGGCACCATGATGCTGAACGCGTTGTCGCTCAGCACCGTGCTGCGCGCGATGCGCGCCAGCTGCCGGTTGTTGGAAACCGCGATCGTGAAGCCGTCATGATTGTTGACGTGCAGCATGACGTGCACGTCCGAGCTGCCATCGCCGACGTAGATCACGCGATCGGGCGGCACCTCGAGCCGCCGTTCGAGCTCCTCGATCACCGCGACCTTGCCGTAGCCGGCGGGCACCCGGCGGATCGCGCGCACCTCCCCCGTGGTCTCGTCGTAGTCGAGCTCGGTGCCGTAGATGTGATCGGGTGACACGATGCCATCGAGAGCCGAGACCACGATCTCGCGCGGTGCCGCCGAGATCACGCAGAAGGAAAATTTGACTCCCGGCAGCCCCTGCTCGAGAAAGCGCACCAGCGCGGGAATCGCGCTCTTCAGGCGCACGCGCCTGCCGGTCTCCATCAGGTGTTCGGGGCGGACGCCGCGAAACTCCGGGTCGTGCCGGATGAGATAAGCGAGCTCTCCGCCCTGCTGCACGAGGTTGGTGCGCGCGAGTCCCGTCACGCGCTCCTGGTATCCCTCGACGCCGAGCAGGCTGCTCAACACGAGCCCCGAGTCGTTGAAACTCAGCGTCTGATCGAAGTCCGAAGCCAACAGATAGTGTCTGGCGATGTTCCGGTTCACCACGATCACACTCCTTCTCAAAGCCCTTGCTCGACCGCTGTGCGCTCTGCGCAGATGCGTCGGCGACCGAAGTGCATGAAACATGCCACGAGCTTTGCCCCGCATCCCCCGTATGGGGGAGGGGCGCGGGGGGCTACGCGCCCGTTCCCGGGGCGCTCGCGTCAGCCCGGCACGACGGTGGTGCAGAATTGCATCCGGCCACGCAAGGCGCTATAAATAATATACAAGTACTTACTTGTATGTCAGGGGAAGGCTTATGTGGCTCATCATTGCGATATTTGCCGTCGCCGCGGTCGTCGGTCTCACCTTGGGCCTAGCGGCTTTCCAGGGGAAGTTCCCGCCCGTCCCGAGCGCGATCCTGCACGGCGTGCTCGCGGCGACCGGTCTGGTGCTGCTCCTCGTGGCGGTGTTCGTTCGCGGAGCCGCGGGACCTGCGCTCTGGGCGCTCGGCTTCTTCCTGGTCGCGGCGCTCGGTGGCTTCGGCCTGGCTCTGGGGTTCCACGCCCGCAAGAAGCCGCTGCCCAAGGGCTTCGTCGCCGGCCACGCGCTCCTTGCCGTGATCGGCTTTCTGCTGCTCCTCGCGGGCGCGCTGAAGCTCATCTAGCCCGAAGACTCCGCCATGTGGAGCTCCTCCCTTCTGCACCCGGTGCATCCGGCGCTGGCGCATTTCCCGGTCGCGTTCTGGCTGGGCTCGTCGGCGTCGGATCTCATCGCGCTGAAGACCGGCAATACCGTGTGGTGGGCCGTGAGCCACTACGCGGTGGCTGCGGGGGTGATCATCGGCGCGATCACGCTGCTCGCCGGTGCGCTCGAGCTGTGGCTCCGCAAGCTTCCGCCCGAAGCCTGGCGCTGGGCGGGGCTGCACGCGGGTCTCATGAGCACGGCGTTGCTCTGCTTCATGGTGAGCCTGTCGTGGCGCGCCGCCGCGCCGCCGCCGCTGTCCGCCGTGTGGGTATCGTTGTTGGGCTCGGCGCTTGTCATTGCCGGCGGATTCTGTGGCGGAACACTCGTCTACGGCTACGGAGTGGGTGTGTCGTGGCGCGCGGAAAAACGCGAGTAGCAAGGGCTCGCGGGCGGCGCCCCGCGCCGCGCACCTCGGCCGGGCGCCCGGCGGCCGCCCCCGCGCTCTCGGCGCTCCTGCAGGCGTTGAAGCGCGGAGGTCCCATGGCGATCCGCGAGCTCGCCGCGGACCTCGATATCACCTACGAAGCCGTGCGACAGCAGATCGCCGAGCTCGTGCGCGCGGGCTGGGTCACTACGAGCCGCGCGCCGGCGGCCGCGGATGCCGCCACGGCCGGCACGCCCGAGCCAAGGCCCGGTCCCGCCTCGCGGCGCTATCGGCTCAGCGCGGCCGCGGAGCATCTTTTCCCCAAGCACTACGACGAGCTTTCGGTCGAGCTCGTTCAGCATGTGCTCGAGCGCTTCGGCGGCGCGGGCGTGGTCGAGATCCTCTCGCGCATGACCGATGCACGCGTGGCGCGCTGGGCCCCGCTGCTGCAGGGGCTGACCCTCGAGCAAAAGCTCAAAGCCCTGAGCTCGCTGTATGAGGACAAGGACGCCTACATGCAGGTCGAGTGGAAGGAGGGCGCGCCAGCCCTGGTCGAGCGCAACTGTCCTTTCTTCAGCGTGGCGCAGAAGCACCCCGCGATCTGCAGTGTGTCGGTCAATACGCTCGAGCGGCTGCTCGGATTCAAAGTCGTGCGGGAGCAGCGCTTCCAGGCCGGCCACGGGCGTTGCGTGTTCCGCGTGCGGCTCGAGGAGCCGCGGCCGCAGAGCGCCGCTTTCACCCTCGAACCAAAATAATTCCAAGCACTTTCCGTGACTTAGATTGAATCCGGGCTTTCCGCACGGTGCATCGGTCGATATTCGGACTCCTCATTCGTCATTAGAGACAGGAACGGGTGGAACGCGCCCGTTACCACACCTCAAGGAGACCCGACATGCGAGTCATGGTGATCGTGAAGGCGACCCGGGAGTCGGAGGCCGGCGTGCTGCCGAGCGAGGCGATCCTCGCCGAGATGGGCAAGTTCAACGAGCAGCTGGTGAAGGCCGGCGTGCTGCTGGCGGCCGAAGGGCTGCAGGCGAGCTCCAAGGGCGTACGCGTCCAGTTCGACGGCGGCAAGAGCACGGTGATCGACGGCCCCTTCGCTGAGACCAAGGAGCTGATCGCCGGTTTCTGGCTGTGGCAGGTGCGCTCCATCGACGAGGCGGTCGAGTGGATCCGGCGCTCGCCATTCCTGAAGTCGAACGAGCAGATCGAGATCCGCCGCGTATTCGAGGCCGAGGACTTCGGTCCCGCCCTGACGCCGGAGCTGTGCGCTCAGCAGCAGAGCCGCGCCGAGCGCATTTCGCGCAACTGACGGCGCGTCGAGCCGACACGCTGGTGCGACGACCTCGAGTCTCAGGCGCGTCGGACACCCTAAACTCACCCGAACGGACGGAGCCTTCCATGCCAACCACGCTCACGCACCTGCACTTCAGGGGCAACTGCAGCGAAGCCTTCAGGTTCTACGCCGCCACCTTCGGCGGCCGCATCGTCGTCTCGATGACCTACGGGGAGGCGCCGGGGGCCGACCAGGCCACGCCCGCAGCGCGCGACCAGATCATCCACGCGCGCGTCGACCTCGGTGACGACGCGCTCCTCGGCTGCGACGTGCCTGCCGATCGCTATGAGAAGCCGCAGGGTTTCAATGTCATGGCCAATGCCGAGAACCCCGGGGATGCCGAACGGCTGTTTCGCACGCTCTCCGAGGGCGGTACGGTCTGCATGCCGATCCAGGAGACCTTCTGGGCCTATCGGTTCGGGATGTGCACCGACCGGTTCGGCACGCCCTGGATGGTCAACTGCGCCAAGCCCGCGGAAGCGCTGGCCGCCGCTGCTGGGAAAAGAGCCTGAGTGATCCTCGCTTGCGCGGTGCAGCTGGCGGTGATGTCATCCATGGCCATGAAGGCCACGGAGGTCCAGCGCACCGTCGATGCGGTCTGGAGGATCGAGTCGGCGAAGCTCATCGCCGCGCTCGCGCGCATGACGCGCGACGTAGGGCTGGCCGAGGAGCTCGCGCAGGATGCGCTCGTCACGGCGCTCGAGCAGTGGCCGCGCACCGGCATCCCCGACAACCCGGGCGCCTGGCTCATGGCGACCGCCCGCAACCGTGCCATCGACCGGCTGCGCCATCAGCGCATGCTGGTGAACAAGCACGAAGCACTTAGCGCCGAGCTCGACATGGACCAGGAGCGCAGCGACAGCGTCGAGGCGGGTGCCGACGATGAGATCGGCGACGATCTGTTGCGGCTCATCTTCACCGCCTGTCATCCGCTCCTGCCCACCGAGGGGCGCACCGCGCTCACCCTGCGGCTCCTCGGCGGTCTCACCACCGCGGAGATCGCCCGCGCCTTCCTCGTGCCCGAGCCCACCATCGCGCAGCGCATCGTGCGCGCCAAGCGTGCGCTGAGCGAAGCGGGCGTGCCGTTCGAGATTCCGCGTGGCGAGGACCTGCGGCGGCGGCTTTCCTCGGTCCTCGAAGTCATCTATCTCGTCTTCAACGAGGGCTATTCGGCGACCGCCGGGTCGGACTGGATGCGGCCCGCGCTGTGCGAGGAGGCACTGCGCATCGGCCGCATTCTCGCCGCACTCGCGCCCGGGGAGAGCGAGGTCCACGGGCTGGTCGCGTTGATGGAGATCCAGGCCTCACGCATCCGCGCGCGTACCAACGCGGGCGGCGAGCCGGTGCTGCTTCTCGAGCAGAACCGCGTGCTTTGGGACCGTGTGCTGATCCATCGCGGCCTGATCGCACTCGCGCGCGGCGAGGCGCTCGGGGAGACCCGCGGGCCGTATCTGCTGCAGGCGGCGATCGCCGCCTGTCACGCGCGCGCGGCGACTGCGGAAGACACCGACTGGGTGTACATCACCGCGCTCTACGACGAGCTCGCGCGCCTCACGCCGACGCCCGTCGTGGAGCTCAATCGCGCGGTCGCGGTATCGATGGCCTACGGGCCGGCCGCCGGACTCGAGCTTGCCGATCGGCTCGCGGCCGAAGGCACGCTCAAGTCCTATCACCTGCTGCCGAGCGTGCGCGGCGACCTGCTGGCGAAGCTCGGCCGCTACACCGAGGCACGCGGGGAGTTCGAGCGCGCCGCGCAGCTGACGCGCAATGCGCGCGAGAGCCGTCTGCTGCTCGATCGCGCCGCCGCCTGTGTGCGCAGTTGAGATGGAGAAGCCATGTCGTACCTGTTGTTGATCGTCGAGCCGTCCGGACAGCGGCAGGACCGCGGCCGCGCGGCCGGGGAGGCGGACTACGAGCGCATGGTCGAGTATGCCAAGAGCCTGACGGCACGCGGTGTGCTGGTCGCCACCAACTCGCTGAAAGCCGCGGGCGCGCGGCTCACGATTCGCGACGGCAGGCGCAGCGTGGTCGACGGGCCGTTCACCGAGGCCAAGGAGCTCGTCGGGGGATTCTTCCTCCTCAACGTCAAGACCCGTAACGAGGCGCTGGCCTTTGCCGGCGAGTGCCCCGCGGCCGAGTTTGCCACGGTCGAGGTGCGTGAGATCGGCCCCTGCTACGAGTGACGACGGCAAGTCCTGGAGTCGAGACCCAGGCGCGCCCCGCTCAGCTTGCGCCGGATGGCCCCGGATACGCTGCGGCCAATGTCTGCAGGTCCTGCGGCGCGAGTAGCGTCGAGAGCGCCGCAGCGTTTTCCCTGACATGCTCAGGAGAGCCTGATTCGGGAATTGCGATGACGTTCCCGCTGCGGATGACCCAGGCCAGCGCAACCGCGGCGGCCGAGCAACCATGCGTAGCGCCGATCTGCGCCAGCGTGCGGTCACCGACGACCAGGTTCTTGTCGCCGCCGAGCGGGGAATACGCCATCACCGGCATATTGTGCTGCTTGCACCACGGCAGAACGTCGGCCTCGATGTGACGGCGGTTGATGCTGTAAGGGACCTGATTGGTTGCGCAGCGATGGCCGTCCGGAACCCGGAACAGCTCTTCCATCTGACCGACGTCGAAGTTGGATACGCCCCAGGCGCGAATCTTTCCGGCTGCGCGTAGTTTTTCGAATCCGGCGACGACGCCGGGGAACTGCGCGCCGGAGACCGGCCAATGCAGCAGGTAGAGATCGAGATAGTCGGTGCCGAGACGGGCGAGGCTCGCGGCGCAAGCGCGCGCGATGCCGTCTCCGGAAACCTCATCGCCCTCAACCTTGGAGACGAGGAATATGCGGTCGCGCTGACCGGCAAGCACGTGACTGAGGAATTCCTCGGAGCGGCCTCTGCCGTAGTTTCCGGAGGTATCGAGCAACGTCATGCCGAGCGCAAGGCCGGTGCGCAGCGCATCTTCCTCGACAGCGACCGGATGCCTGCCCTGACCGAGATGCCAGCAGCCTTGACCGAGCGCCGTCACGGCAGTGCCGTCTGGAAGCTTTACGGTACGCGCCGCAGACTTCGATGCCGCGCCAGTGCCGGGAGCCTGCGCAGTTGCCCGCATCGATAGCAACGCCGGAAACGACAAGCCAAAGGCCGCACAATGCGCAGCGAATTGACGTCGGTTGAGCAGAGGCTTGTTCATGGTGTGCGTCTCCTTCCGGGGGGTGATGGTCTGGCCCTGAGGCCCGTCACATCTGCGGCGCCCAGGAGCTGCACCAGCCCGCGGCGATGACCTCCTTGCCGGGGAAGATCTGGCACGGGCCCTGCTTCGAGCCGTCGGCTCCCTGGTAGAGGGCGCAGTTCGCGCACGTGCTGCCGGGCGTGGCGCCTTTCGCCCTGGCGGCATCCTCGACGTACTGCACCGCCCTGGCTTCGGGCGAGGCGACATCGAGCCGCGGCGCGGCATCAGCGGCGCGCGCAACAGGCTTCACGCCGAGAGCGGCGAGCGGCACGCCGAGAGCGAGGCTTTGCAGCAGGCGCCGGCGGCCGAGGGATCTCATGACCCGAGAGCCTACCACCGCGCGACGCGGCGTTCTGTCAGCCGGGAGCGCCTCAGCTCGAGGCTTGCGCGTAGGTCTCCATCATGAGCCCGGTGCCGCCGCGCGAGACGTGCGCGACCACGGCCGTGCGGCGGTGAAGCTTGATGATGGTCCCGAGATTGATGGCAAAGGAGAGCACGACCTGCTGTCCCTTGCGCAGTCCGAGATTAGTGGTCTCGATGAACACACCGGTGGCGCTCAGGTTCACCGCCTTGCAGAGTTTGCGGCGGCCGCCGGGCACGGTGATGTAGACGATCGTCCGCGCCCGATGTCGGGTGTGCAAGCGACGTTCCACAGAATCCTTCATCGACTCGTTGTTCTCTTCGGCAGCCCGTCAATTCCATCCGCAGGCCATGCGGTCAATTATGCTCGGCGCCTGCGGCCCGCTGCGAGCAAGTAAACTTAATTTTGTCACGCCGATGCAGGGTCGCGCACCAGAAAATCCCGCTCGCCGTGGCGCAGCACCCGCCGAAGTTTGCAAGAACCAAGCCCGCGGAGCCGCCGCCGGCTAGCCGGCACGCAAAAAAGCGCCGATTTCCGCCCCGAAGGTCTCGAGGTCGACCAGAAACGCATCGTGCCCCGCGACGCAGGCCAGGGGCGAGAAGCGCGTGCTGACGCCGGCGGCCTCGAGCGCCTGGGCGATCGCCTGCTGCTCGGTCACCGAGAAGAGCAGGTCGGCCTGCACGCCGATCACCAGCGCCGACTTGAGCGCCGCGCGGCTCAGGAGCGCCACCGGGTCCCCGTGGGCGGCGAGATCGAAGCGGTCCATGGCGCGGGAGATATAGAGGTAGCAGTTCGCATCGAACAGGTTCACCCAGCGCTGCGCGAGGGACTCGAGGTAACCCTGGACGGCGAACTCAGAGGCGAAGGGGTCCTTTGACCCCATGTCCTGCCGGATGGGCGAGCGGCCAAAGCGCTGCTGCCATTCGGCAGCGGAGCGGTAGGTTACGGTGCCGAGCTTGCGCGCGATGCGCTGACCCGTGATCGGCGGGCGGTCCGCCGGATAGTTGCCGCCCTTCCAGTCGGGGTCCTTGGTGATGACCTCGCGCTGAATGGAGCGCAGCGCGATCGCGAAAGGCGCGGCGGCCATGGTTCCCGAGATGCACACCAGGCGCCGCGCCGCCTTGGGAAACATAGCCGCATAGGCGAGCACCACCATGCCTCCGAGCGAGGGCCCCATGACGGTGTCGAGCCGCTCGATGCCGAGGCTCCGCACGGTCTCATAGCCTCCCCGGGCGATGTCTTCCACCGAAAGGTCCGGGAAGCTCAGCCGATAAGGCTTGCGCGTGGCCGGATCCTGCGAGGCAGGCCCCGAGGAGCCGAAGCAGCTTCCGAGCGAGTTGACGCAGATGACGAAGTAGCGGCCCGTGTCGATCGCGAGCTTCGGTCCCACCATCCCCTGCCACCAGCCATCCGACGGATCCTGCTCGGAGGAGGCGGCATGGGCAGGCGGCGAGAGCCCGGTGAACATCAGCAGCGCGTTGTCCCGAGCCGCGTTGAGCTTTCCCCAGGTCTCATAGGCGATGCGCCCGCCGTGCAGCACGCCGCCGCGCCACATCGGGAAGGGATCCGGCAGGGCTGCGAATTGGCGCGCGTCCATGGGAGTCAAGGATAGAGCACCCGGAGGTGCTCCCGGGCTGCGGACGTCAATACGGCTTGGTTCCGCTTCAGGGCTCCGGGTCGCCTCCGTCGGCGATGCCCTCGAACAGGATCGTCGAGAGATAGCGTTCGCCCGTGTCGGGCAGCATGGCGAGGATCACGGCGCCTTGCGGCGCCTCGGCAGCCACCTTCAGCGCGGCGGCGAACGTCGCACCCGAGGAAATCCCGCAGAGAATGCCTTCGCTGCGCGCGAGCGACCGCGCCGTGTCCACCGCCTCGGTGTCGGCGACCGTCACGATGCGATGGGCCACGTCGCGCTTGAGGACCTCGGGAACGAAGTCCGGAGTCCAGCCCTGGATCTTGTGCGGCGCCCAGGGCTTGCCCGAGAGGAGCGCCGCCCCGTGCGGCTCACAGGCGATGATCTCAACCTCGGGGCGGGCGAGGCGGATCATCTGCCCCGCGCCCGTGAGCGTCCCACCCGTGCCCCAGCCGGTGACGAAGTAGTCGAGCCGCTTGCCGGCGAAGTCCTGGAGGATCTCGGGGCCGGTCGTGTTGCGGTGGTAGGCGGGGTTGGCTTCGTTCTCGAACTGCCGCGCGACGAACCAGCCGTGTTTGCCGGCCAGCTCCTCGGCTTTGCGCACCATGCCCGAGCCGCGCTCGGCGGCCGGAGTGAGGATGACCTTCGCGCCGAGCATTCTCATGAGGCGCCGCCGCTCGACCGAGAAAGTCTCGGACATGATGGCGATGAAGGGATAGCCCTTGGCCGCGCACACCATCGCGAGCGCGATGCCGGTGTTCCCGGAGGTGGCCTCGACCACCGTCTGTCCCGGCCGGAGGGTCCCCCGGCGCTCGGCATCCTCGATGATGGCGATCGCGAGGCGGTCCTTGACCGAGGAAAGCGGGTTGAAGAACTCACACTTCACGTACAGGGTGACGTGCTTCGGCCCGAGTCGCTGGATGCGGACGATGGGCGTCTTGCCGATCGTGCCGAGGATGTTTTCGTAGATCATGCTGTCCTTCTACCCTCGTAGTGGTTTTGCCGGCAAGAATACCGGGGTATCTGCTTAATACGGGGTGTTATGTGGCTCGCGGGTCAAGTCAGGTGAGGCTCCAGAAACTCCTCGCCGAGGCGGGCCTCGGCTCCCGGCGCGCCGTCGAGGACTGGATCCGCGCCGGGCGGCTGACCGTGGACGGCCGCAAGGCGCAACTGGGCGACCGCGCCACCGCAGGCGATGACGTGCGCCTCGATGGCAAGCGCCTCAAGCTCGGAGCGGGCGAGGCGACGCCTCACGAGCTACTCCTTTATTACAAGCCCACGGGCGAGGTCACGACCCGCAAGGACCCGGAGGGGCGGCCGACGGTATTCGAGCGGCTGCCGCCCCCGCGCCGCGGCCGCTGGATCAACGTAGGGAGGCTCGACGTCAACACGACCGGGCTCCTTCTCCTCACCACCGACGGCAAGCTCGCCCACCGTCTGATGCACCCCTCGAGCGAGGTGGAGCGCGAGTACCTGGTCCGGGTTCGGGGCCGCCCCTCGCAGAAGGTGCTGGCGCAGCTCCTTCTCGGGGTGAAGCTGGAGGATGGCCCAGCCTCCTTTGGCCGGATCGCCGCCGATACCTGGGAGGAGGCCGGCGGCGGCGTGGGCTCCCGGAGCCACAGCACGTTCCGCGTGGTACTGACCGAGGGTCGCAACCGCGAGGTGCGGCGGCTGTGGCAGGCGGTCGGGTTCGAGGTGAGCCGCTTGAAGCGCATCCGCTATGGCCCCATCGAGCTCCCGCGGGACCTGAAACCCGGCGGAACGCGGCTGGCGGGGCCCGCTTCGATGGCCAAGCTTGCCCAGGCGGTTCCCCCACCCCCGACCACCGGCGCCAAAGGCTAAGGCTTAGCCTTCAGGGGAGCCCCGGGACAAGCAAATCCCGGGCCAGGACGCATTGACACCCCGACCCTCCGAAATCACAATACGCGGCTCATTTTGCGGAGGGGTACCCAAGCGGCCAACGGGAGCAGACTGTAAATCTGCCGGCTTACGCCTTCGAAGGTTCGAATCCTTCCCCCTCCACCATCCGGTGGGCGGTGGAAGGTTGCGTGCGTTCGAAGGCGCGCGGCTGGCAGAGGGACGCCATCAGCAGCGGGTGTAGTTCAATGGTAGAACCTCAGCCTTCCAAGCTGATGACGTGGGTTCGATTCCCATCACCCGCTCCAGCTTGTCTGCGCGTCGACATCTGAGCCGAGCCCATGTAGCTCAGTTGGTAGAGCACGTCCTTGGTAAGGACGAGGTCACCGGTTCAATCCCGGTCGTGGGCTCCAGTCGACTGGGTCTGTGAGTCGTCAGAGTTTCGGAGTTAGGAACTTCCATGTCCAAAGAGAAATTCGAGCGTAACAAGCCGCACGTGAACGTGGGGACGATTGGTCACGTGGACCATGGAAAGACGACGTTGACGGCGGCGCTGACGAAGGTGATGGCGGAGACTTTTGGCGGTCAGTTTGTGGCGTACGACCAGATCGACAAGGCTCCCGAGGAGAAGGCGCGTGGGATCACGATCTCGACGGCGCATGTGGAGTACCAGAGCGCCAAGCGCCACTACGCGCATGTGGACTGCCCCGGTCACGCCGACTACGTGAAGAACATGATCACGGGAGCGGCGCAGATGGATGGGGCGATTCTGGTGGTGTCGGCGGCGGATGGGCCGATGCCGCAGACGCGCGAGCACATTCTGCTCGCCCGCCAGGTGGGCGTGCCGTACATCGTGGTGTACATGAACAAGGCCGACATGGTGGACGACAAGGAGATCTTGGAGCTCGTCGAGATGGAGGTGCGCGAGCTGCTCTCGGTGTACAAGTTTCCGGGAGAGAAGACCCCGATCATCATCGGCTCGGCGTTGAAGGCGCTCGAGGGGGATAAGGGCGAGCTGGGGGTGCCTTCGGTGGTGAAGCTCGTGGAGGAGATGGACAACTACATCCCGATTCCGAAGCGCGAGATCGACAAGCCGTTTCTGATGCCGGTCGAGGACGTGTTCTCGATCTCGGGGCGCGGGACGGTGGTCACGGGGCGCATCGAGCGCGGCATTGTGCGCGTGAACGATGAGGTGGAGATCGTCGGTCTGCGCCCCACGGTGAAGACGGTGTGCACGGGGGTGGAGATGTTCCGCAAGCTCCTCGATGAGGGGCAGGCGGGGGACAACGTAGGGGTGCTGCTGCGGGGAACTAAGCGCGAGGAAGTCGAGCGCGGTCAGGTGCTGGCGAAGCCGGGGAGCATCACGCCGCACACGCACTTTGAGGGCGAGGTGTACGTGCTGACGAAGGAGGAGGGCGGGCGGCACACGCCGTTCTTCAAGGGCTACCGGCCGCAGTTTTACTTTCGCACGACGGATGTGACGGGGACGGTCGAGCTGCCCGCGGGGGTGGAGATGGTCATGCCCGGGGACAACATCAAGATGACGATCGATCTGATCAGCCCGATTGCGATGGATCAGGGGCTGCGTTTTGCGATCCGCGAGGGCGGCAAGACCGTCGGCGCGGGCGTGGTGACCAAGATCCTCAAGTAGGAGAGGCATTCGCTGGAGGAGCATCCGGCTTGAGCAGCGGGCGAAAACCACGCTTTTCGCCCGCCGCATGTTCGGAGTGGTGAGTTGGATCTGCCGAAATCACCGTCCAGGTGATTTCGGCCGAATAGTGCAGGCCAGTAGCTCAATTGGCAGAGCGGCGGTCTCCAAAACCGCAGGTTGGGGGTTCGATTCCCTCCTGGCCTGCCATGGGTTGATATGACAGACGAGATCAAAGTTCAGGACGCGGGCGCCGCGGACAAGGTGAAGCTCTACGCTGCGATCGTGATCGTGATCGCGGGCGTCGCCGGCTATTACTACCTGGCGAGCCAGCCGACCTGGATCCGCTGGCTGCCGGTGCTCGGGAGCCTGGTGCTCGGGGCGCTGGTCGTGGCGTTCTCGGCCTATGGTGCCGCGTTCCGCGAGTTCGTGACGCTCGCGCGGGTCGAGCTGCGCAAGATCGTGTGGCCGAACCGCCAGGAGACCGGCATGACGACGCTCGTCGTGTTCGGCTTCGTGATCGTTTTCGGAATATTTTTCTGGCTGCTGGATCTCGTGCTCGCCTGGGCCACGAAGACACTGACGGGTCAGGGGGGCTGATCGTGACGCTCAGATGGTACGTGGTGCATGCGTATTCGAACTTCGAGCACCGGGTGGCGGAGTCGCTGAAGGAGCGCATCCAGCGCGCAGGTCTCAACGAGCGCTTCGGCGAGATCCTCGTGCCGACCGAGGAAGTCGTCGAGATGCGCGATGGCCAGAAGCGCAAGAGCGAGAGGAAGTTCTACCCCGGCTACGTGCTGGTGCAGATGGAGATGGACGAGGAAACCTGGCACCTGGTGCGCGACGTCCCCAAGGTGCTCGGCTTCATCGGCGGGACGCCCGAGAGGCCGGCGGCGATCACCGACAAGGAAGCGAACCAGATCCTCCGTCGGGTGGAAGAGGGCGTGGACAAGCCGCGGCCGAAGGTGCTGTTCGAGCCGGGCGAAGTAGTGCGCGTGGTCGACGGGCCGTTCAACGACTTCAACGGCGTCGTCGAGAGCGTCAACTACGAGAAGAATCGCCTGCAGGTGGCAGTGCAGATTCTGGGGCGCTCGACGCCCGTGGAGCTGGATTTCTCGCAGGTCGAGAAGGCCTGAGTTGATGAGCAGCGGGCAAAAACGACGCTTTTTGCCCGCGGCAACCGGAGTGATGTCCGCCAAAATCGTCGTAGACGATTTTGGCCAATAGTTCGAGGGTCGGCGCAAGCCGCGTGTTCTCAACCTTCAATCCTTATTAAGGGAGCCCGGAAGGCGCTGGAACCTTAAGGAGAGGTATCGATGGCCAAGAAAGTACAGGGCTACGTCAAATTGCAGGTGCCCGCAGGCTCTGCCAACCCCTCGCCCCCGATCGGGCCGGCGCTGGGTCAGCAGGGCGTCAACATCATGGAGTTCTGCAAGCAGTTCAACGCCCAGACCCAGAAGATGGAGAAGGGCCTGCCGATCCCGGTGGTGATCACCGTGTATTCGGACCGCAGCTTCACCTTCGTGATGAAGACGCCGCCGGCGGCGGTGCTGATCCGCAAGGCGATCGGCATTGAAAAAGGCTCCGGCACCCCCAATACGGCCAAGGTCGGCAAGATCTCCCGCAAGCAGCTCGAGGAGATCGCGAAGATGAAGCAGCCCGACCTCACGGCGGCCGATCTCGACGCGGCGGTGCGCACCATCGCCGGCAGTGCCCGCAGCATGGGCGTCGACGTGGAAGGAGTGAAGTAGCCATGGCCCTCTCGAAGAAAGTGAAGGCCTGGAAGGACAAGATCACTCCGGGCAAGGCCTATCCGGTCGAGGAGGCGCTCAAGCTGGTGAAGGAATTCGCCACCGCCAAGTTCGCCGAGACCGTGGATGCGGCCGTGAATTTGGGGATCGACGCCAGCAAGTCCGACCAGCAGGTGCGCGGCTCGACGGTGATGCCGCACGGCACCGGCCAGACGGTGCGGGTCGCGGTGTTCACCTCCGGCAAGAACCAGGAGGCCGCCAGGGCCGCCGGCGCCGACATCGTGGGACTCGAGGATCTCGCGGCCAAGGTGAAGGCCGGCGAGATCAATTTCGACCGTGTCATCGCCTCTCCGGATGCCATGCGCATCGTCGGCCAGCTGGGCCAGATCCTGGGTCCCCGCGGCCTCATGCCGAATCCCAAGGTCGGCACGGTGACGCCGGATGTGGCGACCGCGGTGAAGAACGCCAAGGCGGGCCAGGTGACCTACCGGGTCGACAAGGCGGGCATCGTTCACTGCACGATCGGCAAGGCGAGCTTCGAGCTGAACGCGCTGAAGGAGAACCTGCACGCGTTGATCGCGGACCTGCACAAGGCAAAGCCCGCGTCCTCGAAGGGTGTGTATTTGAAGCGCGTGACGCTCTCCTCGACCATGGGGCCGGGCGTGCGCGTCGATCAGGCGACTTTGTAACAGATTTGATGCGGGCTGGTGCGCTCACGGCACCGGCCATCATCGAAGACCGCAGGCGAGGGATCGGGTGGCTGACAACCCGCGGCCCTCTTAATGGACGCCTGCGCAGGTGGTGAACCGCTCATTGCAACGAGGAGCTCCTCGGGCATGAAGGTCACCGTCGATAAGGGTGAAGCGGCGGCACGGATGCGCTGCTTCGAAGTGATCTTCAGGCGATGAGGAGAGATGAATGGCACTCAACCTGGAAGACAAGAAGGCGCTCGTAGCGGAAGTGGCCGCTGTGGCTCAGAAAGCCCAGTCGGTCGTGGCCGCCGAGTACCGCGGGCTGACGGTCTCGCAGATGACCGAGCTGCGCGCCAAGGCGAGAAAGCAGGGCGTGTACATGCGTGTCGTGAAGAACACGCTGGCACGCAAGGCCCTCGCCGGCACGTCGTTCGAGACTGTGGGACCGAAGCTCAAGGGGCCTCTGGTGCTGGCCTTTTCGAAGGACGATCCGGGCGCGGCTGCGCGCGTGGTGAAGGACTTCGCCAAGGCCCACGACAAGCTCGTGGCGACCCTGGTGTCGCTCGGCGGGCAGGTACTGCCCGGCGGCGATCTCGAGAAAGTGGCGAGTCTGCCGACTCGCGAGCAGGCGTTGTCGATGCTGCTCGGCGTGCTGAAGGCGCCGATAGCCAAGCTGGTCGGCACCCTGGCCGCGCCGGCCGGCAAGCTCGCCCGCACCGTCGCCGCGGTTCGCGACCAGAAACAGGCCGCGGGCGCTTAACTGTTAGCTGACAACTTTTTTGGAGACTCACATGGCTGTCAACAAAGACGAAATCCTCGATGCAATTTCCAAGATGACCCTGCTTGAGGTCATGGACCTCGTTTCCGACATGGAGAAGAAGTTCGGCGTCACCGCCGCCGCCCCCGTAGCCGTTGCTGCGGCCCCGGGCGCCGGCGCCGCCGCGGCCGCTCCGGTCGAGGAGCAGACCGAGTTCACCGTGCTCCTCAAGGAGTATCCGGCGGACAAGAAGGTGACCGTGATCAAGGTGATCCGCGAGATCACCGGCCTTGGCCTCAAGGAAGCGAAGGACCTGGTGGAGGGCGCGCCCTCCACCGTGAAGGAAGCCGTTTCCAAGGCCGACTCCGACACGATGAAGAAGAAGCTCGAGGAAGCCGGCGCGAAGGTGGAGGTCAAGTAGACCTCCATGCGCCTCCCCTCACCGTCCGCGGTCTCGGTCGCCTCTCGCGGCCTGCCGTGGGCGGCGAGGGTGTTTTGTTTTCGTGTGCCGGCGAACACGCGCCGCGTGCACTGCTCGATTTGGTTTGCACTGACCTTTTGAGGTGACCTCCAGATGGCTTATTCCTTCACCGAGAAGAAGCGCATCCGCAAGAACTTCGGCAAGCAGGCGAGTATTCTCGATACGCCGTACCTGCTGGCCATTCAGCTCGACTCGTATCGCACCTTCCTGCAGGTCGACAAGCCTGAGGACGCGCGCGATCGCATCGGACTGCACGCCGCGTTCCAGAGCGTCTTTCCGATCTCGAGCTACAGCGGTAACGCTTCGCTGGAGTACGTGAGCTACCGGCTCGGCGAGCCGGTGTTCGACGTCAAGGAGTGCCAGCTGCGCGGGCTCACCTACGCGGCTCCCTTGCGCGTCAAGGTGCGCCTCATCGTGCTCGACAAGGAAGCCGCCGGCGCCAAGAAGCCGGTCAAGGACGTGCGCGAGCAGGAGGTGTACCTGGGCGAGCTGCCCCTGATGACCGACAACGGCACCTTCGTCATCAACGGCACCGAGCGCGTCATCGTCTCGCAGCTGCACCGCTCGCCGGGTGTGTTCTTCGATCACGACCGCGGCAAGACCCATTCCTCGGGGAAGCTGCTGTTCTCCGCGCGCATCATTCCCTACCGCGGCTCGTGGCTCGACTTCGAGTTCGACCCGAAGGACTGCGTGTTCGCGCGCATCGACCGGCGGCGCAAGCTCCCGGTCACGATCATCCTGCGCGCCCTCGGCATGAACGAGGCGGAGATCCTCGCGACCTTCTTCGAGACCAACACCTTCTATCTCAGCCGCGACGAGGTCGCGCTGCAGCTGGTGCCGCAGCGCCTGCGCGGCGAGACCGCGACCTTCGAGATCCGCATCGGCGAGCAGGTGATCGTGGAAGAGGGCCGGCGCATCACCGCCCGCCACGTCCGCCAGCTGGAAGACGCCAAGGTGACGCGCCTGCGTGTGCCGCGCGAGTACGTCTACGGCAAGATCCTCGCCCACGACGTCGTCAACACCGAGACCGGCGAGATCCTCGCCAAGGCCAACGAGGTGCTGACCGCGGCTTCCGTCGAGAAGCTGATCGAGGCCAACATCCAGCAGGTCAACACGCTGTACGTGAACGACCTCGACCGCGGCCCGTACATCTCCGACACGCTGCGCATCGATCCCACCAAGACGCGCCTCGAGGCGCTGGTGGAGATCTATCGCATGATGCGTCCCGGCGAGCCGCCGACCAAGGACGCCGCGGAGAATCTGTTCGCCAATCTGTTCTTCAACCCGGAGCGCTACGACCTCTCGGGCGTCGGCCGCATGAAGTTCAACCGCCGCGTCGGGCGCAAGGAGATCCTCGGCCCCGGGATCCTCTACGACTTAAAGTACGCGAGCACCCGGACGGACGAGCTCTCCAAGCGCCTGGTGGCGCAGTACGGCGAGATGTCGGACGTCATCGACGTGCTCAAGGTCCTCATCGATATCCGTAACGGCAACGGCCAGGTCGACGACATCGACCACCTGGGCAACCGCCGCGTGCGCTCGGTGGGCGAGATGGCGGAGAACGCCTTCCGCGTCGGCCTGGTGCGCGTCGAGCGCGCCGTCAAGGAGCGCCTGACGATCGCCGAGACCGAGCCGCTCATGCCGCAGGAGATGATCAACGCCAAGCCGGTCGCGGCCGCGGTCAAGGAGTTCTTCGGCTCCTCGCAGCTGTCGCAGTTCATGGACCAGAACAACCCGCTCTCCGAAGTCACGCACAAGCGGCGCGTCTCGGCCCTGGGGCCGGGCGGTTTGACGCGCGAGCGCGCGGGATTCGAGGTGCGCGACGTGCACCCGACGCACTACGGGCGCGTCTGCCCGATCGAGACTCCGGAAGGTCCGAACATCGGCCTCATCAATTCGCTCTCGGTCTATGCGCGCACCAATAAGTACGGGTTCCTCGAGACCCCGTACCGGCGCGTCGAGAACGGGCGGGTGACGGACAGAATCGATTACCTGTCGGCGATCGAGGAAGGCGAGTTCGCGATCGCGCAGGCGAACGCGGTGCTGGGGCCGAAGGGCGAGCTCACCGATGAGCTCGTGTCCTGCCGCTTCCAGAATGAGTTCACGCTGATGCCGCGCGACCGCATCAACTACATGGACGTGTCGCCGAAACAGATCGTGTCGGTGGCAGCCTCGCTCATCCCGTTCCTCGAGCACGACGACGCCAACCGCGCGCTCATGGGCTCCAACATGCAACGCCAGGCGGTGCCGACGCTGCGCAGCGAGACGCCGCTGGTCGGTACCGGCATGGAGCGCCCGGTGGCGATCGACTCCGGCGTCACGGTGATCGCCCGCCGTGGCGGCGCCGTGGACTCGGTCGATGCCTCGCGCATCGTGGTGCGGGTGAATGACGAGGAGACGACCGCGGGTGAGCCCGGCGTCGACATCTACAACCTCACCAAATACACGCGCTCGAACCAGAACACCTGCATCAACCAGCGCCCGCTGGTGAACGCCGGCGATGTGATCGCCCGCGGGGACGTGCTGGCGGACGGCCCTTCGACGCACCTGGGCGAGCTCGCCCTCGGGCAGAACCTGCTGGTCGCGTTCATGCCGTGGAACGGCTTCAACTTCGAGGACTCGATCCTCATCTCCGAGCGTGTGGTGCAGGAGGACCGCTTCACGACCATCCATATCGAGGAGCTCACCTGCGTCGCGCGCGACACGAAGCTCGGGCCTGAGGAAATCACCGCCGACATCCCCAACGTCGGCGATGCGGCCCTCGCCAAGCTCGATGAGGCGGGCATCGCCTTCATCGGTGCCGAGGTCAAGGCCGGCGACATCCTGGTCGGCAAGGTCACGCCGAAGGGCGAGACCCAGCTCACCCCGGAAGAGAAGCTGCTGCGCGCGATCTTCGGCGAGAAGGCCTCCGACGTTAAGGACACGGGGCTGCGCGTGCCGCCCGGCATGGACGGCACCGTGATCGACGTGCGCGTCTTCACCCGCGACGGCGTGGAGAAGGACTCGCGCGCGCTCTCGATCGAGAAGGCCGAGATCGAGCGGGTGCGCAAGGACTTCGCCGATCAGCAGCGCATCCTGGAGGACGACCTCTTCCAGCGCGTGCGCGGCATGCTCGTCGGGCAGAGCGCGGCGGGCGGGCCGAAGAAGCTCAAGAGCAGCACGAAGATCACCAGCGAGTATCTCGATGAGGTGCCGCGCGAGGAGTGGTTCGAGATCCGCCTCGAGGACGAGGACGCGAACAGCCAGCTCGAGCAGGCCTCGGAGCGGCTGAAGCTGCAGCGTAAGGCCTTCGAGAAGCGCCTGGACGACAAGCGCGCCAAGATCACCGCGGGCGATGACCTCGCTCCCGGTGTGCTCAAGATGGTCAAGGTCTACCTCGCGGTGAAGCGCCGTGTGCAGCCGGGCGACAAGATGGCCGGCCGCCACGGCAACAAGGGCGTGATCTCGATCATCGTTCCGGTCGAGGACATGCCGTACCTCGAGGACGGCACTCCGGTCGACGTGGTGCTGAACCCGCTCGGCGTGCCTTCGCGCATGAACGTCGGCCAGGTGCTGGAGACGCACCTCGGCTGGGCGGCCAAGGGCGTCGGACTCAAGATCGGGCGGATGCTGGAGGCTCAGGCCGCGGCGTCCGAGCTGCGCGCCTTCGTCAAGCAGATCTACAACGAGACCGGCGGTCAGCGCGAGGAGATCGACAGCTTAGGCGATGCCGACCTCACGCAGCTCGCGAAGAACCTCTCGAGCGGCGTGCCGATGGCGACGCCGGTGTTCGACGGCGCGAGCGAGCAGGAGATCAAGCGCATGCTGAAGCTCGCCGATCTGCCCCTGAACGGTCAGACCTACCTCTATGACGGCCGTACCGGCGAGCGCTTCGAACGCCAGGTGACGGTCGGCTACATGTACATGCTGAAGCTGAATCACCTCGTCGACGACAAGATGCACGCGCGCTCGACCGGGCCCTATAGCCTGGTCACGCAGCAGCCGCTGGGCGGCAAGGCGCAGTTCGGCGGCCAGCGCTTCGGCGAGATGGAGGTGTGGGCGCTCGAGGCCTACGGCGCCTCCTACACGCTGCAGGAGATGCTGACCGTCAAGTCGGACGACGTGAACGGCCGCACCAAGATGTACAAGAACATCGTCGACGGCAACCACCAGATGGATGCGGGCATGCCGGAGTCCTTCAACGTACTCGTGAAGGAAATCCGCTCGCTCGCCATCAACATGGAACTGGAGCAGGACTAACTCATGAAAGACTTACTCAAGCTTTTCAGGCAGCACGCTCCGGTCGAGCACTTCGATTCGATTAAGATCGGCCTGGCGTCACCGGAGATGATCCGGGCGTGGTCGTACGGCGAGGTGAAGAAGCCCGAGACCATCAACTACCGCACCTTCAAGCCGGAGCGCGATGGCCTCTTCTGCGCCAAGATCTTTGGCCCGGTGAAGGACTACGAGTGCCTGTGCGGCAAGTACAAGCGCCTGAAGCACCGCGGCGTCGTGTGCGAGAAGTGCGGCGTCGAGGTGACGCAGGCCAAGGTGCGCCGCGAGCGCATGGGTCACATCGAGCTCGCGAGCCCGACGGCCCACATCTGGTTCCTGAAGTCGCTCCCCAGCCGCATCGGCCTCATGCTCGACATGACGCTGCGCGAGATCGAGCGGGTGCTGTACTTCGAGGCCTTCGTGGTCATCGAGCCCGGCATGACGCCGATGCAGCGCGGCCAGCTGCTCACCGATGAGATGTACCTCGAGGCCATCGAGGAGCACGGCGATGAGTTCGACGCGCGCATGGGCGCCGAGGCGGTGTTCGAGCTGCTGCGCACCATCGATCTCAACGCCGAGATCGCCAAGGTGCGCGAGGAGATGGCCGGCACTTCGTCGGAGACCAAGCTCAAGCGCCTGTCGAAGCGCCTGAAGCTCATCGAGTCGTTCGTCGAGTCGGGCAACAAGCCCGAGTGGATGGTGCTGACGGTCCTGCCGGTGCTGCCGCCGGATCTGCGTCCGCTGGTGCCGCTCGACGGCGGCCGCTTCGCCACGAGCGACTTGAACGACCTGTACCGCCGCGTCATCAACCGCAACAACCGCCTGCGCCGGCTGCTGGAGCTCAACGCGCCCGACATCATCGTGCGCAACGAGAAGCGCATGCTGCAGGAGGCGGTCGACGCGCTGCTCGACAACGGCCGCCGCGGCCGCGCCATCACCGGCACCAACAAGCGCCCGCTGAAGTCGCTCGCCGACATGATCAAGGGCAAGCAGGGACGCTTCCGCCAGAATCTGCTCGGCAAGCGCGTCGATTACTCGGGCCGCTCGGTCATCGTGGTCGGCCCGCAGCTGCGCCTGCACCAGTGCGGGCTGCCGAAGAAGATGGCGCTCGAGCTCTTCAAGCCCTTCATCTTCCAGAAGCTGCAGCTGCGCGGCGAGGCGTCTACCATCAAGGCCGCCAAGCGCCTGGTGGAGCGCGAGGGACCGGAGGTGTGGGACATCCTCGAGGAGGTGATCCGCGAGCACCCCGTGCTCCTGAACCGCGCGCCGACGCTGCACCGCTTAGGGATCCAGGCGTTCGAGCCGCTGCTGGTCGAGGGCAAGGCGATCCAGCTGCATCCGCTGGTCTGCACCGCCTTCAATGCCGACTTCGACGGCGACCAGATGGCCGTGCACGTGCCGCTGTCGCTCGAGGCTCAGCTAGAGGCGCGTGCGCTCATGATGTCCTCCAACAACATCCTGTCGCCCGCCAACGGCGATCCGATCATCGTGCCGTCGCAGGACGTGGTGCTCGGGCTTTACTACATGACGCGCGAGCGCATCGGCGCGAAGGGCGAGGGCATGTTCTTCGCCGACGTCGGCGAGGTGCACCGCGCCTACGAGAGCCGCGGCGTGGATCTGCAGGCGCGGGTGCGCGTGCGCCTGCGCGAGACCCTGCGCGGCGAGGGCGGCACCTTCAACGAGCGGACGCGTATCGCCGAGACCACGGTCGGCCGCGCGCTGCTGTTCGAGATCCTGCCGAAGGGCCTGTCCTTCGATCTCATCAACCAGGACATGACCAAGAAGGCGATCTCCGCGACCATCAATGCCTGCTATCGGGCGCTGGGGTTGAAGGAGACCGTGGTGTTCGCCGACCAGCTCATGTACACCGGCTTCCACTACGCCACGCGCGCGGGCGTCTCCTTCGGCATCGACGACATCGTCATTCCGGAGCAGAAGACCCGCATCGTCACCTCCGCGGACCACGAGGTGAAGGAGATCCAGGACCAGTACGCCTCGGGTCTGGTCACCAACGGCGAGCGCTACAACAAGGTGGTCGACATCTGGTCGCGCGCCAATGACCAGGTGGCGAAGGCGATGATGGAGAAGCTCGGCACCGAGGAGGCGACGGACTTGAGGGGCGCCCATCACAAGCAGAAGTCCTTCAACTCGATCTTCATGATGGCCGACTCGGGCGCGCGCGGCTCCGCGGCGCAGATCCGCCAGCTCGCCGGCATGCGCGGCCTCATGGCCAAGCCCGACGGCTCGATCATCGAGACGCCGATCACGGCGAACTTCCGTGAGGGCCTCAACGTTCTGCAGTACTTCATCTCCACCCACGGCGCCCGCAAGGGCCTGGCGGACACGGCGCTGAAGACCGCGAACTCGGGGTACCTGACCCGCCGCCTCGTCGATGTGGCGCAGGACCTGGTAGTGACCGAGGTCGACTGCGGCACGACCAACGGCCTCACCATGACCCCGCTCGTCGAGGGGGGCGATGTGGTGGAGGCGCTCGGTGAGCGCGTGCTGGGACGGGTGCTGGCGGAGGACATCATCAAGCCCGGCGCACCGAAGGAAGTGCTGATCCCGAACGGGATGCTGCTCGATGAGAAGATGGTGCGGCTGCTCGAGCAGGAGGGCGTGGACCAGATCAACGTCCGCTCGCCCATCACCTGCCAGACCCGCTACGGCGTCTGCTCGCACTGCTACGGGCGTGACCTCGCGCGCGGCCGGCCGATCTCGATCGGCGAGGCCGTGGGCGTCATCGCCGCGCAGTCGATCGGCGAGCCGGGCACGCAGCTCACCATGCGCACCTTCCACATCGGCGGTGCGGCATCGCGGGCCGCGGCCGCTTCCAGCGTCGAGGTGCGCAACAAGGGCCTGATCCGCTTCCATCACGTGAAGACGGTTCAGCACGAGAAGGGGCACCTGGTGGCGGTGTCGCGCTCGGGCGAGCTCGGCGTCGTCGATGACTTCGGCCGCGAGCGCGAGCGCTACAAGATTCCCTACGGCGCCCTGATCAGCGCCAAGGAGAATGCCACGGTGAGCTCGGGCCAGGTGGTTGCAACCTGGGATCCGCACACCCACCCGGTCATCACCGAGGTCGCCGGCTTCGTCAAGTTCCAGGACTTCGTCGACGGCCTCACCGTCACCTCGCAGGTGGATGAGGTCACCGGTCTTACCTCGACCGTCGTGCTCGACACCAAGCAGCGCGGCGGCAAGGACCTGCGTGCCACCATCAAGCTGGTGAACGGCAAGGGCAAGGAAGTGACTTTTGCCAACACCGAGATCCCGGCGGTCTATACGCTGCCGCCGGGAGCGCTCGTCAGCCTCGTCGACGGGGCGCGGGTGTCGGTGGGCGATGTCATCGCGCGCATCCCGCAGGAGTCCTCCAAGACCCGTGACATCACCGGCGGTCTGCCGCGCGTCGCGGACCTGTTCGAGGCGCGCAAACCGAAGGACCCGGCGATTCTCGCCGAGAAGTCCGGCACCGTGAGCTTCGGCAAGGAGACCAAGGGCAAGCGCCGCCTGATCATCACCTCCGACGACGGCGAGAAGTACGAGGAGCTGATCCCGAAGTGGCGTCAGCTCAACGTGTTCGAGGGCGAGACGGTCGAGCGCGGCGAGGTGATCGCCGACGGCGAGCCGAACCCGCACGACATCCTGCGCCTGCAGGGCGTCGAGGCGCTCGCGAACTACCTCGTGCGCGAGATCCAGGACGTCTATCGCCTGCAGGGCGTGAAGATCAACGACAAGCACATCGAGGTGATCATCCGGCAGATGCTGCGCAAGACCGAGGTGCAGGAGGCGGGCGAGACGACGCTGCTGCGCGGTGAGCAGCTCGACCGGGCGCGGGCGCTCGATGTGAACGATCGCGCCGAGCAGGGTGGCAAGAAGCGCGCACGGCTGCAGCCGGTGCTCCTCGGCATCACCAAGGCGAGCCTCGCGACCGAGTCGTTCATCTCCGCGGCTTCCTTCCAGGAGACCACCCGCGTGCTGACCGAGGCCGCGGTGCGGGGACTGAAGGATGACCTGCGGGGCCTGAAGGAGAACGTCATCGTCGGACGCCTCATCCCGGCGGGCACGGGCTTTGCGGCCCACGAGTCCCGCCGGCGCAAGCTCGAGGGCACCGAGCGCCGCAGCTTCATGGACGTAGGCGGCGGTCTCCCGGAGAGCGAAGAGGCGAGTGTCGGCGAGGAGTCGGAGAGCGCCGCGGGCTAGCCGCAGCCCCGACTCGACCGCTCAAACGGGCTGGCGAGCTGGTCGCCGGCCCGTTTTTTTTGGAGGTAGATTGCAGTCAGGCAGGCGCTCGATGAGTAACACACGGGGAACGCTCGGTATCTGGCAACGCTTTGCATCCAAGCCGGGCGGCAAGTGGGCATTCTCGCGCCTGGTGTGTCTCAAGGCGCCTTACTTCGGCAGCATTCGCCCCAGGTTCGAGGAGCTGCGGCCCGAGTACTGCCAGGTGGCGATCCGCAAGCGCCGGGCGGTCCTCAATCACCTCGGCACGGTCCACGCCATCGCGATGTGCAACATGGCCGAGTTGGCCGGTGGCACGATGACCGAGGTCACCATCCCCGCGACCCACGGCTGGATTCCGCAGGGCATGACGGTCGAATACCTGAAGAAGGCTACGACCGGTCTGGTGGCGGTCGCAATCCCGGAGTCCAGACCCGACTGGTCCGCGCCCGGCGAATACAAGGTCCGGGTGGTGGTGCGTGACCGTCAGGACCAGCCGGTGTTCCGCGCGGTGATTACGATGTGGGTGTCGCCGAAGAGGGTGGCGGAATGAGTAGCGATCCCCTTGTCCTTGCTGGCACACACGTGCGCCTCGAGCCACTGACGCGCGCGCACGTACCGGGACTCGTCGCGGCTGCGGCCGAGGACCCGGCGCTCTACGCCTGGACTGTCCTGCCACTCGATGCTGACGGGATGACGCGCTACGTCGACACGGCGGTGCGCTGGCGCGAGGCGGGGACGGCGCTGCCGTTTGCGACCGTGCGCCGCGCCGACGGCCGGATCCTGGGCTCGACGCGTTTCTTTCTCATCGAGCGCTGGGAATGGCCGGCCGGCCACCCGCATGCGAGCCGCTTTGGTCCCGATGGTTGCGAGATCGGCTACACGTGGCTCGCGGCCTCCGCCATCCGCACCGCGGCCAACACCGAGGCCAAGTTATTGATGCTCGCCTATGCCTTCGAGCAGTGGCGCGTGCAGCGGGTATGCTTCCACACCGACATGCGCAACGAACGCTCGCGCAATGCACTCGCCCGGCTCGGCGCGCTGTTCGAAGGCACGCTGCGCGCCCACCGCCTGGCGAGCGATCTCACCCCGCGCGATTCCGCGCGCTTCTCGATCACTGCGGCGGAGTGGCCCGCCGTCCGGCAGCGCCTCACCCAGCGGCTCGCGTCCTGACGGGGCCGGCTCGCGCGGCCATGCCGCGCGCTATTTCGCCTGCCAGATCTTCAGCGTGTCGGGCGACCCCTGGGCGCGCACGCCATTGTCGGTGAGGATCTGCTCGGTCGCCGCCACCATCTCCTCGCGGCGGAACACCAGCGCCTCCCCGAGACGGCCGTCGAACTCGAAGGTGACGAATTCGTCCTTGAGATCGCGCAGCAGCTCGACCAGGTGCGCGAGGCTCTTCACCGCCGTGCCGTTGACGGTCTTCACGACCGCCCCCATCGGTGAGCCGTAGCCCTTCGAGATCTTGTGCGGGAACATCGCCGAGGGGATCACGACGAGCTCGGTGCGCTGAGGTCCCTGCAAACCGCCGAGCTCGGTGATCAGGGGGCTGCCGATGGCGATGAGCGTGCCCCCCAGCTCCTTGCCGTGCGCCGCCACGAAGTCCTGAGTGGCGGCCTCGAACACCAGCGACCCGTAGATGAAGTACCGGGGGTACTGCCCATCCAGGCTCTCGATCAGCAGCGGGTAATGCACCGGCGCCGGCGCGTCGACCTGGATGGTCTTGTCGCCACGCACGAGGGTGAGCGGCACCGTTCCGTTGCGCGCCGCCTTCTGAACTTCGTACCCGGCTGACAGGCGCAGGCCGGGCTCCAGCCGGATCATCCCCTGATCGTCGACCGGCACATCCGCGATCTTCGTGACGACGTCCCATTGCCTCAAGGCCGCCGTCGCGCTCGGGTCGAAGCTGCGGCGCACGACGACCCCGTGCTCCGAGCCGTCGAGCTTGAGGAAGGCGCGCAACGCCGGGTTCTCGAGTGTCTGGAACTCATCGCGGAGCGCGGGCTTGCCACGATAGGGACCGGAGGCGATCTGCTTGAGGAACAGCTCGATCTCCTCGTCGGGAATGATGTAGCCGATGTTCTCCGAGTTGCTGAGGTGGCTGAAGGCCAGCCCGATCATCTTGCCGTCGGCGATCGCAGGCCCGCCGCTGTTGCCGGGGTTGATGGCCGCATCGATCTGGATGCGAAGCCCCGAGATCGTCATCTGGTAGGGCACAAACTCGATCCGCGACACGATCCCCTTGGTGATCGACAGCGAGGTGCCGCCGGTCGGAAAGCCGTAGGCCAGCACCGCGTCCTTGATGCGCGGCAGCTTCTCGGCGCGCGGCAATGCGGGGTGCGTATCGAAGAAGGACTCGTCGTCGAGCTTCAGGACCGCGAGATCGATGCCGGCAGCGACCGCCGCCACGGTGGCGGACACCTTGTCGCCCGCCTGATTGGCCTGGATCTGCACCTGGCTGGCGTAGTTCACCACGTGGGCGCTCGTCAGGATGCGCTTGCCCTCGATGACGACGCCGGAAGCGGTCACTTCCGCCGGCGGCTGCTTCGACCACGGCCGCGTCAGGTCCGGGGCGCTGAGCGTGGCGAACACCTTGACGACGCTGTTCTGGGGGTCCTGGGAACCGGGTAGTGCAGCTTGCGGCGCCGCGGCGCTCGCGGCGCCGGAGCAGGCGAGCAACGTGCAGGAAGCAATCTCGACGATCGGGGGGAGCTTGCTGAGCATTCGGGCCCTGATGTTCGTGGCTTATGAAGGGGTCCGGCGCGCGATTCTGACACAGAAGGCGCGACACGATGCCGCCGCGGCGCGGCGGTACGATAGTGAGAGGGCTCGAACTCCTGCTACAGTGCCCCGCCGTCAGGAGCACCGAGCTCCTTGTTCTAAGGAGGCAACCATGCAACGTGTAGCGATTGTCGCGGCCGCGGCACTTCTGGCCTCAGGCCTCGCGGCCCCGGGCGCCTACGCCGCCCGCCACGTCTCGATACCTAAGTACATCACCGACGCGGTCGCCGACAAGGCGCGCCCCGCAGCCGATACCGAGCGGGACGCCAACCGCAAGCCTGCCGAGACGCTGGCCTTCGCCGGCGTCAAGCCGGGTGACCAGGTCATCGAGCTGGCGCCGGGCAAGGGTTACTACACCCGGCTCCTGAGCGCGGTCGTCGGCGCCCAGGGCTCGGTCACGACGCTGGGCTCGGCTCCCACCAAGCCCGACGCGCCGCCGCCGCCGGTACAGGCGATCGCCGCCGACCCTCACTACTCCAACGTGCACGTGACGCTGCAGAAGCTCGCGGAAGTGAAGCTGCCGGGGGGTGCTGACCTCTTCTGGACCACGCAGAACTATCACGATCTGCACAACATCAGCGGCGTCGACCTGGCGGTCTTCAACAAGGCGGTGTTCGACGCACTGAAGCCGGGCGGCATCTACTTCATTCTGGATCACGCCGCCGAAGCCGGCTCCGGCACCCGCGACACCAACACCCTGCACCGGATCGACGAGGAGACGGTGAAGCAGGAAGCGAAGGCCGCGGGCTTCGAGCTGGTCGGGGAGAGCGACATCCTCCGGAACAAGGACGACCCGCACACCGGCAAGGTGTTCGAGCCTCCGATACAGGGACACACCGACCAGTTCCTGCTGAAGTTCAGGAAGCCGAAGAAATGAGGAGCTTCAGGGTCAGGGGGTCCGGCTCCCCGCGGTAGTACTTCGCGAGTGCCTCGCCGAAGACCTGGTTTTCCCGGGCCGGCGAGGACGCCGCGGCCTGCGCGAACAGCGTCAGGCACGAGCGGAGCTTCAGGTCGTCGGGGCTGCCGAAGATCTCGTGCGCCGTACGCCCCTCGATGGCCAGCACCATCCGCGTGCACTCGCGCAGCCTCCCGCCCAGCAACGGGTGCTCCAGGTAGGCGCGCGCCTCCTCGAGCCCGGAGAGCCCGAAGCGGCGCGCCGTCGTGCTCACCCCCAGGCCCTTGAGCTGCGGAAAGATGAACCACATCCAGTGGCTCGCCTTCTCTCCGGCGGCGAGCTCTTCCAGCACCCGCACATAGCAGTGCGCCTGCGCCTCGACGAAGCGCGACAGCTCGTGCGGGTTCCCGCTCATGGATCAGGGAGTCTTGCGGAACACCATCACGAAACGGTCGGTCTTGCCGACCATCGGCCCCTTGTAGCTGATCTGGTCGCGCGGGTCGTCGGGCCGGCGCAGCACGTCGCTCGACTTGACGAGCGTGAAGCCGTGCTTCTCGAACTCCTGCCGCGCGTAGTCCGCGTCGATCCGATGCAGCGGCGTGGCGGCCGAGGTCCCCGTGCCGGCCTTGGCGGAGTGATCGACGAGCAGCAGGATGCCGCCGGGCTCGAGCACGCGCGCGACCTCGCCGACCACGCGCCCTACGTCGAACCTCGGCCATTTGGCGGCCGGATCATCATCGATCGCGTAGAAATCGTGGTAGGCCTTGATGAGGAGCACGGCATCGAGCGAGTGACTGGGTACGTCCAGGCGCTCGGCGTCGATCGTGCGATGCTCGACGTTGGGCAGGCGACCCTCGATGCGCTCCTTCCAGCGATTGCCGCTCCAGTAGTCCCAGGTCGCGTTGTTGAGCAGCAGCACGTGGCCCTTCGGGCCGACGACGTAGCTCGCGAGCTCGCTGAAGTAGCCGTCGGCGGCCATGAAGTCCGCGACCCGCATACCGGGCTTGAGAGCAGCGAGCCGCAGCAGCTCCGCGGGGTGGTCGATCGCGTCGCGCTTGAGGTCATCGGCGGGGCGTCCGGGATGCGCGACGGCGGCGTCATAGAGGTCCGGATGGGCGTTAGCCGCTGCGCACGCGAGGCTGAGCAGTACGGCGAGAGTGATTTTGGCGAACATAGGTGCTCCCGGCGGACACCGGCCGCCGCAAGGCCGCCAGTATGATCCACGGTGCGCGCGCGGGCGCCGCCGTGCGATGAGCCGAGCCATCCGGGCGGCGTGCGGCTCAATCCACGGCGTGGGCCGCGGCCGCCGCGGGTGCGGCCTGCAGCGCTTTATCGAGCAACCGATAGCCATCGCGCGCGCGGTAGCCGCGGTGCTGGTAGAAGTCACGCGCCGCGGAGTTCGTCACTCCGAGCTGCAACTGCAGCCGCACGCACCCGCGGGCGGCGAGCGCGTCTTCCGCCGCCGCGAGCAGCCGCGCGCCTACGCCGCGCGCGCGCGCCGCGGGCAAGACGAAGAGCTCGTCGATCTCGGCCATGAGCCCGCCGTGCTCGAGGCTCAGCACCGTCACGGCGACCAGGTAGCCGGTGAGGTTGCCTTCAGCCTCCGCCACCCAGGCTGCCCCGAGGCGCGGCTCGCCGATGAGGTGCTGCAGCAGCAGCTCCATGCGCAACGCCTCGAAGCCGGCGAGGGCCTGGTATTCCCAGTAGCGCCGCACCAGCGCGAGCAGCTGCGGGATGTCGCTGCGGGCGGCGGGGCGGACGGTCACGGGCGTCACGGCCCGTATGGTACGCCGCGAGCGCGGTGCACCTGGTTGCGCCCGGCGCGCTTGGCCGCGTACTGCGCCGCGTCGGCTTGTGCGATCAGGTGCTGCCCCCACACCCCGAGCGTGTCACTGCTCGCCACGCCGATGCTGCAGGTGAGACGGATCGGGGCGGCGAATCCCTCGACCCGCACGTCCGCGACGCGCTGGCAGATGCGCAGCGCCACTGGCTCGGCGGCCGCGGCATCCGCGCCGGTGAGCACCACCACGAACTCCTCGCCCCCGTAGCGCCCGATGATGTCCGACTGGCGCAGCTCCGCCTGGATCGGTGCGATCACGGCGGCGAGGCAGGCATCGCCCGCGGCATGCCCGCAGGTATCGTTGATCTGCTTGAAGTGATCGAGATCGATGAACAGCACGGAGACCGGCAGGCCGCGCCTCTGCATCCGCATGCACGCGGCGTCGAACCGCTCGATCAGTGTGGGGCGGTTCAGCACTCCTGTCAGGGCGTCGGTCTGCGCGCGCCGCTCGGCCTCGGTGAGCGCGACGGTCTGGGCCCGCATGCGGTCGGCTACCCCGAGTGCGATCAATACCGCCGCGGCCACCATCGATGGGGCGAGCCCGTAGTAGAGGAGCGCGTCGGCGTTGTCGGCACGCCCGTACAGCAGCCACACCGTGGTGGCGATCTGGAACGTGCACAGCAGCGACCAGGCGATGAGGAACCAGCCGGCTGCGCGGTTGCTGCGCCGCCAGGCGAGGTAGGACACGAGGAGCGTGAAGACTGCGCTCCCGAGGAACATGAGATTGCCGACGGCCGCGACCAGCACGGCGAGCCCGATGAGGCGCAGCGCGTTGGAGGCGGCGAGCACGAGGAAGCCAAGCGCGAGCCAGCCGAAGGCCCGGTAGATGCGCTCCGAGAAGAGGCGCAGGTTGGCGAATTCGCGCACGAAGAGTGAGGCAGCCGCGCCCGTGATTGCGACCGGGACGTTCCAGGCGTACCAGCCGAGCGGCCGGGCAAGCTCGAACAGCGGCCAGCGGAAAGCCTCGCCCGAGAAGTAGGCGAGATAAATCGCCTGCAAGCCGAACAGCGTCCCGAAGAGCGGGTACAGGGTCTCGGTGAGCATGAAGCGCACCAGGAGCGCCGACACCGCCATCGCCATGAGTGCGCCGAACGCGAAGGCGATCATGCGGGCATGCCCTGCGGCTCGCTCGAGCGTGCGCTCGAGGCCGGAGGTGGCGAATTGCAGGTCGGTAGTCGTGCGGCCGGTGCGCGAGATGCGGACGTAGAGCGGGGCGCCGGCATCGAGCGGCGGGTCGAGCGCGAAGGCCGTGTCCTGTCCGCCGCCGAACTTCGGCACCACGGTGGCGGGCTTCAGCGCGACGACCGCGCCGGTGCGGTGCGCGAAGACCTCGACCGGCTGGTCCATCCCGGAGCGCACGAGCAGCACCGGGGTCTCGCCGCTCGCGAAAGGCCCGGGCGGTGGCAGGCGGAACCAGAGCGTGGTCGTGATGAGATGCGAGCCGCGCGGGGTGAAGGCGTGGAAGTGGCCGTCCAGGGACCCGCCGGTCACCTCGGCTGCCGTGGGCTTCAAGCCGGTCGAGTCCAGAACGTCGGCCTGGAGGGGGGTTTGGAAGGCGGTGGGGGGTGCCGGTGCGGTCGCGGCGGCCGCGGGCCCTCCCGCCAGGCACGCGGCGAGAGCCAAAAGCCACCTGACGTTCCTCGAGACCACGAAAATCCCTGGGGCCCTGCCGGGCGCATACCTTTAGTAAGGGCAAAATGTGGAGCGCGGGAGCGCCCAAAGGCCGCGTACGGCTATCGTAATGAGGCCGGGGGCCAAATCAATCGCAAAGCAGCACACCTCCCGGATGGCGGTTGACACTCCGGGGGTCCCTACCTAGAATCGCCGGCCTTTGTCGGGCCGGCCCTTTATTAGCACGCCGGCACCGGAAACAGCGACTTAGAAGCACCGGGCCGCCTGACGCAGGCGGCCCGGTGTTCTTCTCGGTCGCCCATTGTGCGAGTACCCACCCCCGCACCTGAGCTTGGAGACGAGTGTAACGATGGCGACCACGGGTCAGCTCATCCGGCAGCCACGCCGGTTGGGAGCAGAGAAAACCAAAGTGCCGGCGCTCGGGGCATCGCCCCAGAAGCGCGGCGTCTGTACGCGCGTCTACACGACGACGCCCAAGAAGCCGAACTCGGCGCTGCGCAAGGTATGCCGCGTGCGCCTCACCAACGGCTACGAGGTCACGAGCTACATCGGCGGCGAGGGCCACAACCTGCAGGAGCACTCGGTGGTCCTCATCCGCGGCGGCCGCGTAAAGGATCTGCCGGGCGTGCGCTACCACACGGTGCGCGGCACGCTCGACTGTGCCGGCGTCGGCGAGCGCAAGCAGGGGCGCTCCAAGTACGGCGCCAAGCGCCCGAAGAAGTAAGGGGTTAGAGCTATGTCGCGTCGCGCCCAGGCCCCCGTCCGCAGCATCCTGCCGGACCCGAAGTTCAACAACGACATGCTTGCCAAGTTCATGAACGTCATCATGAAGAGCGGCAAGAAGTCCGCCGCCGAACGCATCATCTACGGTGCGCTCGATCGCATCGCCGAGAAGACCGGCAAGCAGGGCACCGAGGCCATCGAGGTGCTCTCCTCCGCGCTCGACAACGTCAAGCCCGTGGTCGAAGTGAAGTCGCGCCGCGTCGGCGGCGCCACCTACCAGGTGCCGGTCGAAGTGCGCGCCACTCGTCGCCAGACCCTCGCGATGCGCTGGGTTATCGAGGCCGCGCGCGACCGGAGCGAGAAGTCCATGGCGTTCCGCCTGGCGCACGAGCTGATGGACGCTTCCGAGAATCGCGGCGCCGCGGTGCGCAAGCGCGAGGACACCCATCGCATGGCGGAGGCCAACAAGGCCTTCGCCCACTACCGCTGGTAATGCTCACAGGACACTGACGTGCCACGCGCGACGCCCATCGAGCGCTATCGGAACATTGGCATCTCCGCGCACATCGACGCGGGGAAGACGACCACGACCGAGCGCATCCTGTTCTACACCGGCGTCTCGCACAAGATCGGCGAAGTCCACGACGGCGCAGCCGTCATGGACTACATGGAGCAGGAACAGGAGCGCGGCATCACCATCACGGCGGCCGCCACCACCTGTTTCTGGAAGGGGATGGAGAACAGCTTCCCCGAGCACCGCATCAACATCCTCGACACCCCGGGACACGTCGACTTCACCATCGAGGTCGAGCGAAGCCTGCGGGTGCTCGATTCCGCGGTGGCGCTGTTCGACTCGGTCGCCGGCGTGCAGCCGCAGTCCGAGACCGTGTGGCGGCAGATGAACAAGTACCGCGTGCCGCGCATCGCCTTCGTCAACAAGATGGACCGCGCGGGAGCCAACTTCCTGCGCGTCCTCGACATGATCCGCGCGCGCCTCCGGGCCAACCCGCTGGCGATCCAGCTGCCGATCGGCGCCGAGGAGTCCTTCGAGGGCGTCGTCGACCTGATCCGCATGAAGGCCATCTACTGGGACATGGAAACCCAGGGGATGAAGTTCGAATACAAGGAGATTCCGGCGGAGCTCCAGGCGCAGGCCGAGGAGTTTCGCGGCAAGATGATCGAGGCGGCCGCCGAGGCCAACGACACCTTGATGCACAAGTACCTCGAGCACGAGCAGCTCTCGGATGCCGAGATCCGTCAGGGGCTGCGCGAGCGCTCACTCCGCAACGAGATCGTGCTCGCCATGTGCGGCTCGGCATTCAAGAACAAGGGCGTGCAGGCGCTGCTCGATGCGGTCATCGAGTTCATGCCCTCGCCCGTTGACATGCCGGACGTGAAGGGCATCGACGACCGCGACCATCCGGCCACCCGCAAGGCGAGCGACGAGGAGCCATTCTCCGCGCTCGCCTTCAAGATCCTCAATGACCCCTTCGTCGGTAACCTCACGTTCTTCCGCGTCTACTCCGGTGTGCTCAACTCCGGCGACACGGTGTTCGTGCCGACCAAGAGCCGGAAGGAGCGCATCGGCCGCCTCCTGCAGATGCATGCCAGCGAGCGCACCGAGATCAAGGAAGTGCTCGCCGGTGATATCGCCGCGGCGGTGGGCCTGAAGGACGTCATCACCGGCGACACGCTCTGCGACCTCGAGAAGGTCATCACGCTCGAGAAGATGGAATTCCCGGCGCCCGTCATCTCGGTGGCGGTGGAGCCGAAGACCAAGGCCGACCAGGAGAAGATGGGGCTGGCGCTGCAGCGCCTCGCCAAGGAAGACCCCTCGTTCCGCGTGCACACCGACCAGGAGTCGGGGCAGACCATTATCTCCGGCATGGGGGAGCTGCACCTCGAGATCATCGTCGACCGCATGAAGCGCGAGTTCAAGGTCGAGGCCAACGTCGGCAAGCCGCAGGTCGCCTACCGCGAGACCATCCGCGGCACGGTTGAGAGTGAGGGCAAGTTCATCCGTCAGTCGGGCGGGCGCGGCCAGTACGGCCACGTGTGGCTGAAGCTCGAGCCGCACGAGGGTAAGGGCTACGAGTTCGTGAACGGCGTGGTCGGCGGCAGCGTGCCGCGCGAGTACGTACCGGCGGTGGACAAGGGCATCAAGGAGGCGGTCGAGACAGGCGTTATCGCCGGCTACCCGGTGGTGGACGTGAAAGTGACGTTGTTCGACGGCTCCTATCACGACGTCGACTCGAACGAGATGGCCTTCAAGATCGCCGGCTCCATGGGCTTCAAGGAGGGGTTTCGGCGCGCGCGGCCGGTACTGCTCGAGCCCATCATGAAGGTCGAAGTGGTGACACCGGAGGAGTACTCGGGAGATGTGATCGGCGATCTCAACCGCCGGCGCGGACAGATCACCGGCATGGACGAGACTCCGGCCGGCAAGGCGATCACGGCCGACGTGCCGCTGTCGGAGATGTTCGGTTACGCGACCACCGTGCGCTCCATGAGCCAGGGGCGCGCCACCTTCACCATGGAATTCTCCAAGTATGTCGAAGTGCCGCCGAACATTGCCGGCGGCATCATCAAAGATGAGTCTTAAAGGAACTACGCCATGTCCAAAGAGAAATTCGAGCGTAACAAGCCGCACGTGAACGTGGGGACGATTGGTCACGTGGACCATGGAAAGACGACGTTGACGGCGGCGCTGACGAAGGTGATGGCGGAGACTTTTGGCGGTCAGTTTGTGGCGTACGACCAGATCGACAAGGCTCCCGAGGAGAAGGCGCGTGGGATCACGATCTCGACGGCGCATGTGGAGTACCAGAGCGCCAAGCGCCACTACGCGCATGTGGACTGCCCCGGTCACGCCGACTACGTGAAGAACATGATCACGGGAGCGGCGCAGATGGATGGGGCGATTCTGGTGGTGTCGGCGGCGGATGGGCCGATGCCGCAGACGCGCGAGCACATTCTGCTCGCCCGCCAGGTGGGCGTGCCGTACATCGTGGTGTACATGAACAAGGCCGACATGGTGGACGACAAGGAGATCTTGGAGCTCGTCGAGATGGAGGTGCGCGAGCTGCTCTCGGTGTACAAGTTTCCGGGAGAGAAGACCCCGATCATCATCGGCTCGGCGTTGAAGGCGCTCGAGGGGGATAAGGGCGAGCTGGGGGTGCCTTCGGTGGTGAAGCTCGTGGAGGAGATGGACAACTACATCCCGATTCCGAAGCGCGAGATCGACAAGCCGTTTCTGATGCCGGTCGAGGACGTGTTCTCGATCTCGGGGCGCGGGACGGTGGTCACGGGGCGCATCGAGCGCGGCATTGTGCGCGTGAACGATGAGGTGGAGATCGTCGGTCTGCGCCCCACGGTGAAGACGGTGTGCACGGGGGTGGAGATGTTCCGCAAGCTCCTCGATGAGGGGCAGGCGGGGGACAACGTAGGGGTGCTGCTGCGGGGAACTAAGCGCGAGGAAGTCGAGCGCGGTCAGGTGCTGGCGAAGCCGGGGAGCATCACGCCGCACACGCACTTTGAGGGCGAGGTGTACGTGCTGACGAAGGAGGAGGGCGGGCGGCACACGCCGTTCTTCAAGGGCTACCGGCCGCAGTTTTACTTTCGCACGACGGATGTGACGGGGACGGTCGAGCTGCCCGCGGGGGTGGAGATGGTCATGCCCGGGGACAACATCAAGATGACGATCGATCTGATCAGCCCGATTGCGATGGATCAGGGGCTGCGTTTTGCGATCCGCGAGGGCGGCAAGACCGTCGGCGCGGGCGTGGTGACCAAGATCCTCAAGTAAAGGTTAGGGCGATGGCAAACCAGAATATCCGTATCCGTTTGAAGGCGTTTGACCATCGCCTGATCGACAGCTCCGCCAAGGAGATCGTCGAGACGGCCAAGCGCACCGGTGCGACCGTCAAGGGGCCGGTGCCGCTGCCGACCAAGATGGAGCGCTTCACGGTGCTCATCTCCCCGCACGCCGACAAGGACGCGCGGGACCAGTTCGAGCTGCGCACGCACAAGCGCCTCATGGACATCATGAACCCCACCGACAAGACGGTGGACGCGCTCATGAAGCTCGAGTTGCCGGCGGGCGTGGACGTCCAGATCAAGCTGAACTAGTTAATTGGCCAAAATCGCAGCAAGCGATTTTGGCGGACATCACTCCGTCGACCGCCGGCAAAAAGTTGCCGGCTGCGCAGCAGGGCATTGACCGTCATGGCAGCCGTTCCCGCATCCGCCGCCGATAGCGCCGCCATCGCGGAGCTGCAGCAGCGTTTCAGCGCGCACCGCCAGGCCTTCCTCCGCCATCCCTTCCCCGAGGCGCGCGAGCGGCGCGCGCATCTGTACGCCCTCGCGCAGGCGCTGCTCGACAACCGCGAGCGTCTGCGCGAGGCCCTCCGCGCCGACTTCGCCGTGCACCCGGATGCCACGGCCGACCTCGTCGACATCGGTGGACCCCTGGGGCGCGCGCTGTCGGCGGCGCGGCACGTCGGGCGCTGGATGCGCCCGGAGCCGCGGCGCGTGGAGCGGCTCTCCTTCGGCACCAGCAAGGCCTATGTCGCCTGGCAGCCCAAGGGCGTCACGGGCATCGTCGTGCCGTGGAATTTTCCGTTCGACCTGTCGCTCGGGCCGCTCGCCGACATGCTGGCCGCGGGCAACCGCGCCATCATCAAGATGTCCGAATACACCCCGGCCTGCGGGCAGCTGGCGCAGGAGATCATCGCGCGCACCTTCGCCGCCGATCACGTCGCCGTGGTCAACGGCGGTGTCGAGCTCGGTCGCGCCTTTGCGGCACTGCGCTGGGACCATCTGCTCTTTACCGGCAACCCGGAAGTCGGACGGCAGGTCGCCCTCGCCGCGGCCGGCAATCTGGTGCCGGTGACGCTCGAGCTCGGCGGCAAGAATCCGGCGATCTTTGCCCCCGATGCCGTCACGGCCGAGCACGTGGGTCTCGCCCTCGGCGTGAAGCTCGTCAACGGCGGCCAGATGTGCGTCTCGGCCGATCACTGCCTCGTGCCGCGCGCGCAACTCGAGCAGTTCGTGGCGCTCGCGCGGGCGCATTTCGAGCGTGCGCTGCGCGACTACTCGCGCACCGTGCACTGCACCGGCATCATCAGCCCGCGGCACTTCGAGCGTCAGCGGCAGCTGCTCGAGGAGGCGCGCACTGCCGGCGCGCGCATCATCCAGCTCGATGCCGATGGCGCGGTGGACGCAGCCACGCGCCGCCTGCCCGTGTCGCTCGTGATCGATCCCGACCCGCGGCTGCGGCTGATGCAGGAGGAGATCTTCGGGCCCCTGCTGCCGGTGATTCCCTACGATTCCCTGGACGACGTCATCGGCACGCTCAAGCGCGGCGAGCGGCCGCTCGCGCTCTATCTCTATACGCGCGATGCGGCGCTGGTGGAGCGCTTCCGCCGCGAGACCTTCTCGGGAGGCTATGGGGTGAATGCGATCGCCGCCCAGGCCGCACTCGATGAGCTGGGCTTCGGCGGCGTCGGCCGCAGCGGCAGCGGGCGCTATCACGGCCACGACGGCTTCCGCGAGTTCTCAAATCCGCGCGGGATGTTCGTCAAGGGCCGGGGCGGGGGCTTCAATACCTTCCTCCCGCCATACGGGCCCGGCAAGCGCCGCAAGATCGATCAGCTGTTCGCTCTGCGGCGGCTGCAGCTGCGCCTGGCGAGGCTGTTCTACCGGGGTTGATTGAGCGCTCCGCCGCGCCTATACTGCGCGCCCTTTTGGGCCCCCGGTTTCCGGAGGTCTGGTCGCGAAAGCGGCATCGGGCGAGGTTGGATGCTCAGGCCCTTCCGGGGTCCTGGCTCCAAGACCACTCGAGATCAGCGCAGCCTTGGTCTGCGAAAATCTCCTGTTGTCTCAATAACTTAGCTCCATGCCCAATGGGTTTGAGGGCGCGGTTTGCGGCGCCCGCGTGGTGAGAGGACAGACATGGCTATCGGACTCGTCGGCCGCAAGGCCGGCATGACGCGCGTGTTCACGGACGCCGGCGAGACAGTGCCGGTCACCGTGGTCGAGGTTCTGCCGAACCGCGTCACGCAGGTGAAGTCGCAGGAGAAAGACGGCTACCGCGCCGTCCAGGTCACCTACGGCGTGCGCCGTCCGCAGCTCTATTCGAAAGCCGTCGCCGGTCACTATGCGAAGGCCAGCGTGGCTCCGGGCCGCGCGCTCGTCGAGTTCCGCCTCGCCGAGGCCGACAAGAGCGACCTGAAGGCCGGGGCTGAGATCAAGGCCGACCTCTTCAAGGAGGGCGAGGCGGTCGATGTCACCGGCACCACCATGGGCAAGGGCTTCGCCGGCGTCATGAAGCGCCACAACTTTGCCGGCGGTTACGCGAGCCACGGTAACTCGCTGTCGCATCGCGCCCCGGGATCGATCGGCCAGCGCCAGACGCCGGGCCGCGTGTTCAAGGGCCGTCGCATGTCGGGCCACATGGGTGTCATGCGCCGCACGACCGAGAACCTGCGTGTCGTGCAGGTCGACCTCGAGAGAAACCTGCTGCTGATCCGCGGCGCCGTGCCGGGCGTCGAGGGTGGACAGGTGATCGTGCGCCCCTCGCTGAAGGCCGCGCGCCGCGCCAAGCGCAAGACCCTCGCCCCGATCAAGGCCGGCGCCACCGCCTCGAAGGACCCGGCCAAGCAGGGAAAGAAATAAGCCATGCAGCTCAAGTCAGTGAATGGCGGGGCGACGGTTCAGGTGTCTGAAGCCGCCTTCGGCCACAAGTTCAACGAGGCTCTGGTGCACCAGGTGCTGACCGCCTACCGCAACGCCGCCCGGGCCGGCACCAAGGCGCAGAAGTCGCGCGCCGAGGTGAGTGGCGGCGGGCGCAAGCCCTATGCCCAGAAGGGCACCGGCCAGGCGCGCGCGGGCTCGAACCGCTCGCCCATCTGGGTCGGCGGCGGCAAGACCTTCGCGGCGAAGCCCCGCAATTTCGAGCAGAAGGTGAACCGCAAAATGTACCGCGGCGCGCTGCGCTCGATGCTCTCGGAACTCGCGCGCACCGAGCGGCTGCTGGTGACCGATCGTCTCCAGCTCACCGAGCCGAAGACTAAGCTGCTCGCGAATCAGCTCAAGGAGTGGTCGCTCCCCTCGGTGCTGATCGTGGTCGAGGCGCAGGACCAGAAGCTCGCGCTCGCCGCGCGCAACCTCCCGCACGTCGAGGTGCTCGAGGTGACCGCGCTCAATCCCGTCTCGCTCACCGCCTACGACAAGGTGCTGATGACGATCGGCGCCGTGAAGCTCATCGAGGAGCGCCTGCAGTGAACCGTGAGCAGCTGATGAGCGTGCTGATCGCTCCGCACGTGACCGAGAAGACCTCGCTCGCCATGCAGAACCACAACCAGTACACGTTCCGTGTGCGGCGCGAGGCGACCAAGACCGACATCCGGAAAGCCGTCGAGCTCATGTTCGACGTCAAGGTCGCGGGCGTTCAGGTGGTCAACGAGCCGGGCAAGCAGCGCCGCTTCGGCCGCATCGCCGGGCGCACCCAGGACTGGAAGAAAGCCTACGTGAGCCTCACGCCCGGCCAGACCATCGACTACGAAGCGCGCGCCAAGGCCTGACAGGACTCACCGCTATGGCTCTCATCAAGTACAAGCCCCGCACTCCCGGCACGCGCGCCGTCGTGAAGGTGGACCGCTCGCACCTGCACAAGGGCGGACCGCGCATGGAGCTCACCTCCCACCAGTCGAAGACCGGCGGGCGCAACCACTTCGGCCGCATCACCACACGCCACCACGGCGGCGGCTCGGGCCAGAAGTACCGCATCATCGACTTCAAGCGCGACAAGGACGGCATCACCGGCGTCGTCGAGCACCTCGAATACGATCCGAACCGCACCAGCCACATCGCCCTCATCAAGTACCCGGACGGCGAGTGGCGCTACATCATCGCGCCCAAGGGCGTGAAGCCCGGCGACGAAGTGCGCTCGGGCGCGGATGCGCCGATCAAGCCGGGCAACGCCATGTCGCTGCGCCACGTTCCGGTCGGCTCGATCATCCACAACGTCGAGCTCAAGCCCGGCCGCGGCGGCCAGCTCGCCCGCAGCGCCGGCAGCTCGGTCTCCTTCACCGCGCGCGAAGGGATCTACGCCTACGTGCGCCTGAAGTCCGGCGAGACGCGCAAGGTGCACATCGACTGCCGCGCCACGATCGGCGAGGTGGGAAACGACGAGCACAACCTGCGCAGCTACGGCAAGGCCGGCGCGAAGCGCTGGCGTGGTATCCGTCCGACGGTGCGCGGGCTCGCCATGAACCCGGTCGATCACCCGCACGGCGGCGGCGAGGGCAAGTCCGGCCAGGGCAACCCGCACCCGGTGTCGCCGTGGGGCTGGAACACCAAGGGCTTGAAGACCCGTCACAACAAGCGCACGGACAACATGATCGTCCAGCGCCGCAAGAACCGTATCCGCTGATCGGAGCGCTTAAGTCATGCCACGCTCATTGAAAAAGGGACCGTTCGTCGATCTGCACCTCGCCAAGAAGGTGCAGACGGCGTCCGCCAGGAACGATCGCAAGCCGATCAAGACCTGGTCGCGCCGCTCGATGATCATTCCGGAGATGGTCGGACTCACCATCGCCGTGCACAACGGCCGCCAGCACGTGCCGGTGCTCGTCACCGAGAACATGGTGGGCCACAAGCTCGGCGAGTTCGCTCCCACGCGCACCTTCAAGGCGCACTCGGGCGATCGCAAGGTGGAGGCGGCGCCGGCGGCGACGACCTGAGGCCGGGGCAGGAAAGTACATGCAAGTCACCTCCAGACTCCGCTATGCGCGCATCTCTCCGCAGAAGTGCCGGCTGGTTGCCGACGTGGTGCGCGGCAAGCCGGTCGGCAATGCGATCGCGACGCTGAAATTCATGCCCAAGAAGGGCGCCAAGCTGGTGCGCAAGGTGCTCGAGTCCGCGGTCGCCAACGCCGAGCACAACCACGGCGCGGACATTGACCTCCTCAAGGTGTCGCTCATCCACGTGGACGCGGCCCCGCAATTCAAGCGCTTTGCGGCGCGCGCCAAGGGACGCGGCACGCGCATCATCAAGCGCAACAGTCACATCACCGTCGGCGTGAGCGACGGCAAGAAGGATTAAGTGCCATGGGTCAGAAGGTCAATCCGCTAGGCATACGCCTCGGGATCACCCGCGACTGGACCAGCCGCTGGTACGCCAGCAAGAAGCAGTTCCCGGTTCAAGTGCACACCGACTTCCGGGTGCGTGAGTTCCTGCACAAGAAGCTGGCCGAGGCCTCGGTGAGCCGCATCCAGATCGAGCGCGCCGCCAAGAAGGTCAACATCACCATCCAGACCGCGCGCCCCGGCATCGTGATCGGCAAGAAGGGCGAGGACATCGAGAAGCTGCGCCAGGAAACGGCGGCGCTGCTCGGCATGGCGGTCACCGACGTGCGGCTCAACATCGCCGAGATCCGCAAGCCCGAGCTCGACTCGCAGCTGGTCGCCGACTCCATCGCGCAGCAGATCGAGAAGCGCGTGATGTTCCGCCGCGCCATGAAGCGCGCCGTGATGAGCACCATGAGATCGGGCGCGCTCGGGGTGAAGGTGCGCGTCTCCGGGCGCCTGAACGGCTCCGAGATCGCCCGCACCGAGTGGTACCGCGAGGGACGCATTCCGCTCCACACCTTCCGCGCCGACATCGACTACGGCCTGTCGGAGGCGAATACCACCTACGGCGTCATCGGCGTCAAGGTATGGATCTTCAAGGGCGAGGTGTTCGACAAGAGCGAGCTCGCCGCGCAAGAACCGGCCGAGGAGGCCGCGCCCGCCGCCGCCGCCGCGCCCGCCGCCGCTACGCCTGCCGCTACGCCTGTCGCTGCCGCGCCGGCCGCTGCCGCGCCGGTGGCTGCCGTGGCTGCGCCCGCGGCCGCTGGGTCCGCCGAGCCGCCGGCCCAGGCCTGATCCGTGAAGGCATAACGAGATGCTGCAGCCCAAACGCACCAAGTACCGCAAGCAGTTCAAAGGCCGCAACCCCGGCTTTGCGACCCGCGGCGCCAACGTGTCCTTCGGCGAATTTGGACTCAAGGCCACCAGCCGTGCGCGCATGACGGCCCGCGAGATCGAGGCCGCGCGCCGTGCGATGGCGCGCTACGTGAAGCGCGGCGGGCAGATCTGGATCCGGGTATTCCCGGACGTGCCGATCTCGAAGAAGCCGCTCGAGGTCCGCATGGGCTCGGGCAAGGGCAACGTCGAGTACTACGTGGCGCGCGTGCAGCCCGGCAAGGTGCTGTTCGAGATGGAAGGAGTGGACGAGCCCACCGCCCGCGAGGCGTTTCGCCTGGCGGGCTCGAAGCTCTCGGTGTCCACCATGTTCGTGAAACGGCAGGTTCGCTAAATGAAACTCGGTCAGGTACGTCAGTTTCGCGAGAAGCTGCGCAGCCACTCGGAGGCTGAGCTGGCCGACGAGCTCCTCGCACTGCGCAAGGAGCAGTTCGCGCTGCGCATGCAGCGGGCCACCGGCCAGCAGCCCAAGCCCGATCAGTTCAGTGCCGCGCGCCGCAACATCGCGCGCGTGAAGACGGCGCTGCGGGCGAAGCAGCTCGCCGGCGGCGGAGGTAAGGGGAAATGAGCCCGACGAAGGCAAAGACCAGCAAGGCGCAACCTAAGGCCAAGACCGCGAAGGCGAAGTCGCACGCCAAGGCGAAGCCGGCCCCCGCGGCCCCGGCGCTCGAGGCCGCCGCGCCCGCAGCGGTGCAGGCCGCCACGGCCGCCGAGACGATGGCGGCGCCCGCGGCCGACACGCGCGGCAAGCGTACCCTCACCGGGCGCGTGGTGAGCAACAAGATGCAGAAGACCATCGCGGTCGAGATCGAGCGGCTGGTGAAGCATCCGATGTACGGCAAGTTCATCCGCCGTACCACCAGGCTTCTGGCGCACGACGAGAACGGCAGCTCGCAGGAGGGCGATCTCGTCACCATCATCCCGTGCCGCCCCGTGTCGCGGCACAAGTCGTGGCGACTGGTCGCGATCGTGGAAAAGGCGGCGCGGTCATGATCCAGCTGCGCACCATGCTGAATGCCGCCGACAACAGCGGCGCGCGCACCCTGATGTGCATCAAGGTGCTCGGCGGCACGCGGCGCCGTTATGCGACCGTGGGCGATGTCATCAAGGTGAGCGTCAAGGACGCGATCCCCCGCGGCAAGGTGAAGAAGGGCGAGGTCTACGACGCGGTCGTGGTGCGCACCACGCACGGCGTGCGCCGCCCCGACGGCTCCCTGATCCGCTTCGACGGCAATGCGGCGGTGCTGCTGACCAACAAGCTCGAGCCGATCGGTACGCGCATCTTCGGGCCCGTGACGCGAGAGCTGCGCAACGTGCAGTTCATGAAGATCATCTCGCTGGCCCCCGAGGTGCTGTAAGTCATGAACAAGATCCGCAAGGGCGACCAGGTGGTGGTGGTTTCCGGGCGCGACAAGGGCCGCAAGGGCGCGGTGCTGCAGGTGCTGGCCGACGGCCGCGTGGTGGTCGAGAGCATCAACCGCGTAAAGAAGCACCAGAAGCCGAACCCGCAGGCCAACAGGCAGGGCGGCATCGTCGAGAAGGAGATGCCGCTCGCGGCCTCCAAGGTCGCGATCTGGAACCCGTCCGCCAAGAAGGGCGATCGCGTCGGCATCAGGACGCTCGCCGACGGCAAGCGTGTGCGCTTCTTCAAGTCGAATGGAGAGATGCTCGATGTCTGAAGCGGTTGCAGGCAAAGAAGCCGGCAAAGCCGCCGGCAAGCAGAAGAAGGCGGACAAGCACGCCGAGAAGCAGGCGGAAGCCCAGGCCGGCAAGCAGGCTGGGGCGCCGGCGCACCGGGTGGCCGACCAGCGCTCTGGCCCGCCGCGGCTCCAGCAGTTCTACCGCGAGCAGGTCATCCCGAAGCTGCGCTCGGAACTCAAGATCGAGAACGTGATGCAGGTGCCGCGTATAGCCAAGATCACGGTCAACATGGGCGTCGGCGAGGCGGTCGCCGACAAGAAGATCATGGACGCCGCGGTCGCCGATCTCACCAAGATCACCGGGCAGAAGCCGCTCGTGACCAAGTCGCGCAAGGCGATCGCGTCCTTCAAGATCCGCGCGGGACTCGCGGTCGGCGCCAAGGTGACGCTGCGGGGCACTCGTATGTACGAGTTCCTCGACCGCCTCATAAGCATCGCGATGCCGCGCATCCGCGACTTCCGCGGCGTGTCGCCGCGCGCCTTCGACGGCCAGGGCAACTACTCGCTCGGCGTCAAGGAGCAGATCATCTTCCCCGAGATCCAGTACGACCAGATCGACCAGGTCCGGGGCATGGATATCACCATCACTACGACGGCGAAGGACGACCGTCACGGCCGAGCGTTGCTCGAGGCATTCAACTTCCCGTTCCGGAAGTAACCGGACCACAGGAAACGCTAAAGTCTATGGCAAAGACGAGCATGGTCGAGCGCGAGAAGCGTCGCGCACGTGTGGTGAAGAAATACGCGGCAAGACGCGCGAAGCTCAAGGAGCTGATTCGCAGCCCCAAGACTTCGCCCGAGCAGCGCGCGGCGGCACAGGCGGCGTTGCAGTCGCAGCCGCGGGACGCGAGTCCCTCGCGCCATCGAAATCGCTGCGCCATCACGGGCCGCTCGCGCGGCGTGTACCGCAAGTTCGGCTTGTCGCGGGTGAAGATCCGCGAGGTGGCCGCGCGCGGCGAGATTCCGGGCCTCGCGAAGGCGAGCTGGTGAGGGACGCAGCATGAGCATGACCGATCCAGTCGCTGATCTTCTCACCCGCATCCGTAACGGCCAGACCGCCGGCAAGAGCGAGGTGCAGCTCGACTCCTCGCGACTGAAGACCGCCATCGTCAAGGTGCTGAAGGAGGAGGGCTACATCGCCGACTTCCGCCTCGACGCCGACAGCGGCAAGCCGCGCCTCACCATCGGGCTCAAGTACTTCGAGGGCCGGCCGGTGATCGACCGCCTGGAGCGCGTCAGCCGTCCGGGGCTGCGCATCTATCGCGGCAAGGACCATCTGCCGAAGGTACTCGGGGGTATGGGGACGGTGATCGTCTCGACCCCGAAGGGCGTCATGACCGACAAGCAGGCACGCTCGATCGGACAGGGCGGCGAAGTCCTGTGCATCGTCGCCTGATGTAGAGAGCCATCATGTCGAGAATTGCCAAAGCACCGGTCGAGCTGCCTCAGGGCGTGACCGCGACCGTCGCCGCCGAGGCGGTGACCATCAAGGGCGCCAAGGGCTCCTTGAGCCTGTCTCTCACCCCCGGCGTCACCGTGGCGCAGGCGGAGAAGAAGCTGCAGGTGAGCTTCGCCGACCCGGACCTGGCGCGCACGCGCGCCGGCGCGACGCGCGCGCATCTTGCCAACATGGTGCGCGGCGTCACCAAGGGCTACGAGAAGAAGCTCGAGCTGGTCGGCGTGGGTTTTCGCGCGCAGCTGCAGGGCAAGACGCTGAATCTGACGCTCGGCTTCTCGCACCCGGTGAACTTCCCGATCCCGGAGGGCATCAGCATCGAGACCCCGAGCCAGACGGAGATCATCGTCCGGGGCATCGACCGGCAGAAGGTCGGCCAGGTGGCGGCGGAGATCCGCGGCGTGCGTCCTCCCGAGCCCTACAAGGGCAAGGGTGTGCGTTACGCCGGCGAGCAGATCACCCTCAAAGAGGGCAAGAAGAAATGAGTACCACAAAGAAAGAGCGGCGGCTGCGCCGCGCGATCAAGACGCGCGCGCACATCCGCGATTTGGGTTGCGCGCGCCTCACGGTGCACCGCACGCCGAAGCACATCTATGCCCAGGTCACGACCGACTCGGGCGCCAGGGTGATCGCGGCCGCCTCCACCGTGCAGGAGAAGGTGCGCGAGGGCTTGAAGACCACCGGCAATGTCGAGGCGGCCAAGGCCGTCGGCCGGGCAATCGCCGAGAAGGCCAGGGCGGCTGGCGTGAGCCGCGTGGCCTTCGATCGGTCCGGTTTCCAGTTCCACGGGCGCGTCAAGGCGCTCGCGGATGCGGCCCGCGAAGCGGGTCTTGAATTCTGAGCAGGTAACACCATATGGCGAGAGCGGAAAAGGGTCAGCCGGCGGACGAGTTCATCGAGAAGCTCGTCGCAGTGAATCGCACCGCGAAGGTCGTCAAGGGCGGCCGTCAGTTCGGCTTCACCGCACTGACGGTGGTCGGCGACACCGCGGGGCGCGTCGGCTACGGCTTCGGCAAGGCGCGTGAGGTGCCGGTGGCGATCTCCAAGGCCATGACCCAGGCGCGCAAGAACCTGATCAACGTGGCGCTGCGCAACGATTCGCTGCACTACGCGATCACCGGCGCCCATGGCGCCACGCGCGTCTACATGCAGCCGGCGTCCGATGGTACCGGCGTCATCGCCGGCGGCGGCATGCGCGCCGTGCTCGAGTGCGCGGGCGTGCGTAATGTGCTCGCCAAGAGCTACGGCTCACGCAACCCGATCAACGTGGTGCGCGCGACCATCAACGCGCTCGCCAAGATCCGCTCGCCCGAGGAGATCGCGGCGAAGCGCGGCAAGAGCCTCGAAGAGATCACGGGCTGAGGATCATGGCGGACAAAGAACTGAAGGTGACGCTGGTAAGGAGCCTGGCCGGGCAGCTCGCGAACATCCGGGCATCCGCGCGCGGGCTGGGGCTGCGCCGTATTCATCAGAGTGTGACGGTCAGGGACACGCCGGAGAACCGCGGCATGATCCAGACGGCCGTGCACCTGCTCAAGGTCGAAAGTGACGGCGCGGCGAACCGCGCCGCCGGGAAAGGCGTCTGAAGCTCATGCGACTCAATACACTGAAACCCGCCCCCGGCGCCCGCCGCCCACGGCTGCGCGTCGGACGCGGCGCCTCCGCCGGCCAGGGCAAGACCTGCGGCCGCGGCACCAAGGGACAGCGCGCCCGCAAGGGCGGCTACCACAAGGTCGGCTTCGAGGGCGGTCAGATGCCGCTGCAGCGCCGGATACCGAAGGTCGGCTTCCGCTCCGACATCAAGCGCACGCGCGCCGAGGTGCGCCTGCACGAGCTCGCCAAGGTAGAGGGCGCGGTGGTGGATCTCGAGGCCCTGAAGCGGGCCGGGGTCGTGCCGCCCTCGGCCGAGCGCGCCAAGGTGGTGCTGTCCGGAGAGCTCAAGAAGGCCGTGACGCTGAAGGGTGTCGCGGCTACCAAGGGTGCGCGCGCGGCGATCGAGGCCGCGGGCGGCAAGATCGAACAGGGCGCCGCCGAGAAGGCCGGGACTTAAGGAACGCCTGGGCAATGGCGAATACTCCATTCAGCAATCCGGCCGCAACGCTCGGCGATGCTGCCCGTTTCGGGGAGATTCGCAGCCGCATCTTTTTCCTGATCGGCGCGCTGGTGGTGTACCGCATCGGCACCTTCATCCCGGTGCCGGGCATCAACCCGGCGGAAGTGGCGCGCTTCTTCGGCGACAAGTCCAACACCATCCTCGGGATCGTCAACCTGTTCTCGGGCGGCGCGCTGTCGCGCCTGTCGATCTTCGCCATGGGGGTCATGCCCTACATCTCCGCCTCGATCATCATCCAGATGATGTCGATGGTGGTGCCGACGCTCATGGAGCTGCGCAAGGAAGGCGAGTCGGGCCGCCGCAAGATCACCGAGTACACGCGCTACGGCACGGTGATCCTCGCGCTGTTCCAGTCGTTCGCGGCCGCGGGCGCGATCGAGAAGGGCGGCATGACGCTGATCAGCGGCTGGCCGTTCCTGATGATCGCCACCATCACCATGACCACGGGGACGATGTTCCTCATGTGGCTCGGTGAGCAGATCACCGAGCGCGGCATCGGCAACGGCATCTCGATGATCATTCTCTCGGGGATCGTCGCCGGGCTCCCGGGAGCGGTGGGCAACACCATGGAGTCGGTGAGCAATGGTGAGATGCCGGGACCGGTGGCACTTGCGCTGCTGTTCCTGGTGGTGGGCGTCACCGGCTTCGTGGTGTTCATGGAGCGCGCCCAGCGGCGCATCCCGGTCGATTACGCCAAGCGCCAGGTCGGCCGACGCATGTACGCGGGCCAGAGCACCCACCTGCCGTTCAAGATCAACATGTCGGGCGTTATTCCGCCGATCTTCGCGTCGAGCCTGCTGCTCTTCCCCGCGACCATCGCCAGCTTCCTGGGCGCCAACTCCGACACCTGGTACGCCAACATCGCGCAAGACGTGGCTGCGGCCTTGGGCTACGGCCAGCCGCTGCACCTGGTGATCTACGCGGTACTGATCATCTTCTTCTGCTTCTTCTACACGGCGCTGGTGTTCAACGCGCGCGACACCGCCGAGAACCTCAAGAAGTCCGGCGCCTTCGTGCGCGGCATCCGCCCGGGCCAGCAGACCGCCGAGTACATCGACCAGGTGCTCACACGCCTCACGCTGTGGGGCGCGCTGTACGTCACCGTGGTGTGCCTGGTGCCCGAGATCCTCATTTCCTGGTACGGCGTGCCGTTCCGTTTCGGCGGCACCTCGCTCCTCATCGTCGTGGTGGTGGTGATGGATTTCATGTCACAGCTGAACGCGCACATGATGTCGCATCACTACCCGGGGCTCCTCAAGAAGGCCAACTTGCTCGGCTACGGGCGAACGGGCTCGGGTGGTTAAGCAATGAAAGTACGTCCGTCGGTCAAGAAGATCTGCAAGAACTGCAAGATCGTGCGCCGCCGGCGCGTGGTCTACGTCATCTGCTCGGACCCGCGCCACAAGCAGCGCCAGGGTTGAGGTAAGGCACACATGGCACGCATAGCCGGTATCAACATCCCGATGAACAAGCACGTGTGGGTCGGGCTCACGCACATCTTCGGCGTGGGCCGCGCGCGCGCGCACGCCGCCTGCGAGGCGGCCGGCGTCAACCCCGCCACCAAGGTGAAGGATCTCACCGAGGTCGAGGTAAACGCGCTGCGCTCGGCCGTTGCCAAGTTCGCGGTCGAGGGCGACCTGCGACGCGAAGTGTCGATGAACATCAAGCGGCTCATGGACCTCGGTTCCTGGCGCGGCATCCGCCATCGCCGTGGGCTCCCGGTGCGCGGCCAGCGCACGCGCACCAACGCGCGCACCCGCAAGGGACCGCGCAAGCAGGCGGTGAAGCTCAACGCCCCGCCGGGAAAGGCATAAAGCATGGCTGAACAGCAGAAACCTGAAGCGAAGGGCGCGGCAGCGGCCCCGGCGGCAGCGCCGGCGGCAGGTGCGGCTCCCGCAGCGGCGGCGGCGGCGACTCCCAAGAAGCCGAAGAAGGCGCGCAAGAACGTGCTCGATGCGATCGCGCACGTGCATGCCTCCTTCAACAACACGATCATCACGATCACCGACCGGCAGGGAAACACCCTCTCCTGGGCGACGTCGGGCGGCTGCGGCTTCCGCGGCTCGCGCAAGTCGACGCCGTTCGCCGCGCAGGTGGCGGCCGAGAAGGCCGGCGTGGCGGCGCAGGAGCACGGCGTGAAGAACGTCGAGGTGCGCGTCGGCGGTCCCGGTCCCGGGCGCGAATCTGCGGTGCGCGCGCTCAATAACTGCGGTCTCAAGATCACCAGCATCTCGGACGTGACGCCCATCCCGCACAACGGATGCCGTCCGCCCAAGAAGCGCCGCGTGTAGAGGCAACGAGGAAACCATGGCGCGTTACACCGGACCCACATGCAAACTCGCTCGCCGCGAGGGCACGGACCTGTTCCTGAAATCGGGCGTCAAGCCGCTCGAGAACAAGTGCAAGCTCACCGTGCCGCCCGGCGGCATCAAGGGCGAGCGCCGTCAGCGCCTCTCCGACTACGGCTTGCAGCTGCGTGAGAAGCAGAAGCTGCGCCGCATGTACGGGGTGCTGGAGCGGCAGTTCAGCAACTACTACAAGGCGGCGGCCCGCAAGACCGGCGCCACGGGCGAGACGCTGCTGCGGCTGCTCGAGTGCCGTCTCGACAATGTGGTGTACCGCATGGGCTTCGCCGCGACGCGCGCCGAAGCGCGCCAGCTGGTGAGCCACAAGGCGATCACCGTGAACGAGAAGCCGGTGACCATCGCCTCCTATCAGGTGCAGGCCGGCGACATCGTCCAGGTGCGCGAGAAGTCGCGCAAGCAGCTGCGCATCCAGAGCGCGCTCAACGTCGCGCAGCAGGTGGGTTTGCCCGACTGGGTCGAGGTCAACGACAAGGAGTTTCGCGGCGTGTTCAAGTCGGCGCCGGGCCGGGACGACGTCCTGCCCGACATCAACGAGAACCTGGTCGTCGAGCTGTACTCGAAGTAAGTGGATTCTTCATGTTTGCGCCGGCCGCTGTTGCCGGCAAGGTGAAACTGCAATGCAGGGTTCTGTAAGCGAGTTCCTGAGACCCCGGGTGGTGAAGGTGCAGCCGATCGCCCCGCGCCAGGCGCGCGTGGTGATCGAGCCGTTCGAGCGCGGCTTCGGCCATACGCTCGGCAACGCGCTGCGCCGCGTGCTGCTGTCGTCCATGCCGGGCGCCGCCATCACCGAGGTCGAGATCGACGGCGTGCTGCACGAGTACACCAGCATCGAGGGTGTGCAGGAGGACGTGGTCGACATTCTCCTCAACCTCAAGACGGTGGCGCTGAGAATGCACACGCGCGACAGCGCCGAGCTGCGCCTGCACAAGAAGGGGCCGGGCCCGGTGACCGCCGGCGATATCCAGGTGGATCACGACATCGAGGTCGTCAACCCGGAGCTCGTGATCGCCAATCTCACCAAGGCGGGCGAGCTCTCCATGACGCTGCGTGTCGAGCGCGGCCGCGGCTATCGCCCGGCGGCCTCGCGCGTCGCCTTCGAGGAGCAGACGCGCCCAATCGGCCGGCTGCAGCTCGATGCGTCGTTCTCGCCGGTGCGGCGCGTCACCTACTCGGTCGACGCGGCGCGCGTCGAGCAGCGCACCGACCTCGACAAGCTGGTCATCGACATCGAGACCAACGGCACGATCGACGCGGAAGAGGCCATTCGCCGCGCCGGCGCGATCCTCAAGGATCAGCTGTCGGTGTTCATCGACCTGCAGGGCGAGGAAGAGGCGGCGACCAAGGTCTCGGAGATGCAGTTCGATCCGATCCTGATGCGCCCGGTCGATGAGCTCGAGCTCACCGTGCGCAGCGCCAATTGCCTCAAGGCCGAGAACATCCACTACATCGGCGATCTGGTGCAGCGGACCGAGGTGGAGCTGCTGCGCACGCCGAACCTCGGCAAGAAGTCGCTCACCGAGATCAAGGAAGTGCTGCAGAGCCACGGCCTGATGCTCGGCATGCGCCTCGACGGCTGGCCGCCGCCGGGCCTGAAGCACGAGGAAGGCAGCCGCGACGTCATCTAGTAAGTTTGCAAACCGGCCTGCTGTTTGCGGGCAAAGGTCACGCCTTTTGCCCGCGAGCCCGCGACCGCCGTTCGGTTGGCCTGCTGAAAAAGCCGCAGGCTTTTTCAGCCAATAGGAATAAACTATGCGTCACCAACTCTCCGGCCGCCAGCTGTCGCGTAACAGCTCGCACCGCCACGCGCTGATGCGCAACATGTCGGTCTCGCTGTTGCGGCACGAGACCATTCGCACCACGCTGCCGAAGGCGAAGGAGCTGCGCCGCGTGGTCGAGCCGCTCATCACGCTCGCCAAGAGCGATGAGGAGGCGAACCGCCGCCTGGCCTTCGCTCGGCTGCGCGACGCCGAGGTGGTGGAGAAGCTGTTCGCCGACCTGGGTCCCCGCTTCAAGGCGCGCCCGGGGGGCTATACGCGCATCCTGCGCATGGTGCCGCGGCCGGGCGATTCCGCGCCGATGGCCCTCATGCAGCTCGTCGAGGGCCCGGCGGCGGCCGCCGCCGAGCAGCCGCCCGCCGAAGAGGCAAAGAAAGCTTCGCGGCGCGCGAAGCCCAGGGCCGAGGCGAAGGCTGAGTCCAAGAAGGCCAAGCCGGCCGCCGAAACTGCCGAAGAGCCGAAGAAGCGCACCCGCAGGAAGAAGGCGCCCGCCTGATCCTTCCCGTCTGACCTGATGCCCGGCTCGAGCGATCGCGCCGGGCATTCGTCTGTCTGGAGCAGCCACCCGCGTTTGCCTCGCCCGGAGCCGATCCGGTAGGCTCACCCGCTCAGCCGGCGATACGACCGGCACCTGAGGGGAAGCCCGCCATGAGTCTCGCTTCTGAATTCAAAGAATTTGCCATGAAGGGTAGCGTCATCGACCTTGCGGTCGGTGTCGTGATCGGCGGAGCTTTCGGAAAGATCGTTTCATCGCTCGTCGGCGACGTCGTCATGCCGGCGCTGTCGCCTATCCTCGGTAGCGTGAATTTCAGTGAGCTGTCGGTTCAGATTGCTACGAACGCGGCGGGCAAGCCCGTGCTGCTGAAGTACGGGGCGTTCCTGCAGACGACCTTCGAGTTCCTGGTGATCGCGGTCTCGATCTTCCTCGTCATCAAGGGCATCAATAAGCTGAAGCGGCCCCCGCCCCCCGCGGCGGATGCGCCCCCGCCGGCGCCCACGAAGACTGAGCTATTGTTGCAGGATATAAAGGATCTCCTGGCGAAACGCTAGTTATTGTCCCATATAAGAAACAGAATGCGCCGGAGCGCCTTCTGCGGTTGCGGCCGCCGTCGACCCAACGGAGGTCGTCCGATGTTCACGCGAGCCCTGGTGGGTTTATTGCTGGTATTCGCGGCGGCCGAGGTCCTGGCGAGCGCTCCCGCGATCGTAGTGGGCCAGGTCTACACCTGCCCGAACGGCAGGAGCATCAAGATTCTCGGCTGCACCCCTGACGGGAGCGTTTGCGACGTGCAGGCCTATAACGAGCAGGGTCAGCCGGTGGTCCGCGGCAAGAACACACTTGCCCAGCTCCAGGCCGCGGTGGCGCAATGCCCCGCCCGCGGCGCGGCCCAGGCTGCCGCAGCGGCTGCGCCCGTTTCGGCGGCGGCGGCACCCAAGGTGGCCGCCGCGGCGCCCGCGACTCAGGCAGTCGGCGGTCCGCCGAAGCCGGGTCTTGCGAGCTGTGCCGGAAAGTTCGAGGGCCGCTATGCCTCGCAGGCGGGCTCGGCGGGTCTCATCACCATTACGTTCCGGTCCGGAAAAGCGACCGTGCGCCAGCCCGACATGGTCATGAAGGACGGCAAGCTGGCCGGCATGTCGAGCGAGCGGGAGGCGCAGTGCTGGTACGGCGGCGGCAAGATTTACCTGCGCTGGCTGAACGGCGACCAGGACGACTTTCCGATCGACGTGAACGACGACGGCACGCTGGATACCACCTACGGCGAGCTGAAGAAGAAGGGCAGCTAGCAGCCGGCCGGTGGTCGGCGCCTCGAATCGCCGGCGCTCGGGAATTCAGCCGTGTCCCGCCGTGGCGGCGCGGAACGCGTCGCGCGTCAGGTTCTCGCACCCGGACTGCGTGATGGCCAGATTGTCCTCGATGCGGATGCCGCCGAATTTCCTCAGCTCCTCGACCCGCGGCCAGTTGATGCGGCTCGCTTGGGTTTCGTCGGCCCGGGCAGCTTCGAGCAGCTGCGGAATGAAATAGATCCCCGGTTCCATGGTCACGACGAAGCCCGGCTCGAGCACCCGCGTGAGCCGCAGGTACGGGTGACCCTCGGGCCGGGGGATGTCGCCATCCCCGCGGGCCTTCATGAACCCGCCGACGTCGTGGACCTCGATCCCGAGCAGATGCCCGATGCCGTGCGGCAGGAACACCTTGGTGACCCCGGTGGCGACCGCTTCCTCGCCAGTGCAGCGCACCAGATCGGCGTCCGCGAGCAGCCGCCCGGTCTCGACGTGCGCCCTGAGCTGCACGTCGCGCCAGTCCACTCCGGCACGCACACCCGCGCACAGCCGCTGCTGCAGCTCGTCCATGCGCGCGATGAGCGCACGAAAGTCCGTATCCCGGTATGCATGGGTGCGTGTGATGTCGCTCGCGTAGCCGCCGAACTCCGCGCCCGCATCGATCAGCAGCGAGTGGCGCTCGTGCGGCGGGCGCTTGTTCAGCACCTGATAGTGCAACACCGCGCCGCCTTCGTTCAGCGCGATGATCGGGTTGTACGGCAGCTCCTGCTCGCGCAGGCCGCAGGCGGCGATGAATTGGAGCTCGATCTCGAACTCGGACGCCCCGGCCTCGAAGGCGCGCATGGCCGCGAGATGCCCGCGGGCGCCCAGCCGGTTGGCCGCCCGCATGCAGACGAGCTCGTAGGGGCTCTTGACCGCACGGTCGTAATCGAGTGTGCGCATGAGCGTGCGTGGGTTGACCGTGGCCGGGCCCCAGGCGGCAATCTCGGGGGTGGAGTCCCCGATGTAAGCCGCCCGGGAGAGATCCCGGGGCAATGCGGCGCGCGCGGCGGCGCTGTCCGGTACCGGCAGGACGTCGAAATGGCGCACCCAGTAGCCGCGCGGCAGATCCGCGGGCTTATACCAGTAGTCGCGGGGCTGGTTGAGGATCAGCTTCGGCCGCGATCCGGGCTCGAACCAGACGAACGAGTCGGGCGCATCGGAGAGCGGGACCCACACCTTGAAGGGGGCGTGTGCCGTGAAGGGGTAGGTTCGATCGTCCTCGAAAACCGTGAGCGCCGAGCCTGAATGCACCAGCAACCCCGTGAAGCCACAGGCGTTAAGGGCCCGGGCAGTGCGGTCGCAGAGCGCCGCCAGATGCGGTCCGAAGGACCCTTCCAGCCCTTGTGCAAGAACGGGTTCGATGTCTGACATTCGCTTGTCTCCCGTCAGCCACAGCCGCCGCTCGTCTGTCGCACCAGCCCGACAGCAAAGCCTTGCGCGCGGCCCCTGGCAGTTTCCAATCGTACCGAGACTTCTATAGAATTTACCTTCTCCGCGGCCCGATTATGAGCGCGGAACGGCCTCTAGCCGGCCGTGGTCTTATCAACACAACTCTTGCTTCCCCGGGGAACTATCGATGAACACCAAACTTGCTCTTAGCGCAATCGTTGCGGCGCTGATGCTGACGGCCTGCGCGAAGCAGGAAGCCGCAGGCCCAGAAGCTGCTACTCCTCCTGCTCCGGCCGCCGCTCCGGCTGCTGCTCCCGCTGCTCCCGCTGACCAGGCCGCTCCGGCTGCTGGTACGGCGGCTGCTCCTGCTGGCGAAGCCGGCGCTGCTGCCGCGCCCGCCGCTGGAGCCGCTCCCGCTGCGGCCCCGGCCGAGCCGGAGAAGCCGAAGCAGTAAGTCTCAAGACTTACGGCTGAACAACGCGGCCCGGACGGAGCGCAAGCGCGAGCCGTCCGGGCCGTGTCATTATCAGCCCCCGCGCGAGGACCGCCGTGACCGTCAGCGTGCGTGATGCACGCGCCCAGCCTGCCGACCGGCTCTGGATCCAGAGCGTCTATCGCGATTATCTCGATGATCTGAATCCCGGCACCGGCCTGTTCCCCGCGCTCGGGGAGATCGGGCACCGCGAGCCCGACCAGATCGCGCACTGGTTCGGCGATCCCAATACCTTTCCGCTGGTGATCCTGAAGGGCAGCGAGCCGGCGGGCTTCGCCCGCGTGCTGCGCGCGAGTCCCGCGGCGCCGCCGCGGCCGCGCACCGACTATCGCATGGCGGAATTCTTCATCACGCGCGCACGGCGCCGTCTCGGCGTGGGGCGCACCGCGGTCGAGCTGATCCTCAATCGGTTCGCGGGACGCTGGGAGATCACCGAGTACCTGCGCAACGCGGATGCGGTGCGCTTCTGGCGCCGTGTGGTCGGCGGCTACACGCGCGGCAACTACCAGGAACGCATCGTCAACGGCGAAGTGCACCAGGTGTTTGATTCGGGCGCGCCGCCGCGTCCCGCGTAGGCGCGGCTCCCGCGGCGCAGCCGGCGCAGCCGCCGGCGAGCTGCGCGAGCGTACGTGTGCGCAGTGCCGCAAGCCACGCCGCGGTGAGCATCGGCGGCAATGAGCCGAGCGCATCGAGCACCCGCAGCCGCAGCCTCAGTGTCGCGAGCCGCCAGGCGCTATAGAGCACGCATGCGGCGACCACCACGCCCACCAGCACGCCCTGCAGCCACAGGCTCATGCCGCCACCGCTCCGCCGCCGAGCGCCAACGCGACGCGATAGGTCACGAGCGCCCCGAGGTACGCGAGCGCAAACAGGTACGCCGCCATCGCGAGCGGATAGGTCCAGGAGTTGGTCTCGCGCTTCACCACCGCGAGTGTCGACAGGCACTGCGGCGCGAACACGTACCAGGCAAGCAGCGAGAGCCCCGTGGCGAGGCTCCAGGTGTGGCTGATGATCGGCGCGAGCGCGCCGGCGACGTCACCGGCGCCCGACATCGCATAGACGGTGCCGAGCGCGCTCACCGCGACCTCGCGCGCGGCGAGTCCCGGCACCAGGGCGATCGAGATCTGCCAGTTGAAGCCGATCGGCGCGAACAGGTATTCGAGTCCGCGCCCGAGGAGCCCGGCGACGCTGTACTGGATGGCGGGACCCGCGGCACCGGGCGGCGGCGCCGGGAAGCTCGCGAGGAACCACAGCACCACCATGAGCGTGAGGATGATGGTGCCGACGCGCGTCAGGAAGATCCGGGTGCGTTCCCACAGTCCCAGCAACAGGTTCGAGAGATGCGGCCAGCGGTACTCGGGGAGCTCGAGCAGCAGCGGCCGGTACTCGCCGCGCATCATGGTGCGCTTCAGCACGAAGGCGACCGCGAGCGCACTCGCGACGCCGGCGATGTAGAGGGCGAACAGCACCAGTCCGCGCAGATTCACGGGACCGAGCTCGCGTTGCGGAATGAAGGCGCCGATCAGCAGCGCATACACCGGCAGCCGCGCCGAGCAGGTCATGAGCGGCGCGATCATGATGGTCGTGATCCGATCGCGTGAAGAGGGGATGGTGCGCGTCGCCATGATTCCCGGGATCGCGCAGGCGAAGCTGGAGAGCAGCGGGATGAAGGCGCGCCCCGAGAGTCCCGCCCGGCCCATGAGCCGGTCCAGCATGAAAGCCGCGCGCGGCAGGTAGCCCGAGTCCTCGAGCGCCAGGATGAAGAGGAACAGGATCAGGATCTGCGGCAGGAATACCAGCACGCTGCCGGTTCCGGCGATGACGCCATCGAGCAGCAGTCCGCGCAGCGGTCCCGCGGGCAGCAGCGCCGCGAGCGAGCCGCTCAGGGCGGCGATGCCGGAGTTGATCCAGGCCTGCGGGGCCTTGGCCCAGCTGAACACCGCCTGGAACATGAGGAACAGCACGACGGCGAGCAGCAGGGGACCGGCTACGGGATTGAGCACGACCATGTCGAGCCGCGCGAGCATCGCGGCACGCGCCGGCACGCGGTAGCCGATCTCGTCCAGTACGCGGCGCACCTCGCGCTGCGTGGCTTCAATCTCCGCGGCGGTGGTGGACGGCGGTGCCGCGACGCGTGCGCGGCTGCGCGCGACATCCGCGAATCCATAGGTATCGATCGCCTCGACCAGCTCGCGCTCCCCGCCGGTGCGAATCGCGACCGTGGGCACGACCGGCACGCCGAGCGCGCGCTCGAGCGCGGCGCGATCGAAGCGGTAGCCGCGCTGCTCGGCGACGTCGCTCATGTTGAGCGCGACGATCATCGGGACGTTGAGGCGCTTGAGCTCGAGCACCAGGCGCAGGTTGAGGCGCAGGTTCGTGGCATCGACGACGCACACCAGAAGATCGGGCGCGGGCTCGATGGCATGGCGGCCGAGGACCACATCGCGCGCGATGGCCTCATCGAGCGTCGTGGGCTCCAGGCTGTACGCACCCGGGAGGTCCACCACCCGATAGCTGCGGCCGGTGCGCGGGCCCCTGAGCCGCCCTTCCTTGCGCTCGACGGTGACGCCGGGATAGTTGGCGACTTTCTGGCGGCTGCCGGTCAGGCGGTTGAACAGTGCGGTCTTGCCGCAGTTCGGCACGCCGATCAGGGAGAGACTGAGCTGCGGCGCGGCGACCGCCGCAGCCGCCGGCGCGTTCATGGCGCGGAGGCTGCGCCCGGGGTCGATGCGCGCGGGAGAGCAGAGCGCAGCAACTGGATCCAGATGCTCTCGGCCTCGCGCCGGCGCAGGGCCAGCGTCGTATGGCCGACGCGCACCACGAAGGGATCACGGCCGGGGCGCGCCTCGGCGAGGACCTCGACGTGCTCCCCGCTCACGAAGCCGAACTCGAGCAGCCGCCGCTCGAGCGGGGAGAGGGCGGACGCGGGTGCGCCGACGCTCACGACCCGCCCGGCGGTTCCGGGAGGGAGCGCGGCGAGACTCACGAAGCCAGGGTCAAGGGCGAGCCCGGCGGGAGTGGCTACGGCGTCCATGGATGCGATTATGGATGAGAACCGTTCGCATTTGCAATCGCATTATGGTGTCCCAGGTCACGTAATTAAATCAATTAGTTACGTGTCCCTACCCGGCGCGTTCACTCCCCCACGACCGCGCGCCGCTCCTCGTCGCGCGCGAGCAGCGGCCGCAGGTACGCGCCGGTATAGGAGCGCGCGTTTGCCGCGATCTTCTCCGGCGTGCCCGTCGCGATGATCTCGCCGCCGCCTTCACCACCCTCCGGACCCAGGTCGATCACCCAGTCGGCGGTTTTGATGACGTCGAGGTTGTGCTCGATCACGACGATTGTGTTGCCCTCGTCGCGCAGGCGATGCAGTACGTGCAGCAGCTGCTCGACGTCGTGGAAGTGCAGGCCCGTGGTCGGCTCGTCCAGGATGTAGAGAGTGCGCCCGGTCGCGCGCTTGGCGAGCTCGCGCGAGAGCTTGACCCGCTGGGCCTCACCCCCGGAGAGCGTCGTGGCGTTCTGCCCGAGCCGCACGTAGGAGAGTCCCACTTCGGCGAGCGTCTGGAGCTTGCCGGCGGCGGCCGGCACGTTCTGGAAGAAGCGCAGTGCCTCCTCGACCGTGAGCTCGAGCACTTCGTGGATGTTCTTGCCGCGGTAGCGGATCTCGAGCGTCTCGCGGTTGTAGCGCTGTCCCTTGCAGACATCGCACGGCACGTACACATCGGGCAGGAAGTGCATCTCGACGCGGATGACGCCGTCGCCCTGGCAGGCCTCGCACCTCCCGCCCTTGACGTTGAAGCTGAAGCGCCCGGCGTCGTAGCCGCGCGCGCGCGCCTCGGGCACGGCGGCAAACAGCTCGCGCAGCGGCGCGAACAGGCCGGTATAGGTCGCGGGGTTCGAACGCGGCGTGCGCCCGATCGGGCTCTGGTCGATGTCGATCACGCGATCGATCTGCTCGAGTCCCTCGACAGCCGTGCAAGGCGCGGCCTCGACACGCGCGCCGTTCAATCGCGCCGCGGTGTGGCCGAACAGCGTGTCGACGATGAGTGTCGACTTGCCCGAGCCCGAGACGCCCGTGACGCAGGTGAGGAGCCCGAGCGGAATCTCCGCCGTGACGTTGCAGAGGTTGTTGCCGTGCGCACCGACGATGCGGATCTGGCGGTCGGGCGCCGGGCGGATGCGTAGGCCCGGCACCTCGATGCGGCGCCGGCCCGAGAGGTACTGGCCGGTGATCGAGGCGGGCGCCGCCTCGATCTCGCGCGGCGTGCCCTCGGCGACCAGATGGCCGCCATGGGCGCCGGCACCGGGACCCAGGTCCACGACGTGGTCGGCTTCGCGGATCGCCTCCTCGTCGTGCTCGACCACGATCACGGTGTTGCCGAGGTCGCGCAGCTGCTTGAGCGTCGCGAGGAGGCGCCGGTTGTCGCGCTGGTGCAGCCCGATCGAGGGCTCGTCCAGGATGTACATGACGCCGGTGAGCCCCGAGCCGACCTGGCTCGCGAGGCGAATGCGCTGCGCTTCTCCGCCCGAGAGCGTCTCGGCGCTGCGATCGAGCGTCAGGTACTCGAGACCGACGTCGGCGAGGAACGCGAGCCTCTCCACCATGCCCTTGACGATCTTGGCCGCCACTTCGCCGCGCCAGCCGGCGAGGTTGAGGCTCCGCAGGAACTCGAGCGCCCGGCCCACCGTGAGGTGCGCCACCTCCGGGAGGCTGCGCTCCGCGACGAACACGAAGCGCGCCGTGCGATTCAAGCGCGTGCCCTGGCAGTCGGGGCAGGGGCGCAGGCTCAGGTATCGCGCCAGCTCCTCGCGCACCATCGGCGAGGAAGTCTCGCGGTAGCGCCGCGTGAGATTCGGCAGAATCCCTTCGAAGGGGTGACGGCGCCGCGTACGCCGTCCGGATTCCGCGCGGTCGCTGAACTCGATGGCCTCGGCGCCGCTGCCGTAGAGGAGCACTTGGTGCACCTGCTCCGGCAGCTCCGTCCACGGCGTCTCGATGTCGAAGCCGTAGCGTCTGGCCAGCGACTGGATGAGATGGAAGTAATGATCGTTGCGCCGGTCCCAGCCGCGCACCGCGCCGCCCGCGAGCGACAGGTGCGGATGCAGCACCACGCGCTGTGGATCGAAGAACTCCTCGACGCCGAGTCCGTCGCATCCGGGGCAGGCGCCCGAGGGGTTGTTGAAGGAGAACAGCTTCGGCTCGAGCGGCGGCACGCTGTAGCCGCACACCGGGCACGCATGCCGGCTCGAGAAGGTGAGTGGCTCGCGCTCGGGGTCGTCGAGAAAGATGAGCTGCGCGAGCCCGGCCGAGAGCCGCAGCGCCGTCTCGAACGACTCCGCCAGGCGCTGCGCGGCGTCGGGACGCACGCGCATGCGGTCGACCACCGCCTCGATGTCGTGTTTCTTCTTGCCATCGAGCGCCGGCAGCGCCTCGAGCTCGTAGATCCGTCCGTCGATGCGCACGCGCACGAACCCCTGGGCGCCCAGGTCCTCGAGGAGCTCCAGGTGCTCGCCCTTGCGCTGAGCGACCACCGGCGCGAGCAGCGCCGCCGCCGTGCCCTCGGGAAGCTTCAGCACCTGGTCGACCATCTGACTCACGGTCTGCGCGGCGAGGTCGATGCCGTGATCGGGACAGCGCGGCGTGCCCGCGCGTGCGTACAGCAGCCGCAGGTAGTCGTAGATCTCGGTCACCGTGCCGACGGTCGAGCGCGGATTGTGCGAGCTCGCCTTCTGCTCGATGGCGATCGCCGGCGACAGGCCCTCGATGCTGTCGACATCGGGCTTGTCCATAGTGGCGAGGAACTGCCGCGCATAGGCCGACAGCGACTCGACGTAGCGCCGCTGGCCTTCGGCGTACAAGGTGTCGAAGGTGAGCGAGGACTTGCCCGAGCCGGACAGCCCCGTGACCACGATCAGCCGCTCGCGCGGCAGGTCGAGGTTGAGGTTCTTGAGGTTGTGAGTGCGCGCGCCGCGCACGCGAATTTGCTGCATCGAACCAGAAATTCTACGCGCTGGCGCCACCGAGACCAAAGTCTTGACGGCCGCGCGGCAAAACCGGGGGTAAAGGCTTGATTTGGGGGCCGTGCGGCGCACCTCAAGGGGTTCGCGCGGCCTGCGCCGCTCCTCTAGAATGCGCCGACTATCGGCGGGCGCTGCCGGCGACCACGCCCCACTGAAGCAATTTCGAGGGCCTCACCATGGCGCGTGGAGTCAATAAAGTCATCATCATCGGCAACCTGGGCGCGGATCCGGAGACCCGTGCCATGCCTTCCGGCACCACGGTCGCGAATCTGCGCGTGGCGACCAGCGAGAGCTGGCGCGACAAGCAGACCGGCGAGCAGCAGGAGCGCACCGAGTGGCATCGCGTCGCGCTCTTCGGGCGGCTGGCGGAGGTGGCCGGGGAGTACCTGCGCAAGGGCTCGCAGGTCTACATCGAGGGGAGCCTGCGCACGCGCAAGTGGCAGGACAAGGAAGGCAAAGACCGCTACTCCACTGAGATCGTCGGCAACGACCTGCAGATGCTCGGCGGGCGCGGCGGCGGGGCGGGTGGCGCGTCCGGCGGCGGCGGAATGGCTCCGGGCGCATCGGGCGCCGGCGGCGGCGGGCGGGAGCACATCGGCGAAGACGCCGTCGCTGGTGGTGGCGGCGGAGGCGGAGCGGGCCGCGGATCAGGCGGCGGATCGGGCGAGGAATTCGACGACGATATTCCGTTCTAGGGCGCGCGGCCTTAGAGATGCTCCTTGAGGACGCGTTCTAGCGGCCTGATAGGGGCTGCGTTCGGGTCTCCGTGGGGTAGTGCCGCACCCGGCCAACTCGGGCGATGGCTTCCTGTACATCGGGTCGATCGACCAGAGCCTGCCAACGGCGATGTTGCTCGAGCTGCCAGGCCGGCAGAACTCCCGCGTCGTACTGCTGGACCGCGAGCAGCGTCAGAGTCGATGACGCTCTTGAACAGCGCATCGGCCTGCGAGAATTGCTGGTCGTCCGTGAGTCGACGGCCCTGCTGGAGCTGTTGCGTGAGCTCGCTGGTGATGGGGGCGGCGTGCGCCCGCCGGGGTTCGCGGGCGGCGAAGGAACGCAGGCATCTGCAAGATACTGATAGGACTGGTGTTTTTTATATTTCCAGAGTGACCATACACCCCTCATTGCGGAGCCCTTAAAATTCGGCGACTAGCCTCACCATGCCCCGCCGCTACTTCATCAAGACCTTCGGCTGCCAGATGAACGAGTACGACTCCGCGCGCATGGCGGACGTGCTCAACGCTGGTGCCGGCCTCGTCGCGGCCGAGAACCCGCTGGAGGCGGACGTACTCCTCATGAACACCTGCTCGGTGCGCGAGAAGGCGCAGGAGAAGGTGTTCTCGCTCCTCGGCGAGTGGCGGCGGATGAAGAGTCGCCGCCCCGAAGTGATCATCGGCGTCGGCGGCTGCGTCGCGAGCCAGGAGGGTGAGGCGATCACCGCGCGCGCGCCGTTCGTCGATCTCGTCTTCGGGCCGCAGACGCTGCATCGCCTGCCGCAGATGATCGCGGACCTGAGGCGCACGGGACGTGCGCAGGTCGACGTCAGCTTCCCGGAGATCGAGAAGTTCGATTCGCTGCCTGAGCCGCGCGCCGAAGGAGCACGCGCCTTCGTGTCGATCATGGAAGGCTGCAGCAAGTACTGCAGCTTCTGCATCGTGCCGTACACACGCGGTGAGGAGATGAGCCGCGGCTTCGACTCGGTGCTCGCCGAAGTGCGCGCGCTTGCCGCCCAGGGAGTCGCCGAGGTCACGCTCCTCGGCCAGAACGTCAACGCCTACTCGGGTCCCATGGCCGACGGCGCGCGGGTGGACCTCGCCACTCTCATTCACCACGTCGCGCGCGTGCCCGGCATCGAGCGCATCCGTTTCACCACCTCGCATCCGCTCGAGTTCAACGAGAGCCTGATCGAGGCGTTCGCGAGCGTGCCGCAGCTCGCCAATCACCTGCACCTGCCGGTGCAGAGCGGCTCGGACCGGCTGCTCGCGCTCATGAAGCGCGGCTATACGAGCCTCGAGTTCAAGGACAAGATGCGGCGGCTGCGCGCCGTGCGGCCCGACATCTCGCTCTCCTCGGATTTCATCGTGGGCTTCCCCGGGGAGACCGAGCGCGACTTCGAGGCGACCCTCGCGCTCGTGCGCCAGGTGGGCTTCGACCAGTCGTTCAGCTTCATCTACAGCCGCCGCCCCGGCACGCCGGCGGCGGCGCTCCCCGACGAGGTGAGCCACGAGGTCAAGCTGGAGCGGCTGGCGCGGCTGCAGGCGCAGCTCGAGACCCAGGCACACGCCATCAGCGAGGCGATGGTGGGCACGCGGCAGCGCGTGCTCATCGAGCGGCCTGCGAAGCGCAATGCACGCGAGCTCGCCGGACGCACCGCCAACAACCGCTGGGTGAATTTCGCCGGTCCCGCCTCGCTCATCAACCACTTCGCCGACGTCGAAGTGACCGCGGCGCTGGCGCACAGCCTGCGCGGCCGGCTTAGCCACCCGGCGCTGCTCGCGGCCTGCGGCTGAATGGCCGTGGCTGCCTCATCGCCCCGAGAGCAACGGGAATTCGATCTCGGCGGCGGCGACAACACCCGGCTCGCCAACCTGTGCGGACCGCTGGATGAGAACCTGCGGCTCCTCGAGCAGCGGCTCGACGTGCGCATCCGCCGCCGCGGCGACAGCTTTCGGGTGAGCGGCGCGCTCGCCGCGAACGCCGAGGACACGCTGCGCGAGCTGTTCGAGCTCACCCGCACCGAGGAAGTGACACCGGAGCGCGTGCATCTGGCGCTGCGCGACCGCGAGGCCGGCGCGCCGCCCGCGGACGCGGATGTGCGCGAGTACGGCGTGCACCTGCCGCGCGGCGGCATCCGCGCGCGCGGCAAGCACCAGCGCGACTATCTCGGGCACATCCGCGGCGGCGATCTCACCTTCGGCATCGGGCCCGCCGGCACCGGCAAGACCTATCTCGCGGTCGCGTGCGCGGTCGAGGCCCTGCAGGCCGACCGGGTGCGGCGCATCGTGCTGGTGCGGCCCGCGGTCGAGGCGGGCGAGCGGCTGGGGTTTCTCCCCGGCGACCTCACGCAGAAGGTCGACCCGTACCTTCGTCCCATGTACGACGCGCTCTACGAGATGATGGGCTTCGACCGGGTAGCGCGCTTCATCGAGCGCAACGTCATCGAGGTCGCTCCGCTCGCCTTCATGCGCGGCCGCTCGCTCAACGACTCCTTCATCATCCTCGATGAGGCGCAGAACACCACCATCGAGCAGATGAAGATGTTCCTCACCCGTATCGGCTTCGGCTCGCGCGCGGTGGTCACCGGCGATGTCACGCAGACCGACCTGCCGGCCGGCCGGAAGCCCGGCCTGTCGCACGTGGTCGAGGTGCTGCGCGACGTTCCGGGTGTCGCTTTCACCTTCTTCGACGCACAGGACGTGGTGCGCCATCCGCTGGTACAGCGCATCGTGCAGGCCTACGAGTCGCACGGCAGCTCATCGTGAGCGCACGCACACTCCACCTCGAGCTGCAGCGGCGGGTGCGGGCCTGGTCGCCGCGGCGCACGGAGCTCGAGCGCTGGGCGAGCGCGGCGCTCGGCAGGCGCGCGCCGGGCGCCGAGCTCGGCGTGCGCGTGGTGAGTCCCGCGGAGAGCCGCCGCCTCAATGCGCGCTATCGCGGCCGCAACCAGCCGACCAACGTACTGTCCTTCCCGCCGCCCGCCATGCCGGCGGGCACGCCGGGCGGCGCGCGCGCGCTCGGCGATCTGGTGATCTGCCCGCGCGTACTGCGCGGCGAGGCGCGTGAGCAGGCGAAGACCCTGAAGGCGCACTGGGCGCATCTCATCGTGCACGGGACGCTGCACCTGATCGGCTACGACCATCAGCGTGCCGCCGACGCGCGCCGCATGGAGCGGCGCGAGATCGCCGTGCTGCGCCGCCTCGGCTTCGCCAACCCCTACCGGGGACCGCCATGACCAAGGACCTGAACGCGACCGGACGGTGGCTCAAGCGCCTCACCCAGGGACTCGCGCCCGAGCCGCAGGACCGCCAGGAGCTGCTCACGGTGCTGCGCGATGCCGGCGAGCGCGGGCTGGTCGATGGCGATGCACTGTCGATGATCGAGGGCGTGCTCGAGGTCTCGGATCTGCAGGTGCGCGACATCATGGTGCCGCGCGCCCAGATGGTGTTCATCCGGCGCGACGAGCGCTCCGCGAGCATCCTGCCGGTGGTGGTCGAGTCCGGTCACTCGCGCTTTCCGGTGATGGACGAGGACCGCGACGACATCGTCGGCATCCTGCTCGCCAAGGATCTGCTGCGTCTCACGGTGGAGAAGCGCGAGCGCTTCGACATCCGCGAGTTCATGCGTCCGGCGCAGTTCGTGCCCGAGTCGAAGCGACTGAACGTGCTGCTGCGCGAGTTCCGCCGCAACCGCAACCACATGGCGATCGTCGTCGACGAATACGGCGGGGTCTCGGGGCTGGTCACCATCGAGGACGTGATCGAGCAGATCGTCGGCGAGATCGACGACGAATTCGACGTCGAGGACGATCTGAACATCCGCCGCGACGCGGAGCGGCAGTTCACGGTGCGCGGCGTGACCCGCATCGCCGAGTTCAATGAGTACTTCGGTGCGCGCCTCTCCGAGTCGGAGGGCTTCGATACGGTGGCGGGCCTGCTCATGAAAGAGCTCGGGCACCTGCCCCGGCGCGGCGAGAGTGCGACGATCGAGGGCTTCGAGTTCCGCGTGCTGCGCGCCGACCGCCGCCGCATCGAGGCGCTCAGGGTGGTGGCACCGCGCGACGTGCTGCCGCCGCCGGAAGAGCGCGCCGCGGGCGGCGGGTCCTAGGTGGCCCTCTTTATCCTGCCGCGGCCGTCTTCGGCACGGCTGCGGGCCCTCATCGCGCTCGTGGCCGGCGCGGCTCTCGCCGCCTCCTTTGCGCCGCTTGCGCTGTGGCCGCTCGCGGTGCTTTGTCCCGCGGTGCTCATGTGGCTGTGGCAGGACGCCTCGCCGCGCGAGTCGGCCTGGACGGGGCTGCTCTTCAACGCCGGCACCTTCAGCGCCGGCACCTACTGGCTCCTGATGAGTCTGCCCCTCGGCGGCGCGCCCATCTGGCTGGCGCTCCTCCTGTTGCTGGGCCTCACCGGCATCATGGCGCTCTACCACGCAGGGCTCGGCTATTGCGCCGCGCGCTGGCTGCCGCGCACCGGGGCGATGCGCTCCCTCGTGGCGCTGCCGGCGGCGTGGCTGCTGGTCGAGTGGTGGCGCGGCTGGTTCCTGTCGGGGTTCTCGTGGCTGTCGCTCGGCTACTCGCAGACCGATACCTGGCTCGCGGGGCTCGCGCCCGTTGCCGGCGTCTACGGCGTGAGCCTGGCCCTGCTGCTCTCCGCCGGGGCGCTCGCCGCGCTGGTGAGCGGCACGAAATGGGCGCGGGTGAGCGCCCTGGCCGTGTTGCTCGTTCCCTGGGCGGCGGGGGCGGCGCTGCGCGGCGTCTCCTGGACCCACCCCTCCGGCGCACCGGTGTCGGTGGCGATCGTCCAGGGCGCGGTCCCGCAGGATGAGAAATGGCTCGAGGCCAACCGCGAGGCGACGCTCGACCTCTACCAGAAGCTCACCGAGCAGGCGTTCGGCAACGCGCTCATCGTGTGGCCCGAGTCGGCAACGGCCGATACCGCCAACGATGTCGTGCCCTACCTGACGCAGATCTACCGCGACGCGCACGCGCACGGCTCGGCGCTCGTCATGGGTATCCTGCGCGCCGAAGGCGGCGTCTCGGACTCCGATCCCGTGCGCTACTACAACTCGGTGCTGGCGCTCGATGCCCAGGTGAGCTGGTACGACAAGCACCACCTGGTACCGTTCGCCGAGTTCTTCCCGGTGCCGCACTTCATACGCTCGTGGATGCGCCTCATGAGTCTGCCGTACTCGGACTTCACTCCCGGCGCCGCCTATCAGCCGCCGCTCGAGGCGGCGCACCTCAGGCTCGGGACCACGGTGTGCTACGAGGACGCCTACGGCAGCGCCATGCTCGAGGTGCTGCGCCGTGGGGGTGCCGATGCGCTGGTGAACGTGACCAACGACGCCTGGTTCGACCACTCGAGCGCCCGGCACCTGCACTTCCAGGTCGCGCGCATGCGCGCGCTGGAGGAGGGCCGTTACCTGATCCGGGCCACCAACGACGGCATTTCCGCCGTCATCGGCCCGCACGCAGAGGTCGTGGCCCGTGCCCCGGAATTCCGTCCCGTGGTACTGGTCTCAAAAGTGACCCCGCTGACCGGCCTCACCCCCTATGCGCGTGTTGGAAACTGGCTGGTCGTGACGCTGGCGACGCTGGCGCTGGCATACGGGCTGTGGGTGCGAAATGATAGGCTGTGGCGGATCCGTTCCGGGCCGGCCGGCGCGGGTACCTGAGGGACATGCACGTGAAAGCCGAATCGATCCTCGTTCCGCCGCTGCGCAGCCCGCTTGCCGTGCTGGCGCTGGCGGTGGCGCTCGCGGCCTGCTCGCGCGATACCAGCGCGCAGCAGATGCACCCGGCGGCCGCCCCGGCCCCCACGCAGGCGGCCGCGCCCGCTGCGCCCGCGGCGGTTGCCGATTCCGGCGCGTCCGAGGCTGTGATGCGCGCGCTCCCCGACTTCACGGCGCTGGTCGAGAAGTACGGGCCCGCGGTCGTGAACGTCGAGGTGCTGGAGAAGACGCAGCCGCAGGGCCAGGGCCTCTCGCCCAACGATCCCTTCTACGATTTCTTCCGCCGCTTCGGCATCCCGGCGCCCGGGGAGGGGCCGCACGGCAACCAGCCGCCGGTGCGCGGCGCGGGCTCGGGCTTCATCGTCAGCCCGGACGGCTACATCCTCACCAACACCCACGTGGTGGCGGACGCGGAGACCGTGACCGTGCGGCTCACCGACCGGCGCGAGTACCAGGCCAAGGTCGTCGGCGCCGACGAGCGCACCGACGTGGCGGTGATCAAGATCAGCGCCAGCAATCTGCCCATCGTGAGGCTCGGCGATCCCTCGCGCATCAAGCCCGGCCAGTGGGTGCTCGCCATCGGCTCACCGTTCGGCTTCGAGAACACCGTCACCGCCGGCATCATCAGCGCGACCTCGCGCTCGCTGCCGAGCGATAACTACGTGCCGTTCATCCAGACCGACGTGGCGGTCAACCCCGGCAACTCCGGCGGCCCGCTCTTCAACATGGCGGGCGAGGTGATCGGCATCAACTCGCAGATCTTCAGCCGCACGGGCGGCTTCATGGGCCTCTCGTTCGCGATCCCGATCGACGTCGCACGCAACGTCGAGGAGCAGCTCATCAAGACCGGCCGCGTGGTGCGCGGGCGCATCGGCGTCACCATCCAGGATCTCAACGCGCAGCTCGCCGAGAGCTTCGGGCTCGATCGGCCGCGCGGCGCGCTGGTCTCCTCGGTGGAGAAGGACGGCCCGGCGGCGCACGCCGGCATCCAGCCCGGCGATGTGATCCTGGCCGTCGCCGGCCACCCGATCGAGCATTACGGCGAGCTCTCGGGCGCGATCGCGGCGATGAAGCCCGGGAGCGACACGACACTCACGGTGTGGCGCGGCGGCAAGCAGCTGAACGTGAGCGTGGGCGTCGCCGAGCTGCACGAGCAGCAGCAGGTGGCCTCCGCCCGCGGCCGCTCTCAGGGCGGCGGCGCCAGGGTGCCGGGCGCATTCGGGCTCAGCGTGCGGCCGCTCACCCCGCAGGAGAAGCAGCAGGCCGAGACGCAGGGGAGCCTGGTCGTCGAGGAGGTCACGGGTCCCGCGGCCGCAGCCGAGGTCCAGCCCGGCGATATCATCCTCGGCGTCAACGGCAAGCGCGTGCATAGCGTGGCTGAGCTCGACGCGGCGGCCAAGTCCGCCGGCAAGAGCGTGGCGCTCCTGATCCAGCGCGAGGACGCCCAGATTTTCGTGCCGCTGCGCCTGCCGTAACCGCAAGATGCAAGAGACCTACGATCCCGCGGCCGTCGAGCGCGCCGCGCAGGAGTATTGGCGGGGGCGGCGCGCTTTCGAGGCGCGCGAGGATTCCGCCAAACCTAAGTTCTACTGCCTGTCGATGCTGCCGTACCCCTCCGGCAGATTGCACATGGGCCACGTGCGCAACTACACGATCGGCGACGTGCTGGCGCGGTATCTGCGCATGCAGGGTTACAACGTACTGCAGCCGATGGGCTGGGACGCCTTCGGCCTGCCGGCCGAGAACGCCGCCATCAGCAACGGCGTGCCCCCTGCGAGGTGGACGCGCGACAACATTGCGCACATGCGCTCGCAGCTTCAGTCTCTCGGCTTTGCCATCGACTGGCGGCGCGAGGTGGCCACCTGCGATCCGGACTACTACCGCTGGAATCAGTGGCTGTTCCTGCGCATGCGGGAGCAGGGGCTCGCGTACCGCAGGAGCGGGGTCGTCAACTGGGATCCGGTCGATCAGACGGTGCTCGCCAACGAGCAGGTGATCGACGGGCGCGGCTGGCGCACCGGGGCGCCGGTGGAGAAGCGCGAGATCCCGATGTATTACCTCGCGATCACGCGCTACGCCGATGAGCTCCTCACCGCGCTCGATGAGCTGCCCGAGTGGCCCGAGCGCGTGCGCGTCATGCAGGCCAACTGGATCGGCCGCAGCGTCGGCTGCGACATCTCCTTTCCGTACGCGCCCGATACGGTGAGTGCCGTCGGCGTCAAGGGCTCGCTCAAGGTATTCACCACGCGCGCCGACACGCTCTTCGGGGCCACCTTCATGGCGGTCGCGGCCGAGCACCCGATAGCGATCGCTGCCTCGCGCACCAACCCAACCCTGGCCGTCTTCGTGGAGGAATGCCGCCGCGGCAGCCTCATCGAGGCCGAGCTCGCCACGCAGGAGAAGAAAGGCATGCCGACCGGGCTGCACGTGCTGCATCCCTTCACGGGCGAGCCGCTCGAGGTGTGGGTCGCGAACTACGTCGTCATGGCCTACGGCGAGGGCGCCGTCATGGGCGTGCCCGCGCACGATGAGCGCGACTTCGAGTTCGCGACCAGGAACCGGCTGGCCGTAGTCACCGTGGTGCGCTCCACGACCGGCGCATATGAGGAGGTGCGCGCGCCCTGGATCCCGGCCTATTCCGAGTACGGCGTGACCGTGAACTCGGGCGAGTTCTCCGGGCTCACGTTCCAGCAGGCGGTCGAGAGCATCGCCGCAGCGCTCGAGCAGAAGGGCCTCGGCAGGCAGCGCGTGCAGTTCCGCCTGCGCGATTGGGGCATCTCGCGCCAGCGCTACTGGGGCTGCCCGATCCCGATCATTCACTGCGGCACGTGCGGCGAGGTGCCGGTGCCGGATGAGCAGCTGCCGGTGGTGCTGCCCGAGGACCTGGTGCCCGACGGCAGCGGCAACCCGCTGGCGAAATCGCCGGCCTTCTATCAGTGCAAATGTCCGCAGTGCGGCGGCGATGCGCGGCGCGAGACCGACACGATGGACACCTTCGTCGACTCGTCCTGGTACTTCATGCGCTATGCCTGCCCGGATGACACGCGGGCGATGGTCGACGAGCGCGTCGATTACTGGCTGCCGGTCGATCAGTATATCGGCGGCATCGAGCACGCGATCCTGCACCTCCTGTACGCGCGCTTCTGGACCAAGGTGATGCGGGATCTCAAGCTCGTGAAGTTCGGCGAGCCCTTCACGCGCCTCCTCACCCAGGGCATGGTGCTGAATCACGTCTTCTCCTATCAGCCGCCCGGCGGCCGCAAGCGCTACTTCAATCCCGCGGACGTCGAGACGCTGCGTGCGCCGGACGGCAGCACCCGCTACGAGGTGCTGGTCGCCGACGGTGATGCGCTCGAGGTGCAGCACGAGGGCATCGGCAAGATGTCGAAGTCCGAAGGCAACGGCGTCGACCCGGAAGGACTGATCGAGCGCTTCGGCGCCGACACCGCGCGGCTCTTCACCATGTTTGCCTCCCCGCCCGAGCAGACTCTCGAATGGTCGGACGAGGGCGTGCAGGGTGCCGCGCGCTTCATCCGCCGGCTGTGGAACGCGGTATACGAGCACGTCGCGGCCGGCAAGGCGCCGCCGCTCGACGTGGCTGCGCTCAGCGCGGAGCAGCGCGAGCTGCGGCGCGCGGCGCACCAGGCGCTCGCCAAGGCCAGCGACGACATCGGCCGCCGGCGCAACTTCAACACCGCGATCGCCGCGATCATGGAGCTGCTGAACTCGATCGGGCGGTTCGCAGACTCGAGCCCGCAGGGGCGGGCCGTGCGCCAGGAGGCGCTCGGTATCGCCGTGCTGGTGCTCGCGCCCATCACCCCGCACGTCTGTCACGCGCTGTGGCAGGCGCTCGGCCACCCGACCCCGTCGGTCGATGAGCGCTGGCCGCAGCCCGACGCCGCCGCGCTCACCCAGGAAACGCACGCCATCGTGGTGCAGGTCAACGGCAAGCTCCGCGGACACATCACCGTGCCGGTGCATGCCGACGAGGCGGCGGTGCGGGCGGCCGCGCTCGCCGACGAGCAGGTGCGCAAGTTCGTGGCCGACAAGCCGGTGCGGCGCGTGATAGTCGTGCCCGGCAAGCTCGTCAACGTGGTGATATGAAACGCCCCGCGGCCGCCACGCTCACCCTGAGCGCTCTGCTCGCGCTCGGCGGCTGCGGCTTCCATCTCGAGGGACGCACGCCGTTGCCGGCAAAGGTGTTGACTCCCTATCTCGAGGCCGAGGACCGGCAGAGCGACTTCGTGCAGAGCCTGCAACGGGCCCTGCTCGCGAACGGCGCGCAGCTCGCGCCGCAGAAGGACAAGGCCTCCGCGGTCGTCACCATCCTCAAGGACAACCTCAAGCAGCGCGTGCTGTCGGTGTCGAACCTCAATCAGCCGAACGAGTACGAGCTCACCTACACGGTGAGCTTCTCGGTCACCGCGGGCGACAAGGAGCTGCTGCCGCCGCAGGAGATCTCCACCACCCGCAGCTACAGCTTCGATGCGCGAGTGCTGCTCGCCAAGGGGCACGAGGCGGACATCCTGCGGGGCGCGATGGCCCAGGACCTCGCCGACATGGTCATGCGGCGCCTGGCGAGGCTCTAGGGCCGTGCCCGGAGCACCGGCAGCCGGCGCGCCACGCGCGCTCGCCCCCTCATCCGCGGCGGCGCTGACCGCGCTGCCTGAATTCGGCGCTCCCGCGGTGCTGCTGCTGCGCAGCGTCGATCGCGTGCCGGTGGCGCTGCTTCTCGATCGCTTCGGGATGGACCTGACGCTGGTCGCGCACGGCGAGGAGATCCCAGGATCCTACTGGGGCGACAGCGAAGCGGGCTTGAAGGGTGAGCAGCTCCATGCGCGGCTCGACACACCGGTGCATTCGATTCTCCACGAGGCGGCCCACTACATCTGCATGAGCCCGGAGCGGCGCGCCGGGCTCGACACGGATGCCGGGGGCGACGACCTCGAGGAGGCGGCGGTGTGCTACCTCCAGGTGTTGCTCGCCGGGGAGCTGTCCGCGGTCGGCCGCGTCCGCATGCTCGCCGACATGGACTCCTGGGGATACAGCTTTCGCCTCGGCTCGACGCGCGCCTGGTTCGAGGGCGATGCCGCGGATGCGCGCGCCTGGCTCGAGCGGCACGGCATCGTCGACGCAGGCGGGCGCGTGACCGGCGGCCTGCGCGCGGGATGAGCTACGCCCCGCCACCCAAATGATCGCGCCGCGAGTATCGGAGAGCGCACCCGCGCGCCAGGGCCGCTCCGGTTTCCCCCAGAGCGTCTGGGAGCGCATCAGGGCACACAAGGTGGGCCAGTGGACGCTCGCGTATCTCGCGGTTGCCTATACGCTGCTGCACGGCGCCGAGATGCTCAGCCATACCTTCAGCTGGCCGCACGCGCTGCTGCGGGGGTTCGCGGCACTGCTGATCCTCGGTGTTCCGATAGTCATCACCGTGTCGTGGTACCGCGGCACTTATGCGCGCCAGCGGGTCAGCGCCACCGAGGTCATGATCATCGCGATCCTGCTGGCGGTGGGCGGCGCGCTGGTGTGGCGCGACCAGACCCGGCACGCAGCCGGGAGCGCGGCCGGCGCCTCCCCGGAGGCGGAGCCCACCGCAGCGCCGGCGGCGGCATCGATCGCCGTGCTGCCCTTTGCCGATCTCTCTCCCGAGGGGAACCAGGCTTACTTCTCCGATGGCGTCGCCGAGGAGATCCTCAACGTGCTCGCGCACGTGAGCGGCCTCAAGGTGGCCTCACGCACCTCCTCGTTCCGCTTCCGCAACTCCGGGCTCGGGGTGCCGGAGATCGCCCGCGCGCTCGGGGTGCGCAATATCCTCGAGGGGAGTGTGCGCAAGGCCGGCGGCACCGTGCGCATCACGGCGCAGCTGGTCGATGCGGCGACCGACAAGCACCTATGGTCGCAGACCTTCGATCGCCCGCTCACCACCGCCAATCTCTTCGGCATCCAGGACGAGATCGCGTCCGACATCGTCGAGCAGCTGACGGCGAGGATCGGCGCGGCCGGCGCGAGCGTCGGCAGGCCTGCGCTGCCGCAGGCCGACACGGCGAGCGTCGACGTCTACGACCTGTATCTCAAGGGCCACGCACTGTTCCTCTCCCGCAGCAAGCCCAACCTCAACGAGGCGGCGCAGCTGCTCCGGGCCGCCGTGGCCCAGGACCCGAAGTTCGCGCGTGCCTGGGAATCGCTCGCGGCCGTGCTGGTGGTCTCTCAGTTCTGGGGACTGAAGGAGGAGGCCGATTACGATCGGGCGGCACTCGAGGCCGCCGATCGCGCGCTCGCGCTCGATCCGGGCCTGTCGCTCGCGCACGCGGTGCGCGGCCGGGTGCGGGTAAACCGCATCGCTGTCGGCCAAGCCGGGAGCTGGGAGCAGTCGATGACCGAGCTCGGGGAGGCGATCAAGCGCGACCCGCAGAATGCGACGGCTTTCCTCTGGCGCGGCGGCGACAACTTAAACCTCGGATATCTCGAGCGCGCGCGAGCGGATCTGCAGCATTGTCTGGATGTGGATCCGGCCTATGAGACCTGCCGCCGCAATCTCGCCCTCGTGGAGCTCAGCGAAGGGCATACCGACCAGGCGTTGCGTCTCTACGAGGTCGGCTTCGCGCAGGACTACGTGAAGGGAGACGTCTATTTTGCGCCCGCTCTGGCTGCGCGCGGTGACCGCATCGGTGCGCTGGGCGCGCTGCTGCAGCAATACCGCGCGCAGCCGCCGCTGCTGCAGGCGTTGTTTCGGGCACTGACCGATCCAGCCTTCGGGCCCGCAGACCGGCAGGAGGCCCTGGCGCTCGTCGAGAAAGTGCGCGACGACCCGGAGGCTGCGATCGGGGCATTGTGGATCCTCAAGGACTACGACCGCATGGCCGGATTCGTCACGGACTCGCGCGTGTTCTGGCTGCGCAGCGAGCCGGAGTGGCTCAATTCGCCGGCGCGCAAGCGCATGATCGAGCAATGGCGGATGCCTGAGTACTGGCGCACGCATGGATTCCCGCCGCAGTGCCGGCCGGTGGGGGCGGCCGACTTCGCCTGTCCCTAGCGTGCCGCACGTCGCGTTTCACGAGTCGCGCGCCGCACAATCCGCACCGCTGGACGCTGCCCGGCTGGCCTTGCGGCCGCAGGGCGCGTTAGACTCGGCGCCCCTTGCCCGGCCGCTCCTGTTGTAAGTAAGTGCGTCGCCTGTCGCTTCCGTGGGTCCTGTCGCTGTTGCTGGTGTTTGCCCAGCACGGCGCGGTGCTGCACGAGCTCGGCCACCTGAGCCATGACGGCCGCGCCCAGGGCTCCGCGCTGCGCGCGCAGCTGCCCGCAGACAGCACCTGCCCAACCTGCGAGGCCTTCGCCCAGGTGGCCAACCCGGCTTCGGGTGCCGCCAGCACTCTGTCCGCTTCCGCGGCCGTCTATCTTCCGACTCCCGCCCCCGTCTACGCGATCGTCGCGGCCGACACGCCGACCCCGCGCAATCGCGGTCCTCCGCAAGCCTAAGCCTCGTTCCCGTTCCTGAAGGCTCGCAGCCCCGATCCCGATCGTGGGCCGCGTGACATCTGGCTTTTGCGGAGTTGTTTATGATCGAGCATCAATTGCGATTCGCCACACCCGGTGTGGTATTCCTGGTCACGTTGTCCCTCGCGGCGCTCGTCGGCGCGCCAGTGGTAAGGGCGGATGGCGCGGTGACGGATGCCGCTGCCGCCGACGGTGGCGCGACCCCGGCTGCCAGAGCCACCCCCGATGCCGCTTCCGACAGCAGCGGCCAGCTGTCCACCATTGTGGTCACGGCGCAGCGGCTCAACGAGGCGCGCTCGACGATCGAGACGCAGACCGGCGCCTCGACCTACACGATCACGAATGATGCGATCGCCGCGACCCCCGGGGGCGAGAACGTGCAGATGAACCAGGTGCTGCTGCAGGCGCCGGACGTGGTGCAGGACTCCTTCGGGCAGCTGCACGTCCGCGGCGACCACAACGATCTGCAGTACCGCCTGAACGGCATCATCCTCCCAGAGGGCATCAGCGTCTTTAGCCAGACATTGAGCCCGCGCCTGATCTCCTCAATGAGCCTGATCACCGGCGCGCTGCCGGCCGAGTACGGGCTGCGCACCGCCGCAGTCATCGACCTCACCACCAACAGCGGGCTGCTGCAGCCGGGCGGCACGGTGTCGCTCTACGGCGGCAGCTTCGGCACCTTCGAGCCGGCCGTGGAGTACGGCGGCAGCTCCGGTAACCTGAGCTACTACATGACCTTCGACTACAAGCAGGACCAGGTCGGCATCGATTCTCCCGACGGCAGCACCAGCCCGCTGCACGATCATACCCAGCAGGTGCACGGCTTCGGCTACTTCGAGAACATCATCGATCCGAACAACCGCCTGTCGCTGATCCTCGGCACGACCGATGATGCCTTCGAGATTCCGAACCAGCGCGGCCAGCAGCCCGCGCTCGGCCTCACCGTCAACGGCCAGACGATGTTCCTCAGCGACAACTTAAACGAGACCCAGCACGAGGCGGCGCAGTACGCGATCGTGAGCTGGCAGCACTCGCAGGGGCCCCTCAACTGGCAGACCTCGCTCTCGGCCCGCTACACGACGCTGCACTTCGCGCCCGACCTGCTCGGCGACCTGCTCTACAACGGCGTCGCCCAGGACGCCTACAAGTCCGACACCGCCTTCGGCTGGCAGACGGACGGCTCCTACCGGGTGAGCGACGCCCACACGCTGCGCGCCGGGCTCTATCTCCAGCACGACGATGCCAAGAGCAATACCACCTCTCAGGTCCTTCCGGTCGATCCCGTCACCGGCGTGCAGACCACCGACGTGCCGCTCGTCGTCATCGACAACGGCAGCCAGAGCCAGTCGATCGAGAGCATCTACCTGCAGGATGAATGGCAGGTGTGGCAGCCGTTCACGCTGAACTACGGCCTGCGCTTCGATCAGTACAGCGCCTACTCGAGTGGCAGTCAGCTGAGCCCGCGCGTGAATTTCGTCTGGAAACTCGCCGAGGGCACGACGGTGCACGGCGGCTACTCGCGCTACTACACCCCGCCGCCCTTCGAGCTGATCGGCTCGGAGACGCTCACCAAGTTCCTCAACACCACCGCGCTGCCGCCGGGGTCGATCACGCTCGACACCTCGCCGATCGCCGCGCGCGCCAACTACTACGACTTCGGCGTGCAGCAGAAGCTGCTCGATAACACCCTGACGCTCGGGGCCGACAGCTTCTACGAGCAGGCGACACACCTGATCGACGAGGGCCAGTTCGGCGCGCCGATCATCCTCACGCCCTTCAACTACAGCCATGGCCTGATCGGCGGCGTGGAGTTCACCGCCAACTACTCGGTGAGCGATTTCTCCGCCTACGGCAATGTCTCGTTCCAGGCCGCCCACGGCAAGAATTGGGAATCCTCGCAGTTCAACTTCACGCCCGCCGACTTCGCCTACGTCTCGCAGAACTATATCCACCTCGACCACGAGGGACGCGTCGCGGCCTCGGGCGGGGCGTCATACTTGTGGGGCGGCACGCGCTTCAGCGGCGACTTAATCTTTGGCACCGGGCTGCGCCAGGCGCTGGTCCTGGCGGACGGCAGCGTCATCCCCAACGGCGATCACGTACCGAGCTACACGCAGGTCAATCTGGGGCTCAGCCACGACTTCCAGCTGGCCGGGTCCGGGCCGCTGACGGCGCGCTTCGACGTGATCAACGTCTTCGACAAGGTCTACCAGATCCGCAGCGGTACGGGCGTCGGCGTCTTCGCGCCCCAGTACGGGCCGCGGCGCGGCCTGTTTGGGGGGCTGGCGTGGAAATTCTGAGCTCCTGACCGCGGGCGGCTTATGGTTGATAATGCGCATGTGACCGCCGGCGCGGATTGCATTTGAAGCTCACTTCCGACTCTCTCGCGAACCACCTGCGCGAGCGGCTGCTGCCCGCCTACCTCATCTCGGGTGATGAGCCGCTGCTCGCCGGCGAGGCGGCGGATGCGGTGCGCGCCCGCGCCCGCGCCGCGGGCTTCAGCGAGCGGGAAGTGCACGTGGCCGAGCGCGCCGGCGATTGGGAGGAGGTGCGCGGCTCGGCGCGGAATCTCTCGCTGTTCGGCGCGCGCCGGCTGTTTGAGATCCGCATGTCCGCCCGGCCTGGCGCCGCCGGCAACGCCGCGCTCATCGCGCTCCTCGAGGCGCACGATCGCGACACGCTGTTCCTCATCCTCACGCCCCGCCTCGACCGCGAGGCGCAGGGCGCGGACTGGGTGCGCGCGGTCGAGGCACACGGCGCCTGGGTGCAGGTCTGGCCCGTGGATGCGGCACGCCTGGTGGGCTGGCTCCGCGGACGTGCCCGGCAGCTCGAGCTCGAGGCGAGCGATGAGGCGCTCGAGCTGCTCGCCGAGCGCACCGAGGGCAACCTCCTCGCGGCGCACCAGGAGTTGGCCAAGCTCGCGCTGCTCGCGGGCGGCGCTGTCGTGACACCCGAGACCGTGCTCGCGAGCGTCGCCGACAGCGCGCGCTTCGACGTATTTCAGCTCTCCGAGGCCGTGCTCACCGGAGCCGCGGCGCGTGCGCTCAGGGTGCTCGCGGGACTGCGTGCCGAGGGCACCGAGCCGACACTCGTGTTCTGGGCGCTCACCAAGGCACTGCATGATGCGTGGGGCGCGCTCAGCGGGGCGGAGGCGCGCGCGCAGCGCGGCTGGCAGCGCCAGAGCGCGGCTCTCGAGCAGGCACGCCGCCGGGCGCCGCACATGGCTTTCACCGATCTCACGGCCCGCGCCGCGCGCGCCGACCGCGTGATCAAGGGGCGCGTCGCGGGTAATGCCTGGGACGAGCTCATGCTTCTCACCAAGGCACTCTGTGCGTAGTCAGAACTGGCTTCGGCGGCGGGCACGTCCGTGTGCCTGGGCAGCGGCTCCGCGCGGCACATGGCGCTAGCCATGCAGCCCATCGGCGTCTTCGGCGGCACCTTCGATCCGATTCACTGTGGGCATCTGCGCACCGCATTCGAGCTGTGGCAGGAGCTCAAGCTCGCCGAGGTGCGTTTCCTGCCGACCGGCAGTCCCCCGCACCGCGACCATCTGTACGCGAGCGCGGAGCTGCGGCTGCAGATGGTGCGCGCCGCGGTCGCGGACCAGCCGGGCTTCGTGGTCGACGACCGCGAGGTACGCCGCTCGGGCCTCTCATACTCCGTGGATACGCTCGGCGAGCTGCGCCGCGAGCACCCACGGCGGTCGCTCTGTCTGCTGCTCGGGATGGACGCCTTCCTCGGCCTGCCGAGCTGGCATCGCTGGCGCGAGCTCCTCGAGCTCTCGCACATCGTCGTGGCTTACCGTCCCGGATGGAACGCTCCCACCAAAGGACCGCTCGGGGAGCTCATGGTCGACCATGGCACGGGCTCCATCCGCGAGCTGCACGAGCGGCCGGCGGGTTGCCTCCATGTGCGTGCCGTGACCCAGCTCGAGATCTCCTCCACCGAGCTGCGCGCGGCTCTAGTCGCCGGGCGCGATCCCCGCTATCTCGTTCCCGATGCCGTACGGCAGATCATTCTCGACACGAGGTGCTATGCTGCACAGCAAGGTGCATGAGACCCCAGGCCACCAGGAGACGTCACTTAAGCACATGACCACCCGTACAAGCCTGCGCCCCGCTGCGGAGCGCGTTTCGCCCCTCAAGGAAGCCGTGACGACCGCGCTCGATGACATGAAGGCGGTAAATGTGAGGGTTCTGGATGTACGAGGGCTGACCGACATTGCCGATACGATGGTCATCGCATCCGGCAACTCCGACCGCCACGTGCGCTCGATCGCCGAGCGGGTGGTGGAGAAGGCCAAGGCGGCGGGTTTCCGGCCGCTCGGCACCGAAGGTGCGCGCGATGGCGAGTGGGTGCTGGTCGATCTTCAGGATCTCATCGTCCACGTGATGCTGCCGCGCGTCCGCGAGTTCTACGGCCTCGAGCGGCTGTGGGAAGGCGACGCAGAGCTGCCGCTCGCCGCGCCCGCACTGGCCCGCGCCGCTCCCCGCCGACGGCAAGCCTCGACCTGACTCCTCGCCCATGCGCGTGCGGCTGATCGCCGTGGGCACGCGCCCTCCCGGCTGGGTGCGCGAGGCGTGCGAAGACTACCTGACGCGGCTAGGCTCGCGCCTGCCGGTCTCGATCGCCGAGATCGCGGCCGGCCCGCGCAGCGGCGGGGAGCCGTCCGCGCGCGCCATCGCGCGCGAAGGCGAACGGGTGCTGGCGGCGTTGCGCCGCGAGGACTACGTGATCGCGCTCGACGAGCGCGGTAGCGAGCTCTCGACGCGCGAGCTCGCCGCCTGGCTCAAGACCCGCATGCAGGAAGGTGAGGATCTGGCATTCGTGATCGGCGGCCCCGACGGGCTCGCGCCCGAAGTGCTTGCACGCAGCAAGCTGCGCTGGTCGCTGTCGCGCCTCACCTTGCCGCACGCCCTGGTGCGCGTGCTGCTCGCCGAGCAGCTCTACCGGGCTCACAGCCTGCTCGCCGGTCACCCCTATCACCGGGACTAGACCCGTGCCGCCCACCGCGCCGCTCCTCACCCTCGCCTCGGTGTCGCCGCGGCGGCGGGCGTTGCTCGAGCAGATCGGTGTGGCGCACGTGGTGAGCGACGCCGGCATCGACGAGACAGTCCGGCCCGGCGAGGCGCCCGCCGACTACGTGGTGCGCATGGCGTGCGCCAAGGCGCGCGCGGTGCGCGCGCGCGGCACCGAGCTCCCGGTGCTGGCCGCGGACACGACCGTGGTGATCGATGGGCTCATTCTCGCCAAGCCCCGCGACCGGGCCGAGTGTCTCGCCATGCTCGGGCGGCTCTCGGGGCGCACCCATCAGGTGCTGACCGCGGTGGCGCTCGCGAGCCTCACCGGCATCGCCTTCCGGCTCAGCGCCAGCGAGGTGCGGCTGCGGGCCGTGACGCCCGGGGAATGCGCCGCGTACTGGGAGAGCGGCGAGCCGCGCGACAAGGCCGGCGGCTACGCGATCCAGGGGCGGGGCGCGCTCTTCATCGAGCACTTGAGCGGCAGTTACTCCGGGGTGATGGGACTGCCGCTCTTCGAGACCGGGCAGCTGCTGGCCGCAGCGGGAATACACTGGTGATCCGGTGAGCACCGAGATTCTCGTCAACGTCGCGCCGCGCGAGACCCGCGCCGCGATCCTCGAGAACGGCGTGGTGCAGGAGATCCAGGTCGAGCGCACCAGCCGGCGGGGCCTCGTGAGCAACCTGTACAAGGGGCGCGTGTCGCGCGTCCTGCCCGGCATGCAGGCCGCCTTCGTCGAGATCGGGCTCGAGCGCACCGCGTTCCTGCACGCCGCCGACATCGCGCGCGCCGGCTCCGAGGACACGATGGCGGCTGCGGTGGCCGCGGCGCTCCCGCCCGCCGAGGACATCCGCCGCTTGCTCAATCCCGGCGATGACATCCTGGTGCAGGTCATCAAGGACCCGATCGGGACCAAGGGCGCGCGTCTCACGACCTTCATCGCGCTTCCCTCGCGATTCCTCGTGTACCTGCCGCGCGGACTCGGCGTCGGCGTCTCATCGCGCATCGAGGACGAGGCCGAGCGGGCGCGCTTGAAGGGTGCCCTCGCGGCCCTAATCGGCGCGGACGCCGCCGGCGGCTACATCGTGCGCACCGCGGCCCAGGGAGTGAGCCCGGAGAGCCTGAGCGAGGACATGGCGTATCTGGCGCGCCTCTGGGAGCACGTGCGCTCGCGGGCCGCCGAGACCCAGGCGGGCTCGGTGGTGCACGAGGATCTGCCGCTCACATTACGGGTGCTGCGCGATGAGCTCTCGCGCGGCGTCAGCCGCGTACTGGTCGATTCCGCACGCGAGCAGGCCGCGATGCTCGCGTTCGCCGCCGCGTTTGTGCCCGGAGCGGCTCCCATGATCGAGCTGTATTCGGGTCCCCGGCCGATCTTCGACCTGAGCGGCGTCGAGGAGGAGATCACCCGCGCGCTCGATCGCAAGGTGCCGCTCAAGTCCGGCGGCCACCTGGTATTCGATCAGACCGAGTCGATGACGACCATCGATGTGAACACCGGCGCCTATGTCGGCCACCGCAATCTCGAGGAGACCATCTTCCGCACCAATCTCGAGGCGGCGGTGACCATCGCGCGGCAACTGCGCCTGCGCAACCTCGGCGGCATCATCATCATCGACTTCATCGACATGCGCGACGAGCCGCACCGGCGCGCGGTACTCGCCGCGCTCGAGCGCGCTCTCTCGGGCGATCGCGCCCAGACTCACATCGTGAGCTTGTCGCCCCTCGGGCTCGTGGAGATGACCCGCAAGCGCACCCGCGAGAGCCTGGAACACCTTCTGTGTGAGCCCTGTCCAAGTTGCGAGGGCCGCGGTTTTGTGCGCACGCCGGAAACGGTGTGCAACGAGATTTTTAGGGAAATTGTGCGACAGAGCCGACAGTTTGCCAGCCGTGAGCTGCTGATACTGACTCATCAGGACGTCGTGGACCGCCTCCTCGACGAGGAGTCCGCCACCCTCGCAGAGCTTGAGGCGCAGGTCGGCCGACCGATCCGACTGCAGGTTGAGGCGCTCTACGGCGTTGACCAGTACGACGTCGTGCTCGTCTAGGACAGGTGATGCGTGTGAGGCCCGTGGATGCCGCTGCCGGGACGGACGCGCCGGCTGCGGCACAGCCGGGGGCGCCCCGCGCGCGCACGCTGGTGCGCGTGATGCTGATCACGCTCGCCGGCGTATCATTGCTCGCCACCGTAGCCCTGTTCACCTACGCGCTCGCCGCGGCGCGGGTGCCGCAGCACCGCGCAACGCTCGAGAATCTGGTGCACGCCGAGACCGGGCTCGACGTGCGCTTCAGCGAGCTGCGGCTGCGCTGGGGATGGTACGGGCCGGAGGCGGTCTTTGAGGGCGTCGAGCTGCACGAGCCCGGCGAGGCGCGCACGCTCCTCACCGCCCCGGAGCTCGTTCTCGGTGTCGAGCTGTGGCGGATGCTGCGCAGCGGCGACCTCGCGATCAGCCGCATCACGCTCGTCGACCCCAACATCGATGTGACGCGTGGACCGCCCGGACGCGCGGCGCACGGGCCTGCGCCAGCGAGCCCGACCCGACTGCTGGCGCGCTGGCGCGGCACCCGCATCGACGTCGAGGGCGGGACGCTGCGCACGGACTTCGCGAACCTTGCGCTCGACGCCGGCATTCGCCGGATCCAGCTGCGGCGCGCCGGAGCCGACTGGGCCGCCGACGCGCTGCTCACTCTCCCGGAAGCGCTCGGCACGACGGCTGAGGTCGCGTTGCGCCTGCATGGCGCTGCGGCACAGGCCGCGGATCTTGCCGGCACGCTGACCTTGAGCAGCCGCCGCCTGCAGCTCGCGGGCTGGTGGTCGCTGCTGAAGTCCGCGCCGGTCGCGCAGTACCTGCCGGGTGCAGGCAGCGCCGACGTCACCGTACAACTCGATCTCGCGCAGGGCGCCGTGCTGCGCGCCGAGGGCACGGTTGCGGGCGCGCTGCTCGAGTGGCCCGCGGTGCGAGCCGGAGCCGGGCTTGCACTGGACGAGCTGCGCGCCGACTGGCAGCTCGTGCGCAATCGCGCGGGCTGGCACCTCGGAGTGGAGCCGCTCGAGCTCGGGGCGGGCGCAGCACGCGCCGCTCTCAGCATCGACGCCGCCGCCGACGGCAGCTGGGCGCGCGGGCGGCTGCAGCGCGCGCCGGCCGCGGTGCTCGCCGGTCTCGCGCGCGCACGTGTGCCGCAGCTGCGCGTCTCGGGGGTCGAGCTGGCAGGAATGGTGCGCGAGGCGAGCTTCGATTGGAGTGCCGCCCGGCCGCCCGACGCACGTCTCCTGACCACCGCCGAGCTCGACGACCTGAGCGTCACCCCTGCCGGGCACGCGCTCACGCTCGCGGGACTCACGGCGCACTTGCAGGGTACGGGCGCGAGTCTCGAGGTGGCGCTCGATGCGGGCGGCGCGCGGGCGACGTTCGCGGCCGATCCCGCCGTCATGCTCGGCTCGATCGGGGTACGCGCGCGGCTCGCACTCACGGACAACGGGCGTGCCTGGCGGGTCAGCGCCCGCGAGCTCGAGATTCGCCAGGGGGATGCGCGCCTCGCCGTGAGCGGCGCGCTCGCGGGCGAGGACTCAGGCGCCCGTCCGCGCCTCGATGTGCACGCCAGTTTGAGCGATGCGCCGGTAGAGCTGGTGCGCGCGACTCTCGGGCGGTCCGCGCTCGCCGCCCTCGGCACCGCCGCCGGCGAGCTCACCGCAGGGCGCATCGAGCATGCGCAGCTCGTGGCCCGCGGCCCGCTCGATGAGCCGCTGCCCTGGAGCGGCGCGCGCCAGGAGTTCACGGGCTCACTCAAGCTCAGCGGTGCGAGTGTTGCGGGCGCCGAGGGCTGGCCAGATCTGCACGGCCTCGATGCGCGCATCGACTGGCGCGGAGCACGCGTGCGCGTGCGCGTGGACGGTGCGGCCGCGGGCGGCTTGCGGCTCAGCGCAGCACGCGGGGAGTGGGATGCGCGCGATGCGAGTCTCACGCGCCTCGCCGGCAGACTCACCGGCAACTCAGGCGTGGCGCTCGCGTGGCTGCACAATCACCCCCGGCTCGAGCCTTACGCGCCGGGAATCGATGGCATCGCTTTGAGCGGGGCCACGATCATCGACTTCGAGCTGCGGCGTACGGGGGTTCCCGCCCCCGGCGGGCTCGCGCCGCGTTTCACCACGCGTCTCTATGCGCTCCTCGACGGTGCGCAGCTGCGCCCGGTGGCCGGGCTTCCCGGCATCGAGGACCTGCGCGGCACGCTCGCCTTTGCCGATGGCCACCTGCGGCGCTCGGCGCTTGCCGGGCAATGGCTCGGCGGCCCGATCGCCTTGAGCCTCGGGGAGCGCCGCGAGCGCGGGGCCACCGCGGTTGCGATCTCCGGAAAGGGCGTGCTCAACGTCCGCGAGGCGATTGCCGCGGCCACCGGTGTGCGTGCCGATGAGACTCCGCTGCAGGGCAACGCCGAATGGAGCGCGGACCTGAAGCTCCTGCCAGGTGCGAACGGCGAGCACGGCAGCTGGCGCGCACGCGCCGACACGAGCCTCGCCGGTGTCGCGAGCAGCCTGCCCGAGCCTCTCGCCAAGGCGTCCGGCTCCGTGCTTCCGCTGCACATCGAGCTCCTCGGGACCGGGGACGCGGGCGAGCTGCACCTCGCGCTCGGCGAGCGGCTGCGGGCGCTCGCGGCCCTCAGCCGTCGCGGCGATCTGTGGCGGATCGAGCGCGGTGCGGTGAATTTCGCCGCCGGCGTGCCTGCCATGCCGGCGGCTCCCGTGGTGCAGATCGAGGGCGCGACGAGCCGGCTCGATCTGCCGGGCTACGCTTCGCTGTGGCATCAGCTCGCGGGCAATTTCGCCTGGCCGGCACTGCGCGTCGAGCTCAGGGCGGACGAGCTGCTCGCCGGGAACCTGCGCTTTCCCGACGTGCGCGTATCGGCGCAGGCGGGCTTGAGCTCCGGTCAGGTCAAACTCGAATCCCGGGACCTCGAGGCAACGGTGCGCTGGCCTGCGGTGGTCGACGCCGCACACCCCGTGAGCGCGCATCTCGAGCGGCTCGATCTGGCGCCTCTCACGGGCAGCAGCACCGCTCCCGCCGCGCTGCTGGCGGCGCTGGGATCCGACGCGCAGCTTTCCATCGGCGATCTCCTGTGGCAGGGCCGCTCCCTCGGCGGCCTGGACGCAACCCTTGCGGCACGCGCCGATGCGCTCGAGGTGCGGGACCTCCATGTCACCGGAGCGGGTGATGAGGTCCGCGGTACGCTGAAGTGCCAGGACGGCGACTGCCGTGCGAGCTTCAGCCTCGAGAGTCACGATGCCGCTGCGACTCTCGCCCGGCTCGGCTTCCGCAGCGACCTGACCGCCGCGCGAGCCGTGGCGAACGGCGAGCTCGAATGGCCCACGGCAGCGCCGATACTGGCCGACGCCAAGGGCCGGCTGCACCTGGAGCTCGACGACGGTCTCGCCCGCAGCGCCGGCGCGGCAGATGCGCCGGGCGGTTCTCTGGGGCTCCTCGTGGTCCCTGGGCTGATCGCGGGAATGGGCTTGCCGCAGCTGCCCTTCGCGCGCCTGACCGCGGATTTCGCCGTGGCGGACGGCCAGGCGGTCACCTCCGACCTGCACCTGGATGGGGACACCGAGATCCTGATGCGGGGCCGCATCGGTCTCCTGGCGCGCGACTACGATGCACAGGTATGGGTGCTCAAGGGCGAGGAGCGGCTGCCCGCCGCCGTGCGGCGCCTGAGCCCCGGACCACGGGTGGCGGCCCTGTGGATGTCGCTGCGGGAGCTGTTCACCGGCGTCAACCGCGAGCGCGCCACCCTGCGCTTGCACGGCACGTGGGATGACCCCATGGTTAGTCCATGAGAGTCGCGGCCCTGCAGATGACCTCAGGACCGGAGGTCGGGGCCAATCTGGCCCAGGCCGGGGCGCTGCTCGAGGAGGCTGCGGCGAGCGGCGCGCGCCTCGCGGCGCTGCCGGAGAACTTCTCCTTCCTGGGCTTGCGGGACGCCGATAAGCGCGCCGTAGCGGAGACCGACGGCGCAGGCCCGGTGCAGGAGTTTCTCGCCGCGAGCGCCCGGCGGCTCAAGCTCTGGATCGTGGGCGGCACCATAGCGCTCAAGAGCGGCGCCGACGGACGCGTGGCCGCCGCCTGCCTGGTTTACGATGCCGACGGCAACCGCGTCGCGCGCTACGACAAGATCCACTTGTTCGACGTCGACATTCCCGGCCGCGCCGAGAGCTACCGGGAGTCGGCCAACGTCGCCCCGGGGACGCTCGCGGCGGTGGTCGATACTCCGGTGGGACGCCTCGGACTATCGGTATGCTACGACGTGAGGTTTCCGGAGTTGTACCGCCACCTGAGCGCCGCGGGGGCGCAGCTGCTGTCCGTGCCGTCCGCGTTCACCGCGCCCACCGGGCGCGCTCACTGGGAGACTCTGCTGCGTGCACGCGCCATCGAGAACCTCTGTTACGTGATCGCACCGGCGCAATCCGGCATCCATCCGAGCGGGCGTGAGACCTATGGAGACAGCATGATCGTCGATTACTGGGGGCGGATACTCAAGCGCGTGCCGCGCGGCCGCGGCTGCGCGCTGGCCGAGGTGGACCTGGCGCATCAGAGCGCCGTGCGCGAGAGCTTCCCGGCGCTGCGGCACCGCGCCTTCACCGGGGACCCGCACCCGTGAGCGCGCCCGAATCGCAGGCCCCCGTGCCCGCCGCAGCGCCGCCGGCCGATCCGCTCAGCGTCGCCCGCGAGCTGATCCTGCGCCCCGGCGGGCTCGACGACCGCCGCCTCGACAACGTGTTCGGCGAGGTGCTGACGCACTCGGTCGACTTCGCCGACCTTTATTTTCAGCTCGTGCACCAGGAGTCCTGGTCGCTCGAGGACGGCATCGTCAAGGATGGCAGCGCCAGCATCGAGCAGGGAGTCGGGGTGCGCGCGCTCGCCGGCGAGAAGACCGGCTTCGCTTACTCCGACGAGATCGTGCTGCCGGCGCTCGAGGAGGCCTCGCGCGCGGCGCGCGCCATCGCCGTGCAGGGCGGGGAGCGGCGCGTGAGCGCCTGGCGCGCCGCGCACGGCCACCAACTGTACCTGCCGGCGGACCCGGCCGCCGCGCTCGCCACTGCCGAGAAGGTCGCCTGGCTCGAGCGCGTCGATCGCGAGGCGCGGCGACTCGATCCGCGCATCGTGCACGTGAACGCGAGCCTGGTGGCGGTGCACGAGGTGGTGCTCATAGCCACCAGCGAGGGCGAGCTCTCGGCCGACGTGCGCCCGCTGGTGCGCCTCAACGTCTCGGTGCTGGTCGAGCACAACGGCCGGCGCGAGCAGGGTTACGCCGGGGCGGGCGGACGCTACTCGCTCGCGGAGCTGGTCGCGAGCGACAAGCCCCTCGAGCTGGCGCGCGAGGCGGTGCGGCAGGCGCTGGTGAACCTCGAGGCCGTGCCGGCCCCCGCCGGCACCATGACGGTGGTGCTCGGTCCGGGGTGGCCCGGCATCCTGCTGCACGAGGCCATCGGCCACGGGCTCGAGGGCGATTTCAACCGCAAGGGCACTTCGGCGTTCGCCAACCGTATCGGCGAGCGGGTGGCGGCGGCGGAGTGCACGGTGGTGGACGACGGTACGCTTCCGCGTCGCCGCGGCTCGCTCAACATCGACGACGAGGGCACGCCGACGCAGTGCACGACGCTCATCGAAAACGGCGTGCTGCGCGGCTACATGCAGGACCGGCTGAACGCGCGCCTCATGGGAGTCGCGCCCACCGGCAACGGCCGGCGCGAGTCCTTCGCCCACACCACGCTCCCGCGCATGACCAACACCTACATGCGCCCCGGTCCCCACGACCCGGGCGAGATCATCCGCTCGGTGGCGCGCGGCATTTATGCCGTCAATTTCGGCGGCGGACAGGTGGATATCACCTCGGGAAAGTTCGTGTTCTCGGCGAGCGAGGCCTACGCCATCGAGAACGGACGCCTCACCACGCCGTTGAAAGGCGCGACGCTCATCGGCAACGGACCCGATGTGCTGACGCGCGTCAGCATGGTGGGGAACGATCTGAAGCTCGACGAGGGTGTGGGCACATGCGGCAAGGACGGGCAGAGTGTGCCGGTCGGCGTGGGTCAGCCGACGCTCAAGATCGAGGGACTCACCGTCGGCGGCACAGCCTGAGCTGTCGTTTTCCGGGGACGTCGTCGTTCCCCGACATTCTCCATTTTCGACGTACAGTGCCAATATGTGCCGTGGGCGGGCACGCGGCGATCCGCGATGCTTGCAGTCGCGGGCGGAGCAGGATCGTCCCCGCGTGCGCAGGCAGGCGCGGCCCGCACCCATCCCAAGACATAATCGGGAGCGTTGGCAGGTTTGTGAGTTTCCACACGCCCCCGAAGGAGCCGAGTCCGTAGCGTGCATCCGGCAGACACTGCCGCAGGAAGGACGTCACGATGCAAGCCGAGCCGAACATCACAATGGCCGATACCTCCACCCTGAAGCTCCCCGCGGAGCTGCTGGCGGAGCTCAGGCGTCATACCAAGCAGAAGACCGATTTCCGGGTCGAGAGCTTCAAGCCGTCACTCCTCGAGCGCCTGCTCGGGATGCTGGGCCTGAAATAGCGCACTGCGGCATCCACTTGCGGGGGGCGAGTATCCGCCGCCGCGCCGGCAAGTTAGGATGCCGGCATGGAGCGCCGCCATCTTTCCCGTCCGGTCTACGAAGGGCTGCCCTGGTTCTACATGGCCTTCGGCCTCGCGGCGCTGGCGGTTAGCTACCTGCTGGCGGCGCACGGGGCGCTCAGCCTCGGTATAGGGCTCGTGGGCCTCGCCGCGCTGGTGTACGGGATCGTCGTGTTCCTGCGCCGCCGCGACTACCGGGCGTTGAGCCGTGAGTACGGCAACCCCGACTCGATCAGCGACGACGATTCCAACTGAGCCGATGAGCCTGCGGGGGGCCCCTCAGCCCTCCGCCCGGCGCGTGGCTTTGGAGTCCGGGTCTGCGGCCGCATCTGCGGCCGGTGCCGCATGCAGCTCCGGAATCTCGCCGAGCGCCGGGAGCTTGGGCACGGTCTCGGACGCGGTCGAGCGGCCGCGCGCGGCGCGCTCGTCCACATAGATGAGCTCATGCTTGCCGACCAGCACGACGTCGCCGTCGTTCAGGTAGTGGCGCCGCACGCGCGCCGATTTCACGTAGATGCCGTTGGTGCTGTTGAGATCCTCGATCACGCACGAGTGCGCCGTGGTGATGATCTGGCAGTGATGGCGGCTCACGAAGCGGCTGTCGATGTGCACGTCGTTGTCGGGAGTGCGCCCGACGATGAGCCGGCCGATTCGCAGCTGGATCTCCTGCACCGTGCGCCCCTCGGTCGCCACCAGGAGCTTCCCGATCGGCTCGGAGAGGGCGGCCTGCCGGGCCACAGTCTCGCGTGCGGCCGCCTCGTTTGCTGCCGTCTCGTGCGCGGCGGACTCGGGCGAGGGGGTCCCCGCCGCCTGCACCCCGGGCGCGCTCTCCGCCGCCGGCACGCGCTGGATCCGCGCCGCATACAGCGGCCAGCGCAGCTCCGCGACCGCGCCCGTGAGGTCGGCGAGCCGCACGGCGTCGCGGCTCTCCGTGAAGGCCGCCATCATCGCGGTGTCGCACAGTGTGTTGATGAGCCGCGGCACCCCGCCGGTGTAGCGGTAGATCTCGTGGAAGGTGTCGGTTGCGAAGATCTCGCGGTCGCCCGCCCCGGCCACCTCGAGCCGGTGCTCGATGTAGGCGCGCGTCTCGGACTCCGACAGCGTCGAGAGATGAAAGCGCAGCCGCACGCGCTGCGTGAGCTGCTCGAGCTGCGGCGAGTTGAGCGTCTGGTTGAGCTCGGGCTGCCCGGCGAGAATGATGCGCAGCACCTTCTCCTTGGTGGTCTCGACGCCCGACAGCAGCCGGATCTCCTCGAGCACGCGCGGCGCGAGATTCTGCGCCTCATCGACGATGAGCAGCACTTTGCGTCCGGCGGCGTGCTGCTCGATGAGGAAGTTGTTGAGGGTACTGATCAGCTCGGCCTTGCGCATCTTGAATGGCGAGAACCCGAACTGTACCAGCACGGCCTGCAGGAAATCCGTGGACGTCACCTGCGTCTGGTTGATCTGCGCGACCACGACGTCGGCGGGGACTTCCTTGAGAAATGACTCGATGAGGGTGGTTTTTCCCGAGCCGATCTCCCCGGTGATCACCACGAAGCCGTCGGTGAACCAGATGGTCGACTCCATGTACGCCTTGGCGCGCGCATGTTGCTTCGACAGGTAAAGGAACTGCGGGTCCGGGCTCAGCCGGAACGGCAGCTCCTTCAGTTTGAACAGCTCCAGGTACATGCGAGTCGGGCTCGCAGAGGATGTTACGGGATGCGCACCCCGGCGGCCAATTTCGCGGCCAGACGCCGCGCGCGCGCGTCCCGGCGAGCGGCGGTCGGCTCGACGACGGTGCAGTGCCCCACTTTGCGCCCCGGGCGCGGCTGCTTGCCATAATCGTGCAGGTGCACCCCCTCGAGCGCCAACAGCCGCGCGCGCGGCGGAATGCGCCCGATCAGGTTGATCATGGCGCTGTGGCCGAGCGCGCGCGTGGACCCGAGCGGCAGGCCGAGGATCGCGCGCAGGTGATTCTCGAACTGGCTGGTCGCGGCGCCCTCGATGGTCCAGTGCCCGGAGTTGTGCACCCGCGGGGCTATCTCGTTGGCGATCAGCTTACCCGCGCGCACGAAGAACTCGATGGTGAGAATGCCGCGGTAGCCGAAGTGCGCCAGCACGCGCCTGAGGTACCGCTCCGCCTGCCGTTGCCAGCGCGGCGGCCCGTACGGCGCGCAGGTCACACGCAGAATTCCCGCGCCGTGCGCGTTGCCGCACAGCGGATAGATCACCACCTCGGCGCGCGCGCCGCGCGCGCCGATCACCGACACCTCGCAGTCGAACGGCACCCACTCCTCGTAGAGGAGCGGCGCGTCGCTGAAGCGCTCCCAGGCGCTCCCGGCATCCGCACGCGTGCGCAGCAACGCCTGGCCCTTGCCGTCGTAGCCGAGGCGCCGGGTCTTCAGCACGCCCGGCAGTCCCACCGCGGCGATGGCGGCGTCGAGCTCGGCGCGTGAGTCGACCGCACGCCAGCGGGTGGTGGGAATCGCGAGCTGCGCGAACAGGCGCTTCTCGCGCACGCGGTCCTGCCCGCACTCGAGCGCCGCCACCGGCGGGGCGATGCGCGCGCTGTGCGGGCCGCGCTGCATGGCGCGCAGGCTCGCCACCGGAACGTTCTCCCAGTCGAAGGTGACGACCTCGCAGCGCCGCGCGAGCTCGGCGAGCAGCGCGCGGTCGGTGAAGGCGCCGGTGAGGAGCGGCGCCACCTGGCCCGCCGGCGCGTCGCTCGCCGGGTCCAGGCAGAGGAAATCGAGGCCGAGCGGATAGCCCGCCAAAGCGAGCATGCGGCCGAGCTGGCCGGCGCCCACGATGCCGATGGTCATGTGCGCTGGTGCGCGCGCGGATCGGGACTGCCGAGCACGGCCGCGGTCTGTTTTTCGCGGAACGCCTCGAGCGCGGTGTGTACGGCGGGGTGCCGGTTGGCGAGGATCGCCGCAGCGCACAGCGCTGCGTTGGTGGCGCCGGCGGCGCCGATGGCAAAGGTGGCCACGGGTACACCGGCGGGCATCTGCACGATCGACAGCAGTGAGTCGAGGCCACCCAAGGACTTCGACTGCACCGGCACGCCGAGCACCGGCAGGGTGGTCTTCGCCGCGGCCATGCCGGGCAGGTGCGCGGCGCCACCCGCGCCGGCGATCAGCACCTCGAGGCCGCGCGCACGCGCACTGGAAGCGTATTCGAACAGGAGGTCGGGGGTGCGGTGCGCGGACACCACACGCACCTCGTAGGCGATGCCGAGGCGATCGAGGGTTTCGGCGGCGGCCTGCATGGTCTCCCAGTCGGAAGCGGAGCCCATGATGATGCCGACGAGGGCTTGCATCACGGCATTGTATCGAACAATGCGCGCAGAGCGCGAAACAACTCGCGCGCCGCGCCCGCGGCGCCCGTGCGGCGGGTGCGCTCGGCCTGGGCCGCCGCCACGCGCCGCGCCCACTCGGACGTGTCGATGCCGGGGTGCTCGCGCCGCAGCTCCTCGAGCGCCTCCGCGCCTGCCTCGATCAGCCGCTCGCGCCACTCCTCGACGCGGCGAAAGCGCTCGGCCTCGCGTGCACTCACCGCGCCACGCACCCGCAGAGCCGCGCGGATCGGCTCCAGCTCGAGTGCGCGCATCAGCTTGCCGATGTATTGACGCTGACGGGCACCGCCCGCGCGGCTGGTGATGCGGCGGGCGGCGCGCACCGCCGCGGCGAGCTCCTCGGGAAGGGCGAGTGCGGCGAGCTCGCCGTCGGGCAGGCCGATCAGCGCCTCTCCCAGATCCTGGGCGGCATGTGCGGCGCGCTTGCGCGCGCTCTTGCTGGGCCGCTCGGCCGCGTCGTCGTCTTTCAAGTCCTCGCGCCCCCGCGGACCTCACGGTACCGGCCCGCTGCTACAATTTAGCACCATGCCATCGATCTCCGAGCTAGCGGGCTCTGCCGAGCTCACCGACCTGGTCAGCTTTGCGCTCGAGGAGGCGCGCCGCCAGGGCGCCTCGCAATGCGAAGCCGACGCGTCGGTGAGCCGCGGGCTCTCGGTGAGTGTGCGCCTCGGCGAGGTCGACACCGTCGAGTACCAGCGCGACCGCGGCCTCGCCGTGACCGTCTATATCGGTAAGCGCAAGGGCTCGGCCAGCACCGCCGATCTCGCACCAAGCGCCGTGCTCGAGACGGTCGGCAAGGCCTGCGGGATCGCGCGCTATACGGCCGAAGACCCTTATGCCGGGCTCATCGAGCCCGAGGCGCTGGCGCGCGACATTCCCGACCTCGATCTCGACCACCCCTGGGACCTGACCCCCGAGCGCGCGATCGAGCTCGCGCGCAGCTGCGAGGCCGCCGGTCTTGCCGTCGATGCGCGGGTGCGCAACTCCGAGGGCGGCTCCGTCGGCAGTCAGCGCCACGCGGGCGTGTACGGCAACTCCCACGGGTTTGTCGCCGGTTACTCCGCCACCAGCCACTCGCTCAGCTGCTCGTTGATCGCCGAGGAAGGCGGGGAGATGCAGCGCGACCACTGGTACAGCGTGGCGCGCGATCCGGCCGATCTCGAGGACGCCGGCGAGGTCGGGCGCATCGCCGGCGAGCGCGCGCTCGCGCGGCTCGGCGCGCGGCGTCTCACCACGCGCAAGGCCCCGGTCGCCTTCACGCCCGACGTGGCGCGCGGCCTCATCGGGCATTTCATCGGCGCGATCCGCGGCACCAGCCAGTACCGCAAGGCGTCGTTCCTGCTGGATGCGGCCGGCTCGCAGGTATTTCCCGCCTTTCTGCAGATGCACGAGCGGCCGCATCTGCGGAAGGGGCTCGCCAGCAGCCCGTTCGACCAGGAGGGCGCCGCCACGCACGATCGCGAGCTGGTACGCAACGGCGTGCTCGACGGCTACGTGCTCGGCAGCTACTCAGCGCGGCGGCTGGGGCTCAAGACCACGGGCAACGCCGGCGGGATTCACAACCTGATCGTGGCGGCGGACGACGGCGGGCTCGGCTCGGAGGCGTTCCTCGCCCGGCTCGATAGCGGATTGCTGGTGACCGAGCTCATGGGGCAGGGCGTCAACGGCGTGACCGGCGACTACTCGCGCGGGGCGAGCGGCTTCTGGGTCGAGCGCGGTGCAATCGCGCACCCGGTGCAAGAGGTGACGATCGCCGGCAACTTGAAGCGCATGTATCTCGACATCGCCGCCGCCGGCTCGGATATGGATGTGCGCGGCGCCATCCGCACCCCGTCGCTCCTCGTCAGCGAAATGACGATTGCCGGTGAGTGAGCTGCAGCGCGGGGCGCGGCGCTTCCTCCACCAGCTCGCGTAGCACGAGCTCGCCGCAGCTCCTGCGGCGCGCTTCCTCGAGGCTCGCCAGCACCCGGTCGACGGGCGGGATGTCGAGGTTGCGCGGCGCCACGTGGCCGCTGCGCTCGCTGCGCGCCAGGTCGAGGATCTCCTGCACGCGGATGTGGCCGATATCGCGGCCGGGGATGAGCTCGTCGTCGTCGGTCACGACGAGCAGCCCGGCCCGCTCGAGCGTCGCCGCCATGCGTGCGACCGCGATCCCGGGCAGGCCGAGCTCGGCGGCGAGGCGGTTGACGGTCCAGCGCACGCCGCCGGCGACGTGCGCGCGGCCGACGAAATACATCAGCTTCAGCGCCAGCTCCTCGAGCTCGTGGCCCGAGAGCAGCAGCGGCTGCAGCCCCAGGCGCAGGTACGCCGGGTTCTGCACGTAGAAGGAGAGCTGCGCCCCGGCGAGCAGGATCAGCCAGCCGAAATAGGTCCACAGGAGCGCCGCCACCACGAAGGCGAACCCCGCATACACGATGGTGAGCCGCGTCGAGTAGACGACGAACGCCGTGAACACCTTGCCGACCGCCGCCCACAGCACGCCGCCGACGACGGCGCCGGTGAGCGCCGCGCGCCACTGCACCCGGGTGTTGGGCACCATCATGTAGAGCGCGGTGAAGAAAGCGCTCACCATGGCATAAGGGGCGAGGGCGATGCCTGCGGCTCGCAGCCATTGCAGCGCCGGCAGCCGCAGCCGCACCACTTCCTGCACCGGCGCGCTGGAGAGCGCATGTTGGGTGAGCCCTATGAAGCCCACTACCAGCACCGGTCCCGCCACCAGCAGCGCCGAGTATTCCGCCAGGCGCCGCGCGAAGCTGCGCGGCTGCTCGACGTGCCACAGGAAGTTGAAGCTGTCCTCGACCTTCTTGATCGTGCCGATGAGCGTCCAGGCGAGCAGCGCCAGCCCCACCGAGCCGACCACGCCGTTGCTCGCGCGGTTGGCAAACTGCACCACGCGGGTGGTGAGGTCGGTCGCCGCCGGCTCGCCCACCGGGCGGAAGAACTCGTACACGATCGGCACCAGGTCGCGGTGCCCGCCGAAGAACCTGAGGATGGCGAAGCTGAAGGCGAGCAGCGGAATGAGCGACAGGAGCGTCGTGTACACCAGGCTCATCGCGCGCAGGTTGATCTCGCCGCGCGACAGGTCGCGCAGCACCGCGTAGGGGTAGCGCAGCAGCCGCAGCACGCCGCCCAGCATCCCGGTGCGTTGCGAGGCCGCCCCGAACAGCCGCCGGTCGAGCAAGCCCCAGATGCGCTGCCACATGCCTTAAGGATACAGTGCCGCCGGTGCGAGTTGGCCCAAAGTGACTGCGAATTCAGGATATCCGCGACGGATCGTGTGCCTCACCGAGGAGACGACCGAGACGCTCTACCTCCTCGGCGAGGAGTGGCGCATCGTCGGCATCTCCGGCTTCACCGTCCGCCCGCCGCGCGCCCGGCGCGAGAAGCCGCGGGTGTCGGCCTTCACCAGCGCGCGCACCGCGCGCATCGTCGAGCTGGCACCCGACCTGGTGCTCGGCTTCTCGGACCTGCAGGCCGACATCGCCGCTGAGCTGGTGCGCGCCGGCCTCGACGTGCACATCTTCAATCAGCGCAGCGTCGCCGGGATCCTGGCGATGATCCGCACCCTGGGAGGGATGCTCGGCTGCGAGACAAAGACCGCCACGCTCCTCGCTGAGCTCGAAGGCGGGCTCGCCGCGGTGCGCGCCGCGGCGGCGGCGCTCGGCGCCCGCCCGCGCGTCTACTTCGAGGAATGGGACGAGCCGCTGATCTCCGGCATCGGCTGGGTGTCGGAGCTCATCGGCCTAGCGGGCGGAGAGGAATGCTTTCCCGAGCTCGCGCGCGAGTCGCTCGGGCGCAACCGCATCGTCGCCGACCCGCTCGAGGTGGTGCGGCGGGCGCCTGACATCGTGCTCGGCTCGTGGTGCGGCAAGAAGTTCCGCCCGCAGCAGGTGGCGGCGCGGCCCGGCTGGAGCGCGATTCCAGCGGTGCGCTCCGGCTTCGTGCGCGAGATCAAGTCCGCGATCATCCTGCAGCCCGGGCCCGCGGCCCTCACCGACGGTGTGCGCGCGCTGCAGGCGGTGATCTCGGAGTGGGCCGCCGCGGTCTGATGCGTAGCCGGCAAAAACCGCGCTTTTTGCCGGCGGCCGACGGAGTAATGTCCGCGGAAATCGCTTCCTGCGATTTCCGCCAATCAACTAGTGCATCCCGCGCCGCGCGCGAATCAACTCATACGCCTCGATGATCTGCTGGGTGCGCTGCTTGGCGTGACCGATCATCGATTCCGGCAGCCCGTTCGCCTTGAGCTTATCGGGATGGTGACGGTTGAGTTGCCGCCGGTAGGCCTTGACGACCTCGGCATCGCTCGCGCCGCCGGTCGTCTCGAGCACCCGGTAGGCCTGCTGCAGGGCTTCGGCGCCCGCGCTGGTGCCGGCCGCACCGTTGCCCGGGCGCTGCTGGTGGAAGCCGCCGCGCTGCATGCGCAGTACCGCCTCGATCTGCGCGAGCTCGAAGCCCGAGACGCGCGTCCCGGCCGCGATGCGCCCCATGATCGGCCGCACCGGCCCCTCGAGGTTGTTGCCGGCGAGCGCGGCACGCACCTGGATCTCGACGAAGATGCGCAGGATGTCCGGGCGCCCGCGGCACGCCGCACGCAGCCCCGCGAGCTCGGCCGCGAGATCGAAGTCCGGCTGCTTGCCCGCGGTGAAGAGCGCGATCGCCTCGCGCACCTGCCCTTGCCCGAGCCTCAAGTCGGTCATCACGGCGCGCGCCGCGGCGACCTCCTGCTCGGACACGCGGCCGTCGGCCTTGGCGACATAACCCATCACGCGGAAGGTGGCACGGAAGAAGCGCTCGCTGATCGCCGTAACGTCGTCGGGCAGCGCGCCCGGCTCGTGGTCGTCTCCCTGCGCCTGGTCGAACTGGTGCCCGAGCAGCACCCCGACCGCAACGCCGATCGGGCCGAAGGCGAGACCGATGAGTCCACCGGTCAGCTTGCCGATCCATTTCATGCCCGCCGCCATGTCAACGTATAGTACCAAGCGCATGCCAGCGCCCATCGTGTACCGCACCCGGCTGAGCGGCCTCGAGCGCCTCCACGAAGGCAAGGTGCGCGACATCTACGCGGTCGATGCCGAGACGCTGCTCATAGTGACCACCGATCGCCTCTCGGCGTTCGACGTGGTGCTGCCCGATCCGATCCCGGACAAGGGCTGCGTGCTGAATTCGATCTCCAACTTCTGGTTTGGCAGAACCAGGCACCTGATCCCGAACCACCTCACCGGCCGCACCCTCGAGGGTGTGGTGAAGGATCCGGCCGAGCGCGCGCTGCTCGAAGGCCGCGCGGTGATCGTGCGGCGCCTGCAGGCACTGCCGATCGAGGCGGTGGTGCGCGGCTATCTCATCGGCTCGGGCTGGAAGGACTACCAGCGGACCGGGGCAGTGTGCGGCATGGCGCTGCCCGCCGGCCTGCCGCTGGCCGGACAGCTGCCGCAGCCGCTGTTCACGCCCGCAACCAAGGCCGAGGCGGGTGCGCACGACGAGAACATCAGCTTCGAGACCATGGCGCAGCGCATCGGCGCGCCGCTCGCCGCGGCCGTACGCGACACGGCGCTCGCGCTCTATGGCTTTGCCGCGGCGCACGCACGCGCGCGCGGCATCATCATCGCGGACACCAAATTCGAGTTCGGCGTCGACGCCGCCGGGGCACTCACGCTCATCGACGAGGTGCTGACGCCCGACTCCTCGCGCTTCTGGCCCGCCGATACTTACCGCCCAGGCTCGAGTCCCCCGAGCTTCGACAAGCAGTTCGTGCGCGACTATCTCGAGACGCTCGACTGGGACAAGCGCGCGCCGGGGCCGAAGCTGCCGCCGGATGTCATCGCGCGCACCAGCGCCAAGTATCGCGAGGCGCTTGCGCGGCTCACCGCGTCATGAGCACGTCCGAGCAGGGCGGCGCTCAGGCATCAGCCGGCGCGATTCCCCCGCGCACCTTCTCCGCCGCCGAGATCGGCGCCATCGCGCACCTCTATCGCGCCGAGATCTATCGCAGCACGGTATGGCGCACCCGCCTCGACAGCACCACGAACTGGGCGGTGGTGACCACGGGCATCGCGCTCTCGGCGACCTTCTCGAGCGCCGCGGCCTCGCCGCTGCCAATGGCGCTGGTCGGGCTCATCGTCTGCATGTTCCTGCTGCTCGAGGCGCGCCGCTACCGCTACTTCAACATCTGGCGCGCGCGGGCGCGCCTCCTCGAGACCGACTTCTTCACGCCGATGCTGCGCGGCGAGCCGTATGCGGTGAACTCGGACTGGAGCCGCCTGCTCGCCAAGGATTACTGCCAGCCGCGCTATCACGTGAGCCTGGCGCGCGCGGCCGGCCGGCGGCTGCGGCGCACCTATTGCTGGATCTTCCTGATCCAGGCGGTGTCCTACTACGGCAAGCTCGCCATCCATCCGCACCCGCTGACGACGCTCGCGGACCTGTGGGCGCGCGCCGCGGTCGGCCCCATACCGGGCCAGGTGCTGGTGTTCGCCGGTGTGGCGTTTCACCTGGGCTGGGTGCTGTTCGCCGACGTGACGCTGCGCCTCGACCGGCGCGACTGGCGCATCCGGCAGAGCCTGATCGCGGTGGGTTAGACTAGGGCCATGCAGCCGTGGATCGCCCCGTCGATTCTGTCCGCGGATTTCGCGCGGCTCGGCGCCGAGGTCGAGGCGGTGCTGGAAGCGGGCGCCGATCTCATCCACTTCGACGTGATGGACAATCACTACGTGCCGAATCTCACCATCGGCCCGCTGGTGTGCCAGGCACTGCGCAGGCACGGCGTCGCGGCGCCCATCGACGTGCACCTGATGGTGCGGCCGGTCGATCGCATCGTGCCGGACTTCGCCGCGGCGGGCGCCACGTTCATCACTTTTCATCCGGAAGCGACCGAGCACGTCGATCGCACCATCGCGCTGATCCGCGAGCACGGTTGCCGGCCCGGGCTGGTGTTCAATCCCGCCACCCCGCTCGACTACCTCGACTACACCCTCGATTCTCTCGACATGGTGCTCATCATGTCGGTGAACCCGGGCTTCGGCGGCCAGCAGTTCATCCCGACGACGCTGCGCAAGCTCGCCGACGCACGCGCGCGCATCCAGACGTGCGCACGCGAGGTGCGCCTCGAGGTCGACGGGGGCATTAAGACCGATAACATCGCCGCCGCCGCCGCGGCCGGGGCCGACACCTTCGTGGCGGGCTCGGCGATCTTCGGCAGCCGCGACTACGCCGAGACCATCCGTGAGATGCGCCGGCAGATCGGGGGGGTCACCGGCAAGGGCAGGGCAGCCGCCACTCCGATCGGCGTCCGCCGTCCGGGTGCGCGGCGTATTCGCTAGTTAGCCTGGCCGCACCGGCCTGCGGGCGGCGCGGCAGGCCGGTTCTGGGCGCGTTTCTACTCGTCGTTCTCGTCGTCGTCGTCATCATCGTCGTCGTCGATCGCGACCTGGCCGGCGGGCTTGCCGGGTCCGGCCGGCTTGGCCGGCACGATGACGGGACGGGTCTTCATCTTCGGGCGGGCGTTGAATACCACGATGGTCTTGCCGGTGGCCCGCAGCAGTCCCTGCTCCTCCAGCACCTTGAGCACGCGGCCCGCCATCTCGCGCGAGCAGCCGACCAGGCGTGACAGCTCCTGGCGGCTCACCTTGATCTGCATGCCTTCGGGATGCGTCATGGCGTCCGGCTCACCGCACAGGTCCATGATCGCGTGCGCCACGCGCCCCGTGACGTCGACGAAGGCCAGGTCGCCGAGCTTGCGGTTGGTGCGATCGAGGCGGGTGGCGAGCTGCGTGGCGAGCTCGAACACGAGCCCCGGGCTCTCGGCGGCGATCTGCCGGAATCGCGGGTAGGTCATCTCCGCGAGCTCGCACTGGTTGCGGGTGCGTACCCAGGCGCTGCGGGTCGGCTGCTCGTAGAACAGGCCCATCTCGCCGAAGAACTGGCCGCGGTTGAGGTAGGCGAGCACCATCTCGTTGCCTTCCTCATCCTCGATCATCACTTCGACCGAGCCGCTGATGATGTAGTAGAGGACATCCGGCAGATCGCCCGCGTGGATGACCACGGTCTTGGACGGCACCGCGCGGATGCGGCAGTAGCTCAAGAAGCGGTTGATCGCCGGAATTTCGCTCAGCGGCTTGATGTTCTCTTCCATACCGGCTCCCCCAATCACTTCTTTAATATAGACCTTCGCGGCCCGTCAGACCCAGTAGGCAGTTCCCGTCATGACGCGGGCCGTCTGACGCATGAGGGCGCGCACCGGCGCCGGCAGGCGCTCGCCGCCGGCCGCGGCCGCCGTCGCGCCGTGCGCAATCTCCTCCGTTCTCATGGTTTCAAGTATGGCACGGCTGCGGCTGTCGCCCACCGGGAGTCTGCCGAGGTGCGCATCGAGGTGCCCTTCGACCTGGCGTTCGGTCTCGATGACGAATCCGAGACTGGTCCGATCGCCGACCAGCGCCGTGAGTGCGCCGATGGCGAACGACCCGGCATACCAGAGCGGATTGAGCAGGCTTGGCCGTGCGTTCAGCTCCGCGAGGCGCGTCTCGCACCACGCCAGGTGATCGGCCTCGGAGCGTGCCGCCTCGAGCAGCATGGCGCGGGTCGCCTCGGAGCGGGCGACGAGCGCCTGCCCGTGGTAGAGCGCCTGGGCAGCGAGCTCGCCGGAGTGATTGACGCGCATGAGTGCCGCGCTCTCGCGTTGCTGCGCGGCAGTAAGCTGATCAGCACCCTCATCGCGGGTGCCCGGAACGGGTCGGGCGGCGCGGGCCGGCGCAAAGACTGACCGCAGGGCACGGTCAAGCGCGGCGATCGCAGCGTCTAGAGAGCGGCCGGACTCCATAATTTATGGGCTCTATTATAGGCTGCAGCCCTGTTCCCACAGCTTTCCGGGCTGTCCCGGGGGCAGCGCCGGCGGGCAGGGACAGGGTGCTTTGCATTAGGGCAGCTGCTTGAGTAAACTTGCCCGCCTTTTTTTGCCCCGGCCCTCGAGGGGTTAACCCCCGGGCCGCGGGCCTTTAGCCACGAGTGATCTATGAAGACCGTATTTGCCAAGCCCGCGAGCGTCCGCGGCGACTGGTTCATCGTCGACGCCAGCGACAAGACGCTGGGGCGCCTCGCCTCGCAGATTGCCCATCGCCTGAAGGGCAAGCACAAGGCTGACTACAGCCCCCACGTCGACATGGGCGATCACATCGTGGTGGTGAACGCGCAGAAGATCCGGGTCACCGGGCGCAAGCTCACCGACAAGATCTACTACCACCACACCGGCCACATCGGCGGCATCAAGTCGATCGCGCTCGAGAAGCTCCTCGCCGAGCACCCGGAGCGGGCGATCGAATTCGCGGTCAAGGGTATGCTGCCGAAGAATCCCCTCGGCCGGCGCATGTTCAGGAAGCTCCATGTGTTCGCCGGCGGCCAGCATCCGCACCAGGCGCAGCAGCCCAAGCCCCTCGAGATTCAATAGGACCCATTGCATGCCAGCGACCCCGAACCACTACGGCACCGGCCGGCGCAAGACCGCCACGGCGCGCGTCTACCTGAAGCCCGGCAGCGGCAAGATCACGGTCAACGACCGCTCGCTGGATGAGTTCTTCGGCCGCGAGACCGGCCGCATGATCGTGCGGCAGCCGCTCGATGCCGTGAAGCTGCATACGCAGTTCGACATCACCGTCCAGGTCGATGGCGGCGGCATCACCGGCCAGGCGGGCGCGATCCGCCACGGCATCACCCGTGCCCTCATCAAATATGATGAGAGCCTGCGCAAGCCGCTGCGCGATGCGGGCTTCGTGACGCGTGATGCGCGCGAGGTGGAGCGCAAGAAGGTCGGCCGCCGCAAGGCGCGCCGCGGCACGCAGTACTCGAAGCGTTAAACGAACACTCGCGGGCAAGAGCTGCGCCTTTTGCCCGCGCCGAAATGAACCCCGGCGCTGTTTCTGCAAAAATAGCCGCAGGCGATTTTCGCCAATGGACAATGGGGGATCGTCTAGTGGTAGGACAACGGACTCTGACTCCGTTTACCTAGGTTCGAATCCTAGTCCCCCAGCCAATCTGAGAGGCCCGTCTGATAAATCGGGCCTCTCTTCTTTTGCAGGCGGGCGCCACGAAGGGACCAGGATGAGAACCGTAGGTTCGACTAGAGGAGCGAGTCTGCGAGCGAGTCTGGACGACGGCTTCGCGAAGCGAAGCTGTCGGGCCCGAAGGGCCGAGGCGCCGTCCGGCGCCGAGCAATCCTAGTCCCCCAGCCAATAGGAAAGGCCCGTCTGCTCAGACGGGCCTTTTTGTTCCCAAGGGCTCTCTGGCACTTCGCCGGCCCGTCGCTGTCCAAAACGCGCAGCGCCGCACTCGTACGGATGGCGCATTGCCAGGAGGTTCACGATGGCGACCGCCGAATCGATGATCAGTCTCCCCCCGCTTTCCTATGCCCACACCGCGCTCGAGCCGTACATGTCGCGCGAGACGCTCGACTATCACTACGGCAAGCACCACCAGGCCTACATCGACAGGGTGAATGCGCTCATTCGCGGCACTCCGCAGCAGCGCTCGACGCTCGAGGAGCTGGTGATGCAGGCCGAGGGCGCGTTGTACGACAACGCCGCGCAGGCGTGGAACCACGCGTTCTTCTGGAGGTGCATGTCACCGCGCCGCCAGACTCCGGGCAAGGAGCTCGATGGCACGCTGCGCAGCTTCGGCGGACTCGAATCGCTCGAGCGCGAGTTCTCCCGGGCGGCGATCGCCGTGTTCGGCTCCGGCTGGGCCTGGCTCATCAAGGACCGCAGCGGCGCGGTGCGGGTCGTGACGACTCCCAACGCGCATACGCCGATGCGCGACGGGCACATCCCGCTGCTCACCTGCGACATGTGGGAGCACGCCTACTACATCGATCACCGTAACGACCGCGGAGCCTACCTCAAGGGTTTCTGGCAGCTGGTGAACTGGGACTTCGTCGCCAGCAACCTGCACTGAGGATCAGCGGGTCTCGACACCCTGGGCGGTGCCGATGATCAGCAGGTCCGCAGGGCGGACGGCGAACAGGCCGACCGTGACCACCCCGGTGATCTGGTTGAGCTCACGCTCGAGCGCGACCGGGTCGGTGATTGCGAGCCCGTGGACATCGAGGATGTGGTTGCCGTTGTCGGTGACGAATCCCTCGCGCCATAGCGGCCGCCCGCCGCGCGCGGCGAGCTCGCGCGACACCAGCCTGCGCGCCATGGGGATCACCTCGACGGGCAGGGGAAACCTGCCGAGGGTCTGCACCAGCTTGGTGTCATCGACGATGCATACGAAGCGCCGCGCGGCCGACGCGATGATCTTCTCGCGCGTCAGCGCACCCCCGCCCCCCTTGATGAGATGCCGCCCGGCGGTCGCCTCGTCGGCGCCGTCGATATAGAGGTCGAGGTCGCTCACCTCGTTCAAGTCGCGCACCTCGATGCCGGCGGCGGCGAGCCGCGTGGTGCTCGCCTGCGAGCTCGATACCGCACGGCGCGGGCGCTGCGGCAGGCGCGCGAGCGCGTCTATGAAGAGATTTACGGTCGAGCCGGTGCCGATGCCGATGATGCTTGCGTCCGCCACCAGCTCGAGGGCAGCTTGCGCCGCGCGCTTCTTCTTTGCGTCACCGTCCGCCGACATGCATTCCCCCTAAACGACTGTGCCCGCTTTGGCGAGCGGGCACAGTCCTCGAATTCGACTCGGCGGCCACTTACGCGACCGCCGAGTTAAGGCCTATTTCTTCTTGCTGGCTTTCTTCTTGGCCTTCTTCTTTGCCTTCGCCATGTTGGCTCTCCAAGTGTGACGGGTTAGTCCGAGGACCGAGTATACGCACGCGAATCTAAATTACAAGCGAGCGCGAGTGAAGTGTGCTAGGCGCGGAGCACTGTGCGACTGAAGCGCACGCGGTGCGCGGCGCGCGTGTGCGCACTCAAGTCGACGGCGCGCGCGACTCGAGCGAGAGAATGAACTTCCAGTGCGCGCTCTCCACCGGCGTCACCGACAAGCGGTTGCCCGGGCGCAGCAGCACCATGTCCTTCAGCTCCTTGCCCGCATGTGCGCGCAGCTCCTCCAGCGTGATGGTGCGCGCCAGGCGGCGCCCGAGCTGCACATCGACCATGAACCAGCGGGGATTCCTCCGGTCGCTCTCCGGATCGTAGTGCTCGTGCCTGCGATCGAAGGCAGTGGGGTCGGGATAACCCTCGCGCACGACCTCCATGATGGCCACGATGCCCGGCACTTCGGTGCTCGAGTAGTACATGAAGGCCTGGTCGCCCTTCTTCATCTGGTCGCGCAGCATGTTGCGCGCCTGGTAGTTGCGCACGCCGTCCCAGCCGGTGGTGTGGTGCGGGGCGGCGGCGAGCTGCTCGACGCCGAAAGTGGTCGGCTCGGTCTTCATCAGCCAGTAGTGCATCGGATGAACCCCTCATCGGTCACGACCGCGTCCAGAGCCACGTCGTGCGGCGCCGCGGCGAGGTGCTCGACCTGCTGGAACGCATACCCGAACCCTACCAGCAGCGGCTTGTGCCACACGCGGCGCAGCTGGCGGAAGGCAAAGGCGCGGTCATAGAAGCCACCCCCGGCGCCGAGGCGCAGTCCACGCCGGTCGAACCCCACCAGCGGCAGGAACACGAGGTCGAGCCAGCGCGCACCGATGGTAGCGAAGCCCTCCGGCTCGCCGATCCCCAGGCGGTTCTCGCGCAGCACGCTGCCGAGCTCGACGAAGCGCATGCCGCGGGACCGGCGCCGCCGATCGATGCGCGGCAGAAAGATACGGCAGCCGCGACTCGCCGCAAGTGCGATGAGCGGCGCAGAGTCGAGCTCGACGGCTAAGGAGGCGTACACCGCGATGCGCTGTGCGGCGGAAAGATGCAGGGCTCGGTCGGCGTTCGCCGCGGCGCGCCGGGCGGCCGCGGTGCGCCCGGCGGCGCTGACGGCGCGGCGTCGCGCGTTGAGCTCGGCCCGCAGGGACCTGCGGGCCGCGCCCAGGGTGGTATCAGGCAGCGCCACCCGCATGTGCCGGTGCGAGCCGTTGCTCTCGAACCAGAGCAACAGGTGGGACGAGCTGCAGCAGGTAAGGCTTTCCGCTCAAAAATGCGGACCTGCACAATGCTGCCGCAAGCGCTGAGTCCCGAGGGTGTTTCAATTAGGGTCCGAGGTAACCCGGTCCGCTTGTCGAACACCGCAGGCGACGCTGGTGACGAATGTACACCATGCGTGCGGCGTGTGCTTGAGACTCCCGTCGCATCACAGATCGAGCTGCTGGCCCTTGCCGAGCGCGCTCTCGACCCGTTCCCGGAGCGAGCGCACCCGGTGGCCGGCACTGCTGTCGACCTTGGTCTCGCGGTCGCGCACCTTGAGGAACTCGTGGGCGAGGTTCAGCGCGGCCATGACCGCGATGCGGTCGAGACCTACGACTTTGCCGCTGTCGCGGATCTCGCGCATGCGGGTATTGAGGAACTCGGCGGCGTCCAGCAGGGCCGAGCGCTCCTCGTAGGCGCATGCCACCACGTATTCCTTCTCCATGATGCGCACGCTGACGCGCGCCTGGTCCGGCGGACTCACGCGCCGTGCTCGAGGGTCTTCAGCCGCCCGATCATGGCCTCGACGCGGGTGCGCACCTGCTCGTTCTTGTGCATAAGCGAGGCGCGTTCGCCGGCCAGCGACTCGTGGCGGGCCTTGAGAGCGCGGTTCTCTTCTTTCAAATGTTCGAGCGTCGCCAGCAGTTCCTCGACGCGCTTCGCGAGGCGGGTGAGCTCGAGATCCAGTTGTGTTTTTGTAGTGTCGCTCATGGCACAGGACTATAGAGCCCTGCTCTTCGTGCGGTCAATTCGACTCAACTATAATACGGCGTCCCCATGAATCAGCCCGATTACGCCGACGTCGAACAGCTGCTTACCACGCAGCGCTCACTGACTGACGCCGCCGAGGCGCACGGCACGCTCGCGGGCTGTCTGTGCGCGCTGGCCGATTACAGCTTCCAGGAATGGCTGCGGGAGATTCTGCCCGAGGGACGCGCGGACGCGGCCGCCGCCGACACGCTCTATGGGCTCTACACGGCCACCGCCGCGGCGCTCGAGCAGACCGACATGGAGTTCGAGCCATTGCTGCCGAGCGATGCGCAGCCGCTCGAGATGCGCACCGCCGCGCTCGCCCTCTGGTGCCAGGGATTTCTCTACGGACTGGGCTCAGGCTCGATCCTCGATGCGAGCGGACTGCCGGGGGACGTGGGCGAGATCGTGCGCGATCTCACCGAGATCACCCGTGCGGGTGTCGACGATGAGCAGGGCGAGGACTCGAACGAAGGCGCCTACGCCGAGCTGGTCGAGTTCGTGCGCGTCGGAGTGCAGCTCCTGTTCGAGGAGCTCTCGCCGGTGCGGCACGCCCCGCTCCCGGACGCGGCCCCGCTGCACTAGGGCCATGGCGAGAGACGAGTTCGCGCGCCGCCGCCGTCAGCTGACGCGCCTGATGGGGCGCGATTCGATCGCGATCTTGCCCGCGGCGCCCATACGGCACCGCAATAACGACGTCGAGTACCCCTACCGGCAGGACAGCGACTTCCACTATCTCACCGGCTTCGGCGAGCCCGAGGCGGTGGCGGTGCTGGTTCCGGGGCGGGAGCAGGCCGAGTACATCCTGTTCGTGCGCGAGCGTGACCCCGCGCGCGAGACCTGGGACGGGCGGCGCGCGGGCCCGGGCGGCGCGGCGCGCGACTTCGGCGCCGACGACGCGTTTCCCATCACCGACATGGACGAGATCCTGCCGGGCCTGCTCGAGAACCGCACCAGGGTCTACTACACCATGGGTGCTTACGCGGACTTCGATCAGCGGGTCGTAGGCTGGGTGAACGGCCTGCGGACCCAGGCGAAGAGCGGCCGCCACCCGCCCCAGGAGCTCGTGGCGCTCGAGCATCTGCTGCACGACATGCGCCTCTACAAATCGCGCGTGGAGCTCGACCTGATGCGCACTGCGGCGCGGATCGCCGCGCGGGCGCATCTGCGCGTCATGCGCTTCTGCCGGCCGGGGGCCACCGAGTACCAGGTGATGGCGGAGCTGCTGCACGAGTTCCGCCGCCAGAACGCCGACACCGCCTACCACCCCATCGTGGGCGGGGGTGCCAACAGTTGCATCCTCCACTACCGCGACAACGACCAGCCGCTCGCCGACGGCGACCTGTTGCTGGTCGACGCGGGGTGCGAGTTCGAGTACTACGCATCGGACATCACCCGCACCTTGCCCATCAACGGGCGCTTCACGCCCGAGCAGCGCGCGGTCTACGAGGTGGTGCTGGAAGCCAACCGCGCCGCCATTGCGCGCGTGCGTCCCGGCAATCATTGGAACGAGCCGCACGAGGCGGCGGTGCGGGTCATCACCCAGGGCCTGGTGAGGCTCGGTCTGCTCAAGGGCCGGCTGGCTACGCTGATCCGCAGCGGCGCCTACCGGCGCTTCTTCATGCATCGCACGGGGCACTGGCTGGGGCTCGACGTGCACGATGTCGGCGACTACAAGGTGGGCGATGAGTGGCGCGTGCTCGAGCCCGGGATGACGCTCACCGTCGAGCCGGGCATCTACCTCCCCGCCGGCGCGCGTGGGGTGCCCCGGCGGTTCCGCAACATCGGCATCCGCATCGAGGACGACGTGCTGGTGACGCGGCGCGGCGCCGAGGTGCTGAGCGCGCGCGCGCCGAAGGATCCCGAGCAGATCGAGGCAGTGATGGCGCAGGGTTGAAGGCGCCGTACCCATCATGAGCGACCAGTCCCCTCTGCAGGCACCTCGACAACCGCTCGAGGTCGACGTAGCCGTCGTCGGCGGCGGGATGGTGGGCGCGAGTCTGGCCGCGGGGCTCATCGGTACCGGCGTGCGGCTGTTGCTGGTCGAGGCGGTGCCCTTCGGGGCGAGTGCCCAGCCGAGCTTCGACGAGCGCACCACCGCGCTCGGTAACGCGAGCCGCAGGATTTTCGAGGGCCTCGGCGTATGGAGCGCAATCGCCCCGGTTGCGGCCCCGATCCGCGCCATCCACGTCTCGGACGCCGGCCGCTTCGGCAGTGCGCGCCTCGTGGCCGAGGAGCAGGGAGTCGACGCCCTCGGCTATGTCGTCTCCAACCGATCGCTCGGCGCGGCACTCTGGGGCCGCCTCGCACGGGCCGCGGAGCTCTCGCTCCGTGTCCCCGGGCAGGTCGAGGACGTGGCGATCGATGGCGCCGGCGTGCGTTTCAATGTCGCGGGCGAGGGACGGCGCGAGGCGGTGACGGCGCGGCTGGTGGTCGCGGCCGACGGCGCGCATTCGCAGATCCGCAGCGCCGCCGGCATCGAGGCCACCGTCGAGGACTACGGGCAGGTGGCGGTCGTCGCCAACGTGGCGAGCGACACACCGCACGGTGGCATCGCGCATGAGCGCTTCACTCCGGCCGGGCCGCTCGCGGTGCTGCCGCTCGCCGATGGAACGCTGAGCGTCATCTGGGCATGCCGCCGCGACGACGCGCCCAGAGTTCTGGCGCTCGAGACGTGCGCCTGGCTCGGCGAGCTGCAGTCGCGCTTCGGCTGGCGCGCCGGGCGCTTCGTCCGGGCCGGCCGCCGCGCCTCCTATCCCTTGAAGCTCACGCGTGCCGCCTCCCCGGTGGCGACCCGCACGGTGCTGATCGGCAACGCCGCCCAGGCGCTGCATCCGGTCGCCGGCCAGGGCTTCAATCTCGGCCTGCGCGATGCGGCGATGCTGGCGGAGGTGCTTGCCGGAAGCGCAGGCGACGCCGGCGCACCCGCGCTTCTCGAGCAGTTCGCCGCCTGGCGCGCGCGCGACCGCAGCGGCGTCACCCGCTTCACCGATGGACTCGTGCGGCTCTTTGGCGATGAGCGATTCGGGGTCGGGCTGCTGCGTAACCTGGGACTGCTGCTCTTCGATCTCAGCCCGCCCGCCAAGAGCGCGCTCGCGCGTGTGAGCCTCGGCTTCGGCGGGCCGACCCCGCGCCTGGCGCGCGGGCTCCCGGTGCGCCATGCCTGAGTTCGACGTCGTAATCGTCGGGGCAGGGCCGGTGGGCGCCTGTTGCGCGGCGCTGCTCGCCCGCGCCGCCGGGGCGGGCGCTGCGCGGCTGCGCGTGGCGCTGCTCGAGCCGCACGTTCCGGCGCCGCCCGCCGCCAACGCACCGCCCGATGCACGCGTGGTGGCGATCTCGCGCGCCAGCGAGACACTGCTCAAGAGCGCCGGGGCATGGTCGGGCGTCGCAGGCCCGCGGGCTTGTGCCTACGAGCGCATGCGAATCTGGCATGAGAGTGTCGCGGCGGACGGCGAGGGCGTGCTGATCTTCGACGCCGCGGACGTCGGCGAGCCGAACTTAGGCTACATCGTCGAGAGTCGGCTGTTGCAGGCGGCACTGGTCGCGGCATTCAACGCCGCCGGCGGGCACCTCGAGCCGGCGCAGTTCTCGTCGCTCAAGATCGACGCCGACGGCGTGAGCATCGCGACCAGCCGCGGGGCGCTGCGCGCACGGCTGGTGGTAGGCGCCGACGGCGCGCAGTCCGCCGTGCGCACGGCGGCGGGTCTCACGGCCGAGGTAAGCGCCTACCGCCAGACGGCGATCGTGGCCGCGGTCGCCACCGCCCGGCCGCACGAGCTGACGGCGTGGCAGCGCTTCATGAAGAACGGCACGCTCGCCTTCCTGCCGCTCTTCGACGGCACGAGCTCCATCGTCTGGTCGGCAGACGATGCCCTCGCAGCCGAGCTCTCCGGCGCGAGCGCCGCGGCCTTTGCGCACGAGCTCGACCGGGCCTCGGACCTGGCGCTCGGTGCCACGCAGCTCGTGAGCGAGCGCAGCACCTTTCCGCTGCGGCGCCTCACGGCGCCGCGCTATGTTGCGCAGCGCATCGCGCTCATCGGCGATGCGGCCCACGTCGTGCACCCGCTCGCCGGCCAGGGCGTGAACCTGGGGCTCCTCGATGCGGGGGCGCTGGCGCAGCTGCTGGTCGCGGCCGTGGCGCAGCACGAGGACCCGGGATCGCTCGGCGTGCTGCGCGCTTACGAGCGCTGGCGCAAGAGCGAGATCGCCTTCATGGCCGCATCGATCGATGCCTTCGACCGCTTGCTGGCCCACGGCACCGGGCCGCTCGCGCGCCTGGCGCAGCAGGGGCTCGCGTGGGTGAATCGCAGCCAGGAGCTGCGGCGTTTCTTCATCCGCCGCGCGCTCGGGGTGAGCGGCGAGCTGCCGGAGGCGGCGCGGCGGGTGTCCTAGCCATGCTCCACATCACTCGCGGGAGAACGTCATGCGAGCAGCACGATTCCTGGCCGTTTTTTCCATTTGTGCGCTGATTGCCACCGTCTGGGCTGACACGCTGCGCAGTGACCTGCCGCAGCGGCAGGAGCTCAAGCGCGCCGACCTGACGGTGTCTCCTGACATGGAGGTCATTACCTCGATCAGCGAGATCGGGAAGGGTGAGACCATTCCGCGTCACTCTCATCACGGCATCGAGACGGGCTACGTGCTGCAGGGCTCAATGGTGCAGCTGCCAGGCAAGGCGCCGACGATGATGGAGACCGGAAGCAGCTTCATGAATCTGCGTGACGTGCCACACGCCGGCTTCACCGTAGTTGGGGATCAGCCGCTCAGGCTCCTGACGGTGCACGTCGTCGACAAGAACAAGGCTCTGTACGAGTGGGTGAGGTAAAGCGCCTCGAGCAGCTGGAGGGCTGGCCTGCCGGAAGCGCCGCAGGCGTCGTGACATGCACCTGTACGCCCTTTATGCGCCGGCAAAAGTCACACCTTTTGCCGGCGAGTGTTCATCCGTGGGTCGGTGGGCCTGCCGAAAAGTCCGCAGGACTTTTCGGCCAATCAAGACAAGGGAATGAGATCCACCTTCGCCGCGCATACGAAGTCGTTCTCCGAGAGACCCTTCACGGCGTGGGTCGTGAACCTAACGCGACAGTAGTTGTAGCCGACCTCGAGATCCGGGTGGTGATCCTCGATGTTGGCGATGTGCGCGAGCGCGTTGACGAAGCTCATGGTGCGGTAGAAGTCGCGGAAGGCGAAGTTCCGGCGGATGGCGTGCGCGCCGTCCGTCAGGACCCAGTCCTTCGAGATCTGGGCGAGCAGCGCCGCCGCCTGCTGCGGGGTCAGGGGCGGCATGCCCCCTTCGCAAGGCTTGCAGCTGCGCGCGGCCAGCGCCTCGGTCATGCGCCACCCGCAGGCGGCGCGCGGCGCGCGTAGCGGCGCGCGACGTAGCGCTCGACGATCTCCTGGAACTCCTCGGCGATGCGCTCGCCCTTGAGCGTCACGGTCTTCTCGCCGTCCTCGTACACCGGTGCCACCGGCCGCTCGCCGGTGCCCGGCAGGCTAATGCCGAGGTTGGCGTGCTTACTCTCGCCCGGGCCGTTCACCACGCAGCCCATGACGGCCACCGTCATCTCCTCCACCCCCGCGTACTCGCGCCGCCACTGCGGCATGCGCGCGCGGATGTGGTTCTGGATCTGCTGGGCGAGCTCCTGGAAGAGCGTGCTGGTCGTGCGGCCGCAGCCCGGACACGCCACCACCAGCGGCGTGAACGCGCGCAGCCCCATGGTCTGCAGGATCTCCTGCGCGACGATCACCTCCTGGGTGCGGTCGCCGCCCGGCTCGGGGGTGAGCGAGGCGCGGATCGTGTCGCCGATGCCTTCCTGCAGCAGCACCGCCATGCCGGCGGTCGAGGCCACGATCCCCTTGGAGCCCATGCCGGCCTCGGTGAGCCCGAGGTGCAGCGGGTAGTCGCAGCGCACAGCCAGGTCGCGGTAGATCGCGATGAGATCCTGCACTCCGCTCACCTTGGCCGAGAGGATGATGCGGTCGTGCGCGAGCCCCAGCTCCTCGGCGCGCTGCGCGGAACCTAAGGCCGACAGCACCACGGCATTGCGCATGACGGCCTGCGCGTCGAGGGGCGCAGGGAGCGCGGAGTTCTCGTCCATGAGGCGCGTCAGGAGGTCCGAGTCGAGGCTCCCCCAGTTCACGCCGATGCGCACCGGCTTGCCGTAGCGGCATGCGATCTCGATCATTTCCGCGAACTGCGGGTCGCGCTTGGCTCCGCGCCCGACGTTGCCGGGGTTGATGCGGTATTTGGCGAGCGCCGCGGCGCATTCCGGATGCTCGCGCAACAGCTTATGTCCGTTGAAGTGAAAATCGCCGATGAGCGGAACCGCGACCCCCGCGCGATCGAGCCAAACGCGGATCGGCGCGACCGCGGCCGCCGCCTCGCTGGTGTTCACGGTGATGCGCACGAGCTCCGATCCCGCGCGCGCGAGCGCCTGCACCTGCCGCGCCGTGCCCTCGACGTCGGCGGTATCCGTATTGGTCATCGACTGGACCGCGATCGGGGCGCCGCCCCCGACGCGAATCGGTCCGATCGATACCTGCACGGTGGGGCGGCGGGGGAGGCTCATGCGGCGCGAATTCTACCGTTGTGGCGCGGGAGACATCACCTGCCCGAACGCCAGCGCATTGGGCGGCACTCGCGCGGGCTGCTATCATCCCCCGGCCCGAAACGGTCTGTCCGGAGAGAGTCCGGTAGCTGAGCCGGAACGCCGAAGGCGCAAATTCCGCCCGGAAACGCTCAGGCACAAGAACGGCAGACGGCGGACGCGGTCTTACCGCTCCGCGGGGCTTCTGGAGAGTGGTGGATCCTTGATCATCCACCCACCGAAGGGGAGCGGCGCAGTCGCAAAAAAGCGCCTGATCTCTCAGGTCACAGGGACAGAAGGGCGGCAGGCGCCTCGCGTGCGGGGCGTGTGCCGGCTTCGTTGTTCGCTGGAGGACCCAAGTGGGACGAAAGACCCCGTTGTTCGCGTTGCACCAGGAGCTCGGCGCCCGCATCGTCGATTTCGGCGGCTGGGACATGCCGGTGCAGTACAGCTCCCAGATCGGTGAGCATCATGCGGTGCGCCGTGCCGCGGGGGTCTTCGACGTCTCGCACATGTGCGTCGTCGACCTCAAGGGGCCGCGCGTGCGCGCCTTCCTCGCGCAGCTGCTCGCCAACGACGTCGCCAAGCTCAAGAGTGCCGGCAAGGCGCTCTACTCCTGCATGCTCAACGAGCGTGGCGGCGTCATCGACGACACAATCGTGTACTTCCTCACCGAGAGCTGGTTCCGCGCGGTGGTGAATGCCGGCACCCGCGACAAGGATCTCGCCTGGATCCGGCGCCACGCCGCCGCCTTCGGCATCGAGGTCAGCGAGCGCACCGATCTCGCCATGCTGGCGATCCAGGGCCCGGAGGCGCGCGCCAAGGCGGCGCAGCTCCTCAGCTCCGGCGAGGCGCAAGCGGCGCTCGCCCTCGGCGCGTTCGTCGGGCGCGAGCTCGGCCGCTGGTTCGTCGCGCGCACCGGCTACACGGGCGAGGATGGCTTCGAGATCATGATCCCGGCGGCGGATGCGGTCCCGGCGTGGCGGCGCCTCAACTCTCTCGGGGTCGCCTCCTGCGGTCTCGGGGCGCGCGACACGTTGCGTCTCGAGGCCGGTATGAACCTCTACGGCAGCGACATGGACGAGAGCACCGACCCCTTCGAATCGGGCCTCGCCTGGACCGTGGCGCTCGAGCCGCAGGGGCGCGCCTTCGTGGGGCGCGAGGCGCTCGAGGCGATCCGCGCGCGCGGCCCGGGAGCCAAGCTCGCGGGCCTGCTGCTCGAGGACCGTGGCGTGCTGCGCAGCCACCAGAAGGTCCTCGTGCCGGGCGTGGGTGAGGGCGAGATCACGAGCGGCACTTTCTCCCCGACGCTCGAGCGCTCGATCGCACTGGCGCGCGTTCCGGCGGCAACCGCCGAGCGGGTGCAGGTGGACATCCGCGGCAAGCTCCTCAACGCCAAAGTGGTGAAGCCGCCGTTCGTGCGTTTCGGCAAATCCCTGGTCACTTAAAGGACCCGATTCATGAGCAATGTCCCCGCCGACCTCAAATACACCAAGTCCCACGAATGGGTGCGCACCCTCGCCGACGGCACGGTCGAGATCGGCATCACCGATCACGCGCAGCATGCGCTCGGCGACCTGGTGTTCGTCGAAGTGCCGGAAGCCGGACGCACCGTGAAGCAGGATGAGCCGTGCGCGGTGGTCGAGTCGGTGAAGGCCGCGTCCGATGTGTACGCGCCGCTCGCCGGCGAGATCAGCGCCGGCAATCCCAAGCTTGCAGATGCGCCGGAGACCATCAACTCCGACCCCTATGGCGAGGGCTGGCTGATGCGCGTGCGCCCGGCCGCCGGGGCGATCGCGGCGGCGGAGCTGCTGTCGGCGGCGGACTATCAGAAAGTGATCGCAGCGGAGGGCGGCTGATGGCCTTCATTCCCCACACCGAGGCCGATGTCGCGGCGATGCTCGCCGCCATCGGCGCACGCCGCATCGAGGATCTGTTCGCGGAGATCCCGCCAAACTTGAGGGTGAGCTCGCTCGCCGGAGTGCCCGAGGCGCTCAACGAGATGGAGATCGGACGGCTGATGAGCGAGCGCGCCGCGCAGGACGGCACCCCCTTGAGCTTCCTCGGCGCGGGCGCCTACGAGCATCACATCCCGGCGGCGGTATGGGCCATCACCACGCGCGGCGAGTTCTACAGCTCCTACACGCCCTATCAGGCTGAAGCCAGCCAGGGCACGCTGCAGATGATCTACGAGTTCCAGACCATGATCGCGCGCCTCACCGGCATGGAGGTTGCCAACGCCTCGATGTACGACGGCGCCTCGGCGACCGCGGAGGCCGCGCTCATGGCGGTGCGCGCCAACCGCAAGTCGAGATCCGCGCGCATCCTCGTGCCCACCACACTCCATCCGCACTACCGCCGGGTGGCGGTTGCGATGGCGAGCAACCAGGGACTCAGGTTCGAGGAGCTCCCCTTTTGCACCGTCGAGGGCGTGACTCTGCCCGCCTCGCTCGGCAAGTACGCGGGCGAGGACCTCACCGCGCTCGTGATCCAGCAGCCCAACTTCTTCGGCCGGCTGGAGGACGTCGATGCGCTCACCGACTGGGCGCACGAGCGTGGGATTCTCGTGATCGCCGTGGTCAACCCGACTTCGCTCTCGCTCCTCAAGCCTCCGGGCGAGTGGGGCAGCCGCGGCGCCGACATCGCCGTCGGCGAAGGCCAGCCGCTCGGCGTGCCGCTGTCCTCGGGCGGCCCGTACTTCGGCTTCATGGCGACCCGCATGGAGTACGTGCGGCAGATGCCCGGCCGCATCGTCGGCCGCACCCTCGATGTCGCGGGGCGCGAGGGCTTCACGCTCACCCTCCAGGCGCGCGAGCAGCACATCCGCCGCGCCAAGGCGACCTCCAACATCTGTACCAACCAGGGCCTCCTGATGACGGCGGCGACCATTTACCTCTCGCTCATGGGGCCGCAGGGACTCGAGCGCACCGCCGCCGCCTCCCACGCCCGCACCCGCGAGCTCGTCACCGCCCTCACGCGCACGCCCGGCGTGCGTCTCGCCTTCAACGGGCCCTGCTTCCATGAAACGGTGCTGCTGCTCGACCGCGCGACCGAGCCGGTGCTCAAGGCGCTCGCCGCCCGCGGCATTCTCGGCGGTCTCGACCTCGCGCCGTACTACCCGGAGCTCGGCCCCGCGCTGCTCGTGTGCGCCACCGAGACCAAGACCGCCGCCGACCTCGAGCGCTACCGTGCCTCCCTGAGCGAGGCGATGCAGGCGGCGCGCGCCGCCTGAGAAGGACCGAAGAGATGCCCATTCGTGAAAAAGTGATCTTCGAGTACTCGCACGCCGGACGCGGCGCGAGCGATCAGTGGCCGCACGATCCGGGCGCGGCGCCGCTCGCCGACCTGCCTGCCGCACTGCGGCGCGGCCGCGCTCCCGAGCTGCCGGAGGTCGGAGAGCTCGAGGCGGTGCGGCACTTCACCCGCTTGTCGCAGCTCAACTTCTCCATCGACACGCACTTCTATCCGCTCGGCTCGTGCACGATGAAATACAACCCCAAGGCGTGCAACCAGTACGCCATGCTGCCGCAGTTCCTGGCGCGCCATCCGCTCGCGCCCGAATCGCACGGCCAGGGGTTCCTCGCCTGCATGTACGAGCTGCAGGAGATGCTGAAGGAGGTCACCGGCATGCAGGGCGTGGCGCTCTCGCCCATGGCGGGCGCCAACGGCGAGTTCGCCGGCGTCGCCATGATCCGCGCCTATCACCGCGCACGCGGGGATCTGAAGCGCAACGAGATCATCGTCCCAGAGGCCGCTCACGGCACCAATCCCGCGACCGCGACCATGTGCGGGTGCGTGGTGCGCGAGGTCCCCGTCAACTCATCGGGCGACGTGGATCTGGCGGCCCTGAAGGCCGCCGTCGGCCCCAACACCGCGGGCATCATGCTCACCAACCCCTCGACCCTCGGGGTATTCGAGCGCGGCATCGAGGAAGTGGCGCGCGTGGTGCACGAGGCCGGCGGGCTGCTCTACTACGACGGCGCAAATCTCAACGCGATCCTCGGCAAGGTACGCCCCGGGGACATGGGCTTCGATTGTCTGCACATGAACCTGCACAAGACCTTCTCCACGCCTCACGGCGGCGGCGGGCCGGGCGCGGGCGCGGTGGGAGTTGCGCCGCGGCTCATGCCGTTCCTGCCGATCCCGATCGTCGGCTGGTCAGGCGAGCGCTACCGCTGGCTCGCCGAGAGCGACCTGCCACAGTCGATCGGGCGGCTGTCGGCCTTCATGGGTAACGCGGGCGTGCTGCTGCGCGCCTACATCTACATGCGCCTCCTCGGGCGCGACGGCATGCGGGCCGTGGGCGAGTACGCCACCCTGAACGCCAACTACCTGCTGAAACGCCTGCAGGATGCGGGCTTCGAGGCCGCCTACCCCGAGCGCCGCGCCAGCCACGAGTTCATCGTGACGCTCAAGCGCCAGGCGCGCGAGCTCAACGTGACCGCGATGGACTTCGCCAAGCGGCTGCTCGATCTCGGCTTCCACGCGCCGACCACCTACTTCCCGCTGCTGGTGCCCGAGTGTCTGCTCATCGAGCCGACCGAGACCGAGAGCAAGGATGTCCTCGATGCGTTTGTGGCGGCCATGTCACAGATTCAGCAGGAGGCGCAGCAGGAACCCGAGCGCGTGCGCAGCGCACCGCATACCATGCCGGTGCGGCGCCTCGACGATGTGCGGGCGGCCCGCCAACTGGACCTCACATGGACGCCAACGACGCAGCGCTAGACCGGTACAAGCCCCGCGGCATGACCCGTGTGCTGCGCGCACTCGGCGCGAGCCTGCGCGGGCTCGTGGGTGCGTTCCGCGACGAGGCGGCGTTCCGGCAGGAGCTCGCCTTTGCCGCCGTCGTCATCCCGCTCGCTCTGTGGCTCGGGCACAGCGGCATCGAGCGCGCGCTGCTGACCGCGCCCGTGCTGCTCATCCTGGTGGTGGAGCTCGTCAACAGCGCCATCGAGGCGACCGTCGACCGGATCGGTTTCGAGCGCCACGCGCTCGCGGGCCTCGCCAAGGACATCGGCTCCGCCGCGGTGCTGATGTCCTTCGTGCTGCTCACCGCGATCTGGCTGCTCGTTCTGCTCGGACGCTAGCGAAGCCGATCCCGATGCGCTTCGTGCGACTCGCGCTGCTCGCCGCCATCGCCTCCTGCGCCGCGATTGGCGCAGCGGCCGATCCGCCGCATGCGGCCCCGCAGACCGCGCCCGCGCCCGCTCCGGCGCCGCTGCCGCAGCCGGTGCCGCCCGAAAATCCCATCACAGAGACCCCACCCCCACCCGCGCCGGGGCCCGCGCCCGGTGCGCCGGCCGCAGCGGCTCCGCAGATTGCGCAGCAGGCGGCGGCGGTCGAGGCCAATCCCGACTGGGCCGTCACCCTCGAGCGCATCGCGGGCAGCGTGGTCTCGATCGACCTCGACATGGTGCGGGCGTTCGATACCGAGTGGAACACGACCGCCCAGGCGACCGGCTTCGTGGTTGATGCCGAGCACGGCCTGATCCTCACCAACCGCCACGTGGTCACGCCGGGACCGGTGACTGCCGAGGCGACGTTTCTCAACCGCGAGGAAGTGCAGCTCTACCCGGTGTACCGCGACCCGGTCCACGACTTCGGTTTCTACCGTTACGACCCGCGGAAGCTCCGCTTCATCAAGCCCAAAGCCCTGCCGCTCTATCCGGAAGGCGCGCAGATCGGGCGCGAGATCCGCGTGGTCGGCAACAACGCGGGCGAGCAGCTGTCGATCCTCGCCGGCACGCTCGCCCGCCTCGACCGTGATGCGCCCGATTACGGTGTCGCGAAGTACAACGACTTCAACACCTTCTACCTGCAGGCGGCCTCCGGCACCTCGGGCGGCTCGTCCGGCTCTCCGGTGATCGACATCCACGGGCGGGTGATCGGGCTCAATGCGGGCGGCGCGACCGGTGCCGCCTCGAGCTTCTATCTGCCGCTCGGCCGGGTGCGCCGCGCGCTGACCCTCATCCAGGAGGGCAAGCCCGTGCCGCGCGGGACGCTCTACACCGTCTTCAATTACATGCCCTACGACGAGCTCGATCGCCTCGGCCTCGATCAACGCACCGAGGCCGACGTGCGCAAGACCTTCCCGCGCTTCACCGGCATGCTGGTGGTGACCGAAGTGCTGCCCGGCTCGCCCAGTGCGAACGTGCTGCAGCCCGGCGACATCCTGGTGCGTCTGAACGGCCACTACCTGACGCAGTTCCAGCCGCTCGAGGAAGTGCTCGACGACTCGGTCGGGCAACAGGTGGAAGTCGAGCTCGAGCGCGGTGGCAAGCCGGTGTCGGCGCGGCTGCCGGTCGGCGACCTGAATGCGATCACGCCGAGCGCCTATGCCGAGTTCGGTGACGCCGTCGTCAACACCATGTCGTACCAGCTCGCGCGCGCCTACAACGTGCCGACCCGCGGCGTGTACATCGCCAACCCGGGCTACGTGTTCGCTGCGGCGGCGATCCCGCGCGGCGCGCTGATCACCGCTCTCAACGGCCACGCCACCGACAGCCTCGCCGACTTCGAGGCCGGCCTCGCCCAGCTCGGCAACGGTGACTACGCCACGGTGCGCTTCAGCACCATCGACGATCCCAACGGCAGCCAGCTGCGCCCCATCCGCATGGACCGCCTGTGGTTCCCGGCGCACCATTGCGATCGCGATGACGCGCGCGGCTTCTGGGACTGCAAGGTCCTCGCGCCGGGGCCGCAACCTAAGCCGCTGGAGGTCAGCTCGACCGTCTTCCCGCGCTTCAGCGACGCGCGCCAGAACTCCCTCGCGCCGTCGCTCGTCATGGTTACCTTCGACATGCCGTACTCGGTGTCGGGCATCACCGAGCGCAATTATCACGGCACGGGACTCGTGGTGGATGCGGCCCGCGGGCTCGTGGTGGTGGACCGCAACACCGTGCCGGTCTCACTCGGCGACGTGCAGATCGCCTTCGCCGGCACGGTGCAGGTGCCGGGCCGGGTCGTGTATGTGCATCCGCTGCACAACTACGCGGTCGTGGCCTACGACCCGCAGCTGATCGGCACGACGCCGGTCAGGTCCGCGAAGTTGAGGCCACGCGAGCTCAACGCCGGCGAGCCGGTTTGGGTCGTAGGGCTCGGCGCCGACAGCCAGGTGCGCTCGCGCTCCACCGAGATCGCCAGCATCGAGCCGCTCGAGCTGCCACTGTCGCGCACCATGCGCTTCCGCGACAGCAACCTCGAGACCGTGCAGCTCGTGAATCCACCGGCCGAGTTCGACGGCGTGCTCTCCGACAAGCAGGGCAACGTGCTCGGGACCTGGTCGAGCTTCGCCTACGAGAACGGCCGCGAGCTCGCCCAGGAGAACCGTGGCGTGCCGATCGACCTGGCGGCCGAAATGCTCGACCGGGTGCGCACCGGCCGCTCGCTGCACTCACTCGAGGCCGAGTTCAGCGTGCTGCCGCTCGCGAGCGCGCGCGAGATCGGCCTGCCGGAGAGCTGGACGCAGCGCCTCGCGCAGCACACCCCGACGCGCCGTCAGGTCCTGTCGGTGGTGCGCCTCGTGGGCGGGTCGCCGGCGGCGCGGCTCCTGCAGCAGGGCGATCTGCTGCTCGCGATCGACGGCCAGGTCGTAACCCGCTTCCGCGAGGTGGAGCGGGCCGCGGCCGACAAGGAGCTGGTGCACGTCACCGTGTGGCGCGGCCAGGGCGAGCAGACACTCGATGTGCCGACCGCGGAGCAGTCGGGAAGCGACCTCGAGCGCGTGGTCGAGTGGGCCGGCGCGACGCTGCAGGCGCCGCACCGCTCGATGAGCGCGCAGCGCGCCATCCCGCCGCGCGGCGTGTATGTCGCGTACTTCGCTTACGGCTCGCCGGCGACGCGCTATGGACTGTTTCCCGGACGCCGTATCGTCGAAGTCGACGGCGCGCCGACGCCCGATCTCGACACCTTTCTCAAGGCCGTCACCGGCCGGCCCGACCGCTCGTCGGTGCGCTTGAAGACCATCACCTGGAACAACGCGCCCGAGGTGATCACGCTCAAGCTCGACAAGCACTACTGGCCCGCATACGAGCTCACGCACTCGAACGGCGGCTGGGTGCGAACGGCATTGGAGTAATTGCCGCGGGGTGATGCTTTGCTGCAACAGCGGGTTCTATCGCCCGCGGCTTGCTAGAATTCATCCATCCCTATGATCCGCGCCGTCAGAGCCACTCAGGTCGAGATCGAGACTGCCGTGCAGGCGCTGCGCAACGGCGAGCTGGTGGCTTTCCCCACGGAGACCGTTTACGGGCTCGGCGCCAACGCGCAGAACCCGGCCGCAGTGCGCCGGATTTTCGAGGCCAAGGGGCGCCCCGCCAGCCATCCGGTGATCGTGCACCTCGACAGCCCGCGCTACCTGCATCGCTGGGTGCGCGAAGTGCCGGAGGGCGCGATCAAGCTCGCCGAGGCTTTCTGGCCGGGGCCCCTCACCATGGTCATGCCGCGCGCCGCGCACGTGCACGACGTGGTGACGGGAGGGCAGGACACGATCGCAATCCGCGTCCCGGCGCATCCCATGGCGCAGCAGCTGCTCACGGCGTTCGGCGGTGGCATCGCCGCACCGTCCGCGAACCGCTATGGCCGCCTCTCGCCGACGCGCGCCGAGCACGTGCGCGAGGAGCTCGGCGAGTCGGTGCGCCTGGTGCTCGACGGCGGCGAGTGTCAGCTGGGGCTCGAGTCGACCATCGTGGCCTTCGAGGGTCCGACCGTGCGCCTGCTGCGCCCGGGCAGCGTCACCGCCGGACAGATCCGCGCGGTGGTAGGGGAGCTCGCCATCGGCGCGGCGCACGAGTCGCCGCGCGTACCCGGGGGGACGCCCAGCCACTACGCGCCCGCGACCCCCATGACGATCGTGCCGGCGGGCGAGATCGATGCACAGGCGGATGCCGCCTCCGGCGGCGGCAAGCGCATCGCGGTGCTGGCGCAGCGCCTGCCGCTGCGCTCGCACAAGTACGTCACCTGGATCAACGCCGGGCGCCGTCCGGAGAGCTACGGGCGCGACCTCTATAACAATCTGCGCACCCTCGACCGGGCCGGGTGCCAGCGTATCCTGGTGCAGGAGGTGCCCGAGGGTGAGCGCTGGGACGCGATCCGCGACCGCCTGCTGCGCGCCGCGACCAGCATTGCCCAGAGCGATGAGGGCAGCGGTACGATGGCCGTGCTGCCGTAAGCTCTGCCGGTGCCGCGCCCGCGATTCATCGACCCGTTCCAGCCCGCAGAAGTGCGCCGCCTCGTGCGGGAGTTCGGCTCGCCGCTCCTGATCCTCGACTGCGAGCGCGTGCGGGTGCAGTTCCGCAAGCTCCGCAAGGCGCTGCCGCACGTCGACCTGCACTACGCGTTGAAGCCGCTGCCGCATCCGGCGGTGGTGCGCACGGTGATCGAAGAGGGCGGCTACCTCGATCTCGCGACCAGCGGCGAGGTGCAGCTGGTCGAGCGCCTGGGGGTGTCCCCCGAGCGCTGCATCCACACCCATCCCATCAAGCGTCCCGCGGACATCGCCAATGCGCTCGAGTTCGGCGTGCGCACCTTCGTCGCCGACAACCCGGACGAGGTGCGCAAGTTCGCCCGCCATCGCGATGCGGCGCAGCTGCTGCTGCGTGTCTCGTTCCGCTCCCCCGGCGCGGTGTGCGATCTGTCGCGCAAGTTCGGCTGCGACCCCGAAGCCGTGCTCGAGCTGGCGCGGATCGCAGCCGGTCTCGGCGTGGGCGTGCGGGGACTCTCGTTTCACGCCGGCTCGCAGACGCCGGACGCGACCAAGCACGTCGAGGCACTCGAGGCGTGCGCCCGGCTCATGGCGGCGGCGCGCCGCGAGAAGCTCGGCGCTTTCGACACCCTCGACATCGGCGGCGGCTTTCCCATCGACTATGCGCAGCCGGTGCAGGACATCGGGCGCTTCTGCGCGCCGCTGCGTGCGGCGCTCGCGCGCCTCCCGAAACGGGTGCGGGTGATCGCCGAGCCCGGGCGCTACATCGTCGGCCCGGCCGCGATCGGCGTCGCTTCGGTGATGGGGCGCGCGCAGCGCGAGGGCCACTGGTGGTATTACCTCGACGACGGGCTCTACGGCTCCTATAGCGGCCAGCTATACGATCACGCGCGCTATCCCGTGGAGCCGCTGCGCGACGGCGCCGAGCGGCTGCCCTCCGTGCTCGCCGGCCCCACCTGCGACAGCATCGACGTGATCGCCGAGAACCTGATGCTGCCGCCGCTGAAGACCGGGGACCTGATCATCGGGCGGGCGATGGGCGCCTACACGCGCGCCAGCGCCACGGAATTCAACTTCTTTCCGCGCGCCACGGTGGTGGCGGTCAACACCCGGCCCGGCGACGGCGGCGGCGTCGACCCGCTGGCGCTGTGAGCAGGGAATGCTCGTGAACAACGCGAATGTCGAGGCCGGCACCGAAGCGGGTTGTTCATGAGTGCCTTCCCGATCCGCAACGTGGTCTTCGATATCGGCTGGGTGTTCGTGCGGCTCAAGTACCGGCCGCTGCTCGAGCTGCTGAGATCGCGCGGGGTCGAGGCGGACGACCTGCACTCGGTGCTCGCGCGCGCCGCGCTCGAGGAACACGAGTCCGGGCGGCTGCATGGCCAGGGGCTGCTCGAGCGGCTGGCGGCGCTGACCCGCGACCCGGTATCGGTCGAGGAGCTGTATGCCTACTGGATCGACATGTTCGAGCTCGAGCCGGAAATGGTAGAGCTCGCCCACCGCCTGAGCGAGGCCCATCGCGTCTACCTGCTGTCGAACATCGGCGATCTGCACTGGGCGCACCTGTCGCGCGAGTACCGCTTCCACCGCATCGGGCACGGCGCGCTGCCCTCGTACCTGGCCGGCGTCATGAAGCCGCATGCGGGCATCTACGCCGAGGCCGAGCGGCGCTTCGCCCTCGTGCCGGCGGCGACCGTATTCATCGACGACCGCGCCGACAACATCGCCACCGCTCGCGGCCGCGGCTGGCATGGCATCGTCCACGGCGGCTACGAGAGCACCGTGCGCGCGCTCCGTGGTCTCGACGTGGCCTGCTGAGAGACTCGTAACATGACGCCCGTGGCCTCGGCGACCCTGCTGCTCATGGCATCGAACGTCTTCATGACCTTCGCCTGGTATGCGCACCTCAGGAACCTCGCCGAGCGGCCCTGGTACGTGGCGGCGCTGGCGAGCTGGGGCATCGCCTTCTTCGAGTACCTGCTGCAGGTGCCGGGCAACCGCATCGGCTATACGCAGCTGACGCTGCCGCAGCTGAAGATCCTGCAGGAGGTCATTACGCTCGTGGTGTTCGTGCCGTTCGCGCTGTTCTACATGGGCAAGCCGCTCAAGCTCGACTACCTGTGGGCCGCGCTGTGTATCCTCGGCGCGGTCTATTTCGTGTTCCGTTCACCCGGCGCCTCATGAAGAACGACACCGCAGCGGAGCCGCTCACCAGGATCCATCAGCAGGTGAGCGAGGCGCGCGCGGGGCGCAATCCGCGCGTCATCGCGCGCCTCTACTCGGGGTGGGCGGTGTTCGGCGAGCGGCAGTTCGTGCGCGGCTACGCGTTGCTGCTGCCGGATCCGGTCGTTCCCACTCTCAACGCGCTCGACGTCCACGAGCGCGGCGTTTTCCTCACCGACATGGCGCGACTCGGAGACGCGCTCCTCAAGGTGACGGCCGCATCGCGTATCAACTACGCGATGTTCGGCAACGAGGAGCCGGCGCTGCACGCGCACGTCATCCCGCGCTACCTCGACGAGCCCGAGCCGCTGCGGGCCGCCCATCCCTGGGCGTACGACTGGAAAGCGGCGCCCGCGTTCGAGCGCGCGGCCTACGAGGAGCTCGCCGAGAGCCTGCTGCGCGAGCTGCAGCGCCTCGGAGTCACGAAGCCGATGCGCTTCGCGCCCGGCGCCAACGCCCCAAATCCCTGAAACCCGGGGCGCGCCGCCGCCGTTACTTCGGGACCGGCGGCACCGTCGCAGGTGGCGGAGAGTTCGGGCTGTCGGGCGGGTTGACCGGCGGCTTGCCGGTCGACTTAGGCTGCGCCGATGCCGGCGGACTCGCTGCCGCCGCGGGCTTCACGCTCACGAGCTCCACCTCGAAGAGCAGCATCGAGCCCGGCGGAATCGGCGGGCGTGACCGCAGGTCGTAGGCCAGCTGCGGCGGAATGAACAGCTTCCACTTGGCGCCCGGCTTCATGAGCTGCAGTGCCTCGGTCCAGCCCGGGATGACGCGGTCGACCTCGAAGGCCGCGGGTTGGCCGCGCTTATAGGAGCTGTCGAACTCCGTGCCATCGAGCAGCGTGCCGCGATAGTTCACGACCACGGAGTCGTTCGCCTTGGGCGAATCGCCGCTGCCCACCTTGAGCTCCTGGTACTGGAGCCCGCTCTTGGTCGTGACCACACCCGGCTTCTTGGCGTTCTCGCCGAGGAACTTGGCCGCGGCGCGATGATTGGCGTCGGCCCCGGAGGTTGCGAGGGCGCGGATGTTGTCGCGGTCCTTGTCCGACACCGCGACCTTGCCGCTGATCCCGTCGCGCACGCCCTGGGCGATGCGCGCCGTGCTGATCGCATCGGGCGTGACGCCGGTGTTGCGCAGCTGCTCGCCCCACATGAGGCCGAGGCTGTAGCTCTCGTCGCTCTTCTCGCTCGCCTCGCCCTCCGCCGCGCCGCTCTTGGCCGGAGCTGTCTTCGCCGCCGGGGGGGTTGCGGTGGAGGAGGGCTGCTGCGCCGGCGCCGGGAGCGAGCCAGCCAACAAGGCGGCGGCCGCCGTAGCGACGGTGAGAGTGAGCGGGCCGCGGCGACGCGCTGGCAATGTCATAGGCTTCCCTTCTTGAAGGCTGCGGGCCGTGCACGGCACGGCTTGGGGACCGCGGCGGGACGAGAGTGTCGCCGATCCGATGCGGGCGTGCCAGCGAGGCCGTGTTACCGTGCCAGCTGAAATTCGCCGCCCGCCTCGAGCGCCCGCCGGTAGGCAGGCCGCGCGCGGATGCGCTCGAGGAACTGCATGACCCTGGGGCCGAGCGCGATGCCGGCGCGCGCCGCCGCGGCCTCGAGCGGAAAGCTCATCTGCACATCCGCCCCCGTCAGCTCTTCCCCGGCGAACCAAGTCGACCTCCCGAGCTCGGTTTCCCAGTAGTCGCTGTGGGTCTTGAGCTGCGGGTCGATGAAGCTCTGCTGCGCGCGCTGCGCGACCGCGCGCACGAGCGGGCGGATGAGCGCCGGCACGGGCCGGGGCAGACGCAGGAACACCAGCTTGAGGAGCAGCGGCGGCATCGCCGAGCCTTCCGCGTAGTGCAGCCAGTAGGTGTAGCGCAGCCGCTCGGCGCTCCCGGGCGGCGGCCGCAGCCGCCCGTTCCCGTAGCGATCGATCAGATACTCGATGATCGCGCCGGACTCGGCCAGCGTATGTGCGCCGTCGGTGATTACCGGAGACTTCCCCAGCGGGTGGATGCGCTTGAGCTCAGGCGGCGCGAACAGCGTGGCCGGGTCGCGCTGGTACTTGACGACCTGGTACTGGCAGCCGAGCTCCTCGAGCAGCCACAGTACGCGCTGTGAGCGGGAGTTGTTGAGGTGGTGGACGGTGATCATGCGGCCGATTCTACAATGCACCCATGGACCGAGACCCCGGTTAAGGCAGCCGTGCTGAGAATCCGGCAACTCTCCCGCAGCTTCCGCGAGGGCGCGCGCGTGCACCGCGTGCTCGATCGGCTGGAGGCCGAGGTGCGCCCGGGCGAGCGCGTGGCCATCATGGGGCGCAGCGGCTCCGGCAAGTCGACGCTCCTCAATCTCATCAGCGGCATCGACCGCGCCGACAGCGGCACGGTCGAGATCGACGGCGTCGAGGTGACGGCGCTCGGCGAGCCCGGCCGCACCCTGTTCCGCCGCGCGCACGTCGGCTTCGTCTACCAGTTTTTCAACCTCATACCGACACTCGACGTCGCCGAGAATGTGCGCCTGGTGCTCGAGTTGAACGGTGTGCGCGGCGCAGCGGCGCGCGCCCGGAGCCTCGCGGCTCTCGAGGGCGTGGGCCTCGCGGCACGCGCACACAGCGCGGTCGATCAGCTCTCCGGCGGCGAGCAGCAGCGCGTGGCTATCGCCCGGGCGCTGGTGCATGAGCCGAGGCTCCTGCTGGCCGATGAGCCGACCGGCAATCTCGACGATGAGACCGCCGGCGAGGTGCTGCCGATGCTCCTGTCCCTGACGCGCGCGCGCAGCGCGACGCTCGTCATAGTCACGCACGATGAGGCGCTGGCCGAGACCGCTGACCGGATCCTCGAGCTGCGTGAGGGGCGGCTGCACGAGCGGCAGGCGCCGCTCTCCGGACGGAGCGCGTGACCGCGCTGCGCGCGGCGAGCCTGCGGCACCTGCTGCGCCACCCGGCACAACTGGCGCTCGCGCTCGTCGGTCTCGCGCTCGGCGTCGGCACCATCGTGGCGGTCGACATTGCCACGGCGAGCGCGCAGCGCGCCTTCGAGCTCTCGGTCGCCGCGGTGAACGGAGCCGCCACCCATCAGATCGTGGGGGGGCCTGCGGGCCTCGACGAGCAGCTGTACGTGCGGCTGCGCACGGCGCTCAGCGACCCGGCGGAGCCGCGCGCGCGCTTCGCGCCGGTCGTCGCCGGCTACGTGACCGCCGGCGGTCGGTTCCTCGAGCTCATCGGCCTCGATCCCTTCGCGAGCGCCGCGCTCGAGGACGGGCCCGCGCGGCCGGCGGCGTTCGGCGTGCAGGGCCTCGAGGAGGCGCGCGGCTGGTTCACGCAGCCGGGCGCGGTCGTCATGAATGCCGCCGCGGCGCGCGCGCTCGGGGTCAGGGAAGGCGATAGCTTCGAGCTCGCCGTCGGCGGCGTGCCGCACCGTGCCACGCTCATTGCGCGCCTCGCCGACGCCGGACCCGGTCTCGATGCCGTGATACTCACCGACATCGCCCAGGCGCAGGAATGGCTGCAGATGACCGGTCGCCTGTCGAGGATCGACGTGCGCGTCCCCGAGGGCGCGGCGGGCGCGGCGCTCGTGACACGGCTCGCGAGCCTCCTGCCGCCGGACGCCACCCTGAGCTCGACCCGCGCCGGCGCGCGCGAGACCTTCGAGATGACCGACGCCTTTACGACCAATCTCAAGGCGATGAGCCTGCTCGCGCTCCTGGTCGGCACGCTGCTCATCTACGGGGCGGTGAACTTCGCGGTGCTGCAGCGGCGCACGATCATCGGCGTGCTGCGGGCGCTCGGTGCGACGCGGCGCGAGGTGCTCACGATGGTGCTGAGCGAGGCGGCCGCGCTCGGGCTCGCGGGCGCAACCTGCGGCGTGGCGCTCGGGCTCCTCATCGGCAGGGGGCTCGTGGGTCTCGTGTCGCAGACCATCAATGACCTCTACTTCGTGGTGGCGGTGAATGCGGTGAGCGTGCCGCCGGGCACGCTGCTCGAGGCCCTGGGCGCCGGACTTGCGACCGCGCTCGTGGCGGCGCTGCTGCCCGCGCTCGAAGTGGCGGGAAGCGCTCCACAGCTCGGACTCGCGCGCTCGGTGCTCGAAGGACGCGCGGCACGGGTCGCGCGACGCCTCGCGTTGCTTGGTCTCTTCCTGGCGGCCGGGGCCGGACTCACCGTGGCGCTCTCGAGCCGCAGCCTGCTGGCGGGATTCGTGGCGCTTTTCCTGATGCTGCTCGCGGTGGCGGCGGTGACACCCGCGGTGCTGCGCGCACTCGCGCAAGGTTGCGCGCGCCTCAGCGCGGGCGTGAGCCCCGTTGCGCGGCTCGCCTGCGCGGACGTGGGGGCCTCCTTGAGCCGCACCGGAGTTGCCATCGCGGCGCTCGGCATGGCGCTCGCCGCCATGATCGGCGTCAGCGTCATGGTCGGGAGCTTCCGCGAGTCGCTGCGCGAGTGGCTGGTGCAGACGATGCGCGCGGATGTTTATGTGACCGCGCCCGGCGTGACCGAGGGTCTCGAGCGGCGGCTGGAGCCGCAGGTCATCCAGGCGATCCTCTCGGTACCGGGCATCCGCGCCCACAGCGAGGGACGCCGGGTCACCGTGGCCTCTGCCGCAGGTCCCGTGGACCTCAACGCCGTGAGTCTCGCTCCGCCGAGCTACGCAGGCTTCCGCTTTACGGCCGGCGACCCGTCGCACGCGTGGAAGGAGTTTGCGCTGGGGGCGGTGCTCATCTCCGAGCCGCTCGCCTGGCGGCTGTCGCTCTCGCCCGGCAGCTCGCTCACTCTCATCACCGCCGCCGGCGCGCGTGCTTTCGCGGTAGCGGGCGTTTACCGTGAGTATGGCAACGATCGCGGCGAGGTCCTCATCGATCTTCCCGAGTACCGGCGCTGGTGGGGCGACGACGCCATCGCCGGTCTCGGCCTCTATCTTGCTCCCGGCGTCACCGGCGAGCGCGTGATCGGCGCGCTGCGCGCCGCGGTCGGCACGCGGCAGGCGCTCCTCGTCCGCTCGAATGCCGCAATCCGCGAGCTCTCGATGCGCATCTTCGAGCGCACCTTCGTCATCACGCGGGTGCTCTACTGGCTGGCCGCCGGCGTGGCCGCGGTCGGTCTCCTGAGCGCGCTGCTCGCGTGGGAACTCGAGCGCGCGCGCGAGCTCGCGCTGCTGCGCACCCTGGGCCTCACGCCCGCGGCCACCGCGGCACTCGTTCTCGCGCAGACGCTGTTCATGGGTCTCGTGGCACTCCTCGCCGCGATCCCGGCGGGACTCCTCACCGCGCTCACCTTGACCGAGGTGATCAACCGCCGCGCCTTCGGCTGGCGGATCGATCTGCACCTGACGCTCGAGCAGTTCACCAACGCCCTGTGGCTCGCGCTCGCGGCGGCGCTGGCTGCGGGCGTGTACCCGGCGTGGCGGAGCGCGCGCGCCGCGCTCGCCAGCGGGCTGCGGGAGGAATGATGGCGGACCACATGTACTCCGACGCCCGGCTGGCGGCTCTGTATGACCGGCTGTACCCGCTCTCGCAGGCCACGCTCGACTTCTACCTGCCGCTGATCATGGCGGCGCCGTCGGTGCTCGACGTCGGCTGCGGTACCGGCGCGCTGCTCGCCGCGGCGCGCGACGCCGGTCATTCAGGACGGCTGTGCGGACTGGATCCGGCCGCCGGCATGCTGGCGCAGGCGCGTGCCCGTGCGGATGTGGAGTGGATCTGCGGCGAGGCGGCCGCGCTCGACCGGGTGCGCGAGTTTGATCTGATCACGATGACCGGTCACGCCTTTCAGGTGCTCATCGAGGACGCCGAGCTGCGCGCCGCGCTCGCGGCGCTGCACGCGGCATTGAGGAGTGACGGGCGGCTTGCGTTCGAGACGCGTAATCCCGCCGCCCGCGCCTGGGAGCGGTGGACCCCGGAGCGCGTCCTTGAAGTCGCCGACGGGCAGGGCAACAGGGTGCAGGTCACTTTGCGGGTCGAGACGCCGTTCGATGGGCGCACCGTGTCCTTCGCGCAGATCTACCGCTGCGAGAGCTGGGACACGCCGCAGGTGAGCCGCAGCATCCTGAGGTTTCTCGATGCCGCCGGCGTCGCGCGCTTTCTCACCGAGGCCGGCTTCGTGATCGAGGAGCAGTTCGGCGACTTCGAGCGCCGGCCGCTGACGCGTGAGAGCCCGGAGATCGTCACCATCGCCCGCGCGCGTCCGCGCTGAGGGCGGCGCGCGATGACCCGCCTCGCCACCTTTGCCGGCATCCTGGGCGCCATCGCCTCTCTCGTGGCCGGCGCGGCGCCGCCGCCGGATCCGGCAGTGCTCCCTGACGGGGGCGCGGGCGGCTTTGCGCAGGCTCTCACGCCGCGGGCCTTCGTGTTTCCACGCGACCACGGACCGCACCCGGAATTTCGCCAGGAGTGGTGGTACCTCAGCGGCAACCTCGATGGCGCGGGCGGCGAGCGCTTCGGGTTCGAGCTCACCTTCTTCCGCTTCGCGCTCGCGCCGCCGCCGGCGCCGACGGCAGAGGCCGCCGCCCTGGCGGAGGGCAAAGCGCCGTCCGCGACGTCCGCGTGGCGCACGCGCGAGATCTACATGGCGCACTTTGCGATTACCGACGTTGCCGCGCAGCGCTTTCGCTACGCGCAGAAGCTTGCGCGTGGCGCGCTCGGACTCGCGGGCGCGGAAGCTGCGCCACTGCGCGTATGGATCGATGACTGGACGCTCGGCGCTGCCGGCGCTGCGCCGGGGGATTGGCGGCTCGCAGCCTCGCAGGCGGGATACACACTCGAGCTCGAGCTGCACCTGCTTTTGCCGCCGGTGTTGAACGGCGAGGCGGGACTCTCGCGCAAGTCGGAGCGGGCCGGCTCCACCAGCTACTACTACTCGATTCCGCGCATCGCGGTGCGCGGCACGCTGCTGCGGCAGGGCAAGCCCGTCGCGGTGCAGGGGCTCGCGTGGCTCGACCGCGAATGGGGGAGCGGCGGCCTCGGGCGAGAGCAGGCGGGCTGGGATTGGTTCGCCCTCCAGCTCGATGACGGCACGGCGCTCATGTTTTACGCGCTGCGCCGTCGCGACGGCAGCCGCGATCCGCACAGCGCCGGGACCTGGGTGGAGAGCTCGGGCGAGGCGCGGGGCCTGACGAGCGCCGCGGTCGACATCGAGGTCAGCGATCACTGGACTCAAGCCGACGGCGTGCGTTACCCCTCGGGCTGGCACGTGCGCGTGCCCTCCCTGGCGCTCGATGTCACCGTGCATCCGGTGCTCGCGGATCAGGAGCTCAAGACCAGCCCGCGATACCTCGAGGGTGCGGTCGATGTGAGCGGCACGCGTGGGGGCCGCGCGCTGCGCGGGCGCGGCTACGTGGAGCTGGTCGGCTACGCGCCCGGACGCTGAACGTCGCGCGTACGCTTGCGGGCCGATTCCGGTTCCCGCCGCCACCTGGCCGGTGGAACGCCAAACTCGCGCTTAAAGGCGCGCGTGAATGCCGCGGTCGAGCTAAAGCCGGCCGATTCGGCGACGAGTTTCGTGGCCCGGTCGGTATTGCCAAGCAGGTCGGCCGCGACCCGCAGCCGCCACTGAGACAGGTAATGCATCGGCGCTGCGCCAACGCTGCGGACGAAATGATCTGTCAGGACGGATCGCGAGGTTCCTGCCGCTCTCGCGAGCGACTCGAGCGTCCAGGGCGCACCGGGATTGCCATAGATCAGCGCCAGTGCGCAGCTCACGTATCGGTCCCGAAGACCGGCGAGCCAGCCCTCATGCTCCGGGAGCGACTCGACATAGGCGCGGATCGCATCGACGAATACGAGCTCGGAAAGCTTGGCGAGCACCGCGCCGAAACCCGCCTGCGCGGCTTCCCCGTCGGCACCGGTCGGCGGGGGCAGCAGCGCCGCGGCGCGGTACGCCCCGCTCCGGTGACAGATGATGCGCGGCAGCCTTTCGATCAATTGAGCTGACAGCTGCTCGTCGCAGGCAAAGAATCCGCACACGAGGCGTGTCACCTCGCCGTTGCCACCGTACCGGACCCGCGCGATCGAGTCCGGGTGCGTCGCCGCGAGAACCGCTTCGGTGGTGATCTTCAGGGATTTGATTCCGGTTCGGCTGCCGAGCACATGGACGTCACCGTGAGGAAACAACACCGCCTCATCGGCGGCGAGGTTGACCGCGGGCTGCCCTTTCAGCTGCACGAAGCAGGAGCCCTGCGTGACCACGTGATAGGGAATGATCCGCCCGCCTGTCGAAGAGAGGCGAGCGGCGATCGCGGACCGCGGTGGCGTTTCCACCGCCCACGGGGCGGAAAGCTCGGCATCGATATATGCCGTGGCCGTCAGACGGATCGCGCGCAGCAGTTCGGACAAGCCATCCATACCAGGTTTTTCGATCAATCTTTCCGGTAGGCGGGTGGCGGCGGGGCCACTCATCCCGGCCTATATTCTCGCACAGGAAATGGCACACCGATCTCAAGGGGGCTCATCAATGTTCGCGTTCGCTCGTCCGTTCATGCCTGTGCTCGCTGCGATCGCCACCGCCGCCGCGTTCGTCCTCGCCGACATGTTTTCCTGGCTGTAGGGTGGCAACTACCGGACTACCGATCAGCTGGTCTGATCAAGCAGGGCTCGTCGAACTCCAGGTGATTCACGTAGGGCGCAACCGGGTGACAGACCATCCGAATGTGCGGATACGGCCGCAGCAGCTCGTGCGCCTGGTTCGCGCCGGCTGAGAGCCAGGCGTTGTAGTCTTCGGCGCGCAGTATCGCGGGCATCTGCCCTGTCGCAGGGTCGATTTCAGTCAGCAACGGATTGGCATCGACCGTGACGAGTGCGCAGCTTTCGATCACTTCGTCGTTGGCCTCTGCGCGCTCCCAGAGCGCGGCGACGCCAAACACCGTCCGGTTCACCACGCGCACGTAGTAGGGCTGATCATGGCCGGCTGGCGCGCGTTGCCAGAGATAAAAGCCCGCAATCGGCACGACCCCGCGCTGGCCATATGCCCACATTCTGCTCAGATCCCGGGCTGCGTTCAGAGCATCGCTGCGGACTGAGCCGCAGTCGGTGAAATCGATGGTGCCGCCCGCGGTCTTGTGCGCAAGACCCCACCGCATCATCACGCCTTCCGATTCGCGTTCGTGCATCCGAGCGACCGGAATGCTCTGCGAGATGGCAACATTGAAGCGCACCGAAAACTGCCACCAGGGACGCGCGACCAGGAGCTCACCGTCGACTTCCTCTCGACTTGGGATCACGAGTCGTTGAGCCATTCGGAAAGCGTACGGCTCGTAAAACGATAAGAAAATCTGTCCGTCCTGTGCGACACACGGCGAGTTCGGGAGGTGCGTGTTCATCGACCATCGTTCGTTGCCCAAAGAGATGAAGGCTCGATTAATGCAGCATTAAAACGCTATGGGAAACCGTGAGCCCGGCCTATGATCGAAGCGTTAGATAGCTCCGATGAGGCCGCCGGCAATGGGTCATGTGGCCTTGTTCAACACGCAGTACAGAGTGCTGCTCATCGCCAGCCTCATCAGTTCCTGCGTCCTGGCAGGTTGTGAGAGCGCCCATTCGGCTCTGAAGCCGAATCGCGATAGTCCTGAAGTCATTTACGCCATCCCTCAAGCGCAGGCTTTTGCGATCGCGCGCGAAGCGATTGTGTCGGCAGCCCCATCCTGTGGAGCCGACGGCGTACAGATCAGGGAAATAAGCCGCGGAGACGGGATGCGAGGCTATGAGGCGGACTATGAGGGCGTGTTCTACCGCTTTTTTATCCTGCGAAATCTGTACGTCATCCCGACGGCCGGCATCGGAGCAAGCGGCCAGCAGATAGATGGCTTCCGCTTCGAGATAAGCTACTACCCTGCCAGAGGGTGGATGAGAGGATGGATGCCTGTTCAAACCCGTTTGCCAGGCGGGGGGTGCGAAAAGACCTTGACTGGCGCGCTTCTTGCCGCGTTGGGTGCAACAGGGACGGCCACCTCGGTCACGAGCTTAGCGATGCGCCCGTATGGCGAGGGGCGGGACAGGTCTTCCCAGTCTCATTGACTTCGTCAGTGCGTAGCTGGCGTTGCTACGGACCTCTGCTTACGAGTAATGAGGCTCGCTCCGTATGCCCGTTGAAGGTGGTTCCCATGCGACGCACTGTGGCGATGGTGCTTTGCTTGTTGTTCTCCGCCGCGGCAAACAGCGCCGTCCAGGAGCGCGAAGTCAACTACGACTCGGGCGGCATCGTGCTGCGAGGTTCCCTGGCCTACGACGACGCACTTCCGGGCAGGCGGCCTGGCGTTCTGGTGGTGCACGAGTGGTCAGGCCTCAATGAGCATGCGCGTCACAACGCCCGGCGGCTCGCGGAAGCGGGTTACGTTGCGCTTGCTCTCGACATGTATGGGGCGGCCAGGCAGGCGCACCATCCACGAGAGGCTCTCACGCTCTCGACGGAGATACGGACCAACCTGCCACTCATGCAGGCGCGCTTTGATGCCGCACGCGACCTTCTTAGCGCACAGCCGAATGTCGATCCAACACGCATCGGCGCGATCTCAAGCACTCCTTCACTAATCCCGCGGCGAAGGAGTACGGCGGCAAGCAATTCGATATGGCAGGAGACGAGTACAACGCCGATGCCGACCAGCAGTCATGGAGCGAGATACTCGCGTTTCTTGCGAGGGTTATGAAATAGCGGCTTAGATCGCGCCTGAGCCTGAATGGATGAGGGCGGAGTGTTGCCCAAAGATGAAGACTCGGTTAACGAACATTAAAACCGTATGGCTGACCTCGGGCGCGGACTAGAATCGACTCGTCGGATAGGTCCGATGAGGCTGGCAGCAATGCGTCACAGAGTACTGCTTGTGATAACGATTGGGTGGCTTGCAACGGCGAGCACGTCGGGGGCTCAGTCGGCGCGGACCGACGCACTTTCCCATGCCGGTTTGCCGTCAATCTCGAACGGGGTGAATGCAAGTACATGGCCAGGAATTCCCGAAATTCCCGACGTGACCGTGACGACCCCGGCCCGTCCTACCGAGCAGGAACTAGCGGGAGATAGCCTGTCTCAATTCATAGCGCACCACGCGACGGTGCACTACGTGAGTACTGGTACGATGCGCAACCTTGCGCGGTGGCGCGGAGGCCAGCAGAGCATTTGCCCGGTAACAGTCGGGCTCCACCCGGAATACAACGCCTTCGTAACGGCGCGACTTCGCGCGCTGGCCGCGTATGTTGGCGCGCCCGTGCAGTCGAACCCGCAGTGCAAAAGTAACGTGCGGATAATTTTCACGGGCAACCCCAGGGAAGCAATGGATGACGTCATGAATTGGACGACGGTTGCCTTTGGCAGCAGGTATTCAGGAGGCAAGAGGGACCTCATAGCGTACAGAAGCGACCACGCGATTCAGGGCTTCTACATAACAACAAGGGGCGGCGCCATAGTTTTGAATACTGACGTGGCATTAGTGGGGCTCGACGTCCTGCCGGTGTGGCCACAGATCAACCAGAAGTATCTCGGAGTTGACGCCATAGGGACGCGTTTGGGCGGTAGCAGCGGGAGTGGGAGCGGGATCGGCGTCGTCATCCTGGTCGTCGACACCACGAAAGTCGCCGGCTACACCATCGGAACGATCGCTGACGACTTAGCGCTGTTGACCCTGTCAGTAGCGCAATCGCCGGACCATTGCGATCCACTGCCGAGCATTCTGGACTTAATGTCATCGAGCTGCGGCACACGTGAAAAGCCAACAGCGGTAACTGCCGGCGATCTGGCCTTCTTGAAGGCGCTTTATTATCTCAACACAGGGTTGGGCCCCTCGCTTTCAAGAGACGAAATCCAAGTCAATATGGTGGGGCAGTTCAAGCGATCGTTAGAAACCCGGAACGATTGATCGCTTGATGAGAGTCGGGCTGCGTGGAACGCAATTCCCCTTCGCCCAGGGGCATTTGCACTAAGCCAGGTCCGCGAGCACCGCCGGCACGTGGCGGCGCAGGAGCTTGTTGCGGGCCTCCCACTGCTCGGCCGGGGACAGCTCGGTGAGGAACTCCACTTCGCCGCCGGCGAGGAGCGCGACCGGCACGCCGTCGCGATACAGCACGCGATTGCCCGCCAGCGCCGGCAGCCGCGCGCCCGGCGTGATGATGCCGACGAGGTTCAGTGGATCGGAGCCCGACAGCGAGACGTAGTGTCCCTCACGTGGCTTGCGCCGCGACTCGCGCAGGAGGCCGATCGCTTCCGGAGCTGCGTACTGCTCGCCGGTGACCGAAGCGACGAAGCGCCCGCCGCGGATCTCCCCGCGCGCTTCCAGCCGCCGGCAGCACATGAGGAGGTCGCGCCACGGCGGCAGCCACTCGGCCTCGCGCGCCAGCAGCCGCCAGAACACCACGCCCCAGCGCCGCAGCAGCGCCCGCACCACGTGCTCGACGAGCTCCTCCTCGCGCGCCCGGTCCAGAGCCGGCAACGTCGCGCTCTCGCGCGCGCTCCGCGCCCAGCGTCCCGCGGCGTCCATGCCGAAGAGCGCGATGCGCCGCCGGCGGCGGCCGCCCGCGGCCGGGCGGCGGCGATCGGACGGCACGAGCAGCGCCCGCAGTCCCGCGAAGCTGTCGGAATTGACGAACCCGAGCGCAACCAGCTCCGCGAGCGCCTCCTCGGCCTTCGAAGGCAGGAGCCCCGTGCCGCTCGCGAGCTCATCGAAGAACGAGGCGCCGTGGCTCGCGAGATAGTCCGCCACCCGTTCGGCCGGCCCGCTGAGCTGCGCGGGCGCGGTGCTGCCCGCAAGCGCCGACCACAGTCTCAGGTTACGCCGTGCGAGCAGCACGATCGGAGTGGCGCGCACCGGCGCGGCGCGGCGCTCGGGATCGCTGCGGCGCGACGCCAACCGTGTCCACACGAAGCGCCCGGCGAGGCATTGCTCATCGAGCCACGCCGGCTCGTACTCGCTGATGCGCTCGGGGAGGATCTCGGTCTCCCAGGCGCTGGCGGCGGCTTCGAAACCCTCGAGCTGCGCGAGGATTGCGCCGACCGCATCCGGTCCCTCCATGCGCCCCTCGGGCGTCACGCGCTGCCACTCGAACAGGAAGCGCAGGAAGTCGCGCGCTTCGATCGGCTCGATCTCGGCACGCAGCCGCTTGACGGTGTAGCGGTGTATGCGGGCGAGGAGGCGCCGTTCGCACCATTCCGGCACGCTTACCCGGGCCTCGGGCGTGAACAGGCCCCGCATCGCGAAGCCTTCGGCTTCGAGCGCCGCGAGCGCCGCATCGATTCGCGCGAGGCCGAGGCCGGTGAGCGTGGCGAGAGCGGGCGCCGTCACCGGTCCGGAGCCGGTGAGCCGGCCGCGCAACACCTCGATGAGCGCAGCTTCAGGGGCGAGCTCGCGCGCATGCGCGGCCGGCGTGAGCACCTGCGGGTCGCGCCCGGCGGCGGGATAGAGCGCGGTGAAGAGCGGCAGCTGCTCGGCCGTCACCCACAGATGCGTACGCTGCGCGTCGAGCCGCGTCACCCGTCGCTCGCCGGCGAGTTGGGTCATCAGCTCCGGCCAGCCACCCTGGCGCTCGACCTCGGCCGCCGTGAGGAACGTCAGCCACACGAGCGCATCGTGCAGCTCGTCGGCGTTCGTCGCGTCCGGCCAGGCCTCGGCCCGCACCCGCGCGATCGCCTCCGGGTCGAGCTTGCCGATGTCGGCGGCGCTCTGTGGGTCGAGCCAGCGCCGGCTCATGACGGCCTGCGTGCGCCGCTCCTCGAGCGGTGCATCGTCCAGGAACGCGTACGGCCGCGCCGACAGCACCTCGAGCGCGAGCGGCGAGGGCTCGGTCAGGTCGCGGGCGAGCGAGCGGATGCTGCCCGCTTCCAGCCCGCGCAGCAGCCGCTCGAGCCCCTCGATGTCCATCGCCTCCTCGAGGCAGTCGCGGATCGCCTGGCGCACCAGCGGGTGATCGGGGATCTCGAGCTCGCCGCTCAGGTTCTCGGCGCACGCCACCTGGTCGGGAAACACGGCGGTGAGCAGGTCCTCGGCCGCCATGCGCTGCAGCGGCGCGGGCAGCTTCCTGCCGCCGCGAAACCGCGGCAGGGCGAGCGCGATGGCGGCGCTCCAGCGCCAGCGCACCGGAAACATCGGCGCCGCGCACAGTGCCTGCACCAGCAGCGGCCGCACCGTGTTGGAATGCAGGTAGCGGGCCACCTCCGCGAGCTCGAAGCTGTGCGCCGTGGTGAGTGACAGCACGATCGTGTCCTCGGTCGCCGCGGCCTGCAGCTCGAAGTTGAAGGAGCGGCAGAAGCGTTTGCGCAGCGCGAGGCCCCAGGCGCGGTTGATGCGGCTGCCGAACGGGGAGTGGATCACGAGCTGCATGCCGCCGGCTTCGTCGAAGAAGCGCTCGAAGATCACCAGCTGCTGAGTCGGCAGCGCGCCGAGAGCGGCGCGCGCCGCGGCGAGGTAATTCACCAGCTGCACCGCCGTGGGCCCGCTGATGCCGGTCTCGGCGGTGAGCCAGGCGGTGGCGGACTCCGCGCCCTCAGCGAGCTTCTCCTCGAGCTCGCGCCGCAGCCGCGAGACGCTCGCCGAGAGCTCCACGGTGCGCCCCGGGGCCTCGCCGATCCAGAAAGGAATGGTTGGTGGCTCGCCGCGCGCATCCTCGACCCGGATCCGGCCCGGCTCGACCCGCAGGATGCGGTACGACACGTTGCCGAGCTGGAAGATGTCGCCCTGCAGGCTCTCGATCGCGAAGTCCTCGTTCACCGTGCCGACGAACTGCGCCTGCGGCTCGAGCAGCACCTGGTAGTCGGCGGTGTCGGGAATGGTGCCGCCCGAGGTGAGCGCGGTGAGCCGCGCGCTGCGCCGGCCCTTGATGCGGTGGTTGACTCCATCGTGGTGGATGAGCGCCCCGTGGCGGCCGCGGCGCGTGCTGTAGCCCTCGGCCAGCATGCGTACCAGCTCGTCGAACTCGCTGCGTTTCAGATCGCGGTAGGGATACGCGCGGGTGACGAGCGCGAACAGGCCGTCCTCCTCCCACTCGCGCGCCGCCGCCTCCGCCACGATCTGCTGTGCCAGCACGTCGAGCGGCTTGTCCGGAACGTTGAGCCGATCGAGCTCGCCGCGGCGCACGGCGGCGAGCAGCGCCGTGCACTCCGCCAGGTCGTCGCGTGACAGCGGGAAGAGGCGCGCCTTCGGCGTACCACCCACCGAATGGCCGGAGCGGCCGGCCCGCTGCAGGAAGGCGGCGATCGAGCGCGGCGAGGCGAGCTGACACACGAGGTCCACCTCGCCGATGTCGATACCGAGCTCGAGCGATGCGGTCGCGACCAGGGCACGCAGCTCGCCGCCCTTGAGGCGCTTCTCGGCATCGAGCCGCGACTCCTTTGCCATGCTGCCGTGGTGCGCCGCGACGTGCTGCTCGCCGAGCCGCTCCGACAGGTGGCGCGCGATGCGCTCGGACTGGCGACGCGTGTTGACGAACACGAGCGTGGTGCGGTGCTCACTCACGAGCTCGGCGAGGCGGTCGTAGATCTGCGTCCAGACTTCGCCCGACATGACGGACTCCAGCGGCGCGGACGGGATCTCGAGCTGCAGATCGCGATTGCGGACGTGCCCGGTGTCGATGATGGTGCAGTCGGGGCTGCCGTCGGCTCGCAGCCCGCCCGTGCCGACGAGGAAGCGCGCCACCTCCTCGATAGGCTTCTGCGTCGCCGAGAGTCCGACGCGCGTCAGACGCCGTCCCGCGAGCGCCTCGAGCCGCTCGAGGGTGAGGGCGAGGTGCACGCCGCGCTTGCTGCCCGCCAGGGCGTGAATCTCGTCGACGATGACGGTGCGCGTGCTCGCGAGCATGCGCCGGCCGGACTCCGAGCCCATGAGGATGTAGAGCGACTCGGGTGTCGTCACGACGATGTGCGGCGGGCGTTTGCGCATCGCCGCGCGCTCGTGCTGCGGCGTGTCGCCGGTGCGCACGAAGGTGCGGATGCCGTGCTCGGGCAGCCCGAGCGCGCGCAGCTCGTCCGCGATGCCGGCGAGCGGCGCCTCGAGATTGCGGTGGATGTCGTTGGAGAGTGCCTTGAGCGGCGAGACATACACCACGCTGGTCTCGTCGGCGAGCCCCGGCGATGCGAGCCCGGCGCGGACCAGCCGGTCGATGACCGCGAGAAACGCGGCGAGGGTCTTGCCCGAGCCGGTCGGGGCCGCGATCAGAACATGGCGCTCGGCCGCGATCGCCGGCCACGCCGCGGCCTGCGCCGGGGTTGCGGCATCGAAGGTGCGGGCGAACCAGCCAGCGACGGCTGGATGGAACTCGGCGGGCATGCCGCATTGAAGCACAGCGCGCGTCTCGCGAGGAGCTCGGGAGCGCCGAATTAATGCAGCGTACAGGGTCTGACGTGAACCGCGCCTGTATGCGCGTCTGGACTCAAAGGGGAGTACAGTCAACGCTTAGGCTTGGCTGTCTGCGAGGACCTCTCACGATGTGGGAAGAAGAGACTGCGGATTCATTCCGCCGCAAGCTTTTCTGGTGGCTCGGTGGCCTGGTGGTCGTCGCGGCCGCCGGCTTCGCCCTCTGGTACCGGTTCCTGTTCCATCCGGCGGAAAACGCGCCGCCCGCCGCCGCCGTGCAACCGGCCCATGCGCCGGCTGCGACCCCGCCGGCCGTCTCAAACCCGCTGCCTGCGGCCGGCGCGGGATCCGAGGCGCTGCCGGCGCTCAACGACAGCGACCCGATGGTCCAGGAATCGCTCACGGGCGTGTTGGGACACCCGACGATCGAGGCCCTGCTGGTGCCGCAGAACATCGTGCGGCACATCGTGGTGACGGTCGACAACCTGCCGCGCCACAAAGTGGCCGTGGAGCTGCGGCCGGTGAAGCCGACACCCGGGCAGACGGTGGTGTCCACGCAGGGCGACCTGGTGGTGCTGAGCGATGCCAACTTCGAGCGCTATACGACCCTGGTGCGGGCCGTTCAGGCGGCCGACGTCAAGGCGCTCGCGGCGGTGTACCAGCGGCTCTACCCGCTGTTCCAACAGGCCTATGAGGATCTCGGTTACCCGGGCAAGTACTTCAACGACCGCGTGGTCGAGGTGATCGACCACCTGCTCGAGACGCCCGAAGTCGCAGCTCCTATCCAGCTGGAGCAGCCGCGGGTGTTCTATACCTACGCCGACGCCGGGCTCGAAGCACGCTCGGCCGGACAGAAGCTCCTGATCCGCATGGGGCCGGCGAACGCGCGCATCATCAAGGCGAAGCTGCGCGAGTTCCGCGCCGAGATCGTCGCCAAGAAGTAGCCGCCGCACCTTAAGCTCGCGACATGAGCGACGCGCTACAGACCGACGAGCCCGGCCTCGACAAGCCGCTGGGCGACCTGCGCTCGGTGCTGATTGCCGGGGAGTCGATCGAAGCCTGGGCGATTCAGCGGCGGATGTTCGCCGTGATGCATCGGCGGGTGATCGTCGCCGCGACCAGCGGCCGGCTGATCATCGTCACCCGCCCGCTGCTCGGCGGCTTCGAGCTGGTCACGGTGCGCTGGCAGGACCTGGAGGAAGTCACACTGCGCGTCGGGGTGTTCGGCGCCGATCTGGGCATTCGTGCCGGCAAGGCCACCGATCTGGCCTCGCTCGGCTCGCAGGGTGCGCAGCGGGTCGAGCTGAAGGGTCTGCGCAAAGCCCAGGGGCAGGCGGTCTATCGCATCTGCCAGGCGCAGGATCAGGCCTGGCGCGAGAAACGCCGGGTGCGCGAGCTCGAGGAGCTGCGGGCGCGCTCGGGCGGCATCCAGGTCATGGCCGGATCGCCTCTGGGAGGGACCGCTGCTCCCGGCGATGACGCGGTGCTGCGACTTCAGGAGGCGAAGCGGCTACTCGACGCGAGGCTCATCACCGACGCCGAGTACGAGGCGATCAAGGCAAAGATCGTCTCGCCGTGAAACCTGTCAGACGCTGCACAGCACAACATCGCTGCGGGCGCTATACACAACCGCTAACAACTAATCCACAGGCGATCCACAGGACAGGTGCGTTAGGCTTCCGTCCATGGTTGCGCTCCGCCTGCGCCGGCAGAAGCCGGTCGAGAACGAAGTCCTCGGGACCTACAGCTTCCCGAGCCGCACGGTCCAGGTCCTGAAGACGCAGGACGACCACATCCTCTGGACCTGTGATTGCGACAAGTTCCGTCGCCAGGCCGGACAGCGCGAGCCCCTGTGGTGCAAGCACATCGCCAAGGCAGCCGCGCGCCGCTCGCTCGAGCGGCTCACGCGCCGCGTGGCGGTGAGCCGCAGCGGCGAGCCCTGAGCGGCTGATCCCCCACGCCGCCGTTACATAACGAAATCGCCCGGCTTTGCGGCGCCTGGGATATTTCGGTATCGTGGTGCGGCACAGCAACAGGAGCATCAGCATGCGCTGGGAAACCCCGCGAGCGATCGACGTGCGCTTCGGCATGGAAATCACGATGTACATCGCCAGGCGTTAGTGCCTGGCGGGCTCCGTCCGCCTGATTTCGATGCATCGTGAGAATCCAGGTACTGGGATCGGCCGCCGGCGGCGGCTTCCCCCAGTGGAACTGCAACTGTCATAACTGCTCGGGCGTGCGCAACGGCACCGTGCGTGCCGCGCCCAGGACTCAATCCTCGATCGCCGTCGCCGGCTCCGGGCGGTGCGCGTGGGCGCTGGTCAACGTCTCCCCCGATATCCTCACGCAGCTCAAGGGCCACCCCGAGCTGCAGCCCGCGCGCGCGCCGCGCGACTCAGGGCTGGCCGGCGTCGTGCTGGTCGACGCGCAGATCGATCACACCGCGGGACTCTTCATGCTGCGCGAGTCCACGGCGCCGCTCGCCGTCTGGTGCACCGACGCCGCGTACGCCGACCTGAGCAATGGCAACCCGATCTTCAGGGTGCTCGGACACTACTGCGGCATCGACCGGCGCCGCATGGACAGCTCGGGCGAGGAGTTCTCGGTCGATGGCGTCCTTGGGGTGCGCTGGCGTGCCGTCGCGGTGGCGAGCAAGCCCGCGCCGTACTCGCCTCACCGTAGCGCCCCGATTCCGGGGGACAACGTGGCGCTCGTGATCAGCGATATGGCGAGCGGCAAAGCCGCGGTCTACGCGCCCGGGCTCGGGGCGATGGAGCCCGCAGTATGGAGCGCGCTGCAGGGGGCAGCCTGCGTGCTCGTCGATGGCACCTTCTGGAGCGACGAGGAAATGGTGGCGCAGGGCCTCGCGGTGAAGCGCGCCCGCGACCTCGGCCATTTGCCCCAGAGCGGCGCTGGCGGCATGCTCGAATGGCTGGCGCAGCTGCCGCGTACCACGCGCAAGATCCTCATCCATGTGAACAACACCAACCCGATTCTGGACGAAGACTCGCCCGAGCGCGCCGCGCTCGCCCGTGCCGGCGTCGAGGTGGCGTGGGACGGGATGGAGATCGCGCTGTGAGCGAGGCGGTATGGACGCGCGCGGAGTTCGAGGCACGGCTGCGCGAGCGCGGGCGCGCCTACCACATCCACCACCCCTTCAACGTCATGCTCAACTCCGGCAAGGCGAGCCGCGAGCAGATCCGCGGCTGGGTGGCGAACCGCTTCTACTACCAGATCAACATCCCGCTGAAGGATGCGGCGATCCTCGCCAACTGCGACGAGCGCGCGGTGCGCCGCAACTGGGTACAGCGCATCCTCGACCATGACGGCTACGGCGACGACCCGGGCGGCATCGAGTCCTGGCTGCGCCTCGCCGCGGCGGTGGGTCTGGAACGCGCCGAGGTGGAGGGCCTGGCGCTGCTGCTCCCGGGAGTGCGCTTCGCGGTCGATGCGTACGTCAATTTCGCGCGCCGTGCCCCCTGGCCGGAGGCCGTGTGCGCCTCGCTCACCGAGCTCTTTGCGCCGGAGATCCATCGCCAGCGTCTCGCCGCGTGGCCGCAGCATTATCCGTGGATCGATGCGGCGGGCCTGAGTTACTTCCAGGCCCGGGTCGGCCGCGCGCAGCGCGACGTCGAGTTCGCGCTCGCCGTGACGCTCGAGCGCTTCGACACCCGCGCCGCGCAGGAGCGCGCGCTCCAGGTGCTGAAGCTGAAGCTCGATATCCTGTGGCAGATGAACGACGCGATGGCGCTTGCGTACGGAGTGACCACGTGAGCGGGGTGAGCGCCGCGGCGCGGCCGGCGATCGCGCACGGCATGCGGTTGCAATGGGAACCGGCCCAGGAGGCGCACGTGCTGCTCTACCCGGAGGGCATGGTGAAGCTCAACGGCAGCGCCGGGGCGATCATGTCGCGCTGCGACGGGCTGCGTACCGTGGCCGAGATCGTCGCCGATCTCGAGCGGGCCTTCGGCACCGCCGATCTCACCGCCGATGTCACCGCGTTCGTCGAACTCGCGCTCGAGCGCGGCTGGCTGGAGTTGCGCGCATGAGCGTTGGGCCACCGTTGTGGCTGCTGCTCGAGCTCACCTACCGTTGCCCGCTGCACTGCGTGTTCTGCTACAACCCGACCAACTTCGCCGCCGTGGGCGCGGAGCTGCCGGCGTCGGAATGGATACGGGTGCTGCGCGAGGCGCGCGCGCTCGGCGCCGTGCAGCTCGGCCTCTCGGGCGGCGAGCCGCTGGTGCGCGAGGATCTCGAGCCGATCGTCGCGGAGGCGCACGCGCTCGGCTTCTACATCAACCTCATCACCTCCGGCGTCGGCCTTACCGAGGGGCGGATCCGCGCGCTGAAGCACGCGGGCCTCGACCATATCCAGCTGTCCTTCCAGGACAGCACCCGCGAGCTGAACGATTTCCTCTCGAGCACCCGCACCTTCGAGCTCAAGGCGAAGGTGGCGGAGCTCATCCGCAGGTACGACTATCCGATGGTGCTCAACGTAGTGCTGCACCGGCTCAATATTGACCATGTCGGCGAGATCCTGGCGATGGCCGAACGGATGGGCGCGCAGTACGTCGAGCTCGCCAACACCCAGTACTACGGCTGGGCCTGGCTCAACCGCGCGCACCTGCTGCCGAGCCGCGCGCAGCTCGCGCGCGCCGAGGAGGTGACGCGGGCCTTTCGCGAGCGGGTGGGCTCGAAGATGCAGATCTACTTCGTGGTGCCGGACTATTTCGAGACACGCCCCAAGCCGTGCATGAACGGCTTAGGCAGCGTCTTCCTGGTCGTTACGCCCGACGGGACCGCGCTCCCCTGTCACGCCGCGCGCATGCTGCCGGGGCTCGAGTTTCCCAACGTGCGCGAGCACGACGTGCGCAGCATCTGGTACGACTCGGCGGCGTTCAATCACTTCCGGGGCGAGGCGTGGATGAAGGAGCCGTGCAGCAGCTGCCCGGAGAGGCAGCGCGACTTCGGCGGTTGCCGCTGCCAGGCGTATCTGCTGACCGGCGATGCGGCCAATGCCGATCCGGTGTGCGAGCTCTCCCCGCACCACGCCCAGGTGACCGCGGCGGTCGCCGAAGCCGAGCGCGGCGTGGCGGCGGGCACCGCGCTGGTCTTCCGCGATCACCGCATCTCAATCGCGGTCGAGCCGGGCCGCGGCGCGCCGCCGGCGCGTTGAGGGGCGGGCGACATGGCCGTTCGCAGGGTGCTGAAGATGGGCGAGCCGCTGCTCGAGCAGGTGGCCACTCCTGTGACCCGCTTCGACGAGGAGCTCGCGTCGCTGGTCGCCGACATGGACGACACCATGAGGGCGATGAGCGGCGCCGGGATTGCCGCCCCGCAGATCGGCGTGGGCCTGCGCGTGGTGATCTTCGAGCTCAAGGACAATCCGCGCTACCCGCAGCTCACCCCCGTGCCCTACACCGTGCTGGTGAATCCGCAGCTCACCGTGCTCGATCCGGCCGAAGAGGAGGGCTGGGAAGGATGTCTGTCGGTCCCCGGCATGCGCGGCCTCGTGCCGCGTTACCGGCGGCTGCGCTACCAGGGGTTCGATGTCCGGGGTGCTTCCATCGACCGCTCCGTCGAGGGCTTCCATGCGCGCGTCGTGCAGCACGAAGTCGATCACCTGGATGGCATACTCTTCCCGCAGCGGCTACGCGACCTGCGCAACTTCGGGTTCGAGGACGCGCTCGCCGGGCAGATGACGCCCATGCCGGACTGATCGCATGGCGCCTAAGGAGACTCGCATGACTCACCACGCCAGCGGGCCCTTCGAAGTCAAGGTCACGCCGCAAAAGCCGGACACCCAGATCGCACGGACCGCGAACCTCGGGCGGCTCACCATCGACAAGCGATTCCACGGCGATCTCGAAGCGAGCGCCAAGGGCGAGATGCTCGCCACCCAGAGCGAGGTGAAGGGCTCGGCCGGCTACGTGGCGCTCGAGCGCGTGACCGGCAAGCTCCAGGGGCGCAGCGGCAGCTTCGTCCTGCAGCACAGCGCCACGATGAAGCGCGGCGCGCCCGAGTCGACCATCACGGTCGTGCCGGACTCCGGCACCGGCGAGCTCACCGGACTCACCGGCAGCATGCGCATCAAGGTCGCCCCCGACGGCTCCCACTCCTACGAATTCGATTTCAGGATCGAGCCGCTGCCGGCCGGCTGACGCGCACGTCGCGCTCCATGCGGATGGCGACCTCGATTCCCTGGTAGTAGCCGGGCACGCGTCCGACCTCGCGATAGCCGAGCACCCGGTAGAAGTCCTGTGCCGGCACGTTCTGGGCGCGCAGCTCGAGCCCGATGATGAAGGTGCCGGCGGTGAGTGCGGTCTCCTCGAGCCAGGTCACGAGGCGCCGCGCGATGCCGCGGCGGCGGTGCGCCGGATCGACGGCCAGGAGATTGAGGTGAGCGACCTCATCCGCGTAGCGCATGATGGCGAAGCCGGCGATGGTGCGATCGCTGCGCGCGGTGAGCACTACGCTCTCGGGATGGCGCACGTACCAGCTGATCCGCTGCGCACCCCACGCCGGGCGCAAGCCCGACTCGATCAGCTCGTGCGACATCGCCGCGAGGCGCGCGGCGTCGGCGACACGGGCGGGCTCGAGACGATAGTCCTGCACGCTGAGCCCTCAGGCGAGCGTGTGGAAGACCTGCTGGACGTCGTCGTCCTGCTCCAGGCGGTCGATCAGCGTGAGCACTTCGGTGGCCTGCGCCTCCGGCAGCTCCGTGGGTACGGTGCAGACGTACTCATGCGCGGCCGAGAGCGGCACGATGCCGCGCGTCTCGAGCGCTTCCTGCAGCTTGCCGAAGTCTGCGAACGCGCAGCGGATCACGAGCTGCGGCTCGCCCTTCTCGCCCGTGCTCTCGCCCATCTCCTCGAGGCCGTGATCCATCAGGTAGAGCTCGAGGTCATCCTGGTCGAGACCCGCGGGATCGAGCCGGAAGACGCCCATCTTCCTGAACAGGAAGCTGACGCTGCCGCTGGTGGCGAGATTGCCGCCGTTCTTGGTGATGATGTTGCGCACCGCGGCCACGGTACGCGTCGGGTTGTCGGTCGCGGTCTCCACCAGCAGCGCCACCCCGTGCGGCGCGTAGCCCTCGTAGAGCACCTGGTGGTAGTTCGTCGCGTCACGGCCCGAGGCGCGCTTGATCGCCGCCTCGACCCGGTCCTTGGGCATGTTGACGGCGCGCGCGTTCTGGATGGTCCGGCGCAGCGAGGGATTGGAGGCGGGGTCCGGGCCGCCTGCCTTGACCGCCATGGTGATGTCCTTCGCGATGCGGGCGAATTGCTTCGCCATGCGGTTCCACCGCGCGAACATCGTGTGCTTGCGGACTTCGAAGATGCGCCCCATGGCGCACTATTGTAGCGCGGCGCAGCCGCGCCGCCGGGCGGCGAGCTTACGGGTCGGTGCGGGAAACCGGGAGAGGTTAGGCGAGCTGCGCGTGCAGCAGCCGCATGCGCCGGCGCTGCCGGCTGAGTGCGCGCTCGATCTCGCGGAGCCTGGGCTCGATGACCGCGCGGCGCTTCTCTTCGAGCCACTGCTCCTTGACGCGCGCCCAGTCGGCGATCGCGGCGAGGAAGGCTTCGTATTCATGCGCGACGCGCGCCCGCAGCTGCTCGATGTGCGAGTGGCCTGCGCTCGGAAGATCGGCGAGCCGCCGCTCGGCGCGCTTGAACTGCATGGCGAGCAGCGCGCGCTCGATCTGGAACCAGGGGGTGCGCTTCAGGCGCCGTGTCAGCCCGACGAACGCGAGGCCCGCGATCAGCCACTTGGTCGGATCCCACTGCCACCAGCGCACGCCGTTGCGATAGTCGTGGGCGAAGTTGTGGTGGAAGTTATGGTAACCCTCGCCGTAGGTGACCACCGCCAGCGCCGGGTTGTCGCGCGCGGTGTTGTCCTCGGTGTACGGGCGGCTGCCCCACATGTGGGCCAGCGAGTTGATGAAGAAGGTGACGTGATGGCTCCACACGAGGCGCAGCACCCCGGCGAGGATCAACATGCCCCAGACGTCGTGGAACACGAGTCCCGCGGCGAGCGGCAGGCCGAAATTCAGCCCGACCGCCAGCGGCACGTAGTAGCGGTGCTGGAAGGCGAGCAGCCGGTCCTTCTTCAGATCCGGAATGTTGGCGAGGTCGGGCGCTCCGCTCGGGTACTCGCGCAGCATCCAGCCGATGTGCGAGAACCAGAAGCCGCGCCGCGCCGAGTACGGGTCGCGATCGACGTCGTCGACGTACAGGTGATGGGTGCGATGTCCGCTGCACCACATGAAGGCGCTGTTCTGCAGCGCCATGGTGCCGAAGATCAGATAGAAGATGCGCACGCTCAGGTGCGCCTCGTAGGTGCGGTGCGCCCACAGGCGGTGATAGCCGCCGGTTATCGCGACGCCGTTGGCGAGCAGGAAGAAGACGAAAAAGCCGACGTCCGCCCCCGTGAAGCCGTAGCGCAGCCCGTACCACGGCACGAGCACCGCCGCGGCGGCGAACGTCAGGGCGAACATCAGGGCGTTCGCCCAGATCAACGGCGGCTTGGCGGTAGCGGGAGTTGCGGACATACGGTCTCTCGGGCCCCTTATTGAAGGGGCGGCGTACGTTAACATGGCCGGCCTCCGGAGGTGGGACTTACGTCAAAAATGAGGGGTACAGCTCTACCGTGGCGGTGCCTGGCCGCCGCCGCCCTGCTGGGGCTGGCGTTGTCGTCGCCGGCGTGGGCGGATCGCGCCTACGTCTCCAACGAGGACGACGGCACCGTCTCCGTGATCGACGCCGATCGCGCTGCGGCAATCGCCAAGATCGCGGTTGGCAAGCGTCCGCGGGGCCTCGCGCTCAGCCCCGACGGCAAGCTTCTCTACGTCGCCGTCAGCGGGCTGCCGAAGTGTCCGCCGCCGATGACGGATGAGGAGTGCGCGAGGCTCGCGCGCGACCCGGCGGCCGACGGCATCGTGGTCGTCGACACGACGAAGCTCGAGCGCAGCGGGCTGCTCACCGGAGTCTCGGACCCCGAGCGCGTCGCGGTGAGCCGCGATGGACATCGGCTGTACGTCTCGGAGGAGGACGCCGCGCGGCTCGCGGTGCTCGACGCCGCGCGCGGCCGCGTCCTCGCCACGGTGCCCGTCGGCCGCGAGCCCGAGGGCGTGCGCGTGTCGCCCAATGGACGCTGGGTGCTGGTCACGAGCGAGGAAGACAACACCGTGACCATCGTCGACGCGAAGTCCTACGCGACTGTCGGCAAGGCCACGGTCGGGCCCCGCCCGCGCGATCTGGCCTTCTCCCCGGACAGCCGCTTCGCCTACGTCTCGGGGGAGGCGGACGCGAGCCTCTATCGCATCGCCGTACCCGCCGGCGCTCCCGCGGCCGAGTTCTTCAAGCTCCGCCCGCAGGTGCGTCCCATGGGCGTCGCGCTCGATCCCCGACGCGGGCGGCTGTACGTGGGTGCCGGACGCGCCGGCACCGTGGCGGTCGTGTCGCTCGAGGGGCCCAGCCTGGTCGCCGAGATCGCCTGCGGCGGACGCCCCTGGGGCGTTGCGCTGGATGCCGGCGGGCGGCGTCTCTACAGCCCCAACGGCCCCGCGGGTGACGTAACGATCGTGGACACGGAAACCCTGGCTGTGACGGCCCGGATCGCGACCGGGAAAGGACCTTGGGCGGTGGTGGCAGGTCCCTGACGGCGTGCTACCGTTGCGCCCCCATCGGAGGTGGCGGAAATGCTCCCGGTCCTGCTGCGGCGATTCGGGCTCACGGTTGCCGGACTGGCGCTCATCGGCGTGGCTCGCGCGCAGGCGCCGGTGCCGCCGCAGGTCGAGCAGGCCGCCCGCGCCTATATCACGCGTGCCGCGCTCGAGGCGCCGATCCGTTTCCTGTCCTCCGACCTGCTCGAGGGGCGCGGGCCGGCGACGCGCTCCGACCAGACGGCGCGCCTCTACCTGCAGACGCGCCTCGAGGGCATGGGATACCGCGGCGCGTTCGCCAATGGCGAGTGGCAGCAGCCCCTCGACATCGTCGGCATCCGCTCACAGCTCCCGCAGAAGTGGAGTTTTCAGGGAAAGAGCGCGCGCGTGGATCTCGCCTGGCGCGACGACTACATCGGCGTGAGCGGGCTGCAGAGCGAGAGCGTCGCGATCGAGGATGCCGAGCTGGTATTCGTCGGCTACGGCATCCAGGCGCCCGAGTATCAGTGGGACGATTTCAAGGGTGCGAAGCTCCGCGGCAAGATCCTGGTGATGATGAACAACGATCCCGACTGGGATCCGCACCTCTTCGCCGGCAAGCGGCGTCTGTACTACGGCCGCTGGACCTACAAGTACGAGAGCGCCGCGCGCCAGGGGGCCGCTGGCGCCATCATCATCCACACCACTGCCTCGGCGGGCTACCCGTGGCAGGTGGTGCAGAGCTCCTGGGGCGGGGAGCAGTTCGACTTGCCGGATGCGGGCGAGGCGCGCGTGCGTCTCAAGGCCTGGGCGACTGAGGAAGCGACGCGGCGCCTCATGAAGGCCGGTGGCTTCGACTTCGACAAGCTGATCGCCTCGGCCCGCTCGCGCAGCTTCAGGCCGGTGCCGCTCGGGGTGCGCACCTCGATCGCATTCACCAACCGCCTGTCGCGCTCGCAGACCGCGAACGTCGGCGGGCTCCTGCAGGGCAGCGATCCCAGGCTCGGCACCGAAGTGCTCATCTACTCCGCCCACCACGATCACTTCGGCATGGGCGAGCCGGATGCGACCGGGGACCGCATCTACCACGGCGCGGTCGACAACGCCTCGGGCTGCGCACAGGTGCTGGCGATCGCGAGCGCTTTCGCCGCGCTCCCCGAGCGGCCGCGCCGCTCGGTGCTGGCGTTGTTTGTCGCCGGCGAGGAGCGGGGACTCCTCGGCTCGGGGTACTACGCGCAGCATCCGAGCTTTGCGCCGGGACGCATTGCCGCGAACATCAACATCGACGGCGGCAGCATCTTCGGGCGCACGCGCGACGTCCAGCTCATCAGCATGGGCAAGTCCTCGCTCGACGAGATCGCCACGGCGGTGGCGAACTACCAGGGCAGGATGGTGGTGCCCGACCAGTTCCCCGACCGCGGCTATTACTACCGCTCCGATCAGTTCTCGTTCGCCAAGATCGGGGTGCCGGCGCTGTTCTTCAGCGAGGGGACGGATGTCATCGGGCGGCCCGCCGGCTGGGGCAAGCAGCAGCACGATGAGTGGGAGCTGAAGAAGTATCACCAGCCCTCGGACAAGCTGGACGACACCTGGAATTTCGACGGCATGATCGAGGATGCGCAGCTCGCGCTTCTGGCCGGCTGGCTCATCGCGCAGGCCGACGCCATGCCGAGCTGGAAGCCGGGCGATGAGTTCGAAGCGGCGCGCAAGCGCGCGCTGGCCGCCGTGGGCGGCAACTGAAGCGGAAGGCACACCATGTTCGAGCGGCTCGAGCTGATCACTGCCGACACCATCCTCAGCCTCATGGCGGCGTTTCGCGCCGATCCCGATCCGCGCAAAGTGGACCTCGGCGTCGGTGTCTACCGCGACGATCATGGCGAGACGCCGGTGCCAGCCGCAGTGCGCGCGGCCGAACGCGCCCTGATCGAGCGCCAGACCACCAAGACCTACGTCGGGCCAGCCGGGAATCCAGGCTTCAACCAGGAGATGGCGCGCCTGGTGCTCGGGAGCGAGCATCCGTCTCTGACCGCGGGCCGCGTACGCCTCATTCAGACTCCCGGTGGCTGCGGCGCGCTGCGCCTCGGGGCGGAGCTCATCCGCTACGCCTCACCCGAGTCCGTCGTGCACGTGAGCACCCCGACCTGGGTCAACCATGTGCCGCTGCTCTCGGGGAGCGGACTGAAGCTCGAGCGATACCCGTACTACGATGCCGTGCGCGGCGGGGTATCGTTTGCCGGGATGCTGGCGGCGTTCGAGCGGCTGCCGCCGCGCGCCGTCGTGCTGCTGCATGCCTCCTGTCACAACCCGACCGGCGCCGATCTGTCGCACGGTGAGTGGCGTGAGCTGCTGTCGCTGGTGAAGCGCCGGCAGCTGCTGCCGTTCATCGATATGGCCTACCAGGGGCTGGGCGAGGGTCTCGATGCGGATGCGTTCGGGCTGCGGCTCTTGTGCGCGGAGCTGCCCGAGGTGATGTTGACCGTGTCGTGCTCGAAGAACTTCGGCCTCTACCGCGAGCGCGCCGGAGCGCTCGGCATCATGTGCGAGTCGACGGCCCAGGCCGACGCCGCCATGAGCCAGCTGGTGCGCCTGGCACGCGGACTCTGGTCGATGCCGCCGGATCACGGCGCCGCCATCGTCCATGGGGTGCTGAGCGACGCGACGCTGCGGGGGCAATGGATCGGCGAGCTCGATGCCATGCGCGAACGCGTCCGGGGGCTGCGACGCGAGGTGGTCCGGCACCTTGCCGAGCACTGTCCGAGCCGCGACTTCGGTTTCATCGCCCGCCAGCACGGCATGTTCTCGCTGTTCGGCATCACGGCGGAGCAGGTGCGGGAGCTGCGCGCGCGCCATCACGTCTACATGGTCGACGACAGCCGCATGAACGTCGCGGGCTTGAGGCGCGAGAACCTCGAGTACTTCGCGCGCTCGGTCGCCGCGGTGCTCGCGGGCGGAACGGGCCGCTGATATGAGCGCCACGGGCGTGCAGCGCGGTGCCGGCGCATCGCCGGAGCAGAGCCTGGCGGTGCTGCGGACGCTGCTGCGCGAGGCGACGCTGCGCCCCGAGGCCGGCGCCTCCAACGAGCTGATCGCCGACCTCACGGCGGTGCAGGCGGCGCTCGCGGGCGCCCGCGAGCGCGCCGCACGCTGGGTCGAGGTGGCGCGCGCCGATCAGCGCTCCCGGCCGCTCGTCGACCGGATGCTCGAGCAGTTTCCGCTCGACAGCGCGCAGGGCAGGGCGCTCATGAGCCTCGCGGAGGCGCTGCTGCGCACCCCCGATCCGAAGCGCGCCGACCAGCTGATCGCCGAGCGGCTGGCGGCGATCCGTGACGCGGGCGTCCGCGGCGACACCAATCTGCTGCTGCGCACCGGGTTCACGCTGCTCAGTGCCGCCGGCAGGCTCCTGCCCGAGGTCTCGGCCGAGCTCTCCGGGGAGGTCTCGGCGGCCAGCCTCACCAAGCCCGTGGTCGCCCCGATCGTGCGCGCGGCGCTGCGCCAGTCGATGCAGACGCTCGGCCATGCGTTCATCGTCGGCGAGACGATCGACGCGGCCCTCGGCCGCGCGCGCTCGGAGCCGGACCTGGCGCTATGCTCCTTCGACATGCTCGGCGAAGGTGCGCGCACCGAGGCCGATGCGCAGCGCTACCTCGACGATTACGCGCACGCGATCGACGTGCTGGGCGCTCAGCCGAGCGGAACGGTCCACGCGCGCTCCGCGATCTCCGTGAAGCTGTCGGCGCTCGAGCCGCGCTACACCTTGCTGCAGAGCGAGCGGGTCAACGAGCGGCTCGGACCGCGGATGCTCGAGCTCTCGCGCCGCGCCGCCCGCGCCGGTATCGGCATGACCATCGACGCCGAGGAGGCGGACCGGCTCGACCTGTCGCTCGACATCTTCGAGACGCTGGCGCGCGATGCCGCGACGCGCGGCTGGGAGGGGCTCGGGCTCGCAGTGCAGGCCTACGGCCGGCGCGCGCCGCTGCTGCTCGATTGGGTGGCGCAGCTTGCGCGCGATTCGGGGCGGCGCATGACCGTGCGCCTGGTGAAGGGCGCCTACTGGGACAGCGAGATCAAGCGCGCGCAGGAGCGGGGACTCGCGAGCTTCCCGGTCTACACCTCCAAGGCCGCCACTGACGCGAGCTACCTCGAGGGCGTACAGCGGCTGTTCGCCGCCCGCGAAGTGCTCTATCCACAGTTCGCAACGCACAACGCCTACACCGCGGCGGCGGTGCTGGCGCTCGCACCGGGCGGCGCGCTGTACGAATTCCAGCGCCTGCATGGCATGGGCGAGGCCCTGTACGCGGCGGCGCGCGCCGAGTTGCCGGAACTGCCGCCGGTGCGCGTCTACGCGCCGGTAGGCACGCACGAGGAGCTCCTGCCGTATCTGGTACGGCGGCTGCTCGAGAACGGTGCCAACAGCTCCTTCGTCCACCAGTTCATGAACCCGCAGATTCCAGTGGAGCAGGTGGTGCGCGATCCCATCTCGTCCCTGACCGACGCTTCTTCCGGCGCGCCGCGCGTGCGCGAGCCCGGGGCGCTCTTCGGCGCGGAGCGCGCCAACTCCGCCGGCGAGGACTTCGGCGATCCGGCGACCCTCGCGCTCCTCGAGGGGCAGCTGCGCGCGCACGCTGGCGAGACCTACACCGGCGGACCGATCCTGAGCGGCCGGGCGGTGCGCGCCGCGAACGTCGCGGTCGTGTCCCCGGCCAACACCGCGGAGACCGTGGGCTTCACCCGTGACGCCACCGCGGAGGAGATCCGCGCAGCGATGGCGGCGGCGGCGCGCGCCCAGCCCGCGTGGGATGTCACCCCGGCGGCCGAGCGCGCCGCGTGCCTGACGCGTGCGGCGGATCTGCTCGAGCAGCGGCGCGGTCAGTTCCTGAGCCTGCTGGTGCGCGAGGCGGGCAAGACGTTGCCGGATGCGGTGGCGGAGCTGCGCGAGGCGGTGGACTTCTGCCGCTACTATGCGGCGCGCGCCCGCGAGCTCTTCGGCGCGCCCGAGGAGATGCCGGGTCCCACCGGTGAGCGCAACACGCTCTCGCTGCACGGCCGGGGCGTCTTCGTATGCATCAGCCCGTGGAACTTCCCGCTGGCCATCTTCACCGGTCAGATCACCGCGGCGCTCGCCGCCGGCAATGCCGTGGTGGCCAAGCCCGCGCCCGCTACCCCGCTGATCGCGCATGCCATGACGCGCCTCCTGCACGAGGCGGGGATTCCTGTCGCGGCTCTGCAGCTCACGCCCGCCGACGGACCGGCGTTCGGCGAGGTGGCGCTCACCCACCCGGCGCTCGCCGGTGTCGCTTTCACCGGCTCGACCGCGACCGCGGCCACGATCAATCGCACGCTCGCCAACCGCGACGGCCCGATAGTGCCGCTGATCGCCGAGACCGGCGGCGTGAACGCCATGGTGGTCGACGCGACCGCGCTGCCCGAGCAGGTGGTCGATGACGCGATCACCTCGGCGTTCACCAGCGCAGGTCAGCGCTGCTCGGCGCTGCGCGTGCTGTACCTGCAGGCCGAGATCGCGGATCGGGTGATAGAGATGCTGACCGGCGCGATGCGGGAACTGCGCATTGGCTCGCCGGCCGAGCCGGCTACCGACGTGGGTCCGGTGATCTCCGAGGCGGCGCGCGCGCGCCTCGCACGGTACGCCGAGCGCATGCGCACCGAGGCCAGGCTCATCTACGCCTGCGAGCTCGATCCGGCGCTCGCGGCCGGCGGACACTACTTCGCGCCGCAGCTGTTCGAGCTGCGCTCGCTCGATCAGCTCAAGACCGAGGAATTCGGCCCGATCCTGCACGTGGCGCGCTACCGGAGCGACGAGCTGCCGCAGGTGCTGGCGGCGATCCGCGGCACGGGCTACGGGCTGACGCTCGGCGTCCACAGCCGCCTCGAGAGCGTCGCGAGCCACGTGTTTCAATCGCTGCCTGTCGGTAATACCTATGTGAACCGCAACATGATCGGCGCGGTGGTCGGCGTGCAGCCCTTCGGCGGCCAGGGCCTCTCGGGCACCGGGCCGAAGGCCGGTGGGCCTCACTACCTGCTGCGCTTCGCCACCGAGCGGACACTCACGATCAACACCGCCGCGATCGGCGGCAACGTCGAGCTCCTGGGAGATAACCATGGCTGAATACAAGACCAAATGCTTCTGTGGTGCTGTCGAGTTCACCGTCACCGGAGAGCCGGTTGTGATGGGCTATTGCCATTGCGAATCGTGCCGGCGCTGGTCCGCGGGTCCGGTGAATGCGTTCACTTTGTGGCAGCCGAGCGCCGTCAAGGTGACCAGGGGTGGCGACAACATCGGCACCTACAACAAGACCCCGGTGAGCTACCGCAAGTGGTGCAAGACCTGTGGCGGCCACCTGTTCACGGAGCACCCGCCGCTGAACCTGACGGACGTGTTCGCGGCGATGCTGCCGCAGCTGAAGTTCAAGCCCGGTGTCCACGTCAATTACCAGGAGACGGTGCTGCGGATGCACGACGGGCTGCCCAAGCTCAAGGACTTCCCCAAGGAATTCGGCGGCTCGGGCGAGACGTTGCCGGAGTAACGCCGCGCGGGTCGGGGTGCCGCACGTGATGTTCCCCGGGGGCAGTCTTAGATAGTCATCTAACTCTGCCTCCGGGAGCCCTTCTAGAGGGGCTCCCGGACCCTAACTTAGACAACCGTCTAACATTGCCTCCGGGAGCCCTCGTAGAGGGCCTCCAGCGGGCATACTTAGATGCTTCTCTAAGTTATGCCGAATTGAACCTCTCACGCTCCGGCCCATACTGAGCGGGTGCTGAGAGACACGGTCAGTCCCGCATTCAGGGCGCTCGCTGATCCCACGCGGCGCTGGTACCTCGAGTGCCTGCTGGATGGCCATGCGCGCTTGCTCGAGTTTTGCGAGATCTTTCCGCTCTCGGCGCCGACCGTGATCCACCACCTGCGGGTCCTCGAGGAAAGCGGGCTCGTGCACAGCCGTAAGCAGGGTCGGATGCGCCTCTATAGCCTCCGGCCCGAGGGGCTCGACGAGCCACACGCCTGGCTGCAGAGACTCTGGAGCCGGTCCCCGCCCTCTGCCGGCCCGCCAAAGGCCGGGCTGCGGTAGCGTTTCTAGCCTGCGCCGGCGGGGCCGCCGGGACTGCCCGGGTGCAGCTGCTCGAGGAGCGCGCCGAGCGACTCCACTGGCGCCGAGCAGGTGCTGCCGCGGCAGACGTACGCTACGGCTACGGCCCCGTCGCGCGGCGCCTTGTCGGCGAGCGCCGCCGGCAGACCGGTGGCATCGGCCGGAATGGCCAGCACCACGCGCCGTGGCACGAACCTGCGCGCGAGCTCCCGCCGCCAGGCCTCGATCGCCGCCGCCTCGCCGCGCAGGATGACGATCTCGGGCGGCTGCAGCAGCTCTTCGAGCGCGGTGACCAGCGTGACGTGCGAAACGGGGTACTTCTCCAGCACCGGCCACGCCGCGCGCAGGGTGCGCTCGGCCGCCGCCAGATAGCGCGGCTCGCCGAGCAGATGCCCGAGACGCTGCAGAGTGAACGCCGCGATGCCGTTGCCGGAGGGGATGGCGTCGTCGCTGAAGGTCTTGGAGCGGTGGATCAGTTGCTCGTGATCGTCGGAGGTGAAGTAGAAGCCGCCGTTCTCCTCGTCGGCGAAGTGTTTGAGCACCACCTCGGTCAACTGCCGCGCAAACTCCAGCTCCTCGGCGCGGAAGCGCACCTGCTGCAGCTCGAGCACCGCGTCGACGAGGCAGACGTAGTCGTCGAGGTAGGCATTGAGATGCGCGCGGCCGTCCTTATAGGTCGCGAGCAGCCGGCCGTCGCGCCAGAGCGTCGCGCGCACGAAATCGAGGGCGCGGCTTGCCGCGGTCGCCAGCTGCCCGGCGGTGAGCACGCGCGCGGCGATCGCCAGCCCGCGGATCATGAGTGCGTTCCAGGAGGTGAGGATCTTCTCGTCGCGCCCGGGGCGCACGCGCTGCGCGCGCAACGCGAGCAGCTTGGCGCGGGCGCTCCCGAGCAACGCGCTGACCTCGGCGGCCGGCCGCTGCAGCCTTGCCGCGACCTCTTCCACGGTCGCATTGACGTACAGATGCCAGCGGCCTTCGAAGTTGGCCGGTGAGTCGAGGCCGAAGCGCGCGGCAAACACCGCCAGCTCCTCGGCGCTGAGGGCGCGGCGCACCTCCTCGCGGTCCCACACGTAGAACTTGCCCTCGTGACCCTCGGAGTCGGCGTCCAGGCTCGAGTAGAAGCCGCCCTCGGGGGACTGCATCTCGCGCAGCGCCCAGCCGGCGGTCTCGAGCGCGATCTGGCTGTAGAACGTATCCGCGCTCGCCAGCGACGAATTGGCGTACACCGCGAGCAGCGCGCCGTTGTCGTACAGCATCTTCTCGAAATGCGGGATCATCCAGCGCTCATCGACCGAGTAGCGGCAGAAGCCTCCGCCGAGCTGATCGCATATGCCGCCTTCGCCCATGCGCCGCAGCGTGAAGCTTGCCATGTAAAGCGACTGCAGCCCGGCCTCATCGCCCGCCGGGCCGCCGCGCCAGTCGCGCAGCAGCCGCTCGATGGCCTTGGGCGCAGGAAACTTAGGTGCGCCGCCGAAGCCGCCGTAACGGCGGTCGAAGCTGTTCGAGAGCTGCGCGCGGCACGCCTGCAGCGGCGCGTCGGTGAGCTCGGTCCCGGCCGGCGCCGGCGGGTAGTTGATGTCGGCGAGCGCCGCCACCAGCGCGGCGTTCTGCGTGCGCATCTCCGGCTCATGGCCGCGGTAGAACTCGACCACCCGCTTGAGCAGATCCGCAAAGGCGGGCAGGCCGTAGCGCGCCTCGCGCGGAAAGTACGTGCCGCCGAAGAACGGACGCTGGTCATCGTGCGTCAGGAACATCGTGAGCGGCCAGCCGCCGCCGCGCTGCGTGATCATCTGCTGCGCGATCTGGTAGATGCGGTCGATGTCGGGACGCTCCTCGCGGTCGACCTTGATGCTGATGTAGTTGTCGTTGAGGAGGCGCGCCGTGGCCTCGTCCTCGAAGCTCTCGTGCGCCATGACGTGGCACCAGTGGCAGGCCGCGTAGCCGATGCTCAGGTGGATCGGCTTGCCTTCGCGGCGCGCGCGCTCGAGCGCCTCGCTCCCCCAGGGGTACCAGTCCACCGGGTTATGAGCGTGCTGGCGCAGATACGGACTCGTCTCGCTGATGAGATGGTTGGTGTACTTCGGCGTGCCGTCGGGGTTGAGGTGTGCGATCTGCATCGTGGGCGCTCCGGGTGCTCTACGGCGCGATGACCTGGGCGCCGCTCGCCTGAAGCTGCGCGTTGAGGTCCGGCAGGCCGGTGCTGGTGAAGTGCGCCCAGTCGGCCAGCGCGTGGTCGAGCAGCGCGCGGTGCCGCAGGTAGCCGCGCTCCGCGTCGACGCTCGGCGCGGTGTCGGCTCCGTCCACTGCCCGCGCGAGATTGTGGAACGCCGCGGCGAGATAGCGCAGGCCGGCGGTAGTGGTCGGCGGGCGGCCGATCGAGTCGGGTGAGCTTTTCTCGGGCGCGAGGTCGCTGCTCGCGAGCAGCTGGCGGTCGGCGGCCGCGAGCGCCGCGGCCGTGGGGCCGCCGGCGCCCTTGGCACGCTCGGCGATGGCCGCGTGAATCCGTTCGGCCTCGGCGAGCACCGCTGCGATCTCGACGCGCGCGCCTTCGATGTCGCGGGCGAGTGCGAACTGGCGCGCGTAGGCGGCCGCAGGCAGCGTGACGCGCGGGTCGGGAGCGACGCTCAGCGTTTGCCGGTAGGTCCGGCCGCCAGCCGCGAGCTCGATGCGGTACTCGCCGGGCGGTGCCCACACGCCCTCCTCGGGCTCCTCGGGATCCTGCGCGGTGAGCCCGGCGCGCGGGGCATAGTGCAGATCCCACACGAAGCGGTGGGCTCCGGCCCCCGAGCCGAGCGGCTGTGGCGCCACGATCCACTCCGGCGCGAGCACCGTCTTGGCGGGATCGGGCTGCGGCGGCTTATCGTCGCTCGAGAAGGCACGCACGGTCGCGCCGCGCGCATCGTAGATGGTGAGCTGGACCGCGCCAGTCACGCTTCCGTCCAGCACGTAATCGATGTAGGCGCCGGGCGCCGGGTTGGCTCCCATCGGCTCGTCCTTCGGCATCGGCGAGCCGAGGAAGCCGGTGGGCCGCACGCGCACTGCGGACACGGGCGGCAGCAGGCGCGTGCCGCCGCCCGCATCGTCCGCGAACGCGCGCAGCGGTGCGATGTTGTCCATGATCCAGAAGCCGCGGCCATGCGTCGCGATCACGAGATCCGCGTCGTGGACCTCGAGGTCGCGCACCGAGGTGCGCGGCAGGTTCTGCTGCAACGCCTGCCAGTGGGCCCCGTCGTCGAGCGACACGTAGACGCCATGCTCGGTGCCGCAATAGAGCAGCCCGCGATGGGCGGGATCCTCGCGCACCACGTTGGCCGAGTTGTGCACGCCGCCGTCGGCAAGCCCGTCGACGACGAGCGTCCAGCTCTTGCCGCCGTCGTGCGTGCGGTAGATGTACGGCCGCGGATCGTCGAGTCGATGCCGGTCGACGGCGATGTAGGCGCTGTCTAAGTCGAAGTGCGAGGGCTCGACCACTCCGATCTTCGACCAGTGTGTGAGTACGCCGGGCGTGACATCTCTCCAATGCGCGCCGCCGTCCAGCGTCTTCCATACCAACCCATCGTCGGTGCCCGCCCAGATGAGGCCGGCGTGTAGTGGCGAGGGTGCGATCGCGTACACGACGCCGCGGCGCGGCCCGTCGCTGTCGTTGTCGGCGACGGTGGCCGCGTCGAGGTTGGCCGGCGTGCGGGGATCCTCGCCGGTCAGGTCCGGGCTGATCGGCTCCCAGTGCGCCCCGCGGTCCGTGGTGCGGAAGATGCGCTGGGTGCCGAAGTAGAGTGCATGAGGCTTAGGTTTGCCGAACACCAGCGGCAAGGTCCACGTGCCGCGATAGAGCCCGGGGTAGGCCAGCGCCGGGGTGACGCTTTGCCGCTGGCCGGTGCGCATGTCGAGCTTGTCGACGCGCCCGCCGAAGATGATCTGCGGATTGCCCGGGTCGGGCGCGATGTTGTCACTCTCGCCGCCGACCGCGCTCTCGCGGAACTCCGTGAGATTGATGCCGTCGATGTTGTCGGTGCGGCTCGGGATGCCGGCCGCGCCCGAGTCCTGCTGCGCGCCGTACACCCAGTAGGGAAAGCGGTTGTCGGTGATGACGTGGTAGAACTGGCCGGTGGGCTGGTTGAACCAGGAGCTCCAGGTGGCGCCGCCGTTCAGCGTCACCGCCGCGCCCTGATCGACGCCGAGGATGCGCCGCTGCGGATTGCGGGGATCGATCCACAGCTCGTGATAGTCGTCGCCTCCGGGCGCACCCTTGACCGGGAGGAATTTCCGGCCGCCGTCGGTGGAGCGGTGCACGCTGGTGTTGCAGACATAGACCACGTCCGGGTCGGCGGGGTCGACCGTGACGCCGCCGAAATACCAGCCGCGCTTCCAGATGCGCGGGTCGTCGCTGACGCGGCTCCAGCTCGCGCCTGCATCGTCGGAGCGGTACAGGCCCCCCTCGGCCGCGTCGACCAGCGCGTACACGCGCCGCGCCCTGGACGGCGCGACGCCGATGCCAATGCGGCCCGGCTGTGCCGGCAGGCCGTGGCCCGCGAGCTCCACCCAGCTCTCGCCGCCGTCGTGCGACTGGTACAGTCCGCCGCCCGGTCCGCTCGCGGGCGGGTAGACGTTCCAGGGCGGCCGGCGCGTCTGCCAGAGCGCCGCATACACCACGCGCGGATTCCCGGGCTCGAACGCCAGATCGATCGCGCCGGTGTCGGCGTTCTTGTAGAGCGTGCGGTGCCAGCTCGCGCCGCCGTCGGTCGAGCGGAAAACTCCGCGCGTCTCGTTGGCGCCGTAAGGGTGTCCGAGCGCGGCCACCAGCACGACGTCGGGGTTTGCGGGGTCGATCAGGATGCGGCCGATCTGCTGCGAGTCCGCGAGGCCGATCGCCTGCCAGGTGTGCCCCGCATTGCGCGAGCGGTAGAGGCCGGTCCCCTGCGCGATGTCCGAGCGCATGTCGGCTTCGCCGGTGCCGACGTAGATGACGTGGCTGTCGGACGGCGCCACTGCGAGCGCGCCGATCGAGCCGATCGGCGCCGAGTCGAAGATTGGTGCCCAGGTGCGCCCCGCGTCGCGCGTCTCCCACACGCCGCCGTTCACCGCGCCGAAGTAGAAGTGGCTCGCCTCGCCCGGCACGCCCGCGACCGTGAGCACGCGCCCGCCGCGGAACGGGCCTATGGAGCGCCACGCGAGCGGCTTGAGGAATGCCGCGAGCGGCTCGGCCGCACCCTGCGCCGGCAGCGCACACAGGCCGGACAGAAACACGACGAGCGCCGGGACGCTGCGCGGTAAATACACGTTGCACCTCGGAGAAAGGGGGGGCAATTGTATACTTGCCGCCCCCTGCTCAGCGGATCCCCGTGTTGCAAGCGAAGCTTCCCGAGCCCCCGGCCGGCACTGCCGCGCGCTCACTGGTGCTGAAGCGCGGCGAGGAGCGGCGCCTCGCCGCCGGTCACCCGTGGGTGTTCAGCAATGAGATCGACACCGACAGGAGCCCGCTCGGCGCGTTTGCGCCCGGCGCGCTCGCCCAGCTCACCACCCATCGCGGCGGCTTCGTCGGCTACGCCTATGTCAATCCGCACGCGCTGATCTGCGCGCGGATTCTGTCGCGCGATGCCGCGCAGCCGGTCGACCGCGCGCTCATCGAGCGGCGCCTGAAGCGCGCGCTCACGCTGCGGGCGCGGCTCGGCCCCGCTCCTTATTACCGCTGGGTGTTCGGCGAGTCCGATGCGCTGCCGGGCCTGGTGCTCGATCGCTATGGCGACATCGTCGTCGGCCAGATCGCCACCGCCGGCATGGAGGCGCTGAAAGCGGAGGTGGCGGCGGCGGTGCGCGCGGTGCTCGGCCCGGCGGGACTCTACTGGAAGAACGACAGCGCGGCGCGCGATCTCGAGCAACTGCCCGAGGAGACGCAACTCGCCTTTGGCGCGGTGCCGGACGAGCTCACCGTCGAGGAGTCGCGGCTCACCTTCAGGGTGCCGCTCGCGCACGGACAGAAGACCGGCTGGTTCTATGACCAGACGGCGAATCGCGCGCGCCTGGCTCGCTACATCGCGCCGGGGGCGCGCGTGCTCGACGTGTGCTCCTACGCCGGTGCGTGGGCCATCACGGCGCTGCGCGCGGGAGCCTCGCGCGCCTGTTGCGTCGACTCCTCGCAGGCGGCACTGGAGTTCGCGCAGGCCAACGCCGCGCGCAATGGACTTGCGGTCGAGACACTGCGGGCCGATGCCTTCGAGGCACTCAAGACCCTGAACGACAGGCAAGCGCGCTATGACGTCGTGATCCTCGATCCGCCGGCGTTCATCAAGCGCAAGAAGGACATTCCCCAGGGCCAGGCCGCCTACCGCAAGCTCAATCAGCTCGCGCTCGGACTGCTCGACGATGAGGGCATGCTGGTGTCGTGCTCCTGCTCCTATCATCTCGCGCCCGAGGAGCTCATGAGCGCCATCCAGAGCGCCGCGCGCCATAGCGCGCGCTTCGTGCAGATCCTCGAAGCCGGCGGGCAATCGCCCGACCACCCGGTGCATCCCGCCATTCCCGAGACGCGTTACCTCAAGGCGTTCTTCTGCCGCGTGACGCGCGAGAACGGCTAAACCGCTAAACTAACGCGCCTCATGCTGAAATACCCCGGCTTCGATCCGATCGCGTTCCACCTCGGCCCGATCAGGGTGCATTGGTACGGCATCATGTACCTGCTCGGCTTCGCCAGCGCCTGGTGGCTGGCGCGGCGGCGCGCCGCGGCGCCGCGTTCCACCTGGAAGCCGGCCGACGTCGACGATCTGATCTTCTTCAGCATGCTGGGCGTGATTCTCGGCGGGCGCATCGGCTACGTGCTGTTCTACGGGCTGAAGTTCTGGGCGGGGGATGTGTGGTACCCGCTCAAGATCTGGGAGGGCGGCATGTCCTTCCACGGCGGCCTGCTCGGCGTGGTGGTGGCGCTCATGCTGTTCGCCTGGCGCCGCGGGCGCAGCGCCGGCGACGTGTACGACTTCACCGCGCCGCTGCCGCCGCTCGGGCTGCTCTTCGGGCGCATCGGTAACTTCATCAACGGCGAGCTGTGGGGCAAGACGACGACCGTGCCGTGGGGCTTCGAGGTGAACGGCCAGGTGCGCCATCCCTCGCAGCTGTACGAGGCGGCTCTCGAGGGCCTGCTGCTGTTCGCCGTGCTGTGGTGGTTCACGGCACGGCCGCGGCTGCGGTTCGCGCCGTCGGGCCTGTTCCTGATCATCTACGGCACCGTGCGCTTCCTCGTCGAGTTCGTACGCGTGCCGGATGAGCACATCGGTTATCTCGCCGGCGGCTGGCTCACCGAGGGCCAGTTGCTGTCGGTGCCGATGATTCTCGCCGGAGTCGTGATGCTCGCCTGGGCCTATCGCACCCGCACGCCGTCGGGCAACTTCGCCGCCGCGACGCCATGAAGCAGTATCTCGAGCTGCTGCGCCGGATCCGCACCGAGGGCGTGCGCAAGGATGACCGCACCGGCACGGGCACGCTGTCGCTCTTCGGGCAGCAGCTGCGCTTCGACCTCGCGCAGGGATTTCCGCTGGTGACGACCAAGAAGATCCATCTGCCGGCGGTGATCTACGAGCTGCTGTGGTTCTTGCGCGGCGACACCAACGTCGCCTGGCTGCACGAGCACGGCGTGACGATCTGGGACGAGTGGGCGGACGAGCGCGGCGAGCTCGGTCCGGTGTACGGCCGGCAATGGCGCGCCTGGGGCGCGGCCGACGGCCGCACCATCGATCAGATCGCCCAGGCGGTCGAGCGGGTGAAGCGCGATCCCAACTCGCGCCGCAATCTCGTGAGCGCCTGGAACGTCGGCGAGCTCGAGCGGATGGCGCTGGCGCCGTGTCATCTGCTGTTCCAGCTGTACGTCGCGGCCGGGCGGCTGTCGTTGCAGGTGTACCAGCGCAGCTGCGACTTCTTCCTCGGCGTGCCCTTCAACATCGCGAGCTACGCGCTCCTCACCCATATGCTCGCGCAGCAATGCGAGCTCGCGCCCGGCGAGCTCGTCTGGACGGGCGGCGACTGCCACCTGTACCTGAACCATCTCGAGCAGGCGGACCTGCAGCTGTCGCGCACGCCGTATCCGCTGCCGCTCCTGAAGCTCCGGCGCCGCCCGGCGAGCATGTTCGAGTACAGTTTCGAGGACTTCGAGTTCATGGATTACCGTTATCACGCGACCATCCGCGCGCCGGTGGCCGTATGAGCTCCGCGGGGCGCGCGCCGCAGCCGCTCATCGAGGTGCGGGTATCGCCGTTGCACGGACTCGGGGTGTTCGCGCGGCTCCCGATCGCGCGCGGCACGCGCGTGCTCGAGTACCTCGGCGAGCGCATCTCCCACGAGGAGGCCGACCGGCGCTACGAGCACAAGAGCGCGCACGACAACCACACGTTCCTCTTCATCGCCGATGACACCACGGTGATCGACGCCGGCATCGACGGCAACGAGGCGCGCTTCGTGAATCACGCCTGCGACCCCAACTGCGAGTCGGTGATCGAGCGCGCGCGCGTGTTCATCGACGCGATCCGCCCGATCGCGCCCGGGGAGGAGCTGACCTACGACTACCAGATCCAGCGCGAAACCTCCGATCCGCCCGACATCGACGCCATCTTCGCCTGCCGCTGCGGCTTGGCGCGCTGCCGCGGCACCATGATGTGGCCGCCGCGGCGTAAGCGGCGCTGACGGCATGAACCCGGCGCGCCCTTTCAGGCTGGCTACCGTGGTGGCCGCGACCGGCATCGTGTACGGCGATATCGGCACGAGCCCGCTCTACACGATGGAGGCCGCGCTCGGCGCCTCGGGCACCTTCGACGCCGAGGCAGTGCTCGGCGTGCTGTCGCTGATTTTCTGGGCGCTCACGATCTCGGTGAGCCTGAAATACCTCACCGTAATCATGCGGGCCGACAACCAGGGGGAGGGCGGGATCCTCGCGCTGTTTGCGCTCGCACAGCGGCGCCTCATCATCGGCAGCACCTGGGCCAAGGTCGCGGTGGGACTCGCGCTCGCCGGGACCGCGTTCTTTTTCTGCGACGCGCTCATCACCCCGGCAATCTCGGTGCTGAGCGCGGTCGAAGGCCTCGAGGTGCTGAACCCGGGGCTCAAGAGCTGGGTGATCCCGGTGACGATCGGAGTCATCGCCGTGCTGTTCGCCCACCAGCACCGCGGCACGGCAGCCGTGGCGGCGCTGTTCGGCCCCGTCATGGTCTTGTGGTTCACGGTGATCGCGGTGATCGGCGCGATTCCGATCGCCCGCAACCCGCAGGTGCTCGTGGCGCTCAATCCCTGGTACGGGCTCACGCTGCTGTTTCACCGGCCGCAGGTGGCGCTGGCGATCATCGGCGCGGCATTCCTCGCCATCACCGGCGGCGAGGCGCTCTACGCGGATATGGGCCACTTCGGCAAGCGGCCGGTGCGCATCGCGTGGTTCGCCCTGGTGGGGCCGGCGCTGGTGATCAACTACCTCGGCCAGGGGGCGCTGCTGCTCGAGCTCGGCAAGCCGGTCGAGCATCCGCTCTACCACCTGGTGCCGGCGCCGGTGCTGCCGTGGCTGGTTATCCTGGCGACGGCCGCGACGGTCATCGCCTCGCAGGCCACGATCTCCGGCGCATTCTCCATGGCGAGCCAGGCGGTGCACCTCGACCTTCTGCCGCGGCTGCGGGTGCTGCAGACCTCGGCGCTCGAGCAGGGTCAGATCTACGTGCCGATCGTCAACTGGCTGGTATTCCCCGCGGTGATTCTCTTTGTCGTGGGCTTCGGTTCCTCCGATGCGCTCGGCGGCGCCTACGGTGCCGCCGTGGTCGGCACCATGGCGGTCACGACGATCCTCGGTGGCTTCGTCGCCGCGACGCAGTGGAACTGGCCGAAGTGGCAGGTGGCAGGCCTCTTCGGCCTCATGCTCGTCACCGACAGCGCGTTCGTCGCCGGCAACATGACCAAGGTGCCGTCGGGCGGCTGGATCCCGCTGACGCTCGGCGCGATCCTGTACTTCATCTTCATGACCTGGCGCAGCGGTCGCCTCGAGCTGCGTGGCGCGCTCGCCAAGCTCGCGGTGCCGCGCAGCGAGCTGCCAAAGCTCGTGGCGGGCGTGCAGCGCGTCCCCGGAACCGGCGTGTTCCTCGCCAGCAACTCGACGCTGGTGCCGTCGGCGCTGATCCGCAACATCGAGCACAACGGCGTGGTGCATCAGCGCGTCATCATCCTCAACGTCGAGATCGCCGACACGCCGCGCCAGGATCCGGCCGGCAGGCTCAATATCGAGGAGCCGGTGCCGGGCGTGTACTACATCAGCGCGCGCTTCGGCTTCATGGAGACGCCGGACGTCGCCGAGGCGCTAAAGGCCTGCCGTACGCGCGGGCTGCGCGTCTTTACCGAGGACAGCTCCTTCTTCGTCGGGCGGCACGTGGTGCGCGCCCGCCCGCTGCCCGGCCTGCGCGGCCTGCAGCGGCGGCTGTTTGCGCGCATGCAGCAATACAGCACGCAGGCAGCGGAGTTCTTCCGCATGCCGTTCCGAGACGTCGTGATCCTCAATACCGCGGTGGAGATCTGAAGGGCGGCTTGTAATAATGCCGTCACATGAGCGTTCCGCAGCCGCCGCTGATCTCGCTGATCGTCGCCATGGCGCAGAACGGCGTCATCGGCCGCGACAATGCGCTGCCGTGGCGGCTGCCCGCGGACCTCAAGCGCTTCAAGGAATTCACGCTCGGCAAGCCCATCCTCATGGGGCGCAAGACCTTCGAGGCGATCGGCCGCCCGCTGCCCGGACGCGCCAACCTGGTGCTCACCCGCGATCGCGACTGGCACGCCAAGGGCGTGATCCCCGTGCATTCGGTGGAGGAGGCGCTGCTGCAGACGCGTACCTGCGATGAGCTGGTGGCGATCGGCGGGGCGGAGATCTACCGGCTGCTGCTGCCGCTGGCGCGGCGCATCTATCTCACCCACGTGCACGCCGACATTCCCGGCGACACGTATTTTCCGGCCTTCGATCCGGCACAGTGGGACGATGTCGAGTTCCGCACCCTGCCGGCCGATGAGCGCCATGCCTATCCGCTCACTTTCGTGACGCTCGAGCGCCGCAACTCGCCTGCCGCCCCGCGGCCGCACTGACTGCCAACCCGGCGCGCGTAGTAATCCCGTGCATCGAGCGCTCCTCACCATCAGTTTCACGGCCGTGGTCGCGTGCTTTGCGGGGCTGTGTGTTGCACAGACCTCCGCAGCGCCTGACGCGGCGCTCCGGGTAACGGTCATCCGGGCGCGAGCGCTCATCGACGGCGTGAGCGCGCAGCCGCGTCCCAATCCGGAGATCGTCATCCGCGGCGATCGCATAGCAGAGGTCTACACCGCCGGAACGCGTCCCGCGCCTCCCGGCGCGCAACTCATCGATCTGGGCGGGGCGATCGTGCTCCCGGGTCTCATCGATTGCCACACACACATTTTCCTCCAGGGAGAGGTGGCCGCGGCGGGCGGTTACGATGTGCAGTTGCTCAAGTTCCCGGCGTCCTACCGGGTAGCGCGCGCCATCGTTGCGGCGCGGCGCGCGCTCGAGCAGGGGTTTACGACCATTCGCGACGTCGAGACCGAAGGAGCGGGCTACGGTGACGTCGGCATCAAGCAGGCGATCAATGAAGGATATATTCCCGGCCCGCGCATGTTCGTGGCGACGCGGGCTATTTCCAGCACCGGGGGCTATAACCTCGAAGGCTACGCGCCGGAGATCGAGGTACCGAAAGGCGCGCAGTTGATCGACGGCCCCGTCGAGGCTCGCAAGGCTGCACGCGAGCAACTGGATCACGGCGCAGACTGGATCAAGGTGTACATGACGCACCGTTCCTGGGTCGACGAGCAGGGAGCACTGGTGTCGCAACCCACTCTGACCACGGAGGAGCTCAAGGCCATCGTGGACGAGGCGCACGGCTGGCACAGGAAGGTTGCCTGTCATGCGTACAACGGGATCGGATTGCAGCGCGCGCTGGATGGGGGTTGTGACTCGATCGAGCACGGTCTGGAGATTAGCGACGCGCAAATTGCGCAGATGGTGAGACAGGGCACCTGGCTGGTGCCTACGCTCGCCGTCTATTACTACGATCCCGATCCGCCGGATACCCCGAGCGGCAAACGCGACCGCAAGCGAGTCGCCGTTCATGGCGTGTCCTTCCAAAAGGCGTTGCGTGCCGGTGTCAGGATCGCCTTCGGCACCGACGTCGGCGGCTTCGTATGGTCGGATCCCATTGCCCAGGAATTTGCCAGAGAGGTTGAGTTCGGCATGACGCCGATGCAGGCGATTCAGTCGGCGACCTCACGGGCCGCGGAGCTGCTCGGAAAAGACGCGGAGCTCGGACGGGTCGCGCCGGGGGCATACGCCGACCTGATAGCGGTCGAGAGCGATCCCCTGCAGAACGTCGCAGCGTTGAAGAATGTCAGCTTCGTGATGAAGAGCGGAGCGGTTTTCAAGTCGGCGCCGCCATCCGCGCGACCATGACCACGGGCGAATCGGGGGCGCCTAGGTTATCGGCGGCAGCCGCTCGCGTATCAGCCGCTCGGCGCGGCTGAGGTCTGCCGCGGCGCCAGCTCCGGCGCCGGCTGAATCCAGGTCATCGAGCAGCTGCGCCTGCAGCGCGCCGCGGCGCAGCGCCTCCGCGTAGGGGATCTCCGGGTGAAACATCACCATGGAGTAGCGCGGGATGAAGCGGTCGGGGAAGCGCCGCTCGAGCGCCATGGCGAGGCCCTTCAGGCGCACGAAGCGCGCATCGAGCACCGTATCGCGCATCTCGATGTAGTTCTCGAGCGCCATCTGCGCGATCGCTTCCGTGTTGGGGCGGCGCGCGCGCTCGAACTCGCCGAACAGCGTCTCCCAGTCGTCGTGCCGCTCGAGGAGCTCATCGAGCGCCCGGCAGTCCTCGAAGGCGGCGTTCATGCCCTGGCCGTGAAAGGGCACGATGGCGTGCGCGGCGTCGCCGAGCAGCAGCAGCTTCCCGCCGACGTGCCAGGGAGCCGTGTGCACGGTGCCGAGCTGGCCCTGCGGGTTGTGAGCGAATTCCTCGACGAGACGCGGCAGCAGCGGCACGGCGTCCGGGAACTGCGCGGCGAAGAACCCGGCGACCGCGGCCCCGCTGTCGAGGGCAGCGAAACCCGTGTTGCCCGCGCGCGCCAGGAACAGCGTCGCGGTGAAGCTCGCGTCCGTGTTGGGAAGCGCGATCAGCATGAAGCCGCCGCGCGGCCAGATATGCAGCGCGTGAGTCTCGAGCGCCGGCTGGCCGGCAACCGGCGGCACCGTCAGCTCCTTGTAGTCGTGGTCGAGCCACTGCTCGCGTACCGTGACGAGGCCGGCGGCGGCGAGGCTCACGCGCACCGCCGAGCCCGCCCCGTCGGTGGCAATCGCGGGAGCGAGGCCGAGCTCGTGCTCGGCGCCGCTCTTGGTATCGCGCAGGCGCAGCCGGTTGGCGCGCGCGTCCACGCCCGTGCACAGCTGGTTGAAGCGCACCGTCACGTTCGCATGACGCAGCGCCTCCTCGATCAGTACCCGGTTGAGGTCGGCGCGGCCCACCGAGTGGATCACCTCGTGCTCGCGCTGCCCGTAGGGCTGCAACGCGCTCGTTCCCGAGCGCTCGTGCACCATGCGCCCGCGCATCGCGATCATGAGCGGCCGCACCCGCTCCATGACCCCGGCACGCTCGAGCGCGCGGATGCCGCGCGCGGCGAGCGCCAGGTTGATCGAGCGGCCGCGCTCGGGTTGCGTCTGGCGCGGATCGGGACGGCGCTCGTAGAGCGTCACGCCCAGGCCGCGCCGCGCCAGCAGCACCGCGAGCAGCGCGCCCGCCAGCCCGGCGCCGATGATGTTGACGGTCGTGCCGGGGGCGCTCCTCACGCGCTTCCCCAGAGCACGCGTGTGAGACGCTCCGCGAACTGGGCGACGTCCTCGAAGCGGTTGTAGAGCGGCGCCGGCGCCACGCGGATGATGTCCGGCGCGCGCCAGTCGCATACCACCCCGGCCTGGCGCAGATGCCCGAACACCCGCCGGCCTTCGGCCGCGCCGCCCGCGATGCGCAGCGACAGCTGGCAGCCGCGTGCGGCTGACTCGCGCGGCGTGATGATCTGTACCCGCGGCTCGAGCGGCCGGAGCAGCTCCTCCAGGAAGCCGGTGAGCGCGATCGACTTCTCGCGCAGCCGCTCCATGCCCGCCGCGGCGAACAGTCCGAGCGATGCGACCAGGGGTGCCGCGGCCAGGATCGGCGGGTTACTCACCTGCCAGGAGTCGGCACCGGCGGCGGCGTGGAACTGCGCCTCCATGAGGAAACGCGTGTCGGCCTCGTGGCCCCACCAGCCGGCGAGGCGCGCGCCGGGAAGCGCGCCGCGGTGCGCGGTCTTCGGCAGTGCGCCCGTGTGCCGCTCGTGCACGAAGCAGCCGCCGATCGCGCCGGGGCCGGCGTTCAGGTACTTGTAGCTGCACCACACGGCGAAGTCGGCCGTGCTGTCGTGCAGCGCGAGCGGGGTGTTGCCGATGGAGTGCGCCAGATCGAAACCGGCGAGGCACCCGTGAGCGTGCGCGGCGCGCGCAATGCGCGCGATATCGAAGGCCTGGCCGGTGCGGAACTGCACGCCCGGCCACCAGATGAGCGCGATCTCGCGGCCGTGCTCGGCGAGCAGGGTCTCGATGGCGCGCTCCTCGATCAGGTCGGCGCCGGCTGCGGGCGCGAGCTCGAGGAGATTGTCATGCGGGTCGAGGCCGTGCCAGGCGATCTGCGAGGCGACGGCGTGCCGGTCCGAGGAGAAGGCGCCGGCCTCGATGAGGATGCGGCGCCGCTCGCCCGCGGGGCGATAGAAGCTGGCAAACATCAGGTGCAGATTCACGGTGAGCGAATTCATCGCGACCACTTCACTCAAGTTGGCGCCCGTGAGCTCGGCGAGCCCGCCGCGCAGGTTCTCGTGATAGGGCACCCAGGGGCGGCGGCCGTGCTCGTGCCCCTCGACGGCGCGCTGCGCCCACTCGTCGAGCTCCTCGACCACGAGCTCCCGCGCCGCGAGCGGCTGCAGGCCGAGCGAGTGACCGCACAGATAGACGAGCGGCGCGCCGCGCTCGTCCACCGGCAGCGCGAAGCGCTCGCGCAAGCTCCGCAACGGGTCCGCGGTATCACGGGCGCGCGCGAGCGCGAGGACCTGCGTGCCGATTGCGCCCGTGCTCATGCGCTGAGCGGATACAGCAGCGGCCGGCTCGGCACGGCGTCGCCACCGAGCGCCGGCAGCTGCAGCTCGAGGAGATACGCGCCGTCGCGCAGCTCGTCCGGCACGAAGGCGAGCTCGGTGACGGTGGCCGCGGGTCGCGTGGCTTGCGCCAGCGCGGTCGCACCGGGCGGCAGGCCGAAGAAAATCCGGTGCGCGGTGAGGCGCCCTTCGTCCCGCGACCGGTCGATCGACGGCAGGTCGACGACCAGGTGAGCGATGCCGCGCTCGACCAGGAGTTCCGCAGCCTCCCGCGTCAGATAGGGTGGCGTCTCGACGGAGTAGTCGTGCACGCGCTTGTCGGCGTGGTTGGGCCGGGTGCGCACGATGAGTGCGCGCGCCTCGAACGGCGGCGCGGTAAGCCAGGCGCGCTCGAGGGCGCGCCGCGTGATGAGCAGATCGCTCGCGCGCGGCTCGGGATCGCTGCCCTCGGTGCCGGCGGACTCCGGGTCGGCCGTCACCAGCAGCGCCGGCAGGAACCCAAGCGGCGCGACGCGGCTCGCATCGAGCCGCTCGCGGGTGAGATGCCCCACGCACTCGGTGTGGGTGCCGTTGCAATGGGGGATCAGCGAGATGACTTCGCAGTTGCAGCTCGCACCGCGCACCACCGCGCCCGGAAAGCCCGGAGCCTCGAACGGGTGTGCGCTGGCGCGCGGCGCGCCGAAGTGCCGCGGCTGCGGCCCCGCGAAGTCGAGCTGCACCGCGAGACTCACCGGGCGGGAGAGGTCGACGCCGACCTCGCGGCCGCCGAGCGCGATGCGTGCGTTCATGCTCAAGCGCGCTCCAGCACCGCACCGCAGCGCGTGCAGGTGCGCCGCTCGAGGCTCGAGTAGAAGCGCTCGAATACCGGCGGGAACTGCTTCTCGATATCGGTGAGCTGGAAGAACTCCTCGTACAGCCGGTTGCCGCAGCGCTCGCAGTACCACTGGAAGCCGTCGAGCTCGCCCGCGCGGCGGGCGCGCTCGATGACGAGGCCCACGGTGTTGGCGGGGCGCTGCGGGGAGTGCGGCATGTTGGGCGGGATCAGCAGGATCTCGCCGGCGCGGATCGGCACATCCACCGCGCGCCCGTCCTGCATGGTCTTCAGCACCATGTCGCCCTCGAGCTGATAGAAGAACTCCTGGCCCGGATCGACGTGATAGTCCTTGCGCGCGTTGGGACCGCCCACCACCATGATGATGAAGTCGCCATCGCGAAACACGCGCTTGTTGCCCACGGGGGGCTTGAGTTGCGCCCGGTTGGCGTCGATCCACTGCCGGAAGTTGAATGCAGCTAGGGATTGCATGTGTCCTCCGCTTCTTTCGCGTATGGTACGCGCTGCGGCAAAGCGAGGAGAATCCCATGCACGCGAGGCTGGCTACGGGCACCATGGCGCGCGCCGCCGCACTGGGTGCGCTGCTCACGCTCGGCGCCTGCAGTCACCTGCACTGGCCCTGGCACCACGCGCCGCCGCCTCCTCCTTCTCCGGTGCACGCGCTCGACGTGAGTGGCAGCGCGACACCCGCGCAGTACTGGAAGCGCAACACGCTGCTCATCGACTTGAGCGCCGCGAGTGGCTCAGGGCACATCGTGCTCACGCCGGCCGCGGGGGACCCCTGGCCGGTGCGGCTCGCCTTCCGCGTGCGGCCGGGAGCGTTCGGAGCGCTCGAGGTGCGCGGCGCCGCGCGCGAGGTGCTGCCGATCGACCCCACGGGCGTGAGTCCGGTGGACCTCGAGCTGCCGCCGGGAATCTACGGCGCGAGCACGCCGCAGATCACCGTGTCGTGGGGAGCGGCGCAGGCGGCTCAGCCCTAGCCGTCGGGACGCTGGTAGCCCCGGCACGGCACGCTGACCGGGGCGCGCGCGGCATCGAGGTCGAGAGCGGTGAGCGCTCCGCCCCACACGCACCCGCTGTCGAGCCCGACCACGCCTGGCTGAAGCACCAGTCCGAGGACCGACCAGTGGCCGAAGATGATGCGCGCCGCGCGGCTGGCGCGCGTCTCGAACGTGAACCACGGGCGCAGCGGCGAGGGTGGCGGAGGCGGCTCGCCCTTGAGAGCCAGGTCGACCCGGCCGTCGGCCGTGCATACCCGCAGCCTCGTCAGCACGTTGATCGCGAAGCGCAGGCGCTCCATACCGGTGAGCTGCGGGCTCCAGCGGTCGGGCTCGTTGCCGTACATGTGCTCGAACAGCCGGCGCGGGTTATGCCGGAGCGCCGTCTCCACCTCGCGCGCGAGCTCGAGCGTCAGGGCCACCGTCCATTGCGGCACGACACCCGCGTGCACCATGAGATCGCCCGCCTCGCTGTGCGCCAGCGGCCGGGTCAGCAGCCATTCGAGCAGGACGTCGCGGTCGGGAGCCGCCAGCACGGCATCCAGGGTGTCGGAATTGCGTTTGCGGTGGTCCCCGTGCACGATCGCCAGCAGGTGCAGATCGTGGTTGCCGAGCACCACCACCGCGTTGTCGTCGAGCGCACGCACCAGGCGCAGTGTCTCGAGGGAGCACGGTCCGCGATTGACGAGATCGCCTACGAACCACAGCCGGTCACGATCCGGCGAGAACTTCAGCAGCGCGAGGAGGGCGCGCAGCTCCTCGTGACAGCCCTGCACGTCACCGATCGCATAGCGCGTCACTGCACGATGCCGGGCATCGCCAGGCGGAACGGCTGGATCGGCGCATCGAAGTGCGCGCCGTCGTCGGCCAGCATCTGGTAGCTGCCCTGCATGGCGCCCACCGGTGTCTCGAGCACGGCGCCGCTCGAGTAACGAAATCCCTGCCCGGGCTTCAGGTACGGCTGCTCGCCCACCACGCCGTCGCCGCGCACTTCCTCCACCTTGCCATTGGCATCGGTGATGACCCAGTGCCGCGTCAGCAGGCGCGCCGGCACCTGGCCCTCGTTGCGGATGGTGATGGTGTAGGAGAAGACGAAGCGGCGCTCGCGCGGATCGGACTGCTCGTCGAGGTAGCTGGTCTCGACGTCGACGCGGATCTTGTGGTCCTGGTGCGTCATGATACCCATTCTAGCAAGTCCTCAGGTCCGGCCGACGCGCATCGCGAGCACGTCGCACGGCGCGGCGTGCAGCACCGTGTCCTCGGTGAGATTGACCAGGATCGAGAGGCCGTGGCGCTCGCGGCTGCCCAACATAATGAGATCGGTGTGGTGCTCGCGTGCTACCCGTACGATCTCCGATTTGACATTGCCGCTCTCGACCCGGCATGCGGCCCCGGCTATCCCTAAGTCGGCGGCGAGGGCGGTGAGGCGCGCCCGGGCGCGCTCGAGCAGCTCTTCCTCGATCGGCACCGACGGCATCAGCGTCTCGCCCATCGGCTCGACCGGCACGAACTCCACGACGTGCAGCAGCTCGATCTCGGCGCCGAGGGCGCCGGCGAGCGCCGCGGCCCGGCGCCCCAGGACCAGGCTGTCCTCGGTCAGATCCACGACCAGCAGGATGCGACGGTAGACCGTCATCGGAGTCTCCCCTGCAGCGCGCCCCCAGGACTCAAGCCTAGCCCGAGAGGCGCGTGCGGTCGAGCGCTACTGCCAGGGTGTTGAATTCCTGCGGTGCCAGCGTCTCGGGACGGGCTCGCGGATCGAGCCCGCAGGCGGCGATCTCTGCGCCGCTCATCAGGCGGGCGAGGGCGTTGCGCAGCGTCTTGCGGCGGTGCGCGAAGGCAGCCCGCACCACTTCGGCGTAGCGCGGGCTCACCGCGAAGCGCGGCTCGCTGAGGACCGTGAGGCGCGCGACCGCGGACCACACCCGGGGCGGCGGCTGGAAGGCGCCGGGGCCGAGGTCGAACAGCCGCTCGACGCTGATGCGCGGGGCGAGCATCACCGTGAGCCGGCCGTAATCGGCCCCACCCGGCTGCGCCGCGAGGCGGATGACGACTTCCCGCTGCAACATAACGTGCGCGTCAAGGATGGCATCGGCGTGCGCCAGCAGGCGGAACAGCAGCGGGGTCGAGATGTTGTAGGGCAGGTTGCCGACGATTCGCAGCCGCCCGCCACGCTGCGCCGCGAGGCCCGTGAAGTCGAACTCGAGGGCGTCGGCGATGTGCAGCGCGTGGCGCGCGTCGCTGCCGAACCAGTCGGCCAGATGCGCTGCGAGATCGCGGTCGATCTCGATGGCATCGAGCGTGCAATCCGCGCAGGCGCGCAGCTGCCGGGTGAGCGCGCCGCGCCCCGGTCCGATCTCGACGAGGGTGTCGCCGGCGCGCGGATCGAGCGCCGCGACGATGCGCCGGATCGCCGCCGGGTCGTGCAGGAAATGCTGGCCGAAGCGCTTGCGGCGCGGCGGCCGGCTCGAGTCTGCGGCGCGCGCCATGAGAGCGCTTACCGCCGGCTGAGCTCGACGCCCAAATCCACGGCGGCCGCGAGGCTCCCGGGGTCGGCCTTGCCCGTGCCGGCGAGCTCGAGCGCCGTGCCGTGATCCACCGAGGTGCGCACGAACGGCAGCCCCAGCGTCACATTCACCGCGCGCTCGAATCCCGCATGCTTGACCACCGGCAGCCCCTGATCGTGATACATGGCGAGCACCGCATCGAAGCCCGCCAGCAGGCGCGGCACGAACACCGTATCGGCCGGCAGCGGGCCGTGGGCCCGGATGCCGTCCCGCTGCATGCGCGCGACCGCCGGCCCGATTACCTTCAGCTCCTCGTCGCCGAGATAGCCGCCCTCGCCGGCGTGCGGGTTCAGCCCGCAGACGGCGATGCGGGGCGCGGCGATTCCCCACCACTCCGTGAGGGCACGCGCGAGGATCGCGGCGGTCCGGCACAGCGACTCGACGGTGATGGCGGCGCTGACCGCGGCGAGGGGCAGGTGCGTGGTCGCGAGCGCGACGCGCAGCGTGCCGGCCGTCAGCATCATCACCGGATGCGCGGCGTGGGCGCGCTGCGCGAAGTATTCGGTGTGGCCGAGGAACGCCACGCCGGCATCGTTGATCACGCCCTTGTGGACCGGGGCGGTGACCACGGCATCGAACTCGCCGGCGAGAGCTGCGTCGATGGCGCGGTCGAGGAGCGCGAGCACGTAGGGAGAGTTGCGCTTGTCGAGCCTCCCCGGTGCGCTCGCTGTCCTGAGCGCCACTTGCTCGACGAGCAGCGTGCCCGGCGCGTGGCGTTGCCGCGCGCGCGGTGAGTGCGCCGCGTAGGGCCGCAGCTCGATCGCGGCACGGGTGAGGCGGGCGCGCTCGCTAAGCAAGCCGACGTCGGCCAGGCACACGAGCTCGCAGTCGAGCTCGCGCGCGGCGAGCGCGAGGCACAGCTCCGGACCGATCCCCGCCGGCTCTCCGGAAGTGACGGCAATCCGGGGGATCATGCCGCCGCTTACCCGCCGGCTACGACTTGTATTCCACGTACGCCTCATCGCGCAGGCGCCGCAGCCAGATCTCGGTCTCCTCGTCCGCCTTGCTCGCGCGGATCGCCTCCATCGCCTTACGCCGCTTGACCTCGTCGGTGGCGTCGAACTGGCGATGGCCGAGCATCTGCACGACGTGCCAGCCGTACTGCGTCTTGAACGGCTCGCTGATCTCGTCGTCCTTGAGGGTGCCAATCTGCTGCTCGAACTCGGGCACGAAGGCCCCGGGTCCGGTCCAGCCGAGATCTCCGCCCTGGGCGGCCGAGCCCGGATCCTCGGAGTTGGTCTGGGCGACGCCGGCGAAGTCCTCGCCCTTCAGAATGCGGTCGCGCAGCGCGTTGAGCTTCTGCTTGACGGTGGCATCGTCGGCGAGCTGGGTGGTCTTCATGAGAATGTGGCGTACATGAACCTGGTTCTCGATGGCCTTGGCGTCCGCGCCACGTACCTCATTGAGCTTGACGAGGTGGAAACCGGTCGGAGTCCGCAGCGGCTGGCTCACCTCGCCGGGCTTGAGCTTCGCGACCACGTCGGTGAGGAAGGTCGGGAGCTCGGTCTCCTTGCGCCAGCCGAGCGAGCCGCCCTCGAGGGCGGTCTGGCTGTTCGAGTAGGCGAGCGCGAGGCGGGCGAAGTCCTCGCCGCCGGACGCCTTCTGATAGACCTCGTTGGCGCGCCGGGCGGCGTCATCGAGCTGCGCCTGGCTGGCTTCCTGCGGTACCGCGATCAGGATGTGGGAGACGTTGTACTCGTGGTTCCCCGAAGGCTTCTTCGCCTGCTTGTCGAGGTACTGGTCGATTTCCTTCGGCGTGACCACGATGCGCTCGAGGACGTCGCGCTGGCGCAGCATCGACAACGTGATCTCCTTGCGCAAATCATCGCGGTACGAGGGGTAGTCGAGCCCCTGCTCGGCCAGTGCCGCAGGCAGCTGCGACAGGCTGAGGTTGTTGCGCCGCGCCACATCCTGCAGCGCCGCGTTGAGCGTCTCATCGGCGACCTTGACGCCGTCGTGTTGGGCGCGCTGCAGCTGGATCTCCTGTACCACCAGCCGCTCGAGCACCTGCTGGCGCAGCACGTTCTGCGGCGGCAGCTCGAGCTTCTGCTGCCGCAGCCGCTCGCTCACCGCCTCGACCTGCGTCTCGAGGTCGCTGTCGAGCACCACGCCGTCGTTGACGATGGCGGCGATGCGATCGAGCATCACGCCCCGGGTGTCGAGCTCGCGGGTCTGCGCCGCGGCGGGCCCGCACACGGCGAGCGCCGCTACGCTCACGGCAACAATGGCAAGGGCCGGGGTCATGATCCGCCGCATCGCTTCGGTTCCTTAAGGTTCAGGAAGGGCCCTCAGGGGGCCTTGATTTTCTGGGCACTCGTGTTCGCGGGAGTGTAGCCGCGGATCTCCTCGCTGAGCGAGGTGTCCGACGCCGATCCGACACCGGCCAGCCCCGCAAGTTCCAGCTGCAGCCAGATTCCCGTATCCCGGGAGCCGGTGAAGCTGCTGACGTAACGCCGGGCGCCGAGCCGCAGCCGCCAGCAGCACGCACGGTACTCGAAGCCGGCGAATCGCTCCAGTTCTTCGTGGTTGCGCAGGTCGAAGACCTCGCGGGCGAACACGTTCCAGGAGCGGTGGATGGGCCAGGCGGCCGAGCTGTCGACCTGGTCGAAGCCCTGGCTGTCGCACCCGGTCGCGACACCGGGCTGGATCGTCGCGGGGTTGCACGGCAGCTGCACGCCCTGGACGAACTCCGGCGTCTGCGCGAAGCGCTCGTAGCGATAGCTGAGATTGACCACCGCATCGGTCGCCGGCTTGTACTGCAGGTTCACCTGGGTGCGCTCGCTGCGCTGGTTGTCGGGGTCCCACTGCACGGCCGCGTCCGCGTTCCAATCCGCGAACGCGGTGAGGGCGAGCTGGGCCACGAAGTCCGAGTGCGGGGCGCTGACCGGCGTCTCCCCGGGCAGCGTCACGCGCGGGGTCGTGAAGTAATAGCTCTGGCCGATGGTCGCGGCCAGGAACTGTCGGCCGCTTTGGGCATCGAGAAACCGGCTGGTCAGTCCGGCCGTCAGCTGGTTGGCATCGCTCACGCGGTCGGCGCCCACGTAGCGATTGGTGCGGAACAGCTCCACCGCGTTCAAGTCGGGGAGCCCGGTGTCGAACACCGGCAGCGCGCTCTGGTCGCGGTAGGGGACGTAGAGATACTGAATGCGCGGCTCCAGCGTCAGCGTGCGCTGCTCGTGCGAGCCCATCTCGCGCTCGAACACGAGTCCCGAATCGACGCTGCCGAGCGGCAGGGTGCGCGACGGCGAAGTCGGCGCGCCGGGCAGCGTGTCCGAGAGCTGATAGTAGGTCGCGCGCCAGGCGAGCGCCGGCCGGAAGAAATAACCCGGGCCGGTGAGATCGAGCGACAGCGCCGGCGTCAGGTCCTCGCGCCAGCCGATCGGCAGCTGCGGCAGCCCGGGCGTGCTCGGCGCGTGCTGGAAGTCGACGATCTCCGACTCGAAGCCGTAGTGCAGGACCCCGAACAGGGCGTAGTCGCTGTTGACCGCGAGGCGGGGCACACGCGCATAGGGGCGCTCGTCGACCAGCACCGTGGTGTCGATCGTCTGGTACTCCTGTGCCTGGCCGTCCACGCTCCAGTGCTCATCGCGGTAGGAGAGCGTGGCGCTGCGGTTGAGGAACGAGGTGCTGGTGCCGGCCGGGCTCTGCGAGAAATCCTGGAAATAGAGATCGTCGCTCACCGCCTGCGCATCGACCGTGAGGCGGACGTCCGCCGGCAGCTGCGCGACGTCATTGAGCTGCACGCGGCTGCGGCTGCCCCCGTAGACCGTGTCGTTCGGCAGATAGTCCCACTGCAGCTCCCCGTGCTGGTCGGTAGTGAGGAAACGCAGATCGCCTCCCAGGTCGGGCCCGCGCTTGGTGTACTCGACGGGCTGGAAGGTGAAGTCGGCGTTGGGCGCGATGTTCCAGTAGTAGGGAACCGCGAGCTGGAAGCCGCTGTTCGAAGTGCTGCCGATACTCGGGAACAGGAACCCGCTCTTGCGCTCGCTGCTCAGGGGGAACGACACCCACGGCAGATACACGAGCGGCACACCGAGGAAATCGACGCGCGCATCGCGCCCGGTGCCGATCTGGTTGCGGGTGTCGAGCGTGATGCTGTCGGCCTTCAGATCCCAGGCCTCGTGCCCCACCGGACAGGTGGTGAAGATCACGTTCTTGAGATGCAGCACGCCGTCCGGCGTCAGTGCCAGGCGGTCGGCCGCGCCGCGCGCGCCGCGCGCGCCGCGCCCGCTCAGGTCGAACTGCGCGCCGTGGAACTCCGCGCCCGCGCTCGCCGAGTAACTGCCGCCGGTGCCCGTGACGTGCACCAGCGGGTCGCTGTACTCGATGTGCCCGTCGGTCTTCACGTACTGATTGGGCTTGTCGATCTGCATCTCGCCGGCGCGCAGCTCGACGTCGCCTTCGCGCACCACCACGTTGCCCTTGAGCGCCCCCTTGCCTTCGACGCTCACGTCGGCGGCGTCGGCCTTGATCTCGATGTTGCCGGTGCCGCGCGGCCCGGCTGTCGGTTTGCCGGCCGGCGCGGCGGGGGTGGTGCCGCCGGCGGGCGTGGCCGGCAGTGCGATCTGTGACGGGCAGGGCGGATCGTCGGCGCGGGCAGCGGGCATGATGCTGCCGAGCGCAATGACGGCGAGGACGAATGTGCCCGGACGCAGCATGCAGACCGGCATTATAATGGCGCGCCGCAGCCACGCGGACCCCTGACATCCCGCATGCCCCATACCGACGCGCGACTTGCGCTGATCGATGAGTGGTTGTCGCGCGAGTTGCGCCTGCCGGCGACGCGCATCGAGCCCGCGTCGAGCGATGCGAGCTTCCGGCGTTACTTTCGCGTGTTCACGGGCGGCGCGACCTACATCGTGATGGACGCCCCGCCGCCGCAGGAGGACGTGCGCCCGTATCTGAAAGTGTCGCGGCTGCTCGAGTCGCTCGGCGCGCACGTCCCGCACGTGCACGAGACCGACGCAGACAAGGGGCTGCTGTTGCTCGAGGACCTCGGCACGACGCTGTACCTCGACCGGCTGAGCGCCGGCGACGACCCCGAGCCGCTGTACCGCGACGCGCTGGCCGCGCTCGCTGCGATCCAGCTGCGCGGGCGCGAGGCGAGCCGCGAGCTCCCTCCCTACGACCACGCAGCGCTCGAGCGGGAGCTGGCGCTGATGCCCGAGTGGCTGCTGGCGCGGCACCTGGCGCTCGAGCCCACGGCCGCGGAACGGGAGCTGATCGCCGACAGCTTCGCGTTCCTGATCGGCGCGGGGCTCGCGCAGCCCGAGGTGTTCGTGCATCGCGACTATCACTCGCGCAACCTCATGGTGGTGAGCGGACGCAACCCGGGAGTGATCGATTTCCAGGACGCGCTGCGCGGGCCGGTCGGCTACGACCTGGTATCGCTCCTCAAGGATTGTTACATCGCCTGGCCGCGCGTGCGTGTGGTGGGCTGGGTGAGCGGCTACCGCGCGCAGCTCACCGCGCACGGCGGCCCGGCGGGAGCGAGCGAGGCCGAGTTCCTGCGCTGGTTCGATCTGATCGGCGTGCAGCGGCACATCAAGGTGCTCGGCATCTTCTGCCGGCTGTGGTACCGCGACGGCAAGGCGGGCTACCTCGCCGATCTGCCGCGCGTGCTCGCCTACGTGCGCGAGACCTGCGCCCAGTACGCGGAGCTTGAGCCCCTCGGACGCTTTCTCGAGCAGCGGGTCGTACAGGCACTGCCGCGCGCCAATGCGCGGATCCTCTCGACGCTGCAGGACGCGCGCGCATGAAGGCCATGCTGCTCGCGGCGGGGCGGGGCGAGCGGATGCGCCCGATCACCGACTCACTGCCCAAACCGCTGGTGCCGGTCGCCGGCAAGCCCCTCATCGCCTGGCATCTGGCCTCACTCGCCCGTGCGGGCTTCCGCGAAGTCGTCGTCAACACCTCCTGGCTCGCGGAAGCGTTGCACACGGCGCTCGGCGACGGCAGCGCCTATGGCGTGTCGATCACCTGGAGCGACGAGGGGCCGGTGCCGCTCGAGACCGGCGGTGGCATCTTGCGCGCAGCGCCGCTGCTCGGGCCCGGCCCGTTCCTGGTGGTGAACGCCGACATCTGGACCGACATCGATTTCGGCACGCTCTCGCTCGAGGAGGGCGCGCATGCGCACCTCGTGCTCGTGCCCAACCCGCCGCACAACGCGCGCGGGGACTTCGGGCTCGACGGTGACCTCGTGGTGAGCCGCGACACGGACCGCCTCACCTATTCGGGTGTCGGCATGTTTCGGCGCGAGTTCTTCGACGGCTCGAGTGGCGAGCGATTCCCGCTGCTTCCGGTGCTCAAACGCGCGATCGCCGCGCGGCGCGTGCGCGGCGAGCTGCACCGCGGCGCCTGGAGCGACGTGGGGACCGCTGAGCGCCTCGCGGCGCTGGACGCGCGGCTGCGTGCGTTACAATGAACCCATGCCGCAGCTCAAAGGGATTGGGATCGTAACGGCCGACGCCACGGCCCCTCGCAGCGGCGAAAAATACGTTACGCCTCAAGGGTTTACGGCCATACGGGACGGCGTCAAGGCGGCCAGGTCCTACCCACCCGCCCCGCCCGCGAGAAAGCCCCCGTGGCTCAAGGCGCGCGCCCCCACGGGCGAGGGCTTTCAGGGCGTGCGGGCCGTCGTGCGCGAGCACCGGCTGGCCACGGTGTGCGAGGAGGCCAAGTGCCCCAACATCGGCGAGTGCTGGAACGCCGGCACCGCGACGCTGATGCTGATGGGTGCCGTGTGCACGCGCGCCTGCCGCTTCTGCTCGGTCGACACGGGCAATCCGCGCGGCTGGCTGGACGCCGACGAGCCCGAGAACGCCGCCCGCACCGTCGAGCTCATGAAGCTCAGCTACGTCGTGCTCACCTCCGTCGACCGCGACGATCTCCCGGACGGCGGCGCTGCGCATTACGCCGCCTGCGTGCGCGCCATCCGGCGGCGGAATCCCGACACGGCGGTCGAGGCGCTCACGCCTGATTTCCAGGGAGTGCTGGCCGACGTCGCCACCGTGGTCGACTCCGGGATCGCGGTGTTCGCGCAGAACATCGAGACCGTACGGCGCCTGACGCACCCGGTGCGTGATCCGCGCGCCGGCTATGAGCAGACGCTCGGCGTGCTCGCGCACGCCAAGCGCCATCGGCCGTCGGTCCTCACCAAGAGCAGCCTGATGCTGGGCCTAGGGGAGACCGACGAGGAGATCGCCGCCACGCTCGCGGACCTGCGCGCCGCGCAGGTCGATATCCTGACACTCGGGCAGTATCTGCGCCCGACGCTCAATCATCTGCCGGTCGAGCGCTTCGTGACACCCACCGAGTTCGATCGCTACCGGGAGCTTGCGCTCGCGCTCGGCTTTCTCGAGTGCGTTTCCGGGCCGCTGGTGCGCTCGAGCTACCGGGCGGAACAGGCGCTCAACCGCAACAACGCCGGGCTCGACAACCGGAGTCTCGCGCCGTGAGCGCCGCGGGCGCGCTCGTGGCCGTCGAATTGCAGACGATCCCGCCGGCGCTGATCCGCCGCCTCGGGCGCGTCGAGTACGAGCCCACTTGGCGGGCGATGCAGCGCTTCACCGAGGAGCGCGGTGCGGCGACGCCGGATGAGATCTGGCTCCTCGAGCACCCGCCGGTCTTCACTCTCGGCGCGAATGCGAGCCGCTCGCACCTGCTCGCGCCCGGCGACATCCCGGTGGTGCAGATCGACCGCGGCGGACAGGTGACCTATCACGGCCCCGGGCAGCTGGTGGTGTACCCGCTCATCGACCTGAGGCGCTTAGGTTTGGGTATCCGGGACTTCGTCACCGCGCTCGAGCGCGCCGTGATCGAGCTCGCGGCCGGTTTCGGCATCACCGCGCAAGCGCGCCGCAGTGCTCCCGGTGTCTACGTCGGCGGTGACAAGCTCGCGAGCGTCGGCGTGCGCGTGCGGCGCAACGGCAGCTATCACGGCCTCGCGCTCAACGTGGCGCTCGACCTCGAGCCCTTCTCGCGCATCAACCCCTGCGGCTACCAGGGCCTCAAGATGACGCAGCTCGCAACGCTCGGCGGTCCGCGCTCTGTATGGGAGTGCGCCGATGCGCTCGAGCCGCGCCTCAAGCGCGCGCTCAGGCTGTCAGCGCTCGGCGACTGACGGCGCGCCGCCGCGCCCACGATGCGATTGATGCCGGGCGTTCGCCGCGTTCTGCTCACCGGGCTCGCGCTGCTCGCCGGCCTCGCCGCCTGCGACAGCCGGCACCAGAGCTCTGCCGCGCGCGTGACGCTCCTCAACGTGTCCTACGACCCGACACGCGAGCTGTACGAGGACTTCAACGGCGCCTTCGCCCGCTACTGGCTCGCGAAGACCGGCCAGCGGGTGCGCGTCGCGCAGTCGCACGGCGGCTCGGGCAAGCAGGCGCGCTCGGTGATCGACGGGCTGGCGGCGGATGTGGTGACGCTGGCGCTCGCAGCCGACATCGACGCCATCGGCGCCCAGGGCAGGCTCCTGCCTCTCAACTGGCAGAGCCGCCTGCCCGACAACAGCGCCCCCTATACCTCGACGATCGTGTTTCTGGTCCGCCACGGCAACCCCAAGGGCATCCACGACTGGGGCGATCTGGTGCAGCCCGGCCTCTCGGTCATTACCCCGAACCCCAAGACCTCGGGCGGCGCACGCTGGAATTACCTGGCCGCCTGGGCCTGGGCGCTCGCGCAGCCGGGCGGGAGCGAGACGAGCGCGCGCGAGTTCGTGCGGCGGCTGTACAGGAACGTCCCGGTGCTCGACACCGGCGCGCGTGGCTCGGCCACGACGTTCGTGCAGCGCGGGCTCGGCGACGTGCTGATCGCCTGGGAGAACGAAGCCCACCTCGCGGTGCGCGCGCTCGGCGCGGACCAGCTCGAGATCGTCGTGCCGTCGGTGAGCATTCTCGCGGAGCCGCCGGTGGCGGTCGTCGACAGCGTGGCGCTGCGCCACGGCACGCGCGCGGTCGCGACCGCCTACCTCGAGTACCTCTACAGCAAGGAGGGCCAGGAGATCATCGCGCGGCACTTCTACCGGCCGCGCGACCCCGAGGTGGCGGCGCGCTACGCGGCGCGCTTCCCGGTGCTGAAGCTCATCACCATCGCGGACTTCGGCGGCTGGGCCGCCGCGCAGCAGACCCACTTCAGCGACGGCGGCGTATTCGATCAGATCTACGCGCCCTGAGGCCCGCGCGCGGGCGGCTTAAGCGCCCGATGCGGCCTCCTCGCGCATCACCTGCACCTGCAGCCCATCCACGGGAGCTGCGCTCACGATCATCGTGGCGCGCGCCGCACCCGGCGTCGCTGCGAGATGCTCGATCGCGCGCCCGCTCCCTTCGGCGCGTGCCTTGAGGATCGGGCAGCGGAAATCGCAGGGCCGCCGGCCGTCCTCTTCCCTGGGCTTCAATACGTCACCGCAGAAGCGCCCCAGCGCCTCCTCGGGCGTCACGCCGAGGAGCCGCGCCGCCTGAGGATTGAGGTAGCGGATCGCGCGCTCGCGGTCGACCGCGTATACACCCTCGACGATGCCGCCGAGCACCGCGCGTGCCTCGGCCTCACGCTGGCGCAGCGCGCTGGTGAGATCGATCAGGTTGCGACGCATGTCCTCCATGGTGCGTGCCAGCGCGCCGACCTCGGCGGCGCCGCCCTTGGGGATTGAAGCGGAGAAGTCGCCCGACCCGATGCGCATCGCAGCGGCGGTGAGGGCACGCACCGGACCTGCGACCAGCTCTCCGAGCAGCACGCCGGCGAGCACCGCGAGCGCCGCCAGAATGAGCGCGGTCAGCAGCAGCTTGCGGATCAGAGCGCGGGCCGTGGTGTCGATCGCGCTGATCGGCAGCTGCGCCTCGATGAGGGCGACGGCCTCGCCGCTCGAGGCGAACACCGGCACGCTCGCCGCGTAAGCATCCTGGGAGTCGATGCGCAGCACCGCCGAGTGCCCGTCGGCGAGCGCCGCGGAGTATAGCGGCGTGAACGCGTCGACCGCACCCGAGGTGTACGCCCGGTAATCGATGAGCATCACCTGCGCGCCCGCCAGGTGCGAGAGGGTCGCCGCAAGATGCTCATCGAGGCGCCGCACCACGTACACCCGCAGCTGCGCGCTGCCCGGAACCGGCGCCCACGCGCCCAGCACCGGCACATGCTCGAGCGCCGGCAGCGCCATGAAGCTCGTGCCCTGCTCGGTGCTCGCGGTGATGACCTGCTGCCAGTCGACCGCGGGACCGGAGACCGCGGTCACGCCATTGCCGGAGATGACCGCGCAGGCATCGACCCCGAGTGCCTCGCACGAGCGACGCAGGAACGGCGGCAGCGCATCGCTCTGGCCTTCCGCGACCAGCCGCTGCAGCGTCGGGCGCTCGGCGAGGGTGCGCGCGCCGGCGAGCGCATCCTCCGCCATGCGCCGCAGATCCTCGCGTGCCGTGGTGGCCGCGAGCTGTACACGCGCCTTGCCCTGCGCGTCGGCCAGCTCGTGCAGCTCGCCTCTGGCGGACCAGGTGATGCCGCCGCCGACCAGCAGCACCAGCGCCACGTGGATGGCGATCAGCCACCAGGCGAGGCCGGTGCGTGCCGGATCGGGCCACCAGGCGTTCAGCATCCGGGCAAGCCGTGCGAGCATGGCCTAGCGCCCCCGGTAGCCGGTGCGCTCGACCAGGGTCTTCACCACCAGCGTGAGCCCGGCGAGGAGCGTCAGGAGCGAGGCGACCGCGAACGCACCCACGAAGTTATATTCGTTGTAGAGAATCTCAATGTGCAGCGGCATGGTGTTGGTGAGCCCGCGGATGTGGCCCGAGACCACCGACACCGCGCCGAACTCGCCCATGGCGCGCGCGTTGCACAGGATCAGCCCGTAGAGCAGGCCCCAGCGGATCCTGGGCAGCGTCACCCGGAAGAAGGTCATCCAGCCGCCGGCGCCGAGCGTGATGGCGGCTTCCTCCTCGTCATTGCCGAGCTGCTGCATCAGCGGGATCAGCTCGCGCGCGACGTAGGGGAAGGTGACGAACATGGTCGCGAGCATGATGCCGGGGAGCGCGAAGATGATGCTGATGTCGTGCTCCAGCAGCCATACGCCGAACCAGCCGTGCAGGCCGAACAGCAGCACGAACACCATGCCGGAGATCACCGGCGAGATCGCCAGCGGCAGGTCGATGAGCGTGATCAGCACGCTCTTGCCGCGGAACTCGAACTTGGCGATCGCCCAGGCGGCCGCCAGCCCGAACACCGTGTTCACCGGCACCACCACCGCCGCGTTGACCAGGGTCAGACGGATGGCCGCCTGCGTGTCGGGATCGGTGAAGCTCGTGAGGTAGACCTCGAAGCCGCGGGCCAGCGCCATGGCGAACACCGTCGCGACCGGCGCGATCAGCAGCGCCGCGAGGAACGCGAGTGACACCGTGATGAACAGCCACCGTACGATGGCGCTCATCCAGGTGTTGTGCCCCGGGCGCGCCGCCGTGTCTGCCGGCAGCGCGGCGCCAGGCTCGACGGCTCGCAGCGCGGTCGCCATCAGTGCGCCGCCCGTACGTGGCGCCGCCGGCCCCACGCCTGCAGCAGGTTGATGGTGAGCAGCACCGCGAACGACATCAGGAGCATCACCACACCGAGCGCCGCGGCGCCGCGGTAGTCGAACTGCTCGAGATGGATGACGATGAGGAGCGGCGTGATCTCGGTCTTCATCGGCAGGTTCCCGGCGATGAAGATCACCGAGCCGTACTCGCCCACGGCACGCGCGAAGGCCAGGGTGAAGCCGGTGAGGAGCGCCGGCAGCACGGTCGGCAGGATGATGCGGCGGAAGGCGTAGAAGCGCGTGGCGCCGAGCGTCTCCGCGGCATCCTCGAGCTCGCGCTGTACCTCGAGCAGCGCCGGCTGCAGCGCGCGCACCGCGAACGGCATGCTGATGAGTGTGAGGGCCAGGGTGACGCCGAGCCAGGTGTAAGCGACCTTGATGCCGAGGGGCTCGAGGTAGCGGCCGATCCAGCCGTGCTGGGCGAACACGCTGGTGAGCGCTATGCCGGAGACCGCCGTGGGCAGGGCGAACGGCAGATCGATGAGCGCATCGATGAGCTTGCGGCCGGGAAACTCGTAGCGCACCAGCGTCCAGGCGAGCAGGAAGCCGAACACGACGTTGATGGTGGCGGCCAGCGCCGAGGCTCCGAAGGACAGGCGGTAGGAGCCGAGCGCGCGCGGACTCGACACCACTGCCACGAACTCGCTCCAGTGCATCGAGGTCGCCGCCAGCACCAGCGCCGCGAGCGGCAGCAACACGATGGCGCTCAGGAAGAAGGTCGTGAAGCCGAAGGTGAGCCCGAATCCGGGCAGCACGCTGGGCTTGCGGAAGCTCATGGCCGGCCGCTCTCTGAGTGCGGCGCGCGATGCACGATCAGCACCGGCCAGCGGCCGCTGTCGAGGAGCGCCCGGAAGCGCTCGGCGAAGAGCTCGAGACTGCCGACACCGACGATGAGCATCTGGCCGGGTGCTTCGGCCAGGTGGCGCGTCAGCTCCTGCGTCACCTCGCCGAAGCGCAGCTCGGTGCGCATCTCGAGCCCGTGCACCGCCTGCGCCTCCGAGCGCGCGTCGAGGAGCGCGCGCAGGCCGTGCGGACGGCGTGCGGCACGGGTCGCCTCGGGGAGAATGCCGACGTACACCGCCTCCGCGGGCACGTGCCGCAGCACACTCGCCGACACGGCCAGCGTCGCGGCGCGCGCCGCCTCGTCCAGCCAGTGGATCAGCACGCGCTGCGGCACGGCCGCCTGCGCCGGCAGGACCAGCACCTCGCGCGCCCCGTGCCCGAGCAACCAGGCGGCGCGCTGCGCGGCGCCTGCCTCGGAGGCGATGACCGTGGCGCCGACGAAGGGCGCATCTGGCTCAGGCCCCGCCTGCGCCGCGCCGAGGCGCGGCTCGGCGCGCACCGCAATGCGGGTCTTCATGCGGGCGGCGAGCTGGGTGAGCAGCGGCTGGCGCGCGAGCACCTCGGCCTCCGGCGCGCTCGCGGCGCACGCGGCGAAGCTCGAGAGCGGCGTCGGCAGTACGTGCAGGCGCCGCACGCCGATGGCGACGCTCTGACCGGCACGTACCTCGAAGGCGCGCTGCTCGTGCTGAGTGCGCGTGACCTCGAGGCAGGGGGTGGCGGCGCCGTCCGCGGTGGCAAGCAACGGCGCCGCCGCTCCGTTCTCGAGCCGCACCCGCAGCCGCTCGAGCGCCCCGGTGAACACCAGCTCGTCGACCGTGCCCTGCGCGACGAAGCCGGGGCCGAGCGCGGCGCGCGTGGCGGCCACCGCCACTTCCTCGGGGCGCACCACCGCGACCACCTCGTGCTCGCGTGCGCCCGGCGGCTGCTCGCTCGCCGCCACGATGGCGGAGCCCAGATGGATGCCGTCGGCGCTGCTGCGTGCCAGAAAAAGGTTCGCGGCGCCGAGGAAGGTGGCGACGAAGCGCGTCGCCGGGCGTGTGTACAGGTCGTGCGGCGCGCCGGTCTCGAGCAGCCGCCCGAGATTCATGATCCCGATGCGGTCTGCCATCGCGAACGCTTCCTCCTGGTCGTGGGTCACCAGCACGGTCGTGATGCCGAGCTCGCGCTGCACCTGGCGGATGGTGCGGCGCAGCTCCTCGCGAATCTTGGCATCGAGAGCGCCGAAGGGCTCATCGAGCAGCAGCACCTCCGGCTCGTGGGCCAGGGCGCGCGCCACCGCGACCCGCTGCTGCTGACCACCGGAGAGCTGCGCCGGCAGCCGGTCATCCATGCCCTCGAGAGACACCAGGCGCAGCAGCTCCTGGCGGCGCTCGCGGCGGCGGCGCGCGCGCACGTGCCGCACGCGCAGCGCGAACTCGATGTTGTCGGCCACGGTCATGTGGCGGAACAGCGCGTAGTTCTGGAACACGAGGCCGACTCCGCGCTTGCGCGCGGCGACGTGGGTGACGTCGCGGCCGTGGAGCGCGATGCGCCCGTGATCCACCGCGATCAGGCCGGCGATGGCGCGCAGCAGCGTGCTCTTGCCGCTGCCGCTCGGGCCGAGCAGCACGAAGAATTCCCCGTCGCCGATATCGAGCGACACGTCGTTGACGACCGGGACGCCGCCGTAGTGCTTGGTGACCTGGTCGAGTGTGATGGACACAGGCGGGGATGCTACCTGAGCCGAGGCTCAGCCCGTCAGCCGACCCGCCTCAGGTGCTGTTCGGCCGTCCTGCTTCGTGGTATTTCAGCGACTGATGCAGCGCAGGGCACCAACCGCGAGGGTCGTGGTCGTCGGCGGCGGGTTTGCCGGGCTGTGGGCGGTGAGGGCGCTGCGCAGCGCGCCGGTCGACATCACGCTCATCGACAGCTGCAACCACCACCTCTTTCAACCGCTGCTCTACCAGGTCGCGACCGCGGGGCTGGCCGCGCCGTCGATAGCCGCCCCGCTGCGGCACATCCTTCGTCGCCAGCGGAATGTCACGGTGCAGCTCGGGACCGTGACGGAGATCGACAAGGTCTCGCGGGCGGTGATGGTCGCCGGCTCACGCTATGCCTATGACTATCTGATTCTGGCGACGGGCGTGTCGCATGCGTACTTCGGACACGAGGACTGGGCCGAATACGCGCCGGGCCTCAAGACTCTCGCGGACGCGCTGCGCATGCGGGCGCGCTTCCTCAGCGCCTTCGAGCACGCCGAGAGCAGCAACTCTGAGGAGGACGCGCGGACCTGGCTGACCTTTGTGATCGTCGGCGGCGGACCGACAGGCGTCGAGCTGGCCGGCACGCTGGCCGAGATTGCCCGGCATACGCTCTGGCGCGAGTTCCGTCGCATCGATCCCCGCACGGCGCAGGTGCTGCTGGTGGAGGCCGGGCCGCGCATCCTGCCGGCCTTTCCCGCGCAGCTCTCGATGAGCGCTCAGCGGCAGCTCGAGCGACTCGGCGTCACGGTTCGGACCAACTCGCCGGTCACATCGATCAGTGCCGCCGACGTCCGGATCGGTGGCGAGACCAAAGCCACGCACACGGTGATCTGGGCGGCGGGAGTCACGGCATCGCCATTGGGTCGCGCCCTGGGGATGCCGGTCGATCGCGCCGGGCGCGTGCTGGTCGCCGAGGATCTCAGCGTGCCGGGCCACCCGAACATATATGTAGCCGGAGATCTCGCGGCGGTGAGCGGGCCGCGCGGCCCAGTACCGGGAATCGCGCCCGCGGCGAAGCAGATGGGGGTGCATGCCGCCGGGTCGATCTGCGCGCGGCTGGCGGGCCGGCCGTCATCGCGCTTCAGGTACCGCGATCAGGGCCTGCTGGCAACGATCGGCCGCGGCGCCGCCGTGGTGGACCTGGGCCGCGTGCGGCTCACGGGGCTCCCTGCCTGGTGGTTCTGGCTGCTGGCTCACGTGTACTTCCTGATCGGCTTTCGCAACCGCCTGGTGGTGCTGATCGACTGGGCCAATGCCTACTGGACCTACCACCGCGGCGCGCGAATCATCGTCGAGGGCTCGCGCCCACCTTGAGTTGCTACCACGGCGTCCCGGCGAGCTCGCGCTTGTAGCGCTGCAGCTCCTCGAAGACCGCCCGCCAGCGCGGCCCGGGCGCGCCTGCGCCCACCGGCCGCCCGTCGAGGCGCGTGACCGCCTGCACCTCGCGCGTGGCGGCGGAGATCCAGATCTCATCCGCATCGCGCAGCTGCGCCGCGCTGACCGGCGCGGAGCGCCAGGGGAGCGCGGTGCGGGTAGCCATCTCCTCGACCACGCTGCGCGTGGTGCCGGGCAGGATGCGGGGCGAGTTGGGCGGCGTGAGGAGCTCGCGCCCCACCACGACATGCACGGCGGAGGCCGACGCCTCGGTGAGCTCCCCGTCGCGCAGCAGGATGGTCTCGGCGGCGCCGGCGTCGATCGATTCCTGGCGCAGCAGCACGTTGGCGAGCAGTGCCACCGACTTGACGTCGCAGCGGGCCCAGCGGGTGTCGGCGGCGGTGATGCACGCGACGCCGGTGGCGAGCTGCGCCGCGGTGATCGGCGGGAGCGGCGCGCAAAAGGCGAACACCGTGCGCGGAATGTCCGGGAGCGGCGCGTGGCTGCGCCCGTTCTGCGCGCCGCGCGTCACCTGCCAGTACACGTATTGATCGCCGCCGCCGTTGCGCTCGACCAGTGCTCCGAGAATCGCGCGCCACTCGCGCCGTGCATGCGGATCCTCCATGCGCAGCGCCGCGAGGCTGCGGGTCAGGCGGTCGGCGTGCGCGTCGAAGCGGAACGGCCGCCCGCCGTACACCGGCATCACCTCGTAGACCCCGTCCGCGTAGAGGAAGCCGCGGTCGAGCGGGGAGATGCGCGCATCCTTGAGCGGCAGGTAGCTGCCATTGAGATAACACAGCGGGAGCGGCTCGGCCATGCACGGTTCCTTGGTCTTAAGGCGCTGGGGTCACTTCTTGCGGAACCACAGCGCGATGGTGTCCACCATGCGCGTCCACAGGCCCCCCTGCGGCACCGCCGCGAGCGGCACGAGTGGCGCGCGCGCCAGCACTTCGCCGGTGCCGTCGGTGACGATGAGCTCGCCGACGCGCTCGCCCGCGGCGAGCGGCGCGATCAGCGGCTCGTGGTCCAGGCGCGCCGTGGTGGTGAGCGAGGCGCCCTGTCCGCGCGCCGCCAGCGCGTACACGTCGGCCGGCACGCCGACGGCGGCGAACTCGGCGGCCGCCTTGTACACGCGCGGCTTGAGCACGGTCGCGCCCGCGGTCTTGACGCGGACCGACTCGAAGAAGGTATAGCCGTAGTTGAGGAGCGCGGTGCTCGCCTCCTCGCGTGCCCGCTCGCTCGGGGCGCCCATCACCACCGATATCAGGCGCATACGATCGCGGTTGGCTGAGCTCACCAGACAGAAGCCCGCGGCATCCGTATGGCCGGTCTTCAGTCCGTCGACCGAGGGGTCCTTGCCGAGCAGCGTATTGCGGTTCCCCTGGCGGATATTGTTCCACATGAATTCGCGCAGGCTGAAGAGGCCGTAGTACTGCGGAAACTGGCGGATGAGCGCGCTGGCGAGCGTCGCCATGTCGCGCGCGCTGGTGTAGTGCTCGGGCGCCGGCAGCCCGTCGCTGTTGACGAAGTGGCTCTCGTTCATGCCGAGCCGCCGCGCGTACTCGTTCATCATCTGCGCGAACGCTTCCTCGGTGCCGCCGAGCTTCTCGGCGAGGGCGATGGTGGCATCGTTGCCCGACTGCACGATCATGCCCTTGATGAGTATGTCGACCGGGATCTGCGTGCCGACCTGCACGAAGGTGCGCGAGCCCTCCGCCTTCCAGGCGTGCTTGCTGATCGTCACCTGGTCGGTGAGCTTGAGCCGGCCGTCGATCAGCGCCTGGAACACCACGTAGGCGGTCATGAGCTTGGTGAGACTCGCCGGCGCCTCGCGGTCGTCGGCGCGCTGCTGCGTGAGCACGCGGCCGGTGTTGTGATCGACCAGCAGCCAGGCGCGGGCATTGATGCCCGGCGGGGCGGGGATCGGCGCGGCGGCCTGCGCCGTCAGCGGCCCCGCCGCGGCGAGCATCGTCAGAGCGAGCGGAACGAGGTATGTCCGAATCACTGCGGCGGATCCTTCCGGTGACCCTGTAAACCCGAAAGTCTAACCCAAGCAAGCTCCCGCGGCCGCGTGCTGCCTTTAGTCCGTGACCAGCCGGGCGTCGGGAATGCCGAGAGCGGCGAGCCGCGCGGCGAGCGCGTCGAACTCGGCGACGCTGCCGACCGGGCCGACGCGCACGCGGTAGAGCTGCGACCCCTCGGGGGGCGGCATCACGAAGGCGCTCGCCAGGCCCGCGGCCTGCAGACGCCCGAGCTCGCGCTCGGCATTCGCCGGATCGGCGAATGCACCGGTCTGCACGTACAGCAGCGGCGGCGCCGGCGCTGGTGTTGGCGCCGGAGTTGCCACGGTGACCGGCGGCGGCTGGGGCGCGCCGGGGCTCAGGGCCCGCACCTCCACCATCGCGGTACCGTCGCGCAGCATGTCGAGCTTCGCCGCCGCCGTGTAGGAGAGGTCGATGATGCGGTTGGCGACGAACGGGCCACGGTCGTTGACGCGCACCACGACGCTCCTGCCGTTGGCCAGGTTGGTGACGCGCGCGTAGGTCGGTAGCGGTAACGTCTTGTGCGCGGCCGTCATGCCGTACATGTTGTAGGGCTCGCCGCTCGAGGTATTGCCGCCGTGGAACGTCGGCCCGTACCAGGAGGCGACACCGCGCTCGTCGTAGCCGTCCGCGGCAGGCAGCACGAAGTAGCGCCGGCCGAGCGCATCATAGAAGGGCGGGTTGCCGTGCAGGCTGCGCGGCTCGGCGCGTGGCACGGCGTCTGGAACCCTGGCGATGTCGGCGGGCGGCGGCGGCACCGGGAAGGGGGCGGGCGCAGGCGCAGGCAGGCGATGTGCGGTGGTGGCGCAGGCCGCGAGCGCCAGTGTGAGGAGTGCCGCGACGCCCGCGCGGCCGGGGGGCAGCCAGCGCAGTGTGCGCGTCACGGCTGCATCGAGTGCACGCGCGCCGCGACGGCGGTGGCGAGGTCGTGCACGGTCATGGCGTAGCGCGCGCTGTGGTTGTAACGGGTGATGACGTAGAAATTATGGAATCCGACCCGGTACGCGGGGCCGTCGCGCTGCTCCGCCGAGATCAGCACGACCGGGGTATCGGCCGGGACGTCCAGGTCGACCTTGACGCCATGCGCTCCGAGCGAGCCGACGGTCTCATTGAGGTCGAGGTTGTGCGGCTCGATCTGAAAGCTCGGGTCGGGGTCGAGCGTGGTCTCGGCCAGTATCGGCGCTCCGGGGGTCCAGCCCCACTCGTGCAGATAGTTGGCGACGCTCGCGAGGATATCGTCCCAGCTGCCCCACAGGTCGCGCTTCCTGTCGCTGTCGGCGTCCACCGCATAGCGCCGGTACACGGACGGCATGAACTGCGGCACTCCCATCGCGCCCGCGTAGGAGCCGCAGGTGGTGAGCGGATCGAGGCGGGTCTCCCTGGTGAGCAGCAGGAACTGCTCGAGCTCGCCGCGGAAGTAGCTGGCACGCGGCGGATAGTCGAAGGCGAGTGTCGCCAGCGCATCCAGCACGCGGTACCTGCAGGTCAGGCGGCCGTAGAAGGTCTCGACACCGACGATCGCCACCAGGTATTCCGGCGGCACCTGGTACTCCGAGGCGATGCGCTCGAGCTCCAGTCGATGATCGAGCCATAGCTGGGCGCCCTTGTCGATGCGCTCCTGGGTCATGAAGCGCTCGCGGTACTCCCACCACGGCGCGACGCGCTCGAGCGGCCGGGTCATGATCTCGAGAACCTTCGGCTGCGGCTGCGCCTGCCCGAGCAGCGCCACCACCGACTTGCGGCTCCAGCCGTCGTGACTCACGACCTCGTCGACCCACTGGGCGATCTCCGGCCGGTGCACGTCGAAGGGTGCCGCGGCCGGCTCGGCGGGAGCGGTGCCGGCGGGCGGCTCGGTGGGTGCCGCTTGCTGCACGATGGCGCCCTGCGCGGCGAGTGGAGCACAGCTGAGTGCCGCAAGCAGAGCGTGACGCCAGTTGATCAATGTGGATCCCAGGCTCGCTCAGGAGCCCACGAGCTTGCGCCGTGAATACAGCGCCATGAGAATACCGAAGCCGGCGAGGAGCGTCACGACCGAGCTGCCGCCGTAGCTCACGAGCGGCAGCGGCACGCCGACCACCGGCAGGAGCCCCGTCACCATGCCGGCGTTGATCACCACGTAGACGAAGAAGGTCAGCGCGAGGCTGCCGGCGAGCAGCCGCGCGAACGTGTCCTGCGTCTGCGTTGCGAGATAGATCGAGCGCGCGACGACGAACAGATAGAGGAGCAACAGCAGCAGCAACCCCAGCAGGCCGAATTCCTCGCCCACCACCGCGAACACGAAGTCGGTGGAGCGCTCGGGCAGGAACTCGAGCTGCGCCTGGCTGCCGTTCATCCAGCCTTTGCCGAAGACCCCGCCCGAGCCGATCGCAATCTGCGACTGGATGATGTGGTAGCCCGCACCGAGCGGGTCGGTCTGCGGGTTGAGGAAGGTGAGCACGCGGCGGCGCTGGTAGTCGTGCATGAAGCTCCAGCCGAACCAGGCACACACCGCGGCGAGGGCCAACAGCGCCAGCATCACCCGCACGCGCAGGCCCGCGAGCACGATCACGAGCGCGCCCGCTACCGCGATCAGCGCCGCGGTGCCGAGATCGGGCTCGAGCGCGACGAGTCCCACGGGTAGCAGGATCAGCCCCGCGAGCGCCGCCAGCGACAGCATGTTCGGCGGCAGCGCGCGCTCGTGCAGATACCAGGCGCAGGTCATAGGCACGGCGAGCTTCATGAGCTCGGAGGGCTGGAAGCGGAACAGTCCGAGATTGAGCCAGCGTTGCGCGCCGAGGCCGCTATGGCCGAACGCGGCCACGATCAGCAGCAGAAACACCCCGGCGGCGTACAGCCACGGTGTCGAGCGGCGCAGGAAGTTGGGATTGACGCGCGCCAGCAGCAGCATCGCCACCGTCCCGAGGATGAGGCGCATCACGGTGCGCACCACGGTGGCGGTGCTCTGACCGGAGGCGCTGTAGAGGACGACGAGCCCGAACGCCGCGATCAGCCCGAGTCCCACCACCAGCGGGCCGTCGATCTTCAGCGCGAACAGCACGCGCGCGGCTCCGGTGAGCGTGCGCCGCGTGCGCGAGCCGTAGGGAACCTCCTCGTGGATCATGTCTGGCCCGCCGCGCGTCTGAGGTCGGCGTGGGCGGTGGTCGCCGTGGTGGTCACGGCCGGCCCGGGCGTGGCAGGCGCGGCCGGGGCCACGGCCGGTGCTGCGCCTGGAGGGGCTTTGAGCTTACCCTCGGCGTCCAGCAGGTAGGCGTCCAGAACCTTGCGGGCGATGGGCGCGGCGGCGCTCGCGCCGGCGCCGCCGTTCTCCTCGATCACGGCGAGCGCGATGCGCGGCGCATCCGCCGGGGCGAAGGCGATGAACCAGGAGTGATCGCGCAGCCGCTCGTTGATGTTCTTGGCGTTGTAGTGCTCGGTGCGCGCCACCGTAAAGACCTGCGCGGTGCCGGTCTTGCCGCCGAAGGTATAGGGCGCGTGCGCGCCGATCGCGGCCGCGGTGCCGCGCTGCGTCACCCCGACCATGTCGCGGACCACGCGCTCCCAGTCGGCGGGGGCGATGCCGGTCACGTCGCCCCCCGGCGCCGGGGCGAGGCGCCGCACCGCGCCGCTACGCGGGTCGCGAAAACCCGTTACCAGGCGCGGCTTCCAGATCCTGCCGCGCGCGGCGATGATGCTGGCGTAGTGCGCGAGCTGCAGCGGCGTCACCGACAGGTATCCCTGTCCGATCCCGATGCTCACCGTCTCGCCGGGGAACCAGACGCGGTCCGCGGGCCGCGCGAAGGCCTTCTCCTTCCACTCCTTCGAGGGGAGGATGCCGGACTTCTCGCCACTCACGTCGATTCCGGTGAGCGAGCCGAAGCCGAACGGTGCCATGAAGGCGGCGATGCGATCGATGCCGAGCGCGTCGGCGAGCCCGTAGAAGTACACGTCGCACGAGACCACGACGGCTTCATCGAGATCGACGTAGCCGTGGTGCTCGTTGTGGTACTCGCGGTAGATGAAGGAGCTGCCGGGCAGATGGAACTGGCCGGCGCAGTAGCGGTGCGCCTGCGGGTCGACCACGTGATAGGTGAGCGCGGCGAGCGCCAGCAGCGGCTTCACCGTCGAGCCCGGCGGGTAGACGCCGCGCAGCACCCGGTTGAACAGCGGCCGGTCGATGTCATTGGCGAGGGCGCCGTATTCGGCGGAGGTGATGCCGCGCGCGAACAGGTTGGGATCGAACCCCGGCAGACTCACCAGCGCGAGTACGTCGCCGTTGGTGGGATCGAGCGCGATCACCGCCCCGCGATGTCCGGCGAGCGCCGCTTCCGCGACCCGCTGCAATTTGAGGTCGACCGACAGCAGGATATCTTCGCCCGCGGCCGGCGCCCGCGTGCGCAGGTTGGGCACGAACGCCCCCTGGCGCTCGACCGAGCGGCCCTGCGCGTTGACCAGCACCTCGCGGAAGCCGTTCTTGCCGTGCAGCTGATCCTCGAAGGTGCTCTCGACGCCGAGCTTGCCGATGAGCGCCGTGCCGGCGTAGGCGGCGCGATCGATGTGCCCCAGGTCCTGCTCGCTGATGGCGCCGACGTAGCCGAGCGCGTGCACGGCGAGGTCGCCATTCGGGTACCAGCGCGTCTGGCGGGTCTTGATGTCGATGCCCTGGAACTCGAAGCGCCGCACCGCGAAGCGGGCCACGTCGTCGTCCGACATGCGCAGCCGAATGGGCACGCTGTCGAAGCTGCGGCTCGAGGCGATGGTGCGCATCAGCTCATCGATCTCGTCGGAGCGCAGCAGTCCGAGCGTAACGAGCCGCGTGAGCGTCTCACGGATGTTCGGCACCTCCTCGGGCACGAGCTCGAGCTGGTAGGCGGGTTGGTTGGCGGCCACGACCTCGCCGTTGCGGTCGAGGATCAGGCCGCGGGCGGCCGGGATCGGCTCGGTGCGCACCCGGTTACCCTGCGACAGCTCGGAGTAGTACTCGTGGCGCACCACCTGCAGCAGGATGAGGCGCGCGATGAGCCCCACGGTCGCGAGCGCCATCAGTGCGCCGACGACCAGCGCGCGCCGATCGAACATGCGCTGCTCGCGCCACTGATCCTTGATGTGGACCGCGGGCATCCTTAAGGCCGCTCGCGCCGGTGCGTCATGCGAGCCGGCCCTCGCTGTAGGAAAGGATGGCGGCGGCCGGCGGCCACACGATGGCGCCCGTCAGGCAGTGCAGCCAGCGCAGCGGGCTCGTAACCGGATGGCCGGTCCAGCCGTCGATCGCGAACACCACGAACTCATAGAAAATCAGCGCGGCGAACACCAGCAGCGACTGCTGGAAAGCCGGCTTCGAGCGGATGCGCTGGTGCTCGCGCACCGCAATGTAGGCGACGATCGACAGTGCGAGCGCGTGCTCGCCGAGCACCGGCCCCTGGAAGACATCGAGCAGCAGTCCGCACAGGAACCCGAGCCCGATGCCGCCGGCGCGCGGCGTGTTGATCGACCAGTAGAGCACCGTGAGCACGAGGAAAGCGGGACGCAGCACGTCGAGCCACATCGGCAGCGGCAGCACGGTGAGGATGAGCGCGATCAGCGCCGTGAGCGCCATGCGCACGCGCACCTGGGCGACGGTAATCATGCGCGCCTCATCGCGGCGGTACCTGGGGTTGGTCGGCGGGCGTTTCCGCGGGCGGCGGTGAGTCGCCCTGCGCCGCCGGGGCCTCGGTCGCGGCGTCCGCGGCCGGTGCCGGAGGCTCGGCGCGCTTCGGCGCGGCGGCGTGTGCCGCCGGCGCCTGAGTGCGTGCCGGCGCGGCTGCCGGTGTGCCCGTCGCGGCCGCCTCCGCATGAGGCGCCGCGGCGGCGCGCGGTGGCGCCGCGAGCGGCTGCATGACGGCGTTGCCGCTGGCAATCGCGGCCGGGGCTGCCGGGTGACCCGGACGGAACCACACCAGCATCACCTCGGAATCGCTGTTGATATGGGAGAGGGCCGTGGCACGCACCTGGGCCAGCGGCTGCACCGCATCCCGGTGCACCTCGCTGACGCGCGCCACGGGATAGCCCTCCGGGAACACCCCGCCGAGCCCCGAGGTCAGCAGCAGGTCGCCGCTGCGGATGTCGGCGTTTTGCGGCAGATAGGGCAGCGCCAGTGAGCTGCCGTCGCCGCCGCCGACCGCGATGGTGCGCAGTCCGGTGCGCTCGAGGCGCACCGGCACCGCGTGCTCGGGATCGGTGATCAGGATCACTTCCGCGCTCCAGGGGCCCACGTGGGTCGTCTGGCCGATCAGGCCGCGGTCATCGAGCACCGCCTGACCCTTGAACACTCCGTTGCTGGCACCGCGATTGATCAACAGCCGCTGCCTGAGGCCGCTCAGCTGGATGTTGATGATCTCCGCCGGAAGCCAGCGGTCGGCGACCGGCGGCAGCGCGGCGCGCAGCCCGCGCAGCTCGCCGTTCTCGTGGGCGAGTGCCTCATAGCGCATCGCCAGCAGCTCGAGGTCGCGCTGCCGCGCACGCAGCCGCTCGTTCTCCGCGCGCAGCGCGTCGCGGGTCTCAAAGCTCTCCCTGATCCAGCGCCAGGCACTCGGCGGGGAGTTCACCGCGAGCTGGATCGGATAGGCGGCAGTCTGCAGCACGTAGCGCACCGGCTCGAGGTAATGCCCGCGCTGGTCGAGGTACATGATGACGACGGCGAGCACGCCATAGAGCGTGAAGCGGAAGCCGGGAGAGCCGCCCCGCCCCTGCAGCGGTCTGCCGGCTGCTGTCCCGAACGCCGTCACTTTTGCTCTCGCGCGCTCCTTGCGCTACTCGAGACCGAAGTGTCCGGGGCCCAGCTCATCCATCAGCTCGAGAATGCGGCCGCCACCGCGCGCCACGCAGGTGAGCGGATCGTCGGCCACGACGACCGGAAGTCCGGTCTCCTCGGTGAGCAGCTTGTCGATGTCACGCAGCAGCGCGCCGCCGCCGGTAAGCACGATGCCGCGCTCGGCGACGTCGGCGCCGAGCTCGGGAGGTGTCTGCTCGAGCGCCTGCTTGACGGCGCTCACGATCGCCTGCAGCGGCTCCTGCAGCGCCTCGAGGATCTCGTTGCTGTTGAGCGTGAAGCTGCGCGGCACGCCCTCGGAGAGATTGCGGCCCTTGACCGAAAGCTCGCGCACCTGCTGCCCGGGATAGGCCGAGCCGATCTCGATCTTGATGCGCTCGGCGGTCGCCTCGCCGATCAGGATGCCGTAGTTGCGGCGCACGTAGTTCATGATCGCCTCGTCGAAGCGATCGCCGCCGATGCGCGCGGAGTTGGCGTACACCACACCATTGAGGGACAGCACCGCCACCTCGGAGGTTCCGCCGCCGACGTCGAGCACCATCGAGCCGCGTGCCTCGTGCACCGGCAGTCCCGCGCCCACCGCCGCCGCCATCGGCTCGCTCACGATCGCCACGTTGCGCGCGCCGGCGCCTTCGGCCGATTCGCGGATCGCGCGCCGCTCGACCTGGGTCGAGCCGAACGGCACGCACACCAGCACGCGCGGCGAGGGCTTGAGCATGCGGTTGCCGTGCACCTTGTTGATGAAGTACTGCAGCATCTTCTCGGTGTAGGTGAAGTCGGCGATCACGCCGTCCTTCATGGGACGCACGGCCGTGATGTGTCCCGGCGTGCGGCCGAGCATGGCCTTCGCTTCCGTGCCCACGGCGACGATCACCTTGCCGCCGCGTCCGGGCTCGTCCTGCACCGCGACCACGGACGGCTCGTTGAGCACGATGCCCTTGTCGCGCACGTAAATGAGCGTGTTGGCCGTACCCAGGTCGATCGAAAGATCGCTGGAGAAATAACCGCGCAGACGTTTGAACATGAAGCGACCGGAAAGTGGGGGAAGAAGACCCCGAAAGTGGCCGGTAATCTAGCAACCGACAGGACATTCAGCAAGGCAACATGTATGATTTTCCGCTCATTTTCCGCACTCCGCAGCCTTCCTCGAAAGCCGCATTCCCATGGCCCTCACCCGCGAGCAGATTGAGAGCATCGCCGCCCTGGCGCGCCTGGAGCTCACCGCGGCCGAGCTGCCGGTGTACCAGGACAGCCTGTCGCGCATTCTCGAGTTCGTCGGAGCCCTCGAGCGCGCCGATACCGCGAGCGTCACGCCCATGGCGCACCCGCTGCCGGGCTTGTCGCAACGGCTGCGGCCCGACGTGGTCACCGAGCAGGACCACCACGCCGAGTACCAGCAGAACGCGCCCCAGGTGGCCGCGGGGCTGTACCTGGTGCCCAAGGTGATCGAGTGAGCCGCCGATGAGTGAACTGCATCACATTGGCCTCACCGGGCTCGCCGCCGGGCTGCGCGCGCGGCGCTTCTCCAGCGTCGAGCTCACCGAGGCGTTCCTCGGACGCATCGAGCGCGCCCAGGGCGTGCTCAATGCCTTCATCTCGGTGACGCGCGCACAGGCGCTTAGCGATGCCGCGGCGGCCGACCGGGCGCTCGCGGCCGGCACGGGCGGCGCGCTCGCCGGCGTGCCGATCGCCCACAAGGACCTGTTCTGTACGCGCGGCGTGCGTACCACCTGTGGCTCGCGCATGCTCGATAACTTCGTGTCCCCTTACGATGCCACCGTGGTCGCGAAGCTCAAGCGCGCCGGCGCCGTCATGCTCGGCAAGACCAACATGGACGAGTTCGCCATGGGCTCGTCGAATGAGACGAGCTACTACGGGCCGGTGCGTAATCCCTGGGATCCAGCGCTGGTGCCCGGCGGCTCTTCGGGCGGCTCGGCCGCCGCCGTGGCGGCGCGGCTGGTACCGGGCGCGACCGCCACCGATACCGGCGGCTCGATCCGCCAGCCCGCGGCGCTCTGCGGCATCACGGGGCTGAAGCCGACCTACGGGCGCGTGTCGCGTTACGGCATGGTGGCTTTCGCCTCGAGCCTCGATCAGGGCGGGGTGCTCACGGTGAGCGCCGCCGACGCCGCGCTCATGCTGCGTGAGATGTCCGGCTTCGACCCCAACGATTCGACCAGCGTCGAGCGCGACGTGCCCGACTACGTGGCGCTGCTCGAGCAGCCACTCGCCGGGCTCAGGGTCGGGCTCCTCAAGGAATTCTTCGACAAGGGCCTGGACCCTGATAACGGGCAGCGGGTGCGCGAGGCGCTCAAGGTCTTCGAGAGCCTCGGCGCGCGGCTCACCGAGGTGAGTCTGCCCAATCTGCCGTTGTCGGTGCCGGTGTACTACGTGGTGGCCCCGGCGGAATGCTCCTCGAACCTGGCGCGCTTCGACGGCGTGCGCTACGGCCATCGCTGCGAGCAGCCGCGCGATCTCATGGATCTGTACCGCCGCTCGCGCGGCGAGGGCTTCGGCGCGGAGGTGAAACGGCGCATCATGACCGGCACCTACGTGCTGTCGGCCGGGTACTACGATGCCTACTACCTCAAGGCACAGCGCGTCCGGCAGCTGATCAGCGCCGACTTCACCCGCGCGTTTGCGAGCGTGGACGTGCTGATGGGGCCGACCACCCCGACGCCGGCCTTTGCGATCGGCGCCAAGACCTCCGATCCCATCACCATGTACCTCAACGACATCTACACGATCGGAGCGAATCTCGCGGGGCTCCCCGCAGTGTCCGTCCCCTGCGGCTTCGTGGGCAAGCTCCCGGTGGGGCTGCAGATCGTCGGTCCGCATTTCTCCGAGGCGCGCCTGCTCACCGCGAGCCACGCCTACCAGCGCGCCACCGACTGGCACACGCACGTGCCCGCAGGCTACGCATGAGCGACTGGGAAACCGTCATAGGACTCGAGATCCACGCGCAGCTCGCGACGGGCTCCAAGATCTTTTCCGGCTCCGCGACCGCCTACGGCGCCCCTCCCAACGCGCAGGCGAATCTCGTTGACCTCGGCTACCCCGGCGTGCTGCCGGTGCTGAACGGCGCGGCGGTGCGCATGGCGGTCAAACTCGGGCTCGCGCTCAACGCCCGCATCGCTCCGACCTCGGTGTTCGCGCGCAAGAATTATTTCTATCCCGATCTGCCGAAGGGCTACCAGATCAGCCAGTACGAGCTGCCGATCGTCGCCCAGGGCTCGCTCGACATCGTGCTGGACGACGGCAAGATGAAACGGGTCGGCATCACGCGCGCGCACCTCGAGGAGGACGCAGGCAAGTCGCTGCACGAGGGACTGCCCGGGCTGACGGGCGTCGATCTCAACCGCGCCGGGACGCCGCTGGTCGAGATCGTCTCCGAGCCCGACCTGCGCTCCGCCAGGGAGGCGGTCGCCTACATGAAGAAGATGCACACGCTGGTGCGCTACCTCGAGATCTGCGACGGCAACATGCAGGAGGGCTCGTTCCGCTGCGACGCCAACGTCTCGGTGCGCAAGGCGGGAGCGGCCAGGCTCGGCACGCGCGCCGAGATCAAGAATCTCAACTCATTCCGCTTCGTCGAGCGCGCCATCAACTACGAAGTGACGCGCCAGATCGAGGTCCTCGAGGGCGGTGGCCAGGTCCGGCAGGAGACGCGTCTCTACGATCCCGACAAGGGTGAGACGCGCTCCATGCGCTCCAAGGAGGAGGCCAACGATTACCGCTACTTCCCCGACCCGGACCTGCTGCCGGTGGTCGTGGATGCGGCGTTCATCGAGTCGGTGCGGGCGACGCTCCCGGAGCTCCCCGACCAGAAGGCCGCGCGCTTCACCTCGCAGTACGGACTGCCGGCTTACGACGCCGGAGTTCTCACCGCGAGCCGCGAGCTGGCGGACTACTACGAGGCCGTCGTGCGTGCGGCGCCCACGGACGCGAAGCTCGCCGCCAACTGGGTCATGGGCGAGCTCGCGGCCGCATTGAATAAGGAGAGCCTCGAGGTCAGCTCGACCCGCATGACGGCCGGGCGGCTCGCGGGGCTGCTGAAGCGCATCTCCGACCAGACCATTTCCGGCAAGCTCGCCAAGGAGGTCTTCGAGGCGATGTGGTCGGGCGGCGCCGAGGCCGACGCGGTGATCGCGGAGCGGGGCCTCAGGCAGATCACCGACAGCGCCGCCATCGAGCGGGTGATCGACGAGGTGATGCAGAAGAATCCGGGCCAGCTCGCCGAGTACCGCGCCGGCAAGGACAAGCTGTTCGGCTTCTTCGTCGGCCAGGTCATGAAGGCGACCGGCGGCAAGGCCAACCCGGCGCAACTCAACGAGCTCTTGCGCAGGAAGCTCAGCGGCTAATGATTTCCCTGCGTAAGCCGGGTTACGACCGCCCGGGCGCGGCGGATCCCGTGTCGCTGCCCTACCGCAGGGAGCGAGCTTATCTGGTCCTGGCGCTGGCGCTCCTCGTCGGGATATCGCTCTATCTGATCGAGGTACAGCGCGAGCGGACCTGGCGCAGTGCCGAGGATGGTGTGCTCAACGTCGCGCTCGGGCTGCAAACCACCTCGACCCGGACATTGGAGCATTCGCTGTTCAGCCTGCGGCGGGTGGGAGCGGCGCTGGCGCGCGGCCCTGCGCCTTCCCGCGAGCAGACGCTGGCCGCGCTCCGTGATGCCATCGCTCTCGATCCGGTGACCGCATTCCTGGGTATTGCGAGCGCCGCGGACGGGAGCGTTACGCTGGTGGACCGCACCGGCGTGGAGGCACCGCCCGAGATCGCCGCGGTGATCGTCGGAATCGCGCCCGCCGCGCACGACACCGAGCCGGCGCTCCGCCCGCTCGTCCGCCTGCCGCACGATGAGGAAGCGTACCTGCCGGTCGCCCTGGCGCTGCCGGGTACCGCAGGGCGGCGCAGCGCGGCGTTTGCACTGGTCGCCGCCCATGGATTGACCGCCGGGTCCGATAGCATGCGGCTCATTCCGGATGGCTGGGCGACCTGGATCATGCCCGACGGCACGCGCCTGCTCGCCTACTCCGAGGAGCGCGGCCAGATGGAAGTGAACAGCCCACGGCTGCCGCCGAGCATCATGCGGCTGCAAATGGACAATTTCGGCGTCTTTTCCGCGTTCGGACCCGTCGATGGGCTGCCGTACCTCGTCGGATATTCGCGCTCGGCGACACTGCCGTTCATCGTCGGAGTCACGGCGCCGCGCTCGGCGCTTTACTGGGAGTGGGCCCGAAGAGCGCTGGCTCCCGCGATCGTTCTGCTGGCAGGCGCGGCCGCGGTATTGATTTTCTGGTCGCGGCTGCACGCAGCTCTGCTGCGCCAGCAGGCCTACGATCGCCAGCGCGAGCACATGCTGCGGGAGGTGCAGGACCTCGCCGGCCGGCTGTTGCGCCTGCAGGACGACGAGCGCCGGCACATCGGCCGCGAGTTGCACGACAGCACCGTGCAGCTGCTCGCCGTCCTCGAGTTCAACCTGGACCGGATGGCGGCGAGCGAAAGCCGAATGGTGCCTGCAGCGCCGATCATGCTCCAGGAGTGCATCGAGCTCGCACGTCGATGTTCCGAGGAGCTGCGCACCACCTCATATCTGCTGCATCCGCCGCTGCTCGATGAGCTCGGGCTGTTGAGCGCCCTGCGCTGGCTGGCCGATGGCCTGCGCCAGCGCAGCGACATCCGCGTCGAGCTGCAGTTGCCGGAGACGATGGAGCGATTGCCGCCCGACCTGGAGCTGGCCCTGTTTCGAGTCGCGCAGGAGGCGCTCAGCAACGTTCATCGACACTCCAGAAGCCCGAAGGTCGTCATTCGGCTGCGCGCGAGCGGCGAAACGGTGACGCTCGAGGTCGAAGATGCCGGACGAGGGATACTCGACGACGTGTCTCCGGGAGCGACGCCCGGCATTCCGTCCTCGGGGGTCGGGCTGGCGAGCATGCTCATGCGGATGCGCCAGCTCGGCGGCACCCTGACGATCGAGACCAGTGAGCACGGGACCTGCGTACGCGCTCATTTGCCGCTGGCGCGCAAGCTCGCGGCGGCGCCGGTTGCGGCGCCATCCCCCGGGCAATCCCCGATCCCGGTCGCGGTTCGGTCCCCGATCCCGGTGTAGCTCCCGATCAGTGGTTGAGAGCGGCCTCGTCCTCTGCCGGCGCCGGCTCCGCCGGCGCGTGGGTCGAGAAGCCGCCGTGGCGCCTTGATACTTCGAAGGTGCCCTGGAGCATGAGCGCGAAGCCCTCGGGCACGACCTCGATGCTCTTGGTTACGTTGCGTGGCAGCGGAACCTTGCTCTTCCAGCAGTAATGGATCACGGCCGCGGCGATTGCCGGCAGCGAATATCGGCGCAGCTCCGGGGACACCGTGTCCGGATGCAGCGCTGCGAGGACCAGGGCGGGACTCTCACCGGTTTCGATGCGCGCATCCGTAATGCTTGCGAATGTCAGCCGGCCACCGCGTTCGCGGTCGAGCTCGAGAACGGCGTCCACCACCGTCTCGAGTGGCAGCACCAGTCGGCGGGACTCGTAAATCAGCAGCTTAGCCACCGAATGACCTTGCCACGTCACTGCCGCGGGAGCTGTGACGCCACTCACGCCCCGGCAGCCATGGGTCTGCCTGAGTGCCGCGGCCGAGCGGGTTGAGTTGCCGGCACGCCTGCCCCATTGTGCCCGGATGGATCTGGTGCGGCGTTTCATCTTCGAAAAGCAACCCGTGCGCGGACACTGGGTGCGCCTCGAGAGCGCATGGCGCGAGCTGCGCGCACACACTCACTATCCGGAGCCGGTGGAACGGCTGCTCGGCGAGGCGGTGGCCGCGGTGGTCCTGCTGGCGGCGAGCCTCAAGTTCCACGGCACCCTCACTTTCCAGCTCCAGGGGAACGGTGCGGTCCGGCTGTTGGTCGCGCAGTGCACCCATGATTTCCGCTTGCGTGCGCTGGCGCGCTTCGACGAGCACGCGATCGGCGCCCTAGCGGTTGACGCCCCGCGTGGCGCGCTGTTTCGCGCGCTGGTCGGCACCGGCGGCCGTCTCACCGTGACCGTCGAGGCCGATGAGAAAGGAGCGCGTTATCAGGGCGTCGTGCCGCTCGAGGGCTGCTCGCTCGCCGAGTCGCTCGAAGCCTATTTCGCAAGCTCCGAGCAGCTGCCGACGCGCGTGCTGCTGGCCGCGGACGCAGCCCACGGGGCTGGTTTGCTCGTGCAGAAGCTCCCAGGTACCGGCAGCATCGGCGAGGAGGAGTCGAACGCGGCCTGGCAGGGAGCGCAGCGCGGTATCGGGCGCCTGCAGGAGGCGGAGCTGCTCGAGCAGCCCGTCGAGGAGCTCCTGGCACGCGGCTTTTCCGACCATGACCTGCGGCTCTTTCGGGGGGCGCCCGTGCGCTTCGAGTGCCGGTGCGGCGAGGGCCGGGTGGCAGGACTCTTGCGCGCGCTCGGCGAGGAAGAGGTTAGAGACGTGCTGCGCGAGCAGGGGTCGGTCACCGTAACCTGCGAGTTCTGCCGGCGTCCCTATCGGTTCGATGCGGGGGACGTCGATACCCTGTTTTCAGGCGGCCCGGGAGCAGAGACTTGTTTAGGACGAATAAAGATCCACTAGGGATAGATATGAGCCAAATTGTCTCATGGAGGCAATAATAGGCTCATCGACCTGGGACCCTACAGGCCCGAAGCTGGCCCACGCTTAACGGGCATCCTGATTGCACCTTCTCTGGCGGCAGCGCCATTCGTCGATATTTAAATACATGTACAATTATTGAATGAACCCGACAAGCCCCTCCCAGCTGGTCGTCTGGCTCAAAGCCGCGGGTGAGCCCAGCCGACTGCGGCTGCTGGCGCTCTGTGCGGAAGGGGCGCTTACCGTCTCCGATCTCGCCCAGGCCCTCAGGCAGAGCGAGCCGCGCGTATCACGGCACCTGAAGATCCTGTGCCAGGCCGGGTTGCTGACGCGCACGCGGGAGGGTCAGTGGGTGCGCTACGGACTGGCCGACGATGCGGGCGCACTGAGCTTCATGCGGGGGCTGCTGCTGCAGGTCGATCGGCGCCATCCGGTGCTGGTGCGCGACCGCACCGCGGCGCGCGCCGTTGCCGTGCCGGAGGGCGAGGGAGCACCGGCGGGCTCCTCGCGTCTCGACCGCGCGCTGCAGGCGTTCGTCGAGGCCAGTGGCTCGGGCGCGACGGGTGGCAGCGTCCTCGTAGTAGGGGCCGCGCACCTTGAGCTCCTCGGGAGCGTCGCGGCCGGCGCGCGCGCCTGCACCGTCATCGCCCAGTCGCGCCGCGGGGCCCAGGCCGCGCGCGCGTTCGCCGAGCGGCGCGGCTTCGCCTGCCGCGTGCTGACGGCGACCCGCGCCGGGGAGCTCACCGATGAGGATCTGGCGCGTGCCGGCGGACCATTCGATGCGGTGCTGGTCAGTCATCAGGCGGGCGGCGAGCAACCGGTCGCGCGGCTTCTCGCGCAGATCCGCTGCGCAGCCGCCGTGGGCGCACGGCTGTGGATCTTCCAGCGCTACGAGTCGCTCGAGAGCGCGCGCGAGCGCGTCGTCGAACATCCACTCGCGCGCCTGCGGCGCCTGCTGGACGGGGCGGGGCTCGTGTGCGAGCGCCTGAGTCCCATCGAGGCTGACGGCGAGCACATGCTCGCGGCAGCCGCGCGTGCGGCGAGCGGCGTCGCGCAGCGTGCCGGGGGTGCCCGATGAGCACTGCCGCCGCGCCGAGCGTGCCATGTCCCATCCGCGTCTCCTTCGAGTTCTTTCCGCCCGGCGACGAGGCGATGGGGGCGATGCTGTGGAAGTCCATCGAGCGCCTGGCGCCCCTCGCGCCGGCCTTCGTCTCCGTGACCTACGGCGCCGACGGCTCGACGCGCGAGCGCACGCACGATGTGGTCACGCGGATCCAGCGTGAGACGCCGCTCACCGGTGCGCCGCACCTGACCTGCATTGGTGCCGCGCGCGGCGAGATCCTCGAGATTGCGCGCGGCTACTGGGAGGAGGGCATTCGCCATCTGGTCGCGCTGCGTGGCGACGCGCCGAGCCGCGAGGCGCTCTACCAGCCGCACCCCGGAGGCTTTGCCTATGCCGCGGATCTGGTCGCGGGCCTGAGAAGCGTCGCGCCGTTCGACATCTCGGTCGCGGCTTACCCCGAGGTGCATCCGGAGGCGCGCTCCCGGGACGCGGATCTCGAGAACCTGAAGCGCAAGATCGATGCGGGCGCGAGCCGCGCCATCACCCAGTTCTTCTTCGACAGCGATATTTTCCTGCGTTTTCGCGACCGCTGCGCCGCGGCCGGCATCGATGCGCCCATCGTGCCGGGGATTCTTCCCATCACGCGCTTTCCGCAGGTGCTGCGTTTCGCTGCGCGCTGCGGCACCAGTGTGCCTTCCTGGCTGCACGAGCGCTTCGCCGGCCTCGACGCCGACGAGGAGACGCGGCGGCTGCTCGCCGCCGGCGTCGCGATCGAGCAGGTCGAGGCGCTGAAGCGCCACGGCGTGCGCGAATTCCACTTCTATACGCTCAACCGCGCCGAGCTCACCTACGCGATCTGCCACGCGCTGGGATTGCGGCCCGCGCCGCGTGCGACACCGCCGACGGCGCGCAGCGGAGTGCCGGCATGAGCGGCTGCACTGGCGCGCATCACGAGGCAAGCTGCGGCAGCGCCGCGCCGGCGCGCGCCGATCGCGAGGTGAAGCAGGACGCGGCGGCCGCAAACCGCGCCGGCGCCGCGCCTTTCGCCGTCGAGCCGTGCGACGAGACCGAGCGGCGCACGCGCGTCGAGCGCCTCAAGCGCCTGCCGGCCGAGCGCATCGTGCTGCTCGATGGCGCCATGGGCACCATGATCCAGCAGCACCGGCTCGATGAGCGCGGCTTCCGCGGTGAGCGCTTTGCTCACCATGGCCACGACCTGCGCGGCAACAACGACATCCTCACGCTGACGCGCCCGGACATCGTCACCGGCATCCACGACGCCTACCTGGCCGCCGGGGCCGACATCATCGAGACCAACACCTTCAACTCGAACTCGATCTCGCAGGCCGACTACGGCACGGCGGCGCTGGTCGCCGAGCTCAACTATCGCGCCGCGCGGCTGGCGCGCGCCGCGGCCGACCAGTTCGCGCGGCAGTGCGGCGCGCCGCGCTTCGTCGCCGGGGCGCTCGGGCCCACGACCCGCATGACCTCGCTGTCGCCCGACGTCAACGATCCCGGTCATCGCGCCGTCAGTTTCGACGAGCTGGTCGCTGCGTACCTCGAGGCGTCGCGGGCGCTGGTCATGGGCGGGGTCGACCTGCTGCTGATCGAGACCGTGATCGACACGCTCAACGCGAAGGCCGCGATCTACGCGGCGCTCACCCTGTTCGACGAGAGCGGCATGAGTGTGCCGCTGGCGGTATCGGGCACGATCACCGACGCCTCGGGCCGCATCCTCTCCGGGCAGACTCCCGAGGCGTTCTGGAATTCGATCCGGCACGCCGAGCCACTGTTCGTGGGGCTCAACTGCGCGCTCGGCGGCGCGGCGCTGCGGCCCTACGTGGAGGAGCTGGCGCGGGTTGCCGACACCTTCGTGTGCGCCTATCCCAACGCCGGGCTCCCCAACGCCTTCGGCGAGTACGACGAGGCGCCGCAGCAGACCGCGGAGATCCTGGGCGAGTACGCCGAACTGGAGCTGGTGAACATCGTGGGCGGCTGCTGCGGCACGACCCCCGAGCACATCCGCCTGGTGGGCGAGGCAGTCGCCAGGCGCGCGCCGCGGCGCGTCGCGCCGCAGCCGGTCAAGTGCCGCCTGTCGGGTCTCGAGCCGCTCAACATCGACGAAGACAGCCTGTTCGTGAACGTGGGCGAGCGCACCAACGTCACAGGCTCCGCGAGGTTCCGCAAGCTCATCGAGGCGAGCGACTACCCGGCGGCGCTCGAGGTGGCGCGTCAGCAGGTGACGAGCGGCGCGCAGGTGATCGACGTCAACATGGACGAGGGCATGCTCGACTCGGAAGCGGCGATGACGCGCTTCCTGCATCTGGTGGCCTCCGAGCCCGACATCGCCCGCGTGCCCGTCATGATCGACTCGTCCAAGTGGTCGGTGATCGAGGCGGGACTGAAGTGCGTGCAGGGCAAGGCGATCGTCAACTCGATCAGCCTGAAGGAAGGTGAGGAGACCTTCATCAAACACGCCCGCGCAGTGCGCCGCTACGGCGCCGCGGCGGTCATCATGGCCTTCGACGAGCAGGGCCAGGCCGACTCCTTCGAGCGCCGGGTGGAAATCTGCGCGCGCGCCTACCGCATCCTCACCGCGCAGGTGGGTTTTCCGGCCGAGGACATCATCTTCGATCCCAACATCTTCGCGATCGCGACCGGCATCGAGGAGCACAACGCCTACGGCGTGGCGTTCATCGAGGCCACGCGCCGCATCAAGCGCGAGCTGCCGCACGCGCTGGTGTCGGGCGGAGTGAGCAACGTGTCGTTCTCGTTCCGCGGCAACGACCCGGTGCGCGAGGCGATGCACTCGGTGTTCCTCTACCACGCGATCGCCGCCGGCATGGACATGGGGATCGTCAATGCCGGACAGCTCGGCGTCTACGAGCAGCTGGCGCCGGACCTGCGCGAGGCCTGCGAGGACGTAGTGCTCAACCGGCGCAGCGACGCCACCGAGCGGTTGCTCGAGATTGCGGCGCGCTTCAAGGGCGAGGGCGGCGCACGGCGCCGCGAGGACCTCGAGTGGCGCAAGCTCCCCGTCGGCAAGCGCCTCGAGCACGCACTGGTCAAGGGCATCGACGATTACGTCATCGAGGACACCGAGGAGGCGCGGCTCGCCGCCGAGCGCCCGCTCGCGGTCATCGAGGGCCCGCTCATGGACGGTATGAACGTGGTCGGCGACCTGTTCGGAGCGGGCAAGATGTTCCTGCCGCAGGTGGTCAAGAGCGCGCGCGTGATGAAGCGGGCCGTGGCGCACCTGGTGCCGTTCATCGAGAAAAGCAAGGACGCGGGCGCGCAGCGCTCCAAGGGCCGCATCGTGATGGCCACCGTCAAGGGCGACGTCCACGACATCGGCAAGAATATCGTGGGCGTGGTGCTGCAATGTAACAACTACGAGGTCATCGACCTCGGCGTCATGGTGCCGTGCGAGAAGATCCTCGAGACAGCGCGACGCGAGCAGGTCGACTTCATCGGCCTGTCGGGCCTGATCACGCCCTCGCTCGACGAGATGGTGCACGTCGCGCGTGAGATGCAACGGCAGGACTTCGCGCTGCCGCTGCTGATCGGCGGCGCCACCACCTCTCCGGCACACACCTCGGTGAAGATCGCGCCCCAGTACGCCGGCGCCGTGGTGTACGTGAAGGACGCCTCGCGCTCGGTGGGCGTGTGCCAGACCTTGAGCACACCCGGCGCGCGCGTCGCCTACATCGCCGAGGTGCGCGCCGAGCACGAGCGCCGGCGCGAACAGCACGCCAACAAGAAGATCAAGGTCCCGCAGCTCACGCTCGCCGCTGCGCGCGCCAATCGCGCGCCCATAGACTGGGCCGCGTACGCGGCGCCGCAGCCGCGCCTGCCGGGAGTGCACCGCTTCGCCGATTACCCGCTCGCCGAGCTCCTCGGCTACATCGACTGGATGCCGTTCTTCAACGCCTGGGAGTTCTCCGGCAAGTTCCCCGACATCCTCACCGACCCGACGGTGGGCGAGGCTGCGAGCAACCTGTACGCCGACGCGCGCCGCATGCTCAAAGAACTGATCGCGGGGCGCTGGCTCACGGCGCAGGCAGTGGTGGGGATCTTCCCGGCGAGCTCGGTGGGTGACGACGTCGAGCTCTACGCCAGCGAGGCGCGCGATGAGGTGCTCACGACCCTCAACTTCCTGCGCCAGCAGAAGGGCAAGCCCGAGGGCCAGCCGCACGAATGCCTGGCCGACTACGTCGCGCCGCGCTCGAGCGGCGTGCGTGACTGGTTCGGCGCCTTCGCGCTCACCGCCGGCGTTGGCATCGAGGAGTACGTGGCGCGCTTCGAGCGCTCCCACGACGACTACTCGGCCATCATGCTCAAAGCACTCGCCGACCGCCTGGCGGAGGCCGCCGCCGAGCACTTCCACGAGCGCGTGCGGCGCGAGCTGTGGGGCTACGCGGCCGCCGAGACGCTCACCAACGAGCAGCTGGTGCGCGAGGAATACCGCGGCATCCGCCCGGCGCCGGGCTATCCCGCCTGCCCCGACCACACCGAGAAAGCCAAGCTCTGGAAGCTGCTCGACGTCGAGCGCAACACCGGGATCCGTCTCACCGAGTCCTACGCCATGTATCCGACGGCGGCCGTGAGCGGCTGGTACCTCGCGCACCCGCAAGCGCGCTACTTCGCGCTCGGCAAGATCGATCGCGAGCAGGTGGAGGATTACGCGCGGCGCAAGGGGATGAGCCTCGCGGAGGCGCAGCGCTGGCTGTCCGCCAATCTCGGCTACGAGGCTTAGCTGTCGCGACGACGCTCAGCCGGATGGCGGCTCCTGACCCGGAAGCGACGGTGGCCCTTCCCCAGAGCTGCCATCGAGAAGTGCAGTTGCGGACATTGGCGACGACGCGCTGGTCGTCGTCAGGCGGGCAGGATGTTCTGGTTCGACCTGAATACATTTCGGGGGTCATACTTCTTCTTGATCGCGGCGAGGCGGGCATAGTTTGCCCCGTAGGCGGTGCGCACCAGTTCCTCGCTCGTTTCGCCGAGTTGGTTCACATACACCCCACGCGCGAGAGGCTTCAGATTGTCGCGCAGCGTCTCGACCCATCGTACAGCTCTCGCCCTGTCCGCCGCACCGGTCCAGGCTCCCATGATGTCGAGCTCAAAACCACGCTGGCGCAACGCAAACGCTGTATCAGCTGCCTTCACGCGCGTAACGGCCCCGTTAATCGGTCCAATGAATACCCTCGTGCTCGGAGGTGCGTCGTTAGCTGCCGCTGTTAGTGTTTGGATTGCTGTCTTGCTGAGCTCTGGAAGAACCAGGGCTGTTTGGAAATGCGCGATCGGCGCAGCAGGAAAGAGTGTTGTCTGCGTTTCCAAGTAAGACCGGACTCGAACGGTGTCTTCTTGCGGTTTGAGCGCTCGCATTGGGCTAAGCAATTCGTTGCCTTCGTGCGGGTCGCCAAGATGACAGACCGCGATCTCAAATCGCGGCCCGCGGTCGGACGGTAGGATGTACGCGGAGACACGCATTTCGTCCGGCTCCCTTGCGACGTGACTGACTAAGCCCTGCACGAGTTCGGAAATTCGGCCTGGCGCATAGATCAGCCTTCCGGACAGGACGTTGCTTACCGGGTGCAGGCTGAACTCCAGCGCCGTCGCCACCCCAAAATTTCCGCCGCCGCCGCGAATCGCCCAGAAAAGATCCTGATTGGAGTTCTTGCTGGCCTCTACGAGTCTGCCGTCCGCGGTTACCAGTTGCGCCGATATCAAGTTGTCGCACGCAGCTCCGTACATTGACATCAATAGGCCCATTCCGCCGCCGAGCGTCAGCCCAGAGATGCCTACCGTTGGGCAACCGGCGAGCGTCGTAGCGAGGCCAAAGCGCTGCGTTGCAGCGTCGAAATGGACGGTCAGAACGCCGCCCTGTGCCCGAGCGATGCGCTTGCCGGCGTCGACTTCGACCTGGTTCATTGCGGAAAGATCGATCACGGTGCCGCCATCACAGATACTCAGACCCGCGCGGTTGTGCCCGCCAACGCGCACTGCAACAGGTACGTTGTGGCCCTGTGCAAAATCAAGAGTACGCGCGATGTCGTCGGCGTTCGCGCATCGCACGATTAGAGCTGGGCGCTTGTCGAACGCGCGATTGAATACCAGTCGCGACAAATCATAGTCAGGCGAATCGCGCGCGATCACGCGACCAGCGATCTGCGATGCCAACTTTTGGACTGCTGCCGCATCGAGCTGAGCGGCACGCGACCGAGGCGCTTCGGAGCCCTGGAGTGTGGCAGCGAATGCCCTTGGTGCATGAGCGCGCAGCGCCACGGAAGCGGCCGCGGTGTACGCAACGAATCGCCTTCGAGTGATCGCTGCCATGCTTGCCCCCATCACAAATGACGTAAAGACGGTACGCCGGCTAAAGAACTGTAAGCTGGACGGCCGCTTTCGGGGATTCTACCTAACCAGCGTGAGTGACTGCTCCTGGGCCGTTAGTTCGCCTTTGCGGAGTGAATTCCCGCCCGGTCGCCACGAAGGGCACATAATCAGCAGGAGGCCGCGATACTCGGTGCCGCCGACCAGTCGGCTCTCGCACGGGAGATGTAATGAAAAGAACGTGGCTTGCATTGCTGATCTTCACGCTGTTGTCAGCCGTGGGGGCGCTCGCCAAGGCGCCAGGCCAATCGCCGCTGGTGGGTCGATGGGTCCTCGAGGTGGACAAGCTGACGATGCCACCGGAGGCTCGGCCGAAGAGCGTGACCCTCGAGTTCAGCGAAGCGGCCGACGGCAAATGGACCAGTCACGTGCAGATCGTCGATCAGGCAGGCCACGAACTGCATTCGCAATCGACACTCTCGCTCGACGGCACGCCCGGCGTGTCCTCCGGAACCTATTGGGTCGATGTGTGCGCGGCAACGATGCCTGCGCCGGGTGTGCTGGTGATGCAGTTTGCGTACCAGGGTGTGCCGGCCTCGACGCGGGTCTATACCGTCGACAAAGACGCCAAGACCCTGACGGAGACCGAGGCGTACTTCAAGAAGGACGGAACGCCGGTCTTGCGCATCGCCTACTTCTCGCGCGCCGGCTGAAGCCGATTCCAAACGAGCGCGGGCAGCGCCGTTCGGCAGGGCTGGTGCGGGAACTGTCCGCCTAGGAGCGATCTGATCGGCACGGGCTAGTGTCGGCTCCTGGCCCGCAATGAGTCAGTCTGAGAACGACCAGCCCGCGACGTTTGCCCCGTCCGGTTCCGATCGTTCAAATGGCAGATGAGCGGACACTCGGAACGGGAGCGCCCTGGGGTATTGTGTAGCGAATGAGGCGACTCCTCTGCTATTGGCCTTGGTGGATCTTCCTTACTTTGTGCGCCGCGATGGTCCCTGGCTATGCGGAGGATGACCCCACGCCTCCGGCCTGGCTGAAGCCTCACATCGTCAATGGAGCCCTGAGCTATTCGGATCTGGAGTGGGCGCGGCCTCGATGGGCCGCTGATGAGGAAGGGAAATCAGAATGGCACAGCGCACTGGATTGGGTGGCGGCGGTAAAGAAAGCCCGTACCGCCGAGATCACGGAAGGCTTGAGGCGAGCTGGCGTCGCCACGGTCGTACTGGGAGTCGGTTGCTATGGCAACGACACTTGCCAGCAGATTGACGTTCTCGAGAATGGCCTCAGACAAGATCCGCCGGTGTTCTCGAGTTGGGAGGTGCTTCACTCTGCCTCAAAGGAGGCAAGCCCTTACATCGAAGGGTTTCGTTACGCGCTGGAAACGACCGCGCACGTGCAAGGCGCAGACGAAAAAAGGACTCTTCGCGACAAGCTTCTTGAGGCACAGGTGCTAGACCAGACGTACATGATCGGACTTACAGGATTCAGGTACCCAGAACGCCATCTACCTGCATTGTCGCCCCCGGCACTCGCGCTCTTCGATCTCGCGCTGGAACAGCGCATGCGGATGCAGTTCAAAACGAACGCGGAGATGCTTATGGCGGTCATCGCCGAACAGGGCTGGCCAAAGCGTTCTGAGATCGGCGAGTCCGCGGAGGATGCTGCCTGGATCATCGTCCAGCACGCCGATCACGATCCCGTTTTGCAATACGAAGCACTGGGACTGATCAGTGCCCGTGTCAAAGAGGGCGAAGCGGACCCCAAGAACGCCGCGTACCTTTACGACCGCATCATGCTGAAGATTTCCGGCAAACAGAGGTATGGCACGCAGCTGGGATGCAAGGGAGGCCAGCTTCAGCCCGAGCCCCTTGAGGATGCCGAACGCGTCGATGAGACCCGAAGAGCCGTAAACCTCCCCCCGCTTGCCACCTACATAAACGGGTTTCCCTCGACGACCTGCCAGCGGGCCCACCCACCCAGTCCGCAGTGACTGCTTTCGCGAGAATTGAGATCCACCTTGCGCCGTCCGCTGTTGGGCGAAAGCGGCGGCCAGAGTTAGGCGGTCCAGAGTCTTTGCGGCCGATAATCACATGCGCCTCAAGATCGCGCGGCGTTACCTCCTAGGAGATTAGTTGACAGCATCCTGTCAAGGAGTATCCTCTCCTAAACATTTAGGTACTCTCGCATGGCGAAAACTCTGACCGATCGCGAATCGGACATCATGCAAGTGCTCTGGGACCGAGGGCCGTGTCGCGTGAGCGATGTGCGCCGTAACCTCGGGGATCCGCTGGCCCACAACACAGTGTTGACCATGCTCGGAATCCTGGAGGAGAAGGGATTTGTGCGTCGCGAGGCTGACGGCAGGGGCCATAGGTACTTCGCACTTGTCCGGGAGAGGGCCGCACGACAGAACGCCGTGCGCCATTTGGTCCGAAAGTTCTTCCGCGGCTCTTCCGAGCTGCTCTTCACTCATCTGGTTTCCGAGCAGAGACTCTCCCCCGCGCAGGCGAAGCGATTGCGGCAGCTCCTGCAAGAGCTGACCGACGAGGAGCGCTTGTGATGCTGGCGTGGACGGCTTATTTGCTGGTCGTCTCCGGGATAGTGACCCTGGTGGGAGTCATTCTCGAGCGAGCGTTCCGCCCATATCACTTCGCAACCCGCTGGATATGGGTGTGCGCCCTCTTCGGATCGCTGGTGTTGCCGGTCCTCCTGTCATCGACAGCAACTCCGGCCGCAGCCGTTGTCAGGGCTCGGTTTGTGCTGAAGGAGGTATCGCAGAACCCCGCAGTCGCTGGGCGGCCCCCTCGGACGGCTCAAGCGCCCACTGAGGTTGGGGGGCTCGGCACGGCACAACTCAACTCGTTTGTTGAAGGAGTTTGGATAGGAAGTTCGGGGATCGCAGCCGCTGTTCTCTTCGCCGGATGGTGCTACGGACATCGCCGTCGCGGGCGCTGGCAGCGAGTACTCGTCGAGGGAACGGAGTTGTTCGTTGCCGAGGACGCGGGACCCGCAACCGTAGGCCTGCTTCACCCACAGATTGTGTTGCCCGACTGGCTCCTCGTCGGTCCGCCGGCGACTCTTCGTTTGGTTCTCGCACACGAGCGGAGTCATGTCGAGGCGCGGGACCCTAGCGTGTGGGGCGTGGGAGTGGCAGTGGTGATTCTCGCGCCCTGGAACCCGTTCCTGTGGTGGCAAGTCGGTCGACTGCGCCTCGCAATTGAAGTGGATTGTGACCGTCGCGTGCTGAGCGGCGGTCATGATGCACGGCGTTACGCGAGGACGTTGGTGAACGTGAGCACGCACCGGCCTGTACTCCTTGGCAGTCTCGCAGCTTCATCTAGATCTTGGTCGTCTATCGAGCGGAGGATTATGCTCATGAATGTACCGAGAGTTCACGGTTGGCGCGCATCGAGCGCGGCGGGCGCACTGCTAGCCCTCGGAATCGCAACGACGACGGCACTGGTCTCGCCGCCCGCGATCCCGCTGGTGTTTGCGGACACTGCATCCTCGGCGGAGCCGACGGATCTCAGCCGCTACGTCGGCGACTACGAGTTTTCGGCCGTGACTATCTCTCAAGTCCGGCTGCAGCACGGGCAGTTGACAGCCTTAGGCCTGCCGCTGACGCACGCATCCGGGCAACTGTTTCAGTGGGGGGACGCCAAACTGAATGCCCACGTGCGGTTTGCGACCGATGCCGCAGGACGGGTGATCGGGGCAGTCTTCGAGCAGAATGGCGAATCCACTATTGCGCCGCGTATCGATGCTCAGCGCGTGCGGGCCATTGATGCGGCCATCAGCGAGCACGTACGTGCGCAAGCGCCGACGTCGGGGAGCGAGGAGGCGCTACGTCAACTGCTCGCTGGGATCGAGTCGGGCAACCCGAATCAAGCCGCCGAATTGAGTCCGCAACTTGCCGGAGGCACCCGGGCGATGCTTGCTGACCTGCAGGCGACGATGAAGCCTTGGGGCGCGCTTCGCGCGGTGGAGTTCCGCGGCGTTGATGGTGACGGCTGGGACAAGTACCTCGTGCGATTCGAACGGGGTAGCGCCTCATGGCGTATCGCGGTCGATCCCTACGGGGTCATTGTCGGGGCAGAAACGCACCCGATTGATGATTCCAAGCCGTAGCTGTGGATGACCGCTATCCGGCGAACTGAACGATTCCTGCGATGTCCGCTACTGGCCGACTTCGGCCGCTGACCTATCGATCCGTGGCGGCCATCCGCTGTTCGCAATGCTTCATCGCACCTTTCGCCAGTGGTCGACGAATTGGCCAGGGATTAATGCGGTGAAGCCATCCTTATCAAAGCGTGACTCAACTCCCTCGCCCGGGGGTGCGAAGACTATTTGACCGTCCTTTGACGTGACACGAGCGCAATGATCTGTCACCGGTGGAGCCTCGTTCCTGAGCCCGGGACCATCGAGGTTGTTTCTCGTCGTGTACACAATCCATTCGCAGTACTGCGCGGCCGTCAAGGTATACCGGCTGATCGTCGATTCGGATGCCAGCGTGCCGTCCTTGTTCTTAACGAAGAGGTTAAAGTTACCTCGTCCGCGGTCCATGGTGTAAAGCGCGACGATCGCCGGCGGGCGGATTTCGTCGCCGTTCGACATGACTCTCCTTGTCAGTTCGTACGTGCCGGCGATGTCCGAGACGTTGGCAGGCGCGGCTGAGGCACGGCTGATCGTCCAAATTGACGCGCCAGAAGCAAACACCAGAAGGCCGACGACGCAGTAGACCGCGAAAGGGGAATTTCTCATTGGATCTCCCAAGCGTGCGCTTCGGGCAGACTACCCGTACGACCGCTTTACGGAAAGCTGACTCTGCCTACTGACCGACTGGTCTTGGCCGCCTGCTGAAATCATCAATTGGGCTTTTGATTCCACCAGCGATTCGGATTCTTCTCATCCGCGCTGGTCGATCGGCTCCGCCACGCTTCGGTGATGTAGATCACGGGCTCCTCGTAAGGGTGCGCTCGGTTGATCGCGTCCACCGCCTTCTGCAACACGGCCCCGTCATGAACCACGGACACGGTCACCACCCTAGATGGAGTTGTCGTCACAGCCTGCTGCGCACCCGCTTTAGACCCCGCGAGCGGTCGGTACTGCTCCATACCTTCGGCGTCGATGTACGCTACCTGGTCATACTTACCGTATTCCAGCCCCACCGCTGCGGCAAGCGCTTGCAGTACCTTGTCCACGCTGGCGCTGGGAACGTGCACGCTGACCAGATACGCTCGCTCCAATCGATAAGTCTTTCCCACGAGTTGATCCGGCGCCGTTTCGGCAGCGGCTGCCCCCACGCTCTGATTCGGCGGTGTAACCAGAACGGCCGCAATCGCTATCGCGAATGCCGCAAGGCGCTGAGTTGGAATCATGGTGAGCCCCTATCTCTTATCGGTTGTGGCAAGTGCCGGTGTAGTGAATGCCGATCAATTTGGGCGGCGACACGCGCTCAGCCTACCGCGACACGCGGACGTCCGCTTAAGGGCAGTCATTTCAGCGCTGTCAATGGCTGGAGTTGGCCGGTCAGCGACCGGGGCAGCCGCTGACCGGCCGACGCACCTACACTTCGGTCTGTTCGGCCATCTCTAGCGCGTCATCGACCTCGATACCGAGGTAGCGGACAGTACTTTCGAGCTTGGTATGCCCGAGTAGCAGCTGTACCGCTCGAAGGTTCTTCGTTCGACGATAGATCAGAGACGCTTTGGTGCGACGCAGCGTGTGCGTGCCGTAGCCCGCAGGGTCAAGTCCGATCTCCCTCACCCAGCTCTGGACGATTCGGGCGTATTGCCGGGTCGAGAGGTGCGGCGATGCGCGTACCCTGCTGGGAAACAGAAAGTCCTCGGGCCTCAGATGCGAGTGGGTGATCCACGCAGCCACCGCCTCGCGGGTTTGCTCGGTGATCTCAAACTGTACCGGGCGATGAGTTTTCTGCTGCATGACCATCGCCCGACCGGTTACGCGTTCCCCATGTGTGACATCCCGCACACGCAGCTTCACCAGATCACAGGACCTGAGCTTGCTGTCGACGGCAAGGTTGAACAGCGCGAGCTCGCGGGTCCGCTGCGTCAGCTGTAGCCGAATGCGGATGGCCCAGATGTCCTTGAGGCGGAGCGGGGACTTTTGCCCGACAAGTTTGCCTTTGTTCCAGGGTTCGCGGCGGGTGACCAGCTTAAGTTCTTGATTCATGACACCTCTCCGGAATGGTGCAACCCGGGGAGTGTGTGCGAGTTACCTCTATATCACCTAGTGATATACTAGGTTTGTGCGGCGTGTGTTCAAGACCAGAACGTTCAAGCGCTGGAGCCGCAAGGCGAACATCGGCGATGACGTTCTGTGTGCTGCGGTTGAGGAAATGACGCGAGGTCTGATCGATGCGGACTTGGGGGGACGGGTATTCAAGAAGCGAATCCCGATAGCTGGCCGCGGCAAACGTGGAGGAGCCAGGACGATTGTCGGAAGTAATCTGCAGGACCGCTGGTTCTTCCTCTTCGGCTTCGAGAAGAAGGACCGTGAAACGATCGACGATCGAGAACTCGGGGCGCTGCAAGTGATCGCCACCGCACTGTTGGCAATGGAACCGAAGCTACTTGAAAAGGCCGTCGTCGGGGGCGAGCTTGAGGAGATCTGTCGTGAAGAAAAGTCGTCTGCTCAGTGAGATGCGCGAAACCGCGCGCGGGCTCGAGCGCATTGGGTTGCTAGACAAGCACACCATGCGCGAGTTCGACGTCTTGACGCTGCCTCCGGTCAAGGAACTTACGGCGAAGCAGATTCGTACGCTCCGGGTCCGCAGTCGGGTCAGTCAAGCGGTGTTCGCCGCCATGCTGAACACCAGTATCTCGACCGTTCAGAAATGGGAGATCGGGGAGAAGCGGCCGAGCGGTCCGTCGCTGAAGTTGCTGGACGTCATCCAACGGAAGGGCATTGGCGCGCTCTCCTGATAACCTAGGGTCGAGAACTGACCCGCTGCTGCCTGTCGCGACTGGCAGCTATCAGGAAGCGAATCACGGCATGCGCTATCGTTACTCGGGCAGATTCATTTTGCGCAGCACAGCCTTGTAGCGAGGATCGCCGCGCAGGCTCCGAAAGTCGAAGTCAATCTTGAGCCATGTAATGCCGGGATCTCGCTGCACATAGGCGCGCTCCAGCCACTCGAGTGCTTGGTCCTTCTCGCCGCGCCAGGCATACACGCAGGCGGTCAGCCAAGCGGAGTCCTTTCTATACTTGGTGATCAACTGTTCGAGAAATCGCTGCGACACGGCAGCATGCCCCAGAGAGTATTCCGCCTTGGCTTGACCGGCCAAACTGAAGCTCTCTATTCTGGTTTGTCGATAGTCGGCCAGTGCGCGCTCGGGCTGATTTGCAAAGAGCTCGAGCTCGCCCAGGTTAAAACGTGCACGATCAGAGTTCGGAGCTATCACAAGCGCCTTCTCATACAACGGCCGTGCCTGTGCCAACTGCTGATTTGCAACCAGGAAAAATGCAAGGCGCCGACAGATCTCCTCCGACAGCGGATCCAGCGCGAGGGCCTGCTCCTCTCTGGCAATCGCCTCGGGCAGCTTGCCGAGTACGGCGAGCAGGATGGCAGAGCGGTGCAGAACCCACGCGTCGCCTGCGCTCAGCGCGACGGCTTTATCCAGGTCCGCCTGTGCACCCGTGAAGTCGAACTGGTAGATGGCACGCACGAAGCCGCGAGCGGAGTAGCCGGCGGCCACTCCTGGAGCGAGGCTGACGGCCTTCTCCGCGGCGGCAAGCGCACTGTCAAAGCCTGCTGCGTCGGCGGCGACGTCGCCTGAGCTGCTGTCGTCGGTCAGCCAGAATTGTGCCAACGCCAGGTCTGCGTACGCCGCCGCGTAGCCGGGATCCAGCGCAGTCGCGGCTCGGAATGCCGTGACAGCGCGTCGATAGCCGGCGATGTCGCCTTGGTTGTAGCTCTGCCTGCCTTGCAGGTACAGGTTATACGCCTCGAAATTCCCGGTACGCCGCCCTTCCTGCGCCGCTGTCTGCTGCATCGGCAACAACTGAACTCTCAACGCTCTGACAACGGCGCCTGCGATGTCGTCCTGAAGCTTGAAGATGTCTTCCAGCTTACGATCGTAGGTCTCCGACCAGACGTGGTAGCCGTTGTCGACACGAATCAGCTGCGCGGTAACGCGCAGAGTGTTGCCGGACCTGCGCACACTGCCTTCCAGGACATGCGCAACGCCAAGCGCCTTGGCGATATCGGCGATGGTCGCCTGTTTGCCTTTGAAGTAGAACGCGGAGGTCCGCGCGGCCACCCGCAGCTCCGGGACCTTCGTCAGCATATCGATGAGTTCCTCCGACAACCCGTCAGAGAAATACTCCTGGTCCTTCTTTTCGCTCATATCGAGAAATGGCAGGACTGCGATCGACTTATCTGAAATCGCGATCGCGGCAGGAGCGATTGCAGTTGCTACCGGTGCCGCGATGGTCGCTGGTTGCTCGATCGTCACGTGCTTGGACAGCCAGAACTTGTCCGTGAGCAGATACGCGACCGCAAGCACGAGAACCACGAAGATCGCGCGATTGAGGCGCTGTCCGGTCTGCTGCCGGATCGACTTCCGTGGATCAACCTCAGCAGTCGGCTTCAGGCCCTCGGGCGTGATCTCATATGCCCATGCAAAGAGGAGTACGGCCGGGAAGGCGATCGCCATCAGAATGACAACCAACCGGTTGGCCCATACGGGTACCTCGAGCATGTGAAAGAGGACGTGCACGGGGTCCAGGATGAGCCAGCACACGACCATGTAGAGGATTCCGACCCGGATCACGTTGCGGTGCTTCAGTTGCTCCCACACGCGGAAATGCACCCGCGGGTGATGAGCATGCGGGCCGACTTCGCTCTCCAGCCGTCGAACTTCGGTCGAGAGGGGTTCGCGCTCTGGTTCAGTTGTCATTCTGTCGCGACGCCCGGATGGCTGGCGCCAAGCATGCACCTGTCGGTGCGACGCGGGCAATTGACATCTGGACACCCCGGCTTTTGGGCCTCGCGCGCATGAGCTTCATCACGGAGCAGGGACCGCGCTCGGAAACCTGCACCCACATATACTCCCGCGATGGTCAACCAGGGCCCAGCTCGCGGTCGGCAAACGACCGCTTTCGGGAACCCAATTTGACGGCCTAAAGGTCCGCTTCTGGCCGGGAGCAGCGGTTCCCGGCTGAATCGCCCGCGGTCAAGCGGCTGTGACTCGGATCGACCCAAAGAGGCCGCTCGCCGCCCGCGAAAGCGGCCATTCAGATACACACAAAAGCTTACGCTCCCGTCAGGACGGCGGCAGCCTAGTTGGTACCCGGCCGCCTGGGTCTACTGCGGAAAAAACCGTAACGGACTTGTACTATCCATTCTTGCGGGTCCCCCGGCGCGCTGCTTGAAGTCCCGTCTTCCGAGGCGCCCCTATATGCCGCACCGTGCTTGAACGCTGATAGCCCTGACCGCCTCCGCTTCACGCCCACTGCGACTACATTCATCGCGGTGACAGCGGTGCTCAATGCATTGCTGTATCACCTGCCGCTCTTCTCATTCGCGGCGGCCAATCTCGACCTGTCGTCTGTCACCGGGGATCTAACGCTGGCCACGTTGCTAGTTGTCCTGCTGTCCGAGACCGTTCTTCTACTCTCCCTGCTGGCCCTCATCTCTATTCCGCTGCTGAAACCATTTTGCATGTTGATTGCGATGGGTAACGCGGTCGCTCTGTATTTCCTGGTCACCTATCACGTCGTGCTGGACGAAACGATGATGGGAAATGTGCTGAACACAAATTTCACAGAATCCTCCGAATACCTGCATCCAACCCTCGTTGTCTATGTGCTGGCCGTGGGCGTTCTGCCCTGCTGGCTTCTCACGCGACTTCACATCCGACGGACTCCACGCTTGCGCGTCGCTGCCATGGCCCTGGCCTGCTTGTTGATCGCCGTAATCTGGTGCCTTTTGACGTCCCGCAACTGGCTCTGGTTCGACGAAAACTCAAAAAAGGTTGGCGGCATGATCATGCCGTCGTCCTACGTCATCAACACCGGGAGATACCTGGTGCTAAAGCTGATGACATCTGACGTACCGGCTCCGCTGCCGCCGGCAACCTTCTCTTCCGACGCAAAGATCGTCGTCGTTCTGGTCATCGGGGAAGCCGCTCGGGCGAAGAATTTCCAACTCTATGGTTACAACCGTCCCACGAATCCGTTGCTGTCGAAAGCAAGCGTTGTCGCCCTCAAGAATGCGACGGCCTGTGCCACCTACACCACGGCAGCGGTTCGATGCATCCTGTCGAACGTTGATTCCAGTTTGCCATTCTCCAAACGGTACGAACCTCTGCCTTCCTACCTGCAACGAAACGGCGTTGACGTCATTTGGCGAACTCGGAACTGGGGCGAACCGCCGATCAGGGTTGAGACGTACCAGAAAGCGAGCGACCTCTCGGCAAACTGCGCAGGCGCGCGGTGCGCTTACGATGAGGTCCTCCTGTCCGGGCTCGCCCAGCGAATCAAGGCTTCATCGAGCCAAAGGGTCTTCGTCATTCTTCACCAGTCTGGCAGTCACGGGCCGGCCTACTACGCAAAATATCCGACGGAATTTGAATACTTCAAGCCGGTCTGCAAGTCGGTTGAATTGGGCAAGTGCAGCCACAACGAACTGGTTAATGCCTATGACAACACGATTCTGTACGAGGACTACTTCCTTTTTCGCGTCATCGACGTACTCAAGCAACTCCAGGATACAGCGACGCTATTGATCTTTGTGTCCGACCATGGCGAATCCCTGGGGGAGTACGGCATGTACCTTCACGGAATACCCTACACCATCGCGCCGGATGTGCAGAGGGACATTCCTTTCATCGTTTGGATGTCCGATGAATTTATCCGCCAGAAAGCCGTGCAGAGAGGCCGGCTCGAATCACAGGGCACTCACAGCCAGCGGGACATATTTCACACCGTGATGGGCGCATTCTCCATGCACAGCAATGCGTACACGGGCAAGTACGACATCTTCAGCAAGATGTTTGCCGAAAATGATGAGCCTACCGGTGTGACGCGCTGACTAACGGAGTGATACATCCGACGGAATTGCGAACGTCCGCTCTCGGGATCGCTGGGTGGCGGCGTCGAGTGACTGCTTCTGCCCGGGAGGCGACTGTTAGGCGGTGAGGTCTCCCATTCTTACATCGTCGTATTCGGCCGCATAGCATGGCCAGCATAGATCGGATCTCGAGGCATCGTCAGTTGGCAAAGATACCCTGACCAGCCCAGCAGCCGCCTACCCGGATGCCGCTCAACTTGACGGTGCCCCGAAACCTCGACAAGCAGACTCGGTGAACTCTCTCCATCGAATCGCCGCCAGGCTTATCGATAGACCAATACCGGAATTTTAGAATGCGTGAGCACTTTGACTGTCTCGCTGCCGAGAACGATCGCGGCGACGCCGTGGCGACCATGCGAGGCCATGACGATAAGGTCACAGCTCTTCGACTCTGCGGTATCGATGATCGCCCGGTATGGATGTTCATGGTCGACAACGATCAACTCGTACACGACGCCCGCGGCTTGCGCTGCGCGGGCGCCGGTGCCGAAAACTTTCTCGGTGTGCTCTTGCATGCGTGCTTTGTACTGAGCCCGTGTATCCTCCAGCATCTGTGTGTCAGTCGTGAATACTTCAAACGGTGGTACGACAGTCAACACTGTGGCCTTGGCGCCGATCCGCTTGGCCAAGGCGATGCCGTGCTGAACAGCCTTGCCGGCGAGTTCTGACCCATCCGTCGGTATCAGGATATTGCTATACATCGTCATTCTCCTTGAACGGCGATCACGCTGATTAAACCCGCAACGCCCTCCTACGGTGGCAACGCCACTAGCTTGGAAACATATGCGGAGCGTCCCGAGAAATTCGATCCGCGAATCTACTTAGCCGCCTCCGAATCGTGCCTGCGAGGAGGGCTTCGCCCGCACGTCGGCCTACTCATATTTTTCCGCACGCAGCTCCGGGTAGGCACTGATGCGGATTCAATCAGACCGAAACAGGACTACGCTTCGCTCGCAATAAAGGGCAAAGGAAAGAAGTAGGAGGATTTATGAATCTCGTACGTTGGGAACCATTTGCGGGAATGGACCAGATGTTCAACCCGTTGTTCCCGAACCTGTTTGCGCGCTTCCCGCGCTATGCAGGATCGGGCGATGCAAATTATGACTGGGCCCCCCCGGTCGATATCAGCGAGACCGGCGCGGAGTATCTGATTCGCGCGGCGCTGCCTGCCGTGAAGAAAGAAGACGTGAAGGTCACGGTCGAGGACGGCATGCTGACGCTGGCGGGCGAGCGGCACCAGAGAGAGGAGCTGAAGGACGAGAAGTTCTACAAGGTTGAGAGCTTCTATGGCAACTTCTCGCGCAGCTTCGCGCTGCCGGAGTATGTGAATGCGAAGGGAATCACCGCCGATGCAAAGGACGGAGTGTTGACGGTGCACATCCCGAAGACCAAGGTCGAAGCGACGAAGCCGACGACGATTAAGATTCAGTAGAGTCGGCGATTCTGCTTGCGGGCGGCGATGATTCGATCGTCGCCCGCAGGCAATGTTTTTGCGGTGAATCCGCCGGACCATTACCGGCGTGAACACCGCGCTATCTTTCGATCCCCGAAAACGCTCCAACCTGACGTTCCATCCTTGATCGGAGCGCGGTTCATGAGGGATATCGAAGAACCTTTGTCAGCAAGCGGGCGATCGTGATGGCAGCGTTCGCGAATGACGTAGCCTCGACTCCGATTTGCTGCGCGCCAATTACATATCTCACAGCGGGGACTGCGGATTGCAGCTCAGTGTCATCCTGGCTAGGCTCACAAGGGGTAATGTATGTGCGTCCCGATCAGGCGAGCGAGGAGTGCATCGATTTCCATTGGCGACCTGGTCAAAGACGTGGTCTCCGAGCAGAGATTCATCATTCAACAGCTCGAACACACGGCTTAGCCAGGTTAAGTGCCAACTGCATGGAAGAAGAACTCAAGCAAGCGGCTCTCGATTACCACCGGCTACCGACGCCAGGCAAGATTAGCCTGACTCCCACCAAGGCGCTAGCCAACCAGCGCGACCTGTCTCTTGCCTATTCGCCGGGCGTGGCCTACGCGAGTCTGGCCATCAAGGACGATCCGACACAAGCACCGACACTGACTACGCGGGCCAACCTGGTTGGCGTGATCACGAACGGCACGGCTGTCCTGGGTCTCGGCAACATTGGCCCACTGGCGGGGAAACCCGTGATGGAAGGCAAGGCGTGCCTCTTCAAAAAATTTGCCGGCATCGATGTGTTTGACATCGAGATTAACGAGACTGACCCGGACAAGCTGGTGTCCATCGTGGCGGCGCTCGAGCCGACCTTCGGCGGCATCAATCTGGAAGACATCAAGGCGCCGGAGTGCTTCCACATCGAACGGCAGCTGCGCGAGCGGATGAAGATCCCGGTGTTCCACGACGATCAGCATGGGACTGCGATCATCGTCGCCGCCGCCGTTCTTAATGGCCTCAAGGTCATTGGCAAGGACATCAGGGAGGTAAAGGTTGCAACCTCTGGCGCAGGAGCGGCGGCGATTGCTTGCCTCGATTTGCTCGTCGCCGTCGGCCTGAAGCGTGAAAACGTGCTGATCGCTGACCGCAGCGGCGTTGTCTATCAGGGCCGCGCCGGCACATCCGATCCGGACAAGCTGCGCTATGCGCAGCGCACCACGGCGCGCACGCTCAGGGACATCACGAACGGTGCCGATATTTTTCTTGGTCTCTCAGGTCCCGGGGTGCTCAAGCCCGAGATGGTCATGCAGATGGCGGAACGTCCGCTGATTCTGGCGTTGGCCAATCCCGAGCCCGAAATCCGCCCGGAGGTGGCCAAAGCGGCACGAGCCGATTGCATCGTGTGCACCGGGCGCTCGGATTACGTCAATCAGGTCAACAATTCACTGTGCTTCCCGTTCATATTCCGCGGTGCGCTCGACGTGGGCGCGACCGCGATCAACGAGCCAATGAAGCTCGCGACAGTTTATGCGCTCGCCGAGCTGGCGCAAGCCGAGCAATCTGACGTGGCCACGGCCGCCTACGGCACCGCCAGCGAAGGCTTTGGACCAGAATTTCTCATTCCGCGCGCGTTCGATCCGCGGCTGCTCGTGCGCATAGCCCCGGCGGTCGCCAAGGCCGCAATGGACAGCGGCGTGGCTACGCGACCGATTGGCGACCTTGATGCCTATCGGCGGCGCCTGACCCAGTTTGTCTACCAGTCGGCCTCGGCGATGCAGCCTGTCTTTGCCGCCGCCAAGCACCGGCCCAAGAAGGTCATCTTCGCGGAGGGTGAAGATCATCGGGTCCTGCAGGCCGCGCAGGAGGTGGTCGATGAAGGCTTGGCTCGCCCGGTGCTCGTCGGACGCGCCGAGCTGATCGGGGTGCGCATCGCCAAGCTGGGTCTGCGCCTAAAGCTTGGCGAGAACGCCGATGCAGTAAACGTGCTGAGCGATCCGCGGTACAACGAGGTGTGGAAAGAGTACTACCAGCTCGCCAAGCGGGAGGGCGTCTCCAGGGGCCAGGCCATGGAGGAGATGCGCACCCGTACAACACTGATCGGCGCGATCCTGGTTCGTCGCGGTGATGCGGACGCGATGCTGTGCGGCACGGTGGGCAATTACTTGGATCATCTGCGTTACGTCAAGCGCGTGATCGGCCTGCGTGCGGGGGCCCATACGCTGGCGACGATGCAGATGCTGATCCTGCCGAACCGGCAGCTGTTTATCTGCGACACAGACGTCAACCATGATCCGGACGCGGGGCAGATTGCCGAAATGACGCTGCTTGCCGCCGAGCAGGTGCGCCGGCTCGGCCTGATACCGAGTGTCGCCCTGGTTTCTCATTCGAGTTTCGGCAGCTCGGATGCCCCGTCGGCGCAAAAGATGCGCGCGGCCCTGCAGCTGATCATCGCCCGGGCGCCGGATCTGGCGGTCGAAGGGGAAATGCGGGCCGATTTGGCACTATCAGCCGGCGTCCGCGGCAACGAACTTCCGGATACACGACTCACCTGCGACGCGAACTTGCTGATCATGCCCAACGTGGATGCCGCCAATATCACGTACAACGCATTGCGGATGTCGACTGGCGAAAGTGTCACGGTGGGTGGCTTCCTGCTCGGTCTCGCTCAGCCCGTGCACATCCTGACGCCATCGTCAACGGTTCGGCGCATCGTCAACATGGCTGCCGTCGCGGTGGCGGATGCCGGATCACAACATGCTGCTGGACTCTGAGTCGTCCACTCAGGCGCGGCACTCTCGTATGTGGCCGTTCTAGAACCCATCGCAAGTGCGCCGTGCAAAAGCACTCTCAGAGTCGATCGGCCCACGGCTCGCCATCGCCTCCCGAATGACCGGTCTTGAGAAAGCTGTACGGGTAGTTGGAATGGCGGCTCATGGCCCGGATGCGGACATCGGTAACCGGCCTGACTACCGCTCCTTCTCCAGCGCGCGCAGGTAGCCCGCGCCGCCGAGCTCGCGCATCTGCTCGAGGATCCAGTCGCGCCGCTCGAGCACGTACGCCGAAGGCCGCTCGGCGTGCAGCCGCAGCGGGTTCGGCAGCACCGCCGCGAGCAGCGCGGCCTCGCCGGAGGTGAGGCGCAGCGCCGGCTTGTGCCAGAAGTGCGCGGCCGCCGCCTGCACGCCGTAGATGCCGTCGCCGAACTGCGCGACGTTGAGGTACATCTCGAGGATCCGCTCCTTGGGCCACAGTGCCTCGATCAGCACCGTGAAGTACGCCTCGAACGCCTTGCGCACGAAGCTGTGCCCCGGCCACAGGAACAGGTTCTTGGCGACCTGCTGCGAGATGGTGCTCGCGCCGCGCAGCCGCTTGCCGCGCTCGCTGTCCCGTACCGCCTCGCGGATCGAGTCGAAGTCGAAGCCGGCGTGGTATGGGAACTGCTGATCCTCGGAGGCGATCACCGCGATGGCGACATGGGGCGAGATGTGCTCGAGGCTGACCCAGCGGAAATCCGTGTGATAGCCGCGCTGATTCGCGAGCGCCGCCTGCGCCGCCGCCTCGAGCATGAAGGCGCTGGTGAGCGGGTGCAGCCAGCGCAGCACCAGCACCGGGACGGCGGTGAGCAGCAGCCAGGCGAGCAGCGCTACGCCGAGGATCCGCAGCAACCGCCGGGCGAGCGCGCCGCGCCGCCGGGACACGCGCACCGCTTTCCGTTACGCCGGCTCGAGGCGGCGTGCCGACACGATCACGACGTCTTCGAGCGGCGCGTCCTGGTAACCCTTGCGCGTGCCCGTGCCGACGCGCGCGATCTGGTCGATCACCTCCATGCCGTCGGTCACGCGGCCGAACACCGCGTAGCCGTAGTCGCGCGGACCGTGATCGAGAAAGCCGTTGTCGGACAGGTTGACGAAGAATTGCGAGGTGGCGCTGTTGACATCACTGGTGCGCGCCATGGAGAGCGAGCCGCGGGTGTTCTTCAGGCCGTTCTTGGCCTCGTTGCGGATCGGCGCGCGGGTCTTCTTGTTGGCGAAGTCCGCCGTCAGGCCGCCGCCCTGGATGACGAAGCCGGGCACGATGCGATGGAAGATGGTGCCGTCGAAGAAGCCGTCGTCGACGTACTTGAGGAAATTCTCGACTGTGACGGGCGCTTCCTTGGCGAGCAGCTCCACCGTGAAGGCGCCGTGCGAGGTTTCGAACCTGATCATCGTTGTCCTTCCGTCATGCGCTCGTGTCCGGCGAGATCGCGGTGCGAGCGTACGTGAGCGAAGCCGGCGGCGACAAGCTCGGCGCGCACATCGCGCCCCTGGCTCGCGCCGTGCTCGAGCAGCAGCCAGCCGCCGGGCAGGAGGTGCGTTGCGGCCCCGTGCGCCAGCACTCGGAGCGCGGCGAGCGCATCGCCCGCCGGGGGCGTGAGCGCGAGGGTCGGCTCGAAGCCGAGTGCCGGATCGCCGAGCGCAGGGTCGTCCGCGGCGACGTAAGGCGGGTTGCTCACGAGAAGATCGAAGCGCGCGCCAAGGAGCGGCTCGAACCAGCTGCCCGCGAGGAACTCGATGCCCGTCAGACCGAGCGCGGCGGCATTGGCACGCGCCACGGTGAGCGCGGGCGCCGACACGTCGGTGGCGACGATGTGCCAGCGGGGCCGCTCGCGCGCCAGCGCGAGGGCTATGGCGCCGGAGCCTGTGCCCAGATCGGCCGCGCGGCCCTCGGCCTGCGTGCGCAGAACGAGCGCGCGCTCCACCAGGAGCTCGGTCTCGGGCCGCGGGATCAGCACCGCGGGCGTGACCGCAAGATCGAGCGACCAGAACTCCCGCCGGCCTGTGAGGTAGGCAAGGGGCTCGCCGGCCGCGCGTCGCCCGATGAGCGCGAGGAAGCGCTCGGCGCCTTCCGGCTCCACGGTCGCCTCGGGGTGCGACTTCAGCCGGGCACGCGGCGTGCCGAAGACGTGCGCCAGCAGCAGCTCCGCCTCGAGGCCGGCGGCCTGCCCGGCCGCGCCCGTGTCCCGGTCCGCCGGCGCGAGCAGCTGCCGTCCCCGGGTGAGCAGCGCCTCGACCGTCATATTCGCTGTCATGTGCGCACGGTCCGGTAATATGCACCAATGGCCACCAATCTGTACCCGCCGCCGCGGCCGCTGGCGGTCGGGGAGACCATCGATCTCGCGTTCCGCATCTTCCGCGCGACGCTCCTCACCTGCCTGTTATTTGCCGGGCTCGCGGTGATTGCGGGTGAGCTCCCCAACATCTATAACCTCGCCAGCGGCCACCCGCTGCGGAGCATGCTCGAGCAGCGCGACCCGATTTTCTGGCTGCTGGACGTCGTGGGAACGCTGCTCACGGTGCTGCTGTGGAGCGCGATCCTGCTGCGCCAGTACGCGGTGGTGAGCGGCCGCGGCGCGGATGCGGGCAGCGAGCTCGCGACCGTCCTGCGCAGGCTCCCGGCCCTGGTGCTGCTGGGGATCCTGATCACGCTCGCGACCGTCGTGTGGTTCATCCCGGTGCTGGTCCTGCGCGGCGCGGGGCCCACGATCGTGCTGCTCGCGGTGCTGGTGCTGTCGCTGCCGGCGACCTACGTGGCGGTGGAGTTGTCGTGTGCCGGGCCGGTGCTGCTCATCACCGGCAAGGGCGCGGTCGAGAGCATGGTGCACAGCTGGCGGCTCGTGTCCGGCAGCTTCTGGCGGCTGGCGGTGATCTACACCGTGGGGCTGGTGCTGCTCCTCGTGCTGTATGCGCTCGCCGGCGTGGTCGCGATGGCCGTGGCGGTTCCGCTGGCGCACGGCGATCTCGCCGTCATGACGGCGATCACGACCGTGATGGTGGTGATACTGAGCTCGCTCGGCACGCCGTTCTATACCGCGTTGGCGCTCGCCGTGTACGGCGACCTGTCGGTGCGCAGGGAAGGTGCCGACCTCGCCCTGAGAATCGCCGCCGCCGGGTAGGGCCATGCGCCGCGCGCTCCTGGCGCTCCTCATCGCGCTCAGCGTCGCGCCGGCGCTCGCGCGCGACGCCGTGAGCGCCCTCGATGCGTGCACGCGTGAGCTCGATCCCGGCCTCGAGGGCTACGAGAAAATCGCCGCCCGCTGTCCCGATCTGGCGCCGGCCCTCGCGCAGAGCCCGTGGGCGGCGTGGCTGCCGCGCGACTGGGACAAGGCGGGGAACAACCTCTCGGCCAGCGGCCTGCGGGAGCTGCGCGCGCTCATCGTCGAGGAGTCGCGACGCCGCCCGGGCGCCGATCTGCCCCAGCCTGCACACGTAGCCGCAGTGCTTGCCGCCCTCGGGCCGGCGCAGCACACGCAGCGCACCTGGTGGGAGCGCTTCAAGGGCTGGCTGCGCGAGATGCTGAGCGTGCGCGAATCCTCCACCCGCCCGGGCTGGCTCGCCCGCGTGCTCGATGCGCTCAAGACCCGCGCCTCACTGATCAGGATCATCTCGCTCGGCGCGCTGGCGCTGGTGGCGCTGCTCGCCGCGGCGATCGTCGTGAGCGAGGTGCGTGCCGCCGGGTTGCTGCGCTCCGGTCCGCGGCCCCGGCCTGCGGGCGGCGCCGCGGCGAGTGCCGCCGCGGGCGCGGATCTGGGCCGCATCGAGGCCGCCGCGCCCGCCGAGCGGCCGCGGCTGTTGCTCGAGCTCATCGTCGCGCGCCTTGCCGCGCTCGAGCGGCTGCCGCCGGCGAGGGCGCTCACGGTGCGCGAGCTGCAGCGCGCAGCCCGGCTCGCGGACGCGGTTGATCGCGCGCGTCTCGCCGAGCTCGGCGAGGCGTGCGAGCGGCTGCGCTTCTCGGGGCGGGAGCTGGCGCCGGAGACCCTCGGCGGGGCGCTGGCGCGCGGCCGCGAGCTGCTCGAGGGACTGGACGGCGCGCGCACATGAAGGAGCGGCTGATCACGCTCGCATGCGCGCTCGGCGCGCTGCTGCTGTTCCTCACCCTGTTCGTGCACCTCGGGGGGGCGGAGCGCCCCGATGTGACCGCGCCGACCACCGCCGAGCGCGGCGACAACGGTCTCGCCGCCGCGATCACCTGGCTCGCCGGGGAGCATGTGCCGACGCGCGCGGTGCGCGCGCGCTTCGACGTTGCTCTCGGCGGGACCGAGCTCACACTCAGCGGCAACCTGCTGATCGTGAGCCTGCCGGTGGCGACGCCGTTTCGGGCCGAGGAGCTGCGCTCCCTCGATGAATGGCTTGAGGCCGGCAACACACTGCTGGTGCTCGCGGCCCTCGGCGACCGGCCGGACTGGGCCGCCGGCCGGGCGGGCCTCGATACCGATCTCCTCGATCTCACGGGCCTGAGCCACACGACGCTGCACGCGAGCGCGCGCGCGGCGGCGCCGCCGCGCCGCGGCGCGGATCAAGCCTCCGATCGCGGCGGGGTGCTGGCGTACGCGTACCGGCGGCTGGGTGAGCCGCAGCGCAGCACCCTGGTGCCGAACCGCGCGCACGCCTATCTCGACGGCGTGGGTGCGGCCGTGGGCGTGTCGGACTATCCGCGGCGCGCGTTCCCCTCCCAGGCATCGACATTGAGCGTGCCGCACGACGGATTCATGCTGTGCCTGGCGCGCCAGCGCGAGACCGGGGCGGGAGAGCTGTGGGTGAGGCGGCACGGCGGCGGCACGCTCATCGTGAGCGGCTTCGGCTCGCTCTTCAGCAACCGCGCGCTCGGGCTCGCCGACAATGCCCGGCTGCTCGCCAACATCGTGGGCGCGAGCCTTGGACCGGGTGGCACGGTGCTTTTCGACGACGAGCACCAGGGCGTGTCCGACGCCTACGACCCGGAGAAGTTCTATCGCGATCCGCGCCTCTACGCCACCCTCGGCGTGCTCGTGGCGCTGTGGCTCACGTGGGTGCTGGGCGGCACACGGCTGCGGGTGCCGGTGAGCCGCACGGCCGCGCCGCGCGAGGCGCAGCTGGTGCGCGCCACCGGTGTATTCCTGGCGCGCGCGTTGACCGCGCCGGCGGCGGCGCGCCGCATGTTCGAGCATTTCTTCCGGCGGCTGCGCGCGCACGCGCCCCGCGCGGCCGAGCTCGATGGCCCGCCCTGGCAGCTCCTCGAGCACCACCCGCGCATCAGCCGCGCCGACCTCGAGCAGCTACGCGAGTGGTACGCCACAGCGCACTCGGCCGGCCGCGTGCCGCTCACGCGCCTCCACAACCTCATGATCCGCATCGAAAGGCAGCTCGCCGCATGAGTGCATCGATCCTCGAACTCGAGAGGGCGCTCGCGCGCGAGCTCGGACGCGCGGTGATCGGCGCGCAGGCCGCGGCGCGCGCGCTCACCATCGCGCTCATTGCGCGCGGCCACGTGCTGGTGCAGGGAGTGCCGGGCCTCGGCAAGACGCTGCTCGCGAAGGCGCTGGCGCGCGCGCTCGGCGGGGAGTTCAAGCGCATCCAGGGAACGCCCGACCTGATGCCGAGCGACATCATCGGCGTGCACGTGTTCGACGAGTCGCGGCGCGCGTTCGTGTTCCGGCCGGGGCCGCTGTTCGCCAACGTGGTGCTGGTGGATGAGATCAACCGCTCCGGCCCCAAGACCCAGTCGGCGCTGCTCGAGGCGATGGAAGAGCGCCAGGTGAGCGTCGAGCGCGAGGCGCTCGCGCTCCCCGCCGACTTCCTGGTGCTCGCCACCCAGAACCCGCGCGAGTTCGAAGGCACGTACCCGCTGCCGGAGTCGCAGCTCGACCGCTTCATGCTGCGCATCGAGGTCGACTACCCGGCGCGCGCGGCCGAGGCCGAGATTCTGACCCGCTACGGCGGCATGCTGGCGGCGGCGAGTGCGACCCTCGCCGACGTTGCGGCACTGCCGGGGCCGCTGCTCGCCGAGGCGCGCGCCGCGGCGGAAGCCATGCACGTCGATGCCGCGCTCGTCGCCTACGTGCTCGATCTGGCGCAGGCCTCGCGGGAGCATCCGCACCTGTCGCTCGGGCTGTCCACCCGCGGCGCGCTCGCGCTCCTCAAGGCGGCGCGCATCACCGCCGGACTGCGCGGCGCGGACTTCGTGACGCCCGACGACGTCAAGGACTCGGCGGTATGGGTGATGGCGCACCGTCTGGTGCTGACGCCGGAAGCGGCCCTCGAGGGCACGACCGACGTCGAGGTCGTGGGGACCCTCCTGGCCGAGACTGCCGTGCCGCGCTGATGCATCTCGCCCGCCGCGCCTACGTCCTGGTGTTCCTGGCCGCGCTGCTCGCGATCGGCGCGATCTGGTCGGAGGACGCGAGCCTCAAGGGGCTGTGGCGCATTCCGCTCGCGTTGCTCCTCTGCGGGCTCGCCATCGAGGCGCTGTATCTGCGCCGCGTGTGCCTCACGGCGCACTTGAGCACGGCGCCACGCGCCTTCCTCGGCCGCCCGCAACCGGCGGCGCTGGTGCTGGCCAACGGAGCGGGGCGGCCCGTGACCGTCGAGTATGCGCCGGCAGTACCGCCGGGTTTCGAGCCTCTTAGCGCGGTGCGCCGGCTGACGGCACCGGCCCACGGCGCGGCGCGTGATCCCTTCACGCTCACCCCCGTGCGGCTCGGGCCGCAGCCTTGGCCGAAGCTTCCGGCACGGGTACTCGGGCCGCTGCGCCTGGCCTGGTGGACGCGCGCCCTCGAGCCCGCGGAGCGCGTGGCTGTAGCGCCCGACACGCTGCGCCGCACGCTGCGGCCGCGCGGACTCCCGGCCGGCACCCGTACGCGGCGCGTCGCGGGTGCCGGCGCGGAGCTTTATCAGCTGCGCGCCTACGTAGCGGGCGATCCGCTCTCGCGCATCGACTGGAAGGCCAGCGCGCGGGCCGGGTCGCTGGTCACGCGCGAGTTCAGCGAGGATCAACACCTCGACATCCTCGTCGCCGTGGATGCCGGGCGCTTCAGCCGCGTGCGCGCCGGGCGGCTGGATCGCTTCGGACTCTATGCCAACATCGCGGCGCGTTTCGCCGAGGTCGCCACTCACAACGACGATCGCATCGGGCTCGTCGTGTACGCCGAGCGGGTGCTGGCGGTGTGTGCGCCGGCGCGCGGGCTCGCCGGCATGACGCGTGTGCGGCGCGCGCTCGAGGCGCTCACGGTACAGACGGCGGAGTCCGATCCCACCGCCGCCGCGATCCGCATCCGCGCCCTGTTGAAGCATCGCAGCCTCGTGGTGCTGCTCACCGACCTCGACGATGCCAGCGTCGCCAGCCAGCTCACGCGTGCGGTGCGCCTCCTGTCCCCGCCGCACCTGGCGGTGGTTGCCGGAGTGCGCAGCAGCGAAGTCGAGGCACTGGAGGTGCGCGAAGCACGCGCCTGGGATGATCCCTGGGTCGCGCTCGCCGCCGCCGAGCACGAGGTGCGCGCCGCCACGCAGCGCGCCCGCATCGCGCGCCTCGGCGCGCCGGTGGTCGCCGCGCCCGCCGAGCTGCTCGAAGCGGCCGTGTTCAGGGAGTACGAGACGCTGCGGCGCTCGCGGCGCGTGTGAGCGTACAGCCGTCGGGCCGCGCCTCAGGGCGCGCGCGGCCGCGGTAGCAGCCGCCCCGACAGCAGCGCCAGCATGACGAGCCAGTAGCCGACGCCGATGGCGATCCGGCTCCAGAGTGGAAAGCGCGGGTCCGGCGAGACGAAACCCTCGATCAGGCCCGCGCCGATCAGCAGCACCGCGCACGCGGCGAGGAGCTTCCCCGAGCTGACCGCCGCGACGCGGAACGATTCGATGCGGGTCGCGTGGCCGGGGCGGATCAGCGCCTCCCCCACCGCGGCCCCGGCGGCGCCCGACAGGCACATCACCGAGAGCTCGACGCAGCCATGCGGAACGATGAAGGCGATGAGCTGCCCGGCGAGGCCGTGCCGGCTCACGAACGCGAACACGGCGCCGAGCATCAGGCCGTTGAGCCCGAGTATATAAAGAGTGCCCAGCCCGAAGAAAAATCCGGCGCAATAGGCGATGAGGCTCACCACGATGTTGTTCGCGAGGATCTGCACCGACAGCACGGAGGAGGGCACGACATTGAGCAGACCCTGGGTCCAGAGCCGGCCGTGTTCCACGCTCGCGATCAGGTCGGGTGAGGCGAACAGCGCGATCAGCTCGGGGTAGCGGTGCACGAGCGCATAGCCGGTCGCGACCGTGAGGACGAAGATCGCCGTCGACCAGGCGATGTAGGGCGCCAGCGCGACCACCACTCCGGGCAGCTCGTCGCGGAACAGCGCGAGGAGCGCGCTGCCGGCCCGCCAGGCGCCGTGATGCAGCGTCGCGTGGGCGCGGGCGTAGGCCGCCTCGAGGTATTCGCGCGTGCGGCTGTCGGGCAGGAGAGTGCGCATGCGCGCGAGATCGTGGGCGAGCAGCCGGTAGTCGTCGGCCATGCGCGCGGCATCGCCGGCATCATCGGTGCGCCCGCGCGCGAGCCGCCGCGCGCGCTCGTCGGCATCCCGCCACAACGCAGCGCGCTTCATCAGGCTCGCCGCCAGCGCGCGCTCGCGCGCTGCGCCGTTGCCGTGTCCGCTCACGCGCCCACCAGCCGCTCGAGCCGCCGCCGCAGCGCCTCGCCGTCGCCAGCGGCGCGGTCGGCATCGGCCGCATCGGCCGCGTCGGGCGCATAGCGGGCCAGCACGCGCTGCGCCAGCTGTGCGCGTGCCTCGGGCTCGAGTGCCGCCCAGCGCCCGAGCAGCTCGTGGACGATTTCCACGCCGGCGGCGTCGAGCGTGCCGTGGGCGCGGAACTCCGCCGGCGGCGGCGTCACCGCCGTGCGCTCGTAGACCAGCAGCGTGCCGGCCGCCATGTCGCCGATACGCAGGTGCTCGCGCGTCAGCGCGACCGCCACCAGCCCCACGCCGTAGCACAGCGGCAGGCTGTCGATCAGGCGAAAGACGTTGCGCGTCAAGAGCGCGCCCGCGCCGGGCGCCCCGCCGTGGCGCGTCACCACGGCCACGCCCGCGGCGCGTTTGCCCGGCGTGCGTCCGCGCATGGCGAGCTCGAGCACGTAGTGATAGAGGAAATAGATCGCCGCCGCGGGCAGCACCACCAGCACGAACCAGCGGCCGCTCGGGGTGGCGGGCGCTGCCAGGCTGACGCGCCCATTAAAGAGGAGTGCGCCGAAGGCGTACCAGGCAAAGGCCAGGATGAGCCGGATGTGCCAGTCGATGAGGAACGCATAGGAGCGCGCGCCCGGGCCGGCAACCGCCAGCGACACGTCGATGCCCGTGACGCTGTCGACCGCCAGGTCGGGCGCGGGTCGGCTCATGCTTCTTCCGCGAGCAGCTCCGCCTGGTGCTCCTGCTGCAGCGCCTGGATGAGCTCGTCGAGCTGTCCGTCCATCACCTGCGCCAGCTTGTAGAGCGTCAGCTCGATACGGTGATCGGTGACGCGGCCCTGCGGGAAGTTGTAGGTGCGGATGCGCTCGGAGCGATCGCCGCTGCCGACCTGGAGGCGGCGCGACTGGGCCTGGGCGCTCTGCTGCTTTTCTTCGGCGGCGGCGAGCAGCCGCGCCTTGAGCAGCGCCATGGCGCGTGCCCGGTTCTTGTGCTGCGAGCGCTCGTCCTGGCATTCGACCACGATGCCGCTCGGCAGATGCGTAATCCGCACCGCCGAGTCTGTCTTGTTGACGTGCTGGCCGCCGGCGCCCGAGGAGCGGTAGGTATCGATGCGCAGCTCCGCGGGCTTGATCTCGATCTCGCCGACCTCATCGGGCTCGGGCAGGATCGCAACGGTCACCGCCGAGGTATGGATGCGCCCCTGCCCCTCGGTCGCGGGCACGCGCTGCACGCGGTGCGTTCCGGACTCGAACTTCAGCAGAGAGAACGCGCCCTTGCCGGCGATGCGACTGATGATCTCCTTGTAGCCGCCGTGCTCCCCCGGACTCTCGCTCAACACCTCGGCCGTGAGGCCCTTCGATTCGGCGTAGCGGGCGTACATGCGGTACAGGTCGCCGGCGAAGATAGCGGCCTCATCGCCGCCGGTCCCGGCGCGCACCTCGAGGAAGATGTTCTTCTCGTCGCGCGGATCCTTCGGCAGCAGCAGTTGACGCAGCTCCTCCTCCGCGGCGCCGATCTGAGCTCTGACGCGTGCCACTTCCTCGGTGCCGAGGGCTCGCATGCCGGGATCCGCATCGCCCTCCATGTCGGCGGCGGCCCTGAGGTCCCGCTCAAGTCCCCGGTACGCCCGGTAGCGCTCCGCGAGCGCCGCGAGGCGCGCGTACTCCATGGACAAGTCGCGGAACTGCGACGAGCCGCCGGCGATCTCGTCGGTGGCGAGAAGCCTGCCGATCTCCTCGAAGCGATCGGAGAGGTTCTCGAGCCGTTGTCGGATGGTTTCCTTCATGAGCCATGAGCGAGGGCAAGGGCCGCAGGCCCGCTTTCAGCAATGAATCGAGCGGGCAAAAGCTGCGCCTTTTGCCCGCGCCCCTGAAAGGGCCGCAGGCCGCTTTCAGCAATGAATGATGCGCGCGGCATTCTCCGGGATGTCCGCAGTTTGTGACAAGTTGCGCAATGCGCCACCCCGGCGAAGGCTCTATAGTGTTTAAGATGGACAATCGTCTCAAGCTGGCACGGACGCTGTGCCTGATATTTCCGGCGCTGCTCGCGGGCTGCGCCAGCCTCAAGCCGCACCCCGCAACGCCCCCGGCCGGGGCCGACCCGAGCGCTCTCACGCTTACCGCCGAACTCGCACTCAAGCGTGGGGACTGCCGCGCGGCTGCCGAGGACTATGCCAAGGCGGCCGCCGCCGGCGACGCGCGTCTCGCCCGCCATGCCACCGAGCTGGCGCTCGCCTGCGAGCATCTGCCCGCGGCCTGGGATGCGGCGACCCGCTGGCGCACCCTCGCGCCCGCGGACCGCGACGCCAACGCGCTCTACGCGCTCGTCGCGCTCAAGCTCTATCGCACCGCCGACGCGCGTGCCGCCGTCCGGGATTACTGTCGTGCCGTGCTGCTGGAGAGCGCCCCCGAAAGCACACCGGCCGATGGCCCGCGGCGCCCGCGGCCGGGACACGACCAGGGCGTGCATGCCCTCGGTGACCTGATCTCATTGCTCCTCGAGGAGACCGACGCCTCGGCGGTGCTCGCCGCGATGAGCGCCGTTCCGGAGCCGACCGCGAGCCAGCCGCAGGCGTTGGTGTTGTTCGGCGAGCTGGCGCTGGCCGCCTACGATGGCAAGCGTGCGGAGGACTTTGCGCAGCAGGCGCTCATCCACGATCCGAAGGACTTTGCGGCCCTGCGGGTGATGGCGCGCGCGCAGGTGCTGCGCGGCGATGCCACGCGGGCGATTGCCACTGCGCGCTCCGCGGTCGCGGTGGACGAGGTGCGCGGCGGCCTCGAGCTGGCGGAGATTCTCGCCTCCCTCGACCGGGTCGAGGAGGCGCACCAGCAGCTCGAAAGCCTGCGCGGCAGTGCCGTCCCGGCGGAGGAGATCGACCGGCGGCTCGCGCTGCTCGCGTTCCAGTCGGGGGACCTGAAGGAGGCGCAGCAGCGCTTCGCGGCGTTGGCCGCGAGCGGCGAGGGCAACGATGCCACGCAGCTCTATCTGGCCGACATCGCGGCCCGCGACGGAGATCCGGAGCGCGCCATTGCGGAGTACCGCCGGCTGTACGATTCCTCGGTCGCGGTGCCGGCGCGCTCGCGCGCCGCGGCGCTGCTGCTCGATCGCGCCGCCCGCACCGACAGCGCGCGCACCGAGGCGCTGACGCTGCTCGATGACTACGCCGCCGAGCATCCCGAGGATGAGCTGCAGCTGACCCTGGCCAAGGCCCACCTGCTGGCCGATCATGGCGAGGCGGATGCGAGCTTGAAGCTCCTCGCCACCGCGCTGGACCGCCATCCCCAGCACCCGTCCATCGAATACGACCGCGCTGTCATCCTCGACCAGGCTGGACACGTGCACGAGTCGGTGAGCGCGCTCGAGCAGCTGCTCGCGCAGCGGCCCGACGATCCCTCGCTGCAGAATGCGCTCGGCTACACGCTCGCCGATCACTCACTCGAGCTGCCGCGCGCCGAAGGGCTCATCCGCCGTGCGCTCACCGTTATGCCCGACAGTCCGGCGGCGCTCGACAGCCTCGGGTGGGTGCATTTCCGCCGCGGCGACGCGCGCAGCGCCGCGGGCACTCTGGAGCGCGCCTACTCGATCGATCACGACGCGGAGATTGCCGCGCACTGGGGCGAGGCCCTGTGGGCGAGCGGCGAACAGAGTGAGGCGCGCAAAGTGTGGGCGGCGGCGCTCGCCCGCGAGCCGGAGTCCAAACCGCTGAAGGCGACGCTCGAGCGGTTCATACCCGATGCGAAATAGGCTGGCGTGGGGTGTGGCGGCGGCGCTCGTGTTGCTGGCCGGCTGCCGCACCCTGCCGCCGGTGTCCGCGCCGACCGCACCGCCCTGGCCCACGCGCCGTCCCGAGCTGCAATCGCGCGAGCACTTCGAGCTCAAGGGGCGCGTGGCGGTCGCCGCGGGCACCCAGGGCTTCAACGCGCGGCTACGCTGGGCGCAGGACGGCCGCCGCGCTCAGGTCGCGCTCGAGGGGCCGCTCGGCGCCGGCGCCGTGCACATCGACGCCGAAGGGAGCGATCTCGATGTCGTCACGGCAAGCGGCGCACGCCTCACGAGCGATGCGGCGCGTGCCGAGCTCAGCGCGCGCCTGGGCTTCGACCCGCCGCTCGCGAGTCTGCGTTACTGGATCCTCGGCGTGCCGGATCCCTCGCTGCCGGCCGCCGAGACGCTCGATCCCGGGCAACAGCACCTCACCCGCCTCGAACAGGACGGCTGGCGGATCGACTACGGCGGCTACGTCGTGGTGGGGAGCGAGTGGCTGCCGGCACGCCTCACGCTCGAGCGCGCCGACGTGCGCGTGAAGCTCCTGGTGGATGACTGGCAATCGTGATGCGCGCTCCCGCAGCGGACGAGAGCCGCTGGCCGGCGCCGGCGAAGCTCAATCTCTTTCTGCACGTCACGGGGCGCCGCGCCGATGGCTACCACGAGCTGCAGACACTGTTTCAGCTCGTCGACCTCACCGACACGATCGCGATCCGCGTGCGCGAGGACGGCGCGATCGAGCGTACGGAGGGCCCGAAGGGCCTGGCCGCGGAGGCGGATCTCGTGGTGCGGGCGGCGCGCTCGCTCAAGGCCGCGAGCGGGACGCGGCTCGGGGCAGACTTGCGCGTGCTGAAGCGCATACCGCTGGGCGGGGGCCTCGGCGGAGGAAGCTCCGATGCGGCGAGCACGCTGCTCGCGCTGAATGAGCTGTGGAATTGCGGGCTGACTATTCGTGACCTGGCCGCGCTTGGGCTCCCGCTGGGTGCGGATGTGCCTGTTTTTATTGGAGGTTTCTCGGCCTGGGGGGAGGGGATCGGCGAGCGGCTGACGCCCGTCGAGCTCCCCGAGCGGTGGTATCTGATCATTCATCCGGGCTGCGCCGTGAGCACCCGCGAGGTGTTCCAGAGCCCTGAATTGACACGAAATTCCCCCGTCATCACAATACGCGCCCTTTTTGAGTCGGGCGGGCGTAACGACTGCGAGCCGGTGGTGCGGCGGCTCTGCCCGGAGGTGGGTGAAGCGCTCGACTGGCTCGGCCGCCTGGCTCCGGCGCGGCTCACGGGCACGGGCTCGTGCGTGTTCGCCGCGTGCGAGAGCGCCATGGAGGCGGAGCGCCTCGCGGCGCGCGTTCCGGACCGCTGGAAGAGCACGGTGGCGCGCGGGCTGAACGCCTCGCCGGTGCTCGAGCGGCTGCGGCAGGAGCGGGGCTCCTAGCGCGGCTGTAAGATTGCCCGCCACGTTTGCGCGACGCGGATCATGCTGGGGTGTCGCCAAGTGGTAAGGCAGCGGGTTTTGATCCCGCCATTCGGAGGTTCGAATCCTTCCACCCCAGCCAGTTTTTTGTGGCTAGTCGAGGAGTATGAGTACCAGCGACACACTGGCGCTGTTCGCCGGCAACGCCATCCCGGCGCTGGCGCACGACATCGCGCGGAGCCTGCAGACTCCGCTCGGCCGCGCCTATGTGGGGCGTTTCAGCGACGGCGAGATCAACGTCGAGCTGATGGAGAACGTGCGCGGGCGCGACGTGTTCATCGTGCAGTCGACCTGCCCGCCGGCGAACGACAGCCTGATGGAGCTGCTGGTGATGGTGGACGCGGCGCGGCGCGCTTCCGCCGCGCGCATCACCGCGGTGGTGCCTTATTTCGGCTACTCGCGCCAGGACCGGCGGCCGCGCGCCACGCGCTCGGCGATCACGGCCAAGCTGGTGGCGAACATGCTCTCGAGCGCCGGGGTCAATCGCCTCCTGACGATCGACCTGCACTCGGATCAGATTCAGGGATTTTTCGACATCCCGGTGGACAACGTGTACGCCTCGCCGGTGCTGCTCGGCGATGCCTGGAAGCAGGCGTACCGCAACGTGATCATCGTCTCGCCGGACGTGGGAGGCGTGGCACGCGCGCGCGCCTTCGCCAAGCGCCTCGATGATGCGGACCTCGCCATCATCGACAAACGCCGTCCGCGGCCGAACGAGTCGAAGGTGATGAACATCATCGGTGAGGTCGAAGGCAAGACCTGCATCCTGATCGACGACATGGTCGATACCGCGGGTACGCTGTGCCAGGCGGCGCAGGCCCTGAAGGACGAGGGCGCCGCGAAGGTCGTCGCCTACATCACCCATCCGGTGCTGTCGGGCGGGGCGGTGGAGAAGATCTCCAAGTCGGCGCTCGATCAGCTGGTCGTGACCGACACGATTCCGCTCAGCGCCGAGGCGAAGAAGGCCGAGCGCATCCGCCAGCTGTCGGTCGCGGAGCTGCTGGCGGAGACGATCCGCCGCATCCTCGACGAGGGCTCGGTGAGCTCGTTGTATGTTGATTAGGGCAAAAGTCGCCTGCGGCGCTTTTGCCGGACTGTGCCTGCGTTCCCGGCGGCAAAAGGCGTGGCTTTTGCCGCCTGCGGAGCGGCGAGAATTTTGGGGTGTGCCGGCTTGGTCGCGAGCCGGCATCGTTTGATCAACTAACGGAGACTTGACGTCATGCGTATTTCATTCACCGTCGGAGCGGACCTCCGCGAGGCGCAAGGCAAAGGTGCGAGCCGCCGCCTGCGTCACGCGGGCAAAGTTCCCGCCATCCTCTACGGCGCCCACCAGGACGCCCAGGCTCTCATTCTCGACCAGCAGAACCTGCTCACCATGATCGCCGATGAGCGCTTCTATTCTTCGATCGTGCAGCTGAAGATCGGCGAGCGTTCGCAGGAGGCGATCATCAAGGACGTGCAGATGCACCCGGCGAAGAACCTGGTGGTGCACGTCGACCTGCAGCGCGTGGTGGCGAACGAGAGGATCCGCATCCGCCTGCCGATTCACTTCAAGGGCGAGAGCATCGCGCCCGGCGTGAAGAACGAGGGCGGCGTCGTGTCGCACATGCGCGCCGACGTCGAGATCAGCTGCCTGCCGAAGGACCTGCCCGAGTTCCTCGAGCTCGACCTTTCCGGAATGAGCCTGAACGACACCAGGTTCCTCGCCGACATCCCGCTGCCTCCCGGGGTCAGCATCCCGGAGCTGACGCAGCGCAATGCGCCGGTGGTGTCGATCCACGCGCCGCGCGCCGAGGAGCCGGAGCCGGTGGCCGCCGAGGCCGCTGCTGCGGTGCCGGCCGAGGGTGCGGCGCCCGCCGCGGGCGCCCCGGGAGCCCCGGGAGCACCGGGTGCGGCGCCTGCCGCCGCGGGTGCGCCGGGTGCGCCGGGTGCACCGGCGCAGGGAAGCGAGGCCAAGAAGGGCGAGGAGAAGAAGGAAGCTGCCGGCAAGAAGGAGGGCGGCAAGAAATAGCCGCCGCATCCAAGCACCGCATCCAGCGCTTTTTGCGGTGATGGCCAATCCCATGGCAGGTGAAGCGCTCAAGTTGATCGTCGGGCTCGGCAACCCGGGCACCGAGTACGCACGCACGCGCCACAACGCCGGCTTCCAGTTCGCCGACGAGCTCGCCGCGCGCCACGGCGCCACCTTCCGCAGCGAGCCGCGTCACCGCGCCGAGCTGGCGCGCGCGCGTATCGGCGCTGAGGACCTGTGGCTGCTGAAGCCCATGAGCTACATGAATCACAGCGGCGATGCCGTGCAGAGCGTTGCCTCCTTTTATAAGGTGCCGCTCGAGTCGATCCTGGTGGCGTACGACGAGCTGGATTTTCCCGCCGGCGTCGTGCGGCTCCGCCAGGGCGGCGGGGCCGCCGGACATAATGGCCTGCGTGACGTGATCGCCCAGATGGGCGATGGGTTCTGGCGGCTGCGCATCGGCATCGGGCATCCGGGCGACCGCTCGCAGGTACTCGACTACGTGCTCGGCCGCCCCTCGGCCGGGGAGGCGGAGCTGATCCGCTCAGGGGTGCTCGCCGCCGCGGACACCGTGCCGGTGCTGCTCGCGGAGGGCGCACAGATCGCGATGAACCTGCTGCACAGCCGCGCGCCACTGGGCGCCGCGGACCCGGGCTAGCACCCATGCCGATCCGCTGCGGCATCGTCGGTCTCCCGAACGTCGGCAAGTCGACGCTCTTCAACGCGCTGACGCGCGCGCAGATCGCCGCCGAGAACTATCCCTTCTGCACCATCGATCCCAACGTCGGCGTGGTCCCGGTGCCCGATCCGCGCTTGAGTGCGCTCGCCGCGATCGCGCGCCCCGAGAAGGTCGTTCCGGCCACGGTCGAATTCGTCGACATCGCCGGACTGGTCGCGGGTGCCTCGCAGGGCGAGGGTCTCGGCAACCAGTTCCTGGCGCACATCCGCGAGGTCGATGCGATCGCGCACGTGGTGCGCTGCTTCGCCGGCGGGGACGTCATTCACGTCGCCGGCAAGGTCGATCCGCTCTCGGACATGGAGACGATCGATACCGAGCTCGCGCTCGCCGACCTCGCGACGCTCGAGAAGGGACTCGAGCGTGCCATCAAGGCGGGCAAGAGCGGCGACAAGGATGCGCTCCGGCGCCGTGCGCTGCTCGAGCGCGTCAGGGTGCAGCTCGACGCCGGCCGGCCGGTGCGCGCGCTCGTGCTGAACGACGAGGAGCGCCGCGACTTGCGGGAGCTGCAGCTCCTCACCGCCAAGCCCGTGATGTACGTCGCCAACGTCGCCGAGAACGGCTTTCACGACAATCCGTTGCTCGCAGCTGTGGAGCGGCGCGCGGCGGCCGAGGGCGCGCGCGTCGTGCCGATCTGCGCGGCCATCGAGGCGGAGATCGCCCAGCTCGCCGAGTCCGAGCGCGCCGAGTTCCTCGCGGAGCTCGGCTTGAAGGAGCCGGGGCTCGATCGGGTGATCCGCGCCGCCTATGCGCTGCTGGGACTCCAGACCTTCTTCACCGCCGGCCCCAAGGAGGTGCGCGCCTGGACGGTGCGCGTCGGCGCCTCGGCGCCACAGGCCGCGGGCGCGATCCACACCGACTTCGAGCGCGGCTTCATCCGCGTCGAAGTCATCGCCTTCGCCGACTACCTGGCGGGCGAGGGCGAGGCGGGTGCCCGCGATGCCGGCAAGCTGCGACTCGAGGGCAAGGATTACCTGGTGCAGGAAGGCGACGTCATGCACTTCCGCTTCAACGTGTAGCCGCGGCGGCCAGCGCCTCGTCCGCATCCACCGACACGCGATTGCGGCCGGCGCGCTTGGCGGCGTAGAGCGCCGCATCGGCCCGTGCCAGCAGACTCTCGAGCGTGTCATCACTGCCTCCCGCCGCCACGCCGATCGATAGCGTGACCGAGCCCGGCTGCTCCTTGCTGTCCGCGCGGCGGATCCGGCCGGCCGCGACCGCGGTGCGGATCTGCTCGGCGAGCGCGCGCGCGCCGGTGAGCGGGGTCTGCTGCAGGAGGACCGCGAACTCATCTCCCCCGGGGCGCGCTGCGATGTCGCGCCCCTTGATGTTCGCCTGCAGTGTCTGGCCGATCGCCCGCAGGATCTTGTCGCCGAGCAGATGACCGTGCTTGTCGTTGATCTGCTTGAAGTGATCGATGTCCGCCAGCACGAGCGCGGTGCCCTTGAAGGGATTTCCGGACACCGCGAGCTCCTTGACCGCGAGCTCGAACCCGCGCCGGTTCTTCAGTCCCGTGAGCGGGTCGAGCAGCGCCTCGGTCTTGGCCTGCTCGAGCTGCCGGGTGAGGAGCTCGACTTCGCGCGCGCGCGACTCGAGTCTCTCCTGCACGGCCTCGGTGGCCGAGTGCATGCGGGTCGTCTCGCGCGCGAGCTCGGCGATGATCGCGTGCACGCTCTCGAGGCTCGAGGCGCCGGTGAGCCGTGAACGGGTATCCCGGAGCGCGGCTTCGAATTGTCCGCTGTCCTCGAGCGCGGCGGCCGCCGTCTGCGCCGCCTCCTCGAGCACGTCACGGAGCTTGCGCTGCAGCCGGTCGAGCACCTCCATGTCGCGCGCGACCACGTAGCGTGCGTGCAGGTCGTACACGTCGTCCTCGCCGAGCGGGAGCTTGGCTGCGAGGCTCGCATCGAGCACGGCGCGAGCGCCGCGGGGAGCTTGCGGATCCGCGTCATCGCCCAGCGCAGAGACGAGCGCGGATCGGCGCCCCGGCTGATGCAGTCACGGGCCAGCTCGACACACTCCCGAGCGCCCTCCAGTAGGGCGAGGCTGAGCGGCGGCGCCGAGTCGGGCGCCGTTGCTTCAGGCGGGCGGTGATCCGCGCGCAGGCTGCTGACGGTGGCGACTACCATGGGAATCTGTGGGTCCTGAAAGCTCAAGGCTTCTCAGTACATGTAGCGGCATTTGACCCCCTTTCTTAAGCCCCCCTAAGCGGGCCCCGAGGTGCGGGAACGGGCCTTTGGAGCCCGGACCGCCCGGGGTGCTTCGGCCGCAGAATTGAGCCTAAGCGAGGGGTTTCAGGCCGGGCGCTGGCTCTGCTGCGCGTGCCAGGCCCGGAGCGTGTCGGCTTCCTTGACCGGATCGAGGCCGGAACGCAGTTTCGAACGGCGGTCTTCCGGGAGGGACTGAAACCACGCCAGCGTGTCGCGCACGGTGACCTCGAGATCACGTGAGCGCAGCCCGGCCTTGCGCGACGCCTCCATCGAGGTGAGCGCCGCCCCCGCGGAGTCACCTGTCGGAGGGGCCCAGATTGGCAGGTTCAGCTCTTCGGGTTTCGAGTGCGCGGCGATGAAATCCTCGTTCACCCAGGTCACCCTGGTGCCGGCCCGGGGGGAGGCGCGCTGGCTTGCCGTGATGAGATCCCCCATGGTGAACGCACGCGGGGGCGACACGGCATTGAAGCTGCCGTTGGCGCGCGCCTCGACCAGCGTCATCATGAAGGCCGCGAGATCGCGCACGTCGATGAACTGGATAGGGTCGCTCGGAGCACCGGGCGCCAGCATCTCCCCGCCGCGCGCGGCGCGCACCGGCCAGTAGGTGAAGCGGTCGGTGGGGTCGAGGGGACCTACGACGTAGCCGGGCCTGACGATGCTCATGCGGTCCCTGAAGGCCGCCGCCGAGTACTGCTCGCACAACGCCTTCATCGGGCCGTAGGTGTCGTTGGTGACCTTGTCGGCGTCAGGATCGGCGAGCTTACCGAGCGGGGAATGCTCGTTGTTCGGGGCGGCGAAGCCGGCGTAGGCCGAGATGCTGGAGATGTACAGGCAGTAACGGACGCTCGGCGCCAGGAGCTCGGCCGACATCTTCACGTACCTGGGGACGTAGCCGGTGTCATCGATGACCGCGTCCCAGTTGCGGCCGCGCAGGGCATCGAGCTGGCCGTTGCGATCACCGATCAGGGTCTCGACGCCGGCGACCCCACCGGCGGCGTGCTTGCCGCGGTTGAAGTGCGTCACCTTCCAGCCGCGGCGCTGCGCCTCCTCGGTGAGGTGCGGGCCGATGAAGCCGGTGCCGCCGAGAATCAGCAGCGATCCGGGCTCCGGGGCGGCGAACACGCGCGGCATTGCGGCACCGGTCGACAGCGAGGCGGCGAGTTTGAGCATGGTGCGGCGGGACGTCATGGCGGCTCTCCAGGACGCGTGGCGGGAGACCTAAGACTCTAGCGTTTCCCGGCACTCAGGCAATACTACGCGCACCGCGCATGGCCGCCGCCGGTCGCAGGTTTGACACGCCCGGGCGCGGCTGAGGACAATGCGCGCCCCTCGTGGAAAGGTAGCTCAGCTGGTTAGAGCACGGCACTCATAATGCCGGGGTCGAGGGTTCGAGTCCCTCCCTTTCCATTTAAATTCAGCATATTAGGCGTGCTTTTGTTGCGATGCACGATTTGGTATGCCCTTTTTATGCTCCGCGAAGGCACGTAAGTGCTCAACCGTGAGATGCCCGTAGCGCTTCACCATCTCGTAGGACTTCCAACCACCGAGCTCCTGCAGGATGTGCGGAGGAGTGCCACCCTGGATGTGCCAGCTGGCCCAGGTGTGGCGCATGTCGTGCCAGCGCAGCCAGGGGACGCCTGCGCGGTTCGCGGCCGCCTTGAAGATCGCCCCGTTCGCATCCGACAGCGGTAGCTCGCTGCCGCGCGGCGCCCGCTTGAAGGTGAAGACGTAGGTGTCGTGCTTTCCTTGCTGGGCCTTGAGAATCGCAAGCGCTCTCACGGATAGAGGTATGGAGATCGTTTCTCGAGCTTTCGCCCGTGCCGCGGGGACGATGAGCAGCCTTCGGCGCAGATCGACCTGTGGCCAGGTGAGGCCCGTGGCGTTTCGCATCCGCAGCCCGGTCTCGAGACTGAACTCTGCGAGCGCCTTGAGGTGCGGCCAGGGGGCGAGCTCTTTAAGCAGCGCTGTTGCCTGAGCTGATGTCAGAAATCGCGGCTCGCGCTTCGCCTCTCGCACCATTGGCACGGGCGGCACCTTGTCGAGCCAATCCCACTCCCGGTGCGCCTTGCGAAGCACCACCCGCAACATGGCCATGAAGCGATTCGCGGTGCTTCGGCCATCGCTCCGATTGCGGCCCCGCTTTGCAGCCTCCGCGGTGCGAACTGCGCGCAGCTTGGCGATGACGCTCGGCGTGATTTCGGTCAACGGCAGGTCATCGAGATACTGCGCGAACCATCGCAGCCGCTCGCGGTTGCGCTCCTTCTCACGGCCGGCGGCTTCCGCATACCAGCGATCGACGGCCTCCTTCCAGGTGTACCGCGGACGCTCTCCTAGCCTGTGCTGTCGCCAGAGATCGGCGCGGAGCTTGGCCTCGAACTCGTTGGCCGCTGTCCGGTCAGCTGTGCCAGTGCTGCGTCTAACTTTGACTCCGCCGACCGCGAATCGGACCCACCAGTACGGGCTCTTATGTTGGCGATAGAGTGGCATGCGCGCTCTCGGGCTTGCTTCCTGATCAGTTCAATCAGATCGGCGCGGATGAACACCCACTGCCGTCCGATCTTCGCTCCGGGCACCTTACCCGCCCGTGCCTTGCGGAGCAAACAGTCTTCACTGAGGCGCAGGAGTATCGCAGCCTCTATGAGCCCGACAGTAGTGGCATCTTCCTTCTGCAACGTCAATCGCGCACCTGTCTCGCGAGATCGTCCATTTCCACATCCGGCACCAATGGCATGTTTTGAGTCTCTTGCAGCGAGCGCACAATCTCGGCGAGATCAGCCTCAAGAAAAACCCAGCGGCGGGCTGTCTTCGCGCCGGGAATGAGGCCGGGTCTCGCCCGCGTTCGAAACTCTTGCGGGCGCATGTGCAGAAAAGGAGGCGGCTTCGTTTAGATCAAGAGTTCTCACGGTACCTGTCTCACCTGAGTTGCTCCCGTGACGCCGCCCTAGAATCACAAGAGGCGAGTTCTCACCGCTGGCAGATGATCGACGAGAGCAGCTACGGAAGTCATTCGAGGTTCTTGGGTGGTTTCACTGCACAACGGACAAATCCCAAGCGCGGAGGTCCTGGTAAGCCAGCGAATTCGCGAGGTTATCGGGGTTTCGCTGCGAAACTCCCTACGAACTCAGGATTCGCCCTCTGGGGCGATGAGTCCGAGGCACGTCACGTCTCAGCACGGTGGTCGCATTGCCCGCGTTCCCTTTGCATGCCTGGCGCAATGTCGTGGGGCGGCCGGAATCGGGCCGTGAACGGACAGGTGCGCGGTCACTGCGGTTTCCCGTTAGCGGTCGTCGCAGGCCACGCGCACGCTGCGTCTTTGCGTCCTGCCGAGGCCAGGAGCATGATGGTTAGGCGCCCAGCTTTGGAGGCCTGCCATGACACGGTCATTACTTATCGTCGCGGTGATGCTGGCCGGATGCGCCACTACATCACAGGATCTGCAAGCCCGCCGGCACGCTGACAACCTCGCTGCAGCAGCGAAAGAGGGCTATCGAGTCGTCAACAAGGACGGCCAGACCTTATTCTGCGCCACCAAACCAGAGATCGGATCTCACGTGCTCGCGGCCTGCCTGACCGAAGCACAGTGGGAGCAGCGCGAGCTGTGGGTGTCGCGCGGATCAATTTGGACATCCAGCTCCGGAGAGGGCCGTACCGATGGCGGCTCCGGCGGACCTTACGTCGGCCATTAACTGTCCTTGACGCGCGGCGGCCCTTGCGGGGCGCCTGTGTCGACGTGCTCGCACGACGCCTCCACTGTCGCTGAAGGGTCGCACTCGAGCGTCCCGCTTCGGCCATCAGCGGTCTTCCGGCCGCCAGGATAATTTCCCGGAAGCATTACCCCACAAGCCCTCGATGGACGACATGGCGCTGGGATTTGGGCTGCCTTCAATCTCTTATTGGAACGTGACCCATGATAAGACCATGCTGCTTCGCCCCGGCGTCCCTGCCGTCACGTCGTCCCTCACCGCGACAAACTGGCTTCCCGAGATTGGCACCGCGTCGCCAACGCTGACGGTTGCACCACCGACATTGGGACGAGGAAACACATGTACGACGTCGGACTTCCAGTGCCCGCCCACTCGCACAACCGCCGACTGACCTCGGGCCACGCCAAAGAGCGCGGCCGATCCGTCAGAGAGGACGTAACCCGAACCAACGGGAAATCCGATGCTAACCGGGGCAATGTGGATCGGTCGGCTTGCATCCTGCAGTTGACCATTCAACGTCAACATCGTTACGTCGCCTAATTTCTCCCCGTAACGTACGGCGCGCGCGTACTCTGCAGCAGTGCCGGTCGGGCGCAGGAGCATCGTCCGAAGACTGAACCCTTCGATCGCGCGTCGGCCCGCGAGGTTGCCCAAATGATCGAATCGGACGAACTCCGAACGGTACTCAACCGTGTCCGCGATGATCAGGTCTCCGTCCGGCGCTTGAATCGCACTACTTGCCGCCCCTGCGTCCGAAACACGTCCCCACTCCTGCGTTCCGTTCTTGTCAAGCTTCAAAAGCCAGAAGTAGGGCTGACGTCCGTCGGAACCTCCGCCGACAAGCGCAACTCCGTCGTTCCAGGCAAGACACTGATCGATCGAGGACACAAAAATTGCCGTATTGCCGTCCGGCGGCGAAACGTCCCGACGCTCGATGAGCTGGCCACTCTCGTCGAGGATGGTCACGAGCGCCTGTTGATGGTGTTGTCCGCACAACAAGACATGACCATTTGCGAGCGAGACTGCTCCATTGAACTGCGAGGCAACGGGGGAGAGAGGCCCGGGTTCGGTATATTTCCATCTCAAGATTCCCGTGGAAGTTGTTCCTGCGGCCCAACCGTTCCCCCAGCTTCCGGCGATCACAAATCCACCGTCAGATGTCCTGACGATGGCTTGTGGCGTCCCGTTCAAACCCTCGAGCCGCACTTCCTGATCGATGACGATCGATGAGTCGGGCGATCCGGCGCAGCCCCCGAGCACCGAGGCGGTCACGAGAGATGCGATCGCCTTAAGAACTCCGCCAATCTGGCGGATTGCTAATGGCATAGGTACCGTCCAACTCCAGCTTCTGCGCACAGCCGCGTGTCGTCGCGCCCATCGCCCCGAGTCGGGCAGACGACACCCAGAGCAATGCGGAAATCTATCGTTCTTCCTTAATTACCTCGGCAACGTCTGTCACACGAAATGCTCCAGATTCACGCGCGAACTGGCGGAGCAGATATGCGTGTCCCGAGCCGTAGATCGCCACGACGCGGTCATCCGACTTGGTCGCAACACGGACGATATTGGCGAAGATGCGCAGGTTGCGCGCGTACCAGTGGCCCACGTAATTCGCGCCGGGTTGTTTATCCGCATCGCCGACCATAGGAACATCGAAGTTTAGGCGGTGATTCGCGGCGAGCGACACATCTGAGTTCAGACGAAGCAGCCACGCGGTCAGAGTAATGCTCTTATCAAGAGGAATGTTCAGGGCAGACAACTTCGATGTGTCAAAAATCGCACTGACCAAGTCCCGCTGCCCGTGCGTATTGCCGTAGGTGTCCCAGGCATACTCCTCAGGCGGACCGGGTGGTAGGCCGTTCCAATCCACTGCATAGACTCGATCCAGACCTGCCACCTTCGCAAGCCTCAGTCCCAATTGCTCTGCTTCGCCCCTCCCTAGTTGCGCTCTCCCGGCAACATAGTCGTCGTAGCTGCGATCAAGCTGCTTCTGCGCGGTAGCCAGCCATTCAACAACAACGTGAGTAGGCCGGAATGCGGCCAACTGCTGCACCACCGCGGCTATCTGTGCTTGACGTACCGGGCCAGTCACGTCATCGACGCGGGGATCGATAAGGTCGAGGCCGGGATTGGTGAAATGGCCAGTTCCGACGACCAGCAACATCGGGCGCTGATTCGCGGGCCTGTCGCGCAGCAACCCAGCGTGCGTCGCGGCAAGCGTCGGTGCGGAGCTGAACGTGAGCGCCAGTCCGATCAGTGAAGTGGCTAGGTAGGACGGCATGTACGTTGCTCCCTATAGCTGTGCGCGCGACAAGAGTATCGGATCGCTGGCCGCACACGAACTGGGCCTAGATCTCGTCGGGCCCTCAGACTTCCCCGTTAGGAGCCTGGGCGCGGCAGGGATTGGCACTGTACGCAGAGGCCGACTTCTGGACGCAAAGTAGTGGGCCTTCTCAGCGACGTCCGCTATTTGCGATCCGAACGTCGGCTATTGGGAGTCGCGAGAGACGGCAACGGGTCAACAAGCGACTTTTAGCGATGCCTCTCGGGTTTTCGTGCTGAATGTCCGCAATCGGGAGGCCAATCCGGCGGCAGGCGGCCAAGAGCGGCCGGTTGCAGCTGAGGTGTAGATTCCTCCAGACCGGTCGTTCGCCTCAGTCGGGCAGGTTCATCTTGCGCAGGAAGGCCTTGTAGCGCGGATCGGCCTCTAGATGCTTCAGTGTCGGATCGCCCTTGATGTACCAAAGGAATGGGTCATGCGTCTGATACGCCTTTTCGAGGTAGTTCAGAGCGCGGTCTCGGTCACCGCGAAACGCATAGACGCGGGCGAAATCGGAGGGGAGGTAGGCGCCGCTTTGGTGCATAGCTTCCAGTGCCGCGTCCGAGTCAGCGGTGTGACCCATCGCGGAATAAACGACTGCAAGTCCGGAAAGCTGGCCTTCGTCCACCTTCTCCTGCCGTATAGTCGCCAATGCTTCATCCAATTTCCCTTGCATGAGCTGAGTTACTCCGAGCATGAGGTGACCGGACGAATAGCCGGGGCTAATCTGCAGCCCACGTTGCATCCACGATTCCGCCTCGTTATAGCGCCCGGATCTCAGCTCCACAAAAAAGCCCATGTCTATTCTGGCGTCCGGCTCGAATGGATTGTCGGCAATAATCCGCTGCAGTATCCGACGCGCCCTCGTCATGTCTCCTACGGTATAGGCTAAGCGTGCCGCAGCGTAATCAGTTGTCGGTCCACCGCCCAACTCGGTCGCTTTGCGAATAGCAGCAGCAGCCCCCGGCCAGTCCCATTGAAAAGCGATGAGGACCTGCGCCCGAGTCGCATAGGCGTCCGCGCTCCGAGGATCTAACTTCAAGGCAGCGTCAACTGATGTGAGAGCCCTTGGACAAGCGACATCGGGGTGCATCCCATTGAAACAATCGAACTGATCTGCTTCGGCAATTGCGACCGCGGCTGGCGCAAATTGTGGAGCAAGCGCAAGTGCCCTCTGGAGATAACCGCGCCCTGTCTCGATACCGTCCGTCGAGTTTCCATCTAGTTCCCGTATCCCTCGTAAATAGTAGTCATAGGCTTCCGAGGAACTGATCGTTGGGCGTGCCGGCAGAGCGGTCGAAACCTCTAAGTCGAGCGAACGAGCGACCCGCACCGCAATCGTGTCTTGCAGTTTCAGGATGTCAGCGGCTGTGCCCTCAAAAGTGTCGGACCACCGGTGCGAGCCGTCTCGCGCATCAATAAGCTGCGCAGTCACCCTGATCTGGTCGCCCGAGCGGCGAACGCTCCCCTGGACCAAGTACGTCACTCCCAATGCCCTTCCGATTGAGGGCAAGTCGGTCTGCTTTCCCTTAAAGGCAAATGAGGAAGTACGGCCGATCACTCTTAGGCCACGGATCTTTACAAGCAGATTTAGGATCTCTTCCGACATTCCATCAGCGAAATACTCCTGATCGTGCCTCTCGCTCATATCCACGAACGGCAGCACTGCAATCGACTTGTCCGTGGGCGCGGTTGCGGGTGCACCCGAAGCCTGGGTGCCCTTTTGCAAGACGTATCGGTCAATACCGACGTAGGCAACAATTACCGCCGCAGCAAGGGCTATCACCGGCAGCCACATTCGCACTGGCGAACTTGATTTAGACTGTGCTGTGGACCAGATCGGCGCAGGAGCGAGGCTGGGATGAACCGCGTGCACAGTCGGCTTCGGTAGATCCTCATGGCCGGTCAGTAACCGAGAGACGTGCTCGATGAACTCTTGCGATGCTGCGCCCCCAGGTAATCGTGTCCATTGAACCTCATGGAATCCCTCCGGGACCGAGGCCTCTCGTTCCGGTGTTTCATCAATGACAACGGGCAGGAGAAACGCCATCTCATCCGCGATATCTCGCTTGCGTTCTACAGCGAACTTCCACTCCCGGCGGAAATACCCTTCAAGTCTGGCTTGGGAATGGGCCGAGATAATGGGAATGAAAAGCGTGCAGTGACGAATCTGATCGCGAATCTTGCGATCCCAGGCATCTCCGCCCCTGAGTTCACTCTGGTCGAACCAGACCTCGATACCAGCGGCCCGCAACGCATCGCAGATGCGACGCGCCGCGTCGGCGTCCTGTGATGCATAGCTCAAGAACACCGCCCCACTCGGTGTGCTTACGCGCTCTTGCGAGGCTGCCCCCATCCGCCCCCTCAACGTTCTGCGCGGGAGAATGCCCGACACCGCGGGTTCAGGCAACGCGGCCGTGTGAAGGTCCGCTTTTCACCGTTTCAGCGGCTGCTATTGGGAAGATCATCAGACGGCTTGGGGTCAGGACCGGTCCTAGCCGGCGAAACCTCGTTCATCGACCCCTAACCGGCAGCAGCCGGGCCATGTCCGTCACGCGTGGCGATTATTTCCCGCGGCTCAGTGCCGCCGCGCTTGAGGGCGCAAGCCCTGGATGGCCTTGATCTGCCGCCCGTGGCGCTCAATGACCCGGTGCATCTGGTCCACGTCGCCATCTTCGAGCAGCGCGGCGAGCGCTTGCAGCGTCGTCTGCGCCCCGAGGTAAAAGGCGTTCTGCGCGAGCACCTGCACCTGATTGCGGTGCCTTATGCCTAGTCCCTCCTGCAGGACGATGTGCTTGTAGAACGTCCACATACGGCGGATCGTTGGCATCTTCATGGCCGCATCACCTCACCAGGTAGCAGAGCGGAACCATCGCCACCGCAGGCGGCAGCAGCACGTCTAGCAGCAACAACAGATCCACAGGCCCGAACACTTGTTGGAATCACGATGGCGCCGACAATCAATTGCAGCCCGCGCAAATTGACATCCCGCGCCCGACGAATGTCGGGGGTCTGAGAAGCCGAGAGTAGCTTGAGCCACAGGTCGGGTCGATCTTCCCAGCGGGGCCGTACATAGCGAAACTGCCGCTCCGCGATCCGATTGATATCAGCCAAAGACAGGCTGGCGACGATGTCGGCAACCACGGTGCTCATTCCCAGAAGCAATTTTGCACCGTGGCAATCTGCGCGGACCCCGTACCAGGCCAGTATCAATGTGTCTCGAGCAAGTTGAACCGCAGCCGCGCGTGGAAACGTGCCGCGCCCTTTGAGGGCGGGCTCGACGCGCGCGGGATGACTCTTAAACCGCCGCCATAGATCTCCATTTCCGAGCTCCATGTCCACCAGCAAGAACGTGCGGCGAGCTGCCCGCGCGCGCGTCTCCGGGGTCATTTGGAGTAAGACCTCACGCAACTCTCTGACAAGCGGCGACATCTCCAGGCGCGCCATGCGTGCAGCCTGCGTCAACATTTCGATGCAACGCTGATTAACGCGCTGTACCTCCTGCCGAGGGCGTACGGCTGGCGGTGCGTGTTCTTCGTCTTGCAGAGTCGCCTTCGTTGGGTTGGCTACCAAAGGCTTGGGAGGTATGCCCGGCCGGGTGCTGCTCTGCGGTGCCCTGCTGGCTGGGCTGTCGTCTTTACGGGGACCCATGAGTCGCTCACTTCTCCGAGTCGTTGTTCGTATGCGGGATATCTCTGCCGGGTCGCCCTTGGCTGTCTCAAAGCACGCTACTGATAAATTCTTTTGCAATTCTGGATAGGAGGATTACCATATCCGCACGCTTGCTGCAACTCTATGGGGGAAATGTCATGGCGAAATCCTCAAAGCGAAGCGGACTGCTTCATTGCTTGTCGTCCCGTGCGCGGCGATGAGTCGGAACGTTACAACGGCGGTTAATGCCGCGACGCTGCGGCTGCTGGAGCCGCTGGCCCGCTTTCTGCTCGATGCGCGCATCGGAATCGGCGAATTCACAGCGCTCGCGCGACTTGCCTATGTCAAGGCTGCCATCCGCGAGAGTCACGACTCACGGGCCGGTCGAGTCAATGTCTCCCGGATCGCCGCAAATACGGGGCTCACTCGCGTTGAGGTCGCCGCCCTCCTGGCCGAGGAGCGCGGCGCGCCGCCCCGCAAGCAGCGAGGCCGAGTGCGGGCGGAACGAGTCCTGCAGGGGTGGTGGAACGATCCGAAGTTCCAGGACCCCTCCGGCACACCAGCCCGCCTGCCCCGGAAGGGCGCGAGGCGCTCGTTTTGGGCACTGGTCAAGCGTCACAGCGGCGATAGTCACAATGCGGCGCCGGTCCTCGAGGAGCTATTGCGCTCACAAGCCGTGCGCGAGCACGCGGACGGGACACTGGAGGCCGTCAGCCGCACCTGTGTCAACGTCGGATGGGATGAGGCGGGGATCGAGGCGCTCGGGCGAGGAGCTGGCAGAGCACATCGAGACATTGCTCTATAACCTGAAGAATCCCGATCGCCCGCGATTTGCCAAACGCATCGTCTGCGGGCACTTGGATCCCTACGCCGCGCGGGTGATCGTTCCTGAACTCGCCGAGCAGGCGGAGATCTTCCTCGAGGGCGCACAGGATGCGCTCAACCGCCCGAAGCATCCCTCCCAGAAGCGCCATCCGGAGCCTAGCGCGCTGCGATTTGCGGTCGCGCTCCAGTTCTTCCAGGAGCCTGCCGCCCGCCCGGCACCGGCCGCCGCGGGCCGCGCGGAAGCTAAAGGCAAGCGATCGGCTCCCCGGCACCGCCCACGGTCGGTGCACGATTCGGGAGTCCTCTAGCCATGCCGCGGCCGGCAGCAAAGGCGCGGGTCACCGGCTTTAAGGGGACGGATTCCGTTCGGGACTACGCGCAGGACGTGCTGAAGCAGGCTCTGACCATTCTCGTGCAGACAGGTCATTCGCCGAGTGACCTGACTCGGATGGTGAGAAACCTCTGCAGCACCCTGGCCGAACCCGAACGTCCCTTCGATCCGGGCGTCATCCCCTACGTCGCAGGGCTCCCGCACATCGTCGCTCATTGGTATTCAGACCCGGCCTTTCGCGGGCCCGATGGCCAGCCCTTGAGAATTCCGCTTCGGGGGCGTGGCCCCACCCTTGCGGGTCTCATCCGAAGGCTCTTCCCCCATCAAGACGTCACGCGCGTGATGCAATCTCTGCTGCGTGCCAACGCTATCCAGCGTCGGGGGCGCCTCTACGGTCCGACCGATCGATACGTCGCGCTGACCAGGGATCTTTCGAGCGTCCATGTGCATGGGCTCATGTCGGTCGCCGGCATGCTGAGAACGGTCCAGCACAACATCGCAAGCGGGGACCCTTCCGCGACGCTGCTCGAGCGCTCCGCCAAGAATCCCTACATCCCGGTGCGAGCGCTCCCGGAGATCCACCGACGCATGAAACGCGAAATGACCGCACTCTTGTGGAAGCTGGATGGGTACCTGCGAAGCTGGGAGGTGGAACCCGGAACTGAGCCGACGACCCATGTGGGCGTAGGCGCCTACGCGTACGAAGATCCCATCGTGACCGGGAGAAAGGTGCTTCACGCCGCTCACGACCCACCCCGGCGCGCTCGCAGGCGCCCTGCGGCACGACGTCGCGGGCCACGCCGCCGATAGGATATGAACGCCCTCTATAGCCGCGGCGCTGCCATCCGCTCCCGCGCGAAGCGGTCCAACGGATCCCCGCTCGACCCCACGGCTTATGAAGCCATTGAGTGCTTCGCGCGCGTGATGGTGCGTTGTGGCTTTGACACGGCCGCGATCGCCGAAGCCTTCGGGTTGGCGCTCGCCGCCAGCCGGAACGAATTCCTGCCACCGCCCAAGAACGTCCGGGAACTTCATGAGGCCTCGCATCTGGTCACCCTGTGGCGCACCAGTCCCGACTACGTGGACGAACTCGGCAATCCCCTGCCGCTCCCGATGCGGGGATCGGGTCGGTCCCTGGAATCGCTCACGCGGCTCGTCAATCGCCGATTGGATCCAGCGGAAGTTCTGCAATACCTGACTCACACGCATACGGTTCGCAAGGTTCGCGGCCGATACGTCCTGAGTCGCCGCTGGGTCATGTTACGTGGCGTCTCGGGGGCTGCGCACTCGCACGCCATACGCGTCCTGGTCGGGAAACTTCGTACCGTCGAACACAACCTCGTGGCGGACAGTGACGCGCACAGCTGGTTCGACTTCACGACCGAGAATGCCCGCTTCCCCGTGAGCCAACTGGAGGCACTCGACCAGCTGCTGCGCCGATCGGGACTTGGGTGGATGCGGAAACTCGATCTCTTCATGCGCCACTGCGAGGCGAACCGCCGCCCGACGGAGCCGACGGTCTGGCTAGGCGTAGGCATGCACCGATTCCAACACAACACTTCCGCCGTATCCGTGCCCTCCACAAAGAAACAGATGATTCGGCGGTCGATCGGACGCCGGATACCGCGTCGGAAATAGGAGTGAAGGCTATCGCGCCTTCGAATCCATTATGCGTGTCTCCGACGCTGGCTACAGCCGCGACCTGCGCAGCTTCAATCTTGCGATGCGCATGCTCTCTCAAGAGGCGCGGACGCGCACGATCAGCGCGTGGACCGGCTTGTCGGCGGACCGGGTACGCAAGCTCTCTAAATTGCAGCGGCGGGATAAGCCTCAGAAGGTACCTCGGCGACCGCCCGGTCCCACCCCGCGTCAACTGGCTGCACTTCTGACGTCCCCGGGCCTGCGGACTGAGGCGGATACGATCGCTGGCGTGTGCCAGATGCTGAAAGTGCTGCCCACCGAGCCGGTGGCGAATGCGAAAGCGAGCCTTCCAAATCTGGCACGCGGCGAGCGCCTGTGTGCGGCACTCGAGCTTTTCCAAGACTTCGTTCCACACGCACGTCTGACATTTGACCAGTTGGTGATGCTCCTCAATCACCTGGCCGAAGGCGAGCAGTGGGCGATCGCTCGCTGCACCGGCTGCCCGGCCATGGTCGTGGCGGACCGACTCACGCTGGACCGACCCCTCTGTGAGGACTGTCAGCATAAGAGCCGCGCGGCCAAGAAGGCAGCGGTGTCGAAGCGGAGTAAGTCAAGAGCGGAGGAGCCTTCAAAGGCCCCCGAGCCCGCTGAGCAGGAGCCAGAGGGCGGGGTGCAGCTGCCCCTCTTTGACGAAGCCAGCAAAGGCTCAGGCTGACAGAAATCGCAGGATCGCATGGTAGACCGTGAGAACTGCCATGCAGCCCACGGCAATCGCGAGCAGGGTCCAAAAAGGCGCGTGAGCTTGCGGCGGCATCACAAGCTTCAGGAAGAACGCCGTCAGTGTCATCAGCAGGGCGAAGCCGGCGAGGAGTAGCCGCGCCACGGGCTCCAAAATGATCATGAGTGCCACGACCGGGAAGCGGATCATCTTCCAGGCGACGCACAATGAAGCCCACACGGCACGCTCCCTGAACGTGTTCAGGGGCGGGAGAGCCTCCGTCTCGCGTGCGCTCATCAACACTCCTCGCCACGCGCGTAAGTTTGGGCCACAAGACTAATCCACTGGCGTCGCTCCTGTCCGCGCAAAATTTCATTCAACTGAATGACTTCTGCAGTGCGCAGGCGGTGAGATCTCAAGACGCTGGCCTTAAGACGCGGCTGAGTTCGTGGGTGGTTTCACGGCAATTGCGACCCAAAAATGGCTTCACAACTTAAAGTTATGGGGTGGTTTCTCCGCGATTAGCCCCTCGCTTCGGTCGCATCCCTCGTGGTGGCATTGCACTGAAGACAGATTGCTCCACAACGAAGGGGAGAATTGCGATGACACGGGGCCCACAAACCGCGACCAGGTCGGCGAGGATGCCTCCTCACACTGTGTCTTCTCATCCCCGGGCTGGCGCTCGCACAAGCCTCGCCGTTCATGACGGGTGCGACGGCGCTGCAGACCAATATCCTGGCTTGGCTCACGCCCGTTGCCGTGATTCTCGTCATGGTGCTCGGCGCCATGGCGATGGCGAATCGAATTTCCTGGGGCTGGTGTATCGCGGCGATCTTGGGGATCGCGATCGCCTTCGGAGCACCGCAGATCGTCACCTGGGTCCGCGGCATGTTCGGCGTGTAGTCATGCGCAGATCGCAACTCAGGTCTCACGGTCGATCCGCTCTTTGTCGGAGCGACCCGGCCACCGATGCGCTGGGGCGTGACGTACTCGGCGCTGCTCGTGAATGGCGTCTTCACGATGGAGGTCTTTCTCCTTACCAAGAACCTCCTGACGCTCGCCCTCGGTTTGCCGATCCATGGCATCTGCATGTTGCTCTGCGCGCGGGATGCGCGCTTCTTTGACTTGGCGCTCCTCTCGGGGCGCACCCGGATCCCGGCGCTGCTCGCGAACGCACGCCACTGGAAGTCGAGCAGTTACTCGCCCTTGGCTCTCGACGTGCCGGACGTTCGCGGGCGGCGCCGGACCTCGCCCGTTTCAGCTCTGCCTTACGCGGGAGTGCGCCGGTCATGAGCGCACATCCCGCAACGCTTCGGCGCGAGCTCTCCGCTTCTCAGCGCATTCCTTACGCCGCACACGTGTCGCCGCATATCGTGAAGACCGCCTTCGGCGATTACGTTCAAGTCCTTCGCTTGGGTGGAGCGAGCTTCGAATGCGCGGACGATGAGACGCTCAACACCTGGCACGAGCGGTTGAACGTTCTCTGGCGAAACATTGCAAGCCCCCAGGTCGCGCTCTGGGCGCACGTCATCCGCCGGCGCGAGATGACACCGGTCGGGGAGGGCGGCAGTTCCTTTGCGAATGTCCTCGAGTTCAAGTATCGAGAGCGCCTCGCTCACCAAACGCTCATGGTGAATGAGCTCTACCTCTCCACCGTTTACCGCCCGACTGCGGGAGTGGCGACTTCACTTGCCGCCAAGCTGATGAGCCGCACAAAGAGCGGAGAGTCGACGCTGGAGCTCGCGGATGCCCTGGATGCCTGCGAGAAGCTTCGCGAGACCGTTCGCGCCTCGCTGGCGCGCTATGAGCCGGAAGCGCTCAGTGTCTATTCGCACAACGGGCGCGAGTACTCAGGGCCGCTGACTTTCTTTGCGCTCCTGGTCAACGGCGAGTCTCGTCCCGTACCGCTACCCCGTGCGCCCATTCACGAAGTCCTTGCAACCTCGCGGCTGTCCTTTGGGACCGAAGCGCTGGAGTACCGACTACCGACTGCGACTCGTGTGGGCGCGATGCTCGGGATCAAGGAGTACCCGACCCCAACGACGGTCGGGATGTTCGATGCGCTCCTATCGGCACCTTTTCCGTTCGTTCTGACGCAGTCTTTTGCCTTCCTGACCAAGGCCGCGGGCCAGGCGCTCTTGCAGCGTCAGTTCAATCGAATGGTCAACGCAGGCGATTTCTCAGTGTCTCAGGCCGAGGAGCTGAAAGATGCTCTCGATGCCCTCACCAGCAACGAGTTCGTCATGGGCGATCATCACTTCTCGCTCCAGGTGATGGCCGATGACCCGCACTCTCAGCCCGAGCGCGCAAGCGGTTCCTCCGCCGTAGTCGGTCTCAAAGAGATCGATGCCCGGCGGATGAAGCGCCTCAATGATCACGTCGCGCGTGGCGCGCGCGAAGCTCGCCGATACCGGGATGACGGTGGCGAGGGAGGACCTGGCGCTTGAGGCTGCCTTCTGGGCGCAGCTACCGGGGAATTTTCCGATGCGCCCGCGCAAGGCGCCGATCACCTCGCGCAACTTCTCGGCCATGGTGCCATTTCATAACTACCCGGCCGGGCGTGCGAGGGGCAATCACTGGGGAGATGCGCTGACGCTTCTTATCACCAGTGCGCGCTCGCCGTTCCACTTCTCGCTCCACGCCTCAGACCCCACGGACCCGGACGGTGGATCCCGCAAGGACACCGGGCACACGTTGATCTGTGGACCCACGGGTTCGGGCAAGACCGTCTTCATCGGGTTTCTGGTCGCGATGCTCACGCGTGCCCAGGCGACACAGATCATCTTCGACAAGGATCGGGGGCTCGAGATTCTGGTTCGGGCCTTGGGAGGGGAGTACTGCGCGCTGAAGAGCGGCGAGCGTACCGGGTTCAATCCGCTCAAGCTCCCGCCGACCCCGCTTAATGTCGAATTTCTCAAGAGCTGGCTGCGGGTGTTGGTGAGACCGGCAACGGGCGCAGGTCTTTCGGTGCGCCAGCAGGCGGACTTGGATCAGGCCCTGCGCGGAACGCTGGCCCTTGAGCTCTCGGCGCGGCGGCTCTCACGCCTCATGGAGTTTCTGGACGCAACGGATGCCGAGGGGCTCTACGCACGCCTGGCACCGTGGTGCGAGGGTGCGCATGGGGATTATTCCTGGGTCTTTGACAACGACGAAGACGTCATCGTCCCGAGGCTCGCGACGAACGCGATGGTGGGCTTCGACGTCACGGACTTCCTGGATCACGAGATCGCCCGCACGCCGGTCACGCTCTACCTCTTTCATCTGGTCCGCCATCTTCTCGACGGTCGGCGGCTCGTCTGCTGGATGGACGAGTTCTGGCGGCTGCTCGCCGATCCCGCCTTCGAGGGCTTCGCGAAGGATGGACCCAAGACCTGGCGGAAGTTGAATGGTGTCATGGCGCTCGCCACCCAGAGCGCGAGCGATGTCCTCGGTAGTCCCATCAGCCGGACGCTGATCGAGCAGACCCCAACCAAGATCTTCTTCCCGAATGCAGATGCGAATGCTGACGATTACGTGAGCGGATTTGGGCTCACCGAGCGGGAGTTCAAGCTCGTGAAGGAAGAGCTCGAGCCGGGGTCCCGTCGCTTTCTCGTCCGCCAAGGCCATCAGAGCCTCGTGTGCGAGCTCGACCTCAAAGGATTTGACGCAGAGCTCGCGGTGATTTCCGGCCGCCGGAGCGCGGTGGACTTGCTGAATAAATTGATTGAACAGCATGGCGCGGTGCCAGAGCGCTGGTTGCCGCAGTTCTATCGAGGGGTCCTGGGCTGAAGGCGCTCGACCCGCACCAACCGTTAAGGAGATTGCCTCATGTTTTCCAAAATCGTAACGGGTTTCGTTCTAGTCGGACTTCTCGCCTTCGGTGGCGCCCGGCCCGCGCACGCCCAGTTCGCGGTCATCGATGTCGCATCGCTCACTCAACTGATCCAGGAGTATCAAACGCTGCAGCAGCAGCTCTCGATCGCACAGAGCCAGCTGAGCCAGGCCCAGAGTGCATATGCGGCGATCACGGGCGGTCGCGGCATGCAGAATCTTCTCTCCGGCGTGACGCGTAACTACCTTCCCAGCAACTGGTCACAGCTCTCCCAAGTGATCAACGGCTCCTCGGGAAGCTATCCGGCACTGGCCTCGAGTATTACGAGTCTCGTCAATGCAAACGCCGTTCTGACCCCGGCGCAGGTGGCAGCGCTCTCGCCCACGCGAGCAGGCGCAACTGACGCTGGCCCGTCAGAACCCGGCACTGCTCCAGGCCACCGCGAGTACTGCACTCGCGAACTCCAGTGATCGGTTCGCTTCACTACAGCAACTGATCAGTGCGATCGGCAGTGCCGCCGATCAAAAGGCCTCATTGGATCTGACGGCGCGAATCACCGCCGAGCAGGGGATGCTGCAGAACGAGCAAACAAAGCTCCAGATGCTCTATCACGTCGCACAGGCGCAGGAGTGGACCCGCGCCCAGCAGGTTCGCGAACGCGCGATCGCCGATCAGGGCTCGCTCCGTTCACTTCCTCCCATGGGCCTGTAAGAGAGGGTCCTCACAGTGCCGCGGATGAGCCCAAAGCTCCTCGGCGCTGCGACGCCGGTAGCAGCTTGGTCTCGCCGCTCAAAGGCAAAGTGAAACGTCCATGGGCTTCTTTGCCGAATTCAGCGCCTGGCTCAACGCCATCCTCACCGGATACATCGGTGACAACACCGCAATCATTGCGAGCGCGCTTGAGCCGGCCGTGGTCACCTTGGGCGTTCTCTACGTCATGGTCTGGGGGTATCTGCAGCTCACCGGGCAGATCGAGGAGCCCTTCATCGCAGGTGTGAAACGCATCATCACACTCGCGGTGATTCTCGGGTGTGTGATCAACCTCTGGCTCTATAACTCTGTGATCGTGGATACGTTCTTCAATGCGCCTGCGCAGCTCGCTGCTGTCGTCGTCGGCGCCTACGACCCGGTCGGGATCGTCGATCAGATTCTCTTTGCGGGCTCGGATGTCGCAAACCTGCTGCTCGCAAAGGCGCGGGATCCTCAATGGGAATTTCGCCTACTACCTGGCCGGAGGAGCGGTGTACCTCATGGTGTCGCTCACTGCCCTTTACACGGTCTTTCTGCTGTCGCTTTCGCGCATTGCGCTATCCGTCCTCTTAGCCTTGGGTCCGCTCTTTATCGCGCTCCTCCTTTTCAACACCACCAAGCGCTTCTTCGAGGCCTGGGTGGCGCAGCTTGCGAACTACGCCCTGATCACGATTCTCACCGTTCTGGTCGCAGCACTCATGCTCCGCGTAGTCACGGTCGCTGCCAATCAAGCGGTGAGCGTGGGCGGGGGCATCGAGATCGCGAATGCGGTGCGTGTGTGTCTGGCTGCAGGTCTCACATTCCTGGTCATGCGCCAAGTGATGCCGATGGCCGCGGGGCTCGCCAGTGGTTTGGCCTTGAGCACCTTTGGCGTGGTGAGTGCCGCGTTGGCGTGGGGCTTTGGGCGCGCCGTGCGCACCGCCGGACAGTTCACACGGGGACTCACGGACTCCGGGACGTCGCGCAACGACCCCCTAAGTCGCAGGGCCGGCTACCACGCCCGCCGTGCAGTCGTGGGCCTCGCCGGCCGGCGGTGGCGTGACAACCAGATTCGGGAGGGGCGGTAGTCCCTTCGCAGTTCAGATCACGAGGACTGAAGCTTTATGAAACTCATGGTGATGGTTCTGGTTCTGCTCACTTGTGCCTGTAGCGCCCATCGCACGCGTGTCGATTGCGAGGGACGCTTGAAGCCCATCAACCCACCGGCCCCGATGTCGAGCAACGGAGCGATGCCAGCGGTTGGGGCGCGGCGATGAGACGGGATCCTGAACTTGCGGGGTATTTCCGCGAGGCCGCAACGTGGGATGCCGACGCACGCGCCCAGGGGCGTCGCACGACACGTCTTGCGCTCGGTGTTGCGGGAGCGGGTTGGATCGCGGTGCTGGCGCTCGCTGCGGCCTTGATGCTCCTCATGCCTTTGAAACACGTCGAGCCCTTCGTCGTGCGCGTCGACAACGCAACCGGGATCGTGGACGTGGTACCAGTGTATCGGGGAAGCACGGGCGTGCAGGAGGCGGTGACGCGCTACCTCCTCACTCACTACGTGACGGTGTGTGAGCGGTTCAACTACGCCACGGCGGAGAGCGATTACGAGGAGTGCGGGGCGTTCCACAGCGCGCAGCGCAATCAGGCCTGGTACGCCCTGTGGAACCCCACCAACCCGAATTCGCCCCTCAATACCTATAAAGACGGCACCACGATACGTGCGCAGGTCAGCTCCGTCAGCTTCTTCAAGCGCGCGAGCGGGGTCACCGACCTGGCGCAGGTCCGCTACGTGAAGGCCAAGCGGGCGGCCGGTGCGGCAAACGAGGAAACCACCCACTGGATTGCCGCGGTTCAGTACGTGTACTCGGATCCCTCCACCGACCCCAAGGTACGCGGTTGGAATCCGCTCGGCTTCAAGGTGGTCGACTTTAGGCCGGAGCCGGAAGTGCTCCCCGACACGGCCGTCCCCGCTACTACCGCGCTCACCGCCTCACCCGCCGGCGCGCCGCGCTCTGGAGGCTCACCGTGAATCGTCACTATCGACAGACCCTCGCGCACCGCTTGGCCGCTTTAGCGACGGGCCTCTGCATGATTCCGTTCACGATCGCCGAGACATTCCCGAATCCGGGGCTCGCGGATGCGCGCATTCGCACTGCAGCCTACAGCGAGGATCAGGTCTACCGGCTCACGGGCTACGTCGGTTACCAAACCGATCTGGAATTTCAGCCAGGAGAAACGTTTGTGGGGCTCGCAGCCGGCGATATCGAAGGGATCTCCTTCGTCGCGCAGGACAATCATCTGTTTCTCAAGCCCAAGGTGGCCAGGGTCGGTACCAACCTCACCGTCGTCACCTCCCGGCACACCTATCAGGTGGATTATTCGGCGAGCGCACAGCGCCCGGATGCGACTCAGGAGGTGATTTATGCGCTGCGCTTCACATACCCAGCCGATCCGCTGAAAGAGTCCGAAAGCGCTACGGAAAAAGCGTTCGACACACACCGACCCCGGAACTTCGACTACTGGTATTGCGGTAATCCCGCCATCCAGCCCGTTGCCGCATCGGACGATGGCGTGCACACGCGGATCAGGTTCGCGGCGCACGCCGAGGAACCCGCCATCTTTGTCCGAAACGAGGATGGCACGGAATCGCTCCTGAACTTCAGTATGGACGATGGGGACGTGATCCTGCACCGCGTGGCTCAGCGACTGATTTTGCGACGGGGGAAACTGACCGGTTGCATCGTGAACAAGGGGCTTGTGGGGAGCGGCGAGCGCTTGAAGTCCAACACGACCTCTGAAGACGTCGAGCGTGCGACGAAAGGACCCCGCTCATGAAAATATTCTCCCGTACGGAGTCTGGCCAGGAATTAGGCGCCGAGGTCGAGACCCCGCGTGAAGACGTAGCGGCTGACCCCGCTGCGCAGCCCATCGCCGGTGATCGCGGCATTCCGTCCATCAATCGCGCCCGCTCAGTTCAGTCCCGCTTGAGCAACATGCTCGCGGTAGGGCTCATGGGGGCCATGAGTCTGGGACTTCTCACCTGGTACTACACGAAAGCCTTGAGTCGTCCCTCGCGCGCGCAACACGCGGCAGTGGCAGCTTCTCAGAGCCGCGCCCGCGGAGAGATGCCCCTGCCGTCCTTAGGTCCCATTGGTTCGCCGTTCACTCGCAAAGATCCGACTCCTACGGCGCCGACGACGCAAGCGGCAGATCCGAGCGCGGTGGAGCAACTCCTGGGTTCTGCGCCAACGTTTCCGGTCACCGGCATAACCTCGGTTGGCACGCCCGGGAGCATCGGGCAGCAGGGAGTCCCCGCGGGTCCGCCCGCCAAGTCACCGGGCGAGCTCGCTTTCGAGCGGCGCCTGGCCGGTCCCGCTTTCGCGCGCAGCTCCAAAGACCCTTCGACTTCACCTCAAGCTGGCCCCGGCACTCCAGGCGCGGATCCGGCGCGTTCTTGCTGCGCCGAATCTGCCCAGTGGCGCGGGCGACCAACGTGAGACTTCCGCACAGGGCTTGAACACGCTGCTGCGCCCGACCGTGATCCCGGCGGTAGCGGCCTCGGTGCTGCCGACGCGACGGTTTCTGCTCGCCAAGGGCGCCTTCATCGACTGCACGCTCGAGACCGCGATCGACTCCACGCTCCCCGGGATGACGACGTGCATCACGGCGACCGATACCTTCAGTGCGGACGGAACGGTCGTGCTCCTCGAGCGAGGAACCAAGCTCGTGGGCGAGACCCGCGGCCAAGTACAACAGGGCTCCGCCCGCATCTTTGTGCTCTGGACGGAAGCGCGCACGCCGACCGGGGTTGTGGTGCCGCTTGCCTCGCCGGGAACGGACGAGCTGGGGCGCTCAGGACTTCCTGGAGAGGTCAACCGGCATTTCTGGGACCGCTTCGGAGCGGCCATTCTATTAACCGTCATCAACGGTGCGGTCCAGGGTGCGGTGAACTCGCAGAACAGCAGCGGTTCCGTCGTCGTGAGTCCGTCCACCTCGACCGATGTGATGACCGAGATTTTGCGAAGTACCGTGAGCATCCCTCCCACCGTGACCAAGGCCCAGGGCGATCGCATCCAGGTCTTTGTCGCGCGGGATGTGGACTTTCGCCCCGTGTATGCGCTTCGCGTGGCGGGCGAGCGCTCGCGACGGCGGAGAAGACCCCGTGACAGCGGACATTCGCGCATTGAATGCATCCTGCGCTTCGGCACTCGAGCTGAACTTGCGCGCGTTGCGGCCGATCCTCGCGCGACCCCGAAGTCACCGAGCTCTGCATCAACCGGCCGGGCGAGGCGTTCGTCGAGACGCGAAAGGGATGGGAGCGGCGGCCTTTGCCGTTTGCGGATTTTGACTGGTGCCGGCGGCTTGCCAAGCTGATTGCGAACTCCACCCGCCAGAGGGTTGATGAAGCGACGCCGCTCCTCTCCGCGGCGCTTCCAACCGGGGAGCGCGCTCAGATTGTCCTGCCGCCGGCCACCACCCAAGGCACCGTCGCCATCACGCTCCGCCGGCCCTCGGAAGAGGTCTGGTCGATCGGTGAGCTCGCCAAGCGCGGGATTTTCAAATCGACCCGCCGCTCGACCGCGGCGCTCGATGGGACTGAGCAGGAGTTGCTTCGGCTGCTGGCTGCGCAGGAGTACGAGACGTTCATGCGCCTGGCGGTCGCGAGCCGCAAGAACATCTTAGTCTCCGGCCCCACCGGTTCCGGCAAAACGACGTGGACGAAGGCTTTGATCAGAGAGATTCCCGCCGCGGAGCGGCTGATCACCATCGAGGATGCGCGTGAATTGGTGCTCGATGGTCACCCGAATCACGTCCGGCTCTTCTACTCGAAGGACGACCAGGGCCTGGCCCGCGTGACGCCGAAGCAGCTGCTCGAGTCCTGTCTTCGGATGAAGCCCGATCGGATTCTCTTGGCAGAGCTGCGGGCGGAAGAGGCCTTCGACTACCTGCGCAACGTGAACTCGGGCCACCCGGGTTCCATCACGAGTATCCACGCCGGAAGCTGTGAGCTCGCGTTCGAGCAGCTGGTGCTGCTTGTCAAGCAAAGTGCCGGCGGGCGCGAGCTCGCCCGGCGCGACATCAAGAGTCTTCTCTATCTCCTGATTGATGTCGTGATCCAGTTTGGAGTCGAGCGCCAGGAGCGCTTCATTCGGGAGGTCTTCTATGAGCCTGAGCGCCGGCGCCGCGGCCTGGCAGAAGCCGACTAGGTCTGTCCCAGGCCGGGCGGCAAAACTTGCGCTCGCGAGCGCGTGTCGCGCTCCTCGCGGGTCAGTATCTCGCGGGATTCTTCTTCCTCTGGTCTGTGCACGCCGATGTACGAAGCGCGAGCCCGCTCACCGTCGCTCGGTACGGGTACTACTACGGCCAGCACCCCGTCGATTCGCCGTCGACTCTGGGGTTCATCCGCTGTCGGTTGCATCCTGGTGGGCGGCCACGTTGGGCGTCTGGTTGCTGCCGCGACGGCGCTCGCTCCATGGCGATGCCCGCTTCGCGACGCGCCGGGAGATCGCCGCCGCGGGACTCTTAAGAACCGAGGGGATCATTTTGGGAGCCCGCGGGAGACGCTGTCTCATGCTCGCCGGCCAGCAGGGCGTGGCGCTCGCCGCGCCGCCGCGCGCAGGCAAGGGAACGGGCGTCGTGGTTCCTAATGCGCTCAACTGGCCGGGCTCCTTGGTCTGCGTCGACATCAAGCGCGAGAACTGGACGCTGACTGCGGGCTATCGTGCGCGATCTGGCCAGGCCTGCTACCTCTTTGATCCCTTTGCGGAGGACCGACGTACCGCGCGCTGGAATCCCTTCTCCTACGTCTCGGCGAGATCCCGCGCGGCGCCTGAATGATCTGCAGCGGATCGCGGAGATGCTCTATCCCGATCCGCCCAACGTCGATCCCTTCTGGACCGCTTCCGCCCGCTCACTTTTCCTAGGCATTGCGCTCTATCTTTTCGAGACGCCCTCATTCCCTACGACGATCGGGGAGGTCCTGCGCCAGGGCATGGCGAGTGATGCTGAGGGGTTCGGCCAGCACTGGAAGCGTCTAATCGAGGGTCGCAACAGCGGCCGAAGACCTCTCTCGAGCGAGTGCGTGCGCGCACTCTACGACGTGATCGATTTGGCGCCCGTGACCGCGAGCTCGATCCGCAAGACCTTCACGAGTCGGCTCGATCTTTGGCTGAACCCCATTCTCGATGCGGCGACCGCGGAGAGCGACTTCGATCTTCGCAAGTTGCGTACCACGCCCATGTCCATCTACGTCAGCGTCAATCCCGACGATCTGCACCGCTTGCGGCCGGTGCTGAGCCTCTTCTTCCAGCAGGCCATCGGTCTTCAGACGCGCGAGCTTCCGGAGAGAAATCCGGCGCTCAAGCACCAGGTCATGATGCTCCTGGATGAGTTCACGGCGCTTAGGGCGCATTCCGATCATCGCGGAAGCGATCAGTTATCTGCCCGGGCTACAACGTGCGCGTGGTGCTGGTCATTCAGACGCCGGCGCAGCTGCGCGAGGTCTACGGAATCCATAACGCCGAAATCATGCTGAAAAGCTTGGCCGCGCGCATCGTGTTCGCGCCGAAGGACTTTGCCGATGCGCGCGAGATCTCGGACGAGCTCGGGTTTACGACGGTCACGGTGCAAGTCACGTCTCGAAGCCGCTCGGGAGATCTCTTCGATCGGCGGGGTCGCCGCTCGAGGAGCGCAAACGTTGAGCCAGCAGCGCCGCGCGCTGCTTCTGCCGCAGGAGGTGAAGGAGCTCGGAACCGAGGAGGCCATCGTGTTCTACGAAGGGCTGCGGCCGATTCGGTGCCGGAAGATCCGGTATTTCACCGACCCCCGATTTCGCAAGCGCCTGCTGCCGCCACCGCCGGCTCCTTTGCCGCCCGGCCGCACGGGGCCAGTCAGCACGCCGGCGGCCCGCGAGCCTCCGAGCGCTGATTCCTGTAACGAAGCGCTAGGCACGCCCGACACTGCGACCGCTGCGGCGCAGCCGAGGAAGGAGGACGTCGTGATTCGAGAGGGCACCGTGGAGGACATCGAGCGCATCGAGTCCCTCACGCTCGAGGATTTCGCGACCGATTTCTCGAAGGTGCCGGATCCCCGACAAAGAGGGCCCGCTTTCGGATGGGGAGATGAAGGTCGCCGTGGATACGTTCTTGAGTTCGATCGAACGGGCGTAGGAGGGCGTCGTGGCTACCGAAATCCCGCAGACCGGAAACGGAAAGGACGAGAACGCACCGGATGCTGCACCCCGAAAGGCCAGGGCGGTCGAGCGCCCGACGCCGCGAGCAAAGAGCGCCCCTCGAGAGCCGGCGGTCAATGCCATTGAAGCCAGCCGCAAGCCCCGCCGACATCAGAACTCACCGGTCGAGGCGGCGCCGACCGAGGGCGCGGCGCCTTCCGCAGCCTCCTCGACCGCTACGGCAGCTGCGCTTCAGCGCGCGGACACCGATCCCTGGACCGTCCCGCAATCCGTGCGCGATCGATTCGTGCAGGACGGGCATCGGTTCTTTTTCCCCGACGGCGCGCCGGCGTTTAAGGATCTGGGGCGACGGCTGACCACGGCGAGCGAGAACACCCAGGTCGTCCACAGCCTGATTCAGATCGCCCACTCGCGCGGCTGGACCGAAGTCACCGTGACCGGCACCGAGCGCTTCCGCCAGGAAGCCTGGCGTCAGGCGCGGCTCGAGGGACTTGCGCGTGCGCGGTTACCGGCCGACCGACATGGAGCAAGCACAGCTCGTGCGCGCGCTGGCGCGGGGTCTCGCGCGCCCCGTTGAGCTCGATTTCGGCGGACCCGCAGCCGACGGTCGCCGGGCGCCGCCAGCCAGGTCCGTCGCGAGGCGCCGACCGTCACGCTCGCCGGAGGAGCGCTATCGTCGGGCAAGCTCCTCGATCACGGGAAGGATGCCTACCGGCATGACCCGAACGCCGAGCCGTCCTACTTCGTGCGGCTGGGCATACCCGGGACGGGTATCGGGAGATCTGGGGCAAGGACATCGAGCGCGCGGTGGCGAAGTCGCTCACCCAGCCCCAGCTCGGGTGACGAGGTGATCCTGCAGCGCACGGGACGAGATGCCGTGACGGTGAAGCGCGCCGAGAGGGACGCCGAGGGGCAGGTCAAGCACAAGGAAGTCGAGACTTACCGCAACCGCTGGGTGATCGAGAAGCGCGAATTCTTCGAGGCGCGCAACGCGGCGGCGCAGATGGTTCGGGATGAGGCCATTCGAGCGCAGGATGCCGTGCGGAAGCACCCCGAGCTCGCCGGCACCTACCTCAACCTCGAGCGGCGGAGCTCGCCTCAAGCGCCTGAGGGATCCGGAGGATCAGAAACGATTCGTGTACAGGTGCGCAGCGCGCTGGCGGACGATATCGAGCGTGGAGAGCCGCTCCAGCCGGTGCGGCTGCGCGAGCGCGCGGTGCGTAAGCTCGTGGAAGATCCGGAACGGGTTCGGTGAATGGTTAAATGGCCTGCGTGCCGAAGAAGGCAAATTTGCGGTGGAGTTCGTGGGACTACGAGCCGGGGTCACCGGTCCGCTGTGACTCTTGGGACACTCGCGACCGGCTGCTTAACAACTGGACGTGGTCGTCTTTCAACGCTACCTAAGTGATATTTCCCATCTACAAATTGACCTCAATGGGTCGATGCAGGGCCATCACGGCACAAACCGATTCCCTATCTGTAAGAAAGTCGCTTCGGTGGCGACTACCTCTAGCATGAGAGCCAATGTTCGAGCGTCTTCGGGCTAACCATGCCGAAGGAATCCACTCCCGATGGATGCCAGGACCAGGATGCGTGGTATGAGCAGTTAGCGGGGGAATACGCGGGGGCCCTTAAACGCGTAGCTGCCGCATACGAGGCCAATGCAGAGGAGCGTCAGGATCTTTTGCAGGAAATTCACGTCGCCGTCTGGCGCAGCCTTTCCGTCTTTCGGCAGCAGTGCTCCATGCGAACCTGGATCTATCGCGTTGCTCACAATACAGCCATGACACACATCACCCGGAAGCGACGCCGAGCCACAAAGCGCCTCTATACCCTTGATGAAGTGGCTGGAACGGTGGATCCGCATGACACAGAGGCGATCACCGAACATAAGCAGATAGTGGAGCGTTTGATCGAACTGGTAGGTCGATTGCAGGTGCTCGACCGCCAAGTCTTCCTGCTTTATCTGGAAGACATGGACGCGGCGTCAATCGCCGGGATTGTAGGGATTGCTCCGGGCAATGTGGCAACCAAGGTGCACCGCATTAAGGCGTTATTGATACGACAATTTCACGTCCGTGAGACAGACCATGCGTGAAGAAGACCTCAAGGCGCTCTGGAAGCAGGAAGAGGAGCACTCGCCGATGAGCATCGCGCAGATTCGGCATGACTCTGAGGCATTTCAAAAACGCGCTCGCAAAGGCGACTTGATCGAGTACTTCGCCTGCGCAGCGGTAGTACTCTGCAGCAGCATCAATGCTTGGGTTTTGCCTACCTTCCGGATGAAGCTCGCTAGTCTCACGATGATTCTGGCAACGCTCTTTGTTGCGTATCAGCTTCGAAGACATGCCGCCGCGCGAGCGCTGTCGCCGGACAGTGCGGCGGCATCTATATTGGAGTTCCACCGCAGAGAACTCGTGCGCCGCAGGAATCTACTCAGGGATTCGTGGTGGCTCTTCGTCGCTCCCCTAATGGTTGCGATGCTCGTATTTCTGGCCTGTCTTGCACCGGATCGGCCAGAAGCCAGGCTACCTTTGCTCGTATTCTGTGGCGCAGTCTTTGCCATGGGCGTGGCAATCAGCCTCTACAACAGGTGGCAGGCTAGGCGCCTGAACGGCAAATTGACGAACTCGACTCTTTGGGTGCGCCGCCGCCGCCCGCCCGTTGAGCGACCGCTTCGGAGATGCGTGATGCTGAGGAGATGCATTCTTCGCTTGGCCGCCAGCTGCGAGATTAGCCGCTACTTCCGCTCCTGACCCATTCCGCCGCTCGCATTCGAGGCGCCGGACACCGCAGCTTCACCGACCTGCGCGTGGGTAAGCCTGGTCAGGATGACGTGCGCAAGGTTATCGATACTCAAACACTTGAGCAGGAGACTGCGGCTTGACCTCGTGCCGAACCCCCGGCGTCGCCGTTAACTCGCGAGTAGCCAGAAACCCCTCCGCGTCGCAGGGGTTATCGAAGCTATACACTAAAATCGGGGGCTTCTCGCTCTCCACCCGACAGCTGATGAAGCCTGGCACCTTTTGAAGAACGGAGTTTGCGCGTCCTGCGATAGCGTACAGTTCGTCGCCTCCCCGACTGCCAACCGGTGCGGCAGCGGGGGACGGCTCGCTCTCGCTGGTAGCCATCTGCACCGCACGGCGAAACTCAAGCGGTCGACTGATGTTCCGAAACGGTTCCGGGGTGCCCCCCGTACCTCTGACAACAATTTCACCGTACCCGAGAATGCGGCCGAGGATCCCTTGGGTTACCGCGACCGACTCCACTTTGGACAACTGGATCTCCAGCGTACGACGGCGTAGCACTCCGACTTTGATGATTACCCGTTTGTCGGTGACAGCAAACTCCGACGTTTTCAAATCTATATAGCGGGCGATCATCACTATCGCAGCGGACACGAACAGCCCTCCGCCAAGGGCAATCCCTAGAGGACCCACCGAGAAGCACAACACGATAGCCACGAGCCCGAGGACAAACGCCGGCGCGAAGATCCACGATGACAGGCTTGTGCGGAAAGTAACGTGCTCGTTCGGCAAGAGGCTGTTGTTGACGTAGCCCCCAGTGCGCTCCGGGCTCGTCTCGGCGCGTGCTCCCCAATGCGCCAATGCACCGAATCCCAAGACGCCCAGCACGACGACTACCGTTACGAAGACATTATGGGACATTCGAGTACCAGCCCCCGGTAGCCTTCTTGGCGCAAGAGGATATCGTCGTAAAGCCGCAGCTGCCACACCGCGAGGGACTCCCCTTTCTCGGTCGCCCTCTTACGGGCATCTGCGACCAGCTGCCAGGATCGTTCTAGCGAGTCGAGCTTCATTCATCTCCATTGCAGTACGAAGGGGTCGAAGCCTGAAGCGACTCGCGGCAAGCCAGGACAAGGGGCACTATTCCGCCACCTTCGCAGGCGAGACAATGACCATGAGCAACTGTCCCGTATGTAGAACTCCGGGTGCATCGTCCCAGACTCCGGTGGCCGGCTTCGCCGATGCCGACGCGATCGAATGTCCCCGCTGCGGTCGCTTCCTCCTTAGCGGCACCACCCAGGTCGTCCTAGAGGGGCTGCTTCAGCGGCGGGAGATCAACAATTCTCGTCTCAGTCATGCGCTGCGCGTTCGGTATGACGCAGAGCCGCGCAAGCCCCCCTTCCTGCGGCGGGATACTGACTTGCAGCCCTATCAGGATGATCTAAGCCATATTCCGCCCCAGCAGCAACTTGACAATTTCGTCCTGTGGATCGGCAAAAACCAGGGGGCGCCGCATGAATGGGCCAGATCTAATGTCCATGCACTTGCGGCGCGGGTCGGAACGGCTATTGGCTCGGACACCACCGAACTAGGAATTTCATGGCTCATCAACGAGTTCAACAGCCGCGGTCTCTATTCCTTTCGGCGCGGCGATGCTGAAGCATCGTACCAGCTTAAACCAGAGGGCTGGATACGTTTTGATGAACTCAACCGCCGCGTCGTCAACAGCCGCAATGCCTTCATGGCGATGAAGTTCGGCGACGTGACGCTGGATAGGGTGCTCAGAGACTGCTTTCAGCCCGCGGCGGCACGCGCCGGATTCACTCTGCGGGCGCTTAATGAATCCCCATCCGCGGGCTTGATCGACAATCAAATCCGCGTGGCAATCCGCTCCGCGCGCTTCGTGATCGCTGACCTAAGCCACGGCAATAACGGCGCCTACTTTGAAGCCGGGTTCGCGGAAGGTCTCGGCCTGCCGGTGATCTATACATGTGAAGCAGCGATATTCGATGAGAAGAAAACCCACTTCGATACCAACCACATGCACACCGTTAAATGGGATGCAAACAAACTGGAACAAGCCGGACGCGTCCTGACGGACACGATCCGCAATACGCTACCCCTTGAGTCGAAGCTCGACGATTAGGGCGCGATTCTGTGGATGTCTGCTTCCGAGAAGACGAGGCAGAGCCGTCGAACGCCCGCTCCTGGGCCGAGATCGGTCAGCTGCGACCGCGATCTGCTAGGACTTCTGCCGCGCCTCCCCCCGAGCTCGCCGGCACGTATCTGAACCTGCGGGCCGCCGAGCTCGCCTCAAGAGCCCTCGGGGAGCCCGAAGATCAGCGGCGATTCGTTGCCTAGGTTCGCAGTGCGCTCGCGGATGACATAGAGCGGGGGGAAGCGCTGAGGCGCGGCTGCGCGAGCGCGGAGCGCCCAGCGTGGCGAGGGACCGCGTACCGCTCAGTCGGGAGTAACCTGCGGAGGGTCAAGCCTGCCTTGGTTCCCCGCCGCGATCGGCTTGGTGCGAAGCCTCCCGGTAAAATCGCGCTTCCCGATCCGAACACCCTTCCAGCGCAGGATGTCGTACGTCGTCGTTGCATGAAAGTAGAAGTTCGGCTGCGAGAAGGACAGGAGGAAGTTCTCGGCCGTGAAGACGGCGCGGAGCTCGCCGCGTGCGAAACGCATGTCGCGGCCAACGAAGGCGTCTACCTCGGCCGGCTCAATCACCTCGAGCGCGGCGAGCGTCTCCGCGATCCGCGCCTTGAGCGCCGCGAAGGTCTCTGGAGGCGGAGTCATATCCGGAGAGAAGACACCCCGACGCACGCCCTCGATCGCGCCGAGCGAGTGCACGGCGGTCGACTTCACCTGATAGGCAAAGGGCAACATGTCCTCGGCCAGGCGCGCCTGAATGATCTCCTCAGGCGCGATCCCTTTCTCCACGCAAAAGGCTTCGGCGGTACCCAAGAGGCCCGAAACAGAACCCAGAATCTGTTGGTAGGAGGGGATCGTGGCGGCGTAGAGCGAGAAGGCCATGGGATTTCCTCGAGAGCCATCACTGTGGAGGAATCGGATCTTAGTCTGCGCGTTGAGTGAGCGCACTTATCCAGTAGTTCGCGAGCGAACGCACTGGATTCACCTGGGCGAGGGAGGTTCGCTACGCTTGCGCGCGATGGGGAGAACGACTGGACAATGGCGCTGCCGCATCTGCGGATTTGATCGGTGGCACGTCGTGACCGTGAAGCGCAGGACCGGGGCTCTCTACACCACGTCGTTCTACGCCTGTTCGGGGTGCTCGGTGATGTTTCTCAACCCCGAGCAGTTCAACGCGTTCGGGGATGCGGCGCCGAATGTCGAGATGCCAACCGTTATTTCCCTGCCGGCCCGCCGGAGGTAGCGCGGAGAGCGGAGTTTCTGGAAGGGCTAATCTGATGACGAAGTCATCCGGAGTTCGAAACGCGTTTCAAGTCAGCATCGATCCGAGAAAGACTACTCGTCACGCGCCCTAAAAGGTCATCCGTAGTGCTCGCGACCGCATCGTTTTGTGCCATGCCCTCGTCGTCCGCTGCTTCCAATTGCTGTAGCTGATCTTTCCATTGCAATAGGACGGCGCGCTTCTGTTCCGCCGTCAGCTCAGTCGATTCGCTCACCGCCTCGGGTGTGACGAAGGTCCTCGCGGGATTCTTCATTGCTTTATCAATGTCCATTGCAACCTTCGACTCCGCCTTGGCAACTCTTGGCGCAATCAGTCAGAGGAGAGCATGCCGTGGACTTTGCGTTCTGGTCAACATCGCGCAGCCCGGGACGATTCTGAAGTCAGGGCATTCGAATCGTTCTAAGAGGTGCAGGAGGTATGACGGAAGGGGGCGGGCTTGCGGTGCTCTTTCAGGGTATCACGCCGCGCTGGCTGTCAATGGCTTCGCGCGAAGCGCGCTCGCGTCCCTTCGGGCCGGCGTAGACGCCCATTGACAGCGGCGCTGGCGGCGTGCGGCGCGCGGCACCGGGCAATCCCGCCCCCGATGCCACTCACAGGTGTCCCATGCCCACGCTCTACGTACGCGATGCTTCCGGCTTTCGCGAAGCCAAGCCTGCCGATGTTCTCGAGCGCGCACAGGCGCTCCTCTCGCAGCGCTACAGGCCCGGTGCGCCGGTCCTCTCCTCTCCCTCACTGACGCGAGAATTTCTGCGCACGCGTCTCGGTGCACGCGACTACGAGACGTTTGGCCTGATTCACCTTGACGTCCGCTATAGGCTCATTGCCGTGGAGGATCTCTTTCGCGGCACGATCGACCGCGCCTCCGTCCATCCACGGGAAGTCGTGAAGGCCGTCCTAGCTCGGAACAGCGCGGCGGTTGTGCTCTACCACAATCACGTATCGGGGGTCTCAGAGCCGAGCGCAGCTGACGAGGCCATTACCCGCCACATCAAAGAAGTCCTCACAACGCTCGACGTGCGCGTCGTGGATCACCTCATTGTCGCTGATCCCATTTACAGCTTCGCCGAGCATGGACGTCTGTAGACAGCGGTAGTGCGCGGCTCGCGCCCGACGGGTTGTTGGCAGATCCAGCGACCGTCGGGCGCACTCTCTTCGTCACGCCTCGAGATTCCCCTCGGTGGTTTGTAGGGCTCTGTTGCCTGCGCTCTTTCAGGCTATCACGCCGTCTCTGGCCGTCCAGGCCGGCGCTAAGGCCGTAAGAGCGGCCTTAGCTTGCAAGCGCGCTTCGCGCGGCCTGCGACGGCTGCGAGTCCGGCGTGAGGCGCCTGGCGCGCAGGCAACGTCGCCTGCGTCACCTCGAGGAGCCCGATCATGAAGAACACGATCGGACGTCCACGGACACTGACGGATCGCCAGGTGCAGATGGTTCTTGCGTGGCACGAGCGCTTCCTCGCCTGGAAGGCGCTACGAGGGACGCTGAAGTCCCAGCGCCAGCTGGCAGTGGAGCTCGGTGTCTCGCAGGGGACCATCAGCCGCGCCGTGCGTCTGCACGGGCAATACAAGCAGGTCTCACCGGAGCAGCGCGTCAGTTCGCGCCGAAGGGGAGGGCGTTCTTAGTTGTTCCCTCCCGTTCTCTGGCGCTTCAGCGCTCTATCTGTTGGGGGGCGGGCTTGCCGTTTCCGCGCAGGGTATCACGCCGTTCGCGCTGTCAATGGCTTCGCGCGAAGCGCGCTCGCGTCCCTGCGGGCCGGCTGCGCCCATTGACAGCTTGCGCTGCGGCGTGAGGCGCCCTGCGCGGGCAATCCCGCCCTGACTTACACGCATCTGGAGTTCAAACCATGAACGCCGTTGTCACTTCTCTTGACCGCTATCAGCCCTCGCACAGCAATGCCTTTCAGAGCCCGCTCTCCGGGGAGGCGTTGCGCGAGCGAGCCCCTGCGGTCTTCGCCGCCGGCGCACACGAGCGCACGAGCCCTTCCTATACGTTCATATCGACTCAAGACGTGCTGGCTGCCCTCGCGTCCGCCGGATTCCTGCCGGTTGAGGCCCGGCAAGCTGCCCGCGCCAGGAGCCCGATGCACGCCCGGCACCTGATCCGGCTGCGCCGTCGGGCGGAGACGGTCCGTTTGCGCGACTCGCTGCCTGAGTTGCTCTTTTTGAATTCGCACGATGGCACGAGCGCGTATCAATTGAGGGTCGGGCTGTTTCGGGTGGCATGCACCAACGGGCTGGTGGTCTCCATGGGCGTCTTCCCGGTCTGGCGGGTGATGCACCGCGGGGATGTCGTTCGGGACGTCGTGTGTGCGGCGCTGCGCATCAGCGAGCGCTTCGAGCACCTGGCGGCTGCCGTCGACCGCATGGAGCACACGGTGCTCGACTCCGAGCAGCGCCTCGAGTTCGCGCGTCAGGCGCTCACGCTGCGCTTCCCAGAGGACGCCCCGGGTGCCATGCAGCCCTCACAGGCCCTGGTTCCTCACCGGCCAGAGGACGTCGGCAACGACCTGTGGCGGACGTTCAATACGGTGCAATCGGCGATCCTCCGCGGTGGCTTGACGCGGCGCTCACCCTCGAACCGCCTGATGCGGACGCGGCCCATCAGGGCCATCCGCGAGGACCTGCGCCTCAACTCTGCCCTCTGGGAGATGGCGATCGCCCGGGCGCAGTAACGCTCCGGGCTTCACGGGGAGGCGCTTCGGCGCCTCCCTTTTTTTGTGCGCCCTGGGCGCTGGAGGCGTCGGCGGGTAGGGTCTCCGGCGGCGGACGAGGGATGCAGTCTTAGATCTCCGTCCACGCGCCGCGGCGCGCGCGCGGAAAACTTTCGTGAGTTCCTGGGTCGTTTCGGGTCACATGCAGGATAGCGCTCGCGCTGCACTTGTCACACGATCACTGCCCATGAGCGCTGAAGCCTTTGTGCAGTTTCGCGTGACGGCGGAGATGAAGACGCTGCTTCGTATGTTCGCAGAGCGCGAGCAGATCACGGAATCGGCGCTCGTCCGGCAGCTCCTCGAGGTCATGCTCCGCCGGTCTGCGGCGGAAGGCTTCCCAAAGCTCGAGTCTCTTGAGAGGAGGAGTCTGGATGCCCGATTGAGCATCAGCCTGGCTCCCGAGGATCGGATGCTTCTCTGCGAGAGAGCCACCGCGCGCGGCATGCGGTCTGCAACCTACGTCTCCGTCCTAGTCCGGGCGCATCTCCGAAACCTGACGCCGCTTCCCAAGGAGGAACTCACCGCACTTAAGCGATCGGTGGCGGAGCTTGGAGCCATCGGCCGAAATCTGAACCAGATGGCGAGGGTTGCCAACCAGAGCGGGAAGGTGAGTGGACCTGGACGGGAAGATCTGCGGGCGATGCTCAAAATCGCGGAGGCACTGCGGGATCACGTGAAGGCGCTAATCCGAGCGAATCAAAGGTCTTGGGAGCAAGGGTATGCCGAGACGGCTCATTGACGTCACGGGGGCGACGCCGCTCCTCGACATCTCTTCCTATGCCCGCCGGGGCCCGGGGCGCCGAGACCGGCTGTCGCAAGATGAGGTCGAGCTCATTGCGCGCACAGTGGGCCGTACACCCGAAGTAATGGTCAAGGTGCTCAGCCGGGGAGGGCAGGATCTCAAGGCCGTGGGTCGTCACGTCGCATACCTCAATCGTGGCGGTGACCTGGATATCGAGACCGACGATGGTCAACGCCTCTCGGGCAAGGGGGTCGAGAAAGAGCTGCTCGAGAACTGGGACCTGGACCTGGAAGAGCGTCGAAGTGGCGGTCGCGAATATTGGTCGAGGCGGTCTCCTCCGAGGCTCGTTCACAAGCTCATGTTCTCAATGCCGGCGGGCACGCCGCCGGACAAGGTGCTCGCGGCGGTGAAGAACTTTGCGAGAGAGGAATTCGGGCTCAAGCACCGATACGCAATGGTGCTGCACACCGATGAGCCGCATCCGCACGTGCACATGGTTGTGAAGGCGGTGAGTGAACAGGGAGTGCGCCTCAACATCCGTAAGGCAACCCTGCGTGAATGGAGAAGCGAATTCGCTCGACACTTGCGCGCGCTGGGCATCGCTGCCAACGCCACAGACCGCGGCACGCGGGGGGAGAGTCGATCAACGAAGCGTGACGGGACCTATCGAGCGGAGCGCCGTGGCGAATCCCGCCACACTCGCGCGCGAACTGAAGCAGTGGCGGCTGAGCTGTTGAAGGGGAACCTGCGCGTCGAGGCGGGCAAGGCCAGACTGCTTGAGACGCGAAGAGAAGTGGAACGGGGTTGGTGGGCGGTCAGCGATATCCTGGTTGCCGAAGGACGACCGGAGCTTGCCGCACAGGTGAGGCAGTTTTCGGCCCAGATGCCCCCACCGTGGACGGAGCGAGAGCGGATTGCTCACGCGCTACGAAGAGATACTCGCGGGGCGTCGGCTCGCGATGAGCCTGCACGGTGAGCGTAGACGGGGAGCCGCGGTTCGGCACCGTTCGCACAAAATCCTACGACCTAACCGCGATCGTCCCCCGCATCGAGCTGAACTACACCTCCCGACCACCGCTCGCCAATCCAATACCTGCGGCAATCTCCTCTAGCGCGACGCGGCGCGCGCCTTCAATAACCTCCGCGGCGTTAGCCAAACGCTCGCCCGCCAAATCCGGCTGACAGCGGGGGCAGTTGGGCGGATCAGGCGAGGTCGGCACCAGACTGGAAGCGATGGTAATGTTAGCAATTGAACGATAGGCGACGGTGCTGGGTGTCAAGCGTGCTGTGCATCTTCTGTTGCAAGGAACGGGCTTGAAGTATTGAACATGTGCTGCCGCTTGCGATCGGCGGGACCGTGACTACAGATCGAGTTTGCGGGGAGTGCAATTCGACCCTCGGGACTCGGGTCGACGCTGCACTGACCCAAGTCCGCCCGTGAGACAGTCGGCGGCGGCTACGAGGGCCGTCCAATACAGGGAAAAAAAGGATCATAGGAAGGCTTAGGCCACGGCGCGCATAACGCTCACTTTCTCGCACGATCTATACGCGATGCTTGCCAAGCAGAAAAGGCGATAGTGAACCAGGCAACACACAACAAAATTGTTTCCTTCATCTGGGGAATCGCCGACGATGTCTTGCGCGATCTCTTCAAGCGGGGGAAGTACCCGGATGTGATCCTGCCGATGTGCGTTATCCGGCGCATGGATGCTGTGCTGGAGCCCACCAAGCAAAAGGTCCTCGACACCAAGAAGATGCTCGACGAGGCCCGCATTACCGAGCAGCGCGCCGCCCTTTGCGATGCGGCGAGTCAGGCGTTCTACAACACTTCGCGCTTCACGCTGCGCGACTTGAGGTCGCGCGGCAGCCAGCAGCAGTTGCTCGCCGATTTCGAGGACTACCTCAACGGCTTCTCGCCCAACGTTCAGGACATCCTCGACAACTTCAAGTTCCGCAACCAACTCACCACCCTCTCGAAGGCCGACGCCATCGGAACGCTGATCAACAAATTTCTCGACCCCGAGATCGACCTCTCGCCGACGGGCATCGACAACCACGCAATGGGGACGGTCTTCGAGGAACTGGTTCGCAAGTTCAACGAGGAGAACAACGAGGAGGCGGGCGAACACTGGACTCCGCGCGACGCAGTGCGACTGATGGCGAACCTCGTGTTCCTGCCAATCGAGAAAAAGATCAAGTCCGGCACCTACCTGCTCTACGACTGCGCTTGCGGCACGGGCGGCATGCTCACCGTGGCGGAGGAGACGCTCACGGCGATCGGCGCGAAGCACGGCCAGCAAGTCAAGTGCCAGCTCTATGGCCAGGAGATCAACCCCGAGACCTACGCCGTCTGTAAGGCGGACATGCTGCTCAAAGGTGAGGGCGAGAGCGCCGACCACATCGTCGGCGGCGCGGAATGGTCCACGCTTTCGCACGACGCTTTTCCAGCGCAGGAATTCGACTTCATGCTCGCCAATCCGCCTTACGGCAAGAGCTGGAAGAAGGATCTTGAGGCGATGGGCGGCAAGGACGGGATGCGCGACCCGCGCTTCAAGGTCATGCACAAAGGCGAGGAGCTCTCTCTGGTCACGCGCTCCAGCGACGGCCAGATGCTCTTCCTCGCCAACATGGCGTCCAAGATGAACGCCAAATCCGCCCTGGGCAGCCGCATCGCTGAGGTTCACAACGGCTCGTCGCTCTTCACCGGCGATGCCGGTCAGGGTGAGAGCAACATCCGCCGCTGGCTCATCGAAAACGACTGGCTCGAAGCCATCGTCGCACTACCGCTCAACCTCTTCTACAACACCGGCATCGCCACCTACATCTGGGTGCTGTCCAACAAGAAGCCCGCACACCGCAAGGGCCAGGTGCAGCTCATCGACGCGACTCAGTGGTTCAAGCCGCTGCGCAAGAACCTCGGCAAGAAGAACTGCGAGCTATCGCCCGAGGACATCCAGCGCATCAGCCACACCTTCCTCGATTTCAAGGAAACGCCCGAATCCAAGATCTTCCCCAACGCCGCCTTCGGCTACTGGAAGGTCACGGTCGAGCGCCCGCTGCGCCTGCACAGCCAGCTCACCATCAAGGCCATCGAGACGCTGCGCTTTGCATCAGGCGATGAAGACCTGCGTGCCACGCTCTACGAGGAGTTCGGCGACGACCTCTTCACGAAGTTCGCCAAGGTCTCTGCGGCGCTGGACAAGCGCCTCGCCGACTGGGGCGGCGACGAGGAGGAGACGGAAGACGAAGAGGGCGGCAACACCAAGAAGGGTCTGCCCGAGAAGAAGAAAAAGAAACTGCTCGACGCCAAGACTTGGGAGCGCGACGGCCGCCTTGTCGAAGTTGCCACGAAGCTGCGCGCGGTGCTGGGCGACAAGCTCTTCGAGGATCACAACGTCTTCCGCGATCGCGTCGATGCCGCGCTCAAAAAGGCAGACATCAAGCTCGCCGCCGCCGACCTCAAGCAGATCCTCAAGGCCGTGAGTTGGCGCGTCGAGACCGCGCCGCCCGTCATCGCCAAGGTCCACAAGCCCGGCAAGGCGAAAGCCGACCCGCTGCGCGGCCTATTCGAGGCGACGGTGGACGGCAAGCCCGCAATCGTCGAGTACGAGTCCGACTCCGGCCTGCGCGACACCGAGCAGGTGCCGCTTCTGGAAGAGGGCGGCATCGAGGCCTTCATCCGCCGCGAGGTGCTGCCCTACACGCCCGACGCCTGGATCAAGGAGGACGCCACCAAGATCGGCTACGAAGTGAGCTTCACGCGGCACTTCTACAAGCCGCAGCCGCTGCGCTCGCTCGAAGAAATCAGCGCCGACATTCTAGCCATCGAGAAAGAGGCCGAGGGGCTGCTGGGCGGCTTGCTGAAGGTGGGCGACGGGGGCCACGCATGATCGCCGACCTCAAGCCGTATGCGAAGTACAAGGACTCTGGGCTGCCGTGGCTCGGGCCGGTGCCGGAGCATTGGGAAGTTCGCCAGGCACGACATATCGGGCGCCTTCTCAAGGGCGTCGGCGGAACGAAGGAGGATGCTGTACCTGAGGGGCTGCCATGCGTGCGCTACGGCGAGCTGTACACGACGTACACCTACTTGATCCGCGTCAGTAAGGCATGCATCAGAGCTGTCCACGCCTCTGGCTACACACCGATTCAGTACGGTGATGTCTTGTTCGCAGCATCGGGTGAAACGATCGAGGAGATTGGGAAGTCGGCGGTCAACCTGATGCAGACCGCAGCAGTTTGCGGCGGAGACATCATCGTCTTACGGCCCAGTATTCCTGTTCATGCCCCGTTTCTCGGATACGCCATGGACTGTCGCCCAGCGACAAACCAGAAGGCCACCATGGGAAGGGGCACGACCGTCAAGCACATCTATCCCGACGAGCTGAGAAGCCTCCTGTTTCCCCTTCCCCCTTTGGACGAGCAGGCAGCGATTGTGCGGTTCCTGGATTGGGCGAACCGGCGGCTGGAGCGAGCGATCCGGGCAAAGCGGAAGGTGATCGCCCTGCTCAACGAGCAGAAGCAGGCCATCATTCACCGCGCCGTCACTCGCGGCCGCGACCCCAACGTCCCCCTCAAACCCTCAGGCATCCCCTGGCTCGGGGATATTCCGCAGCATTGGGAGGTGCGCCGTGCGAAGTACCTGTACCGCGAAGTGGATGAGCGCTCTACCCATGGCAGCGAAGAACTGCTGTCCGTTTCTCACCTTACTGGCGTGACCCCGCGCAGCCAAAAAAACATAACAATGTTCAAGGCCGCGTCATATGCAGGCCACAAGCTCTGTCGGCCGGGTGACCTAGTCGTGAACACAATGTGGGCGTGGATGGGCGCGTTGGGAGTGTCTGCTCACGCAGGAATCATCAGTCCCGCTTACGCTGTCTACCGGCCGCGTCTCCCCGAATCTATCATTGGACCCTATATGGATGGCCTGCTCCGCAGCAGGCCATATGTCTCAAATATTATTTGTCGTTCAACAGGAGTACGAGCTTCCCGCCTCCGCTTGTATCCCGAAGAGTTCTTCCGGCTTCCGATCATTCAGCCCCCAGCTAAGGAGCAGAAGCGGATCATCGAAGCAGTTCAAGTGGAGACCGAAGGCTTGAACACCACGATCACCCGCCTCGAACGCGAAATCGGACTCCTCCGCGAATACCGCACCCGTCTCGTCGCCGACGTGGTGATCGGCAACCTCGATGTGCGCGAGGCGGCAGCGCGTCTGCCTGTCGAGGCCGCATCCGACATCGCTGAGAACGACGCCGACTTGAGCGACGATCCAGAAGCCGCTGCCGAGGAGGCCGTCCTATGACCACCGACACCAGCGAGAAGGGCCTCGAAACGCTCATCATGCGGCACATGACTGGTGTAGATGGTTTCGCCATCACTCCAACCTCAGTAGGGGGGACGCCAGGCGTGAACGGCACCGGCTATTTCGCCGGCAGCCCGAAGGACTACGACCGTGCCCAGGCGCTCGATGTGCCCCAGCTCTTTGCCTTCCTGCGCGCCACCCAGCCCGAGGCGTTCAAGAAGCTGGCGATCGCCGACGCGGGCGACACGAAGGACATTAACCGCCTCAAGTTCCTCGCCCGCCTGTCTGTCGAGATCGGCAAACGCGGCGTCATTGATGTGCTGCGCAAGGGCGTGGAGCACGGCCCGGTGCACTTCGATCTCTTCTACAGCACGCCGTCGCCAGGTAACGCCAAGGTCGCGGCTCTGCACGCCCACAACCGCTTCTCGATCACGCGCCAGCTCGCCTATAGCATGGACGAGACGCGCCGCGCGCTCGACCTCTGCCTGTTCATCAACGGCCTGCCCATCGCCACCTTCGAACTGAAGAACAGCCTCACCAAGCAGACGGTCGAGGATGCGGTAGAGCAGTACAAGCGCGACCGCGACCCGCGCGAGCGGCTGTTCGAGTTCGGCCGCTGCGTGGTGCACTTCGCGGTGGACGATAGCGAGGTGCAGATGTGTACCGAACTTGCGGCCAAGCGCTCGTGGTTCCTGCCTTTCAACAAGGGCTACCACGACGGCGCGGGCAATCCGCCCAACCCGCACGGCCTCAAGACCGACTATCTCTGGAAAGAGGTGCTCACCCCAGCGGGGCTGACCAACATCCTCGAAAACTACGCGCAGATCATCGAGGAGAAGGACCCGCGCACAGGCAAGAAGAAGCGCAAGCAAGTGTGGCCGCGCTACCACCAGCTCGGCGTGGTACGGCAGGCGCTGGCCGATGTGCGCAGCCCATGGCGTGGGCAAGCGTTACCTGATCCAGCACTCGGCGGGAAGCGGCAAGTCGAACTCTATCGCCTGGCTGGCGCACCAACTCATCGGTGTGAAGCGCGACGACAAGGAGGTCTTCGACTCGGTCATCGTGGTAACCGACCGCCGCCTGCTCGATGACCAGATCCAGACCACCATCAAACAGTTCATGCAGGTTGGCGCGACTGTTGGTCACGCCGAGCGCTCCGGCGACCTGCGCAAGTTCATTGAGGAGGGGAAGAAGATCATCGTCTCGACGGTGCAGAAGTTTCCCTTCATCCTCGACGAGATCGCGACCGAGGGCGGAAAGACCTTTGCCATCATCATCGACGAGGCGCACTCCAGCCAGGGCGGCAAGACCTCGGCCGCGATGAGCCAGGCGCTTAGCACCCCGGCCGATGACCAAGACGCAGCGCCCGACCCCGAGGACACCGTGAACGAGGCGCTCGCGAAGCGGATGCAGGCGCGAAAGATGCTGACCAACGCCAGCTACTTTGCCTTCACCGCCACACCCAAAAACAAAACCCTGGAAATGTTTGGCGAACCTCTGCCGCTCGACGCCGAGGGCAAGGTCAAACACCGGCCGTTCGACAGCTACACCATGAAGCAGGCCATCGAGGAAGGCTTCATCCTCGATGTGCTCAAGAGCTACACCCCGGTAGACAGCTACTACAAGCTGATCAAAAAGACCGAGGACGACCCGGAGTTCGACACGAAGAGAGCGCAAAAAGAAGCTCCGCCGATATGTGGAGAGCCACGACCACGCCATCCGGCTCAAGGCCGAGATCATGGTGGATCACTTCCACGAGCAGGTGCTGGCGGCCGGAAAGATCGGCGGACAGGCCCGCGCGATGGTGGTAACGAGCGGCATCGAGCGGGCCATCCAGTACTTCCACGCCTTCAAGGCGTATCTCGTGGAGCGTAAGAGCCCGTACCAAGCGATCGTCGCCTTCTCGGGCGAGCACGACTACGGCGGCGCGAGGGTCAGCGAGGTGTCTCTCAACGGCTTTTCAAGCGGCGACATCGCCGACAAGATCCAGGCCGACCCGTACCGCTTCCTGATCTGCGCCGATAAGTTCCAGACCGGCTACGACGAGCCGCTGCTGCACACGATGTACGTGGACAAACCACTCTCGGGCATCAAGGCCGTGCAGACTTTGTCGCGCCTCAACCGCGCACACCCGCAGAAACACGACTGCTTCGTACTCGACTTTCAGAACAACACCGAGGCAATCACCTTCGCCTTCCAGGACTACTACCGCACCACGCTGCTCGCGGAGGAGACCGACCCAAACAAGCTGCATGACTTGAAGGCGGCCCTGGATGCTGCGCAGGTTTATTCACCGGAGCAGGTGCAGCAGGTGGTGGATCTGTTCCTCGCCGGCGCGGACCGCGACAAGCTCGACCCGATCCTTGACGCGTGCGTGGCGGTCTATGTGGACAGACTCGACGAGGACGGCCAGGTGGACTTCAAGGGCAAGGCCAAGGTGTTCTGCCGGACCTACAGCTTCCTCTCATCGGTAATTCCTTACAGCAACGCGGAGTGGGAGAAGCTCTCGATCATGCTCAATCTGCTGACGTCCAAGTTGCCGGCGCCGCGCGAGGAGGACCTCTCCAAGGGCATCCTCGAAGCCATCGACATGGACAGCTATCGTGTCGAGAAGAAAGCGGCGATGAAGATCGCGCTAGTGGACAAGGACGCCGAGATCGAGCCCGTGCCAACGGACGCCAGCGGTCGCAAGAGCGAACCCGAGCTTGACCGCTTGAGCAACATCCTGAAGATGTTCAATGAACAGTTCGGCACGCTGTTCGCGGATACCGACCGGGTCGCTAAGCGCATCCGCGATGACATCGCTCCCAAGGTCGCCGCCGATCCGGCATACCAGAACGCCAAGGAGAACACGCCGCACACCGCGCGTATGGCGCACGATCAGGCACTGGCCAAGGTGATGCAGGGCCTCTTGAAAGACGACACGCAGGTCTACAAGCAGTTCGTGGAGAACGAATCATTTAAGCGTTTCGTAGCCGACATGGTGTATCAGCTCACGAGCGAATAGTAAGCAGGAACTGCCGTTCCCTTGCCGCTCTACGGGGGTCTGGGTCGGCGGTGGAGGGTGCAGCTTCCAGCGCCGCGATATATTCCGCCGGCAAGCCGTGTCGGGTCGCCCCGACGACTACCTGCTCCTTGTACCAATCGTAGGGGCGGATACTGGGATCAACGGACGTTGCACAGTACGCCGATACTCGCGTCCTATTGCCTGCTAGGAGAACCATCACCTCGCGTTGCTCGTATCCTTGCCCCAGCCCCTCGAGCCTATCCAGCTTTTCCTTATCGGTGGCCGTCAGTTCGTAAATGACGCCCCATGTTGAGTCCTCCGGACGCGAGCCTTCCTCAATGGTGCATTTTCCCGAGCCGTCCCTCGATCGCTTGTTCCAGCGCAGTGTAAATTGGTCAAGGCGGGCCACGCCGTGAGATCTGGCCGATGGAGCTCGAGCACTCATCTTGGCCAGAAGCATGTTTGACCCATAGGCGAAGGTAGTTACCACCTCTTCGACTCTTTGCCTCACCACCATAGACGAGACAGATACTCAATGCTCACTTTCAAGTCGATCGCCAATTTCAATTGCCAGGACCCCCACCCCGGAGTCGCCTTGGATGCGATATTTCCGTTGTCTCAGCGCGCTCACACGCTCATGGCGCGAAATGCGGCTAAACCCTCCCTGCAGGAGGGATTTATGAACGTGGTCGGCGCCATAGAGATGCTCGGTGGCCTTGAATATCACCACGACAATGTCGTGAAGCTTAGCGGGCTCCTTGCAGCAGGAGCAGCACTCGATGAGACGTCTCTTTATCACGAAGCCGTGGCGTATGTTAACCGGCTCGGACAATTCCATTACTTCGCTAGGTCTAAGTTGGTCTCACAGGTGGTAAATGACCTGGCCACCAGCATCCCAACGATTCAGCGGTACCTACCCTTTCGAATGAAGCACTCGGCACACCGTTCACTGGACAGCCCGCACGCAGAAACAGAGAGCGCCCAGATTCTTCAAGCCATGTCGCTGTCTCGAGCAGTCGGATGCATGATGACGCTGAAACCAGGTGCCTCCGACGACTTTCGGCAGCAGGCGGTGATCCTCGATGCGGGAGGGATGGCACGCTTTCGGCAACTCCAGTGGCAGAACAGCTATGTAACCTTCCAGCTATTTGATGAGGACGCAAATGCTCACCTCAACCTGATACTCGAGAAGGAACATCCGGCGATTTCCTCCGAAGCATACGACCTCTTAGCTTCGGTCATTCTTTGGGAGCCAAACCAAGTTGCGGAGGGGCCATAGCCCCTCAATCAACCCACAATAGGATTGCCGAGATGCTGAAGGACACAGACGAGAGAGGCGGTATGCGCGAGATGGATGACATAGATGCCCGCGCCCGGCTTTGCCCAACACGCGACGTGTGCGAGGCGCACGTCGGGTACGAGATTCCGCTCAAGTAAGGGGGCCTAGCGCGGCGGCCGGTGCAGTAGAGTAGCTCCCTGCACTGAATTTGCACCGAGCGACCAACGGATTTTCGCTGTTTTCCCGCCGGAGCTCAGGAGAGCCGAATATGGCCGACAACGTGAACGAGCCCCGCGCACTCCTGGGCGATCCGAATCTCGACCCGGAGCTGCGCACCCGCGTCGACGCAGCCTCGGCTGCCCTCCACGTGGTACTCGCCGCTGCCGGCCGGCTTCCCCAGCCGCGAGAGGACAGCCTGGCTCAGCTCTTCGCGCTCGGGTTATACGGCACCATCCTCGAGCAGTTTTCGGCCTGCGTGCTTCTCGCCCAGTGGGGGGAGCCGACAGGAATTCCGATCCTTCTGCGGTCGGAGTACGAGGCCATGGTGGACCTCGAAAATCTTGTGCAGGACCCGAGCTACGCTTGCCGTATCGAACACGCCAGCATCAAGCAGACGCTCAGCATCATGAGGAGCGGCCCGCTGCGAGAGGAGTTTCAGGAGGGGCGGAAGGATCTCTTTGCAGAACTGAGCGCTCGGCTCGCCGAAATCGAGGATGAGGGAAAGGCATCACTGAAGATCTGGCAGCGCTGCGCCGCAGTGGGGAGGCGCGACGATTACGACAGCCTCTACGGCCTGTTCTGTCTCGATAGCCACAACAATGCTTCCGCGCTCGCTGAGCGTCACCTCAGCGAGCACGAGGATGGCACGCCGGTGATCTCCGTCTTCGGCCCGTACGATGCGCGGAGAGTCGCCACGCGGCTAGACTTCGGGCTGCAGTGGGTCTTCGAATCCGCGGATATGGTCCACGGCGCTTTCCAGGTGCCTGCGCCGCAGGTCGAGGAACTCGCCGCCCGCTTTGCGCGTGAGCGCAGGGAACGCCGCGCGGATCGGGGAGGGCCGAGCGCTGCGGGAGCGGTTGAGGTTTAAGCAGCCCGAGCGATCTGATGATCGAAGTCGCGCCCGCTACTGAAGCCGAGATGATCGCCGCCTTTCTGCGCGCGGAGATCCCGTCGTCGCGATACGGCAAGGATATCCTCGCCTTGCTTCAGCGGTTCGGCGCTCCGCGCCGCATCGTCGACGAGCCGAACGTCAACGATTCAGCAGAGAACGATCTCAGGCGCACCGTGCTCGCAGGCTATCGCGGCTACCCCAGAGCACTGCTGTTTACTGGCTTCCCGGCCGACGTGACGTGGCGGCGCGTCCGGCTCGAGCCCGACGACTTTCAGCAGATGCGCTATGCGCGTGTATCCGACAGCCTCATTCCCCTTTCGAGTCCTAGCCGTCTCGTCACCGACGGCGCGCGGAATTTCTCAGCCGGCGTGCCTGCCGCGGCCAAGATGGCGCACATCGCGGCTATCGTGGCTGACATCAAGCAAGGAGCGACCTACGATCCGCTCATCGCTGTGCAGGATCGCAATGGGGCGCTAGTCCTCGTCGAGGGGCACTCGCGCGCAACGGCATACGTGATCGCCGGCACTACGGGGACGGGTATCGAGGCGCTCGCTGGAACCGCTGCGACATTCGAGCGCTGGCACTTCTTTTGACGTATGTCCACCTATCCACCTCGCGCATTCATGAAGCAAATCCTGTTCTTGAAAGCGGTTCAGGTGTTGCCAGTCGATGACACTGGAAAACCTATTCGCGTGACCCGGGGCGGCGCTGGATGGAGACCTGGTTGAAGCTCGCTGAAGTGGCGGGAATGTTAAGGGGCGCTGAGACCAATGCCGCTCACCGTACAGTTCTAGTTAACAGCCGCTTGCATTGGGGACCAGACCTGTATAAAAATACAGTCCCGAGGGACCGGTGCGAACGATAGGCATTCGGGCAAAGCCTAGAGCGTTCACGTTTGCGATTTTCGATACCGACGAGAATCGCGTCTTGAACGTCGAGGACGTGCTGATTCCTGAGGCTTTGCACGTCCCCGACGCGCTTCGGTACGTGCGAAGCACTGTGCTGGATCTCCTCCGGGAGTACCAAGTCACCCATGGCTGTATTCGCGAAGCGGAGCCGTCTGCACAGGCTCCCAACATTCGCCGGATTCAGATCGAAGGGGTGATTCAGGAGTCCTTCGCCAGCAGCGCGCTTGAAGCGTACTTCGTCGGGCAGATCTCCAGTATTTCCGCGAGGCTCGAAATACCTCGCAGCGATTTCAAGCTGTACGTTAGCGGCGAAAAGACGTTCGCATTTGGAGACTAAGTCCCGAGGGTCGCGAGGCGGTTCTTGCGGCGATCGGGGCTCGCCGTGCTTAAGCCTTATAAGCGCGCCGAGGTGTCGTTCGAAGAGCGGCGGGAAATCGGTCATGAAGGAAGGAATTCGAGAGTTCATGTTGCCTACGATCCGGGCCTTGACGCTGAGTTGGTCATTAAGACGGTAACGAAGGCCAGACTGGACGTTGCGGCCTACTTTTCGGAGTCTCGGCTTCTCTACAAGAGCAGCCATCCAAACGTAGTTCCAATTCTGTACGCGGCCGAAGACGTCGATTCCATATACCTGGCAATGCCGTTTTTCCCTCGCGGCTCTTTGAATGCGCTTCTTGAGTCGAGCTTTCTCACTGTTCGCGAGGCCATTAGATACGCAACGCACTTTCTCGCGGGGCTACACAACGTCCACTCCAAAGGGCTCGTTCACTTCGACGTGAAGCCGGACAACATCCTTCTAACTGATCGGGACGAAGCACTGCTTTCTGACTTTGGGCTCGCGAAGCAAACCGATCATGGCGGATTTGCAGAACAGGATGGCCTATACCTGAAGATTCTCCCTCCCGAGTACTTTCAGAGGGGTCAATTTTCACTGCGTTCTGACATCTACCAGGTTGGATTGACTCTCTACCGGCTAATCAACGGGAACGGCGCCTTTTACGATCAATTTGAAACATACGGGACCGGCGCTGGCTTCGACCGACACCGGTTTCGACACGATGTTATCAACGGGCAATTTCCAGACCGCGATGCTCACCTAGAGCACGTGCCACTGCGGTTCCGTCGAGCGATTGCCACATGCCTGAAGACCGATCCAAGTGAGCGTTACCGCTCCGCAACGGACGTTGTTAGTGCGTTAGCAGAGATCGGCGGCGCTGACCTCGACTGGCGCTATGAGGTACACGCGGGGGGTGATCGGACCTGGAGCAAGCATGATGACGACCGCGAGTTGCGAATTCGGGTTGAATCATCCGGTCGCTCACATGCAGAGAAACGGTGTGGCGAAGGGGCGTTTAGACGCGTGAAGGCCTATTGTCGAGATCAACTCACATCAGCCGAGTTGAGACACTTCCTGAGGACGGACGGTGAATGAGCACACTTATTAAACTGCGCCGAGCGGCGTTCGTTAGACGTAGTGATCTTGTCTCCCCGCGTCAGGCGGAGAGGAAGGCCACTACGAGAGAGCTGAAGGACCGGGAGAAGGGTTGGGAGGACGCAGTCGTTGACCCGGCCGGTTACGTACGACTCAAGCCAGGCCGGTCCTTTAAGCGCTAGTCTTAGCGCCGCCGCCGAATCGGCGTCACTATCGCTGATGCCTCAGCGTCGGCAGCAATCGTGTGGAGCGCGTTGAACGTGATGTCGTTCAAAGACATGACCGAGCAACTGTTGCACGCAAAGAACGCCGTTTCGTATCGCTGCCCGTTCTTCTTAAGCACCGCGACGCGGTGATACCGATCGAATCCGCACACTCGGCAACGCCACTGGGTCATGACGCGAGAGCGTAGAGACGCCGCGCGGCGGCCGTCCATCCAGCGTGCGCGGCCCGTAGGAACTGGATGCGAGGAGTCGCCAGGGTGACCTGTCAGTCGCCCGAAGCGTAGGATAGATGTGCCCGCCGGCACGGAGTTTTCGTATGCCAGTGTCACTCCCGTATCTCCCTTATATCGTCCGCGATAAGGGATTGATCCAGGAGGCCCGGCTAATCGGACACCTGCGCAATACGATCTGCCACATGACGGAGATTCCGGGCGAAGAGGCTGACCGCGTCCGGCAGACTATGCGCGACTGGTTCCGGGTAGTGGCGCCCTAGAAGGGGGCACCGGCCCCGAGGTGGGCGGCGGACCAATTCAGGTGACGCGTCAGGAAGTTCTGCGGGCTCTCGAAGAGGAGATCTCGGGACTCCGACAGCTTGTTTACGACACATTGACCTCAAAGGACTTGGAGCCGCGACTCGCCTTCGCCGAGCACTTTCCCAACGCCAACGCAGCGTTTTCCGAGGCGATTGCCGTCGCACTCTCGATGCTGAGTTTATTCGCGTACAGGGTCGACGACCACGATCTCGATCGGATCCGCGTCCTGTCCGTCATGTCCACGGTATTGAACCAACAGGTGTCGTCGTTCAAGTTATTCATGTCAGGTCACACTGTCGTAGCTGGCGCGCTATTTAGGCAGGTCATAGAGGGCGTCGCTCTCGCATTCTTGTTCTCCGATCGCTCACTCGACTTTCTAGCTAGATTCGAGGCCGGGCAATACACCGCAAATGGCGCAGTAGACGATCTACGGCGAAAGGCTAAGCATGTCCACGTGCGACAGGAGGCGTTACAGACGTTCGTTGAGGCGTACGACTTCTACCACAAGTACGCGCATCTGACGAAGCTCACGATGGCTGCTGGTATGGACTTCTCGCGGCGAGCGCCTCCCCTCGGTGCGTTCTTCGACCGAGCGAAGCTGCAGGAATATGGGAAGGAGGTTCGCAGTAGAGTGAGCTTTGCACGCAGGATGCCGAATGCGGTCTACGGGATCTGTAGGAATCTCACCGCGTGGTGACCAGAGCAATGCAGGCACGGCGCATAACGCACCGCCGTAGTATTGGGGCGCATCGATGAGTACTGGTGTCGTAGTCGTACTGGTACTCATCGTATGTTTGCCGTTGCTTTCTTTGCTCGTGAGGCGCGGTGCTCGCGCACGAGGAGAATGGCCGTTCTAATGGCACCCGCGGCCGTCGCAAAGGGAGCCAGGCTTTGTTTACTAGCTCGGACGCACGGGTAAGCTGCGAGCGTTGACCAGATCGAATTTTCCGCTGGCCTTCGAACAGGCCGCCTCGGGCGCTGAGAGATTGTGCGCCCTCGGCGCCAAGGGCCGGCGCTTCTGTGCGGCCCCTCAACTTCACCGTTAGAGGGCAGCCGATGCGTAAACAGTTGCTCCTCGCCGGCGCATGCCTTGGCCTCCTCTGCGCGTATTACTCCGCACTGATGTTGGTGGAAGGCTATGCAGCCGCACTTCCGATATCCCCGCGGTGGATCGCCTTCTTTCCTTCTCGAGTTGGTGGCTTCTTGTCGTTGTCATTCTTGTATGACACCGTGGTGCTCGTTGTGGTGTCGCTTCCCGTGGCTCTGCTTCTCGCCCGCTTCGGTGGGCGTCGCGCTACGGCTGTTGCGCTGCTCATGACGACGGCGCTAGTTGTGGTCACCGTAGTTCCATCACTCATCGAGGACATTAGCCGTGGCGCGCTCGCCGGGTTTCACACCGCATGGCGCCTTTACATCATCTTCGCATTCCTTGAGTTTATTGCCGTGCTACCACTGCTGGTCTGGCTCCTTCGCAAGCTGCCCTCTAACAATCGTTGGAGAGGGCCGTGATGCGCCTGCAGCTTGGCGCCTCGGGCGCTGAGAAATTGCGCGCCCTCGGCGCCGTCGGGCGCTTCCGTGCGGCCCCTCAACTTCACCGTTAGAAGGCACACGTCGTGTCACCGCGAGATTTGACGCCCGGCCATGCCTACTATCGGATAACGTACGCCGATAGCGACCTCACGATCCCCGGTGTTCGACCAATGATCTACATCGGCTCCAACATCTTTCCGGACGATGACCCGGCTTCAGTCACGTATTACTTCCAGGACACTGTCTCCGATTCCCGTATTGGGCCAGTTACCGACGCCGCGAATGACTGGAAACATCTGGAGGTTGAGGCTGAGGTTTTTCCCCATAGTGAGGAGGAGGTCGATCGCGACGTTCTAACCCTCGCCGAAGTGGTAGACGCCCTGACAAAGGCACAGAAACGGGCAGCGGACAGGCGCCAATGACTCTCTCGGGTGTGCCTTCTAACAATCGTTGGAGGGGGCCGTGATGCTCGTGTTGGCGGCCGCGCGGCTGGAGGTCGCATGAATCCGGGGCCGACTTCAGGCCTCGTGCAGCCCGCACTCGCGTTTAAGTCCAAAGAAACGCAGCCCATCAACGGTCCCCGCTTCTGAGAGGGAGCGCGTCGTGTGCCAGTCGCCGATCGAGAGGTATCCCTGGTTCCACAATGGATGGTAGGGCAGTTCGTTGTCCTTTAAGTACTGACCCACTTGCCGATCGGTCCAATCGAAGATCGGGTGCACGCGGTAGCGACCGCGCTTCAGTTCTATCGGCGCGGTACGCTCGCGAGTTGGCCCCTGGGCGCGGCGCAGCCCCGAGATCCAGGTCTCGGCTCCGAGCTCCGCAAGCGCCCTGTACATCGGCTCCTGCTTGTTGATTCGGTTGTAACGCTCGATGCCGCGAAGACCCTGCTCCCACAGCTTACCGAAGCGCGTTTCCTGCCAGGCCGGGGACGCCTCCGAGCGAAAGACCTTCAGGTTGAGTCCAAGACGCTGAGTGAGATCGTCGACGAAGCGATAGGTCTCCGGGAGGAGGTACCCGGTGTCGATCAGCACGACCGGGATCCTGGGTCGGATGCGCGTCACGAGGTGTAGCGTGACAGCCGCCTGCGCGCCGAAGCTGGACGTGAGCACGTGTATGCCGGGGAGCAGCTCGAGTGCCCGCGCGATACGCTCGCGCGCCGGCAGTGACGCAAATGCTCCGTTTAGAACGGCGAGCCCACGGTCATCCACCGGCGGTCCACGCTCCGAAAACCAACGCGTCAGCATCCCGTGATTCTCACAGAAGCGGGGTCGGCGCCGTTAACTCAGTCTGTTATGACCCCATAACCGCCAGGCGCGGTTCCCCAACATTGATCTCCCAGCGCGGGGAGACGTTGAGATCAGACGCCTCCCCGTCGACACACGAGTCTACATACAGATCTGTATGGTGTCTAGCGCAACTCCATACATGAGTGTATTGTCGCCGTACACTCTAGCCGTTCCGCACAACTACATGGATACCATGGCAAGCGCGGCAGAAAGCATGCGCATCTTGCGCCAGTCCAATCGACTCACGACGCGGAAGACCTTGCCCAGGAAGTTTTCCTGCGGCTCCGGCGCATGAGTGGGCGAGGCGAGATCCGAGACTTCATGATGCAACACTCGATTTCGGCGACAGACCGAGAGCTATCTGATGCTGGTGCCGCTAGGAGTGTGAACAACGCGTTGGGTCGAATTGAGGAGTCGTGGCGCGGAGGGCTGCCCACGCCATGCTGCTGTCCCACCGAGGTTCCTGGTTCAACGCAGCGTCTCCACATTGCTGTCGGCGGCAAGCTCGCCGACCACTGGCGTCAGTTCGGAGTTAGCACATGAATGGATCGCAAACCTTGTCGTGCCTCGCCGCAGTGACCATATCATGCTCCGGGACACTCCACGCCGCCGATCTGTCCAAGCCGGTTGCTCAAGCGCTTGAGGCGCTCAGTGCTGTCCATCAGCTCAGCGAGGTCGCGATATCGCCAGACGGCAAGCGTGTCGTCTATGGCGAAGTGATTTCCACCAAGCGCGACGGTATGGACGTCGACGCATCGGCACTCTGGTTGGCAGATGCGTCCGCCGGCTCCGGCATCATCCGGTTAAGCAACTGTCCCGGTTCGGTCTGCGACGAGCACAGTGCCAAGTGGTCGCCTGACGGAACCCGGGTTGCCTTCGTGACCACCGACGTCGCGGGTCAGACCCAAATTGCGGTCGCCAAGATTTCCAGCGCGCACGTCGAAGTCATCACGCGCGCTCATGGCCCGCTGGATACGCCCCGTTTTTCGCCCGACGGAAGGCAGATCGCCTTTCTCTACTCTGCGGGGGCGCCCAGGACTCCGGGGCCCCTCTATCCGCTCGCGCGCGACGCGGGGGTTGTCGCCGAGACGAACTACGAGCAGCGCCTTGCGGTCATTCCCACCGACGGCGGAGAGGTGCGGCTGCTTAGTCCGCGAGACCTCAATGTCTACGAGTACGATTGGTCGCCGGATGGGAAGCGCTTTGTCGTGAGCGCGGCGCGTGGTTCGGGAGATAATAATTGGTGGCTTGCAGAGCTCGACCTGTGCGATGGGCAGACTGGCGCGATCACACCCCTCGTGAAGCCCCCGCTACAGATTGCTTCGCCGCGCTTTTCGCCCGACGGGGCGCGCGTTGCCTACATCGGCGGCATCATGAGCGATGAGGGCCTCACCGGCGGCGACGTTTATTGGATTCCGGCTGCGGGCGGCACGCCAGTTAACGTCACCCCCGGCCTAGCAGCCTCTGTCCAGACGATCACCTGGACCGCGCGGGGCATTATCGCAACCGAGTTTGCGACTGGGGAGGAGCTGCTTGCGGTGATTGATGCGGAGGCCAGGTCGCAACGCGAGCTCTGGCGCGCCCCGCAGATGATTTGGGCCAACAGCATGTTGGATTTGTGCCCAGGCGATGCCGGTATCTCGCTGTCGAGGGACGGCACCGTGTCGGCAGTGATCCGCCAGTCGTATACATCGCCGCCCGAGGTTGAGTCCGGCCCTCTCGGAAATTGGCACAAGATTACCCACATGAACAACGGCGTGCGGCCCCTCACCGGCAAGGCGCGCAACGTGTTCTGGAAGAGCGACGCCTTCAACGTTCAGGGAATGCTCATCGAGCCTCGCACCGTAGTGCCCGGCAGGCGCTATCCGCTGGTCGTCGAAGTGCACGGCGGTCCCGCGTACGCGCACTATCCCATCTTTCCCGCGAAGCCGGACAGCTTCGATGCGATTCTTGCCAACCAGGATTACTTCGTCTTCAGGCCCAATCCACGCGGCAGTTTCGGTCAAAGCGAAACATTCACCCGCGCGAACGTCAAGGACTTCGGCTTCGGTGACCTGCGTGACATCCTGCGGGGCATCGATGCGGTGGAGAAAGCCGCACCGATCGACCCAGCGCGCGTCGGCATCGAGGGCTGGAGCTACGGCGGGTATATGACGATGTGGGCTTTGACACAGACAGAGCGGTTCAAGGCTGGCGTCGCGCGGGCAGGGCTGTCCAACTGGTTGAGCTACTATGGCACCAACAACATCGACACGTGGATGCTGGCCTACTTCGGGGCCACGGTGTACGACGATCCAAAGGTGTACGAACGCAGTTCGCCCATCACCTTCATCAAGCGCGTGCGGGCGCCGACCCTGCTTGTCAGCGGTGATCGCGACGCCGAGGTTCCGATCACGCAGTCATACGAGTACTGGAATGCGCTGCGCCGCCACGGCGTGAAGACGGAGTTCGTTGTTTATCCTGACGAGGGACACGCCTTCTTCAAGCACAAAGACCAGGCGGACATGGCCACGCGACTGGTGATGTGGTTCAACACCTATCTCGGATCCGCGCAGCCTGTTAGCACCGGCGAAGGCCGTTGATGCCGCTCGGCGCGAGATGCGGGTGGCAATTGCCAAGCACAACGAGGACGCCATAAGAAAGAACCGCATCTTGACCGACGCCAGCGCGTATAGCTTCCGCCACGCGCGCATCAGGTAGTTGCTACAGCTATACGGAGTAGACCCGTTGACGGTGGCGGCGCAGAGGGGGGAGTCTCGCGGTGATAGAGAAGGCCTATTTGCGATTCATTCCGTCGGCGATGCTACATCCCTGAAGTCAGTCGAGGTATCTTGCGAGTTTGGTCAGTTACCCGCGTCCCGAGTTCGGGCGCGACACTGGCGGTCGCGGGTGCAAAGCGCGGCCGGCTCGATCGGTTGTCATAGTTTCTGGCGGAAACTACGCAGTAACTTAGATCGATTTCTCGTGCCCTCCCCGCGCGGGTCGAGTCCAGGCAGTGGGCCTTGATCCGAAAGACTTTCCCAAGTGAGTTCCGTACACGCCGGCGGGACCTATGGCCGAATCGCAGCCTATGCGCGCTAGCAGGCCCTACGGCAGGTAGTATCATCTTTGCAGCGAAACGGAACTCCGACACCCTCTCACTCTCATCTCGACTTGAGGTCATGAGCAGACTCGTTCGGTCCATTCGGCGCATTACCAGCCCGGCTTTCGCGGAAAGCCGGGGCTCGCTTGCGCTGACTCCCAATGGACACCCTACGAGGACTCGATCCCATGACCGCCGACGACTCACCCAGTACCTTTCTTTACGCCGACGCTGACCCCGCCAGCGAGGTCCAGGCGGGCCGCTCGAGCCCGGCATCACTTCTTCGCCTCCGTGTAGCCACCGACGGCGACCCGAGCGTTCTGCCGCGCCTCTTCGGCCTCTTTCAGAATCTAAACATTACCCCCCGCCGCGTTGAAGCCCAGTTCGCAGGCGATACTCAGTTGCATCTCGCGATCGACCTTTTCGGCGTGACCGAGGATCGCCTCACGTTGATCGCCGCCAAGGTCGGCCAGCACGTCAGCGTCTTGAACGCCTACTGGCACCATCTGGCGTAGCATCTTGATCAACAGTCGTAGGCGCACCGCGCCGGAGACTTCGGTACCTGTGAAAGGTGTCGCCGGCGTGTACCGCTGTCGGCCGATGTGCAACTCTCTATTTGAGAGCCGCGATAGCCACCGCCACGATCGCAATCGGACACAGGTAGCGCAGCAGCCAGCGACACGCCGTCCGTGCAGCAGACGTGCTTTCCGCGAGCTCGCCCTCAAGAAAGAGGGTGTTGAGGCGCCAACCTACGAAAAGGCTTGTGAGTAGGGCGCCCACCGGCAGCATGAGATTGGCCGTAACGTAATCCAAAACCCCCAAGAAGTCTTTGTCTGCAAAAGCGGGTACGAATCCCAGGGGACGCCACGCAGACCACCGATTAAGGGATAGTACGGAGCCGATTCCGATCAACCACGCTAGAGCAGCCACCGTGCAGGCGGATGCTACTCGGGACAGTTTATAGCGCTGGCCAAGCCACGCGACGGCCGGCTCGATCAACGCGACCGAGGGCATCAACGCTGCGAGGACAAGTAGCAAAAAGAAGAGCGTGCCGATCAGATGTCCGCCGGGCATTTCCGTGAAGACGCGGGGTAGGACCTCGAATACAAGCTCCGGTCCTTGTGCTGGATTCATGTGGTACGCGAATACAAGTGGGAAGATCGCAAGAGCAGCGAGTAAAGAGACGACCAAGATCGCGCCGGTGATGACTAATGATGTGCGTATCAGAGACGTTCCACGCTGCGTATAGGCGCCATAGGCGATCATCATCGCCATGCCAACGCCGGTCGCGTAGAAAGCCTGGCCGATCGCTGCCAAGACGACTGACGCGTTGATCGCAGAGAAGTGCGGGGCGAAGGAGAACACAAGTGCCTGACGTACATTTCCGGTGGCAAGCGAATAGACCACCAAAATCAGCAGCAGCGCCAGGAGCGCTGGGGCGCGGATTTTGTTGGCCGTTTCGATACCACCGTGCAGGCCGCGCGCAGAAATCAGCAGCACAGCCATCATGAACGCTAGATGCCAGGCCCCCACCTCTAGTGGATTCGATCGGAAAGCTTGCCAAACCTCGACCACATGTTGGGGCCCGGCGCGCGAGAGTACGCCTATCGCAGACTTCCAGGTAAATGCCAGCACCCAACCGGCAATTACGCTGTAGTAGGTTAGGATCAGAAATGCGGCCACCGAGCCGATGATCCCAATCAAGTCCCAGCGGGAACTGAGCCCCGCCGTGACCGCTACTGCCCCGGCAGCTTGCGGTGGACTGCGGCGCGAGTATCTTCCTAAGGCAAGCTCCGCTGCCAAAAGCGGAGTCGCGATTAAGAGGCAAGCGAGAACAAACGCCAAAATGAAGGCGCTGCCCCCGCCAGTTCCGGCGAGATACGGAAAGCGCCAGATGCTACCCAATCCCACCGCGGCGCCGGCGGTGCCGAGATAGACAGCAAGCCGCGACGACCAGAAGGTCGCCTCTGCCGGGGGTGCACCCGGTTGGCCGACCTTAGCGCCGGGAGCTTCGGGGACTTGAGGCACGCGGTTGCTTCTTTGGTTTCCTACCCCTCGTCACTAAGATTTCGGCTCAGTTCGAAACGACCGGTAGTAGGACGTATGAGGCGTGATCGGATGAATGATGCACGCCGTTTTCCGCCGTTACCCAGGTAGTCTCATCGTAGTTGTTGCCGCCGGTATTGAGATTGCGCTCGAAGGCGGGGAAGTTACTCGAAGTGACGTCAAGTTGGATTCGATGCCCTGGCGGGAAGTAGTTGCCGGTCACCATGTTGGTGAGCTGAATTTGATAGACCTCGCCGGGCTTCATCAGCACGGTCTTGTCGAAGCCCTCGCGGTAGCGAACGCGGAACCCGTCATCCGCCAGATTGATCGTCTTGCCGTCTGGATACACATCGATGAGCTTGACGACGAAGTCGGTATCCTTGGCCGAGGAGGAGACATAGAGCACGACCTGGATTGGACCGACCACCGTGATACCGTGATCGAGTACGGGCGTACTGTAGGACAGGACATCCCTGCGCATCTCCACGTCGCGCTGATCGACCGCCATCGCGTCGCTGCAGCAGCTACCACCCCGGGTTGGTACCGGCCTCGCAGGGTCATACAGGTACGTATCGCTCTTGGTCCCCTGTGGCATGGAGGTCGCAAGGAGTCCCGTGGTGAGGCTCGATCTAGGCGCGGCGCGGCTGTCGAGGTAGTACTTCGTGAACTTGGTGGACTCCAGTGGCCACCGGTTGGCGGACATCCAGCCCTTCCCCATCACGAAGAGTTGAACCGCAGGCATTTTGGTAACGCCGTTATCGTTCCCTCGCAGAAAATGGTCGAACCAAGCGAGGAACAGATTGGCGTAACCATCATCCTCCTGGCGATAACGGGCATCGCCCACGTCGAGGTCGCCGAATTTCAGATGGGCCAAGGGATTACCGGTTACCTTGTTTGTGCGTTCGAATTTCCCTTCCTCCCCTTCCAGCATGGAGCAATGAGGTCCTGCTCCGATGATCAGGAACTGGTCTGGCGTATTCTGATCCTCGAGGTGCTTGAACAGACGAGCCATCTCGCCGACACCGATGTCATGCCAGGTGTCCACCAAGAGCGTGGGTGTGTGGGAGCTAAACGGGCTCCTGGCGAGGGGCACTTCGTTCCACCGCGGGTCCCCAGGCGTCCAGGTAACAAAGTCGTCGAAAGGTGTCATCGCGCCACCGAGACGTCGCAGGATGTCCTTGCTCGGCAGTTGCATGAGCAGCTTTTCAGCGTCGTTCTTGGAATTTGTTAGGTCAATCTTGTCGTCGTTAATGGTGTAGAACCAGGTTCGCGGCATGAGCGAGAAGCTGTTGCGTAGCCGAATGCGCTCGGCCTGGGTGGTATTTGCCGGAAGGAGCGGCCGCTCACGGGTGGCCATGTCGTGGTACCACCACGCCCAGAGGCCGACCAATGGAACGCCGCCACGATAGACGGCGCCTTGTGTGTCGTTGCCAGGAATGGAGCCGATTGCCGTCCCGGAGGCAAGCGGCAGCATCGCAGCGAGTCCGGGGGGATGGCTATTTGCCATTGGCCACTGCTGTTCGCCGGACGAGGAGCACCCGAACGTACCGACTTTACCGTTGGACCAGGGCTGCTTGGTGATCCACTCGACGGTGTCGTACCCATCCGTCGCCGCGCCTTCGAGGTAGTGCTTGTAGTCCCCTTCGGAAAAGTGCCGCCCCCGCTCGTTCTGAAGCACCAGGGCATAGCCTTGCTTGAGGAAGATTTCGAACCAACGTCCGAAGTAGCCCCAGTCGATGATGTCCTTATCATAGGGTGTGCGAACCAACACTGTTCCCAGAGGCTGCTTGACGCCCTTGGGCAGCATCACGTCAGTAGAGAGTTTCACGCCATCGCGCATTGGCACGAAGATCTCCTTGTCCGAGGTCCAATCCGTGGCTTGGTCTGGCGGCATTGCAAGAGCGGGCACTCCACCCACCGTGAGGACCACGAGGATTGTGCAGAACGAGACTTTTCTTTTCATCGGATGCTCCAGTCGGATTGTCATCCTTGATTATCGATCTGAATGAGATCTGTCGTTTATGAAACAAGAAACTCGGAACGTTGCCGCTTCTAGTTTCACAGAGACGACACGGAAGAGTGTTTGAGAGTCGGAGTTGCCAAAACGACTTTCCTTCGAAACCGAGTTACCAAGCCTTGTCGTCTTCGGGGCCCGTGGGGCCTAACTTGCCTACGACAGATCGCAAGAGTTGCGATGGATCGTAAAGGTGGCCGGCTTTCATCACGAGGCGAATTCTGCGGGTATTGTGTATGTCGGTAAGCGGATCCCCGCGCACGACAAATAGATCAGCCCACTTACCCGTCTCGATGGAGCCGAGGCGATCGTCCACATTGAGCGCGCGCGCACCATTTAATGTCGCGAACCTCAGCGCATCCGCCGGGGGGATCCCGGCCAATACGAAATCCGCGAGCTCCCGCTGATCGTCAAACCCAGCGAGATAGTAGCCCGTTGAGGGATTGTCTGATCCCATAAGAATTAGGTCGCGGCCGCCCATGTCATAGAAGACTGTGAGCGCACTCCGTAGCAGTGAAGGAACCTTTTCCCAACCCGAATGCCCAGATATTGTCTGCACTCGGGTTCTCGTCTGGACGTACGGCGTGAACAGGGATTTCTCATCGTACCAGTAAGGCATCAACTCGCTTACGGATACGGGATCCTGCGCTAGAAACGCGAAGCGCGTGATTGTAGGATCAAAATAAACGTGATGTTGTAGAAAGAGTCCCGCCACCTTCCTGAAAGCCGCACTAGTAGGGTCGATCTTGGGAAGCGAGACATAGGCGGTCTGGTCGGGATCGAACGCGTCACCCCCCATGTAGTGTTCGACGCGGTCGATACCCATTAGAACCGCTTCCTGCGGGTTGATGTTGTCCCGGCCCATCAGATGGCACGTTACTGTGAGCCCGTATTGATGGGCGCGCTGGATCAGCGCTTGCAGCTGGTCTCGTTTAAGGCCGTATGCCTTGAAGCTGACCGCACCCTGCTCCGCCCAGTGGTCTACGAGCTCCCGAACCTGTTCAGACGTGGCGTCCTCGTGCCATCGCGGTGAGGCCTTGCCGAATTTCGGGCCGGCTTGAAAGATGCGCGGGCCGATCTGCTCCCCACGATCAATTCGCAGTCGGGCATTGCGCACGGCTTCCGGGTTGTACTCACCAGCGGTGTAGGTGGAGGTGACGCCATTGGCGAGATAGACGATTGGATTGACAGTCAGGTCATCGACGCGGCGCTCCGTTTGAGGCGAGATCAACATGACGTCGTAGTGGCCATGCATGTCGATTAGCCCGGGAAGTACGTACTCATCATCAGCGAGCGACACCGTTTCCGCGCCTTCCAAGTCGCTTTGTCTGAAGGTGCCACCTATTTGATATAGCTTCCCGTTGAGAACTAGAATTCCGGGATTGCGGTTCATCTTGCCGTTGACAACATCAAAGTACCAACCACCGCGTATCTGCGTGCGTTCTGACGCCAGGTGCAACTTGTCGGCGGGGCCACTTGCGGTGCCGACGGCGTCCGCAGAGAGCGCGCTATTGGCGGCGACCGCTAGACAAACGAGAAAAAGACGTATGAGCAGTCCCATGAGATTAGGAACTCCACAGGTAGAAGCGGCGGGACACTCGGGGTGCGGACGTAATTCTCCGGCATGCGTGCTCACCCCAATGTAGACGCGGCTCGTGCATATACCCGCAACGCCGTTATACGGAAGCGGGATCAGCGGGGAGGAAGCCGATCATGCAGTAAGCTCGCGAAGTCTTATGCGCGGAACTCGGCGGCGGCGTCGGCCAACCAGTCGGTCAGATATCGCTGATAGCTCAGGCCGGCATAAAGGTGAAAATGTTCCTCACCGACGCAGTCGACAATCACAGCAATTTTGGCAAGAAGGGTCCGAGCACATTGTCCGGGCATGAAACTCTTCGGATGGAAGTCCAGACCGCAACTTTTGGACAAAACACTGCGAGCTGCTTGTCCCTTCACGCTGACGACCACAATACCGTCCGAGAAGTCCACGACCGTCCACTCGGTAGCGCACGTGCTTCGCTCGCCAACAGGTAGTGCATCAAAGGTATCTCCGACCGCAAGCCATTCTATTGGTGAAATACACAAGATCCGCGGCTCCGTCCCAAGAACTGTGCCTGTCGTGGACGGGAGCATCATGCCGTTGTACCTGAGGTCAAAAGCCCTGACTGACGAATCGCAGAGCTTTAGGTTCCGGCAAACGCGTCCCGTCACAACACTAACAACAACCGATGGATGTAATTCGCGCTTGCGCTCTGAAGAGCGCGCCTTCTGGAGCAGCGGCGCGTCAAGCATTCAGTTTCTCCCCCGTGGGATCCAAGAACGGAATAGCCGCGACCTGTGCTCGCCCGATTGTGTTCCCATCGTATAAAAACACCTCTGAACCTACCTTCTCAAGGCCACCCCTTAGCATTGCCAGTGCAATGGGCTGACCCGACGCCACGAGCCTCCCCGCGGATGTGATCCAGCCGTCAGTTGACCTATCTGATCCGGGAAGACGAAGGTGGCTTCCGACAGTAAGCACTGGGCTCTTTGCAGTGAGTCCAACAAGTTGCAGCCGGTCGCGACGCACGTTCTCGGCGAGTGACAGTGATCTCTTGCCAATGTAGCTGCTCGCCTTTGCCGAGGCGACCCGGCCCCAGCCAACATCGTCGGGGATCGTTGTGCCGTCCGTATCGGTACCAACGTGCAGAAAGCCCTTCTCCAGCCGCAACTGCAACATGGCGTCCAGCCCCAACGGCTGAACGCCTTCCGTGCGCCCTAGTTCCATCATGTATTCCCACAGCTGGAGGCCCAACCTCGCTGAAATGTTGATTTCGTAGGTCGTCTCGCCCGTAAAGCTGACTCGAAACACCCGCGCCACGCTGCCAAAGATGCGCCCCTCGCGCATGGTGAGATGCGGAAACGCCTCCGCAGTTAACGCAATTCCTGTGTTCAGACGAGATAGGATTGCGCGCGATTGTGGGCCCGTAAGAGAAATTGTGGCCCACTGCTCTGTGACGGGAGTTATTGCGACACGCAGGTGGGGCCATTCACATTGGTGCCACTCTTCCAGCCAATCAGTCACTCGGGCGGCGTTACCCGAGGTCGTTGAAATGAGAACATGATCCGGCGCGATAAGGGTGATCGTTCCATCGTCAAATATCACTCCGGACTCCCGCAGCATGATCCCGTACCGCACGGATCCCGGCTTGAGTGTTGTTAGGTTGTTGATGTAAAAATGATTGACGAACGCGAGCGCATCGGGACCTTGTACTTCAATCTTGCCGAGTGGCGAGCCGTCAAATAGCGCGACTCCCGTACGAACTCCGCGGGCCTCGCGTTGAGTGGCCTGGTCGCGCGACTCGTTATCACGCAGGTAGGCTACCGGACGCTGCCAGCCGGAAAAGTCCTGGAACAGTGCGCCGTTTGATCTATGCCAGTCGTTTAACGGCAGCAGTCGGATCGGCGTAAACCGATCTCCGGTGTCGCGACCTACGATTGCCCCAACAGTCACAGGGGTGAAGGGCGGTCGCTGCGTGGTGTAACCAAGTTCAGAGGGATGCACGTGGCGCAGGCGTGCCAATACCTCAAGAGAGGCGACGGTCGACGTCTTCCCCTGGTCTGCACCCATACCGACAGTGGTGTAGCGCTTTACATGCTCCACTGATGCATATCGCTCCCGTAGCGCCAACTCCAGGTCTGCGACTGTTACGTCCTGCAGTAAATCAACCCACTGGCGCTGTGGGTTCCCTACGGGGCTGAGGCGAGGTCCGACGGGACTGTCGCTGAGCTCGCTGGCGGCCCCCGCAACATTGGTACCCGGCAACTGACTGGCAGGTATCAGCCCACCGGATGTTGAGTCGAAAAGTAGCTTGCCACCGGCCTGCGCGTAGAGATGCAACGCAGGATTCCAGCCACCGGAAACCAACAGCGCATCGCACACAAAGGTCTTCGTTGAGAGAACGCGGTCTGCGTCCGGCGAAAGGTGACCGATCGTCACATTGCGCAATGCGCGGAAACCCGCTGTGTTCACAGGCAGGCTTGCGGTGAATAGGCGGATATTAAGGGAGCGCATGGCGGCAAGGATGGAAGGGAGAACCTCCGCTCTGCTGTCCACCACGCAGGCTATTCCCACGCCTGCTTTATGCAAGTCACTTACAAGGCTATATGCAGAGTCGTTGTTGGTAGCAACCACCGCCAAAGATCCTGGCGCTACTCCATAGCGGCGAATATAGTCACGCGCGGCTCCGGCGAGCATGATTCCAGGCCGGTCGTTGTGGTCAAAGATGAGCGGCTGCTCGAGTAACCCTGTCGCTAGGACTACGCGTTTGGCCCGGACAATCCACAACCGTTCGCGTACAAACGCATCGGACGCGTGGCCGGCGCGCTGCACAAGTGTCACAACATTATGGTCGTAGTACCCCACGGCGGTCGTTTGGGGAATGAGCGTGACATCGGGCATAGCCCGTAGCTCGGTGATCAGAGTGGCTATCCGTGCGGCCATCTCTGGCCATGATCCATCCCAAGCCGCGCGGCCACCCAACTGGGTATCCTGCTCGGCCAGAAGGACGCGAGATCCAGCGCGAGCGGCCTCATAGGCCGCCGTCAGTCCGGCCATTCCGCCGCCCACCACTAACACATCAGAGTGCCGATTGGTTGTTTCGTAGCGATCTGGATCTGCATGTGGGGGGGTGCGTCCGAGACCGGACATGTTACGGATAATGGTCTCGTAGCTGCCCCAGTTCGGCCAGATGAATGCCTTATTGTAAAAGCCAGCCGCCCACAGTGAAGGCCATATGTCCAATATCCTGCCGGCATCGAATCCAAGCCCCGGCCAACCTGTTTGTGAGTAAGCGCGCATGCCGTCCGCCAGCTCGATCACCGGAGCTCGAGCAGAAGGTATGGCCAGAGCACCATCTCCCACCTGCATCAACGCGTTGGGCTCCTCGATGCCGCAACTGAACACACCTCTTGGTCGGTGAAACTTGATGCTTCGGGCAACAGTCCGAATTCCATTTGCCAGGAGCCCCGACGCCAGCGTGTCTCCGTGGTACGCGAAATATGGCCGACTGTTGAATGCAAACCTGAGCTTCCGACCGCGATCCACGAGGCCACCGGATGGAAGGCGATAGGGACCCGTTTGCCTCATCGCTCTTCTCTGGGAAGCTCAGGTTTGGGTGCTTGCATGGGATAAGTGGCCAGGATTTCATTGTTCACTGTGTTGCGTGCGGCATTGAACCACCGTCCGCACCCGAAAACGTGCGACCACCGCTCGAAGTGTGTTCCGACGGGGTTTTCACGCACATATAGGTATCGAGTCCATGTCGCGTCGTCTGCTGTGTCAGGCGGGCGCGCGACATGCGCTGGCCCGCCGAACTTGAATTCGAGTTCGTCGCGCACACCACAATAAGGACACGGGATTCTCAACTCGTCCTATCCCAATTCAGTGCGCAACACCGGCTGCCGCGCCCTCGTCGACCAAGGCACCCGTTTCGAAGCGTTCCAGGCCAAAGGCTTTGATCAGGGGATGGGGCTGTCCTGTTACCACTGTTTGAGCCATTGTGTCGCCGCCCGCTGGAATAGCCTTGTAGCCTCCCGTACCCCATCCGCAGTTGATGAATAATCCGCCGATGCGTGTCAGTCCCATCACCGGGCTGCTGTCGGGGGTGATGTCGACGCGGCCGGCCCATTGACGCATCACCCGAAGCCTGCTGAACGCAGGAAATAATTGCACCACGGATGCTAGCGTGGCCCGCATTTGAGCCAGGCCACCGCGTTGCGCGTAAGAGTTGTAGGCGTCCGCCCCGGCGCCGATAACGATCTCTCCGCGATCGCTTTGGCTAATGTATGCATGCACACTGGCCGAATTGATCACTACATTGAGTACTGGCTTAACGGGCTCGGTAACCATGGCCTGTAAGGTCATGGTCGTGATCGGAAGCTGTAGACCTGCTCGCCGTGCAAGATCGGACGAATATCCCGCCACCGACATCACGACGCGCTCCGCACCCACGTGGCCCCGTGAAGTTTGGAGACTGCGCACGCGGCCATCCTTGATGTCGAATCCGATCACCTCGCAATTCTGCACAATGTCGACGCCCAGACCGCTTGCTGCGCGCGCGTAGCCCCACACAACGGCGTCATGACGCGAAATACCGGCACGGCGCTGCAGGAATGCGCCCACTACCGGGTGACGCCCGTTCAGCTCGATCAGCGGCGCGAAGCGCCTCACGTCCCCAGGGGCTAACATCTCAGAGTCAACGCCATTCATGTGAATCGCGTTACACCAACGGCGGCAAATTTCCAGCTCGTGTTCGCTGTGCGCCAGTTGGATTAGCCCGCGTTGGCTCAGCATTACATTGAAGTTGAGCTCTGCGCCGAGACCTTCGTAAAGACGTAGCGAGTGATCGTAGAAGGACGAGCTGACAGGATGGAAGTAATTCGACCGCGTAACCTGCGTATTACGGCCGGAGTTGCCACTGCCAATCCAATTGCGCTCCAAGACTGCGACATTGTGAACGCCGTGCTTCTTCGCCAAGTAGTAGGCCGTAGCAAGTCCGTGTCCTCCGCCGCCAACAATCACCACATCGTAGCTCGGCTTCAGATCAGGCTCGCGCCATACGGGCTGCCAGTATTTGTTGCCTCGGCAAGCCTGCCAGGCCAGGTTCAACAGGGAATAGCGTTGCATGCAATCTTGCTCGCCGCCGCACGGCGATCCACTCATTTCCTCGTTACGACCCTTTGGCCCACATGGGCTTACAACGCTTCGCCGCAGCGGCGCGACATCCCCTCGCTATTTCGCTGCGGCAACGGAAGCTCCCCGCTCGCCTCGCCAATATAGCGGCGTCGCCGTCTCCGCCTTAGTACGACTTCGCCCTGACGGCGGTTGTCGCCGTTCATCCCAGAGGATTCCTGCGTCGCGCATCGACGTCATGGCAGTTCTGATGTGCTTTTCTACCATGCTGACGGAGATGCCCATCAGAGCCGCGATTTCCGTCTGGGAGCGGGCGTCGAGGCGATACAACAAAAACGCAGTCTGTGTGGTCCCTCGCAAATGGCGGACCGTCGCAATGAAAGCAGTCAGGGTCTGAAGTGACTCGACGATGCCAGATGGTTCGGTGGCGCGATCAGGCAACTGCAGGTCAGCTGTCGACATGGCATCTCGCATCATCCGCGTGTAGGCGCGGCGATTACGATCCCTGAGCAAATTGCTGGCCATCTTGAAGATGAACGCCTTAAGGTCCCGAATCCCGCCATGTGCACCCAAACGCCAAAGGCGCAGGAAGATCTCCTGAGTAATATCTTCCGCGTCGTGTACTGAATGAGTTTGGCGGGTGAGAAACATCCGCAGCGGCACATCGAACGTTCGAAAGTAAGATGTCATTCGAGCGTCGTTCGCACTCATTGCTGACTGGTGCAAACGCCGCATGTCTTGTACCGCGTCCGCCATTAAGCAGCCCCCTGGGGCGTACAAGTTCAACGATCCAATCGGACCGTACACGTGTGTATCGAAATAATCTACCCCGCAGAGTCTTCCAATGTCGAGCGCTGGCCTTGGGGCAGCTCGACAGTTCAAGCGTGCGGAGGCCTTGACAGCCGTCGCGCCGTGCCTTAAAAGCCCCGATACATAAGTGTCCAGACGCTAGTGTATGGTCAAGAGCTAAGAGCGAAGGGACGGAAATGTAGAAGGTCGAGGGTCTGCCGCCCAGTGGCTCGAGTGCTAGCAAACTCTAAAGTCCTTCGGCATCGAGTCGGGGCGATTTAACCGACGAAAGGCGCGAACGCGCCAATCCCGTGCACTCGCGTGACCACATGCAACCGAGGAGACGAGAGGGTGGGCCAAGGTGCGGCACCGACGGCCAGCGGGTGCCTTAACACGTTTTTTGGGGGAAAACAGATGCTCGATAAGCGAATGAGGCGCGGTGCACTGATGAGGATTGCATCGCTTTTTGTGGGCTTCTGTGTTCCGTTCGCGAGCGCTCCCGCGGAGGACATGCCGACCGACATAGCCAGACGGCATCAGGATGCGGTCGCCTACATCGCACAACATGCGGACCGCGAGGAGATGGTAATGACCCCGATGCGGGACGGGGTCCACCTCTCATCCCTGATCCTGTTTCCCAAGAACGAACCACGGCGGAATTTGCCGGCGATTCTGATCCATAACCCATACAACACGGAAGTAATGGTTGAGCGCTTCGCGGACTATGTTGCGAGCTTTCTGAAAAACGGCTATGCGGTGGTTTTCCAAAATGAGCGGGGCCGTTATTACTCGGAGGGCACGTATAAGTACCTCGTCGGGTCGGGGAGCGATGGGTACGACACCGTGGTGTCCCTGACTAAGCAGCCATGGTCGAACGGCAAGGTAGGTACCCTAGGGTGCTCATCGAGCGCTGAGGAGCAGCACAAGATGAACGCGGCACGACCCCCGGGTTTGGCGGCGGCCGTCCCGATGGGATCGGGTGCCGGCATCGGAAGGGTTGGGCCGTATAACGAACAAGGCAACTGGTTTCGCGGGGGCGCAGTGCAGATGTTTTGGTTCGCCTGGTACTTCTCCGAGGGCTACAGAAACCGGCCGAGCTTCCCAGCCGGCCTGAGCCATGAGCAGTTGGTCACATTGCAGCACCTTTGGCCGCTTGAGCCGCAGATGCCGAAGGGTGTTCTCGATCGGGCGGTTTGGACGCTGCCGATCGATAAGATCCTGAGTACGGTCGGGGCGGCGCCGAGTGACCTCGACGAGTTCGTCACGTGGCAGCCAAATGACCCGCGGTGGAACGGCATAGACTTCGGTGGGGAGGGAGATCGCAATGGCGCGCCCGCGCTCTACATCAATTCTTGGTATGACGTATCGATCGGACCCAACGTCGCCATGTTCCAGTATCAGAGTGCCCATGCCGCAACGGAGGAAGCTCGGAACAATGCCTTCATGGTAATTGCACCCACTCCCCATTGTATGGAAGGACGGATCGAGACCGAACATACCGTCATCGGGGAACGCGACCTCGGCGACGCGCGCTTCGACTATGTCGGACTCATCCAACAGTGGTATGACCATTTTCTGAAGGGTGCTAAGAACGATGTAACCCGGGAGCCGAAGGTCCGCGCCTATATGATGGGTGCGAACCAGTGGCGCGGCTACGACGCTTGGCCGCCGAAAGAGGCACATTACGTGTCGTACTATCTTGATAGCGATGGACGCGCGAATTCCCTGCACGGTTCCGGCCGACTGTCGACGGTGAAGCCAAGTGGCACGGGCTCCGACGCGCTTACCTACGATCCGCTGCATCCGGTGCCGTCGCTAGGCGGAAGCATTTGCTGCTTCTTGGCCAGTTTCGTCGCCGGAGCGTTCGACCAATCGCACATCGAAATGCGAGACGATGTGCTCGTGTATTCCAGCGAACCACTCAAGAAGACGCTTGAACTCGCTGGTCCGGTGAACGTGACCTTGTATCTCTCATCGGACCGAAAGGACACTGACCTGACGGTCAAGCTGCTCGACGTCTATCCGGACGGCAGAGCCTATAACCTCGATGAGAGCATCCAGCGCGTTCGATGGCGCGAAGGATGGGAGAAGCCAGCATTCATGGAACCTGGAAAGGTGTACAAGGTGGATGTCGGTCCGCTGCAGACCAGTAACGCCTTTCTGCCCGGGCATCGAGTTCGAGTGGAGGTGTCGAGCAGCAACTTCCCTCGCTTCGATCGCAATCTGAATACTGGTGGAAACAACTATGATGAGCGGGATGCGTTAGTAGCGCACAACATGATCTATCACGGAGCCAGTTATTCCTCGGTAATTCAGCTACCGGTGGTCAACCGCGACTGACGGACAGGGCCGCGGTCGTCGGCGACCGACGGGAACGAGCGGGACAGGTAGCCTGTCATTGCGGAAATTAATCAGAGAACCATCAACCAAAATTGGGGGAGCTCGCAAAGAAGACTTGCTGCCTCATTCGCAAAGGATGCGAATGTAAATCGGCAACAAGGTACGGCGCTGATTGCGCGATTCTCTGACCCCCAGAGTGTAGTAGCCGACCTGGTGAAAGTAAGTCGTGCGGGCACGGACAAACGCCTCGGGTTCTCCGTAACCCATATCGTGAAAGATGCGCTGGATAATCTTGATTCGCACGTTGTCGACACGACGCACGACGGTCGCAACATGAGGGGATATCCGAGCCCACTCACGCACCGCAGCGTCCCATTGTGGATCGTAGCCCGCCTCATTTACCCACATATCGCACAGAGCTTGGAATTCGGCTAGGCCGTTGACGCCGGGTTCGCGCACAATCGATTTGAAAGCGGCCGTGTTGGTTTGCTCCCAATCCGTGAGCAAACTGTCCAGGAGTTCTTGGCGGCTAGCAAAGAACCAATAAAAGCCGCCTCGAGTCACTCGCAGTTTGCGCGCGAGTTTACCGACCTCGACCCCACCGATACCCTCGTGGATGAGCGCCGATTTGGCGATTCTGAGCCACCCGGCGCGGCCCACCTCCCGTGTGCTCGTCTTGGTGCTGGATGCCGATCGTTTGTTCATTCCTTGACGCCTGCTGTAGATATTGCAGCCGCAACGATACTTTAAGATCGTGAGGCGTCGCTAGGTGGCCGCGTAGGCTCCCCCGTCCCGGATACAGGTGAATAATAGACTCTCCCGGAACGGGGGATGCCATGAGGAAGTCGAGGTTTACCGAGTCACAGATCGTTGCGATCTTGAAGGAAGGGGTAAGCTGGCGTCGCACTGAGTGAGTTGACGAGGAAGCACGGGATCAGCCGTGCGACCTACTTCAACTGGCGAGCGAAGTACGGCGGGGTGTCTGTCTCGGAGCTGAAGCGGATGAGGGAGCTCGAGGCGGAGAACGCGAAGCTCAAGCGCATGTATGCCGAGCTGGCCCTGGAGAACGCAGCGATCAGGGATCTTCTGTCCCGAAAACTGTAGAGCCGTTCGCGAAGCGACAGGCGGCCGAGGTACTCGTGAAGGAACACGGATTATCGATCGGCAGGGCCTGCAGGGTGACGAGGCTATCGAGAACGGCTTGGTATCGGAGACCGCGATCGTGCATGGAGCGGGATCGTGGAGTGATCGAGGTGTTGAACGAGATCGTCGGTCGCAAACCTCGCTGGGGCTTCTGGAAGCTCTACGACCGGCTGCGGCTGGACGGAAAGTGCATCAACCACAAGCGTCTGCATCGAGTGTACTGCGCTATGAAGCTGAATCTCCCTCGCCGAACTAAGCGGCGGTTGCCGACCCGCATCCGCCAGCCCCTGGCAGCTCCTGCGGGACTCAACCAGATCTGGGCATTGGACTTCATGGCCGATGCGCTCTACGGCGGCAGAGCCTTCCGGACTCTCAATCTCATCGACGAAGGCAATCGCCAGGTGCTCGGGATCGAAGTGGCCCACTCGATCCCGAGTCTGCGGGTGATCCGAGTGATGGAGCAGCTGATCGAGCTGCACGGCAAGCCTCGAGCAGTGCGCCTGGATAACGGCCCCGAGCTGACCGCCATCGCCTTCACCGAGTGGTGCGCAAGCCGTGGCATCGAAGCCCGGTTCATCCAACCGGGGAAACCGGACCAGAACGCGTTCATCGAGCGCTTCAACAAGACCTATCGGAACGAAGTGCTCGATGCGTACGTGTTCGAAACCGTCGAGCAGGTGCGCGAGATCACCGAGATCTGGTTACACGAATACAACGAGGAGCGGCCGCATGACAGCCTCGGCCGTGTGCCGCCCCTGACGTTCATGCCGAGGCCAATCACAGCCCGGGAGTCTAGTTTTAAACTGTGTCCTTGACGGGGAAGCCTACGGCCGTAATCGAGCATCAGAGGCTCCTCGATCACCATCCAGATGGCCCAGAGTCGGAAAGACCGGATGTTTCGGTGCCTGGGCGTACCAGAGGGGAGGCCGGACAAGTCCCCCGGCGGTCTGACGCCGAAGGAGCATGCGAGGAACGCAGGCCGGTGCGAACAACGCAGGATGCATCAGGCGTGGACAGCCGCCGAAGACTGGTGAGCGCATCGCTGTCACTGGTAGTTCCACTGGCGATTGTCGAAACCTTGCGGCTCCCGAGACTTGATATGTGCAGCCATCTCTCGCATGAGCGCAAATGGCCAGGGATCAAGCCCGATGCCGTAAAACGTGTGCCCGATCATCGGCCGACCATAGCGGAACGAGCCACCATATGGTGGATCAGAAGTCTTCTCTAGAAAGTCTTGCATCAGATAGAGCGCATTGTTCGTATAGAACTGATCCATGTCGCCGCAAAGGAAAAACAACTGACCACGAACCTTTGGTCCGAGCGTCTTCCAGTTCTTCTCCATGTAGTACCGTAGGTCAAAACCCTTGTCGCGCCAGACTTCGATCACCTTGTGATCGATCGCACCCGTTTCCCAATTTATGAGGGGGATCGGATATCCATCAGGTCCTACAGGTCCGAACATGGCAGCATAAGCATCTAGCCATTCACCTCCTCTCGAGTTTGTGCCCAGAGCGCTCGAAAGCTGTGCGAACTGGCGCGCAGACACGGCCCAGCCGCCCGTCACTGTGCGCGAGTATGGCCGTTCGGGAATCAGCCACTTGTATCCATCAGGCGTAAAGTAATTGCTCTCCTGGTACATGTCCGTATGGATAAGGGACCGATAGTCGACCATATCCGGACAGTAGACCCAAGCACCTCCAAACGACTCCGGCTCGGTGACCTGCGTGTAGAGAGAGATCCAACCTCCGGTCGACCCACCAGTCATCACTCGTGCCCACGGCGCATCAATTGTGCGGAACTCTCTGTTGATGTAGGGAAGAATTTCCTTCATCAATACGTCCTGCCACGGACCGGTATTTTCCGAATTGACGAGGTACGAGTCGTCGTAATAGGGCGTCGGATGGATGAGAGTGACAACGATGAACCGCGGGGTATCAGGTGCCTGCCAGTGTTCCCAAATCCAACGAGGTGACTGCTCCGCGGGTTTATCAGCACCCTTGGGTGGCTCATCGTGTGGGAAGTGAAACGGATTGAACTCGTGGAAATGGCCCATGTGAAAAATCACTGGATAGCGGGCGTTGGGATGTTCTTCGTAGCCTTTAGGCAAAAGCACGTTGACGCCTACTAGAGTGTCTCGGTGCCAGAAGCGCGAAGCCAACTCGCTCCGGAACGTTGCGTATTTCAAAAACTTTGTGTCGGCGGGCTCGGCGGCCTCTGGAATCCGCTCGGTCAGCCGGAGTGGGACACTGAATCCTTGCCCCTTTACAACCGTGACTCGTTGCACTTCACTGTAGTAGTTGCCCGGTTTGAGATGAAACTGCGAGCCCTCCCAGTGATCCATCGGCAACCAGATGGCCGGTCGCCCGCCCGGAGTGACTTGCTCGTACCTCGCAAAGACAGCCTGTATCGAATAGGTGCCAGGAGGTAGCGCCGAGAGATCCCTGAAGGGAAATCCGTTCTCCTTCCCGGATAGCGTTACTACGCCCCCCGGCCGCAATCCTTGCACGTCTTGCCCAAAGAATGGTGCGTAGTCGGCCCGACTGATGTCGTTGAAGTAATAGGCCCAGGTAGCCGGAGTAACCAACCTAGGCTCCTTGTCTGTTCGGTCGGTAACGAGCACGAACATTCGACCGGTTTCCGCCTCACTTGTCAGCTTGGGATCTAAAGTAATAGACACACTTCTGCTAGTTGGCTCGGGTCCTTGACTACAAGCCGAAAGACCCACAAACAACAGTACGACGAGTGTGCGAACCGCGGGGCCCATTGAATTGCCTCCGTTAGACACTGGAATAGTGCGTGCGCCGATCTCGAGAACTACCGCAAAGAACCTTCGATTTACCCTGTGCCCATCGGGTGGGGGGTCTTAAACCTCGGGCCTACGCGGTGTAGACGCGTCGGAATCGTTCACCCGCAATGCCGCCAGCTACTTAGCGGTTGCACTTCATTCGTCTGCAGAGCCCGACCTCCCCCGAAAGCGCCCGATTCAGGCATTACATAGAGGCGCACGAAGGAGCTAGAGAGCCGACCGGCCTGAGGGCCGGGGATCCCCTGTCGACGATGAGCCATGGACACCGGTTGTTATTGCGGGTGTGTGCGCAGGCTGCGTCTACTTATCCGACGATGGGTGATTCATGTCACGAGCCGCAGGGCGGTGCTGACCGTCTTATTGCTGTTCACGGTGTGCGTCAGTACGAAGATCTATCGCTGTCGTGCACTGAGTGTCGGCGATCATCTCCTCTCCTCGATACGGGCAAGTGGTCAAAGCGTCTACGAGTGCATCTAAGATGGAGCATCTGATGAAGAGATTGAGTCTGCTCAGCGTCGCAAGCCTCGTAGTCGTCGCAATAGGCGGTTTCCCGGCGCTAGCAGCGCCGCCACCCGAGAACACGGACTTCACGTGGGACAAGGAGATCTTCGTGCCAATGCGCGATGGCGTGAAACTCTCTACTGACGTGATGCTGCCCAAGGGCGCCAAATCGCCCTTGGGCACCGTACTGGTCCGTTCGCCCTATGACAAGGACACGCTTGAGGGGGGGCACGAGAAGCGTATCTTTAAATTCTTCCTCAAACAGGGTTATGCGGTGGTGCTTCAGAACGAGCGGGGGCGGCACTTTTCCGAAGGGGACTACAAGCACTACCTCGAAGGCGCGGCGACGGATGGGTACGACACCGTCGAGTGGATCACCAAGCAGCCCTGGTCCAACGGTAAAGTCGGTACGTTCGGGTGCTCCTCGTCCGGCGAACAGCAGTGGCCAATGGCAAATAGCCATCCCCCCGGACTCGCTGCGATGCTGCCGCTTGCCTCCGGGACGGCAATCGGCTCCATTCCTGGCAACGACACACAAGGCGCCGTCTATCGTGGCGGCGTTCCATTGGTCGGCCTCTGGGCGTGGTGGTACCACGACATGGCCACCCGTGAGCGGCCGCTCCTTCCGGCAAATACCACCCAGGCCGAGCGCATTCGGCTACGCAACAGCTTCTCGCTCATGCCGCGAACCTGGTTCTACACCATTAACGACGACAAGATTGACCTAACAAATTCCAAGAACGACGCTGAAAAGCTGCTCATGCAACTGCCGAGCAAGGACATCCTGCGACGTCTCGGTGGCGCGATGACACCTTTCGACGACTTTGTTACCTGGACGCCTGGGGACCCGCGGTGGAACGAAGTGCCCCTCGCCAGGAGCCCGTTTAGCTCCCACACACCCACGCTCTTGGTGGACACCTGGCATGACATCGGTGTCGGCGAGATGGCTCGTCTGTTCAAGCACCTCGAGGATCAGAATACGCCAGACCAGTTCCTGATCATCGGAGCAGGACCTCATTGCTCCATGCTGGAAGGGGAGGAAGGGAAATTCGAACGCACAAACAAGGTAACCGGTAATCCCTTGGCCCATCTGAAATTCGGCGACCTCGACGTGGGCGATGCCCGTTATCGCCAGGAGGATGATGGTTACGCCAATCTGTTCCTCGCTTGGTTCGACCATTTTCTGCGAGGGAACGATAACGGCGTTACCAAAATGCCTGCGGTTCAACTCTTCGTGATGGGGAAGGGCTGGATGTCCGCCAACCGGTGGCCACTGGAGTCCACCAAGTTCACGAAGTACTACCTCGACAGCCGCGCCGCGCCTAGATCGAGCCTCACCACGGGACTCCTTGCGACCTCCATGCCACAGGGGACCAAGAGCGATACGTACCTGTATGACCCTGCGAGGCCGGTACCAACCCGGGGTGGTAGCTGCTGCAGCGACGCGATGGCGGTCGATCAGCGCGACGTGGAGATGCGCAGGGATGTCCTGTCCTACAGTACGCCCGTACTCGATCACGGTATCACGGTGGTCGGTCCAATCCAGGTCGTGCTCTATGTCTCCTCCTCGGCCAAGGATACCGACTTCGTCGTCAAGCTCATCGATGTGTATCCAGACGGCAAGACGATCAATCTGGCGGATGACGGGTTCCGCGTTCGCTACCGCGAGGGCTTCGACAAGACCGTGCTGATGAAGCCCGGCGAGGTCTATCAAATTCAGCTCACCAACATGGTGACCGGCAACTACTTCCCGCCAGGGCATCGAATCCAACTTGACGTCACTTCGAGTAACTTCCCCGCCTTCGAGCGCAATCTCAATACCGGCGGCAACAACTACGATGAGACTACCTGGGTAACGGCGGAAAACGGCGTGCATCATTCATCCGATCACGCCTCATACGTCCTACTACCGGTCGTTTCGAACTGAGCCTGAACGGAGATACTAGGCGCGAAAAGTGAGCGTAAAAGTAGTCTTCACTTCTCATTTATGTCCTGAGCGCGGGGGAGACCGGACGCCGCCTCAAAGCGGCCGGAAAATGCCTCCCGGCAGTCGAACTCGTGGGGCAAAGGTCCGGGTAGGGATGACGCGCCATGCATACCGGACCTGGCGACTGACCTGCGACAAATCCGGGCGAACAGTCGATTGAAAGTGATCCTCCGAGATTCGAAGATGAACTCGAGCTCGAGTGGTCAGGGCATTCCCTGTCGTGGCACTCGGCAGTAAGGCCGAGTCGGGACTTCAACACTTCACATCGAAGAGACGGGGCTAGCGTGCCGATGGAGCTGCTGTGAAACCAGCGCAAAGCAGGAAGCAGCAGCGGTAAGAATTAGATCGACGGGCCGCAATCACTCTCATTGCGCCACAGCAACCGAGCCTTGACAGGCAACCTGCTGTGATCTAAAAGGGGTCAATACAGTAGTGTATAGACGCGTGTGTATGTAGAAAAACGACTAGCGGCGACTTACGCGGGGGAGGACATTCGATGTTAAAGAACCTGGCCATCCGTCTTGCGTCGACGGCGGTAGTGTCTCTCATATCCTTTTCGCCCCTCTTCGCGGCTGACACGCAGAATTCGGGAGCAAATGCACAGGGCCAGACGCTCGAAGAGATCGTCGTTACGGCTCAGAAGCGCTCCGAGAAGGCGATGGATGTACCGGTCGCCATTACCGCTGTGAGCGGCAAAACGCTCGAAGCGATGCACATCGATACACTCACTGATTTGGCTAGTGTTGTTCCTGGCATGTCCATGACGGGTTTTGGCGCGCCCGGTGCCAGAACGGTCATTCTTCGTGGTCTTAACACCAGTTATAACAACGCTACCACGGCGGCAACGGTTGCTACATACATCGATGACTTGCCGGTCGGCTCGTCCTCGGCTGCTGGGCGCGGCGGACAGTACGGAGTGGACTTGCAACCGTATGACGTTGAACGGATCGAAGTCCTAAAGGGTCCGCAGGGAACTCTTTATGGAGCCAATACATTGGGCGGGTTGGTCAAGTACGTGTCTATAAAGCCAGACCCAACCCAATTTGAAGCACGTGCAGGAACTGACTTGGGGTATACGAACGACGCTGGCTCAGCTAACTGGGGCGTTAGCGCAGCTGTGAATCTGCCGCTAGTGACGGACAAACTCGCTATGCGCGTCAGCGGGTTCACGAAGCACGATGCCGGGTATATCGACAACATTGGAATCGGCGTCAACGACGCGAACAGCCAGGCCCGCCAAGGCGCTCGGGCAGACTTCCTGTGGCGCGCAACCGACCACTTGACTGTGCGTGCAGCGATTTTGACGGCAGATGACTCCGCAGACAGCATCTCGACTGTCAGCATGAATGGGTTTTCGCAAGAGCCGCTGTACGGGCCGCAGGTGGTGAGCACGCACTTCGCACAGCCATACGAGCAGACGACCCGAAACTATTCTTTGACCGTCGATTGGGATCTCGGTTTCGCTGCGTTGACCAGCGCTTCGGGCTGGTCAGATTTGAACTGGCATAGGGGTGGCGACTATTCGATCCCCTATGGTTCGTACTGTCAGCCAGGGAGGCTTTCGCCTACCAACCCTGGTTGTCCCGACTATCCATTTCCCGACGCGCTTGCGCTGTATCAGTTCGGTGCTGATATCGCGAAGTTTGTGCAAGAAGTCCGTCTCACGTCGGCTGAGCACCAGCGAGTTGGGTGGATGCTCGGCGGGTTCTATACGAAGGAGAATACGACTGACTTCAGTAACCTTGTTCCTTACACACCAGCTGTCGAGCAACTCCCGCCGCGCAATACCCTGCTTGCTAGCAATTCGCCAGCCAATTACAAGGAAACAGCTGGGTTCGCAGACCTCACATATAATTTCACCGACCGGTTCGACGTTACGGGTGGCATACGCTACTCCGAGTATTCGCAATCTACCTACAATGGTACGCAATCCGGCGTGATCTACGGAGGTGTCTCTAGCAACACCCTAGGCAGCACACTGCCGAATGTGGGGGTCACAACCTGGTCTTCGGACGCCCGCTACCGTCCGAGTGCGAACACCATGCTTTACGCTCGGGTGGCGACGGGATACCGGCCCGGCAACGGCTGCGTGACCCACAGCAACGGCACACCGTGCGGCATTCCGGCGCTCGGTGTTCCGGGCTCCGTCAATCCCGACCGTACAACAAACTATGAGATGGGCTTTAAGGGCCAGTTCTTGGATCAGCGGTTGCAGCTCGATACCGCAGTGTTCTATATCAAATGGCATGATATTCAGATCCCCACGATAAGCCCTACAGGCATCGACTACGCCGGCAATGGCGGCACCGCGAGCAGCCGCGGAGTCGAGTTCAACACCAGTTTTCAGCTCGCGCAGGGTCTGTTAGCCCGTGCCACACTCGCGTACGTGAATGCGCATTTGGACGAAGATGCGCTCGCGGTTGGCGGCCGGGCGGGCGATCGGATGCCCGAGGCTCCGCTTTGGACCGACTCCGTCTCAGTCGATTACACTCGCCCGATTAACGAGCGGACGTCGTTTCTTCTCGGCGGAGGTTATCGCTATCGGGATGCCATCGTTAATCAGCTGGAACACACGGGGGTCCCAACACCAATGGGCCCGCAAAATATCTTCGGCATCTACACAGGTCTGATGATCAGCAAGCTGATGTTGCGGCTTGAAGCGTTGAACATGTTCAATAATCGGTCCTACGAGGGCGTTATATTGCTGAGCAATCCGAAGATGCCGCAGTTTGTGCCGGTTCTCCCTCGCACGATAATGCTCCGCGCAGACTATCAATTTTGACGTGGCGCCAAACGAGGCGCGGAGGACCGCGTCTCAACACTGCTGCGAGGTCAGGTTGAAGAACATGCGGTCTCGGTTGATGGCACTGAGGACGGTCGGCAGTGCTCCATGGCGGCCGCCAGCGCTAACGATGGCACTTATGCGCCGATTCTCAGGCTCCTTTTTGTGAAAAACGCCGCCTTCGACGAAGCGGTGTGTCGGAGGTTTACTTCATGAGGGTCGTATCGGGAAGACGTCTGTGTCCTCATCGCCTCCTGCCCTGGCTGGCGATTGTCTCTTGCTTCGCAATATGCACGGCGCGCGCCGAGAGTCCCCCGATCGACGTACTGCATTCGCCGGCTGAGCGCATTGTGCTGCGCGGCGGTTGGATCTTTGATTCGTTGACCGGCACGATGAAACGCAATGAGGGCATAGAGGTATTGAACGGCAAGTTTTATCAGATCGGCGGCGAGTTAGATGCCCGTGCTCTTGGCGCTGCGCAGATAATCAACCTGGCCGACGACGAATATGCTCTTCCCGGCCTCGTCGACATGCATGCTCACTATGATGTGATGCTGGTTTCCAACCGCCGGGTCGACGAATTGATCGTAAATCCCATTGTGTATCTGGCCAATGGCGTGACTTCAACCTACACCGCCGGCGAGTTCAACCCTGAGGCCGTACGCGACGCGCGCCTGCGGATAGACCGCGGAGAGCAAATTGGGCCGAGAATTTTCCAAGCGGGCCCGAAGTTTGGGAACGCCTCGCCGCGCTGGCATGAAGACGCCACGCCGGAAGATGTCAGGAAGCTCGTGGACCACTGGGCAGAAATGGGCGTAACAAGTTTCAAGGCTTACGGGCTGAAGCGCGATCAGATGCAAGCGCTGATTCAACGCGCGCACCAGTATGGTCTCACGGTTACATGCCACTGCATGGGTAGCGATAGCATAAATCCTAAAGACGCCATCTTGATGGGAATTGACCGCGTCGAACACTATATGGGCGGTGACGCCTTCGACCCGGAGCAAACTGCATACCATTCTCTGCCGAGAATCGATCCCTCGAGTCCGGCATTCAGGGACATCGCTGGCTTGTTCCTCCAACATCATGTGTATTTCGACTCGACCATCACGCGATTCTCGTTTCTCGGGCAAGGTCCCAAAGACGTGTCGGAGATACTGCCCTACTGGGCAGACGAAAGAGCGATGTTTACGCCCTGGATTCAGAAAAGAACACGCTCTCAGAAAGTGACGACCAGTCATGTGTTTGACGTCCCGTGGGCTGTCTTCCCGGACAAGCTACGCCAGGCACTCAAGGCGTTTTACGACATGGGTGGGCGCGATTTGATCACTATGGGTACTGACGATCCGTCGACGGGATACTACCTTGGCGGATTTGACGACCATCGAGAGCTGGCCAATCTAGTATTGGCTGGAATCCCGCCGGCCGATGCCCTCACGATCGGCACGATAAACGGCGCCCGAGCACTCAACGTGGACGATCGTTTGGGATCGATCAATGTCGGCAAATGGGCTGATCTTTTCATCGTGCGCGGCAATCCGCTTACCGACATTCACAACACCAGAAAGATTCGATTGGTGATGAAGGCGGGACGAGTCTACGACCCTCAGAAGCTGTTGCTGTCGGTGCAAGGTAAGCTTGGTCCAGCGAGCCGTGAGGAGGAGAAAAACTGGTAGTGACATAGAGAGTTGAAACCGAGCATTGTCGCCGCGGAAGGCGAGCAGATTCGTGCAAATAACACCTCGGTGCTCGCAGACCGTGCCGATTTGGCGGGATTTATGTCGGACCCGTTTCGGCGACCGAGAGGGGAAATTCACCACTGGGCCGCCAGCGCCGCCGCGTCAGGACTACTCCGCTTATGCAAGAACCGACCTGCGAACTAGGGTGAGGTTTGATACTTGGACCCAGGACCTTCCAGCGGGCGCCGGCTGCACTTACATAAATGACCCAGCAGAGGAACACAGTCATGGCAGAAGACACTGCGGTTGATCTGGTATTGCGCCTGGAGCGGACGCTCGATCATTCGATCGAGAAGGTTTGGCCGTACCTTCTGCACTGGAACGAGTGGGTGGACAATAAGGACTTCGTTCCGCATCGGGTCGCGGGCCAGCCAGACAGCGAAGGTGAGATAAAGGGGGTGAGCCATTTCGACGCCACGGGTCGCATGGATTCATTCTTCTTCATCAAGGTGATAAAGATCGTCCCAAACAAGCAGCTGATCTACAAGATCCTGTCACCCGAGCATAGCTTCGACGCCAAGACAGGACAGGCCACGGAGGTTCCTCAGTCCGGCTACGAAGTTTTTAACGTCTACGAATCGGGCGGCAAGACTGTGGTAGCCCTCGATGTCCTGGCGGAGATGAGAGTCACGGGTGTCAGCGCGGATGAGGCGACCCGATTTGCCGCCAAATACCAGGAGGACAGCGAGAAGAACTGGTACGAGAAGTATTTCCCGAAGCTGGAGAAGCTCCTGTCTGAGAGGTGAGGAGCTCATACCATTGACGCTTTTGCACTCAGACGCTCCGCGGGAAGGAAGTCGCGCACATGACGCAGATCAATTGGCGTGAACGTGCCGAGAAAGTCCAGCTGACAGTCCGCAACTGGGTGGGCGGGCGCTACGTAGCGGCGAACGGCAAAGCCGTCGTGCCCAAACGCGGCGGCCGGGATGGGCGCCTGCTCTATGAGCTTAACGAGGGGTATGCGTCGGACGTTGATCAGGCGGTTGCTCAGGCGGTGGCGGCATTCAAGGACGGACGCTGGTCGCGCCTGCCGGTGCAGCACCGGAAGGCGGTGGTGCACAAGCTGGCGAATCTGGTCGAGTCGCACGCCGAGGAGCTCGCGCTGTTGGATTGCCTGGACGTGGGCAAGCCCATCGGCAATGTCCTGCGGGAGGACATGCCGATGGCGCTGACTGCGCTGCGGGACGCGGCGGATGGGGCGGAGCGGTTGTTCAGTCGAGCCATCATGGACGGGCCGGCGCCGAATCTCGCCTATCAGACACGCAAGCCCATCGGTGTGGTCGGTGGCATCATCGGCTGGAACTATCCCCTGTTGCTTGCCGCCATGAAAGCGGGTCCGGCTCTCATGATGGGGAACTCGCTGGTGCTCAAGCCCTCCGAGTTCACCTCCCTCTCGGCGGCGCACTTGGCCGAGCTTGCGTTGGAAGCGGGCGTGCCGGAGGGCGTATTCAACGTGATCCATGGGACCGGCGCGATCGTGGGGGATGCGCTGGCCCGTCATCGTGACGTTGGCTTGCTGACTTTCACCGGCAGCAGTGCCACGGGGAAGCAACTGATGATCGCCGCCGGCCAGTCCAACATGAAGCGGCTCATGCTCGAGTGCGGAGGCAAATCTCCCTTCGTCATCTTTGATGATTGTCCGGAGGACCTGGATTTCATCGCACAACATGCGGTGCAAACCGCGTTTCCCAATCAAGGCGAGATGTGCGCCGCGGGCACTCGGGTGCTGGTGCAGGACGGCATCAAAAACCGCCTGCTCCCGAAGCTGATCGAGCAGGCACGCAAGCTGGTCCCACAGGACCCGCTGGATCCCGACACGACGTTCGGTGCCCTGTTGAGCGAGGCTCACCTGAACAAGGTAATCGCCTACATTGAGAGCGGTAAGGAAGAGGGTGCTGAGGTGGTGCACGCAGGGCGACGCGTTGAACCGGTGAAGGGCGGCTGCTATCTGGAGCCGACCATCTTTGCCGATGTCAAGAACAGCTTTCGCATTGCGCGCGAGGAGATCTTCGGCCCGGTGCTGTCGCTGCTCAGCTTTAGGACGGAAGAGGAGGCACTGGCACTTGCTAATGACACGACCTATGGCCTGGTCGCCTACGTCTGCACGACCGACCTGGGGCGGGCGCACCGACTGGGCCAGCGCCTGAACGCCGGCGCCGTGCTCATCATGGGTACTTCGACGCCGGCGCCACTTTGGGAGAGCCTCGGAATAGAGCCTCAGAAGCAATCCGGTTTTGGTGCCGAGGGAGGGCTTGATGGCCTTGCATCGTACGCCACGACAAATGTCGTCTACGTACAGATCTGATAGCTGATTTCGTAGACGTGATTGACCCTTGATGCCACCGGGTGCCTATCGGGCGTATCTGCTCGCCCTGCTGACGGTCATATTCACATTTAATTTTGCCGACCGTTTTGCCTTGGGATTGGTCGTCGACAACATCAAGGCAGACCTCTTGCTGAGCGATTCGCAGATGGGGCTGCTGACCGGCATCGCCTTCGCCTTGTTTTACTCCGTCATGGGCATCCCAATCGCCCGCTGGGCCGACCGCGGCAACCGCACGCTCATCATCGCGCTCACGACGGCGGCGTGGAGTGCGATGGTGGCGTTATGTGGTGCTGCGAGCAGCTTCGTGCAACTGTTGCTGATCCGGGTCGGAGTGGGTGTTGGTGAGGCCGGGTGTACTCCCCCCGCGCACTCGTTGATCGCTGATTATTTCGCTCGCCCAGAACGCCCGCGTGCCACAGCCATCTACTGGCAGGGAGCAAACCTCAGTTTTATTCTCGCGTACTTCGTCGCCGGGTGGCTCACCCAGTTCTATGGCTGGCGGATGATGTTCGTGCTGGTAGGCGCACCCGGACTGCTGTTTGCATTGTTGGCGGCACTTACCATCAGGGAGCCGCGGCGCGGTGAAGTCCCGCGCAGCAAAGTGTCTGTCGACTTAGTTTCCGCGCATTCGCAGTTGGCAAACGCACCATCGCCCCCTCCACCGACTCTGCGAGAGGTGTGCGCTGCGCTATGGGTGAGCCGGTCCTTCCGTCACCTATTGTGTGGGTTTTCGGTTTGGTACTTCTTCGGTTACGGGCTTATGCAATGGCAGCCGGCATTTTTTGCGCGCACTTTTGGTCTGAAAAGCGGTGAGCTCGGCACCTGGCTCGCCGTAGTCTATACGGTAACCGGGGTAGTGGGGCAACACTGGGGCGGCATGTGGGTCACACGCCACGCAGCCACCAACGAGCGGCGACAGCTCAGATTCATGGCGATCATGAATGGCGGCTTCAACGGTTTGGTCTGGGCCCTCATTTATCTCTCTTCCAGCTACTACTTGGCCTTTGCCTGGATGGGTCTTTCGACCTTGGGCGGCACTACGATCGTCGGGCCGCTTTATGCCATGACGCAGACGCTGGTGCCGCCACGCATGCGCGCCACTGCGACCGCGCTCATCCTGCTGTTTGCCAATCTGATCGGCATGGGCTTGGGTCCTCTGGCCGTGGGGGTAGTGAGCGATGCGCTGCATCCGTTCTTTGGTACCGACTCGCTGCGATATGCGCTGCTGACCTTTACTCCGGGGTATCTATGGGCCTCCTGGCACCTATGGCAGGCAAGCAAGACCGTCGAGCACGACATGGCCGCGCTGCTGCCTCCCGATCCCAAGGGCGCTGTGGACCGGGCGTCGCCAGAAGCAGAGGGCGCGTCCGTGCTCGTTCAGCGACCTTAAGAGCGCTGCAATGACTTCGAGGGCAACTATCTCTCGCTCGCGACGGCTGGATGATCTGTCGCAGGAATTCATACGGCTGCTTAACTACGGCGATCTGCAGCCGCCCAGGTTTGCGGTATCGGACGTCAAGTGCGAAACCACCTGGGTGGCGATGCGTGACGGGATTCGTCTGGCAACCGACCTCTATCTGCCGCCACTACGCTCTGCCCCGGTGGTCGTCGTGCGCACGCCATATGGCCGAAGCATGGAGGATCGCGACTTTGTCGGGGCGTTGTTGTTCTTTGCGCGGCGGGGTTACGTCGCCGTTTCGCAGGACTGCCGTGGCACCGGCGGTAGCGAGCCGGATAGCTGGGACTACTACATGCACGAATCCGAGGACGGTTACGACTGCATCGACTGGATTCGCCGTCAGAGCTGGTTCGGAGGCTTCATCGGCTCCTTCGGCGGCTCGTATGTCGGACAAACCCAGTGGGCGATGGCGCTCCATCCCGCGATGTCGTGCACGGTGCCCGGATTCAGCGGCCTCGGAATCGCGTTCAACACAGCGCATTTCTACATGTTCCTCAATGCTTACGCACGCACCATTGGTAAGGGCGAGAGCAAGGTTGCGGCCCGCATTACGGAAATGGAGCGTCTATATGAGCAGGAGACCATGGCCGGGGGTTACTTCAACGACCCACTGCACCGACCCTTTTCGCAAGCGTTGCTTGCACGCTTTCCTGACTTACACTCACTGGCCCCCTCGCAGGGCAAGCGCTGGCTCTGGGAGCACTACTGCGCGCTGTCCTGCGCTCAGCGCGCCGCGTTCATCAAGCAAGCGCTCGGTGTCAAGAACATCACTTCGGTCGATGTGGAATCACTGCCGTCCATCTTCGGCCATCGCATATCGCACGATGCGATCGCTGTCCCGCATGCCGATCCGGCAGAGCTGTGCCGGCTGATTAAGGCCCCACCCCTGCTGCGTACGGGTTGGTACGACTGGTGCCTGAATGATGCATTTGCTACGTGGGGGCTGTTGCGACGCGAAGCGCATGAAAACGTAGCCGAACGGGCGCGGATGATCATCACCCCCTATGCGCATAACCTCCCGGGCTATCACGAAGGGGTTGCGAGCAACCCGGAGCTTATGCGCGCACCGAGTATCCTGGAGTACGTCGCGGTGCTTCTGCACTGGTATGAGACAGTGCGAGCGGGCGGTACAGACGAATGGCCGAGAGTGATCTACTACCTGATGGGCGCCAATGAGTGGCAAGTCGCTTCTGATTGGCCGGTGCCCGAGGCGCAGCAGACGGCTTTCTACCTGGGCGCTGATGGTTCATTGACGACGCAGCCGCCCACGCCCGCATCGCGGCCGGATCAGTACAGCTACGATCCCTATGACCCGACGCCGACAGTTGGGGGAAGCATCGTCTCGTTCATCTATCCGCCCGGCAGTGTTGATGTGAGCGCTGTCCAGCGCCGTCCCGATGTGCTGGCCTACACCACTCCGCCGATGACAGAGGCCCTCGACGTGGTGGGTCCGCTTCGGCTAATTCTCTACGCGAGCTCAAGTGCACTCGATACCGATTTTGTGGCCCGCCTCAGCGATGTCTTCCCGGACGGACGCGCGATTCAGTTGCAAAGCGGTATTCTGCGCGCGCGCTATCGTAATGCTGACGGCGAACCGGCGCTGCTCGAGCCCGGTCGCATCTATCGCTATGAGATCGAAATCGGATGCACCGCCAACCGCTTCAAGGCTCGGCATTGCCTGCGCCTCGACATCTCCTCTGCTGACTTCCCAAAGTTCGATCGCAACAGCAATCGCGGCGGTTCTGCGGGAGACCCCGTCACTGCGCGGCAGACGGTCTATCGAGACTCCGCTCATCCCTCGCACCTTCTTGTCTCTGTCCTCAGGTGAAGCGACATGACTGAAGTCATTTCCAAACGCACGCAGACCCTGCTGAAACAGACCCTCTGCTGGGATAATCACAGCTGCATGCCCCTACGGCCGGGTGACGTTAGCTTTCTGCCGCAGCTCGAGCGTGTACGCAACTCCGGCATCGACCTGGTGTCCCTCAATGTCAGTTTCGATCTTCTGGATCCCAGCGAGGCTTTCGGCATGCTCGCGACCTTTAGACACTGGGTCGGGCTCCACAGCGAGCACTACGTTCTCGCTGACACAGTTGATGACATCGCCGCGGCCAAGTCGCAGGGAAAGCTGGCTGTGATGTTCGATATAGAGGGCGGAAACGCGGTGGCGGCGCATCCGGGGCTGGTAGAGATTTTCTATCGGCTCGGGGTACGCTGGATGCTGTTCGCCTACAACAAGAACAATAAGCTCGGAGGCGGTTGTATGGACGAAGACCGAGGACTCACTGCTTACGGTCGGCAGATCGTCGACGAGATGGAGCGGGTCGGCATGGTGCTGTGCTGCAGTCACGTGGGCCATCGAACGGCACGCGAGGTGCTGGAGTACGCGAGTCGGCCGGTGATCTTCTCGCACTCCAACCCTGCGGGAGTGTACGCGCACGTGCGTAACATCCCGGACGACCTAATGCGGGCGTGCGCGGCGAGCGGTGGAGTGGTCAACATCAACGGAGTTGGAAATTTTCTGGGCATTGATGCCCAGGGAAGGGCGGATAACAGCACCGACACGCTGCTGCGACACATCGACTATGCAGTTGAGCTGATTGGCGCCGAGCATGTCGGACTGGGGCTCGACTACGTGTTTGATTTGTCCGAACTGGAGGAGTACGTGCAGAAAAATCCGCAAATGTTCCCTGCGGATGTAGGCCGGAGGGAAGCCTACATGCAGGTAGAGCCTGAACGCTTTCCGGTAATTGCGGAGCGACTGTTAAGGAAGGGTTACCGCGAGGCTGATGTGCAGGGCATCCTGGGGCACAACAACCTGCGCGTAGCGTGCGCGGTATGGCGCTAGCAGTCCGGGGTTCGAGGAGATACGGCATCGAAATATATGGCGAAATCCGTAGGCGTCAAAGCGGCTCCTCATGCGCCTGGAACATGGCTCTTTTCCAGCCGGGAACAGTCCATTCCTCAAGGCGATTATTCCAACTGGGCTTGCCGGGGCGAGGAGCATTTGAATGAACCTCGTGGGACTGGCGCAACCAATGAATTCCAGGAGTATTCAAGTGGGCGTGACAGACACAATTAAGGATGAGCGTTGGACGGCGTCGTATTACTTCACTGCCGTGGACGTTCATCTCTCACTGGACCTCGCATGGGAGAAACTGCTCAACTACCGCGCATGGAATCCTAGCTTTGAGGGAGCCACCGTAACGGTAATTTCGGGCAGTCCCAACACGGTCGGGGAAAGGGTTCTAATCGGAAAGACGTCGGAATTGATGGACGGGGAACCAGTTCCACAGTTTTATGCCGAGACAATCGTACTGGACCATCGGCGGCGGCAAGTGGTCTGGTATGTATATCCAACTCGCGGGCGCTTATTCAGGAACTTTGTCGACTTTCGCCTTGTTTTCCAAGGTGACGTAGTTCGCTTCGAAATTTCCTACTGCGAACAGAATCAGCTCGAAGGCGCGGCACTTCATGCGCACCGAATTGCTTACGACGCCGATCTGCAAGCGCTCGCACACACCTTCAAGGCTCACTGTGAGCGCCGCTCGACCTCGGACGAGTAATACCAGTTGAGCGTGCTCACCAAAGGGTCGGTCGCTTTGCACCTCTGATTGGAAGCAATGTGACTGAGAGCCTGACACTTCGCCGAAGAACCACGTGCGGGCCCGTGGCATCTCGCGGGCAGTTTGACCGAGTCGTGACCTACATCGCCGGGGCTGCCGCCGAAGGTGCGACGTGCATTGTTGGAGGGATAGGGACTCTTCTGAATTCCGAGGGGTTCTTCATCGAGTCGCCAGACAGGCGCATCGCCCGGGAAGAGATATTGGGGCCCGTTCTTACGATGATCCCTTTCGGCGATGAGGCCGAGGCTGTTCGGATCGCCAACGACACGATCTATGGTCGGGCCGCCCATGTCTGGACGGCAGATTTCGCTCGAGGGCTTCGGATGGCCAGGGCGGTCCGCTCGAACGTCACTTTCAATGCATCAGCGCCCACGGGTGAAGGCGCAGCGTTCTCCGCGTCCTGGGAACCGTCGGCGCAATCAGGGATGGGATCTGAGGATGGTCTCGCCGGACTCGCAAGTTATCTTGGAAAGCAACTCGTTGAGTTCTACCACCCGTGAGGCCTTCGCGGCATTACTTTCTTGGATTACTGACGGTAATCCTCGCATTCAACTACACCGATCGCTGGGCATTCGGCCTAGTGGCGCAGGATATCAAAACCGACCTCAAGCTCAGTGATACGGATCTCGGGCTCCTCAGCGGGATTGCGTTCGCGCTGTTCTATTCTTTGATGGGACTTCCGATCGCGAGGCAAGCAGATCGCGGCAACCGTGTGACGATCATATGGATTTCCACGTTCTTGTGGAGCATCGCGGTTGCGGTAAGCGGCTGGGCTCGAAGCTTTTACCAGTTGATGTCCCTTCGGGTAATCGTGGGTGTTGGCGAGGCAGGCTGCGTTCCGCCGGCACATTCACTCATCGCTGACCTTTACAGTCGAACCGAGCGACCGCGTGCAGTGTCGATCTATATGCAGGGGATCGCGGCGAGCACGGTTCTCGGCTACTTCGTTGCTGGTTGGCTAAATCAGATCTACGGTTGGCGCTTCATGTTTGCGTTGGTGGGTCTTCCAGGGCTGGGGCTTGCAGTGCTCGCTGGAATCAGCCTAACAGATCCGCGTTCGTACAAGTCACTTGCTCCTGCACCATCCACGGAGTCTCCGCGCCTCGGAGCGGCGGCGCGCGCATTGCTCTCGAGCATCACGTTCCGACACCTGCTCGTCGCGAATTCCGTGCTCTGGTTCATTAGCTATGGGACGCAGCAATGGACGCCGGTATTCTTCGTGCGGAGCTTTGCGCTGCGCACAGGGGAACTCGGGACCTGGCTGGCTGTGCTCTACGGTCTCGGGGGATTTCTCGGAACTTACCTCGGCGGGGAGTGGGCTTCGCGAACTTCGATGCGCGACGAGCGCAAACAGCTGCGCGGCATGGCGGGGCTAATCGCAGTATCGGCGGTGTTCATTGCGTTCACGTACATCCACGTACTGGCGCCGAATGCCCTGCTGGCCTTTGTGTGGCTCGGCCTCGGAAACCTTGTGGCCGTAATGACCAACGGACCACTTTTCGCTGTGATTCAGACTCTGGTGCCGCCGCGTCTGCGTGCCGTATCGGTGGCGCTCATATTCCTGTGCGGAAATCTGGTTGGACTTGGTCTCGGCCCTTGGGCTGCTGGTGCGCTCAGCGACGCATTACGGCCGCTTGCGGGGGCCCACTCCTTGCGATACGCGATGCTTATCTTGTGTCCGGGTTTCTTATGGGGTGCATGGCATCTGTGGGCGGCAGGAGACCATATCAGGCGCGAATTGCCTCGCGGTTCGTTCGAGAGGAGCTACGCTGAGAATTCGGCATAGGTCATGAACCAAGATCTGTTACATGCGCCACTCTACGAAGAGGCGCAGGCTATGCATGAAGTGGCAAGGTGGCGCCAAGGAGGGAACATAGCTCTTTTCTAGCAGCAGGCAGGTGTTCCGCTTCGGTCGAATCCTTAGAGGTATCGGGCCGCTCTCCCGTGCGGCAGGAAAGCTATGAATCGCAGGTTGAATTGTTGGAGTGCGCGTCCAGTCGCCGCCGTCGCAGCGATGGTGAGCGGGATCCTTTGCGGTTTAGTTAAGTCCGTCGTCCCTGCAGCCGAACTGCGGGGCAATGACGCGGATGTGACTGCCATGGTGCAAGAATTCAATGTCCCCGTGCCCATGAGGGATGGCGCAACCCTTTCGACCGATATCTATCGGCCCGCAACTTCTAATAAGGTTCCGGTGGTTCTGACGAGAACGCCATACACCAAGGCGGCATCGCAGCCGCAGTTCGCTAGTGAGGGCAAATGGTGGGCGGAACACGGCTACGCTTTTGTGGTTCAAGACGTTCGAGGCCGTGGTGATTCGGGTGGCGTATTTTATCCCCTGGTCAGTGAGGCTGCGGATGGCTACGACACGCTGGAATGGCTCGGGCACCAGGGATGGTCATCGGGTCGCATAGGCATGGTTGGAGAGTCTTATCTGGGCTGGGCCCAAGTGTACGCTGCGGCCGAGAACAGTCCATTCCTGAAGGCGATTATTCCAACGGTCACTCCACCGGACCCCGATCGCAACTTCCCGTCGAACTTTGGAGTAATACTGCTTGCAGATGTTCCGTGGCTGGCCCTTACGGACGGACACACGCTGCAGGGATTGTCTTCGATCGATCTTCGTTCAGTCTATGAGAGCCTGCCGCTCATAGCGCTCGATGCCCAAATGGGTCGGAATCTCCCAGTTTGGCGAGATTGGGTTAACCATCCGCCCCGCGACGCATATTGGCGGGCCCAAAGTTACCAGGAGAAGTTACTGGGGGCGAAGGTTCCGGCATTGCACATCAGTGGTTGGTATGACGATGTGTTGGTCGGAACTACTGAGAACTTTTCGAACATGAGCGAGAGGGCTTCGGACGCGGAGACTCGCCGGAATCAACGCATGATTATCGGCCCATGGGAGCACGCGGTGAATGCGGGTCGACAGCTAGGGGACATCGACTTCGGTCCTGAAGCGGTCATCGATCTCCTCCGCTTGAAGCTTCGCTGGTTCGATCACTGGCTCAAGCAGGTCGCTAATGGCGTTGACCGGGAGCCGCGTGTCCGCGTCTTCGTCATGGGTACAAATCAATGGGTAGACGAGAACGAATGGCCAATTGCGCGGACTAGGTATGTTCGGTATTACCTGCACAGCAAGGGCCACGCGAACAGTCGCTGGGGCGATGGCCAGCTGAGTCCCGATGCTCCAAGAAATGAGCCCGAGGACCACTATCGCTACGACCCTTCGGACCCGGTACCGTTCCTGAACGCTTATGTCAGTAATCTCGGCGGACCGGATGACTACCGCGACATCGAAGCACGTCCAGACATATTGGTATATACCAGCCCCGCTGTGACAGAGGCGACTCTGATGTGTGGGCCGCTGCGGGTAAAACTGTTCGCGGCCACAACCGCTGTCGATACGGACTGGACGGCAAAAGTCCTGGATGTGCACCCTGACGGCTTTGCTCAACGACTCAACGACGGCGTAGTTCGCGCGCGATTTCGGTTGAAGAATGGGACACAAAATCTGCTTCAGCGAGGCAAGGTCTATGAATATGACATCGATGCATGGTCTACGTGCATAGAATTACAGCGGGGGCATCGATTGCGTTTGGAGATCGCGTCCAGCGCTTTCCCAAAATTTGACCGCAATCTCAACCTGGCCGGCCAGCCCGGCGCGCTGACACACGGCACCATCGCCGAACAGAGCGTGTTACACGACGCTACCAACAGCTCATACCTCTTGGCGCCGATCGTTGACCCCCGTCCTTGACTTGAAAACTCAGCGGATACCAGGGAGCGGCAACGATGCCTCTCGCATCTGTAGCATGGACAGCGGGGTGATGCCGTGGGAGCTCCATGTGAGTGGATACGGTAGTACCGTAGCGCGCTTGAGGCGGTCCTGAGGCATCGATGGCCGGGAACGATCGCTATTCCATCGTAGCCGTCCTGGCTTGCGCATACCTCCTCAGTTATGTGGATCGCATGGTGATGGCCAGTGCAATTCCGTTCATCGCCGAGGATTTTCACCTATCGCCGCTCAGCATGGGTGTCGTGCTCGGGGCTTTCTTCGTCGGCTATACAGCGATGCAGTTCCCCGGAGGGCTGGTCGCCGATCGTTTCGGGCCGCGAGCCGTGCTCGCGATAAGTGTTGGCTGCTGGTCTATTTTCACAGCCCTCACAGCAACTGCCAGCGGCCTCACAAGTCTGGTGATTATCCGAGTACTCTTCGGACTAGGAGAGGGGCCATTTCCCCCCGCAACCTCTAAGGCTCTCTCCATCTGGTTCCCGCGCAAAGAACTAGCTCGCGCCAACGGATTTCTCCTGGCTTCAACCGCAATCGGCGCTACCGTTGCCCCTCTGCTAACAGCCAACATCGTCAGAGCCTGGGGATGGCGACCGGTGTTCTACGGCCTCCTTGCCCCTGGCCTGTTGGTAGCGGCTCTCGTCTGGTATCGGTTGAGAACCGCGCCGCACAGGGGCCCGGACACGGCGCAGGAGGAGCCGCTGAGCAGTGAACCTCCCAAGCCGGAGCTTAGTTCGCCGGCCTCAGCGGGGGCCGCAACTTGGACGGAGGCTCTGCACGCGCCCGCGGTCCTTTGGTGCGCCCTCGGTCTCTTTCTAGCCAACCTTGTGAGCTGGGGCCTCCTCAACTGGCTGCCCACCTACTTGCTTCGCGCACGCGGACTTGACCCCGAGAGAATGGGTCTGTTTGCGGCCCTCGCCAATTTCGGGGGCGTCATCGGCTATCCCCTTGGAGGCTACCTATGCGATAGGTACTTCTCGGCTAATCTGCGGATTCCCATCCTGCTCGGCATGACCGTGAGTGGACTGTTCACCTGCCTCGCGGCATTCGCTACAAGCGGCGAATGGGCTGTTGTCTGTCTCTTAGTGGTCTCCATGGCTCTCAATGTGGCTGGCGTCGCGATCTGCACTCTTCCGTTAGTGATTGTGCCCGGTCATCTCGTCGGAAGCTCCTCCGGAATTGTCAACACGGCGGGTCAACTCGCGGGCGTTTTCTCTCCCATTCTAGTCGGCTATGTTCTGACCTTAAGTCATGGCGATTTCTCTGTTGTCCTATATAGCTGGGTCGTGGCGGCGCTGATTACGCTCGTTCCCGCCAGCCAAATCCGCCAGATCCAGCGACCCATTGTCGAGGCGCGCAGTCCGTGACGGACTTGGGTATCACGTGCCTTCTCGGCCACTGCGTCGTATGGGATGAGCATACCAATATGGCGCTTCGTGCTGACGACGCCTTCCTAGGACATCTCGACGGCCACGAGTGCGCGGGTTATAGATTAGTCTGTTTTAACGTCGGCCACGACCTGAGCACTATAGAAAGCAACTTTCGTGTGCTCGCCCATTTTCGACAGTGGGGCCGACAGCATCCAACTGACTTTCTGCTAGTCAGCATTGCTGACGACGTGCTTGAAGCCGAGCGAAGTCACGGCCTAGGGCTCTACTTCGACCTTGGAGGAGCCAGAGCGTTGGGAGACCAACTTGGCCCGTTTGAGCTCCTCGGCGTGCGCTGGATGCTCATGGTCTGCAACCGAAACAATTCTGTTGGAGACGGCTGTCTTGACAATGCTGGATGCCTGACGGTCCGGGGCCGCGAAGTACTTGAGGAGATGCATCCGTTTGGCAGGATGCTCTGCTGCTCGCGCTCCGATGCTGATACCACGGCAGATTTCATGCGCCGCACAAAGAGCCCTGTTGGCACCTCTCATTCGAATTCGGGCGTCGCTTATCCGCGCCCGCGAAACAGTTCAGACGATGTTGCGAAGGAGTGCGCGGCTGCCGCACGCTTCATTGGACTCAATGGTTTCGCATCCTTCATCGGCCGCCAACCGAATGGTTGTCGCCATGACGGTTCGACTGAGGGTCTCTTCCAACGTCTCGATCACTTCGTGCAGTTGCTCGAGCCCGAGTATGTCCGCCTAGGCCTCGATCACGTCTTCGACGTGGCGTGGATACAAGAACATGGTGCTCTGCGACCATGCTTATGAGTCGGAGTTATCACGCTATGGATAAACCCCTTGTGTTCCTGTTGTGCATCATTTCTCTTGGTCTGTGTGTAAATACCTCTCGGGTGCAAGCAGCGGTCCAGGACGAACCGTCTAAGCGCTGTATCGCTTTGCAGGAGGCCAACTTTTCAGGAATTCCGGATGCTCCCACCTCGATCTCGAATACACGAGTTGTCGAATCCACTGAAGAGACGGTTGGCTATTGTGAAGTCGCGGGCTACATCGTTCCGAACGTGCAGTTCGTCCTGTGGATGCCGTTAGGCGACTGGAAGGGACGGTTTATAGAAATCGGGTGTGGTGGTTTGTGCGGCTATAGCTGGCACGTGGCAGGTTGCGACGAGCCTTTGCGCCGCGGCTATGCGTGTATCGTATCCGACGGGGGCCACCGCTCTCTATCGCACGACGCCATGTGGGCTTACAACAATCTGCCGGGGATGATCGATCTTTTCGTGCGAGCTCCGCACGTGGTTGCGCTCGCGGGCAAAGCCATAATCAAGCGCTACCTTGGGCAAGACCCGCGGAAATCGTATTTCTGGGGCTGCTCGGGAGGCGGCTCGCAAGCGATGCAGGAGGCGCAGCGCTTTCCGTGGGATTTTGACGGCATCATCGCCGGCGCGGCCATCGATTGGGCGTGGTCGGAGGTTTACTATCTATGGGCCAATCGCGCACTTGTCGACGAAGCCGGGAGGTCGCTGCTAAGCCAGAGTGACTTGCAACTAGTGCATGACGCGGTGGTGAAGAAGTGCGACATGAACGATGGTCTGAAGGATGGCTTAATCGGTGACCCGCGCAAGTGCGGCTTTGAGCCCGAAGAGTTGCAGTGCAGAGCCGGGCCCACCAGTAGCTGCCTCAATGCTCGGCAAGTGGAGGCCATTCGTAAGATCTATGGGGGGCCGGTGACCTCCGACGGGCAGAAGCTTCCTTCGAAACCCACGGCGCTTATGGGAACAGAACTCCAGTGGTCTTTCTTTGCCGGCCCTGAGATGTACAACCTCATAGGAGACTGGTTTCGCTATTTCAACATGTTCTACCCAGCACCAGGACCAACGTGGAAGCCAGAGTACTTCGATTTCAATCGCGACTATAAGCGGGTGGGGATGCTCGTGAACCTGCTCGAACCGAACAATCCGGACTTGCGCACATTTAGGAGTGCGGGTGGAAAGTTGCTGCACTATGCGGGATGGAGCGACATTTGGAACCCAACACTGCGCGAAGTGGACTATTACGAGACGGTTGAGAGACTCATGGGTAGCCGGAGTACAACACAAGACTTCTACCGACTTTTCGTGCTGCCGGGGGCGCGACACTGCGAGGAGGGGGGCGAAGGTGCTTGGGCGGTCGACTATCTGACCGCCATGGAAGCCTGGGTCGAGAAGGGCGAAGCGCCCAGCAAACTCATTGCCTTACATGCACCTGTCGAGAAGGTAAATTTGGAGACCGGTGCGATCGAGGTACGACGGGAGGTGAAATCGCCTTTTCAGGTGGCGCCGCTCTTTGGAAACCCGAAGTGGGATCCTGCTACGGTTGATTTTTCTCGCCCGATCTATCCGTATCCTATGGACGTGAAATATCTCGGGCACGGTGACCCTCGCAGCGCCGCCAGCTTTGGACCGTCGCGGTAGTCGTTGGCCGTGCCGTTAGACGAAAACGATCTCGCTGACGTGAGCGACGTCTCGACTGATGCGATCGCGAGGAACGCGATGCGCAACGCCTTGGAGCTGCTGGCGGAGACTCGCGGCTGGGACGATTCCAGCCCGATCCGACGCATCCCGACGGTGACTCGTTCGTGCTCCGGCCGGGTGACTGAGCCTGGCAGGATTCACGTTTTGGAACTTTGCTGGTAAGCCGCAGCAGAACTGGGGGTAACCCATGAGCACAACTCAGCGAGTGACCGCGGTTCCTCTCTCGCTTGACGAGATCAAGCAGCTCGCCACTCGCGCTTTCTCGCACAACGGCTGTGATGAGCCCAACACCCGGGCGCTCACCCACACGGTGGTGACCGCCGAACGGGACGGGTCATTGTCGCACGGCTTGTTTCGGGTGCCGGGGTATATAGCGTCGCTCCGGAGTGGAAAGGTTAACGGCAGAGCGAGCCCGATCGTCAGCCACAAGACTCCGGTGGTCGTCGCCGTGCACGGAGAAAATGGATTCGCGCCGCTCGCGATCGAGCGCGGGGTGCCGGTGCTCGCGGAGGCGGCGACGAAGAACGGCGTTGCGGTGATGAAGCTTACCCACACGTATCACTTCGCGGCGCTCTGGCCAGAAGTCGAAGGGATTGCGAAGCATGGGCTTATCGGTATGGCCTGCACGTGCTACTCGCCTTTTGTCGCGCCTTATGGGGGCAACAAGCCGATCTTCGGCACGAATCCCATCGCATTCGCGTGGCCAAGGCCAGGAAGAGATCCGATGGTCGTCGATATGGCGACCGCCGCGAAGGCGCTCGGCGAGGTGCAGGTCGCCGCACGCGAAGGGCACGAAGTGCCGCGAGGCACCGGGCTCGGTCCGGGCGGCGAGCTCACTACGGACCCGAAGGAGATCCTCAAAGGGATGCTGCTTCCCTTCGGCGGCTACAAGGGGTCGGCGATTGCGCTCATGGTGGAGTTACTTTCGGCCGGCGCTGTGGGAGAGCGGTTCAGTTTCGAGGCCGGTGAGGCCGACAACAAGGACGGCGGTCCACCGCGCGGTGGGGAGTTCATGCTAGCGATCTCCCCCGAGGTCTTAGCGGGATCTGACTGGGCAGAACACTGCGAAGGGTTCTTCCGTCGGTTCGAGTCGATTGATGGCGCACGTCTTCCCGGTTCCCGTCGGCACAAGAACCGCCTGGCGAACGCGCCGCGTCAGCTTAATGCGGATCTCGTTGCTCGTATTCGCGCGCTCTGCTAGTGAAGAATTGTCGCGGCCGGCATCTGAGGTGACACCCGTGAATAGTACCGCTCAGGAGTAGAGTCCGCCCTGATGGTGAGCGGCCGATGAAATCGAAGCGGTTTACCGAAGAACAGATCATCGCGGTGCTGAAGGAAGCCGAGGCCGGAGCGAAGACCAGGGAGCTGATCCGAAAGTATGGAATATCCGAGCACACCTTCTATAACTGGAAGGCGAAGTACTCGGGAATGACTATATCCGAGGCTCGGCGCCTTCGGGAGCTCGAGGCGGAGAACGCAAAGCTTGAGAAGCTCCTGGCCGAGTCGGAGCTGGACAAGGCAGCGCTGAAAGATCTGCTGAACCGAAAATGGTAAGCCCGCAGGGGAAGCGCCAAGCGGTGAATGCACTCAGGGAAGTGCGCGGGTTTGGAGTTACGCGCGCTTGCGGGCTGGTGATGATCTCACGGTCAGTGTACGGGTATCGGAGTCGGCGACCCGTGCCTGCAGGCCTGCGTGAGCGGATCTGCGAGCTCGCCGGCGAGAAGCGCCGTTACGGCTACCGACGGATCCACGTGCTGCTCAAGCGAGAAGGCTGGCGCATCAATCGCACTCGAGCTGAAATAGCAGGAGGGGATGCATCCCTTCTTTTGCCAACTCTGCCAATTCCGCGCGCGCTTCGTCCATCACCACATTGGAGAGCAGACGGTGTAACTCCTCTACGTCGGTTTGGCTCAACGTCTATCTGGGAGCGAATAGTGGACATGCAGGTTGAGGCGCAAGGTCACGCGCCAGGTGTCGACCCTCACGAGCAGCACAATGCGCGCAGTTACCTGATCGGACTGGGATACGCGCTCGCGCTCACCATTGCGTCGTTCTGGGCGGCCACGACCTCATTCGTGTACGCGCCGGCCCTGCCGGTGCTGCTCGCTACGCTCGCGATCGGGCAGATGGGGGTGCACGTGGCGTTCTTCTTCCACATCTCGAGCGCACCCGATCAGGCGAATAACTTGCTGGCGTTGGCTTTCGGTGTGTTCGTTACGGGCCTGATAGTTTTTGGCTCGATCATGATCATGGCGCATCTCAACCACAACATGATGCCCATGGATGAGCTGATGAGGATGCAGCGCTGACGCCTTTGTAATCGGTTTCTGGAGGGTATAAGGCATGAGATTAGCGATTCTGACGATGTGCATCCTGGTCGCGGCTGGCGTGTTTGCGACGATGCTGCTCGCGATCTGGAGCTCCGGTCGCGATGCTTCGCGCTCGCCATCCCTTCGCCAGAGCGTCGCGGCGGAACTCGTTTGGGCCGCGATTCCCTGCCTGATGATCGCGGCAGCCGCAATCCCCGCAGTCATCGCAGTCTCCTCACAGGCGGCCCAGTGAAACGCTCGCGTGGTTCGTCTCGATTAGCTCCCACCAGTTCAAAACCGATGTCCGCCCGCGCTGTGGAAGTCGGCCGCGAGACGCGCGCACTCGCTGAAAGCGGCATATGAAGCTGCAGCGTTCATCCTTCGATCCGGCGTACCTCCGATGGCGGACGGAGCTCGTAGTTTTCAAGGCGAGGTGCTTCGGGGTGCTCTGCGAGTTCATTCGCGCGCACTTTGATGACTTGCGCGACCACTATTATCGGGAGGGTCACGAGTCGTTGGACGATTTCGCGGCGTGGGCGTTCGAGCGCTACCTGTGGGAGGCCGAGCGGACGGGGACTAGGGAGGACGTGCGGTGATCGAGGCAAGCACGCAGCTTCTGTTCGAACTAACTGAGCGATCGACCTTGGGGAGGCTTTGACGTGCGTCGGGCTGCGCGTAGTGCCGGCGACTCGCGGGAATGGTCATGCTCGGTGCTGCTTCTTTGTTGGTATGCCCTTTTCATGTCCCGCCACCGCCTTTTTCTGACTCCTGACACGCGCTGAGACCCTGCAAATACAGGCACTTGAACGTGCTGGGGCCTGCATTTTAGCTCTCATAATGCCGGGGTCGAGGGTTCGAGTCCCTCCCTTTCCACCAATCAGAACCGCAGGCCCAGCACGACCGGTATGAGCTGCAACGCACCGCCCTCGCGATGGATGTGTCGATAGCGCAGCTCGAGGAAGAACGCGGTGTGGCTATCGAGCGCAATCTCCCATCCGAGTCCGGCATTCCAGGACGATTCCCAGGGGCTCGTGTCGTGCTCCTGGGCGAGCAGCGTCTGGAAGACACTGCAGTCGTGCACCCCGCATATCCTTTGGTCGGAAACCTCCTGTAGGAGCGTGCTCATGCGATACCAGCCGACGCCGGCCACGAGATACAGCTGCTGTCGCGCTGGCAGATGAGACAGGTTGAGCCGCAGGTCGAGGTCGCCCCCATAGAGATCCTGCTCCCCCTTGTTATAGCCGACGCCGTTGAGGGCGAGCAGCTGACTCGCGGGCTTGAGCCACATATAACCCCCCTCGAGACGCATGCCGACCGGTAGCGCGGCACTCGGGAACCAGTTCAGCGCAGCGCCGGCATTGGCGCCGCCGTGAACGTACTGAGCGGTCGATGCGGCTGCGACGGCGTAGCCCCCACCTGCTTCCAGGGACAGCGCCCGATAGCGCAACTCGCGCACAGGCCGCTGCTCGCTTGGCGCCTGATAGACCGCGGGCGAGGGCGGCGGTGGCGATTCCGGCGGTGCATCGCGAACCTCATGCCCCTGCTGTGTCAGGTCATCCTCGGGATCTTGCGGCGACAGCTGGAAGTCGCTGGCCGCGGGCTCCGCAGCGATTGCTGCGACTACGCCGGACCCGGGCTGCGACAGTGCCGAGGCGGACATCGACACAAGCAGCGCGAGAACTGCCGGCACACGCGGGCCTGTTTTGCCCATATGTGTGGATTATCCTCCTCGATTTGAGCCCGCGCGCGAGCTGTGCCGTGGCCCCGGCAGTATGCGATGCCAATCGGTGCTGAAACAGCCAAGTGTGCCACCGCACTGACAACCGCGGCCAACCCGTCTAAGAGACGAACTCTGAATCCAGATTTTCCCGGGGCCCCCTTTGCATGCTGCAGGGATCAAGGCTCCCCGTAGGGATTCAGCTTTGGCCGGTTACGCGCGGTTTCCCGGGCGTACCGGCCATCTTTACAACTGTTCCCGGAAAACTGCTAAGTTCTCGTCAGGCGCCGTTCTGAGAACCCGCTGAATCGAGGATCCCGATGGTTCGCAACCACGTCACTGATATTCGCGGTGCATCCCGCCTGCTGGTCGATGCGATCGCCGGCATTACCGGGCTCGTAGAGGCGATGCATACCAACATCGCGAGAAAACCGACCGGGCTCGCGGGCACAGTCACGGGCGGCGCAGTGAATGGCGCTACCTCGGTCGTCTACAAGAACATTCGCGGCGTCGCACGGGCGGTGGGTGGAGGCATCGACCTTGCGCTCGGCGCCGTGGCTCCCAGGTTGGGCTATATCGAATCTTCCGCCGCGCGCGATTCGGTGATCGCGGCGTTGAATGGCGTGCTGGGCGATTACCTCGCCCAAACTGCCAATCCGCTCGAGATCACCATGCATCTGCGCCGCGAAGGCAAGCCGCTCGAGCTTACGCGCGCGGGGCTCGCCGCTGCGATCCAGGCTCCGAGCTCCAGGGTGCTGGTGCTCGTACATGGGCTTTGCCGGGATGATCGGCGCTGGGAGCGCGGCGGGCATGATCACGGCGCCCAACTTGCGCGCGATCTCCCCTATACCGCCGCGTACCTGCACTACAACACGGGACTGCATGTCTCGACGAACGGGCGCGCGTTGGCGCAGATCCTCGAAGCCCTGGTCGCCGCCTGGCCCGTTCCGCTCGAGGAGGTATCCATCCTCGCGCACAGCATGGGCGGTCTCGTGGCGCGCAGTGCCCATCATTACGCATCGGCGGCGGGCTACCGATGGCCGCGCAAGCTGCGCAAACTCGTGTTTCTGGGCACCCCGCATCACGGCGTCCCGCTCGAGCGTGCCGGCCATCGCTTCGACCTGCTCCTGGAGAAGACACCCTACACCGCGCCGTTCACCCTTCTGGGGAAGGTGCGCAGCGCGGGCATCACGGATCTGCGCCACGGCTACGTGCTCGAGGAGGACTGGAAGGGGCACGATCGCTTTGCCAATCGCGCCGATTCACGCCGCCCGCTGCCGCTCCCCAAACGCGTGCAGTGCTACACGATCGCCGCAACTCTCGGACGTACGGCGGCATCCCGCCTCGACCAGCTGATCGGCGACGGACTCGTGCCCGTCGCCAGCGCGCTCGGGGACCATCGTGATCCGCGCCTCAAGCTGACCTTCCCGCGATCGCACCAGTGGACGGCCAGGGGCACGGGCCACCTGGAGCTGCTGCAAGCGCAGGTGTACCAGCGGATTCGCGCTTGGTTCAGCGAGGGATGACGGGAGCTCATCGTGCCTGACAGGAAGGTGATTGCCGTCGTCGGCGCGACCGGGGCGCAGGGAGGAAGCCTGGTCCGGGCGCTGGTGGGCGACCCCGATTCGGGATTCGCAGCGCGTGCACTCACGCGAAATGTGACGAGCCCCAAGGCGCAGGAACTCGCAAGATTGGGCGCTGAGGTAGTCGCCGTCGACCTCGACAATCCCGCCAGCTTGCGCGACGCGTTCAGAGATGCCTACGGAGCGTTTTGCGTGACCTTTTTCTGGGAGCACTTCTCCCCCGAGAAGGAGTTGACGCAGGCAAAGGCCATGGCCGAGGCAGCAAAGGCCGCCGGGCTGCGGCACGTCATCTGGTCCACGTTGGAAGATACGCGGCGCTGGGTGCCCGTGAGCGACGAGCGCCTTCCGACGCTGCAGGGCAGGTACAAGGTTCCTCATTTCGACGCTAAAGGTGAAGCGAACCATTTCTTCACGGATGCCGGCGTCCCCACGACCTTCTTACTGACGTCTTTCTATTGGGACAACTTCATCAATTTCGGCATGGGACCGCAGAAGGGTCCGGACGGACAGTTGGCCATCACCTTTCCGATGGGCGACGAGAGGCTCCCCGGCATCGCCGCCGAGGATATTGGCAAATGCGCCTGCGGGATATTCAAGCGAGGCGCCGAATTCATCGGCAAGACGCTGGCGATTTCCGGCGAGAACCTGACGGGAGCGCAGCTGGCTGCCGCGTTCACCGATGTGCTCGGGAGGAAGGTGCGTTACAACAACGTGCCGCCGGAGGTATACCGCGGATTCGGTTTTCCGGGTGCCGACGACCTGGGCAACATGTTTCAGTTCAAGCGGGATTTCGCCGAGTACTTTGCTCGCGTGCGTGACCCTGAGCGCGCGCGTCAGTTAAATCCCGCACTGCAGAGCTTCAAGCAGTGGCTGACAGCGCACAAGAACGCCATTCCTCTGCAGGATGCGCCCCTCCAACCCCCGTAAAGGGGGTGGAGGTGTGCGATCCGCTCAGGAGCGGCTGAGCAGGCGATCGACCGACGGTTCGGCGAGGCCGAGCTCGCTCGCGGGCTGCGATTGAGCAGCCGTGCGTCCGGCTGCCGCGGCCGGCGCGCCACTCATGTCGACGCTGCCGTTGAAGTTTGCTCCCTCCGTGATCCCGACCCGCGGCGCGACGATGTTGCCACGCACCTTCGCGGTGGCGGAGACCAGCACGGATACTGCCCCGTGCAGATCGCCCTCCACGGTTCCCTCGATCAGGATGCTGCGCGCGTGGATATCGCCGACCACGACCCCGTCGACCCCGACGGTGAGGCTCTGGGTGTGATGGATCGAGCCTTCCACGCGGCCCTGAAGCACCAGGTCCTCATCAGCCGACAGCTCACCCTTGAAGACCAGGGTCTTACCCAAAACGGAAGGCTGCCGGCGCTGCGCCGGATCGGCCGCGGGTGCGCTCGTGGGTGTGGCCTGCGGAAAGCCGGGTTGAACCGGGCGCCGTTCCGGCGCTGCCATTCGCTCGGGTTGATTATTGAATACAGACATGATGGTACTCCCGCTTACTTCGCGGGCGCGGCCGCCTTCGGGGCCCGCACCGGCTGGGATTGATGATCGGATTGCACTGCATGGCTGTCCGCACGCTTGGCGACGTCCATGCTGATGTTTCCGTTGAATTGCGCGCCATCGATGATGCTCACGCTCGGGGCGTGCACATTGCCCTTGAGCACCGCGGTCTCCTTGATCTGCACCGCCTTCTCCGCGTGCAGATCGCCCTGCACCGTGCCTTCGACCGCGATGATCTGGGCGCGAATGTTGGCCTTCACTGTACCCTGCGCGCAGATCGTCACGCGCTGAGAGTGGGTGATCGAGCCCTCGATCTGTCCCTGGATCAGTAACTCTTCCTCTGCATGCAATTCGCCCTTGAAACGAAGCGTCGGTCCGAGGACCGACGTGCGTTCCGTGGCGGAATCGTACGGATTTCCCATGATGATCTCCTCCTCCCACAAGGGGATGACGACGGCGGGCAACAGCGACCGGTCGACAGCAAGCGACGCGCAACCAGGTGCAGGTGAAGCGTACCCTCGTGGGACTTTTTGCGGAGGGTCCGTCAATGCGACCTGGATCACAAATCACACTGTGGTCATCGGGCCGACACAGTCGATTCGACAGTGTGTGTGTCTCCCGACGCGCCGCGTGGCTTCGCGCGCTCGCTTATGTCACTCGCGGAGTTTCCCGTATCGGCCGAGAGACGGACCAGCCGTAACCCACGTCACCGGGTGTCCACTTGCTCCACGAGAACGACTTCGCAGGAGCCGGGTCCGGTGTCGCTGCGCGTCAGCGACGTGTGAATGTAGGCACCGTCATTCCGCACCGCGTCGACCAGGAAGCCCGTCAAATGCACGACCTGACCGACTCGCAAACGCTTGAGTTGACGGCGCGCCGCCGAATCGGCGGGAATCACGTGGGTATTGGCACTGTGCTCGATCACGGCCTGTCGGGAGATCGGCAGGTCGGGTTGTAATTGCATGGGTGGTCATTATCGGTATGCCCGGCTCAACCGGTGAGCGTGCGCTGCGCACGGCGCCACCGCTGCGAGCGCGACCCCGCTCACAGATAGCTGCCGTGGTGCCTCGGACAGGCTCCGGCGCCGGCTCGTCCGGCTCAGTGTCGGGCGCCGACCAGCAGCGCCGCGAGCCGGTCCAGGACCCGGGCCCATCCGCGCTGGATGCGAGACCTTTCCGCCGGATTCGGCAAGCTGAGCTCGTGGGTCAGGACGAGGAGCGATTGCCCCGCGACTGGGGCGAGCTCCACGATCACGCGGTCATCGTGTTGCGCGGATTTTTCGACGAACAGGCTGAACACGAGCCGGTGCGGTCGATCGATCTCGAGGTACTGGCCCGAGTACTCGACGTCCGCCCCGTCCCACTGACGCACAATCCTGAATCCTCCGCCGACCCGCGCGTCGATGTCCGAGCTGATGACGTCCCCGATCCGGCCTGCGAACAGGAACGTCCGCGCCTCCTCAGCATTGAGCAAGGCATCAAAGATGCGCTCGGGCGCCGCTCTGACCTGACGGCTGACGCGCACGCTGGCGGCACGCAGTGTCGGGCTCAGGGTGCGCTCGATAGCGCTCGAGAGGTTCATGACCCGATCTCCCTCCGGATGCGGAAGTACACGCCGGAATCGTAGAATGCATTGAGGACAGGATCTGTCCGCGACTGCCCCAATACTCCGGCCCGATCATGCTGAAGACTTCGGCCCGCCTGCTCCGCCTTCTCTGGCTGCTTCAGTCGCGCCGCTACTGGTCGGGCGCCGAGCTCGGCGAACGCGTTGAGGTCGATACGCGCACGGTCCGTCGCGACATCGATCGCCTGCGCGAGCTGGGCTATGCGGTCGAGGCCTCGCCAGGGCTCGGCGGCGGTTACCAGCTCAAGGCGGGCTCCTCGCTCCCCCCCGTGCTCCTGGACGACGAGGAGGCGGTGACGGTCGCAGTGGCCGTGCGCGCCGCCGCCAGCAGCATCGGTAAGATGGAGGAGACAGCGATCGGGCTGCTCGCGAAGCTCGACCAGCTGCTCCCTTTGAGGCTACGCAAGCGTGCGAGCGCCTTGCACTCCGTGACTATCTCGCTCGCGCGTCCTGCGGCGGCCCCGTCCATCGATGTCCTCACGCAAATCGCCTGCGCGTGCCGCGACCGCTTGAAACTGCGCATCAACTATCGGGATCGTGGCGGCAACGTGACCTCGCGAGTGGTCGAGCCGATACGCCTGGCACACACCGGACGCCTCTGGTATCTCGTCGCCTGGGACTCCCAGCGTGAGGACTGGCGCACATTCCGCATGGATCGCGTCCAGCGTCTCGCCTCGACCGGGCCACAATTCATGCCGCGCGAATTTCCCGGAGATATCGCGGCGTACGTGTCCCGCTCGATCGCCCAGGTTCCGTACCGTTATCGCATGCGCATCAGATTGAGCGGCTCGCTCGCCGAGCTTGCCAGGCGGATTCCGGGCTGGTGCGGGGTGCTGGAAGCGCTGGATGCCGAGAGTTGCGTCCTGAGCACGGGCGCCGATTCGATCGAAGCACTGGCGGCGCAGGTCGTCCTGACCGGCGCCGATTTCAACATTCTCGGGGCGCCCGAGTTCATCGCCGAGCTCCGTGAGATTGCAGCGCGACTCGAGCGGGCGACGCGCGCCACGTGAGCACTGGCATGCCTTCGTACTAGTGACTGCTCGAGGCTCTTCGTTTCCACAATTCCCAGGCGCGCGGATACGAGTTATCCGCCATGGCGCGCGCTGCCTCAGGGTCGAGATAGGTGACTTCTCCACCGAGGGCGATTGCGTCCGCCTGGATCCTGGCGCTTCTTTCCAGATAGACGCTCCGGCCGACGGCCATCGGCAGGGATGTGCCCACCACGGCCGTCCCGTGTCCCCGGATGAGTACCGCGGGCTTGTTTCCCAGCGTTCGGGCGAGTGCCTGGCCCAGTTGCGGGCTTTCGATCAGCAGTTGGTGAATTCCGAGATCGCGCGGAGCGTCGAATACCGGCACGCCCTCGACGACGAATGCCGCCATGTGAAACACGGGGCGCAGCGGCACCTTGCTGAGGCTGAAGGGAATGAGCGCCGGTGAATGATTGTGCACGATCGCCTTCACGTCCGGTCGTGCCCGGTAGATTTCCCCGTGGATGAAGCGCTCGCGATACTGCGGGCGGCCCCTGGAATCGACCGGATTGCTGTCCAGGTCGTACTCGAGAATGTCAGCAGCGGTCACCAGTGCGGGAGCCAGGTCCCGGGCGAGCAGATAGCGGCCGGGATTACGATCGTGGCGCACGCTGACGTGCCCATAGCCGTCGACCACTCCCTGGTCGGCCAGGATGTGGTTCGCAGCAACGAGATCGTCGATCAGCCGTGGATCCGGCGCCCCATCGGCAGGTGCGGCGTCCGCAACCGCGGTCGCGTGCGTCGACGCGAGCGCCGCTCCGGTGAGGGTCATCATGGAGACCGTCACGAAGTCGCGGCGAGTTAAATGCCCCATGGCTCGAGCGAATCCGGTGCTCTTCGATAGCAGCTCAGCGCTTGCGGAGGCTCAGTATGTAGCGTGCTACGGCCTGTGCTTCCGACCTGGTGAGCATCGGGTTCGGCATGGACATCGGCAGCTTGTCGACGTCCCAATGAGTCGTCGTGATGAATCGCTGCAGGCTCTCGCTGCTGACGCCCGGGCGATTTGCGATCTCCGTGAAGGCGGGGGCTGCCTCTTTCAGGATCGGCGGGTACTCCTGATCGGTCGCGACCACATGACAGGCGGAGCAGATCAGGCGGGCAATATGCTCCCCGCGCGCGACTTCCGGCGTCGTGGGTGCGCCGGCAGCGGAGGTACGTGGCGTGCAGAGTGCGCACAGCGCCGCCACTGCGACCGCCAGCGCCCCAATACGCAGCGGAATCTGTTTCACCAACATGGGAACTCTCCGCTGAATATAGTCGCGCAATCCTGCGCGGAGCGCCAGACAGGGTGCCATACGCACTTGTCGCGATGCGCGCAGACCTCCGCCCCGGGCACATGCTCTTTTATATGAGCGTCAGTCTGCCAGTCCAGTTGCAGGCGCTGCTGCAACCCGCGGCGTATCCGCACGCCGTCCGTGAGGTGCAACTGATCGAGACCCACATCTCGTGGGTGTTCCTGACGGGCGAATTTGCCTACAAGGTCAAGAGGCCCGTCCAATTCCCGTTCGTCGACCTGCGCTCGGCCGAGCGCCGGGCGTTCTTCTGCGCGGAGGAGCTGCGGCTCAACCGCCGCTTCGCCCCGGAGCTCTATCTGGGAGTCTCTCCGGTCACCTTCGAAGGCGGGCGCGCGCGGATCGACGGTCCGGGCGAGGTGATCGATCACGCGGTCTGCATGCGGCAATTCCCCGCCACGGATGAGCTCGCGGCACTGCTCGCAGGCGATGAGCTTGGGCTGGCTGCGCTCTCCACCTTCGGGCGCGAACTCGCCCGGCTGCACGAGGCGCTGCCGCGCCCTGGCGCCGAGGATCCCTGGGGACGGCCTGAGAGCGTGCGTGCGCTGCTGTCGCGCAATCTCGCGGAATGTCTGCAGGCGGCGGAGAAGCTCGGCACCGCTCAGACCCTCCGGAGCCTGAGCGAGGCGTACGTCGCACGCATCGAGGGCGCAGAACCCTGGATCGCCAGCCGGCGTGCAGCCGGCCGGGTGCGCGAGTGCCACGGGGACCTGCATGCCGGGAACGTCGCGCGCTATGGCGGACGCCTGCTGGCCTTCGATTGCATCGAGTTCGAGCCCGCCTTTCGCTGGATCGACGTGGCAGAAGAGATCGGGTGCCTGCACATGGATCTCTGTGCCCGGCAGTTTGACGCCTACGCCCAGGCATTCATCGGCGGCTATCTGCTCGAGAGCGGCGATTACTCGGCCTGCCGGCTGTTGCGCCTCTACGGCGCGCATCGGGCGCTCGTGCGCGCCAAGGTGGCAGCGCTGCGCGCGGCGGAAGCCACGGACGCGCAGAGCCGCGATACCGCTCGCGGGGAGCACGGCCGCTACCTCGACTGTGCGCGCGAGCTCCTCGCGGTGCGCCGCCCGCGCCTCATCCTGATGTGCGGCCTGTCGGGCTCTGCCAAGACCTGGCTCGCCGAGCGGCTGGCGCCGGCGCTGCGGGCCGTGCATCTGCGCTCCGACATCGAGCGCAAGCGCCTGGCCGGCCTCGCACCCGGGCAGCGCTCGGGATCGGCGCTCGGGCAGGGCCTTTATGCCGCGGCGATGAGCGCGGCGACCTACGAGCGGTTGCGGCAGTGCGCTGCGGAGGTACTCGGCGGGGGCCTCTCCGTGATCGTCGATGCGACCTGCCAGCGGCGCGAGCAGCGCGAGCGGCTGAGCTCGCTCGGCGCGGCGTGCGAGGCCAGGGTGGACGTCGTCTTCTGTCACGCGCCACACGAGGTGCTGGAAGCGCGCATCGCGGCGCGGCAGGATGCGGCTGCGGACGCATCGGAGGCGGATCGCGGCGTGCTCGCGCGGCAGCAGGCGCGCTTCGAGCCGATCTGTGCGGCCGAGCGTCTCGCCGTGGTCGATGCCGACACCACCCGCGCGGACGTGGTGTCCCAGGTTCTGCAGCAGTTACGGCAGGCGGACGGCTGAGTGCTAGGCACAACTCCCGATGGCGCCGCTCGAGGCTCCGCGCGTAGTTTCCCGCGGATGCGGGCTCATGCGGTGTTGCTGCCGATTGCGGTGCTGCTGATGGTGACGCCGATCGCAGCGGCTGCGCCGGCAGCGGGAGAGGCAGCGCGCGCAGCACGGGCGAAGGAGGAGCTGCGCGCGGTGCTGCAGGCGACGCCGGACACGGCGCATGGCGCGCAGCTATTCGGCATCTGTAGCGAGTGTCACGGCCCCCACGGCGAGGGACGCGCGAGTGGTTGGCCGCCGCAGATCGCCGCTCAGCATCGGCGGGTCATCGCCCGGGAGCTCGTCGACTATCGCGCCGGGCTGCGCTGGTACGACCCGATGGAGCGGATTGCGGGGCGCCACGTGCTCGGCTCGACCCAGGACATCGCCGACGTCGCGGCCTACGTGGCCGATCTGCCCCCCTCGCCGGACACCACTGCGGGCCCGCAACGCTGGCTCGAGAAGGGCGCCGGGCTCTATGCAGCCCGCTGCCAGTGGTGTCATGGCGAGCGCGGCGAGGGGAATGATGAGCGCTTCGTACCGCGCGTTGCCGGCCAGCAGTACGAGTATCTGTTGAGGCAGCTGCGCGACACGATCGAGGCGCGTCGGCCCAACATGCGCGCTCAGCACCTGCGACTCATCGAGGCTTGCTCCATGGAGGAGCTGCTGGGCCTTGCCAGCTACATGTCGCATCTCGATCGCGCTACCGGGCAATAGCGCGCGATCCGCCTCCATGCATCCGTGCCGAGTCCCGCAGCGGGAACTCGCTCGGCCCACCTCACGCGTGAGTCTTGACGTCCAGCCGGCGCTTGCGCTCGTAGTCCTCGAGCTGGCGGCGCGCGGCCCGGAACGCGTCGCGCAAGGCAACGTAGGGGTCCTCGTGGGAGTGATCGGCGGGGTGGGCGTGACGGATGGCGATCTCTTCGTCGGGCAGCGTGATGTCGATGTGGATGTCGTGCAGTGCACCCTGATGGGAATGATGCGACAGCGGCTCGACGACTACCCGGCACCGCATGATGTGCTCGCTGAACCTGTCGAGCCTGGCGGCGAGCTCGCGAATGCGCGCCTCGAGCGCGGCTGAAGGCTCCATGTGCCGGAAGGTGATCTGCAATGGAATGATCATGGCTGATAGATTGCGGGCGCCGTGCCTGAAGAGTCGATGCGTGCAATTACCTATGCCGAAATGCGCTCAGGTCACTGCGCGCTCTCCGGTGGCGATTCCGCACCCTGCTGGTAGTGCGCCAGACACTCTTCCTCGCGCCCTCTGACGATGCGCTGCCCGCGCAGTGGCCCGCGCTCCGCCGTGATCACCGTGTACTGGCGCTCGGCGGCGCCGGCGCCATCGCAGTAGAGGACGACCCAGTCGCGGGTACGGGCGAGTTCGTGAGCGCGGGCGGTGTTGGAGAAGAGGGCGGTGTACTCGTAGTCGCCGCTATGGACGTGCAGCACCGGGAGCCAGGCCTCGTGTCGCGGGTTGAAGCGCCGCGGAGCGATCCGCGGCAGCGAACCGCGGGCGGCTTCTTCGCGATATTGCCGATCGACATCCAGCAGCTCGGCAATGTCCGGCGCAGACGCGAGGTTGGGCGCCGGGCGCTGGCCGATGCGCCCCAGCCGTCCCGCGAGCGCATCGCGGACACCGGTGAGGCGCTTCGCCCCCATGCCGAGGCGCTCGAGCCGCCCGTCGTGTGCCGCGCACTCGAGCTCCTCCAGCGTATCGATGCCGAGCCGCTCGTGGATGTGCTGCGCGGTCTTGGGGCCGATACCCGGTGCACTCGAGAGCAGCTCGACCGGGTCACTGTCGCCTCTCAGTCGCTCCAGCATCGGCAGGCGTCCGGTCACCACCAGCTCGTAGATCGCCCGCGCCAGGCGCTCGCCGATGCCCGGGAGCTGCGTCAGCCCCGCGATACCTTGCTGATTCACTACCTCGCTGACGGGCTGCGGCCAGCTGCGCAGCGTGCGGGCTGCCGCGCGGTACGCGGCGAGTCGATATGGGTTGGCATTCTGCCCGGCGAGGATCTGCGCAACCTCCTCGACCGCGAGCAGCATGCGCGCCGCCCCGCGTGGCGCGACATACGCGTCGCTACGTATGGCGCCTCGAGAGGTGCAGACTAGCCGTCAGCGAGGTGGCGCCTGTGCCGCAAGTGAGCGCGGGGATTTTGCTCTATCGCCGGATTGGCTCCGGCACCGAGGTGTTTCTCGTCCACCCCGGCGGACCCTATTGGGCGCGCAAGGACGAGGGTGCCTGGTCCGTTCCGAAAGGACTCGTCGACGCCGCCGAGGATGAGCTCGCGTGCGCGCGTCGCGAGTTCGCGGAAGAGACGGGCTTCGATGCTCCCGTGGCGGGATCCGAGCATTCGCTCGGCAGCTTTCGCCTGCCGAGTGGCAAGGTCCTGCACGTGTGGGCCGCCGAGGGAAACTGTGACCCGGCAGCATTGCGCAGCAACCTCTTTGAGATGGAGTGGCCGCCCCGGTCGGGCCGCACCGGGCAATTCCCCGAGGTGGACCGCGGCGGATGGTTTGACGAGTCAGCGGCGCTGCGCAAGATCGCGCCAGGCCAACGGGTCGTCCTCGAGAGGTTCTACGCGGGATACGGCCGGCCGCAGCAGTCAGGTCGGAATTCCGGCGCCTAGGGCTCGGTTCGGGTCCGGCGCCCTTGCGAGCGTGAACTGGCGCACTTCCCACGTTAATTTTTGTAAATACGCAGCGTGTGCTGCGTCAAGTTTCGCGCGCCGCTTCCGCTAACTGTCATGGGAAAAAAGCGTCCAGACCCGCGTGCGCCCGCCCGTGGCTCGCGCGTCAGGACATACGACCGAAAGGTGGGCGCGTGCTGCTCGGGTCATTGCGGAAAAGGCACAGCGGCGGCTGGCGCGCCGGCTTCATGCGCGGCGAGCGCGAGACCGCGCTCGCGATCGTGCGCTCTGCCAGGGGACAGCGGCCGCTGCTGCGCCACTGCGCGGTACACCCGGCGATCGAGATCGAGGCACAACATGTGCTCGCTCCCCTGAGCCGGGCGCGCGAGCTTAGCGGCGCCGCCGTCAGCGGCGTCCTGAGCAGCGCCGATTACCAGCTGGTCATGGTCGAGGCTCCCGAGGTGCCCGCCGAGGAGTTGCGGGCTGCGGTGCGCTGGAAGCTGCGCGACATCGTCAATTTCCCCGTGAGCGAGGCCGTCATCGACGTCTTCGAGATTCCCGAGACGGCCCGTTACGTCGAGGCACGCATGGTGTTTGCAGTCGCGGCGCGCGCCGAGGCCGTGAGCAACATCGTGGAGCTCGTCAAGCCGCGCGCCCGCGGCTTCGACGTGATCGATATCCCGGAGCTCTGCCTGCGCAACCTGAGTGCGCTGCTGCCGCAGGACGCGCGGGGCGTGGCGCTGCTGGCACTCGGTGAGGGTTTCGCGCAGCTGGTTATCACCTGCCAGGGGGTCCTGTACCTCGCGCGGCGCATCGATCTCGCGCAGCGCGCCGAGGTGCTCTCGCTCGACGGCGATCCGGACACCGAAGCCCTGAGCGTCGAGCTGCAGCGCTCGCTCGACTATTACGAGAGTCACTACGACCGCGCACCGATCTCCGACATCATCATCGCCTCCGGAGACGAGCGCGCCGGGCGCCTGCTGGCACCGCTCGCCGCCGCGACCGGCCGCGTGGTGCAGACCTTCGACGTCCACGCACTGTTCGACGTGGCCGCGGACATCGAGCCGGATACGCATTTTCTCGGACTGGTCGCGCTCGGCGCCGCGCTGCGCAGCGAGCGGGCGGGCACATGAAACCCGTGCGTCAGCAGATCAACCTGTACCAGCCGGCCGTAGCGGTGAGCAGCGGGCCGTTCTCGGCGGGCAGCGCGCTGCGCGTGAGCGCTCTGGTCGTGGGCTGTCTCATCGCCGTGTGGGCCTACGGCTGGTGGCGTGTCGTGCGCCTCGAACGCGCACTGCAATCGCTCGAGCAACAGCACCACCGCCAGGACACCACCATGGTTGCGCTCAACGCGGCGCGCGCCGCGGATGTGACCCCGGGGCAGATGCAGGCGCGGGTGGTGGCGCTGACCGCGGAGCTGGCCGTGCGCACGCGCACACTCGAGCTGCTGCGCAGCGGCGCGGCCGGACAGGTCGGCGGATTCTCCGCGCGGCTCGCAGCTCTCGCGCGGCGCCCTATGGCGGGACTGTGGATCGATCATGTGGTGCTGTCGGGCATGACCGAGTCCATGAGCGTCGGCGGCATGGCACTCGAGCCCGATCTGGTACCGCGCTACCTGCGCGGCCTGGCCGGCGAACGCGCGCTCGTCGGAGCGCGCTTCGACGAGCTCGTGATCGAGCGGCCTGCCGCGGAGCACGCGGGCGAGCCGGGCCACGCCGCACCCGTGAGTCCGGTCGCACCCGATCACAGCGTCAGGTTCCGCGCCGAGAGCGGCGCGCTGCGTGCTGCGCCCGCCACGGAGAAAACCTCGTGAAGCCTGGTGTCCCCATGAGCGCGCTGGCGGGGCGATTCGACCGGCTGACGTTGCGGGAGCGGCTGTTCATTCTGGTGGCCGCAATCACCGTGCTGGTTGGGGCGTTCAAGCTGCTGCTGCTCGGTCCGTTGGATGCGCGTGGTGCGCAGCTGGCGCAGCAGCTCTCCGGACTCGAGATGGGCATCAACGAGACCGCCAGGGCCGCGGCCGCGGATACCACCGCGGCGGCCTACGTGCAGGCCGCGGACCTCGAGACGCGCCTCGCCGCCGTCAATGCCGAGCTCAGCTCGCAGTCGGCGGGGATGATCGCGCCGCAGCGCATGGCGGAGGTCATTCACGACGTCCTCAGCCGCCAGCAGGGCGTGGTGCTCGTGAGTCTGCGCAATCTCGAGGCCATCAAGCTGCCGCTCGATGCGGCCGGCGAGAGCGCCGCCGGCACGCCGCGCCCCTACGAGCACACCGTGGAGATCGTGCTCGAGGGCCGCTATCTGGATGTGCTCGCCTACCTCGAGGCTCTCGAGGCGCTGCCGTGGCGTTTCTACTGGAGGCGCCTCGAGCTCACTACGACGCGCTACCCGATCAATCGGGTGCGGGTCGAGCTCGGCACGGTGAGCATGGGCAGTGAATGGATCGGCCTATGAGAGAGCTCGTGCGCGTCGTTGCCTTGTCGGTGTTCGCCGTGCTCGCCGCCGGCGCAGCGGCGCACGCCGGCAATTCGCTCGCCGATCCGACCCGGCCCGTGACCGCAACCGACTCAGCCGCCGCGGCCCCGGAGCCCGGCGCGGTACGCGTGCAGGCGATCGTCATCCGCGCCGGCTCGCGGGTCGCGGTCGTGGACGGGCGGGTGGTGCACGCCGGTGACCGCATCGCCAACATCCTCATCGAAGAGGTTACGCCGGAGGGCGTCCGCTATTCACAGGACGGCCACAGCCGCTTTGCGCGACTCAAGTGTCCGGCCCCGCTCCCCGTGCGCCGCGGCGCCCCATCCCAAAGAGACCCGCCATGAGACGACTAACCACGCTGACCCTGGCCTGCCTGCTCGCCTGCGCCGCCGGCGCGGCGGCCGAGGAGCCGGCGCCCAATTCCGCCACGGCGGGCGAAAGCGCCGCTGCCGAGTCGCGCTTCGACGTCATGGTCGACAACGCCCCGGCGCAGCCGTTCTTTCAGGGGCTGGTCGAGGGCACCCGCTGCAACATGCTGGTTCACCCCGAGGTGAGCGGCCGCATCAGCCTGACGCTGAAGCACGTCACCATCGAGGAAGTGCTGGAGGCAGCGCGCGACCTCTACGGCTACGACTACCGGCGCACGAGCACGGGATTCATGGTGCTGCCGGCCGCGGTGCAGGCGCGCATCTTTCACCTGAGCTACCTCGATCTGAAGCGTTTCGGGGTCTCCAACACGCGCATCAGCTCGGGACAGGTCACCCAGAGCGGCAACAATTCGAGCTACGGCAACACCGTGAGCGGCGGGCCGCAGAGCCTCACCCAGACGGCTACCGACCCGAGCGGCCGGCCGCTGGATGTGACCGGGACCTCGGTCGTGACCCGCAGCGACTCGGACTTCTGGACCGGGATCGAGGCCGATCTGCATGCGCTCATCGGCTCGAAGCCCGGGCGCAGCGTGATCATCAATCGGCAGTCCGGCCTGATCGTCGTGCATGCGATGCCGAACGAGCTGCACGACGTGAGCGAGTATCTCCAGCAGACGGCGCACACCGTGACCCGGCAGGTCGTGCTCGAGGCGAAGATCGTCGAAGTGGATCTGAACGACGGCTATCAGGCGGGCATCAACTGGACCTCGTTGCTGCAGCGGGGCGCCAGCACCTACCTCCTGGGGCAGAGCGCGCCGCCGAACGGCTTCCAGGTGAATCCCTTCACCACCGCGCCGCAGTCGAATCCCTATCTGCCCACATACCCGAGCGGCGGGGTGAACGTCCAGCCCGGCACCAGTACCCCGCTCAACGGCATCGTCGCGAACCCGCTGAGTGGCGCGTTCACGCTCGCTGCCAACTTCGCCGACTTCAACGCGTTCATTCAGCTGCTCAGCGCGCAGGGTCATACGCGCGTGCTGTCGAGCCCGCGCGTCTCCACGCTGCACAATCAGCAGGCGATCATCAAGGCCGGCACGGACGAGTTCTTCGTGACCGGCGTGCAGAGCAACACCGTGACCGGCACCGCCACCGCTACCTCGCAGAACGTCGAGCTCACGCCATTCTTCTCCGGCGTGGCGCTCGATGTGACGCCGCAGATCGACGGCGACGATGCGGTGATCCTGCACATTCATCCGACCATCAGCGAGGTGACCGACCAGACCAAGACGCTGACGGTGCAGGGATCCGTCGACACCATTCCGATGGCGCTCAGCCAGATTCGCGAGTCCGACAGCATCGTGCGGGCGCGCAGCGGACAGCTGGTCATCATCGGCGGCCTGATGCGCGAGGAGCTGACCAAGGCCAATTACAAGACGCCGGTGCTCGGCGACATTCCGGGCCTGGGGAAGCTGTTCCGCAGCGAGCAGAACCAACGCACCACGATCGAGCTGGTCATCCTGCTGCGCCCGATCGTGGTGGCGGACTCCAACTGGCCGGCGCTCATCAAGGAACCGGCCACGCGGCTCCAGGATCTGAACAAGAGTGGCGACTTCGGCCCACTCGACTACCCGCCCGCCGGCGCCGCCAGGCAGCAGCCGTGAGCACCGAGGTCCGCAAGCGGCGCGTGCGGATCGGCGAGCTGCTGCTCGAGCAGAAGCTGCTCACCGAGGAGCAGCTGAAGAACGCCCTCGGCGAGCAGAAGCGCACCGGCCTGAAGCTCGGCCGCGTGCTGACCGACCTCGGTTACGTCAGCGATCAGGCCCTGCACGAGGCGCTGGCGAAGCACCTGCAGATCCCGTTCGTGGACGTGCGGCATCTGCAGCTCACACCGGCCACCGTGCGGCTGCTTCCGGAAGTGCACGCGCGGCGCTTTCGCGCCCTGGTTCTCAAGTCCGACGCGCAGGGACTCACGGTCGGCATGTCGGACCCGACCGACCTGCTCGCGTATGACGAGCTCGCCGCGCGCCTCAAGCGTCCCATCGGCGGCTTCGCGCTGATCGCCGCCATCTTCGTCATCCTGGTGCTCGCGGCGCTCGCGATGTTCGCGGTGCGCATCGGCGCGACGCAGCAGCAGACCGCCGACTTTGCGCTCTTGAACGCACGCGCACAGCTCGCCGCCGCGAGCGGGATCGAGTACGGGACGAATCAGGCGCTGGTCCACGGTAGCTGCCCCGGGCCCGCCGCGACGCTCAGTCCGACCGCAGTGGGGCTCAAGGGCTTCACGGTGACGGTGACGTGCACCGTGACCAATCACCAGATCGGAGCTGCCCCACCCGCGACCTATCACGCCTATGCGCTCAGCTCGGTGGCTCAGCTCGGCACCTACGGCACCTCGGGTTACGTTGCCCGGACGGCCGCGCGTACGGTGACCGACGCGCCCTGAGCCCGTTGCGCTTCACCACCCGACCGCCTCTCCATCCTTCCTGAAATCGGAAGCGCCGCGGTAGTAGCGCATCCCGGCATCCGCCGGCACGACCTGAATCACCTGCACGCCGCCGACATCGGCGCCATTGACGCGCTGTACCGTGTGCCCCATCGCGCCAAGGGCCGGGCCAACCAGGTCGTAGAGCGGGGACTCGAGGGCGAGCAGGTTGGAGACCTCGCTGTGCCGGAAGCGCGCCATGTCCGCCGCCGCCTGTGCGTTTGCGCCGAGGTCGATGACGTCGACGAGCAGCTGGGCGTGGCCCTGCGCCTGCATATCGCCCCCCATGAGCGTCACCGTCATCAGCGGCTGGCCGTCACGCATCAGGAAGCCGGCCGACAGCGTGTTGAACGGACGCTTGTGAGGCGCGATCACGTTCGGACTCTGCGGGTCGAGCGTGAACAGGGTGCCGCGGTTGTGCAGTACGAAGCCGTAGCCCGGCACGGTGATGCCTGAGCCGAACTCGTTGTAGTTGCTGTTCACCCACGACACCATGTTGCCGTCCTTGTCCGCCGTCGACAGCACGATGGTGTCACCCTTGAGATCGGCGCTGCTCGGCGCGCCGGTCGCGGCGGCATGGCGGGGGTCAAACTTCGCGCACAGCGACGCGGCGTGGGCGGTCGACAGCAGCTGCGCGAGCGGAATGCTCACGCGATCCGGATCGGCGTTGTAGCGAAAGAGATCCGCGTAGGCGAGCTTCTTCGCCTCGACGAGGATGTGCCAGTACTGCGGGCTTCTCGGCCCGAGCGCTGCCAGCGTCTCCCCCGGCGCCCACTGCGGCAGGCACTGCTCCAGGATGTTCAGCATCTCGCCCGCAGCCCAGGCCTGCGACGGCGGCGGCAATTCGAGTACCTCGTAGCCGTGATAGCGCGTTTCCGCCGGCTCGACCCACTCGCCACGGTAGTTGGCGAGGTCCTCCAGCGTCATCGTGCCGCCGAGCGCCCGCGATTTCGCCACGATGGCCCGGGCGATCTCTCCTTTATAGAAAGCCGGGGCGCCCTGTGCCTGCAGCAGGCGGAAGGTGCGCGCCAGGTCCGGGTTCCTGAAGAGCTGCCCGGGTGCAGGCGGCTGTCCGTTCACGTACCACACCTTCACCGAGTCGGGATCGAGCTCGGTGCAGCAGCCCCGCAGCGGCAGCGCCTTCGGCAGAACCCAGTCGCCCGCGATGCGCTCGGAGACGGGGAAGCCGTTCTGCGCGTAGCGGGCCGCGGCCTCGAGAACCTCTTTGAAGGTACGCGTGCCGAAGCGCTCGAGCACCGCCTGCCACCCCCACACCGCGCCCGGCACGGTGACCGGCAGGATGCCGCCCGGCGGCATGCCTGAGGTCGGCCCCCAGTTCTTCGGGTCCCAGTGGTAGCCGAGCTCGTTCAGGTGCCCGAGCGTCGCGCCGCTCGGCGCGGTGCCGCTGGCATTCAGCACGTACACCTTGTGGTCCCTGGCGACGTAGACGACGACGAAGAGATCGGATGCCACTCCGACCATCATGGGCTCGGTGATACTCAGCACGCCGGCGGTGGCCACCGCGGCATCGACCGCATTTCCGCCGCGCATCAGAACCTGGAGGCCGGCCTGTGCGGCAAGGGGCTGGCTCGTGACCACCATGCCGTTGCCGGCCATGACCTCTGAGCGGCTCTGCGCCGGCCAACCGTAGGCGCGCACGCCGCGCACGGCGTGGCAGAACGCGGGCTCGGGCTTCGCCCGGCACCAGGGATCGGCGGCGGCAGCGGTGGCGGTAGTTGGCGCGGACTGCGCCGACGCGGGCGTCGTGCCGCAGAGCAGCCCGAGCGTCAGACCCAAGGCAGAGCACGCGAGTCGTCGCATCATCGGTTTTCCCCACTGAGCAAGATCGGACATCACCTGCACGCGCTCTCTTGTTGTGACATATCGGGTGGGCGATGCGTGGGATGGTAGCCTTATCCACATTTTGCGGCATTTCAGCGCCGGCGCGCCCGTGAGCCGGGGCTGCGGGCTGCTTCGCGGGACGCAATTCGCAGAAAGCCGGCGCGGGCGTGCCTAAGCTTGCCGTGTGCCGGTGACTGAACACATCGTGCTCGAGTCAGACGCCCGCGAGGTACCGAACCCGCGCGCGGCGCGCCGGGTCCACGCGGACCTCGAGGTGCGCTGCCGTCTTCGCCGACGTGTGCTGCAACTTCGGGTAATCGACTATTACTACCTGGCTGTACGCTCGCGGGCGCGCGCCGCCGAGCTCGAGTACGTTCTCGACCTGCGTTTCGTCGAGGGCGTTCCGCAACTGTCGACGCACGTGGCCTGGCGATGGATCACCGCTGCGCTCGTGCTGCTGGCTCTCGCGACTGGAATGGGCGTGTGGATCGGCTCCTCGGCAACGCCGTGGTGGAAACACGAGGCGCTCGGACTGTGCGCCGCCGTGGCGGTGGCGTGGGCGCTGACGACGCTCATCGCCGCGTACCGCACGACCGAGACCGTGAGTCTGCTGAGCAAGCACGGCGGGGCACGGCTGCTCGATTTCACGGGCGGCGTAGGAACTCTGCGAGCCGTCCGGCGCTTCATGCCAAAACTGGCAGCCCATCTGCGGCTGGCTGCGGCGGCGCGCCGACCCACCAAGGCCGATCAACTGCGCGACGAGATGCGCGAGCACCAGCGGCTGCGGAAACTCGGGGTACTGGCCGCCGAGGATTACGAGGCGAGCAAGGCGCGCATCCTCGCTCAGCACCCCCAGTCCTGAAGGCGAAATGCGCACGGGTCCGGCGCTGCCAGAATTTGCCCGAATCGCGTCACGGCGTCACCCGAATGAGCTCCCACACTCCAGAGCCAGGAAGCGAGGAGGGTGGTGGGCATGGGCACCGATGATCTGCGAATCTGGCTGAATCACTTCGAGTACCACGCGCAGCATTCCCGACACATCCCGTCGGGTCTCTCCGACCATCTGACGGCGGAGGAGCGCCGGCGCATCGCCGGCTCGATCGCCACCTTTCAGCTCGGCGAGCAGTCCGAGGGTGCCACCCTGTTGCGGGCCGCGGAGCGCTTCGCGCGCGCTTACGACATGCCTTCACTGGTGAGGATCTTCGAGTTGTTCGTTCGCGAGGAGCAGCGGCATGCAGCACTGCTGCGCGCCTTCATGGAGGATCACCGCATTGCGCTCAAGAGCCGCGACTGGACCGACCGGGTATTTCGGCGCGTACGGCGACTCGCAGGTCTCGAGCTGTGTGTGTACGTGCTCATCAGCGCCGAGCTGATCGGCAAGGTCTACTACCGGGCGCTCGAAGCCGCGACCGGATGCCAGCGCCTCAGGGTGCTCTGCCGGATTCTCGTCTGCGAGGAGCTCGCTCACGTCGGGTTCGAGTCCCAGCTGCTGCTCGCGCTGCGCGCGCGCCGCCCCGCGCTGGTGCGGGCACTGATGCGCCTGGCGCACCGCAGCTTCCTGCTGAGCACCGCGAGCGTCGTCTGGCTCACGCACCGCCCGGTGTTGCGCTGCGCGGGGTACGACGCGCGCGGCTTCCTGCGCAGCTGTCTGGCCCAGTACTCCTTCTATCTCGAGCCGCCGGCGATCAGCGTCGCGCACACTCCGGTCCGATAAGTGGCCTATCATGGCGGCCCTCGACCCTGGTCGCACGGGAGCTCGCCATGAGAACAGCAATCGTCCTGCTCACGACACTCGCATCGGTTCCGCTCGCTGAAGCCCGCCATTTCTCCCTGCCCGCCACGCCCGAGAACGTGCAATGGGGCTGGTACGACACCAGCGAGAAGCCGCGGCTCACCATCGATTCGGGCGACACGGTGTCGATCGAGACGATTTCCCATTCGCTCGGCCAGATCAAGCCCGGCGCCGACATGGACGAGATCGTGAAACTGCGCAAGGAGAATGACGGCGGCGGGCCGCATTCGATCACCGGGCCGATCTACGTCACGGGGGCCGAGCCGGGCGACACGCTCGAGATTCATATTCTCAAGATCGTGCCCAAGGCCGACGCCTTCAACTTCAACCTGCCGGGTAAGGACTTCCCGACGGTGGGACTGCTGGCTTCGGAGTTCCCCGAGGGGTTCGTGCGCTACTACAAGCTCGACCTCGCCCGGATGCAGACGGAGTTCAAGCCGGGAATCATGATCGATCTCAAGCCCTTCCCCGGAACCTTCGCGGTCGGCGTCGATCCCAACGAGCCCCCCGCCAAGGCGGGCCCTCCCATACGTGACGACCGCGGGCGTACCAGCACGCTGCGGCCCTGGAAGAATGGCTCGAACATGGATCTCAATGAGCTGCAGGCGGGATCGACGCTCTACGTTCCGGTGTTCATCAAGGGCGGCTTGATCTGGACCGGCGACTCGCATTGCCGGCAGGGGAACGGGGAGGTCAATCTCACCGCGCTCGAGTGCTCATATAAGGAGATCGAGATTCAGCCGATCGTGCGCAAGGACCTGAAGAGCGACTGGCCATGGGCGGAGACCAAAACGGACTGGATCTTCATGGGCTACGACGAGGATTTGAACCAGGCGATGAAGATCGCCGTCGAGCAGACCGTCAACTGGCTGGCCAGTCAGCAGATCGTGCCGATGAGCCGCGAGGAGGCCTACGCGCTCACTTCCATCGTGGGAGATTGCCGCGTCACGCAGGTGGTCGACATCCGCAAGGGTGTGCACTGCATGATCCCGAAGCGGGTGTTCGTCGGCTACAAGGACGCCACGCGGCCTCGCGACCGCTCCTGATGCAGGGCCTGATGACGCCTACCATCATCCGCGTCAAGGTCAGACCAAACGCGCGGGAGACTTCGCTTGAGCAGCTGGCCGATGGCAGCTGGCTCGCGCGGGTCAGATCTCCGGCAACCGAAGGCAAGGCGAACGGCGAGCTCCTTGCGCTGGTGGCCGGGCATTTCCGCCGCCCCAAGGCCGCGGTCTCCATCAAGAGCGGGGCCTCCAGCCGCACCAAGCTGGTGCGGATCGAATCAGGGTAATCCTGCGATCCTAACCGGTGATCTCCTGCGCGGCGCGCTGCGCTGAGTCGATCGCCCAGTGCGCATAGGCCATCCACGCGGCGTCGGTGCCGGCAAAATGAATGTGCCCGAGCGGCTCGCGGCTCACGCGCGTCTCGCGCGCGGCTGTGGCAGGGTCATCGAACAACGTGTCCATGTCATAGGCGTAGCCGTGGCCCCAGCGATTGGCGGTGATTGCGGCGATATCGCGCTCCGCGTCGAATCCGCCCGGGCCCAGAATCCGGGTCAGCTCGTCGCGTGCGCGGGCCTCCAGCACGTCGAAGGGCAGTGAGTAGGCGATGCCCCGGGCAGCGCGCCACGCGCTGCGCAGGTCCTTCACCGCACCGTCTGGCCAGGGGCAATGCAACATGTGCAGGACCATCGGCTCATCGGGACTCGCCGGGAAGCCGTAGTCACCGAGGCTCACCGGGTAGTCGAGCTTAATGTGGCTGTAGAAGCCCGCAGGGTTGTTGACGAAGTGCACTCCGCGGTTGACCCAGGAGCGCCAGCTGCGCAGTGCGACGTTGACGTAGATGAGCGGCGCCTTCACCTGGTCCGCAACCGCCTTGCGCCGTGCTGCGCCCAGATCGGCGCATATGTAAGGCAGCATCGCCGAGTAGCCTGCGTAGATCACGTGACCGGCCGAGGCGCGCGTCAGCGCGCCGTCGCGCACGTAGAGCACGTCCACACCGGTGCCGCGGTTGCCGAGCGCGACAACCGTCGATGACAACCTCAGGCGCGTGTTATTTGCCGGCTCATCCAGCCGGCTGTAGTCGAAGCGCGCCTGAATCACGTCCTCCATGGTGTGTCCAGGCGCGACGCCGGGGATCAGCCGGCGGACAAACAAACGGGCGAGCGTGGCATTGCCATCGGGGAAGTGGTGGATGTAGGGATCACCTTCGAGCACGCCCTCGCGGGACATCTGCAAGCCGAGCCCCTGGAAGCCAGGATACTGGCACTCCCAGGCGAGCAGCGCCGATACCGCGGTGGCCTTGCAGGCGAACAGGTCGAGCGTCCGGCCGTCGAACATCGCGAGCGAGCGCTCGTCGAGTCGGAAGTAGCGCTGCAGATAGTCGTGGTAGGAGGTCTTCTCGAGAAGCTGCCGCTTCTCGGCAGGGCTCATCCCGCTCAGCACGTCGCGGCGCTCGGCGTAAAGGGCGAGCAACCGTGCCTTCTGGGCATCGTCTATGGGACAGTCGGCGATGAACTGCGCCGGGGGTCGGCCGTGGTGCAGCTCCGGCGGGACGTCCGTTGGCAGCTGCCGTACCGGGTCGCCGGTCACGAGCCGATCCACACCGTAGGTCTCGCGCGGGAAAAACACGCCCGACGACAACCCAAGACCCGGGTAGAGCGACACGTTGAATGCCCGCTCGAGCCGGTCGACGTCGACGCCGATGCTCGCCACGCACTCGCGTGCGACCCGGGACCAGCGGCGCCGGATACCCTCCAGCGATTCGCTGCCGCCATAGCCAAGCAGCAAGCGGCCGCCGACGTTGAACTCGTTGCGACGCGCGTGCCCGCCGAAGTCGTCGTGATTGTCGAGGATCAGGATGCGCGCCTTTGGCCGGGCCTGACGCAGGTAATGCGCGGACGCGAGGCCCCCGATCCCGGCGCCGATCACGATGAGATCGTAACGCTCGGTCACGGGCCGGGAGTCCAACGCATACCGCTGGCCGTCCCGCACGCCGTGCGCAACCGCAAAATCCTCTGGCCGGCTGCCCGCGTAGCCCGTGCGGGCAGGTGGGTAGGACGCGCTGTCCTCGAGCGCCAGGCCCGGTCGCGGCGCGGCGCCCGCGACGATCGCGCAGGCGATGCCGTCCAGGAAATCCCGTCGCGTGATCCGGTCGTGCATGGCGCGTGAAAGTGCCCCGGGGAGAGCAGATTACCTGCTCTTCCGGGGCGGCGTCACGCAAGGGTCACCGATGCATCACTGATCCGTCATGTGCTCATGGCAGCTTGCCTCCGTGCGCTCACGCACAAGAAGCGCAGGAAAGCAGCCATGTCAGATCGTCGCAGCCCCGTCGCGGTCAAGCGGCTCGCACGCACGCTGGGAGTTTCCCTCGTTGCGGGCGTCGCCACGAGCTATGCGGTCCCCGCCGCAAGTTGGACTCCCGAGACCACCACGCCCATCGAGCATCTGGTCGTCATTTTTCAGGAGAACGTCTCCTTCGATCACTATTTCGCGACTTACCCCGTCGCGCTCAACCCGCCGGGCGAGCCGCGCTTCCACGCCAGGGATGACACGCCGTCCGTCAACGGGCTGGGCACGCTGGCGGATGGGTTGCCTGAAGGGTTGCTGCTCACCAGCAATCCGAATGCCAACAATCCCGGCAATGGTGCCAACGCGATCAACCCGTTCCGGCTCGATCGCACCCAGGCCTCGACCTGCGACCAGGACCACAACTACGGTCCCGAGCAGCAGGCCTTCGACGGCGGCCTGATGGACATGTTTCCGGCCAGCGTCGGCCAGGGCGAGAGCAGCTTCTGCGCCGCGCAGTTCGCCTACGGCAAGGGCGTGGGGCTCGTCATGGGTTATTTCGACGGCAACACCGTCACCGCGCTGTGGAACTACGCGCAGCACTTCGCCCTGAACGATAACTCCTATGGAACGACATTTGGGCCCTCGACGCCCGGGTTGCTCAACCTGGTGGCCGGCTCGACCTTCGCCGCGACTCCGAGCGCCGCGACTCCCAAGGTGGTGCCCAACAACTCAGGTCCCGGTACGCTGGTCGGCGACGCGGATCCGACCGGGGATGTGTGCGCTTCAGGCACTACCGTCAAGCTGAGCGCGCCCAATATCGGTGACCTGCTCAACAAGAAGGGCGTGACCTGGGGCGCCTTCATGGGCGGCTTCGACCTGACGGTCACCAACGCGAACGGCACGACCGGCTGCAAGCGCTCGAGCCCGGCGACTGCGGCGAACGGCGGGCCGACCGCGGACTACATCCCGCACCACGCCTTCTTCCAGTACTTCGCCTCCACCGCCAACCCGACGCATGTGCGCCCGAAATCGCTCGATTCCATCGGCACCAGCGACGACGGCGGGGCGAATCACCAGTACGACCTGCATGACTTCTTCGACGCGCTCGCGCAGGGTCATCTGCCGGCGGTCAGCTTCCTCAAGGCGATCGCCGCGCAGGACGGCCACGCGGGCTATTCCGATCCCTTGCTCGAGCAGGCCTTCCTGGTCAAGACCGTCAACGCCCTGATGAGCTCACATCATTGGCACAACACCGCCATCGTCATCCTGTACGATGATTCCGACGGCTGGTACGACCACCAGATGTCGCCGATCGTCAACCCCTCGGCACTCACCGGTCCCTTGAACGACAGCGATCAGCTGAATGGAGCCGGCGTGTGCGGCCACGGCACGCCGCTGGCGGGCATTCCGGGCCGCTGCGGCTACGGCCCGCGGTTGCCGCTGCTGGTGATCTCACCGCTCGCCCGGCGCAACTTCGTCGATCACACGCTGACCGATCAGAGCTCGGTGCTGCGCTTCATCGAGGACAACTGGGAAACGGGCCAGCTCGGCGGCGGATCCTACGACCAGATCGCCGGCTCGCTGCTCGACATGTTCGACTTCGATGATCGCGGCGAGGACCGCCGGCTGTTCCTCGATCCGACGACCGGAGAGCCCTGAGCTGAAAAAACCTGCGCGCGATGAGACGGCGAGGCCGCCGTGCATCGCGCGCCGGCCCCGGACTTCCGCTTTGGCGCGCGTCTCTTGCAGGCGCGAGCGGCGCCTCGCGTTGATTTGGTGGTAGTGTTCCGGCCGGCTCATTGAGAGCAGGGTCGGTCGCTGTCAGGTGCCCCGGGAGTCTCTGCTCCTCGACGCGCTTCCGGATCCGCTGCGGTGGCTGGTGTGCTGCCCGGCGGCTCGCGGCCGCTCCTGTACGTCAGCCAGACGGTGATCGGCTGCATGATCGCGCGCGCGCTCACGCCCGAGATACTCGCCATCTTCGCGCAGCGCTGGCCAATCCTCCTCCGGGCGCAGCGGGCGTTGGAAGATGAGACCCTGGCACAGGTGCGCGAGGATGAGGGCGGGCTCGACTGAGGTGTCATATGCGGACGGTTAAGGCGTTGGCTGAGGAGAGTGGTGCGCGGTGCGGGTGGCCGTTGCTGCTGGCGGGCGCCGTGCAGGCCGTGCTGCTGGTCGCATGTGGCACGCAATCGCCCGGTCCGTACGTGGACCAGGAGGGCGCGGCGCATCTGCCGCCGGCGTCCGTCCCCGCCTCGAGATTCATGAGCCCGGAGGCGCGCGCGAAGTTCATCGAGCACTTCGCGCACCCGGCGGCGCCGCCCGCGGCGCCACCCTCCGCGCTTCCGGACTACGCGGCGATGCGGGCCGAGGATGAGCGCAGGAACGCGCCGTTCGTCGCGCGGGCAAGAGTGCTCTACCCGGTGAACATCGAGGAGCGGGTGATCGCCGGTGTGCGCACGCAGGTCGTGACGCCGCGCACCGGGATCGCACCCGAGAACCGGGATCGCGTGCTCATCAATCTGCACGGCGGCGGCTTCATCTGGGGGGAGGGGAACGGGGCCCGGGCCGAGTCCATACCGATCGCGGGCCTCGGGCGCATCACCGTAATCACGGTCGCCTACCGGATGGCGCCGGAATTCAGATTTCCTGCCGCCAGCGAGGACGTCGCGGCGGTCTATCGGGAGCTGCTCAAGGATCACCGCGCCGCGAACATCGGCATCTACGGCTGCTCGGCCGGCGGCGTCCTGGCGGCGGAGGCCGTTGCGTGGTTTCAGAAGGAAGGGCTGCCGACGCCTGCGGCCATCGGGACCTTTTGCGGTTCGGCCGCCGCACTCGGTGGCGACTCGAGTCATCTGGCTCAGCCGCTCGTCGGAGAGCTGCCGCTCCCGGGCGCCGACAGCGGCTCGATGAGCGGCCAGCTCTACTTCGAGGGCGCCTCGTCCACGGACCCGCTGGTGCTGCCGATCAACTCGCGTGAGGTGCTGCGCAGGTTCCCCCCGACGTTGCTCATCACCGGCTCACGCGATTTTCTGGCGAGCTCGCTGTTCGCTACCCAGGCGGCCCTCGCCGAAGCGGGCGTCGACGCCGAGCTGCACGTGTGGGACGGCATGTGGCACGCGTTCTTCTTCGACCCGGATCTGCCGGAATCGCAGCAGGTTTACCGGGTCGTTGTGGCATTCTTCGCGAAACACCTGGGCGCGCAATGGGGCTGCGCGGCCCTCAGTCGCCGGCGCGCCGGCGCGCCTTGAGCAACACCTCCACCGCCTCCGGCCGATCGTCCCAGTAGTCGAGCCGCACCCGTCCGTCGGGCAGCTGGCTCACGGTCGCGGGAGCTGCGCTGAAGGTGCAGTACCAGCCCGACGGCAACACCACCGCGTTGCGCGGCCGGCCGAGTCTGCGGTCGAACACCAGCTCCTCTCCCTCCAGGCGGTAGCTCACCGGTGCGGTGTAGGTCTCCGCAATGCGCAGCCGCAGCGTCTGCCCCTTCTCGAGCGGCGCGAACGGGATGACCACCACGCGCGCAGCCGCCGGCACCGTTTCGCCGACGTTGATCTTCGAGGCGACGAGCTCCGTGCCGCTCATCTCCCGCGTCTCGAGCGCTTCGCCCGTATCGAGGTTGATGGCCGATGGATGGCTCGCGACACTCCCGGCGCGCACCACGTTGGCGTAGCCGTTCACGCCGGCACGCGTCTCCGTGTATTCGTGATAGAGGCTGAACGCGTGGGTCTCGGGCTGCTGCAGGAAATACACGATCTCCCGGTCCTCATGGGCGCGCTCGGCGAGGCGCTCCTCCTCCGTGCCACCCTCGAAGGGCGACTCCCAGCTGCGCTGCGCCGTGAAGGGCTTCGGCGCCGCGACCTGCGCGTCCTTCACCGCGCGTACCTTGAGCGGCGCCTCGCCCGCACCCGCGTGCAGGAAGCTCACGGCGATCCGCCCGTCCTGCTCGGTGCGGATCTGCGCGGGTACGGTGAGGCCGGTGACTTCATAGCCGGTCGGCAGCACGATCTTGTTGCGCTTGACGCCGAGCGGCCGGTCGAAGACCAGCGTCTTGCCGTCGAGGTAATAGCTCTTCGGGTCCTTGTAGGTCTTGAGGATCAGGAGGCGTGCCTGGCCGTGCTCCGGCACGGGGGCGGCGAGCGTGATGCGGATATATTCGGTCGCGGGATCCGCATCGGGCATCAGGGGGTCCTGGCGCGCGGTTGTACCGCTCACCACCTCGAAGTGCAGCGGCGTTCCGCGGTGGGCGTCGTAGACGCTCTCGTCGCTCGCGACGCTGCCCCTGCGAATCGGGTTGTAGAAGAACTTCGCTCCGGCGGTCGTCGCGGTCACTTCATAGGTGATCCTGAAGCTGGCCGTCTCGGGCGCGAGCAGCTCGTAGCGCGTGTACTCGTCGGTCTCGGTCTGTGCGACGGCCGTCGGGAGATAGAGTCCGTCCCGTCCGGCAGGCTCACTGCGCGCGAGACTCAGGGACGAGGCGACCAGCGCGAGGAAGGCCGCGTGTCCCGGCTTGAGCACGATCATCGCTTGCCTCCTGCGCACGGAAACGCCGTGTCCAGGGCGGCGCCGATGAATCCGGCCGCATCACGCTGCTCCGAGTCCGAGTCGAGCGCCGCGAGCCTCTTCTTCACGGTCGCCTCGAGCTCTTCCGCCGAGATCCCCGGCGGCACGCACGGGCGGCTGCCCGGGCTCGCGGCGGCAGCCATGCGGATGCCCACCGCGATGCCCTGAGTGACTCCGAGGATATAGATGCGGCAGGCGTTCACGCTCACGTGGTCCGAGCCGGTGCAAAGCTGCGCGAGGTCGCCCGCGGTCATCGCCGGCTGCTCGGGTGCGGCGGCCGTGAGAGCCAGGGCGGTCGCGGCGGCCAGGATCGTTGCAGGTGATCTCACGAGACGCTCCCTTCGGTAGCCTTTCCCCATTCGCCCTAGCGTATCAAAGCGCAAACGAAGCCTGTTCATGCTCTAATGCAGCGAGCAACAATCTCGGCCGGAATCATGGGAGCGGTCATGATCCGCGTGCGATACGCCACGGTCTCACTGCTGTTGCTGGCGGCGGCCTGCGCAGCTCCTGCATGGGCTCAGGATTACACCAGGCCCAAGGTCCGCGCGATCACCGCCTTCGTGAGCCTGGAGCGCGCGACTTACGCACGGCAGATCGCCGCGACGCTCGCGGTGCTGCATGAGGCGCAGCGCGACTTCGAGCAGCAGGGCTACACGGTCGAATCGGTCCGCATCACGACCCAGCCGCTCGCCGAGCTCCTCCGCGGCCAGTCGGACAGCGAAGCGCTCGCCTATCTCAAGGCGCTCGACGAGCTCGCGGCCCGGGAGAATTTCCTGCCGAACATCGGGCCGGCGATGCTGCGCGACGGCGACGATCCGCACACCATGCAACTGCTGGCGCAGGCCCTGAGCACCCTCTCCCAGCTCAATGCGAGCGCGATCATCGCCGGCGACGACGGCATTCACTGGAAGGTGATCCGTGAGGCCGCCCGCCTGGTGCGCTACGTCGCCGACCACAGCCCGCACAGTCAGGGAACGTTCAATTTCGCGGCCACCGCGATGCTCGGTCCCTACGGGCCCTTCTATCCCGGTGCGTACCATCTCGGCAGCGGCGAGCGCCTCGCGATCGGGTTCGAGGGCGCGAACGTCGTGCAGGAGGTGTTCGCGCGCACGCACGGCGACTTCGACGCCGCGGTCGCGGAGCTGACGCGGCAGCTGACCATTCATGCCCGGGTCGCCGAGACGGTCGGCACCCAGGTGGCGAGCCGCCACGGCTGGACCTTCATGGGCGTCGATCCCACGCCGGCGCCGCTCGCGGATGTGTCGATCGGCGCGGCGATCGAGGCCTTCACCGGGGCGAAGTTCGGCGCGAGCGGCACCATGACGGCGGCGCTCATCATCACGAGCGCCGTCAAGGCCGTCCCGGTCAAGCAGATCGGCTACGCGGGGCTCATGGTGCCGGTCATGGAGGACAAGCTGCTGGCGCGCCGCTGGGCCGAAGGCACTTACGACACCGATGCGCTGCTCGCGTACTCCGCGGTGTGCGCCACCGGGATCGACACGGTGCCTCTGCCCGGCGATATCAGCGAGGCGCAGCTGGCGCGCATCTATGGCGACGTGGCCTCGCTCGCCTGGAAGTGGCACAAGCCGCTCGCGGCGCGGCTGCAGCCGGTCGCGGGCAGGAAGGCGGGCGAGGAGACCGATTTCCGCGATCCCTATCTTTTCAATACGAAGATTCACCCGCTGCCCTAGGGGGCCGCCTCGCAAATCTGTGATCGGGTACCGCCGGAACGCGGTCATCCGCCACAGTCCCGGCGCGTTCCTTTGGCTAACCTCGTGCGTGTGCGCGTAGCCTGACTCGAGGAGCGTCGGATGAATCGCGTGAACCTCCGGCCGTGGGGCTTTCTGGTCATGCTGACAGGGCTCATCGCCGCCCCCGCGGCGCGCTCGGATGCCCTGTCGGTCGTGCAGATGCTGCGCGCGGGCGGTTGCGGTGGCATCGTGCCGGCCGCTCCCGCGCTGCGTCACAACCCCGCGCTCGATCGGACAGCCGAGCAATGGGCCGACGGGCAACCGGTCAATGCGCAGGGTCTGCGCGTCAGTGGCCCGGACGAGGCGCTCATCCAGCGGCTGCGGCGTACCGACTGCCGCGCCGTGTCGAGCCGCGATCTGCGCGAGGTGGGCATCTACCACCGCGGCGCGGACACGTGGCTGGCGCTCGCGACGCCATCTGGGTCATCGCCCGCGCCGGGTGCGGCCTTCAGCGTGCCCACCCCCCCTGCGCGGACACCGGCGTCCACGGCCCGGCCGCCCGCCAGTGTGCCGCTGCCGCCGGCGAGCCCGGCCCCGGTGAGCGCATCGCCGGCCCTGGCGGCACGCGCGCTGCAACTCGTCAACGCGGCGCGGGCCCGCGGAGCGCAGTGCGGGGCGCAGTCGTTCGGACCGGCACCGCCCCTCACCCTGTCCGGCGCGCTCGCGGGCGTGGCGCTCGGGCACGCGGCCGACATGGCGGTGCACGGCTACTTCGAGCACGAGGATCTCTCGGGCCAGTCACCCGCCGACCGGGTGCGCGCGGCCGGATACCACGAGAAGCTGGTCGGCGAGAACATCGCCTACGGCCCGCAATCGGTCGAAGAGGCCGTGCAGGGCTGGCTCGCAAGTCCCGGCCACTGCGAGAACATCATGGATCCGCGCTTCGCGCAGATGGGCATCGGACTCGCCCCGGGCCGCGCCTCACGGCGGGGCCTCTACTGGGTGCAGCTGCTGGCCGAGCCGCGCGCCTGAGCGCGGCTCGGGTGCCGGAGCTCTATGGACGGCGCAGCGACGCGCCCAGATAGCAGCCGAACTCCCTGACGAAGTCGACCGAGACGCGCGCGTGCACGCGTCCCTGGCGGTCGAGGAATTGAGCCTCGTCGTCATGCGGTACCACCGCGCCGTGCCAGACGTTCGGATGCAGATAGAGCCCCTGGCGGCCGTCGCACCGGAAGGTGACGAAGGACTCCGGGGTCACATCGTCGCCCGGTAGCGCCAGCGGCACGACGAAGCTCTGCCCGTTGAGCGGATAGAAGAGCTGGCCGCCGTCCGGGTGGTAGTTGGCGCGCCAGATGAGGGCGCGTTCGCGCGCGCGGCCGCTCGAGCTCGCCGCCTCTTCCGGCCAGTTGCTCCAGCCGAAGAGATAACTGTCGCCCACCGCGTGGTTGCGGGCGTAGAGCGTCTCACCCTTCCAGCTGAACTCGAACAATCCCTCGGTGACGCCGCCCTGATCGCCCGTGTTGGCATCGATCGCGCGCCAACCCTGGGCCGGCCATTGAACGATCTCGATCGGGAAGGTCCGCGGCTCATCCACGAGCAGCCCGTAGCCCTCGAGACTCGCGCTGCTCGCCACGACGAGCGGCGTGTCGTGCACCCGGCGGACGCCGGTCGAGGGTATGTAGGCGATCATGTCTCTCGCGATGTCCATGGAGTGTCAGCGGGTGCGCGCTGCCGTGTTCAGCATGTGGAGGTAGGCAGAGAGCGGCGGCGTCTTGAGGCCCGCAACCTTGCCCTGATCGTCCCAGCGGCGCACGCGCACCGCTTCGCGATAATGAGGCTCGCGCTCGAATGCCCGTGTTTCCTCGAGCGACATCGGGCCGCCCTGAAGCTTGAGCGTGTGGACCGAGGCGGAGCTCAACTGACGCAGGTAATCGGCGTCGGTTGCGCACAGGTAGCGCTTCGCCGGCACGTGCAGGCGCACCGGCTCGCTGATCCCGGGAGGGAAGCGCTGCGCCAGCCAGCGTGCGCCGAGTTCCTCGTGGCGCGCATCGGCGGTCCAGTCGGCGAGGTCGTCCGGCACCGCCTCGAGCAGATGCCCGATGTCGTGCAGGAGCGCTGCGATGATGAGCGGCTCGGGGGCGGCTTCGACCTGGGCGAACCACGCCGCCTGCAGCCCGTGCTCGGTCATCGAGACGCGCTCGCCGAAGTATGCGCCCGCGCCGCGCGCCCCGTAGATCGCGACGACCTCGTCGGCGACGCTCACCTTGGCTCCGTCAGCTTGCGCCGCAGCAGGCCCGCTTCGCTGAAGACGCTGTCGCGCGTCAGGTAGCAGCCCTGCAGGTGCCGCGGATGCTTCGCCGAGGTGAACGCGGTGCGGCCGTGCAGCACGCGCTGATTGTCGAACACGACCAGATCGCCGTCCGCGAGCCTGAGGCGCAGCTGAAAGCGTGGCTCGCGCAGCAGCGCCGCGAAATGCCGGTACGCCGCGTAGAACGCCGGCGCGGCGCGTGCCGCGACCCGGATCGAGCGGTTGTTGTAGTGGACGGCCGTCACCTCACCCTCGCACGAAAGCTGGATCAGCGGCCGCGCCGCGTAGAGCTCCGCATCTGCCGAGCGGTAGTGGAAGGGCACCGCCGTCCTGGTGAGGACACTAAAGGCATCGGGTGCACTGTCGCGCAGGTGCGCGGCGAGCGCGAAGCCGTCCGCGAACAGGCTGTCGCCGCCTTCGGGCGAGGTGACGAGTGCGTGCAGCGCCTGAAAGCCCGGCACCGGCTCGCGGTAAGGATTGTCGGTGTGCAGGCCGAGCCCCAGGTCTGAATACGCGAGGTTCTCCGGCTGCGGCACCGAGCGCACGTCGAATACCAGCCCGTAGTTGGTCTCGGCGACGCGCCCGATGAGCGATACGGCGCCGAGGATGGCGGACGCCTCGCACGGCACCGCCTTGAGGAACGCGATGCCATCCTGCGCGAGGCGCGTGAGCCACTCGAGCCGCAGCCGTGGCTCGCTGCGCGCCGCGGCGAGCTCAGCCTGAGCGAAATCGCGCTGCGGATCGAGCCGCGCGCCCTCGAGCCACAGCCGGGCGCGCAGCTCGGGGCGCTGCGCGGCGGCACCGGCCGCCTGTGCCGCGAGCCAGCCGAGCTCGAAAGCCGTGCTGCGTGTTTCCCCTTGCCACTCGATGTGCACGCGGCCGTTCTCTGAGCGCACCGCGCGGATGCGCGGCGCGGCCGGCAGATCCACGATGTCGAGGAGGCGCTGGCCACTGGCCGGATCGCGGTCCTCACGCACATTGTCACGCAACCACAGGCTCGGGAACTCGCTCGCGCCGCCCGCTCGCCATTCGATGGTGAGCGCCTCCGGTGTCGCGGACACCCGGGTCGCGAGCGGCGCGCTAGCCATGCGCGCCCGCCGCCGGAGCCGCCTTGAGCGCCGCGGCCCGCAGATTCAGCAGATGCAGAAAACCGGCGCTCACGGCCGCCGCGGCGCACACCACCGCGAGCGTCACGAACACGCCGCGCCAGCCGAAGGTCATCGCGAGCCGCGCGACGCTGTCGCCGGCGAACACGCCGCCGAGATAGCCGATGCCGTCGATGATGCCGGAGGAGGCGGCGCTCGCCTGCTTGCCGCCGAAATCGAGCGCAAAGGCGCCACCCAGGTAGGAGTACGGCCCGAGCAGGCCAAAGGCGACGATCGCGATGAGCATCACCGCCAGCAGCGATCCGGACGGGCCGGGCGGGACCGAGGTGAGCGTGAGCAGCGCCAGGGCGGCGCCGATGAGACCGAGGAACATGAGCAGTGAGCGGCCGGTAGGACCCAGGCGGTCGCTCAGCCAGCCAGCCAGCAGCACCGACAGCGCTCCTACTGCCGGAAAGATCGCACTGACACCGGCGGAATCGCTCACGCTGTAGCCCAGGAAGTCGCGCAGATAGACCGGCGTCCAGGTGTTGAACGTCTCGCGGATTATCGTGCAGCCGAAAGACAGCAGGCAAACGAGCAGGAACGCGCGGCTGCGCAGCAGCGGCAGGAGCAGCGCCGCCACGCTCGGCGGACGCGCCTCGCCGGACGTGAACAGGTTGAGCGCGGGGTTCGGCTCAGCCTCCGCATGGCCTTCCTCGGCACGTGACTCGCGCAGCCACAGGAGATTGGCGAGCAGCGCGGCGGCCGCCACGGCCCCCGCGAACACGAACAGCGCGCGCCAGCCGTAGCCGTGCGCGAGCAGCATCGCCATCTGCTCTCGCGCCGCGGCGTCACCGACCAGGTAGCTGATGCTGAGAATTCCCGCGATCGAGCCGTAAGAGGAATAGTTGAACCACTTCGAGGAGATCTTGATGAGGCCCGCCCAGCCGACCGACTGCGTCAGCCGGTTGGCGCTCCAGGCAAGCGTGAACAGCGGTAGCCCCCCGCCGAGGGCGAACAGCAGCGTGAACACCGCCGCGCCGCCCACACCGATGAGAAAGTTGCGCCGCCCGCCCCAGTAGTCACCGAGACCCGTCAGAAACAGCTTCCCGAGCGCATAGGCGAGCACCCCGAGGGAGGTGACGGTGCCGATGTGGACCAGCGCTGCGGCGTGGCTCACGCCGTGCACCGCGAGCTCCTCGGCGAGCAGCGGGGTCGCCACCGACAGATCCGCACGGCAGTAATAACAGGCCGCGTAGCCGCAGAACAGCAGCACCACGGTACGGATCTGGCCCGCGCGCAGCGACACGGGTGGTCTCAAGGGAGCAGTGCCGCGCGCGCGCGCGGGGCCGGGATGTCAGTCTTGGCGCCGACTTTCAAGGAGGTCCTCGCGGTGCGTCGCGGAGGACCCGATACTAGCGGAGGCGACGGTTTGAATCACGCGGCGCACCCACACGCACTGGGCCAGCCGCCCGCCGCCTCGGCAGGTTCTTTGAATCAGCGGTGCCAGTAGCCGCCGTAGTAACCATGCACCACGACCACGGGGGCGGGCGCGACCACACCGACGCCGACGTAGGCTCGCGGGGGTCCGACCGGAGCGACCACGCAGCCCGAGAGCACCGCGCCGAGCGCCACAGCGATCATCAGTTTGACAATGCTACGCATGGTCCGATCCTCCAGGTCACTTGAGTCTAAGAACGCGCCTGGTGTGCGCGCGCTGACAAGGCAGCGGCGCGGCTCAGGATCGTTCAGTTGCCGTTAAGACGGCCGGGCGCGGCGGCGGGGGCCGGCGCTCCTGAGCAGCACCGCGCGCAGCACCACGGCGTGGTTGATGCGCGGGTCGCGCGTCGCGGTGAGGAGCGTCACCCGCATGCGCCCGGCGCGGTGCCGCAGCGCCTCGAGACCCGCGCGCTGCGCACGCAGCTCGGCGCGGTAGCGGCGGGCGAATTCTCTCCAGCGTTCCGGGTCGTGCCCAAACCAGGTGCGCAGCGCGCTGCTCGGGGCGAGCTCGGCGAGCCACGCATCGAGCGCGGCGCGCTGGCGGCTGATGCCGCGCGGCCACAGGCGGTCGATCAGCGCGCGGTAACCGTCGGCCGGCTCCGGTTTCTCGTAGATGCGCTTGATCGTCACGTCACGCACGGACGTCATTGTCCGCCGCCTGCAGCGCTCATTTCCAGCGCCGCGGCGTATCATTCCTCATCGTGACCTCGATCCGCCAGCAGCTGCGCAACAACGCCGTGGCGCTGATCAGCCTCGTCGTGGCGATCAGCAGCCTCGGTTACAACACCTGGCGCAACGAGCGCACCGAGCACAACCGCAACGTGCGTACCGCGGCCTTCGAGGTACTCATGCGCGCCGGCGATCTCGAGCGGGTGACGTTCCTCGCGCAATACGACCGTGACCGCAACGGCGGCAGCCCACGCGCCGGCTGGACCGACGTGCTGGCGATCCGCGATCTGGGAGCGCTCGTGCCGGGGCCGGTGCCGGCCCAGGCGGCCGAGCTTCTCAAGGTGTGGGGCGAAAACTGGCAAGGTCTCGGCAAGGACGACGAGACTGCCGTCAACCGCATCGACGAGTCAATCGGCAAACTGCGCGAGGCGTCGCTCGCGACGCTGCGCTCGCTGCGCTAAAGAGCAGGGGGTCCCTTGATCACGCTCTATCACCGCCCCAACACGCGCTCGACGCGCTTCATCTTTCTGCTGGAGGAGCTCGAGGCGCCCTACGAGATCCGTCTCGTCACCACGCGCATGCGCGACGGCGGCGGCGCACCCGACCCCGCCAATCCGCATCCGCAGGGCAAGGTGCCGGCAATCTCCGACGACGGTGTCGCGGTGTTCGAGTCGGCGGCGATCGCGATTTATCTCACCGACAAGTTCCCGAAGAACCGCGTCGGACCGCTGCCGGGTGAGCCGGAACGTGGCGCCTATCTAAGCTGGCTCGCCTACTACACCGGTGTGTTCGAGCCCGCATTCGTGTCCAAGTTCATGAGCTGGGAGGTGCCGCGCGGCACGGCCGGCTGGGCGCCGGTGGAAGAGGTGATGCCGGTGATCATCGCGCGCCTCACGCAGGGGCCGTATTTCACCGGCGAGCGCTTCTCGGCCGCCGACGTGCTGTATGCGACCTCGTTTGCGCTGTTCGCCAACAGCCCGATATTGCCCAGGTCACCCGTGATCGAGGCTTACGTGCAGCGGGTCGTGGGGCGGCCGGCCTTCGCGCGCGCGCTGGCGAGGCAGAACGGCTGACGCGCTCGCGGGCCGCGCGCGCGGCGTCGCATCAGCAGGTCCGAAAATGGCTACTCGGCGGGGCGGACAGCGGGTATGGTGGGTGCGATGGAGACCATCGCCGGCCTCGACACGGAAGCGCTCAATCGCGCGCGCATCAGCCGCGATGCGCGCTTCGACGGTAAGTTCTTCATCGCCATCACCTCGACCGGCATCTATTGCCGGCCGATCTGCCCCTCGCGCTTCGCCAAGCGCTCCCATGTGCGCTTCTTCGGCAGTACCGCGGCCGCCGAAGCCGCCGGCTTCAGGCCCTGCCTGCGCTGCCGGCCGGAGGCTGCGCCCGGGACCCCGGCGTGGCTCGGCACCGCCGCGGTCGTGCAGCGCGCCCTGCGCCTGATCGATGAGGGCGCGCTGGATGAGGACTCGGTAGATACGCTGGCTGCGCGCTTGGGGATCGGCTCGCGCCACCTGGTGCGACTCTTCAGGCGGCACGTCGGCGCCTCCCCGATCGCGGTCGCGCAGACGCGGCGCCTGCACTTCGCGGTGTGCCTGCTCGAGGAGACCGATCTGCCGATCACGCAGATCGCGCTCGCGGCCGGGTTCGGCAGCTGCCGGCGCTTCAACGATGCATTCCGCAACGCCTACCGGCGCTCGCCCCGCGAGCTGCGCAAGGCGCGGCGCCGGGGCACGGGCTCCACCGCCAGCGAAGAGGTGGTACTGCGGCTCGCCTACCGCCCGCCGTACGACTGGGCGCACATGCAGGAGTTTCTCGCGCGGCGCGCGCTCGCCGGAGTCGAGCGGGTAGACGCCGCGGGCTATGCGCGTACGCTCGCGTGTCCGGGCGGGCATGCGCTGCTTGCGGTGCGCGCGCTCGCCGGCGAGGACGCGCTCGAGCTGCGCGTCGCGGGAGCGCCACCCTCGGCGCTGCTGCCGCTCGCCTGCGCCGCGCGCCGCGTGTTCGATCTGGCCGGCGATCCGGCGCGCATCGGCGCGGAGCTGGCCGCGGATCCGCTGATCGGGCCGCTGGTGGCGCAGCGTCCCGGACTGCGCATCCCGGGAGCGTGGGACCCGTTCGAGTGCGCCGTGCGGGCGGTGCTCGGTCAGCAGGTGAGCGTCGCCGCCGGCCGCACTTTCGCCGCGCGGCTCGTCGAGCGCAGCGGCGCGCCGCTGCGCGCCGGCGTCGCGGGGCTGACGCACCTGTTTCCGACGGCGGCGAGCCTCGCGCACGCGAGCCTCGAGGGACTCGGGATCACGGCGACGCGCGCCGCCGCGCTCAAATCGCTCGCGCGCGCAGTGCTCGAGCACCGGGTCGACTTCAGCGTCGCGTCCGCGGACATCACGGCAGCGCTCGCCGCGCTCCCCGGGATCGGTCCGTGGACGGCGCAGTACGTGGCGCTGCGGGCGCTCGGCGAGCCCGATGCCTTTCCCCACGGGGACTGGGTGCTGCGGCGCATGGCAGCGCCGCCGGGAGGGGCGGTGCTCTCCGCGCATGAGCTCGAGGAGCGGGCACGTCGCTGGCGTCCGTGGCGCGGCTACGCGACCGTGCATCTGTGGCGCGCGGCGGGGCAGATCCCGGTGCGCGCTCGACCTAAGCCGGCTGCGCACCCTGCGGCGGCGGCGCCACCCGCGTAACATACGCGCTCCATGCGCCCCATGTTCTGGCACGAGACGGACAGTCCGGTCGGACCCCTGCTGCTCGCCGCCGACGACCGCGCGCTGACGCGCGTGCATTTCCAGGCAGGCCCGCATCGACTCACGCCGCCGCCTGAGTGGCGGCGCGCAGCCGCACGGTTCAGCGCCATTACCCGCGAGCTCGTCGAATACTTCGCCGGCGAGCGCCGCGCGTTCAGCGTACCGCTCGCGATGGAGGGGACCGAGTTCCAACGCTCGGTGTGGCGTGCGCTCGTAGCGATTCCCTACGGAGAGACAATCTCCTACGGCGAGCTGGCACGGCGGGTCGGGAGCGTGGCGCGGGCGGTGGGACTCGCGAACGGCGCGAACCCGCTGCCGATCGTGGTGCCCTGCCACCGGGTCATCGGCGCCGACGGCTCGCTCACCGGATTCGGCGGGGGCCTCGGGATCAAACGCGCCCTGCTCGAGCTCGAGGGCGCCGACTGCGTCTGCGATCTCTTCAGCCGGGCTTCATGAGCGCTGCCCCTGCCGCCCTGCAGCGGATTCCCTGGGCGGGCGTGGCCGCGAGCGGCCTGCTCGGCGGCGCGCTCGACCTGCTGTTTGCCTTCATCTTCTACGGTTACCAGGGCGCGGGCCCGCAGATCATCCTGCGCAGCATCGCGAGCGGCGTACTCGGCTCCGCGTCGTTCAGCGCCGGGCCGTGGGTGCTGCCGCTCGGCGCCGCGCTGCATTTCTTCATCGCCGTGTGCGCGGCGTTCGTTTTCTACCTGGCGAGCCGCTCACTGACCGTGCTGGTGCGGCGCCCGGTGCTGTGCGGGGCCGTGTTCGGGGTGGCGATGTACGTGTTCATGCATTCGCTGGTGCTGCCGCTGTCGCGCGTGCATCATCGGGTGCTGCCGCTTCACGATGTGATCGGCGAGCTGTTCTCGCACGTCTTTCTGTTCGGCATCGTGATCGCGCTCGGCACGGCGCGCGCGGTCGCCGCCGCTGCGAGGCGCCCGTAGAAGAAGGCGCCGGGAGGGGATCATGCGTCTCGCGTTCGACACCAGAAGACTCTTGCCCGGGCTGCTGCTCGGTGCGCTGACGCTCGCCGCGCAGGAAGCGGCCGCGCTCGGCGCTCCGGCCGCTTCCGACCGAAGTTACATTGAGCATCCGCTCGCGCCGAACGGCCCGGCACTCCCCTTCAGCGACGCGGTGCGCCTCGGCGATACGCTGTACGTCGCCGGCCACCTCGGCATCGATCCGCGCACCGGCAACGCCGCCACCAGCCCCGAGGCCGAGGCGCGCCTGGTGATGGACGCCGTGAAGCACACGCTGGAGCGCGCCGGCTTCACGATGGATGACTTCGTGTCGGTAACGGTGTATTGCACCGACCTTTCCCTGTACGACACCTTCAACGGCATCTACGGCGGCTATTTTCACGGCCATCATCCGGCGCGCGCGTTCATCGGCGTCAGCAAGCTGGTGCGCGGCGCGCGTTTCGAGCTGCAGGGCGTAGCGGTCAGGGCCCCGCGCCAATGAACCGGCGCGAGTTTTCCCGGCGGCTGGCCGGCGCCGCTACCGCGGCCGCACTCACCCCGCTGGCACGCGCGGAGCCGCCGCCCACGCATGGCGAGCCGGCGCCTGCCGTCTCCGCGCATGCGCGCGCGCTGTACCATTCGGCGCTGATCCTCGATTGCAACTCCTCCCCGCCCGAGGGGCGCCTGCCGCTGCCGCAGGCGGACCTCGACGCGGTACGCGGCAGCGGCATCGACGTCATCAAGTACTCCGTCGGCGGAATCAACGACGATTTCGCGACGACCGTGGCCGCGATCGCTCACGTGCAGCGGCTCATCGAGATGTACCCCGCGTATTTCACCCCGGTGCGGGTGGCGGGCGACTTCGCGCGCGCTAAAGCGGAGGGCAAGCTCGGCATCATCCTGTCCTTCGAGAGCGCGGAGATGCTGCAGGGGCGGCTCGAGTCGCTCGAGCTGTTTCGTAACCTCGGCGTGCGCGTCATGCAGCTCTCCTACAACCGCAAGTCGCCGTTCGCCGCGGGCGTCATGGAGCCCGACGGCGGCGGCCTGACGCCGCTCGGCCGCCAGGCGGTTGCCGAGATGAACCGGCTCGGCATCGCGATCGACCTGAGCCATGCGAACCCTGCCACGACGGCGGAGGTTCTCGACCTCTCGACGAAGTCTCCGCTCATGACGCATGCCGGCTGTGCGGCCATCCACGCGCATCCGCGCAACAAGACCGACGAGCAGCTGCGCGCGCTCGCCGATCGCGGCGGGGTCGTCGGCATCTTCGATCTGCCGTACCTGACGGCCTCGCCGAAGCAGCCGACCGTCGAGGACTACCTGGTGCATCTCGAGCACGCGCTCAAGGTGGCCGGTGAGAATCACGTCGGCATCGGCAGCGACACCGACATCCTGCCGCTGGACGTCAGCGACAAGGGCATGGCCGAGCTCAACAAGCAGCTCGAGCAACGGCGCACCGCGGGTCTGGCGGCTCCCGAGGAGGATCGCCCGCCGTACGTCGTGGGCCTCAACACGCCGCGGCGCATCGAGGTCATAGCCGATGGGCTGCTGAAGCGCGGCTACCCGGAGGGCGTTGTCGAGAAAGTCAGCGGCGCGAACTTCGCGCGCGCGTTTGCCGATATCTGGACCTGAGAGCCGGCGGGGCGTAGCCGCCCCGCCGGGCATGTGCGCCTCAATGGTGCAGAAGGTTCAGCGTGTTGGTGGCGTCGTCCACGTAGTACACGCCGTGCCGCGGATCGAACACGAGTCCGAAGAGGGCGCCCGCTCCCGCAGGCGAGCCGCTCGAATCGAGCATGGCGGTGGCGACCTGCCTGCCCTCCGGGTTGATTTCAGTGAGCAGGCCGTCGTCGCCATTGACGGTGAGCAGCTCTCCGCCCGGCGTAACCGTGAGCCCGAGCGGGTCGTTGAGGCTGCCACCGGCTGATAGGGTGCGTCCGGTGCCGGCCGAGCCGCTGCGCCCGAGCGCGCGATCGATCGCGACGACGCGGTTGTTCAGCGAGTCGGCGACGTACAGGCGCGATCCGTCCTCCCAGTCCTGCGTGCCGCAGTCATCGGCGTCGCCCGCGCAGTTGGGGCTCAGAGCGACTCCGGTAGGTCCGATGACGAGCGCGGCTGGATCGGTGCGCTCGGCGAACCCGGAGCCGATCACGGTGATGGATTCGAGCTGCGGCATCGCGTTTTCCGCTACGCTGAGGTTGAGCCGGGTGACAGTGCCGCCATTCACGAGCGCGCCATTGGCCGCCACCGTGCCGTTCAGCACGTTGGTTACGAACAGCTTCGCCTGCCGCCGACCGTCGAAGGCGGTCATGTCCCACGGCCCGTTGATGAGCGAGCCGGAGAAGGTCTCAACCGCATTCCCCATGTTGTCGAGCACGATCAGGCATCCGGCCTGCGCGGTGGCCGCGGTGCCATCGGTCGTAGGGAGGCTCCCCACGACCACCCAGCCGGACTCGAGCACGACGAGCGCCGTGGTGAGACCCACGCCACCAGGGCACGGGCCCGGAAGGCTGCCGGCGTTGATGGTTGCGAACAGGCTCGAGGTCCCGTCCGGTGCCAGCTCCACGATGGTGCTGCCCGTTCCCTGGAGGTTGCTGGAATTATTGAAGTTGCTGATCAGGATATTCCCGGCGACGAGATTACCCGTGCTGCGCTTCACCTGCGCCATCCCGTAGGGATTCACGTCGCCGTTCCCGGGGATGGTGGAGGCGAGGGTGCTGATCGTCTTGAGCGGCGACAGCACCGCGGGCTCATGCGCGGCGAGTGCGGGAACGGCCGGGAACGCGGCCGAGACCGTGAGCAGCGCGCAGCGCGCCGCGACTGTGGAGACCCTCATCGTTGATTCCCCTTTCTGCTGTCCATGCGGGGTGCACCCGCGTTACTGACGCGGTGTAGGTGGCCGGGAACGCGCTGCCGGGTTCTACAGAGGGATCTTGAGAATTGTCCAGAGCGCGACGCCGAGCGCGGCGAGCGCCACGAGTCCCCCGTGCCGCATCCTGAGCGGCGCGATGATGCCGAGGGAGAGGGCGGTAAAGATGGCCCGGAGCGCACCGGCGAGCGCCGCCGCGAGCAGGCGGCGGGCAAACAACAGCGGCATCCGTTCGCTCACCTGTGCCACGAACTGCGCGTCGGCGAGCGGCCGCTGACTGTCCGCAAACTCACGCAGCAACAGTGCATCGCGCTCATCCTGCATGGGCGTGCTCCTTCTCATACGGTTGATACGCATCGAGCAGCGTGCGCAGCCGCTCGGCGCCGCGCCGCACGTGCGACTTGACCGTGCCGAGCGGGAGCGCGGTCACGGTACTGATCTCGCCATGCGACATCCCCTCGCTGTAGGCGAGCACGACGCACAGCCGCTCGGCGTACGACAGCCGCGCCAGTGCGCGGTCGAGGTCGAGCTGCTCGGCCGCGGGCAGAAACACGGCCGTGGCGGGCAACTCCTCGGGCTCGTGCGCCGATTCCGCGGGATCGCGCGCGCGCACTTCGGCGAGCCAGGTGTTGATGGCGAGGCGCCGCAGCCAGCCGCCGAAGGCGCCCGGGGCCTTGAGCTGCGGGAGCGAGCGCCACGCCTTGAGGAACACCTGCTGCGCGAGGTCGTCGGCGAGCGCCGGATCGCGGCACAGACGCCGCAGCAGATTCCGCAGCCAGCTCTGGCGGCGCCATACGAGCTCGGAGAAGGCGCCGCGGTCGCCGCCCATGGCGAGGGCGACCACGACGGCTTCGGCGGCTTCGCCGAGCACGGCGCTCGTGCGGTTCACTGCCGCTCTCAGGCTGCGCGCTTTTCCTGCAGTCCGTTACCCTGGCCCGCGGCGGCCGACTGCGCGCGCTGCTGCTCGACGGCGCGTGCCGCGATGACGAGCCCGGCGCCGACGCACATCGTCACGACGCCACCGCCGAGCACGGGATAGAAGGAGAGCGGCTCGACCTGGTTGAGCAGGAACGCCAGGATCACGACGCCGACGCCTGCGGACAGCGTGATGATCCCTCCCACGCGCAGGTACAACGGATTGATTCCCGCGTCGCGCTCGGGCGCCATGAGGCGCTCGACCAGTGCCGGATCGAGCTGCTGACCGCGCTCGATGGCCGTGCGCAGCGGCTCGAGCGCCAGCTGGCGCTTCTTGTAGTCGCCGACAATGCCGGCGACCGCGGCAACGGTCACGAAGATCCAGAAGGCGATGGCAACGGCAAAGGGTCCGAAGTGCATGGGCTTTTCCTCTGTAATGAGACGGGTACCCGTAGAGATGCGCGCCGGTGTGCCTTTGGATGCAGGAGCGGCGCGGAAGTTGTGCGCCGGCCGCTCAGCCGCCCGCCGCCAGCGCATCGAGCAGCGCCCGGGCGAACTGCGGGCCCTTGCCGGCCTCTTCGTGCTTGAAGTACACGAACACATCACGGCACTGCGCCGTGCTCGCGCGGATGACCCCGGCCCAGCGCGAGAGGTCCTCGGGCGTGTAGCCCTCATCCCGCAGGCGGAAGTAGGCGTAGGGAGCGGTGATCTCGACCGGGGTGGAGAACTTCTCGCTGTCCGCCACGCACAGGGCAAGATTCGCGGCCTTGAGGCGTGCGAACACCTCGCCGTCCATCCACGAGGCGTGACGGAACTCGAATGCGCCGCAGGTGCCGCCCGGGAGCATCCCCAGAAACTCATCGAGCGCCGCGAGGTCCTTGCGCAAGTAGGGCGGCAGCTGGAAGAGGATCGCGCCGAGCTTCGGCCCCAGGGTCGCCGCGGTCTCGAGGAAGTACTGCAGCAGGTCGGCGCAGTCTCTGAGCTTTGCGATGTGGGTGATGCGTTTGGGGGCCTTGAGCGTCAAGCGGAAACCCGGCGGGGTCTCGCGATCCCAGCCGCCGAGGATCTTCGTGTTCGGAACGCGGTAGAAGGTGTAGTTGATCTCGACGGTCGTGAAGCGCTCGGCGTAGTAGGGCAGCATCTTCGCAGCCGGGAATTTCTCCGGATAGAAGCTGCCCTTCCATTCGGGGTAGTTGTACCCGGAGGTGCCGACCCAGAACCTCATGGGGAGCCGCCCGTCTTGAGGTCAGTGGCGGTCGCTCACCAGCCGCCGATATTCGCCCAGATGCCGGATCGCGTGCCGTTGCTTGCCGAGCGACTCGTAGAGCCGCGCGAGGTTGTAATGGCAGTCGGCGAGGTCAGGATCGCCGGCCAGCGCGGCCTGGTAGGCATCGAGCGCCGCGCTCGTCTTGCCGAGATCCTCGAGCAGCACCGCCTGGTTGAAAAGGAGCAGGGGATCGAGGCCCGCGTGGCCGAGCGCGCGCCGGTAGACCTCTTCGGCCTCGGCCGTCTTGCCCAGCACGTGCAGGAGGCGCCCCAGGTTGATCCACGCGGCGGCGTTATGCGGATTCTCATCCGCAGCCTGGCTGTAGGCCGCCACGGCGCCGCCCGGGTCGGTGTTCTCGAGCGTCAGCCCTTCGGCAAACCAGTCGTGCGGAGCTTCCGGGGCAGATGCCGCGGCGGGCACGGCCGCCTGGTGCTCGACCACCTGCAGCACGCCGTCCTCGAGCGTGACGTCGAGCCCCAGCAGGTATTGGCCGCTGTCCGCCTGCCAGCGTGTCTCGCCGTCGCGCACCACCACGCGATCGCCCACGGCGCTGATTGCGAGTCCCGACAGCGGCAGCGAGGCGGGGAGGTCGCGCCGCAGCCTCTCGAGCGAGCGGCGGATGCGCTTGGCGGGAATGCGGGCGTCGATCAGCGCGCGCGCCGTGCGCAGCACGATCAGATCCTGGAAGGACAGGCGGTAAGCGCGGCGCGGCCCGCGCCCCGGCTTGACGAATCCGGCCCGGATCAGGCCGCGCGTGACCGCAGGAGACAGCCGCAGGACCCGCTGCACGTCCCGCACACTGTAGGAACGCATCCTTAGCTCTTGAGGAAAGGTAGTTCCCCGGAAGTCAGCGCTTGCCCGCCTTGCGCGCTACTTTAGCCGGTTCCTCGATGCGCTTGGGAGCTTTGCGCGGGCCGAGCTGGCTCGCCTGGTCGCGCGACTTGCCGCTCTTCTCGAGGCTGGCACGCAGCGCCTCCATGAGATCGATCACCTTGCCTTCGCCTGCGGGGGCGGGCTCGGCCATGGTGATCTCCTGGCCCTCGTCGACCTTCTTCTTGATCGCGGCCTCTATCCGCCCGCGCACCTCGTCTTTGTAGGCATCCGGATCGAATTTCTCGGCCGTCTGCTGCTCGATGAGCTGCTGGGCGAGCTTCAGCTCCGCCGGCTTCACCTCGGGCTTGGGGATCTCCACTTCGCTTGCACGGCGCACGTCGGCCGCGTAATGCAGCTGCTGCATCGCCAGTACGGCGCCGATCGGCCGCAGGACCACGAGGTAGCCTTTGCCGCGTGCGGCCCAGCGGCCGACGCCGCAGCGCCCGGCAACTCTCAGGGCCTCGGTGAGCAGGGCATAAGGCTTGGCGGCGCCCTTGTCGGGGGCCAGATAGTAGGTCTTGTCGAAGTAGACCGGATCGATCGACTCGATAGGCACGAACTCGGAAATCTCGACCGCGTGGCTGCCGACCTCTTCCAGCGCCTTGATCTCCTCGGGCGTGAAGCGCACGTACTGGTCCTTGGCGAACTCGTAGCCCTTGACCATGTCGTCGCGCTCGACCAACGCCCCATCCTTCTGGCAGATGTACTGCTGCCTGAGGCGCGAGCCATCGGTCTTGTGCAGCAGGTTGAAGGAGATCGCGTTCGACGACTGGTTCGCGGTGAAGAGCTTCACCGGAATCGCGACCAGTCCGAAGGACACCGTGAGAGACCCTATCGAGCGAGCAGCGGCCATAACGAACACCTTCTACTTCTCACCTTGGACACCAAAAGCCTTCGTAAGACTCTGTTTTAACTCGAGTACATCATGCCACCGGTCCCCCCTCTTTTCCAAGCGGGCCGGCACATTATTGAGAGTAAAGTCCATCGGCTCGGCCGCCTCGAGCTCCTCCCAGGTGACCGGCATGGAAACCGGCGTCCCCGGGACGCCCCGGGGGGAGTAGGCGACGTTGAGCGTCTTGCCGCGCACGTTCATGTTGTAGTCGATGAAGATCTTGCCGGTGCGCTTCTCGACCGCCCACTCCATGGTGATGTCCCTGGGATGCGCGCGCATGACGTGCCTGCCGACGCTTTCGCAGATGTGGCGCGCTTCATCGAAGGTCACGGTCCGCTCGATCGGGACGAACATGTGGAGCCCGGTCTTGCCCGAGGTCTTGATGACGGCTTCGAGTCCCATTTCCCTGAGCAGCGCGCGCAGCCAGAACGCGACGCGTTTACCGACGGCAAAGCCCTTCTTGTTGAGCTCGGGCTCCGCCCCCTTCGCCTCCTTGCCCGAATAGATGTACGGATCGATGTCGAAGACCAGGTAGTCGGGGTAATTGAGTACCGAGGCCTCGAGCGCGGCAAGTGAGCTGGCGTAGTCGGTGCGGCCTTCCGGCGTGTCGGGGCCGGGACGGGCGCGCGAATGCCAGATGTGGAACTCGAGCGTGCCGATCTGCCCGAGCCACAGCAGCGTCGGCAGGTTGTTGGCGAGCAGGTAGCGGTGCTGGTCGTCCTTGGTTTCCGAGAACACGGTGACGGTCTCGACGAATTCCGGGAGCGGCTGCTCCCAGTGCTTCTGAAAGAAGCGCTCGCCGTTGATCCCCTCGGGCATGCGGATCATGGTGAGCGGCCGGTCCCTGAGGTGCGGCAGCATGAAGCGCCCGACCCGTGCGAGGTAGCGCAGCAGGTCGCGCTTGGTCACCGCGGGGCTGCGCGGGCCCGCCGCGGGCCAGTAGACGCGGTCGAGGTTGGTCAGGCGGATCCGCGCACCGCCGACGTCAAGATCGAGGCGCGTGGCGCGGCTGTCGAGCTGCTCGAGGATGGGCGCGGCCTCGGCGGCGGGATCGGGGTCTGCACGCGCGCCGTGCGCCGCGGCCTGCGCCCCCCGCCGTACACCGTTGCGGCCCGCGGGCGGCGGATCGGGATCGGCGGGCACGCGACGCGGGTCGGGCTTTCTCACGCCCGCAGGCTCGATGTCATCGCGGAGCCGCACGAACACCGGCGCCCGCAGCGAGCCGGCCGGCGTCCATTCGCTGAAGGTCACCTCAGCGACCAGCTCGGGCGCGAGCCAGGTCGTCGGCCGATGCAGCGGCACTTCCCCGGCGAACGGCGAATTCTTGCGCTTCAATTTGGCGGTGCGCTCGATGAGCTTGGCAATCACCTCGTCGTCGAGTCCCGAGCCCACGTGCCCGGCGTAGCGCAGCGCCTTGCCGTCGAAGTAGCCGAGGAGCAGCGCGCCGAGGGGGTCGCGCACACCCTTGCCGCGGGTGAAGCCGCCGATCACGAACTCGGCGGACTGCGCTGCCTTGATCTTGAGCCATGCGCGCGAGCGCTTGCCCGGCTGGTAGGTGCTGTCGATGCGCTTGGCGATGATGCCTTCGAAGCCGTTAGCGACCGCCACGCGATACAACTCCGCGCCGTCGGCGGAGTTGTGCACCAGTTGCAGGTGCGCCGAGGGCAGCAGACATTGAGTGAGATAACGATGGCGCGCGAGGTAGGGGGCACCGCGGAGGTTCAAGCCCGCGAAGTGCGGCAGATCGAAGCACACCAGCACGACCGGGCTGTCGCGCCGCGCGGCGCTGATCTCGGCTGTGGTCTTGAGCTGCGCGCGGTTCTGCAGGGCGTTGAACGACGGGCGGCCGGCGGCGTCGAGCGCGACGATCTCGCCGTCGAGAATCATCTGCTCGATCGCCTGGGCGGCGAGCTCCTCCGTCAGCTCCGGAAAGAAAGATGTCAGGTCGAGCCCGCGGCGCGACTTGAGCTGCACGTCGGTCCCGCGCACGTAGGCGATGACGCGGTAGCCGTCGAGCTTGGGCTCATAACGCCATTGCGGATCCGAATCGAGCGGGTCGGAGGTCTCGGCCAGCATCGGCTCGAGCTTGCGCGGCATCGCCTCCGGCGGCCCGGCGGGCGCAAGCAGCCCCGCGTCGAGCCGCGGCGGCGTGCTCTCGGGCGTCAGCTGATCGAGGTTCAGGCCCGAAAGCACCGACGCCGGTTGCGCCAGCACGTCGTTGGCCTGCGCGAAGCGGTCCCGGTGCTTGATGAGCAGCCACTGGTTGCCGGTGCGGGTCTTTACCAGCGTGAAGGAGCCCTTGAGCTTCTCGCCGCGCAGCAGGAAGCTGAGCTTCCCCTGGGCGAGCTCGGCGCGCACGCGCCGCTCAGCCTCCGTACGGTCGGTGAAGGAGTACTGCCCGCCCTCATCCGGCGAGTACGCCCCGCAGTCCCACACGATCACGTTGCCCGCGCCGTACTGCTTCTGCGGGATCACGCCTTCGAAGGAGGCATAGTCGAACGGATGATCCTCGACCTCGACCGCCATGCGCTTGTCGTCGGGGTCGAGCGAGGGGCCCTTGGGCACCGCCCAGGACTTGAGCACGCCGTCGAGCTCGAGCCGGAAGTCGTAGTGCAGCTGCCGCGCCGCGTGTTTCTGCACCACGAACAGCAGCGCGCCGTGGCGCTGGGCGGCGAGCTTCGCGGGCGGCTCGGGCGTGCGCGCGAAGGTGCGCTTGGCGGCGTAGCGTTCGAGGGCGCGCTTGGGCACGGTCAGGCCATGTTATAGCGCATCGATCCACGCGGCGAGCCGCTGCAACACCCCGCTGAGCACTTGGCGCTCCGTGCGCCCGCTGCGCGCCGGGACATGAAAAGAGTGGTCCGCCTCCCCGACGAGGCTCAAGGTGGCGCGGCTGCCGAGGCGCGCGACCACCGCCTCGATGAGGACGCGCTCAGCGAGCGCATCGCGCGTGCCTTGCAGGAACAACATCGGTACGGACACGTTTGACAGATGTTGGGCGCGGCTGTCGCAGGGCTCACCGGCAGGGTGCAGCGGAAAGGCGAGAAACGCGAGCCCCAGCACGCCGGCAAGCGGCTCGATCGCCTGTGCCTGCGAGGTCATGCGGCCGCCGAAGGAGCGCCCCCCGGCAACGAGCGGCACTCCGGGAGCGAGGCGTGCCGCCTCCGCCACCGCAGCGCGCACCGTCGCGTGGCAGAGCGGCGGCGGATCCGGACGGCGCGAACCGCGCTCCATGTAGGGGAACTGATAGCGCAGCGTGGCGATTCCGAGGCCCGCGAGCCCTGCCGCCAGCGCGCGCATCGACGGATGCTGCATGCCGGCGCCGGCGCTGTGCGCCAACACGTAACAGGCACGCGCCGACGCAGGCAGCGCGAGCAGCCCCGAGACGCGCAGCTCGTCCTTCACCAGGATACTGACGGGGTTAGAATCCGGCGGTGAGATCTGCTGTTGCACGGCCGACAAAATACGCGTGGCTCGCGGCGCTGTGCAACGTGCTGGCGCTGACCGGCTGGAACGCCCCGGCGGCGGAAGGCGTGAAGCCGAGCACCGCGCAGCCGAACGTCCATGTGCTGCCGACACCGTTCCTGATTCCGGGACTCGATCGCGAGCGCACCGTGCGCATCTACCTGCCGCCTGGCTACGACAGCAGCCGGCAGCGTTACCCGGTGCTTTACATGCACGATGGCCAGAACCTGTTCGATGACGCCACGGCTTATGCGGGTGAGTGGGGCGTCGACGAGACACTCAATGCGCTCGCGAAATCGCGCGGCCTCGAGCTGATCGTGGTCGGGATCGACAACGGCGGCGTCGACCGCATGCGCGAGCTCAACGCCTGGGACAACCCGCAGTTCGGCAAAGGCGAGGGCGAGCAGTACCTGGCATTCGTGGTGAATGTCCTCAAGCCCTGGGTCGATGGGCACTACCGCACGCGCCCGGATGCGCGCCACACGGCGATCATGGGCAGCTCGATGGGCGGGCTCATCTCGGGCTACGCTCTCAGCCGTTACCCTGGGGTGTTCGGCAGCGCCGGCATCTTTTCGCCGGCGTACTGGCTGGCGCCGCAGGTGTTTGCCTACACCGAAGCGCAGCCGCCGGCGCGCACCGCGCGAATCTACTTCTACGCCGGCGGCAGCGAGGACGAGAGCATGGTGCCGGACATGAAGCGGATGGTGGCGCTGCTCGAGCGCGCCGGCCTGCCGGCGCGGAACCTCGCGGTGGAGGTCAACGCCGTCGGACGGCATAACGAGGCCGCGTGGCGCGCCGAGTTCCCGCGCGCGGTTATGTGGCTGTTCGGCAGGGAGCGCTGAGCGGAAGCAGCGCCCCCTGGTCAGTCGACGGCGGCGACCCAGGCCGCGAATGGCGCCAGTGTCACCGGACGATCCGCCGCAGTCGCGGCCACGGGTACCGGGCTCGCGAGCAGCGTCCTGAGGTGCGATCCGTGCACGCCCGCCGCGGCGAGCCGGAGGCGGATCGTCTGTGGCTGCGCCGACATGTTGAGCGAGATGAGGATCGTCTCGCCGCCGGGGGCGACGCGCACGTAGGTCAGCACATGCGGATTGGCGCGATCCAGCATCACGGTCCGGCCATCGCGCAGGGCCGCGTTGCTGCGGCGGAGCGCGCTGAGTCTCCGGTACCAGTTGAGGAGCGACTCAGGATCGGCGGACTCCGTTTGCGCGTTGACGGTGCGGTAGTCCGCGGTCACGGGCAGCCAGGTGTGGGGGGTGGTGCTGAAGCCCGCCTGCGCGTTGGACGTGTCCCACTGCATCGGCGTGCGCTCGCCGTCGCGCCCCTTTTCCTTCGGCCAGCCGGTGATTCCGATCGGGTCGCGCACGTCCTCGACCCGGCTGGGAGTCGCGGTGACCTGGCCGATCTCCTCGCCCTGGTAAAGGAGCGCCGCGTCGCGCGAGCTGAGCAGCAGGGCCGCGACGATGCGTGCGATCCCGGCGTTGTGCACGCCGTCGCCGAAGCGGTCCCAGCTGCGGATGTTGTCGTGGTTGTCGAATACCAGGAGCGGCTGCGAGCCGTGCAGCTCGGTCTGTGCCTCGCTGAGAAGGCGGCGGAACCGGGCGGCATCGAGCCGCCTGCCGAGCCCGACCAGCGTGTCCATCGGCAGCTGCAGCTCATCGTGCCGTGCGCCTCCATACCACGGATCGAGCTGCGCGGTGTGGGCCACGTAGGTCTCGCCGATCAGCACGCGCTCCCCGGGATAGGTGTCGATCATCGCGCGCAGGCGCCGGATAACGTCGTGATCCTCGGGAAGGTTGTCGGTATAGATCTCGCTTAAGTTTGGATCGCCCTGCGCGTTGGTGCCGCCGAGCACCGGCTCATCGCGCAACCGGGGGTCTTCCAACAGCGCGGTGATCGCATCGAGACGGAAGCCCGCCACGCCGCGATCGAGCCAGAAGCGCATGGCGGCGAACATCGCCTGTTCGACTTGCGGGTTGCGCCAGTTGAGGTCCGGTTGCTGGCGGTAGAACCTGTGATAGTAGAACTGGTCCACCGCCGGCACGTACTGCCACGCCGAGCCTCCGAAGAGGCTCACCCAGTTGTTGGGCGGCAGGCGGTGGCCGGCGGCGTCGGTGCGGCCGTCGCTCCACACATAGAAGTCATGGCGCGGGGAGCTGCGCGAGCTCGCCGCCGCGACGAACCACGGGTGCTGATCCGAGGTGTGGTTGAGCACCATGTCGAGGATCAGGCGGATGTGACGCCGCCCGGACTCGGCGAGCAGGTGATCGAAGTCGGCGAGCGTTCCGTACACCGGATCTATCGCCTGGTAGTCGGAGATGTCGTAGCCGAAGTCCACCTGCGGCGAGGGATAGAAGGGCGCGATCCAGATGGCATCCACGCCGAGCAACTCGAGGTAGTCGAGCCGCTGCGTGATGCCGTTGAGATCGCCGATGCCGTCGCCGTTGGAATCCTGGAAACTGCGCGGATAGATCTCGTAGATCACCGCGTTGCGCCACCAGGGTGCGGCGTGCGCCGCCGCGGCCGGCGCCGCTTCCTGCGTCCTCGCCACACCCCAGCCCAATCCCATGCACGCCGCCACACAGACGAGCGCGCGCGCCAGGGCCGTTGACCGACTCGAGGGTGTGTGCATAAATCGCCGCGCTCCCGCTTAGCTCGTGAGCTGATCGCATAGTACGCGCAAATGCCGCACGCGAAACCGCTGCTGTCCTTCTGGCAGATCTGGAACATGTGTTTCGGCTTCCTCGGCCTGCAGTTCGGCTTTGCCCTGCAGAATGCCAACGTGAGCCGGATCTTCCAGACGCTCGGCGCGGGACTCGAGCAGGTGCCGCTCTTGTGGATCGCGGCGCCGTTCACCGGGCTGCTGGTGCAGCCCCTGATCGGTTATTTCTCCGATCGCACCTGGACGCGGCTCGGGCGGCGGCGCCCGTACTTTCTCGCCGGCGCTGTGCTCGCGGCCACGGCGCTGGTGCTGATGCCGCGCTCGCCCAGCCTGTGGGTGGCGGCGGCGCTCCTGTGGCTCCTCGACGCTGCCATCAACGTGTCGATGGAGCCCTTCCGCGCATTCGTCGGCGACCAGTTGAATCCGAGCCAGCGTCCCGCCGGATACTCGATGCAGAGTTTCTTCATCGGCCTTGGCGCGGTCGTGGGGAGCATGCTGCCCTGGCTCCTGGCGCGCGGCGGCGTCAGCAATCATGCCGAGGTCCGCTATGCCTTCGAGATCGGCGCCGCCGTGCTGCTCGCCGCCATCCTCTGGACGATCCTGCGCTCGCGCGAGTATCCTCCGGAGGAGCTCCTCGCTTTCGACGACGCGAGTCCCTCCAGCCCCGCCGCTGCGGTCGACCCGCGGCGCGAGCGCCGCCGGGGACTCGCGTGGACGCTGAGCGCGCTCGCGGCCATTGTGCTGGTCCGCTTGGTTGGGCTCGACCCGCAGCTCTATCTGGTGTGCGGCGGAGCGCTGCTCTGGGGCCTGGCGCAGTGGCTGCACGGCCGCGGTCTGCGTGCCGGCGCCTTCACCATCTTCATGGGAGACCTCGCAACTATGCCGCAGGCGATGCGGCGCCTGGCTCCGGTGCAGTTCTTCTCGTGGCTCGCCCTGTTCTCGATGTGGATCTACACCACGGCCGCCGTGGCGCAGGTGCACTTTGGCTCCACCGATCCGCACTCCGAGGCCTTCAATCACGGTGCCAACTGGGTGGGAGTGCTGTTCGCGGCGTACAACGGCTTTGCCGCGCTCGCCGCCGCAGTCATTCCACTCATGGTTCGCAGGCTCGGGCTGCGCCTGAGTCATCTGATGAACGTGTGGCTGGGCGCCGCCGCACTCCTGTCGTTCGTGGTGATTCGTAACCCCAACTGGCTGCTGCTCAGCATGGTCGGCATGGGCTTCGCCTGGGCCTCGGTGTTGTCACTCCCCTATGCGCTGCTCTCCGACAGCCTGCCGGCGCAGAAGATGGGTCTCTACATGGGGGTCTTCAATTTCTTCATCGTGATTCCCCAGCTGGTCGCGGCCAGCGTGCTCGGATTCCTGCTGCGTGCGGTGTTCGGCGGAGCGCCGATCTATGCGCTGGTGCTGGGAGGCGCGAGCTTCCTGGTGGCCGGTCTTCTGGTCCTGCGCGTTCCCCAGCCGGGCACTACTGGCGTGAACTTCGGACCGGCGTAGACTGACCAATATGTCAAGGAGTGCCGCGATGACGTGCCTGATGCGTGCGACCCGGCCAGCTTTGGCCGGCTGCCTGCTGCTTGCCGGAGCACTGCCGGCGGCCGAGCCACCTCGAATCACGATCGAGTTTGCACCCGCCATGGCGGAGAAAATGCAGACGTTCGGTGAGGGAGAGCGCGCGACGCTGGAAGCGGCGATCCGCGCGGCGCTGGAACGCGAGACCGCGAAGGTGCCCGCCGCGGCAGGAATCGAGATTGCGGTGACGGTCGAGGACGTGGCGCCGACGCATCCGACGCGGGCGCAACTCGCCGCCAACCCCGCCGCCAGCGCCGCGCAGACGAAGTTCCTCGGCGGCGCCGCGCTCACCGCCGAGCTGCGCGACGCAAACCAGCACGCACTGAGGACGGTCAGCCACGACTACTCTGCGCGTACCCTCGGGCTCGGCTCGAGCTCGCTCGATCCGTGGGCGGATGCGCGCCTGGCGATCGATCAGTTCGCCGTCAAGGTGGCGGCGGCCTGCCGCGATCTGCCGAAGAGCTGAGCTCGAGCTGCGCGCCGCATGAGCGACGTACCACCAGGCGCGCCGGCAGCACGCGTGCCTCGCTGGGCTCATCCCTGATCCGGCACAGCAGCGTCTCGACCAGCACTTCGCCCGCGAGGCGGGTGTTCTGCGCGATGGTCGTCAGCGGCGGGTTGGCGAGACCCGCGGCCGGTATGTCATCGAAGCCGACCACCGCGACATCGGCGGGCACCGCCTGCCCCCGCTCCTGCAGCGCGCGCATGGCGCCGAGTGCGATGAGGTCGCTCGCACCCACGATCGCGTCGAACGGTACGCCGCGCGCGAGCAGCTCGCCGGCCGCCGCGAAGCCTGCCTGCTCGGTGCTGATGGCATCGACCTGCAGCGCCGCGCTGGCCAGTGTGTTGGCTTCGGCGAGCGCCCACTCGAAGCCGCGGTAGCGATCGAGAAACTCCGGGCAACCGCCCGAGACACCGCCGAGAAAGGCGAGGCGGCGGCGGCCGAGGCCGAGCAGGTGCCGCGCCGCCTCGTAGCCTCCCTGAAAATTGTCTGAGCCGATCGACAACCCCGGCTGTCCCGGCTGCACCGCGCCCCAGCGCACGAAATGAGTCCCCTGCTCGGTCAGGCGTTCGAGGCGCTCGCGATACAACAGATAGTCGCCATAGCCGAGCAGGATCAGGCCGTCGGCCTTGCGGCTGTCCTCGTACTCTTTGTGCCAGTCGCCCGAGCGCTGCTGGAACGAAACCAGGAGGTCGTAGCCGCGCTGCGCGCAGGCGCGGGTGATCGAGCCCAGCATCGCGACGAAGAACGGATTGATCGCGGAGTCATCCGAGGTCGGATCCTCGAAGATGAGGAGCGCGAGCGTGTTGGAGCGCTGAAAGCGCAGGTTGGAGGCGTTCTTGTCGACCCGGTAGTTGAGTTGCTGCGCGACGGCGAGTACCCGCTTGCGGGTCTCCTCGCTCACGCGCGGACTGCCGCGCAGTGCGCGCGATACCGTCGGCTGGGACACCCCGGCCTGGTACGCAATGTCAAATGACGTGGCCTTGCCCGGCGCACGCCCCTGAGCCTTGTCGCTGCTCACTCGGTCCCCCCCGCCCGCGAGTATAGGCGCAAAGAAACCCGGCAGCGACCCAACGTCACCGAGGCGTCTCAAGAGTGGGCCGCAGAGGCCGGCCTTGCACGTGAATACGTATGCCGGCCCTTCCGGTCGGTTGCGTCCGATCGCTACAGTGAAACGAAGCTCGCTAGCGGGCGTTCGAGTCCGTGGCAGTACGCAGAGCCAACAGGCTCGCCAACCGCCACGTACAACCAACTCAGGGGGATTCACTGTGGTTCAAAAGATACGAGACGTATCGTCTGGCGCACGACGCTGGGCGATCGGGGCGGCCGCGGGCTGCGGCCTGCCGGTGCTGCTGGCGCTGAGCAGCCCGGCTCTGGCACAGGAGCAGGCGGCATCGACCACCGGCTCTGCCGAGCAGGCCCTGGAGACCATAACCATCACGGGCGTCCGCGCCGCGGTCGAGACGGCCATCAAAGTCAAAGAGGGCTCCGACAACATCGTCGAGGCAATCTCGGCCGAGGACATCGGCAAGCTGCCGGACACCAGTATTGCCGAATCCATCTCGCGCCTGCCCGGCCTCACGTCGCAGCGCGCGGACGGGCGCGCCTCGGACATCAGCATCCGCGGCACCGATCCGCAGTTCGCCACCGGGCTCCTCAACGGCCGCGAGCAGGTGAGCACCGGCGACAACCGCAACATCGAATACGACCAGTACCCGGCAGAGCTGATCAGCGGCGTCATCGTCTACAAGACGCCGGACGCGGCGCTCATCGGGCAGGGTCTGTCCGGCACGATCGCCTTGCAGACGATCCGGCCGCTGGAGTACGGTCACCGCGCTACGGTGCTGGATTTCCGTCTCGAGAAGAACTCCGACGCCGACATGGGCGCCGATTCCAAGAATAACGGCTATCGCGGCAGCTTCTCCTTCATCGACCAGTTCCTCGACAACACCCTCGGCGTGGCTTTGGGCTACGCGCGCCTGTCCTCGCCGGTCGTCGGCAGGGAGCTCGGACTCTACGACCCGTGGCACGCGAACGGCACCGAGCACGCGGGCGTGGGGGCCGGCGTCGACGTGACCGACGGCATCAAGTCACTCGCCAGCATGGGGAGCGACGTCCGCGACGGCGCGCTCGCCACGGTCGAATGGCGGCCGAACAGCGCCTACACCAGCACGCTCGATGTCTACTGGACGTCCGAGCTGCAGGACAACAACCGGCGCAGCCTCGAGGTCAACCTGGGCAACTACAACGGCTATCCGAACGCCACCTGCCCGTTGTGCACCAGCACGGCCAATTTCTCCAACACGACCATTGTCAACAATGCGGTGGTCGGCGCCACCGTCAGCAACGTGGTACCTCTGGCGCGCAACTTCCTGTACTTGACCAGCGACGAGATCTTCCAGGCCGGCTGGAACAACAAGTGGAAGGGCGATGTCTGGAGCGTCATGAGCGATCTCGCCTACTCGCGCGCGACGCGCGACGAGCACGACTACGAGACCCAGGGGCAGTACATCGGCGGCGTCACCGACACCATCACGTACTTTCTGCCGAACGGGTCGCAGCCGACCTTCACGGCGCAGAACAATTACGCCGACCCGACCAAGGTACTGGTGGGCCCGACCATCTACGGCGGCGGCTACAGCCGCTTCCCGCACGTGGTCGACGAGCTGAAGGCGTTCCGCCTCGAGGGCACCCACCCCGCCGGCTGGTGGTTCAGCGACGTGATCCTCGGTGCCAACTACGACGATCGCTCGAAGGACAAGGTACAGCCGGAGACGGGCCTGAACACCGTCGGCGGTACCTTCGATCAGATCGGGGGCCAGTATCTGCTGGCGCCCACCAACCTGAGCTTCTCCGGCACGCCATCCTCGTTGTCCTGGAACGTGCCTGGAGTGCTTGCCAACTACTTCAATCCCGTCGTGCCCGGCACGCCCAACCAACCGGGCTACGGCTACCTCACCGGCAAGTTCTGGGACGTGTTCGAGAAGCTCACGACCCTGTACATCAAGGGGGACCTCAATCACCCGCTCTCTCCCGACGTGACCCTGCGGGGGAACATCGGCCTGCAGGTCATCCATACGCAGCAGAGCTCGAGCTCCTTCTCCTATAACGAGGCGACGCAGTCGAGTCAGCCGATCGAGGGCGGCAAGTCCTACAACGACATCCTGCCGGCCATGAACCTCGTGTTCGAGCTGCCCGCACAGCAGCTGCTGCGTTTGAGCGCGGCACGCGAGATGGCCCGGCCGCGCATGGACCAGATGACCATCGGCCAGGACTTCAGCGTCGCGACCACGACCGGCATCCCGTCGAATACCGCCGGCAACCCGCTGCTCGATCCGTGGCGTGCCGACGCGCTCGACCTCTCGTATGAGAAGTACTTCGAGAACAAGGCCTATGTCTCTGCGGCGGTCTTCTACAAGGACCTGAAGACCTACATCTACGACCAGACCCTGCAGGTCGATCTGTCGAACCTGGTCTCGCAGCTGCCGCCGCCGCCGGCGGGTCAGCATCCGTACGTCGACCAGGGCTTCCTGACCATTCCCCTGAACGGCCAGGGCGGCCGGCTCGATGGCGTCGAGCTGACCGCATCCGCGCCGGGCGAGATGCTGGCCTCCTGGCTGAGCGGTTTCGGCGCCAACGCCAGCGTGTCGCTCACCGACAGCTCGATCAAGGTCCAGGGGCAGGTCTCGGGCGAGCCGTCGGCCAACATCACGCTGCCGGGTCTGTCGAAGACCGTGGCGAGCGCCATGTTGTACTACGAGAAGAACGGCTTCGCCGCGCGCGTTGCCTCTCGTTATCGCTCCGACTACATCGGTGAGATCACGGACTTCGCGGGCGACCGCGCCCTCGAGTTCGTGCGCCACGAGCTCATCACGGACTTCCAGACGAGCTACGAGTTCCAGAACGGCCCCGCCAAGGGCCTCATGATCCTGTTTCAGGTCAACAACCTCACCAACACGCCGTTCATCGACTACTCGGGGAACGTCACCCAGACGCGTGACTACGAGACCTTCGGACGGGATTTCTTCTTCGGATTGAACTACAAGTTCTAGAGTCGCAAGCCGCGTACCCGGCCGGCGCGTTGCGCCGGCCGGCTGCGCGCTGGGACGCCGGCGGCGCGAGAACCAAGATGGGGCAAAGAGCGAAGCGCGCGCCTGCTGGACGCGTCTGCCTGTGCGCGGCGCTCGGTGCGATCGCGCTCTGGAGCGCTGCCGGCGCGGCGGATTTCCGCGCGCGGTTGCCGCAGGACGAGGTCATCTACTTCCTGCTGCCCGACCGCTTCGAGAACGGCGATCCGGCGAACGACCGTGGCGGTCTCGAGGGCGGCCCGCTGGTCACCGGCTTCGACCCCGCCAACAAGGGTTTCTACCACGGGGGCGACCTCAAGGGCGTGCTGGCGCAGCTCGACTACATTCAATCGCTCGGTGCGACCGCGATCTGGCTTGCCCCGGTGTTCAGGAACAAGCCGGTGCAGGGCCGGCCAGGGCACGAGTCGGCCGGCTACCACGGCTACTGGGTCACGGATTTCACGCGCGTCGACCCGCACTTCGGCACCGGAGAGGATCTCGAGGCGCTGATCGCCGCGGCACACCAGCGCGGCATGAAAGTCTATCTCGACATCATCGCCAACCACACGGCGGACGTCATCCGCTACCGCGAGTGTCCGGACAACGGCTGCCCGTACCGCTCGCATGCCGACTATCCGTACACACGGCGCGGCGGCCTCAAGGGCGAGCCGATCAATGAAGGCTTCCTGGGCGACGATGCCGCACACCAGACCGCCGAGAACTTCGCGCACCTGACCCGCCCCGACTACGCCTACACGCCCTACGTGCCGCGCGGCGAAGAGCACGTCAAAGTACCGGACTGGCTCAACGATCCGATCTACTACCACAACCGCGGCAATTCGACCTTCGCGGGCGAAAGCTCGAGCTTCGGCGACTTCTTCGGGCTCGATGACCTCATGACCGAGAACCCGCGCGTCGTGCAGGGGTTCATCGACATCTACGGCGGCTGGATAGAGCGGCTCAAGGTCGATGGCTTTCGCATCGACACGGCCAAGCACGTCAATCCGGAGTTCTGGCAGCAGTTCGTGCCGGCGATGCTGACCGCGGCACGCACCGCCGGCATCCCCAACTTCCACATTTTCGGCGAGGTGTACACCGGGGAGGTGGATCCGGCGCTGCTCGCCGAGCACACGCGCGTCGACCGGCTGCCGGCAGTGCTCGACTTTGCCTTCGCGGCCGCAGTGCGCGCGACCGTGGGCGGCAGGGCTGGCACCGAGGTGCTGGCGCGGCTGTTCGAGGGCGATGTCCTCTACGAGGGTGGAGCACGGGCGGCGCAGCAGCTGCCGACCTTCATCAGCAACCACGACCAGGGGCGCTTCGCGTACTTCGTGCGCCGGCTGCGACCCGGCATCAGCGCGGACGAGACATTGCGGCGCGTGCTGCTGGCGCACGCGCTGCTCTTTACGCTGCGCGGGGTGCCGGTCGTCTACTACGGCGACGAGCAGGGATTCGCAGGTCTCGGCGGTGACCAGGACGCGCGCCAGGACATGTTCGCGAGCCGCGTCCCTTCCTACCTGAGCGAGCGGCCGCTCGGCAGCGCGACTGCGCAGGGCAGTCACTTCGATCGCGAGCATCCTCTGTACCGTGCGATCGCGGAGCTCGCGCAGTTACGCACCGCGCAGCCGGCGCTGCGGCGCGGGCCGCAGCTCGTGCGCAGCTACGGCAAATCGGCGGGGCTGTTCGCCGTGTCGCGTCTCGATCCCGATGGTCGCGGCGAGCTCGTGATCGCCTTCAACACCTCCACCACCGCGCTCAACGCCCAGGTGATGATCGAGGCCGGATCGGAACGCTTCGTGTCGCTGCACGGCAGGTGCGAGCCGCGAGCCTCGGCGCCCGGCAGCTATCACGTGGAGATTGCGCCGCTCGATTACCTCGTGTGCGCCTCGGCGGGGGGCGGGTGAACGCAGCGCCCGGCAAGGGTGGACAGGAATGGTGGCGCGGTGCCGTCATCTACCACATCTATCCGCGGAGTTTCGCCGATTCCAACGGCGACGGCATCGGCGACCTCACCGGGATCACCACGCATCTCCGGCACGTCGCCTCGCTCGGCGTCGACGCCATCTGGCTCTCGCCGTTCTTCACCTCGCCGATGAAGGACTTCGGCTACGACGTCGCCGACTATTGCAACGTCGATCCCATGTTCGGGACGCTCAGCGATTTCGACCGGCTCATCGAGCGCGCGCACGGCCTCGGCCTGCGCGTGATCATCGACCAGGTCTTCTCGCACACCTCGGATCAGCATCACTGGTTCCGCGAGAGCCGCAGCAGCCGCGACAATGCCCGCGCCGACTGGTACGTGTGGGCGGACGCCAAGCCGGATGGCTCACCGCCTTCCAACTGGCAGTCGGTGTTCGGCGGCCCGGCGTGGGCCTGGGATGCGCGCCGCGGCCAGTATTACCTGCACAACTTCCTCACCGAGCAGCCCGATCTCAACGTGCACAACCCCGCGGTGCAGGACGCACTGCTCGCGAGTGCGCGCTTCTGGCTGGAGCGCGGCGTCGACGGCTTCCGGCTCGATGCGATCGACTACGCGATGCACGACCCGGCGCTCACCGATAATCCGCCACGGCCGCCCGACCGCCGGCCGCGGACCCGGCCGGTCGATTTCCAGCAGCCGCAGCACAACAAGGGCCACGCGGACCTGGTTGCCTTCATCGAGCGGGTGCGCGCGCTCACCGATCAGTACGGTGGTCGCTTCACGGTGGCGGAGATTGGCGGCGAGGGCGCCGAGCCGGTCATGAAGCTGTTGACTCAGGGGCAGCGGCGGCTGCACACCGCCTATGGCTTCAATTTCCTCTACGCGGATGCGCTCACACCAGCGCTGGTACGCGCCGCGCTCGAGTCCTGGAGCGATGCCGCCGACACCTGGCCGAGCTGGGCATTCTCCAATCACGACGCCCCGCGCGCTGTATCACGCTGGTCGGCATCGGCGGACCGCGCCGCGAACGCGCGCCTCGCGCTGCTGCTGCTGCTGTGTCTGCGCGGCAACGCCTTCCTGTATCAGGGGGAGGAGCTGGGCCTGCCGCAGGCCGAGCTCGCGTTCCACGACTTGCGGGACCCCGAAGCCATCGCGAACTGGCCCCTCACGCTCGGGCGGGACGGTGCGCGCACCCCGATGCCCTGGGAGCGCCACGCTCCTCATGCGGGATTCTCCACGGCGCGTCCGTGGCTGCCGGTCCCGGCCGACCATGCCGCCCTCGCGGTCGACGCGCAGGATCGCGACCCCGATTCGACCCTGGCGATGGCACGGCGCTTCATCGCGCTGCGTAAGCATCATCCCGCGCTGCGCTACGGCGGCATGCGGTTGCTCGAGACGTCCGCGGCTGTGCTCAGCTTCGAGCGCAGGTTCGGTGCCGAGCGGGTCCTGTGTGTCTTCAACCTCGGGCTCACCGAGGCGCGCATCCAACCGCCCCCCGGAAGCTGGCGGCCGATCGAGGCGATCGGCGGCGCGAGCGCGTGGACCCTGCCGCCGCTGTCGGCGTTGATCGCCGAGGGCGCGTGAGGCTGGGAGGGACGCTCAGGACCGGTGCGACGCGGCGGTCTGGCCGAACAGAATCCTTCTTTCCTCGTCGGACATCCTGCGGCTGTAGGACTGCTCGACCCCGACGTAGGCCCGCTGGCACGCGGGCCGCTCGCGAATGCGGTAAAACCAGGGCTTCAGGTTGGGGAAGTCATCGAGATTCTGGCCGTGCCGCTCGTGCGGCACGATCCAGGGATAACACGCCATGTCGGCAATGGAGTAGTCGCCGGCAATGTACTCGCGCCCGGCGAGCTGCCGGTCGAGCACCCCGTAGAGGCGGTTGGTCTCCCTGGTGTAGCGCTCGATCGCGTACGGCACCTTCTCGGGCGCATGTTGGCTGAAATGCCCGTTCTGTCCGGCCATGGGACCTAAGCCCGCCATCTGCCAGAACAGCCACTGCAGAGTGAGCGCGCGGCCGCGAATGTCCGCAGGGATGAAGCGGCCGATCTTTTCCGCCATATATAAGAGAATGGCGCCGGATTCGAACAGCGAGATGGGCGCTCCGCCCCCCTGCGGCTCGTGGTCGACGATCGCCGGGATGCGATTGTTGGGCGAGAGCGCCAGGAACTCAGGATCGAACTGCTCACCCTTGCCGATGTCGACCGGAATGATGCGGTAGGCGAGCCCCGCCTCTTCCAGAAACAACTTGATCTTCAGCCCGTTGGGCGTACCCCAGTAGTACAGGTCGATCATAAGCCTCAGGTCCTCAGGTGGCCGGCACCGGCTCCGGCTCATCACCGTGACCGGCCTGCTGGTGGCCCCGGGCGCGGGCCTCATGCCCGTGGTCGGCGCCGATGAACATGTACATCGCCGGCACCACGAACAGCGTGAACAGGGTGCCGATCGCGAGCCCGGTGAAGAGCACCACACCCATGTTACGCCGGCCCGCGGCTCCCGCGCCCGAGGCGATGACCAGCGGGATGACGCCGAAGCACATCGCCGCGGTCGTCATCAGGATCGGGCGCAGCCGCACGGCCGCCGCCTCCTCGATCGCCTCGAGCTTGGCGCGCCCGGCACGCTGCAGCTCGTTGGCGAACTGCACGATGAGAATGCCGTGCTTGCTGACGAGTCCCAGGAGCGTGACGAGTCCCACCTGCGTGTAGATGTTGAGGGTGACACCGAGCACCCCGAGGTTGATGAAGATCAGCGCACCGAACAGCGCCATCGGTACCGACACCAGGATGACGGCCGGATCGCGGAAGCTCTCGAACTGCGCGGCGAGCGCCAGGTAGACGATCACCAAAGCAAAGAGCAGCGTGAACACGAAGCTGCCCGAGCCCAGCATGTACTGCCGGGACTCGCCCGAGTAGTCGACGTTGTAGCCCGTGGGGGCGACCTGCTTGAGCGTGTTGCGCAGGAATTTGAGTGCGTCCGCCTCGGCCACCCCGGCCACACCGCCGATGGTCGTGGCATTGAGCTGCTGGAAGTGGGCGATGGTCTCGGGCACGGTCGAGGTCTTCAGGCTCGCGATGGTGCGCGCCGGGATCAGCGTGCCGTTTCCGGAATGGACGTAGTAGTCGAGCACCTGATCGGGATTCAGCCGATCGACCTGCAGCACCTGCGGGATGACCTTGTAGGAGCGGCCGGCGATCGAGAAGTAATTCACGTAGCCGCCGCCTAAGGCCGCGGCCAGTGCACCCCCCACGCTCTGTTGCGTGAGGCCGAGGTCGCTCACCATGTCACGGTCGACGTTCACGGTCTGTTGCGGCTTGTCGAGCTTCAGATCCGCGTCTATGAACCAGAACATGCCGCTCGAGCGCGCCTTGTCGAGCACCTGGGTCGCAACCTCGTTGAGATTCTCGATCGGCTCGGTGGTGGTGATGACGAACTGGATGGGGAAGCCCTGCGAACCGGGCAGCGCCGGGAACTGGAACGCCGCGACACGGGCACCCGGGATCTTGTTCCACTCGTTCTGCAGCAGCATCTGCAGCTCGGCGGCGCTGCGGTGGCGATCCTCCCAGGGCGTGAACAGCACGCCGCCGAAGCCCTGGTTCACCGTGGGCGCGCCGGTCAGCTGAAACATCTGCTGATATTCCGGAAGCTTCTTGGCGATCGCGAACTCCGCATCCGAATAGGCCTGCATCTGGGTGAGCGTTGCATCCGGCGGGCCGCTCGTCGCCTCGAGAACAATGCCCTGGTCCTCCGCCGGGGCGAGCTCTGCTTTCGAGGTCATGAACAGATAGACGACGCCGGGCAGGATGAGCGCGCCGAACACGATCACTACCGACCAGGTAGTGAGCCAGCTCGAGAGCGTGCGCGAATAGCCATCGCGCAGCCGGTTGAAGCTGCGGTCGAGGAAGTGCGTGAAGCGGCCTTCCTCCTGCTCGCTGCGGAACACCTTCGAGCACATCATCGGAGAGAGGCTGAGCGCGATGACGGCCGAGACGGTCACCGCCCCGGCAAGCGTGAACGCGAACTGAGTGAACAGGGCCCCGGTGAGCCCGCCCTGCAGGCCGATCGGCACGTAGGCGGCTACCAGCACGATGGTCATCGCGATGATCGGTCCGCCGAGCTCGCGCGCTGCCTGCAGCGCCGCCTCGAGCGGCGGCGCGCCTTCCTTCAGGTGCCGGTCGACGTTCTCGACCACGATGATGGCGTCGTCGACCACGAGTCCGATCGCGAGCACCAGCGCGAGCAACGTCAGCAGGTTGACGGAGTAGCCGAGCGCCTGCATGAGGAAGAAGGCGCCGATGAGCGATAGCGGCATGGCCACGACCGGTATCACCACCGCGCGCGGGCTGCCGAGGAACAGGAAGATCACCACCGTGACGATGACCAGCGCCTGGACCAGAGTCTTGATGACTTCCTTGATGGAGCTCGTGACGAACTTGGTCGCGTCATAGGCGAGCTTCTGCGTCACCCCGGTCGGGAGCTGCGCCGCGATATCGGGCAGCGCGGCGCGCACCCGCGCTGCCACATCGAGAATGTTGGCGCGCGGCGCCACCTTGATGCCGATGAATACCGAGCGCTGGCCGCTGAAAGCCACGTTGAAGTCGTAGTTCTCAGCGCCCAGCACCACATTGGCGACGTCCTCGAGCCGCACCAGCGCGCCGTTCTGCCGCTTGATCACCAGGTGGCGGAACTCATCGAGCGAGGTGACGTCGGTGTTCGTCTTCAGGTCGACGCTCACCATCTGCCCCTTGGTCTGGCCGACGCCGGCGAGGTAGTTGTTGGAGCCGAGCGCCGCGTAGACATCGTCGGCGGACACTCCGCGAGCGGCCATGCGCTGCGGGTCGAGCCAGGCGCGCAGCGCGAAGGTGCGGCCGCCGAGAATCTCGGCGGTCTGCACGCCGTCGATGGAGTCGAGCTTGGGCTTCACCACCCGCAGCAGATAGTCGGTGGTGCTGTTCGGCGGGATGGTATCGCTGAAGTAACCCAGGTACATGGCATCGATCTGCTGACCGATCTGCACCGTGATCACCGGCTGCTGCGCCGCCGGGGGCAGCTGGTTGCGGACCGAGTTGACCTGGGTATTGATCTCGGTCATCGCACGGTTGGCGTCGTAGTTCAGGCGCAGCGTCGCGGTGATGATCGAGACGCCCGCGACGCTGTTGGAGGACAGGTAGTCGATGCCCTGCGCCTGGGCGATCGCGGCCTCGAGCGGCTGGGTGATGAAGCCGGCTATCGTCTGGGCGTCGGCGCCGTAGTAGGTCGTGCTGACGGTGACCACGGCGTTCTCGGTCTGCGGATACTGGCTGACCGGCAGCTGGAACACGGCGCGCGCGCCCAGCACCAGGATCAGCAGGCTGACGACGACCGAGAGGACCGGGCGTTCGATGAACAGGTCGGTGAATTTCATGGCGGCGCCCCTTCAATGCTCCTGCGGTTTGGGGTTGGCAGCGTCCGAGGGCTGCGCCAGGGTGCTGATATCGAGGGGCGTGCCGTTCTTGAGCTTGAGCTGTCCGCTGGTGACCACCTCCTCGCCCTCCTTGATGCCGCTGAGCACCTCGATCTGATCGCCACGTGTCGCGCCCGTGGTCACGAAGGTCTGTTGCGCCGTGCGCTTGCCCTTCTCGTCCTTCTGAACGAGGAACACGGTCGATCCGTAGGGGTTGAAGGTGATCGAGGTCTGCGGCAACGTCAGGTAGTGCTGCTGCGCGCCCGAAAGCACCGCGACGCGCACGAACATGCCGGGCAGGAGCTTGCGCGTGGGGTTCGCGACCGTCGCTTCCGCCTGGAAGTTGCGGCTCGACGAGTCGACCAGCGGATCGACGGCGTTGATCTTGCCGGGGAAGCTCTCACCTGGAAACGCATCCAGTGTCAGGCGCACCTCGAGTCCCGGATGCACCTGCGCGAGCTGCTCCTGCGGCAGCCGGAAGTCGACGTACACGGGGTCGAGCTCCTGCAGCGTGACGACCTTGTCGCCGGTGTTGAGGTACTGCCCGGGGTTGACGGTCGTGATCCCGAGCCGCCCGTCGAAGGGCGCCCGCAGGATTTTCTTCTCGACCAGCGCCGCCTGCGCCGCCGCCTGCGCGCGCTTGTTCTTGAGGTCGGCCGCATCCGCATCGAGCTGCGCCTGGCTGATTGCCTGCGCCTCGAACTGCATCTTGTCGCGCGCATAGACGGTGGCGGCGAGATCGGCGGCCGCCTCGAGCGAATGCAGAAGCGCGATGTCTGCGTCGGCGTTGAGGTGCACCAGCACCTGGCCGCGTTTGGCATCGTCTCCCGAGCGGAAGTCGACGCTGCGCACCAGTCCCGTCACCTCGGTCGTGATGTCGACGCCGCGCACCGCGCGCACGCTCCCGACCGCGCTGATCTCCGGCTGCCAGTCCGAGTACCTGACTACGGTGGTGGTCACGGTCTGCGGCGGCTGTGAGTTGTGCGCCATTGCCTGCGCGATGAAGTGCCCGACGAGCAGGTGCCAGCCCACCAGCAGCGCGAGCATGCCGCCCACGACGGCCACGACGATGATCAGCCGCCGTCTGGCGAGGCTGCCCGAGGTCATCGCGTTGCCTGAGATCATTGTATGACCCGAGGTCTTTGGGTTACCCGAGGTCTCTGTGAGATCGTTCACTGACGATACTCCTTGCCGTTGTCCTGGCGGTTCCACCATCCGCCGCCGAGCGCCTGGAACAGTGCCGCGGTATCCGCATAGCGCGCCGCCTCGGCTTGCACGCGGTTCTGCCGCGCCTGCAGGTACACGCGCTCCGCGTTCAGCAGCTGCAGGTAGCTGACGCCGCCCACTTTGTATTGCAGTTTGGTCATGTTGAGAGTGTCCTGCGCATCGGTCTCGGTGATCAGGTCCGCCCGCAGGGTGCGCGCGTCCGCCTCGAGCGCCCGCAGCGTGTCGGCCACGTCCTGCAGCGCGCTGAGCACCGCCTGGCGATACTCGGCTGTGGCGCGGTCGAGGTCGGCGCGCGCGGCGCGTTTGAGGCCCAGGAGCTCGCCGCCGTGGAACAGCGGCTGCGTCAGTGATCCGCCGACATTCCAGGCGGCGGTGCCGCTCTTGAACAGGTCGCTCGCCGCGATCGTCTCTGAGCCGATCGATCCGGTGAGGTTCAGTTGCGGATAGAGGTTGGCGGTCGCGACGCCGAGCTGCGCGGTCGACACGTGCAGCAGCGCCTCCGCCGCCTGCACGTCCGGGCGCTGGCGCACCAGCTTGGCGGGAACCGAGAGCGGCAGCTCCGCCGGCAATGTGAGCTGATCGAGCGTGAAGTCGGGTACGGTGGTGTCGTCGGGCGTACGCCCCGCGAGCACCGCGAGGCGGTGCTGCGCCTGGGCGAGCTGCTTCTCGAGCGTGGGCAGCTGAGCCTCGGTGTCGGCGACCTGCGTCTGCTGCGCGAGCACGTCGGAGCGCGAGGCGGCGCCGGCGTCGAACTGTCGCTGCACCACCTTGAGCTGGTCGCGCTCGCTCGCGACGATGTCGGTGAGGGCGGCGAGCTGCGCATGGAGCGAGGCGATGTTGACCGCGGTGGTGATGACGTTGGCGGTGAGCGCGAGGCTCGCCGCCTCGAGCTCCCAGCGCTGGTAGTACGCCTGTGCACGCAGCGCCTCCACCTGCCGGCGCGAGGCGCCGAACAGATCGAGCCGGTAGGTCACGCCGACCGAGGCGTCGAACAGGTTGAAGATGAAGGCCGGCGCGCTCGGCTGGCCGAAGGCCGCGCCGGGCACGCGCTCGCGCGTGGCGCTCGCGGTGGCATCGACCGCCGGCAGCAAGAGCCCGCCGCGCTGCGCCTTGTAGGTTTCTGCCGCCGTCAGCAGCGTCGCCTGAGCCGCGTGCACGGTCGGGCTGTCGGTGAGCGCCTGGCGTACGAGCTGGTCGAGTGCCGGCGAGTGAAACAGTGTCCACCAGTCCGCGGGGATGTCGCGATCGGCGCTGAAGGTCTGCACGGTGCCGCTCGCACCGGGCGCTGATACGGTGCACGTGGGCTCGGGTGCGCGCGTGTAGTGGGTGGTGGCGGGCGGCGCCGGTGGGTGGAAGTCGGGCCCGGCGGCACAGGCCGCGAGTGTGGCGGCAGTCACCAGGGCGAAGGCAAATCCTCGTGCGCTCCGTGTCATTGCGTGCTCCCGCACTGGTCGGCGGCCCGCAGCAATGCCTTGGCGAGCCGGGAACGTTCCCTGGGGGTATAGGGCGACAGGTGCAGCAGCTCGGCGAGCAGCAGCCCCTGCACGGCAAGCAGCACCAGCGCGGTGCGTTCGAACCCGCCCGGGAGCCTGGCAAATTGATTGAGCAGCTTGCGATACTCCGCGCGGCAACCCGCCATGAGCTCCGGGTTGTCCGCGGAAGCGGCCACCATCGCAGCACCGACCGCCGGGCGCCCCGGGTGCAACTCGAGCAGGACGCGTACGCGCTCCTGGAGCACATCCGCGCGCGATGCCTTGCCGGCGCGGCTCGCGAGGCGCTTGGTCACCTCGGCATTCACGTCCGCAAAATGCCGCGTCAACATGCCCTCGAGCAGCGCTTCCTTGGAGGGAAAGTGATACAGGAGTCCGCCCTTGCTGACGCCCGCCGACTTTGCCACGGCATCCAGGGTCAGGTGTGTTGCGCCCGCCTCGACCACCACTCGCTCTGCCGCATCGAGCAGCCGGTCGCGCGCGGGACGCAAGGGAATGGGTTGGCGGAAGTACATGAGGCGCCAGACCCTACCGTCCGGACGGTCCACAGGCCATCCCCCGATCGGGATAGGCAGGAGCAGCGCCTTCGGCATGTGTCAGCCGTTGGCGTGCGCCGGTAGTTATGGAGCGACGCCTTGGATACGGGCGGGCTGGCGCGGATCAGCGCAGGGCGTGCTGGCGCAAGAACGCCCAGATGGTCTCGTTGGCATCCAGCGCCTGGCTGGCGCGGCCGACGATTCGGGACGTAAGGTACGGCTGGCCCTTCGGCCAGGTGTGACCGCCGCCGCGGATCTCGTAGAGCCGCACCTCGCCGCCGTCTGCGCAGTGGGCGCTGCGCGGCGCCGCCGCGGTGCCATCCGCAGGATTGGCCTCGATGAGCGCCTGAGGCTCGAGCGCGCCGCAGTGATCGAGCGCCAGCCAGCGCGCCACGGTGTCCTCGGTCGACAACACCGAGCCGCGGGTCATCCACAACACCCGCACGACGCCGCCTTTCCACGGCATGATCGGATCGTCGGTGCCGTTCATGACGAGCAGCGGAATCGCACGTGCGGGATGGCACCGGGGCTCGAGCTCCACCGACAGGTTGGCGGCGACGGGCGCGGCGGCGGCGAATAGCTCCGCCGCATCGCACGCGAGCCGATAGGACATCATGCCGCCGTTGGAGATGCCGGTGACGTAGAGCCGCTTGCGATCGATCGGGTGCAGCGCCGCGAGCTCGAGCGGCAGCGCGCGTAGAAACGCGACATCATCGATGGCCGCGTCCGCGGCGGAACGGTTGGCGCTGCGCCCGTCGTTCCAGCCATGATCGATGCCGTCGGGATAGACGACCATGGCGCCGTCCCGGTCGGCGATGCGGTTGAAACCGCGCCGTGTCAGCCACTCCATGCCGCCACCGGTTCCCCCGCCGCCGTGCAGCACCAGCACGACGGGCAGGGGCTCGCTGTGTCCGGGCGGCACATAGAGCCGCAGGCTGCGTTGCCTGCCATCCTGCACCAGCGAGTAACACGCGGCCTCGTGACTGGTTTCCGCCCGGCGCGCCGCGAGGCACTCGGCCGGCTGAATCGCGGCCGTGAGCGGCGGGCTCAAGCCACCGAGTGTGAGCGCCAGGGCGAGCGTGCCGGCGGCTGAGCGCATCGAACGAACCCCGGGGCCTCCGCTATTGCGGCGCCGGTCCCTCGCTCACGCGCACCAGGTCAGCGGGGCGCAGCCACTTGCGGAACGCGGCCTGCACGGCCGCCGCCTCCAGCTCGACATAGTGGCGCGCGGCGTTGCTCGGCTCATCGAGCGGCAGGCCTAAGTCGCGCCGTCCCAGCATGCCGCGGGCAATCTCGGCGACGCCCGCCTCGGAGAGCGGAATCTGCCGCAACAGGTACGCCTTGACGCGCGTGAGCTCGTCGGCGCCGACCGGCGTCTCCTGCATGGTGGTGAGCTCGCGCGCCACCATGGCGGCGGCCTTGACTACGTTCTGGGGATCGCTGGCGTATTCGACCAGATAGACGCTGCGCGTGCGGCCCGCCTGCAGCACCGACTCGACGCCATACACGAGGCCGGCGTTCTTGCGCAGGTCGATGCTGAGCCGGGTCGAGTAGAAGCTGCCGCCGAGCACCGCGTTGCCGAGCGCGAGCGGGTAGTAGTCGGGATCGGCGCGCGTCAGGGCGAGGTTCTGCGCCAGCACGACCCGGTCCTGCACGCGGCTCGCGTCCGGTACGGCGATCACCCCGGCGTGATTCGGCGGGGCGGCGGGGAGCTCGATGGGCGGCGCCGCGCCGCTCGCGCTCCAGGCGCCGAAGTAACGGGCGACCGCGGCGGCGGCGGCCTCGGGGGCGACCTTGCCGATGATCACGATCGTCGCGAGATCCGGACGGACCACCTTGTGGTAATAGGCGCGGACCGTCGCGTCGGTGAGCGAGCGCACCGACTCGGGCGTCGCCATGCGCAGGCTCGGGTCGTCGGCGGGAAAGAGCGCCGCGCGCAGCGAGTGCTGCGTGAGAAAGCCCGGGCTCACATTGCGGGCGGCCACGCCCTGCGCGACCTGGCCGCGGATCACCTCGAGTGCGGCCGACGGCAGCGCCGGATGCAGCTCGTTGTCGGCGAGCAGCTCCAGCGCCCGGTCGAAATGCTCCGCGAGCGACTGCACCGAGAAGTCGGTGCCGGCGTGCTCGCGCGCGCCGATGGCATCGAGCGCGCGCTGAAACGCCAGCCGGTCGAGCCGCTCGCTGCCGTACGGGAGCAGCCGCTCGAGCACCTGGCTGACGCCTTCCTCTCCGGCGAGCTCCTCGGTCTCCGGGCGATTGCGGATGTGGCCGTACACGCTCACGGTGTCGCTCACATCCTCGCTCTGCACGATCAGCGTGAGCCCGTTCGGCAGCGTGCTGACGACCGGGCGGAGCGTCGAAGGCGGCACCTCGAGGCGCGCGAGCGCCTTGGCAGCCCACGAGGGCAGCGCCGTCCCATGTGCCTCCCCGAGCGAGATCGCCTCGTGTCCGCCGAAGCCGCCGCCCCCGGGCACCGGCCGGCCCGAGCCGCGCGGCAGCATCACGCCGGTGACGGCGTGATCCAGATCGAGATACTGACGCGCGACGCGATTGACGTCCGCCGCCGTCACTCTCTCGATGCGCTTCAGGTCATCGTCGGGGGACTCGAGCCCGAAGACTGCAACCGCATCCGACCAGGCCGCGGCGAGCTCGCTGATGGAGTTGCGCTGCAGCTGCGCATCGCTCCGTTCCTGGAGCTTGGCCGCCTCCACCAGCTCGGCAGGCACGCCCTCGCGCGCGACCCGCGCGAGGATCGCGCGCACTTCGCCCTCGAGCGCGTGTGGATCGCTTCCCGCATTGAAGGAGGCCACCGCATAGGCAAGCCCGGCCGCGGGCAGCGGGTCGAGGGCGAACTCGGCCGCGAGTGCCTTGCCCTGGGGCACGAGCCCGTAGAGATCGAAGCGCCGGTTGCTGAGCACGTCCGAGAGCACCTCGAGCGCGGCGAAGTCGTCGGAGCGCGGGCCGGGGGTGCGCAGCGCAATCATCAATGTGCCGCTCGGCCGGTCGGTGTCCACCGTGAATGAGCCGGGCACGATGGCCCTGGGGTGGACCGCCGGGCGCGCCGGCAGCTTCCTCCGGCGGATATCGCCGAAGAGGCTGCGCACTTCAGCGAGCGCCGCCTGGGGGTCGACGTCGCCGGCGATCACCAGGATGGCGTTGTTGGGTGCGTACCAGGCCTGGTGAAAGCTCTGCAGCATCGCGGCGGTGGTCTTCTCGAATGAGGGCCGCGTGCCGAGCGCGTCGTGCGCATACGGCGTGCCGGCGAACAGCCGTGCACGGAGCTTGGAGTACAGCACATAGCCGGGCTCGGACAGATCCTGCGCGACCTCCTGCTCGATCGCGCCGCGCTCCTGGCTCCACTCCTTCGCCGTGTTGAGCGCCGCGCGCATGCGCAGCGCCTCGATGTGCAGCGCCACGTCGAGGTCCTCGGCGGGAACGGTGAACAGATACTGCGTCAGCCCCTCGCGCGTGTCGGCGTTGAAGTCCCCGCCGAGAACGCTGCCGATGTCGGCGAGCTGATCAGCGGTGAGTCCCGGGCTGCCGCGGAACATCATGTGCTCCTCGGCGTGCGCGGTCCCGGGGAAGCCCGCCGGCGCCTCATCGGAGCCGACCAGGTAGTTCACCGAGGTCGTGACCACGGGCGCGAGCGAGTTGCGCACCACGATGACGCGCAACCCGTTCTCCAGCGTGGCGCGCACCACCTCGCCGTCAGCCGCCGGCACGGCGACGGGCGCGGCCGCAGCCGCCAGGGCGAGCAAGGCTACAGTCAAGGGCCGCATGGCGCATTCTTCCGGTGGCGGGGGGTGCGCAGTATATGCAACCGCCATCTTCTGCCACAAAGCATCCCCTCCGCTGACGCCTTTGCATCATCGGCGCGGCCCGCGCGCGCGCTGAACTATCTCTCGTACCGGAACCGCTTCGGTTGCGGTCGACGATCCACCAACGAGAGAGGAGGCAACATGATTACGCGGAACTCAAGACACTCAGGTCTCGGGCTCGCAGCCGCGGCCTGCCTGGCGGGCACGCCCGTCTGGGCGGGAGCCACCGCCGCGCCCGACAGCAACGCCAAGGCCGAGGACATCGGCATAGTCACGGGTCTGGCCGTCGGCGCGGCGGCCGGCGGACCGGTGGGCGCCGTGATCGGCGCCGCCGCCGGCGGTCTCATGGGCGATCGCTACACCCGCCAGAAGCAGACGGCCCGGGAGACCGAGGCCGAGCGCGCCCGGCTCGCCGCGAATGTGGCCGAGCTCAACGGCTCGCTGGCGCAGTCGCGCACCTACGGCGCACAACTCGAGCACACCCTGGCTGCGATCGACGCGGTGGGGATGGACGTCAGCTTCCGTACCGACGACAGCTCGATCAAGGTCGAGGACATGGGGCCGCTCTTGAAGCTCGGCGCCCTGGCCGCGGCCGTCCCGGATGCCAGGCTCCGGGTCGCGGGCTTCGCCGATCCGCGCGGCGATGCGGCTTACAACGACGTCCTGTCGCAGCGGCGCGCCGAGGCGGTGGCGGCCGCGCTCGTCTGCGGCGGCATCACCCGCGAGCGGCTCATCATCGAGGCGCACGGCGCGAGCGAGTCGACCAGCGCGGCCGGCGATCTCGACGCCTACGCGCTCGATCGGCGGGTCACGGTGCGCCTCGAGCGCGCTACACCACCGGCGAGCGAGACGGTCGCGAGCTCCGCGGCACTCGCCCCGGGGACGGGTCCGTGAGGGGCGCGGCGGGGCTGCGCCAGGATGCGCCGCGGACACCCGGGTCCGCGGCGCACCTTCGCGCTAGAATTTCCTGCTCCCCAGTACCTGAGCGGCACCCCCATGAGCAATTCCATCGTTCGGCTCGACGGCACCCTGGAGGCGGACGTTTCCGAGCCGCCGGCCGACCGTCTGGTCGCAGGCACACCGGAGCTGCGCGTGCAGAACTACTACACCGACGGCACGCAGCAGTTCTTCGCGGGCCGCTGGGCGGCGACGCGCGGCAAATGGCGGGTGCGCTATACGGAGAACGAACTGTGCGTGATGACCGCCGGACGTGTGGTGATCGAGAGCGCCTCCGGGGAGCGCAGCGTTTTCGGGCCCGGCGATGCGTTCGTCGTGCCGGCCGGCTTTACCGGCACCTGGGAGGTGCTGGAGGACTGCGCCAAGATTTACGCGATCTTTGAATCCACCCACAGCTGACATAACGACACCTCGCGTTGAACCTCGTCGCAGATCCGCGACGGATTGCTTCACCGCACCGGCTGGCGGTGGGAGTCTGTCTCCAGCGCTTGAGTCGGGTGCTATCGCCCCCGGAGGTGTGTGGTGCAGACGATAACCGTTGTCGCGTCGCGTAGCGGCGGCTTTGGCCTCACTGAGATGGAGATGCTGATCGGCAGCGCGATCGTGATCGCGTTGGTCGCGTGGACGGTGCTGTCCCGCGTCAGGCATTTCCGCGGCAAGCCGCACGCCTGAGCCCCGAGCGGACCCGCTGGACGCTGACGGCGCGTATCCCCGGCGGCGCCGCCTTGCCGCATTGATCACTGCGCGCGCAGCACCTCGCTGAGCGTGGCGAAAATCCGCTCGATCTGCGCGCGCTCGACGATGAGCGGCGGCGACAGCGCAATGATGTCGCCTGTCTGGCGCACCAGCACGCCGCGCTCGAAGCACTTCAGGAACACCTCGAACCCGCGCGCCCCCGGCTTGCCGGCTTGGGGCGCAAGCTCCAGTCCGCAGATCAGCCCATAGGTACGCACGTCGATCACGTGCGGCAGGCCCTTGAGGCCGTGCGCCGCATCTTCCCAGTCCTGCGCGAGCGTGCGCGCGCGCGTCAGGAGCCCCTCGCGCTCGTAGATGCCGAGCGTCGCGAGCCCGGCCGCGCAGGCCACCGGATGCGCCGAGTAGGTATAGCCGTGGAACAGCTCGATGCCGTCCGGGCCCTGCATGAAGGCCTCGTAGATCGGCTTCCCCACCAGTACCGCGCCCATCGGTACGCAACCGTTGGTGATGCCCTTGGCGAGGGTGATCATGTCGGGCGTCACGCCGAACTCCTGGGCGGCGAACGGCGAGCCGGTGCGCCCGAAGCCGGTGATCACCTCGTCGAAGATGAGGAGAATGCCGTGCCGGTCGCAGATCTCGCGCAGCCGCTTCAGGTACCCGCGCGGCGGCAGCAGCACGCCGGTCGATCCCGCGATCGGCTCGACGATCACCGCGGCGATGGTGGAGGCGTCGTGGAGCGCGACGAGGCGCTCGAGCTCGTCGGCGAGCTGCGCGCCGTGCTCGGGAAGGCCGCGCGAGAAGGCGTTGCGCGCCAGGTCATGGGTGTGTGGCAGGTGATCCACGCCCGGCAGGAGCGCGGCGGACCACATCTTGCGGTTGGGTGAGATGCCGCCGACCGAGATCCCGCCGAAGCCGACCCCGTGATAGCCGCGCTCGCGGCCGATGAGGCGCGTGCGCGCGGCATCGCCGCGCACGCGGTGATAGGCGAGGGCGATCTTGAGCGCGGTATCGACCGATTCCGACCCCGAGTTGGTGAAGAACGCGTGATCGAGGCCGCTCGGGGCGATCTTCACGAGCTCGTTCGCGAGCTTGAAGGCGCCCGGGTGGCCCATCTGGAAAGGCGGCGCATAGTCCATGCTCTCGAGCTGCGCGGCGACCGCCGCGGTGATCTCGCGCCGTCCGTGTCCGGCGTTGACGCACCACAGGCCCGCCACGGCATCGAGAATCTCGCGCCCGTCGGCGGTCCAGTACTGCATGCCGCTCGCGCGCGCGAGCAGGCGTGGCTTCGACTTGAACTGCCGGTTGGCGGTGAACGGCATCCATAACGCTTCCAGGTCGCTGCGTTTGAGCGCTTCGCTCGGGGTGGCCATGGGGTTTCTCGGTGCGGGGGATTGGGGGACCGGATGATAAATAAAGTGGACAAAGCAAACCACCGGAGCCATATTTCCGGCCCTCTCGTCTAAGATCCTAAACACTATGAGTATCGACGTCGGCGCGCGGCTGCGCGGCGTGCGCACCAGCTTCGGGTTGTCCCAGCGCGAGCTCGCCCGCCGCGCGGGCGTCACCAACGGACTCATCTCTCTTATCGAGCAGAACCGCGTGAGCCCGTCGGTCAGCTCGCTGAAGAAAGTGCTCGACGGCGTGCCGATGTCGCTCGCTGAGTTCTTCACCCTCGACCTGAGCGCCGCGCCGCAGGCCTTCTTCGGTGCGGAGGAGCTGGTCGAGCTCGGCAACGCCGAGGTCTCGCTGCGGCTCGTGGCCGCACAGCGCGCCGGCAGGCAGCTCACGCTGCTGCACGAGCGTTACGCCGCGGGGGCCGTGACCGGCGAGGGTCTGCCGGCGCACCGCGGCGAGGAGGCGGGTGTCGTGATCCGCGGGCGCATCGAGCTCACCGTCGGCGGAGCGACGCGCGTGCTCGGGCCCGGCGAGGCTTATTATTTCGCCAGTCAGCTGCCCCATCGCTTTCGCAATGTCGGGCGCGAGGCGTGTGAGATCATCAGCGCCTGCACCCCTCCGACCTTCTGAACGACTTAGGCTCCCATGAACGCACAACCCGCTCCGGTCTCCTGGCACGAGCGCGCCCGCGCGCTCAGCTTCCGCACCCAGGCCTTCATCGACGGGCGTTATGTCGACGCCGCCTCGGGCGCGACCTTCGATTCGATCAACCCCGCGACCGGCAAGCTCCTCGCACGCGTCGCGTCCGGGGACGCGGAGGACATCGACCGCGCGGTGAAAGCGGCGCGCGCCGCCTTCCGCAAGGGCGCGTGGGCGCAGTTCGCGCCGGCGAAGCGCAAGAAGATCCTGCTGCGCTTCGCCGAGGCGATCCTCGCAAACACCGAGGAGCTCGCGCTGCTCGAGACACTCGACATGGGCAAGCCGATCTCCGACAGTCTGAAAGTCGACATCCCGGCCGTGGCACGCTGTCTGCAGTGGTACGCCGAGGCGATCGACAAGGTGTATGACGAGGTGGCGCCGACTGGTCCGAAGGCGCTGGCGCTCATCACCCGCGAGCCGATGGGCGTCGTGGGTGCCATCGTGCCGTGGAACTATCCGCTGTTGATGGCGGCGTGGAAGATCGCGCCGATTCTCGCGACCGGCAATTCGCTGGTGCTAAAGCCTTCGGAGAAATCGCCCCTCACGGCGCTCAAGGTCGCCGCGCTCGCGGTCGAGGCGGGCATTCCGGCGGGCGTGTTCAACGTCGTGCCGGGCCTCGGGCAGACCGCCGGCAAGGCGCTGGCGCTGCACATGGACGTCGACTGCATCGCCTTCACCGGCTCGACGGCCACGGGCAAGCAGATCATGCAGTACGCCGGACAGTCGAACCTGAAGCGCGTGTCGCTCGAGTGCGGCGGCAAGTCACCGAACATCGTGCTCGCCGACTATCCCGATATCGAGCGGGTCGCGGCGGCGGCGGCCGCCGCCATCTACTCCAACCAGGGCGAGATGTGCTCGGCAGGCTCGCGGCTGCTGCTGCAGGAAGGGATCAAGGAGGCGGTGCTGGAAAGGGTGCAGGCAATCAGCCGCGCGCTCGTGCCCGGAGATCCACTCAATCCCGATACCCAGCTCGGTGCCATAGTGGATGAGACGCAGATGAAGCGCGTGCTCGGCTACATCGATGCCGGACGCAGCGCCGGGGCGCGCGTCCGCGTCGGGGGACGCCGGGTGCGCGAGGATAGCGGCGGCTACTTCATTGAGCCGACGGTTTTCGACGACGTGAAGCCCACCATGTCGATTGCCCGTGAGGAGATCTTCGGTCCGGTGCTGTCGGCCATCACCTTCAAGACCGTCGATGAGGCGATCGAGATCGCCAACGACGTGGTCTACGGTCTCGCCGCCGCGGTGTGGACCCGCGACATCACGACCGCGCACCGCGTGGCGCGCGCGCTGCGTGCCGGCACCGTGTACGTCAACTGCTACGACGCAGACGACCTCACGGTGCCGTTCGGCGGCTACAAGCAATCGGGCATCGGCCGCGACAAGTCGCTGCACGCGCTCGAGAAGTACACGGAGCTCAAGTCGACGTGGATCGACCTGGCGCAGGAGTGAGTCCGGCCGAGGGGCGCGCGCGGCCGCCCGGGACCGTTCGCCCCGGGATGGCGTGATCCAGGGGCCGCTCAGGTTTCTCGCCAGCTCGCCGCGCGGACTTGCGGATCTCCTCGCGCGCGAGCTCGGCGCCTGCGGCGCGCAGCAGCTGCGCGAGCGCTCGACCGGCGTCGCCTTCACGGGCACGCTCGAGAGCGCCTACCGCGCCTGCCTCTGGTCGCGGATCGCGAACCGCGTGTTTCTCGAGCTCGGCTCCTTCGAGGCGCGCGATGCGGAGGAATTTCACGCCGCCGTGCGCCGCATCGACTGGACGGCGCACCTCGCGCCGGGAGCCACGCTGGCGTGCGACTTCAGCGGCCGTCATCCGGCGATCACTCACACGCATTTCGGGGCGCTCAAGCTCAAGGACGGCATCGTCGATGGGCTGCGCGCGGCGACCGGATCCCGCCCCGACGTCGCCCTCGAGCGCCCCGGCGTGCGCGTTCACGCCCACGCCCATGGCACGCGGCTCACGGTGGCCATCGACCTTGCGGGCGAGAGCCTTCACCGCCGCGGCTACCGCGGTGCCGCGGGCGAGGCGCCACTCAAGGAGAACGTTGCCGCCGGCGTGCTGCTGCGCGCCGGGTGGGAGTCGCTCGTCGCGAGGTCAGCGCCGGGGGAGGCACTGGCCGCGCGCGGAGCGGAATTCCTCGACCCTCTGTGCGGCTCGGGGACCTTGGTCATAGAGGCCGCGCTCATCGCCTGCGATCGCGCCCCGGGGCTCACGCGCGACTACTTCGGCTTCCTCGGCTGGCGCGGCCACGATGCGCCGCTGTGGGAGCGCTTGCGGGCGGAGGCACTCACGCGCGCCCGCGCCGGCGAGGCGAGCTCGGCGATCGTGCGCGGCCGGGATCGCGACAGTCACGCCATCCGCACGGCGCGCGAGAACGCCGCCCGTGCCGGTGTAGCCGGGCGGGTGCAGCTCGAGGTGGGCGCACTCGCCGATGCCGCGCCGCTCGAGGGCCGCAGTCCCGACCGGGCGGGGCTCCTCGTCACCAATCCGCCGTATGGAGTGCGCCTCGAGGACGCGCGCACCGCACGCGCCGTCCATCGCGAGCTCGGCGCCGTGCTGCGCGCGCGCTTTGCCGGCTGGAGCGCCGCGGTGCTGACCGGCGCGCCGGAGCTCGGGATGGAGCTCGGACTGCGCGCCTACCGCACCCATACCCTCTGGAACGGCTCGATCGAGTGCCGGCTGCTGCGGATCGAAGTGGGACCGCAGAGCGAGCGTGAGCCCGGCACGCTCGGCAAAGGCGTAGCGCACCTCAGGGACACCGCCGGAGCGCGCATGTTTGCCAACCGGCTGACGAAGAACCTGAAGAGGTTGCGCGCCTGGGCCACCCGCTCCGGTGTGTCCTGTTATCGCCTCTACGACGCGGACATGCCTGAATACGCCTTCGCCATCGACCTCTATCGCACGCTGGATCCCGCGGAGGACTGGCTCTACGTGCAGGAATACTCGGCGCCCGCTGAGATCGAGCGCGAAGCGGTGCAGCGCCGCCGCGGCGAGGTGCTGGCGAGCTTAGCCGGCGTGACGGGCGTAACGCCCGAGCGCATCCGCGTGCGCACCCGGCGCCGCACGCCGCGCGGCGAGCAGTACGGCAAGCTCGGCGAGCGCGAGCGCTTTCACGTCGTGGCCGAGGGGGACTTGAGGTTCCGGGTCAATTTCGACGACTACCTCGACACGGGACTGTTCCTCGATCACCGCCTGACGCGCGCGCGGCTGCGCAGCGGCGCGCGGGGCAGGAGCTTCCTCAACCTGTTCGCCTACACCGGCACCGCGACGGTGTATGCGGCGGCGGGTGGCGCGCGCGCGAGCACCTCGGTCGATCTGTCGCGCACCTATCTCGAGTGGGCGCAGCGGAATCTCGCGCTGAATGCCCTCGCGGGCCCCGCCCATACCCTGGTGCAGGCCGACTGCCGCGAATGGCTCGCAGAGGCGGCCGGGCGCGCGCCGCGCTTCGACCTGATATTCCTCGATCCGCCGACCTTCTCGAATTCGAAGCGTATGGAAGGGGTGCTCGACATCGCCCGTGATCACCCGCAGCTCATCGATGCGTGCGCGCGGCTCCTCGCCCCCGAGGGACTGCTGGTGTTCTCCACCAACGCACAGCGCTTCAGGCTCGCAGAGGAGCTGACCGGGCGCTACCAGATCGTCGACGCATCAGCCGCGACGTTACCTGCGGACTTCGCACGCAATCCGCGCATTCACCGCTGTTACGAGATCAGAGCACCCGCATCGACCTAGCGTGGCGCGCTCTCCAGGCGATAGATCGCGTTGACGCCCGCGGCGAGCGGGATCGTTGCCGGGACCAGCAGCTGCGCAGCGGAGACGCGGCCCGCCGTCGCTTCGAGGGAGGCGTTCCCCGCGTAGGCATAACGCGTGTCGGCGCGCAGGTAGAGGTCGCTGATCGCCACGAACGGCTCCTGGGAGACGGCCTGCAGGGTGCCTAAGTGCTGCCCGAAGCCCGCGGCGATGCGCTCGGCCCGCTGCTGCGCGTCGTGTGCCGCCGCCGCCAGCAGCTCGGCTTCGAGCGCCTCACGGTCGGTGCGGTCGAACTGTGCCTCGAGATCCTCGATGTTCGGCATCTCGAGGAGCCTCGTGCCGATGTCCGGCCAGGACGCCACTTTCCGCAGCGAGACCGAGAAGGAGCGCGACACTTCGTAACGCGGCGGGCCCCGCCGAGTCCCGCCCGAGATTCCGGAGTCGCGCTCGAAGACCACCTGCTTGGCGACTGCGTGAGCGTCGATGTCGGCCGCGGCGATGCCGTTCGCGGCAAGCAGGTCGAGCACCTCCTGGGCACGCTCCGACACCGCGTGCGCGGCGACCCCGGCACTCGCATCGCGGGCCTTGACGGTGAAGTTGATCCGGGCGAGATCCGGGCTCACGGCGCGCGAGGCGTGGCCGGTCACGTTGATGAACGGAAAGGCCGGGAGATCGGTCGCCCAGGCCGGCGCCGCAGACGCGAGCAGCAAGAGCCAGAGGTAATGAGCTTTCATGACTTATCTCCACGCGAAACGGTCGTTGGAGTCGGGACTTGCCGCCATTTGCCCTGGTTTTCCGCTTTACAGGTCGCCGCTGCTCAGGTAGGAACGATGCAGCTGGTCAAAAGGGGTTAACGGAGAGTTGAGCATGGTTTCTCAGGGTCGCACCAGGCCGCCGGTCGTGGCAATTGTCGGGGCCACCGGCGCCGTAGGTGTGGAGATGATGGGCTGTCTCGAGCGGCGGCGCTTCCCGCTGACGGAGCTGCGCCTGCTGGCGTCGGCCCGCTCGGCGGGCAAGACCCTTGAGTTCCGCGGCGAGCCGCTGCTCGTGCGCGAGCTCACCGAGGCGAGCTTTGCAGGCGTCGACCTCGCGCTGTTCTCCGCCGGCAGCGCGGTCTCGAAAAAGTTTGCGCCGATCGCGGTACGCGCCGGTGCCGTCGTGATCGACAACTCCTCGGCATTCCGCATGGATGCGGCGGTGCCGCTGGTGGTGCCGGAGATCAATCCACTTGCCGCTCGCGAGCACCGCGGAATCATCGCCAACCCCAACTGCACGGCCATCATCTCCATCACGCCGCTCTGGCCCATCCATCAGGCGAACCGGATCGTGCGGCTGCTGATCTCGAGCTACCAGTCGGCCTCGGGCGCGGGTGCCGCGGCGATGGAGGAGCTGCGCGAGTCGACGCGCGCCTACCTCGAGGGCCGCGCCTACCAGCAACGGGTGCTGCCGCACCCCTACGCCTTTAACGTCTTCAGTCACAACACGCGCATCGATCCCGTGACCGGCTACAACGAGGAGGAGATCAAGGTCCGAGAGGAGACCCGCAAGATCCTCGGCGACCCGGAGCTGCGCGTTTCCGCGACCTGCATCCGCGTGCCGGTCCTGCGGGCCCACTCGGTGGCGATCACCTTCGAGTGCCAGCGACCGATCCCGGCCGACGAGGCGCGCCGCCTGATCGCCACTGCACCGGGCGTGAAGCTCGTCGATGACCGCGAGCGCAACTACTTCCCGATGCCGCGCGACGCCTCGGGAGGGGATCCGATCCTGGTCGGACGCATTCGCCAGGACCTTTCCGATCCCGGCGGACGCTCGATCGCGCTGTTCGTGGCGGGCGATCAGCTCCTCAAGGGAGCCGCGCTCAACGCGGTCCAGATCGCGGAAATCCTGTGAAGGGGATCAGGGCGGGGACTTCCTCGCGGTACTTCTGGTACTGATCGGGAAAGGTCTCGCGCATCATGGCCTCTTCGGTGCGGAGCTTGCGCGTGAGCGCGATGGCGATGATAACGAAGCCGAGCGCGGCACGCAGCGTGCCCGAGCAGATGATCGTACCGAGCACGCCGGTCAGGATACCGGTATAGATCGGGTGCCGCACATAGCCGTACGGGCCGGTGCGGATGAGCTCGTGTCCCTCCTTGACGGTCACCGCGCCGCTCCAGTTGCGCCCGAGGTGCACGCGCGCCCACACCGCGAAGCCGAGCCCCGCGACGAGCACCGCGAGGCCGATGCAGTAAAGAATCAGGGAGCGCGGCCAGAGCCGTAAGCTAAGCACGCTCGCCCAGGGCTGGCCCCTCCAGGCAATCAGCACTCCGCCGACAGTGAGCGGCAGGACGTACGCGAGGCGCGAGCTCAAGGGCTCGCGCCGCTGTGTCGCCTTGTTGCCGATCGCCGAGACGAGCCAGTAGAGCGCCCAGGCGGCCCATAGCCCTACGATGAGGTGTCGGAGGAAGAGGGGGTCGTGCGGTATCACAGCAGGTCCTTCAGGCGGTAATACAACATCCCGAGGACGAGCGCCGGCCGACGCAGCGCCGCGCCGCCGGGGAAGTTGCCGTGCGGGATGCGCGCGAACACGTCGAAGCGAGCCGCGGTCCCTGCCACCGCCTCGGCGACCAGCTTGCCGGCGATGCCGGTGAGCGCGATACCGTGCCCGGAGAAGCCCTGCAGGAAATACACGTTGGGCGCGAGCCGGCCGAAATGCGGGGCGCGGTTGAGTGTTATGTCGACCTCGCCGCCCCAGGCGTAGTCGATGCGCACCTCCGCGAGCTGCGGAAAGACGCGCAGCATGCGCGCGCGCGTGGCGGCGGGCGCGTCGAAGGAGGCGAGCCCCGAGTAGTTGACGCGTCCGCCGAAGAGCAGGCGGTGATCGGCCGAGCGGCGGAAGTAGTCGAGCACCCAGTTCATGTCGCAGCTGGCCGCGTTGTTGGCGATGAGCCCGCGGGCACGCGCTTCTCCCAGGGGCTCGGTCGCGACGATGTAGGTCGCGACCCCCATGATCTTCGCCGCGAGCGCCGGCGCGGTCGTGCCGAGGTATACGTTGCCGCACAGCACCAGCTGCCGCGCGCGCACTTCGCCGCGGGCCGTCGCGACCCGCACCCGGAAGGAACCCGCGGAGGCGAAGCTGGTGGCGCGGCTGTCTTCGAAGATGCGCACACCGAAGCTCTCGGCCGCGGCGGCCAGCCCCAGCGTGTAGTTGAGCGGGTGCAGATGACCACTGTTGGTGTCGTAGAGCGCGCCCAGGTAGCGCTCGGTCGCGAGCAGCGCGCTGAGCTCGTCGCGCGGCACATAGCGCACGCTCGAATAGGCGAGCGTTTCGCGCAGCTCCCGGACCTCGGCGCGCAGCTCGCGCTCGTGACGCGGCTTGACCGCCGCGAGCAGGTAGCCGTCGGTCAAGTCGCAGTCGATGCGGAAGCGCTCGATGAGCGAGCGCAGGAGCGAGAGTCCCTCGACCGAGACGTCCCACACGGCACGCGCATCCGCCGCGCCGATGAGGCGCGTGAGCTTGGCCTGCCCCGCGGCGACGCCGAAGAGCGCCTGCCCGCCGCTGCGCCCCGAACCGCCCCAGCCCACACGGTGCTCCTCGAGCAGCACCACGGAAAGGCCGCGCTCGGCCAGATGCAGCGCCGCCGAGCAGCCGGCGATCCCGCCGCCCACGACGCACACGTCGCAGTCGACGGCACCCTCGAGCTGGTGCCGTACGGGTGCAGCGTGCGCCGAAGCGGCGTAGTAGGAGTCGACGTAAGCCGGACGTCCCATCGTCAAAGGGCCTCCGCTCTGTTTAAGATATTTTGACGCCGCCTGGGGCGCGCGGGGTGCGCAGGATAGCGAGCAGCGGGTGGCCGGGGCAAATTCCTGCCTGCCCCGCGCGCGGGCGGAAATCGCTGTTATGCCCCTTCCTAAGCCTTTACCCCACTTGCGGGGTGCCTGGCAACCTGAGGCTTCCACGCGCGGCCTGTGTTCTAATAGGCCCCATTCCGGAGGTTCCGACGGCAGGATTTGTTTAGAATATTAAACACCTGTCGGCAGTAAGCCGTCATGGCACCCGCCCGCCCACTCATTGGTATTCCCGCCGATCGGCGCATGGTCGGCCATCATCCCTTTCACATGGTCGGGGAGAAGTACGCCCGCGCGGTGATCGATGCGGCCGGTGCGGCGCCGGTCCTCGTCCCCTCGCTTGCCGAGGAGCTCGGCTTCGACGAGTTGCTCGAGCGGCTCGACGGGCTGCTCTTTACCGGGAGCCCATCCAATGTCGAGCCCCACCACTACGAAGGTCCGCCGAGCGCGCCCGGCACGATTCATGATCCGGCGCGCGATGCGACCACGCTGCCGCTCATCCGTAAAGCGGTGCAGGCGGGAGTACCCGTGTTCGGCATCTGCCGCGGCTTCCAGGAGATGAACGTGGCCTTCGGCGGGACGCTGCATCAGAAGCTGCACGAGATTCCGGGCCATCTCGACCACCGCGACGACGAGACGTTGCCGCTCGAGGCGCAGTACGGGCCGGCGCACGACGTGACCCTCGAGCCCGGCGGGTTACTGCGCTCGCTCGCGGATAGCGATCGCGTCGCGGTGAACTCGCTCCACAGCCAGGGCATCGATCGGCTGGGACCGCCGCTCGCGGTCGAGGCGCGGGCTCCGGACGGCGTCATCGAGGCATTCCGCGTGCGCGCGGCGCGCAGTTTCGCGCTCGCCGTGCAATGGCACCCCGAGTGGAGGGTCATGGCAAATCCGTTTTCGCGCGCGCTGTTCGCGGCCTTCGGGCAGGCGGCAGCTGCGCGTGCCGAGTCCAAATGAAAGGCGCGCCCATGGTGAGTGAGATCCGGCAGTTCTTCCGCGATCACGGCATCTCGGAGGTCGAGGCGATCATTCCCGACATGGCCGGGATCGCTCGCGGCAAGATAATGCCCGCGGAAAAATTCGCCGAGGATGGCGGCATGCGTCTGCCGGAGAGCGTTTTTCTGCAGACCGTTACCGGCGACTATCCGCCGGAGACCGGCGATGCCATGAGCCCGGCGGAGATCGACATCATCCTCAAGGCGGATGCGAAGACGGTGCGCCGGGTGCCGTGGGCTGCCGAGCCCACCGCGCAGGTGATCCACGACTGCTTCTATTCCGACGGCCGGCGTGTGTCGATGGCCCCGCGCCACGTGCTGCGCAACATCCTCGAGCTGTACGCGCAGCGCGGCTGGGATCCGGTGGTGGCGCCCGAGCTCGAGTTCTACCTGGTCGAGCAGAACAAGGACGCCGACTACCCGCTCAAGCCGCCGGTAGGGCGCTCGGGCCGCGCCGAGCCCGGCCGCCAGTCCTACAGCATCGCCGCGGTCAACGAGTTCGACCCGCTGTTCGATGACATCTACCAGTTCTGTGAGGACCAGGACATCGAGATCGATACGCTGATTCACGAGGACGGCCCGGCGCAGATGGAGATCAACCTGATCCACGGCCATCCGCTCGACCTCGCCGACCAGGCGTTCCTTTTCAAGCGCACGGCGCGCGAGGCGGCGCTGCGCCACAAGATGTACGCGACCTTCATGGCCAAGCCGCACGCCAAGGAGCCCGGCAGCGCCATGCACATCCACCAGAGCGTGGTGGACACGAAGACGCGCAAGAACATCTTCAGCAATCCCGACGGCACGCCCTCGACGCTGTTTTTCAATCACATCGGCGGGCTGCAGCGCTACATGCCGGCGGCCATGGCGCTGTTCTGCGCCAACGTCAACTCCTACCGGCGGCTGACGCGCTACCTGTCCGCGCCCATCAACGTGCACTGGGGCTATGACAACCGCACCGCGGGGCTGCGGGTGCCGATGTCGGATGCGCAGGCGCGCCGCGTCGAGAACCGCGTCGGCGGCGCCGACGCCAACCCCTACATCGCTATCGCCGCCTCGCTCGCCTGCGGCTACCTCGGGATGATCGAGGGCCTCCAGCCCTCGGACCCGATCGTCGGCAGCGCTCACGACCTGCCGTTCGGACTGCCGCGCTCGCTCGATGAGGCGCTGCGCGAGCTGCGCGCCTGCGAGCCGCTGGTCAAGCTCCTCGGCGAGCCCTTCATCGAGGCCTTCACCATCGTCAAGGAGGCCGAATACGAGGTGTTTCTGCAGGTGATCAGCTCCTGGGAGCGCGAGCACCTGCTGCTGAATGTTTAGTATATAAATGAGTCGTGAGTAGCGCGCCCCGGCTCCGGCACCTTTACCTCTGCGGCGTGGCGGTGCTGGCGGCGGTGAGCGGCTGCTCCGGCCCACAAGCCCACGGCCCGCAGGCGTCGGAGTCCGAGAAGGTTCTCAACGTCGACAACTGGTCGGACTACATCCAGCCGAGTGTGATCGCGGATTTCGAGAAGGAGTACGGCATCCGCGTCAACTATGACGTATTCGACTCCAACGAGATCCTCGAGACCAAGCTCCTCACCGGACACACGAACTACGACGTCGTGGTGCCCTCGGCCGCCTTCCTCGAGCGCCAGATCCAGGCGGATATCTACCAGAAGCTCGACAAGTCGCAGCTGCCGAACCTGAAGAACGTCGATCCGGACGTGGCGCGCGCGGAAGCGCTCTACGACCCGGGCAACCAGTACAGCGTCGACTACATGTGGATCACCTCCGGCGTGGGCTACAACACGGCGGAGATCCGCGCCCGCACGCCCGGCGCGCCGGTCGACAGCTGGCGCATGCTGCTCGACCCGGCGGTGGTGGCGCACTTTCAGGACTGCGGCATCTCGGTCCTCGATGCGCCCTCGGAAGTGGTCGCCACGGTGCTGCTCTACCTTGGGCGCAACCCCAACAGCAATACGCTCGAGGACCTCAAAGCCGCCGAGGCGGTGCTCAGAGCGATGCGGCCGTACGTGCGCTATGTGGATTCCTCGCGCTACATCGACAACCTCGCCAACGGCGACATCTGCCTCGCGATGGGCTGGTCGGGCGACATCAAGCAGGCGCACGACCGCGCCGCGGAGGCCGGCAAGGGAGTGGATCTTGCCTACTCGATCCCGAAGGAGGGTGCCATCGCCAACTACGACGTGCTGGCGATCCCGGCGGACGCGCCGCACGTGCGCAACGCCCACCTGTTCATCAACTATCTGCTGCGGCCGGATATCGCCGCCCGCAACTCCAACCTCATCAAGTACGCCAACGCCGTCATCCCCTCGATACAGCCGCTCGATGCGGCGGTGGTGAGCGACCCCGGCGTGTACCCGCCGGCCGGGGTGCGTGCCCGGCTGACACCGGAGCGCCCCCGGCCTGCCGAATACCAGCGGCTGCTCACCCGCATGTGGACGCGCTTCAAGACTGGAAGGTAACGTTCCCCCGTGAGCTCGCAACCTACGCCCGCCGCGGCCCAGCCCACGGCATCCGCCCCGGACTCCGCCTACGTCCGCATCAGCGACGTCAGCAAGAAGTTCGGCGATTTCACCGCCGTCGACCATGTGTCGCTCGACATCCGCCGCGGCGAGATCTTCTGCCTGCTGGGAGGCTCGGGCTCGGGCAAGACGACGCTGCTGCGGATGCTGGCCGGCTTCGAGACGCCCACCACCGGCAGGATCGAGATCGAGGGCCAGGACTTGAGCCGTGTGCCGCCCTACGAGCGCCCCGTGAACATGATGTTCCAGTCGTACGCGCTCTTTCCGCACATGAGCGTCGAGAAGAACGTTGCCTTCGGCCTCGAGCAGGAGCATCTGGGGCGTGACGCCATCCGCCGCCAGGTGGGCGAGATTCTCGAGATCGTCAAGATGAGCGGCTACGGCGCGCGCAAGCCGCACCAGCTCTCGGGCGGCCAGCGTCAGCGCGTGGCTCTGGCGCGCGCGCTGGTCAAGCGCCCGAAGCTCCTGCTGCTCGATGAGCCGCTCGCCGCTCTCGACAAGAAGTTGCGCGAGCACACCCAGTTCGAGCTGCTCAACATCCAGCAGCGCCTCGGGGTCACCTGCATCGTGGTCACGCACGACCAGGAGGAGGCGATGACGCTCGGCACGCGGCTCGGGGTCATGAACCACGGCCGCATCGTGCAGGTCGGCACGCCGTCGGACATCTACGAGTCGCCCGCCTCGCGCTTCGTCGCCGACTTCATCGGCTCGGTCAACATGTTCGAGGGCCAGGTGTGCGAGATCGGCGCAGACGGCCTGTGCGTCCGCAGTGCCGATCTCGGCTGCACGGTGCGCGCCGAGCGTGCCGCCGGCGGTTCCCATGGCGCCACCGTGTGGACCGCCATCCGGCCCGAGAAGATCCAGATCGCGCGCGCGCCGGCCGCGGGCGCGGAGGCGGCGCCGAGCGAGAATCGGGTGCCGGGCACGGTCAAGGAGATCGCCTACATGGGAGACATGTCGATCTATCTCGTGCGCCTCGACTCGGGCAGCATGCTGCGGGTGACGCTGCCGAACGTGCTGCGCGGCGCCGAGCGCCCCATCGCACGCGAGGAGCGCGTGTGGCTCTCCTGGCACGGCTCGAGCCCGGTGGTGCTTTCCGAGTAGGGGATGGTGGTGCGTTTATCGCAAGCAATGGGCCGGCGGCTGATCGCGGCAGTGCCGACGCTCTGGCTGCTGGTGCTGTTCCTGATCCCCTTCATCATCGTGTTCGGCATCTCCTTCTCCGAGGTGCGCCTGGCGATCCCGCCGTATACGCCGCTCCTCAGCTGGCACCACGGCGGGCCGCACCTCGAGGTGCACTGGTCGGCGTACTCGTTCCTGTTCACCGATCCGCTCTATGTGAGCTCGTACCTGTACTCGCTCAAGGTGGCCGCGGTGTCGACGCTGTGCTGTCTCCTGATCGGCTACCCGATGGCCTATGCCATTGCGCGCGCGGGAGCTGCGACCCGGCCGCTGCTCCTGATGCTGATCGTGCTGCCGTTCTGGACCTCGTTCCTGCTGCGCGTATACGCGTGGATCGGGCTACTGAAGAACAACGGCGTGATCAACAACGTGCTGCTCTCCGTCGGAGTGATCCATCACCCGCTGGCGCTGCTGCAGACAGACTTCGCGGTCTACATCGGCATCGTCTACTCGTACCTGCCGTTCATGATCCTGCCGCTGTACGCGAACCTCGAGAAGCACGACGCAGCGCTGCTCGAGGCGGCGGCGGACCTGGGCGCGCGGCCGTTGCGCGCGTTCTTAGCGATCACGCTGCCGCAGTCGCTCGCCGGCATCGCCGCGGGCTCGCTCCTGGTGTTCATTCCGGCGGTGGGCGAGTACGTGATCCCGACGCTCCTCGGGCGCACCGATCAGCTGATGATCGGCCGGGTGCTGTCGGATGAGTTCTTCGAGAACCGCGACTGGCCGGTGGCGAGCGCGGTCGCGATCCTGATCCTGCTGCTCCTGGTCGTGCCGATCATGCTGTTTCAGCGCGTCGAGCGGCGGCAGCTCGAGGCTGCGCAATGAAGCCGCAGGGCCTCTTCACCCGCAGCGCGCTCGTGCTCGGCCTGGTGTTCCTCTACGTGCCGATCATCTCCATGATCGTGTTCTCCTTCAACAACTCGCGCCTGGTCACGGTATGGGATGCCGCGCATTCGCCCACGCTCAAGTGGTATGGGGTGCTGGTGCACAACGAGCAGATCCTCACCGCCGCCTGGCTCTCGATCCGCATTGCGGTGATCGCGGCGAGCGCCTCGGTGGTGCTCGGCACGCTCGCCGGGGTGGCGCTGGCGCGTCTCGGGGCGTTTCGCGGCCGGCTGCTGCTCGCCGGCATGGTCACGGCTCCGATCGTCATGCCCGAGGTGATCACCGGGCTGTCGTTGTTGCTCTTGTTCGTCGCCATGGGGCAGCTCATCGGCTGGCCGAGAGGGGTCGGCGCGGTCACCATCGCGCTCGCCCATATCACTTTCTGCATGGCCTACGTGACCGTGGTGGTGCAGTCGCGCCTCGCCGGCTTTGACGAGTCGCTGGAGGAGGCGGCCATGGACCTCGGCGCCCGGCCGCTCAGGGTGTTTTTCCGCATCACCTTGCCGCTCATCCTGCCGGCGATTGCCTCCGGGTGGCTGCTGGCGTTCACGCTCTCGTGGGATGATCTGGTCATCACGCAATTCGTCGCGGGACCTGGCTCGAGCACGCTGCCCATGGTGGTGTTCTCCAAAGTGCGCTTCGGGGTAACGCCCGACGTGAACGCCCTCGCCACCATTCTCGTGCTGCTGGTCGCGACCGGCATCGCCATCTCGACCGTGTGGATGCGTTACCAACAGCGCCGGCGCGAGCGCGACCTGCAGCTCGCCGCCGCCGCCAACCTGTGAGGTGTCGCGCGTGACACGCAATGTCCTCGGAATCGATGTGGGCGGATCCTCGATCAAGGCCGGTCTGGTCGACGTCGACTCCGGGCGCCTCACCGGCGGGCTGATCTCGGCGCACACCCCGCAGCCGTCTACACCCAAGGCGATGATGCCGGTGCTCGCCTCGCTCGCCGCGCGACTGCCGGGGGCGGTCGGCGGCGTGGGCATCGCCTTCCCGAGCGTCATCAAGCAAGGCACGGCCCGCACCGCCGCCAACGTCGATCACGGCTGGATCGGTACCGATGGCGCCGCGCTCGCCGCGCGCGCGCTCGGGCGGCCGGCGCTGTTCCTGAACGACGCGGATGCGGCCGGCATCGCTGAGATGCGCTGGGGCGCGGGCCGGGGATTCGGCGGCACGGTCATCATGGTGACGCTCGGCACCGGCATCGGTACGGCGCTCTTCTGCGACGGCAAGCTCTACCCCAACACCGAGCTCGGCCACATAGAGTTGAAGGGCATGGACGCGGAGAAATGGGCCTCGGCGCGGGTACGCACCGCCGAGAAGCTCGACTTTCCCGAGTGGATCGCGCGCGTGAACGAGTACCTGAAGCGTCTGCATGAGCTCCTGTGGCCGGACCTGTTCATCCTCGGCGGGGCGGTGAGCGAGCGCTTCGCAGAGTTCGCACCTCTGCTGCGCTCGGAGGCGCAGCTGCGCCCCGCGCACTTCGCCGGACAGGCGGGCGTGGTCGGCGCGGCCATGGCCGCGGCCGAGGCGGAGATCTGAGGCGACCGAGGGCGCGATTCCCGTGAGAGCCAGCAAGCTACCCGACGTCGGCACGACGATCTTCACCGTCATGTCGCGGCGTGCGCGCGAGCTCGGGGCGCTGAATCTCGGCCAGGGATTCCCCGACTACGAGATTGATGCGCGCCTCACCGAGCTGGTCGGCGCCGCGATGAAGGCCGGCCACAACCAATACGCGCCCATGGAAGGGCTGCCTGAGCTGCGCGAGCGCATCGCCGTGAAGCTGCGCGCCTGCTACGGCCTCGACACCGACCCCGAGAGCGAGATCACCGTCACGCTGGGTGCGACCGAGGCAATCTATTCGGCCATCCAGGCGGCCATCCGCCCCGGGGATGAGGCGATCGTGTTCGATCCCGCCTACGATTCCTACGAGCCGGCCGTGCGGCTCGCCGGCGGCCGCTGCGTCCGGCTGCCGCTCGCGCCGCCCGACTTCCGCTACGACTGGGAGCGGGTGCGCGCATCACTCAACGAGCGCACCCGGCTGGTACTGCTCAACAGCCCGTCGAACCCGGCCTGCACGGTGGCCGGCGCGGCCGATCTCGATGCGCTTGCGGCGGCGATCCGCGGCCGGGACGTCCTGGTGCTGTCGGACGAGGTGTACGAGCACGTGGTGTTCGACGGAGCCCGCCACACTTCCGTGCTGAGGCATGCGGAGCTCGCGCCGAAGAGCTTCGCGGTGTTCTCGTTCGGCAAGACGCTGCACGCGACCGGCGTGCGCGTCGGCTATTGCGTGGCGCCGCCGGCCCTGACCCTGGAGCTGCGCAAGGTGCACCAGTTCAACACCTTCAGCATCGCGAATCCCCTGCAGCACGCGATCGCCGCCTATCTCGCCGAGAAACCCGAGGGCTGGCGCGAGCTCGCGCAGTTCTTCCAGGCCAAGCGCGATCGGCTGCGCGCGGCGCTCGCTGCTTCCGGCTTCCGCCTGCCAGCGGCCCAGGGCACCTATTTCCAGCTGCTCGATTTCAGCGAGTTCGCCCCTCCTGGCGATCTCGCCTTCGCCGAGCGGCTGCTCACCGAAGGCGGGGTGGCGACCATCCCGCTGTCGCCGTTCTATGCGGCGCCTCCTGCGCTCAGCTACCTGCGCTTGTGCATCGCCAAGCGCGACAGCACGCTCGATCAGGCCGCAACGCGGCTCGCGGCGTTCGCGGCGCGCCTCGGGAAGGGGTGAGTCATGGCCAAATTACGCGTCACTTTGGTCCAGCAACCCCTCGTTTGGGCCGAACCCGGCACGAATCGCGAGCGTTTCGCCGCACTCCTCACCCCGCTTGCCGGCAGCGCCGATCTCGTGGTGCTGCCGGAAACCTTCACGACCGGTTTCAGCATGGAGGTCGAGCGTCTCGGCGAGCCGGCCGGTGGGCCGACGGGCGTATGGCTCAGGGATCTGGCGCAGGAGCTCGACGCGGCGATCAGCGGCAGCGTTATCACGGCGGACGGCGGCCACTACTACAACCGGCTGCTGTGGGCGGAGCCCGGCAGCTCGACGCTGCGCCACTACGACAAGCGGCACCTGTTTCGCATGGGACGGGAGCATCAGCACTTCACGCCCGGCACGTCGGCGTGGAGCGTGCGGTGGCGCGGCTTCAGCATCTGTCCGCTCGTGTGCTACGACCTGCGCTTCCCGGTCTTCAGCCGCCGCCGTGCCGGGCTCGACTATGAGCTGCTGCTCTACGTCGCCAACTGGCCTGCGCCGCGCGCGCTTGCCTGGCGGACGCTGCTGCGCGCGCGCGCCATCGAGAACCAGGCCTATGTCGTCGGCGTCAATCGCGTCGGTCCCGACGGACACGGGATCGCACACGCGGGTGACAGCGCCGCGATCGATTATCTGGGTCAGCCGCTCGCGGAGCTCGGCGGCGAGCCAGCGCTCGTCACCATCGAGCTCGACGCCACGCGGCTGCATGCCTTCCGGGAGAAATTCCCGGCGCACCTCGATGCCGACCGCTTTACCCTCGAGCTCTGACCCTAAGCGATGAAAAAGTCCACGCGCGTCAACCATCCCCCCGAGGTCGCACTTCCGCCCGGGAACCGCCCCCTGGTGGCGCCCATCTACCAGAGCGTCAAGTTCGAGTTCGAGTCTCTCGAGGAGACCGAGCGATTCCTGCGGGGCGAGCGTCCGGGATTCTTTTATACCCGCTCATCGAACCCCACGACCCGTCAGCTCGAGCAGCTGCTGGCGGAGCTCCAGGGGCGCGAGGATTGCCTGGTCACGGCGACCGGCGTCGGCGCCATCGCCCAGACGCTGCTCGCACTCACGCGAGCGGGCGATCACATCCTGTGCTTCGTCGAGACCTACAACCCGACCCGCTATCTCATCCGCCGGGTGCTGGGCCGCTTCGGCGTGACGCACACCATGCTCTCGATCGAGGACACCGCGGGCATCGAGCGCGTGCTCAGCGCGCAGCCGGTGCGCCTCGTGTATTTCGAGAGCCCGACGAATCCCGTGACCAAGATCGCCGATATCGCCGCGATCACGCGCGCGGCGCGCGCCGCGCGCGCGCTCAGCGTGATGGACAACACCTTCGCCGGCTTTCACCAGCACGGCGAGTTCGACGTGGACGTATTTCTCCACAGCCTCACCAAGTACGCCTCGGGCGCCGGCGACGTCATGGGAGGGGCGGTGATTGCGCGCAGCGAGCTCATCCGCGGCATGCATACCGACTTCGGCGCGCTCGGCGGGACCCTGGATCCGCACGCCGCGTTCCTGATCCTGCGGGGACTGAAGACCTACTTCGTGCGCTATCAGGCACAATGCGAGCGTGCGCTGCGCATCGCGCAGCTGCTCGCCGGTCATCCGGCGGTGGCGCGGGTGCATTACCCGGGGCTTCCTGCCCACCCGCAGCACGCGCTCGCGGCGCGGCAGATGCGCGACTTCGGCACGATCGTCACCTTCGACCTGCACGGCGGGGAGGCGGCTGCACGGCGCTTCGCCGACACGCTCGAGCTCTTCGCGCTCACCCCCAGCCTCGGCGCGGGCGAATCCCTGATCCTGACCGCGCAGATCATGAGTGGACGCGAGCTGGACGCCGAGCAACAGCGGATCTCGGCGATCACGCCAGGAACGGTGCGTCTCTCGATCGGCCTTGAGGACCTGGGTGATCTGATCGAGGATGTCACCCGCGCGCTCGCTGCCGCGGGCTCGTGAGCGAGGAGGTGTCGATGGCGCAGGTCCCGCGCACGTTCGCACGATCATTGTGCGCTGCGGGATTCCTCGCGGTGGCGGCGGCCTGGGGCTCGCCGCCGATGCGCAACCCGGGTCCGCCGATCATGACGGTTCCGCCGCCGCCGCCGCTGCCGGCGACGATGCGCATCCCCGCGCCGCCACATGAGACGGCACCCGCGACGCCGTCGGGGCCGGGGATTCCGCTCGAGGTGTTCGCCGCCGGACCTCAAATGGCCGAGCCGCACCTCTCACCCGACGGCGGCAAGCTCGTTTATTTGACGAGCCTGGCGGGGCAGCTGCATATCGCGGTGCGCGACCTGCATACCGGGCGCGAGCGCATGATCCTCACCGCGGCGGCCGGACCCTTCTCGGTGACGCACTGCGAGTTCAAGACCAATGACCGGCTGCTGTGCCACCTCGAGGGCGTCGCGCGCGGCGGCGAGCCCGAGCGCCTCTATCCGGCCTCGCGGCTGCTGGCCGTCAACCCCGACGGCAGCTCATTGCGAATACTGTTCCGCAATGCTTTCTTCGCAAAGCTGCCGCCGGCGGCGCACTCGCAGTTCCAGGACCGGATCATCCACTGGCTGCCGGACGATCCCTATCACGTGCTCATCGAGCTCGGGGACGAGGGCAGCGTCTTTCCTTCGGTCTACAGGCTCGACGTGTACCGGGGAGACCTCAAGCTCGAGGTCGCTTCGCATCCGCCGGTGATGGACTGGACCGCGGACCCGGCCGGCGTGGTGCGCTTCGGCTACGGCTTCCGCGATGACACCGGGGTCTACATCGCCCGCAGCGGCCCGGACGCGCCCTGGCACACGCTCGAGGAGTTCAAGCGCTTCGACCGCACGCGCTTCGATCCGCTCGCCTTCGGCGCGCGGCCCAACGAGCTGCTAGTGTTTGCCCCGTACCAGGGGCGCACCGCGGTCTGGCAGATCGATCTCGATGCGGCGGCGAGCGGCCTGCAGCTGGTGTTCTCGCGCCCCGACGTCGACGTCGGCGGCATCCTCGAGGGGCCGCTCGACCGCCACGTCGCCGGCTTCGTCTACGAGACCGACCAGCCGCACACGCATTACATCGACCCGCATGCCTTAGGCGTCGAGGAGACGCTGGAGCGCGCGCTCCCCGGCGCCTATCACGTGGTGGTCGACTCGAGCCGCGACGAAACCAAGCTCGTCACGGTCTCCTTCAGCGACGTGATGCCGCCGCGCTACCACCTGCTCGATACGGTGAGCGGCAAGCTCACCGAGCTCGGCCGGCAGGACGCCGGCCTCAGCGAGGCGCAGCTCGCGCACATGAAGCCCATCACCGTGGCCGGGGCGGGCGGCATCGCCATCCCGGGCTACCTGACGCTGCCGCCGGGAGCTAAGCCGGGCGAGCGTCTGCCCGCCGTGGTGCTGCCGCACGGCGGGCCCTATGCGCGCGATCACTGGGGCTACGATCCGCTGGTGCAGGTGATCGCGAGCCGCGGCTACGCGGTGCTACAGCTCAACTTCCGCGGCTCGACCGGCTACGGCGAGCAGTGGCGCGACGCGGGGCACCAGGCCTGGGGCACGATCATGCACGACGACATCACCGCCGGTGCACGCTGGCTCATCGAGCAGGGGATCGCGGATCCTGCGCGCATGTGCATCGTCGGCTGGAGCTACGGCGGCTATGCGGCGCTCACCGGCGTGGAGAAAGAGCCGGAGCTCTACCGCTGCGCGGTCAGTATCGCGGGAGTGTCCGACATGTCGCAGATGGCCGTCGACGACGAGCGCTTCTACGGCGGCAAAGACTCCGCCGGCGATGCCATGGGCACCGACCCGGCGGCGCTGCGCGCAGAGTCGCCGCTCGCGCACGTCGAGCGCATCCGGGTGCCGGTGCTGCTGGTGCACGGCGAGGACGACTACACCGTGCTCGCCGAGCAGAGCAAGGCGATGGACCGGGCGCTGTCGCAGCAGGGCCTGCGCCACGAGCTGGTGCTGATCAAGCACGGCGAGCACAGCCTGGTGCGCCCGGAGATGCGGCTGACACTGTATCGAAAGGTTACCGAGTTTTTACGCGCCAACCTCGGCCCGGGCCAGATCCGTGAGGGGAGCCCGGCGCTCGTCAGCGGCGCAGCAGGCACGCAATGACCGGGACGACTGCGCTCACGCGGACGGTTGATGACGACGTCGGCCGGCAGGCGGAACCGCCGCGCGAGGCGCCGGTCCAAGTGAGGCGCTGTGCTCGCGGAAGGATCCACCATGAACATCGCATCCCCGGCGATGCCTTACGATTTCTCCGACCTCGAGCCCGCCATGTCGCGCGACTCAGTGGTGTTCCATTTCCTGCGGCATCAGCGCGTGTGCTACGACCGGATGCGTACCCTGGCGCGCGGCACCGGCCTCGAGGAGCTGCCACTCGAGGAGCTGATCCGCGTGACCGAGCGCAGTCCCGTGCACCACACGCTCTACCGTTACGCGGCCGAGGTGTGGAATCACAATGCCTTCTGGTGCTCCATGCGCCCGCGCGGCGGCGGTGCCGCGCACGGCCGGGTGGGCGAGGAGCTGCGTAAACGCTTCGGCTCCTACGAGCGCTTCACCTGCAAGCTGAAAGCCGCCGCGAGCGCGCATTTTGGCAGCGGCTGGCTGTGGCTGGTGTGGCGCGGCGCGGCGCCGGAGATCGTCGTGACGCACAACGCCGCAACGCCGCTGGTGCGCGGCGAGACGGTGCTGCTCGCGCTCGACCTGTGGGAGCACGCCTATTACCTCGATCACCAGAATCGCCGCGCGGCGTACGTGGCGACGTTCCTGGATGAGCTGGTCAGCTGGGAGCTCGCCAATAGTGTGCTGCAGGAGCTCGGACGCGTGCCGCAGGTCGCCGCGCAGGACCCGCGCCCGGGTGCCGCAGCGGGTGCGGATCCGCGGGCGGGGCTCGCATGAAGCGGCTGCCGGCGCTCGCTGTGGTACTCGCGGCTGCGCTCGGCGCCGCGGTAGCGGATGCCGCGACGGCCGCGCCCGCGCGCACGAGCATGGCCGGCGCCGACGCCGGTCCCGCCGAATGGCGCAGCTACGATCTGCTCGTCGATCTCACGAACCTGCCGCAGTCCTATTCCTGCGACGAGCTCTGGTACCGCCTCCACGATCTGCTGCTTGCGCTCGGCGCGCGCCACTACCCGCAGATCTTCACCTATCACTGCGGCACGACCCGCGCGGCGTCTTCCCGCTCGCCGAGCGTGCAGCTCGAGTTCCAGCTGCCGCGGGCGCTCGCCCCGGCAGATGCGCGCTATGCGGACGTCCGCGTCGTCCGCGCCACCGTGCGCCTCGCGCCGGGGACCCTGCGCTCCTACAAGCCGGAGGACTGCGAGCTCTTGAAGCAGCTCAGCACCCAGTTGCTCCCGTCGCTGCCGGTGCATCTCGCCGGTGCGGGACTCACCTGTCCGGCGCCTGGCGCCGCGCGCCACACGTATGCGCTCGAGGTGCAGGCACTCATCCCGCGTGCCTAGGTGCGCGGCAGTTCCGGGTCACTCACGTAGCGGCGCTCTCCGCTGCGCGGCATTATGAATGCCCCTTCAGGCGCGCTCGGGTTCCGTTGCTCGGGACGCGCCGGTGTCGATTCTAATCCGCACCGTACCGGGTGGTGGACACGAGATGCTCCGACTGGAGAACGAAGTCCTGTCTGTCATCGCTGCTCGAGGCATACCAATGGCGCCGCTCCTCGCGAGCGTAGGGAAGCAGGGTCGCAGGGTCGGTGACGATGCGAGCTTCGGTCGATGTGCTGTAGGCGGTGAGGTCGGCGTCCGCCATCACCTGATCGAGCACGTCATGGTCGGGCGTGGCTCGAACTACCAATTCGACGCACGTCTGCGCCGCAGCACCAGGGGTACACGGCACCATGCGCGTGAAGGCGAACTCGATCCGGTGTTGAACGACGGCGTGCGGCAGTCCGGGAAGGGAGAGAGGAGCGGAGATCTCGTACCACACGCCCTGCTCGAGCGTCGCACCGATCCACATCGCGGTCTCCAGCTGGTAGTTCTCGGCCGTCACGGCTTCGAGCATTCCGGGTGAGAACGTGTCGGCCGTCGTCTCGATAACGTCCATCATGAGGCTGCGTGCCTCCTTACCGGAGGGTGCAGCAGCGCGGATGAGTTCCTCTGTCCTGGCGGCGAGACGAGCCGCGAACGCGGCGGTGTGCTCCGTGACACCCTCGAACTCTCCCGTGGCGCTCACTTTGAAGTCCGCTGCGGGAGGCGCCGCGGGAGGGAGGGCGATCGGCGGCGTCTGCGCCGCCTGCATCCTCGCCCAGACGCCAGGCTCGTATTGAGTCAGGCGATGCGCGTGCGAGACGCTCCAGCCGCCGGAGTTGTCGGCACTGACGCGACGCTCAAAAATGGCTGCGGCGCGGCTGCCGCCGATCTGACCGTCGACGAGGCATTCACGGTGACTCTCCAGCGTGATACGGGCATCGCTGGGGCGCCAGGCGAACTTGAGAACCGCGCGCCGCTGCGGGAAGTCGTGCATGAGCCCGGCGATGTGGGCGTCGTCAGCCGGCTCGCCCCCCCAGGTGAGCAGCAACCTGTAGCTTTCCCGAGCCTCGTCCTGAAAGCCGTACTCCCGGTCCATGTCGAGAGCCGTCCCGAGACCCGCAAGCGCCGCCGCGTTCTCGCCCAGCTGGTCCAGGACGGTCGCCAGGTCGAGCTGCATGATGGCCATCGAATGGTAGTCGAACGCGCTGCGGTAGAGCTCGACGGCGCGGCGCGCCGCCGCGACCGCGATCCGCAGCTGGGTCACGCGGTCCGACTCGCTGCCGCAGGCGGCACGCGCGAGGTACAGGCGGTACTCGAGCTCGGACGCGTTAGCCCAACCGTCCGGAAACATGACACGCGTCTTGGGATTCGCCTCGACGCTATCAAGCTGTTCCAGTGCCCGCAGGAGGCGCTCCGCGCACGGGCCCGTGGCGCTCAGGAGGAATTCCGCGTAGGCGAGCTGCGCGTTCAGCACCGCAGGTGAGCCAGGATCGGTCCGCCCGATGCGGGCAATGGTTGCCTCGAAATCGCTTGCCTGAGGGGCACTCGTCTGTGCCCGGTGCCGGGTCGACGTGCAGGCGCACGCGAGGAGGCTCGCCACCGCACAGACAAGAAGGGGTCGGGTGAGCCCGAGCACCGAACCCCGCTGCTCAGCGAGCCGGCCGGGCCGCCGACTCGATCCGCTGCGGGCAGCCCGGCATGGGCGGATCTTGGCCAGGGGGGCAGTACCCCAGAGGAGTCATTGCGACGTCTGTCCCCGAGCACCACGCGGAAGTGCAATACAGAGGCCTGGGCCTGGGCTTGTGCGGAGGTCGCGGGCCCACAGTGTGCTCGGTCGCGCGCCTGGCCGCGGCTGCACTTCCCGTTCGAGGCCCGATCACGAGAGTACTTCGGCCGATGTGCCCCCCACGGGGCGCAGCGCTGGCGTGGCCCAGGCCGGCAGGTTGGGAGCCGACTACGTAGACGCCGTGAGCGATGTAACCCCCGTGAGCAGCGATCCCGCCGGCCATGTGGCCACCGCCTCCGAAAGTGCCCCCGCCGTGACCGCCACCTCCGCCGTGTCCACCGCCGCCACCGCCTCCGCCGTGGCCCCCGCCACCTGAGCCACCGCCAGAGCCTCCACCGGCGCTTGCGCCGCCGCCGGAGGAACCGCCGCCAGTGCTCGCCGCCGAAGCAGCGACGAAACCAACAAGGCCGAGAGCGGCAACGAGTGTGATGAGGCAGGTACGCATGGGAATGTCTCCGGATAAGGAGGACGGGTCCACGCGGGCGCAGCGCAGGAGGCTGCGCCTCGATCAAACACTAGCGCGTCAGGGCACGCGCGTCATTAACGATTGATTAATGGTTCATTAAGGAGGATCGGCTATCCATTCTCGCCTCGACGCGGGCGGCGGATCGCCCGCACCTTTCCGCTCGTCGCGCCTCCACAGAAGAATCGGTCGCCCCCATCGGATTCGAGCCCGGAGACCTGCACTCCCGCCGGCATGGCGACCTTCTCCAGCACTTTGCCCGTTTGAGGATCGACTCGTCTCAGGTCACTCTCGCCTCCTTCCAGGGTGCCGTGCCAGAGCTCTCCGTCGACCCAGGTGACGCCGGTCACGAAGCGGTTGGATTCGATCGTGCGGAGGATTTTGCCCGTCTGCGGGTCGATCTGATGGATCTTCCGATCACGATACTGTCCGACCCACAGCGTTCCCTCGGCCCATGCGAGCCCCGAGTCGCCGCCGCCTCCCGGTGCCGGGATCGTGGAGAGCACCTGTCCGGTCGCCGGATCGATCTTCTGGATGCGATCCTCGGCGATCTGAAAGAGGTGCTGCCCATCGAACGCGGTTCCGGCATGCGCGGCCACGTCGAAGGATCGCAACGCCCCACCGCTCCCAGGGTCGAAGGACTTGAGCGTCTCTCCCGCAGCAAACCAGACTCGTTCCCCGTCGTAGGACACGCCGTGCACATGGTCGATGCCCGGGAAGGCGTACTCGCGAAGGATTACGGCCGCTGATTTCTTCATGGCTGCATCCTGGGCTTCAGGAAAGTGGAGCCGGGAGTAACAAAGTCGTCGTGAATCCCGGCGGCGGGGGAGTCACCCAGCGGCGCGCCCGCCCGCGGCCGAATGCCTGTACCTTGCCCGCCGCCGCCAGCGCCTCGAGCGAGCGCTGCATCGTGCGTTGGCCGGTTCCGAGCGCGAGCGCGAGCGCCGAGCTCGACCACGACTCACCGTCGGCGAGGCAGCCGAGCACGGCCGCATTCGCATCTTCGACCGGCGGCGCCAGTACCACGACCTCACTCGCCGCGCGTGGGGCGAGCGCAAAGCCCCGCTGGGTGGCATTCACACGCGCGAGTTTCCGCAGCTCCTTGCGCAGGCGTCCGACTTCCACGCGCAGGCGCGCGCGATAGGATTCATCCGCGTGTTTGCCGCGGAAAGCGCGGGCGACGAGGACGTCCCTCGCCACGTCGAGCGGCCATGCCTCGCCCAGTGCGCGTGCGAGCGCGAACAGGACCGGGCGCCTCGCGAGCGAGACCGCCGCCGCCGCGTCGCGCACGAGCAGACGGCATCCGTCCACGATCAGGGCTCCGGACGTGTGCAGGGTCTCGACATCCTCGAGCAGCAGCGCTCGATCCTTGCCCTCTGCGACCACGCGCGCGGCCGGAGTCGTCAGGACGCGTACCGCGCTTTCAACCTCGGCGGTCAGCGCCGGGATTGCAGCGCGTTGGGCGGCGCGCTGCGCCTCAGCAAGTGCGGCCCGCGCCACACGGATCCGAAGGCGCCGCGTGGCGATTCCGGCGGTCGCCAGCTCGTGAAAGACCCGCAGCGCGGGCGGCAGGCCCCCGGGATCGAGCGCGGCGAGCAGTCTGTCGGCTGCGTCGAGGTGCCCGATCAGCACCAGACGTCGGACCCCGAGGTAGCTTGCCTGCGCGGCGTTGGCCCGATCGCCGTGCTCCTCGAGCACCCTGCGCGCCGCCTCGAGCGACTTCGGAGACCACTCGAGCTCCCGCGCAGCGAGTGCGACTTCGGCCTCGGCCACTACGCAGCGTGCGCGTGCCACCGGCTCCCTCGGGCCGAAGCCGCGCGCGGCACGCCGCAGCAGAGCTTTCGCTCTGGCGAGGTCGCCGAGCTGCGCCATCGCAATGCCGCGCAGCGCAAGGGCCGGAGGATCGTCCCGCAGGGCGATGCGTTTCAGCGCGCCGAGTGGATCACCCGCGGCGAGTGCGCGTGCCGCCGCCGTGATCAGCGAGTCCATCGGAATCCCGACACACTTGTCACTCCCTGCATTCGTTGGGCAACGACTAATTTAGCGCACAGCCGACCTGCGAACACGTCAATCGGCGCAAGTCGAAGGGAGATTGCCATGGCTCAGATGATCGTGATCTACGGAGTGCCGAAGGAACCTGGGGCTTTCGAGCGGCACTATTTTCAGGTTCACGTCCCGCTCGCCCGGCAGCTGCCTGGACTGCGCAGATATGAGACCAGCCGCGGGCCGATCATCTCTCTGTACGGTGCCGTCGAGGCTCACTTTGTATCGACGCTGCACTTTGACTCGCTAGCTGACATCAACGCGGCATTCACCTCCGCATGCGGACGCGCGTGCACAGCCGACCGCCGGCAGCTCGCTGCGCATGCGAACGACGTGCAGATGTTCTTGTTCGACAGCCGGAGCCTCTGATCACAGGAGAAATGCCGTGAAGCCTCTCGCACTCAAACTGCTCGTCGCGGGCCGCAGCTTCGGCCCCTACCTGGCGATCGAGCTCTTGCTGCCAGGCGGGTCGTTGATCGCGCTGCTGCTTTGGCTGTACCGAACCCATGCGAGACCCGCGGATTTTGGCCAGCACATTTACAGGAGACTCACATGAACATCGCAGACAAGAACATTCTGATCACTGGCGCCAGCCGCGGCATCGGCCGGGCACTGGTTGAGGAAGCGCTGCGCCGCGGCGCGCAGCGCGTGTACGCGGGAACGCGCGGTCCATTGCCTCATGCAGACGCGCGCGTTACGGCCGTGCAGCTGGACGTGACGAGTGCCGCGGACATTCAGCGCACCGTCGGCGCGATCGACCGCCTCGACATCCTCGTCAACAACGCCGGCATCGCGCCCTATGACGACCTCAGCAACCCCGAAGTCCTGGAGCGCACCTTTGCCGTCAACCTGTTCGGGGTGCTCAACGTAACGCGCGCCTTTCTGCCGCTGCTCAAGCGCTCCAGGGGCGCCGTCGTCAACCACTTGTCCATGGTGGCGCTTGCAGCGCTGCCGCTGATTCCCGCCTATTCGATTTCCAAGGCAGCGGCGCTCAATCTGACGCAGTCGCTCCGCGCGCTGCTCGCGGGCGATGGGGTCAAAGTGCACGGGGTGGTTCTGGGCCCCGTAGACACAGACATGAACCGCGGCCTCGACATCCCGAAGGCGACGACCGAGTCCGCGGCGTGCGGGATTTTCGACGGACTCGAACGGGGCGAGGAAGACATCTTCCCCGATCCGGCATCCCGGTCGATCGCGGACGGTTGGCGGAATGGCGCAGCCAAGGCGCTGGAGCGGCAGTTCGCCGCCTTGGTCCCCGGCGACGCGGCCTGAGCGCGAATCACGACGAGGCGTTTCCAAACAGACAGGAGCACATCATGCACACGGCCACGGAAAAATCGGCTATCACGAACCATCCAGTCGTGTCCCACGAACAGTGGGTCACCGAGCGCAGGAAGCTGCTGGCACGCGAGAAGGAGCTGACACACCTGCGCGACCAGGTTGCCGAGGAGCGGCGTGGGCTGCCGTGGGCGCGCATTGCCAAGGTCTACACCTTCGACGCGCCCGAGGGCACGCGCACGCTTGCCGATCTCTTCGAGGGCCGCCGCCAGCTGATGGTGCAGCACTTCATGCTCGGCCCCGGATGGGAAGAGGGTTGCCCGAGCTGCTCTTTCATGGCCGACCATACCGACGGCATGAACGTGCATCTGGCTCATCGCGACGTGACATTTGTCGCCATCTCGCGCGCGCCGCTCGCCGAGATCGAGCGCTTTCGGCGTCGCATGGGCTGGAAGTTCAAGTGGCTGTCCTCGTTCGGCAGCGACTTCAACCACGATTTCCATGTGAGCTTCGCGGCGCAGGAGGCTAAGGAGCAGGTGTACTACAACTACGGCCTGCAGGCCTTCGAGTGCGAGGAATTGCCGGGCATCAGCGTGTTCTGCCGGAACGACGCGGGCGAGGTCTTCCATACGTACTCGACCTACAGGCGCGGTGTGGAGGCCATGATGGGCACCTACAACCTGCTCGATCTCACACCCAGGGGCCGCGACGAGCGTGATGGGCCCATGGCGTGGGTGCGCCACCACGATCGCTACGAGCCCGCGCCGGTCGTGAAGGCAGCACCGGCCGAAGGCTCCTGCTGCCACACGCAAACCTGAAGGCAGGGAGCTGAACATCATGAGACGATCTGAGCCCTTCCACCTGGCGGACTGGCTATCGCTTGCGGCCGCGCCGACCTTCGGATTGATGGCGATCCTCACGGCCATCGCTGAAAGTGGCGCGCATCCGATGTGGTGCTCCGCCGCAATGCACATGTCGCCGCTGACCGGAATGGTTCCGATGTACGCGCTGATGAGCGCCTTTCATTTCACGCCCTGGCTGAAGCTCATCTCCGGCTGGCGAAGCGGCATGCGCACAGCCTGAGAGAACGCTATTAGTGAGCGGCGCAGCACTCGCGCGCGACCCCGAGCGCCGATCTGAAGGCTTATGCTTCCGGCGTGTCCCATCTTCTGGTACCCGCCGCGAGCGGGCGCTCCCTGTGCCGCGGCTGCGCGCGTCCGATCGGCCGTGGCGAGCTGCGTTTTGGCGAGCGCTTCCCCAACCCTTATGGGGAGGGTGAGATGACGCAGTGGTTTCATCCGGCGTGTGCGGCCTTCAAGCGGCCCGAGCCTTTTCTTCAGGCACTCGGCGAAACGCTCGAGAGGGTGCCGCAACGGGAGGCTCTCAAGCGTGCGGCGCACAGCAGCCTGGCGCACCCACGCATCCCGCGCATCGATGGCGCCGAGCGCGCGCCGAGCGGGCAAGCCAGGTGCCGCAGCTGTCATGAGACCATCGTGCGCGGGAGCTGGCGCGTCCGGCTTGTTTTTTACGAAGGCGGGCGTTTCTCGCCGGGCGGGTATGTGCACCTCGCCTGCCGCGAAGCTTACTTCGAGACCAGCGAGGTCCTGGAGCAGATCCTGCATTTCAGCCCGGAGCTGAGCGATGACGAGCGGGAGGACCTCAAACGCGCTTTCGAGCCGGGCATCAGCCTTGGGGGCTCCGCGCCGTCGTGATCCGACGGACACCGACAAGAGATTAAAGAGCTTGAGTTCGCGGAGCGGGGTGATACGTTCAGCTGCCCATGAAGATCTTTCGGTTCGTCAGCGTACTTCTGGCAATCGCCCCGGCCGCGGCGATGGGCGACGGTTACTTCCGCTGCGGTCCGTGGCTCGTATCTTCCGACATTGCGCTAACGGAGCTACTGAAGAAATGCGGGGAACCGTCTTCGAAGAAGGTTTCGATCCAGGACGTTTTCGGCTCCTATGGCCAGAAATTGGGCACCACGCGTGTTGAAACCTGGCGTTACGATCGGGGATCACGCGCTGCCGCCATGGTTGTCAGGGTAATCGATGGTAAGGTCGAATCAATCGACAGTGAGTCAGCGGACGATCGGCCTGCTGAGCAGTAGCCGGGGTCGATTGCGAGGCTGACCGCGTGATACGCAAGCTCAAATCCGGCAAGTACCGGCTGTATTCGCGCAAGCTCGATCCGCGGACGAATCGGCGGCGGAATCTGGGCACCTTCGATACGCGCGAGGCGGCGGAGAAGCACGAGCGCGCGGTGCAGTACTTCAAGCGACACCCCTGACGCCTCAATACTCTCAGGCGCTGCTCGCGACCCGCACGCGATGGGCGTGATAGGGCAGTACCTCCACCACCTCGCCCTCGCGCAGCCGCTGTTGCACGTCGCGCCAGAACTTCGCGGTGAGGATCTCCGCGTGCACGCGCAGGAGCGCCGCGCGCTCCTCGTCGCCGAAGGCGAGAAAGCGCATGAAGGTCTCCGGAAAGACGTCGTTCTCGGCGACGTAGAACCAGGCTTCGGCGCGCATCTCATCCTCGGGGTTCTCGGCTTGCGGCAGATCGCGGAAGTTGCAGTCGGTCACCCGGCACAGCTCGTCGTAGTCGTAGAAGATCACGCGCCCGTGGCGCGTGACGCCGAAATTCTTCAGCAGCAGGTCGCCCGGAAAGATATTGGTGCAGGCGAGGTCGCGGATGCACTGGCCGTAGTCGAGAGCGGCGCGCACCGCCGCCGTGGGGCTGGCGTCGCGCAGGTACAGGTTAAGCGGAGTCATGCGCCGCTCGACGTACATGTGATCGAACACCAGGTCCGTGCCGTCCTGGTGTACGCTGAGGGCGGTCTCGCGCTCGAGCTCCTGGAGCAGCTCCGGCGCGAAGCGCGCCCGCGGAAAACGCAGGCGGCGGAACTCCTGCGCGTCCACCAGCCGTCCGGCGCGGTCGTGGATGAAGACCATCTGGTACTTCGCCATCACCTCTTCGCGCAGCACCGTCTTTGGCGGGGGAAAGCGATCGCGTATCACCTTGAAGACGACGTCGAAGGAGGGGAGCGTGAAGCACACCATGACCAGCCCGCGCTCCCCGGGTGCGTGGGTGAACAGGTCCTCGGTGCGCTCGAGGTTGCGCACCAGCTCCCGGTAGCGCTCGGTCTTGCCCTGCCGTGCGCGCCCCAGCACCGTGAACAGCTCGCTCACCGGCTTGCGCGGCATGATGGAGCGCAGGAACATCACCGCTTCGGCGACGCGCTCCAGGTCGACGTGGAAGTAAGAGCGGGTGTAGCTGAAGACGATGCTGACGTCGTCCTCGGCGAGCATCACGGCATCGACCAGCATGCCGCTGTCGGTGTTCTTGAGGGCGATCACCAGCGGCACCAGCAATCCGCGGCCGACGACGCGGCCGACGATGTAGGCGCGCGACACCTGGTAGAACACCGGACGGATGACCTCGACCTTTTCGACCGCGCGCCGCTCAGCCTGGGAGTCGAGGTAGGCGCGTATTTCGGCGGCCACGTGCGCGATGCTCTTGTCGAGGTCGCGCCACGGCGAGCGGAAGCGCACGTCCCCCAGCAGGTCCTCGAACAGGAGCGGCAGCGAGCCGTGATTTACGTAGGTGTTGGTGCCGACGCTGGAGTGGATGTCGGCGAGCGGATCGAGATCGGTCGCAACGAACTCGATGTCCGGGGCGACCCCCACGGTGCCGAACAGGCGGCGGGTCACCGAGCTGAAGAAGGTCTTGGTGAACTCCGGGTCGGGCAGACCGGTGATGAGCGCGGCGAACTCGCTGCGGATCCGGCGCCAGTCCTCGCGATCGAGCGCCTCCCTCCCGAGCGCGTCGCGCAGCTCCGCGATCGTCTGGTTCACGAAACGGTCATAGAGCTCGATGCGCTCGACGGCGTCGCGCTGGCTGCCCTTCCAGTCGCGGCTGTCGAAACGCAGCGGGGCGCGGCGCGTGATGGCGCGGAACTCCGCGTTGTAGTTGGCGAAGGCTTCGACCAGGTGGCGCGCGCAATCCACAGCTGAGCGGCGCTTTCAGTCGAAGTCGGTCGGCAGCGAGCGGTCGAGCTGGTGCTGATAGAGCCGCTCGATCTGCGGGGCGAGCACGCGTCCGGTGGAAAGCTCGGGGAGCGAGTGCACGGGGAAGAAGCCGACGGCGTCGGTCTCCGCGCTCGTGGCGGGGCTGCCCCCGATGAGCTCGCACAGGAAGAAGAGCTTGTAGATGTGGTGTACTCCGGGCGGATGCGGGTGGCGGTTCTTGTCGACGAGCGCGGCGAGCTTCACCGCGCGCGCGCGATAGCCGGACTCCTCGAGGATCTCGCGCGCCACCGCGCTCGATGGCGCATCGTTCACATCCACCCAGCCTCCGGGGAGCGTCCAGCGCCCGTCGGCCCGCTCGCGAACCAGGAGTACCTCGGCGCCCCGGAACACGCCGCCGCGCACGTCGACCTTGGGTGTCGCATAGCCCTGCTCGCCCTCCCAGAAGGCGCGCACCGTGGCGAGCGGCGCGTCGAGCTCGGTGCTCAGCATGGTGGCGGTGAGCTGCTCGAGCTCCTGGTAGCGCGCGCGGTCGAACGGGTCGCGGCTGAAGGCGAGCCCGTTCTGCGCGATCGCCTGCACCTTGCGTGCCCACTCGAGGATCGCCGCGACGCGCCCAGCGGTATTCACGGCAACCGGACGCTCACGGGCGGCGCTCGCCCGCCACGCGTGGCCAGTCCGCGCGCGCGCTCTTGCGCACGACCAGCTTGAGTCCCGACCAGGTCTCATCCACCGCGCACACCTTGACGTCCACCAGTCCGAGCGGCAGCGCGAGCTCGCGCACCACGTCCTCGCTGAGCTCGCTCGCGGTACCTGAGGACTTCTTCGGCCAGCTCACCCACAGCGCGGCGTCGGCGCGCATGGCGGCGAGGCTCACCCGCAGCGCGCGCTCGAGCTGCGCACGGCGTGTCACAAAGACATGCATGAGGTCGGTGTCGGCGCCGACGCGCGGCAGCACCCGCACGCCCGCGGGCAGCGGTGCGACCAGCGCGGCGTAGTTCGCCGGCGCGTCGCGCAGGTAGAGGCGGCAGCCCGCCCCGATGCCGAGCTTTTTCGCGAGCGGCGTGCCCGAGTAGCCGCTCGGGACGGCGGCGGCCGGGCGGCGCGGGCTCGCCATGGTAGGCGCGGGCGTGCTCAGAGATTGCGGATCAGCGCGTCGGCGAACGCGCTGGTCGCGACTTCCCTGGCCCCGTCCATGAGGCGCGCGAAGTCGTAGGTCACGATCTTCTGGGCGATGGTACGGTCCATCGCGGCGATGATCGCATCGGCCGCCTCGAGCCAGCCCAGGTAGCGGAACATCATCTCGCCGGAGAGGATCAGCGAGCCCGGGTTCACCTTGTCGAGATTCGCGTACTTGGGCGCGGTGCCGTGCGTGGCCTCGAACACCGCGTGTCCGGTGAGGTAGTTGATGTTCCCTCCCGGGGCGATGCCGATGCCTCCGACCTGCGCGGCGAGCGCGTCCGAGAGGTAGTCGCCGTTGAGATTCAGCGTCGCGATGACGTCGAATTCCTCCGGGCGTGTCAGCACCTGCTGCAGAGTGATGTCGGCGATCGCGTCCTTGACGAGAATGCGGCCACTCTTTCTGGCGGCGTCCATCTCGGCGTTGGCGTCCTTCTCGCCCTTGGCCGCCCTGGTGCGCTCCCATTGCTCCCAGCTGTAGGTCGCGCTGCCGAACTCGCGCTCGGCGAGCTGGTACCCCCAATTGCGGAATGCGCCCTCGGTGAACTTCTGGATGTTGCCCTTATGCACCAGCGTGAGGCTCTTGCGCTTGTTGGCGATCGCGTACTCGATCGCCGAGCGGATCAGCCGCTCGGAGCCTTGCTTCGAGACGGGCTTGATGCCGATGCCGGAGCTCTCCGGGAAACGGATCTTGGCGTAGGCCTTGGGAAACGCCTGGCGGAACAGCTCGAGGAATTTCTGGTTGTCGGGGGTGCCCGACTCGAACTCGATGCCCGCGTAGATGTCCTCGGTGTTCTCGCGGAAGATCACCATGTCGACCTTCTCGGGATGCTTCACCGGCGAGGGCACGCCCTTGAACCAGCGCACCGGACGCAGGCACACGTACAGATCCAGCATCTGCCGCAGCGCCACGTTGAGGGAGCGGATGCCGCCGCCGATCGGGGTGGTGAGCGGCCCCTTGATCGACACCAGATACTCGCGGCAGGCCGCCACCGTCTCGTCCGGCAGCCAGGTGTTGAAGAGGCGATTGGCCTTCTCGCCGGCATAGACCTCCATCCAGTGGATGCGGCGCTTGCCGCCGTAGGCTTTGGCCACCGCGGCGTCCATGGCGCGCACACTGGCGCGCCAGATATCCGGTCCCGTGCCGTCGCCCTCGATGAAGGGGAGGATCGGGTTGTCGGGGACGGCGAGCTTGCCGTTCGCGATCGCGATCTTCGCCCCCTGGGCGGGAGGCGCGACCTTGGGGGTTGCGGCGGTGGACATGAGGTTTTTCTCCGCGGGAGGCCCAACGGGCATAGGTCCCGCCGGCGCGTCATGCTAGCACAGCCTCCCGGGAGTGCCGATCGCGTGCCGAGCGAGGCGTGCGTGTGAGAGACTGACCTGAGCGCTGCGCCTCGAGGGGGTCAGGAGAACGGATGTCGAGCGCTATAAATAAGAGTGAGGCCCGCGTGGCCGGGGGACGCTCGCTGCTGCGGCAGTTGCTGGCGGTTCGGCCGATCGACCCGGTCCCGGCGGGCAAGAGCCGCCTGAAGCAGGTCCTGAGTGCACCGGCGCTCATCGCCATCGGCCTCGGGGCGACCATCGGCTCGGGCATCTTCGTGCTCACCGGCACGGTCGCCGCCAACCATTCCGGGCCCGCCATTACGCTCTCGCTCCTGATCGCCGCTTTCGGCGGCGGGCTGGCGGCGCTCTGCTATTCGGAGTTCGCGGCGTTTCTGCCGGTGCCCGGCAGCGCCTACAGCTACACGTACGCGACGCTCGGTGAGGCGCTCGCGTGGTTCATCGGCTGGAACCTGCTGCTCGAGTACGCCATCTCCGCGTCCGCCGTGGCGGTGAGCTGGTCGGCCTACGTCGTGAGCCTGCTCGCCGACGCGCACATCCAGCTGCCGGCGGCGCTGGTCAATGCGCCGCTGGCGCTCGACGCGCACGATCACGTGGTGAGTACCGGCGCCATCATCAACGTGCCCGCGGTGCTCATCATCGCCGCGATGACAGCGCTCTTGTACATCGGCGTGCGCGGCTCGGCCGGCGCCAACACCTTCATGGTGGCCCTCAAGGTCGGCATCATCGTGATCGTCGTCATTGCTGGCCTGCGCTACGTCGATCCCTCGAACTGGACGCCGTACGTGCCGCCCAACACCGGCAGCCGCGGTCACTTCGGCTGGAGCGGGGTGCTGCAGGGGGCGGGGATTATCTTCTTCTCCTACGTCGGCTTCGACACGGCCTCGACCACCGCGCTCGAGGCGCGCAATCCGCAGCGCGATCTGCCGCTCGGCATCATCGGTGCACTGCTCATCTCGGCGGTGCTGTACGTGGCCATGTCGACGGTGCTCACGGGCATGGTGCCCTTCCAGAAGCTCGACTCCGACGCGCCGGTGGCCGTGGCGCTCAATGCCCATCCGCAGCTCGGCTGGCTCTCCTGGTTCGTCAAGGCGGGCGTCATCGCCGGCATGACCTCGGTCATCCTCACTTCGCTCCTCGGGCAGCCGCGCATCCTACTGTCGATGGCGGACGACGGTCTGCTGCCCGCCTACATGAGCCGCTGCCACCCGCGCTTCAAGACCCCGCACGTCGCGACCGTCATCACCGGCGTGTTCGCGGCGGCGATCGCCGCCGTGTTTCCGCTCGATCTGCTGGCGGATCTCATCTCGATCGGCATCCTGCTGGCCTTCGCGGTGGTGTGCATCGGCGTGCTGATCCTGCGCAAGACGCGCCCCGACGCGTACCGGCCGTTTCGCGTTCCGTGGGCGCCCTTCACCTGCGTGCTCGGCGCAATCTGGTGCCTCGGCATGACGCTCACACTGTCGACTCCCACCTGGGCGCGGTTGCTCATCTGGACCATCCTCGGCATGTCGATTTACGCGCTCTACGGATTCAGACATAGCCGCCTGCGCCGATGACGCGCACCCTGTCGAGCACTCCTGCGGCGGACGGCTTCGCGATGCCGGCCGAGTTCGCTCCGCACGCCGGCTGCTGGCTCTTGTGGCCGGAGCGGCCCGACAACTGGCGCGAGGCGGCGCGGCCGGCGCAGCTCGCCTTCACGCAGGTGGCCGCCGCGATCGCGCGCTTCGAGCCGGTCACCGTCGGCGTCTCCACGGCGCACTACGCCGCGGCGCGCACGCTGCTGCCGGAGGCGGTGCGCGTCGTCGAGATGGCGCACGACGACGCCTGGATGCGCGACGTGGGACCGACCTGTGTGATCGACCGCCGCGGCGCGGTGCGCGGCGTCGACTGGCGCTTCAACGCCTGGGGCGGTGTCAAGGACGGCCTGTACTTTCCGTGGGATCAGGATGAGCAGGTGGCGCATAAGGTGCTCGAGATCGAGCGCCTCGAGCGCTATCGGGCGCCGCTGGTGATGGAGGGAGGCGCGCTGCACGTGGATGGCGCGGGCACCGCGCTGGTTACCGAGGAGTGTCTGCTGAATGCCAACCGCAATCCCGAGCTCGGCCAGTCCGGGATCGAGTCACGGCTGCGCGAATATCTCGGCGTCCGCAAAGTCATCTGGCTCGGCAAGGGCGTGGTGAACGACGAGACCGGCGGCCATATCGACAATCTCGCCTGCTTCGTGCGCCCCGGCGTCGTGTGCCTGACCTGGCCGAATGACCGGCGCGATCCGCAGTACCCGATCTCCCTCGACGCCTCCGAGCGGCTGCAGGACGCGCGCGATGCCCGCGGCCGGCGCCTCGAGGTGGTGCGGCTGCCCATGCCCGGACCGCTCACGATGGGCGCGCGGGAGGCGGCCGGCGTTCTCCGCCACAAGGGAACCCACCCGCGCATCGCGGGCGAGCGTCTGGCCGCGAGCTACGTGAACTTCTATATCGCCAACGGCGGCATCGTCATGCCGCTGCTCGATGGGCGCACCGACCGGCGCGCCGCGGCGGCCCTGAAGCGCCAGTTCCCGGGCCGGCATGTGGTCGGCGCGCCGGCGCGCGAGATTCTCCTCGGCGGCGGCAACATTCACTGCATCACGCAGCAGATTCCGCTGGGGCTGGGCGCAGCCCGCCAAAAGCGCGCCGCTGGCGCCCGCAAGCGCAGCTGATGTCCGACACAAGCGCTCCCTCTGGCGCAGCCGGCAAAAAAACCGCGCTTTTTGCCGGCGGTCAACGGAGTGATGTCCGCCAAAATCGCTTCCTGCGATTTTGGCCAATCAAAGCAGCTTCTGCGCCGCCTCGAGCCACTCGCGCTGCGCGCGGCGGTAGTGCCCGGGCGCGATGCGCGCCCGCTCGAGCAGCTCGTGCGCCACTCGCTGCGCCTCGGCGTGCTGACCCTGCGCCTCGAGCAGCTGGGCGTAGCGCACCGCCGCCTCGGCACCGGGATACGAGGGCGCGAGCACGCGGTATTCCTCCAGCGCCTTGATCACATCGCCCTCCGCCGCGAGCGAGCGGGCATAGAGCAGATGCCCGTCCGGCGAGCGGAACGTGGGGTTTTCCTTGATGAGCTCATCGAGCGTCTGGCGCGCCGCGCGCGCGTCGCCCCTGCCGAACTGCGCCTGCGCGAGGCCCAGCATGAGATTCGGGTCGTGCTGATAGAGCCCGGTGAGCGCCTGGTTGTACTGGGCGATCGCCTCGTCGTAGCGCTGGTGGCGGGTGAGCTCCTCGGCGTAGCGCTGTCTCGCCGCGACGTTGCCGGTGACGCGCGCCTCGCTCTCGTAACGGCGCAGGTCCGCGCCCGGATCCATTGCCTTGCGCAAGCCGCGCGCGGTGCGCCGTGCGGCACGGCTGCGGAACAGCTCCGGCAGCACCTCCACCGCGAGGTAGGCGAGCGCACCGATTCCGAACGGCAGCAGCAGCAGCACCCAGATCCACAGGAAATTCCGCCCTGTCTTGATGACGTGGATGATGAGCAGCGCCTGGATGATGTACGGCAGAATCAACAACAGCATGCGAGTCTCCGCTAGTGCGCCGCCGCGGCCGGCGGCTGCGCCGCTCGCGGCAACGCAAAGGCGATCACGTAGTCGCCGCGCGGCGTGCCGAGCACGCCGTGGCCGCCGGCACTGATGACGACGTATTGCCGCTCATCCTTCCCCGCACGGTAGGTCATCGGGGTCGCCTGGCCGCCGGCGGGGAGCTTGTATTTCCACAGCTCGCGGCCGGTCTCGATGTCGAAGGCGCGGAAGTAGCTGTCCATCGCCGCGCCGACGAACACCAGGTCGCCGGCCGTGGCGATCGGGCCACCCATGCCGGGCATGCCGAAGTCGCGCACCAGCGGCCACGGCGTGTAGCCTTCGGTCGACCCGAGCGGCACCTGCCAGACGATGCGGTTGGCGCGCAGATCGACGCTCACCAGCGTACCCCACGGCGGCGCCGTGCACGGCAGTCCCCACGGTGAGAGCAGCGGCTCGCGCCGCATCGCATAGGGAGTGCCCGCCTGGCGGCCGAATTCGGCGTGCGGGTAGAGCCGCGAGCGCTCCTGCGCCTCGAGGTCCGCGGACGGGATCAGCGTCACCTCCATCGGCATGTCGTTCACCGCCGCGATCACGCGCCCGCGTTGCTCGTCGAAGGCCACGCCGCCCCAGTTCACGCCGCCTGCGTAGCCGGGAAACTCCAGAGTGCCGCGCGTGTCGGGCGGCGTGAAAATGCCATCGTTGCGTAGCGCCGCGAGCTTCTCGCGGCATTTGCCCCGGTCCCAGAAGGTGAGGCCCCAGGCGTCGGCAGGCGCGACGCGCTGCTGCGGGACGAGCGCAGGGAGCGCGGAGAACGGCTGGGTTGGCCAGGCCTGCTCGCCCGGCACGAAGCTGCGCGGCACGGAGCGCTCGGTCACCGGGAAGAGCGGCGCCCCGTTGGTGCGATCGAATACGTACAACATGCCGGTCTTGGTGGCTTCGATGACGGCCGGCACCGGCACGCCGCGCACGTCGAGATCCCCGAGCGCAGGTTGCGCCGCGAGGTCGTAGTCCCACAGGTCGTGGTGCACGAGCTGCTGATGCCACACGAGCTTGCCGGTGCGCGCATCGAGGGCGAGCAGCGAGTCGGCGAATCGATTGGAACCTAAGCGCGTGCCGCCGTAGAAGTCGGGACTCGCCGAGCCGGTCGGCACCAGCACCAGCGCGTGCTCCTCGTCCACCGACATCACACCCCACGCGTTGCCGGCGCCGGTGCCGGCCGCCTGGGTGAGGTTCCATTCGGCGGCGGCGGGATGGGCGGGCGAGTCGGGCAGCGGGTCGAACGACCAGATGAGGGCGCCCGTCACCGCATCGAAGCCGCGGATCACGCCGCGCTCGACGTCCGCGGCGCGGTTATCGCCGATCGCGGAGCCGATGATGACTACATTGGCATAGATCGCCGGCGGCGAGGTCACGAGGTAGGCGGGGCGGTCGCGGATGCGGATGCCGCGAGTCAGGTCGAGCTGGCCGCCGCTGGCGAAATCCGCGCACGGCTGGCCGGTGTCGGCATCGATCGCCAGCAGGCGTGCGTCGATCGTGCCGGTGAATATCCGCCGCGCGCACGGCCCGGTCCGGCGCGGGTCGGTGCTCGCCCAGACGCTCACGCCACGCGAGGTGTTCTCCGCGTAGCGGCGCGTGCGGTCGACGTGCGGGTCGAAGCGCCATTGCTCGCGGCCGGTCTGCGGGTCGAGCGCGATCACGATGTTGGTGCCGGTCTCGAGGTACAGTCGTCCGAAGGCGAGCACCGGCGTCGCCTCGAAGGTGAGGCGCCGCGCCTGCGCGTACCCCGTGCCGAGCTCCCCGGTGCGGTAGCTCCAGGCCACGGTGAGTTGCCTGACGTTGGCGCGGTTGATCTGCTCGAGACTCGAGAAGCGCTGGCCGAACATGTCTCCGCCGTAGTAGCCCCAGTCGCTCGCCTCGGGGGACTGCGCCGGCGTCCCCGCGGCCGCGCCGAGTGCGAGCGCGGCAAGGGAGGCGGCGGCCGCGCGAGAGCTGCGGGCGGAGTGAGTCATGGCGGCATTATCTGCGAGGGCGGGAGAGGAGCGCGAGCGCGGAGCGCGTCGCCCGGCGATGCTGGTATTCTCCCGGCCGTGAGTTCACCACGGGCGGTCATGTCCCGTTTCGGGGCATTGAGGTTGCTTCTCGCAGTTCAGTGCCTCGCGTTCGCGGCAGCCGCCCACGCACAGGCCACCGACGACCCGACCGCCGGGGCGCAGCCGCCGGGCGCGCGTCCCCGGGTCGGCCTGGTGCTCTCCGGCGGCGGCGCGCGCGGCGCCGCGCACGTCGGCGTACTGAAGGTCCTCGAGCAGCTGCACGTGCCGATCGACGCGATCGCCGGCACCAGCATGGGCGCGGTCGTCGGCGGGCTGTACGCGAGCGGCCTCTCCGCACGCGACATCGAGAAGATCATGACCTCGCTCAACTGGCAGGTCGCCTTCCGTGACCGGCCGCCGCGCGAGGATCTGACGCTGCGTCGCAAGCAGGAGGACGAGGACTTCCTGGTGAAGTTCCCGCTCGGAGTGCGCGGCCACAAGATCGTGCTCCCCAAGGGGCTCACCGAGGGACAGGGCCTGAGCCAGATGCTGCGGCGGCTGACGCTGCCGGTCGTGCGCATCACCAACTTCGACGAGCTCCCCACCCGGTTTCGGGCCGTGGCCACCGACCTCGAGAACGGTGAGCCGGTGGTCCTGGATTCGGGCGATCTCACGAGCGCGATGCGCGCCAGCATGTCTGCACCCGGCATCTTCGCTCCGGTGGAGCGCCGGGGCCGGGTGCTGGTCGATGGCGGCATCGCCGACAATGTCCCCGTGGACGTGGCGCGCGCGATGGGGGTCGATCTGCTGATCGTGGTCGACGTCGGCTCGCCGCTGCAACAGCGCGGCAAGCTCACCGACGTCACGGCCATTTCCAACCAGATGCTGGCCATCCTCCTGCGGCGCAATGCCGAGCAGCAGCTCGCCACGCTCACGCTACGGGACATTCTCATCGAGCCCGCGCTCGGGGATGCCTCATCGTTCGACTTCGGCGCGGTGGCGCGCTACATCAGCGTCGGGGAGGCCGCGGCACGCGCCGCCGCGGAGCACCTCGCGCCCCTCGCGGTCAGCGAGGAGCAGATGCAGCACTATGAGCAGCGGCGCGAGGCGCTGCGCCTGCCGCCGCCCGTGATCCGCTTCGTGCAGGCGGAAGGCGGCTCGGAAGAGTATTCACAGTCGCTCGACCGCCTGTTCAGGGATATGGCCGGCAAGCCCCTCGACCCGGACGCGGTCGCCCGGCGCGTGACCGCGCTCTACGGCCTCGGCGGTCTCGACACGCTCGACTATCGCGTGGTGGGGCACGAGGACTACTACGGGCTCGCGCTCGATGCGCGCCCGAGCTCGATGGGCCCGAACTACCTGCGCTTCGGCCTGAGTCTCCAGGACGATTTCGAGGGGCATGCCACCTACGCCGCGGCCGTGCGCTTCGTCATGTCCGACATCACCCGCAACGCCGGCGAATGGGTCACGGACCTGCAGGGAGGCACCACGTCGCTCGCTTCCACGGAGCTGTTCCTGCCGCTCGCGCAGTTCTCCGGCTGGTTCGTGATGCCGCACGTCTCGGACGTGGCGCGCGAGCTATTCATCATCAATGGGCAGAGCCTCGAGGCGGAGTACCGGCTGCATACGTTCCAGTACGGGTCGGACTTCGGCTACCAGTTCGGCAACTGGGGCGAGGCGCGCGTCGGCGCGCAGCGTCAGCAGGGCCACTACGTGCTCGATATCGGCGACCCTACGGATCCGAACCTGCCCGTGGAGAGCCTGACTCCGTTCAATCTGATCAACTACTTCGCGCGTTTCACCTACGACCGGCTCGACGACATCAACTTCCCGCACAGCGGTCAGCAGGCGACTCTGCAGTGGAGCGCCAATCGCGACGCCTCCCTCGGGCAGTACTCGGACCAGGTGACCGCCAGTTACCTCGGCGCCTACTCTTTCGGCCGTGACACCTTCTCGTTCTCGGCCGCGGGTGGCACGACGCTGCAGGCGAACGGCACCACCGACCTCAATCTGCAGTTTCCGCTCGGGGGATTCCTGAATCTCTCGGGACTACGCGCGAACTCGCTCCTCGGACCGAACTTCGGCATCGCCCGCATCCTTTACTACCGGCAGATCGGCCGGGGCGGACCGGGTTACTTCGACGTGCCGACCTACGTGGGCGCCTCGCTCGAGGCGGGCAATGTCTGGCAGAGCCGCAGCACTGCGAGCTTCGGTAACACGCAAAAGGACGCCAGCGTGTTTCTGGGCATGGACACCCTGCTCGGGCCGCTCTATATCGCCACGGGTTTCGACCAGCACGGCGACCAGGCTTTCTACCTGTTCCTCGGCCGGACGTTCTAGCTAGAGCTCGCGGCGATAGACGAGGAATCCGGAGCGCTCCGCAACCGCGTCGTAGAGCCGCATCGCGCTGTGATTCGATTCGTGCGTCTGCCAGTAGAGGCGCGTCGTGCCTGCGGCCCGCGCGCGCTCGGCGACCGCGCCGATCAGCGCCCGGCCGACGCCCCGGCCGCGCGTGCTCTCGGCCGTGAAGAGGTCCTGCAGGTAGCAGACGCGCTCGATGCGGATCGTGCTGCGGTGGAACAGGTAGTGGGCGAGGCCGACGAGCTGCCCCGCGGCTTCGGCGACCAGCGCATGCACGGGCTCGGCGGCGTCGAGGAACCGCAGCCAGGTCGACCAGGTGATTTCGGCGGGCAGGGCCGACGGGCCCGCGCGGCCGTAGAAGGCGTTGTAGCCCTCCCAGAGCGGCAACCACTGCGCGAAGTCCGCCGCCGCTACCGGGCGAACGACCGCCGCGCCCGCCCCCGCAGTCATGCGTCGCCGGTCGGGACGATCGCGGCAGTCTCGGCCATGAGGATGACCGTGCGCACGGGCGCGCGCGTGCGGTGGACCACGCCCTTCGGCACCACGAAGCCCTCCCGGGGCTTCAGCTCGATCGACCGGCCCTCGAGGTCGATGATGAAACTCCCCTCGAGCACGAAGAAGAACTCGTCGTCCTCGTCATGCTTGTGCCAGTGGTACTCGCCCGGCTGAAATACCCCGAGGCGAATGACCGAGTCGTTGACCTTGCAGAGTGTCTGGTTGTACCAGGGGTGCTGAACTTCCGCGACCAGGGTCGGCACGTCGACCACGCTCAAGGGTGCGAACCTGATGTCGAGGTGGGTCTCGTAGGGGTAGCTCGCGGGGTCCTGCTTTTCGGGGCTGGCCATGGCCATTTCTCCTTCGCTCCGGGGGCGTCGGTGCGCGGCTCACAAAGTAACAGGTGCAGAACGGCCAGGGCAGCTACGGTGGGAGGTGGTTCCACCCAGGCTGTTCTGCAGCGCGACCGGTACAGGCCTCGCCGCAGGCGGCTCTTGCCAATTAACTAAAGTCCGCGGCTCTCGGCGAGCTTCTCGATCTTCTTGAATACCAGGGCAGGCTTGTCGCCGGCGCGCGAGTACTCGTGCCGCCGGCTCATCTCCGCGAGCGCGGCATCGCGCTCGGCCGACGTCGGGTACCAGTGCAGACGCTGCCACTCGGGACCCAGGAGCTTACGGAACGGGTCCCCTGGTGGCAGGCTCACACGGACCCCGTAGGGACGCAGCTTCTCGATCGGCGGCGTGGTCAGATTCTGAGGCTGGCTGATACCCATGCGGAAAAGCTTAGCACGGGATGGCGAAGGGCTTGAGTCACTGCGCCGTTGTCCCCAAACTGCACGGCAGTACCTGAAGGAGGCTCCCATGGCCCTGGCGCGCAAGAGATCGGACATGCCCGCAAAGAGCGAGGCACTGCAGGGACGCAGCACACCGATGAAGGTCCGCGAGGTCCATTTCGTCAACGGTCACCGCACCGTGCCGCCGTTCCCCGCCGGGATGCGCGAGGCGATATTCGCCCTCGGCTGCTTCTGGGGTGCGGAGCGGCTCTTCTGGGAGCTTCCGGGCGTCTATTCGACGGCGGTGGGCTACGCGGGCGGCTTCACCCCCAACCCCACCTACGAGGAGGTTTGCACCGGGGACACCGGACACGCCGAGGTCGTGCGGGTGATCTACGACCCGAAGAAGATCGGATATGAGCAGCTTCTTAAGGCGTTCTGGGAATCGCACGATCCCACCCAAGGCATGAGGCAGGGCAACGACGTCGGCACGCAGTATCGTTCGGCGATCTACACGCTCGACGAGGGGCAACGGGCGGCCGGCGAGGAATCGCGGCGCATCTACCAGACGGGCCTCACGGGCGCCGGGCGCGGCACGATAACCACCGAAGTCCGCGACGCGCCGGAGTTCTTCTACGCCGAGGACTATCACCAGCAGTATCTCGCGAAGAATCCTGATGGCTACTGCGGTATCGGAGGGTGCGGGGTGCCCTACAAGTCCGCGGGGTTACAGGCGGCGGAGAAGGCGTAACTTTCGCGCGAAGACGCTGTTTTGATTTCGGCCAGGGGAAACCGCAGACCGGGCCTGGCCGCAACCGACCCCACCGTGGGGTGAGCCGAGGTAACTCCCCGGGCATCCGTGGGACTTCCACCCATCGGCGTACTAACGGGTACTGAGGATTCGAGGGTGTGAGGTGCCCTGGAAGTCCGCGGGGTTACAGGCCATCGTCGGTCAGTCCGCGGGCTGGCAGCCGGGCGAAGTAGTCCATGGATTTACGCCGTTTGCGCCGTCGGCTCGGCTTCGGGCGCGTAGAGGCGCCACGTATTGCGACCGGCTTTCTTCGCCTCATAGAGAGCGATGTCGGCAACCTTGTAGAGCTCCGATTGCGAGATGCCGTCGCGCGGATAGACCGCGCCGCCCATGCTGATGCCAACATGGACGGCGTGCCCCTCGATCGGCACCGGCTCGATGAAGCTGAGCAGAACCCGCTGGCAGACACCGCCGATCGCCTCCGGTGTAGTCGTAGCCTCGAGCAGCACGGCAAACTCATCACCGCCGAGGCGCGCGACCACATCGACCTCGCGCGTCACTGCCTTGAGACGTTGCGCGGTGGCGATCAGTACGGCATCGCCCGCCGCATGGCCGAGGGTATCGTTGATCCCCTTGAACTTGTCCAGGTCCACCAGAATCAGCGTGAATCCTCCTCGGTTACGGTCGGCCGAGGCGCGCAAGTGCGCGAACCTGTCCGCGAACAGGCGGCGGTTGGGCAGGCCAGTCATGGCATCGAGATAGGCGATCATCTCGAGCTGTTGCTTGCTGCGGCGCAGCTCTTCGGTGCGCTTGGCGACTCGCGCCTCGAGGCGCTGCTTCACCCGGCGCAGATACGCGGTGCGTGCATGGACCAGGAGCGCGATCAGGCAGATGGCGGCCGCCGACGACAACAGCCGGAACAGCCACGTCTGATACCACGCCGGCAACACGCGCACCGGGACTCGCAGCGTGTGGGGTGAGTACACACCCTCGCGGTTGGTGCCGCGCACGAGCAGCAGATAGCTTCCGGGATCGAGATTGGTGTAAGCGGCGGTGCGCTTGGCCGCATCCACCACGGTCCAGTCGGAGTCATAGCCCTGCAGCAGGTATGAGTAGCGCAGATTCTGCGGCGCGCTGTAGTCGGTGGCGGCGAACTCCACCTGAAAGGAATTGGCGCCCGGATTCACGACGATGGGCGCGGACCCGGCGCGGCGCCCCGACGGTGTCGCCGGCAGCGGATGGCCCCCCGCCGTGATGCTGCTGATCAGGAGCTGCGGCTGGAAACGACGTTCGGCGATCAGTCCCGGATGCACGACAGTGAGTCCACCGACGGCACCGAACACGAGGTCCCCATCGAGGGTGACGGCGGAGGCGTGCGCCCAGAAATCACCGAACCTGACGCCATCTGCCCGCTGGTACTTGCGGATGTGCATCGATTGCGCGTCGATCACCGCGAGTCCGTTGGCGGTGCTCACCCACACACCCCCATTGAGGTCCGGCTGCAGTGCATCGATGTTGGTCGAGGGCAGTCCCTCCCGGTCCGTCAGGTGACGGATCAGGGGTGCGCCGGAGCGCTGCGGCGCGAGGACGTAGACGCCGTCGTCGAGGGTCGCCACCCACAATCGTCCGTCGGGCGCACTCCATAGATCCACGATGAAGGCCCGCTGGAGAATCGCGCTCGCGGGCGATGCGCCGGCGAAGGGCAGGGTGATTGCGGCGGCCGGATCGAACAGGTTGAGTCCCTTGCGGGTTCCAATCCACAGCCTGCCGTCTGCGCGGCTGGCGATGGCGAGCACGAAGCGGTCAGACAGTGCCGCCGGCGATTGCACGGCGACGCTGCGCCAACGCCGGGCGCGAATGTCGTAGCGCAGCAGCCCGTTGCGTGTACCGACCCACAGCTCGGCCCCGCTCACGAGCAGGCGTTGGATGTTGGGACCCGTGCGATCAGCGGGGAACGGCACGGCAAAACTCTGCAACCCGCGCGCCCTGACCCCGTACAAGCCGTGAGAGGTTCCGATCCAGACGGTGCCATCTGCGCTTTCGGCAAAAGCGTATACGCTGTGATCACCACTGGCGGCGGAACCGCCCTCGTTCGGATGCAGCGTCGCCAGGCGCCGCCCATCGGTCCCGAACACGTCGACGCCGCTCGTGTGATGACCGACCCAGAGCCGGTCATGCGAATCGATGAAGGTCGCGAGGCCGCTGCCCTCGGTGAGCTGGTCGGGACGCGTGTGATCGGCAATAGCTGTCTGGAAGGCGGTCTGATCGGGGTTGGCCACGCTCAGACCCTGCTCCGTGGGCACCCACAGGAGGCCGGACCGATCGCGCAGCAGGCCGTAGGCCTGGTCGGACAACAGGCTGGTCGGATCGTTGTCGCTGTGGCGGATCTGACGTACGGCGAGGGTTGTCGGGTCGAGGGTGAAGAGCCCCGCGCCATAAGTCGCCAGGATGAGTTTCCCATCGGGCCCCAGGACCATGCCGCGCACGGACTGGTGTGCGAGAACGGCAGCATCCGCCCCGACCAGCGGCGGCAGATGGCCCGAGCCGCGCGAGTCCAGCAGACCGATGCCCTGGTGGGTGGTCCCGAACCAGATCCGCTGGTCAGCATCCTCGGCGAGGGTGCTCACGCTCGCCGCAACCGGCCTGTCGGATGCGTCGGTGATCGACAATTGCTCGAAGCGTTGTACATCGGGATAAAAGCGCCTGAGACCGCCGCGGTCCCCCACCAGCAGGCTCCCGCCGGATTCCCGGTGGAGTGCCAGGACATAGTCGCGCGACACCTTGGGGCTGCGCCCCGCATCGTGGTAGTGGGCCAGCACCTTGCCGGTTGCGCTCTGCAGGTGATCCAGGCCGCCCTCCGTCCCGACCCACAGGCCGTCCTGGCCGTCATCGATGATGGCTTCGACGTCCGCCGCGCTGATCCCCAGCGGTTCGCCGACCGGATAGGTGACGAAGCGGCCGCTGCGAGGGTCGTAGCGCGCGAGCCCGGCGTTTACCGTTCCCACCCAGAGCGTCCCGGCGGCGTCGGCAAACAGCGATTGCACGAAGTTCGAGGGAATCGAGCCCGCATCCTGCGGGTCGTGCTGATAGGTGCGGAAGCGGTAGCCGTCGAAGCGCATCAGCCCGCTCTGACTGCCGATCCAGATGAATCCGTCGCGATCCTGGGCGATGACGGTCAACGCGCTGTTCGGCAGACCGGTATCGACCGTGTAGCTGCTGAACTGCGCCGAGGTCATGGCGTCCCAGCGCGCCGCCCCGCTCGTCGCGGGCGCGCACACCACCAGCCAGAGCGCCGCAAGCAGAGCTGCGCCGCTGCGGCACGCCTCACACGAGATCGACTTGCGTTCGCTCATCTTTATCTTCCGTGGCAGCGGGCCGGTCACGACTTGACATAGTGTCGACGCCGCTTCGTCGCTGGCCCTTCGGTAGATCGGCTGCTGGTGCTCTGAATCAAGCGGCGTTCCGCAGCTTCGTGACGCAGTGGTGATTTGCCCGGGCGGTCTGCGTAGCGCAGGGCGTCCGGCGCAATCTCGAGCCCCGAGGAGCTGGCAATGGGTTTTCCGGCCATCGGGCGTACTATCGCCCGACGGCTATGGACAACGGGGGTCGCGAGAAAATGGGCTACACCCGATCAATGATCAGGCGCCTCATCGGCATCATCACGGTCGCGGTCGCTGTGGCCTCGCCGGTGCTCACGTGTGCGGCAGCGGAGAAAGACTCCAGGGTGCTCAGCGCCGCGCAGGCTGCCCGCACCGCTGAGCTGCAACTGCTCGAGCAGGTGGTGAACATCGACTCCGGGACGGGCGATGTCGAGGGCGGCCGCAGGGTGGCGGGCGTACTGATTCCGCGCCTGAAGGCGCTGGGAATGACGATCGAATCCGTTCCGGCGGAGGAGGCCGGACTGGCCGAAAACACGGTGGCGACGCTGACCGGTCATGGCAAGAGCCGCATTCTCATGATCGGGCATATCGATACGGTGTTCGAGCCGGGCACTGCCCAACGCCGGCCGTTTCGCAGCGACGACAAACGCGCCTATGGTCCGGGCGTCTCCGATGAGAAGGGCGGGGTGGTCGAGGGCCTCTATGCGCTGCAGATCCTCCACGATCTGGGCTTCACGAATTTCGGCAGGATCGTTGTTCTCATGGAGACCTCGGAGGAACGCGGCTCGCCCGGAACGAGGGTCCTCATCGGCAAGCTCCTCAAGGATGCCGACGTCGAGCTGAACCTCGAGCCGGGTGACCTGCCGGACACGCTTACCGTCTGGCGCAAGGGCTCTGACACTTTCCGCATCGAGGTCAAGGGACGCGCCGCACACGCAGGCGTCGCTCCTCAGGATGGCCGCAATGCGGCACTCGAGCTGATCCATCAGCTCTCGGGACTGGATGTCTTTCCGAAGTCCGGCGACGGACTCACGGTGAATCTGACCGTCATGCATGCCGGCACACGCGGCAACATCATCCCCGAGGACGCATGGGCGCAGATCAACGTGCGCGTGCGCGACAAGGCCGACTTCGAGCGGGTCGCGGAAGTTTTGCGCAAGAATGCCGGAACCACCGTGATCCCCGACACCAAGGTCACCGTCAGCCACGGGGAGGGCTTCCCGCCGCTGGCCAACAATCCCGCCACCGACAAGCTCGCCGCGCGGGCGCAGCGGATCTATGCGGGCATTGGCCGCACCCTGATCCCGGGCGGCAACGGCGGCGCGTCCGAGTCAGCGCTCGCGGCGGATGCGGGGGTTGCTGCGTTGGACGGTCTCGGGCCTGTCGGAGGCGGGTTTCACTCCGAGAAGGAATTCCTCGAGTTGGATAGCGTAACCCCCCGGCTTTACCTGCTCAGCATGCTGCTGATGGACTTAGGCAGGAGTTCCCCGCAGTAACCTGAGCGGGGGGCGTGTCTACACGCGCGTACCCGCTGCAGACCGCATGGCGACACGGACGTCGTTGTGGAAGAATCCAACGATGTCAGTTGCAAACGCCCCTGACGTGCTGCCGTCCGCGATCGAGGTCCGCTCGATCGACTACATCCCGGAGGCTGAGCGGCATGGCGGGCTGGCGAGCCAGTTCACGCTGTGGCTGGCGGCCAATCTGCAGATCACTGCCATCGTCACCGGGGCGCTCGCCGTGGTGTTCGGCGGTGATGTGTTCTGGTCGCTGATCGCGCTGTTCCTCGGTCAGATCATCGGCGGTACGGTGATGGCGCTCCATGCGGCGCAGGGGCCGCAGCTCGGTCTGCCGCAGATGATCTCGAGCCGCGTGCAGTTCGGCGTTTATGGGGCGGTCATACCGATCGTCGCGGTGTGCCTGATGTACATCGGCTTTTCCGCCAGCGGCTGCGTGCTGGCCGGGCAGGCGATCGGGCGGCTGCTCGACGTCGATGACGCCGCCGGGATTGTCATCTTCACCTGCTTCATCGTGGTCGTGACCATCTTCGGCTATCGCGTCATTCACGTGCTCGGACGCATTGCGAGCGTCGTCGGCGTGGTCGCCTTTGCCTATATGTTCGCCCGGTTGTTCGCGACCCACGACGTGTCCGCCCTGTTGGCGCAGCGGCATTTCTCCCTGAGCCAGTTTCTCCTGTCGATGTCGCTATCGGCTTCCTGGCAGATCGCCTATGGCCCGTATGTCGCCGATTACTCCCGCTATCTGCCGCGCAACACGTCCGTTGCCAAGGTGTTCGGCGCCGTCGGCCTGGGATCGGTCATTGGCGCGCAGGTTTCCATGACCTTCGGGGTGTTTGCCGCCGCCGTGGCGGGCAGGCAATTCGAGCATCACGAGGTGGCCTACATCGTCGCTCTGGGCTCGGCCGGCGTGGTTTCCAGCCTGCTGTACTTGAGCATCGCGTTCGGCAAGGTCACGGTGACGGCGCTGAACGCCTACGGCAGTTTCATGTCCATGGCGACGATCGTGAGCGGCCTGCGGCGCGGCGTGCGCATTCCGCTGCGGCACCGGTTCTTCTACATCGTCGCGATGGTGAGTGTCTCGGCGCTGCTCGCGCTGACCGGCCGTCACTCGTTCCTCAAGGCATTCGAGGCCTTCATTCTGTGTCTGCTCGCGGTGTTCACGCCCTGGAGCGCGATAAATCTGATCGACTACTACTGCTTCACGCGCTCGCGCTACGACGTGCCGGCGTTATCCGATCCCGACGGGCGCTACGGCCGCTGGAATGCGACCGGCATCGTGATCTATCTGATCGGCATCCTGGTGCAGATCCCGTTCCTTTCCACCGCCTTCTATACCGGCCCGCTGGTCGAGCCCCTCGGCGGGGTCGACATCTCCTGGATCGTCGGGTTGCTCGTGCCCGGCATTCTTTATTACACACTCGGGCGGGCCTCGCAGCGGCGCGCGCCGCCGCAGATCATTCTGCCGGCCTGAAAGTCCTGCGCAGGGAGCAGCTGTCGTGGTGGTTGAGTTGATGCCCATCGGCTTCGTTTCCGCCGCACGCCCGCAGGCCGAGGATGACTACTGGGGCGGAGAGCAGGCGAGAATCTCGCTGGTCGAGACATTCAGCGCCGATGCCCTGCAGGGGCTCGACGGGTTCTCCCATATCGAGGTCATCTATCACTTTCATGCCGTCGATCCCTCCAGGATCGTGACCGGCGCCCGCCATCCACGGAACAACGCGGCATGGCCCGCGGTCGGAATCTTTGCGCAACGGGGCAAGAACCGCCCCAATCGTCTGGGAAGCACGGTCTGCCGGCTGCTGCGCGTGGCCCGCCGCGGCGGGCCGACAGGCTGAGTCGCCTCCGGCAGACCGTCGAGTATGCGTTTCGCGCTGTTCGCCTATGGCTTCCGGCCGCACTTTCTCCTGGCCGGTCTCGCCGCCTTACTGCTGATACCGGTATGGGCTCTCAATATCACCTACGGCGTAGCCCTGAGCAGCGATTGGCCGCCGACACTGTGGCATGCGCACGAGATGCTCTTTGGCTTCATCGCGAGCGCGGTGGCGGGCTTCTTGCTCACCGCCGTGCCGAGCTGGACCGGGCAGAAGGGTTTTGCCGGCACACCCCTCGTCGTGCTCTCGGCGGTGTGGCTGGCGGGGCGCATCATGATCGCGAGCTCCTCGCACTGGCCGCGTGCCCTGACGGCGGCAGTGGATCTGAGCTTCCTTCCGGCACTGGCCATATTGGTCGCGCGGCCGCTGCTGCGGTCGCAGAATCGCAATACTCCGCTGCTGTTGGTCCTGGGCCTGTTGTGGCTCACGAATCTCCTCTTTCACGTCGCGCTCATCGAGCACGACGCTCCGCTCGCCCTGCATGCGCTCCTCATCGGGATCGATCTTCTGCTGGTGCTCGTGACCGTCATCGGCGGACGCATCGTACCGGCCTTCACGGCGACGGCGCTCCGCCCGCAGGGGCTGCAGAACAGCGTGAGCTCCAGCCCCGCTCTGACGATCGCCGCGGTCGTCAGCATGGCGGCCGTGATGCTGGGCGATGTGTTCTCGCCAGACTCTCACCTCTGCGGGGGACTGGCGGCGGCAGCCGCGGTGATCCAGAGTTGGCGTTTCGCGCAGTGGGGCGCTTTGCGAACGCTGCGCCAGCCGATTGTATGGGTCCTGCACGTGGCCTACCTTTGGCTGCCCGTGGGGCTCGCGTTGAAGGCGATTGCCTTGCTCGACGGCGCGGCCTTCTCCGCCTTGTGGCTCCATGCGCTGACGATGGGCACGCTGGCGACCATGATCCTGGGCGTGATGACACGTGCGGCGCTCGGGCACACGGGTCGGCCGCTGCTGGCGCACCCCGTAACGGCCGCCTCGTACCTGCTGCTGCTCGGCGCCGTGCTGGTCAGGGTATTCGGGCTCGCAGTATTGCGAGTCAGTTACCCGATGGTCATCGCGGCAGCGGCATTCCTGTGGACCGCCGCTTTCCTTTTCTTTGTCGTGGTCTATGCACCCATCCTCAGCGGTCCGCGGGTGGATGGCAGGGCGGGGTGAGCGTGCACGCACGAGAGATATCAGCGCAGCAGGGCGAGCCACCCGGAAGGGTCATGAGCGAGCGCCACGCCCACTATATAGAAGAAGGTGAAAAGCGCGGCGACGAAAGCGGCGCTGCGGCCCGCTCGGGTGCGCGCGCGCTTCAGGGCAACGATGCCCAGCCCGATGTAGAGGGGCAGCAGCAGCATCTTGCACGTCAACCACCCGTCGACGAAGGGGTACTGGTGCACGATGAGCGTCAGCAGCACGGCAGCGCCGAGCAGTGCCGTGTCGACTACATAGGAGGTCCAGCGCAGAGTCCAATGGTTGGCGCCCGGGAGCTCCGCGATGCGCATCAGGCCCCGGACCGTGAACAACGTCCCGGAGACCGCCACACAGCCGACGTGCAGCAGGCGGATCGCCGCAAAGTGCGCGCTCAGCACGCGCGCATTGTGAACGATCGGGCGCGACCCGTCGCGTGAGTTCAGTCATGGCTGGCGGTGGCGATGATGGCGATATGGATGAAGGCGGTTCGGCGCCGTGTTTCCTGCATGAGCTCGGTCCGGACGGCACCGCGGTGGTCGACCCGCGCCAGGCACAGGACGTTGCGCGCTGGCGCAAGGCCGAGCGCGAGCGCTTGCTCGCCGCGCGCCTGGCGTTGAGTCCCGAGTCGCGCGCGGCACAGACCGCCGCGATTGCCGCCGATCTCGAGCGCCTGATTCCCGACAACCAGCCGCAGATTGTCAGTGTGTACTGGCCGATACGCGCCGAACCGGATCTGCGCGCCTGGATGCGCTCCCGTTCGGAACGCGGCACCCGCATCGCCTTGCCGGTTGCGCTGGCGCACGGCCAGCCGCTCGCGTTTCGCGAGTGGCACCCCGCTGCGCGCCTTGCGCACGGCCTGTGGCGGATTCCCTATCCGGCCGACGGTCCCGAGGTCACGCCCACCGTGGTGCTCGCCCCAGTGGTCGGCTTCGATCTGCAGTGCTATCGGCTCGGCTATGGCGGGGGTTTCTTCGATCGCACGCTGGCAGTGCTCAATCCGCGGCCGCTCGTGATCGGTCTGGGCTACTCCTGCGCTGCGCTTCGCACGATCTTCCCCCAGCCGCACGACATTCCCATGGACTGGATCGTCACGGGGACTTTGCCCGCCCGTTCTCGCACCGCCCCGCCGGCCTGAGCGCCGGCGTGCCGCGCGCCGTGGGTCCGCGTACGCACTAGTTCTTATTCCGCCCGGCCTCGCGGGCGGCGAGCATCAACACCAATCACTGCGCGATCTCGCCCGCATGCCGCCTGCGCAGCGTGCTCGGCGACGCTGCCCTTGGGGAGAAACGCCGATGACCAGAGCCGCACCGATCCAGCTGACGAGCTTGATTTGCGCACTCGGCGTCTGGCTCACGGCTGCCGGCGCGCCTAAGCCCGCCGGGCTGGCCCCGGGCGATTTCGGACCGCCCCAGGGCGAGCCCATTCACGCGCAACTCACCGGCCCGCCCTTCGTTCCGCCGCCGATTCACCGCAAGCATCCCGCCAAGGTGATCGTGGAGCTGGAGGTGCGCGAAGTGGAGAAGGAAATCTCCGAGGGAGTCACCTACACCTTCTGGACCTTCGGCGGAACCACCCCCGGCAGCTTCATCCGTGTGCGCCAGGGTGACACCGTGGAGTTCCACCTGAGGAACCATCCCGATAACAAGATGCCGCACAACATCGACCTGCACGGCGTCACCGGTCCGGGCGGCGGCGCGGCATCGAGCTTTACCGCGCCGGGGCACGAGTCCCAGTTCACCTTCAAGGCGCTCAACCAGGGGATCTACGTCTATCACTGCGCCACGGCGCCGGTCGGCATGCACATCGCCAACGGCATGTATGGCCTCATGCTGGTGGAGCCGCCTGAGGGCATGAAGCCGGTCGACCACGAGTACTACGTGATGCAGGGCGATTTCTACACGGTCGGCCGGTACCGCGAGCGTGGCCACCAGGACTTCGACATGCAGAAGGCCATCGACGAGCGGCCGACCTACGTGCTGTTCAACGGCGCCGAGGGCTCACTGGTGGGTGAGCATGCGCTCAAGGCCAAGGTCGGCGATCACGTGCGCCTGTTCGTCGGCAACGGCGGGCCGAATCTCGTCAGCAGCTTCCACGTCATCGGCGCGATTTTCGACCGCGTTCGCTACGAGGGCGGCGTGCACGAGCAGGAGAACGTCCAGACTACATTGATTCCCTCCGGCGGAGCGGCGATGGTCGAGTTTTACGTGCGGGTTCCCGGCAGCTACGTGCTGGTCGACCATTCGATCCTGCGCGCCTTCAACAAGGGAGCGCTGGCGATCCTCAAGGCCGACGGCGAGCCGAACAAGGCCATCTACTCCGGCAAGGAGGTCGACTCGGTCTACCTCGGCGACCTGGCGGCGAATCCTGCTGCGGTGGCCGAGGCGCGCGCCGCCGAAGCGAGCGGCACGCTCACCAAGGAGCAGCAGGTCAACGCCGGCCTGTCGCGCTTCACCGGCACTTGTTCCGTGTGCCATCAAGCGAACGGTGAGGGGTTGCCCAGCGTATTTCCGCCCCTGGCACGCTCGGACTTCCTGATGGCCGACAAGCAGCGTGCCATCGGCATTGTGCTCAACGGACTCACCGGCAAGGTCACTGTGAACGGTAACGAGTTCAACTCCGTGATGCCGCCGATGAGTCAGCTCAACGACGACGAGCTGGCCAACATCCTCACCTACGTGCGCAACAGCTGGGGTAACAGCGGCGAGGCCGTCAGCGCGGATGAAGTGAAGCAGTTGCGGGCGTCGACCAAGCGTGCGGAAGGCTCAGTGCACTGACATGCTGTCGCGCGGCTGGCTGGCGGGCGTCGCGCTGCTGTGCGCAGGCGCTGCGGCTGCCGAAGACAATCCTTTCGTGCCGGTGGCGGCCGCGGAGTTTCGCTCCGCTCTCCCGAACGGCAAGGAGGACCAGGTGGCGGTGCCTGGATTCCTGCTGCAGCGCCATCCGGTGACCAACGCCGAATTCCTGGCGTTCGTCAGGTCGCATCCGCAATGGCAGCGGGGCGCAGTCCCGGCCACGCTCGCGGATTCCGACTATCTCGGTCACTGGTCGGGTCCGCTCGATCCCGGCCCGCGCGCGGCACCGACGCAGCCCGTGACCCGGATCAGCTGGTTCGCGGCGGAGGCGTATTGCGAGGCTCAGCAGGCACGCCTGCCGAACTGGTACGAGTGGGAGCTGGCGGCGGCCGCGAGCGCGACCCGCCGCGACGCCAGAGCGGACGCGAGCTGGCGGCAGCAGGTGCTCGACTGGTACGCGCGCCCGACCGGCGACAGCCTGCCCGCGGTCGAGCAGGGGACCGCGAACGTCTACGGCCTGTACGACCTCCACGGCCTGGTGTGGGAATGGGTCCACGATTTCGACTCGCTGCTGCCGGCCGATGCCGACCCCGAGCGCTTCTGCGGCAGCGGTGCGCAGAACCTGCAACAGAAGGAGAATTATCCCGTGCTCATGCGTATTGCGTTGCTCGGCAGCCTGCGTGCCGCCGGCACCGGTCACGGCCTCGGCTTTCGCTGCGCCCGCGACGCCGGGTTGAGGCCATGAAGTCGCGCCGCAGAGCGCTCCTCGGTGCACTCGCCCCGCTGAGCGTGCTGGCGGTGTGCGCGGCGGCCGCTCTGCCGACTGATTCGCTCTACCAGCTGCGCGCCACGCTCACCACGCAGAAGGGCGTCGTGGCCGGCTTCGATGTGTACCAGGGGCATCCCACCGTGATCAGCATGTTCTACGGCAACTGTCCCTCCTATTGCCCGATGCTGATCACCGCCGTGCAGGTTTACGAGGCACACCTCGATGAGTCATCCCGCGCGCGCCTGCGCGTGCTGCTGGTGAGCTTCGATGCGGCGCACGATACGCCAAAGCGCCTGACCGAATTGTCCAACATGCACCGGGCCGATCCGGGGCGCTGGACCTTCGCCAGCGCCAGGGAGCCCGATGCCCGCCGCATCGCGGAACTCCTCGGCTTTCATTACCGCAGGCTCCCGGACGGCAGCTTCGACCATACCCAGGTGATCACCCTGGTCGATGGTCAGGGCCGGGTGCTGGCCAACACGACGAACCTGATCGGCGATGCGGCCTTCCAGGCGAAGCTCGAGGCGAGCACCGCGGCCGATCCACGCTAGCGACGCGATTCCGTCCACGCTGTCGATGCATGCGCGGCCCCGGCGGCTTTGCTAGATTCTTCCGGCGCACGGACCTGTCCGCCGGCGCACCGCACCAGGAGAATCGCCATGCCAGCGCGTCCCCCCATTCCACCGTTCACCGTCGAGTCAGCCACCCAGAAGGTGCGCATGGCCGAAGACGCCTGGAACAGCCGCGACCCGGACCGGGTCGTGCAGGTCTATACCGAGGACACGCAGTGGCGGAATCGCGCCGAGTTCCCGGTCGGGCGTGAGCAGGTGCGCGCGTTCCTGCAGCGCAAGTGGGCGCGGGAGCTCGACTACCGGCTGATCAAGGAATTGTGGGCCTGTGCCGGCAACCGCATCGCGGTGCGATTTTGCTATGAATGGCACGACGATTCGGGCCACTGGTTCCGCAGCTACGGCAACGAGAACTGGGAGTTCAATGAGGAGGGCCTGATGCGGCGCCGCTTCGCGAGCATCAACGATCTGCCCATCGCAGAGACCGAGCGGAAATTTCGCTGGCCGCTCGGCCGGCGGCCGGACGAGCATCCGGGGCTGAGCGACTGCGGCTTGTGACCGTGGCGCGGGTTGAGACCGGCGTCAACCTGCCGTTGGACCGGTCGACCACTCGCGCAATCAATCTGCTGGCGCAGGCCCTGGTAACGTGCGCGGCCGCCTTGTCGTGCAGCACCGCCGCCGCTGACTCCGCAGCCGAGCTGGAGCTCGGCGCCGTCGCCGATCGCGCGGTATCAGGGAACCCGGCGACGCACCTTGGACCCAGCGTCGCGATCGAGTTCACTCCGATCGAACATTGGCTTGAGCTGGAGGCCGGTATCAGCCGGTTTCAGATCGAAGGTGCCAGCGAATGGGACGCCGAGTTCAGTTTCAAGAAGCCGTTTGATGTCTCACCGAGTTTTGAGTTCATGATCGGTTTCGGTCCGACCTGGACGCACACCAACGCGCCTCTCGAGCGTGCCGATTCATTCGGCGCCGAGCTGCTGCTCGATCCACAGTTCTGGAGGAATCGGCGCTGGGGTTGGTTCATCGAGCCGAGCTACAGCGTCGACTTCAACCATGGCAGCGATCGGTCCGTGGCGATCACCGCGGGCGCACTGGTGGCTCTCTTCTGACCCGCCTGGCGCCCTCACGGGCGCAGCTACAGGCCGTCACGGCGTGAGCGCAGCGTCGTTGCCATTTCGTGAACCACGTAACACGACGTGGCACCGCGATTGCACCTTCCTGGCGTGCTTCCCCGGCGCCGACCGGTAGTGGAACGGCCGGCCACGAGGCAAGGATAGCGAACGCAATCAGAGGAGTACGTCAGCATGCTGCGGCATCCGATCCCCGTACCGCGACCACGACCGCCGTGGCTGGTGCGCCCGAGCCGGCAAGGGCTTGCCGTACTCGGCCGCCTCGGCGGCAAGCTGTGGCCGAAGCTCCTCCCGCACTTCAGCGGCGCGCTCCCCCCAACCGCTAGCATTATCACGGCGGCGCCATGGCCGCGCAGCTCCAATCGCTGCTGCAGCAGGCCCAGGGCAGCAGCACGGGCAACGCCACTGCCGCGGCCGCTTCTGCATCGACGCAGTCCGCGCTGCAGGCACTGCTGCAGAACCTGCAGGCCGGTACGGCGACCGCGCCCGGCCGGCTGCTCAATACGGCCGTCTGAGCCACACCGCGCGACGCCGGGCGACTAAAGTCCGGCCGCGAGGTGCCGCTATAGCGACGGTCTCCGGGAATTTTCGGGAGCGCCGCCCGGAGCGGCGGGTTCGGTTTCACCAACAGCGAGCGCGTGATGAGCAAGATTTCAGTGCGCAAGGCCCGGTTGACCGGACCGAAGCGTTCCAAGCCGCGCACAGCGGCCTCCGACAAGCTGTCGTATGCGGATCTCGCCGGACAGGTCGCCGCGATACGCCGCTCGCAAGCCGTCATCGAGCTCACGATGGACGGCACGATCCTCTGGGCCAACGAGAACTATCTGAAGGTCTTTGGCTATTCGCTCGAGGAAGTGCGTGGCCAGCACCATCGGATCTTCGTGCCGCCTGCCGCACGCGACGGCGCCGAGTACCGCGCTTTCTGGGAGAAGCTGCAGCGCGGCGAGCCCCAGTCCGGGCGCCAGCGGCGCTTCCACAAGGAAGGCCGGGTGATCTGGATCCGCGCCAGCTACAACGCGATTGCCGACGCCAGGGGCAAGCTCGTCAAGGTGGTCGCGCTGGCCCAGGACATCACCGAGACCATCCGCAAGTCGACCGAGTACGAAGGCGAGCTCAAGGCGGTGAGCAACGCGCAGGCGGTCATCGAGTTCGGCACTGACGGCACCATCCTCACGGCCAACGAGAATTTTCTCAAGGCCGTGGGCTACAAGCTCGAGGAGATCCGCGGCAAGCATCACGGCATGCTGCTGGATCCTGCAGCGCGCGACTCGGCGGAGTTCCGCGCCTTCTGGGCCAGGCTCGCGCGCGGCGAAGGAGATGCCGGGCAGTACCGGCGCGTCGGCAAGGGCGGGCGCGAGGTGTGGCTGCAGTCCACCTACAACCCGATCCGGGACATGGACGACAAGCCCTTCAAGGTGGTCGAGTACTCGACCGACATCACCGAGCAGGTACGGCAGAGCGAGATGAACGCCGCCTTCAAGGGCGCGCTCGATAATCTCTCTTCCAACGTGATGGTGGCGGATACCGACCTCAACATCATTTACCTGAACAACGCCATGCGCGAGATGATGGGTGGCGCGCAGGACGACTTCCGCAGGGATCTGCCGAACTTCGACGCCAGGGCGCTGCTCGGCGCGAACATCGACACCTTCCACAGGAATCCCGCGCATCAGCGCAATCTCCTGGCGGGCCTCGACAAGACTTTCACGTCGCAGATCGCGCTCGGCGGACGCACCCTGCGCATCAGCGCCAGTCCCATGGTGGACGCGGGCGGCCGGCGCCTGGGAACGGTACTCGAGTGGGCAGACCGCACCGCCGAGCTCGGCATCGAGGCCGAGATCAACACGCTGGTGCAGAGCGCCACTTCGGGGGACCTGACGCAGCGCATGGACTTGAGCGGCAAGGCGGGCGTGTTCGCCGAGATCGGCAGGGGCATCAATCAGCTCACCGAGAACATGAGCGAGGTCGTGAGCATCGTGCAGGCGTCCGCGACCGAGGTTTCACGCGGCGCGATCGAGATCTCACAGGGCAACGCCGACCTGAGCCAGCGCACCGAGGAGCAGGCCGCAAGCCTCGAGGAGACCGCGTCCTCGATGGAGCAGATGACCTCGACCGTCAAGCAGAACGCCGACAACGCCAGCCAGGCGAGCCAGCTCGCCACCGCGGCGCGTGATCAGGCCGACAAGGGCGGCAACGTGGTCGGCCAGGCCATCCGTGCCATGACCGAGATCAACGAGGCCTCGAAGAAGATCGTCGACATCATCGGCGTGATCGACGAGATCGCCTTTCAGACCAACCTGCTCGCGCTCAATGCGGCGGTCGAGGCCGCCCGGGCCGGCGAGCAGGGGCGCGGATTCGCAGTGGTGGCGAGCGAGGTGCGCAACCTCGCCGGCCGCAGCGCCACCGCAGCCAAGGAGATCAAGGGCCTGATCCAGGACAGCGTCCGGAAGGTGGAGGAGGGCTCGCAGCTCGTCAGCCAGTCCGGCCAGACGCTCGATCACATCGTTACCGCCGTGAAAAAAGTGAGCGACATCGTCGGCGAGATCGCCGGCGCGAGCCGCGAGCAGTCCGCCGGCATCGAGCAGGTCAACAAGGCGGTCGTGCAGCTCGACGAGATGACGCAGCAGAACGCCGCACTGGTGGAGCAGGCTTCCGCGGCCAGCCAGTCGATGGCCGACCAGGCCAAGGGGCTCAGCCAGATGATGGAGCGCTACCAGGTGTCGGCGCAGGCCGCGGCTGCCGCCGCCGCGCAGGCCTCGACCCGTCGCGGCGCGGTCGCGGCGAAGAAGGCCGCCGCACCCGCGGCCGCCACGGCCGTGCGCAGCGCCGCGCCCGTCAAGGCGGCCAGGAAGCCGGCGGTCAAGGCGGCCACCGGAGGCAGCGACGACTGGACCGAGTTCTGATTTTTTGTGATGGAGCTCACGTCAAGGAATGTCAAATTGAGCCGATAGGTTGGCTCAGGAGACAGTGCGCATTGGAGGCGCCATGAAGATCTCAACCAAACTCATTGTGTTCTTCTGCGGGGTCGTCACGCTGTTCGTGCTCCTCGCGTTAGCCCTGCTGGCGCAGACCCGCAGCGTGTCCGCCGGTTACGATGCGCTGCTCAGCCGCCAGGTGCGCCAGGCCGAGGAGGCGCGGGTCATCCAGGTCAGCTTCAAGAAGCAGGTGCAGGAGTGGAAGGATATTCTGCTCCGCGGCCACACGCCGGACGACCTGGCCAGGTACACCAGGCAGTTCCACGACGAGGAGTCGGCGGTGCGCAGCGGGGCTCAAGCCCTGGCCGGCGGCATGCAGGACGCCGAGTCCCGCGAGCTGCTCAACCAGTTCGTGGGCGCCCACAAGACCATGGGCGACAAGTACCAGGCCGCCTACGAGGCCTATGTCGCCGGCGGCTTCGACTTCAAGGTCGCCGACAAGATGGTCCGTGGCCAGGACCGCGCGCCGACCGATCTCTTCGACCAGGTGGTCAAGCACCTCAACGACGACGTCGCGGCTTCGGTCGCGGCGCAGGAGCGTGCCGTCGGGCGCGCCCGCAACCTGGCGCTGGCACTCAGCGGCGGCCTGCTCGCGGGTCTCGGACTCGTGGGCTTCGTGACGGTGCGCGCCATCCTCGAGCGCCTCGGGCGGCTGAAGGCGGTGTCGGACCGGCTCGCCAAAGCCGACATCGAAGGCCTGTCGGTCGATATCTCGGGACCCGACGAGATCGGGCAGTTCGGCGAGAGCATGAAGGGCGTTCATGCGGCCATCGAGGAGCTGACCAGGCTGGCAGCTGCCTCGGGCCAGGCTTAAGAGCTAAGGAAGCACGATCATGGCAGCCAAGCTGAATGAGTTTTACAAGCAAGCAGCCCAGGAATTCGGGCTCGCCGGCCGCATCAAGCTGGCCATGCTGACGAAGATCTCATCGGAAAAGGCCGAAGCGGCCGAGGATTCGCCGGAGAATATCCGCATCTTCGAGCAGGCCCTGGCGCAGTTGCGGGCCGGGGGCGGCTAGACGCCAAGCCGCCGGGCGGCAGCCTGCCAGGCAAGCCCGTCAGGGCTCGCTCTGCACCTGCATCGGGACGCGGTGAGTCGCCACGGCGTCGATCGGCATCGGACGGCCGAGAAAGTAGCCCTGCGCCATATCGCACTGCAGGGACTGCAATAGCGCGAGCTGCTCCGCCGTCTCGACGCCCTCGGCAATCACCCGGACGTTGATGTTGCGCGCCAGCAGAATCATCGCGTGGGCGACCGCGACCAGCGCCGGCCCCTGCGCGCTGTGCATGCTCGAGGCCATGAACGACCGGTCGAGCTTGAATATGTCGATCGGGAACTCGTGCAGGCTCGCGAGCGAGGAATAACCGGTGCCGAAGTCATCCACCGACAGCGCGATTCCGAGCGCCTTGATGGCATCGAGCGTCTGCTTCGCCACGGCAAAGTCCGTCATCAGCTCGCTCTCGGTGATCTCGACGTGGAGGTGGCGGGGCTCGAGCGCGCAGCCGCCCAGGATCTCGGCCAGTCTGGCCGGCAATATCCGATCGCCGAGCTGCCGGCGCGAGACGTTGACGCTCACGAACCCGGGCGCCGCCTCGCCCATCTGCCGCTGCAGTCTGGCGAAGTCACGGCAAGCCTTGCCGATGACCCAGTCTCCGAGCGGTTGGATCAGCTCGCTCTCCACCGCGACGGGCAGGAACTGGGCCGGAGCGATCATGCCCTTGCTCGGGTGCTGCCAGCGCACCAGCGCTTCGATGCCGACGACGGCACCGGTCTGCAGGCTCACGATGGGCTGGTACACGAGTGCGAGCTGCTCGCTGTCGATGGCCGCCCGCAGCTCGCGTTCGGTATCAACCCGCTGCCGGGTGCGCTGGCTCATCGATGAATCGAAGACTGCGTAGCGGCCCCGGCCTGCGGCCTTGGCCGCGTACATCGCGGTATCGGCATCGCGCAGCAGATCGCTGGCGTTGCGATATCCGCCGGCGCTGTGGACGATGCCGATGCTCACGGAGATAGTGACCCGGGCACCCTGGATCCAGTAATCGCCGGCAACCGTGGCGAGCAGCCGCTCCGCGACCGTGTGCGCCTCCTCGGGGCGCGACAGCTGCTCCAGCACTACCACGAACTCATCGCCCCCGAGCCGCGCCGCAGCGTTGCCGCGCGTGGCGGGGAGCACGGCGTCGGTCGCGCGGCTGGTGGTGCGAATCCGCTCGCCGACCTGGCGCAGCAGCTGGTCCCCGGCCTCGTGGCCGTAGACATGGTTCACCAGCTTGAAGCGGTCGAGGTCGAGGAACAGCAGGGCGAAGCCGTTGTGCGGCTGCGCCGCGGCTCTGGCGATGGTTTGCTCGAGTCGGGCGAGCAGGGCCTCGCGGCTCAGCATGCCGGTGAGCCGGTCGCGGGCCGGCGCCTCTTCGGGGGTCACGCCGCCTGAGAGCTCGCCATCGAGCAGGCTGAGGATCTGGGATTCGCTGTGTGCCATTCAGTTCACCAGCCCATCGAGGAGCGTGGCCTCCGCCGCGCACTGGGTTCCCAGCTCCGGCAGATCTGCCTCCGTGATGCGAAACAGTGCCAGTGGCAACTGCGAGTCCGGCGGCCGGACATCGCTGCCGAAGGCATCGCCGCCGTGCATGGCGCATTGCTCGGCGACCGCCAGCAGCGCGCTGCCGGGCGGTAGCGGTTCCGTTTCCGGCATATGGTGATGATCGCGCGCCGCATCGATGAACTGCGCCGGCAGCTGCCAATGCGCGAACAGCGCGGCGCTCAGCAGGGCGTGCTCCGTATGTGCGGTCGGCGCCAGGCTGCCCGCTTCGTGAGGCCGCAGGCGCCCCTCGCGCTCGATCTGCAGATGGACCAGCCAGCCCAGGTCGTGCAGCAATCCGAGGACAAACGGCATCGCGGGCCTAAGCCCCGGAGCCGCAAGCACTTTACGCGGCCACGGGAAGCGAGTCGTGACGGTGGTCTCGATTCCTGCGTCCCGGGGCGTGCCAGCCTGTGATTTTCCGCGTTACGCGACTTTCAGCTCCGCCGCGCGTGCCTCCGGGCCGAAGACGGTCACCAGCGTGAGTGCTACGGCCACCGCCGCGATCGTGCACGCCATCACCCACGCGAAGTCGTTGCCGTGCGCCTCGGCGTAACCTGCCTGGATCGGAGCCATGCGCGACATGGCGAGGTTGCCCAGCTGATAGGCGAAGCCGGGCAAGACCGCCCGCGCCCCGGGGGGCGAGAGCTCGTTGAGATGCGCGGGCACGATGCCCCAGGCGCCCTGCACCATGAACTGCATGAGGAACCCGCCCACGGCCAGCATGACTCCCGTGTGTGAGTACGCCCACAACGGGATCATCGGCAGCGCGAGCAGCGCCGCGAGCGCGATCGCCCGCCGCCGCCCGAGATGCTCCGACAACGCCCCGAAGCTGATGCCACCGAGCAGCGCCCCGATATTCGTCACGATGGCGATGTGACCGGTCTCGGTCGCGGAGAAGCCGTGTTGTACCTGCAGGAACGTCGGATAAAGATCCTGCGAGCCGTGCGAGAAGGCGTTGAAGCAGGCCATCAGCAGCACCAGGTACAGGAACGTCGGCAGGTAGTGCGACAACGCGGACCAGGTGGCGGCCACCGAGGCGCGCTGCCGCGAGCGGCCCGCGACCCAGGCGGGGGACTCGTGGACTCCAAAACGGATATAGAGCACCAGCAACGCCGACAGCGAGCTGATGACGAACATGCCGCGCCAGCCGACGTAATCGAAGGCGTAGGCGAACACGACCGAGGCGAGCAGGAAGCCGATGGGATAGCCCTCCTGCAACAGCCCGGAGAAGAATCCGCGTCCCTTCGCCGGCAGCGTCTCGAACGCGAGCGCCGCCCCGACGCCCCATTCGCCGCCCATGGCGAAGCCGAACACCGCCCGCAGCGCCAGCAGCGTCGCCAGGTTGGGAGCGAAGGCAGTGGCGAGCTGCACCGCCGAGTAACACAGCACATTCAGCATCAGGATCGGCCGCCGGCCGTACTTCTCGGCCAGCCAGCCGAACACCAGCGCGCCAAAGGGCCGCATGGCGAGGGTCAGGAACACGCCCTCGGCCACCGCCTTGACGGTGGTGTGGAACTCCGCGCTGATCGACTTGAGGCAGAAGACGAAGACGAAGAAATCGAGCGCATCGAGCGACCAGCCGCCGAGCGCCGCGAGATAGGCGTGCAGCTGCGGCCGGGTGAGCATTCTGAAGTAGTTGATCACGGCCAATCCCCTGAAAACATGGCCGGCCGCGAGAGTATCACGCACCCCAACCGTTGCGTGCGGCGCCTGGCGCAAGCAATCGCGGCGCAACGGCTGACGCCTGAGTGTGACGCGCATCGCAAATCGGCAGCCTGTCCGGGCGCTGCGCGAGAACGTGTTGTCGTAGTGAGCCGACAGCTTTCGCGTCCGGGTAACTTTCACTTAAAAGGATCGGATGGATATCGCTCGTAGAGGTGGGCTGATGCGTTGGCTCGTGTACCTGTGCCTGCTCGCCGCGCTAAGCGGCACGCCCGCATTCGCCGCGGAAGTGAATCCGGTGCGCACGCACCCACACGGCGCGCCCGCCGCAGTGGCGCAGCAGCTCATCGTGAAGCTGCGCAGCGCTGCCCCGTCCGCGGTCGCAGTCCGGCCGGACGATTCCACGGGGCGCCTCGCCGCGCTCGCCTCCCGCAGCAGTATTCGCCTCCTGGCGCATCGCCCGATCACGGCGCTCATCCACGCCCTGCAGGTCGAGGCCGCCTCGGGAGAATCGGCGGCAGCGAACCTGGCGCGGCTGCGCGCGGACCCCGAGGTCGAATACGCCGTGCGCGATGAGCGCCGCTACATCCATGGCGCCCCCAACGATCCGCTGTTCGCGCAGCAGTGGTACCTGCAGACCGCCGCCGCGACACCGAGCGCGGTCGATGCGCTGGACGCCTGGAGCATCACCACGGGCAGCGCCACCCTCGTCATCGCCGACATCGATACCGGAGTGCGGCCCGATCACCCGGATCTCGTGAGCCGCCTGCTGTCCGGCTACTGCTTCATCTCGGATTCCTTCGTGGCGAACGGCGGCGCCTGCCCGGGTGCGGGTGCGGCCGACCCGGGCGACTGGATCACGAGCGCCGACATCACCAACAACCCCAACGAGTGCAGCCAGGCGACCGCCATGCCGAGCTCCTGGCACGGCACGCGCGTCGCAGGGATTCTCGGCGCCGAAACCAACAACGGCGCCGGCGTTGCGGGGCTCACCCGGGGCCCGCTCATCCTGCCGGTGCGTGCGCTCGGCAAGTGCGGCGGCCTGGATTCCGACATCATCGCGGCGATGCTCTGGGCGGGCGGAATCACGGTGAGCGGCGCACCCGGCAATCCGAACCCGGCCAGGATCATCAACATGAGTCTCGGCGGCACCGGCAGCTGTCCGTCGAGCTATATCGAGGCCATCGGCCAGCTGACGGCGGCCGGCGTGCTGGTGGTCGTCTCGGCCGGAAACGAAGGCGGCCCGGTCGACGCGCCGGCCAACTGCCCGGGCGTCGCCGCTGTGGCGGGGCTGCGCCAGGCCGGTACCAAGGTCGGCTACAGCAGCCTCGGTCCCGAGGTTGCGCTCGGCGCGCCGGCGGGAAACTGCGGCGACGCGTTCACGGGCGCCGAATCGGCCTGCGTGTATTCCATGACGACTACCACGAATCTGAGCGCCATGAGCCCCGCGACTCCGGATGCCAACGACTACACCGGTCTTTATTATTGCGATTCGACAACCGGGAGCTTCCCCGGCTGCTCCATCAGCTCGGGCCAATACCGCGATTACAACATCGGCACGAGTTTCTCCGCACCGGTCGTCTCCGGGATCGCAGCGCTCATGTCCACGGTCAACAGCAACCTCAACTCCTGCCAGCTCATCTCGCGGCTGAAGGAAGGCTCGCTGCCGTTCCCGCAGACCTCGCTCGATGCGACCGGTGCCCAGCCGCAGATGTGCCACGTGCCGGCCGGCGCCAATGACGTGCAGAACAGCGAATGCATCTGCACGCGCGATGACCAGACGTGCGGTGCAGGCATGGCGAACGCGCCGGGCGCGCTGACCGCGGCCCTGCGTCCGATCGCCGCCGTCGCCGTTCCCGCAATGGTGTCGCCGGGCCAGAGCCTGACTCTCGATGGCAGCGGCAGCGGCGCCGCCAACGGTCACACCGTCGCCAGCTATCAGTGGAGCCCGGTGAGCGGCGGGCTCGCGCTGAGCATCACGGGCGCGGCGACCTCCAGGGCGTCGGTGACGGCGCCTTCCTGCGGAGTCGCGACCGTTGCGTTGACGGTAACCGACGATGCGGGCCACGCGGACACGGCCAACGTGGTGATCACGCCGGGGTCGGCCACCACGACCGCGCCTGCGGTGGCCGGTCAGAGCGCCTGTTCGAGCGTGGCTCCTGCGGTTCTGATCGAGGTGTGCCCGGCGGCCGGCAGCCTTCAGGCCGGCGGCACCGCGACTCTGAGCGCGACGGTCGCGAACAGCACCAACTCGGCAGTCACCTGGGAAGTGAACGGGCTCGTTGGGGGCAATGCCACCATCGGCACGATCACCTCGGCGGGCGTCTATTCCGCCCCCGCGAGCGTGCCAACGCCCGCAACTGTGACCATTGCGGCGGTCTCGGCCACCGATGCCAGCGTCACGGGTTCCTCGCAGCTGACGATCACCGCGCCGCCGGGCAGCGGCGGCGGGAGCGGCGGCGGCGGCGCGTGCGACTGGATCACGCTGCTCGCCGGAGGGGCACTGCTGCGCGCGCGGCAGCGCCGGGCCGCACGCTAGGAAGCGCGGCGGCGCACGCCCGCCGGGCGGGCGCACACCACCGTTCCTCCTGATCTCACCGATCGTCCCGCCGGCGTTCGCGGCTGGATCATGAATCGCGTTGGCAACATAATCGGCGGTCCGCGCCCGCGCTGCGCGACTCAACCGGAGCCCCATGAACGCATCCCGGATCCTGGCTTTTACCGCGACGACGGCGCTGGCCGCCGGCGCGGCACATGCGCAGACCTCGCATCAGGCAATGGTGAGTCTTGCGCAGGACATGACTTACACGACCGCGGCCATCTTTCCCATGACGGCCACCTACCTCGGAATCCCCGGCCGCGACGGCGAGCTGCAATCGCCCAGCGAGGCGTTTCGGGCCGCGCAGGTGCAGCGCCTCCGGGAGTGGCAGAGCCGCGTGGAAGCGATCGCCGCCGGGTTCGACGCGCATACCTCGCTCGTGGACCGCGACGACGCCACGCTGCTGCGCGCCGGCCTCGGCCGCAGCCTCAACGAGCTGCTGGTCTATCAGACCGACCGCAAGGACTATGCGGACGGCGCCAACAGCATCGTCGGCGTGGTGTTCGTGCAGTTCGAGCATCTGCCGGTCGTCGGTCAGGAGGGCGCCACCGTGGAGGACCTGAAGCGCGGCTGGGCGGACATCGCCCGGCGCCTCGCGGGCGCGCCGGCCTACATCTCCGCCTCGCAGCGGCTCGCGACCACGCCGGGCCACCTCTATGGTGTGGTCGGCGCCAGGCAGCTCGCGGGCGCACCCGATTTCCTCAAAGGCGCGCTCACCGAGGCTGCGCGCGCCCAGCTCGGCGCCCGCTCGAAGGAGTACACCGCGTTCCTGCGCGCGCGCGATGTCGCGCTCGGCGCGATCGCGCAGACCAGGCAGTACATCGAGGCTCACGTGGCGTCATGGCCGGAGAACTACGCCATCGGACGCGCGGCCTATGATCGCATGCTGAAAGAGGAGCAGTTGCTGCCCTACGACTCGGGCGATGTCGAGCGCATCGCGCAGGACGAGCTCGCCCATGGCTGGGCCGAGGAGGCCTGGCTGCGGCAGGTGGCGCAGCACCGGGGCGTGGCGCTCGGTGCCCCGAGCGGCGGCGGGCTCGCGCCGGGCGGCGCGGCCCTCATCGATTACTACCGCGACTGTATCGCGCAGCTGCGCAAATTCGTGACCGACTTTGGACTCGTCACGATCCCCGCCTGGCTCGGCACCATGCAGATCGTGGAGACACCCGCGTTCCTGCAGCCAGTGTCGCCCGGCGCCTCGATGAATCCGCCGCGGCTGTTCTCGCTCTCGACCACCGGCTACTACTACATCACTCCGCCGAAGTCGCTGGCGGAGGCGGCCGCGCGGCTCGATATGAACGAGGACTTCGATCGCGACCGGATTCTCTCCACCGCGGCGCACGAGGCCTTGCCCGGCCATTTCATGCAGCTGTCGATCGCCAAACGCCATCCCGACTTCGTGCGCCGGATCGAGTTCAGCAGTACGTTCGCCGAAGGCTGGGCCTTCTACGGCGAGGAGATGTTCGTGCGGCTCGGGCTCTACGGCGACGATCTCGACGCCCGGCTGGACGTCGCGCGCTGGGAGCGGGTGCGCGGCGCACGTGCGGTCGTGGATCCGAAGCTTGCCGGCGGCGAGTGGACCTACGAGCACGCCACGGAGTTCTTTGCTGCCGAAACCGGCTTCACCAAAGAGCAGGCGGAGGCGGCGATCGCCGGAATCGCCACCCGCCCCGGCCATGTCATCGCCTACTCGGTGGGGCGACTGCAGATCGAGAACCTGCTGGCCGAATACCTGCGGCGCAAGGGTGCCGATGGGTCGCTGCACGACTTCCACGACCGGCTGCTTTCCTACGGCACGACGCCGCTTGCGGTCGTCGGGCCGGAGCTGCTCGCCGACCTCGACAAGCCGGCGAGCGAGGTACGCGCGGCCGCCAACTACTGAGGAGGCGGACCCTATGAGCATTCCGCTCCCGCGGGCGTCCGCGCCGCTGCTCGCCGCGCTGAGCTCCTTGCCGGCGCTGGCCGGCGCGCCGTTCGACTTTGACGGTGCTCCCGGGCGGCTGCCGAAGAGCGTCGTGCCGCTCGACTATTTCGTAGCCATCGTCCCCGATATCGAAGCGGGGACGATCGCCGGTACCGAGTCCGTGAGACTGCGCGTGCGCGCCCCGAGCCCCACCATCGTCTTCAACTCGCTGAACGAGACGCTCACGGATGTGCGGCTCGACGGCGCGCCGGTGCGAGCGGTCGAGTCCGACGATGCGCGGCAGCTCACGACGGTGACGCTGGCGCAGGCGGCGCCGCCCGGCGAGCACACGCTCAGCTTCTCCTATAGCGGCAAACTCGAGACGCAGCCGCACGGGCTGTTCGTGCAGCCGTACGTGACCTCCGCCGGCACGCGCGGCCGGCTCCTGTCCACCAAGATGGAGAGCACCGACGCGCGGCGCATGTTCCCCTGTTGGGACGAGCCGGCTTTCCGCTCGACCTTCGAGCTCACCGTGACCGTACCGGCCGCCTGGGCGACGGTGTCGAACATGCCGGTCGCGAAGCGCGAGACGCACGGCGAGCAGGCGACCACTACTTTCCAGCGCTCGCCCGCCATGCCGTCCTACCTGATCGAGCTCACCGCCGGCGATCTGGCGGCGATCGGCGCGCGCGTTGGCGGCACCGAGGTCGGCATCTGGGCAGTGAGCGGGCGCGAGCACGACGGGCAGGCGGCGCTCGCCGACGCCCAGCTGATCCTCGCCGACTACAACGAGTACTTCGCCTATCCGTTCCCGCTGCCGAAACTCGACTCGATCGCGATTCCCGGTGGGTTCTCCGGGGCCATGGAGAACTGGGGCGCCATCACCTACAACGATCAGCTGCTGCTCCTCAGCGCCAACAGCACGCTCGCCGACCGCCAGGCGGTATTCAGCGTCCAGGCACACGAGATCGCGCATCAGTGGAACGGCGATCTCGTGACCATGGGCTGGTGGGACGACCTGTGGCTCAACGAGAGCTTCGCCTCCTGGCGGGGCGCGGCGGAGACTGAGCTGCGCAATCCGGCCTGGAAGTGGTGGGAGCGGCAGGACGCCGCCAGGGAGAGCGCCATGCGCTCCGACTCCCGGCTGTCCACCCATCCGATACAGCAGCCGGTGGCGGACGAGCTGCAGGCCGCGAATGCCTTCGATGAGATCACCTACGAGAAGGGGCAGTCGGTGCTGCGGATGCTCGAGAGCTATCTCGGGCCCGACGTGTTCCGCGACGGCATCCGGCGCTACATGCGCGCCCGCGCGCTCTCGAACGCCACCGCCGCGGACTTGTGGATCGCGCTCGCTGCGGCCAGCGGCCAGGACGTCGGTCAGGTGGCGCGTGACTGGACCGAGCAGGCCGGCTTCCCGCTGGTAAGTGTTGCTGCGAGCTGCGCCGGGGGCGCCCGCGCGATCACGCTCACGCAGCAGCGTTTCCTGCTGCAGAGCGCCGATCACGACGGCGGACACTGGCGCGTTCCGCTGCGGATCCGCGCCGGCAGCGGCGCGCCACGTGCGCAGCTGCTCACCGCCGACGGTCAGCAGGCCGCCGCCGGACGCTGTGGCGAGCCATTGAGCGTCAACGCCGACGCCATCGGCTTTTACCGCGTGAAATATGATGCGGCGACGCTCGCGGCGAACACCCGCGCCTTCGGCGCCATGCCGGACGGCGACCGGATCGCGCTGCTCGACGACGGCTGGGCGCTCGCGCTCGCCGGCGAGCAGCCGCTCGGCAGCTACCTGGCGCTGGCCTCCGCCATGGGGCGGGATCGCGACTCGCGCGCCTGGGAGCAGATCGCCGCGGCTCTCGGCACGCTCGAGCACTACGGGCGCGGCAGCCGCGGGCACGCCGCGTTCGCCGCTGCGGCGAGATCCATGGTGAGGCCCGTGGCCGACAGCCTCGGGTGGGACCCGCGCCCCGGCGAGACGCCGGATGCCGCACGGCTGCGGCGCACGCTGCTCGCCGACCTCGGCGCGTGGGACGACCGGCAGGTGCGCGCCGAGGCGCGCCGGCGTTTCGCCCGCTTCGTCACTGACCGCGGCGCCATCCGGCCCGACGACCAGGAGACGGTGCTCGCCATCGTGATGCGCTCGGCGGATGCCGCGACCTTCGAGCAGCTGCATGCGATCGCGCGGGCCGAGCCCGATGAGACCGCACAGCGGCGCGACTACGCGGCGCTGATGCAGGTGGGTGACCCGGCGCTCGCCGAGCAGGCGGCCGGGATCGCGCTGTCGGAGGAGATTCCGCCGCAGGCGGCTGCGATTCGTCTGCGCCTGGTGGTGCTGCTTGCGGGACGGCATCCGGCACTGGCCTGGCGCACCTTCCGCGACCATGCGGACGCGCTGCTCGCGCCCAACCCGAAATACGCCCCGCTCATCACCGCGCAGTACGTGCCGGAGTACTTCTGGGAAGCGGCTCCCGCGGAGGAGATCGAGGCGTGGGTGCGTGCGCGCCTGCCCGCGGAGATGGCACCCAACATTGCGCGCGGCATGGAGACGCTGCATGCGCTGCGCATCGAGCGCTCGGCGCTGATCCCGGCCGCGGACGCCTGGGCCGCTCAGGCCCCGTCGCACTTCAGCCGCCTGCGCTGGTAAGCCGGTCGCGCCTGCGCCCGCTCCCGGGCCGGCACTACAGGGCGCCGAACACTTTCTTGATCAACGAGTTCGTCTGACCGAGCGGGTCCTTGCGGATGGCGCGCTCCTCGTCGGCGATTCGGCTGAACAGTCCATCGAGCGCCCGGGCAGTGACGTAGTCGTCGAGGTTCGCGTCCGCGGAGGAGATCAGCCCGAACTGCGCCGCCTTGCCGGCGAGCTCGTCGTACTGCGAGGCGAGCTTCAGTCTCGCGGTGGCAGCGGCGACGATCGGCTTGAACTTCCCGGTGAGCTGCGCGCCGGTCGCACGGCGGAAGTACTGCGTACCGGCATCATCGCCGCCGGTCAGGATTCCCTTGGCGTCGGTGAGCGTCATGTGCCGCAACGCGTCCTCGAACACCGGCTTCGCCTGGGCGACCGCCTGCTCGGCGGCGTGATTCATGGTCACCCTGAGCTCGTCCGCCTGGCCGCTCATGCCGACCATCCGCAGCGCGCGATCCGCCTTCTCGAGCGTCGGCGGCAACGGAATTGCGACCTTCGGGTCATTGAGAAAGCCGTTGTTCGCACCGAGCTGCGCCACCGCGGCGCCGACGCCCTGCGACAGCGCAGCGCGCAGCCCGCCGGCCGCGTCCTTCGAGCTGAGCGCATCGAGCTGCGCCGATGCCGGGCCGGTGACCCCTGCGCACAGCGACCAGAGGATGAGGAGTGAGCAACGCTGCCGGAGGGGTGTTGGCTGCATGAGGCAGGAGTGTAGACTTTCCCGTGCCGATGAGCGATTCCCACGACGACTTCAACCGCATCATCGAACGCGAGCGTGGCCTGCAGCGCACCTTGAGCGCGCGCCGCATGACCATGATCGCCATCGGCGGCGCGATCGGCACCGGACTGTTCCTCGGCAGCGGCTTCGCCATCAGTCTGGCCGGGCCGGGGGTGTTGTTGAGCTACGCGCTCGGCGCGCTGATCGCGCTGCTGCTCATGGGGTGCCTGGCGGAGATGACCGTCGCGCATCCCACCTCGGGCTCCTTCGGCGCGTATGCGGAGTACTACGTCGGGCCGCTGGCCGGCTTCCTGGTGCGCTACGCCTACTGGACCTGCATCGTGCTCGCGGTCGGCACCGAGGTGACCGCGGTGGCGCTCTACATGCACTTCTGGTTTCCGGCGCCCCCCGGCTGGCTGTGGATCGTGGCATTCTCATCGCTCCTCATCACGGTCAACGCGCTCAGCGTCAACGTCTTCGGCGCCGTCGAGTACTGGTTCTCCGCCATCAAGGTGACAGCCATAGTGATGTTCATCGCGCTGGCGGGCTACATGCTGCAGAGGGCGCCGGCGGCCACCGGCAGCGCGCCGGCGATCGGCTTTCACAACTATCTCGCGCACGGCGGGCCGTTTCCTCACGGCCTGTGGGGCGTCTGGGTGGCGGTGATCATGGCGATCTTCAGCTACCTCAGCATCGAGATGATCGCGGTCGCGGCCGGGGAGGCCGCGCACCCGGAGGTCGCCGTGGTGCGCGCGTTCCGCTCGACGGTCGTGCGGCTGGTGCTGTTCTACCTGCTGACGCTCGCACTGGTGCTGGCGATCGTGCCGTGGACGGCGGCCGGCATCGAGGAGAGTCCGTTCGTCAAGGTGATGCGCGCGCTGGGCGTGCCCGCCGCCGCCGACATTCTCAACTTCGTGATCCTGATTGCCGCGCTCTCGGCCATGAACAGCCAGCTCTACATCACGACGCGCATGATGTTCAGCCTGGCGCGCGCGGGCTTCGCCCCGCGGCGCTTCGGCACACTGAGCGGTCGCGGCGTGCCGCTCAACTCACTGCTGCTCTCGAGTCTCGGCATCGCGCTCGCCACCGCTCTGAGCGTGATCGCCCCGCAGAGCTCCTTCATCCTCATGGTGGCGATCTCGTCCTTCGGCGCCCTGTTCACCTGGATGATGATCTTCGTCACGCACTACTACTTCCGCCGCGCGCGCGAGCGCAGCGGCGCACCGCCGCCGCGATTTCGGATGATCGGCTTTCCCTACACCACGCTCCTCGGGGCGGGGCTCATGGCGGCGGTGCTGATCACCACGCTGTTCACGCCGGCGTTTCGCCTCACGCTGGTGTTCGGAGCTCCTTTCCTCGCGTCTCTCGTGCTCGTGTACCGGCTGCGGTACCGGAAGCCTGCAGCGGTATCCAGTGTCGAGACCGTCTGAGCACTGGATGACTGCGCGTTGCTCGCGCGGTCATTAACCTGCCACGCTCGCGGGAGTAGGCTTCTCTCTTAACTGACGACAGGAGACCGCAGCCATGACAGTCAAGGCGATTCCGGACGGATACCACAGCATTACTCCATACCTGATGATGGACGGCGCAGCCGGTGCGATCGCGTTCTACAAGGAGGCTTTCGGCGCGACCGAGCTGTTTCGCATGGCCGATGACAAGGGCCGCGTGGGCCACGCGGAGATCAGGATCGGCGACTCCGTCGTCATGCTGGCGGACACGCAGCCGGGCGCCACGTGCAGCGGCCCGCGCTCGCTAGGCGGCTCGACCGTCGGGCTGATGATCTATCTCGAGAACGTCGATACGGTGTTTGCACGCGCGCTCAAGGCGGGCGCCAAGTCGCTGCGACCGCTGGCGGACCAGTTCTACGGGGACCGCTCGGGCACGCTCGAGGATCCATACGGTCATGTCTGGACCATCGCCACGCACGTCGAAGACGTGCCGCCGGAGGAGATCGAGCGGCGGGTGGCCGCCATGAAGTCGTCCGCTTCCGCAGCGACGACTTAGCTTCGGCGCGGGCGGCGCGGCGCGCGTAGCGTTGCGCCGCCCGGCCTGGCTGAGGCATGATCCCCGAGGCGCCTTCTGGCGCCCGGGGGGATCAAGAGAAGAACGTCCAGACCCGCACTAAAGCGGGCCGCCGCCGTATGGTCTTCAACTCTCTTACGTTCATCGTGTTCTTCGCGTGCGTGCTGCTCATGCACTCGCTGCCGTTCAGCTGGACCACGAAGAAGGTCAATCTCCTCATCGCGAGTTATCTGTTCTATTCGGCCTGGAATCCGCCGTTCGTGATCCTCCTGTGGGTATCCACGGTCGTCGATTGGTACGCGGCGCAGGGACTCGTCAAGGCACGCCGTCAGGCCGCGCGCCATGCGTGGATGCTGCTCTCGGTGGTGGCGAACCTCGGCATGCTGGGCTTCTTCAAGTACGGGCAGTTCCTGCTCGACAACTTCACTGCCGTGATGTCCGCGCTCGGCATCGCCTATCATCCCGCGCACTACGACATCGTGCTGCCGGTCGGCATCTCTTTCTATACCTTCGCCACCATGTCGTACGTGCTGGACGTGTACCTGCGGCGTGCGCTGCCGGCGCGGAACCTGCTGGACTACGCGTTGTTCGTCACGTTCTTCCCGCACCTGGTGGCTGGTCCCATCATGCGTCCGACCGAGCTCGTGCCGCAGTTCGAGACGCCACGCCGCGCCACCGCGCAACAGCTGCGCTTCGGGCTCGCGCTCATGACCATCGGGCTCTTCAACAAGATCGTGCTCGCCGACAGCTTCCTCTCGCACGTCGCCGAGAGCGTCTACGACGGCGACAAGATTCCGGGGGCGCTCGATGCCTGGGCCGCAACGCTCGCCTTCAGCGGCCAGATCTTCTGCGATTTTGCCGGCTACTCGACCACGGCGATCGGCGCGGCGCTGTGCCTCGGCTTTGCCATGCCGGACAACTTCCGCTTTCCCTATGCGGCGGTCGGATTCACCGACTTCTGGCGGCGCTGGCACATCACGCTGTCCTCGTGGCTGCGCGACTATCTCTACATTCCGCTCGGCGGCAACCGCCACGGTGCGCGCCGCACTTACGCGGCGCTCATGACGACGATGCTCCTCGGCGGGCTGTGGCACGGCGCGAACTGGACCTTCGTCGCCTGGGGCGGACTGCACGGGGTGTATCTCGCGGCCGAGCGCGCCCTGCGCGCGCGCTTCGCCAACTACCGGCCGGGGCCCCTCATGTTCGTGGCGCTCGGCCTGCTGACCTACACGCTGGTCAACGTGACCTGGGTGTTCTTCCGCGCCAAGACTTTCGGCAAGGCCTGGGTGGTGCTGCGCGGAATGTTCGGCCAGAGCGGGGCCACCACGCCGATTCTCGATACCTTCAGCCTGCTCACGGTCGCCGTCATCGTCGGCGGCATGGTGGTGACGCACTGGCTGATGCGCGGGCGCACGCTCGAGTCGGTCATCGCCCGCGCGCCCGCGGCGCTCGTGTGCGTGGTGTGGGCGCTGCTGGCGTTCGCGATCGTCATCGCCCAGGGGGCAGGTAGTGCCTTCATCTACTTCCAGTTCTGACGGCGCCGGGCGGGACCGTTACGCGCGGCAGACCGCGGCCGACCGGCCTGGGATCGCACAACCGGTCCCGGCGCGGCCGGTGCCGGAGCAGCCCTGGCGTCGGATCCTCACCGGGGCGATGCTCATGTTCGTGCTGCTGCTCGGCGGCTGGGAGGCGTACTGGCGTTCCTACGGCGTCACCCCGAGTATCGCCAATGGCAACGGACTGTGGGCCATCCAGCGCCGCCGGATCGATGCAGGGGAGGGCGATGCGACCGTGATCGTGGCCTCCTCGCGCCCGTTCTTCGACATCCAGCTGCCGGTGTGGGAGCGGCTCGACGGACGCCGCCCGATCCAGCTTGCATTCGAGGGGACTTCGCCCCTCGCGTTCGTGGAGGATCTCGCCGGTGACCCACACTTCACCGGTCGCCTGATCATCGGCGTCGATCCTCAGGTATTTTTCCGCGAATCTGGCGGCCTCCACGTCGGCGCAATCGCCTACGCGCGCAAGGCGTCCCCGTCGCAGCGCATCGGCCAGTGGCTCTCGATGCATTTCATCGAGCCGTACTTCGCTTTCGACGATCCGGATTACGCACTCGAGACCGTGCTCGCGCGCCAGACCTGGCCGCCGCGGCCCGGAAAGCCCTGGCTCACCCAGGTCCGCAAGCTTTCCCAGAGTGAGGCGGACCGCAACACACACCTGTGGAGCAAGGTCGCGAATGACCCGGAGTACCGCGAGCTGGCGCGCAACATCTGGCATCAGCGCTTCGCGCCCGCGCTGGATCCGCCGCCGGAGAAGCTCCGCAAGACGATCCAGGAGCAGATCGACCGCACGGCCAAGGCGGTTGCGAAGCTGCGGGCGCGCGGCGTCCAGGTGCTGTTTCTGCGCTCACCGAGCGATGGGGAGTACCTCACGTACGAGACGCGACTATTCCCGCGCGCGAGCACCTGGGACGTGCTGCTTGCCGCGAGCGGTGCACCCGGGCTGCATTTCCAGGACTATCCGCAGCTGCAGGGCTATTACCTGCCGGAGTGGTCGCACATGACCCGCGCGGAGGCGGAGCGCTATACGGCCGCGTTGTACGGAGTGATTCAGCGCGATTTCTGGGGGCCGCATGCCAGCGCGACATCTGCACCCCACTGAGGTGGCCGCGCCGCGCGCAACGGATCGCTACGCGCGCCAGACGGCGGCCGATCGTCCGGGGATCGCGCAGCCGGTCCCGGTGCGCCCGGTGCCGGAGCAGTCCTGGGGCAGGATCTTCCTCGGCGCGGTCCTCATCTTCACGCTGCTCCTCGGCTGCTGGGAGGCGTACTGGCGCGCGTACGGTGTGCATCCGAGCATCGCCAACACCTACGGCCTGTGGGCTATGCAACGCCGGCGGATAGATGCGGGCGAGCGCGCTGCGACGGTGCTGCTCGGCGCCTCGCGCGTGTTCTTCGACATCCAGCTTCCGGTGTGGGAGCGCCTGGCCGGCCGGCGCCCGATCCAGCTCGCCATCGAGGGCACCTCACCACTGCCTTTCCTCGATGATCTCGCGGACGATCCGCACTTCACCGGGCAGGTGCTCGTCGGCGTCGCTCCCGACCTGTTCTTCTCGGGATACCAGTATCGGGGTGGCGTTCTTACCTACATGCGCAAGGAGTCGCCCTCGCAGCGCATCGGCCAGTGGCTGTCGATGCACCTCATCGAGCCTTACTTCGCCTTTGATGACCGGGACTATGCGCTCGAGACCGTGCTCGCGCGCCAGCCCTGGCCGACGCGTCCCGGTAAGCGCTGGTTCACCGAGGTGCGCAAGCTCTCGGAATCCGAGTCCGACCGCAACACGCACCTGTGGAGCAAGGTCGCCGACGATCCCGGGTACCGCGCGCTCGCGCGCAGCATATGGCGCGAGGGCTTCGAGCCCTCCGAGGACGACCCGACACCCGAGGAGGCCGCCAAGGCGGAGCATGAGCAGATCGAACGGGCCGCGAAAGCGGTCGCCAGGCTGCGCGCACGCGGTGTGAAGGTGCTGTTCGTGCGCATGCCGAGCGCCGGCGAATACCTCGCCTACGAGAACCGCCAGTTTCCGCGGGTGCGCACCTGGGACGTCCTGCTGGCTACGACCGGCGCTCCGGGGATCCACTTCGAGGATTACCCCGAGCTGCGCCCGGATCTGCAGGGCTACTATCTGCCCGAGTGGTCGCACATGAGGCGGGCAGATGGTGAACGCTTCACGGCGGCGCTCTACGGGATCATCGCGCGGGATTTCTGGGGGCCTGGCGCGAACGCAGCGGCCGGTGGAGCGCCGGCCGTGCCCCGCGCGGCCGAGCCGCCCGGGGCCGCCGCGCCCGCCGCGCACTAGCGCTCACGACGGGTTCTTCACCCAGCCACGCGGCTTCTTATTGAATCCAACATGGACGTCGACGAGCTTCTTGCCGCAGCGGCAGCGGAATCTCGCGATGATCTTCGCGAGCGGCTCATCCCAGCCGGCGCGGCAGTGACGCGCGAGAAATGCCGGCGTGAGCTCGCGTGAGTGCCGGCAGTGGCGGCAGGTCACGACGATCACGTAGTCGCCGAAATGATCGCGCAACCGCTCGACCGAGTTCCACGGGAGCATGGCGCAGTGTTAGCAATGAGCCCGGTGCGCGTCCAACCAGTGCTAGAGTGAGCGCGGTACTGTCTGAAGCATCCGCGGTCGTGCAAGTCCATGTGCGGTAAATACATCCTGGCCCAGGCGGCCAAGGCCGAGCGTGCCCTCGGCATCCGGCGCGGACGCTGGGAATACCCGCTGAGCTACCGGGTGCTGCCCACCGAGCGGGTACCGGTCGCCGTGTCGCAGCACGGCGAGCACAGCGCGGCGATGATGCGCTGGGGACTCATTCCGTTCTGGGCCCACGGCGTGCCGCTCAAGGCTTCCACCATCAACGCAACGGTGGAGCGCATCGCGACGGCGCCGAGCTACCGCGATCCCTGGCAGCGCGACCAGCGCTGCATCTTCGTCATGGGCGGCTTCTACGAGCCGCACGTGAACGAGGACGGCTCGCGCGATCAGTTCTTCCTCCACCTCGCCGATCGCGAGGTGTTTGGCGTCGCAGGACTCTGGGACCGCTCGCGGCGTAGCGACGGCACCTGGATACATTCCTGCACGCTGATCACCGTGCCGGCCAACCGTCTGCTTGCCGGGATTCACAACGAGAAGCAGCGCATGCCGGCGATCCTCGCCGCGGAGGATCACGACGCGTGGCTCGACGGCGGGAAATTCGAGGCGCAGGCGGCGCTCAGGCCCTATCCCGATGAGCTCATGGTCGGCTGGCAGGTCAGCAGCCGGGTCAACAATCCGCGCTTGCCGAACGATGCGAGCCTGATCGAGCCGGTCGGCGGTTGACGGCGCGGCCCGGAGGCGTACCGTTCACAACCCGTTCAGCCGCCGCAGGGTGTCATGCGAGACGCGCAGGGCGGCATTAACGCCCCGAGGAGTGATCCATGCGAACCATCCACTCGATCCTGATCGCGTCAGCGCTGGCGGGCGCCGCGACCTGCGCCGAGGCGCAGAACGTCAGCGTCAACGCCGTCATCACGGGCGAGGTGGTGCCCGGCATCTACGGCCAGGTGGTGCTCGGCAATCGGCCGTCGCCGCCGGTGGTGTATCAGCAGCCGATGATCGTTCAGGCCCCTCCCGTGGTGGTGGGCGCGCCGCCGGTTGAGCCAATTTATCTGCACGTGCCCCCGGGGCACGCCAAGAATTGGCGCAAGCACTGCCACGAATACCATGCCTGCGATCGTCCGGTGTACTTCGTGAGATCGGCGGAATATGAGCCGGGCTTCGATCGTGAGCGCTGGGAGCGCGAGCACGGGCACGATCACCATGACCATGGGCATCACGATGACGACCGCGATCATGATCACGGAGATCACGATCACGACCACTGACGAGAGTCAGTGCCGCAGCGTGCTCAGAAGCGCTGCGAGAACTTGATGCCGATGGTCCGCGGCGTCGCCGGCAGGATGTACACCTGGTTGTCGGCGAGCGGGTTGGTATTGGCAAAGCGCGACAGCTGTGCGCGCTTGTCACCCGCATTGGCGCAGTACAGCTCGACGTTGAAGTTGTCGATGGCGGCGCCGGCCGCCAGATCCAGGATGCCGTAAGCCGGCATCATGCCGAGGATCTGGTTGATATCCCCCTGCAGCTGCGGGGAGGTCTGGGACTGGTAGACGTAGGCTGCCTGGGCATAAGGCGCCACGTTGCTGACCGCACCAAAGGTATAGCGCGCCACGATGTTGGCCTTGAACTTCGGCACCACCGGCAGATTGGTTCCCGTGGGCGCCAGCGGTCCGACCCATTGCCCGCCCGGCAGGAATGGCGAGGTAGCGGTCACCTGCCCGGCGCAGTCGGTAATGCCCTGCGTGCCGCAATAGTTCTGCGTCAGCACCGGGTCGAGCAGCGTGAGGTTGGTGCTGATGAACAGGTGGTCGGTCGGCACGAAATCGAGCTCGTTCTCGAGGCCCTTGATGCGGGCGTTGCCGCCGTTGGCGATCGCGGTGATGCTCGGCGGCACCAGGAACGAGAACTGGAAGTTCTTCCAGTCCTCCCAGAAGAGCGCGCCATTCCACCGCACCCGGTGGTCCAGCCACTGGGTCTTCCAGCCGATCTCGTAGTTGGTGAGGTAGTCGGCCGCATAGGGCTGCGCGCCGATGACGCGGTTCACGCCGCCGGGCCGGAAGCCCTTCGAGTAGGTGGCGTAGAGCATTGCATCGGACGTGATCTTGTAGGTCAGGTTGACACGCGGCACGGTGCCGGTGTCGCTCACCTCCTTGTCGAAGTTCTGGCAGGGCGCGCCGGGGATGCCGGCGGGGATCGCCGGGGCAAAGCACTTCGCCTCCCCGGTGCCTGAGGAGTAACCCGCCCCGTAGCCGAAGAATCCCTCCAGCGAATTGTCGTACTTGTAGTAGCGCAGGCCGCCGGTGAGGGCCCACTGGGAGTTGATGTTCCAGGTCACCTGCGCGAAGGCCGCCTGGTCGCGGTCGACGCGCTGCTCGTCGGTGAGCCAGATCGCATCCGGGAAGTTCGGGATCGACAGCGCGGTCGCGAAGCCGTTGGGATTGCCGATGCCGATGTTGGCGTAATCGAACCCCGGCATCGTGTAGAGCTGCCAGATATTGTGCAGCTGGCGCTGTACGAACAGGCCGACCGTCGCCTTGACCGGCAGATCCTCGGGCGTGCTGACGCGCAGCTCGTGGCTCCACTTCTCGAAGTAGCCGGCGCCGTCCACGAACTCCTGCGGCATGATCGGAGTGCCGGCGTTCCCGACCCAGGCGGCGCCCGAGCCGTAGACGCGGTCGTAGAACACGGAGTAGTCGCTGTACTCCCCGACCGTGTGCCCGGTGCGCTTGAAGTAGCCGCCGGCGTACACAATGTCGAAGTTGTTGACCTTGCCCTCGACGGTCAGCGCGGCCTGGTACCAGTTGTCGGTGCCGAGCTCGGGTCCGAAGTGCACCACCTGCAGGTCGCCGACCCCGGGGTCGTAGGCGAAGAAGCCCTCGGTGCTCATGCTCTGCGCCATGACCGAAGGCGTCACCGTCCAGTTCTCGCCGAGGTCGATCTTGAGGGCCCCGCGGCCGCCGTGGATGTCGACGGTGTTGTAGTTGGCGGCCACCGTACTCGCGTTGCTGATTGAGCCTGCGCCGACCGGTGCCACCGTCGGGCAGGAGGTGGGGGAGGGTACCTGGCCGGCCCAGGTCGGGAAGGTGCGCACGCCATTCACGATGCACGCGCTCGGGTTGCTTCCCGCCACGTTGCTGATGTAGCCGGCGTCGCGCTCCTCCCAGCCGACCAGGCGCACCGCGGCGTTCGAGGTGATCGGAATGTTGGCGAAGGCCTCGACCTCCCAGCCCGCACCGCCGTCGGTCACCTGGTTGCCCTGCACGTCGTAGCCCGCGGAGAAATGCGTCGGATCGGGCTTGTTGCTGATGATGCGCACCGTGCCCGACTCGGAGCTCGCGCCGAACAGAGTGCCCTGCGGGCCCTCCAGCACCTCGATGCGCTGTACGTCGTAGACGTGCATGTCAGGCGTGCCGTCGATGGTGGTGACCGGCTGCTCGTCGAAGTACACGCCGACGCTCGGCTGCGAGCCGGAGTGGTTGCCGTCGCCGCCGCTCACCACACCGCGGATGTAGATGTGCGCGTTGCCGGGCTGGCCGTTGCTACCCTCGCCCTGGCCGCGCACGTAGGAGATGCTCGGCGTGTACTTCACGTAGTCGTCGAGGTTGACGATGCCGAGCTGGTCGAGCTTCGTGCTGTCGAACACCGTGACGCTGATCGGCACGTTCTGCAGGTTCTCGGCGCGCTTCTCGGCGGTCACCACGATCTCCTGGAGGCCGCCACCCGTCTCGGCGGGCGCCTGCGCCTGCGGGGCGTTTTGCGCGTAGGCCGCAGGCACCGCGGCCAGTAGCGCGGATGCAACAGATATGCGTGTGCGCAGGCTGCGGCGCTGCCCGACAGCCCGCTCGCGCGCTATTTTCCGACGTCGACTACGTGTCATGGCCGCCCCTCTTCTAATACTGGTTGTGGTAAACGCGCCGCGTTCCCCTTCAGTTCCCAAGCGTACGCGAAGCGCACGCAATTGAAAATGAGGCCGTCAGTCCTTGGGCCGCAGGTGCCGCAGCGGTTCAAGCGCCGAACCTCGCGAGGGCCGCATCAAAGTGGTGCAGCGCTTGCTATCTAGTTGCGCTGATGGTGCCTGAGGTCTTCGATGATTTAGGATGCTTCAAGATCCGAGCGGCACTAGAAATCTAAGGAGATTCGCGGCCCATGGCCCTCTCGCGGCGTAAGGTGATTGTGCTCGCCGCGGCCGCGTTGCTGCTCGGCGCGTACACGATTGCAGGCTTTTTCGCGGTACCGCACTTCGCGCGTCAGGGAGCGACCGATTTCGTGCGCACCCACTACGCCCGTACGTTGATTCTCGGCGATATCCGCTTCAATCCATTCACCCTGAAGCTCGACGTCACCGGGGTCGCGCTGCCGGATGCCGACGGTCAGCCGATGATCTCGTTCGACCACTTGCACGTCGGGCTGCAGCTGGCGAGCCTCTGGCGTCTCGGACCGAGCTTCAGCGAGATCCTGCTCGCGCGCCCGTATGTGCGGGCGGTGCTCCGGCCCGACGGCGCGCTGAATCTCGCTGACCTCGGCAAGGGTTTTCCGCCGGCGCCGCCCGAGCAGCAGCAGAAGAAAACCGGTCCGGTGCGGCTCTACATCGGCCGCCTGGCCGTGATCGAGGGCAGCACGACGTTCGAGGACCGCACGCGCGCGACACCGTTCCGCGCCGACTTCAAGCCGATTGCCTTCGAGGTGCGCGACTTCAGCACGACGGCGGCGACCGGCGATGCCTACACGCTCAATGCCACTTCCCCGCAGGGCGGGCGGCTCCACTGGAGCGGCACGGTGCGCCTTGCGCCGCTCTCTTCCCACGGCAGATTCGAGATCGCGGATGCCAAGGCGCGCGCGCTGTGGAGCTACCTGTCCGCGAGCCTGCCGTTCGAGATCGACTCGGGCGTCATCGCGCTGAACGGCGACTACGACGTCAGCAGCGCCGCCGCAGGCCCGGTCGGGCTCAAGCTCAACGTGCACACCACGACGGTGACCAGTCTCGGGGTGAAGCCGCACGGTGCAGCCGACGACTACCTCTCGCTCGGACGCATCGAGGTCGACGACACGAGGCTCGATCTCGGCCGGCGCGCCATAGAGGTCGCCAAGGTGCAGCTCTCCGGTGGTGACATCCGCGCGTGGCTCGGCGAGCAGGGACGCCTCAATCTCCTCGATCTGATCGGCCCGGCGCCGGCGGCGGGGGCCGACGCTCCAGCCAATATGGAGACTGCGGGCGGCGGCAGCGCGCCTGCGGCGGGACCGGCGCCGCCGGCTGGCGGGGCGGCGCCTGCCTGGACGGTATCGGTGCCCGACATAGCGGTTTCCAGCCTCAAGGTGTCGGCCGAGGACCGGCAGGTGAAGCCGGCGGCGACGGTGGTGCTGGACCCTCTCAACGTGCACGTTGGGGGATTCAATCTGGCGCCCGATGACACGCTCGACATCCAGCTCGACACGGCCGTCAACACGTCCGGCAAGCTCACCGCGCAGGCGAAGGTGGTCCCACGGGCCGGGGCCGTGACGGCACACGTCGAGGCCGAGCATCTCGGGCTCCCGGCGCTGCAGCCGCTCCTTGCGAAGTACACCTCGATGACGCTGCTCAAGGGCGAGCTCGGCACGCGCATGGACTTCGAGCGCAGCGCCGAAGGCGTCCTCGGCGTCAAGGGCGACGCGCGCGTCTCCGACCTCAGCACCGTGGACAACGCGCTGAAGAAAGACTTCATCCGGTGGCACGAGCTGCGCGTCGCCGGTGTCAGCTATCGTTCGCAACCGGCGAGCCTCAGGATCGCCAGCGTGACGGCGCTCGAGCCCTACGTGCGCATGATCATCGCGCCCGACCGCAGCGTGAACATCAGGCAGGTGCTGACGCCCCCGGGTGCGAAACCTCCGGAAGCAGTGCCAGCCGCGGGCGCCGCACCGGCTGCCGGACCCGCTCCCGCCGTGGCAAGCGCCGCGGGCGCCGCGCCCGCGCCGGATGCATCGACCGCGCCCAAGGCAAGAGCTCGCAAGGGCAAGTCAGCGGCCGCAGCACCCGCAGCGGCTCCCGCAGCCCCGCTGACTCCCTTCCCGGTCTCGATCGGCGCCGTGCGCATGGTCAACGGCTCGGCGGATTACACCGACCTGTGGATCAAGCCAAGCTTTGCGCTCGGCATGCAGGCGCTCACCGGCGCGGTCACCGGGTTGTCTTCGGATCCCAACTCGCGCGCCCGCGTGCAGCTCGACGGCAAGCTCGCGAACTACTCGCCGCTGCACATCGCGGGCGAGGTGAACCTCCTGTCGGCGGCGCTCTATACCGACGTCACGCTCAGCTTCAAGGATCTCGATCTGACCATCGTCAATCCGTACTCCGGATACTTCGTCGGCTACAAGATCGACAAGGGCAAGCTCTCGGTCGATGTGTCCTACAAGATCGAGCAGCGCCAGCTGAGCGCCGCGCAGCACTTCGTCGTCGACCAGCTCGAGCTCGGGGACCGGGTCGAGAGCCCCGAAGCCGTGCATCTGCCGCTGAAGATTGCGGTGGCGCTGCTCAAGGACCGCAACGGTGTGATCGACCTGCCGCTGCCGATGTCGGGCTCGCTCGATGACCCGAGCTTCAGGATCGGGCCGATCGTCTGGAAGATGTTCGTCAACCTGATCGTGAAGGTCGCGACGGCTCCCTTCGCGCTCCTCGGTCACCTGTTCGGCGGCGGCGAGCACATGAACATCGTGGAGTTCGCCGCCGGTGGCGCCGAGCTCGACCAGCCGGCGAAGGACCAGCTCGCCGCACTCAGCAAGGCGATGAAGGAGCGCCCGCAGCTGAAGCTCGATGTGCCGATTGTCGCCTCTGCAGGGCTCGATCGGCCGCAGCTTGCGCAGACCAGGCTGCGCGCGGAGCTCACGGCCCGCGTGGCGGGCAGCCGCCAGGGCCGCAAGCACCCGCAGGAAGCCGCGGAGCTCGCGCTCGCAGACCCCGGCAAGCACCTGCCGCTGCTCATCGAGCAGTTCCAGGCGGATGTCGGCAAGGACGCACCGCTTCCCGCATCGGCCCAGGCCGTCGAGGCGGGCAAGAAGAAGGAGCCGGCCGATGTCGATGCGGCGATCGCCGATCTCGAGACCGCGCTCATCAACCATATGCAGATCCCGGACTCCGACCTCGAGGCACTCGGGCGCTCGCGCGCCCAGGCAATCCAGAATGCGCTCCTGGCGGACGGGCAGATCGACCCGGCGCGTGTGTTCATCGTCAATGCGCCACCCAAGCCCGATTCCGGCGACACCGTGAAAGTCGAGCTGGCCGTGCATTAGTTGATGAGCGGCGGCAGTGCGAGCGCCGCGGGCTTCGGCCGCCGCTCGCTGTCGTACAGGCCCCAGTGGGCTTCCTCGGGCCCCGTCACCGCGCCGGCCACCGGCCCGGCATCGTGTGCACGCCAGGGCGCATCGAAGGCGGAGAAGTAGGCGAACGCGCGCGCGGAAGATGCGGGCAGGCGCCGGCGCAGCTCGGCGTAGAAGGCGGCCTGCCGCTCGGGCGTGTAGCCAGCGCTCGCGGGTGCGGTCGGCACGCCGGTTTCCTTCACGAGGATCGGGCCGCAAAAGCGCAGCGTGAGATCCGCGACCACGTTCACCACGAATTGCGCCGCAGTGGCATCCGTCGCTCCGCGGAACCACGTTTGAAAGACCGGGTGCACGTTCACGAGCAGAAAATCCATGGCGCCGAGGAGCGGCGTGGCCTCAGGCTCCTCGTAGAGGTGGAAAGGCTCGGTCGAGGAGAGCGCCAGCCCGGGGGCGCGGGCGCGCACCGCCGTGATCGCCGCCGCCAGCTGCGCGAGGCTCGTGCGGCGCGCGAAGATCGACTCGTTGCCGAGCGACAGCCCGACCACCAGCTGCGGATAACGCCGCGCCGCTGCGAGCGCCGCCTCGAGCTGCGCGGGGTCGGCCGGATTCCACACGCCGATGACGAGCGCGCGAAACTTGAGGGCGGCGGCGATGGCCGGGATCGCCTGCGCGCCGTGGACCGCATCGTAAGTGATGAGCGCATCGAAGCGCGGGCGCAGTAGCTCGAGATCGGCGCGGATGCTCTGCGGGTCGGCGTCCTGCACGCGGCCGTCCACGACCTGGAGCGAGGTAGGCTCGTAGGCGATGAAGCGCCCCTGCGCCATGGCGCGCGCGAGGCGCGCGCGCGCTGGCTCTGCCGCAGCATCGCGCCCGCACACCGGTTGCGCGACCGCCAGGGGGACGACCAGCGCCAGCACGAGTGCTGCGCACGTCAGCGTGTACTTGTTCCGCATCGCGAGGGGCCTAACATGGTGCGCATCAACCACAAGCATCGTAGCCTCAAGGAGGGTATCCCGTGAACGCCGCGCAATCGGACCAGGCCGGGCGCTTCCGTGCGCTGCACCAGCGCGCCGGCGCCTTCGTCATTCCCAACGTGTGGGACGGCGCCTCGGCGTGCGTCATGGCGGGACTCAAGTTCGAGGCGCTCGCCACCTCGAGCTCCGCGTGCGCCGCCACGCTCGGCAAGCTCGATGGGCAGATCACGCGCGACGAGGCGCTCGCGCACGCGCGCGTCATCGTCGCCGCCTGCGCTCTGCCGGTCTCCGCCGACCTCGAGCAGGGATTCGGGGACGCCCCGGAGGTGGTGGCCGAGACCATCCGCCAGGCGGCGGCCGTGGGGCTCGTGGGCGGGTCGATCGAGGATGCGAGCGGCAATCCGCGCGCACCGATCTATGACTTCGGCCTCGCGGTCGAGCGCGTCACCGCCGCGGTCGAAGCCGCCCGCGAGCTTGCCTTGCCGTTCACGCTCACGGCGCGCACCGAAAACTATCTCCACGGCCGTCCCGACCTCGATGATACGGTGCGGCGTCTCCAGGCCTTCGAGCGCGCCGGTGCGGACGTGCTGTTTGCTCCGGGGCTGCCGGACCTCGCCGCCGTGCGCACGGTCTGCAGCGCGGTGCACAAGCCGGTCAACTTCATGGTCGGCATCCGCGGCCGCTCCTTCAGCGTGGCGGAGCTCGCCGCCGCCGGGGTCAGGCGCATCAGCCTGTCCACCTCGCTCTATCGTGCCGCGATTACCGGGCTGTACGCCGCCGGGCGCGAAGTGCAGGACTGCGGAACCTTCGGCTACCTCGAGACGATCATGAGCGGCCAGGATCTCGCGGGCTTTCTCGAGCGATAGTCTGAGGCTCGCATCGGACGTCCTGTCACGATGCTCGCGGCGGCGCGCCAAAAGCGTGGTTTCGGCGCGCCGTCCCGCCGCCTGCGGCGGCGGGCACATCCCTGTGCCTTGGCAGCGGATTCTGTCCCTGCCGCGGCTTTAGCGTGCCGGCACCGTGTCGCCCGGCGCCGCGTGCCGTGCCCATTCGAGGAAGTGCGCGACGCCCGGGTCGCCCTCTGGCGGTGCCCAGCGGGCGAACTCGGACGCGGTGGCAGGATCGTACGGCCCCTGCTTGACCTCGAGGAACGCGGTGGCGTCGGCCTTGACGACCACCGTGTGCCAGATTTCCGGGCCATTCTCGTAGGCGATGTTGGCCGCGCCCGCGCCGAAGGCGTAGCGGGCGGTGATCCGGCGCGCGTCGTCGAAGACGAGGAGATCCAGCTCGCCGCGCACGATGAGCGCCAGCTCGGCGCGGGTCGTGTGGCGGTGCGGGCGGAAATAGGAGCCGCGATTCGCGACGACGAGATAGCGCTGCACCGGATCGTCGGCGGAGCCATGCAGGTTGTAATGGCTGCGCCCGCGCGGACTCGCCGCCGCGGCTGACGCCAGCTCGTCCAACAGGCTCGCGGAGATCAGCTTCATGCTTCAGGGCGCGGCTTGTTCCGCGGCGGCCGGCGAGTGATGCCTGACCTCGGGCAGGAATCCGGCGAGCAGCCCGATGAGCGGCAGGAAGGCGCAGATCTGGTATACGGCATCGATCCCGAAGTGGTCGGCGAGCTTGCCGAGCACCGCGGCGCCGACGCTCCCCATGCCGAAGGCCAGCCCGAAGAACAGTCCCGCAACCGCACCGGTACGCCCGGGCAGCAGATCCTGGGCGTAGACGACGATCGCCGGAAAAGCCGAGGCGATGATGAGTCCGATCGGCACGGTGAGCACGCTGGTCCAGAAGAGATTGGCGTGCGGCAGCAGCAGCGTGAAGGGCAGGACGCCGAGGATCGACACCCAGATGATCTTCTTGCTGCCGATGCGGTCGCCGATCGGGCCGCCGACGAAGCCGCCGATCGCGGCCGCGGCCAGGAACACGAACAGGTGCAGCTGCGCGCTGCGCACCGATTGCTGGAAGTGGCCGATGAGATAGAAGGTGTAGTAGCTCGTGATGCTAGCCAGGTAGAAGTACTTGGAGAAGATGAGCGCCAGCAGCACGGCGATCGCGCCGGTGACCCGGCGCGGCGAGGCCTCGATGGCGCGGGTACGCGCGGCGTGCTTGAGGCGCGCAATACCGTGTGCCTTGTACCAGTGCCCGACGTTGAACAGCACGAACATGCCGAGCAACGCCACCACCGAGAACCAGGCGACGCTCGACTGGCCGTAGGGCAGCACGATGAAGGCCGCGAGCAGCGGCCCGCACGCGGAGCCCAGATTACCGCCGACCTGGAACACCGATTGCGCAAGCCCGTGCTTGCCGCCGGAAGCCATGCGCGCCACGCGCGAGGACTCGGGATGAAACACCGACGAGCCGGTGCCGATGAGCGCCGCGGCGACGAGCAGCAGCGGGTAGGTGCCCGCGAAGGCGAGCAGCAGCAGCCCCGCGAGCGAGAACGCCATGCCGGTGGCGAGCGAGTAGGGGCGGGGAGTGCGGTCGGCCATCGCCCCGACCATTGGCTGCAGGAGCGAGGCCGTGAATTGGAAGGTGAAGGTGAGCAGCCCGATCTGCCCGAAGCTCATGTGGTAGCTGCTCTTCAGCATCGGGTACAGCGCCGGCAGCAGCGACTGCATCATGTCGTTCAGCAGATGGCAGAAGCTGATGGCCGCGAGGACGGCGACGGCGGTGCGGCCTGCGGCCTGGACGCCGGCCAGGCGCAGGGCGGATTCGTTCATGGCGGCGCAATTGTCCACGGATTGTCCGCCCGGGCCAATCTCCCGGAATAGGCGTACCGGCGAGCCGCCCGTGGCGTGCGGCGGCGGCCGTCGCGCTCACGTGGCAAGCGCGCCCGGCCTCATCTAATGTGGCGTCCGAAGGAATCGAGGGGACGCCTCATGAAAGACCTGACCCAGGGGCCTATCACCGGGCAGCTGGTCGCGATGGCTGTTCCGATCGCCATCGGCATGCTGTTTCAGACCCTGTATCTGGTGGTCGACATGTACTTCGTCGCGCACCTCGGGGATGCGGCCATCGCCGGAGTCAGCACCGCCGGCACCGCCATGTTCGCCATCATGGCGCTCACGCAGATGCTGGGGGTGGGCACCGTCGCACTGGTCTCGCATGCCGTGGGGCGCAAGGATCAGGCGGAGGCCAACCTGATCTTCAATCAGTCGGTGACGCTGTCGGCGATCTGCGGGGTGGCGACGCTCGCCGGCGGCCTGCTCCTCGGAGGCGTCTATGTGCGCGCCATGGCGGCGGATGCGGCGACGTCGGCTGCGGGCAGCGCCTTTCTCTATTACTACACGCCGGGCCTCGCCCTGCAGTTCGCACTGGTCGCACTCGGCTCGGCGCTGCGCGGCACCGGCATCGTGCAGCCGACCATGGTGGTGCAGGTGCTCACCGTGCTGCTCAACACCGTGCTGGCGCCGGTGCTGATCGCCGGCTGGGGCACTCACTACCCGCTCGGCACCGCGGGCGCGGGACTTGCGAGCAGCATCGCCGTCGCCGCCGGCGTGGTGTTCCTGTGGGTCTACTTCGCGCGGCTCGAGCACTATGTGAAGCTGCAGCGGCAGCTGCTGGCGCCGCGCGCCGCCGTCGTGCGCCGCATCCTCAACGTCGGCCTGCCGGCCGGCGGCGAGTTCTTCATGATGTTCGTGATCATCGGCATCATCTACTGGGTCATCCGCGGCTTCGGTCCCGCGGCGCAGGCCGGCTTCGGCATCGGCGGGCGGGTGATGCAGGCGCTGTTCCTGCCGGTGATGGCGCTGGCGTTCGCGGCGCCGGCAGTGGCCGGGCAGAATTTCGGCGCGCGCCAGTTCGGCCGCGTGCGCGAGACCTTCCGCGCGGCGGCGCTGCTGTCCGCGGTGCTGATGCTGGTGCTGACGCTCGTATGTCAATGGCGGCCGCAGGTCTTCATCGAGTTCTTCAGCCGCCAGCCCGAGGTGGTGGAGGTCGGGGCGACTTACCTGCGCATCATCTCGTGGAATTTCATCGCCACCGGGCTCATCTTCACCTGCTCGGGGCTGTTCCAGGCACTCGGCAACACCTGGCCGTCACTCGCGAGCTCGGGGTCGCGCCTCCTCACCTTCGTGCTGCCCGCGGTGATCCTGTCGACTCTGCCGCACTTCGCGCTGCTGCAGGTGTGGTACCTGTCGGTGGCGACCGTGACGCTGCAGGCGATCACGAGTCTCGCGCTGTTGCAGCGGGAATTCCGCAGGAAGCTCGGCCCGGTGTCCGATCCGGCAGTTACAGGCGTCAAGCGGCCTGCTGTTTAGCGGGCAAAAGCCCGTGAGCCAGCGTTGCGATGAAATGCTCGGCTGCTGAAGTGATTGGAACTGCTGCGCATCAAGCCGCGCCTTTTGCCCGCGGGCTGGATGGAGCTGCGCGGTGGGCCTGCCGCGACGGCCGAAGGCCGGCGCGGCCAGTTTACTTAGGCTCGCTGCCCGGCTTCGGGTCCGCGAGCGGGAAGGACTGCGCGCTGCCCTGGGCCGGCGCCGGCGTTCCGGCCGGCGCTGCCGGCCGCGGGGCGGGCGCCGCCGAAGCCTGGCGCTGAGTCTCGGTGCTGGTCGAAACGGCAGCGAGGAAGCGCCGCGCCGACTCGTCATCGCTTCTGACGCTCCCCGCCATGATGTCGCCGGCCGTGACTCCGGGCTTGTGATAGAAGTCGGCGTCGGAGTCGTCGTCGATCGAGATGACCGTGCCGTCGAGCGCGAGTCCCACGAAGGCGCCGCGGCTGCGCGAGTAGGAGTAGACCTCGGCCTTGAAGGTCGCGTCGGTGGCGGCGAAGGCGTCGCGCCCGACCGGGCCGGCCGCGACCGACAGGTCGCCGCCGAGCGTGACCTTGCCGCCGTTGATTCCCTGGATGCCCCTGGGTGTCGTGAACACCAGCACGACGTCCGTCGACTGCACGCCCCACTGGAAGCCGAAGCTGCCGCCGGTCATGGTGACGAAGACGGGGCTCGAGAAGCGCCCGTCCTTGTCGCGCACCACCATCGCCCCGTGTCCGCGGCGTCCGCCGAAGAACCAGGCGATCTTGGTCGTGTCCGGAATCACGACGATGCCATAGGCGCGCTCGAGCAGCCGATCGGGTATGGCCTGGTCGCGCGCGCCGCGCATGTCCTGGAGGATCTCGCTCGCCACCAGCAGCCGTCCTTCCTCGCGCGCCTGGGCGTGAACGACCGCGGCGGCGCCGGCGAGCGCGAGACCGGCCAGCAGGCTGAACAAAGCAGTGCGTGTGCGCATGATGTGATTTCCCCTCCGTGGCACGCGTGTCGGCGCTCGCCGACACAGCATGCGACTGAAGCAATGAACGACCAGAGCGGAGCTTAACTGAAGACGCGGCCGCGCGGCGCATAGATGCCGCGCTGCCCGCATCGTTCAGCTGCGGTTCAGCTCAATACCAGATGGACAGGAATAGCTCGAGGATGTTCGCGTCGAGCTTGTAGAGCGGCTCGTTGCCGGCGCCGTACTGGGCTGCGAGCAGCGCGTCGCGGAAGTCCTTGTAGTCGATCATCATGCGGTCGTAGCGGATATTGGCGGTGCTCTTGTGGATCCAGGGCACGTGCGGGATCTGGAATTCGTACGAGGCGCCCACGCCCACCGTCCAGCTGTCGAACTGGGCGAGCTCGCGGTCGCGCGCCTCGAAGTTCGAATAGTTCGCGAACGGGAACAGGTCGCTGTAGAAGCTGGCGTGCGTCTGCGTGTAGTAGCGCAGACTCCCGTCGAAGATCCAGCCCTTCCACACCGGCATGGTGTAGTCGGTCTCGAGCGTGCTGCCGGTTATGCCGAAGGTGTCGTGATAGAAGCGGTACGAGCCGGTGAGGGCCGCGCGCCACGGCAGGTAGTACTTCAGCTGCACCGAGGCGGCATTGCTGGTGCGCGTCCCCGGATAGATCTGCGGCGCGAGCGTGAAGCCGACGCCGCCGGGGGACGAGTAACGGATCTGGCGGTAGGGATTGGCGAGATAGCCCTGGTCGGTGTCGATCTCGTAGTTCACGTTGGCCAGCAGGTTGCGCGTGAGGATCTGCGTGAGCCCGAAGCTGTAACCCCAGTGATCGGCCCGCTGGTGGAAGGTCGGGTCGTTGATGATGTCGGAGCATTCCTCGTTGGTCGGGTGCGGTGCGGCGCACAGGTCGCGGTAGACGTTGTCCCAGCCGCGGCGGTAGCCGAGGCTGATGGTGGTGAGGTCGCCGAACATGTCCTGGCTCACCGAGTAGTAGCTGGTGTCGGCCTTGTAGTCCGGCTCGCGGCTGTGGATGTAGCCGACGCTGTAGGTGGTCTTGCCGTGCAGGAAGTCGGCGCCGAAGCTGTTCTGCTTTCTGATCTCGTGGTAGGGGCTCGCGGAGAGCTTCACGTCGATCGAGGCGCTCGAGATCATGTCCTCGTAGTAGTTGTAGGTGAGCGACAGATTGTCGCCGACCTTCTTGCGGATGAGGACCGAGGGCCCCTCGACCGTGATGTCGCCGCCCGAGTAGGAGTGGTACATGAGGTCCGCCTGGTCCTCGGGCAGCACGCCGCCCAGGGCCGGGACGGCCACTACGCCGAGCGCGAGCAGGGTGCGGGCGAGGGGTGGAAGCGTGCGCCTGCTGCCAGTGCCCGCACGCGGCGCGGCCACGCTCACGCGCCTGCCCCGTGCGCCGTCGCCGGGCTCACCCGCGTTTTCCTCGCACCGCCGCGGTCAGTTGCATCCGCAGCCGCCTCCGACCGCTCCGGTGGCTCCGTGGGACCCCTCGCGGGTCTCGAACGCGTGGTCCCGGTAGGTGGCCGCGACCGAGTTGCGGCTCAGCGCCATGATGGGATCGGCCAGGTGCTCGCGCTCGTAGGGTTTGACCCACGGCTCGACCGAGGTGCAGCCGGCGAGTCCCGCGGTGAGCGCCAGTGCCGCGAGCAGCGCCGCACCGGGGCGGCTCAGTTTCCGCTCGACCCCGCGCTGCCGCGCCCGCCGCCCCTGCCTCACCCGCATCGCTCTACTCCCGCACCAGTGTCCGGATGCTGTCGAGATACTCGTTCTCATCGCCCGGCTTGTAGCCCCGATGCAGCACCCGCACCTTGCCGGCGCGGTCGATGATCACGGTGCTCGGCATCCCGGCGACGTCATACATCTTGCTGACCTTGCTGTCCTTATCATAAAGAATCGGAAAGCTCACCGGGGTCTGTTTCAGCCAGTCGTTGGCCGCGTTCGAGTCCGGCTCCACGTTCACCCCGATCAGCGTGAATCCCAGCCGGTTGTACTTTTTGTAGATGCTCTCGAGCAACGGCATTTCCTGGCGGCAGGGCCCGCACCAGCTCGCCCAGAAGTTGAGCATGACGACCTGGCCCTTGTACTGGGCGAGGCTGATGCTCGAGCCGCTGCGGGCGGCGAGCGTGAACTGCGGCGCCGATGCGCCGGTCGGATCGGCCGCCAGCGCGGGCAGAGCCAGCCCGGCTGCGGCAATGATGGCTGCGATACGGTTCCTCATCGTGCGTCCCTCATGACTAGAAGAAGACGGTCGCTCCCATGCGCGCCTCGAGGTTGTTGGTGAGCTTGGTAACGCCGAGCAGGCTCGTCTGGAACACGTGATCCTGCACCGTGACGTGCAGCGCCAGCCAGTCCGTCGGTACGACGCGATAGCCGCCGCCGAAGTTCACCGTGAACTTCGTATCTCCGGCGAAATCGGTGGCGCCGAAACCGCCGAGGAGATAGAAAGCGCTCGTCATGGCGACGCCGCGACCGATAAAGGCCTCGCCAGGCAGGAAGTTGTAGCCGAGAGACAGGTCGTAGTACGTGAAGCGCCTCTCAGCTTCGGTAAGCAGCTGAATGTTGCCGCTCAGGGTCTCGAAACTGGTGCGTCCCCCCCGGGAACGGCCCGCCTCGCCCTGGAAGAAGAAGTCCTCGGTAATGTGGTAGGCGGCGGTGATGCCGTAGTCCGCATTGGTGCCGAAGTCCTCGATCGACAGCGCGCCATAGAACGCCCCGAGCTCGATGTTCGAGCTCTTGATGCGCGGCACTTTTATCGTGCGCCGCTCGACCTGCGGCTCGATCACCCGCGGAGGGGTCCCTTCGTCCGGACCCGTGGCGCCGGACGCCCCGGAGGGCGAGCCGGCCTGGGTGTCGGTGCTGCTGGCGGCGTGCTTGCCGTGAAACCAGTTGCGCACCGAGGCGCAGCCGGGAAGCAGGGCGAGCGCCACCGTCAGAAGAAGAACCCGAATCCCAGTTTCCATTCGTCTGCTTCCTCGTTCTGATTGCGCTTCGTGAAGATGTAGTGAGCCTTGTACTCGGCACGCATGAAAAAGCGCCGCGTCAGGTAATAGCGGATGCCGCCGCCCACGTAGGCGGTCTGCTCAGTGCGGTTCGCCGGGGTCACCAGCGTTGCCTTGGGCTCGGTGTGTACGACCCCGACGCCGATCAGCAGCAGCGGCGACCAGCGTGAATCCGCGGAAATCACGTGGGCGAAGCCGAGGTCACCCGTCTCGCCGTTGGAGAAGCGGCCGAGGAACTGACCGGCGGCGGCTTCCACCGCCAACTGCGGGTTGAGCGACACCGACCAGTAGGCGGAGAGCAGATTCGCGCCGCCGTATTCACCGGCGAATACGCCGAGCTCGTAGCGGTGCGAGCTGAAGCCCGCCAGATCGCCGAGCTCGAACTTGAAGGGCGAGCCGTCCGCCAGCACCGTCTTCAGCATGTCGGCCTGGCTCGCCCAGCCCTCGACGCCGCGCTCGGTGCGCACCTTGAACCAGTCGGTGCGCCGGAACAGCACGTCCACGCTCTCGTCGCGCGGCACCGCGTGGAACACCGGGTAGCCGCGGCCGGGGCCGGTGTGCAGCTCGAGATACGGCTCCGCCACGAACAGCTGCAGGTACTCGCGCGCAGCGCTCACCGCCGGCGCCAGCACGGCGAGCAGCGCGGCGAGCGCCAACGCCGCCGCGCGCGCCGGCCGTTGCGGACGGCGTATCAGACCTTTCCCTTGCTCACATGGGTGCCGCGGGGGCGAACGGGTCGTTGTGGTACTGCGCGCCAATATCGAGCCACTCCGACAGCAGGCGAAGCTCCGCGATGTTCAGCCAACCCGTATGCGACGGGTTGTTGCACCCGGAACCTGTTGCGAAGCAGCTGAAGAACGCGCTCGAGGCCCCGCCATTGGCGCTACCCGCATTCATGAACGGACCCACCTGAGGTCCCGGCTGGCCCATGATAACCGTGTTGTGAGGGGTAAGCAGCTGTCCGTAGGAGGTGAACTCGTTGGTGTTCGCATCGACGCTATTGGTCAGGTCGAGATTTCCCGCCGGCGTCTGCGCGGCGCCTGCTGCGTTCAGCGGATTGTGGCAGCCGGCCTGCGAGCAGGTCACGCTAGCCGGCGCGCCGTTCAACATCCCCATGCGCACCGCGTCCCAGATCGGCTGGACGTGCTGCGGGTAGTTGATAATGATGCGACAGGTCGGGGCCCAGGCCGTTGCGCACAGCGCGGTGGTCGGAATCGCCGGAATCGGGTTGGTCGCATCCGTGTAGCTGTAGGTGATGGGCGTGCCGGCCGCGGCCTTCGCCGGATCGGTCCAGACGTCGGTGTAGAGCACGTTGACGCTCGGCGCCATTTGCAGGCAGGGCGGCGTGTCGATCGCGCAGCTCGCCTCCATGCGCGCCTGCGCCATCGTGTCGCCGTTGTTCTGCGGAATGAAGGCCGCGGGGCCGCTCGAGATGGTGTTCGGGAAGGCCGTGCCCGCCGTACCGCCGGCCCACGCCGGGGCGAAGGCGCCCTGGCGGCCGTGCGAGACCGGGTTCTGCGCGCCACCCTGCGGCAGATGGCAGCCATTGCAGGAGACCGTCTCGCCGGGAATGAGCTGCAGCCACACACCCTGCGGTGGCGTGATGGCGCGCGCATTGGCATCGAGGATGCTCAGGCGGAAGGCGACGTTGGCCGGCACCTCGATGTGCACCGAGCCGTCGGGCTCGATCGGGGCATAGCCGAGGATCTCCATCATGTTGCTGCTGACGCCGAAGTCGGCGTTGGTCAGGGTGATCACGGTCTTGTCGGGGATGGAGACTGCCTTCTCCAGGCGGATGAAGCGCGCCGGGCGCTGAGCGGCCGGCGTCTTGGCCGGGTCGGCCACGGTGGCGATGTCCGGGACCGAGGTGTCGACGCCGGGCACGCAGGGGTTGTGGGTGCAGATGTCGTAGACGCTGCGGATGTCGATGACGCCGACGCCGGCGCTCGCGAAAGTCTCGGCCTGCCCGCTCGGTACGCTGTCGAGGATGATGTTGGGCACCGGCTTCGGCTGTGTGGCCACCACGTAGGTGATCATGACGCCCTCGACCGGCGCCACGATCGGCATCATCGTCCCGTGGACCGGATCGAGCATCCACAGGCTGTAGAGCGGCAGGGCGCTCTGCGCGTTGGGATTGGCGAGGCCGGAAGCGGTGCACGGCACGATCGCCGGCGGAGTCTGCGTGATATCGAGCAGCCGGCATTCCGACCAGCTGACGAGGATCCGGCCGCTGCCGTCCCAGAGAGGATAGGCCGAGTTGAAGCGTCCGCCGGGCGAGGGCCCGGGAATCGTATAGATGTTGTTGAGCGTCGTGGCCTGCGTCTGCGCGGGACCCGTGAGGCCGGCATAGGCGGCCAGCGGCTGGGTGTTCTCCACGAAGTGGACGCCGTCGATCAGGGCCAGATTGCCGCCGTCGTCGACGCCGGTGTACTGGCGGATGAGCGACATGACGCCGCCGCCCTGCATCTCGTGCGCCTGCATGAACTCGACCACCGTCGGCGTGGTCGTGCCCGTCGCCACCGTGCCGGTCATGTGACTGTTGGCGCCGTAGTAGAGCTCGACGTCCGTACCATCGGGGTTGGCGGTGTACAGCGACATGGCGTCGTGTCCCGCGGCATGGTCCCAGCGGCTATAGAGCACGCGCCCGCTCTGCAGCACCGTCGCCTGCTGGTCGTGGCTCGGGTTGAAGGTGATCTGGTGGACGCGGGTGCCGTCGGCGTTCATCACCTCGAGCACGAAATCCGGCTGGGTGCCGCCCTGATCGGCCGCCGAATCCTCGTCGAGGGCGATGAACCCGGGCTTGTGCTCATCGAGCAGCACGCCCTGCGAGGTATCCTGGCGCGTGGTCGAGAAGACGATGCGCCCGTCCGGGAGATAGTGCGGCGACACGTCGTTGACGGTCGCCGGGTCGGGATCGATGCTGGGATCGATGACCGGCGCCAGCGTGTCGGTGGTGATGACGTATTGCCAGATGCGCCAGCACGGCGGGGTCTTGGCCTGCTGATTCTTGGTGAGCGGGCCGCGCATGGCGAACACCACCCGGGTGCCGTCGGCGGAGACGTCGACGTCCTTCACGTCGTATCTCGCGCCGGCCGTGACGCGCGCGGTGATGTTGGTCTCGACGGCGCTCGGTGAGGCGCTCTCGCGCATGTAGAGATCGGCGCCCGCTACCAGGTCGCGCAGGATCCGCAGGTCATCCTGCACCAGTGCACCCGCGGCGTTGGTCGGCACCGGGCGCTTCACATAGAAGATGGGAAAGTCGACCGTGGCCGGGTCGCCCGCCTGACTGTTGGCGATGTTGACGCTGCCGCTGCCGCCCGCGCCGTTGCCGGCACACGCGGCGAGCGTGCCGGCGAGCACGGCCGCCAGCAGCGGCGCGCCGCGCCGCCACAAATTCCCTCCAACGGGCCGTTGAGTCATCCGCACGTTGCACCACCGTTGCCGTACGCGCTCGCGCGCCACGAATGTAACGTAATTCACCGGCACGCCGATTACTTTCGCCGTGGCGGCATTACGTCACGGTACCGGCACGCGCCGCGTGGTCTGCTCACCTCAAGCGCAGCGCTGCCGCCCGAGCCGCTACTGGTAGTCATTCGGGGGAGCGCCCGCCGTGACCTGTCTCGCAGTTTGCGGCGCAATCATCCACGCGCACCGGTCAGAGCGGAAACTGTCGGCGAGCAGCGACGTCAGCCGGTTGAGACATTCGGGGTGGGGCCGCAGGGGCCGTATAGTCGGCCCGCGCTTTGGGGCATTTTGCGAATTTCCAGGGAGTCGACCAGCGCCATGAACGTCATGACTACAGGCACAGGTCCGGGCCGCGCGCCACGCGCCACGCTCACGGCGTGCACGCTGTTGCTGCTCGCGCAGCCCTTCGCGCCCGCCTTCGCGGGTCCTAACGAGCAGGCGAAGCGCATCTACGAGCGCATCGCCGGCGTTCCGCCCTCGGCGGCCGAGCTCGCGCAGATGACCAACGCGATCTGCGGCGGTGCGTGCGCCGCCGGCGCCGCGGGTGCGGCTCCCGGCAGCGCCAGCCTGGTGCAGGCGGCGGCGGTCGCCACCAGCGCGCCGACCTTCTATAACGTGACGCTCAAGAACTTCTCGATGCCGTGGACCAACCGCGACGCGACGGTGTTCTCGCCGCTCAACGACTACGTGGCGACGGTCATCGGCATGGTGCGCGACAACGTGCCGTTCAATACCGCGCTGTCGGCCGACATCCTCTATACCAGCAGCGCGTCGGGGCTGCCGGCGCCGTCACCCGCCAACAACAACCACTACGCCACCGCCGAGCAGAACGGCGTCGACCTGATGGCGACCCTGGTGGCCGGCACCCAGTCGGGTGTGTACGGCACGCCGACCGCGGCCACCGCCGGACTCATCACCACGCGCGGGGCGGCCTCGGCCTTCTTCATCAACGGCACCAATCGCGCCATGTTCCGCTTCACGATGATCAATCAGTTCTGCAATGACATGCCGACACTGATGGATACCACACGCCCGTCGGACCGCATCCGCCAGGACGTGGCGCGCTCGCCGGGCGGCGACAGCCGCATCTTCCTCAACAACTGCGTCGGCTGTCACAGCGGCATGGATCCGATGGTGCAGGCCTTCGCTTACTACAACTTCGATGCGACCGCCGGGCAGATGGTCTACACCCCCGGTCAGGTGCAGCCGAAGTACTTTATCAACGCCACCAACTTCCCGTTCGGCTTCGTGACTCCGGACGACAGCTGGTCCAACCGCTGGCGCACCGGTCCCAACACCGTGCTTGGCTGGGGCGCCGGGTCGGGCAGCGGTAACGGCGCCAAGTCGCTCGGCCAGGAGCTTGCCTCGAGCGCCACCTTCGCGCAGTGCCAGGTTACCAAGGTATTCCAGGCGGTCTGCTTCCGTGCGCCGGTGAGCAGCGCCGACCTGGCGACGGTCTCCTCGATCACTTCGAGCTTCACCTCCGGCGGCTACAACCTCAAGCAGGTGTTCCAGCAGTCCGCTGCCGCCTGTCCGGGGTCGTAAGGGAGCGCCCAACATGCACAGCCGTTTGAGTAACACCATGGACAAATTTCTCGCGCGCCGCGCGCTGCAGATTGCGGCCTCGGCCGTCATGCTCGCAGTCCTCGCCGCCTGCAGCTCCTCCGGGGGCGCGCCGACTACGGTGAACCAGCAGACGACGACCGTGACGACGCAGCAGTACACCGGCCCGCCTGCCCAGAACGCCGACATCCAGGCGTTCCAGGTCAACCTGTGGCAGAACATCATTCCCTCCAACCGCTGTGGTGGCTGCCACCACCAGGGCGGACAGTCGCCGATGTTCGCGCGCTCGGATGACGTGAACCAGGCGTACCAGGCGGCGCTGCCGCTCGTGAATCTCACCAACCCCAGCCAGTCGACCCTGGTGCTGAAGGTCGGCGGTGGGCACAACTGCTGGGTGGCCGACCCGTCGGCGTGCGCCGCCACCATGCTGGTGTGGATACAGAACTGGCTGGGCGCTGGCGCCTCGTCCACTACCTCAGTGGTGCTGCAGGCGCCGCCGGTGCAGGCCGCCGGCGGCGGCAAGCAGTTCCCGGCGGATCCGACCGTCGGCAACCCGAGCTATCAGGCGAGCGTCTATCCGCTGCTCACCAAGTTCTGTTCCGGCTGCCACAATCCGTCGTCGGCGAGCCCGCAGCAGCCGTACTTCGCCGATCCCAACAACATCGACGCCGCCTATATCGCGGCGCAGCCCAAGATCGATCTCGCCCAGCCGAACCAGTCGCGCTTCTACGAGCGCCTGGCCAATGAGTTCCATCATTGCTGGCCGACGGCGAGCTCGAACGGCGCACCCGACTGTCCGGGGAGCTCCGCGGCGATGCTTGCGCAGATCACCGCCTTCGCCAACGGCATCCCGGTCACGCCCATCGATCCGACCCTGGTCGTGTCGAACGCAGTCAACCTGACGCAGGGCACGATCGCCTCGGCCGGCAGCCGCTTCCAGGGCTCGATGATCGCCCAGTACATGTTCGAGACCGGCCAGGGCAGCACCGCCTATGACACGAGCGGCGTCACGCCCGAGGCCGATCTCACGCTCTCGGGTAACGTCACCTGGGTCGGCGGCTGGGGCCTCGCCTTCGCGATGGGCAGCTCCGCCCAGGCCTCGACCAGCGCGAGCGCGAAGTTCGCCAACATGATCCAGGAATCGGGTGAGTACTCGATCGAGGCGTGGGCGGCACCCGCCAACGTTGCCCAGACCAACGCCTGGATCGTGAGCTACTCGGGCAGCAATACCACGCGCAACATGACTCTCGGCCAGGCCACCGAGCAGTACGAGGGCTTCACCCGCTCGAGCGTCACCGACACCAACGGCATGCCCGCGCTCGTCACCACGACGACCAACGGCGCGGCCCAGGCGGCCCTGCAGCACATCGTGCTCACCTACGATCCGGTCAACGGCCAGAAGCTCTACGTGAACGGCGTCTACACCGGCGACGTGGATCCGTCCAAGGGCGGCTCGCTCGCCAACTGGGACGCCACCTTCGCGCTGGTGCTCGGCAACGAAACCAGCGGGCAGCGGCAGTGGCAGGGTGTCATCAAGATGGTCACCATCTACAACACCGCGCTCACCCAGACGCAGATCACGCAGAACTTCAACGCCGGCGTCGGCCAGAAGTACTACCTGCTGTTCGGCGTGAGCTCGCTCACCGGCGTGAACCAGTCGTACATCATGTTCACCGCCAGCCAGTACGACAACTACACCTACCTGTTCTACCAGCCGACCTTCATCAGCCTGGATCCGAACGCGACGATCCCGGCGAGTCTGCCGATCGCAGGTATGCGCATCGGTGTGAACGGGACGCTGGCGCCGGCGGCGCAGTCGTTCGCCACGCTCAACACGACCATCGGTGGCTCGAGCTACAACACAACCACCGGCCAGCAGCTGTCGTCGCTCGGCACGGTGATCCCGGTATCGCTCGGCGCGGCCAACGACCTGTTCTTCCTGTCGTTCGACCAGCTCGGCACCAACAGCCATACCTTCAACGATCCGCCGGGCATCCCGACGCCGCCGGTGCCCAACAACACCGCGGTGCCCGACTTCGGCGTCACGACCTTCGAGCGCATCAACAACTCGCTCGCGCGCATCACTGGTGTGCCGATCACGGACCCGGTGGTGCAGACGCTCTACATGAGCTCGCAGCAGGCGATGCCGGCGACGCCGCTCATCTCGGCCTTCGTCTCCTCGGAGCAGACGGCCATCTCCGGGCTCGCCAACGCCTACTGTGGCGAGATGATGGCGAGCTCGAGCCTGCGCGATGCCTTCTTCGGCACCGGGCTCGACGCGAGCCTCAGTGCCAGTGCGTCGGGCTTCTTCGGCGCGAGCGGCAGCGCCCAGCGCGCCGTCGTCATCAACGGGCTCGCCAACGCCGTCGGCACCACTGCCGCGCCGCAGATGGCGAGCGCCGTGCAGGCCGAGGTCGATGCGCTGATCACGCGCGTGCCGCAGATCAACGCGGCCGCGACCGTGACGCAGGCGACCGTCGCGGCCTGTACCGCGTCGCTTGCGAGCGGCGCCGTGACCCTGCAGTAAAAGGATTCGAGAGGTACTCAAGATGCTGATCCGCAAGCGTCCGCCCCGGCCCACCCCGCCCGGCACCCCGTTCCGGCACGAGAACCACCCGCGCCCGGTGACGCGCCGCGATTTCCTCGCGGCCGGCATGCTCGGCGCACAGGGCATGGTGATCGGCTCGGCCTGGCTCGGCTCGCTGCTCAAGGCGCAGACCGCGCGCGCCGGCGGGCTCGACGCCGACATCTCAGCGCTGCTCGCTCAGGGGCAGTGCAACGTGCCCTCGGGCTCGGGCTCACTGCCCTTCATCGTGTTCGACCTCGCGGGAGGTGCCAACCTGGTCGGCTCCGAGGCGCTGGTAGGCGTACAGGGCGGACAGGCGAACTTCCTCTCGACCGCGGGCTACGGCAAGCTCGGCGTGCCCGGCAACATGGTGCCGACCTCCAGCACCTTCGTCTCGAGCGCGATCGGACTCCTGTGGCACTCCGACGGCGCGATCCTGCGCGGCATTCTCACCAAGGCCTCCGCCGCGACCCAGGCCGGCACCAACGGCGCGGTGATCCCGGCGATGTCGCAGAACGACACCCAGTCGAACACCACGAACCCGATCTACGGCATCGCCGAGGCCGGCGCCAAGGGGACGGTGGTCAACCTGGTCGGCACCGACTCCTCGGTGTCGGGCGGCAACTCGATGGCGCTCATGTACACCATCCAGCCCTCGCTCCAGCCCACCACCATCCGGCAGCCCTCGGATGCGATCGCGCTCGCGCCCGTGCCGCCCGGCGGCGGCGCGCCCGATCCGCTCGCGCTCGCCGAGCTCGAGTCGGAGGCCCGCATCAGCGCCGGCACCGCTCCGTACCAGGGGGCGGGCTCGACCGGCAGTGAGTTCACCGGCGCGCTCGCAAGTCCGAGCGGCAGTACCCCGGGCGTGCAGCTCATCCCCGGCGGCGGCAGCGCGGACGCGGCGCTCAAGAACCAGGTGCGCTGCTCCTATGTGAAGGCCGCCAACACGGCTAACATCTTCGCAGCCGGTCCCGCGGGGCTCGATCCGACCCAGGATCCGCTCATCGTCGGCGGCACCACGCCGATCTTCACCGCGGCGGACTTCCAGAGCCAGGACGTGCAGATGACCGCCTCGGTCATGAAGCTCGTGATCGACGGCTACGCCGGCGCGGGCACCATTTCCATGGGCGGCTACGACTATCACGACGGCTCGCGCGCCACCGGCGAGACGAAGAACTTCACTGCCGGGCAGATGATCGGCGCCGTACTCGAGTACGCCTCGCGCAAGGGCACGCCGGTGATGATCCAGATCCTGAGCGACGGCTCGCTCGCCTCCAACAGCATGGTGGACACGAGTACCGCCGGCCGCAACAAGCTCGGCTGGCAGGGCGACAACTCCTCGGTGGCGGCCACGCTGTTCCTGGTGTTCAGCCCGAAGGGCCGCCCGGTGCTACGCAACGGCGTCGCCGGCCAGCAGATCGGCTACTTCAGCTCCGACGGCTCGGTGGTCAGCAGCTCGAGCCCCGCGGCCAACTCCATCAACCAGATCCCCGAGCTCATCATGCTCAACTACATGGGGCTGGCGGGGACGGACGCGCAGTTCCCGACGCTCTTCCCGATGCAGGGACTCGGGTCGGCCGCGTCGCTGGCGGCCATGACGGTGTTCGAGCCGATCATCTAGGCGCTGCCCGGGCTTATCGGGGCGGCACCTGTCGCCGAGCGACGACTGCGCGAACAGCCGCGCCGCGCCACCTTAAGGCCGTTTTCGCGCGCCGCTTCGTTGACAGTCTCGACTGCGCTGTGCGAGGGTTCCCGCGCTTGCGCGCAGCTCGGCTTCACAGCCCGAAGGATCTTCTTTTGAGCTTGCAACGACCTGACGGTCCGGCGGCGCGTGACCGCCGGTCACGCGTGCGGGTAGTCCTCAAGTGTGCGGCCTTGGCGCTGCTCAGCGCCGGCACGGCCGCGCTCGCGCAGCGCGGCTACGGCTTGATCGCGCGGGCGGCTCCGGATTTCACCCTGCACGCCGTCGCCGGCGGCAATGTGCGTCTCTCGGAGCATCGCGGCGAAGTCGTGGTCTTAAGCTTCTGGAGCAGCGGCTGCGGCACCTGCCGCCGTCAGCTCGACGCCCTCAACAGGAGTCTCGCCACTTACCGCTCCGCCGGGCTCGCGGTCTACGGGGTGGGCGTGGACGATGTCCCCGCACGCGCGGCCGACTACGCGCGCGGCATCCCGGTCACCTTCCCGATGCTGCTCGATCCGGACAAGGCGGTGGGCCGCGCCTACCAGGTGGACAATCTGCCAATGACCGTGCTGATCGATCGCAGCGGCACCATCCGCAACGTGCTGCGCGACTTCAGCGCCAAGAGCGACGACATTTACCTGCAGCAGTTGCGGGTTCTGCTGAACGAATGATCGGAACGACCATGCCCGATGACTTCACGACTCGCGAGCCCAGCGGTACGGTGAGCGCCTGGAGAAGCGCGGCCGCCACCGCGCTCGCCCTCGCACTGCTCGTCGCCGCGCAGCCGGCCGCCGCCGCGCCACCGCCGGCTCCCACGCCGCCCGCCGCCGCCCCAGCGGCCGCGACGCCGCCTGCCTCCCCGGCGGGCGATGCCGCCGCGGCGGCGCCCGCACCTGCCGAGGCTGCGCCCGACACGCGCGGCCTCGACGAGCAGGTGCAGGGGCTGAAGAAGGACGTCGTCGATCTCAACCGCGACCTGTTCATACTCGAGGAGGAGCTGCTGTTTCCGGCCAACACCCAGGTTGCGGTGTTCCTCGCGGTCGATGTGGGGGACTTCTTCGCGCTCGACTCGGTGCAGCTCAAGATCGATCAGAAGGAAGTCATCAACTACCTGTACACGCCGCGGGAGGTCGAGGCGCTGCTCAAGGGCGGCGTGCAGCGGCTCTACCTCGGCAACCTCAAGGTCGGCCAGCACGAGCTGGTGGCCTTCTTCAGCGGCAAGGGTCCCAACGACCGGCCCTACAAGCGCGGCGCCTCGATCAAGTTCGAGAAGGGCATCGGGGCCAAGTACCTCGAGCTCAAGATCGACGACCGGCAGAGAAAGCTCCAGCCGGAATTCGAGATCCGGGACTGGGAGTAGCGCCGCGCATGCGTTTCCGGCTCGCACGCACGCTCTGCCTGGGAGCGGCCCTGGCGCTCCTCACCGGGCCGGCGCTCGCGCGGCGCCACGATCCGGAGAAGCTGCCCGAGATCCGCGTGCGCGACCTGCATTACGGCGACGCGCTCTTCTATTACTACCAGCACGATGACTTCGAGGCGCTCACGCGCCTCGCCGCCTACGACCACTGGAACCGCATGCCGCACCACGCGGACGACGCGCAGCTGCTGATGGGCGGCCTGTACCTCGCGCTCGGCATGCACAACGAGGCGGGCCGGCGCTTCGAGGCGCTGCTGAAGGACCCGGTGCCGAGCGGCGTGCGCAACGTCGCCTGGTTCTACCTGGCGCAGGTGTGGTATGCGCGCGGCTATCTCGACAAGGCGGGGGCGGCGCTCGCGCGCGTGAACGGGCGCATGTCGCCGGAGCTCGAGTCGCAGAAGGAGCTGCTGCTCGGCAACGTGCTCATCCACCAGGGGAAGAACGACGAGGCCATTCGCCTCCTGTCCACCTGGCGCGGCACCTACAACTGGTCGGCCTATGCACGCTTCAACTTAGGAGTGGCGCTCGCGCGCAGCAACCGCCTCGCGGACGCCGACCCGTTCCTCACCGGGGTCGGGACGATGATCGCGGGCACCGAGGAGCAGCTGGCCCTGAAGGATCGCGCCAACCTGGCGCTCGGCTTCGCCTACCTGCAGGCGAGCGAGCCCGCCAAGGCGCTGCCGGCTCTCGAGCGCGTGCGGCTCAACGGCCCGTACTCGAACAAGGCGCTGCTTGGCACCGGCTGGGCCGAGGCCGCCCTCGGCGACTACCAGGGCGCGCTTGGGCCGTGGATGGAGCTGCGCAACCGCAACGTGCTCGACTCGGCGGTGCAGGAATCCTATCTCGCCGTGCCGTACGCGTTCGGAAGGCTCAATGCCAACGCGCAGTCCGCCGAGTACTACGAGAGCGCGGTGGAATCGTTTCAGGCCGAGAACGGCCGGCTCGACGGCGCCATCGCCCGCATCGAACAGGGCGACATGCTCAAGGGCGTGTTGCAGAGCGGCCGCAACGGCTCGCAGACCTACGGCTGGTTCTGGCAGCTGAAGAACCTGCCGGACGCCCCCGAGTCGCGCTACCTCTACGCGGTCCTCGCCGGCAACGACTTTCAGGAGGGACTCAAGAACTACCGCGACCTCGTGCACATGGGCGACCTGCTGGAGCGCGGCGGCTTCGACATGGAGGCCTTCGAGGACATGATCGAGACGCGCGAGCGGGCCTACGCGCAGCGGCTGCCGAAAGTCGATGCGCTGCTCGGCTCGGGCGCGGTCACGCAGCTGCAGCAGCGCAACGTCGAGCTCGCCGGTCAGCTGCAGACGATCGAGGCGCGGCGCGACGTCGCGGCGCTCGGCACCGAGGGGGAGCGCGACCAGTGGGCGCGCATCCAGCGGATCGAGGCCGCCCTCGCCGGCGCGCCCGACACGCCCGAGAACAGCGAGCTGCGCCAGCGCCTGGCGCTCGTGAAAGGGGTGCTGTTCTTCCGCCTCAACGATGCCTACAGCGCGCGCCTCTGGGAGGAGCACCGCTCGCTCAAGGACCTGAACCTGGCGCTGCACGAGGCGCAGAGCCGCTGGATCCGCGTGGAGCAGGCGCGGCGCAACGTGCCGACCAATACCGGCGAGTTCGCCACGCGCGTCACGGCGCTCCGGGCACGCATCGACGCGCTCGCGACGCGGCTCGCCGCCACCGAGCAGCGACAGGCCGACTATCTCGAGCGCGTCGCGGTCAACGAGCTCGAAGACCAGAAGGCGCGCCTCGCCGCTTATCAGGTCCAGGCGCGCTTCGCGCTCGCCGGAATGTACGATCGCGCGGCCAACGCCGGCGCGGCTCCCGTCAATCCTCCGGCCGCCCGGCAGAAAGGCGCGGAGGAGGAGCCCGCCGCGGAAGGCCCCGCCCCCGAAGCGCCGCCGGCCCAGCCGCCACCGGCAGAGGCGCCACCGGCCGAAACGCCGCGCCCTGATGCGCCGGAGCCCCCGCGGTGACACTGCGCGCGCGGGCCATGCTGCTGGCGCTGACGGCGGGGGCGGTAACGCTCCCGCTGGCGGCGCAAACCCCATCCCCGGGCGGCACCATCGGCGATCTCAAGTCGCGCCCCGTCGATGTGCACCGCGATGCCGCCGCGAGCCCGAGCGTCGAGAAGGCGATGGAGAACTACCGCCGCTTCCTCGAGCTGCAGAACACCGACCCGAAGCTGCGGGCGGAGGCGATGCGCCGCCTCGGCGACCTGAACCTGGATGCGGGCGAGCTGACGCGCATGGAGCAGGAGGTCACCGCGCAGGACTTACAGGGGTCCGAGGCCATCCGGCTCTATACGACACTCCTCAAGGCCTATCCGGACTACGCGCGCAACGACCAGGTGCTGTACCAGCTGGCGCGCGCCTACGAGGTGACCGGCCAGGCCGAGCCGGCGCTGAACGCGCTCGACAAGATCGTGCAGCGCTACCCGAACAGCCCGCAGCTCGCCGAGGTGCAGTTCCGGCGCGGCGAGCTGCTGTTCTCTGCCAAGCGCTACCCGGAGGCCGAGCGGGCCTACGCGGAGGCGATCGCCCGCGGCTCCTCGTCCGGCTTCTATCAGCAGAGCCTCTACAAGCACGGCTGGTCGCTGTTCAAGGAGTCGCGTGCCGACGAGAGTCTGCCGTCCTTCGGCAAGGTCCTGGACCAGGAGCTCGGCAGCACCGGTAAGGGCCGCGCGATCGACAGTCTGAAGCGCGCCGACCGCGAGCTGGTCGAGGACACGCTGCGCGTCATGAGCATCACCTTCTCCTACAACGAGGGCGCCGCGACTCTCGAGCACTATGTGCACGCCCAGGGTGAGCGTCCGTACACCTATCTCCTTTATCAGCGGCTCGGCGACCTGTACGTCGACAAGCAGCGCTATCAGGACGCAGCTACCACCTACCGCGCCTACGTGGCGCTCGATCCGTACAGCGACCAGGCGCCCAATCTCGCCATGTCGGCCATCGAGGCCTACGGCAAGGGTGGGTTCAGCCGGCTGGTGCTCGATGGCAAGCACGAGTTCGTCGAGCGCTACAACTTCGATTCGCCGTACTGGAAGACCCGCACCAAGGCGGCCAACCCCAAGGTGGTGACGGAGCTCAAGACCAACCTGAAGGACGTGGCCACTTATTTCCATGCCAATGCGCAGAAGAGCGGCCGCACTGCGGACTACGAGGAGGCGGCGCGCTGGTATCGCTCGTACCTCAAGTCCTTCCCCGGAGATGCGGACTCGGCCGCGACCAACTACCTGCTGGCCGAGGCGCTGTTCGCGAGCCGTCACTACGAGGAGGCGGCCACCGAGTACGCGCACACCGCCTATGACTATCCGAAGAACGACAAGTCGGCCACCGCGGCCTACGCCGGCCTGGTCTCCTATGAGAAGGGCGAGGCGAGCCTCTCCGGCGCCGAGAAGGACGCCTGGCACAAGCGCGCCACCGACGCCGGGGTCAAATTCGCGCAGGTCTTCCCCGAGCATCCCGACAGCGCCGGCGTCCTGACGCGCGCCGCCGAGGACATCTTCGCAGCCGGCGACCGGCCGCGCGCCATCAGCGTGGCGCAGCTGCTGCTGGCCCGGCAGCCGCCGGTCGATGCCTCCAGGCAGCGCATTGCCTGGACCATCATCGCGCAGTCGCACTTCGATCAGGGCGAGTACGCGCAGGCCGAGCCTGCCTACGTGCAGGCGCGCGCGCTTGCCGGCAACGACGAGAAGATGCGCACCGATCTCACCGAGCGCCTGGCGGCATCCGTTTACAAGCAGGGCGAGGCGAAGCAGAAGGCCGGCGATGGCGCGGGGGCGGTCGAGGACTATCTGCGCGTCGCACGCGTAGCGCCCGATTCCAAGATCCGCTCCAACGCCGAGTACGACGCCGCTGCGCAACTGATCCAGCTGAAGAGCTGGGACCGCGCCATCGCGGTGCTCGAAGGCTTCCGGCGCGATTTCCCGGCGAGTCCGCTCGCCGCCGACGTGACGCGCAAGCTCGCCGTCGCCTACGGCGCGGCCAACCGGCCGGGCGAGGCCGCGGCGGAATTCGAGCGCATCGCCGCGAGTCCCACCGAGGAGCCGGCCGTGCGGCGCGAGGCGCAGATGCAATCCGCCGACCTCTACGCCAAAGCCGGCAACCAGGCTAAGGCGGTGGCGATGCTCGAGAAGTTCGTCGCCTCCAACCCCACGCCGGTGGCGGACGCCGTCGAGGCGCGCCAGCGGCTCGCCGACTACGCGATCAAGGCGGGCGACAGCGCGCGGCGCGATCACTGGTACCGGGAGATCATCGCGGCCGACGCTCAGGCGGGCGCGCAGCGTACCGAACGCACGCACTACCTGGCCGCGAAGGCGCAACTCGCGCTCGCGGCTCCGGCGCGCGATACCTTCCGCGCGGTGCGCCTGAGCGCGCCGCTGAAGAAGAGCCTGGTGGTCAAGCGCCAGGCGCTCGAAGCCGCGATGGACGGGTACAAGGCGGCGGCCGACTATCAGGTCGCCGAGGTGACCACGGCCGCGACCTACGAGATGGCCGAGCTCTATCGCACACTGGCACACGACGTGATGAATTCCGAGCGGCCGTCGAATCTCAAGGGCGACGCGCTCGATGAATACAACTCGCTGCTCGAGGAGCAGGTGTTTCCCTTCGAGGAGCAGGCGATCAAGGCGCACGAGCTCAACGCCGCGCGCGCCAAGGATGGCCTGTACGATGAATGGGTGGCTAAGAGCTTCGCGGCGCTCGCCGAGCTCAAGCCCGCCCGCTACGGCAAGACGGAGCTGACCGAAGATGTGGTCGCAAAGCTCGAATAAGCACGCCGCGCCGCGCGAGCAGCGCACCAGGACGCGGGCGTCCCGGCCCGCGTTCGCCGCGCTGCTGTTGCTCGCGGGATGCCACTCCGCGCCGCGCGAGCCCGAGCGCCCCGCGCAGCGGCCGGTGCGGTCCGCACCGGCGGCCCCCGCACCGGCGGCCCCCGCGCCGGCGAGCGCGACGCGCCCCGCGCCGGGGACGCCCGCCAATGCGCCGCCGGGCGCTGCCGGCAAACCCGCCGGCAATGCGACTCCCGTTGCGCCTGGCGCTGCGGGGGCGATTGCCAGCGCTGCGGCGCGCCCCGAGGTGCCGCCCGCGGCGAGCGCGGACTTCGCGCGCGCGGTCGGCTATATGCGCGCCGGCAACGCGACCGAGGCCGAGCTCGGCTTCAAGCAGATCGCGCTCCAGTACCCGCAATTCGCAGCTCCGCTCACCAATCTCGGCATCCTTTACCGCAAGGCCGGGCGGCTCGATGAGTCCGAGCAGGCGCTGAAAAGCGCGGTCGAGCACGAGCCCGCGAGCGCCGTCGCCTGGAGCGAGCTCGGCGTCACGCAGAGGATGCGCGGCGAGTTCAAGGATGCCGCGGCCTCCTACGAGCAGGCCATCGCCGCGGATCCGCAGTTCGCTCCCGCGTGGCGCAACCTGGGTGTGGTGTCGGACCTCTATCTGGGTGATCCCGGGCGGGCACTGACCGCGCTCAGCCGCTACCGGGAGCTGACGCACGAAGAGAAGCCGGTGAGCAGCTGGATCGCGGAGCTGCGCCAGCGGCTCGGGCTGCCGCCCGTGAAGCGGCCCGAGGCCGCGCCCCAGCCGCCGCCCACGGAGCCATCGGCCTCACCTCCCGTCGCTCCCGCGACCGCGCCGGGAACCACACCGGCCACGGCGCCGCCCAACGGAACAGCCGCCAGTTCCGCAGCAGGAGTCTGATCATGCGCACCGTTCTCATGCTGCTCGCCGCGATGGTCTGCGCCGGCGCGCAGGCCCAGCAGGATCCCGGCGCCGCGCCCGCGGGCAAGCCGCCGGCTGCGGCGCCCTCTCCGGATCAGCTCGAGCCCGCCGTGGACACGACCGCCACCACGACGCCGGATGCGGCGCCTGCGCGTGCGGCGGCCGCGACTTCCGCGGCGGGCGTGACGCCAAAGGGCGACAAGGCTGCGCCGGCCGGCAGCCTCGCGGGAGCTAAGCCCGCATCCGCTGCGGGCGATGCCACGGGATCCGCAAAGGCCGGCGCGCGCGGCGCTAAAGGCCCCGATCGGGTCGAGCTCGAGACGACCGAGATCACCGGCAACCGCGAGCTCCCCAAGGTGCTGTACATCGTGCCGTGGAAACGCTCCGACCTCGGCGATCTGGTCGGCAAGCCCGCCAACAGCCTGCTCGATGAAGTGCTGCAGCCGATAGATCGGGACGTATTCCTGCGGGAGAATCGCTATTACGATGCTCTGAAGCCCGATGCGGCCGGCCCAAAGGCGGGCACAGTGCCGGGTTCTGGCGACAAGCCCTGAGAGCGGCGCCGGAGCCCTCTCAGGATGAGAGCTGGATCGCAGCTTTTTAGGTTTATGTCATTCAGTTTTCGTTTTCGCTTGCGTCCCCATGTGTGAGGGTTTCTTGACCGGGAGAGTCAGATGCAGATCTGGAATCTGATCGTGCGTTTCTTTCAGGGCGGCGGGGACTTCATGTACCCCATCGCCATCGTGTTTGTGTTCGGACTTGCGATCGCCCTCGAGCGCTGGATCTACCTGACCGCCACCGCGACGCGCAATCGCGGCCTGTGGAACGAGATCGTGCCGCTCCTGTCGCAGGGCAACTTCCGCGGGGTCGCGCAGGTGACGTCGAAGTCGTCCTCGGCCATCGGGCACATCCTCAACTACGGTCTGGCGCGCATTACCTCGGCCCGCCGGCGCGACGACATCGAGAAGGCGATGGAAGAGAGCCTGATGGAGGTCGTGCCGCGGCTCGAGAAGCGCACGCACTACCTGGCCACCTTCGCCAACCTGGCGACGCTGCTCGGACTGCTCGGCACCGTCATGGGCCTGATCCGCGCCTTTGCCGCGGTGGCGACCGTGAACCCGGCAGAGAAGGCCAACCTGCTCTCGGCCAGTATCTCGGTGGCGATGAACTGCACCGCCTTCGGCCTGATGACCGCGGTGCCGCTGCTGTTCATCCACGCGTGGCTGCAGACCAAGACCACCGATGTGATCGACAGCCTGGAGATGGCGTCGGTAAAGTTCCTCAACGCCATCACCGAGCGGCAGACGGCGCCCGCGGCCGCCTGACCCCGAGCGTCCGCGCGCCCCTCAGGACGTAAGGAACCGCATGCGCCGCTCTTATCAAATCCGCAAGCTGGAGCGCCACTCGCGCAAGCCGGCCGAGCTGCTGCTCGTCCCGATGATCGACATCTTCACGGTGTTGGTCACGTTCCTGCTGATGACCGCGGTGTTCTCCCGCACCGTGATCCTGCAGCTGAACCTGCCGCCGCCCAACACGACGTGGAAGGAGCCGCCGCCGGGGCTGCAGCTCGAGGTGATGGTGCGCAAGGACCTGCTGCAGGTCGCCGATCGCAACACCGGCCCGCTCGCCACCTTCCCCAACGTTGCGAGCGGCTACGACTACGACAACCTGACCGAGTACCTGAAGCGCGTGAAGGCCAAGTTTCCCGACAAGACCGACGCCAGCATCCTGCTCGAGTCCGATACCCCGTATGACACGCTGGTGCAGGTCATGGACCGGGTGCGCGTGTTCGAGGTGGGGCAGGGCATAAACACCGTGCAGGCGGAGCTGTTCCCCGACATCTCCATAGGCGATGCGCCCTCGACCACCGAGGCGCCGCCGGGCGGAGCCACTCCGGTTGCCGGCGCGCCCGCGGCCACCGCACCGCGATCCCCCGCGGGCAGGGGAGGTCATTCATGAGCATGTCGAACCGCGCCCGGCGCATGGCGCAGCATCACCTGCGGCACAAGGCGGACGCGCAGCTCAACCTCATCCCGCTCATCGACATCCTGTCGGTGATGGTGGCGTTCCTGCTGGTGTACTCGACCGAGGTCGAGGTGATCCAGAACTCCAAGGGCATCGAGATCCCGCAGTCGATCGCGCAGACGGCCCCGAAGCAGTCGGTGGTGGTGATGATCACCCGCGACGACCTGTTCGTGCAGGGCGAGTACATCGCGACGGTGAAGGAGATCCAGTCCGCGCCGGGTCCGCTGATCGCGCCGCTCGCCGCCGCTCTCAAGCGCCCGATGCTGGTGGGCCAGGCCACGACCGAGCAGGACATTGCGCAGCGCGAGATCACCATCATGGCGGACAAGGCGCTGCCGTACGACGTCCTGAAGCGCGTCATGCAGACCTGCACCGACGCCGATTACGGCAAGATCTCCCTCGCCGTGATCCAGAAGGAAAAGCCGGTCGCGGCCGGCCAGGTGAAGACGGGTTAGCACGCGCATGATCCTCGCCCCCTATTACCGCGAATACGAGCTGCCCTGGGAAGGCGACCCGGACTCGAGCGAGCGCTTTCGCAAGATCCTGCGGGTGCTGCTCGTCATCCTGGTGGTGCTCGGGATCCTGTTCCCGCTGCTGCCGACGCCAAAGCGCGAGGCCGCGCAGGACATTCCGACGCGGCTCGCGAAGGTGATGCTCGAGAACAAGCCGAAGCCGCCGCCGCCGAAGCCGGTGGAGCAGCCGAAGATCGAGCCCAAGGTGGCGATGGTGAAACAGCCGCCGCCGCCCGTCGACCTCAAGGAGCTCGCGCGCCGGAAGGCGGAGCGCCAGCTCAACCAGGTAAAAGACGAGCTCGCGGACCTGCGCGAGCAGATGGATCTGACGCCGCTGCAGACCAAGAACCTCTCGGGCGCGGTCAGCGCCGACTCGCATGCCGAGCGCTCGCTCATCACCTCGAAGGTCGGTGCGGGGTCGGGCGGCATCACCTCCGCCAACGCCAGCCGCGGCTTCGGCACGGGCGCGGGCTCGCTCACCGGCCACACCGCGACCGCGGTCACTTCCTCGGTCGCGCTCGCCAGCGCCAACAACCGCAACGTCCATTCGGGCGGCGGCGGCAAGCCGGCGCGCTCGCCCGAGGAGATCGCGCTGGTCTTCGACCGCAACAAGGGACGCATCTACAACCTGTACGCGCGCGCACTGCGCGACAATGCGGAGCTGCAGGGGAAGCTGGTGCTCGAGTTCACCATCGCTCCCAACGGCGCGGTGACCATGTGCCGCGTGGTGTCGAGCGAGCTCAAGGATCCCGAGCTCGAAAAGAAGATCATCGCGCTGGTGCGCCTGTTCCAGTTCCAGCCCGAAGACGTCGACGCCGTCACCGCCACCAAGCCGATCGACTTTTTCCCGACCTCGGCTTAACCTCACTCGAGCGTTCGAGCGCATGAGGCTGCCATGAACCTCAATTCCGAAATCGAGTTCTTCGGCGAGCTGCGCACCGTCGACAAGGCGCGGCTGCTGAATCTGTTCCTGCACGAGCTCGCGGAAGAGGCACGCGCCACCTACGGCCCGGGCGCCGAGCAGGTGCACGACGGCGCCCACCTGCGTTTCGTCAACGAGCTCATGTTCCGCCTGACGCGCGTGGTCGAGCAGCTGCTGGCCGAGGATGCGACACGGCCGGCCGACGATGTGGTGCTGCGCATGCTGCTCACGCCGCGCGCCGACAAGGTCGCGGAGCGTCTGGTATTCAACGCCTACGGCCGCGCCATCCAGGGCTTCGAGAGCTACGACACCACGGTGCTCATGGGCCCGGACCGTTAGGGTTCCAGCGATGAGCACCCGGGCCCGGCGCTGCTTGTGCGCCGCCGCGCTTGCCGCCCTGGGCGTCACGGGCGCCATGGCCGCCTGCGCCGCGGCCACGGGCGCCGTGCTCCTGGTACCCAGGCAGGTGTGGACCGCGGGCGAGCCGCTGCATCGGGGCTGGGTGGTGCTCACCGACGGCGCGCGCATCGCGGCAGTGGGTCCCGCGACCGCCGTGCACGCGCCCGCGGGTGCGCAGGTGATCGAGTTGCCGGGCGCGACGCTCCTGCCCGGCCTCATGGACATTCATTCGCATCTGTTCCTCCACCCCTACAACGAGACTCTGTGGAACGACCAGGTGCTGAAGGAGCCGGTGCCTTACCGCACGCTGCGCGCCGCAGTCCAGGCACGCGCCACGCTCATGGCCGGCTTCACCACGCTGCGCGATCTCGGCACCGAGGGCGCGGAGTACGCTGACGTTTCATTGCGGCAGGCGATCGCAGACGGCCTCATCGACGGTCCGCGCCTGTTCGTCGCCACGCGCGCCATCGTCGCGACGGGAAGCTACGGCCCCGCGCCGCGCGGGCTGCGGCCCGACATATGCTGCACGCCGCAGGGGGCCGAGGAGGCGAGCGGCATTCCCGAGGTGATCCGCGCGGTGCGCGAGCAGGCCGGGCGCGGCGCCGACTGGATCAAGGTGTACGCCGACTATCGCTGGGGCCCGGGAGGCACGCAGCAACCGACGTTCAGCGAGGAGGAGCTGCGGGCGCTGGTCGAGACCGCGCATTCATCGGGCCGGCCGGTGGCGGCGCACGCGCATACGGCGGAAGGGATGCGGCGCGCCACGCTCGCCGGCGTCGACACCATCGAGCACGGCTTCGCCGGCACGCCCGAGGTCTTCAGGCTCATGGCCGAACACGGCGTGGCGCTCCTGCCGACGCTCACCGCCGCGGAGGCCTACGGGGAGTACTTCGAGCACTACGTGCGCGGCACGAGTCCGCCGACCGCCGAGATGGCGCAGGCGGCGCAGGCCTTTCGCACCGCGCTCAGGGCCGGCGTCACGATCGGCTGCGGGAGTGACGTAGGGGTCTTTGCCCACGGCACCAACTACCGCGAGCTCGAGTGGATGGTGCGCGATGGCATGACGCCCATCGAGGCGCTGACCGCTGCCACCGCCATCGATGCGAAGATCCTGCGGCGCGATGCCGACCTCGGCCGGGTGCGCGCGCAGCTGCTGGCCGACCTCGTGGCGGTGAGCGGCGACCCGACCGCGGATATCGCTGCGATCGAGCAGGTGGTTTTCGTCATGAAGGACGGCGTGGTCTACCGCCGTCCGTGAGCGCGCCGCGGACCTTTTCCGCTCATGCCGTGCCGGCGCGGCGCCGGAGAAAGACGTGGGTGGCGCGCTCGCCCACGACGTGGCTCGCATAGTCATAACCGAGCGCCGGCAGGTCGAGGTCCCTGAAGAGAGGCTCGCCGCTGCCGAGCAGCACCGGCCGGATCGCGAGATGCAGCTCGTCGATGAGGCCGGCGCGCAGATACTGCCGGATGGTGGCGACGCCTCCGCCCAAGCGCACGTCGCGGCCGGCGGCGGCGGCCCGTGCCTGCTCGAGTGCCGCATGGAGCCCTTCGGTGACGAAGCGGAACTCGGTGCCGCCCGCCATGACGAGCGGCGCGCGCGCATGATGGGTCAGCACGAAAACGGGTGTGTGATACGGCGGCTCCGCGCCCCACCAGCCCTTCCAGCTGTCGTCCGGCCATGGTCCGCGCACGGGACCAAACATGTTGCGCCCGAGGATCCAGGCGCCTACACCATCGAAGCCTCGCTCGGCGATCGCATTATCGACCCCGGCCTCGCCGTCGCCGTCGCCGTCGCCGTGCCCATGCATGCGCCGCCAGACCCGGGTATGGAAGAACCATTCCATCAGCTCGGTGCCACGGACACCGAGCGGGTTGTCGAGGCCCTGCTCCGGCCCCGCCCCATAGCCGTCGAGGGAGATCGCGAAGCTTCGGACGAGGAGCCTGGGCACTAGGTGGACCCTCCCACGGCAATCCACACGGCGCCGAGCGCCGCCAGCAGCATGATGAGGCTGATCAGCCACGCGGGCGGCGGCTGTTCCACCGCGGCGCCGAGGCTGATCAGGATTCTATTGGCCTCGGTGTAATCCGTGTCGCGCTCGATGTAAATGCTGACCGCTGTGTGCGGGAGGTCGCTCAAGCCGTGGACGATCGGGTAGCAGGGAATGTCGGCCTCACCGAGTGCCGTGACGGCTCTGTCGGCGAAGTCGGGGTCGGTGGTCTCGTAGAGGAGCTGCGCCAAGGCGCGGGCCTTTCGATGCTAACGGTAACTCTCGGCCAGCCGCGCGAGCGCCGTGCCATCCAGCCGGTAGGTGGTCCACTCGCTCTGATCGACGGCTCCGAGGCTTCGATAGAAGCCGATCGAGGGCTCGTTCCAGTCGAGCACCGCCCAGTCGAGCCGTGCGCAACCACGCTCGAGTGCGGTCTTCGCCAGATACGCGAACAGGCGCCTGCCGGCGCCCAGGCCGCGGGCTTCGGGGCGCACGTAGAGGTCCTCGAGAAAGATCCCGGGCTTGCCGACGAAGGTCGAGAAGCTGTGAAAGTACAGGGCAAAGCCGACCGCCTGCCCGTCGAGGCAGGCGAGGGCGACCTCCGCAAAGGTGCGCGGCCCGAACAGCGCCGCCTGCACGTCCGCTTCCGTGGCGACCACCTCGTGCTCGAGGTGCTCGTAGGCGGCGAGCTCGCGGATGAAGGCCAGAACGAGCGGTACGTCGGCTGCGGCGGCGCGACGGATGGTGAGGACGCGGTCGGTGCCCGGCGGGCTCACGTGCGTCAGCCGCTCGCTTGCAGCCCCTGAGCGATGCCGCCGACGCTCGCCAGCAGCGCCTCGAACAGATCGCGGTCCTCGCGTCCGCGCGCGCGCCAGCGCTGCAGCAGGTCTACCTGCATCAGGTTCATCGGATCGACGTAAGGGTTGCGCAGCTGGATCGAGCGCTGCATCGTCGGATCGGAGTCGAGCAGTGCGCGGTTGTCCTTGATGGCAAGGATTCCCTGGCAGGCCGCGAAGTACTCCGCGCGGATACTGCCGGCGAAGCGCCGCAGCCCCTCGGGGGCGAGCGCCTCATAGTGCTGCGCGATGTCGAGGTCGACCCGCGCCAGCATGGTCTCGACGTCATCGAGGAGGTTGCGCATGAAGAACCACTCGGCGTAGATCTCCCGCAGCCGGGGCAGCCCGAAGCGATCGAGGGCGACGCCGAGGCCGGCGCCGGCGCCGTACCACTCGGGCAGCATGTAGCGCGTCTGCGACCAGGCGAATACCCACGGCACGGGCAGCAGGCTCTCGATGCCGGCACCCTCGGCGCGATGGATCGAGCGCGAGCCGATCTGCATGCGCTCGATCACGTCGATCGGTGTGATCGCGCGGAAGTACTCGTAGAAGTCGGCCTCCTGGTATACGAGGCGCCGGTAGGCGGCGCGGCTCTCGGCGGCGAGCAGCGCGGCGCACTCGAGGTGGCCTGGATCGTCGGGCCGGAGCGTGCCGCGCCGCTCGGCGGCCGTGGCGCGCGACAGTGCGTTGAAGGCCCGCTCGAGCGTGCGCATCGCGATGGGCCGCAGGCCATAACCCTGCTGCACCGTCGCGCCCTGCTCGCGGATGCGCAGCACGCCGTCCACCGCCCCGCTCGGGGCCGCCTTCACCAGCGCCTCGATGCGGCCGCCGCCGCGCGCGATGCTGCTGCCGCGCACGTGGAACACGACCGTCTGCTCGCCCGCGGAGCCGAGCACCCGCGCCAGCTCGCGCTGCGCCTCGTGGATGATGACGCGCGAGGCGCAGGCGCCGGCCTGCTTGTTGCTGTCGGAGTATCCCACCACGACGCACTGGCGGCGCCCGCGCGCCTGAAGGTGCCGCCGGTAGAGCGGGTCGGCGAGCAGCTCCTGCATGGTCGCGCCACAGGTGGCCAGCGCCTCCTCGGATTCGAACTGCGGTGCGATGTCGAGCGCCGCCTCGCCGGTGCGCTTGTCGTAGGCCGACGCCCAGCGCGCGAGCAGCAGCGCCGCCAGCACGTCGTCGGCGCCGCTGGCGCCGCTCACGATGAAATAACCGATCGCGTCGGCGCCGTAGCGGTGGCGGCCCTGCACGATCGCTTCGAACACCGCCAGCGAGCGCTTGCCGAGTGCATCGAGCTCGCGCGCCGGGCCGCGGTCCTTCTCCAGCGCCGTCGTCAGGATCTCGCGGCGCTCGCGGCTGCTGCGCGCGCGCCACAGCGGGTCGTCGAAGCCACGCGCGATCACCTCGTGCAGGACGCTCGCGTGCACGCGCACATCGAGCGCCGCGAGATGGAAGCCGAAGGTGTCGATGCGCCGCAGCAGCCGCTCGACGTGGAACAGTCCGGCGTTGGCGCCCTTGTTGGCTCGCAGGCTCGCGGCTATCAGCGCGATGTCGGCGCGGAACTGCTGCGGCCCCTCGTAGCCGGAGGCGCGCCCGTCGTAGGCGTGGCGCAACCGCTCGCCGACCTGCGCGAGGAACAGGCGATAGGGCATGCGCTCGTGGTGCACCCGGGTGGTGGCTCGCGCCGCCGGCAGCAGCGCCGTATAGCGCTCGATGCGCTTGCCCAGCTCGGCGGAGATGCCGATGCGGCTTGCGCTCTGCGACAGGCGCTGCGCGAGGCTCTGGCACTCGGCGTAGTAACTGTTGACCAGCACCTGCTGCTGCCGCGCCAGGCTCTCGCGCATGGTCTTGGCATGCACGTCGGGATTGCCGTCGGTGTCGCCGCCCGCCCAGCTGCCGAAATGCAGGATGGCCGGAACGCGCACCGCGGCCGCCTCCGCGCCGTAGACCTTGGCGAGCGCCTGGGCGATCTCCTCGTAGAAGGCCGGCACCACCTGGTAAAGGATCTCGAGCAGATAGAAAAGGATCTGCTCGCGCTCGTCCGCGACCGTGAGCCGCTCGCGCGGCAGCTCCTCGGTCTGCCACGCCGCGGTCATCTCCATGCGGATGCTGTTCCAGAGGTTGCGCTGCTCACTCGGCGTGAGCGCCGGATCGAGGCGCTCGAGCAGGCGCTGCGCGATCCGCTGCTGCTTGCGCAGCAGCGTACGGCGGTTGGAATCGGTGGAGTGGGCGGCAAACACCGCCTCGATGGACAGGCTCTGGATGAGCTCGAGCACTTCGGCCAGAGTCCAGCCGTCGTTCTTGAGGCCCGTGATCGCATCCTCGACCCCGCCGGGCTGCGGCCGCTGGCTGTCCTTCACGAAGTAGTCGCGGCGGCGGCGGATGCGATGCACTCGCTCCGCGAGATTGACCGCCTGGAACCAGGTCGAGAACGCGCGCACCAGATCGCGCGCCAGTGCCGGCGGCCGGTCGCGCACGCAGGCGGCGAGCTCCACGCGCGCGTCGCTCTCGCCGGCGCGGCTGCGGATCGCGGCCACGCGGTCCAGCTCCACCAGCTCGAACAGCTGCTCGCCACCCTGCTCGCGCAGGATCTGGCCCAGCAGCGCGCCGAGCGCATGCACGTCGTCGCGCAGCGGCTCGTGCTTGGCGGGGAACTGGATGTCGCTGCGGTTCACCCTCAGTCCCAGGTGTTGGCGCGGGCCGCGAAGTCCGCGCGCTGCGGGCGTACCACGCAGAAGCGCTGCCCGGTGGGCGCCTCCATCACGTACCAGCTGCGCACCGGTCCGACGCGTTTCGCGCCGAGCCGCTCGAGCCGTGCCACTTCGGCCTCGATATCGTCGGCTTCGATGTCAAGGTGCACGCGGCTCGCGTGCTCGACCTGCTGCACCTCGAGATGCGGCTGGTCGGGGGCGGTGGCGAAAGTGCGGTAGCGCGCCTCGCTCGCCTCGAGCGGCCGGCGCGCCTCGAGCCCGAGCGCCTCGCTCCAGAAGCGCGCGGCTGCGTCCAGATCGGAGGTGGCACAGTCGATGATGAAACCCGCGAGACGGCTCTTATGCATGGATGCTCCCATCAACCCGCCAGCAGCACCGACTCGGCGCGTTCGAGCTCCTCGGGCTGGCCGTAGATGACCACGATGTCGCCCTCGTGCAGCACGGTGCCTTCGGCCGGCTCGCGCCCGAGAATCCCCTGGCGCCGCACACCCGTGAAGGTCACCTCGACGCCGCGACCGCGCACTTCACCGAGTGTACGCCCCACCGCCCAGGCGCCCGGCGGCACCACCACGGATTTGAGCTCCTCGCGGTGATCACTCAGCTCGTCGATCGGGCGCGCGTCGCCATGGCGCACGATATTGCGCAGCACCGCGTAGCGATTGCTGCGGATGTCACCGAGCGTACGCACGACGCGTGACACCGGCACGTGCAGCAGCATCAGCACGTGCGACACCAGCATGAGGCTCGCCTCGAAGGTCTCGGGCACGACGTCGGTGGCGCCGGCGTCCTGCAGCTCCTTGAGCCGGGCATCGTCGGCGGTGCGCACCAGCACCGGCACGTCGGGGCGCGCGCGGCGCACGCTGCGCAGGATCCCGATCGAGGTCGCCGGATCCGAGAAGCTGATGACCACCGCGCTGGCCGCGCTCAGGCCCGCCTTGGCGAGCAGCTCCTCGTCGGAAGAGTCGCCGTACATCACCGGATCGCCCGCCTGGCGCGCGGCGCGGATGCGCGCCGGATCGAGATCGAGCGCGATGTACTCGAAGCCCTGCGACTCGAGCACGCGTGCCACGTTCTGGCCGACGCGGCCGAAGCCGCACAGGATCACGTGCTCGCGCTGGGCGATCCCGCCGGTGGCGGCCTCCTCGCGCTCGCTGGCGGTGGCGACGGGCGCGTGCTCGCGCAGCAATGCACGTGCCACGCGCTTGTTGTTGTTGAGGATCAGCGGGGACAGCACCATCGACAGCACGATCGCGACCACGAGCGGCTCGCCGAGCTTCTCGGGCACGAGCCCCGCCTGCAGCAGGATCGTGCACAGCGCAACACCGAACTCGCCGCCGATCGAGATGACGATGCCGGTGCGCAGCGCCTTGAAGCGCGAGCTCGTGAAGGGGCGCGCGGTAAGCGCCGCGATCGCTGCCTTGAGCGGCACCATCGTCAGCAGCAGGAGCGATACCAGCGGCAGCTCGCGCAGCACCAGGTGCAGATCGAGCAGCATGCCGACCGAGATGAAGAACAGGCCGAGGAGAATGTCGCGGAACGGGCGGATCACCGCCTCGATCTGGTGCCGGTACTCGGTCTCGGCCAGCATCATGCCTGAGAGGAAAGCGCCGAGCGCGAAAGACAGTCCCGCGACGTACGACACCCAGGCCGAGCCGAGCGCTACCAGCAGCACCGTGAGCGTGAAGAGCTCACGCAGCCGGCTGTGGGCGATCTCGTGAAACAGCGGGCGCAGCAGCCAGCGACCGGCGGCCAGCACCGCCACGATCGACAGCACGCCGCCGAACACCGCCACGAGACTTTGGGCCAGGTTGAAATGGTCGGCGCCCTCGGCGAGCGCCGCGGCGAGCGCCAGGAAGGGCACGAACGCCAGGTCCTGGAACAGCAGCATGCTGAAGGCGAGGCGGCCGTGCGTGCGGTTGAGCTCGGCGCGCTCGGTGAGCTGGTGCAGCAGGATTGCGGTCGAGCTCATCGACACCGCGCCCCCCAACACGATCGCCGGCAGCCAGCCGACGCCGAGCTGGTGGGCAATGAGCGCGCACACGCTGCCGGTGGCTGCGACCTGCAACGCTCCCAGGCCGAACACCTCGCCGCGCATCGCCAGCATGCGCGGGAGCGAAAACTCGAGGCCGAGCGTGAACAGCAGGAACGCCACGCCGAGCTCGGCCAGCAGGCGTGTGGTGCCCGAGTCCGACACGACCGCGAGCGCGTGCGGGCCGAGCAGCAGCCCGAGGACGAGGTAGGCGAGCGTGGTCGGCAGGCCGAGACGCCGCGCGAGCGTCACCAGGAACACGGAGCCGGCGAGGAGCAGCAGGACCTGAGAGAGCGGCGCGATCATCGGCCCTCAACTTAGACTGCGCCGCGCGGCAAACGCAACGGGGCGCGGTTCCTGCGCGGCGCGCGCGGCAGGTTAGGCTCAGCCGCCGGTGTGAGGCTTACGCGACCAGGAGGCGATCTCTCGCGGGGGTGCGAGCCCGGCCGGGACCCGCGCGTCGGGGACTGGTGTACCCCCGACCAGCTCGAGCGGCAGGACGCCCGCCCAGCAGGGCCGGCCGTAGTCCGCCTCGAGGTCGATCGGGGGGCCGGTGCGGATCTTGGCCGAGGCCTCATCGACAGGCAGCACCAGCACCGTGGTCACGCCGAGCTCCTGCGGCGTGGGCGCGCGCACCAGCGCGCTGCGGCCGGGATGCACGCGCTCGATCAGGGCCTGCATCGCGCGGCGCTTTTCGGCCTCGTCGGTCACATGCCGGCCCGCGCCGAGCACCACCACGGAGCGGTAGTTCATCGAATGGCGGAAGGCCGAGCGTGCCAGCACCAGTGCGTCGATCAACGTGACGGTCACGCACAGCGGCGCACCATTCGTGAGGGAGCTCAGCATGTGATTGGCCGCGGCGCCGTGCAGGTAGAGCTGCTCGTCGATGCGCGCGTGGGTGGTCGGCAGCACGAACGGCTGGCCGTCGGCCACGAAGCCGACGTGACAGATGAGTGCCTCGTCGAGGATGGCGTTGACGGTCGCGCGCTCGTAGTTGGCACGCTCGCGATGGCGCACGAGCGTGGTGCGAGGCGTGGCGGCGATCTGCTTGGTCAGATTCCCGACTGCCAGGTGCTCGGCATGCCGGCCTTGCCGATGGCATCCTCGATCAAGAGGCACGCGTTACGTGCCTCCGGCTGCGCCCGCAGGCTGCGCGCGATGGAGTTGAGGAAGCGGCACATGAGCGCGAGGTTCGGATGGCCCCTGTGCAGCTGCGCCTCGACGCTATCGATGGCCTCGATCAGGTCCTCCTGATCGCAGATCGGGAACGTCATGCTCGTGACGGCATACTGAACGGACACCAGCGCCTGATGTATAGCGGCCTGTTGCTCCCCGTCCATGGGAGAGAATTTGAACCCGTTTGCGCCGGGCTGCAAGCCCTGACCGGACCGCGGCACGGCGCCGTCCCCCTGAAAGCAAGGGGCCCCGCCGTTTTCGCGGCGGGGCCCCTCAAGGTCACCAGAAAATGTTTACTTCGGGGGCGTGGTCGAGGACGACTCGCTCTTCTCGGTGCTCTTCTCAGTAGTCGTAGTCTTCTTGTGGTGCTTCTTATTCTTATGGGTCGTGGTCTTCGTGTCCTTCGACTCCGACGTGGACGACGAGGAAGCGGCCGGGGTCGAGGCCGGAGCCGGGGTCGACTGGGCGAAAGCCGGGCCGGCGATCAGGGCGAACGCGATGACGGGAATGAGCTTCTTGAACATCGATGTGGTCTCCAAAAAGGGATTTGTGTGTGTGCGCAGCGTGCGCGAGGCGGGCGTATTATCACAGGATTCCCCGCGCACAAGGCCCATATGACTGCAAAGTAATGTTGTGGTCGGTGCGCATTTAACACATTGATATTGAAGCGAAATTCAGTCTGAACGGCGACTGAATAATGCTCAATGTCCGCGAAAGGCGACGAGCGTCTGCGCCGGCACCCCGAGCGCGGTGAGCTTCGCCGAGCCGCCGAGATCGGGAAGATCGACGATGAAGCACGCCGCCAACACGCGCGCGCCGAGCGAGCGCAGCAGCTGCACCGCCCCAAGGGCCGTGCCGCCGGTGGCGATCAGATCGTCCACCAGGATGATGTCCTCCCCGGCACGGACCGCATCGCGGTGCATCTCCATTTCGTCGAGTCCGTACTCGAGCGAGTACGCCACGCGCACGGTCGCGTGCGGGAGCTTGCCCTTCTTGCGGATCGGCACGAATCCTGCGCCGAGCCGCGCGGCGAGCGCGCCGCCGAGAATGAAGCCGCGCGCCTCGATGCCGGCGACGCGGTTGACGGCGCTTGCCAGCCACGGCCGTGCGAGGAGCTCCACCACGCTGTGAAAGGCGCGCGCATCGCCCAGCAGCGTCGTGATATCGCGAAACATCACGCCGGGCTTCGGGTAGTCGGCGATGGTGCGGATCGCGGCGCGCAGCTCCTCGGGCGTGAGCAGATCCATGGCGGCAACTCTACTCCCCGGGCCGGCGGCGCCACACCAGAGTCTGGTTGTTGGCCGGCATCGCGTGGTCGGCGGCGAGCACCAGGCCCGCGGCCGCCGCCAGGCGCTCGAGCGCCTCGAAATCACGGATGCCGCTCAGCGGATCCCGCCGGCGCAAGTATCGATCGAACTCCGCGTTGCTCTCGCTGGTGTACCCGCCGCCATAACGGAACGGTCCGTAGACGCACAGCACACCGGGCGCGGCCAGCACGGCGCCGATTCCGTGGAAGAAATGCTCCACCGCCTCCCACGGCATGATGTGGAGCGTGTTGGCGCTGAACACCGCATCGACGCGCTCGACCGGCCAGGGATGTGCGGCTACGTCGAGCGCGATGGCGGGGCGCAGGTTCGGCGGGCCTTCCACCAGGATGCGCTCGGTGAGCGGGCCGAGCTCTGCGCCGAGCTCGGTCGGCTGCCAGCTGAGATGCGCAAGGTGGCGCGCGAAATGCACCGCATGCTGGCCGGTGCCGCTGCCGATCTCGAGCACCGAGCGGCTGGCGGCGAGCTCGGCGCCGAGCACCGCGAGGATCGGGCCCTTGTTGCGCTCACAGGCTTCGGAGACGGCCAGCACGGGGCTTAAGTCTGCGACAATGACCTCATGCAAGCCATAGACGCCCTGGTGAGCCGCCGCTCGGCCACCGCCCTCACCGAGCCCGCGCCGGACGCGAGCGCCCTCGAGCTGCTGTTCGCGAGCGCGGTGCGCGCTCCGGATCACGGGCGGCTGCGGCCGTGGCGCTTCATCGTGGTGCGCGGAGCCGCGCGCGCACGCTTCGGCGAGCTGCTCGCCCGCCACCTGGCACGCACCCAACCCGCGGCAAGCCCGGAGTCGCTGCAGCGCGAGCGCGACAAGGCGTTCCGCGCGCCCATGATCATCGTGGTCGCGGCTCACGTGAACGAGACGGTGAAGATCCCGCCGATCGAGCAGACCCTGTCGGCGGGAGTCGCGGCCGGGAACATCATGCTCGCCGCGCTTGCACTCGGTTACAACGCGATGTGGAAGACCGGCGGGGCGGCCTACGACGTGCAGGTCAGGCAGTCGCTCGGCCTTGGCTCCGGCGACGTGATCGTCGGGTTTCTCTACGTCGGCGCCGAAGCCGGCAAGCCGAGCGTTGCGCGCGGCGAATGGCGCGACCTGGTGCGCGAGTGGGATGGCGCTGCCGTATGATGCGGGGCTTCCCCCGCTGAAGGCGCGTATCCGATGAGATCACTGCCAGCGGTGGCGGTGCTCGCCGCCCTCGCGGCTTGCGCTGCCAGGCCCGTCAAGGAGAATCCGCTGCCCGTTGCCGCCGCTCCCGCCGCCGCTCACCCGGACCAGGGCGGGCCGGCCGATCCCCCGGCGGCCGGCGCCGCGCCGGCCGTCCGTGCGGCGATCGGCGACTGCGGCCTGGATCTTGCGGCGGGCGATCGCAGCGTGCGGCCGGGCGATGACTTTTTCGCCTACGCGAACGGCGGCTGGTACGGCAGCTTCGTCATTCCGCCCGACCATTCCAGCTACGGACCTTTCAACGCGCTCGAAGAGCTCTCCACCGAGCGCGTCCGCGCGCTCATCGAGGCCGCCGCCGCGGCGCATCCCGCCGCCGGCACGCCCGAGCAGCAGATCGGCGACTACTACGCGAGCTTCATGGGAACCGAAGCGATCGAAAGCAACGGGCTCGCGCCGGCGCAAGCCGACCTGAAGCGCATCGCCGATGCGACGATGCGCGAGGCGTTGGCGCGCGTGTTCGCGCTGCCGGGATTCGCCTCGCTGTTCGACATCGACCTGCCGGCGGACTTCAAGAACCCGGATCGCTACGCCGTGGTGATCAGCGAGTCGAGCCTGGGACTGCCGGACCGCGACTATTACCTCAAGGACGACCCGCAGCTGCGCGCGCTGCGGGAGAAATATGTGGCGTATGTCGCCGGGATCCTCACGCTCGGCGGCAGCGCGGACCCGGCCGCCAAGGCGCGCGACATCATGGCGTTCGAGACGGCGGCGGCAAGAGTCCAGTGGCCGATCGAGAAGCGGCGCGACGTGGACGCCACCTACAACCCGCGCACGCGGCAGCAGCTGCTGAGCCTCGCGCCCGGTTTCCCGTGGGCGGCGTTCCTCGAGTCCGCACAGCTCGGCTCGCGGCAGGAGCTGGTGCTGGCCGAGATCGGCGCCATCCGCGATCTCGCCGAGCTCTTCAGCCGCACGCCGGTGGCGACGCTGCAGGCGTGGCTCACCTTCCAGTATCTTAGCGGCCACGCGCCCTACCTGCCGCTGCGCTTCGACGCCGCGCATTTCGCCTTTTACGGCCGCTCGCTCCGCGGCCAGCCTGAGCAGCGTGAGCGCTGGAAGCGCGCGGTCGACGACGTGAATGGGGCGCTCGGCGAGCCGGTCGGAAGGCTGTACGTGGCGCAGTACTTCCCGCCGGAGTCCAAGGCCAAGATGCTCTCGCTCGTCGCGGACCTGCTGGCCGCGCTCAACGAGCGCATCGATGAGCTCGACTGGATGACGACCGAGACCAAGTCGCGGGCCCACGAGAAGCTCGCGACCTTCACGCCCAAGATCGGCTACCCGGACGAGTGGAAGGATTATTCGGCGCTCGTGATCCGCCGCGACGACCTGCTCGGCAACGTGCGGCGCGCGGCCGAGTGGCACTGGAGCTACCAGGTGGCGCGGCTGGACAAGCCGGTGGACCGCGCCGAGTGGCAGATGAACCCGCAGGACATCAACGCCTACTACAATCCCTCGAACAACGAGATCGTGTTTCCGGCGGCAATCCTGCAGCCGCCGTTCTTCGATCCCAACGCCGATGCCGCCGTGAACTTCGGCGCCATCGGCGCGGTGATCGGCCACGAGATCGGCCACGGCTTCGACGATCAGGGCCGCAAGTTCGGACCCGACGGCGGGCTCGAGGATTGGTGGACGCCGCAGGACGCGCAGGTGTTCACCGCGCGTACCGCGCGCCTCATCCACGAATATTCGGCGTTCGAGGCGCTGCCGGGACTGAAGGTCAACGGTGCCAACACCGTCGGCGAGAACATCGGCGATCTGGGCGGGCTCAACATGGCCTACGAGGCCTACCGCTTGTCGCTCCACGGCGCGCCGGCGCCGGTGATCGACGGCCTGAGCGGCGCACAGCGCTTCTTCCTCGCCTACGCGCAGGTGTGGCGCAGCAAATACCGCGACGGCGCGCTGCGCGAGCTGGTGCTGTCCGACGTGCACAGCCCGGACCGCTTCCGCGTCAACGGGCCTCTCCCCAACATCGACGCCTGGTACGAGGCCTTCAACGTGCAGCCGGGCGACAGGCTCTACATCAAGCCCCAGGATCGCGTGCGGATCTGGTAGGCGCGCCTCAGGGTTTGACGACCGCGAGCACGACGATGGCGATGAGGAGCAATCCCGGTACTTCGTTGAAGAATCGATACCAGCGCTGCGAGCGTCCGCGGCCGCCTGCGAGCTCACCGATCAGCCGGTGACACCACAGGTGGTAGCCGATCAGCGCCGCCACCAGCAGCAGCTTCACGCGCAGCCAGCCGAAGGCGAGGTACACCGGCGCGGCGACGATCATCGCGACGCCGAACAGCAGCGCGCCGAGTGCGCCGATCGTCATGATCGCGAACAGCCGCCGCTCCATGAGCTCGAAGCGCGCGCGGCCGTCCGCGTCCGTGGTCGTGACGTGATAGACGAAGAGGCGCGGCAGGTAGAACAGCCCCGCGAACCAGGTGACCACGAAGACAACGTGGAGAGCTTTGAGCCACAGCATCGCCGCACTTCCCGCGCTGCCCGTTGAGCGATTGTAGCCAGACGCACGCGGAGAAGGCGAACGGCCGATGCGCCTCTGGTAGCATGTCGAGCCCTTAACTCCGGAAGTCCGCCACACGCCATGTCCAGCACGCCAGCCGCCGCCACCACTTCCTTCCCGAGCAACATCGAGATCGCGCAGCGCGCCCGCATGCGTCCCGTGGTGGAGCTGGCGCGCGAGCGGCTGGGCATCCCCGCGGAGAGCCTCGAGCCCTACGGGCACTACAAGGCGAAGGTGTCGCTCGATTATGTCGCCGAGCTCGGCAGCCGGCCCGACGGCAAGCTGATCCTCGTGACCGCGATCTCGCCGACTCCGGCAGGCGAGGGCAAGACCACGACCACCGTCGGGCTGGGCGATGCGCTCAACCTGCTCGGCAAGCGCGCCATGTTGTGCCTGCGCGAGCCGGCGCTCGGTCCGGTCTTCGGCGTCAAGGGCGGCGCTGCCGGCGGCGGCTACTCGCAGGTGGTGCCCATGGAGGACATCAACCTGCACTTCACCGGCGACTTCGCCGCCATCGCCGCCGCCAACAACCTGCTGGCGGCGATGATCGACAATCACATCTACCAGGGCAATCAGCTCGGCTTCGACGTACGCCGCATCGCCTGGCGGCGCGTGGTCGACATGAACGACCGCGCGCTGCGCCAGATCGTGGTGGGGCTCGGCGGCACCGCCAACGGCGTGCCGCGCGAGGACGGCTTCGACATCGTGGTCGCATCCGAGGTGATGGCGATACTGTGTCTCGCCACGAGCCTCGCCGACCTCAAGCAGCGCCTCGGCAAGATTGTGGTCGGCTACCGCGCCGACCTGCAGCCGATCCTGGCCCGCGACCTCAAGGCGCACGGTGCCATGGCGGCGCTGCTGAAAACCGCGCTGGCGCCCAACCTGGTGCAGACGCTCGCCAACAACCCGGCCTTCATCCACGGGGGGCCGTTCGCCAATATCGCGCACGGCTGCAACTCGGTGATCGCCACGCGCACCGCGCTCAAGCTCGCCGACTACGTGGTCACCGAGGCCGGCTTCGGCGCCGACCTGGGTGCGGAGAAGTTCGTCGACATTAAGTGCCGCAAGTCGGGCTTGAGGCCGAGCGCCGCGGTCATCGTCACCACGGTGCGCGCCCTCAAGTACCACGGCGGGGTCGAGCTCGCCGACCTCAAGACCGAGAACCTGACGGCGCTGGAGAAGGGCGCGGTGAATCTCGAGCGCCACATCGACAACGTGGTCAACCATTACGGCCTGCCGTGCGCGGTGGCCATCAACCGCCGCGCCGAGGACACCGACGCGGAGATCCGCCTGCTCACCGAGCGGGGCGCCGCGCACGGTGTGCGCGTTATCGGCGCGACCCACTTCGCCGAAGGCGGCAAGGGCGCGCTCGAGCTGGCGCGCGAGGTGGTGCGGCTGTGCGACCAGCCCGGCAAGTTCCACTATGTCTACGAGGACGATGCGGCCTTGTGGGACAAGATGAGGGCGATCGCCACCAAGATCTATCACGCCAGCGACATCACCGCCGACAGCAAGGTGCGGACGCAGATCAAGCAGCTGCAGGACGCGGGCTACGGCCACTACCCGGTGTGCGTCGCCAAGACGCAGTACTCTTTCTCCACCGACCCGAAGCTGCGCGGCGCTCCGGTCAACCACGTGGTCAACATCCGCGAGGTGCGGCTCGCCGCGGGCGCGGAGTTCATCGTCATGATCTGCGGCGACGTCATGACCATGCCGGGGCTGCCGAAGGTGCCGGCGGCGAACAACATAGACGTTGACGCTAGCGGCCGCATCACCGGGCTGTTCTGAGGACGGACCGGGAGCCATGCCGTTCTGCGAGGCAGATCCCTGGCGCCTGCAGTACTTCGAAGGCATCGCCTGTCCGCCCGGAGTGCGGATTCCCACCGAGGACCCGGATGCCTACCAGTGGTACCCCGCGTACCGCTGGATCTACAACAAGCTCTCGGTGGCCGAGTCGCAGAGGCTCGAATGTGCTCCGCACGGCGTGCGGCCGCCGTCCTTTCCGGTGTTCAGCAAGCCGATCATCAACCTGCATGGCATGGGCGTCGGCAGCCGCGTGCTCCCCGACCTCGCGACTTACGAACGCGAGGAGACTGCGGGGCACTTCTGGATGCCACTGCTCACGGGCGATCACGTGAGCACTGATGTGGTCGTTGAGCGCGGGCAGACGCGCTGGTTCCGCCACTGCCACGGTGTCCCGGGGGTGGGCGGCACTTTCGACTACTGGACCATCGAGGCGGGACAGCGCGAGTCCCTGGCTGCGTACCTGGATGCGTGGGTGGTGCGGCACCTCGCCGGCTACACGGGGATGTTCAACGCCGAGACGATCGGCGGCCGCATCATCGAGGCGCACCTGCGCGTCGCCGATCAGTGGCCCGATCTCTACGGCGCCGGCTGGCTGGATGCGGTCGTGGGGCTGTATGCGCGCGGCGTGTGGGAGTTTGCCGATGCCGACCGCCGTGACGGCTACAGCATTGCGCTGTTCGGTCCGCACGGGCGTGAGTACCACCATCCACCGCCGCAGCTGGTTGCGGAGGTCCGCCGCATGCCGCATGTGAGCAGCGTGCAGATCACGTTCCACGAAGACCGCCCGGCAGCCGCGCATGCCATGCCGCCGGGGGGCTTTCGTCTCGCGGTCGTCAACAGCACCGACCTCGCTTCGGGCCTCGCGGCGCGCGCGCGCCTCGCCCGCGCGTGGGACCTCTGACGGTCTAACGGCTCCAGCCGCGCTCAGGATTAAGTCAAATAACAATCCGCCGGGGTCGCCCGTAGTACTCAGTCGGGCGGGCGGTCCCCGGTGAACTTGATCGGGGTCGCTCCTTCCACCGGTCCGATGGTCGCCCGGTCGCTCACGTAGAGCTCCACCGGGCGCTCGAATTTGAGGGTGCCTTTCACGACCGAGCCCGGGCCGATGACGATGCGCTGCCGGCCGCGCGAATCGGAGTCGCTCGAGTGTTCCTTGCGGACGATCACGCCGCCGTCCACGTGTGCGTCCGGGCCGATCTCGATGCTGCCGGTGACGGTTTCGACGTCGCCGCTGACATGGGCGGCGCTCACGCGGATGCTGCCGTTGACGTTGGCGAGCGCGCCGGTAACCTCGGCCCCTTTGTCGAGCGACAGCGAGCCGTTGACGGTATGGACGCGACCGCTGACCTGGGCACCTTCGTGCAGCTTCACCGAGCCATTGACCGTCTTGACCTCGGCGGCGGTCGCATGCGGCTCGAGCGTGATGCTGCCATTGACGGTATGCGCATGGCTGACCGCTGCGCCGTCCCCAACGTGAATCGAGCCGTTGACGGTGGCAACGTCGCCGCGATGCTCGCCGGCACTCACGGTGATCGAGCCCATGACCGTCGAGATCTCATCGTCGCCCGCCAGAGCAGCGCCGGCCAGGCCGGCTGCGAGCAGACCCAAGGCGGCGGCACAGAGGCGTTGCCGAGTCATATGATTCCTTCCGTTTTTGCGGTGACGGGGTACCGCTCCTGTCATAGATGCGCGCCGGCGGCCGACGGTTTACACGCATGTCCGGGGGACCGCAAAATCCCCCGATGCCAGGGAACAGGACCGCTCCGCGGCGGCGCGCCCCCCGCCGCATCCTCGTCATCGATGTCGGCGGCACCCACATCAAGTTCCGCGTCGACGGACGCGGCCGTATCTTCAAGTTCCCCTCGGGACCGAAGCTCGGACCCGGGCGCATGACGCGCAAGGTCCTGAAACGCGCCCGCGGTCTCGCCTACGATGCCGTCTCGATCGGCTACCCCGGGCTGGTGTTTCACGGACGCATCGCGGCGGAGCCGCACAATCTCGGCAAGGGCTGGATGCGCTTTGATTTCGCGGCCGCTTTCGGCAAGCCGGTGCGCATCGTGAACGACGCCGCCATGCAGGCGATCGGCAGCTATCGGGGCGGGCGCATGCTGTTTCTCGGACTCGGCACCGGGCTCGGCGCGACGCTGATCATCGACGGAGTGGTCGAGCCCACCGAGATCGGCCACATGCCCTATCGCCGCGGGCGCACCTTCGAGGATTACCTCGGCGAGCGCGGCCGGCGCCGGCTCGGCACGGTCAAGTGGCGCCGGGCGGTCGCCGACGTGATCGCGCACCTCGGGACCGCGCTCGAGGCCGATTACGTCGTGCTCGGCGGTGGCAACGCCGCACGCCTGAAAAGGCTGCCGCCCGGCGCGCGGCGCGGCGACAACCGTAACGCCTTCATCGGTGGCGTGCGCATCTGGCAGCAGCGCGGCGCGACCTTCCCGCAGCGCGCCGCCGCGGCGGGCCGCCCATGAGCGCGGCTCCCGGGGGTCCCGGGCTCCCTCCCACCTGGTGCAGCAGCAACAAGGAGATGGTCGGCTGCGCACTCGGGCCGGCGCGCCTGTGGTTCACGATCGGCGGCGGCATCGTCAACGAAGTCTACTACCCGCGGGTCGACATCCCGCAGATCCGCGATCTCGGCTTCATCGTCGGCGACGGCGCGGGGTTCTGGGTCGAAGTCAAGCGCATGTGGAAGCACGACGTCGAGCTCGCGGATGGGGGAACGCCGGCCGTGAAGATCGTCCACCATCACGCGCGCTTCGAGCTCACGCTGCGCGTCACGCCGAGTGAGGATCGCGACGTGCTCCTCGTCGAGGTCCAGCTCACCGGCGATCCGGCGCTGCGGCCCTATGCGCTGCTCGCGCCGCACCTCGGCGGCACTGGCCACGGCAACCGCGCCGCGGTGGTGAGCTATCGCGGGCGCAGGGTGCTGTGGGCTGAGCAGGGCCCCTTCGGCCTGGCGCTCGCCGCGGCCACTCCGCAACAGGCGGATGCCTTCACGCGCGGTGGCGCCGGCTACGTGGGCGAGAACGACGGCTGGCAGGATTTCTTCCATCACGGCGCGATGACCTGGGAGTTCGACGAGGCAGGCCCCGGCAACGTCGCGCTCGTCGGCGAGCTGCCGCGGCGGGCGGTACTCGCGCTGGGGTTCGGCAGCAGCGCCGATTCGGCGGCCACGCTCGCGCTCACCGCGCTGGTTGAGCCCTTCGAGGCGAACTGGGCTCGCCAGCAGGCGGCGTGGGCGCGCTGGCACACCACCGGCACGCCCATCGACAGACTGCCGGCGGATCTGCCGGCGGAAATTCTCACGCAATTCCGCACCTCCACCATGGTGCTGCGCAGCCATCGCGATAAGACCTATCCCGGCGCCATGGTGGCCTCGCTCAGCGTGCCGTGGGGCAACACGCACGAGGAGCGCGAGGGCTACCACCTGGTGTGGCCGCGCGACCTGGTGGAGTGTGCGGGCGCGCTGCTCGCAGTCGGCGCCACCACCGAGGCGCACAACACCCTGCGCTACCTGCTCGCCACCCAGAATGCCGACGGGCACTGGAATCAGAACCAGTGGCTCGGAGGCAAGGGCTACTGGTCGGGGATCCAGCTCGATGAGGCCGCATTTCCTGTGCTGCTCGCGGCCGCGCTCGGTGGGCGCGACGCGCTCGGAGGCACCGAGGTCACCGACATGGTGCGGCGCGCGCTTTCATTCCTGGTGCGCACCGGCCCGGTGAGCGACCAGGACCGCTGGGAGGAAGACGCGGGTCTCAACACCTTCACGCTCGCGGTGTGCATCGCCGCGCTCGTCGCCGGAGCGCCCTACCTGCCCGCGGATGCGCGCGATCTCGCGCTCGCCTTCGCCGACTACTGGAACGCGCGCCTGGAGGACTGGACCGCGGTGTCCGACACGCCGCTCGCGCGGCGCTACGGAGTCCCCGGCTACTACGTGCGCGTAGCGCCGCCCCAAGCGCTCACCGACCGATGCCGGCCGGACTCGCCCCTGTTGATCAAGAACCGCGCGACGGACCCGGGGATCCCGGCGTCCGAACAGATCGGCGTCGATTTCCTGCAGCTGGTGCGCTTTGGGCTGCGCCGCGCCGACGATCCGCTCATCCTCGCGAGCGTGTGCCTGGTGGACGCGCTCCTCAAGGTCGACACGCCTTCGGGTCCTTCCTGGCACCGCTACAACGGCGACGGCTACGGCGAGCACGAGGATGGCACCGCATACGACGGCACCGGGCGCGGGCGCGCCTGGCCGCTGCTTACCGGCGAGCGCGGTCACTACGAGATTGCGGCGGGGCGCGACCCGCTGCCGCTCATCACGGCCATGGTGCGCATGGCTTCCTCGGGCGGCATGCTGCCGGAGCAGGTGTGGGATGAGGCGCCGATCCCCGCGCGCGGGCTAGAGCCCGGACGCCCCACGGGCGGCGCGATGCCGCTCGCCTGGACCCATGCCGAGTACATCAAGCTCGTCATCTCGCGCGGGCTCAGGCGTCCGCTCGATCGGCCGGATAGCGTGTGGCGGCGCTACCGCGGCGAGCGGCCGGCGCTGAAAAGGGTGATCTGGTGCGAGCACGCGCCCGCCGGCGAGCTGCCCGAGGGCTGCTCGCTCACGCTCGCGCTGCGGGAACCCGGCACCTTCCGCTTCGGGTTCGACGGCTGGCAGGACTTGCGCGAGCAGCAAACGACTGCCCACGCGCTCGGCCTGCATCTCGCCGAGATCGACACCGCGCACCTCGCGGCCGGGCGGCGCATCGATGTGACTTTCCGCCACGCCGCGGGCGATGCCTGGGTGGGCCGGGACTTTCGCATCCGCGTGACGGCGCGAAGCGCGCCATCCGGATAGCACGCCGATGCCCTTCACCCTGGCGCACCCGGCCGCGATCCTGCCGTTCCGACAGGTCAGGTTCCTGCGCACGGCGCCCCTCATCGTCGGCGCCGTGACGCCGGATGTGCCTTACTACCTGCCGCTCGGCCCGAGCGGCCGTCCGCTGCGGTTCGGGCTCGACACGCACACCGTCCTAGGCTCGTACACCCTCGACCTGGCGCTCGGAATCGCCTTACTGCTCGCCGTGGTGCTGCTGCGCGAGCCGCTCACGGTGCTGCTGCCGCCGCGGGCCCGCTGGCTGGCTCTCGAAGCGCTCGAGCCCTTCAGGCGCCGGGCCGCCGAATGGCTGTTCGCGCCGCTCGCCATCCTGATCGGCGTGTGGTCGCATCTGCTGTGGGACTCGTTCACGCACGTCGACGGCTGGGCGGTGCGGCGCATTCCCGCCCTCGGCGACACGGTCACGATCGGCTGGTACACGGGCGAGATCTACCACATCCTGCAGTACCTGAGCTCGGCCATCGGACTCACGATCCTGGCCGTGTGGTATGCGCGGCTGCGCGTTCCACCGGGCGCGCTGGCCGGCCACGACAGCCGCCGCGCCCACGCCGGTCCCGCGCTGCTGCTGATCGCCGGGGCGGCGCTGCTCATCGGCGGCGTGGAGGCGCTGCGCTACTACTCCCACTCGGAGGGCGCGGTGTACCAGACGCTCGACGTACTCCTCACCCGCGGCCTCGCCTGGTTTGTGGTGCTGCACCTGTTCGCGGGCGCGGTCGTTACGCTCGAGCACCGCGCGAGCGCAGCGCGCCAACATTAGCGGCGCGCTCATGACGGCGGATCCGGGCGCGCTGCAATCCACCACCACCGGCTGGCCGTGGCGAGCGGGAAACGAATTCCGCCTGCTGGACGGCGGTGAGGTGTTTTTCGAGCGCATGCTGGCCGCCATCGACGCGGCGCAGATGCACGTGCTGCTCGAGATGTACCTGGTGAGCTCCGGCCGCGTGGCCGGACGGTTCATCGAGGCGCTGACGCGCGCGCGTGCCCGGGGAGTGCGCTGCTGCGTGGTGTTTGATGACTTCGGCGCGCTCGGGCTCTCCGGGAGCGACCGCTGGTGGCTCGCGGAGGCGGGAGTGGAGCTGCGCTTCTTCAACCCGCTGCGCTGGCGCGACCGGCTGCACAACTTCCGGCGCGACCACCGCAAGCTCCTCGCGGTCGACGGCCAGCTGGCGTTCGTCGGCGGGGCGGGGCTCGCCGACGAGTTCGCCGGACCCGATGCGTGGCGTGAGCTAATGGTCGAGATCCGCGGTCCGGTGGTCGCCGACTGGCAGCGCGCCTTTGCCGGCACGTGGCGGCGCCTCGGCCCCGAGCTCGCACTGCCCGACCCGCCGGTCGTGCCGATCGCCGGCGGCGCTCTCGGGCGGCTCGCGCTGAGTGAGGCACGGCAGCATTCGGTGCTCGCCAGCGGCGTCGTGCGCCGCATCGACGCGGCGCGCACGCGCGCCTGGGTCGTGAGCGCCTACTTCGTCCCGTCGCGCCGCTTTCGCAAGGCGCTGCGCCGTGCGGCGCGCCGTGGCGTGGATGTGCGGCTGCTGATGCCGAGCGCGCGCACCGACCACCCGTGGGTGCGTCAGGCGGCGCGGCGCTTCTACGCCAAGATGCTGCGCAATGGCGTGCGTGTGTTCGAGTACCAGCCGCGCGTGCTGCACGCCAAGATGATCGTGTGCGACGACTGGGTCTCGATCGGCTCGAGCAACCTCGATCGCTGGAGCTTCAAGTGGAACCTCGAGGCGAACCAGGAGATCGCCGACGCCCGCGTGGCGGATGCCGCGGCAGCACTGTTCAGCGCCGACCTCACCCTCTCGAGCGCCCTCAGCCGCCGCCACTGGCCGCAGCGCGGCTGGCTCGATCGGCTGCGCGAGCGGATCGCCGGCGCGCTCGATCGCTGGCTCGAGGGGTGGCGGCGTCCTCCCTGAGGTGCTTGCGGACTCGTCACTGCGCCGCGGAGAACAACTCGGTGGTGCGCACGAAGGCGAGCAGGAACGGCGCCAGCGTCGTGAGCTGCGTGGGATAGGCGCGCACCGCGGCGAGCTTCCGGTCCTCCTCCGCGGGCGTGAGCTCGAAGGGGGCGAGCGGCACGCCGCCGAGGAGCGGCGCACGCGTCAGCGGCAGGCCCGGTGACAGCTCGCGCGGACTCGGCCAGCCTTCGCCGCCGTGCACGATCCAACAGCGTACCGCGGACAGCTCGCCGCGACTCGCCATGGCGCGCAGCGTGAGGAGCGCCGCCGCGCGGTGGTCGGGATGCGAGTCGCGCGGGCTCGGTGCCAGCACCAGCGTCGGATGGACGCGCGCGAGCACCGCGGCGAAGTCGCGCTCGAGGCTCGCGCCGGTGTAGGGGTGGCCGGGGAAGAGCGCGTCCGGGTAGGGCACGGCGGCGGCCGCCGTGAAGCGCGAGATGTAGGCACTGTCGTGGTGACCGGTTAGGAGCTCGAGCACCCCGCGGTCCGGATAACCGAGGAACAGCTGCCGGTCGCGCGCCACGCCGAGGAGTGCCGCCGCCGCGCGTGCCTCGCGCATGCGGCGCGCGGCCAGATCGCGCTGCCTGGCCGCACTCCTCGCCAGACTCTTCTCGATGAGCAGCAGGTCGAGGAACGAGGCATCGCCGCTCGTGATCCACACGACACTCGCGCGGCCACCGGCACGCACGACCCGCTGGATGACCCCCGCACAGCACAGGGTCTCATCGTCAGGATGCGGCGCGACGACGAGAAGGGAGGTCGCGGCGTCGAGGGGCGGAAGGGCGGCCGCGTCTGCGGCGCCGACCGGGGCCGCCGCCGTCTCTGCCTGCGGGCTGGCCTCGGCCACCGCGGCGCACACTGCCGCGATTACCGCAGGGAACAGCCACGCAATGCTTCTGCCATCAGGGCGCAACACGACCAGCGTAGCGTAGCGCAGTCACGAAGGTAGTCGTGTGCGGGTAGCCCACATGAGGCCCGGAGCGGTGCGAAGGAGCGCCCGCTCCGGGAGGCGCGGATGACGGGGGCGCGGGGAATTGCGAGACTAGCGATCCCGGCGCCAGGTGCCGCGTTCCTCAGGGTGCAACACTCATGGCACACAGCCCGAAGCTGGCGTACCACGATCCTAAATTCATCGATTCGGACGAAGGGCGCCCGATACGGATCGTGTCCGAGTACCTGGCGCCGCTGCGCACCTTTTGCGAAACCGGCGTCACCGCCACCGTGGTGTTCTTCGGCTCGGCGCGCGCCCGCAGCGGCGGCGTGCTGGCCCGTTACGTCGACGAGGCGACCGAGCTCGCCCGGCTCGTGACTGAGTGGAGCCGCAGCCTCCCGGGCACCGAGCGGCTCATCGTGTGCTCGGGCGGCGGGCCGGGGATCATGGAAGCCGCCAACCGCGGTGCGGCGCAGGCCGGGGGGCGCAGCATCGGGCTCAACATCGGCCTGCCGCAGGAGCAGCGTCCCAACCCGTTCATCACTCCGGAGCTGTCCTTCGAGTTCCACTACTTTTTCATGCGCAAGCTGTGGTTCGCCCATCTGGCGCACGCTCTGGTGGCGTTCCCCGGCGGCTTCGGCACGCTCGACGAGCTGTTCGAGATCCTGACGCTGGCGCAGACGCGCAAGCTCGACCGCTCGATCCCGGTGCTGCTGTACGGCTCGGCCTACTGGAAGGAAGTGATCAACTTCGACGCGCTGGTGCGCCACGGCACCATCGCGGCGGCGGATCTGGAGCTTTTCTGCTTCGTCGACGAGCCACAGGCGGCGCTCGCGCTGCTCAAGCGGCGCATCGCGCTCGCGCCCGAGCCGCCGAGCGCGCCGTGCTTCGCCAAGTCGCGCACGTCCGGCTCGTCCTAAGGCTCCTCACGCCACCGGCAGCGTCGGATCGACCTCGGCCGCCCAGGCGAGCAGTCCCCCTTCGAGGTTGGCAGGCGAAGCGACACCTGCCTTGAGCGCCAGCGTGCAGGCACGCATGCTGCGGCCACCGCTGCGGCAGATGAACACCGCGCCTCCCGCGCGCGGGATCTCGGCGAACCGCTGCGGCAGCTCGCTCATCGGAATGTTGACGGCGCCCGGCAGATGTCCGGTGTCGTATTCCCAGCGCTCGCGTACGTCGATGAGCGGCGGGCTCCCCGCGGCCTTGGGATCGAGCAGCGCGCGAAGCGAGCGCGGCGTGAGGCGCCGCACACCGTCCGGCGCCGCACTCGCGCCCGGCGCTTCCCGGTCGCGTGGCTCGGTGATCGTCGGGGCATCGCCGCATACGGCGCAGTCGCGCCGCCGCTCGACGCGGAACTCCTGAAAGCGCAGCTCGAGCGCATCGTAGGTGAGCAACCTTCCCACGAGCGGCGTCCCGACGCCGGTGATGAGCTTGAGGACTTCAGTGGCCTGCAGCGTTCCGAGCACGCCCGGCAGCACGCCGAGCACGCCCGCCTCGGCGCAGTTGGCGACGACGCCGTCGGCGGCCTGCGGGAACAGGCAGCGGTAGCAGGGTCCGCGCCCGGGCACGTAGGTCATGACCTGTCCCTCGAAGCGGTGAATCGCCGCCGATACGAGCGGCCGCCCGAGCAGCACGCACGCATCGTTCACGAGGTAGCGGGTCGAGAGCCGGTCGCTCCCATCGACGACCAGGTCGTAGTCCGCGAGCAGCGCGCGCACGTTGGCCGCCTTGAGCTCGAGTGCGTGGGCCACCACCCTGATCTCGGGATTGAGGGACGCGAGCCGCGCGCGGCCGGCCTCGGCCTTCAGCTGCCCGACCCCGGCGGTGTCGAACAGCACCTGGCGCTGGAGGTTCGAGACATCGACCCGGTCGCAATCAACGAGTCCCAGCGTGCCGCAGCCGGCGGCGGCGAGATACAACGCGGCGGGCGAGCCGAGCCCGCCCGCGCCGACGATCAGGACCCGGGCCGCCTTGAGCTTCTCCTGGCCCGCGACACCGATCTCGCTCAGTGAGAGGTGGCGCTGGTAGCGCGCACGTTCGAGCGCCGTGAGAGTCATCGCACTCATCCCCCCGACAGCGCGCAGATGACATGCACGGTGTCCCCGCCGCGCACCGGCGCCGCCAGATCGCGCGCCTCCTCCGAGTTGATGAACAGCCGCATGTGCGGGCGGATGCGGTTCTGCTCGTCGATCATGCGGAAGCGGATGCCGGGGAAGCGCTCCTCGAGATTGCCGAGCACTTCGGCGAGCGTCGCGCCGCGTCCGTCGACCCGGGCTGCGCCCCCGGTGTAGGAATGCAGCGGACTCGCGATGCGCACGGTGCAGCTCATCGGCGCCTCAACTCGCGTGACTGACGGAGTAGATCTCCGGGAGGTGACGGGCGATGCAGCGCCAGCTGTCGCCGGCGTTGGTGCTCGCCCAGACGTCGCCGCCGGTGGTGCCGAAGTACACCCCGGTGCGCGCCTGGCCGTCGACGCACATGGCCTGGCGCAGCACCGTGAACCAGGCGTGCGCGCCCGGCAGCCCGCGATCGAGCCGCTGCCAGCTGCGGCCGGCGTCACGGGTGCGGTAGACGGCGGGCTTGCCGTCGATCGAGGTGCGCGGCCAGACCGTCTGGCCGTCCATGGGTAACACCCACGCAGTGTCGGGATCGGCGGGATGCAGCACGATCGGGAAGCCGATGTCGCCGACTTTCTTCGGCATGGCGGCACCGATGCGCTCCCAGCGCCGGCCCGGGCGCTCGAGGCGGTAGATGCCGCAGTGATTCTGCTGGTACAGGCGATCGGGTTGCGCGGGATGCTGCGCGATGCAATGCGGGTCATGGCCGAAAGGCACGCTCGGGTCGGGCAGAAAGTCCGCCGCGACGCCCTCGTTGAGCGGCGTCCAGTCCGCTCCGCCGTCGGTGGATTCGAACACGCCGCCCACCGAGATCCCGATGTAGAGGTGCCGCGGGTCGCGCGGGTCCACCAGGATCGAATGCAGGAACTCGCCATCGGGCGTGCCATTCAGAATCCATTTCGGGCGCATGGGATGGTCGTTGAAGCCGGCGACCGGCTCCCAGCGCTCACCACCGTCTTCCGAGCGGAACAATCCCGCCGGAGAGCTGCCCGCGTACCACACGCCGGGCTCGGCGGCGTGACCCGGCGTCAACCAGAACACACGCTCGACGGCGCGCGCCACCTCGCCGTCGGCGGCCTTGCGGAACGCGGGCGGCTGCGTCGCTTCGCGCCAGGTGCGCCCGCGATCGCTCGAGCGGAACACCGTGGGACCCAGGTGCCCGGTCTTGGCCGCCGTCAGCAGCGTGCGCGGCGCGCGCGGATCCTGCACCACGTGATGAATGATGTGCCCGAGGAACTGCGGGCCGACGAGTTTCCAGCTCTGGCGCCGGGCATCGGCGCGCAGCGCGAACAATCCCTTACGAGTCCCCAACCACAGTGTGCTCATGCGATGAGCATCCTCGCCCGGCGATGAGGCTGTCAACGGCGTCACCGCGTCATCGGCGCCCTCAGGGCGGTAAGGGTATGCTTCGCCGCGGCTCATGGCGCCGCGCGCCTGGGAGTGAAGCACCCTTGGATCGCATCCGCCTCGCAACCGCGCTCGCGCCGCTCCTGGCCTTCGCCGTGCTGAGCGGCACCGCGCGCGCGCAGGCCCCGGCGCCCGAGTCCTCCCCGTCGGCCGCAGCTCCTCCGGCCCAGGTCGCGCCGCCGATACTCCCGCCAGCACTCCCGCCGGTGAGTCGACCACGCGCGCCGGTAGCGCAGCCCGTACAGAAGCGGCCCTGGGAGGATGCGCGCTTCGCGCAGGTCGAGCGCGACTACGTGATTTACTTCCTCGGACGCTTTCCGGTGGTGGCAACCTACCTGGGGGGCGCCGCGTTCGATCCGCAGCTCGCCGGCGTTGACGGCCAGCTGCGCGATTATTCGCCCGAGGCCATCCGCGCCGAGGACGCGCGGCTCGCCGAGTTTCGGGCGCGCTTCGCGCGCCTCGCGCCTGCGGGCTTGTCGCCGCGGCGGCGCATCGACCGCTCGGTCGCGCTCGCCGAGATCGCGTTCCTCGAGCACCAGCACACCGTGCGCCGCCACCAGCAGAAGTCGCTCGATTCCTATGTGGATGAGCCTGCGCGCGGCGTCGACTGGCAGATCCAGGGCATGACGCCGGGGAGCGGCGCGGCTTACGGCACGGACGCGGAGTGGCAGGCGGTCATCGCCCGCGTGCGCGCGGTACCGGGGTATCTCGCGACCGCGGAGCGGCAGCTCGCCGCGGGCGTCGCCGCCCGCAATACGCCGGACGGGCGGGTGCTCGTCGACTTCGGGGTGCGCAGCGCCGCCGCCGATGCCGACTACTTCGCCAGCACGCTGCCGCAGCTGGCAGCCGGCGCCATCGCCTCGGCACAGCGCGCGGCGCAGCTGCGCGATCTCGCGGCCGCGGGTGAGGCCGCCGCGGCCGCTTACCGGCATCTCGCGGCGATGATCAGCGGCGCCTTCTTCGAGCAGCCCGCCGGGGGCGAGCCGGCCCTCAAGGCCGAGTTTCGCGCCGACCGCTTCGCCTTCGGCGAGACCGAGTACGACTGGGCGCTGCGCAACAATCTGCGCCTCAGCAGCACCGCTGCGGAGCTGTTCACACAATCGTGGCCGGCGGTGGAGGCGACGCGCGAGGAGATGATCACGCTCGCGCGCCAGATCGCCGCGAGCCACCAGTGGCCGCTCGCAGGGGTGGGATCAGCGACCGTGCGCGCGGTGTTCGAGCAGTTGAGCCGTAACGCGCCGCAGACCGATGCCGAGATGCTCGAAGGCTACCGCCGCACCGGAGAGCGGCTCGTCGCCTACGCCCGCGCGACCGGACTCTTCGACGTGCCCGCCGATTACCGCCTCGACGTGCTCGCGACTCCCGTGCCGCTGCGTGCCTCGGTTCCGGGCGGCGGTTACTACCCGGCGCCCCCGTTCAAGAAGACCGGCGTGGGCCGCTTCTACATCACGCCCACCGGGGACAACGCGGCGGCGCTGCGCGGGCAGCACGACTATGCCTCGATGCCCGCCATCGCCGCGCACGAGGGTTTCCCCGGGCACGACTGGCACTTCAAGGTGATGACGCAGTACCGCGATGAGATCTCGCCGCTGCGCTGGCTGTTACCGGGCGCGGTCGAGGATTCCTCGTCGATGTGGCAGGACTCCATGGCCACCGAAGGCTGGGCGCTGTATTCCGAGGCGCTGCTGGCGGAAGGCGCGCCCGGCGCGCCGCACGGCTTCTACACTCCCGAGGAGCGCCTCTACCAGCTGCGCGGCAAGCTGCTGCGGGATCTGCGGGTGCGCATTGACACCGGCATCCATACCGGGCGCATGCGCTTCGAGGAGGCGGTGACGCTCTCATCCGAGGTGGTCGATTTCCTGCCGGGCACGTGTCAGGACGCCGCCAGCCTCAAGCTCGACCTCAAGCAGGCGAGCTGCAACGCGGCGCGTGCGGCGCTCACGCGCTATGCGCGCTGGCCGACACAGGCGATCACCTACCGGGCCGGCAAGGAGCAGATTGTGGCGCTGCGGCACCGCGCGCAACTCGAGCTCGGAGCGCGCTACTCGGCGCAGCGCTTCCACCTCGAATTCATGAAGGAGGGAACGATCCCGCCGGGTTATTTCGGCGAGGAGCTGCTGCGCACGCTGCGCCGCGCTCAGGCCGCCGCGGACTGACAGAAGAACAGGTGCGCCGGCAGCACGTTGAGCGGCTCGAACTTGCGCCCGACGTAGCCGAAGATGCGTTTGAGGTCCTCGAGCACGCGCGTCGAGAACTGGTAGACGAGGAACGCGCCGCCCGGCGCCAGTACGGCGCGGGTGTTGCGCAGGATGCGCTCGCGCAGCGGTGCCGGAATGGTGCTGAAGGGGATGCCGGAGATGATGTAGTCGGCCTGATGCCGGCCGAAGCGGCTGAGGATCTCATCGACCCACTCCGCCGATCCCTCGACCACGCGCAGCCGCGGGTCGGTTAACGCGCCGCGCAGATAGGTCACGAAGTCCGGGTTCATCTCGATCGCGATCAGCAGCGCGTCGGGGCGCATGCGGCGCAGCACCTCCGTGGTGATGCCGCCGACCCCGGGCCCGTACTCGACGATCACGCGCGCGCGCTTCCAGTCGACGGGGTTCAGCAGCTCGCGGATGAGAAAGCGCGAGCTCGGCACGATCGAGCCGAGCATGAGCGGATGGCGAAAGAAGTTGCGGGCAAAGAGCAGCACGCGCCCGGCTCTGCTCGCTGGTGCCATCTGTGGGTTGTCGTTCACGTTACGTCCCCGCTCCGGTGCAGGGGGCTACTCTACCGCAAGCTCAGCCCCCGGCGCGCTTCGCCGCGTAACCGAGCTTCAAGAGCTCGGCGACCAGCCGGTCGCGGTGCTCGCCCTGGATCTCGATCGCGCCGTCCCTGACCGCGCCGCCCGCGCCGCACAGGCGCTTCAGGCGTGTGGCGAGCTCCTCGAGTGCCTGCCGCTCGAGTGGCAGCCCGCGGATCACCGAGACGCCCTTGCCGCCGCGTCCGGCCACCTCGCGCGAGATGCGCACGCGCGCCGGGCCGGCCGTTGCGGCCGCAGGCTGCGGCACGGACTTAATCACCGCGGTCCGCAGTACGACACCCCGGAATGTGGCTCTGGGCTTCATGCGTAGTGTTACCCGTGTGAGGCGATTACAATCCTGCCGAAGCGATGCCCGCAACTGCAACCTGAGCCGACCCGGCCCGCCATGACCCCACGCTCGCGCCTGCACGTTCCCTCTCCGCCGGCACGTCCCGGACAGGAACCCGACTTCAGCTACGTGCAGATCTCGCCCGCCGGCGCGGTCATCCGCCCGGATGTCACCGCCTCCTCGCGTGACATCGAGAATCTGTCGCTCGAGATGGTGCGCGTGCTCGATGCCGATCATGGCGCGGTCGGCCCATGGAGCCCGCACCTCGAGCCCGAGGAGCTGCAGGTGGGGCTGCGCCACATGCTGCTGACGCGCCTGTTCGACGACCGCATGCAGAAAATCCAGCGCCAGGGCCGCATCTCCTTCTATATCAAGTCCACGGGCGAGGAGGCGGTGGCGGTGGCCGCCGGCATGGCGCTGCAGCCCACCGACATGCTGTTTCCCTCGTACCGCCAGCAGGGCCTGCAGGTGGTGCGCGGCCGCAACCTGGTCGACCTCATGTGTCAGTGCCTGTCCAACACGCACGACATGTGCAAGGGCCGCCAGATGCCCATTATGTATCACTGGGGCAGCGGCAACATTTTCACGATTTCCGGCAATCTCGCCACGCAGTTCCCGCAGGCGGTCGGCTGGGCGATGGCCGCGGCCATCAAGGGCGAGGACCGGATCGCGGCGAGCTGGCTCGGCGAGGGCTCGAGCGCCGAAGCCGACTTCCACTACGCGATGACTTTCGCCGCCGTGTACCAGGCGCCGGTGATTCTCAACCTGGTCAACAATCAGTGGGCCATCTCCACCTTCCAGGGCTTCGCCGGCGGGGAGCACAAGACCTTCGCGCAGCGCGGCCCGGGCTACGGCATTCCCGGCATCCGCGTCGATGGCAACGATTTTCTCGCCGTGTACGCCGTGACCCAGTGGGCCGCGCAGCGTGCGCGCCAGAGCGGCGGCCCGACGCTCATCGAGCACGTCACCTACCGGGCCGCGGCCCACTCCACCAGCGACGATCCCTCGCGCTACCGTCCCAAGGAGGAGTGGCGCGCGTGGCCGCTCGGCGATCCGATCACGCGCCTGAAGCAACACCTGATTGCGCTCGGCGAGTGGTCCGAGGAACGCCATGCCCGGCTCGAGAAGGAGCTCGAGACGCACGTCAACGCGTGTTGGAAGGAGGCGGAGAGCTACGGCACGCTGACCAGCGGGCCGACACTCGATCCGCTCACGATGTTCGAGGACGTCTTCAAGGAGATGCCGCCCAACCTCAAGGAGCAGCAGCGCGAGCTGCGCGCGCTGCGCGAGGCGCAGGGCGAGGGGCGCAACGCGGCGCCGGCCCCGTCCGCCGCCGGCAAGAGGTGAGCCAATGGCGCGCATGAACATGGTCCAGGCGCTCAACTCCGCCATGGACGTGATGCTCGAGCGCGATCCGCGCGTCGTGATCCTCGGCGAGGACGTCGGTTTCTTCGGGGGCGTGTTCCGCGCCACCGAGGGACTGCAGCGCAAGCACGGCGAGCATCGCGTGCTCGACACGCCGATCGCCGAGGGCGGGATCATCGCCACCGCCATCGGCATGGGAGTGAACGGCTTGAAGCCCGTGGCGGAGATTCAGTTCGCCGATTACATCTACCCCGGCTACGACCAGGTGGTGAGCGAGCTCGCGCGGCTGCGCTATCGCTCGGCCGGCGATTTCTCCGCGCCCGTGACCATCCGCACGCCCTGCGGCGGCGGTATCCGCGGCGGCCAGACCCACTCGCAGAGCCCGGAGGCGATCTTCACGCACGTCTGCGGCGTCAAGGTCGTGATGCCGTCGAACCCCTACGACGCGAAGGGCCTGCTCATCGCCTCGATCGAGGGTGAGGACCCGGTAGTCTTCTTCGAGCCGAAGCGCCTCTACAACGGGCCCTTCGACGGTGACGCGCACAAGCCCGCGGTGCCCTGGAGCGCGCACCCGCGCGGCGAGGTGCCCGAGGGCCATTACACCGTGCCGCTCGGGCGTGCCGAGGTGGTGCGTCCGGGGAAAGATGTGAGCGTGCTCACCTACGGGACCATGGTGCACGTCGCCGAGGCTGCGGTGCGCGCCACGGGTATCGATGCCGAGATCGTCGACGTGCGCACCATGGCGCCGCTCGATGTCGACACGCTGTGCACCTCGGTCTGCAAGACCGGCCGCTGCGTCGTGGTGCACGAGGCGACCCGCTTCAGCGGCTACGGCGCGGAGCTGGTCGCCACCGTCCAGGAGCATTGCTTCTGGAACCTCGAGGCGCCGGTGCAGCGGGTCACGGGCTGGGATACACCCTATCCGCATGCCTTCGAGTGGGACTACTTCCCCGGTCAGGCGCGGATCGCCGCGGCGCTCAGACAGGTGATGGAGGCAGCATGAGCCGATACGTGTTCAAGCTGCCGGACCTCGGCGAGGGCACGGTCGAGGCCGAGATCGTCGGCTGGCGCGTCAAGCCCGGCGACGCGGTGGCCGAAGACGACGTGGTCGTGGAAGTGATGACCGAGAAGGCGGCGGTCGAAGTGCCGGCGCCGGTGAGCGGGCGCGTCGTATCGACGACCGGTGAGCCCGGCGACATGGTGCCGGTGGGAGCGGAGCTGATCGTGCTCGAGACCGAGGCGGGTGCCGCCGACTCTCCGGCCGCGGCGCGCGCGGCGCCGGCCTACGGCTCCCCGGCTGTGGCAGCAGCGCCGGCTCCTCCCGCCGCAGCGCGCAGCGGCAACGGTCAGGGCGCAGGCGGTGCGCACGAGGCGCACGTGGCGGCGGCCGTCGCCCGCGGGCGGGTCGCTACATCCCCTGCGATCCGCCGCCGCGCCCACGAGGCGGGTATCGACCTGCGCCAGGTCACGGGCTCAGGTCCCAGCGGCCGCATCGTGTCGAAGGACCTCGAGGCCTTCGTGGCGCGCAGCGCGCCGGGCCAGCCGGTGCCGCTCCGGCCCGCGCCCCGCGCGGTTCCGGCGGTGAAGCCGCAGCCGCGCGCGCCGGGTGCCACCGAGGAGATCAAGGTCATAGGCCTGCGGCGCCTCATCGCGCAGCGCCTGAGCGAGGCGAAACGCAACATTCCCCACTTCGCCTACGTCGAGGAGCTCGACATCACCGAGCTCGAGGGCCTGCGCCAGCATCTCAACGGCAAGCTCGAGCGCGGCGCGCCGGGCCTCACGTACCTGCCGTTCCTGGCGCTGGCGCTGGTGCGCGTGCTCAAGGACTTCCCGCAATGCAACGCGCACTACGACGCCGAGCGCGGCGTGATCGTGCGCCACGCGGCGGTGCACCTCGGCGTCGCGACCCAGACTCCGGACGGGCTCAAGGTGCCGGTGGTGCATGATGCGCAGCGGCGCTCGCTGTGGGACCTCGCGGCGGAGATGCGCCGCGTGAGCGAGGCCGCCCGCACCAACAAGGCGACGCGCGAGGAGCTCACCGGCTCGACCATCACCATCACCAGCTTAGGGAAGCTCGGCGGCATCGCCAGCACGCCGATCATCAACGCGCCGGAGGTGGCGATCATCGGCGTGAATCGCGCCGTCGAGCGCCCCGTGGTGTTCGAGGGAGCGATCGCGATCCGCCGCACGATGAATCTGTCCTCGTCCTTCGACCATCGCTTCGTCGACGGCTACGATGCGGCGGCGATGATCCAGGCGCTGAAAGAGTGCCTCGAGCACCCGGCGACGATCTTCATCGACAGTTGAGCCCGACCGCCGAGCGCGGGCTGTGCGCCGCGTGCGTGACGCTGCTCGGATGGGGTAGCGCGTCCGCCGGCACGGATCAGGGACCGCTGCCGGAAAATCCCGCGGAGGCGCTCGAGCTGCCCACCGTGACGGTCGTCGGCACGACGCCGCTCCCCGGACTCGGCACGCCGCTCGAGGACGTACCCGCCAACGTACAGATCTACACCAGCGGCGACCTCGCCCGTCAGCATCACGCCACGACCACCGATTACCTCACGCAGAACGCGGGCAGCATCAGTGCCAACGCCGCGCAAGGCAACCCATTCCAGCCGGACATCGCCTTCCGCGGCTTTACCGCGTCCCCGCTGCTCGGCACTCCCGAGGGTCTGTCGGTGTTCCAGGACGGGGTGCGGGTCAACGAGCCTTTCGGCGACGTCGTGAACTGGGACCTCATTCCGCAGTCTGCGATCTCCAGCATCCAGCTGATCCCGGGATCGAATCCCGCCTTCGGCCTGAATACGCTCGGGGGCGCGCTCGCGATCTACACCAAGAGCGGCGCCGAGTACCCCGGGGGCGCGCTCGAGGCCTCGGGGGGATCCTTCGGGCGCCGCACGGTCGAGCTCGAATGGGGCGGATCGCGCGGCTCCCTCGACGCCTTCGTGACCGCCAGCTACTTCAACGACGATGGCTGGGCCGACCACAACCCGAGCGAGGTGAAGCAGTTCTTCGGCAAGGTCGGCTGGCAGGACGCAAAGACCGACGTCGACCTGGCGCTCACGGCCGCCGACAACGCGCTCGAGGGGACACAGACCATTCCGCTGTCGTTTCTCTCCGATGACCGCCAGGCCTACACCTGGCCCGACACCACCGGGAACCGCCTGGCGCTCGCCACGCTGAAGGGCAGCCATTTCCTGAGTCCGGCGGTGCTGCTGGGCGGCAACGCCTACTACCGCAGTTACCGCACCAGCAGCCTCGACAGCAACGTCAACGACGACTACGGGCAGATCGACCCGGCGACCGGCGTGCCCGATCTCATCGAGGGCTCGAACGCCGTCGCGGACATCGACGAGCAGGGCTTCGGCGGCGGGCTGCAGCTCACCGCCAGCACCGGCGGGCAGCACCCGAACCAGCTCACGCTCGGGGCAACGGACGATGCCGCACACACCCACTTCCAGCAACTCACTCAGAACGCCGCCTTCGGCGCGGACCGCGACACCGTCGGCATGGGTGCCTTCATGCCGGTCACCAACGCGGCTACCACCAACAACGATCTCGGGCTGTTCGTCGCGGATGCCTATCATCCGACGCCGCGCTGGACGCTGACTGCTGCGGGACGTTACAGCCGCGCCGAGGTCGGCATTTCCGACCTGAGCGGGCTCGCGCCGCAGCTCAACGACACTCAGGTGTTCTCGCGCTTCACTCCCGCGGCCGGTGCCAACTTCAATCCGCGCGCGGATCTCACTCTGTACGCCGGCTACAGTGAGGGGATGCGGGCGCCGACCGCGATCGAGCTCACCTGCGCAGCGCCCTCCGCGCCGTGTCAGCTCCCCAATGACTTCGTCGCCGATCCGCCGCTCGCTGCCGAGGTAGCCCGCACGCTCGAGCTCGGCGCGCGCGGGCACTCGGCGGTGTGGCAGTGGAGCGCGGCGGCCTACCAGACCCGTCTCAGTAACGACATCGAGTTCATCAGCGCCAGCTCCGGGCCGGGCAACGCCGGCTACTACGCCAACGTGGGCGCCGCCCGGCGCACCGGCCTCGAGCTCGCGGCCTCTACCCACCAGGGTCCGCTCGCGCTCACGCTGCGCTATGGCCTCATCGACGCCACGTTCAGCTCCACCTTCAGCGAGTCGAGTCCCTTCAACTCGAGCGCGAATGGGAGCGGCGCCATCCTGGTAACGGCCGGGGACCGGATCCCGTCGATCCCGCGCCAGAGCTTCAAGCTCCGCGCGCAGTACGACTTCAGCGGCCGCTGCTCGCTGGGAGCGGGTCTGCTCGTGAGCAGCGGCGTGTATGCGCGCGGCGATGAGAACAACGCCGATCGCAACGGACAGCTGCCGGGTTACGTACTGGTGAGCCTCGACGCCCGCTTCCAGGTCAGCGGGAACCTCGAGCTGTTCGCACGCGTCAACAACGCCCTCGATGCGCGTTACTATGATTTCGGGATGCTCGGCGAGAATTTCTTCACCGGCCCGGATCACAGCTTCGGGCCGGTGGCGGGCAGCGCACCGCTCGCCACCCAGTTCCGCGGCCCGGGCGCGCCCGTGGGGGCCTGGGTGGGGGTGCGCTACGCGTTCGGCGGCGCGCATGCTGCCGCCGGCGATGACTGACGGAGAGCGGACGATGTCGGCACGACACGGTGGGACCACGGCTCTTGCCGCGCTCCTCGCAGCCTGTGGCGGAGGAGGCGGGGGCGGGAGCGGCGCGAGCATGGGTCCTACACCGCCTCCCTACAGCTCGACGACGCTGGTGCAGCTCTCGAAGAGCTCGACCTTCGTCGCGGGCTGTGACGGGGTGGCGCCGATCGGGACGCTTTACACCGACACCGCCGCCGAGCCCTCGTTCGTCGTGAACCCGGCCAATCCCATGAACCTGATCGCCGGCTGGCAGCAGAACCGCTGGTCGAACGGCGGCGCGCAGGGCCTGAATCTCGCCGCTTCCTTCGACGGCGGTGCGAGCTGGACGCTGTCGAGCGCGGCGTTCTCACGCTGCACCGGCGGCGGGAGCGGCAACGCCGGGGACTATGCGCGCGCGAGCGACGTGTGGCTGACGGCTTCCCCGGGCGGCGTGGCCTACGCGCTCTCCCTGTCCTTCACCGGCGGCGCGCTGGCCCCAGCCTCATCCAGCGCCATGCTGGTCGCCCAGTCGCAGGATGGGGGCCGGAGCTGGAGCGCGCCCGTCGCGCTCATCCAGGATGGCGAGCAGTTCTTCGATGACAAGGGCTCGATCACCGCCGATGCCACCGACTCGAATTACGTCTATGTGGTTTGGGACCGCCTCAACGGGCCGACCGCGGGGCCGAGCTACTTCGCCGTCACCGCCGATGCCGGTGCCAGCTGGGCGGCCGCGCGCAGCATCTACGATCCCGGTAGCGCCAATCAGACGCTCGGTAACCAGATCGTGGTGCTTCCCGGGGACGTGGTGCTCGATGTCTTCACCGAGCTCGACACGTCCGCGAGCGGGCAGAGTACGGCGCTCGTGCGCCTCGTGCAGTCGCTCGATCACGGCGCGAACTGGTCGGGCCCGATCACGGTCGCGGAGCTCGAGCCGGTCGGCACGGTCGATCCGCGCACCGGCCAGGGCGTGCGCGACGGCTCCGACATCGTCTCCGTGAGCGTAGGCCCCGGCGGTGTCGTGTACGTCGCCTGGCAGGACGGGCGCTTCGCAGGCGGCGCGCACGATGGGATCGCGATGACCCATTCCTCCGACGGCGGCACGACCTGGGCTGTGCCGGTCGAGGTGAACGGCGACCCTTCGGTGCAGGCGTTCACGCCCACCGTTCACGTGGAGCCGGGCGGCGTCATCGCCGTGACTTACTACGATCTGCGCAACGATGCGTTCGCGCCGTTCGGGTCGCTCCTCGCCGATGCCTGGATGGTGACTTCGAGCGACGGGACGAGCTTTGAGGAGACGCATCTCTCGGGACCCTTCGACATGGATCTCGCGCCGGATTCGGGCGGACTCTTCGTCGGGGATTACGAGGCGCTCTCGAGCGCGGCCGGCTTGCTGCCGCTCTACGCGCAGACCGACGCCGGCGGCGCGATCCGGAGCGATGCCTTCATGGCGTTTCCGGCCGCCACGGCGTCGGCGCACGCCGCGATTGCCAAGGCCATGGGACCGTTTCAGGCGCTGGCGGCGCCGGCGGGCCTCGCGCTCACGCCCGCCGCGCGGCAACGGATCGCCCAGCGCATCGAGGCGCGCCGCGTGGAGCGGCGCCGCGAGCCCTGATTCGTTGCCGGGCGCCAAAGGTGCGACTTTGGCGCCATGCGCACGCCCCCTGCGCATGCCCCCTGCACACGCCCCCTGCGCATGCGCCATGCGCATGCCCCCTGCGCACGCCCCCTGCGCACGCGCCCTGCGCCGGCGCGCGCGCCGATCACAGATGGTGATCGGTCCCGCCTGAATATTTCTTCTCGCCCGCCGTAACCGCGAGCTTCAGGCGATTCTGCCAGGGCGGCAGCGGGCAGGTCGCGAACTCGTTGAGAGCGCACGGCGGGTTGTACGCCTTGTTGAAGTCGACCGGCACCGTGGCGCCCGCGGGAATGGGGATGTAGAGGAAACGGCCCGCCCCGTAAGTCTCGTGACCGCTGGTCGCGTCCGCGAACATGATGAACAGCTCCTGGTCACCCGGCTCCTCCAGCACCGTGTCGAGGCGCCATTCGCGCCCGTCCTTGGTGAAGACCACGGCTCCCGGCGACTCCATCTCGAGCTCCATGCCGAGGATGTTCACGATCCTGACGTGATGTGCCGGCTGGTAGCGCTCGAAGCGCGCGTTGACGACCCAGTCGGTGCTCACCGGGAAGTACTCGAGGCCGCGGAAGCCGCTGCGGTGCGGGTTGTCGAGATCGCGGACGCGCACGCCGAGATTGCCGGCGCGCTCGATGACATAGAAGCGCAGCGCGCCGCTCTCAAGCACCGTGGGCTGCCCGCTCGTGTCCGGGGCGAGCTCGAGCTCGTTGACGGGTGCGCCGTCGTGAGTGACGCCGCTCTCGGGGCGGGCGCGGAAGCGCACCTGATGACGGCTCAGCACGAACGAGCCCGCGGTGTCGGCGAGCGCGGCGTTGTCGAGGACCAGGGAGTTTCCCGGGCCGCGGCCAAAAGTGTTTTCGCCGTCTTTAAGCCAGAAGAGTCCGGCGAGCGTCAGCCAGCCGTCGTCGCTCGTGAGACTCTCGACCCGCTCGCTGCGCCACCGGGTGACCGCGGCCTGCTCGCTCTCGAGCGCCGCGCTGTCGCGTCCGGCCGCCACGCCGGCCGCCGGCCAGAGTGACACCGCCAGCGCGAGCCACGCGAAGTCCCTGAATCCTGCCGTCATGGAGCCTCCGACGAAAGCGCGAAGCCTCCTATGATGCCATCACGGCTCGCGGCCGAGGATCTCCTCGCGCACGTCGGCAATCTCGCGGGCGCGGGACGGGGGTGCGTGCTCGCAGCGTTCCCGGCGCGGGCAGCGGGTGCTGCGTGGGCAGATGAGGCGCGCGGGTGAGCTGAGCGCATCGCCGATCCAGGCGATGTTGAGCACGTTGGCGACCGCGCCGAGCGCCTGGGTCGCATCCTTGGGTATGCGGGCCTCGCCGCGCCGGTGCAGGCACTCGCGCAGGATTGCCCCGACGGTAGCCGCGCTGTCGACGCCGTTGGCATCGAGCGCGGGCGCGAGATCGACGCCGACCGAGAGCACGTGAGGGTTGCCGGCCATGTCGCGCACGCGGACCGAGTGGCAGCAGTACAGGAGCGACTGCTCGCCGTCGCGCAGTACCGAGATCTGCGAGCCCGACTCGCCGTGTTGTCCGTCGATCATGCGGAACACCGCCCAGTTGGGGCACGGATCGCTCACCTGCGCGAGGTTGCCCCAGGGCAGAGGGATGCCGTTGCCGCGGTAGACGGCGCGCAGGTACCCGGGCGGGTAAGCATCGAAGAAATGCCAGTAGGGGTAGGGCGAGACCTTGGTCATCCGCCGCATCACTACTGCCGGGGTGAGCTCGAGCTTCGCGCCGGCCTCCACCCGGTAGCGCTCGCGCGCCAGGAAGCGCCGGAACGGAACCCGCGGGGCGAGCAGCGCGCCGGCGAAGAAGCTGCATTCGAAGTCCCGCCAGGCGTGCAGCACGTCCTGGGGCTCGAGTCCTGCGGCGCTCGAGCCGCCCTCGGGGCTGCCGCCCATCTCCCCGCCGGTGGCGTGCGGGGACTTGAGCCCATCTCCCCCGTGCAGCACCTTGTGGGCGATGTGCGCGGCCAGATCGAACTTGAGCCGCGCCGGGTCCGACTGCAGCGCCCGGTTCGCGTACACCACTCCCGGCGCCTCGAAGAACGAGCGCACCATGCTGCGCACTTCACGATCCTTGTCGAACGCGAGGACCGGCTTGCGGTCGAACCAGCGGATCTCGAGTCCGTGGCGCTTCGCGAGCCGCATCAGGTCCTCGACGCCGAGCGGGAAACGCCGCTCGCCGACGCTTTCCGCGGCACGCTCGAGATCCGGGAAGTCGTTGCGCGACATCTCCTGGTGCGAGCGGATGAGGAGGTGCGCGAACTGCCGCCCGCTCGTGCCGGTCTGCGCCAGCAGCTCCGGGATCGCTGCCTGCAGCAGGCTCTTGGAGAAGAGGAAGGCGGGCTCGAACGGCACGCGCGCCACGCCGCCCGCGGGGGCTGCCGCGATCGCCGGCTCGGGCTCGGCGCTTTCATCGAGGAACCAGGCGGGGGAGCGCTGAAAAACCGCCGCCAGCAGCTCGAGGAGCGGCGCGGAGGGCGTGCGCTTGCCGCTCTCGATCATGCTGAGGTACGACACCGAGGGGGCGAGGCCGGCATTGCGCTGAATGCAGCGCACCGAGAGCTCTTCCAGAGTGAGTCCGTTGCGCTTGCGGAGCGAGCGCAGCTTGGTGCCGAGGAAATGTCCGCGGCGCATCAGGTCCGGCATATGTCAATCACCGAGGACGGCGGGGGGGCCGCACCTGTGAAATTAACAGTGTGAAGTTTCCGTAGTCAAATTCCCTTTATACCCGTGTATGCTCCCAAATCATGCACGGCAGCGCACAGGAGCGGGCCTATTCCCGCGAGCCGACCGGCCCCAGGGTCGAGATCCTGGGAGCGAAGATCGAGCGCTCGGCGGAGGTACTGACGCCGCTCGCGCTGCAGCTGCTCGCGAGCCTGCACCGCCGCTTCAATCCCCGCCGGCTCGAGCTGCTCGCCGAGCGCACCCGGCGCCAGGCGGAGTTCGACTCGGGCGCCCTGCCGCAGTTTCTCGCGGGCACCGCCGCGGTACGCGCCGGCGACTGGCGCATCGCGCCGGTGCCGGCCGACCTTCTCGACCGGCGCGTCGAGATCACCGGTCCCGTCGATCGCAAGATGATCATCAATGCGCTCAATGCCCCGGTGAGCGCCTTCATGGCGGACTTCGAGGATTCGCTGGCGCCGAGCTGGGAGAACGTGATCCGCGGCCAGGTGAACCTCGCCGACGCCATCCGCCGCACCATCAGCTTCGAGGACGGCGCGACCGGCAAGGTCTATCGGCTCGCCGAGCGCACCGCGACGCTCATCGTGCGCCCGCGCGGCTGGCACCTGCCGGAGAAGCACGTACGCATCAACGGCGAGCCGGTGTCGGGCGCGCTGTTCGACTTCGCGCTGTTTCTCGCCAACAACCATGCTGCGCTCGCCGCGCGCGGCACCGGCCCTTACCTCTATCTCCCGAAGATCGAGAGCCACCAGGAAGCGCGCCTCTGGAACGATGTGTTCCTCGCCGCCCAGGACGCGCTCGGCATGCCGCGCGGAACCATCAAGGCGACGGTCCTCATCGAGACCATCCTCGCGGCCTTCGAGATGGACGAGATCCTCTTCGAGCTGCGCGAGCACTCCGCCGGGCTCAACTGCGGCCGCTGGGATTACATCTTCAGCTTCATCAAGAAGTTCCGGAACCGGCCGGACTTTCTGCTTCCGGACCGCGCCAGCGTCACCATGGAGCGGCACTTCCTCAGGTCCTACGTGGACCTTCTCATCCGCACCTGTCACCGCCGCGGCGCGCACGCGATCGGTGGCATGGCGGCGCAGATCCCGATCCGCGACGACCCGGCGGCCAACGAAGTGGCAATGGCGCGGGTGCGGGCCGACAAGCTGCGCGAGGCGCGCGCCGGGCACGACGGCACCTGGATCGCGCACCCGGGGCTCGCGGCGATCGCCCGCGAGCCGTTCGATGCGGTGATGCGCGGCCCCAACCAGCTGTCGGTGCTGCGCGAGGACGTGCAGGTCACGGCGGCCGACCTGGTGGCCATCCCTGCGGGGGCGATCACCGAGGAGGGCCTGCGCAACTGCATCCGCGTCGGCGTGCAGTACCTCGAGTCCTGGCTGCGCGGCAACGGCTGCGTGCCGCTCTATAACCTCATGGAGGACGCGGCGACCGCCGAGATCTGCCGCGCGCAGCTATGGCAATGCCTGCGCCACGGCGCGCGCACCAGCGACGGCGCCGCGGTGACGGTCGAGCGCTTCGATCGGCTGCTGCACGCCGAGCTCGACCGCATCCACGGCGAGGTGGGAGCGAAGCGCCTCACCCAGGGCGTGTTCCCGACCGCGGCGCGGCTGTTCGAGCAGATGATCAAGTCCGAGACCTTCGATGAGTTCCTGACGCTGCCGGCGTATGAGCTGCTGAGCTGAGCCGACACACCACGGAGATGTCACCACATGAGCGATAGCACCATCACGAGCCTGCCCCGAACGCTGCCTAGCGCCGAGGAGCTGCGCCGCGTCTGGCGCGACAGTCCCCGCTGGCGCGGCGTGCAGCGCGGCTACGACGCCGCCGACGTGGTGCGGCTGCGCGGCACGATCGCCGTCGAGCACTCGATCGCGCGGCTCACCGCCGAGAAGCTCTGGCGCTCGCTCAACGACAAGCCCCTGGTGAACGCGCTCGGCGCGCTCACCGGCAACCAGGCCATGCAGCAGGTGAAGGCGGGGCTCGATGCGATCTACCTCTCGGGCTGGCAGGTCGCGGGCGATGCCAATCTCGCCGGCGAGATGTACCCCGATCAGTCGCTCTATCCGGCCGACTCCGTGCCCGCGGTGGTGCGCCGGATCAACAACACCCTGCGCCGTGCCGATGAGATCCATCATGCCGAGGGCGATGACTCCATCGACTGGCTGAAGCCGATCGTCGCCGACGCCGAGGCCGGCTTCGGTGGCGTGCTGAACGCCTTCGAGCTCATGAAGCAGATGATCGACGCGGGAGCGGCCGGCGTGCACTTCGAGGACCAGCTGTCCTCCGCCAAGAAATGCGGCCACATGGGCGGCAAGGTGCTGGTGCCGACCCAGGAGGCGATCGCGAAGCTCGTGGCCGCGCGGCTCGCGGCCGACGTGTGCAACGTGCCGACCATCCTCGTGGCGCGCACCGATGCCGAGGGCGCGACGCTCCTCACCGCGGATGTCGATGAGCGCGATCGGCCCTTCATCGACGCGAGCAGGGGGCGCACCGCCGAGGGGTTTTTCCCCGTGAAGGCCGGCCTGCCGGCGGCGATCGCGCGCGGCTGCGCCTACGCGCCCTACGTGGACCTCGTATGGTGCGAGACGGCCAAGCCCGATCTCGAGGAGGCGCGGGAGTTCGCCGAGGGTATTCACGCGCAGTTCCCGGGCAAGCTCCTCGCCTACAACTGCTCGCCGTCCTTCAACTGGAAAAAGAGGCTCGACGACGCAGAGATCGCGCGCTTCCAGCGCGAGCTCGCCGCCATGGGTTATCGCTTCCAGTTCATCACGCTGGCCGGGTTCCACGCGCTCAACTATTCGATGTTCGAGCTGGCGCGGGCCTACAAGGCGCAGCAGATGACCGCGTACGTCGCCCTGCAGCAGGCGGAGTTCGCCGCCGAGAGCGCCGGCTACACCGCCACCAAGCATCAGCGCGAGGTCGGTGCCGGTTACTTCGACGCAGTCACGCAGACCGTGAGCGGCGGACATTCCTCGATCACGGCGCTCACCGGCAGCACCGAGGAGCAGCAGTTCGCCTCCGCCAAGCCGCGCCTCGGGAAGGCGGTGTAGGGGACGGCACGCGCGCTGCGGAGCGCGCTGCGCGGGGCGGGGGCGGCGCGCTACTTCGCCGTCGGCATGGTGAATTCGGCGCCCTTGGGCGTCGCTTCGGGCCAGCGCTCCATGATGGACTTCTGCCGGGTGTAGAAGCGCACCCCTTCCTCGCCGTAGGCATGCGTGTCGCCGTAGAGGCTGCCCTTCCAGCCGCCAAAGCCGTGCCAGGCCATGGGCACGGGGATCGGCACGTTGATGCCCACCATGCCGACCTGGATGCGCCGCCCGAACTCGCGCGCCACGTGCCCGTCACGGGTATAGCAGGCGACGCCGTTGGCGAGCGGATGCGAGTTGACCAGGTCGACCGCGGCGGCGAAATCCGGCACGCGTACGCACACGAGCACCGGCCCAAAGATCTCCTCCTGGTAGATGCGCATCTCGCGCGTCACCCGGTCGAAGAGCGTAGGTCCCAGCCAGAAGCCGCGCTCGAGGCCGGCGATGGTGAAGGGACGGCCGCTCGCGGCGTCGAGGCGGCCGTCGACCACGAGCCCGGCGCCGGCCGCGGCGCCGTCGGCGATGTAGCCGCGGATGCGCTCGAGCGCCTGGGCGTTGATCACCGGACCCATCTCCACCCGGGGCTCCATGCCGTCGCCGACCCGCAGCGAGCGCGCGCGCTCGGCGAGCGCCGCGACCACGCGGTCCGCAACCTCGCCGACCAGCACCGCGACCGAGATCGCCATGCAGCGCTCGCCGGCGGAGCCGTAGGCCGCGCCGATCAGCGCATCGACCGCCTGGCCGAGGTCGGCGTCCGGCATTACCACCATGTGATTCTTGGCGCCGCCCAATGCCTGCACCCGCTTGCCGGACTGCGCGCCGCGCGTATAGATCGAATGCGCGACCGGCGAGGAGCCGACGAAGCTCACCGCCTTCACGTCCGGATCGGCGAGCAGCGCGTCCACGGCTTCCTTATCGCCCTGCACGACATTGAATACGCCGGGCGGCAGGCCCGCCTCGGCCAGGAGCTGCGCCATCAGCACGGACGCCGAGGGGTCGCGCTCGCTCGGCTTCAGCACGAAGCTGTTGCCGCAGGCGATGGCGAGCGGAAACATCCAGCACGGCACCATGCAGGGGAAGTTGAAGGGTGTGATCCCGGCGACCACGCCGAGCGGCTGACGCAGGGTCCAGTTGTCGATGCCGGTGGATACCTGGTCGGTGAAGTCGCCCTTGAGGAGCTGCGGGATGCCGCACGCGAACTCGACGATCTCGATGCCGCGGGTGACCTCGCCCTGCGCGTCCGCGAACACCTTGCCGTGCTCGCTGGTGATGAGGGCGGCGAGCGCATCGCGCCGCTCGTTGAGGAGCTGGAGGAAACGCGCGAGCACGCGCGCCCGCCGCACCGGCGGTGTGTCCGCCCAGGCGGGCCACGCACCGCGCGCGCTGGTCACTGCGGCGCGGATCTCGTCGGCGGTGGCGAGTGCGACGCGGCGCGCGACCTGGCCCGTGGCCGGGTTGAACACGTCGAGCTCCCGGCCCGTGCCGCGCACAGCGCGCCCGCCGATCCAGTGCGGCACCGAGTCGATCGCGGCAGGGGCGGGCAGAGCGGAGACGGCCATGGGCCGATCATAGACCAGGGGGGCGCGGCCTGCGCATACTCGCCGGAAGCCATGACGACGCAGGCGCTGTTTCCGACGTTGGTCTACACGGGCCGGCTGCGCGGCCGCGGCTGGCAGGCGCTCAACGCGCGGCTGCTGCGCGAGTGCCGGCAGCTGCGCGCGGACGATGCCGCCGGACGGCGCTGGTCGGCCCGCAACTATCCCGGCGGCTACACCTCCTATGGCTCTGCGACGCGCATGCATCGGCTGTCGCCGACCTTCGCTTTGCTCGCGCGCGCGCTCGATGCCCGCGTGGCGCGCTTCGCCCGAACGCTCGCGTTCGATCTGAGCGGGCGCGCGCTCACGATGACCGATTGCTGGGTGAACATCATGGGGCGCGGTGTTGCGCATGGCGCCCATCTGCATCCGCTCTCCACCATCAGCGGCACCTACTACGTTGCGACGCCGCCGCGCAGCGCGGGCCTCAAGTTCGAGGACCCGCGACTCGAGCGCTACATGGCGGCTCCCCCGCGCCTCTCGAGCGCGCGCCGCGCGCGCCGGCCGTGGGTGCTGGTCGCGGCGCGCACGGGCGGGGTGGTGCTGTTCGAGAGCTGGCTGCGGCACGAGGTGCCTGCCAACGCGGGCGCCGCGGAGCGCGTCAGCATCAGCTTCAACTACAGTTGGTTTTAGCGCCGCGCCGGGCCGGCCTCTCCGGTCAACCTCCGCGGGCAGGACACGTTGCGACAGGGGAGGGCCTCGCGAGCGGCAGCCCGCCTGGATTCAGGCACGGTTCAGCGTCCGCCGCCCAAGGTCGGAACCTAAGGAGACCTCATCATGCGCAATCTCGTCCGTGGCCTCATTGCTGCATTGCTCCTCGCGGTCCTGCCGGTGACATCGCAGGCCGGCGTGTTCGTCTCGGTCACCATCGCGCCTCCTGTGCTGCCGGTGTACGTGCAGCCGCCGATTCCCGGCCCGGGCTACATCTGGACACCGGGCTACTGGGCCTGGGACGACAGCTACTACTGGGTGCCAGGCACCTGGGTGCTGGCGCCGGTCGGGCTCCTGTGGACGCCCGGATACTGGGGCTGGTCGGGCGGCGTCTATCTCTGGCACGGGGGCTACTGGGGGCCCCACGTCGGCTTCTACGGCGGCGTGAACTACGGCTTCGGCTACGGCGGCGTCGGCTTCGCCGGCGGTGAATGGCGCGGCGGGCAGCTCTACTACAACCGCTCCGTGACCAACATCAGCAACACCCACATCACCAACGTCTACAACCGCACGGTGGTCAATAACGTCACCGTCAATCACACCAGCTTCAACGGCGGCCCGGGCGGCATCGCGGCGCAGCCGAATGCGGCGCAGCTCGCCGCCGAGCACGAGCGCCACGAACGGCCCATTTCGGCGCAGACCGAGCATCAGACGATGGCCGCGCACAACAACGCCATGCGCGCCTCGGTGAACGGTGGCCGGCCGGCGATCGCCGCGACCCCACGCCCGGGCGCATTCTCGGGGAGCGGCGTAGTTGCAGCTCGTGGCGCCGGCCCGACCCGTATGGCCGCGACGACCCATGGGGGAAGCTATCCGCAGGCCGCACATTCACAGGCCCACGGCGGCGCCTACCCGCAGGGCGGAGGCTCGCAGCCGCACGCAGGCGGCTCTGCGCAACCGCACGCCGGTGGCTCCTCACAACCGCACGCCGGCGGTTATCCGCAGCAGCCCCATGGGCAGCCCGGCGGGCGCGCCGAGCCGGGCCACGCCCAGGCCCGCGGCAACGAGCGGCCCGAGGAGCATCCGCGCTGAGCCCACCCAGGCTCCTGTTCCCTATGATGGCGGAACAAGGAGACCTGGGCGATGGCAAGACAACGGGTCGCGGCCGGGCGGGCGCTCGCTGAACGGCGCCGGCGTAACAGCCCCCGCGCAATGGCGCACCGTTCCGATCACCACGTACCTGTGGGGGGCGCCCGCGCATTGCTGGCGGAGCTGACAAGAGTGCGCAGCCGCTTCCGCGGCGATGCGACAGCGACCAAGCTCGCGCTGCTGGCGGCGCTCGAGCGGACGGAACTGCGTCGCGCCTCGCAGCTGGCCGACTTGCACAATCAACTACTGTTCGTGCGAGCGTTCCCTGACGATCATGACGTCTTAGAGGCCGCCTGCCGCGGACTCGCGCAATTCGCCGGCCGCATGCGCCGTCTCACAAGAGTGACGCACGCTCAGCTCGCGGACAGCGGCGTGGCTGGCTCAGTGAGCCGGCACACGTTCGAGGCCCCGATCGCTCGTTGGCTGAGCGAACGTTTCCCGGGCGACGCCGAGATTGATTGGGCGGCGGTCACGGATAGGGAAAGCCTCGAAGTGCTCTTCACGCTGGTGGCGCAGCGCGCGGAGCACGATGCCTTGGAATCTCCAGCGATCGGCATTCGCGACTGGTTACGAAGTGCGCACGCTGGGACAGCGGGGACAAATCTGGCGTGGCTGATGCGCCAGCTGACGCGCTATCGCACGGCGCAGCCGCTCTGTGCTGCGTTGTACGACCAGTTAAAGGTGCCGATAGTCTGGAGGCTGGGCAACGCTGCCGGCTCAGCGACGCACAATCTGCTGCCGGTCAAGCGCGTGGCGTATCGTGCCGGCTTTCGCTCGCCGCCCGCGAATGTGCAACGTTGGATCGCGACTCCGCTGCGGCAAATCCACCGGCTGCCGCCGCACGCGGCGGCGCGCGTGCTCGACCTCACGCGCGCCGCGCTGACCGCGCGCTGCCGCGAAGTCTATGCACTGGCACATGCCAATGCCGCGGAGGTGTATTACGCCGACCTCGGTGAAGGCGCTGCGCTCGCAATCTACGGCGTTACCGCCGCGTGGCGCCTTAGCCTCGAGTCAAATTATGGCTATCTGCTGCTCTCGAACGGGGTGCCGATCGGATACGGTGGCATCACACTGCTTTTCCGGCAAGCGAATACCGGCATCAACATCTTCGAGGCATTCCGCGGGAGCGAAGCTGCATTTCTCTGGGCACAGGCCCTGCGCGCATTCGCGACGCTATTTGGAACGCGTCGCTTTATCATCAACCCTTATCAGATTGGTCAGGGCAACCACGAGGCGATTGCGAGCGGCGCGTTCTGGTTCTATTACCGGCTCGGGTTTCGGCCCGTAGACCCCGGCCTCAAGACCCTCGCGGATGCGGAATGGGCGCTGCAGCGCGCCAAACCGGGCTACCGGTCTCCGGCAGCAACACTGCGGCGGCTCGCCAGCGACGATCTGGAGCTTGCCCTGCGCGACGCACCGCTGCGGGACCGTGTGCCCGAGCTGTGGCTCGGGCAGTTGGCCCTGCGGTCGAGCGACGTACTGGCGCGGGCCGGTGGCCGCCAGCGGGCCGAAGACGCCCACCGGGTGAGTGCGCGCGTGGCGCACGTGCTCGGTGCCCGTGGTGGGGCGAGGTGGCCGGCGGCCGAGCGCGAAGCCTTCGCGGCCATCGCACCGCTGGTGTCGCTGCTCGATCTTGCACGGCTCGGCTCGCGCGCGCGCGCGCGCCTTGTGAAGCTGATGCGCAGCAAGGGCGCGCTGCAGGAACGAGCTTACGCGCTCGCCGTGGCGCGCAATCCGCACTTCATCCCGGGCTTGATGACGCTCATGCGCTCACAGGCGTGACGTGGCTACAGCACCCGGCGCAGCCACACTGCGATGTCGGAGACTTCCTGCGGACAGAGGCTGTGGGGCATCGGATAGGTATGCCATTCGACCGGGTAGCCCGCCGCCTCGAGCGACACGCGGGCCTGCTCGCCGAGCAGTGGCGCCACGACCGGATCCTGCAGGCCGTGCGCGAGAAATATCGGGGTCGCCTGATTGGCCGGCGCACGCTCGGTCGCGAAGCGCTCCGCGAGCAGCATGTAGCACGACAACCCCATCATGCCGGCGAGCTTGTGCGGGTAGCGCGTGCCAGTGACCAGCGCGAGTGCGCCCCCCTGGGAGAAGCCGGCCAGCACAATGCGCTCGCTCGGAATGCCGCGTCCGTTCTCGCACCGGATCAGCTCCTCGACGAGCGCTCGCGAGGCGCGAATGCCCGTCTCATCCTCCGGAGTTCGGCGCTCGAGGCTCACGATGTCGTACCAGGCGCGCATGGCAAAGCCGCCGTTGAGCGTCACGGGGCGAATGGGGGCGTGCGGGAACACAAAGCGCAGCGCCCGCTCTCCCGGGCGCACCAGCGCGGGCACCAGCGGCTCGAAGTCGTGGCCGTCGGCTCCGAGTCCGTGCAGGCAGATTACGGCGCCCGTGGGTCTTGCACCCGTCTCGATCTCGACCGCCTCGCGTGACACCGACGACTCCTGACCCCCTGCGCGCCCGAGTGCGGCATGTTAGAGCACGGCGGGCGCGCGCGGTACCGAACGCAGAGGGCGCGCCGTGAGTGCGCGCCGGCGCCGCCGCCGTCGATGGCGACTGTGGCCCGGGGCACGCACCCGGCGGAGGTGGCTGCGGACGCTGCGCCGTGCGCCGCGGCTGCTGCAGCTCGGAATCGTGCTCGCGGCGGCCGCGGTGCTGGCGCTCGCCGTCAACGGCGTGTACCAGCTGGTCCGCAAGCCCACCGAGCTCTTCTTTCCCGTGAGCGGCGCGCTCTACAAGACGCCCGCGGAGACCTGGCGCGATTACGCGCCGCTCTTTCGCCGCTACTCGACCGCGACGATCGCCCCGGAGCTGCTCGCCGCTCTCGCCCAGGTGGAGGGATCGGGCAATCCGCTGGTGCGCACCTACTGGCGCTGGTCGTGGGCGCCGAAGCCCTTCGAGATGTACCGCCCGGCCTCGAGCGCCGTCGGCATGTACCAGATTACCGACGGCACCTTCGAGGTGGCACGGCACTACTGCATCCACCACCACGTGCTGACGCGCGAGGGTCCGTGGAGCGACTTCGGCTCGTGCTGGTTCAACCGGCTGTACCTGCGCGTGCTGCCGGGAGACGCCGTGGAGCTCACGGCGGCGTACCTCGATCTCGAGGTCACGGAGGCCCTGACGCAGCGCCGCGTCCGCACCACGCCCGCCGAGGTCCGTCACGTCACCGCCGTCGTGCATTTGTGCGGTGCCGGCGCGGCTGAATCCTATGTGCGGCGCGGCCTGCGTTTCAGCGAGGGCGAGCGCTGCGGCGGTCACGACCCGCGCGCCTACCTCGCGCGGGTCGATGCCACGTATGCGGTGTTCGTGCGCCTGGCGGCCGGGGATGCCGCCGCTCAGTGATGATGGCCGCCGGCCCCGTGCACGTGGCCGTGGGCGAGCTCTTCCTCGGTCGCGGCGCGCACCGCGGTGATCTCGACGTCGAAGTGGAGATTCTGGCCGGCGAGCGGGTGATTGCCATCGAGCGTGACCATGTCGCCGGCAATGTGGGTCACCGTCACCGCCTGGTGACCCGCCTGTAGGCGCAATCCGACCCTCAGATCACCGATGCCCTTGAGCACACGCCGCGGCACCTGCTGCACCAGGGCACGGTCGTATTCGCCGTAGCCTTCGGCGGCGGGAACGCGCACCTGCAGGCGATCGCCGACGCTCTTGCCCGCGAGCTCGCGCTCGAGTCCCGGAATTATGTTGCCGTGCCCGTGCAGATAGGCGAGTGGCTCGCCGCCGGAGGAGCTGTCGATCACCTTGTCGGCGTCGTCCTTGAGCGTGTAATGAATGGTAACGACGTCGTTGTGCGCGATGGGCATGGGGGGGGGTGGTCCGGCACGAAAAGCTGCGCAATCTGGGCCGCGCAGAATACCATTAGCGCCCGGCGCATACCGCCCGGCCACGCAAGGCGCGGGCTCGAACTTGAAAGGCCCCCATGAGACCCGCCCGATTGCTGTTCGCAGCCGCCGTGACCGTGATGACCACGCTCGCGGCCGCCGCAACCAAGGAAGCAGGAACCACCCCAATGGCCCCCGATAGCCCCTTCGCGCACCCGAGCACGCTGCCCTTCGAGATCCCGCCCTTCGACAGGATCCGCGACGCCGACTACGCGCCCGCGTTCGAGGCCGGCATGCGCGAGCAGCTCAAGGAGGTGGCGACGATCGCCCACAACCCGAAGCCCGCGACTTTCGAGAACACGATCGTCGCCCTCGAGCGCTCCGGGCGGCTGCTCGACCGGGTTGGCACGGTGTTCTTCAACCTGAACTCCTGCAACACCGATCCCAGGATGCAGGAGATCGATACCGCCATGGCGCCGAAGCTCGCCGCCCACAACGACGCGATCTTCCTCGACCCGGTGCTGTGGGCGCGCGTCGATGCGCTCTACGGCAGGCGCGAGAGCCTCAAGCTCGATCCGGAATCGCTGCAGCTGCTGATGCGCTACCACACCCAGTTCGTGCGTGCCGGCGCGCAGCTCTCGGCTGCGGACCAGAGACGGCTGCGGGAGATCAACGAGGAAATCTCGACGCTCACCACGCGTTTCCGGCAGAACGTGCTGAAGGCCACGGCTGACGGTGCCGTGGTGGTCGACAAGGTCTCGGATCTCGACGGCCTCACGCCGGTGCAGATCGGCGCGGCGGCGCAGGCCGCCGCCGACCGGGGACTCAAGGACAAGTGGGTCATCGCGCTGCAGAACACCACCAACCAGCCGCTGCTTGCGAGCCTCACCAACCGCGACTTGCGCGAGCGCATCTACCGCGCTTCCGTCGGGCGTGGTCTCTCCGGGGCGACCGACAACCGCGAGGTGATCGCGCAGCTGGTGAAGCTGCGGGCGGAGCGCGCGCGGCTCCTCGGCTACCCCGATCACGCGGCCTACGTGCTGGAGGACGAGTCCGCCGGCAACCCCGCTGCGGTCGCCGACATGATCCGGCAGGTGGCTCCGGCGGCGTTGCAGCGCGCCCGCGAGGAGGCCGCCGACATCCAGAAGCTGATCGATGCACAGGCCGCCGCGCGCGGCGTGCCGTCCTTCACGCTGCAGCCCTGGGACTGGTTCTTCTACTCCGAGCAGGTGCGCAAGGCGCACTACGACTTCGACCAGGCGCAGGTGGCGCCGTACTTCGAGCTCGAGCGCGTGATGCGCGACGGCCTGTTCTACGCCGCTCACGAGCTCTACGGGCTCAGCTTCAAGGAGCGCAAGGACCTGCCGGTCTATCAGCCCGACGTGCGCGTGTTCGAGGTCTCGGACGCCGACGGCAAGCCGCTCGCGCTCTTCATCGCCGACTACTTCGCGCGCGACAACAAGCAGGGCGGGGCGTGGATGAACAGCTACGTGTCGCAGTCGCAGCTGCTCGGCCAGCAGTCGGTGGTCGCCAACCATCTCAACATTCCCAAGCCCCAGGCGGGGCAGCCGGTGCTACTGACCTTCGAGGAGGTCACGGGGATGTTCCACGAGTTCGGCCACGCCATTCACGGCATGCTCTCGAACGTCCGCTATCCGCTGCTGTCCGGCACCGCGGTGCCGCGCGACTTCGTCGAGTACCCGTCGCAGTACAACGAGATGTGGGCGCGTGAGCCCAAGGTGGTCGCCCACTACGCGAACGACTACAGGAGTGGCGCGCCAATGCCGCCGGAGCTGCTCGCCAAGGTGCTCGCGGCGCAGAAGTTCAACCAGGGCTATGCGACGCTCGAGTACGTCGAGGCGGCGCAGGTCGACCTCGCCTGGCACCTGATCGATGCGGCCCAGGCGCCGGCGGCGGCGGCCGTGCCGGGATTCGAGGCGGCGACGCTCAAGGATGCAGGCCTCGAGTACGCCCCGATCCAGCCGCGCTATCACTCGGGCTATTTCTCGCACATCTTTGCGGGCGGCTACTCCGCCGGTTACTACGCCTACCTCTGGAGCGAGGTGCTGGCGCGCGACACCGGCCAGTGGTTCCACACGCACGGCGGGCTGACACGCGAGAACGGCGACCGGCTGCGCCGCATGGTGCTGTCGCGTGGACGTACCGATGACCCGCAGGTGCTGTTCCGTAACTTCTACGGTCACGCCCCCGAGATCGGGCCGCTGCTCGAGTACCGGGGGCTCGCGGGCGGCGGCTGACGCGCCGCGGTTCTTCAGGCAGCCGGCGCGCGGCGGGCGCGGTCGATGCCGGCGACGAGGTGGCGGAAGCAGTCGAGCATCGGCAGCGTGAGCCCCAGAGCCACCGCGCGCTCGAGGGCGTAGCCGAGCGTCTCGTTCACCTCGAGGGGCCGCCCGGCGAGGAGGTCCTGGAGCGACGACATGCGGTGCTGCGGTGCGCTCGCCCGGTACTCGCGCCCCATCTTCAGGATGATCCCGGCAGCTGCGCTCTCCGGCAGCGAGCACAGGCTCGCCGCGGGCAGGACCGCGTGATCGCTCAAGGGAATCCCGAGCGCTGCCGCGAGCGCGCCGACGTCGCGCACCAGCCGCACCAGCACCAGCGCGGCGTCGGGATCGGAAAGGTACTTCCAGGTCTCGGCACGCGTAGTCACCGCGAGGGCCATCAGCCCCACCCAGCCGCAGAACTTCGACCACTCGAGCGTCACGATCTCGCGGGTGGCCGCGGCGCGCACCCCCGAGGCGTCGATCGTGTGGGCGAGATCGCGCGCGCGGGCGCTGTCGCTGCCGTCGAGCTCGCCGATCATGATGTTCACGTTGCGGGTGAAGATTACTTCCCCGCCGGGGAGCAGCTCGCCGCTGGTGTCGGCGAGCGCGCCGAGCACGCGGGCAGCGCCGAAGGCTGCGGTGAGGAGCTCGTTCTTCAGCGGCCCGTTCTGGATCGAGAGCGTGACGCCGAACTCGGCGTGGCTGAGTGCCGCGAGCGCTTCCGCCGTGCCGGGTGTCTTGGTCGCGACGATGAGCGTGCGTGCGCTGCGCAGCGCTTGCGGGTTGCGCACCGTATGCACGGGAGCCGTGAACTCGGCCAGCCCGCGGATCGTGAGGCCGTGCCGCTCGAGCGCGTCGGCGCGCGCGCCGCGTGCCAGCATTGCGACCCGGTGCCCGGCGCGCGCCAGGTGCGCCCCCACGATCGAGCCCATGGCGCCGGCGCCGAGGATCGCGAAGTCGAACTCGCTCATTGAGGCGGAAGCGCACACAGGCACATGGATGTGCCCGCCGCCGCAGGCGGCGGGCGGCGCGCCGAAACCACGCTTTTGGCGCGCCGCCGCGAGCATCGTGACAGGATGTCCGATGCGAGCCTCATACTAGAGCGCCTCGGCGATGTCCTGCATGAGACCCCGATCCTGCGGTCTGGTCTCGGGCGGATAGCGCTTGAGCACGCGGCCATCACGGGAGATCAGGAACTTCTCGAAATTCCAGCTGATGTCGCCGGTGATGCCGGTCTCGGGTGAGGTGAGGAAGGCGTAAACCGGGTGACGCGTGGCGCCGTTGACTTCGAGCTTGGCGCTCATCGGGAAGCTCACCTCGTAGCTCGCCTGGCAGAAGGCGACGATCTCGGCCTCACTGCCCGGCTCCTGCGCGCCGAACTGGTTGCAGGGAAAGCCGACCACGGTAAACCGCTCGGCGCTGAGCTCGCGATGCAGCTGCTCGAGCCCGGCATATTGGGGCGTCAGGCCGCAGCGGCTCGCCACGTTGACCGCCAGCGTTACCTTGCCGCGCAGTGCGCCGAGGAGGTCTGCCGTGCCATCGATCTTGCGTACCGCGATGTCGTAAAAGGCGCTCATGATCCGCTCCCGCAAGCCCCGCCCCGGGCGCTTTTACGATACACCACCCGGGGGCTTAACATGCCGTGGCAGGCACGCAACGGAGATCCTCATGGCCACCGAGCTCAGCAAAGCCGAGACCGCCAAAGTGGTCGAGACCCTCAATCGGATCCTCGAGCTCGAGCTCGCGGGCCTGGTGCGCTACCTGCATTACAGCTTCATGATCTTCGGGCACACCCGTATCCCGATCGTCGCCTGGCTGCGCAGTCAGGCGGACGAGTCGCAGGCGCACGCCGTGGCCGCCGGCGAGCACATCACCAACCTCGGGGGCCACCCCTCGCTCCGTATCGGCTCGCTCCTCGAGACCCACAAGCACAACGTCGACGAGATCCTGCGCGAGGCCCTGGCACACGAGGAGGAGGGGCTCGCCGAGTATCGCAAGCTTCTCGAGCAGGTGAGTGGCCGCAGCATCATGCTCGAGGAGTACGCGCGTACGCAGATCGCCGCCGAGGAGGCGCATCTCGCCGACATCGGCAAGATGATACGCAAGCCGGGCTCGATCGCCTGAAGCGGCGCAGCGTGCGGATCATCGCCGTCACCAACATCAAGGGCGGTGTGGGCAAGACCACCACCGCGGTGAATCTCGCCTACCTGTGCGCCTCCGCCGGGCATGCGACGCTCCTCTGGGATCTCGACCCGCAGGGCGCGGCGACCTACGGACTGCAGGGCGAAGCGCACGAAGCCCGCGAGCATGTGTCGGCGAAGAAGCTCCTGTCCGGCAAACGCGAGCTCCCGGAGCTGGTGCTGTCCACGGGCTACCCGGGGCTCGACCTGCTGCCCGCCGATTTCTCCTATCGCAACTTCGCCGTGCATCTCGCCGAGCGCCGCCATCCCACCGAGCGGCTGCTGCGCATGAGCCGGCCGCTGCGCGAGATCTATCACACGCTGTTCCTCGACTGTCCGTCGGGCATCTCGCTGCTCACCGAGAACGTGCTGCGCGCCGCCGACAGCGTGATCGTGCCGCTGGTGCCCTCGCCGCTGTCGGTGCGGGTGCTGAGTCAGCTGTGCGAGTTTCTCGTGCGTGAGGACTGGACCGATCTCACGCTGCTGCCGTTCTTCTCGATGGTCGATGGGCGCAGGTCGCTGCATCGGGAACTGATGGCCGGGACGCGCGCGCAGTTTCCGCAGATCCTCGCGACGCCCGTCCCCTACTGGAGCGAGATCGAGCGCATGACGCTGCGCCGTGCGCCGCTGCCGGCGTTTGCGCCGCACAGCGAGGCGACACGGATCTACGCAGCTCTGTGGGCCGAGATGGAGCAGCGCATGGCCAGCAGTCGCGAGGCTCTCGCGCGCGATGCGGCCGGCCCTCGGGTGCGGCCCGAGGGTCCGCCCGCCGCTCGCCTCTAGGAGCTCGGTTGCGGGGCGGGGGACGGTTCCGCGGCGCCCGGCGCCGGGAGGGCGAACGCCTCCACCGAGTAACCCGCCTCGATCCAGGCCTCGAGTCCACCCTTCAGAGGCCGCACCCGCTCGAAGCCATTGTTCATCAGCAGCCGCGCCACCTTGGCCGCCGATACCTCATTCGGGCAGGTGCAGTAGAGGATGATCTCGCGATCCCGCGGCAGCTCGCTCAGGTGACGCGCGGCGTCCTGCACCGGCACGTGCAGCGCGCCCGGGATCCGGCGCAGCTCGAGCGTCTGCGCGGTCGTCGAGCGCACGTCGACGATCACCGGCGCCGCTCCTTCCTCCATCTGCCGGCGCAGCTCCTCAACGCTGATGCGCGCCATGTCGAGCGCCGCAAGGAAACGCCGCCGCTCCCACCACCGGTAGGCAACGTAGGCGGCCAGCAGCAGCAGCAGCACGCCCGCGGCCGCGCCGCCGACCTGCGCCGCCTGTGGCAGCAACCGCTCGATCTGCGTGCGCAGCAGCGCGCCCGCGAGCAGCGCGGCGCCCACCCACAGACCCGCGCCGAGCACGCTGAAGATGACGAATCGGCCGTAGGGCATGCGCGTCGCGCCGGCAAGCGGTGGCGCGATGAGGGCGAGCCCCGGCACGAACTTCGCGAACAGCAGCGCCTTCGCGCCCCAGCGCCCGAACGCGTTCTGGGTCTGGCTCACACACGAATCAGGCGAGAGCGAGATCTGGCACAGCACCCGCATGACGCGGCCGCCGTAGCGGCGGCCGGCGACATACCAGGAACTGTCGGCGATCAGACAGGCGGCGATCGCGAGCGCGTAGAGGGCGGATCCGGACATCCTGCCGCCTGCCGCCACGGCGCCGGCGACCACGAGTGTGGGTACCACGGGCACGGGTAGCCCGAGCTGCTGCAGCAGTACGTTGAGAAAAACGAAGCCGAGACCGATGGGGCTGCGCACCAGGCGATCTTGCGCCGCGCACCGCGGAGCGACAAGAACACCGACGGGCGAGCGGCAGCTCCCCCGAACGGCAGGAGGTTCAGGTCGGGAAGTGGGCGAAGAGGGCTGCGACCGCGATGTCGATCTTCTGCTCGGCGTCCGCGCCCGTGGCACGGTAGAGGTCCTGGTCGACCGATGCGTGCCAGAGCGCCTCGTGGGTCCTGGCGTCGTAGAGATCGATGCCGATCATTCCCTGGCGGTACACGTACGGACCGTCCCAGCCCGACGGCCCCCAATAGGGGCCCCAGCCCCCCCAGCCCCAGTAGCCGTAGCCGTACGGGTAGGGGCCCATCGGATATCCGGGGTCGACGACGAGGTTCGAGCCGATGCCGTAGCCGACCAGGCAGTCGGGGTTCTCTTTCGTCAGCTGCACGCCGATCGACTGCATGTGGGAGGTGATCGCGGCGCGCAGGCGGCTCTCGTTCACGGGATTGGCAACCGTGCCCCGCATTGGGTTATCGGTGCGGAAGGAGCCAGAGAAAGCAAACGTATGACACTGCCCCGGGTGAAACGCCGTACGGTTCACGTCGGATCTGACCTCGAGCGCGCACCCCGGGAGCGCCGAGACGGCTGCCAGGGCTAGGAACACAGCGCTGAGACGCGCTTTACTCATCTATCTCACCTCGAGCTGCGGACAAACGCCCGCCGCGTATCCGCTCAACGTACGGGCCGGCGTTCCGTTGACCGCTTCCGATCATGCCCCGCAGCTCCGGTCCCGGCAACAATCCATGCGCCGTATCGTGCGCTTGCACGGGGTTCTCCAACACATTGATTACAGTTGATAATGTTCCCGTGCCAGCGCCGCCCAAAGCCTTCATCTCCTGGAGCTCCGGCAAGGACAGCGCCTACGCTCTCCACGAAGCGCGTACCAGAGGACTGGCCGAGATCGTGGGCGCGATCACCACGCTGAGCGTTGCCTACGATCGGGTTGCGATGCATGGCGTGCGCTCGAGCCTCCTCGACCGGCAGATTGGCGCGCTTGCTCTGCGCTCGGAGCGCGTGATGCTGCCGAGCCCCTGCTCGAACGAAGTCTACGAGGCGCGCTTCGGGGAGGCCTGCGAGCGCCTCAAGGCGCAGGGCGTGCGGCATGTCGTTTTCGGAGACCTCTACCTCGAGGACATTCGCGCCTACCGCGAGCGGCAGCTCGCGCAACTGGGGATGAGCGCGATCTTCCCGCTGTGGCGGCGCGACACGGCGGAGCTCGCGCGCACCATGATCGCGAGCGGGCTCGTGGCGCATCTTACCTGCGTCGACCCGAAGCGCCTCGGCCGCGCCTTCGCAGGCCGGCGCTTCGACAGCCAGCTTATCGATGATCTGCCGCGGGACGTAGATCCGTGCGGCGAGAACGGCGAGTTCCACACCGTGGTGTCGGCAGGGCCGATGTTCGCAACGCCGATCGCCGTGCGGGTGGGCGAAGTCGTCGAGCGCGACGGCTTCGTGTTCGCCGACGTGCTGGCCGACTAAGACTAAGCGGCGCTGCGGCGTGCCAGGCGCAGCGATCGCAGGAGGCCCAGGCCCGCGAGCGAGAAGAGCGTCAGCTCGTCGATCCCGCCGCCGCCCCCACTCTTGCCGCCCGAGGGCGGAGGTGCGGCCTGCACCACGAGCGTTGCGTTCTCCGTTGCATTCCCCGCCGCGTTGGCGCACTTCATGGTGTAGGTAATTGCACCTGCGGCGTTCGGTGTGACATTCATGCTGCCGCTGATGACGTTGCTGCTGAAACCTGCGGTCGCGGTGCAGGTGTTGACGTTGGCGGCGTTCCAGCTGAGTGTCGCAGTTTGCCCCACGGTGATCGTCGACGGTGTGACGCTCATGTTGGGCCAGGCCAGCGCTGCTCCCGCCTGAATAAACCCGTAGCCGGTCGTGAAGTCCGGCGCAGGATTGACCATGGGAGCGGCGGTAAAGGCGATCGCTGTGTAGATGTCGGCCGGCGTGATGCTGGAGTTTGCCTGCAGCATCAGGGCCGCCAGGCCCGCTGCGTGCGGGGTGGCCGCTGAGGTCCCAAAGTAGTTGGGATAGCTCGCGTCGTTGGCGCAACCGGCGACCGTCGAGGTGTCGGTAATGTTGGCGCTCGCGAGCGTGAAGCCGAAGAAGGTGGTGTTGACCCCGTCCGGGCCGATGAAGTCAGGCTTCTGCCGCACGACGGGCGTGGCGAGTCGATTTCCCGATGTGTCGAAGAGAATCGGCGCGCCGCCGAACGAGGAGTAGGGCTCGAGCAGTGCTGCCGGCGTCGTCTCACAGAGCGGTGTCTGGAAGAACAGCGCCGCACCCACGGCCGCCGCGCCCGCGGCGCCCGGGTGACCCTGGATCGTCGCGTTGTTGGTCGGCGCAAAGTTCGCGAAGGTGCTGCCCGCTCCATCGTCCTCCCACGCGAGCTTGATGCGACCGGGTTTCGCGCTGCCGCTGACGAGGCCCACCGAGATGGAGACGGTAGTAGCCGCGCTGGTGACGCTGCCGGAGTTGGCGGGATTGGCGATGATGAGGATCTGCACCGGGTCAGTCCCAGCCGCGTTGGGTCCGGTGCAGGTCGTCGTCTGGAGATTGTAGTTGTAGACGCCGATGTCGTTGGGTGTTGGGGTCACGGTCGCGCAGAGATCGAGCCTGCTCGTGGCACCCGCCGTGCTGCCGGCATGACCCGGATAGGCGCCGGTCAGGTAGGGTTGGTCCCACTCGAGCACCGCTGCGATGAACTCTCCCGGAACCACCCCTTTGGGGACTTGGATCGTCAGTGCGGGCGCATTGGTCTGTCCGGATGCATCGAAGTTGAGCAGCGACTCGCCCGCGGGACCGCCGCCCTGGTTGAACTGCGGCGCCGTGTTGTCGTAGGCGAGATTGCTGTCGTTGCCGGCCGCGGAGAAGTAGGTGACTCCCTGCCCCTCGACGGTGTCGATTGCTTGCGCCAGGAGTCCGTCCTGGAAGAAGGGCTCATCGAAATAGCCCACGTCGTCGGCGATGACCTTGGCGCCGGCGCTGGCGAGCGCCTGGATGCCGTTGGCGAAATCCGCCTCGCTGTTCGTAGCCGTATAGAACGCGAGTGAGGCGGCCGGGGCCACGGCGTGCACGATCTGCAGCATGGCGCGCCCCTCGTCAGTGAAGGGGAGCTGGAACGGATAGCCGAACGCGGTCACGCATCCCGCCCCCGCCGTGCTCCCGCCACCGGCTTCCTCCAGCACGTTAACGTTCGCCGGCAGCGCGCCGGTTGACACGTCCGTGGCCGCATCGGCGATGAAGCCGTTCTGGGCATAGCCCGTCAGGCCTGAGGCCGTGGGATCCGGAACCGGAGGGGTACCGAAGCTCTGGTTTTGATTGGCCGCGTAGAAGGAGTAGCAGTCGTAGCTGACCGAGAGCACCCCGACCGTGACACCCGAGCCATCGAGGTTGGGGAAGTCCTGACGCAGCGTGGCCGTGTCCTGGGCGAAATCTCCCTGCGTCGCCACCACCCCGCGTGCGCGAGAGAGCGCGGAGCGCAGTGAAGCCACCTCATCGCGCGCGGCCGCTGCCTCGATCGCGCTCACCGGCAGCCAGCCGCCGACGTCATTGCGGAATACGGCGGGATGCTCGAGCCCGAGACTCTCGAGCGCCTCCTTCAAGAGCTCCGGGTCGCCGCGCGTCACCGCATCGACCGCCACCAGCGGCTCGGCTCCAGAGCCATGCTGCATGAAGCGCGCCGCGGGGCTGAGCGAATGTAGATCCTCGAGCGCGTGACCGGGACGCACGCGGCTCGTCTGACGCGCGAGGTCGGCGAGCGCCGCATCGAGCTTGCCGCCGATGCCGCTCGCGAGCTGCGCGGCACTGCGGCCGCCGAAGGCCATGAGACGCGCGTTCCCGCCAGGCGCCGCGGCGGGATACCTGAGTCCAGGCCGCGGAGGAGAGGTTGCGGACGCGGCCATCATCCCGATCAACGCGACCACGGCAACACCCAAACGATTTGATGACATCGAGCCGACTCCTCCCCAGGTCGAGGCTTGGAGTTACTTATAGCCGATCGGTTCGCACAAAGCAGTCACCCGGGCAATTGGTTGCAATGTGTCGCCAGTTGGCGGCACCTCGGGTGCGGCAGCTAGTGAACGGGCGCGCCGCTCTTGAGCTGTGGCCGGCGCCGCTGCATGAGCGCGTAGCCACCGATGCCGATCCACACGACGTTGAGGGCGGCCGAGGGATAGGCGCCGTTCCAGCCGCTGTTCACCACGAAGCCGATCGCGCCGAATATATTCATCAGGTGATAGGTGCGCGAGTCTCCCTGGAGCCTCCCGGCCGAGAGCAGCGCATACGCCGCGACGATGAGGGTGGCGCCGATCCAGCCGATGACTTCGATAGCGAGTTTCATGGAGCCCCTGGCGTGCTGCGGGTGGGGTGACGGCCGCCACTTTAGCGGTTCCGCAGCCGCACGGCTCGCGGGCGTGAGAGCGTGCTCTGACTCACAACTCACGCGCACGAAGATTACGCTTTCGTGAAACCGACCCTGAGAGAGGCAGCGCCCCTCCCGAGTGTGCACTGTGCACTCTCCCGAATGGCGGACTGTGCCGGAGGCAGTAGCCCACTAGAATGCGCGCCGCTGACAGACTCGAGGAGATCAGGCATGGAAGTTCTATTTGGGATCGAGATTGGTGTGACGTTCGCGCTGGTTATCGGGCATATCGTGATGGTGGTCCGTGACCGCCTGGAGCGCCGGGTCGCCTGAGCCTTTACCGCTCACTGATCATGACATGCGCCGCCTGCGGGCGGCGTTGTTGTTTCTGAGGGTGTACGATCGCTGCATGCGCAGAATGTCGTGGGGCGCGGCAGCCGGCGCGCTCGTGCTGCTGACGACTTACGTGCGGGGCCAGAGTCCCGTAAATGGCGAGCAACTGCCCGCCGGAGACGGCCGGGACATCGCCGCCGCGCGGTGCACGAGTTGCCACGATGCGGGCCGTCTCGTCTACCCGGGCTACACACGCGAGGGCTGGCAGAACGTCATCGGCCGCATGACGAAGCTCGGCGCCACGGTCACCCCCGAGGAGCTTGCGGTGCTGGCGGATTATCTGGCGCGCGCCTTTCCCGAGCGGCCGCCGCCGGCGGCGCGCATCATTCCCGGCAGTGTCCGCGTGAGCTTCAGGGAATGGGCCGTGGCAACGCCCGGCGCCTTTCCACACGACCCGCTCGCGACCGCGGATGGCGCGATCTGGTACACGGGGCAGCGTGCGAGTCTCCTCGGGCGCATCGATCCGGCGTCCGGAGCGATCAGGGAGTTCCCGACGAGCATCCCGGATTCCGGCCCCCACGGGTTGGTCGCGGACTCAGCCGGCAACATCTGGTTCACGGCGAGCTATGCCGGCTACATCGGCAAATTGGATCCGGCGAGCGGCGCGATCACCGCGTACCGGATGCCGGACGAGCGGGCGCGTGATCCGCACACCGCGGTCTTCGATCAACACGGGGTGCTGTGGTTCACGGTGCAGGGCGGGAATCTCGTCGGGCGGCTCATGCCGCAGAGCGGCGCGGTGCGCCTGGTTGCGCCGCCGACCGCCCACGCGCTGCCCTACGGCATCGTGGTGAGCTCACGGGGCGTGCCATTCTTCGCGGAGTTCGGCACCAACCGCATCGGACGCATCGATCCCGACACTTTGGACGTACACGAATACGTCCTGCCGAACGCGGGCTCGAGGCCCCGCCGCCTCGCCGTCACGAGCGACGATGCGATCTGGTATTCGGACTACGCGCGCGGTTATATCGGCCGTCTCGACCCGCGCAGCGGCGCGGCCCGCGAATGGCCTTCTCCAGGCGGCGCGGCGTCGCTCCCCTATGGCATCACCGCGCTGCACGATGTCATCTGGTTCAGCGAATCGGGCGTGCGCCCCAATACGCTGGTGCGCTTCGATCCGCGCACGGAGAAATTCCAGTCGTGGGCGATTCCCTCCGGCGGCGGTGTGGTACGCAACATGATGCCGACGCGCGACGGCCGGCTGGTGCTCGCCGAGAGCGGCGTGGGGAAGCTTGCGCTGGTGGACGTGCAGTAGGGCCCACTCAGGCTGCACTACCTGGCCCGCGGTGACGGCTCACGGCGCTGCCGTCGTCGCGCCTGAGGCCGGCGAACGAGAGCGTCGAAATCACCGTGGCGATGCCGAGCGCGACGAACGCCTCGTGGATGCCCTGGATCATATCCGCGGGCGAGGTGTGGAAGCGGTCGGGAACGAACAGCGCCGTGACGAGCGACGCCACCGCCACGGCGAAGCTCAGCGAAAGCTGCTGGCCAGTGCTCGCGATGGTGCTCGCATCGCCGGCGGCCGCGCCGCTCACGTCGGCGTAGACCAAGGTGTTCATGCTGGTGTACTGCAGCGAGGAAAAGAATCCGAAGGCGAACAGCTGCGCCCCCATGAGCCAGAGCGGCGTCGCAGCGCCGATGGTGGCGAACAGCAGGATCAGCACACCGAGCATCACCGTGTTGGAGACCAGTACGGCGCGATAGCCGAAGCGCGCCAGGATGCGCGGCATGGTCATCTTGAGGCTCATGGCGGCGAAGGCCTGCGGCATCATGAGGAGTCCTGACTGGACGGGTGTGTAACCGAGGCCCACCTGGAAGAGCAGCGGCAGCAGGAACGGGATGCCGCCGATGCCGATGCGGGTGAAGAAACTGCCACCCACCGCGGCGCGAAAGGTGCGGATACGGAACAGCGCGAGGCGCAGCAGCGGCTGTGACAGCCGCGCGGCATGCAGCCCGTAGCCCGCGAGCAGCACCAGCGACAGGGCGAGCAGCGCCGCTACTTCGGTGCCGTTCAGGCGGTGCTCGCCGAAGACCTCGAGGACGTACGACAGCAGCGCGATGCCGGCGCTGAACAGCACGAGTCCCGCGAGGTCGAGGGGCGGCGTCTCGGTCTCGCGGTAGTCCGGCAGGTAGCGCTCGACGAGATAGAGCCCCGCGATGCCGATAGGGACGTTGAGGAAGAAAATGACGCTCCAGTGCGTGTAACCGGTGATGAGCCCGCCGGCGAGCGGGCCCAGCATGGGACCAACCAGGCCCGGCACGGCGACGAAGCTCATGACGCGCACCAGCTCGGACTTCCCGAAGGCACGTACCAGCGTGAGCCGCCCCACCGGCACCATCATGGCTCCGCCGCAGCCTTGCAGGATGCGGAACGCGACCAGCAGATGGATGTTGCGCGAGAGCCCGCACAGGAGCGAGCCGGCGGTGAAGATCCCGATCGCGCCACTGAACACGCGGCGCGTTCCGAAGCGATTCGCCATCCAGCCGCTCACCGGGATGAACACCGCGAGACTGAGCGTGTAGCTCGCCAGCACCGCCTTCATGCTGAGGGGCGCCACGCCGAGTGCGCGCGCGATCCCCGGAACTGCCGTGTTGAGGATCGTCGTGTCGAGCGCCTGCATGAAAAACGCCACGGCTACCAGCCACGGCAGCAGCCGGTGCGAGGTTCCCGCGGGCAGCGCGGCATCGGGCACAGTCATCGGGGAGCGTCGGAGGCGCGATATACTGCGCGCCCATCCCGGGCGCGGAGAGCATCCATGTGCGACAACGATTCGATGGATGACATGATTCAGTATCAGCTGAAGTCGGCACAGCTGTCGCGGCGGCGTTTCGGAGCCTTCACGCTCGGCGCGGGCGTGGCGACACTCCTGCCGGCGGCTGCCGGCGCGGCCTGGATCGAGGAGGCCGAGGTCGACATCAAGACTCCCGATGGCACGGCGGATGCGTACTTCGTGCATCCCGGGGAGGGCAGGTACCCGGGAGTGCTGATGTGGCCGGACATCTTCGGTCTGCGACCGGCCTTCAGGCACATGGGCCGACGGCTGGCCGAGGCGGGTTATGCGGTGTTGGTTCCCAACCCGTTCTACCGGACCAAGCGGGCGCCCACGGCGCCGGAGAACCCCGACTTCAATGACGCACCGACCCGCGACGCCCTCATGTCACTCGCGGGCACACTGACACCCGCGACGACCGTCACGGACGGCAAGGCTTTCGTCGCCTGGCTCGACTCGCAGCCCTCCGTCGATCACAAGCGCAAGATGGGCAGCATGGGCTACTGCATGACGGGCCCGTTCACCATGCGTCTCGCAGCGACGCTTCCCGAGCGCATCGGGGCCGGCGCTTCCTTTCACGGTGGGGGGCTGGTGACCGACAAGCCGGACAGCCCGCATCTCCTGATCCCGAAGATCAAGGCGCAGTATCTGTTTGCGATCGCCGCGAACGACGACAAGCGTCAGCCCGAAGCCAAGACCGTGCTGCGGGATGCGTTTGCCAAAGCGAACGTGCCGGCCGAGATCGAGGTGTACTCCGGGACGCTGCACGGCTGGTGTCCGCCGGATGCGCGCGTCTACAACGACGAGCAGGCGGAGAGAGCCTGGAGCCGCATGCTCGCGCTCTTCAAGACCGCGCTGGCCGGGCAGGCCGCGAAGGCGGCCTAGCCGGGAGCCGCGGAATCGCGCTCAGCGGCTTCCGGCGCCGATGCGCTGCGTTATGTCGTCGGCCGCATGTCGAGGAAGCGGTCCTCAGCGGGCGGTTTTGACGGGCGCGCTGCCCCTGTCAGGCTTGCGTAGCTCAGCCAGCAGAAGAGGCAGACTGCCACACCGGAGAGGAACAGAAGCAGGTATCCCACCGCTGTCAGTGTCACTTGGGATCCCCCCTACGAGGCATTTGCATGCGGGCCAGTTTGTGACTGACGGCTCTTCGGGTTCCATGCAGCAGATCACAAGAGACAACGAATTGTGAGCGCGCTCAGGTCGAGTGCACGCGCAGCATGCGCCGTGCTGTCGCGCAAACACGCAACACCAGGCATGCTGCTTCACTTAATACGCTGCCAGTGCGCGCCGCGTCCGGCAGTCGCGGCGCGTGCCTATTGACACAGGCGCGTGCAAGGGAGCATGCGCTGCGCGGCAAGAGGCGCTCGAGGGGGAACTGCGCGTGATGGTCCCGTGGCAATGTTAGATAGTCATCTAACTTAGCCTCCGGGAGCCCCTGTAGAGGGGCTCAACGGCCCCGAGTTAGACACTTATCTAAGTCTGCCGGATGGAGACCCACGCGCAGCTTGTCAAGATCGAAGCGGAGGGCCAACTGAGTGGTCGGGGTGAGCCGATTCCTTCAGTCCCGGTGAGGGTGCTGGTGAAGCCGGCGAAGGGGGCGGTTCACCGGGGGCCAAGGGCTGGAGCTGGCAACGTTCGTGGACTAGTCTGTTTGGCGCCGCGGGTCCCGGGAGAGAACGCGCGCATCGTTTAGCTCAGGCTCAGAGCGTAATCATGTAGCTGACGAACGTGCCGGTGCAGCTCACGCGCAGCGTTCTTGCATCGACTCTGATCTGCGTGGCGGCGCTCGGTGTTTGCGCACCCGGCGCGTGCCATGCCGAAGACCTGCTGACACCTTGCGAACACTGCGACCTGTTGATCGGTGTCGGCACGACGTTTCGAAACTTCGATTGGACGGGTGGATTTGTCGTGCCGGTGACTCTTGAGTTCCAGGACAGTCGCTGGGAGCTCGGCGCCTTCCGTTTTACAACTGCGCAGCGCCTCGGGAATGCCCCGCTTGTAGAGTACCGAGCGGCCAACCCTTACTGGGGATTCACGGCCATGCGACGCTGGCAGGTGCTACATCGCCGGTGGGGTAAGTTCTATCTGGGATTCGGCGGCAACTACAGAACCGAGATCGATAACCTCGAGGCCACGCGCTGGAATTTCGCCTATGTCGCCGCGGCGCGCTTCGACCTTGGCGCGCACAACCGGATGCTCGAGCTCGCCATTCGGCATTGGTCAGACGCCTGGATCAGACCGCCTAACCGCGGCCAGAACCTTCTTACGCTGAGCTTCGGGTTCTGACTCTATGGATTTCTCACTGTTCGGGCGCTGAATATGTATCCAAGTGATTGATTGTACTGGTCGGGGTGACAGGATTTGAACCTGCGACTCCTACGTCCCGAAAATTCTTTTCACCGTCCAGCGCTTTATATAGCTTTCCAGCGGTTCCTGAAATGCGCTTATTCTAAGCAATTTAGATCCACGCGGAAGCATGACTGTCCAGCAGCATCTCGCCGAAAGTAGAACCACCGCTGGAACCAATTTGGTAGAATTCAGCATTGGTTCCACCTTTTGGCAAGTATGAAACGGCTGACTGACCCTGTTCTTAAATCCTATCTCCGTTCGCCGCCGAGTGCGCTCGTGACGCTCCCCGATGGGGCAATTCCGGGACTTTCCGTTCGAGTAGGCACCGGTGGCACGGCCAACTGGTCGCTTCTCATCCGCGTCGCAGGCGAAGGGGGCGCTAAGGCGAGCGGAAGGCTCCTGCTCGGTCGCAAGCACCGCGTGAATCTTGGCCGTTACCCGGAGGTCTCGATCAGCGCGGTGCGGGCGAAGGCAGCCCACCTTCTTGACCTGGCCAAGCAAGGACTGCATCCCCGGGAAACCTTGAGCCCGGCTCCGTCAGCAGGTGGCTTGACGGTCGAAGGCCTCGCCACGGAATTCCTGAAGCACCATGTTCATTCCCGGGAGCTCGATTCCGCCCGCAAGTATGAGCTGGCATTCAGCACTCACATCAACACTCGGATCGGGCGCCAGCTCGCTGAGCGGCTCACGCGCGAGCACGTACGCGATGTGATGGAGGGGGCGCGCGTCAAGCGCAAACGCGGAAATGGCAAGCGCGGAGGCCCAATCGGCGGAGTGGAGGCTGCTCGCACCACCATGGGGGTGCTGCGACACATGTACGCCTGGGCCATTGATGAGGGGAAGCTCAAGCGCCAAGACAATCCGGCCAGCAGGATCGACAAGAACCTGCCGAAGCCAAGGCAAAGAGACGTCGTTCTGTCATTGAAAGAAGCCCGCATCGTCTGGCAGGCGGCCAAGTCGATCGGCTATCCCTTCGGAACCCATGTGCAGCTCATGTTGTTGACAGGCTGCCGGATGAGCGAGTGGGCCTCAGCGCGCTTCGAGTGGCTCGACCTGGATCAGGGCCTTATGGTGATCCCGGCCAGCGAGTACAAGAGCGATCACGTGCATGTCGTGCCGCTCGTCTCGCAGGTGCTCGAGATCATCAGAGGCATTCCGAAACCGCGGAAAGGTGAGTACCTACTGTCGAGTACGGGCGGACGCGCGCCTATTCAGGGCGTTGCCAAGTTTCATAGAACTCGTCTCCCCGAGGCGATTCTGGCGATCACCGGGGAGAAGTTTCCTAAGCAATTCACCTCTCACGATCTGCGCCGAACGGTTGCGACGCGATTGGCCGAAACCCTGGGAGATGAGGGGGACAAGCTCGTCAAGCGAGTTCTCGGACACTCAGATGGCAGTGTGACCGCGATTTACAATCGGTACGGGTACGTGCGGGAAATGCGGAGAGCCCTTGAGATGTGGGCAAACGATCTGACGAGACTTTCCTCGAGCGAGCAATCGTCGCAAGCTGCGTAGTGATGACCGCTCCTCTCAATGCATCGGAGCGCCGCGCGCTCCGAGCACGCGGTGCCGGTGCGGCAGCCAAAACGCGTAGATAGCTCGCACCGCGGGTGCAATGCGCGGCGACCAGAGCGCATGCATGCGATCGGCGCCGCCTGCATCGAGTTCGCGGAAACCGGCTCTCGTGCCGAAAAGCTGGAGGGGCTTCAGGAGCTCCGGTCGGTCGCGCTTCAAGGGCTTCCAGCCCGGCGTATCGAGCCTCACGCCTCTCATGAAGCCCCAGCACCACTCATCGACGATGTACACGGTCTTGCCGCCCAACTCGCGCTCGTAGAAGGTCGGCTCGAACTTATCGGGCGCGCATTCAAAAGCGGCGACCAGCTCGTTGTAGTAGCCCATCACGAGGCCGGTGAAGCGGTTCACCTCCTCGAGGTCCTTGAACTTCGGTTGCTTGCCACCCCAGACCTTCGGCAGCCAGAGGGCGGGGGAGAGCGTGTTTGGGGCGATGACGATCGCGGTGAGAAACCCCTCGAGCTCGACGATGTCGGTGACCCCCGTGCCCCGGCGCAGGAGCCACTTGTCCAAGGTCTCAAAGTCATCGTCCGAGAATCCTGCGGTCCGCGCCATCATCTGGGGCCTCACGCGAGCCGGCTGGCCAGGGCCTCCGATTGTTCTGCGAACTTCCGAGGCGCGCTCGCTCGCAGGCGCTCGAGGTTCTGCAGCTTCCAGCGAATGGCCGGCAGCTGCTCGAGATGCGGGATGCCGAGCAATGACCAGTCGGGCTCCGCTCGAACCAATGACAGGAGAAAGCGCCGCTCTTCGGCCGTGAGCGCACGCGGGAGCTCCTGCACCATGCGTTCCCGAGTCGCGAGGAGCGCCTCGAGCTCCACCGGATCCACCATCATGCCAAGGAACTCGCGCTGGTACGTTTCGCCGATGTCGTGCACCGCCGGGAACAAAACCTCGTGGACCGGCCGGTTGTGACACGCGAGGTAGACGACGAACGCACGACGAATTCCCGGCGTGATCCCCTCGTGCTCAAGAAGCTGCAGGACATCGAAGAGATCACGCGGGTGCTGACGGTCCATCGCGGCCACGAGCTTGCCGCCGTAGAGGTCTTCGAGCGAGACGACAGGGATTTCAAGATCCGCCTCCAGTATCTCGCGCGAGCGGGCGGTGAGTGCTGCTCTCTGGACGGGGCGGACGGTCCCGCGCAAGATGAAATTGACCTCGACCTTCACTTCGACCTTGCCGTCACGCACCAGGAGTTTCGTCTCGCCGGCATCCGCCGTGGTCTGCGCTCGGGTTTGGAAGCCCTGCTTCTTTAAGCGCGTGACGGACTGACGGATCGCCTCGTTAATGCGGTTGAGCGCGTCCTTGCGCGGAACGCGGTAGTCGACAAATACGAGATCGATGTCGACCGACAGGCGCGGCAGGTCGCGCACGAACAGATTGATGGCGGTCCCGCCTTTGAGGGCGAAGGTATCGTCGACGAGCACCAGCGGCGCGACGCGCGTCAGGAGCCGAGCGCTCTCGAGATAGGCGGGATTCACGGCTTCAAGACGAGGAGCCGGCCCGAGGAGCCGGACACCCAGGGTCGTTTGCTGCCTGTTGGCAACTGAGCTTGCCTCAGCTTCGCAGCCCAGGGCTGCGAGTGCTCCTGACCGATCCTCAGGCACAAGCGCACGGTCTTGACGCTGGTGCAGGAGGTGAGCAGCTCGCGCAGTACATTGGCGCGGAAGGTGTAGGTGCTCTCGACAAGCTGGCCGGCCTCCTCGAGGCTCTGCCGCACGCCGACTTCGCTCAAGACCTCAAGAAGCGCGCGCTCAGGTGCCGAGACGAGCGGCGCGTCTTTGCGCTTCTCGAAGGCGCGGACGTGCAGGAGCTTCTTGGGCCGCTCCTTGAAGAGGCGCTTGCGGTGATACTCCGCCGGAAACCGCGCAGTGAACCAGGAAGGCAACGTCACCGAGTTCCAGCCATAGAGATGGAGGCGTGGATGGGGTGAGACATAGTGGCGCACACCCTGCCAGTCGAGCGCCGACTTGCCGCCGACGTGCAACGCTTCGAACTGGCGCTCGAGGAGAATGAGGCTCGGATGGAGCGCCGGCGGATCGTTCGGCCGACTGTAGACACCGCGTGCGAGGCGCTCGAGCCAGCCCGCGCGGACGTAGTGGACTGCGAGATCGGCCGAGATCCCCAGCCCGGCAAGGTCCTGCGAAGTGACCGGCGTGCCCGGCGCCAGATGGGTATAGAGTCGCTTTAGTTTGCTGCCGTTTGTCGTAGCCACGCTACGATTGTATTCATATTTCCAAAGAAGCGCCAGTTTAGCTTCTTCCGCCTAATCGTAGTCCGGCTACGACTGGTGAAACTCAGGCGTCGGGGATGACGGCGCGGCCTGTCGAAGGGCGATCCAAATTCCGCCGTCTTTGGCGCCAATAACGATTCGGTATTGCAACAACAGGTTAGTGAGCTAACGATCATCGGTGATGAGTGACGAAGAAATAGTTCCGATTACTCTTTCCCGCGAGGATCTGTACGAGCTCGCCTGGTCTAAGCCGATGCGCGAGCTCGCCAAGGACTTCGGCATCTCAGATGTAGCGCTCGCAAAGCGCTGTCAGCGCTTGGGGATCCCAGTCCCTGGACGCGGGTACTGGGCTCGCGTAGACGCTGGCCAACAGCCCTATCGCCCCCAATTGCCGAAGAGCGAGCCGCAGTGGTCCGACAATGGCGCTTTGGCTGTCGGCCCATCCCGAAAGAGCCTCGCACCTCAAGCCGAGGGGACTGAAGGCAGTGATGTAATTGCGGAGCGGGATGACGCGTGGCTCCGAGATCGGCTCGCCTATGAGGAGCACCCGGATAACGCCAGAGGTGGCCTCACTTTTTCGGACACGGGTATAAGTAATGGCATGGACGCCCCTGCTCGGCACGGCATCAGATGTGCCAGAGTGGAAGTGTTACGCAACCACTCGAACCGGCAGGAGCGCCCACGATGAACATTACGACGATTGGGTTTGATCTGGCAAAGAGCATCTTTCAGGTCCATGGGGTGACCGAGCACGGTAAGGTCGTGCTGCGCAAGACGTTGAAGCGAGCGGAGGTGATGAACTTCTTCGCCAAGTTGCCGCCGTGCCTGATTGGGATGGAAGCCTGCGGCAGTGCGCATTTCTGGGCGCGCAAGCTCGGCGAGCTCGGCCATACGGTGAAGCTCATGGCGCCGCAGTTCGTTAAGCCGTACGTGAAGACGAACAAGAACGATGCGCGCGATGCAGAAGCGATTTGCGAAGCAGTTGCTCGGCCGAACATGCGCTTTGTGCCGCTCAAGACTGTACGCCAGTACGTGCAGGCCCATCTCGGCACTGACTCGGGGTAGCGTTCGACTCAGGAAGTGGGTGGCGCCCATCCACGACTTGATCGTGCCGAACGGGTGCTCCGCGGTCTGACGTCGGACCTGCATGCGCGTCGGATCCTGATCGAGCCGCGCCTGCATCGCATCGAGCACTTGCTCGTGTTCCCAGCGACTGATCCGCCGGTACTCGCTGGTCGTGCACTTCGACCGGAGCGCGCAGCGGGGGCATGCTGATGCCCAGTACTTGTAGAGCGTCATCCCGCGCTCAACACTCGCGAAGCGCCGGATCGCATACTCACCGGCCGGGCAGCGATAAGCGTCGCGCTTCGGTACGTAGACGAAGTCGCTTTTGTCGTAGCGCCCGTCGGCACGACTGTTGGAGGTCATGCACTTCGGCACTAGCGGCACGATACCGGCATCGTCGCACGCCTTGATTTCTTCGCCGCTGTAGTAGCCGCGGTCGGCGATCGCGGTGAGGTCGCGGGTGCCGAGCGCTTCGCGTGCTGCCTCGGCCATCTTGGCAAGCTGGTGCCGGTCCGAGCCGACGTTCGTGACCTCGTGCGTCACGATCAGATGGTGCTTCGTCTCGACTGCGGTCTGCACGTTGTAGCCGACAATGCCGGTACCCTTGCCTTGGCTGGCCATCGAGCGCGCATCAGGATCCGTGAGCGACACCTGGCCGTCGGGCGAGGCCTCCATCTGTGCCTTCAGCCCATGCAGCCGTTGCATCTCGTCCTTCAGCGTCGCGATGCGCTCCTTCACCCGTGTCACACTGCGCGGGCTGCTCGGGGTCTCCTTGCGATCCATGCGATCAAGCTGCTGCAGGTACTCCGCAATGCTCTGCTCGATTAGCCCCATCCGCGTCTTCATCTTGCCCGGCGTGAAGTTGCGATCGCGGTGGTTCACCGCCTTGAACTTGCTGCCGTCGATCGCGACCGTCGCCTCGGTGAAAAGACCCCAGTGTCGGCACAACACGATGAACTCGCGGCAGACGTTCTTGATCGCCGCGCCGTTCTGCGCCCGGAAGTCGGCCAGTGTCTTGAAGTCAGGGGCGAGCCGGCCAACCAACCACATCAGCTCGAGGTTCCGACGCGCTTCCCGCTCCAGGCGGCGCGTCGACTGGATCCTGTTCAGGTAACCGTAGACGTAGATCTTGAGCATCGTCGCCGGGTGGTAACCCGGTCGGCCCGTGTCCGCGGGATCCACCCCGTCGAACCCGAGCCTTGTCAGGTCGAGCTCCGCCACGAACGCGTCAATGACGCGGACCGGGTTCTCTTCCGAGACGTACTCGTCGATCCGCTCCGGCAGGAGCGTCCCCTGGCACCGATCGGCCTCATCGATGAACCTGCTCACGGCAGTCTCCTCGAGGAAGAATCCGATACGATCCTAGCGTTTTAACATGACGTTTTCACACAGCCTCGGCCAGCAGCGGGCATATGGGGATTCAGAATGCCCACCCAATAGCTGCCATTCTCGGCTGAGAGACCCCGGATCACCGCCGTGCCACGGCTTCGCGCGATCGCCACCAATATCGCGCGAGCGTCCAAGCCAGGCGTAACAGACGCGCGATCAATACAGGAACGCAGCAGAACACATGCGAGAGGAGGTATTGGACCTTTTTCAGCAGAGACTCACGATCGCTGCACGCTCCTTAATCGGACCGGAAAAGGTCATTGCGTGTTGGGGAGCTGCATGACCTCGTCGGCAAATCGGCCCTGGCGAAGCAGGCCGGCCATGGTCTTCATCGCAGGATCGATGTGATTGAAGAATAGCTTGTACCCGGCGCACAGATAGTTGAGCCCGGGCTCGCCATCCGGAGTCGTGATGAAGCGGTTGCGCGGACACTCCCCGTAGCAGGCAAACAGCACCTCGCACTCGCGGCAGTACTTGGGCAGGCTGTCGAGCTTGTGCTGCCCGAACGCGCGCTGCTTCGGCGAGTCCACCAACTCGCCCATCGGCGTCTCGCGGATATTCCCCAACAGATAGCCGGGCTCGACGTAGTGATCGCAGGAGTACAGGTCGCCGTTGTGCTCCAGAGCGACCGCGTTGCCGCAGGTCGGTGAGAAGATGCACAAATTGTGCTGCCCAAGCCAGCTTCCGAGTGCCACGTCGAAGGTCTGCACGAACACTTTTCCCACATCGCACCGCACCCACTCATCGAAGATGGTGATGAGGAACCGGCCGAACTGCTCGGCGCGGACCGAGCGCTCGGTGACCTGCGCGCCGTGCTGGGTATAGAGCGGCCGGTCCCCGCCGGGCCGCTTGCCCCAGCCAAGGTTGGCAAGGGGAATCAGCGCCTCGGTAGTGCGCTCCACGATGGGGATGAACTGCATGTACCCGGCCTGCAGGTCATCGCGAAAGAATCGGTACACATCGAGGGGGTGATCGGCGTTCGCGGCGTGAATGGTGCACAGAATATTGACGTCCACCGCGTGTCGGCGCAGCACCTCCCAGCCGCCTATCACCTGATCGAAGCTTCCCGCGCCATGCTTGTCGACCCGATACATATCGTGCATGGGCTTGGGGCCGTCCACGCTCAGGCCTACAAGAAAGTGGTGCTGCTTGAAGAACGCGCACCACTCATCGTTCAGCAAGGTGCCATTGGTCTGTATCGTGTGCAGAATGCTCTGGCCGGGCTTGCGGTACTGCTCGACGTAGGCGATAGCGCGCCGGAAGAAGTCGATCCCCATGAGGGTCGGCTCCCCGCCCTGCCAGGCGACGTTGACTTCACCTTGCGGTTGAGCCTCCAGGAGCTGGCGGATGTACGCCTGCAGCAACTCGTCGGACATGCGAAAGCGGTCGCCCGGATAGAGCATTTCCTTGGAAAGAAAGAAGCAGTACTTGCAGTCCAGGTTGCATATCGCCCCGGTGGGCTTGGCGAGCACGTGAAACATCAATGGCTGTGCATTCACGGCGCGGTGCCTCGTGTCTCGTGGGCCTTTACCGCTTCGCGAAGGTTGAAGAACATGCGCTCGCTCCCCAAGGCCTGACCTAGCGGGGAACGCCTGACCACCTCGAGGGCCAGCGGGTTCAGTGCGCAGAGCCACAATGAAATTCCGTGCTCCCGCATCTTGTCCTCCGCCCGCGTGAGGGTTTGCAGCGCCGTGTACTCGAAGTCCGGAATGGCGCTGCATTCCAGGATCACCACCTGAGGATGCGCTTCCTCGATCAGCGCCGCCAGCCGTTCGCGGGCTTGAGGTGCGCTGGCGAAGGTCATCCGGCCTTCGGTCCTGATGATCAGCAGGCCCGGAATGGTTTAGTCCCCGGGGTGATCTGAAGACTGCGGACGGAACACGTCGGTGCCGGGCTTACGTCTCACTGCGTAAACCAAGGGATGGTTGGCCTGGTAGACGAGTGTCAGGACCGAGAAGGCAGTACGGGTGAGGTTCTGTCGCTCCAATACCGCGTCCGCACGCTGGTCAAGTCAAAACGAATGAAGGAGAATCAGCGGGCGTGTCGTCGGCGCCAATAGGACATTGAACGAACAGCCCATAGACCCTCGAGGTGCTGCGGTAGCTACACAAGCACAAGGGGTTGGAACGGCACCTTTACTTACAATTCCGGTCGAGAGCATCGATAGGAGAAAAGCCCATGACGAAGGAGTTAGAGGCCCAAAGCAGCGAGCCCGGGACAGCCGCCCCCATTGACCGTACCCAGCTGCCCATACCAGCGCCTAAGTACCCGCCAATCACCGAGCTTGATGCGCACAACGCTAAAGCCCCGCCGCGGTTCGAGGTGAAGGCGCCGAAAGGCGCGCCCAACGTGGTAGTCATCCTTCTCGACAACATGGGCTTCGGCGATATATCGACGTTCGGAGGGCCGATCCAGATGCCGACGCTGGATCGTCTTGCCAAGACCGGGCTGCGCTACAACAATTTCAAAGTCCCCCCGTTGTGTTCGCCCAGCCGCGTGGCCTGCTTAACAGGTCGCAATAGCCATAGCGCAAACTTCGGCGTGATCTCGGAGATTGCCACCGGCTTCCCGGGGTACACCGCGGTGCGCCCCAGCAGCGTCACGAATCTGCCCGAGATCTTACGGCTCAACGGCTATAGCACCGCTATGTTCGGCAAGTGTCACGAGCTGGCGCCCTGGGAAGGCAGTGATGTCGGGCCGTTCGACCGCTGGCCGGTGCATAGCGGTTTTGAGAGGTTCTACGGCTTCATGTCCGGCGAAGCGGATCTCTTTCATCCGGTCATTTACGACAACATGACCAGGGTCGATATACACCCCGATGCCGATTACTACGGCAGTACTGACATCACCGATAAGGCGATCCTCTGGCTGCGTTCGCAGCGTTCGCTCGCCCCCCAAAAACCATTTTTCGTCTACTACTCGGCAATTGGTACTCACGGCCCATTCCACGTGCCCGAGACGTGGCGCGACCGGTACAAGGGCAAGTTCGATCAGGGCTGGGACCAGGTGCGTAAGGAAACGTTGGCGAGGCAGATCGCGCTGGGGGTCGTTCCCCCGGGCACCGATCTGGCGCCCAAGCCGCCGGGAATCCAGGAATGGGACGGGTTAACGGCCGACGAGAAGAAGGTCTTCGCCAGGTACATGGAGATTTACGCGGCCTTTGCCGAGGTGACCGACTACGAAATCGGGCGGTTTCTCGACGAGATCGAGACCTTGGGCGAAATGGACAATACGCTGATCTTCTACATCACGGGCGACAACGGTTCGGTCTTCCAAGGCGGCCTCAACGGCGCCTTCAATGAGTTGTCCGTGTTCAACGGGATACCAGAGCCCCTGGATGTTCCGCTGAAGCACTTCGACGAGATCGGCGGCCCCAAATCCCATATTTTGTACAACAATGGCTGGGCTTTCGCCGGCGCCACGCCCTTTGGTTGGGGCCACCAGGTAGCCTCCTACGGCGGGGTCTGCCAATCCATGGTGGTCCACTGGCCGAAGGGCATCGCGGAGAAGGGCGGCCTGCGTACGCAGTGGACGCACATGACTGATATTGCTCCGACGGTGTTGGAGGCTGTTGGTGTGCCCGAGCCCGCTGTCGTCTATGGCGTCCAGCAGAAACCCCTCGAGGGCGTGAGCATGCTAGACACCTTGAATAGCCCCGAGGCGAAGTCGCGGCACACCACGCAGTACTTCGAGATGGCAGGCAACCGGGGCATCTACCAGGACGGCTGGTTCGCCACCACGGTGCACCGCCCGCCGTGGGAGCCGAAGCCGCGGGCTACGTTTGAGCACGACAAGTGGGAGCTTTACAACGTGGAGGAAGATTTCAGTTGCGCGCACGACCTTGCCGCGAAGTATCCCGACAAACTGGAAAAGCTAAAGGCCGTCTTCCTGGAAGAGGCCGTCAAGTACAACGTGCTTCCTCTTGATGACCGCGCTTGGGAGCGCTTCAACGCCGCTCTGGCGGGCCGACCTGATCTGATGGAAGGTCGCAGCGAGATAACGGTCTATGAGGGAATGAAGGGAATTCCAGAAAATGCCTTCATCAACATCAAAAACCGTTCCTTCGTGGTCATTGCCGACATTGAGGTCCCGAAAGCTGGCGCAGAGGGAGTGGTCATCGCCCAAGGCGGGGAAATGGGCGGCTGGAGTCTCTACGTGAAGGACGGCGCACCCCGGTTTGCCTGGAATTTTCTCGGTCGAGAGGTTTACAAGATCGCTGGCGCCGCTCGCCTGCCGACTGGGCGCGTGACGCTCCGCTTCGAGTTTGCTTACAACGGCGGTTTGGGCGCGGGCGGTAACGGTGTGATCTTCGTCAACGGTAAAGAGGTTGGCGCAGGACGAATCGAGCACACTCAGCCATTCGCATTTGGCGCGGAAACAACCGACGTGGGCGAGAACCTCTATACGTGTGTCAGCGATGACTACAAACAAGGCGAGAACAGGTTCACTGGCAAGATTCACAAGGTGACCGTCCAAGTCGGAAAGTCCAACCTCAACGAGGAAGCCCAGAGGGCTATCGCGGAATTGCGTATGAAGAAAGCGCTGAACGTCTAATCGTGCCGTTGTCGGAAAAAGAAGCATATCCCTACTGGTGCTTGCCGCTCTGTTGGCGGCGGGAAGCGTGCAGGGCCCAACGCAAGCTGAACTCAAGGTCACGAGAAGACCGGCCGAACAGCGTGCGACAGCGAAACCCTGCGAGGCCGGAATGAAGCAGCTCTGTGAGGGCACCACTAGGCCGCGTTGGTGAACTGCATGTCTGTGAGCAGACGACAATTGACGCGTGATCCAGAACCAATCCACGCTAAAAATCGCGGAGAAAACGATTGGGATTTGAACCCGAGACTCCTACGTGCGAACCACGAACCAGGAACCAATAAGGTCAGCTCACAAGAATATATCAATTAATTCAGTGGTCGGGGTGACAGGATTTGAACCTGCGACTCCTACGTCCCGAACGTAGTGCTCTACCAGGCTGAGCTACACCCCGAGGATCGGCCTAAGTCCCCCGCGCGAAGCGCGTCGGCAGCGGGCCGCGCAGTCTACTGAAGCGGCCCCCCGGCTTCAATGCTGCCGCGCGGTGGGCCGCAGGCGCCCTTACTGCTCAGCTTCCAGGCCTTTGCACCACGATCTTACCGAGACGCATGACCAGCAGCGGGTGCTCGGTCGCGCGGATGTCGGTGAGCACGTTGCCCGGCACGGCCACGATGTCGGCGACCTTGCCGATAGTGCAACGGATTTTTCGCACTTTCTGTTTCGAGTCGGTGGCTTTCGATCCGGTTCTCAGGCTGCTGCCTCCTGCTTTGCGGGGTTGAGCAGCAGATCCATCAGCATGTAGCGCCGCTTGCCCCATTTGGTCGAAGCGATGTGTCGAAGTCTCGCCGCGGCCAACATCAGTGCCGAGTGTCCGTCGGGGAATGCCCCAACCACTCGAGTTCGTCTTCGGATCTCTCGAATGATCCTCTCCAACGGGTTGTTGGTCCGGATCTGTCGCCAGTGAGTCGAGGGATAGGCGTAGTAGGTCATCGTTTCCTCGACCTTCTGCTCCACCAGCTCCGCCGCGGTCCTCAGCTTCAGCTCCTTTAGCCGCGCCACGATCTCTTTGGCTTTGCTCTTGGCTGCCCGGCGATCTTCCTGGGCATGGATCGCCTTGAGCATGCGTGCCACTTCGGCGACTTTGCCGTTCGGCACATGGCTGAACACGTTGCGATAAAAGTGGACCACGCAGCGCTGCCAGTCCGTCTTTGGAAACACCTCTGCAGCGGCTTCCACCAGCCCCCTGCAGGCGTCCGAGACGATCAGCCGCACGCCTTTGAGACCGCGATCCTTGAGGTGACACAGGAAGGCACGCCAGCCGTCCAGATCTTCTTTCTCGCCCTCCGCCACGCCGAGGATTTGTCGAAAACCATCGGTCCCGACGCCGATCGCAATCAGCACCGAGATGTTCTTCACCTCACCGGCCCAGCTTCTCTTCAGGATCACTCCGTCCAGGTACACGTATGGAAACTCGCCGACGATCTCGCGGTTGCGCCAGGCCTCGATGTGCCGGTAGATCTTCTGGTTTAGGCGCGAGACGGTGCCCGAGCTCACCCGCGTGCCCCACAGCGCTTCGGTGATGTCTTCGACCCTGCGCACCGACACTCCCGCCAGATACATCTCCACCAGTGCCTCCTCGACGGAGGACTCCCGCCGCTTATACCGCTCTACAATCGCGGTCTCAAACGGCAGCCGCCGCAGCTTCGGCACCCGCAACGTCACTTCCCCGGCCTTCGTCTCGAGCTTGCGCTCGTAGTGGCCGGCGCGGCCATCGACCCGCTCCGGTGAGCGCTCGTAGCGCTGGGCCCGGCAGATCTGGTCGGCCTCCGCATCCAGCAGCCCGTTCAGCGTCTCCTCCACGCTCGAGCGGACTACCTCATCCACATGACCTCTCAACTTCGCTTCGTCGACCTGCAGCGCGCCTATCGGCGCCGGTGTATCGTCTCCCATGGTGGTGGCCTCTCCTATGGTCTGGTTCGTTGGTGCTTGGCAGTTCCATTGAACCAGATCGAGGCCACCGCCTCGAAATGTGCGAAAGAAACGTTACGTCATCACCTTGCCTGCCTCGAGCGTGCCGATCTCCCCCTCCACGCCGAGAAGCTTGGCGGCCTCGCGGGTGCCCGAGAGCAGCGACTGCGCCGGGCTCATCCCGAGGTTCACGTACAGGCCGAACTCCTGGCCGTTCATGCCGTGCGGATAAACGCCCGCATCGGTTCCGAGCGCGATCGGCACGCCGACCCGCAGCGCGGTCTTGAACATGTTGCCGTGAGCGGCGGCCGCGGCGCGCGCCTTGGCGGCGATCTGCGGCGGGTAGGTGTCCGCCTTCTTTATGACCCACTCGACGGTGATCCTCGTCGGCACGAGGTAGACGCCCTTGGCCTTCATGAGCTTCAGGGTGTCCTCAGTGAGAAAGCTGCCGTGCTCGATGGAGTCCACTCCCGCCTCGATGGCGAGGCGCGCGGCGGCGTCGCCGTGGCAATGGGCCGCCACCTTGCGCCGCCAGGCATGCGCCTCGGAGACGATTGCCTTCATTTCCTCGAGCGTCAGCTGCGGCACGTCGACCGGATCGGCCTCCGAGAGCACGCCGCCGCTCGCTGCGATCTTGATGACGTCCGCGCCCCACTTCATCTGATAGCGCACCGCCTGGCGGCAATCCTCGGGCCCGCTGCAGATGCCCTCGATGGGGCCCTCCGGGTGGAAGCGGTCGGGCGGAAACGATGCCTCGTCGAAGTGTCCGCCCGGTGAGCCGATGCCGTGGGCCGCCGTGACCATGCGCGGACCCTCGGTCACGCCGGCGTTGATGGCGTTGCGCAATGCGATGTCGGTGAAGTCATCGGCACCGACGTTGCGCACGGTGGTGAACCCGGCTTCCAGGGTGCGCTTGGCGTACAGCGCCCCGTACAGCGCGACCTCGGCGGGGAAGCGCAGCATGTCGTCGTGGAACATCTTGTAGTAGTTGTCGCTGAACTGCAGCGTGAGATGCGTGTGCGCGTCGATGAAGCCGGGCAGCAGCGTGGCATCGCCGAGATCGATCACGCGTGCGCCCGCCGGGACGTTGGCCGCGCCGACCGACACGATACGATCACCCCGCACCACGACCACGCCGCCGTCCTTGAGCGCGGTGCCTGTGGCGTCGAAGATGTGAGCGGCTTTGAGCACAAGGATCTCGGCCGGCGGCGTCTGTGCCACGGCCAGCGGAGCCGGCCCGAGCGTCAGGATCGCCGCAACGGCGAGCAGGGCGCCGGTAATTCTCGGTGCTTTCATTGTTGTCTCCCTTTCGGTCGTCAGGTCGTGTGCTCGACCGCGAAGTGCGCGAGCGCGGCGAGGCCGTTCTTATAAGAGGAGTCGGGCAGCACGGACAGCGTGCGCAGCGCCGCGTCCGCCTCGCCGCGCGCGAGGCGCGCCGCGTAGTCGAGCCCGCCGGTGGACTCGATGGCGTCGACCACGGCTCCGAGCTGGCCGCGGCCGCCGTCCTTGATCGCCTCGCGGATCGCGGCGCGCTGAGCTTCGCTGCCGTTTCTGAGGGCATGGATCAGCGGCAACGTGGGCTTGCCCTCGGCGAGATCGTCGCCGAGGTTCTTGCCGCGCTCGGCCGGGCTCGAGCGGTAGTCGAGCACGTCGTCGACCAGCTGGTAGGCGGTGCCGAGATGGCGGCCGTAGGCGGCCAGCGCCGCGCGCCGCTCCCTGGATGAGTCCGCGAGCACCGCAGCGACTTCCGCGCCGGCCTGGAACAACCTTGCGGTCTTGCGGTAGATGACCTCGAGATAGCGCTGCTCGGTCGTGTCGGGATCGTGTGCGTTCATCAGCTGCAGCACTTCGCCTTCGGCGATCACGTTGGTCGCCTCGGCCATGATCTCCATCACCGGCTGCGAGGCCAGTGCCGCCATCATCTGGAAGGCGCGCGAATAGACGAAGTCCCCGACCAGGACGCTCGCCTGGTTGCCGAACACCTCGTTGGCGGTGTAGCGGCCGCGACGGAGCGAGGAGCCATCGACGACGTCATCGTGCAGCAGCGTGGCCGTGTGGATGAACTCGATAAAGGCCGCGGCCTCGACGTGCGCTCCGCCGCCCTGGCCGCAGGCACGCCCGGCGAGGACCACCAGAAGCGGGCGCAGCCGCTTGCCCCCACCGGCGATGATGTGGTCGGCGACGCGGTCGACGAGCGGCACGGCGCTTTTGAGGCGCGCGCGAATGACCTGGTCCACGGAGGTCAAGTCCGCCTGCACCAGGGCGCGAATCTCTGCGAGGGTCACCGGGCGCATCCTAGCCGACCTCAGCCCCCCTCGATAAGTCCTCGCCAGACTTGAGGAAATGGTCGTTTGACCGGGAGAGGTTCGGTAAGTAGAATGCGCGGCCTTTCTTTGAGCCCATTCCTCTTCTAACCACTATGTACGCAGTCATCGCCACGGGCGGCAAGCAGTATCGGGTGACGAAAGACGGCGTGCTGCGCGTCGAGAAGCTCGACGCGGAGCCGGGCGCTACCGTCGAGTTCGGCGAAGTGCTCCTGGTCGGGGAGGGTGCGGACGTCAAGGTGGGCAAGCCCACCCTGAAGGGCGGCAAAGTGCTCGCCACCGTCGTGCGCCATGGCAAGGGCGCCAAGGTGTCGATCGTGAAGTTCAGGCGCCGTAAACACTACCTGCGGCAGAAGAACCACCGGCAGCTCTTCACCGAAGTGAAAGTCACGGATATCAGTGCGGGCTGACCCACGCGAAGCTCCCGAGGACTAGGTCATGGCACATAAAAAGGCAGGCGGCAGTACCAAGAACGGGCGCGACTCCCACTCCAAGCGGCTGGGAGTGAAGCGCTTCGGCGGCGAGCAGGTGCTGGCCGGCAACATCATCGTGCGCCAGCGCGGCACGCAGGTGCGGCCGGGCTCGAACGTCGGCGTCGGCACCGACCACACGCTGTTCGCGAAGGTGACCGGCAAGGTGCAGTTCCGCAAGAGGGGCGCCGAGCAGCGCATGCACGTGAGCGTGCTGCCCGAGCCGGAGAAGGCCTGAAGCGCCGCGGCCCCGAGGGCCTGGCATTCGAGCAAAGCCCCGGCCTGAGCGCCGGGGTTTTTGTTTAGAGTCACATCAATGAAATTCGTCGACGAGGCCCGGGCGCGGGTGCAGGCCGGCAACGGCGGACGTGGCAGCACGAGCTTCCGCCGCGAGAAATTCGTGCCCTTCGGCGGGCCGGACGGCGGTGATGGTGGCCACGGTGGCAGCGTCTACCTGCGTGCGGCGACCGGCATCAATACGCTCGCCGACTTCCGCATCGAGCGCACTTTCAAGGCGGCGCACGGTGAGCCGGGCAGCTCGAACGACTGCACCGGGCGCGGCGGCGCGGATCTTTACGTGCCGGTGCCGATCGGCACGGTGGTGCGCGATGCCGACACGCACGAGCAGCTCGGGGATCTCACACGGGACGGCGAGGAGCTGCTGGTGGCACGCGGCGGCAAGGGTGGCTGGGGCAACCAGCGCTTCAAATCGAGCACCAACCGCTCACCACGCCAGTTCGGACCGGGGCTCCCGGGCGAGAAGCGCGCCCTCGAGCTCGAGCTCAAAGTGATCGCGGATGTGGGGCTTCTCGGGCTCCCCAATGCCGGCAAGTCCACGCTCATCCGCGCAGTTTCCGCCGCGCGCCCCAAGGTGGCCGACTACCCGTTCACGACGCTGCACCCGAATCTCGGCGTGGTTGCCGTGGGTGAGCATCGCAGCTTCGTCATGGCCGACATCCCCGGTCTCATCGAGGGGGCGGCGGAGGGGGCCGGGCTCGGGCACCGGTTCCTGAAGCACCTGCAGCGCACTCGCCTGCTCCTGCACCTGGTGGACATCGCGCCGCTCGACCCGCAAGCCGATCCGGTGCGCGATGCGCGCGCCATCGTGGCGGAGCTCAGGAAATTCAGTCGCGAGCTGGCGGTAAAGCCCCGCTGGCTGGTGCTCAACAAGCGCGACCTGCTGCCGGACGCAGAGGCTGAGGAGCGGGCGCGCGCGATCGTGCGCAGGCTCCGCTACCGCGGCCCCCACTTCCTGATCTCAGGCGCGACGGGGGCCGGAACGAAGGAGCTATGCGAGGCGGTTATGAGGCTTTTGGAGGAGGACGATCGCGCGGCACGCGAGCGCGCATCATCTCCAGCAGGAACTGCCGCCGGGCCGCCGGCCGCAACTTGAGCGGCGTCGGGACGACGGGGGTCGGGATCCGGGTCTTGTCGTTCGCGTTCATCGCAGCCTCATTGCATCGCGCGGACACGGGCCGACAGCCGGCTCTTGTGCCGGGCGGCCTTGTTCCGGTGGATGATCTGCTTACCGACGAGCGTATCGATGACCGGGACGGCTTCCTTGTAAGTGTTCTGGGCGGCCACCTTGTCACCCGCGGCGATGGCCGTGGTCACCTTGCGGACGGCGGTGCGCATGCGGGAGCGCAGGGCAACGTTGCGCGCGCGGTGCTTTTCGGCCTGGCGGGCAGCCTTTTCGGCGGACTTGGTATTGGCCACTCAATCTCCGTTATCGGTACGTCCCCCGGTGGCGGGGGCCGGTAGTCTGCGGACCCCGACGGGGGCTTGTCAACGCAAACCGCGCCTCACCACACGGGCGCTTCACATAAACTAGGGCGCGGCTTTTTGTGGCAGCGGCCGGATTGACTTAGTCCTTCCGTCTCAGTGACTTAAGGGGTTCATGGAGCTCATTCGCGGAGAGGTGGATTTGCCGCACCGGCATCAGGGATGCGCGGTGACCATCGGCACCTACGACGGCCTGCACCTCGGGCATCAGGCGCTCGTCGAGCGGCTGCGCAGCCATGCGCAAAGGCTCGCTCAGCCGGCCGTGATGCTGACCTTCGAGCCCATGCCACGCGAGTACCTCTCGCCCGAGGATCCCCCGGCGCGCCTTACGACGTTCCGCGAGCGCTGGCGGCTCCTCTCCATAGCGGGTCTCGATTACCTCTGGCTGCTGCGCTTCGGCGAGGCATTGCGTAACCTCTCCGCCGAGGAGTTTGCGCAGCTCCTGGTGCGCCGGTTGCGCCCGAGCGTGGTCGTGGTCGGGCATGATTTCCGCTTCGCCCGCAAGGGCGAGGCGACCGCGGCGGCGCTCGTGGCGGCCGGGGAGCAGCTCGGCTTCGCCGTGGACGTCGTGCCCGCCGTCCAGGTTGCGGGGGAGCGCGTCTCGAGCAGCGGGGTGCGCGCGGCGCTCGCGTGCGCCGACTTTGGGCGCGCGCGGCGCTGGCTCGGCCGGCCGTACTCGATGCGCGGACGGGTGATCGCGGGTAAGCGCCTGGGGAGGGATCTCGGATTTCCCACCGCGAACCTGGCGCTCGGGCGGCGCCGCGCGCCCGTCGCGGGCATCTTCGCGGTGCAGGTGCACGGTGTGGCGAGTGCGGCGCTGCCTGGAGTCGCGAGCCTCGGTACGCGGCCTACGATCGGCGGCGGCGAGGCGCTGCTCGAGGCGCATGTATTCGATTTCAACGACGATCTCTACGGGCGTGAGATCGAGGTGGAGTTCGCCGCGAAGCTGCGCGACGAGCAGCGCTTTGCGACGCTCGAGGCGCTCACCGCGCAGATGCAGCGCGATGCCGCGGACGCGCGCCGGATCTTGAACGGATGACCATGGTGGATTACAAGCACACGATCAACCTGCCGCGGACCGAGTTCCCCATGAAGGCGGATCTCGCCCAGCGCGAGCCGGCCATGGCGCGCGCCTGGGAGGAGCGCGGCACTTACGCCAGGCTCCGCGAGCTCGCGCGCGGCCGGCCACGCTTCGTGCTGCACGACGGGCCGCCGTACGCGAACGGCGCGATCCATATCGGCCATGCGGTCAACAAGATCCTGAAGGACATCGTGGTCAAGTCGCGCTCGCTCGACGGCTTCGACTCGCCCTACATTCCCGGCTGGGACTGCCACGGACTGCCGATCGAGCTGCAGGTGGAGAAAAAGCACGGGCGGCCCGGGCAGAAGCTCGATGCGCAGGCCTTTCGCGCCGCCTGCCGCGCCTACGCCGCCGAGCAGCTCGACCTGCAGCGCACCGACTTCAAGCGCCTCGGCGTTCTCGGCGACTGGGACCATCCCTACGCGACCATGTCGCCGCGCTACGAGGCGCAGCAGCTGCGCGCCTTCGGCCGCATCATCAGCAACGGCCATCTCTATAAGGGGGTGAAGCCGGTGCACTGGTGCATCGACTGCCGCTCGGCGCTCGCCGAGGCGGAAGTCGAGTACGAGGAGAAGACCTCCCCGGCTATCGACGTCGCCTTTCGGGTGAGCGACAACGCCGACCTGGCGCGGCGCGTCTCGCTCGGGCTGGCGCAGCTCGGCGGTGCGCCCGTGGACCTCGTCATCTGGACCACCACGCCGTGGACACTGCCGGCCAACCAGGCGGTGGCGCTCAACGCGGAAGTCCGCTACGTGCTGATCGAGGCCGACAAGGACGGCGAGCGGCACCGGCTGATCCTCGCCGCGGAGCTCGCCGAGGCGTGCCTCAAGCGCTTTCGCATGAGCAAAGGCCGCGTGCTCGCCGGGGTTGGAGGCCGCGAACTCGAGGGGCTCGAGCTCGAGCACCCGTTCCAGGACCGGCAGGTGCCGGTGGTGCTGGGCGAGCACGTGACGCTCGATGCGGGCACGGGAGCCGTGCACACCGCGCCCGGGCACGGCCAGGAAGACTTCGTGGTCGGTCAGCGCTACGGGCTCCCGGTGACGAACCCGGTGGGGAACGACGGGCGCTTCCTCCCCGGCACGCCGCTGGTGGCGGGACTGCGGGTGGACGAGGCCAACCCGGTGATCATCGCCGCGCTCGCCGAGCGGGGCCGCCTGCTGCGCGAGGAGAAGGTGCTGCACAGCTATCCCGTTTGCTGGCGCCACAAGACCCCGGTCATCTTCCGCGCGACCCCGCAGTGGTTCATCAGCATGGAACAGGCGCAGCTGCGCGCACACACGCTGCGCGACATCCCGGGCGTGCAGTGGACGCCGGCGTGGGGCGAGCAGCGCATCACCGGCATGATCGAGAGCCGCCCGGACTGGTGCATCTCGCGCCAGCGCACCTGGGGCGTGCCGATTCCGCTGTTCGTCAACCGGGAGTCGGGCGAGCTCCATCCCCGCACCCAGGAGCTCATCGAGGCGGCCGCGGGGCTCGTCGAGCGCGGCGGCATCGATGCCTGGTTCGCGCTCGACCCGCGCGAGCTCCTCGGGGCGGAGGCTGGGCAGTACGACAAGGTCACGGACGTCATGGACGTCTGGGCCGACTCGGGACTGTCGTTCGAGTGCGTCGGCGCCGAGCGGCCCGAGATTGCCGCGCCCGTCGACCTGTATCTCGAGGGCTCGGATCAGCACCGCGGCTGGTTCCACAGCTCGCTGCTCATGTCGGAGGCGCTCTACGGGCGAGCGCCGTACCGCGGCGTGCTGACTCACGGCTTCACGGTCGATGAGAAGGGGCGCAAGCAGTCCAAGTCGCTCGGGAACGTGATCGCCCCGCAGCGCGTGATGAACAGCCTCGGCGCCGACGTGCTGCGGCTGTGGGTCTCCGCGACCGATTACGCCAACGAGATGAGCGTGTCGGACGAGATCCTCAAGCGCATGGCCGACTCCTACCGCCGCATGCGCAACACGCTGCGCTTCCTGCTCGGCAATCTCCACGGGTTCGATCCGGTGCGCGATGCCGTGCCGCTGGATGAGCTCGTGGCGCTCGACGCTTACGCGCTCGCGCGCACGCGCGCGCTGCAGGCGGAAGTCCTCGAGGCCTACCGCCGCTACGCCTTCCATCTCATCTATCAGAAAGTCCACAACTTCTGCAGCGTGGATCTCGGCGGCTTCTATCTCGACGTGCTGAAGGACCGCCTGTACACCACCCCCGTCCACGGCCGCGCGCGCCGCTCGGCCCAGACCGCGATGACCCACATCGCAGAGTGCATGGTGCGCTGGCTGGCGCCGATCCTGTCGTTCACGGCGGAGGAAGTCTGGCGTTATCTCCCGGGGGAGCGGGCCGAGTCCGTGTTCCACGTCACCTGGCACGCGCCGCCGGAGGTGCCGGCGGGGGGCATCGACTGGAATGCGCTCATCGAGCTGCGCACCGACGTGACGCGCGAGCTCGAGAAGCTGCGCGACACGGGCGCCATCGGCGCCCCGCTCGATGCCCGCATCGACGTGTACTGCCTGCCCGCGGAGTACCGGCGCTTCGCCGCGCTCGGTTCCGAGCTGCGCTTCCTCCTCATCACCTCCGAGGCGAGCGTGCACGAGATCGCGGCTCCACCCGCAGGTGCGGTCGCGGCCGCCCAACTCCCCGGCGTTTGGCTCGCTGCGGCCTCGAACACTGATCCCAAGTGCGTGCGCTGCTGGAACCGCCGTCCCGATGTCGGGACGCACACGCACCATCTCGGGCTCTGCGGGCGCTGCATCACTAATCTCGGGATGCCGGGCGAGGAGCGGCGTTACGTATGAGCACTACCTCGCTTCCGGCCGCCGCGAGCGGCTGGCGCTGGCTGCCGCTCACGCTTGCCGTGATCGTGGTCGACCAGGCTTCCAAGACCTGGATGCTGCATCACTTCTTCCTGTTCCAGCGTGTGCACCTGCTGCCGGTGCTCGACGTCATCCTGACCTACAACACCGGCGCCGCCTTCAGCATGCTGGCGGATGCCGCCGGCTGGCAGCGCTGGGTGTTCGTGTGCCTGGCGCTCGGCGTGAGCGTGACGCTCATCGTGTGGCTCAGGCGTCTCGCGGCCGCGACCCACGGTCTCATCGCCTGTGGGCTCGCGCTCATCGTCGGCGGCGCGCTCGGCAACATGCTCGACCGGCTGCGGCTCGGCCACGTGATCGACTTCATCCATGCCCACTGGGGGCCGCACTACTTTCCGGCCTTCAACGTCGCCGACTCCGCGATCACGATCGGCGCGGGCCTGCTGCTGCTCGATGCCTGGCGCGAGGCGCGCGGCCAGCGCAAGGGGCCCGGCTGATGCAGGTGCTGCTCGCCAACCCGCGCGGCTTCTGCGCCGGTGTCGACCGCGCGATCGACATCGTCGAGCGGGCGCTCGAGCTCTTCGGTCCCCCGATCTACGTGCGGCACGAGGTGGTCCACAACCGCCACGTGGTCGAGCGGCTGCGCGCCCTCGGGGCCGTCTTCGTCGACGAGCTGGCCGAGGTGCCGTCCGGCTGCACCGTGATCTTTTCCGCGCACGGGGTATCGAGCGCCGTCGAGCAGGAGGCGCACGGCCGCCGCCTCACGGTGTTCAACGCCACCTGCCCGCTGGTCACCAAGGTGCACATGGAGGTGCAGCGCTATGCGCGCGAGGGGCGCGACGTGATCCTCATCGGCCACGCCGGCCACCCGGAGGTCGAGGGCACCATGGGCCGGTTCGACGAGTCCTTCGGCGGGCACATCCACCTGGTGGAGGACCTCGAGGATGTCGCGGCGCTCGGCGTTCGCGACGGGCGCGAGCTCGCCCTCGTCACCCAGACGACTCTCTCGGTGGACGACACCGCCGGGATCGTCACGGCGCTGCGGGCGCGCTTCCCCGCGCTCGCCACGCCGCGCCACGAGGACATCTGCTACGCCACGCAGAACCGCCAGGACGCCGTCAAGAAGCTGCTGGAGCAATGCGACGTGCTGTTGGTGGTGGGCTCGCGTACCAGCTCCAACTCCAACCGCCTGCGTGAGCTCGCCGAACGCGCCGGCGTCCCCGGCTATCTGGTGGACGGCCCGGATGACCTGCGCGCCGAGTGGTTCGCGGGCAAGCAGGCGGTCGGCGTGACGGCCGGCGCCTCGGCCCCGGAGCTGCTGGTGAGCCAAGTGGTGGCGCGGCTTGCGGAGTGGGGCGGGCAGCGCCCCCACGAGGTGACCGGGCGCGAGGAGCGGGTGTTCTTCACGCTGCCGCGCGAGCTGCGGCGCACGGAAGCGCCCGAGCGCTCCGAGCCCGCCAAGCGCTGAAAGCGCCCTCTCCCGCGCCGCCGTCGCCGCGCTGCGACGCGCACGGCGATCTGCGTTCCCGTCAGTCGGGCGACCGAAACCGACTTGCCTCCCCGCGACACCTACTGTTCGGGCAACAACCAAATCAGCGGGACTTCCTATGCACGCGCGTCATCCATTCCTGACCCGGGTACTCATGACTTTCACCGGCGCCCTCCTGGCGACGGCCTTCACGGCTTGCGGCGGCGGCTACGGCAGCGGCGGCGGTGGGGGTGGCGGGGGAAATATCTGCGGCGGCATCTACATGGCCTGTCCGCCTCCGACCGTCTCCATAACTTCCCCGGCGGCGAGCGCAACCGTGAGCGGCACCGTAGCGATCACCGCGACCGCGGCAGCTGCCGCGGGATTCAACCTCACCATCGCGAGCGTGCAGTTCTTCGTCGACGGCACATCGGTGGGGACGGCGACGGCCTCGCCGTACACCGTCAATTGGAATGCCGCCGCCGCCACCAACGGTAGCCACTCGCTCACCGCCAAGGCGACCGACAGCATGAATGACTCGACGACCTCGATGGCGGTCATGGTCACCGTGACGGGCGGGATGGCGGCGGCGGCGATGTCGCCCGCGCAGATCTTCCCCATGCCGAGCTCCAAGGCCTCGGGAATGGCGCGGATCCGCGTCGAGTCGGACACGGGCGCCGTGAGCGGCACGGTCAGCTTAAGCGGCATGACCGCGCGGACGGTGACCATCAACCAGGGCTTTGCAGGCTCCACCGGGGAAGCCCTGATCACTCTCGCGCCGCGCGCCGGCAGCACTGGTGAGTTCGCAGTGCCCGCCAATGTCACCCTCAACGCCGAGCAGGCCGGCGCGCTTGCGCAGGGCAGGCTCTACGTCATCGCGACCTCCGCCGCCAACCCCGATGGCGAGATTCGCGGGCAGCTCGCCCCCGACAACGTGCGGGTGACCTTCTCCGAGCTCGGCGCCGCGCCCGAGGCTGCCGCTCAGGGCCTGCGTGCCTCCGGAGTCGCCGCGACGACGGTCGACACGCGTGCCGGGACTCTGACGGTGCATGTCGACACAGCGGGTGTAGAGGATGCGACGGCCGCCCAGGTGCTGAGCGGGGCCCGAGCACCGCTCGCCGAGCTCGCCCGCAACCCGGTCGAGCTGGGCCACTTCTCGACCGAGCTGGCCCGCATCAGCGCGGCCGACGTCGAGAGCTTCGAGGCGGGCAAGTTGTCGGTGACCGTCGCGGCGTCCGCGACGCCCGCCGGTGCGATCCGCGGACCGATCAGCCCGCAGGGAGCGACCGCCGGCGATTGAAGAAAAGGTCCCCTCTGGCCGGCCCGTGTAAGGATGCACGGGCCGGTTTTCTTTTTCAGGCCTGGTAGACCGACTTCTTGAGCTTCCAGCGCTTGTGCGACCACGGCCAGTCGGGCGGCGCCGCGCGGATCTGCTCCTCGACCAGGCGCACATAACGCTCGGTGAGCATGCCGGGCGGCATGGCACGCCCGGCGGCGGCGAGCGGCAGGAACTCCATCTCGTAGTAACCCCGCGCACGGCGGCGCATGGCGATGAAGAACACCGGAAAGCGCGTGACGCGTGCGATCTCCTCGGGGCCCATGTAGAAGGCGGTGTCGCGGTTGAGGAACTGCGTCCAGTACTTGCGCTCAGCTTTGGTCGGCTCCTGGTCGGCGACCATCGCGACCGCGCGCACCACGCCGTGGCGCTTGAGGATGTCGGGCAGCAGCTCCTGCGCGGGCACCAGGCGGCTGCCGAAGCGGGTGCGTAGCCTGCCCATCTCGCGCTCCGCCCACTGGTTCACGAGCGGCTTGTAGGCCGCATCCAGCGGATAGCCGAGCTCGAGCGAGAGAGCGAGCAGCATCCATTCCCAGTTGCACTGGTGGGCGGCGACCAGCAGCACGGACTGGCCCTGTGCGAGCAGCGCCTGCGGCTCCTCGAGGTTCACGATGCGCACCCGGCGGCGGATTTCCGCGGGCGCGAGCGCCGCACCCTTGACGAGCTCCGCCAGCATCTGGGCGAAGCCGAGACAGTAGCGGCGCCTCAGCGAGCGCAGCTCATGCTCGGAAAGGTCGGGGAAGGCTTTGGCGAGACTTCCCTGGATCAGCTGCGCGCGGTAGGGCACCACGCGGTAGGCGAGCCAGGCGGCGAAACCGGTGATCCCGTAAAGCGCCGCGAGCGGCACGCGCGACAGCCCCCGCACCCACCAGGCCGGCCGTCCGGGCGCCTGCGGCGGCGGGGCGGAGGAGACGGGTACCCGGGGCGCGACCTCGGTGAGCATGCGCCTTCAGGTGATCGGGCGCGGCCGCGGTGCCGGCTCGGCCGGCGGCTGCTGCGGCACCAGCACGCGGCCCACCTTGGGCGCCAGCCAGCGCTCGATGTCGTCGATGAGCGTGAAGGCCGCCGGCACGATCACCAGCGTGAGGCCGGTGGAGGTGATGAGCCCGCCGATCACGGCGATAGCCATGGGCTGGCGGAAGGCAGTGTCGCCACCGAGGCCGAGCGCCACCGGCAGCATGCCGGCCACCATCGCCACCGTCGTCATGACGATCGGGCGCGCGCGCTTGTGGCCGGCCTCGAGGATCGCCGTCACGCGGTCCTTGCCGGCGCGCATCTCCTCGATCGCGAAGTCGACCAGCAGGATCGAATTCTTGGAGACGATGCCCATCAGCATCAGGAGGCCGATGAAGACGCCGAGCGAGGCGGGGAATCCCGTGATGAGCAGCGCCAGCACCACGCCGCCGATGGAGAGCGGCAGCGCGAAGAGAATCGTGATCGGCTGCAGCACCCGCGCGAAGAGCAGCACCAGCACCGCGAACACCATGAGTATTCCCGTGCCCATCGCGATCACGAAATTGGTGAGCAGCTCGTTCATGTACTTGGCGTCGCCCACCTCGACGCGATGCACGCCCTGCGGCAGGTTCTTGAGCGTCGGCAGGTCGTAGATCGCCTTCATCGCCGGGCCGAGCTCGGCGCCCTTCAGGTCCGCGTCGATGAACAGGCGCCGGCTCTGGTTGTAGCGGCGCACGCGGGTGGGGCCTTCACCGAAGGTGATGTCGGCGACCGCCTTGAGCGGTACGGTGCCGCCCTTGGAGGTGGGCACCGGCAGGTTCTCGAGCGTCGTGAGACTCTTGCGGCTGTCCTCGGTGAGGCTCACGCGGATCGGCACCTGCCGGTCGGCGAGGGAGAACTTGGCGCTGTTCTGATCGAGGTCGCCCAGGGTGGCGATGCGGATCGTGTCGCTGATCGACTCGACCGTCACGCCGAGCTGCGAGGCGAGATCGAGGTGTGGATGGATCAGGATCTCCGGGCGCGGCAGGTCGTTGTTGATACGCGCATCGCGCACGAAGGGGAGCGTGCCCATCTCCTCGACCACCTTGCGGGCGGTGTTGTAGGTGAGCTGCGGGTCATCGCCGGTGATGTAGATGTTGACGTCGCGGCCGTTGCCGTTGCGATTGAAGTGCAGCTGCGCGTCCGGGATGCTCTTGAACTGCTCGAGCATGCGGTCCTCGAACTGACGCTGGGTGACCTTGCGCTGAGACTTGGGCACGAGGGCGATGTCGAGCCCCGCCGAACGCACTCCCTCGTCTCCCGTGCCGACTTCCTCGACCACATCGCGCACCTCGGGCTGATGCGCGAGCATGCGGTAAGCGGCCGCCGTCGCCGCGGCGGTCTCCTCGAGCCGCACACCCGGCGGCAGCTCGACCGTGAGGTAGGAGAAGCCGCTGTCCGCCTCCGGGATGAACGACTTCGGCACCAGCGCGAAGCCGACGATCGACAGCACGAAGAAGACGAGCCCGGCCAGCACGGTCTTCCAGCGGTGCAGCGTGCACCAGCGCAGCAGCCGCAGGTACCAGGCCGTGACGGGTCCGTCGGCGTGGTGGGCTACGCCGTCGGACTTGAGAGTGTAGGCGGCGAGCACCGGCGTGATGAGGCGCGCCACCAGGAGTGAGAAGAACACCGCGGCTGCGACCGTGAGGCCGAACTGCTTGAAGTACTGCCCGGTGAGTCCGCCCATGAAGCTAACCGGCACGAACACCGCGATGATGGTCGCGGAGGTCGCCACCACCGCGAGCCCGATCTGATCGGCGGCATCGAGGGCGGCCTGGTAGCCGCTCTTGCCCATGCGCATGTGGCGCACGATGTTCTCGATCTCGACGATGGCATCGTCGACCAGCACGCCGGCGACCAGCGACAGCGCCAGCAGGCTGATCGAGTTGAGCGTGAACTCCATCCACTGCATGACCACGAAGGCCGGGATCGCCGAGAGCGGGATGGCGAGCGCCGAGATGAGCGTCGCGCGCACGTCGCGCAGGAACAGGAACACCACCAGTACCGCGAGGATCGAGCCCTCGAGGAGCGCGCTGATCGCCGAGTGGTAAGTGTCCTTGGTGTAATCGACGCTGGTGTAGATCTGCGCCATCGCGACCTGCGGATTCTCCTTGCGGATCTTGGCGAGCTCCGCCTGGATGCCCTCGTCGACGCTGACGTCGGAATAGCCCTTGGCCTTGATGACGCCGAAGGTGGTGGCGGGACGGCCATTGAGGCGCGCCAGCTGGCGGATCTCGCCGACGCTGTCGCGCACATCGGCGAGGTCCGAGAGCCGCGCGAAGCGCCCGCCGGAGAGCGCGATCTGCGTCTCACCGAGCGCCAGCGCGGTGCGCGCCCCGCCCATCACGCGGATCGACTGCTCGCCGCCGCCGAGCTGGGCACGGCCGCCGGTCGAGTCGAGGTTGAGCGTGCGCAGCTGATCGTTGACCTCGACGGCCGTGATGCCGAGCGCCGCCATGCGCGCCGGGTCGAGCTCGACGCGGATCTCGCGGTTGACGCCGCCGCTGCGCTGCACCTGCGCGACGCCCGACACCGACAGCAGCCGCTTGGTGACGGTGTTGTCGACGAACCAGGAGAGCTCCTCGTCGGTGAGCGCGCTCGAGCTCACGCCGTAGTACTCCATCGGGCCGCCGTCGGCATTGACGCGCTGCACGGTCGGCTCCTGGATTCCGAGCGGCAGCAGCGGGCGCACTCTGGCGATGGCGTCGCGCACATCGGCCACCGCCCGGTCGACCGGCGTGCCGATGTCGAACTGGACCATGATGTTCGCCTGGCCCTCGACCGCCCAGGAGGTGATGTTGTCGATGTTGCCGATGCCGGCGACGGCGCCCTCGACCTTCTGCATCACCTGCGTCTCGAGCTCCTCGGGGGCGGCGCCCGGCTGGTTGACCTGGACGAACACGCCGGGGAAGGAGATGTCGGGATCCGCCGTGATGGGCAGCCGTACGAACGACACGATGCCCATGAAGAGCAGCACCACGAACAGCACGATCGGTGGCAGCGGGTGGCGGATCGCCCACGCAGAGATGTTCTTCACGCGCGCCTCTCCTTAGCTGCGTCAGCCGGCGGGTTTTGCGGCGGGCGCGACTTTTACCACCTCGCCGTCGTGCAGGAAGCCGCCCGCCGTGACCACGACCCGCTCGCTGCCCGTCAGCCCCGAGCCGATGACGACGCCTGCGTCGGACGTGTCCGCGACGCGCACTGCGCGCCGCTCGGCGTGATCCTGCCCGTTGACGACGAAGACGTAGCTGCCCTGGGTGTCGGTGAGGACCGCAGTCTGCGGCACGACCGGCCGCTGTGCGTTACCGACCGCGACGTTGCCGCGCGCGAAGGCGCCGGGCCGCAGCGCGGTATCGGGGGCGAGCGCGATGCGGATCTCACCGAGGCGCGTTGTCGGGTCGATGATGGCGCCGAGGAGGCGCACTTTGCCCTCGAAGGATTGCGACAGCCCCGTGAGGCGCACCATAGCCGGATCGCCGACTTTCACTTGCGCCAGATCCTGCTCGGCGAGCTGGCCGCGCATCTCGACCTCGCCGCCGCTCGCCACGCGGAACAGCGCATCGCCTCCGGGGCTCGCGATCTGGCCGACTTCAGCCCGGCGCGTCAGCACCGTGCCCGCGATCGGCGCGACGATGCGCGTGCGGTTGAGTCGTGCCTGCTCCTCGGCCAGCTGCGCGGCCGCGACCTTGACGCTGGCCGCATCCGTCACGGCGGTGGCGCGCCGCTTCTCGATGTCCTCGGCGGAGAGCGCACCGGCGGCCTGGACCCCGAGGGCGCGTTTGTACTCGGCGGCCGAAAGGGCCGCCTGCGCCTGTGCCTGCTCGAGCGAAGCCTCGAGCCGCTTCACCTGCGGGACGAGCACCGACTCGTCGATCCGGGCGAGGAGCTGGCCCTTCTGGACGTGATCGCCCGCCTCGACGTATACGGCCACGATCCGGCCCGTGTCCCCGTCGTTGCCGATCGGCATGTCATAGCGCGCAAAGATCGCACCGGTGAAGGTCACGCTCGAGGTAACCGACCGGAGTCCGGGCGTCACGACCGAGATCAGCGGGATGTTCTGCTGATCGGCCAGCGCCACATGCGCGGGGCCGCCGCGATGAGTCGCCCAGACGACCGCGCCGAGCACGGCGAGGACGCCGACGCCGATCGCGATCCACCGGGTGCGCGCGTCGGTCGGGAGCCTTACCGGCGAAGCCGGCGTGGCGGCCGGCTCGGTTGCCCCGATCCGGTCGAAGCCGGCGCGATCGCGACTGATCCAGGTGACCTGTTCGTCGTCGGTGCTCAAGTGTTCCGGGTTAGTGCCCACCGAGTTTCCTTTTTGAACCGTCCCTGATGGCCGCCCAAGACCGCGCGCCGATACCCTTTAGATCCAGCGTGCTGCGTCGGAGTTTAATCGCAACGAACTGTATTTCCCGCCCGAAAGCGCCGAAGGGACGCAGCCGGGCGATGGGCCGAGCCTGACCACCCCGCATGACGCTCCAGTCAGCCCGGGGGGTGCGAAATGGTGCCGGGAATAGGACTCGAACCTACGACCCGCGCATTACGAATGCGCTGCTCTACCAACTGAGCTATCCCGGCCTCGCTGAGCCGACAATTCTACAAAAGCCGACAAGTTTACTGCTTTTTCCGCAGCCGGATCACGAGATCGATGCCCGCGACCTCGGTGCCTGGGGGCGGGGAGGGCAGGCGGCTGAATTCGACCTCCGGAACGGGAACGTCGATCAGCGCGCCACTCGCAAGATCGTGAAAGTGATAGTGGGGATCGACGTTCGAATCGAACCAGGCGCGCGAGCCGTCGACCGAGAGCTGGCGGATGAGGCCGCGGGAGGCGAACAGGTTCAGTGTGTTGTACACGGTGGCCTTGGACACGCGGGCGCCGCTGCCGCGCAGGGTCGCCAGAATCTGCTCGGCCGAGAGGTGCTGGGGTGCCGAGAGCAGCACGGACGCGATGCGCACGCGCTGCGCCGTCGGGCGGATCCCGCAGGCCGACAGCCGTTTTTCGCAGCGATTCGAGCCGCTCGCCCCCGCGGGTTCGAGATTCATCATCGGCGCATTATAGGCACTCGGCGCCCCAAGTCAAAAATAATGTCTTAGATTTCATGACGTTGTAGCGCCGGCGAGCTTGCCCTCGAGGTGCCTGGCGAGCTCGGCGATCGTCGGGAAGTCAAAGAGCTCGGTGAGATCGATCTGGCCGGGATAGAGCCGGTCGATCTGCTCGTGAATCTCGATGAGCTTGAGCGAGCTCGCCCCCACCTCGAAGAGGTTGTCGTTGACCTCGACGCGCTTGCCCTCGAGGGCCGCGTCGCAGATGGCTTTCAACTGCTCCTCGAGGTCGCTGCGAGCGCGCTGAGCGGGTCCGCGCTGCGCCGCGCGCAGCCCCGCGAGCTCGGCGAGGTCCGCGTCGAACTCCCCGTCGACGTAGCTCTCCTCGAGCAGGTGCCGCTGGATCTTGCCGCTCGTCGTCTTGGGGATGCGTTTGACGGGGATCACCTCGGCGACCTCGAGCCCGGCCTGCTCGTTGATGAGCCGCGACACCGCCGTAGCTACGGCCAGGAAGTCCGCGATCGCGCCGCGATGCAGGACGAACACCACCAGCTGCTCGAGCTCGGCGCCGCGCGGGCGCACGCCGGCGGCGACCACCTTGCCGAGCTCGAGACCCGGCACGCGCTGCGCTATGCCCTCGAGGTCGTGTGGGTAGTAGTTCTGGCCGTTCACGAAGATGATTTCCTTGGCGCGCCCCGAGATGTAGAGATCGCCCGCGTGCACGAGCCCGAGGTCGCCGGTGCGCAGCCAGCCGTCAGCCGTGAAGGCCTCGGCATTCGCTTGACTGTCCTCGTAGTAGCCGCGCGTCACGTTCTCACCCGTCATGTGCACGTGGCCGATGCGATCCTCGGGGAGCTCCCGGTCATCGTCGCCGGCGATGCGCACGCGGGTGTAGGGGATCGCCTTGCCCTCGCTCACCAGGCGCAGGGCGTGCGGGTCATCCGCCGGCACCGGCTCCACCGGGTCGCCCGGGTTCAGGCAGTGGCGGTTCAGCGTGATGGTCTTCAAGGGCGCGCCGACCGGCGGGAAGCTCACCGCGAGCGAGGCCTCCGCGAGCCCGTACACCGGGTACATGGAGTTGCGGTCGAGGCCTGCGGGCTCGAGGCGCGTGAGGAACTCGTCGCACAGCTCGACCGAGATCGGCTCGGCGCCGTTGAAGATGAAACGCACCGCCGAGAGGTCCAGTCCCTCGACCGGCCGCTCGCCCAGCACTTTGAGGTAGTGCTTGTAGCCGAAATTCGGCGAGCACAGGATCGTGGCGCGCACGCGCGAGGCGAGCGTGAGCCACAGCAGCGGGCGGCGGATGAAGAGCTCGGTCGGCATGAGGTGCGAGTGCACCCGGTTCGCGAACATGACGAGGTGGAAGCCGATCAGGCCCATGTCATGGGTGAGAGGCATCCACGAGAGGCTCACGTCGTTCTCGTTGAAGCCCGCCGCTTCGGTCGAGCCGCGCCAGTTGGCGATGATGTTGCGGTGGGTGAGTACCACACCCTTCGGTTGGCTGGTCGAGCCCGAGGAGAACTGGATGAAGGCGACGTCGTCCGGCGCGGCGCGCTGGAGGGTGCCGGCGCGCGAGATGTCATCGAGATCATCGACCAGGAAGGTGCGCGCGCGCAGGCTCTCGAACAGCTCTTTCTCGCCGGCGCTGGCTGCGAACGCAGCGATGCGCTCGAGCGAGCGGCGCTCGGTGTACAGGAACGGCGAGCCGAGCCGGCGCGCGATCCGCAGCACCTTGTGGCGGTGCTCGTCGCTGATGCCGAGCGCCACCGGCACCGGCACGATGCCGCCGAGGATCGCCGCCCAGAACACGTCGATGAACTGCTCGTTGTTGCCGAGGAACAGGATCAGCTTGTCGCCGCGGCGCGCGCCGATGCGCTGCAGGTGATAGAGGATGCCGAGCGCGCGCTCGTAGAGCTCGCCGCTCGAGACGCTGCGCGACTCGTTCTCACCCTCCAGATAGGTGATGCTGCGCGGGAAGGCGCGGTTCGCCTCGAGCACTTCGGTCAGGGTCGTGGCCTTGATCATCGGCGGGGTACCAGCCTCATGTGGAGCGGATAGCGGGTGCGCAGGTTGATCTGCGCCTCGAGCTCCAGGGGCTTGTCGGGCACGTATACCAGGCGATAGCGGCGCGCCACCTTGTAGAGGTGCATGAGCATCTCGTAGAGCGCAAAGGTCTCGCCGATGCAGTGCCGGGGGCCGGCGGCGAACGGCATGTAAGCGAAGCGCGGCCGCTCCGCCTCGTGCTCGGGCGCGAAGCGCTCCGGCCAGAATCGATCGGGCTCCTTCCAGTAGCGCGGGTGCCGGTGCAGCAGGTACAGCGGCAGCAGTACGTTGGTGCCGGCGGGCACTGCGAAGCCGCCGAGCACGTCGGCGGCGACCGTGCGCCGCGACAGGAGCCAGCCCGGCGGATAGAGCCGCAGCGCCTCGTTCACCACCTGGCTGGTGTAGCCGAGCGCCTCCATCTCGGTGAGGCTCGGCGCCGCGAGCTCCGGCGCCGCATCGAGCTCGGCATGCAGGCGCGCCTCCGCCTCGGGGTGCTGCGCGAGCAGGTGCCAGGTCCAGTTGAGCCCGCTCGCCGTGGTCTCGTGGCCGGCCACGATGAGCGTCATCACTTCGTCGATGAGCTCGCGCTCGCCCATCGGCGCGCCCGTCTCCTTGTCGCGCGCGCTCATCAGCATCGCCACGTAGTCGAAATGCTCCTCGGCGCTGTCCGCGCGCCGCCGCTCGATGAGCTGCGCCACGAGCTTGGTGAGTGAACGGAACTTGTAGGCAAACTGCAGATCGCGGCTCTGTTCCCTGGTCACCACCTCGAAGGGATTGGCGCCGAGCTGCTGCGTGAGCCGGTCGAGATCGCGCCCGAAGATCGAGCGCAGCACGATCTCGAGGGTGAGCTCGCTCATCTCGTCGGTGAGATTGACGAGCTCACCGCGCCGCGCGAGATCCTCCCAGCGGGCGATACGGCGATCATTGGCTGCGGCGATCAGCTGCGCGAACCCGGTGATCACGCGGCGGTGGAACAGCGGCTGCATCATGTAGCGCTGGCGCTTCCACAGCTCGCCCTCGCTGGTCATGATGCCTTTGCCGAGGAGGATCTTGACGCGGTCGAGCCCGAGGCCCTTGGTGTAATTGCGATGGTTCGAGAGCAGCACCCGCTTCACGTCATCCGGATGATGGATGACATAGGTATAAGATCTGCGGGCCGGAACGAACACGCGATAAGTGTCACCGTGGCGGGCAAACAATTCGATCATGCGCTCCAGCGAATCGTCGGTGGAGCCAACGTCGAATTGCAGCTCGGCCTCGGGAGGATGCTTGTTCGCGGACGCGGCGGCGGTCATGCAAGCTGTTGAAAGCCAAACCTTAATCTTATATCACACGGACCTGCGCGGTCAGTGGCCGCAAGAGGCTGCGCGCGCGCTCGTGCCGAGGCTCCCGTACGCGAAGCGCCTCGAGGTCGCAGCCCACGCGGCCGCAGCGCCGGCGACGCTCGCCGGCGTGGCGCTCGCGCTGCGCGCGCTCACCCGACTCACCGGCGCAGCGGTCGCGCCCGGCGCGCTCGCCTTTCCGGACGGCGGCAAGCCGCGGCTCGCACGCACGGCGGCAGCCGTGGGAGAGGAGCCCGACTTCAGCATCAGCCATTCCGGTCCCTGGGTGGGATGCGCGGCGGTGGCGCACGGACTCGTTGGTTTCGACGTCGAGCTCGGCACCGAGGCGCGGCTCACGGCCTGGGCGGCGCGCGAGGCGGCGCTCAAGGCCTGCGGCGCGCCTCTCACGGAGGCGCACGAGGTCGAGCTCATCGAGGGCGGCGCACGCTGTCGCGGAGTGGCGCTGCACGCGTTGGCGCTCGAGCTTTTTCCCGGTGCCGCGGCCTGCATCATGACCAGCCTGCCAGTGCGCCGCCTCGAAGCGCACGCGCTGCCGCTCGCCGAGCTGTTCGCCTCATGAGCGACGGCGGCAACGGCGGCGACGACGGGAGCCTGCGCAACACGCTGTATCGCACCGCAACCCGCTCGAGCCGCCGCATGACACCCGCGCGGCGCGCGCTGTACGCCGTGGCGGTACCGCTCGGCGCGGCGCTCATCCGGGCGTGGTGGCGCAGCTGTCGCGTGGTGCGCATCGAGGGCGAGGAGCACCTGGCGGCGGCGCTCGCGCGCGCGCCCTCGCTCATCCCCTGCTACTGGCATCAGCACCAGCTCTTTTGCGGAAAATTTCTCCTCGAGCAGCGCGCGCGGGGGCTGGCCGCCGGCTGGCTCATCAGCCCGTCGGTCGACGGCGAGCTCGGCGCGATGCTGGTGCGGCGCTTCGGCGGCGCAGTGATCCGCGGCTCCTCGACCCACACCGGCGCGCGGGCGCTGCGCGATTACTACCAGGCACTCACGCGCGATGGTGTCTCACCGGTCATCACGCCCGACGGCCCGCGCGGGCCGCGCTTCAAATTCAAGCCGGGCGCGCTGCTGCTCGCGCAGATGTCGCAGCGTCCGATCCTGCCGATGGCGTATGCGGCCTCGCGCGCCTGGCTGGTGAAGTGGGACAAGTTCGTCATCCCGGTGCCGTTTCTCGCGCGCATCGCCATCGCGGTCGGGGCGCCGCGTTATGTGGCGCGCGTCACCGACGCCGCCGGGCTTGCGCGACAGCAGGAGGAGATGGAGCGCGAGCTGCAGCGTCTTTACGGCTCGGCGCGCGCCGCGCTCGGGGAGCGCGCATGAGCGGCGTCGCGCAGGACGCCGGGCGGCCGCCGCTCGTCATGCGCTGCGGCGCCTTCGGCGACATGGTGCTGCTCACGGTGCTGCTCGAGCAGCTGCATGCGCGCTTCAAGGCGCGGGTGGATGTCATCGCCTCCGGACCCTGGTCCGAGCCGCTGCTCGCGCGGCATCGTGCCGTGGGGCGGATGTTCATCCTGCGCAGCCGCCGCACGCCCTACTGGCTGAGCCTGAGCCAGCAGCGCCTGGTGGCGTGGCTCAAGGCACGCGGCGCCGGCCCCACCTGGTTCTGCGATCGCGGCGAGGGGCGCGAGCTGCTCGCGCGGGGCGGAATACCAGCCGGTTACATCTGCGACTCCACCGAGTATCCGTTCCTCGACGGGGAGAATTTTGCGGACCGGTACCTGCGCCTCGGCGCCCTGAGCCCCGTGGCATTCAATGGCCTGCTGCCGCCCCCGGTCGCCGGAGTGCCGCGCGCGGCACATCTCGAGGTACCCGAAGCCGCGCGCCACGAGCTCGACGCCTGGCTCGCGGGGCGCGGGCTGGCCGGGCGGCCTTACATGGTCATCCACCCGGGGAGCCGCCACGTCGCGCGGCGGCGCCTCCGGTCCCGCTCGGGAGCCAGCAAATACTGGCCCGAGGAGCGCTGGGCGCAGGTGACGCGCGCGGTGCGCGCAGGCTGTCCCGAGCAGGCGATCATCTTCTCGGGGACGGGCGCGGAGAGCTCGCTCATCGCGGACGTGCTGCGCCTTGCCGGAGTCACGGACGCGGTGAACGCCGCCGACGATCTGCCGGTGACTCGGCTGCTGCCGCTGCTCGAGCGCGCCAGGAGCTTCATTGCGGTGGACACGGGACCCGCGCACGCGGCGGCGGCGCTCGGCTGTCCGACGGTGGCGCTGTTCGGCCACATCGATCCCTGGCTCTACCGCCCCGGAGGTGCGACGACTCCCGCTGTCACGCTCACGGGCACGGTCGATGGCAAGCCCAATATTCTCGGTATCAGTGCTGAGCGCGTCATCAGCGCATGGGAGGAGGTCACGGGGTTGCGCATGGTTCGCGCGGTATGAGAATTCTGTTAACTGATAACCCCTTTTTCGACAGGGCGTTACCTTGTAATCCTGAATTAGTGTGCGAGAATCTTACTTAATCACTTGAAAAGCAGCATTGAATCACGAACTCCGTGACGGGATATCGAGTCCCGAGCGTGACATTTGAATTAGGCTGCGCCGGTTCGGTAATGGGAGATCACGGATAATGGCGATTCCGCCCCCGCCGGATAAGCCACAGGACTTTACGGCGTCGGACATTCTCTCGGCCGACGCCTGGACGGGCCGGCATACCAAACCCGTTATCGGACTCGATGTCGCCTGCACCAAGATCGCGGTCGACTTTCAGAACATGCGCCGCGACGAGGTCGAGGCCTGTGTACGGCGCAACCTCGAGCTGCTGCGCGGGGCCACCGACTGTGACTGCGCGTTTCTCGCCGCGCTCCGCCCCGACGAGGCCGTCATCCAGGACGTGCAGGTCGCCCGCAGCGCCTTCGCGCAGTGCAAGCCCGAGGGGCTCGCGGGCCTCGCTCTCGACACCTTCCCGTGGCTGAAGGGGCGGCTCGACCACCTGCGCCTCTCGGAGCTGCGCGACACGGGCTCGCCGCGCAAGGAGCAGGCGGCGGAAGCTGCCAAGCTCGCGGACCTGCAGATCGGCTCGGCGCTGCTCATCAGCTTCCGCGTGCAGGGCAAGCCTGCCGGCTTCCTCGGCCTCGCCCAGACCCTGCCGCGCGGGGCGTGGGACGTGAACCTGCAGCTGCTCATGAAGCTGATCGGCACGAGCCTCGCTACCGGCCTCGAGCGCATCCGCACCGAGGCGCGGCTCGCCAAGCTCGAGGAGCGCACCAAGCTGTTCCAGGCCGCCGCCAACGACGGCATGTGGGATTTCGACGTCGAGAGTAATGAGGTGTTCTTCTCGCCGCGCTGGAAGGCGATGCTCGGCTACGCGGACGAGGACATGCGCGGCTCGCCCGACTGGCGCAGCCTCGTGCACCCCGACGACCTGGCGCGCGTGCAGACCGCCATCCGCGATCACGTCGCCGGCAAGACCCCGATCTTCGAGAGCACCCACCGCATGCGTCACCGCAACGGTGAGTGGCGCTGGGTCATCAGCCGCGCCACGGCGCGCGTCGACACGCACGGCCGGCTGCTGCGCCTGGTCGGCGTCGAGCTCGACATCACCGAGCGGAAGCTGTACGAGGAAGCGCTGTTCCGCGAGAAGGAGAGCGCCCAGATCACACTCCAGTCGATCGGCGACGGCGTCATTACCACCGACGCCAACTCGACCATCGACTACATCAATCCGGTGGCCGAGGAGCTCACCGGCTGGCGTCTCGAGGACGCTATGGGCAGGCCCGTGGAGGAGATCTTCCGCGCCTTCCACGAGGAGACCTGCGAGCCGCTCGAGAACCCGCTCACCGTCTCGATCCGCCGCATCCGCCCGATCAAGTCCGTGCGGCCGATGCTGCTCATCCGCCGCGACGGCAACGAGCTCTACGTCGAGAGCACCGCCGCGCCGATCCGCGATGGCCAGGGGCACGTCGCCGGCGGCGTGCTGGTGTTCCACGACGTCAGCGAGTCGCGCGAGCTCAACCGGCGCCTCTCCTACCACGCGAGCCACGACCTGCTCACGGGCCTGGTGAACCGGCGCGAGTTCGAGAGCCGCCTGGAGCGGGCGCTGAAGAGCGCCAAGGCGCGCGAGGCCTCCTACGCGCTCTGCCACCTCGACATCGACCAGTTCAAGATCGTCAACGACACCTGCGGCCACTCGGCAGGAGACGCGCTCCTCGGCCAGGTCGGGGCGCTGCTGAAGTCCAAGGTGCGCTGGCGCGACACGCTCTCACGCCTCGGGGGCGATGAGTTCGGCATTCTCCTCGAGAGCTGCTCGCTCGATGAGGCGATGCGCACCGCGGAGACACTGCGCGAGGCGGTGCGCAACTTCCGCTTCACCTGGGAGGATCGCGTCTTCCGGCTCGGCGCCTCGATCGGCGTCGTGCCGATCACCGCCGAGAACGAGGACGTGGCCTCGGTCCTGTCGGCCGCCGGCAGCGCCTGCACCGCGGCCAAGGAAGGCGGCCGCAACCGCGTCCACAGCTTCGCCGAGAACGACATCGAGCTGATGCGGCGCCGGCGCGAGATGCAGTGGGCGGCGCGCATCAACGCGGCGCTCGAAGAGGGCCGCTTCGAGCTCTACCGCATGGCGATCCAGCCGCTGCAGCGGGTCGAGCCGGGCGCGCATTACGAGCTGCTGCTGCGCCTGAAGGACGAGACCGGGCGCATCGTGGCGCCGAACGACTTCATCGCCGCGGCCGAGCGCTATGGCATCACGCCGGCGATCGACCGCTGGGTCATCGAGAACGCCTTCCGCTGGCTGGTCTCCGAGGCCGACGAGCGGCAGAACCTCTTCCAGTGCTCGATCAACCTCTCCGGTCAGAGCCTGGGCGACGACAAGTTCCTGCCCTTCGTCATCGAGCAGCTGCGCCACAGCGGGCTCGATGCCTCCAAGATCTGCTTCGAGATCACCGAGACCGCGGCGGTGGCGAGCTTCTCGCAGGCCAACCGCTTCATCCAGGCGCTCAAGCAGCAGGGCTGCAAGTTTGCGCTGGATGACTTCGGCACCGGGCTCTCGTCCTTCGGCTACCTCAAGCACTTCCCGGTCGACTACCTCAAGATCGACGGCAGCTTCGTGCGCGAGATCCTGCGCGATCCGATCGACCGCGAGATGGTGCGCTCGATCAACGAGATCGGGCACCTCACCGGCAAGCAGACCATCGCCGAGTTCGCCGAGAACGCCGAGATCATCCAGATGCTCACCAGCCTCGGCGTCGACTACGCGCAGGGCTACGGCGTCGCGCAGCCGCAGCGCGTGCTCAAGTCCGCGGTCGCCTGAGGCGGTGCCCGCCCGCCAATTCACGGCTGAACGCAGCTGCGGGCGACCGCTGTCTCCCAGGCGGGGCCTCTGCGCACCGCCCGGATCGTCAGGTCATTTGCCGGACGCGTAGAAGTAGTAGTCCGCCGTGTAGGGGATCCATGTCTCGGCGTTCGGCTTCGACGGGTCGCATTTCTCCGCGGGCGGCGCCTGTCCGCCCTTGGTGTGCACGCGCTGGATGCTGGTGACGCGCTCGAACGCCCCCTTACCCTCATGGCTCACGACGGTCACGAGCAGCCAGGGGATGGAGCTCGCATCGGGTGAGGGGGCCTTGGCCACCGCCTTGCCGGTCACCGCGCTCCCGTCGATGTGCTTCCACGAGGGTCCCGCGGCGTGATGCCCGATCAGGGCACCCTTGGCATCGCGCAGCTGAGCCTCGGGCGCCTTGAGAGTCCATTGCGGCTTGCCGTCATCTCCCTTGCCGCAGGTGTAGATCTGCGAGCCCGCGGCATGCGCCACGAACACGACCTGCTCGCCGGCCGGGGCCTTGATGGCGTCGGGCACCTCAGGGCGGGGTTTCACCTGCGAGTGTGCGGATGCGCTCACGGCGAGGAGGCCGATGAGCGCAAATGCGCGGCCGAGTGCTGAGTGCGTGAGCATGCGACTTCCATCTCCGGGCGTGCGACCTACGACTCGGGATCGTACGCCGCGGCGGCGCGAAACGCCCGCCCGGCGGCGACGCTGGCGAACCGTTCGGGAGTTGCGCAACAATCGCCGGCGATGCTACCCCGACTCGGACCTCTGGAGACCCGCCTGCTCGAGCTGCTGTGGGGGCGCGCGCGCCCGGCCACCGTGCGCGAGTTGCGGCGAGCCTGCCCCGGGCTCGCGTATACCACGATCATGACCACCCTCGATCGGCTGTACCGCAAGCGGCTGCTGCTGCGCCACCTGGACGGCCGTGCATTCGCCTACGAGCCGCGCTGCTCGCGCGATGAGCTGTTGTCGGAGCTGGTTTCGGGACACGTCACTGATCTGCTCGGGGCATCCGGGCAACACACTGTCATCCTCTCGACGCTGGTGCGCGCGGTGCGCGACACCGATGCCGCGTTGCTCGATGAGCTCGATGCGCTGGTACAGGCCGAGCGCCGTCGGCGCAAGGACGAGCCGGAATGACTTCCACGCTCCTGCTCGGTCTCGTGCTGTTCGCGACCTTTGGGCTCGCGAGTCTCGTGCTCTCGAGTCTGCTGGCGCTCGCCTGGCGCGCGGGCCTCGAGCGTCTGAGCGCCTCGTCCCTCGACCTGCTCGGCCTGCGCCTGCTGCCTTCCGCAGGTGCGCTGCTGCTTGCGCTAACGGTCGTGCTACCCGCGTTCCTCTGGTTCGAGCCTCATCACGAGCATGAAGCTGCCGGCCCTGTGCTGATCGTGCTGGCCGTGCTCACTGCCGCTGGCCTGACCGGCGGGATCTGGCGCGGATGGCGGGCGTGCCGCGCGGCGCGTGCGCTGCTCGCCTGCTGCCGGCCCGGTGCCGACAGCGTCGGGCATGACACAGTGCACTTCGTGGAGGCGGCGGAGCCACTCGTTGCGGTGATCGGTGCGTGGCGGCCGCGCATCGTGGCCACCGAGTCGGTCAGGGCGGCTTGCAACGCCGAGGAGTTTCGCGCAGTGCTGGCGCATGAGGCCGCACACCTCGCCGCGCACGACAACCTGAAGCTCCTGACGCTGGTTGGCGCGCCGGACGCGCTCGCCCTGACCCCATTCGCGGCAGCACTGACGGAGCGCTGGCGAGCCGCCGCTGAATTGGAAGCGGATCAGCGCGCCACCCGCGGCGACTCCGAGCGGCGCCTGGCCCTCGCGTCTGCCCTCGTCAAGGTCGCGCGACTGGTGAAGAGTCACGCCGCGCCCCATCCGGCTCTCGGCATGTCGGTAGCCACGGACGACGTCCAGGAACGCGTGCAGGCACTGCTCAAACCGCCGACAGCCCCGCTGCGGGCCCGAATCCTTCTGGCGCTCGCGGGCGGTGCGCTGCTGATTCCGTTCCTGGCCCTGCCGCGCTACGCGCTGCTGCAAGAGCTCATAGAGCGGCTGGTCGCGCTGGGCCGCTAGCGCTTGCGGTAGGTGAGCCGCAGCCACAGCGTGCGTGCATTGAGGAGATAGAACGACTCGCTGCCGAATTCGCTGGCGCTGACCGGCGGGCGCTGGTTGGTGAGATTGGTGCCCTCGAGGGCGAGCTCGCAGTGACCGAAGCGATAGCCGAGAGTCGCGTCGAGCCGCACGTAGCCGCCCACGGGCGCGATGTTCTCCTCGTCGAGAAAACGGCGGCCCACGTAGGTCGCGACCAGCGTCGAGTTGAGGCCCTGCGGGGGTTGATAAAGGACTCCGAGCGCGGCCAGCTGGCGCGGCGAGAGCGGCAGCTGGTTTCCCGCCACCTCGACGTAATTACCGGAGTCGATATCGAAGAACTGGTACTGGGTAAAATGCGCGTCGTGATAGGCGTAGTTGGCGGCGACGGCGAGGTCCTGCGTGAGGGCGTAGCGCGACTCGAGCTCCACCCCCTGTAGCCGCTCGCCGGCCGCGTTGGTCAGAAAGCCCGACTCGGTCGCCACGACGAGATTGCTGAAGTCCAGGCGGAAGGCCTCCGCCTGCCAGATCAGCCGCCCATCGTCCCAGGCGCCCTTGAGGCCGGCCTCGTAGCTCCTGGCGGTCTCGGGGAGCAGCACTGCCGGTTGGTAGTCGGGGCCGAAATCGAGCGCCGACGGCTTGAAGGCGTTGCGGAAGTCCGCGTACACGACCAGCTCGTCCTTGCCCTCACTCCACGCACGGTAGCTGACGCCGGCGGTCTCCGTGGGGCGCGTGACGTCGCGGCGGGCACTCTCCTGCGCGTATGCAATGACGTCGGTGAACGGCGGCAGGGTGAGATCGCTCGAGAGCTTGTCTTCATTGGTCTCGTTGAGCCGCACACCGACGAGCAGGTCCCAGCGCGTATCGGGCTTCCAGTCGAGCTGCGCGTACTGTCCGGCGAACAGGCGCTTGTCGGCGACGAAGCCCACCTCGTTGACCGGCAGCTGCGTGGTCGGCGGCGGCACCACCGAGCCGTCGAGCGGCACGGTATAAGCGCTGTTGCCGTTCAGTGTGACCTGCCGCCCGTAGCCGTAGAGGAGGTCCGCCCCGACGAGCAGCGACAGCTGGCCGAGCTCGCTCGCGAGGTGCGTGTCGAAGTAGTCGTCGAGGATCGAGCGATTCTGGTTCTGCGTGTCGGCGCTGCCGCTCAGGTCCGGATGGAGGAAGGCGCGGACGTCGTCGACGTGGGAGCGCGAGACGGAAGCCAGGGTTTCCCAGCTGCCCCAGGACGTCGGCCGTGTGTAGGCGACAGCAAGCTGATACTTGTCCTCGTCGAGCGCGGCGTCTGCGGGATTGAAGTTGGCGTTGATCGACGTGAGGCTGGTGAGTGCGCTGCCCTCGCGGATGACGGGGCTCGGGGGCACGTCGCGCACAATGCTCAGGTTCGCATCGACCCGCAGCTCACCGGTGCCGAGGTCGAGCGCTCCCCGATACAGCAGCCGGCCGTCGGAGACCTTCTCGCGCCCGTCCGCGAATCCGAGGTTCTCGCCATCCGCGGCGAAGGACTGGCGGTAGTCCCCCCACCGCGGCAGGGCGAACGCGGCTGCACCGCGTGTCGAGCCGTAGTTGCCGAACGCCACCGAAGCTTCATCCGCCGCCTCGCCCGCCGGGTAGTGCAGCACGTGCACGACCCCGACAAAGGAGGTCGCGCCGTACATGACCGGAGCGGCGCCCTTCAGCACCTCGATGCGTTCGACGTCGTTGAGGTTGAGCGTGGTGATCGCGGGATTGAACGCGCCTCCCCAGGGCACATGGTCCATGACCAGGAGGAAAGCGTCGAACTCGTGCAATCCCCAGAAGGAGGGCACCGAGCTCGACGGACCCGCATCGCCACCGGCTGGCGCTTCGATGCCTGCCACGAGGCTCAGGGCCGAAGCCATGTCCCACGAGTCGCGCGCGCGGAGGTCGCCGCCCGCGACCGTGGAGACGGAGGCAGGAACCTGATCCACCGGCTCCGGAATCCGCGTCGCGGTGATCGTGAGCTCACTCAGGGCGGAGGCGTCCGGCGTGGCGCTCGTGTCGGCCGCGGGGGCGCCTTGCGTGGCTGCGAATGACAGGCTCGAAAGGAGCCCGGGCAGAAGCCAGCCGCGGCCCGCACGCTCTCGCACCACCTTGTTCTCCGCCCATCAGGCACGCCGCTAACGGGCGGCGCGGACGGTTTACACGCCGCCGCCAACTACTACCAGCGATAGGACGCGCCGCGCGGCGGCACGCTCAAGGCTTGACGGCGCTGAACTCCAGCCGCATCGACAGATCCACGGCGCGCACGTGCTTGGTGAGCGAGCCGACCGATATGTAGTCGACGCCGGTCTCCGCGATCGCGCGCACCGATTCGAGCGACACGCTCCCCGAGGCCTCGAGCTTTACCGGGCGGCCGCGCGCGCGGTTGAGCGCGACCGCGGCGCGCAGGTCCGCGTTGCCGAACTCATCGAGCATCACGATGTCGGGTGCGGCCGCGAGCGCCTCCTCGAGCTCGGTGAGCGATTCGACTTCGACCTCGACCGTCATCCCGGGCGCATGACTGCGCGCGGCGCGGATCGCACCCGTGAGCGAGCCGGCGGCGGCGATGTGATTCTCTTTGATCAGCACGCGGTCGTAGAGGCCCATGCGGTGGTTGTGTCCGCCGCCGCACAGCACTGCATACTTCTGTGCGCTGCGCATTCCCGGGATGGTCTTGCGGGTGTCGAGAATGGCGCAGCCGGTGCCGCTGACTGCGTCGACGAAGCGCCGCGTCGCGGTCGCGGCCGCCGACAGCAGCTGCAGGAAGTTGAGGGCAGTGCGCTCGCCGGTCAGCACCGGGCGGGCGCTGCCGGCGATGTCGAAGATGACCTGATTGGCGGCGATCGGCTCGCCGTCGTTGGCATGCCAGACGAGCTGCACGTGCGGGTCGAGATGGCGGAAGGTCGCATCGACCCACGGCCGGCCGGCGAGGACCGCGTTCTCGCGCGTGATCACGCTGCCGCGCACGCGCTGCGCCGCGGGCACCAACGCCGCCGTCACGTCGCCGCTGCCGATGTCCTCGCGCAGCGCCGCCTCGACCTGGCTGGCGAGATCGCGCGGAGGCTCGCGCATGGCTCCTAGCGCGGAGTAAACAGCAGCAGGTGGCTCGCCCCGGCCATGCACATGATCATCGGGATCGACAGCACGAAATTCACCCGTGAGGCCATGCCGGCCGTCTTGCGCGCCCGGGCCTTCTCCTCATCCGTGGCGGCGACCATCCCGAGGATCTTCTTCTGGTTCGGCCAGATCAGCGCCCAGACATTGAACAGCATGATGGTGCCGAGCCAGGCGCCGGTGCCGATCGTGTGCAGGTAGTAGGGCGAGTGCCCGTTGGGATCCGCAACCGCGCCGAAGGTGAAGGCGCTGAGAAAGCTCGCCCCGAGGAGCCAGGCGCCGCCGAGCCAGGTGGCCAGAGCGCTCCAGCGGAACCAGAACAGCGCCCGGGGAGCCACGTACTTGGTGATGCCCGCGCCGCCCGGTCCACCCTTGTCGGCGGCCGCGTCCGCGAGCGCCGGCGTCTGCGCGACGTTGAAGTAGTAGAGGAGGCCGATCCAGAACACGCCGGCGACGATGTGGAACCAGCGCGCCAGACCCAGTGCGTAGAAGTTGACACTGAAACCGGTGATCACCAGCGCGAGCACCACCGCGATCACGATGCCGAGGATCAGGGACTGCCGATGGTTGTTGAGGGGATTCATGCTTCGGTCTCCAACTTATTGGTTCGATTGACCTGGGCCTAAATCGGGCGTTTGAAGAATAGGCGAGGGACCCCCATAATTCAACGCATGCGGATGCGAGCGTGACCCAGGCGCCCACGCGCGCGGGGCCGCCCGAGCGGCCGCCTTCACCCTGCATCAATGTCTGCTCCCTGGACGACCGGGGATACTGCATCGGATGCCTGCGAACGGGGGCGGAGATCGGCCGATGGCTCGCCATGAGCGCGGCGGAGCAGTGGCGCCTGATCGCGGAGCTCGAGCAGCGCCGCCGGCAACAGAGGTAGTTACGATGGACGTGGTCGAGAGAATCAAGGCGGAGCTCGGCGCGGGCCCGGTGGTGCTGTTCATGAAGGGCACGCCGGATTTCCCGCAGTGCGGATTTTCCGCGCAAACGGTCGCGGCGCTGCGCGCCGTGGGCGCCAACTTCCGCTACGTGAACATCTTCGAGGAGCCGGAGATGCGCGAGGCGCTCAAGCGCTACTCCAACTGGCCGACTTACCCGCAGCTGTACGTGAAGGGCGAGCTGGTTGGCGGCTGCGATATCGCGCTGGAGATGCTCAGGAGCGGCGAGCTGAAGAAGCTCATGGCTGAGGCGGGGGCGGCGCAGTAATCGCCTCCTCTGGCGGCGCGTCCTCGCCCGCCGCATCGTCCGCCGGCGCGTTGAGCCAGCCGAGCGCCTGCGCGCGCTCGCGCGAGCGCTCGAAGCTCTCCCGCAACCGGTTGCAAACCAGGCAGAAGATCTCGGCGCTGCGCTCGGCGTCATAGCGGGCGTTGTGCGCGCTGCCGGCGTCCCACTCGAGCCCCGCGACGGTGAGCGCCTTGGCGAGCACGGTCTGGCCGAGCGCCGCTCCGGCGAGCGTCGCGGTGTCGAAGCACGAGAAGGGGTGAAAGGGATTGCGTTTGACCTCGGCGCGCGCCACCGCGGCGTTGAGGAATGCGAGGTCGAAGGCGGCGTTGTGCCCGACCAGGATCGCGCGGCGGCAGCCGTAGGCGCGCACCGCGTGGCGCACCTCGCGGAAGATCCGCTGCAGCGCATCGCGCTCGGGGATCGCCGGGCGCAGCGGGTGATGCGGATCGATGCCCGTCACCGACAGCGAGGCCGGGTCGATGCGCGCGCCCGCGAACGGCTGCACGTGATAGTGGTGCGTCGCGCCCCGCAGCAGCGTGCCGGCGGCGTCGATGTCGATGAGCACGGCGGCGATCTCGAGCAGCGCATCGGTCGCGGCGTGGAATCCGCCGCTCTCCACATCGACGACCACCGGCAGGTAGCCGCGGAAGCGGCACGTCATGAGCGCGGCGGCCGCGGGCGGCTTGAGCGGTGCGCTCGGCCCGGCCTCGCTCATGGCGCAGGTCCTGCGGCCGCTCGCGCCAGGCGCCAGGAGATGCGCTCGCCGGCGCGCAGCGGCACCAGTTCGTCCGCGCCGAACGGATAGTGGTCCGGCACCTGCCAGGGCTCGCGCACCAGCGTGATGGCTGCCGTATTCCGCGGCAGGCCGTAGAAGTCGGCGCCATGGGCTGCCGCGAATCCTTCCAGCTTGTCGAGGGCGCCGGCGGCCTCGAAGGCCTCGGCATACAGCTCGATGCCGGCGTGCGCGGAGAAGATGCCGGCGCAGCCGCAGGCCGTCTCCTTGGCGCGGCGCGCGTGGGGCGCGCTGTCGGTGCCGAGGAAGAAGCGCTCGCTGCCGCGGGTTACGGCGGCGAGCAGCGCCGCGCGGTCGGCCTCGGCCTTCAGTACCGGGGCGCAGTAGTGATGCGGGCGGATCCCGCCCGCGAACAGCGCATTGCGATTCATCAGCAGGTGCTGCGGCGTCACCGTTGCCGCCACGCCCGCGCGCGCGCCGAGCACGAAATCCACCGCCGCCCGGGTCGTGATGTGCTCGAACACGACGCGCAGCTTGCGAAACCGCTCGATGAGCGGCGCGAGCGTGCGCTCGATGAAGCACGCCTCGCGGTCGAAGATGTCGACCGAGGGGTCGGTGACCTCGCCGTGCACCTGGAGCACGACGTCGAGCTCGGCCATGCGCTCCAGCACCGCCGCGATGCGCCTGACGTCGGTCACGCCGCTGTCGGAATGGGTGGTGGCGCCGGCCGGATAGAGCTTGAAGCCGAGGATGCAGCCGCTCGCGCGCGCGCGCTCGACCTCGGCGGCCGGCGTGTCGTCGGTGAGATAGAGCGTCATCAGCGGCTCGAAGGGCAGGTGCGCGGGCAGCGCCGCGAGGATGCGCCGCCGGTATGCGAGCGCCTGCGCGGTGGTGGTGACCGCGGGCTCGAGGTTCGGCATGACGATGGCGCGCGCAAAGCGCGCGGCGGTGAAGGGCAGCACCGCGGCGAGCGCCGCCGCGTCGCGCAGGTGCAGGTGCCAGTCGTCGGGCCGGCGGATGGTGAGCGCCGTCACGCGCGCCGCTCCAGCGCCGCGAGCACGTTCTGGCCGAGAATGAGCTCGAGCGCAAAGCGCACGCCGAAGCCGGTGACGTCGGTGGCGACGTGTGCGAGCCCGCCGCTGCGCGTCGCGGAGGACAGATCGACGTGCACCCAGGCGGTGTCGCGCGGCACGAAGCGCGCGAGGAAGCGCGTCGCGAGGATGTGATCGCCTTTGCCGTCCACGGCGCACTGCTGGATGTCGGCCACCTTGCTGTCGAGATCGGCGTCGTAGTCGGGCTCGTTCGGGAAGTTCCACACGCGCTCGCCGCTCACGCGGCCGGCATCGCCGAGCGTCGCCGCGAGCTGCGGGCGGTTGGTGAACACGCCGCTCATGCGCTCGGTGAGCGCGTACACGCAGGCGCCGGTGAGCGTCGCGAAGTCCATCATGAAGCGCGGTCGCGTGCGCCCCGCGAGCGCCAGTGTGTCCGCGAGCACCATGCGGCCTTCGGCGTCGGTATGGATCACCTGGATGGTGACGCCGTTGGCGGCGCGCACCACCTCCTGCGGCCGGTAGGCCTTCGGTCCGATGCGGTTTTCGGTGATCGCGAGCCAGGCGTCCACGGCGAGCGGCACGCGCAGCTCGCTCAACGCGATGAGCGTCGCGAGCGCCACCGCGCTGCCCGACATGTCGGTGTGCATGTCGAGCATGGAGCGGTGCGTCTTCAGGTTCACACCCCCGGTATCGAACAGGATCCCCTTGCCGACCAGCGCAATGTCGGGCCGGGCCGTGCGGCGGCGCGCGGGCCGGTAGCGCAGATGCGCGATGCCGGCGCCGCGCTCGCCGTTGCCGCCGGCCACCGCCAGGAAAGCGCCGGCGCCCGCACGGCGCAGCGCGCGCTCATTCAGCCAGCGGAGCGCGAGTCCGTGCGTGCGCGCGAGGCGCGCGATGCCGCGGGCATAGCTGCGCGCATCGAGGATGTTGGGAGGGAGCGCGGTCAGCCAGCGGGCGAGGTTGGTGCCGCGCGCGACCGCGGCGCCGTAACGCAGGTCGAGCCCGGCAGCGTCGAGCAACAGCAGGCGCCGCAGCGGCTGCTCAGCGCTCGCGCTCGCGCGGAAGCTCGGCAGCGGGAACGCCTGGGCGAGAGCCGCGGCGAGCAGCGCCTCGAGCGAGACGCGCGCCGCGGCGCCGGAGAGCCCCGGCGCGGCGAGACCGACGCTCGCCGGGCTGCGCGCCGCCGCCTCCTTCAACATGCGCGCCGCGAGCGTCAGCCGCTCGAACGGGCTGGCATCGGCGGCGAGGTAGCCGAGCACGGCGAGGGTCTGACGGCGGTTGCCGAGCACCGTGGTGCGCACCGTCGCGGCGCGCGGCGGCGGCAAGCGCGCGTCGAGCTCGCGCCAGCGCGCGCTGTCCGGGAGATGAGCCAAGGCCCGCGGATTCACCGGCAGCGGCACGATCGCGAGCAGCGCGTCGACCTGCGCCGCCTCACGGCTGGTGATTCGGGCGGTGGCGATCGCCGGAGGCCGCACCGTGGGCAGCACAGCCTTGGGTAGCGCGGCGGACGCCCTCGGGCTCACTTGCTTTACCTGCCGGCGCTAGCCATCATTAATCACTCATTCTATCGCGACGCGGCACAACACGCCTGCGACGAAGACCCGCGACCGCGCGTCGGACTTGGCTTGGCCCCGCGAAACCGCTCACCTGGCAGACCACATGACCGAACCGCTCAAGCTCGAAGACCTGGATCCCGTCGAGACCCGGGAGTGGCTCGAATCCATCGACTCGGTGCTGAAGTCCCACGGCCCCGAGCGCGCGCACTACCTGCTCGAGCGGCTCATCGACTACACGCGCCGCAGCGGCGCCTACCTGCCGTTCAAGCCCAACACCGCCTACGTCAACAGCATCCCGAACGGGCGTGAGCCTGAGTACCCGGGCAACCGCGCGCTCGAGCGGCGCATCGAGGCCTACATCCGCTGGAACGCGCTCGCGATGGTGCTGCTCGCCAACCGCAAGTCCTCCGAGTACGGCGGGCACCTGGCGAGCTACGCCTCGTCGGCGACACTCTACGAGGTCGGCTTCAATCACTTCTGGCGCGCGCCCTCCGAGCAGCATCCCGGCGACCTGGTGTTCTTCCAGGGACACTCCTCGCCGGGCATCTACGCGCGCGCTTTTCTCGAGGGACGCCTGAGCGAGGATCTGCTGCGCCACTTCCGCCAGGAAGCGGGCGGGCGCGGCCTCGGACTCTCGTCCTATCCGCACCCGTGGCTGATGCCGGACTTCTGGCAGTTCCCCACGGTGTCGATGGGCCTGGGTCCCATGATGGCGATGTTCCAGGCGCGCTTCACCCGCTATCTCGAGCACCGCGGCCTGGTGAAGGCGTCCGACCAGAAGGTCTGGGCCTTCCTCGGCGACGGCGAGATGGATGAGCCCGAATCGATGGGCGCGCTCACCATGCCGGTGCGCGAGGGCCTCGACAACCTGATCTTCGTCATCAACTGCAACCTGCAGCGTCTCGACGGTCCGGTACGCGGTAACGGCAAGATCATTCAGGAGCTCGAGGCGGCCTTCCTCGGCGCCGGCTGGAACGTGATCAAGGTGCTGTGGGGCTCGCGCTGGGATCCGCTGCTGGCGCGCGACTACAAGGGGATCCTGCGCCGCGTGATGGAGGAGACCGTCGACGGCGAGTACCAGAACTTCAAGGCCAAGGGCGGCGCCTTCACCCGCGAGCACTTCTTCGGCAAGGATCCCGAGCTCAAGGCGATGGTCGCCAACATGTCGGACGACGAGATCTGGCGCTTGAACCGCGGCGGGCACGATCCGCTCAAGGTCTACGCCGCCTACGCCGCCGCGGTCGCCAGCAAGGGCCAGCCGACGGTGATTCTCGCCAAGACCGTCAAGGGCTTTGGTCTCGGCAAGGGCGGCGAGGGGCAGATGATCGCCCATCAGCAGAAGAAGATGGGGGAAGAGGACCTGCGCGTGTTCCGCGACCGTTTCAACATCCCGGTCGCCGACGATGAGCTCGCGCAGCTGCCGTTCCGCAAGCCCGAGGAGAATTCCGAGGAGGCGGGCTACCTGCGCGAGAAGCGCGCCGTACTCGGCGGCTACCTGCCGCAGCGGCGCCACAACGCGCCGCCGCTGGTGATCCCGCTGCTCGAGGCGTTTTCCTCGATCCTCGAAGGTACCGGCGAGCGCGAGATCTCCACCACGATGGCCTTCGTACGCATCCTCACGGTCCTCCTCAAGGACAAGAACATCGGCCGCAACATCGTGCCGATCGTGCCCGACGAGGCGCGCACCTTCGGCATGGAGGGCCTGTTCCGGCAGATCGGCATCTACTCCTCCGTGGGCCAGCTGTACACGCCGCAGGATGCCGAGACCCTCATGTCCTACCGCGAGGACAAGAAGGGCCAGATGATCGAGGAAGGCATCAACGAGGCGGGGTCACTCTGCTCGTGGATCGCCGCCGGCACTTCCTACAGCAACCACGGCATCAACATGGTGCCGTTCTATATCTTCTATTCCATGTTCGGCTTCCAGCGGGTCGGCGACTTCATCTGGGCGGCGGGCGACATCCAGGCGCGCGGGTTCCTGCTGGGCGCCACCGCGGGGCGCACCACGCTCGCGGGCGAGGGTCTGCAGCATCAGGACGGCCACAGCCAGCTGGTCGCCAGCACCGTGCCGAATTGCGTCGCCTACGATCCGACCTACGCTTACGAGCTCGCCGTCATCATCCACGACGGACTGCGGCGCATGTACGCCGAGCAGGAGAGCATTTTCTATTACCTCACCGTGATGAACGAGAACTATGCGCACCCGCCGATGCCGCCGGGAGTGGAGCGCGGGATCCTGAACGGCGCATATCTCCTGCAGATCGGTGGCCGTGGCAAGGTGCGCGCGACCCTGCTCGGCTCCGGCACCATCCTGCGCGAGTGCCTGGCGGCCGCGAAGATACTCGAGGACAACTACGGGATCCCTGCCGACGTGCTCTCGGTCACCAGCTTCAGCGAGCTGCGGCGCGAGGCGCTCGAGTGCGAGCGCTGGAACCTGCTGCATCCGGACCGAGCGCTGCGCACTCCGTACATCGGTCAGCTGCTGAAGGACCGCGAAGGCCCGGTGGTCGCCGCCACCGACTATATGCGCACGGTGCCCGATCAGATCCGCCAGTGGGTGACGGGCCGCTACCTGGTACTCGGCACCGACGGTTTCGGCCGCTCCGACTCGCGCGCGGCGTTGCGCAGCTTCTTCGAGGTGGATCGCAACTACATCGTGATCGCGGCCCTGAAGGCACTCGCCGACGAGAAGCGCGTGGACGGCGCGACGGTTAGCGGAGCGATCAAGGCGCTCGGCGTCGACCCCGAGCGTCCGGTCCCGTGGAAAGTCTGAAGGCCGCCCTCCCATGAGCGCGGCGCCGCTGCTGGAAGTGCGCGTGCCCGACATGGGCAGCTTCAAGGACGTCGCCATCATCGACGTGCTGGTGAAGCCCGGCGAGAGCGTCGAGGTCGATACTCCCCTCGTCACGCTCGAGTCGGAAAAGGCCACGATGGATGTTCCTTCGACCGCCGGAGGCGTCATCGAGAAGGTCCACGTGGCAAAGGGCGGCACCGTCTCGACGGGCGACCTGATCGCCACCGTGCGAGCGGCCGCGGGCGGTGCGGCGCCAGGCGCCGATGCCCGGCCCGCGGCGCCACCGCCACCACCCGCGCCGTCCCCGCCGCCCCCGGCAACGCCGGCGCCCGCGGCAAAGCCGGCGCCCGCGGCTGCTGCGCCAGCCGCGGTCGCGCCCGCAGCCGCACCGCGCGCGCCTGCGCCGGACGCCGCGCCGGCGAGCGTTGAGCGGCCCGGCAAGCTCGTGCCGTTCTCGCAGCTCGGGACCCCGACCTCATACCGTCCCGATCTGCCGGCCATCGACGAGCCCGGATTCTCGCGTGCGCACGCGGGTCCCTCGGTGCGCAAGTTCGCCCGCGAGCTCGGCGTTGATCTTGGGCGCGTGAAGGGCACGGGCTTCAAGGGCCGCATCACGCACGAGGACGTCAAGACCTTCGTGAAGCAGGCGCTCAGCGCTCCCGCAGCCCCGGCGGCCGCGCCGGCGCTGGGTCCGCGGCCCGTGCTGCCTGCGATTCCGGTGGTCGACTACTCGCAGTTCGGGCCTGTCGAGACGCAGCCACTCACGCGCATCCAGAAGATCTCGGGTCCGCGCCTGCAGGCGGCCTGGGTCAACATCCCGCACGTCACGCAGTTCGACGAGGCCGACATCACCGAGCTCGAAGAGCTGCGCGCGAGCCTCAAGGACAAGGCGCAGGCGGCCGGCGTCAAGCTGACGCCGCTCGCCTTCATCATGCGCGCATGCGTCAAAACGCTGCTGGAGTTCCCGCGCTTCAATTCCGCGCTCGATGCCGAGGGCGCTAATCTCATCGTGCGCAAGTTCATCCACATGGGGTTCGCGGCCGACACGCCCACGGGCCTCGTGGTGCCGGTGGTGCGCGATGCGCACCGCAAGGACGTCTACGAGCTCGCACGGCAGCTCGGACTGTTATCCGAGAAGGCCCGCGCCGGAAAGCTGCCGCCGCTCGACATGCAGGGCGGCTGCTTCACCATCTCGAGCCTGGGAGGCATCGGCGGCACCGCCTTCACTCCCATCATCAACCCGCCCGAGGTGGCGATCCTCGGAGTCTCGCGTTCCACGCTGCGGCCGGTATACCGCGGCTCGAGCTTCGTGCCGCGCCTCATGCTGCCCCTGTCGCTCTCGTACGATCATCGCGTGATCGACGGTGCGATGGCCGCGCGCTTCACCACCTACCTCGCCCAGACGCTGGCCGAACCGCGCTCCCTGCTCGAGGCGGTGCTGTGAGCCGCGTCGAGCTGCTGGTTCCCGATCTCGGGAACTTCAGCGACGTGGACATCGTCGACGTGCTGGTAAAGCCCGGCGACGTCGTCGCCGTCGACACGCCGCTCGTCACGCTCGAGACCGACAAGGCCTCGATGGACGTGCCCTCGACCGCCGCGGGCACTCTCACCGAGGTGCTGGTGAAGCGCGGCGACAAGGTCTCGAAAGGCTCAGTTCTCGCGCGCCTCGATACGGTGGCGGCCGGGGGGCAGCCCTCCGCCGCCAGCGCGCCGGCCGCGCGCATCGAGGCCGCGGGCGATACGGTGCGCATGCCCTCGCAGAAGGGCGGGCCGGCCGATCGTGCCGGCGCCGACTACAACAGCTCGACGCAGCTGCTGGTGTTCGGAGCGGGGCCCGGCGGCTACACGGCGGCGTTCCGCGCCGCGGACTTAGGATTGAAGGTCACGCTGGTCGAGCGCTGGCCAGAGCTCGGTGGCGTGTGCCTCAATGTCGGCTGCATACCGTCGAAGGCGCTGCTCCACGCCGCCAAGGTGATCGAGGACGCCGAGGAGATGAGCGAGCGCGGCATCGCGTTCTCGGCTCCCGACATCAATCTCGCGAAGCTGCGCGACTGGAAGACCTCGGTGGTGCGCAAGCTGACGAGCGGCCTGCGGGTGCTCGCGCGCCAGCGCAAGGTGGACGTGGTGCAGGGGAGCGGGCGCTTCGTCAGTCCCAACGTTCTCGAGGTCATGGGCACGAGCGGCTCGCAGCGCATCCGCTTCGAGCAGTGCATCATCGCGGCGGGGTCCGAGCCCATCGGGCTCCCGGGCCTGCCCTCCGATCCGCGCATCCTCGACTCGACCGACGCGCTCGAGCTGCCGGAGTTCTCCGGCGGCCTGCTGGTGATCGGCGGCGGCATCATCGGACTCGAGATGGCCAGCGTGTTCGATGCGCTCGGCACGCGCGTGAGCGTCGTCGAGCTCACCCCGCAGCTCATGCCGGGCTGCGATCCGGACCTGGTAAGACCACTCGAGCGGCGCATCCGCGCGCGCTACCAGCAGATCCTGCTCGGCACCAAGGTGTCGGCGGTCGAAGCCAGGGCCGAGGGGCTGCGCGTGAGCTTCGCGGGCGAGAAAGCTCCGGCGCCGCAGATCTTCGACCGGGTTCTGGTGGCGGTGGGACGCACGCCGAACGGCCACAGCGTCGGCGCCGAGCTCGCCGGGGTGAAAGTATCCGAGCGCGGCTTCATCCCGGTCGACCGGCAGATGCGCAGCAACGTTCCGCACATTTTCGCGGTCGGCGACATCGCCGCGCCGCCGATGTTGGCGCACAAGGCGATGCACGAGGGCAAGGTCGCCGCGGAGGTCGCCGCGGGTCAGAAACGCGCCTTCGATGCCCGGGTGATTCCGTCGGTGGCCTACACCGATCCGGAAGTCGCCTGGGCGGGACTCACCGAGACCGAGGCGAAGGAGCAGGGCATTGCCTATGCCAAGGGCAACTTCCCCTGGGTGGCCAACGGCCGCTCCCTTTCGCTCGGGCGCGAGGAAGGCTTCACCAAGCTGCTGTTCGATCCGCAGACGCATCGCGTGCTCGGCGGCGGCATCGTCGGCACCAACGCGGGCGAGCTGATCAGCGAGGTTGCGCTCGCGGTGGAGACCGGCTGCGACGCCGCCGACATCGGCCTCACGATCCATCCGCATCCGACGCTCTCGGAGACCGTGGCCGGAGCGGCCGAGGCGTTCGAAGGGACGCTGACGGATCTTTATCTGCCGAAGAAGAAGTAGCGCGCGACGGCCCTCAGCGTGCCCTGCGCTGCGACCGCGCGCGGCGCTTGCCCGCCTTGACTATCGCGGCGCGCAGACCGGTACGCCGCGCCGGCGCGGGTGTCTTGTGCTGGTACTCGCACAGGTCGCGGATGATGCAGGCCGGGCATTTGGGCGAGCGCGCGGTGCACACGTAGCGGCCGTGAAGGATCAGCCAGTGGTGCGCGTCCTTGCGGAACTCGGGCGGCGTATTGGCGAGGAGGCCCTCCTCGACCTCGCGTGGCGTTTTGCCCGGAGCCAGCCCGGTGCGGTTGGCGACACGGAATATGTGCGTATCGACCGCGATCTCGGGCTGGCCGAACACCATGTTGAGGATGATGCTGGCGGTCTTCCTGCCGACGCCCGGTAATGCCTCGAGCGCGGCCCGGTCGGAGGGTACCTCGCCGCCGTGCCGCTCCAGGATCTGCCGGGCGAGCGCGACCAGGTTCGCGGCCTTGGTGTTGTAGAGACCGACGCTGCGGATGTAGGGCTTCACTCCCTCGACGCCGAGCGCCGCGATGGCCGCGGGCGTGTTGGCGATCGGGAACAGCACGCTGGTGGCGGCGTTTACGCTCTTGTCGGTAGTGTGCGCCGAGAGCATCACGGCGACCAGGAGCTCGAACGGCGAGCCATGTACGAGCTCGGTCGTGGGCGAGGGATTCGCGGCCCGAAGCCGGCGAAAGATGGCCGCACGCGTCGCAGGATGCATGGGTTGCCTAGGGTGCCGCCTGTTTGCGCGCGGCGACGAGCAAGGCGCGCTGCTCGGAGCGCATCGCGAGACGCGCGTCGTGGGCGCCGTAGCGTGCGCGGTTGTCGGGAGGTCCGGGTGCCGGCGGTGCCGCGGGGAGGCTGGCGCGCGTCACCATCGTGATGCAGTCGACCGGGCAGGGCGCGACACACAGCTCGCAGCCGGTGCAGAGCGCGAGCAGCACCGTGTGCATCTGCTTAGCCGCGCCCACGATCGCATCGACCGGACAGGGCGGCAGGCAGCGGGCGCAGCCGATGCAGGCCTCTTCGTCGATCTGCGCCACCAGCTCCGGCCCTTCCACGCCGTTTGCGGGGTCGAGGGGGAGCGGCGCGCGCCCGAGCAGCGTTGCGAGGGCGCCGATGGTGGCGGCGCCGCCGGGCGGGCACTGATTGAGCGCGGCGAGCCCGGCGGCGATTGCTTCGGCGTAGGGCTGGCAGCCGCTGTACCCGCAGCGCGTGCACTGGGTCTGCGGCAGCAGGGCGTCGATGTCGTGGGCGCTGACCATGTTCACCGGCGGCGCGGCGTGAGCCGCCCGCCTCAGGTGATCTTCATGCCGGGTGCCGCGCCGCTGTCCGGCGCGAGCAGGTAGAGGCCCGGACCCTCGCCGCTCGCCGCCAGTACCATGCCTTCGGAGACACCGAACTTCATCTTGCGCGGCGCCAGGTTGGCAACCATCACGGTCAGGCGGCCCTCGAGCGCCGCCGGATCGTAGGCCGACTTGATCCCCGCGAACACGTTGCGGGTTTCGGTTCCCAGATCGAGCGTGAGCTTCAGGAGCTTGTCGGCGCCGGCGACTGCCTCGGCGCGCACGATCCGCGCCACGCGCAGGTCGATGCGCTTGAACTCGTCGATCGAGATGGTGGAATCCGCCGCACCCGCCGCCGTCGTGGGCGCGGCGCTCGCCGTGGAGGCGCTCGTGGAGGCCGGCGCCCTGGTGGCGGTGGCCGCCGGCGCCACGGCATCGCTCTCGAAAAGCGCCTCGAGTTGCCGCGGCTCGACGCGTGTCATGAGGTGCTCGTAGGGGTTGACGCGCTCGGGTAGAACCGTGGCGTCGCTCCAGCGAAACGGCCGATCGAGACCGAAGAGCTGCCGCGCGACGCGCTCGGCGACCGCGGGCAGCACCGGCGCGAGCAGCACGCTGAGGAGCTTGAAGCCCGCGAGCGCGCGCGAGCAGACGTCCTGCAGCTCGGTGGAGCGTTTGGCATCGCGTGCCAGTACCCAGGGCTGGCGTGCATCGAACTCCTGATTGAGCTGATCGGCTACGCCCATGATGTCGCGCATGGCCTTGCCGCACTCGCGGCTCGCGTAGCTCTCCTGAACCAGCGCCGCCTGCGCCGCCGCGCGCGCGGTGAGTTGTCCGGTGTCGCCGCTGTAGCGCAGCGCGCCGCCGAAATGCCGGGTGATGAAGCTCGCCGCACGGCTCGCGATGTTGACGTACTTGCCGATGAGGTCGCTGTTGACGCGCGCCAGGAAGTCCTCGGGATTGAAGTCGAGGTCCTCGACGCTGGCGTTGAGCTTGGCGGCGATGTAGTAGCGCAGCCACTCGGCATTCATGCCGACGTCGAGATAGCGCAGCGGACTGATGCCGGTGCCGCGCGACTTCGACATCTTCTCGCCGGAGACGGTGATGAAGCCGTGCACGTACACGTGGTTCGGCACCTTGTACGGCGGGCCGGCGAACCGGAGCATCGCCGGCCAGAACAGCGTGTGGAAGTAGATGATGTCCTTGCCGATGAAATGGATCTGCTCGGTGTCGGCGGCCGCCAGGAACTCCTCGAAGCCGCGGGGCTCGCCACGGGCAGCGGCCTTGCCGCTGGTGAAGTAGCTCTGCAGCGCGGCGAGATAGCCGATCGGCGCATCCAGCCACACGTAGAAGTATTTCCCCGGCGCATCCGGGATCGGGATGCCGAAGTAGGGGGCATCGCGCGAGATGTCCCAATCACCCAGCGCCCGGTCGCCGCGCCCCGAGAGCCACTCGCGCGCCTTGTTGGCGACCTGCGGCTGCAGCCGCCCGGGAGCTGCGAGCCAGGCCTCGAGGAACGCAACGCACTTCGGGTCCGACAGGCGGAAGAAAAAGTGCTCCGAGCTCTTCAGCAGCGGCTTCGCGCCCGAGAGCGCCGAGTAGGGCTCGATGAGGTCGGTGGGCGCGTACACCGTGCCGCACACCTCGCAGGCGTCGCCGAACTGATCGCGCGCGTGGCAGTTGGGACACTCGCCCTTGATGTAGCGGTCGGGCAGAAACATGCCCTTGACCGGATCGAAGAACTGCTCGATGTCCTTCTTATATATGAGCCCCGCGGCCTTCAGGCGCGCGTACACGTCCTGCGACAGGCGGGTGTTCTCCGGCGAGTCGGTCGAATACCAGTGATCGAAGCTCAGGTGGAAGCCCGCGAGATAGCGCGGCCGGCCGGCGGCGATGCGCTCCACCAGCTGCCGGGGCGTCACGCCCTCGGCTTCCGCCTTGAGCATGATCGGCGCGCCGTGCGCGTCGTCGGCGCAGACGAAGTGCAGCTGATGTCCCTGCATGCGCTGGAAGCGCACCCAGATGTCCGCCTGGATGTACTCCATGATGTGCCCGATGTGGAACGGGCCGTTGGCGTAGGGCAGCGCCGTAGTGACGAAGATCCGCCGGGTCATCGGCATAGTTTACCGTCCCGGCGGGCGGGGCGCCGGGGAGTCAGCTGGCTTCGCGGAACTCCTCGAACTTGGCCTTGTTGATCGCCTTCTTGTAGGCCTCGTTGCCGGTGATCTGCCGCGAGTCGAGCAGCTGTTGGATCGCCGTGTCCATAGTACGCATGCCGAACTGGCCGCCGGTCTGCATGGCGTTATCGAGCTGATCGAGCTTGCCCTGGCGGATGAGATTGGCGGCCGCGGGAGTGTTAACCAGGATCTCGAGGGCCGCCACGCGGCCCTGGCGGTCGGCGCGCTGCAGCAGCTGTTGCGACACCACCCCGCGGAGCGAAGTGGACAGCATGGTGCGCACGTGCGACTGCTTGTCGGAGGGGAACACATTCACCATGCGGTCGACGGTCGCGGCCGCACCGTTGGTGTGCAGCGTCCCCATCACCAGAATGCCCATCTCGGCCGCGGTTACCGCGATGCTCATGGTCTCGAGGTCGCGCAACTCGCCGACCAGCACCACGTCCGGATCCTCGCGCAGGGCCGAGTGGACCGCGGCCGCGAAACTCGGACTGTGTACGCCGATCTCGCGCTGGCTGATGAGGCAGCTCTTTCTCTCGTGCACGAACTCGATCGGGTCCTCGACCGTGAGGATGTGGCCCTGCACGCGCCGGTTGATGTCATCGATCATCGCGGCGAGCGTGGTGGACTTGCCGGATCCGGTCTTGCCGGTCACGAGGATCAGCCCGCTGTTGGCGTGGCACAGCTGCCGCACCGCGTCCGGGAGCTTGAGCTCATCGAGCGACAGCGCCTTGGAGGGGATCGCCCGGAACACCGCCCCCATGCCGTTCAGCTGCCGCATGACGTTGACGCGGAAGCGCCCCTTGCCCTCGAGCGTGTAGGCGAAGTCGGCGCCGTCCTTCTTCTCGAAGCGCTCGACGGCGGTCTTCGGCATGATCTCGTAGAGCGCCGTCTTGACGTAATCGGCGGTGAGCTTGTCCGGTCGCAGGGGCGTCAGATCGCCGTACACGCGGATGCGCGGCGGATCGCCCGCGAGGAAATGCAGGTCCGAGCCTCGCTTCTCGAGGATCTCGTTCAGGAATGGATCGATCTGCGCCACGACGGTCCCGTCAGCTGCGCCTAACCGGACGCCGAGGCGGCCGACGGCGGGGCGCTGTCCATCTTCGGCAGCATGCTCGTGTCGGTCACGAATTTCTGGAAGTTGCGCTTTTCGGTGGCGTAGTTGTAGGCGTCGTCGGGATCGACGCTGCGCGCGTTGATGGCGGCGAGCAGCGCCTGGTCGAGCAGCTGCATGCCGAGGTCGCGGCCCATCTGCAGCTGACTGGGGATCTGATGGGTCTGCTCGGTCTGGATGAGCTTGGCGATCGCCTTGGTCATCATCAGGATCTCGCACACGGCACGGCGGCCATGCCCGTCGGCGGTCTTCACCAGCACCTGAGTGACGACGGCGAGCAGGCTCTGCGCCAGGAAGCTCTTGGTCTGCTCGCGCTCCTCGACCGGCAGGGCGTCGATGATGCGGTCGATGGTCTTGACCGCGCCGGTGGTATGCAGCGTGCCGAGCACCAGGTGGCCGGTCTCGGCCGCGGTCATCGCCATCGAGATGGTCTCGGCGTCGCGCAACTCGCCCACCAGGATCACGTCCGGGTCCTCGCGCATGGCCGCGCGCACTCCTTCGGCGAAGCTCGGGATGTGCGTACCGAGCTCGCGCTGGATGACCTGGCTCTGCTTGCTCGAGTGCACGAACTCGATCGGGTCCTCCAGGCTGATGATGTTGAGTTTGCGGGTGGAGTTCAGGTGATCGATCATCGCCGCGAGCGTGGTCGACTTGCCGGTGCCGGTGGAGCCGGTCACCAGCACCATGCCCTGATGGAAGTCGCACAGCTTGGTGACGATCGGCGGCAGACTCAGGCTCGCGAGGCTCGGCACGGTCGAGGGAATGGCGCGGAAGGTGGCGCCGATGCCGGTGTCCTTGCGATAGACGTTGACGCGGAAGCGGCCGCCCTCGCCCGACACGTAGGAGAAGTCGAGGTCGTTGCCCTTGGCGAAGTGCTCGTTCTGGGAATTGGTGAGGATCTCGCCGACGTAGCCTTCCAGCTCCCCGGGGCGCAGGTCGCGGAACTTGATCGGCAGCAGGTCGCCGTGCATGCGCAGCATCGGCGGCACGCCGACAGCCAGGTGCACGTCCGAGCACCCCTGCTGCGTGCCGAGCTTCAGGAACGCATCTATACGCGCCACGCCACCACTCCGGCCAGAAAGACTGCCGACCCTGTTTAGCCTGCCGCGGGTCGCAGGATCAACAGCTTGAAGCCGGAAATTTGACGTAACGCACGAAGTTTGTCCATTGGCGGCGTACCAGTTGCGCCCGCGCTGCGCCGCTTACCCGCAGTGTGCGCTGGTTAACGAAACCGCTCGAGCGCGGCCCGCAGCTCGTCCATGGTCTGGAAGCGCTTGTTCTTGTCGACCGCCATCGCCTTCATCACCAGGTCCGAGAGGCCCGGCGGCAGGTTCGGGTTCAGGTCCTGCGGGATGCGCGCCTTGCCCTGCACGTGCTGATACATGACCGACATGTGATCGCCGCGCGAGTAGGGCGGCACGCCGGTCACCATCTCGTAGAGCATCACGCCGAGCGCGTAGATATCGGCCCGCTCGTCGACCTTCTTGCCGAGGATCTGCTCGGGGGCCATGTACTTCGGCGAGCCGATGACGTAGCCGGTCTTGGTGAGCTGCGTGTCGCCCTCGCGCTGCGCCGCCGCGACGCCGAAGTCCACGATCTTGAGCAGCCCCTCCTGGTTGATGAGCACGTTGGCGGGCTTCAGGTCGCGGTGCACGATGCCCTGCTGGTGCGCCACGGTCATGCCGGTGCAGATGTCCATGCCGAACTGCACGGCGCGTTTGAGCTCGACCGGCTTTTCGTTCACGACTTCGCTGCCGAGCGTGTGCGAGGGGAAGTACTCCATCGAGATGGCGTAGAGCCCCTGGATGTAGAGGAAGTCGTAGATGCGGATGACGTTCTTGTGGGTGATCTTGCGCGAGTAGCGCAGCTCGTGGACGAAGCGCTTCATCACTTCCTCGTCCTGCGAGACGTTCGGGTTGAGGAACTTGAGGATCAGGCGCTCATCGACCACCGTGTCCTCCATCAGCAGCACGGTGCCGAAGGCGCCGCGCCCGATGCGGTCGATGTACTTGTAGCGGCCTTCGATGATGTCGCCGGGCTTGAGCGTCTGGATGTCGAGCCGTGCGGCGGCGGCCGCCGCGGCCTCGGCCTGACGCCGCGCCTGGTTGTCGATCACCACCGTGCGGGTGGGCTCGGGGGCGGCGCCCGGTGGCGGCCGCACGCCGCTTTGCGCCCCGCCGGCCGGCATGGGTGGCGGGAGCGGTCCGGAGCTGGGCGTTGGCGCCAGTGTGGCGATGCCGGCGATGCGGTTGTCGAGCTCGGTGACCGCGGCCGCGGCCATGCGCGAGATGGTCTGATCCTGCGAGCCGGCCTGCGCCTGCAGCTCCTTGCGCACCTGGTCGGCCTGGGCTTCATCGGCCACTTTGGAGAGCGCCTGCATCGCCTCGATGCGGATCTCGCGCTCGGGACGAGCCACGAGCGGCAGCAGCTCATCCACCAGCTTGGCATCGCCGAGCTTGCCGAGCGCGCGCACCACGATCGGCATGGCCTTGTCATGGCTGCCGGTATGCAGCATCTCCATGAGGCGCGGCACGGCGCGCTTGCTGCCGATCTCGGCGAGTGCGTCCACGGCGCGCTCGCTCACCCACCAGTCGTTGTCGCGCGTGGCCTGAATGAGGGAGTCGACGGCGCGCTCGTCCTTGGTCTGATTGAGGATCTCGATGGCGGCGCGGCGGATGTCCTCGTCCTTGTCGCGCACCAGCTGCAGCACCGCGTCGATCACCTTCGGGCCGCCGATCTTGCCGAGCGCATCCGCCGCACGGCTGCGCACCCACCAGTCGCTGTCCTTGAGCGCCTCCAGCAGGTACTTGACCGACTTGGCGTTGCCGACCTCGTTCAGCACCTCGACGGCGGCGCGCCGCGCGTTCTCATTCTCGTCCTTGAGCACCTCGATGAGGTAGCGGATCGTCTCCGGGTGGTTGGCCTTGATGACGAGGTCGACGGCCTTGTTGAGCACGTCGATTTCCGGGTCGCGCAGCAGCGCGCACACCCGCTCGACGTCGATGGGACCGTCCATGCGCTGCAGCGCCGAGAGCGTCGCGCCGCGGATCAGCTTGTTGGAATCCTTGAGCAGGCCCTGCAGCGTGCTCAGCACCTCCGGGGTGTTGAAGCGCCCGAGCGTGTTGATGATGTGCACGCGCGCGATCGGATCCTTGCCCTGCACCCGGCCGATGAGCTCGGGGAGCGAGCTCTTGTCGGCGATCTCGCCGATGATGCGGAACAGTGCCGCCTTCTCGTTCGGCTCCTGGACGTAGGCCGCGGTGAGGAGCTCACGCACCGTGAAGCGCGCCTTCTGTGCCGTGATCACCTCGAGCAGCGCCGACTTGGAAAGCCCCTGAGTATTGAGCGCATCGAGCAGCAGGTGCGCGGGATAGTTGCGATTGCTGGTGAGCGCCCAGGAGATGCCCGAGATGACCCGCGGACTGCCCTCGATCAGCCCCTGCATGAACTGGGGGAAGGTCTTTTGGTTGACCAGCGCCGCGAGCACCTCGACCAGGGACAGGGTCGCCCCCTTGTCGGCGTCGGGGAGCGCCGCGAAAATGGACTCGATGGCGCCGGGGCCGACCTGCTTCAGTCCCGCCACCGCCTTCTGCGTGGCAGGGCTCGAGGGGTCGTTCGAGGTGCGGATCTCGTGGATCAGCCGATCGGCACGCAGGTTGGTGAAAAAGCTCATGCGGTCGTTCCGCTCCCGGGCCGCCCCAGGCGGGCCGCCGTGCGCGGGCAAGAGGATGCCCGTACGGCCGGGCAGCCGCGGGTCGGTCCGATGTGGGGCGCGGATGTAGTCAAGGGCGCAGGAGCGACAGCTCGTTGGTAATTATGCCACAGCCCAGCAAGGCGGCCGGGTTGGGTACAATTGCTCACTGGACCCACCGGACTCTTTCAACATGACCCCCGAGCCCCCCGTGAACGCCGTGCGCGCCGCGCTCGACGCCTACATCGATCCGTATCTCGGCGAGACGCTCGCCTCCGCGCAGGCGGTGCGCGCGGTGAGCGCCGATGGCGGAGGTTACACCGCGCAGATCGTCCTGGGTTATCCGGTCGGAGGCTACGGGGCAGAGCTCGCCGCCGGTCTCGCCGCTGCGCTCGCCGCGGCGGGGATCCACGCGCCGCTCACCATCGGGCTCGAGTCCGCCATCGGCGCCCACGCCGTACAGCGCGGTCTGCAGCCGCTCGGTGAGATCAGGAACATCGTGGCGGTAGCCTCCGGCAAGGGGGGCGTCGGCAAGTCCACCGTGGCGGCCAATCTGGCGCTCGCCTGGGCCGCCCAGGGCGCGCGCGTTGGGATACTGGACGCCGATATCTATGGACCGAGCCAGCCGCTGATGCTGGGACTCGCGGCCGAGCGGCCGGCATCGGCTGACGGTAAGCACCTCCAGCCCCTCGTGGCCCACGGCGTGAGCGCGATGTCGATCGGCTTCCTGGTCGATGCCGAGCAGCCGATGGTCTGGCGCGGCCCGATGGTCACGCAGGCGCTCACCCAGCTGCTCGGCGAGACTCAGTGGGGTGCGCTCGACTATCTGGTGGTCGACATGCCGCCCGGCACCGGGGACATCCAGCTGACGCTCGCCCAGCGCGTGCCGGTCGCTGGCGCCGTGATCGTGACGACGCCCCAGGACATAGCCCTCGCCGACGCACGCAAAGGGCTCAGGATGTTCGAGAAGGTCGCCGTCCCGGTGCTCGGCATAGTCGAGAACATGAGTGTGCACGTCTGCCCGAAATGCGGACACACAGACCACATATTCGGCGCCGGTGGCGGGGCGCGCATGGCCGCGCAGTACGGGGTGAAGCTCCTCGGGGAGCTGCCCCTCGACGCCCGCATCCGCGAGGAGGCCGACGGCGGGCGGCCGACCGTGATCGCCGCCCCCGACTCGCCGCGCGCGCGCTGCTACTTCGAGATGGCGCGCCGCACCGCTGGCGCGCTCGCGGTACGCGCGCGCGACCGCAGCAGCGTATTTCCCAAGATCGTCATCGAAGAAACCTGAAGACTGGAACTCATGAGCATCAAGTCCGACAACTGGATCCGGCGCATGGCGCGCGAGCACCGCATGATCGAGCCCTTCGAGCCGGGCCAGGTGCGCCACGCCAACGGCCAGAAGATCGTCTCCTACGGCACCTCGAGCTACGGCTACGACGTGCGCTGCGCGAGTGAGTTCAAGATCTTCACCAACATCAACTCGACCATCGTCGATCCCAAGAGCTTCGACGAGAAGAGCTTCGTCGACTTCGAGGGCGACGTCTGCATCATCCCGCCGAACTCGTTTGCGCTGGCGCGCACGGTGGAGTATTTCCGCATACCGCGCAGCGTACTGGTCGTGACGCTGGGAAAAAGCACCTACGCGCGCTGCGGGTGCATCGTCAACGTAACGCCTCTGGAGCCGGAGTGGGAGGGCCACGTCACGCTCGAGTTCTCCAACACCACCCCGCTCCCCGCCAAGATCTACGCCAACGAGGGCGTCGCGCAGATGCTGTTCTTCGAGTCCGACGAGGTGTGCGCGACCTCCTACAGGGACCGCGGCGGCAAGTACCAGGGCCAGCGCGGCGTCACTCTGCCGAAGACCTGAGGCCTCATTCGCGCGTGAAGCTGCGGATCTCCATGGTCCACTGCACGTCGTCGCCCCGGGTCTGCTCGACCTTCATCGGTACGTCGCCGCGCCCGGGCGCGCACCAGAAGCGCGTGATGCGCGGCGAGCCGGCCTTCTGCGCGCGGTATACGACCGTCGCTATCGCGCCCATGGGAGTCTGCAGGGTGGCTTGGCTCTCGCGCGCGAACTGATACTCGCGCGTGCCGCTCTGGTCGATCATGCGAAAGCTGCTCGGGGTGCGGCCGGCCAGCAGCTCGACCATCAGGGCGAGCTGCACCGAGCCATCGTCCTGCATGCCCGGTGCGAGCGGCTGATCCACCCGGGCGCCCTCGAGTGTGCCGGTGACCCGAGTGGCGCGCCAGTCGTAGCTCAGATCGGTGGATTTGGCGGGGTCACCGCCCAGGGAGCGAAAACTCTGCGGCTGCACGCCGGAGGCCGTCACGCGCACGACGCTGATCTGGCGCGGCGGAAAGATCCCCGCGGCCAGGTGGCCGAGGCCGCGCGGCGAGCTGCTCGAGCTGGTGGTCCACGTGTCGCCGGTCTGCTCGAGCTTGAGGTCCGACACGGCGACGATCATGCCGTGCCAGAGCCCCGCGTAGCTCGCCTGGTAGGGCTTGAGCTCGTCTGCCCCGGCGGCGCTGGTCACGGCAGCGGCCGCGAGCGCGAGGACCAGCCGCGCGCTACGACGCAGCCGCGGCACGGAAATCCTCCACCAGCGGCGCCGTGAGCCGCCGCCCGTCGAGCCACGCGGCGCCGTCGCGCCAGGCGAGCCGTCCCTCGGCGAACCAGCCGAGGACGCGGGGATAAATGATGTGCTCGGTGGCGAGCACGCGCGCGGCGAGGGTCGCCTCGGTGTCGGCCGGCTCGACCGCGATCCTCGACTGCAGCACCACCGGCCCTGCATCGAGCTCCGGGGTCACGAAATGAACGCTGGCGCCGTGGACGGCATCCCCGGCGGCGAGCACGCGCCGGTGCGTGTCGAGCCCGCGATACTCAGGCAGGAGCGAGGGGTGGATGTTGAACATACGGCCGAGATAGCGCGCCACGAACTCCGCCGACAGCACGCGCATGAAGCCGGCGAGCGCCACCGCGTCCGGGCGCTGCTGCTCGAGCGCGGCGCCGAGCTCCCGCTCGAAGGCGCCCCGTTCGCCCCGGTGCGCCAGTGTGGCGGTCTTGAGGCCGCGCGCGCGCGCCGCGTCGATCCCGGCCGCGCCGCCACGATCGGCGATCACGACCACGACGCGCGCCGCGAGCGCGCCGCTCTCGCAGGCGCCTGCCAGCGCCTCCATGTTGGAGCCGCGCCCGGAGATCAATATGGCAATCCTGAGCGGCGTGGCGGCGCTCATTCCCGGATGTGCACGCCGCGCCCGCCCGTGCGCACCTCGCCGATGATGCCGGCAGTCTCGCCCTGGGCGGTGAGCAATTCGACCGCGGCGGCGGCGCGTGCCGCCGGCACCACCACCACCATGCCGATGCCGCAGTTGAAGGTGCGGTACATCTCGGCCGCGTCGATGTTGCCGGCGCGCTGCAGCCAGTCGAACACCGGATCGCGCTGCCAGCGGCCGCGCTCGAGCACCGCCTCCAGACCCGCGGGCAGCACCCGCGGAATGTTGTCGGTGAGGCCGCCGCCGGTGATGTGCGCCAGCGCGTGCACGGGGAGCGCCCGCAGCAGCGCCAGCAACGGCTTCACATAGATGCGCGTCGGCGCGAGCAGTCGGTCGTAGAGCGCGCGGCCCTCGAGCAGCGTCGCGGGAGTGGCGCCCGCCACCGACAGGAGCTTGCGGATGAGCGAGTAGCCGTTGGAATGCGGTCCGGAGGAGGCGAGGCCGATGACGGCGTCGCCGGCCGCGGTGCGCGTGCCGTCGATGATCGCATCCTTCTCGACCACGCCGACGCAGAACCCGGCGAGGTCGTAGTCCTCGCCGTGGTACATGCCGGGCATTTCCGCGGTCTCCCCGCCCACCAGCGCCGCCCCGGCCAGCACGCACCCTTCGACGATGCCGCGCACGACGGCTTCGGCGGTCTCGACGCGCAGCTTCCCGGTGGCGTAGTAATCGAGGAAGAACAGCGGCTCCGCGCCCTGCACCACGACATCGTTGACGCACATCGCCACGAGGTCGATGCCGATGGTGTCGTGGCGCCCGGTGTCGATCGCGAGCCGCAGCTTCGTGCCGACGCCGTCGGTGCCGGAGACCAGCACCGGCTGGCGGTAGCCCGCCGGCAGCTCCACCAGCGCGCCGAAGCCGCCGATACCGGCGAGCACCTCGCGGCGCTGCGCGCGCCGCACCAGCGGCTTGATGCGCTCGACCAACTCATCGCCGGCGTCGATGTCGACGCCGGCATCACGATAGGTAATGCCAGGACGCTCGGTCATAAGATTTAGCGGGCGCACCCGACGTCGTCGGGTAAGTGGCGCGTGTGCTATTGTACATTCCGTCCACCGCCCGCGTGTGCGATCCGGACGATGTCGCAACCCTACCCAAGATCAACTGCCGCAAAGGCGCGCGTGCGTGGCACCGTCGCGGGCCTGATCGCGCTCCTCGGCGCGCTGCCGCTGTCCGCATGGGCGCTGCGGCCGGTGCGGGTCTACGAAGTCGACCTCGACGAGCAGTCCGTCACCGCAGTGCAGAATGCCATGCGTCAGGCGCTGGTGCGCGCCACCGGACGGCGCGAGTCCGCCGACGATCCGGCGCTCGCCAGCGTGATCGCCGACGCTGCCAAGTACGTAAAGAGCTATGCATCCGGTCCGCGCGGCGAGCCGCAGGTGGTGTTCGACGCCGCAGCCGTCGCGCATGCCATCGACACGGCCGGCCGCAGCGTCTGGGACCGCGATCGTCCCTTCACCCTGGTCTTGCTGTATCCGCCGCTCGGACGTGCCGACGCCGACGCCGCCCGCGTCGAGCTCGAGCGCACGGCCACCGAGCGCGGGCTGCCGATCAGCGTGATCCCGCTGACGGTGGTCGACGGCAGCGGCAACACACTCGGTGCCGAGGCCCTGCTGCAGTCGGCGCAGCGCTACGGGGGCGATGAGGTGCTGGTGGGGCGTGCCGACGCGGCGGGCGTGGCCGCCGGGCAGCTGCAGTGGACGCTGTATACGCGCGCGCAGAGCCCGAGCTGGACCGGCCCCCTGAGCGCCGGCATCGATCATGCGGTCGATCTGCTGGCGCCGCCGCCGGGGGCGGCGGGCCAGGCCGAGGTCGCCGCGCGGGTGCGCGTCGAGGGCGTCGCCGGGCTGACCGATTACGCGGCGGTCGAGCGGCTGCTGCAGAGCATTCCCGGCGTGCGCCGCGCGGATGTCGCCGAGGTCGACTCGGGCAGCGTCACCTTCGAGGTGGATATGCGCGGCGGTTCCGCCGCTCTCGAGCGCGAGCTCTCGGGCTCGACGCGCCTGGCTCCCAGCACCTCCGCCGGCGCGCGGCTCGTATACCGCTATCAGCCGCAGAGTTGAGGCTACGCCGGCTTCCCTTCGCTCCATCGTGCGCCACCTTCCCAACCTCATCTGCCTGATCCGCATCGCGCTGGTCTGGCCGATCGCCGCGGCGCTCTCCGCCGGCGCGATGCCGACGGCGCTCGCACTGTTCGTGGCGGCGGGGGTCTCCGACGGGCTCGACGGCTACCTCGCCAAGCGTTTCAACTGGACCTCCGAGCTCGGCAAGATCCTCGACCCGCTGGCTGACAAGCTGCTGCTGATGACGGTGTTCGTCGAGTCGGCGTGGCTCGAGCTGATTCCGTGGTGGCTGGCCGCGGCGGTGGTGGCGCGCGATGTGATGATCGGGCTCGGAGCTCTGGTCTACCGGCTGTGGTTCGGCCCGCTGCGCGGTCGTCCGACCATTTTGAGCAAGATCAACACGGCGCTGCAGCTGCTGTACGCGATGCTGGTCATGCTCAATGCCGCGGCCGGCTTGCCATCGCGCGAGATACTCGACGCCGCGGCGGCACTCACCCTCGCGACCACCGTACTGTCGGGCCTGCACTACGTCGCGACTTTAACGCGCCGGGTCTGGACAGTGGCGCGCCCCGCTTAAATTCATGCAACAGCTGCCACTCGGCGTGCGGCTGCCGGACCGCGCGCTGTTCGAGAGCTTTCTGCCGGGGCGCAATGCCGAGGCGCTCGCCCACGCGCGCGCCATCGCCGCCGGCACGGCGCGGGGAGCGGCATGGCTCAGCGGGCCGGGCGGCTCGGGCAAGACCCACCTGCTGCAGGCGATCTGCGCCGCCGCCAGCGCGCGGGTGCGCGCCGGGTACGTGCCGTTGAAGGAAGTCGCGCATCTGGGCGTCGGGGTGCTCGATGGGCTTGCGCAGCTCGGGTGCCTGTGCCTCGATGACTTCGACTGCGTGGCCGGGGAGCTCGGCTGGGAGCGCCGGCTGTTCGGCCTGCTGCGCGAGACCGAGGAGGCGGGAGGTGCGCTCGTCATCGCGGCGCAGGCGCCGCCGGCGCTACTGCCGTGGGCACTGCCGGACCTCGGATCGCGCTGTGCGGCGAGCGCGGTGTTTGCGCTGCGCGTGCTCGATGAGGCCGAGCAGCACGCGGCGCTCGAGCTGCGCGCGCGCCTGCGGGGCCTCGAGCTCCCCGAGGAGACCTGGCAGTGGCTGCGGCGGCGCTATCCGCGCGACATGCGCCGCCTTTATGGGCTGCTCGACACGCTCGATGAGGCCGCGCTCGCCGCGCAACGCCGCCTCACCGTGCCCTTCATTCGCGACGTGCTGCTGCGCCGCGCGGACGCGCCGCCGCACTGAGCTGCATGGCGAGCGTTGCAACTCTGCGGCCGAGCGCCTGGGCGAGCGCCTGCTCCTCCGCGGTGAGCACCGGCGCCTGCTCGGAGCGGCCGACGTGGGAAGCGCCGTAAGGGGTCCCGCCGCTCGAGGTCTCGTTGAGCGCGCGCTCGGTATAGGGCAGGCCGACGAGATACATACCGTGATGCAACAGCGGCAGCATCATCGATACCAGGGTGGTCTCCTGCCCGCCGTGCAGCGTCTGCGTCGAGGTGAATACGCCCGCGGGCTTGCCGGCGAGCGCTCCGGTGAGCCACAGGCTCGAGGTGCCGTCGAGAAAATACTTGAGCGGCGCCGCCATGTTGCCAAAGCGGGTCGGGCTCCCCAGCACCAGTCCCGCCATCTCGCGCAGATCGTCGAGCGTCGCATAGGGCGGCCCGCTCGCGGGCACGGCACGGGGTGGGGCCTCGCTCGCCGCTGCAACCGGCGGTACGGTGCGCAGCCGCGCACTCGCTCCGGGGAGCGACTCGACCCCCCGGCAGACGTGCCGGGCGAGCTCGGCGGTGGCGCCGCTGCGGGAGTAGTAGAGGACGAGGATCTCTGACATGTTGGAACGAGTCTCCGCAGGCGATTGTCACTTAGCTCAAGTAGTATTACGAGTTCGGCCGTGGGGGACAAAGCTGGGCGTGATCTGTAAGAAGTGTGTGGTGGGCGGGCGTGTCCAGGGGGTCTTCTACCGCGCCACTGCGGCGCGCCGTGCGCAGGAGCTGGGCATCCGCGGGCATGCCCGTAACCTGCCCGACGGCCGGGTGGAGGTGCTGGCGTGCGGCGACAGCGCGGCGGTCGAGGTATTCGTCAGCTGGCTGTGGATCGGCTCATCCGCCTGCAAGGTGACCTCAGTCGAGGCCAGTGATGCACCGGTGAGCGCACCGCTCCCGGCCAGATTTCACACCACTTGAAAGAGATGGTGATGGGTAAGCGCGGACTGCTGCTGCTCGCTCTGCTCGCCGGTGTCGCGGGCGCGGGCGTCACTGCGCCTGCAGGTGCGCAGCCCGGCGTCTCCCAGCCGGCTCAGGAGCAGCCGGCCGCGCAGCCCGCGCCAGATCAGCCGACGTCGGCGCCCGCGGCTCCGGCGCCGGCCGCCGCAGCTCCCGCGGCGGTACAGCCCGCCGCGCCCGGAGCGCCACCGGCCACCGAGACGCTCGCGCCTGCCCAGCCGGCCTCAGCGCCCAAGCTCGGGCTCTTCCATCGTCACCCGAAGGGGCAGGCCTGGGTGGCCGCCGCCAATCCGCTGGCAGTTCAGGCGGGGATCGAGATTCTCGCCAAGGGCGGTAACGCCATCGATGCCGCGGTCGCGGTGCAGACCATGCTCGGGCTGGTCGAGCCGCAGAGCTCAGGCATCTCTGGCGGCGCCTTCCTCATGTACTACGATGCGCGCAGCCGCGAGGTGAGCGCGCTCGACGGGCGCGAGAAGGCGCCGGCGGCCGCGCCCGCCAACATGTTCCTCGACGAGCACGGTAAGCCCCTGCCGTTCCTCGAGGCGGTGCGCAGCGGCCGCTCCACTGGCGTGCCGGGCGTGATCGCCATGCTGTACGCGGCGCATGCGAAGTTCGGCTCGCTGCGCTGGAAGGAGCTGTTTCAGCCGGCGATCCGCGCCGCAAGCCAAGGCTTCCGCGTGCCGGCGCGGCTCGCGATGTTTCTCGGGGAGGGTTCGCCGTTCCCGCCGACCAGCGAGGTGCGGGCGCTGTTCTCGCGGCCCGACGGCGAGCCCCTCGAGGCGGATGACGTATTTCGCAACCCCGAGTACGCCAAGACCCTCGAGCGCATCGCACAGGAGGGCCCGCGGGCTTTCTATGCGGGACGGGTCGCACGCGCCATCGTCGACGAGACGCACGAGGAGCCGCTGCCCGGGACGATGACGCTCCAGGACCTCGCCGCTTATCGTCCCGAGTGGGACAAGCCGCTCTGCCGTGCCTTTCGCCACTACTCCGTGTGCGCTCCGCCGCCGCCCGCGGGCGGGGTCTCCCTGCTGGAGCTCCTCGGCATGCTGGACAAGACCGATATCGCCGCGCGCGGCCCGAACGATCCCGAGTCGTGGTTCCTGCTCGCCCAGACGAGCCGCCTCGCGTACGCCGACCGCGATCGCTACGTAGCGGATCCGCACTTCGTCCCGGTGCCGGTCGAGCGGTTACTCGATCCTGCGTACCTGCGCCTGCGTGCGCAGCTGATCGGCGAGCGCGCCGGGCCCGCCCCGCCGCCGGGTGAGATCGCGGTGCCCCGCGGACGGGATGCGACCACCGAGTCGCAGGGCACCAGTCACTTCGTCGTGCTCGACGCGGACGGCAATGTCGTCTCCATGACCACCACGATCGAGTCGGTGTTCGGCTCGGGGCGTACCGTGGGCGGCTTCGTGCTCAACAACCAGCTCACCGATTTCTCCTTCGCCCCGACCGATGAGGCGGGGCAGCCGGTCGCCAACGCGGTGCACGGCAGCAAGCGCCCGCGCTCCTCCATGGCGCCCGTCATCGTGCTCGATCACGACGGCGAGTTCGTCGCCGCGCTGGGCTCCCCGGGCGGATCGGCGATCACCGAGTACAACGCCAAGGCGCTGGTCGGGCTGCTCGCATGGAGAATGACACTCAAGCAGGCGATCGAGCTGCCGAATCTGATCGCGCGCGGCGACAGCTTCACCGGCGAGCTCGCCAAGTTCACACCCGAAGTGCTCGCGGGGCTGCGCGAGCGCGGCATGGTGCTGAAGCCGGGCCGCGCCGAGAACTCGGGGCTGCAGGGCATCGTGCGCCTTCCCGACAGCACTTATCAGGGAGCGGCCGATTCGCGCCGCGAGGGCATCGCGAACATGCTGGCGCCGCGCCCCAGGCACCGGGGCGTAGTGCATTAGTTAATAGGGTCAGCGCGTGGTCGCGGTGGCCGGGAAGCCTAAGTCGTCCGCGCCGTTCCAACGCCTCCATGCCATGAGCACGCGGTCCGGGTAGTCGCGCTTTCCCGGACTGCCGTTGTAGCGTGCGAGCGCCTTGCGCACGTCGTTGTGCTCGTACCCCAGGTAGTAGCGCAGGATCGCGCAGCCCATGTGCACGTTCGAGGCGACGTGCACCAGCTCATAACGGCGCATCCCGAGCCGCTCCGGCCAGAAGGGCATCACCTGCATGAGGCCTACCGCCCCGGCCGAGGAGACTGCCCAGCGATCGAAGCGGCTCTCGACGGCGATCAGCGCCATCACGAGTCCCGGCGGCAGGCGTGCCTCGCCCGGGCGGTGCGTCTCGCAATAGACCTGCTTGAGGATTTCGAGCCGCTCGGAGTGATCCTTCACGATGGGGCGCAGCCGTGGCTCCATGAGCGTGTACCAGACGGCCGAATCGTACTGGTCGGTAAAGCACTGCGCCTGGGCGATGGCGCGCGCGACCACGTCGCGCAGCGCTGGATCGAGCTGCTGATCGGCATGCGCGCATTCGCTGCCAAGCGCCGCTGCGGCCGCAAGCGCCAGCGCGGGCAGGGCGCCCGCCGCGCGCCGGCAGCGCCCGAGGGCCGCGCCCGCCAACCGCACCGCCTCAGCCCAGGCGCGAGCGCACGAAGCTGAGCGCACGGTCAGCCGGAAACTCGGTGCTCTCGCTCTCGCGGCGGTGCCGGTACTCGAGCTTGCCCGCCTCGAGCCCGCGCTCCGCCACCACCAGCCGATGCGGAATGCCGAGGAGCTCCGCGTCGGCGAACTTGACGCCGGGACGGGCGTCGCGGTCATCGAGCAGTACCTCGATCCCGGCGTCGGTGAGCTCGGCGTACAGGCGGTCGGTAACGGCGCGGACACGGTCGGACTTGTGCAGATTGAGCGGAACCAGCACCACCTGAAAGGGAGCGATCGGCTCCGGCCAGATGATGCCGCGCTCATCGTGATTCTGCTCGATGGCCGCGGCCACGATGCGCGTCACACCAATGCCGTAGCAGCCCATGCGCAGGGCCGTTTCCCGGCCGGCCTCATCGAGCACCAGGGCTTTCATCGGCTCGCTGTACTTGCACCCGAGCTGGAAGATGTGGCCCACCTCGATGCCGCGCGCGATCTTCAGACGCCCGCGGCCCGAGGGGCTCGGATCGCCCTCGACCACTTTGCGCAGATCCGCGGCCACCGCTGTCGGCACGTCGCGGTCCCAATTGACGCCGGTGAGGTGCAGGTCCTTCTCGTTGGCGCCGCACACGAAGTCCGCGAGCGCGAGCGCTGCGTGATCGGCGTAGATGCGGCACTTGAGACCCACGAGCCCGACGTAGCCCGGCTGGGTGCCGGTCGCCGCCAGCACCCGCTCGGCGCTCGCGAGCGCCAACGGGCTCGCGACGCCCGCGAGCTTCTGCGCCTTGACTGCGTTCAGCTCGTGGTCGCCGCGCAGCGCGAGGGCCACGACCGCCCCGTCCGTGCCTTCCACGATGAGGGTCTTCACGCAGCGCGCAGGGGCGACCTTGAGAAAACGCGCCAGGTCTTCGATGGTGCGCGCCCCCGGGGTCGGCACCTTGCGCAGCTCTTCGCGCGCAGCCGGGCGCGGCTCGGCGGGCGGGAGCGCTGCGGCGGCCTCGAGGTTCGCCGCGTAGTCGTCGCCGTCCGAGAAGACGATCGCGTCCTCGCCCGAGGCGGCGAGCACGTGGAATTCCTGGCTCACGTCGCCGCCGATGGCGCCCGAGTCGGCGCGCACCGCGCGGAAGGTGAGCCCGGTGCGGGTGAAGATGCGCGTGTAGGCGTCGTACATGGCGCGGTAGCCCTCGCGCAGCGACTCCTCGTCGAGGTGAAACGAGTAGGCGTCCTTCATGATGAACTCGCGCGCGCGCATGACCCCGAAGCGCGGCCGCACCTCGTCACGGAACTTGGTCTGGATCTGGTAGAAGTTCACCGGCAGCTGCCGGTAGCTCTTGAGCTCGCGCCGGACGATGTCGGTGATCACCTCTTCGTGGGTCGGACCGGCCACGAAATCACGCTGGTGGCGGTCCTTGATGCGCAACAGCTCCGGTCCGTATTCGGTCCAGCGTCCGGACTCCTGCCAGAGCTCGGCCGGCTGCACCACCGGCATCACCAGCTCGAGCGCCCCGGCGCGGTTCATCTCCTCGCGGATGATGCGCTCGACCTTCTGCAGGACGCGCAGGCCCATTGGCAGCCAGCTATAGAGGCCCGCCGCCAGGCGCCGGATGAGCCCGGCGCGCAGCATGAGCTGATGACTCACGACCTCCGCCTCGGCGGGGGTCTCCTTCAGGGTGTTGATGGGGTATTGCGAGAGGCGCATCGCCGGGGCGTCTTCCGAGCCGAAACAAGCAGTTGGCATCTTAGCAGGACACCCCTGATAAGATGCCCGCCGATTGGCCACGCGCGGGTCCCTTGAGATGAACGCTGTGGAGACAGGCACCCAGCCCCCACCCCGGCCGCGCAGCCGGGCCATCTACCTGTTGCCGAATCTGCTCACCACGGTATGCCTGTTCTCGGGCTTTTACGCGGTGGTGGCGGCGATCGACAAGCACTTCGCCCCCGCAGGCATGGCGGTGTTCGCCGCCATGATCTTTGACACCCTCGACGGGCGCATCGCGCGTCTCACGCATACCGAGAGCTCCTTCGGCAAGGAGTACGACAGCCTCGCGGACATGGTGGCGTTCGGGCTCGCGCCGGCGATCGTCGCCTACCAGTGGGGGGTGGTGCGCATCATGGAGTTCGGCCACTACTGGGGACGCTTCGGCTGGCTGGCGTGCTTCTTCTACGCGGCGGCGGCGGCGCTGCGGCTCGCGCGCTTCAACGCGCGCGCGGCGACCGCCGACAAGCGCTACTTCGAGGGACTGCCGAGCCCGTCGGCGGCGGCGATCGTCGCCGCCTTCGTGTGGTTCTTCAGCGAGTGGCACGAGCCAGGGCTCACCGGACTGATCGCGGCGTTCGTCGTGACCGCGACCGCGGGCGCCCTCATGGTGAGCCGCTTCGGCTACCCGAGCTTCAAGCAGTTCAATCTCGATCGGCGCATCAAGTTCGTGTACATGCTGTTCGTGCTGCTGTTTTTCGTGGCGGTCGCGATCGATCCGCCGAGCATCCTGCTGGCGATGTTCGGCGTGTATGCACTGTCGGCGCCGCTGCTGTGGGCCGGGCGCCGCATCCGGCGCGCGCTGCGCGGCGCGCCGACCGCCAGAGGCTGAGGGCGTGAGCGTGCACAGCGAGCGGCGCCGGGAGTACCTCGAGGCGATCGGCATCGACCTGTGGGTGCCGCGCGAGGTCGCGCCGGCGGCGGGCGTGGCGCCCGCAATGCCGGCGCGGGCCGAGCCCGAGGAGGCGGTCGCGGCGCGCTGGGAGGCGCTGCGCGGGGAAGTGCTCCACTGCACACGCTGTCCGCTGCATCTCACCCGCACCCAGGGCGTGTTCGGCGTAGGCCCCAGGCGCGCCGACTGGCTGGTGATCGGCGAGGCACCGGGGGCGGAGGAGGACCGGCGCGGCGAGCCGTTCGTGGGTGTGGCGGGGCAGCTGCTCGATGCGATGCTGCGCGCCATCGGGCTCGACCGCACCACGAACGTCTACATTGCCAATGTGCTGAAGAGCCGGCCACCCGGCAACCGCGACCCGAAGCCGGAGGAGGTGGCCGCGTGCCTGCCGTACCTGGTGCGGCAGATCGCCCTGCTGCAGCCGAAAATCATGCTCGCGGTCGGACGGATCGCGGCGCAGAACCTGCTCGGCACCGATACACCCCTCGGGCGGCTGCGGGGTCAGGTGCACCATTTCGGCGAGCTGAATACACCGCTCGTCGTAACGTATCATCCCGCCTATTTGCTGCGCACACCCGGCGACAAGCGCAAGGCATGGGAGGACCTCAAGTTTGCCCGCAACCTGTATCAACAGCTCACGCAGGGGAGCGTGACCGATGGCCACCGCCCCTGAGTTGCTCGGCTCCGCGCCCGAGGCGATCCGCGCGATGCGCGACGCCGACGTTTCCGAGGTCGTCGCGATCGAGCGTTCCTCGTACCAGTTTCCCTGGAGCGAGGGGATCTTCCGTGATTGCCTGCGGGTCGGGTACACCTGCCGCGTGGCGTCACTCGGGCGGCAGATCGCGGGCTACGGCGTGATGAGTGTCGGCGCAGGCGAGGCGCACATCCTCAACCTGTGCGTCGGCGAGGCGTTCCGCTGCCACGGCCTGGGACGGCAGCTGCTCACGCTGCTGATCGAGCGGGCCGCCGCCGCCGGCATGAAAGAGGCATTCCTGGAAGTGCGTCCGTCCAACACCGCGGCCATCCGGCTCTACCTGGCAAACGGCTTCGAGCAGGTCGGCATGCGGCGCGGCTACTATCAGGCGGTCGGCGGGCGCGAGGACGCGGCCGTCCTGCGGCTCGGTTTGCGCGCCTCACGCGCCCGCTCGAGCTGAGCGGCGGCGATCGTCATGGCTGATCTGGCTGCCGAAATCCATCGGCGACGAACCTTCGCGATCATTTCGCACCCCGACGCGGGCAAGACCACCCTCACCGAGAAGCTGTTGCTGTTCGGCGGCGCGATCCAGATGGCAGGAACCGTCAAGGGCCGCAAGGCCGCCCGCCACGCCACCTCCGACTGGATGCGGCTCGAGCAGCAGCGCGGCATCTCGGTGACCTCCTCGGTGATGCAGTTTCCCTATCGCGACTGCGTCGTGAACCTGCTCGATACCCCGGGGCACGAGGACTTCTCCGAGGACACCTACCGCACGCTCACCGCGGTGGACTCCGCGCTCATGGTCATCGACTGCGCCAAGGGGGTCGAGGAGCGCACCATCAAGCTCATGGAGGTCTGTCGGCTGCGCGACACGCCGATCATGACTTTCATCAACAAGCTCGACCGCGACGGGCGCACGCCCATCGAGCTGCTCGACGAGATCGAGAGCGTGCTGCGCATCGGTACGACGCCCGTGACCTGGCCGATCGGCATGGGGCGCGAGCTGCGCGGCATCTATCACCTCGCCGAGGACCGCATCTACGCCTACGAGGCGGGCGAGCGCGGGCGGGTGGGCGAGAACCGCACCATCGACGGGCTCGGCAGCGCGGCCGCGCGCGAGTTTCTCGGCGATCTCGCCCAAGCCTTCCTCGAGGAGATCGAGCTGGTGAAGGGCGCGAGCGAGAGCTTCGACCGGGAGGCCTACCGTGCCGGGCAGCAGACCCCGGTGTTCTTCGGCTCCGCCATCAACAACTTCGGCGTAGAGGAGCTGCTCACAGCCTTCGTGACGCACGCCCCGGGGCCGCTGCCGCGCACGGCGCGCGAGCGCACCGTGGAGCCGAACGAGTCCGCGCTCGCCGGCTTCGTCTTCAAGATCCAGGCCAACATGGATCCCGCGCACCGCGACCGCATCGCGTTCCTGCGGCTGTGCGCCGGCAAATACACGCGCGGCATGCGCCTCTTCCACGTGCGTCTCGGCAAGGAGGTGCGGGTTGCCGATGCGCTCACCTTCATGGCGGCCGAGCGTGCCCAGGCCGAGGAGGCTTACGCCGGGGACATCATCGGGTTGCACAACTACGGCACCATCAACATCGGTGACAGCTTCACCCAGGGCGAGCGGCTGGCCTTCACCGGAGTGCCGAACTTCGCCCCGGAAATCTTCCGGCGCGCGGTGCTCAAGGATCCGCTGCGCGCCAAGGCGCTGCAGAAGGGCCTGTCGCAGCTGTGCGAGGAGGGGGCCACGCAGCTGTTCCGGCCGCTGCGCAACAACGAGCTGATCCTGGGAGCGGTCGGGCAGCTGCAGTTCGAGGTGGTGGCCTTTCGCCTCGCGGACGAGTACGGCGTGCAGTGCGTGTTCGAGCCGGTCACGGTGCACACCGCGCGCTGGGTCGACAGCACCGATGCGCGGCGCCTCGAGGAATTCCGCACCCGTGCACACGAGCACCTGGCGCTCGACCACGCCGGCGCGCTCGTATATCTGGCGCCGTCGCGCGTCAACCTCGAGCTGACGATCGAGCGCTGGCCGGGCATTGCCTTCCACGAGACCCGCGAGCACGCTGTCTAATTCGGCAAAAGTCGCCTGCTGCCGGTTCAACCGGTCGGCGCAACACTTGCATTGAGTTTATCTGCGGGAGTGGCGAAGCCCAAGGTCTTGCGAGGTCGCTGGTTCATCTGGAGGGCGACCTGGTCCAGGACTGCTTGGGAGTGGACCGAGAGATCTGTCCCCTTGGGGAAGTACTGACGCAGCAGTCCGTTGGTGTTCTCGTTGCTGCCTCGCTGCCAGGGGCTCCTCGGATCGCAGAAGTACACCTGCACGTTGGTCGCAAGGGTGAAGCGTTTGTGCTCGGACAGCTCCACCCCTCGATCCCAGGTCAGCGAACGACGCAGCTGCCTGGGTAGTTTGCGCACATGGCGAGTGAGCGCATTGACCACCGTGTGAGTGTCTTTGCCCTGCAACTTCACCAGCATGAGGAAGCGGGAATGCCGCTCCACGAGTGTGGCAATGTGAGTGTTCTTCGAGCCGGCCAGTAAATCCCCTTCCCAGTGTCCAGGAACCGCCCGATCCTGCACTTCCGGTGGCCGTTCCCTAATGTGTACGGCATCCACGATCTGAGAAGGTTGCACGCGGGTGCTGGCCGCTCGAGGCATGCGCATGGGGCGCTTGCGGCGCAGCTGCTTCACAAGCTCCTGTTTGAGCAGCCCGCGGGCCTGAATGAACAAGCTGCGGTAAATCGTCTCCGGCGACACCCGCATACTCTCATCGTCGGCAAATGAGCTGGCAAGCCAGCCGCTGATCTGCTCGGGGGACCAGCGCTCTTGGAGCTTCTGCTGCACCAGCTCTCGCAGCCGTGGGTTACAAGCCAAGCGGTAAGGCTTGGGACGCCTCGCACGATGCCAGGCAGCCTGCTCGGCCCAGCATGCCCGGTAGCCCTCTCGGCCACCATTGCGGCGCAATTCCCGGCTGATGCTCGAGGGCGCACGCTCGAGAGCCCGGGCGATCTCACGCACCGTCGCTCCGCTGGCAATGCCCCTGGAGATCTCCTCACGCTCGCGCAGATGGAGCGAGCGGATATCGCGCACACGAGGCCGCGGCGCAAATCCGCCTTGCCTGCGCAGCAGGTGAAAAATAGTCGCTGGATTCCTACTCAGAGCCCGCCCAATCTCGCTCAGGCTCTCTCCTTGCTTCCAGCGCCGCCAGATCTGCCCCTTCAGCTCAGGGGTTATCTCCCGTCCACTCATGCCACACCCTCCCTCTATGGATGGTGTTGCACGGACCGCTAGAATTCACATGCGGCGCTTTTGCCGGACATCAGCTCCGTTGCCGCCGGCAAAAAGCGGGGCTCGAGGCGCAACTGCCATGCTCACCTCGGCAGCCGAGCACTCCGTGGCAGGGTTGGCGCACGGGTTTTTGCCGGCTGCGCAGTGCCGGCCCGACGCATCCGGGGGATGGCGCCGCCTGGCTTTTTGTGCGACATAGGCGCCATGACAGGGAGGCTCCCATGAATGACGTCCCCGCGGTCGCCGCCCCGTTCACGCAGCGCGAGATCCTCATCAACGGGCTGTACGAGGCTGCCGAGCTCGAGCACAACCTGATGTGCACGTACCTCTACGCCGCCTTCAGCCTCAAGGACGGCGAAGGCGAGGGCTTGAATGCCGAGGAGGCGGCGGCGGTCAAACGCTGGCGCGGGGAGCTGCTCAACGTGGCGATCGACGAGATGGGGCACCTGGCCGCGGTGTGGAACATCACCTCGGCGCTCGGCGGGAGCCCGCGCTTCGGCCGCGCGAACTTTCCGCTGGATCCCGGCTACCTTCCGGCGAGCATTACGGTGAAGCTCGCGCCGTTCAACGCCGAGACGCTGCAGCACTTCGTATTTCTCGAGCGGCCGAGGGGTTCCAGCGAGCCCGAGGGAGCCGGCTTTGCCTGCGAGCGCGTCTACGTGCGCGGCACGGAGCTGCCGCACCTGACACCGATGGGGCGCGACTACGACACCGTGGGCGACTTCTATGCGAGGCTCGGCGAGGGGTTGCAGGCCTTCGTCAGGCACTACGGCGAAGCGGTCGCCTTCGACGGCGACCGGGCGCTGCAGCTCTCGCCGCAAGAGGTCAGCCTGACCGGCGCCAAGCCGGTCATCTGTCTCAAGACCGCACTCGCGGCGTTTACCGCGATCGTCGAGCAGGGTGAGGGCGCGCCGCGCGACTCGACGGGCTCCCACTACCAGAGGTTCCTCGGCATCCGCACCGAGCTGCGCGCGCTCACGGACAAGAACCCGGGGTTCGTGCCCGCTTTCCCGGCGGCCACCAATCCGGTGCTGCGGCGGCCGCCACGCCCGGAGGGGCGGGTGTGGCTCGAGAACCCGGCCGCCTTCGCGACCGTCGATCTCGCCAACGCCTGCTACGCCCTCATGCTCCGCCTACTCGGCTACTCGTACGGCGTACGCGGACCGAGCGATGAGAAGTCACTCACGGTCGACCTCGCCATCGGCCTGATGCGCGCGCTCGCGCCGCTCGCCGAGCGCGCGGCGCGGTTGCCGGCCGGACCTTCGAACCCGCAATGCAATGCCGGCGTCACCTTCATCACCCTGAGAGACCCGAGCCCGCTGCCGCCGGGGCCGGCGGCGCGGCGCGTATTCGTCGAGCGCTTCGGGCAGCTCGCCGAGACTGCCTCGCTCCTGAAGGCCGGGGGCGATGCACGCGCGGTCGCGGCGGCCGCGCAGCTGGCCGCGCTCACCGAGCGCGCCCGCAAGGGATTCGATTTGAGCGCGCTGCCGGCCCCGCCCGCGGCGGCAGTCATTCCGGAAGCGGTGCGCGCCGCGCCCGCGACGCCTACGTCCGTTGCGGCGCCGGCGCCCGCCGCGCAGCTCGCGGACGGCATTGAGCGCGTGAGCGGCGAGAAGCTCGAGCTCAGCTTCGAGGCGAAGCGCTGCATCCACTCGCGCTTCTGCGTGACCTGGGCGCCGCAGGTATTTCTCGCCAACGTGAAGGGTCCCTGGATCCATCCGGACGCGATGCCGGTGGAGCGCCTCGTCGAGGTGGCACACGCCTGCCCGTCCGGGGCGATCCGTTATCGTCGCCTCGACGGCCAGCCGGACGAGTCCGCGCCGCCGGTCAACCTCGCCACCGTGCGCGAGGCGGGGCCCTACGCCTTCCGCGCGCAGCTCGTGATCGACGGCGCCCCGGCGGGCTTTCGTGCGACCCTGTGCCGCTGCGGCGCCTCGAGAAATAAACCCTACTGCGATAGCTCGCATCATGAGATCGGCTTCGGCGCGAGCGGCGAGCCGCCGGGGGGCAAGACCGACATGCTGCCGGTGCGCGATGGGGCCTTGAGGATCGACCCGCAGATCAACGGACCGCTGCGGGTCCGCGGCAATCTCGAGATCGTGAGCGGCACGGGGCGCGTGGTGGCGCGCATCGAGTCGGCGAACCTGTGCCGTTGCGGCGGCAGCGCCAACAAGCCGTTCTGCGACGGGACCCACGCGAAGATCGGGTTCCGCTCTTCCTGATCGGCGGCTACACCCCGCAACCATCGAATTGAAATCAGCCGGTTCCCGACGAACTGTGACGACGACGTGCTGAAACGTCCGCAGTTGACCCCGAAGCGGCCAGCCAGCCCTGTCGGAATCGGCCACTGAGATCGCGCAAAGCGGACAACCTCGCCTCAAAAAACACGGTTCTGTGAAGCAGGCCTGTGAGAAGGCACCCCGGAAGCGGCACAGTTCGTGCGGGTCTTATTGCCAAAGCAGGGCAGGAATGCTGCGCCCCGGTGTCTTGCTCTTGGCCGCTCTCCTGGCACTCGGTACCACCGATGCTTTGTTCGCGGCCGCCGCGTCCGAACCGCTCGAGGATGCCGCCGTCAAGGGAACCGCTCGGGCGTTGATCCTGAAGGGTGATCTGCGCGGATTCGATGCTCTCACCACGGCCTTCCGGCACTCGCGTGAGCGAACCCCCTCGGGCAGCTGGAAACTTGGGCTCGCGTACCTGAGTGTCACCCAGGACCTGTTCACGCCGGCAGATCCCCGCTGGGAGAAATTGCAGCAAGCGGCCGGAGAATGGCTTGTAGAGAATCCCGAGTCCCCGTCGGCGGTCGCTCTGGACGCGAGGCTCCTTCGAGCCCATGCATGGGCCTGGCACGACGCGGGCGAAATGCGCGGGGACAACAATCCGCAATATCGTCAGTTGCTTGAGGCGGCGCGGCGGGTTCTCGACGAGCATCCTGAAGTTAAGAGTCAGGATCCGGAGTGGGATGCGCTGCGCATCGCGATCGCGCGTGAGCAGGGAGCCGATACCAGCCAGGTTCTGCAGATGGCCTGGGAAGCGCTCGAACGGGAGGGTTATTACTATCCGCTGCACGAGGCTGTTACCAACAAGCTGATGCCCCGCTGGGGGGGCAGCGAAGAGGCTGTCAAGCAGTACGTGCAGATGGCCTTAGGGCATTCTCTCCCGCGGGAAGGCACGCAGGCCTACGCGCGCATCTACTACTACATTGCCCGCAGCAATACTGACGGTGACCCCGGCTCTGAAATGGAAGAGATGGGGGCCCTGTGGCCACCGATGCAGCAAAGCCTCACCGAACTGTTGCAGGCGTATCCGACTGACTTCAATCGCGATATCGCACGCTCCATCAGCTGCATGAGCGGACGCACCCAAGCCACCCGTAACCTCGGTCGCGCTGCGACCTCGGACTTCGTCCCGATAGCCTGGTGGGATTCGAGCCAGTGGCGAGAGACGTGTAACGGCCGGGCATTCGAGGGCAAGCACATACACGGCCCTTTGCAGCAGAGGGTGCGCGCTTACGTCGTTTATCTTCGTGCCTTCGGAGACGCCTTCTGGCAGCGCATTCGTCTGGCGGCCCTCGTCACATTCCTGCTGATAGAAGGCGGACTCGCGCTGCTCGCAAGGCTGTGGTCGGCCAAGACGCCGGCGTGGCCTGGACTCGAGACAGCCAACCGCGCCTTCAACCCGATGGAGTATCCACGGACCTATGCAGTGGCGGCAGCGCGCGAACCTAACTTCATTCGTTTGGCGGTATGGATGCTCTTCCTGGGAGGTGCCAGCACGTTTCTGCTGGCCCAGGCGGAGTCGCCGGATCCGCTGGAGACACAGATCGTAATGGCAGGCTCCGTCATGGTGGCTGTCGCGGGCTTACTGATGATCGTCAGCCGCTTCACTGCTCGATTGGTGCTGGACGTAGACGGACTTGCGGTGCGTGCACTCGTGGGCGGGGCGACGATGAAGAGGCATGACGTCCTCGGCGTTCGCGAGTATCAGCGAGGGAAGGGGCCGCGCCTCATCGAACTCGTCTCTCGGTATCCTTCGGCGGCGCCGTTGCGGTTGCCGCCGGTATGGGGTGAGGACGCGACCTTTCGGGCCTGGTTCGATTCCCTGCAACAACTCGCGCTCCCGGAAGCGCACGCGTCGGTGTCCGCTAAGGCTCGTTGAGCCTACGACGGCTATCGCGTAATACCCCAGCCCTAGTCGAGCGGCTGCTTCTGGCCGAGGCTGTGTGACAACGCCGCTTTCGGGGCGTCGATCACGGGTGGTCAAGACGAGCAGTGAGTGCGATCGGCCTACGCCGTGATCGCCTGCAGTAGAGCCCTGGTTCCAAGGAGGTTTATCGCTCGCTTCATGTTGTAAGCGAGCACGTGCAAGCTCATCTCCGTTCTAACCTTGGGCAACGTCTTGGTCAGGAAGTGCGTCGCGCCCATCCAGGCCTTCAAGGTAGCGAACGGGTGCTCGGCGGTCCGCCGCCGCAGCTTTGAAGCGTCGGGCGTGCGATCGAGGCGCCTTTGCATCGCCTCCAGAACGTGCTCGTGCTCCCAGCGGGTGATGCGACGGTAAGGTGCTGGAGTGCACCGCGATCGCATAGGACAGCTTGGACAAGCCGACGACCAGTACTTGTGGATCGTCAGCCCATGTTCCACGGTGCTGAAGCGCCAGATTGCCCGCTTTCCCGCAGGGCAGAGGTACTCGTCACGCTTGGCGTTGTACACAAAGTCGCGCTTGTCGAACCGCCCCTCAGCTCGACCGCCTGAGGTCAGGGGCTTAGGTACCAGCGGGTTCATCCCCGCCAGGTCGCAGCTTCGGATCTGCGCCCCACTGTAGTAACCCCGATCGGCAAGCGCGGTCAGGGACTTCGTGCCCATCGCATCGCGTGCCGCCTCGGACATCGGCGTCAACTGGGTACGATCGTGGCCGACGTTGGTCACCTCGTGAGCGACGATCATGTGATTCTTGGTGTCCACCGCCGTCTGCACGTTGTAGTCCACGGTCCCGGTGCCCTTTCCAGCGCTATTCATCGAACGCGCATCCGGATCGGTCAATGAGAGCTGTCCTCCTGTCTTAGGCAACTCCTTGCCAATCCTCCTGAGCTCTCTCATCTCGGCGCGGATCGTGGCAATCTTCTCTTTCAGCTGCGAGACGCGCGCCTCCGGTACCAGGGAGGGCTGCCGGTCCGCTCGATCCAGATCATCCAAGTAGTGCTGAACCGCTTTCTCCAGTGCCGCAAGACGCGACTTGATCTTCTTGTCGGTGAAGTTGCGGTCGCGATTGTTGACCGCCTTGAACTTGCTCCCGTCGATCGCCACCACCGACTCGGTGAAGAGCTTCATCTGCCGGCACAGCACCACGAACTCGGCGCAGACTCGGCGGATCGCCGCCCCATTGTCCTTGCGGAAATCGGCGATCGTCTTGAAGTCCGGCATGAGCTTGCCGGTCAGACAGACCAGCTCCACGTTGCGCTGTGCTTCCCGCTCCAGCCGACGACTCGACTGGATCCGGTTGAGATACCCGTAGATATAAATCTTCAGCAGCGTCGCGGGGTGGTAGGCCGGTCGACCAGTCGTTTCCGGCTCCATCCCCTGGAAACCGAGCTCGGCAAGGTCAAGCTCATCGACAAAGACATCAATCACCCGGACGGGGTTGTCTTCCGCGATGTAGTCGTCGAGTCGCTCCGGAAACAACGTGGCCTGGGAACGATCCTCACCCTCGACGTATCGCTTCATGACTGAGCGGCTCGCGCGGTGTTGGTACACTCATTTTATCTAACCGAAAGCTTGTTCGTGGCGTTTTCACACAGCCTCGGCCGGAATGCGTCACCGCATGTCAGAACGCCAGGCGGAGCACGCCCCGCCAATTTGTGCCAGGGTGCTCAGCGAAATACACTCATGAGGTGACTGCGACTCCCGATCAATTGCTGAACGCACATTTGCACGACGGTACGACAGGCCCGTAAGTTCCAGCAGTACCGGAGTAACCTCGCGTGAGGCTGAGAATGCAGGTGGGGTGCCTGGCAATGGTGTGCGTCACACTGACGGCCTGCGACACGAAGGAGTCCGCGCAATTCAAGGCCGGTCTGACGCTTCAAAGAAGGCTCGCGCAGATCGCCGGCCAAGCTAATGGCGCCGCCCCCGCTGTAGTCGATCCGAATACCAGATTGGATGGCGCGAGGGCCGGGCCGGGACTGAGACTGACCGTCATGTATACGCTCGTGAACGCCGAATCGAACGGCGTCGACAGTGCGACATTCGAGCCGTTATTGACTCCGACGATAAAGGAAAACGGCTGCGCAAACCCTGACTTGCGACCGCTGATCGACCAAGGCGTCGTTGTGGTTCTGGAGTATCGCGGGAAGCAAGGCGACTCAATAGGAACGGTCAACATCAATCGCGGAACGTGCGGCGCACTAAGTGACCCACGCACCGGAACTGGCCCAGTCAACGCACCAACCGCTTTCGGGCGGCGTGAACTTGACCGCGAATGGCTGCTTCTGGCCGGAGTTGACCGGACAGCGTCGCCCGAACTGATCGGCCGGTGGAAGGTCACTTCCTGACCCGGAGCGGAAGTACGAGTTTCCACAAAGCGGTCATCGATACCAATGAAAGCGGACGTCTCTTGCGGTATGGGGCCGCTCTCCTGGGCGGAAGCGTTACGGCTCGCGCCGACTACACCCTAAAAGTTCCAGCTTAGACCCAGAGAGAACAAGTCGGGGTTGCCGCCGGACGCGTCAATGCGTTCGTACTCGATGCGGACGGCAAATGCCCCAAATTTTGCTTGCGCTCCTGCGCCATACGCAAGATCCACGCTCGACTGGTTTTGACTGACGCTATAAATGGTGCAGATGAGCCCTACCGGGCAAGTGGGGGGCTGAGTCGCAACTTGCGACTGTGTATGCAAGCGTGCCACGCCGAGTTTGCCGTATAGGTCGAGGTACGGAACAGGAAGCGGTAGATAGCCAATGCCGTATGCGCTGGTCGCGTTCTGTTTCGAATTGGAATTGAAGTAGGAAAAGATGCCGGGCGGGGGTGTGTTGACGCTGCCAAAATCCGAGTAAGCCAATTCAACTCCGACGACAGAAAGTGGTCGCACACCGACGAATACCTTCCAGCCGACATGAGTTTGGTCGAACGTGAAGGGCGTAGTTTCCCCGCTCCTCAGCTCCTCGCTTCTTACGTGCGCTTCACCGAGCGCCGCACCGAGATAGATCGCCAGCGGGTCGTCGGCCATAGCCGCGGGTGGTATGAGACAAGAGCACGACAACACTAGTAGGGTTGCAGCGAGTGTCGGCCTGTACATCGGGCACCTGGCGGCGAGTGTCTGGCAGGAGGTCGGCAGCATATCAGCTTACTTCCTACAGCTGATCGACTGGCGGCTTTCGGGAAGCGTCGACGCAAGGCCTCGGAGTCCGGTGTTGGCCGAAGTGAGCCGGCCCGAAGGTCTCACGCGCTGTCCTTGAGGGGTGAGGAGTTCCGCACACACGGGCCGGTGCGACTACCCCTAGGGCAGCCCCGCGAAACGTGGGCTGAGACGATCTCGCGTGAGATTCGTTGTGACCGCGTGCTCCAGCTACTCGAAGAACATCTCGCGAAGAACCTCGGGCCCACGGCCGGCGACCGTCAGAAGGGCTCTGCCGCGCCTGACGGCTGTCGGCGGATTTGCAGCATCGCCTCGGGTCACAACACGCCGATGACTGCGGTGCTCTCCCCATCAGGGCATGGACAGGCCATGGTACTCGAGCAGCGGCCCGATATCGGGCGGCTTGCCATAGAAGTCCTCGAACAGATCGTGCGGTTCTCGTGTGCGCCCACGCGAGAGCACCCTGGAGCGGAAGTAGTCCCCGTTGCTGCGCGTCAGGCCGCCGTGATCGTGGAACCACTGCCCGGTATCGCGCGCAAGCATCTCGCTCCACAGGTACGCGTAGTAACTCGCGGAATAGTCAGCCTCCTCCGAGAAAGCATGCAGGAAATAGGGAGAATGATAGCGGGGTGGGACCAGCGCGTAGCCGATGCCGTTCTGCTGCAGGGCGCGAGCTTCGAACTCCATGACGTGATCAGCCCCGGGCGCCTGGGAAGCGCTGATCTGGTACCAGGCCTGATCCAACATCGCAGCGGTCAGGTATTCGGTCGTTGCATACCCTTCCCCGTATTTTTCCGCGGCGAGCACCTTGTCGAAGAGCTCCCGGGGCATCGTTTGGCCGGTCTGGTAATGACGGGCAAAATGCTCCAGCACTTTCGGTTCACGAGCCCACATCTCATTGAACTGCGAAGGGTACTCTACAAAATCGGGCGGGACGTTGGTGCCTGCGAGCGTCGGATATACCGCAGTGGAAAACATGTCATGCAAAGCATGCCCGAACTCGTGGAACATCGTGGTGACCTCAACGAAGGTCAGCAGCACGGGCTGTCCGGGCTGGGGTTTGTGAATGTTCAGATTATTGACGACGACGGCCTTTTGCCCCAGAAGCTTGGATTGACTGACGAAGGTCTGTTCCCACGCGCCGCCCTGTTTGTTGTCGCGCGCGAAGTAGTCGGTTATGAACAATGCCAGTGGTGAGCCGTCGGCATCCCGCACGTCAAATATTCGCACGCTCGGCTCATACACCGGTAGATCTGCGCGTTCCGTGAACGTAATGCCGTAGAGCTCATGGGCCGCATAGAACACGCCGTCCTTAAGCACCCGATCCAGTTCGAAGTACGGTTTTACCTGCGCCTCATCGAACCCGTAGCGCGACTGCCGGATCTGAGCGGCATAAAAGGCCCAATCCCAGGGTTGCAGTTCGATCGCAGGACCATGTGAAGTTTCGGCCTGCTTGTTGATCAACGCTTGATTGTCCGCGGCTTCGCGGCGTGCCATCGCGAGCGCCGCTGGCGCGATCTTGGCGAGTAGTGCGTTTACAGCTGCCGGCGTGCCGGCCTCTGTATCTTGCAATACATAGTCCGCATGCGACCGATAGCCGAGTAGCTGCGCGCGTTCCGCGCGCAATATCACGATCTTTTCGATGGTTGGGGTATTGTCGTCGCTGCCACCGTTGCCACGCTCAACCGAGGCGCGGAAGATGCGTTCGCGCAGCGCACGGTTCTTCAAGTCAGCGAGCGGCGGCTGAATCGTTGTGTGCTCCAGGCTGATGAGCCACTGCCCGCTCAGACCGCGCGCCTTGGCCGCGGCGGCCGCTGCACCGATTTGTTCCGGCGTGAGGCCGTCCAACTCCGCGACACTCTTGACGATCACCGCACCGTCCTTGCTTGCTTTGAGCGCGGTCTGTTGAAACTGCGTTGTAAGCGTCGCGATCTGTTTATTGTACTCGCGCAGCTCGGCTTTTTTGCTGTCGCTCAGGCGCGCGCCGGCGCGCACGAACGTAATGTAGTAGCGCTCCAGCAATTGTCGCGACTCGGGGTCGAGCTTCAGCTCATCACGCCGCTGATACAGAATGTCGATCCGCTTGAACAGTGCCGCGTCGAGGTAAATGGTGTCCTGGTGCGCCGCCAGTCGCGGCGCCATCTGGCGCTCGAGCTGTTCGATCGATGGGTCACTATTCGACTGTGTGAGATTGAAGAAAACGTTCTTGACGCGGGTGAGCACCTGTCCAGAACGTTCGAGGGCAACCAATGTATTTTCGAAGGTTGGCGCCGACGGGTTGTGCGCTATGGCACTGACTTCGCGGAGTTGCTCTGTCATGCCTGCCTCGAAGGCCGGGGCAAAATCAGCATCCTTGATCTGCCGGAAATCGGGCAACTGCAGGGGCAATGGGCTCGGCGACGCAAACGGACCGGCGCCCAATGAGCGGGGCGCCGGCTCCGTAGAGTTCGCCGCGCTAGTTGTCACCATGAGGACCAGGGCGAAGGCCGAATAGCGGGGCAGCTTGACGATCATCATTGGACAGCGCCTTCTGAGTCAGACGTGTTGCCGCGAGACATCCGCGCAGCGGACAAAGCACAGCGTGGTGCGTTCGCCAAGTCGTGCGAACGACCGGTGAGGCCCAAGAGACCTCATGCGCCTCGGATGCCTCGGAATGTCGGCCAATCCGGGATCCATTCTAGACCCCCGCGTGCCGCGTTTGGCCGTCAGCGAGCCAAAGGTCGCCCGCGGTACGGGTCCGGCGGCTGAAGCCAGGACCGGCGCGCCTAACGAAGGTCTTGGTGCAGCGCACTGCAAACAAACAGCGCCCCTTAGGCCAATGCCCCCAAGAGCAATCTACAGAATTTTCGCAGCGCATCGCTCTGAGTCGCGGGAATCATGGAGTTGGTGTTTGTAGACTCTACGGGCCTACCCACAAGCGGTCAGTCGACACGCTGCTGCGGGTGAATTGCGGACTTGGTGATCGACACCTTCCCCGGGTGCAGCCTGGCGGTGGAGCTAACTCGTTGAGTGGAAAACTGACGAGGCTGAACGCGCGAAGGGTCTAGCCCTAAGAGTATCCCGCGCTTCACGGCGTGCGGCGCCGCTTCCGCTATCGGACCCTTCGCGGTCACTCACCGATGTCCGCTATCGGGAAGTCCCCTAAATCGCAGGCGCGAGCGCGGCTGTCGTGCCTACCGAAGCGAACTAGGCTCGCTAGATCAGCTGACGGAGCCGTCGGCGCTACAATCTTTGGGTGGAAACCGTGCAGCGTCTGTTCCGGTGGCTACTCTCCGTTTTGCTGATGCTGGCTGGAATGGTTGCGGGAGCTCAGGTCCCCAATTCAGACCAGAACGCTCAGCCAACCGGCAGCCCGCCCGGAACCAGCTCATCATCGGCCGACGCCAGTAAGGCAGCGACGACGCCGGAAACGACCAAACAACAAGTCACAGTCACTGCGCCGCGTCCGGAGCAACCGCTGCCAAAGCTTCAAGGGGACCAATTCATTGATTGCATGCAGCATTCGCCGTATGGATTAGAAGGCACGCCGGCCGCCGGCGGGGCTAACGGTATTGACTATACCCAGGCGGTCATCTGTGAGCATCAGCTCAATTATGAGAAGCGCATTGTGATCGAGGCGTGCGTTAATCGCGATGGGAAGACGGCGCCGCCCAGGGCGATTCAGGCATGCACCGAGTTGCTGGACCGCAAGATTCTCGAGGGCAGGGAGCGCTTCTATCTCTTTGTAGATCGTGCCAACGCGTATTTTTCCCAAGGCGATAAGCAGCGCGCGCTCGACGATTACAACGAAGCCATTAAAGTGGCTCCCGGCACTGCCACCCCGTACTACTACCGCGGGTTGTTCTACGCAGCGCAATCTAACGGCGACGCAGCCTTGCGGGACTTCGACACAGCCATCAGTATCAACTCAAAGCTTGTGCCCGCGCTGCGTCAGCGCGCGAAGATCTACCAGGCCCGCGGCAATTTCATCGACGCGCGCCAGGACTACTCAAAGGCCATCGGTTTGCAGCCGAAGGCCGCCGCCTTGTGGAGCGAACGGGGCTACATATCCCTGCGTCAACAGGATTACGACAGTGCCGTCAAGGATGAGGCCGAAGCCATCCGACTCGATCCAAAGTTGGCCCGGGCATATTTCCTGCGGGGCGCGGCCGCAGCCTTTGGGAGGCTTGGCGATCCGCAGAAGTCTAGCGACGACATCAAGAGTGCAGTGGAACTTGACCCTTCCCTCGGCGGTTACCTTAGGATGAACCATAAGACTGTCTCAGTTGTGCTCCCGCCTTTCTGAGCGCGCCATCTGCTCTTCGCCACCGCATGGAGTGACCGGTTTGCGCCGAACGGCTTGAAGCATCGAGGTTCCGCTCCTGGCCGTTCTCGACCAACTCCTTTCGGCTAGCGACCCATCCGGGAATCACCAGATCTCATCGCGGCGGCTCTCGAAATGAAGCCCGCTTGCATTGACCTTTGATTGTGGTCGTGTGTTGGCCTCCGGCCCACATGGTCGACCATGCGCCGGTATCGCGATCTATCGAGACACGCCACCAGCCGTGTAAGCCGGGCCCGACCGTCTCTTCGCTGAGGACCAGCGTGTGCGGCTCGACGGAGTGAATCGGACGCCAGAGCTGTTCCTTCCAATCCCAGTATCGTCCCGCTTGGAGATCGACCGTGTAGTCCTGGACGACGTGCTCCTTGTTTGTCGAGGCGGTCTCCCCGATACCCCCTTCGGTCCTTTGGTCTCCTTCGCAGTGATATGTGGTGCGAGTGTCTGCAATTGCCATCAGCGGCAAGCCGAGCAACAACGTGACTGCGAGCGTACGGACCATGTGCATCCCCAGCACGGCGCGGCCGCAATCCTACGCCTGAATGGCCGGCATGGAGAAAATCGCATCCGAAGCCCGAGCGGCGGCTTCTGGGCCGGATGACTCCGGTCGGAGTCGACCCGAAGCGGGCAACCCACTCTGGATTGCGCGGCGGGGCGCTCCAACCCCTCCTCACTTGGCGCCTGTGACCGCTATTGCCCTAATCGCAATTTGCACACTAGGCTGCTGCCCCCGCTGAAACTTGGGATGCGACTCCATGCGGCATCTGTTCTGGTGGCAACTCCCGGTATTGTTGTTCGCCGCTGCGGCGGCGACAGCTCAAGTCCAGCCGCCCGGCAACCCGCCCGGAGCCAGCACAAAGGCTGCTGGCCCCGATCAAGCACTGACGACCCCTGGTGAGACCAAGCAGCAGATCACGGTCACGGCGCCGCGTGGCCAGCAACCACTGCCAGAGCTTCCACCGGACGCGTTCACCAGGTGCATGGGCATGGTCAGCCCCGAAGCCATTGACTACACCCAGGCGGTCTTGTGCCAGGAGCAGCTCAGTCGGGAGCGGCACATCGTGGTCGAGGCGTGCATCAATCAGAAGGGGGACACGCCGCCACCCAGGATCATTCAGGCGTGCACGGAATCACTGGCTCAGGATATCTTCGAGGGCAACACCCGCTTCTTTCTATTCGCCAGTCGGGCAGCCGGATATTTCGCCGCGGGCGATAAGCAGCATGCGCTCGATGATTACAATGAAGCCGTTAGATTGGCCCCCCGCAACGCCTACATCTATTACAACCGTGGGGTCTTCTATGCGGCGCAAGCCGATCAGGATTCGGCTTTGCGGGACTTCAACACTGCCATAGGGCTCAACTCGAAACTGGTTCCCGCGCTGCGCCAGCGTGCGAGGATCCAACAGGCTCGCGGTAATTTCATCGACGCACGCCAGGACTACTCAACGGCTATTGGGTTGCAGCCGAAAACCGCCGTGTTGTGGAGCGAACGGGGTTACGTCGCCCTCCGTCAACAGGACTACGAGAGTGCCAGCAAGGATGAGGCCGAAGCGATCCGACTCGATCCCAAGTTGGCGCGGGCCTACTTCCTGCGCGGCGCAGCCGCGGCCTTCGGAAAGCTTGGCGACTCGCCCAGCCCTATCGACGATATCAAGACTGCAGTAAGCCTTGAGCCTTCCCTCGCGAGATACGTAATGCTCAAGGGCAAAGCAGTTTCACTTGCACTGCCGCCCTTGTGAATGCCGCCACGCGCTCCGCACCACCGTCAGGTCAATGTCCAGTTGTGCCCAACGTCGCATCCAGCGATGCGCATCGAGCTGCTGCGGCTCGCCCGCTCACGGCTGCGCGACGCCGGACGCAGCGCGCTGCTGGAGACCACAGGCCTCGTGCACAAGGTGTACCTGCGGTCGAGCCGATCAGACGGAGATTGCCAGACGCTCCGAGCCGTAGACCCTTGCGGTGACGGCGAGCATGACCGTGGCGAGCACGAAGCCGCAAAGCAGGCAGGTCACCACCTGGGTCGCCGTCACCGAGCCACTCATCAGCAGCTCCGTAATGCCGACCTGCTGGCCAAGCAGCGGCACGGCATACATCCACGAGGCCGTCTTCACCGGTACGACGCTGAGCAGGACCGAGGGGATCGCCGGCACCACCATCAGGATGCCGAGGTACGTCTGCGCCTCTCTGTAGCTCTTGGAGAAGGCGGCCACGAGCGTCTGCAACGCGGCGATAAGTAGCACGAGCGGCAGCATGAGCCCGAGCACCTCGAGGGCGAAGGCCGGTCCGAGGCTGAGGTCCATGCCGAGCTTCTCGGTGGGAATGAGGCGTCCCGCCATAGTGAACGCCGTCACGCAGATCAGCAGGCTGCTTATCGAGAAGACGCAGATTGCTCCGATCTTGCCCAACAGGATGCGCCAGCGCGGCACAGGATTGGCGAACAGCGGCTCGAGCGATTGCCGTTCGCGCTCTCCGGCCGTGAGGTCGATGGCGAGGTACATGCCGCCGATGAACACCGTCAGCACGAAGAAGTATGGCAGGATCGAGAACAACGCGCCGGCGCGCGACTGCGGCGTCGACTGGTCGCGTTCATCGACGACCAGCGGGTGGGCCAGCGCGGGAGAGAGCCCGCGCGCGACGAGACGCATAGCGCCGTTGAGGCGCGAGTAGCGCTCGATCATGGCCTTCAGACGGTTTACGGGCTGCTGCAGGTCGCGTCGTGAGGAGTCGTAGTACACCTCGACCTGCGCGGGATCGCCCTTGTCCCAGGACTTGCCGAAGTCGGCCGGAATGCGCAGCACAGCCGCCGCGTCGCGATTGCGCACGGCGGCAATCGCATCCGCAACGGGTGGCTGCGGATCAAAGCCCTGCTGGCGCAGTGCCTCGAGGAGATCCGGGGCGTTACTCGCACCAATCACCGGCAGCTCGAGAGGGGCCTCAGCCTGGTTGAGCTGGCGCGATATCACAACGTTCATCACCATGATGAACATCAGCGGGGCAATCAGCGGACCCGTGACCAGAGCATTGATCAAGGTGCGCTTGTCACGCAGGTTCTCGCGCACTTCCTTGAAAAAAACCACGAGCGAAGCGTTCATGCCGCGAGCCCCTCGCCACTGCCGATGATCTTTACGAACGCTTCCTCGAGGTTGGACTCACCGGTCTGCTGGCGCAGCGCTTCCGGCGACTCGTCGGCGACGACGCGGCCCCTCGCAATGACGACGATGCGATCGCAGAGCTGCGCGACCTCTTGCATGATGTGGCTCGAGAAGAGCACGCACCGCCCCTCGGCACGCAAATCGCGCATGAACTGGCGCATGCGCCGAGTGGCCATGACGTCGAGGCCATTGGTCGGCTCGTCGAGGAGTACGTTCCTGGGATCGTGTATCAGTGCGCGCGCAATCGCCGTCTTGACGCGCTGCCCCTGCGAGTAGCCCTCGGCATGGCGATCCGCAAAATCGTGCATCTCGAGCACTTCGATGAGCGCCTCACGGCGGCGTGCGCCCTCATCGGGCGAAACGCCTTGCAGCCGGGCGAAGTAGTCGATGTTCTCGCGTGCCGTGAGGCGCTTGTACAGGCCGCGCGCATCGGGCAGTACGCCCAGCCGTTTACGCACCGCGAGTGCGTCGGCAGCGCAGTCGATACCATCCACCAGCACCCGGCCGGCGTCCGGCCGCATCAGTGTATAAAGCATGCGCAAGGTGGTCGTCTTGCCGGCGCCGTTCGGCCCCAGGAGGCCTGTGATCTCACCGTCGCGCGCCGTGAAACTGACACTGTCGACCGCAAGGATCTCCCCGAATGCCTTGTGGAGGTTCTCGGCCTGGATCATGGCGCGGCTCCATTGAAGTTGACGAATGCCGGCGTCGGCCCGAGGCGGTCCAGGCAGCTGGCATCGAGGCGCTTGGGGTCGGGGTGGTCGATGAACTGCTCGATGAGCTTTGGCATGCAGCCGCGACCTAGAACCGCATGGCCCTGACCTTTGAGCACCAGATGACGCGCATTGCCGGCTCCCTGCATGATTTCTTCGCCGTAACTCGGCGGAGTGACGGGGTCGCGCGACCCGGAGAGAATCAGGATGGGCTTGTCGCTCCTTAGCGGGGTGTGGAAGTCGGAGGGCATCGCGCCGTGCGGCCAGCGGCCGCACTGCGCCTTGATTTGCTCGACGAGCAGATTGCCGAGCATCGTATCGGCGTCCTGTGGCTGTATGCGTAGCTGGTCCGCGTCCTCACTACAGATGACGCTCATTCCCATGCCGCCGTTGATATCACCGGCGAGATCGGCATCCAGGAGCCGCTGTTGGCCCAGAAGCGGTGCGAAGTCACCGTGTGCGGCGGCATCGATCGAGAGGGGAAGCAGGGCGGCGGTCTCAGGCTCGTAGGCAAAGAGGCGGACGACTCCGACCAGCGAGCCCGGTGTCAGCATGCGCGAGACGGGCTCGAAAGTGCGCGGATCGCGGAACCTGACCTCGTGCGGATTCGCACGTAGCTCGTCGCGGAGCCTGTAGAGCGTTTGCATCGGATCGTTGAACGCCTGCTTGCAGGGCGGTGCTGCGACGCAGTCGGCTAAGTCGCGCTTCAGCGCCGATTCCAGGCTGGCGGCGAATCCTTCTCCGAGTATCAGCTGATTGGGTGCCGGCGAATCGAGTACGGCGCTGCGTACCGCGTCCGGATGGCGCATCAGGTACTGCTGTGCGACGCGAGTGCCATAAGAGACGCCGATCAGATCGAAAGGGGGCGCGCCGAGTGCCCGGCGCACAATCTCGAGGTCGTCGACCGCGATGGTCGTGGTGTAGTAGCGCGGATCGGCCTCCTTCTGGACCTCTGCGAGACAGCTGTCGACTCGCCTGCGGATCTCATCCGGGCTCGGCACGGCGGTGTCGGGCGCTTGCGCGCGCAGGGCCTCCGCAGTGTTCTTGCAGCTCAGCGCGTTCGAGCCACCCGTGCCGCGCTGGTCGAGGAGCAGCACGTCGTGATGCTTGAGCACGCCCGCGTACACACTCGTGTCGGCGAAGGCCTGGGTGGCGGCCTCACCGGGGCCGCCGGCCAGCATCACCACGATGTCGGCGTTGGGCTTGGCTGCGTCGCTGCGAATCACGGCCAGGTGCAGGCCGATGTGTCGGCCCTCGGGTTGGGCGGGATTCTGGGCGACGTCGAAGTCCGTGCACCATGCCGCCGTCGTCGCGCCGCTCAGGAAATGCGGGAGCTCGCACGACGTGAGGCTCAGTGTGCCTAGCTGCCAGTGGCCCGGTGGTGGTGGGGTTTCCGTCGAAGGTGAAGACACCGAAGCCGGCACCGTCCCCGACACAATGCGTTCCCCGCCAACATGTCCGCGTTTGCTGTAGAAATGCTGCCACACGAACACAGCCACGCAGACCGCCAAGACGCCAATGCGCAGGATTGCCCGACCTTTCCGAGCCATAGGTCTTACTCCCCGCGTTATCGCGGCGTGTCAATCCGTAGGCGTTGGTTACGTTGCGTGTGACCGCTTTCGGGAAGCTTACCCCAGGATCACAGCCGGCCGCTTCTGGCCGATAGCGACGGTTAGTGTGAAGCTGACAGGGAGGGCTAGCAGCCAGATCGCAATCGCCCAACCTTATTAGGATCGCAGCCGAGCATTACCTTTCTTCGAGCCACCCGAGGATGTTCAAAGTCACTGTGGGCTCGGAGGAAGGTATCGTTCTGGCGGGAAGTGTAATCAGCTCTTTCTCTTCGCGAGTTTCCAGGTTCAGTCCCCATACATGTTCCTCACGCTCATAGTTCTTAGACCGTGGGTCTGAGAATGCTACGAATTTGCCTGATCGTGTCAGCTCGTATGGCCCGATTCCAAGAGATGTGTGAAGCGGGATCTGGCCTGGAAGTTTGCGCTCAGGCGTTGTGATCACTAGGAACATTTGGGGTTGCGACCCTGTTTTCTTCTGCGCCAAATCTTCGAAAATGTAATTCCCTTCGGGCGACTGCCCGAGCAGGACTGGAGGCGTCCCGGTGGTATTTCTGTAGTCCTGCATTTGGAGTTCGCCCTGTTCCAGCGGAAGACGACCCAGCGCCCCTCCGTCTTCGCTGACGACATAAGTCCCCACCTTACTTTGCGGTCCCGACTCCTCTCCAGAATCTAAAGAGAAAAACAGCCTGTTTCCATCAGCGAGCCAGCCCACGGAGCCGATATCACAATCAGAACATTGTCGGAAAAGATTTGTCGCGTCCCAACTCTTCAGGAGTGTCCCGGTCGCCACGTCGTGAATGAAAACGATATTGTGTTGTTTCAGGACGCTCACGTAGCCAAGCTTGGTTCCTGAAGGACTGATGAACAAGCGAGCCGCAGCGTAAGCTGCCTCTTGCTGGACTTCAAAGAGTTTGCGGTATTTGTTAGAGGCGTCGAGAGCGAGTTCGTAGACCGCTGGCCGCCCAGAATAGATGCCGGTAGAAGAACCCCCGCGCTCTATCCCTGAAGCGTAGGCCTTGTTTTCTGCCACAACCATTGCTCCCGGGCCGCCAAACATTCCTGGCGGGATAATTTCAAAGTAGGGACCCTCATCTGAAAATACTCGCGAGGTCTTCGCATCCGGCATGGAAACAAGGAAAATGTCAGTCTTGCTGTAATTACGGACCATCATCAGACTCTCTGGAACAGAACGAATGTTGTAGCCGGAGGGATGGGCTCGGCGGCTCTCGGCTGTCTCTTGGTAGGAGAGCGAATAGACCAAGCTGGTCCCGGTCGCCTGGTATGAAAACAGGGCCAGGAACACAATAGGCACGACGGTGCGATAACGCTTCATGGCGAGAAATATCCGGTCATTTGAACAATCCAAACAATTGTCCAATCCGATACAGAATGAGGATCGGGCAAACTACCTTCATCATGGGACCAAACTTCCGCAGCCACACTTCAGGGACTCGAAGAAACTTCTGCATTGGTCGGCGATGCCCTCAAGCGGTGGTCAGGGACTTAAAGTCTGGTATCACCAGGGCAAAGACCACAGGGGAAATTCGACTCTCTTTTGTCGCTTCTCGCAATGTCCGCTTGCAGTGAGTTCGTTCCGGTCTGTCGGATGACCGCTTGTGGCCGCTTGCGGGCCGTTGATGGGCGAAGTCAGTTGGCTTTGACTAGCGCGTCGATTGTCGCTTTCGCCACGCGGAGATCTGCCCGCGATTCTTGCCGATAAAGGCGCATAGCCTCAATTCTTCGCGCCGGATCCGCGGCCAGCTCCTTGACCCGATCTGACGGCGGAGTAACCACAGTCGGATCGATATTGAAGTGGCGCAGAATGGCAGAGATGCTGTGCTCAATATTCCGAAGTCTTCGGCCGAGGCCAACCGTCCATCCGCCGAAGACCAGCAGAAGAGCTATAAGTCCAAACGGAAAACTCTGCTCCATCGCATCCCTCCTGATACCAAAGTTCCAGGAACAGCGAAAGACGGCGGTGCTGCACGCGCCGAGCGCCGCTTAAATCATAGCGCCGGGGTGCGCTTGCCCCAAGTGTCGCTCATAACCGCTCGCCCTCTCGTCGCCGCCGCCCGAATGGCCGCTTATCGGCGGGCATTTCGGCAAACGGTACTTCCGCTTCTGGCCGGAGTTGGCCGGACAGCGTCGCCCGAACTGATCGGCCGGTGAAAGGTCACTTCCTGACCACCCGTTGGAGCCGCTCGCGAACGTCCGCATCCCGGCAGTCCGATGACCGCAACGGTCTTGACGCCCTGCGATATCTATTCCAACAGCGGATGTCCGTCCGGCAACTGATGCGCATACCAGGCCGCGAGTCGATGCCGAATCGTCTTCTCGCTGACCTGGTTTTCCGGCATCGGCGAAATGACCTTGTCGTGTACGAGCAAGCGATATACGTATAGCGCCTTCTCACTCGCCGAGTCGGTCAACTCGAACTCGACCGCCTTGCGGCCTTCCGCATATTGAACGCCGGCGAGTAAGGCTGCTTTGAACAATTCCGCTTCATGTTTGAGCTTCTTCACATGCCACTTTCTACTGTTCGCCAGTGACGAGGGCGCCCCCTGGCGTGACATCGAAATGCCTCGGATTGCCCCCTAGGGAAACTCTGCGCAGGCAGTCGCGCAGGGGTTGGATGAGATGACGACTGGCTCAGCAATCATGCGAGAGGCGGAAAAGCACAGCGCCGGAGCCGATTTGGCCCCGGGTTCTTGGTTCTTTCTGCCTTTTGCTTGCTCACCAGGGACACGTTCCCTGTGGCGTGATCAACCGTCGTCTGAGCAGGTACAGGTTCGCCAGCGCAAAAGCGGTAAAGAGCCGCGCGGTGTTCTTGGCCAGGCCCCGGTAGCGCACCTTGGTGAAGCCCCACAGTCTCTTCACCACATGGAAGGCGTGCTCGCCACGAGCTCGTGTGGCCGAGCGCAGGCGGTTGAGTCGGCGCTCGAGGCGGCTCAGCGGCCGTTGGTTGGGGCGACGGTTGATGCGGTAACGGATACCCCGTGCACGAGCCCCCTGGCGGTGCGACTCGCTCCAGTACGCCTGGTCGCCAAAGACCTCGCGCTCCTGCCCGTGCAGCAGCTGCGGCATCTGGCTGATGTCAGAGGCATTGGCCGCAGTGGTCACCAGACTGTGCACGATCCCACGCCGATCGGTGCCCACATGTGCCTTCATCCCAAAGTGCCAACCCTTACCCTTGCGGGTCTGGTGCATCTCAGGATCACGCGCCTGGTCTGCGTTCTTGGTCGAAGGGGGTGCCTCGATAATCGTCGCATCCACAATCGTCCCGGACTTCAGCAGCAGCCGCTTCTGCTCAAGGAGCGTTCGCACCTGCGCAAAGATCGCTTGCGTGAGGTAATGCTTCTCGAGCAGGTGGCGAAAGCGCAGGATCGTCGTCTCGTCCGGGATCGCATCCTCACTGAGCTCGATACCGGCAAAACGTCGCATCGACTCGGAGTCGTAGAGGGCATCCTCCATCGCAGGGTCCGACAGGTTGAACCACTGCTGCATGAAGTAGATGCGCAGCATCCGCTCCTGCGGCATCGGCTGCGTGCCGTTGCCGGCCTTGGGGTAATGCGGCTCGATCAGCCGGTTCAGGTGCTTCCAGGGAATGACCGCGTCCATCTCCTTAAGGAAGCGCTCCCGCCGCGTCACTTTGCCCTTCTTGTCCCAGGCCGCCGATGCAAAGGTGGTCTGCTTCATCGCTCCCCTCGAGCCCTGAGGGCTACTGCCAACTGCACGCAGTATCCATCAGCTACCGTCACCTGTGCAGAGCTTCCCTAGTGGACGGTCGCTTCTGTCCGCTTACGAGCGGATACGAACGCGAAGGCGAAGGGTGCGCGGTGCCGTATCACCGTCCACTGCAATTGCATGTTTACCAGCGGTTTCGCTACGGCGCGGGGTGCCGTGCGGCCGCAAGCGCCGCGGCTGCCGCAAGCTTGTGTTTAGCCTGCCAGGGTGACCCGATCGATCGACCCATCGCATTCAGGAAAGCATTGACGTCCTCGCAGCCGAGCATTGCTGCCGCGTCGCGAAATACGCGCTCGCGGTCGTACCAATACACGGACCAGCCACGCGCCTCGGCTTCGACCGCCAGGGCTTCACGATACATGACGGAGTCGGCGACGACTTGCGCTCGATTATCCGCGATTCGCTCCTCGATCGTCGGAGGAAGCGTGGGGCACACTCGGATCGCAATGCTCGCAATCGGCACTGGGACCGCCGCCGCCAGCGCCTCGAGGCTCTCTCGTGCGCCGCGCGCGGCGGACTCGTGCTCACGCTCAACGAGCGCCACTGCTTCGGCGAGCGAAATCGGCCGCGGCCACTGGCTGTTCAGGTAACGGCCGACCGCCCATGCTCCTTCGTGGTGATACGGGTGTGTTGGTAGACCTCTAGTGAGGTCGATGCGCCGGCGATCGAGCAACTTGCCGCCGGGTGCGACGGTAACGAGCAAAGCCGAGTTACCGTGCTCTGCGACGCCGACGGTCGCGGTTCGCTGCGTTCGGCCTCTCACCACATCCTCCACCTTCGGGGGCACGCCCCGGCCGCTGACGCCTTCGTACACTCTCGTCCGGATCGCGCGAGCTAGAAGTGCGGGTCTTGCGGAAAACGTAGCAGCCGACGGACAACCCGGCAACTTATGCGAATCCAATCACGAGTGTCGGCTTCGCGGACGAGCCGTGAAAACGTTCATGCGCGCGATGATGCCCTGCACGCTCGCCTCGATGCCCTGGCCTCTCGAGGCATCGACACCGTGATCAAGGATCGACGCACGGCGGAGGACATCGCCTTGAGTTCCGGCGCAACTGCGGAGGCCAAGGTGATCCCGGAGATGTACGAGCCGAGCGTATACAACGATCCGCGACTATTGGCACGAATGCCCCCGACGCTCAGGCAGGTCGCCGGCCCGGACCACGTGATCGAGTTGGGGACTACATGCTCGGCGCCCAGGCTCCGAAGTAACAGCGTAGCCGCGCCACGAGTGTTGCACCTCGAGGCCACGGCGCCGACGTACCCTCTCCGCGCGCGCCAACTACCACGTCTTGACGCGCAGCCGCCGCACCGCGCGCGTGAACTCCTCGATGTCGCGCGCGCGCGTGGCGGGCTCCGGCGCGCCATAGCGCAGCTGCGCATACCGGGCGAGCAGGGCGTGCGCACCGTCGGCGAGAGCCGGATGCCCGGCGCGCAGCGCCTCCGCGTAGGCGAGCGGCCCCTGGTGCGGCGCGCGCATGAGACCTGTGCGCGCGAGCTTGCGACACAGCAGCGCGTATGCGCGTGCGACGGCGTCGGGGCGGCGGGGGCGCATGGACCTCCCCAGGTGCCAGGCGATGAGCGCGAGCCACCCGAGCAGCGCGGTCACGAATGCCCAGCCGAGCGTGAGTGCGTCGGGGGAGTGGATCCCTAACCGCTCGAGCACGTCGATCTGAGTCGTATAGTCGAATTTCACCACCCGCTCGTTCCACCAGGCGTTGGCCGCGTCCCAGCGCTGCAGGAGATGCACGAGCCACGGCGATCCGCGCAGCAACCGCGTCGACGCCGACATCGCCTCTGGCAGGAGGTCGAAGGCGCCGCGCCGGAGCCGCTCGGGCTCGACCACCGCGGTCGGGTCGACGCGCGTCCAGCCGCGGCCCTCGAGCCACACCTCCACCCAGGCGTGAGCGTCCGACTGGTGCACCACCAGGTAGCCGCCGCTCGGGTTCCATTCGCCGCCGAGGTAACCGGTCACGATCCGCGCGGGCGCGCCCGCCGCGCGCATAAGCACCACGAAGGCGGAGGCATAGTGGCCGCAGAAGCCGGTGCGCGTGCGGAACAGGAAATCGTCCACCTGCTCGGTCCCGAGCTTCTCGGGCTCGAGCGAATACACGAACGCGCCGCGGCGCAGGAAGTCGAGCGCCGCGCCCACGAAGGCCGCATCGCTCGCGGCGCGTGTGCGCAGCTCACGTGCGAGCTCGAGCGCGCGCGGATTGCGGCCACGCGGCAGCGCCGTGTTCTCGAGACGCTCCCACTGTGAAAGCGGCGCGTCCTCGCGTGCGGCCGTATAGGACAGCGCTTCGAAGCTGGTCGGGTCCGCGACCGGCCGCGCGGCGAGCAACTCGTAGTCGCGCGTGAGTACCACGCTCGGATCGGGCGACTGCACGGGAGTGTCGAGCGCAAACCACCAGCGGTGCCGGCTCGGCTCGAGTGCAACGTGGTAGCGGTAGGCGCGCCCGGCGGGCTCCGGCGCCTGGCGCGCGCGCCCGCCACCCGGACCCCGCGACCAGGTGAAGCCGTCGAAGTAGTGCAGCACCGGGCCGCGCCAGTAGCGCTGCTCGTTCGGCGGCAGCTCGCCCTCGAATCGGGCGCGGAATGCGACGTCGTAGGAGGTCGAGAGCTTGCCGATGCTGCCCGGACTCATGGTGTCGGAGAGCCCGGTGAGCGCCTCCTCGCCGCGCGGCACGGCCCAGAAGGAGCCGGCGAGGCGCGGGAAGAACAGGAACAGCAGCAGCGCGAGCGGCAGAGCCAGCAGCAGGGTGCGGCCCGCGAGCACGAACGCCGCCCGCCCCGGGAAGCCGTCGGAGGCAACCACGGCGAGCGCCGCGCAGGCGAGCCACGCCTCGCCGAGATAGAGCGGCGCGCGCGCGAGGCTCTGCCGGTCGAGGCACGCCGCCAGCAGCAGGAACAGCCCCGCGCCCACCAGCACCAGGCGATCGCGGCGCCGGTAGGTCTCGAGGAGCTTGAGTGCCGCCATCAATGCGAGCAGCGCGGTTCCCGCCGCGAGGCCGTTCAGCGTGTGAAATCGCGCGAGCACCACTATCACGACCGCCGCGGCGAGCACCGTGCGGACGATCATGCCGGGCAGCGGCACGCGCGCGCGCGCGGCGGCGAGGCGCCACACCACCAGCACGATTGCCGCGGCCGAGACCCACGCGGGCAGGCGGTCGATGTGCAGCGCGAGCCCGCCCGCAAACGCCGCGGTCGCCCAGCAGAGCGCCCGATTGTCCGGGCGTTCAGGCATGGAGCGAAGCGGCGGCGGTCTGCTGCACAGCGGATGCGGCGGACACGTCGGTTCCGTACAGCGCGAGCGCCGCCAGGCAGCGGTGGCGGTGCTCCGGTCCGCGATTCGGCCCGAGCTCAACGCCAGGGAGCGTCAGCGCATAGCTCTCGCCGCCCGCCTCGGCGTCGACCACCCAGCGGGCGAGCTGCGAGAGGCGCGCCTCGATGTCGGGAATCCTGAGCTGCGCGAAGTCGAACAGGCACAGGTCGGATCCGGCGGGGCTGTATTCCTTGACCAGCAGCGGCGCCTCGCGCGCGTACGCCTTCCAGTCGACCTGGCGCGGCGAGTCGCCGTCACGAAACGGTCTCAAGCCCATCCATTCGTCCAGTCCCGACGCCCCGCGCGAGCTCTCGCCCGGATGATGGCCGCTCGTGATGGGCCGCGGGAGCGAGCCGGAAGGGTGCGGATATACCAGCACCTCGATGGGCAGATGCACCCAGGTCCAGGTGCGAAACAGCCCGAAGGGATGTGAGCTCGTCAGGCGCAGCCGATCGATGCGTACGATGCCGCGGCGCGCGGGCGCGAGCGGCAGCTTCAGACGCCCGCGCCCGTGAGGCGCGAGATCGACCCCGGCGAGCGGCCCGTCGTCGAGCGCCGCCTGCACGCCCGGGCGCACGCGGGCGGCAAGGTTCCCGAGCGTGAGCTCGAGGACACCCGCGCTGCGGGCAAACACCGCCGATGCGCTCAGCGACACGAGCGTGATGCCGAGGAGGTTGCGATGACAGTCGTTCATCGCCACCAGCGCGAAGCCGGCCAGCAGGAAGGTGAAGAACAGCGCGAGACTGTTGCCGTAGTTCAGCCCCGCGAGCAGCATCAGGATCCACAGCAGCCCAAAGGCCACGCCGGCGCGCGTCGGCAGGATGTAGAGGCGCCGGCGCGCGAGCGTCACGGGCAACGCGTCCGCTCCCTGGCGGCGCCGCATCCAGGCGGCCATGCGGGCACGCGCCAACGCCGCAAACGGCACTCTCATCGAGGCCTCAGAGCGGCACGGGCACGGCGCGCAGGATCTCGCCGGCGATGAGCTCTCCGTCGGCGCTGCCGCCGGGCTCACGGCGCTCGAGGCGGTGCGCGACCACCGCGGGCAGCACCGCCTGCATGTCCTCGGGCAACACCGCGGCGCGCCCGGCGAGGTAGGCCCACGACTGGGCCGCGCGCAGCAGTCCCTGGCCGGCGCGCGGCGAGAGACCGAGCTTCAGGTCGCTGCGCTCGCGCGTGCAGGCGATCAGCGCCTGGCTGTAGTCGAGGAGCGTATCCGCCACGTGCACGGCGCGAACCTCGCGCTGCAGGCGCAGCACTTCCGCCGGGTTGAGCGCCGGCGGGATCTCCGGCAGCAGGTCGCGCCGCTCGCCGCCGCGCAGCAGCTCGCGCTCGTGCGCCGCGTCCGGATAGCCGAGCGTCACGCGCATGAGGAACCGGTCGAGCTGCGACTCGGGCAGGGCGAAGGTGCCGAGCTGCTCGTGCGGATTCTGGGTCGCGACCACGAAGAACACGTCCGGCAGGCGGTAGGTGGTGCCGTCGGCGCTCACCTGGCGCTCCTCCATCGCCTCGAGCAGCGCGCTCTGCGTGCGCGGGCTCGCGCGGTTGACCTCGTCCGCGAGCAGCAGCTGGGTGAAGATCGGACCGCGGCGGAACTCGAAGCGCTGGTGCGCGCGATCGAAGATCGACACGCCGATGATGTCCGCCGGCAGCAGGTCGCTGGTGAACTGCACGCGCTGCCACGCGAGCCCGAGCACGTGGGCGAGCGCGTGCGCGAGCGTGGTCTTGCCCACGCCGGGCACGTCCTCTATCAGCAGGTGGCCGCGCGCCAGCAGGCAGGCGAGGCACAGGCGGATCTGCCGCGGCTTGCCGAGGATGATGGTCTCGAGCGTGGCGAGGACCTCGGTCAGCGCGGACGAGCCGGCGAGCGGTGCGCTGTCGCTGCTCACGGCGCGTCGAGTCCGCGCACGCGCTCGAGCTGCGCATTGAGCCCCGCCACCGTGCGCTCGAGCTCGGCAAGGCGCTCGCGGTCGCCGGCCACCACCGCCGCGGGTGCGTTGGCGACGAAGCGCTCGCTCGCCAGGCGTGCGCGCACTACGCCTAAGTCCTTCTCGGCCTTGCCGATCAGCTTGCCGAGCCGCTCGATCTCCGCGGGCGCGTCGATCAGGCCCGCCATCGGCACGAGCAGCGCGAGCGCGCCGAGGAGCGCGATGGCCGACGGCGGGGCGGTGGCGCCCCCCTCCAGAGTCGTCACGCTCTCGAGCCCCGCCAGGCGCTCGAGGTACGGACGATGCCGCGCGGCCCACGCGCGGTCCTGCGCGCTCGCATCGCGCAGCAGCAGCGGAATGCGCCTGGCCGGACTGATGTTCATCTCGCCACGGATCTGACGCACGCCGAGCACCACCGCCTGGATCCAGGCGGTCTCGCGCTCCGCCGCCTCGTCGGGCGGGTACTCGGCGGCGGCCGGGTAGGGCTGCAGCATGACGGTTTCGCCCGAGCACCCGGCGAGTGGCGCGGCGCGCTGCCAGATCGCCTCGGTGATGAACGGCATGAAGGGATGCAGCGCGCGCTGTAAGGCCTCGAGGATGCCGGTCAGCGTCCGGCGAGTGCCTTCGCGGGCAGCGGGCGGTGACTCCTGCGACTGCAGCACCGGCTTGGTGAGCTCGAGGTACCAGTCGCAGAAGTCGTACCAGGTGAACTCGTAGAGTGCCGAGGCGGCGAAGTCGAAGCGGTAGTCGCGCAGCGCCTGCTCGACCGCCGCCAGCATGCGGCCGAAGCGGGCGCGGATCCAGCGGTCGGCCACCGACAGCTCGGTCGCCGTGCCCGCCGGCGCGGGCGGCTGGTCGCCGACCGCCAGCGTCACGAAGCGCGCCGCGTTCCACAGCTTGTTGCAGAAGTTGCGGTAGCCGCCCACCCGTCCCAGATCGAAGCGCAGATCGCGGCTCGGCGAGGCGAGAGCCGCGAAGGTGAAGCGCAGAGCGTCGGTGCCGTGCGGTGCAATTCCGGCCGGGTACTGGCGGCGCGTCGCCTTCTCGATGGCGCCGGCGAGCTTTGGCTGCATCAGCCCGCTGGTGCGCTTGGCCACCAGGGCTTCGAGCGCTATGCCGTCGACGATGTCGAGGGGGTCGATCACGTTGCCCTTCGACTTCGACATCTTGTCGCCGTGCTCGTCACGAATGAGGCCGGTGATGTAGACGTCGCGGAACGGCACGTCCCCCATGAACTTGAGTCCCATCATCATCATGCGCGCGACCCAGAAGAAGATGATGTCGAAGCCGGTCACGAGCACGTTGCCCGGGTAGAAGCGTCGCAGCGGCTGCGTCTCCTCGGGCCAGCCGAGCGTCGAGAAGGGCCACAGGGCCGATGAGAACCAGGTGTCGAGCACGTCCTCGTCCTGGCGCAGCGGCAACTGTGCGTCGAGGCCGTGGCGGGCGCGCACCTCCGCCTCGTCGCGCCCCACGTACACCTCACCCGCGGCGTCGTACCAGGCCGGAATGCGGTGTCCCCACCACAGCTGGCGGCTCACGCACCAGTCCTCGATGTTGCGCATCCACTCGAAATAGGTGCGCGCCCAGTTCTCCGGCACGAAGCGGGTGCGGCCGTCCTCGACCGCGGCGAGTGCTTCGCGCGCGAGCGGCGCGATCTTCACGTACCACTGATCGGTGAGCCAGGGCTCGAGCACCGCGCCGCTGCGGTCGCCGCGCGGGATCACGAGCTTATGCTTCTCGACGCGTTTGACGAGGCCGGCGGCCTCGAGCTCCGCTACCACACGGGTGCGCGCCTCGAAGCGGTCGAGCCCGCGGAAGCGCTCCGGCACCGCATCGTTGAGGGCGGCGCGCTCGGTGAAGATGTTGATGAGCGGCAGGCCGTGCCGCTGGCCGAGCTCGTAGTCGTTGAAGTCGTGCGCGGGGGTGATCTTCACGCAGCCCGAGCCGAAGTTCGGATCGACGTAGAAGTCGGCGATCATCGGAATGGTGCGCCCGGCGAGCGGCAACAGCACCTTGCGGCCTACCAGGTGCCGATAGCGCTCGTCGTCGGGGTGCACCGCGACCGCGACGTCTCCCAGCATGGTTTCCGGGCGCGTGGTCGCGACCACCACGTGGCCGCTGCCGTCCTCGAGCGGGTAGCGCAGGTGCCAGAGCTGGCCTTCGTCCTCCTCCGCCTGCACCTCGAGGTCGGACAGCGCCGTGAGCAGCACCGGGTCCCAGTTGACCAGGCGCTTGCCGCGATAGATGAGGCCTTCCTCGTGCAGCCGCACGAACACCTCGACCACCGCGCGCGTCAGCCCCGGATCCATGGTGAAGCGGTCGCGCGACCAGTCGACCGAGTCGCCGAGGCGGCGCATCTGCTCGGCGATCGTGCCGCCGGAGTGCTCGCGCCACTGCCACACCCGCGCAATGAACGCCTCGCGCCCGAGGTCGGTGCGCCGGCGTCCCTCGGCGTTGAGCTGCCGCTCCACCACCATCTGGGTGGCGATGCCCGCGTGGTCGGTGCCCGGTTGCCAGAGAGCGTCCTCGCCAAGCATGCGGTGATAACGCGTCAGCGCGTCCATCAGCGTGTGCTGGAACGCGTGCCCCATGTGCAGCGTTCCGGTCACGTTCGGCGGCGGGATCATGATGCAGTAGGGTGCACCACGCCCGCGCGGTGCGAACCAGCCGTGTGACTCCCACCGCTCGTAGATGCGCCGCTCGATATCCTGCGGCGCGTACACCTTGTCCATTGTCGAACGATTATAGCTGCAGCGGCTGCGGCTCACGCCGCAGCGGCGCATGGCGCGGCACCCGGTGCGCAGGCTTGCCGCCGGGGCGGCCTCAGCGCTCGGCGCGCCGGATGAGGAAATCCGCGAGCAGCGGTGTCGGCCTGCCGGTGCTGCCCTTGCCAGCCCCGCCCTGATAGGCAGTGCCGGCGACGTCCAGATGCGCCCAGGACATTCCCTGGGTGAACTTGCCGAGGAAGGTCGCCGCGGTGATCGCGCCGCCGTCGCGGCCGCCGACGTTGGCGAAGTCGGCGAAGTTGCTCTTGAGCTGGTCGAAATATTCCTCGGTGAGCGGCAGCTGCCAGCAGCGGTCCTCGGCACGCACCCCGGCGTCCAGCAGCTGCCTGACGAGCGTCTCGTCGTTGCCGAGCAGGCCCGAGTGATGATGGCCGAGGGCGACCACGCAGGCGCCGGTGAGGGTGGCGATGTCGACCAGCGCGGCCGGGCGGAAGCGCCGCGCGTAGTGCAGCGCGTCGCACAGGATCAGGCGCCCCTCGGCGTCGGTGTTGAGGATCTCGACCGTCTGGCCGGAGGCGCTGGTCGCGATGTCGCCGGGCTTGACCGCCTTGCCGCCCGGCATGTTCTCCACGGCGGCGATGAGGCCGACGACGTGCAGCGGCAGGCGCAGCTCCGCCGCCAGCGTCAGGCAGGCGATCACCGCGGCGGCTCCGCTCATGTCGAATTTCATCTCGTCCATGGCCGGCGGATCCTTGAGCGAGATGCCGCCGGTGTCGAAGGTCACGCCCTTGCCCACCAGCACCACCGGCGGCGGCGCCGACTTGCCGCCGCGGTACTCGAGCACGATGAAGCGCGGCGGCTGGCGGCTTCCCTGCGATACGGCGAGCAGGCAACCCATCTTCTCGCGGCGGATCGCCGCTTCGTCGAGCACCTTCGCCGTGAGCGACTTCTGCCGCTTGGCGAGGGCGCGCGCCTCCTCGGCGAGAAAGGTGGGGGTGCAGACGTTCGCCGGCAGGTTGGCGAGGTCGCGCTGCACGGCGGCGGCGCTGGCGATCGCGGCGCCATGCTTGAAGCCGCGCGCAGCGGCGTCGGCCTTGCGCACGGGACCTGCGAGCACCTTCTTCAGCGCCGGCGCCGGCGGCTTCTTGCCGGTTTTGAGATCGTTGATGCGGTAGAGCGTGGCGCCGGCAACCTCCGCGACCGCGCGCCCGAAGTAGTAGTCGTCGAGCTCGCGCGCCGCGGGACGGTCGAGCGCGAGCGCGGCGCTCGCGATGCGGGTGCGGCTCAGGGCAGCAACCGCGCCGCCCCAGGCGCGCCGCCAGCTGCGGCGCGAGAGCTGCGCACGCGCGCCGAGGCCGACCAGCAGCACCCGCCGCGCCGGGAGCTCCGTGACCTCGGTGACCAGCAGCGTATCGCCGGCACGCCCGGTGAAATCCCCGCGCGCCAGGAGGCGCTGCAGCCGTCCGCCGCAGGCCGCATCCACCGCGCGCGCCTCGGCGCCGAGCTCGGCCTCCTCGAACACGCCCACGACCAGGCAGTCGACCGCGAGCGTCGCCAGGCCTTTAGTCCAAACCGCAAATTCCATCCGACTTCCCCTTGCCGTTGAGGCGTGCGAGCGTCTGATTTACCTTATCCGCGGCTCTTAGGCGCTTCGCTCCATTGGTGTTGTTCAGCGCGTGGTGCGCTGGGACGGGTGTAAGCGCCGGCAAGTGTAACCCAGGAGCCTGCCGGGTTTCCGGCATCGCGGGTGCGGAGCGGCCGTGGGGACTATTCTCGGACGTTACATTCTGCGCGAAGTGGCGGCGGCGTGGCTGGTGGTGACCGCCGTGCTGCTGGTGATCCTGCTCGCCAACCAGGTGGTCGGGGTGCTGGAGCGCGCCGCGGCCAACCAGTACCCGCAGAGCGTCGTGCTGGAGCTCATCGGCCTCGGAGCGTTGCAGTACCTGTGGGTGCTGCTGCCGGTGGGTCTGCTGCTCGGGGTAGTACTCGCCTTCGGGCGGCTGTATCACGACAGCGAGATGGCGGCGGCACTCGCCTGCGGAGCAGGTCCTGCGAACGTCTATGTGCCGGTGGCGTTGCTGGCGGCGCTGCTCGCCGCGGCGCTCGCCTGGCTCACCCTGATACTGGCGCCGGCGGCGACGGTGCGTGCGCTCAGCCTGCGCAACGAGGCGCTGCGCGCCGGACAGTTCGCGCCGATCGCGCCGGGCAAGTTCCGCAGCTTCGGCGGCGGCAGCGCCGTGGTGTATGCCCAGGAGGTCAACGCGGACGGCACGCTGAGCAACGTATTCGTCGAGCGTAACCGCGGCCCGGTGGTCGAGGTCGCGGTCGCGCAGCGCGCGCGCCGCGAGGTCACGCCCGACGGGCTGACGCACATCCTCACGCTCTACGACGGCGAGCGCTTCGAGGGCGTGCCCGGCAGCACGCAGTTCCGCATATTGCGCTTCGCCGAGCACGTCGTGCCGATGCGCATGCCACAGTCGAGCGACGTCGTCACGGCGCTCGAGGCCCGTCCGACGGCGGAGCTGCTCGGCTCGCACGCGCTCCCCGAGCAGGCGGAGCTGCAGTGGCGCATCGCCATGCCGCTCACCTGCCTGGTGCTGGCGCTGCTCGCCGTGCCGCTCGCGCGCCTGAAGCCCCGCCAGGGCCGTTACGCGCGTGTCTGGCTCGCGGTGGTGATCTACTTCATCTATCTCAATCTCGTGTCGGCCGGCAAAGTGTGGATCGGTCGCGGCACCGTGCCGATGGTGCTCGGCCTGTGGTGGACGCATGCGGCCGTGGTGCTGCTCGCGCTTGCGGTGATCGTGGGTCCCGGACTCGTGAACCGGCTGCGTTACCGGGTGCGGCGCCTGTGAGCGTATTCGACCGCTACGTGGTGCGTACCATCCTCAGCTCGGTGCTGCTGGTGATGGCCGTGTTCCTGATGCTCGGGGGACTCTGGGTCCTCATCGACCAGCAGGACGACATCGGCATCGGCCACTACACCGTCTGGGGCGCGCTCTGGTACACACTGCTGAATCTGCCGCAGCAGGCCTACGAGCTGCTGCCGATCACGGTGCTGATCGGCGCGCTGCTCGGGCTGGGTACCCTGGCACGCGGCAGCGAGCTCACCGTGGTGCGCGCGACCGGCGTATCGGTGGCGCGCCTCGCCGGCACGACCCTGATCGCGGCGGGGCTGCTCATCGGGGTGGAGCTGGTGCTCGGGGAGTTTCTCGGCCCGCCGCTGCAGCAGGTGGCGCGCGAGCAGAAAGCGTTCAGCAAGTTGAGCAACGTCAGCTTCGGCACCGGCAGCGGCGCCTGGGTGCGCGACGGCGACCTGATCATCAATGTCGCCGGCCAGTCCGGCGAGCGCCAGTTCGGCGGCATGCAGATCTTCGAGCTGTCGCCGCAGCACCAGCTGCTCGCGCTCGGCCACGCGCGGCGCGCCACCGCCGGCGCCAACCGCAAGTGGCTGCTCACCGACTATGCGGAATCGCGCTTCTCCGACGATACGGTGAGCTCCACGGCGCCCGCCGAGCGCATCATCGAATCGAACGTCACCGCCGGCTTTCTCGGCCTCGCCGTCCAGGATCCGGATCAGCTCACGATCGGGGCGTTGTGGCGCCTGATCCGCTACTACCAGAGCAATGCGCTCGATGCGCGCGAGTACGTGTTTGCGCTCTGGTCGCGCATCGCGCGCACCGTGGCGGTGGCCTTCTGCGCGCTGCTGGCGATTCCCTTCGCGCTCGGTCCGCTGCGCTCCACCGGCTCCGGCACGCGCATGCTGCTCGGCTTGGGTCTCGGCATCGCCTTCTTCCTGATGCAGCGTCTCATCGAGAGCAGCACGGTGGTATTCGCGCTGAACCCGGTGCTGCTCGCCTGGTTGCCGACGGCACTGCTCGCCGCCGTGTCGCTGGGACTGCTGGCAAAGACGCGTTAGTTCATTGGCGGAGGTACTGGACGCAGCGATTGCCGCGGCGCACCAGAACCGCAAGCCAATCGCCCTGCTGTTGCAAGCACATTCCAACTGAGGGCCAGCTCGGCCTCGGACTGTGCTGTTGGTGCCCCCCGGCGACAGGCATACACTCCGCCGCTCCCGGGCGTCGCAATGACGCGCCGACTAACTATTCCAACAAGGGGAAGCAACATGAGAATCGCAGTGACAGCGCTGCTGCTGGCGCCCGCCGTGGCGTTCGCCGGCAGCTCGCTCGACGGCACGTGGAAGTCGCGCCTCGACTCGTTCCAGGTGACGGGCAAGCCCGACTCGTTCCTGCTGGCCGACGGCACTTACACCTGCTCGAGCTGCAATCCGGAGCTCAAGGTCAAAGCCGATGGCGCGGATCACCCGGTGAAGGGGCACGCGTACTACGACTCGGCTACGGTGAAGGTGATCAATCCGAGCTCGATCGAGATCACCTACCACCGCGCGGGCAAGGTCAGCGGCAAGGAGACCGACACCGTGTCGGCGGACGGCAAGAGCTACACCGGCACGTTCGTCAACTATGACGGCGCCAAGGAAGTCACCGGGAGCTTCACCGAGAAGCGGGTGAGCGCGGGACCGGCGGGATCGCACGCGATTTCCGGAGGGTGGATGGCGGACCAGTTGACCGCGGGGAATGATGCGCTGCGGATCGTGTCGTACGAAATGTCCAACGACGGCTTCAAGATGAACGCCAACGGCCAGAGCTACGACGCGAAGTTCGACGGCAAGGAGTACCCGGTCGCCGGTGATCCGGGCCACACGACCGTGACGCTGAAGCGGCTCTCGGCGAATGCAGTCGAGGAGACCGATCATCGCCAGGGCAAGGTCACCGACGTGATTCACATTGCGACGGCTGCCGACGGCAAGACGATGAAGATCGAGGACAAGGACATGGCGCACGAGCAGGTCGTGACCTTCACGCTCGACAAGCAGCAGTAGGTTGAGAAGTCCGGGAGCCTGCGGTCTGGCAGGCTCCCGGCGACGCCGCGCGAGGCTCAACAGCTGCGCGCGGCTCAGTGCTTGTGGCCGGGGAACAACCGGCAGTAGATGCAATCGGCTCCGGTCGGGTTGTCGAGCATGAAGTGGCGCACCCAGTAGCCCTCGCCACGCGAAGCGGCGTGCTCGAAGGGTTGGTTCGCGAGATCGTGGCCGACGACCTCCACTGCCCCTTCGCCCTCGAGGATCTCGGCGGCGCGCTCGGTCTCGATGGCGCCGCGTGGATGCACGGTGATTGTGGCCGCGCCGCCCTCGACACGCTCGGCGAGACCCTCGACGAACGGACGCTCGTCCTCCTGGCTGAGCAGCGTACCGAAGTACTGCACGAACTTGTCATGCGCCGACCCCGCGGGCTCGAGTCCCGCGCGGCCTGGCTCGCAGGACGCGGTGAGCTCCACGCGATCCGTCGGGAAACCATCGCTCACCAGACGCGTGCGGACGCGGTCCGCGGCCGAGTATCCGTCGAACACGGCGAGGATGACGGCGCTCATGTTCCCTCCTTAGGACGCCGCGCGGCTTAGAGAATCGGAGACTCGCGCGAGCGCAGCGGCGCCAAAAAATTCTACGCCTGCCGCAGGGAGGCGGCGTAATGCTGCGCTGCAACAGCAGGGGAGGGTAAATCTGCATCCAAGACCTTAGGATCGGCAGGCATGGCGAGCACGAGAGGCAGAGGGCGGCCGCGGCACGATGATGTTCTGACGCCCACCGAATGGCGCGTGGTGCATGCCATCCAGCACGGGATGAGCAACCGCGAGATCGCCGCACGCCGCGGCATCAGCCTCGATGCCGTCAAGTATCACGTGGCGAATGCGGTGGCGAAGCTCGGGGTCGCGAACCGCCAGGCGCTGCGCCGCTGGTTTCGGGTGCCGCGCGGCAGCGCGCTCGGCCACAAGGAGCAATCCATGACGACGACACTGAAGCTGGGCGCGCTGGCACAGGTATCGCGCACGGTGCGCGACATCAAGGAGTCCGAGGCCTGGTACGGCAAGACTCTCGGGCTGAAGCACCTCTACACCTTCGGCTCGAATGCGTTCTTCGACTGCGGCGGCACGCGGCTGTACTTGAGCGCCACCGACAAGCCAGGACCCGAGTCCATCCTGTATCTGCGCGTCGAGGACATCCGCGCCGCGTACGAAATACTGAGTGCGCGCGGGGTGGAGTTTGGCCAGGCGCCGCACCTGATTCATCGCCACGCCGACGGCACCGAGGAGTGGCTGGCGCACTTCAACGATCCGGAAGGACGGCCGCTCGGGATCCTCGCCCGGGTCAAGCCCTGAACGGACGCCGGCGCGGTGCGCGCGTGCGGCGCTCAGTGCGGCGCGGTGGCCGCGGGGGCCGCGGGGGCCTTGGCCGCGGCCTTCTTCGGCGCGGGTTTCTCGGGCTTGGGCTGCAGCAGATCCTCGAGCGTGCGAAAGATCGCGCCGTACTTGTAGTCCGGGATCTCGAACTCCCAGCCGGCGAGCCGCGTGTTGAGTGCGCGCGCCTCGGCCTCGGCGTCCTTGGCCGTCGCACGAGCCGCGAGCGTGATGAGCGCGCGCGTGCCGTCCTTGCGGCCCGTGACCTCGAGCTCGAGCCCGTCGAAGGTGCGGAACACGGCCCGCGCAGCCTTGGCGTCGGCAGCGGCAGCGGCCTTCTGTACGTCCTCGAGCGTGAGCGTACTCAAGGACGCCGCGATCGAGTCGGCGGCGCCGGCGCTGGTCAGGAGGCGCCCCTTAGGGATCGGCGCCACGCTGAAGTCGGGCTGCTCCTTGTTATCGCGCGTGACGCTGAACGCCGCCCCGTCGGCGGGTCTCTCGTCCACCTGGCGGATGCGTGTCTGCGGCAGATCGATGAGCGCATGCTCGAGCCAGCTCTTGGGATCCGCATCGGGGGTGAGGAGCGGGGCTGCGAGGAGACTCGCCGCGGTGCCCGCGACGCGCACGTAGCCGGACTTGCCGCTCGAGGTCTTGCCGACGATGAGCGCGAAGCTGTGTCCGGGGGAGACGAGGTCGATCTGCGTGCCGGTCGCCTTCGGCGTGCTCACGTCCTCGACGCCGAGTTGGCTGTAGTTCGCCGGCAGGCGCGTCTTCTCCTCGACCACGTTCATCGCGCCGAGATCGAGCAGGAGCTTGCGCACCTTGCCGGGCTCGGCGGCCCAGTCGCGCTCGCCGACCACCCAGCCCACCGAGGCCTTCTTCAGGGTCGCATGGGTGCCGTCACCGCGGCGCAGGTCGATCTCGCTCACCGTGTTGACACTCTGCCCGAGGCCCGGCAGCACCAGATCCCCGGCGAGCGTCGCGTGCTCGAGGTGCCGCCGCGAAGACAGCCAGATCGCAAACGCGATCAGCGCGAGCCCGCTCATCAGCAGGAGCACGACACGGCGCGGCGTCATGGCCGCTGCTCCGCGCCCCCGCGGATGCGCGCGCGCCGCCGCCAGGCCGCGAAGCCGAGCGCCAGCAGCGCGAACGCCGCCGGGATCACGATGATGTCCACGATCTTGATCTCCGTGCCGAGCCTGGAGATATCCGCATCCAGCCCGGCGCGCACGGCGCGCAGCTCCTTGCGGATGCGTATTTTCTCCTGGCCGAAGTGCTCGATCTCCTCCTGCTCCTGCGGCGTGACAATGAGTGAGCTCTGATCGCCGCGGCCGCCTTTGGACTCGAGCGCGGTCAGCTTCTGCTCGGTTGCCTGCAACTGCTGCTCGAGCTCGTGCTCCTTGTCGCGGAAGCGGTCGTCGGCGGCGCGCCGCAGCTTCTCGACGCGCTCGAAGGGGCGGGTGAAGGTGGCGCGGCCGCGCACGCTGATGAGATCGTCGCTGCCGGCGAGATTGTCCAGAGCGTTGAGCACCAGATCGCCGTTACTGGCCCAGGCCTGCGCCAGGCGCTGCCCGAAGAAGTCCTGCTGGTGCACCCACAGATAGTCGGCCAGCAGGTCGGTGTCGGCGATCACCACCAGGCTGAGCGGATGGACGGACGCCTTGAGCGGCGCCGTGCCGGCCGGCAGCGTCACGCCCGCGGGAGGGCCGGCGGGGAAGGCCGTGTGCACGTCACCGGTGACGCGCGCGCTGATCGTGTAGCGCACGCCGGTCGGCTTGAAGCCCTCGCGGAGCGAGGCCGGATCGAACAGCATGCGGAAGCGCTCGACCGGCAGCAGCTCCGCGTCGGTGCTCGACTCGAGCAGCGGCTCGAATTTCACCGCCGCGCCCTTGATCGGCTCGAGATAGCCGGCGACCGCGACGTTTACGTCGGAGAGTCCCGCGGTGATCACATCGTTGGTGGCGAAGCTCGACTTGTCGAGGCCGAGGACGCCCAGGTGCTCGACCGGCGGCTCGCCCTGGTGCATGGAGACCGAGAGCGCATGGCCGCGGTCCGCCACCACCCGGCTTGCGTCGAACTTGACGCCCCACGCCGTGAGCAGCTCGCCGAGGTGCGAAGATTTGTCGGCTCCCATGGCCGCCATCGGGTTCCGCGGGTCGTTCCCCGAGGGGTCGGCCTCGGACAGCGGGTCGACGAACGCGAGGATGTGGCCGCCGCTCAGCGCGTACTGGTCGATCGCGAACTGCGTCGCCGCCGACAGATTCTTCGGGTGCACCAGCACCAGCACGCTGACGTCGGGGTCGATCTTCGCGGCGGTCGGCTCGAGCGGCCGCACGTCGAACAGCTGCTCCGCCTGCGCGTAGATCACCCACGGCTCGCGCATCTGGCCGGTCTGCGGGTCGAAGCCCGGGCCCATCGGCAGCGTCGACAGCCACGCGACCACCGGCTTTTTCGGATTGGCGAGCTGATAGACGAGCTTCATCACGTCGTACTCGAGGAACTGCTCCTTGTTGGGATCGAAGAATTCGATGGCCGCGTGGCCGTCGGTGGAGTTGGTTCCGGCGAGCCCGAAGTACAGCTGTCCGCCGCTGGCTCCGACGGGCACGCCGCGCACCCCGAGCTCGGAGGCACGGTCCTCGTCCTCGGAGAACGGCTGCGGGTCGACCACGTGCAGGCGCAGCATGCCGTTGGAGCGTGCCGCGAGCTCTTCGAGGAACTCGCGCACCCGCACGCCGTAGGTCTTCAGCTGCGGGACCTGGGCGGCGGTCTTCTCCGAGAAGAAGAAGTAGAGATTGATCGGCTCGTGGATGCTCTTGAGGATGCGCTCGGTGCCAGGCGCGGTGGTGTACAGGTGGTTCTGGGTGAGATCGACGCGCCAGCCGCGCAGCGCGAAGTTGAACAGCACCGTGAGTCCGATGAACAGCAGCGCCAACGCCAGCAGGGTTGCGCCGCCCAGGGTCGAGCGTTTCGTCATGGTGCTAATCCGCCTTGCGGAGCCCGAGCGCGATGCCGGTCGCCAGCAGGAAGAAGCCGATCAGCATCGCGAAATACAGCAGGTCGCGCACGTCGATCACTCCCTTCTCGATCGACTGGAAATGGGTGAGGAAGGACAGCGAGGCGATGGCATCGGTGAGCGCCTGCGGTGCCCAGCCGCGGAACACATCCAGCACCAGCGGAAAGCCGGCCAGCAGGAACACGAAGCACGCCGCGACGCCAAGGATGAACGCCACCACCTGGCTGCGGGTGAGCGCCGACATGCACGAGCCGATCGCCAGGAAACCGCCGGCGAGCAGCAGGCTCCCGAGGTAGGCGGCCAGGATCGCGCCGTTATCGGGCTTGCCGAGGAAGTTGACCGTGATCCACAGCGGAAAGGTGAGCGCCAGCGCCAGCGCCGTGAAGATCCACGCCGCCAGGAATTTACCGAGCACCGCCTCGGGCAGCGTCACCGGCTGCGTCATGAGCAGCTCGATGCTGCCGGACTTGCGCTCCTCGGCCCACAGCTTCATGGACACCGCCGGAATCAGGAACAGGTACAGCCACGGATGGAAAGTGAAGAACGGCTCGAGGTCGGCCTGGCCGCGCTCGTAGAAGCCGCCCAGATAGAACGTGAAGGCGTTGGCCAGCACGAGAAAGATGAGTATGAAAACGTATGCCAGCGGCGTCGCGAAGTAACTCGCGAGCTCGCGGCGCATGATGATGCCCACGTTGCGCATGTGCTTCAGTGTGTCACGCGGTGATGGTACGGAACACTTCGTCGAGGCGCCCGGACTCGAGATGCAGCTCCTTGAGCTTGAGCCCCTGGGCCGCGGCGAGCTCGGAGAGCGCCGGGAGGATGGTGGCGCCGGCCTTAGGCAAAGCGGTGAGCCGCGCGTCGCGCTCGCTCACCTCGAGATCGGCCACCGCCGGGAGCGAGGCCATCGCGGCGCGCGCCGCGGCCAGCTGCGCCGGGTCGGCGAGCTGCATCGACACGGCGTTGTGATAGCGCGAGCGGGCCGCAAGTCCGGCGGGCGTGTCGTCCGCGACGATGCGCCCGCGCGCGATGATGATTGCGCGTGTGCACACCGCGTCGACTTCCTCGAGGATGTGGGTCGAGATCACGATGATCTTGTCGCGCGCCATGTCGTTGATGAGCGCGCGCACCTCGTGCTTCTGGTTGGGATCGAGCCCGTCGGTGGGCTCGTCGAGGATGAGCACCGGAGGATCGTGCACGATCGCCTGCGCCAGCCCCACGCGCCGCCGGAATCCCTTCGACAAGGTCTCGATCGTCTGGTCGAGGACGCTGCCGAGGTGCAGGTGCTCGATGACGTGCGCGAGCCGCGCGCGGCGGCGTTCGCCCTCGAGCGCACGCAGGTCCGCGATGAAAGCGAGGAAGCCGCGTACGGTCATCTCGCCATAGAGCGGCGCCCCTTCCGGGAGGTAGCCGAGTGCGGATTTGGCGGCGAGTGTGTCGCTGCCGATGTCGTGTCCGCAGATGCTGCCGCTGCCCGAGGTCGGCGTCACGAAACCGGCGAGCATGCGCATGGTGGTGGTCTTGCCGGCGCCGTTGGGCCCGAGGAAGCCGAGGACTTCGCCGGGTCCTACCTGAAACGTCACGTCATCGACGGCCGTCAGCCGGCCGTAGCGCTTGGTGAGATGTTCGGTCTTGATCATGTCGGATGCGGTCTAGAGGGGAGCTTCCCGAGAAAGTTCCACGGCATTTTTTGAGCGCGCGATTGTGACCGCAGCCGCGGCGGATTTCCAATACCCTGGGTTGCGGCCTCAGAGCACAATATATTACGACATGAAATCAATAATTTATGACATTTTAATCATGTCATTTCGATAGACGCTCCCGCCATGTCCGGTCATCGATCCGACACGGACGCGTCATCTGCGCGTCAAGGCACCGCGACAGACTGCGCGTGGGACCCTTGGCCGCAAAGAGCAAAGAGGAGGCGCAGATGCAGTCGTGGAGCCTCACTCGCGGCCGGGTCGTCGCCCTCCCGCGCGGCGCGGAGGATGTGCTCACGGCCGACAACGAGCTCGAGCGTGGCGCGCCCTTCTGCGCCAATCCCGCGTGCGCGCTGCACGTGCGGCTCGCAGACTCGCAGGTCGAAGGCGGCGGCAACTGGGTCCGCCTGGCGGACGGGCGCGTGTTCGGACGCGGCCGTTACGGCGGGGAGTTGCTGTGCGATGCCTGCGGCACGCGCCGTGGCCCGGTGCGCCTCGAGCCACGCGTACGCTGTGCCTGAAACGCGCAAAACCGCAGGTGCGGCGTCCTTCTCAGCGGTACTCGAAACGGTGACGCATGCGCCAGTAGAGGATGCAGAGCGCCCCGCCCGCCATACCGCCGAGGTGTGCAAAGTGTGCCACTCCCGCTTCGGTGCCGGTCACCCCGAAGAACAGCTCCAGTAGTCCGTAGAGGGTCACGAACAGCCACGCCGGCATCGGGATCGGCGGGAACAGCAGGATGATGCGCTGGCGCGGGAAGTACCAGGCGAAGGCCAGCAGGATGCCGAAGATTCCGCCCGAAGCGCCGATCACCTCTTCATTGACGCCCGCGCCGCGTTGCGCCGCGAGCTGCGTGAGCGCCGCCGTCAGCACGCACACCAGGTAGAACACCACCAGGCGCCGTCCGCCCCAATACGTCTCGAGCGCGCGGCCGAACATGAAGAGCGCGAACATATTGAAGAAGATGTGCGCGAGGTTGCCGTGCAGGAACGCATAGGTGATGAGCTGCCACGGCCGGAACTCGGGGCTGCCGAGCGGCCAGAGCGCGAACAACTGGGCGATCGTCGGGCCGGCGACCTGTTGCAGCAGGTACACGCCCACGTTGATGAGGATGAGGGCCCGGGTGGCGGGCGGTATCGACAGGAACATGGCTCCTGAGTTTACCGGGAGCGCGGCAGGCGCGGTATGCGGCGCGCGCCTCGGGGCTTCACGCCGCCGTGCGCAGCGACTCGCGCAGGAAACCCACCAACGGCGGGCTCGCGCTGTGCGTGACGTTGAAGCGCAGCCACTGCCGGCAATTGCCGGCTGATGAGAACAGCGCGCCGCGCGCGAGCAGAATCGAGCGGCTGCGGGCGTGCCGCACCAGCTCATCGACCGGCGCCGCCTCCGGGACGCGGCCCCAGAGGAACAGCCCCGCGCCTTCGGCCGGCTCGAACTCGATACCGGCGGATTCGAGCGCCGTGCGTGCATCGCGCCGCATGCGCGCCAGGCGCGCCCGTGTGTGCTCCACGTGGCGCTTGTAGCGGCCGCCGTCGAGCACTTCCGAGACGAACGACTCGAGCAGCGCCGAGCCGGACAACACCGAGAGCACCTTGCGCTCGACCAGCTGGGCGATGAGTTGCATGTCGGCGGCCACGTAGCCGACCCGCAGCGCCGGCCCGATGAGCTTGCTATAGCTGCCGACGTAGATCACGTGACGGAGGCCATCGATCTGCGCGAGGCGCACCGCCGGGCCCTCGTACAGATCGCCGTAGACATCGTCCTCCACCACCGCGAAGCCGAACTGCTCCGCGAGCGACAGGATCCGGTGGCAGTGCGCCGGGTCGGCGCTCGAGCCGGTCGGGTTGTGCAGCAGCGTCTGCATGAAGAAGGCGCGCGGCCGGTGCGCACGGCAGGCGGCCTCGAGCGCCTCGAGGTCGGGCCCGTCGGCGCGGCGCGGCACGGGGATCAGGCGCACATGATGGGCGCGCAGCTGCTCGAACAGCACGAAGTAGCCCGGATCCTCCACCAGCACCGGATCCCCGGGCGCGAACAGGGTGCGCGCGAGCAAGTCGAAGGCCTGACTCGCACCATAGGTCGTCACGATGTTGGCCCCGCCCGCCGCGATCCCGTGCTGCACCAGCCGCGCGGCGATCTGCTCGCGCAGCTCCGGCAGCCCCTGCGGCGGGCAGGGGAGCCACGGCTGCGCGCGACGTCCGCGCAGCAGCCGCGTCAGCACGCCGGCGGAGCCGGCCTCGAGCAGCCAGTTCTCCGGCAGGAAACCCGAGCCCGCAGGCACGATGTCGCTGCGGTGGGCCATGCAAAAGCTCGCGAGCGCGACGGCGTCGTTGGCGGCCTCGGGCGTCGCCTCGACGGCCACCAGCGGCGCCACGATGCGCCGCTGCGCGACGAAGAAGCCACGCCCGGCGCGCGACTCGATCAGCCCGCGCGCCACCAGGCGGTCATAGGCATCGACCACGGTGAAGGCGCTGGCGCCGATCAGGCGCGCGAGCTTGCGGATCGAGGGGAGCCGCGTCCCGGTCGGCAGCTGACCCTGGCGAACGAGCTCCGTGATGCGCTCGCAGATCTGGTCGACCAGGGGGACGGATGACTCGCGCGACAGCTCGAACATGGACGCGCCTTAAGGCCGCTGGGGTGGCCGCTAGATGACCATCATGACCGCCGTCACGCCGAGCGCAAGGGCCATGCTGAAGTTGAACGCCACTCGCCCGCGCGGGCGCGCCAGCACCGCCCGCAGCGAAGTGCCGAACAGCGCCCACACCAGCACGCAGGGCGCGGGAATCAGCACTCCCCAGAGGAGCATGTAGCCGGCGGCCGCGGCCGGGCCGAGCTCGTGCGGCAGAAAGAGCGTCGCGGCCGTCAGGTTCATGACCCACGCCTTGGGATTGAGGAACTGAAAGGCGGCCGCCTCGAGGAACGTGAGCGGGCGGGGCACGTGCCCGGTGTCCGCGCCGGCGGGCCGCAACAGCCGCCAGCCGAGGTAGACGAGATAGGCAGCGCCCAGCCAGCGCAGCCCGTCCTGCAGGTGCGGCCAGCGGCTGAACATCGCGCCAAGGCCCGCGCACACCGCCAGCATCTGCAGCGCGAATCCTGAGCAGATGCCGAGTATGTGCGGCAGCGTGCGCCGGAGCCCGAAGTTGGCACCGGAGGCTGTCAACATGACGTTGTTGGGTCCGGGCGTGAGCCACATGACGCAGGAATAGGTGGCGAACGGCAGTGGGTTGATCATGCGGCAAGCTTCGCGCAGCCACGCGGCCACGCGGCAGATACGCGCGCGCCGCATATGCCGCGCACTGTACCGGCGCAGCCGCCGGTACGCCGCGGGAGGCGATATGATGGGACCTATGAGCGAGGCCTTCATCTGCGATGCCGTGCGCACCCCGATCGGCCGCTACGGCGGGGCGCTCGCGGCGGTGCGCACCGACGACCTCGCGGCGCTGCCGATCGCGGCGCTCCTGAAGCGCAACGCGGCGCTCGATCCGCACGGCGTCGACGAGGTGCTGCTCGGCTGTGCCAATCAGGCCGGCGAGGACAATCGCAACGTGGCGCGCATGGCGGCCTTGCTCGCCGGCTTGCCGGTGTCGGTGCCGGGGGCCACGGTCAACCGCCTGTGCGGCTCGGGCCTCGATGCGGTGGCGATGGCGGCGCGCGCCGTGCGCCTCGGCGAGGCGCAGCTCGTGGTCGCCGGCGGCGTCGAGTCGATGTCGCGTGCCCCGTTCGTGCTGCCGAAGGCGGAAGGACCGTTCGCCCGCAATGCCGAGATCTACGACACCACCATCGGCTGGCGTTTCGTCAACCCGCGCATGCGCGAGCGTTTTGGGATCGACTCGATGCCGGAGACCGGCGAGAACGTCGCCGCCGAATACCGCATCTCGCGCGCCGATCAGGACGCATTCGCGCTGCGCAGCCAGCAGCGCACCGGCGCCGCCTACGCACGCGGCTTCTTCGCCGCCGAGCTCGTCCCGGTCGAGATCCCGCAACGTAAGGGCAAGCCCCTCTCCGTGGAGCGCGACGAGCATCCACGCCCGGAGACGACGCTCGCGCAGCTCGCCTCTCTCCCGACCCCGTTCCGCTCCGGCGGCACGGTCACGGCGGGCAACGCCTCGGGCGTGAACGACGGCGCGTGCGCGCTGCTCATCGCCTCGGAGGAGGCAGCGCGGCGCCACGGGCTCACGCCGCGCACGCGCGTCGTCGCGGCGGCCACCGCCGGCGTCGCGCCGCGCATCATGGGGATGGGCCCGGCGCCCGCGACCCGCAAAGTGCTCGAGCGCACGCGCCTCGGTTTGGGACAGATGGACGTGATCGAGCTCAACGAGGCCTTCGCTGCCCAGGCGCTCGCGGTGCTGCGCGAGCTCGAGCTTGCCGACGACGCACCGCAGGTGAACCCCAACGGCGGCGCTATCGCGCTCGGTCACCCGCTCGGCATGTCGGGAGCGCGCCTGGCAACCACGGCGGCCAGTCAGCTCACTGTGACGCGCGGCCGCTACGCGCTGTGCACCATGTGCATCGGCGTCGGCCAGGGGATCGCGGTCATCCTCGAGCGGGTGTGATCCACGGCAGGCAGTCTAGGTCGAGGTTCCCGCCACTCAACACCACCCCTACACGCCGGCCGCGCACTTGCAGGCGTCCGGCGGCGACGGCCGCGTAGGCCGCGGCGCCCGAGGGCTCGACGATGATCTTCATCACCTCCCAGATGTGGCGCATCGCGCTCACGATGGCCGCGTCGGACACGGTGACGATGTCATCGACGTAGCGGCGAAATTCCGCGAACGGACGCACACCGATCGTGGCGCGCAGGCCATCGGCGATCGTTGTGGGCCGTTCGCACGGCACGATCCTGCCCGCGCGCAGTGAGCGCGCCGCATCGTCCGCCCCCTCCGGCTCGACTCCGACCACGCGCAGCGTGGGCCGCACGCTCTTGGCCGCCACCGCGATGCCGCTCAGCAGTCCCCCGCCGCTCACCGGCGCGAGCAGCACGTCGAGCTCCGCAACCTGCTCGAGGAGCTCGACGCCGACCGTCCCCTGTCCGGCCATCACGCTCAGGTCGTCATAAGGGTGGACCATGATGGCGCCGGTCCTGGCGATCACCTCGGCGGCGGCGCGCTCGCGCGCCGCGAGCGTCGGCTCGCACCAGGTGATGTGGCCGCCCTGGCGCTCGACCGCGGCGCGTTTGGCGAGCGCCGTGTTGTCCGGCATCACGATGTAGGCGGGGATGCCGCGCAAGCGGGCCGCGCGTGCCAGCGCGGCCGCGTGGTTGCCGGAGGAATGGGTGGCGACGCCGTGACGCACCTGCGCCTCGGGGAGGCTGAACACCGCGTTCGAGGCGCCGCGCGCCTTGAAGGCGCCGCCCTTCTGAAAGTTCTCGCACTTGAAGAACAGCCGCGCGCCCGACTCCTCATCGAGAGTCGCGCTCGTGAGGACCGGTGTTGCGTTGATGAGCGGCGCGATGCGTGCGCGCGCTTCCTGAATCAACGTCCAGGTGAGGCCGGGTGGGTTGCTGCCCATGCTCGGGAACGCAGCATGGGCACGCCCTTAGAGCCCGTCAAGCGCCCGCCCGGCGAGCGCCGGGCAACCCGCCGCATCGGCCGCGCCGGTGTGGGAGGCGGTGCAGGTGCGACGCCGCCCGAGGTCGAGGCGCGCGAGCGCGGCGGCGGCATTGACCACCGCCGTATCGGCGCTGACCGACACCGCGGTCGGGGCGGGCTTCAAGAGCGACACGACGGCATCGCTCGTGAGGCGCGCAGGCGTCGCCGACATGAGCAGCGCGATCACGCCGGTGATCTCGGCGGCGGCCACCGAGCTTCCGGACTCGAAGTCGTACTGCGCACCGGGTCGCAGCGTCAGCACGTGCCGGGCCGGGGCAGCGAGGGCGCCGGGGGGGACGACACTCTCGCTGCCCGCGGCCCCTATGACCCCGGGGACGCCCGAGGGGAAACCTGCGCCGGCGTCGACGGCGCCGACGAACACCACGCCGCGCTTGAGGCCGGTCTCGATGAGCGCCGAGAGCAGCGCGTCAGAGGGGCCCGCCACGCTCAGATTCACGAGCGGCACGCCGGACTCGAGCGCCGCCGCCAGCGCTTGCGCGAGCGTGAAGGTGTTGCAGGCCGCGGCGTCGCTGTCGGGCTCGAGCTGCCAGCAGGCTTCGAACACCTCGAGCTGCGCGAGCGGGGCAATGCCGACGATGCCGACGTTGTTGTTGGCGACCGCCGCGATGATGCCCGCCATGGCGGTGCCGTGGCGCTGCGAGCCACCCGAGCCGCGATTGGCTCCGATGAAGGAGCGGCTGTGCACGATGCGGCCGCTCAGGTCCGGATGGCGGATGTCGACCGCGGTATCGATGAGCGCGACCCGGACTCCGGCTCCCTGGGCACGGCGGTGCGCGGCGGGAATGCCGAGCGCCGGCAGATTCGTCTGCAGGTCGTAGAGCGGATCGTTGTAAGGGGGCGTGCCGGAGGGGGCGGCGGTGAGCGTGTGAAACTCGTGCAGCGGCTCCACCAGAACCACCCGCGGATCGTGCGCGAGAGCCGCGAGCACATCCGCGGCCGGCCGGCCGCTCAGGATCTCGTAGACGACGCAATGCATGGCGAGCTCGCGGATGGGCCAGCTCGCCACCTCGCGCAGCGCGTATTCGGATGCCACGTGGCGCGAGAGCTGCTCGGCGCTCTGCGACACCCGGTAGCCGTCCCCGCTGTAACGCCGACCGGTGGAGCCGGCAGGTCCCGGGGCGCTGCGCGGCGCGTTGGCGAAGGCGACGACGATCCGCGGAAGGGCGCTCGAAGTGGCCGCGGCGGCCGCCGGGCCCGCGGCCGGCTCGACGACGCGCGCATCGGCCGCCGCCGCCGCGCAGGCGAGCACGAGGTACAACAGCTTGACGCACGCGCGCATGCGCAACGACTCAAGGTCTGCGCTCGGCGCCGGCAACGGGTTCGATCCAGCGCACGCGGGCATCGCCGCGCAGACGCTCCGCGAGCACGCGCAATCCGGCCGCGCCATCGCCCGGTGCGGCCGCGGCAACCGGCGTGACGCCGAATACCCCGCTCGCATCCGGTCCTTCGACTACGCGTGCCCCCGCGGAGATGAGCAGCTGCTCGGCTTCGCCGATGGGGAGCGAGCGCTCGAAGGCGATGTGCAGCACGCCGGGTGCGGTGGCCGCGGGCGCGGTATGCGTGACGTACAGTGGCTGCGACCAGCGATACGCAGTGACGGCCAGGGTGCCGAGCCCGACGGACAGCACGAAACTTGCCGCCCAGGCGAGGCCGGGCGGCCGCCACGCGGCGCGCGCGCGAGCCAGACGCACGGCCGGAGTGCTTGCGGCCGCGGCCCGCAGCGGCGGCTCCGCGTCGATGCGCTCCATGAGCTTGCGGAACGAGGGGCCCGGGGCGTAAGTCACCCGCTCGGGCTCGGTCAGCGTGCTGCACCAGCCGCGCTGCAACGCCAGCTCGCGCGCACAGTCGGGGCAGCCGCGCAGGTGCTGCTCGAGGCGGCCCCGCTCAGCGGCGCCGAGCCGTCCGTTGGCGAGCCACGGCAGCAGCAGCCAGGACTCTTCGTGGGAGAAAGCCGGGCTCGCACTCATGACGCATCGCTCTCCGTGACGTCGCGGCGCGGTGCGCCGGACAGCTCCGGCAGACGCTTCTGCAGCTTCGCACGCGCGTGAAACAAGCGGGTCTTAACCGTATTCACCGGACATCCCATGATCGTCGCAATTTCCTCGCACGAATGCCCGAGCTCGTAGCACAGCTCGACCGCGAGACGCTGCTCCACTGGCAATTCGCTCAGCGCGTGTCCGAGCCAGTCGCGTAATTCCTCGGCACGCGCGGGTTCCTCGGTCGTTAGTGGGAACGAGGGCGCCTGCAGGTTCTCCCGGGCACGCGCCCGTGCGGCGCTGCGGAACGCGTTGCGCGCCTTGCGGTACGCAATCCCGAGTATCCAGGTCGAGGGCTGCGAGTCGCCGCGAAAATCGCGCGCGCTGCGCCACACGACCCAGAACGTGTCGTTGATGATCTCCTCGGCGAGGTCGTAGCGCCGGGTGAGCCGCATCAGGAAGCGCGCCAGGCGGCGGTGGTAGAGGTTGTAGAGCTCCTCGAATGCGCGGCGGTCGCGGCGCGCCACCCGCTCGATGAGCTCGGCCTCGCGCGCCGCAGAACTGCCGCCGCGCGCGGTCGCTTCCACCATGTCGTTGTAGCCGCTCACCTCAGTTAATGCTCCCTTCAGGGGTAAGTGTCCACGCTCACCGCCCGGGTTCAACTACCCCTGCGATGGACTGCCTCTTCAGAACTGCCAGCTGACCGTCCCGGCGATGCGCTTCGCGATCGGATAGGGGAAGAGCTCCGCGGCCTGGCTCTGGGCGGCGAAATAGCTGACGTCGATGCGCCAGCGCCGCCACTCCAGGGCGAAGCCGGCGTTGCCGAAGACGTAGTCGACGGCCGGGGGGGCGTGGTGATCGGACCGGCTCGCATAGTAGTAGCCCACCGCGGCCGTCAGATACAGCCCGCCGCCGCCGAGGAGTCCCTCGCGCAGCAGCCACTGGCCAGCAGCGTCCGCCACGAAGGCGGGGCTGCGGTAGACCTCGTAGTACTCCTGGCTGTATCCGCCATACTGGTACGTGACGGATGTGTAACGCACCGCATTGGGGATCGCGGTGACGGACAGCGTGTAGCTGTCGAGCCAGGTGAGCGCTGCGGAGATCTCCTGATAATCGTCCGAATGGTGGGCAGCTCCGCCGACGAAATAGTCGGCGCGGCCGCTGACCGTGGCACTCCAGGCGCCGCCGAAGCTGAAGCGCTGGCCGAGGTAGACCTGCATCTCACCATTGGTGCCGGGCTCGAGATCGCTGTCGCGCGTCGAGGCCCAGACGCCGGCAAACGTGCCGCCGGCGCTGCTCGCATGCAGGTCCGCCTGCAGCGCGCCGTGGCCGTCACTCTGGGAGACCCCGCGGTAGATGTAATCACTCGTCAGCGCGAGACTGCCGCCGATCGGGCCCGGCTCGCTCTGGCCGCGCGCCGGGTGCGGCGCGAGCAGTGCCAGTGCGCAGGCGCACAGCCATCCCGCCAGGGCAGGCGGCCTCGGTGCAGCGATCACGTTTCGGCCTGTTCAACCATGCGGACGGGGTTATACAAGGCGCCCCGTGGGCAGCAGACGTATACTGACGGTCTCATTATGCAGACGCTGAATCCGGGCGACACCGCCACCGTGCGGCGCATCGTTTCCGAGCTGAAGGGAAGACCGGGTCCCCTGCTCGAAGTACTTCATGCCGTACAGGCGGCCTTAGGGTTCGTGCCCGCCGCCGCCGTGCCGCTGGTGGCTGAGGGGCTCAATCTCTCGCGCGCCGAGGTGCACGGTGTCGTCAGCTTTTATCACTATTTCCGCCACAGCCCCACCGGTACGCACACCATAAGCCTCTGCCAGGCCGAGGCCTGTCAGTCGAAGGGCGCCGAGGCGCTCGCGGACCATGCACGCCGGCGGCTCGGCATCGACTTTCACGCCACCACGCCCGACGGGCGCTTCACTCTCGAGCCCATTTACTGTCTCGGCAACTGCGCCTGCTCGCCCGCCGCCATGATCGACGGCCGGCTGCATGGCCGCATCACGCCCGAGCGACTCGACGCGCTTATCGCCGAGCAGGCGAAGCAGCCATGACGGTGCGCGTCTACGTTCCGGGCGATGCAGGCGCGACCTCCGTCGGCGCGGACGAGGTGGCGCGCGCCATCGCGCAGGAGGGCGCGCGGCGGGGCGCGGCGCTCGAGCTGGTGCGTAACGGCTCCCGCGGCGCCTACTGGCTCGAGCCGCTCGTGGAAGTGGCGACCCCGGCCGGTAGGATCGCCTACGGCCCGGTGGGCACGGCGGATGTTCCCGGGCTCTTTGCAGCGGACTTTCTCCACGGCGGCAAGCATCCGCTCTCGCTCGGACCCCCTGACAGCATCCCCTGGTTCGCCGGCCAGCAGCGCCTGACCTTCGAGCGCGTCGGCATCGTCGATCCGGCCAGCGTCGCCGATTATGTGAAGCACGGCGGCTACCAGGGGCTCACAAAGGCGCTCGCCATGACGGGCGCGCAGGTGGTGCAGGCGATCACGACCTCGGGCCTGCGCGGGCGGGGGGGCGCAGCCTTCCCGACCGGCATCAAGTGGAAGACGGTGCTCGAGCAGAACACCGGGCAGAAGTACGTGACCTGCAACGCCGACGAGGGCGACTCGGGCACCTTTTCCGACCGCATGCTGATGGAAGGCGATCCGTTCACGCTCATCGAGGGCATGACGATTGCCGGCCTCGCGGTCGGTGCCACTCAGGGCTACATCTATCTGCGCGCCGAGTACCCGCACGCACACCGCGCGCTCAGGACGGCGATCGCGGCGGCTTACCAGGCGGGTTATCTCGGCGCCGACGTGGCGGGTTCCGGTAAGCGCTTCGATCTGGAGGTGCGGCTCGGAGCGGGCGCCTACATCTGTGGTGAAGAGACCTCGATGCTCGAGAGCCTCGAGGGCAAGCGCGGCGAAGTGCGGGTGCGGCCGCCGCTGCCGGCTATCAAGGGATTGTTCGGGCAGCCCACCATCGTCAACAACGTGGTGACGCTCGCGACCGTCCCCTGGATCATGGCTCATGGCGCGGAAGGCTACGCGAAATTCGGCACCGGCAAGTCGCGCGGGACGCTGCCCATCCAGCTCGCCGGCAATATCAGGCGCGGCGGCCTGGTCGAGCGCGCCTTCGGCTTGAGCTTACGCGAGCTGCTCTACGACTACGGTGGCGGCAGCGCCTCGGGAAGGCCGATCCGCGCCGTACAGGTGGGCGGTCCGCTCGGCGCGTACGTGCCGCCGTCGCAGTTCGACACCGTGGTCGACTACGAGGCGCTGTCCGGCATCGGCGCGCTGCTCGGGCACGGCGGTATCGTAGTGTTCGACGACACCGTCGACATGGCGCGCATGGCGCGCTACGCGATGGAGTTCTGCGCCATCGAGTCCTGCGGCAAATGCACGCCGTGCCGCATCGGCTCGACGCGCGGCGTCGAGGTCATCGATCGGATCCTTGCGGGCACGGACGGCGAGCGCAACGTAGAGTTGCTCGAGGAGCTGTGCGAGACCATGGTGCAGGGGTCGCTGTGCGGCCTCGGCGGCATGGCGCCCTTCCCCGTGCAGAGCGCGCTCAAGCATTTCAGGGAAGACTTTCGCGCGCGAACTTAGGCATTGCGCGCTACGAGGCGAGACATGTACGCGATAGATTACCAAGACTTCGGGACTCCCCAACCGGCCGACGCAACCGGCAGCGTCACGCTCGAGGTCGACGGCCGCGCGGTCACGGTTCCCGAGGGCACCTCCATCATGCGCGCCGCGGCACTCGCCGGCGTCAGGGTGCCGAAGCTGTGCGCCACCGACACGCTCAAGGCCTTCGGCTCCTGTCGCCTGTGCCTGTGCGAGATCGACGGCCGCAAAGGCTACCCCGCCTCCTGCACCACCACGGTGGCGGCGGGCATGAAGGTGCGCACCGAGTCGCCCAAGCTCACGCAGCTACGCCGCAGCGTGATGGAGCTGTATCTCTCCGACTACCCGATCGAGCGTCAGCCGACCGAAGCGGAGGCGCGCACGGAGCTGCTCGCGATGGCGCAGACGCTCGGGGTCAGATCGACCCCGTACGGCAATGGCCAGCGTCACCTGGGCGCACCTAAGGATGAGAGCAATCCGTACTTCACGTTCGACCCGAATCTCTGCATCGTCTGTTCCCGCTGCGTGCGGGCGTGCGATGAGACGCAGGGCACGTACGCGCTCACCATCCAGGGGCGCGGCTTTGCCTCCAAGGTGGCGGCCAGCCAGGACCAGCCGTTCCTCGAGTCCGAGTGCGTATCCTGCGGCGCCTGTGTCGAGGCCTGTCCGACCGCGGCGCTCACCGAGAAATCCATCATCGGCCTCGGGGCGCCGGAGCGTGCCGAGAAGACCACCTGCGCCTACTGCGGCGTCGGCTGCGGCTTCAAGGCGGAGGTGCGCGGCGAGGGGGCCGACGTCGAGGTGGTGCGCATGGTGCCCGACCGCGACGGCAAGGCCAATCACGGTCACGCCTGCGTCAAGGGACGCTTCGCCTGGGGCTACACCACGCACCCGGACCGGCAGATGAAGCCGATGATCCGCAAGACCATCCGCGACAACTGGCGCGAGGTCTCGTGGGAGGAGGCGATCAGCTACGCCGCGAGCGAGTTCAAGCGCATCCAGGCCAGGTACGGCCGCGACTCGATCGGCGGCATCACCTCCTCGCGCTGCACCAACGAGGAGACCTTCCTGGTGCAGAAGCTGGTGCGCGCCGCCTTCGGCAACAACAACGTCGACACCTGCGCGCGCGTGTGCCACTCGCCGACCGGCTACGGCCTGAAGAACACGATGGGCGAGTCGGCCGGCACCCAGGCCTTCGATTCGGTCATGAAGGCGGACGCCATCATGATCATCGGCGCCAACCCGACCGACGGTCACCCGGTGTTCGCCTCGCAGTTGAAGCGGCGCCTGCGCCAGGGCGCGAAGCTGATCATCGCCGACCCGCGCCAGACCGGTCTGGTGCGCTCGGCGCACGTCGAGGCGGACGAGCATCTGCAGCTCAAGCCCGGCACCAACGTCGCGCTCCTCAATGCGCTGGCGCACGTGGTGGTCACCGAGGGGCTCGCCAGGGAAACCTACGTGGCCGAGCGCTGCGAGGCGGACAGTTACGCGAAATGGAAGGCGTTCGTCGCCGAGCCGCGCAACTCGCCGGAGGCCTCCGAGAGCATCACCGGCGTACCCGCCGGGCGCGTGCGGCACGCGGCGCGCATCTACGCGCGCGCACCCAACGCCGCCATCTACTACGGCCTCGGGGTCACCGAGCACAGCCAGGGCACGACCGCGGTCATGGGCATCGCCAACCTCGCCATGGCCACCGGCAATCTTGGGCGCGAGGGCGTCGGCGTGTCGCCGCTGCGCGGTCAGAACAACGTGCAGGGCTCGTGCGACATGGGATCCTTCCCCCACGAGTTCAGCGCCTACCGGCACGTGTCGGACCCCGTGGTGCGCAAGTCCTTCGAGGACGTGTGGGGCGTCAAGCTCCAGTCCGAGCCCGGCCTGCGCATCCCCAATATGTTCGAAGCCGCGCTCGACGGCTCGTTCAAGGGGATGTACGTCCAGGGCGAGGATTTCGTGCAGTCCGATCCCAACACGCATCACGTGAGCGCCGCCATGGCCGCGCTCGAGTGCTGCGTGGTGCAGGACCTGTTCCTCAACGAGACGGCGAAGTTCGCCCATGTGTTCCTGCCGGGCTCCTCGTTCCTCGAGAAGGACGGGACCTTCACCAACGCCGAGCGGCGCACCTCGCTGGTGAGGAAGATCCTCGAGCCGCTCCCGGGGTATCAGGACTGGGAGATCACCTGCCTGCTGTCGAACGCGCTCGGCTACCCGATGAACTACGCGAACGCCAGCGAGATCATGGACGAGATCGCCCGGCTCACACCCACCTTCGCCGGCATGAGTTTCGCGAAGATCGAGCGTCTCGGCAGCATCCAGTGGCCGTGCAACGACGAGCACCCGGAAGGTACGCCGACCATGCACGTCGGGCAGTTCGTGCGCGGCAAGGGCAAGTTCTGGGTGACCGAGTACGTGCCGACCAGCGAGAAGGTGACCAGCCGCTTCCCGCTGATCCTCACCACCGGCCGCATCCTCACGCAGTACAACGTCGGCGCGCAGACGCGGCGCACCGGCAATGTGGTGTGGCATGCCGAGGACGTTCTCGAGATCCACCCGCACGACGCCGAGGTGCGTGGCATCAGCGACGGCGACTGGGTGGGACTCACCAGCCGCGCCGGCGACACCGTACTGCGTGCCAAGGTATCCACCCGGATTGCGCCGGGCGTGGTGTACACGACGTTCCACTTCCCGGAGACCAACGCCAACGTGGTCACTACCGAGAACTCCGACTGGGCGACCAATTGCCCGGAGTACAAGGTGACGGCGGTCGAAGTGGTGTTCGTCAACCAGAAGGACGCCTGGCAGAAGCGCGCCCACGAGGAGCGCGCGCTGCCGCGCCAACGGCACAAGGACCGCACGCCGGCCTGAGCGGCGCGGAATCGATGAGCGCAGTCGCGAGCGCAAAAAGGAATTTTCGGGAGCGTGCGCGGCAGGACGCCGCGCCCGCAGCCTCCAGGGATGGATTCACGGCGTTCCCGAAAATTCTCTTTTTGCGATCGCGACTGTATCAGTGAACGCCGACGCTTCACTGCCAGCGGACGTCAGCGCGCAGGTCAGCGTCGACCGCTGGTCGCGCGGCGCGACCACGCACACCACCGACCTGGTCGCGGAAGAGATGCCGGTCGCGCTCGTCTATCACGACGTGCCGCACGTCGTGATGCTGGCGACGCCGGCCGATCTCGAGGACTACGCGGTGGGCTTTACCCTCAGCGAGGCCCTCGTGGCGCGTGCCGGGGAGATCCGCGGCGTCGAGGTGCGTTACGGCGCCGCCTCCGTCGACGTGCACATCACGGTGGCCTGGGAACGCTTCACGCAGTTGCTGCAGCGCCGGCGCAATCTCACCGGGCGCACCGGCTGCGGCCTGTGCGGCGCGGAGACCGCTGCGGATGCGATTCGGGAGACGGCCGCGGTGCCTGAGGGGGTCGAGGTGACGAGCGCTCAGCTGCACGCCGCGATCGAGCAGCTCGGCGGTTTGCAGCCGATCAACGCGCGCACCGGCAGCGTGCACGCGGCGGCGTGGGTGGTGCCGGGAGAGGGCATCCGCGTGGTGCGCGAGGACGTCGGCCGCCACAACGCTCTCGACAAGACGATCGGCGCCCTGACTCGTGCCGGCGCCGACCTCGCAGCGGGCTTCATGCTGATCACCAGCCGCGCCAGCTACGAGATGGTGCAGAAGTGCGCCACCGTCGGCATTCCGTTCCTCGCCGCGCTGTCGGCGCCCACGGCGTTCGCAGTGCGCCTCGCCGAGCGCTCCGGCGTTACACTGGTCGCCTTCGCGCGGCGCGACCAGCATGTCGTTTACGCGCATCCCGGGCGACTGCACCCCTGACAGCAACGAGCTGCTGACCCATGAACATCGATCTGCTCATCAAGATGACCAACGAGATCGGCGACTTCTTCACCGGCGCCAGCGATTCGCAGCAGGCGGCCCGCGACGTAGCCAATCATCTCAAGCGCTACTGGGAGCCGCGCATGCTCAAACAGATGCTCAGCTACTACGAACAGCGCCAGGGAGCGGGGCTCACTGACCTGGGTAAGAGCGCGGTGGGCATCCTGTACGCGGCCAGCAAGGCCGCCCCGGGCGGTCCGCCGAAGCCCAAGCCGGCGGCGCCCGCGACCGGCGCCAAGGCGTGACGTCGCCGGCGCGGGGCCGGGCGCTGATCTGCGGCTCGCTCGCCTATGACACCATCATGGTGTTCGGCGACCGCTTCGCCAAGCACATCCTGCCCGACAAGATCCACATGCTGAGCGTCTCGTTCCTGGTGCCGCAGCTGCGCCGGGAGTTTGGCGGCTGCGCGGGCAACATCGCCTACAACCTCGCACTGCTCGGCGACGCCGGCTACCCGATGGCTACGGTCGGGCGCGACTTCGGCCCCTATCACGAGTGGATGAAGAAGAGCGGGGTGCCGGTCGAGCACGTGCGCACCGTCGACTCGGAGCTCACCGCCCAGGCATTCATCACCACCGACCTCGACGACAACCAGATCACGGCGTTTCATCCCGGTGCCATGCAGCACTCGCACCTCAACCAGGTCGCGGATGCCCGCGACGTGGCCATCGGAATCGTGGCCCCCGACGGGCGCGAGGGCATGATCCGGCACGCCGAGCAGTTTGCGGCGGCGCGCATACCCTTCATCTTCGATCCCGGACAGGGGCTGCCCATGTTCGGCGGCGAGGATCTCGAGCGCTTCGTCGCCCAGGCAACCTGGGTGACGCTCAACGACTACGAGTGGCAGCTCGTGCAGCAGAAGACCGGCTGGACGGCCGGCGAGCTCGTAGAGCGGGTCGCCGCCCTGATCGTCACCCATGGCGCCGCCGGCTCCACGATTCATACTCGTGAGGGACTGATCGAGATCCCGAGCATGCCGGTACGCGCGGTGGTCGACCCCACCGGCTGCGGCGACGCCTACCGCGCCGGGCTCATCCACGGCCTGCTGCACGGGCTCGACTGGCGCACCACCGGACATATTGCCTCGCTCATGGGCGCCATAAAGATCGAGTCGCGCGGCACGCAGAACCACCATTTCACCCGCGCGCTGTTCGATGAGCGGCTCAGCCGCGCAATGGCGGCAGCGGCACCCCGCCCACCTGGGTTAAACTGATCGCTTTCGCAGCACGCGCGCAAGCAGGAATCCAGCCAAGATGTCGAACGCCTACGTTTTCACCTCCGAGTCCGTCTCCGAGGGCCACCCGGACAAGGTGGCGGACCAGATCTCGGACGCGGTCCTCGATGCGATCCTGAAGGACGACCCGCGCGGCCGTGTCGCCTGCGAGACGCTCGTCAAGACCGGCGTGGTCATCGTGGCGGGCGAGGTCACCACTTCAGCCTGGGTCGACGTGGAGGCCCTGGTGCGCAAGACGGTGCTCGACATCGGCTACAACACCTCCGAGATGGGCTTCGACGGCGCGAGCTGCGGCGTGCTCAACATCATCGGCAAGCAGTCCCCCGACATCGCCCAGGGCGTCGACCGCAAGGACGAGCGCAAGCAGGGCGCCGGGGACCAGGGGCTGATGTTCGGCTACGCCACCAACGAGACCGAGGTGCTGATGCCGGCGCCGATCACGCTGGCCCACCGCCTGGTGAAGCGCCAGGCCCAGGTGCGCAAGGCCGGCAAGCTCGCCTGGCTCCGTCCGGATGCGAAGAGCCAGGTGACGCTGCGCTACGAGGATCAGGAGCCCGTCGGCATAGAGGCGGTGGTGCTGTCGACGCAGCATAGCCCGGAAGTTTCGACCAAGGCGCTGCGCGAAGCGGTGATGGAGGAGATCTTGAAGCCAGTGCTGCCCGCGAAATGGCTGGACAAGCGCACGCGCTATCACATCAACCCTACCGGACGCTTCGTGACCGGCGGGCCGGTCGGCGACTGCGGTCTCACCGGCCGCAAGATCATCGTCGACACCTATGGCGGCTATGCCCGCCACGGCGGCGGCGCCTTCTCCGGCAAGGACCCCTCCAAGGTCGACCGCTCGGCGGCCTACGCGGCGCGCTACGTCGCCAAGAACCTGGTCGCCGCGGGACTCGCCGAGCGCTGCGAGGTGCAGGTGTCGTACGCCATCGGCGTGGCCGAGCCGACCTCGATCATGGTCGAGACCTTCGGTACCAGCCGCCTGTCGCGCGAGCATCTGACGCAGCTCGTGCGCAAGCACTTCGACCTGACACCCTACGGGCTGCGCGAGATGCTCGATCTGGTGCGCCCGATCTACCAGAAGACCGCGGCCTACGGACACTTCGGCCGCACCGAGCCGGAGTTCACCTGGGAGCGCACCGACCTCGCGGCGACGCTGGCCGATGAGGCCAAGGGAGTACGCGCGGCCTGACGCAGCATTCAGCCGCAGAACTGCGGCGCACACGGCACGCTGAGGAGCGTTGCGACGGGCCGGTGGCAGCTTGAGGCCACCGCGCCTCGCCAGGCTCAGCGGCCGCAGTCATTCAACACGGCGCTCGCTCTCAACTACGGAGTACCGAGTATGAACGCCAACCTGAAATCCGCCGCCGCCAAGTCCGACCACCGGGTCGCCGACTTGAAGCTCGCCGACTGGGGCCGCAAGGAGATCGCGATCGCCGAGACCGAGATGCCGGGCCTCATGGCGATCCGCGACGAGTTCGCGCCGACGCAGCCGCTGCGCGGCGCGCGCATCGCCGGCTCGCTCCACATGACGATCCAGACGGCGGTGTTGATCGAGACCCTGCAGGCACTCGGCGCCGAAGTGCGCTGGGCCTCGTGCAACATCTTCTCGACGCAGGATCACGCGGCGGCGGCCTGTGCTGCGCGCGGCACGGCGGTGTTCGCCTGGAAGGGCGAGTCGCTGGACGACTACTGGGAGTACACCCACCGCATCTTCGAGTGGCCCGGCGGCGGGCACGCCAACATGATTCTCGATGACGGCGGCGATGCGACGCTGCTGCTGCACCTCGGGGTGCGCGCCGAGAGCGATCCGGGCGTGCTCGCGAAGCCCGCGAGCGACGAGGAGCGGGCGCTGTTCGCCTCGATCCGCGCTCATCTCAAGAGCGACCCGAAGTGGTATTCGAGCCGCATCGGCCACGTGAAGGGCGTGACCGAGGAGACCACCACGGGCGTCAAGCGCCTGTACCAGATGGCGAAGGAGGGCAAGCTCGGCTTCCCGGCCATCAACGTCAACGATTCGGTCACCAAGAGCAAGTTCGACAACCTGTACGGCTGCCGCGAGTCCCTCGTCGATGCCATCAAGCGCGCCACCGACGTGATGATCGCCGGCAAGATCGCCGTGGTGTGCGGCTACGGCGACGTAGGCAAGGGCTGCGCGCAGGCGCTGCGCGCGCTGTCGGCGCAGGTGTGGATCACCGAGATCGACCCGATCTGCGCGCTGCAGGCGGCCATGGAGGGCTACCGCGTCGTGACCATGGATTACGCGGCCGACCAGGCCGACATCTTCGTCACGGCCACCGGCAACTTCCACGTGATCACGCACGATCACATGAAGCGCATGAAGCACAACTCGATCGTCTGCAACATCGGTCACTTCGACAGCGAGATCGACGTGGCGAGCCTCAAGCAGTACCCGTGGGAGAACATCAAGCCGCAGGTCGATCACGTGATCCTGCCCGACGGGCGGCGGCTCATCCTGCTGGCCGAGGGGAGGCTCGTGAACCTCGGCTGCGGCACCGGGCACCCGAGCTACGTGATGAGCTCGAGCTTCGCCAATCAGGTCATCGCGCAGGTCGAGCTCTTCACCAACACCGGCAAGTACCCGGTGGGTGTGTACGTGCTGCCGAAGCTCCTCGATGAGAAGGTGGCGCGGCTGCAGCTGAAGAAGCTCAACGTCGAGCTCTCGCAGCTCACCGACGCGCAGGCGCGCTACATCGGCGTGGACCGGACCGGGCCGTACAAGCCCGACCACTACCGCTACTGATGGGCGCTTCCGCGACGCAGCCTCTGCCACGCGCCCCGGGCGGAGCCATCCTGCTCGACGGCAAGGCGGTGGCCGCGCGGGTGCGCGCGGCCGTTGCGCAACGCGCGGCCGAGTTCGCGGCGCGGCACGGGCGCGCGCCCGGGCTCGCGGTGGTGCAGGTGGGCGAGGATCCGGCTTCGAGCGTCTACGTGCGCAACAAGCGCAAGTCCTCGATCGAGGCCGGTATCGAATCCTTCGCCCACGATCTGCCGGCCTCCACCCCCGAGTCGCAGATCCTCGCGCTGGTGCAGGCGCTCAACCACGACGAGCGCGTCGACGGCATTCTCATCCAGCTGCCGTTGCCGAAGGGCGTGAACGCCGACCGCGTCATGGACGCGGTCGACCCGGTGAAGGACGTCGACGGCTTCCACCCGGTCAACACCGGGCTGCTGGCGCAGAAGCGCCCGCGGCTGCGGCCGTGCACGCCGTTCGGCGTGATCAAGCTCGCGGAAGCGTACGGCATCGCGCTCACGGGGCTGCGCGCCACGGTCGTCGGCGCCTCCAACATCGTCGGCCGGCCGATGGCGCTCGAGCTGCTGCTGGCGCGCTCAACCGTGACCGTGTGCCACACCGGAACGCGCGACCTGCGCGCCGAGGTGGAGCGTGCCGAAGTGCTGGTCGCGGCGGTCGGCAAGGCCGGATTCATCCCCGGCGAGTGGGTGCGCCCGGGAGCAGCGGTCTTCGACGTCGGCATCAACCGCACGGCCTCCGGCAAGCTCGTCGGCGACGTCGAATTCGAGCGTGCCGCCGAGCGTGCCGCCTGGATCACCCCGGTGCCGGGAGGCTTGGGTCCCATGACCATCGCGATGCTCCTCTCCAATACCGTCGATGCGGCGACGCTGCGGGCCGGACGGCGGGAATAAAAGCGCGCTGCGCGCGGTCTTCTGTACGAGTGGACGACAAACGCAGTCGCTTCGAGGCGCTGGTGCTCCCGCACCTCGATGGCGCGCATCGGCTGGCGCGCTGGCTGTGCCGTTCCCCGGGCGACGCCGACGACATCGTGCAGGAGGCGTTCATGCGCGCGTTCCGCGCCTTCGACACGCTGCGCGGCCCGGACGCGCGCTCCTGGCTGCTGGCGATCGTGCGCAACTGCCACCTGAACGCGCTCGCCGAGCGGCGGCGGCGCGCTCACGAGCCGCTCACCGAGGAGCACGAGACGCAGCCCGCGTCCGCCGCGGCAGCGCCGCCGCCCGACCCGGAGAGCGCCTCCGTTGAGCGCGACGAGCGGCGCACGCTCGCGCGGCTCATCGCCGCCCTGCCCGAGGAACAACGGGAGGTCCTGCTGCTGCGCGAGATGGAGGACATGAGCTACCGCGAGATCGCCGCCGTGGTCCAGGTACCGATCGGCACGGTGATGTCGCGCCTGGCTAGGGCGCGCGCCGCGCTCAGGGTGACCTGGCTCGAGGCCGAAGGAGAGCCGCGTGCAGTGCGCTGAGAGCCTGCGGGTCCAGGCGGCATTCGATGGCGAGCTCGACGCGGTGTCGGCGGCCACGGTCGAGCGCCACGCCGAGCACTGTCCCGAATGCCGCGCGCTGCTCGAGCATCTCGAGCGTACGCACGCGCGGATTCGCCGCGATCTCGAGTACAGCCAGGCGCCGCTCGAGCTGCGCGAGCGCATCGCGCGAGCGCTCGATGCGGAAACGGCCGCCGGGCGGCGCGGCGCCGCACCTGCGCCGCGCCCGGCATGGCGGGCGCGGCCGTTCTGGCTCGGCACGCTGACCGGTGCGGGGGCTGCGCTCGCGGCGAGCCTCGCGGTCGTGCTGCTCGCACCGTTACTGCACTCGCCGCTCGCCGACGAGCTCATCGCCGCGCATGTCCGTTCGCTCATGCCGGATCACCTCACGGATGTGATCTCGACCGATCGGCACACCGTCAAGCCCTGGTTCGCAGGTCACGCGGATGTCTCGCCGGTGGTCGCGGATTTCAGCGCCCAGGGCTACCGCCTGGTCGGCGGGCGCGCCGACTATCTCGATCGGCAGCGCGTGGCGGCGGTGGTCTACGAGCACGGAGCGCACGTCATCAACGTGTTCACGTTCACGGCCGGACGCAGCGCACTCCCGGCGCAGCTCACCCGCAGCGGTTATCACCTCGAGTGCTGGAAGGCGGCCGACCTCGGGGTTTGCGCCGTGTCGGACGCCGGCTGGGACGAGCTGGCAGGGCTCACGCGGCTGCTCAAGGACCTGGCGGCCCGCGACGCGCGCTGATCAGGTAAGGGCGTTCCCGGGAATAAACCGCACCGCTCTCAGGTCTCCTGCGCACAGACGTGTCGTGAGGAGACCAACATGCCGGACGAGATTCCTGTCGCATCGCGCCGCAAGGCGCTCAAGTGTCTGGCCTTCGGCGGCGCAGGCACACTGTTCGCGCTCGCGGGCGGCGTACTGACGCCCACCGCGCTCGCGGCCGCCGCCGCGGATCCCGCGAGCGCTGCACGGCTCGGCAAGCCGTTGTTCGTGCAGATCAGCGACACTCACATCGGCTTCAACAAGGAGGCCAACCCCGATGTGACCGCGACCCTGTCGCGCAGCATCGACCTCGTGAACGGCTTAGCTCAGCAGCCCGAGCTGGTCATTCACACCGGGGACATCACTCATCTGTCGAAGCCCGCGGAGTTCGACCTGGCGCAGCAGCTCTTCGCGCGGCTGCGCGCCACCGAGATGCACACCGTGCCCGGCGAGCACGACACCACGGACGCCACCGTCAGCGAGTACTTCAGCCGCTTCGGTAAGGCCTCCGACAACCGCGGCTACTACAGCTTCGATCACGCGGGGGTGCATTTCGTTGCGCTCGTCAACGTGCTCGAGTTCAAGCCGGGCGGGCTCGGCACGCTCGGCCCCAGGCAGCTCGCCTGGGCCGCGGACGACTTGAAGGGCCGCGCGGCGAGCACTCCCATCGTCGTCTTCGCCCACATGCCGTTGTGGACGATCTACGAACCCTGGGGCTGGGGAACGGGCGACGCGCCGCAGCTCATGGAGTTGCTGCGCCGCTTCGGCTCGGTGACCGTACTGAACGGACACATCCATCAGATCGTGCAGAAGGTCGAGGGCAACGTGACCTTCCACACCGCGCGCTCCACGGCCTACCCACAGCCCGAGGCGGGCGTGGGGGCGGGTCCGGGCCCGCTCAAGGTTGCGCCCGATCAGCTGGCCGGAATGCTGGGCGTCACCAGGGTCTCGGTGGTGAAGCACCCACGCTCGCTGGCGCTCGCCGATGCGACCCTCGCCTGAGATGCGCCGCGCACCGCTGTTACCAGCCGCCGGCGTCCTGCTGCTCGTGGCCGTGAGCTCCGGCGCTGCGTGGGCGGAGGCCCCGGCCGCTCCCGCGGCCGCCGCCCCGGCCGCTGCGGCGCCCGGCATCGTGATCGCGAAGGATTTTATGTTTGCTCCCGTCACGATCACGATCAAAGCCGGATCGACCATCACCTGGAAGAACGCGGACGACGAGCCCCATACGGTCGTGAGCGACACGGGGCTGTTCCGCTCGGGCGCGCTCGATACCAACGAAAGCTTCTCGTTCCGGTTCGACAGGCCCGGCACCTACCGCTACGCGTGCTCGATTCATCCGCGCATGGTCGGCACGATTGTGGTCCAGTAGATGCGCGCCGGGCGAGCGGGGCAGCTGGCGCTGCGGCTCGCGGCCGCGCTTGCGGCGGCGCTCGGGGCCGTGACGGTCGGAGCGGGACTCTTCATCGCCTCGGGCCTGTACAACATCGGCGCCGATGACCATCACACCGCGCTCGTGTCGGCACTCATCGCGCACCTTCGTGAGCGCTCGATCGAGGTGCGCGCGCGCGCCGTCGCGGTGCCGGACTTGAGCGGGGAGGCGCGCATCGAGGCGGGAGCGCGCCGTTATGCGCTCGAATGCGCCGTCTGTCATCTGGCGCCCGGAGTCAACCGCTCGGGGCTGCGCCGTGGCCTTTATCCGCACCCGCCCAACCTCGCGCAGCAGGCGCCGCCCGACCCAGGCCGCGCCTTCTGGATCATCAAACACGGGATCAAGATGAGCGCCATGCCGGCCTGGGGCACGACGTACGAGGATCCGGACCTCTGGGAACTGGTTGCGTTCCTCGAGCGGCAGCCAGCGATGACTTCCGAGGACTACCAGCGCATGACGCGCTGACGCCGCCAATTCCCGCTGACCGGCGCATTTCCGCGACACAGTTACAAGTTGGTGTCGGCGCGGGCGCCGCAGCAACATTCCGCGGTCCGTGCGCGGCTCCCGGGCCTTTCCAACATGTTACAGATCGTTTGTCGGACGCGCGCTTCAGCGGGCAATCGGTGTATGATCCCGAGTCCGGCCCTTGAGTTGGGTGATTAGCGGAGTACCGAGATGGCAAGACGTCCACCGAACGACGGCGCTTCCTGGAGCGCCCGTGAGCTGAAGACCCTCAAGGCACTCGCGAAGGCGGGGACTCCCACCAGTCAAGTCGCGAAGAAGCTCGGGCGCACGGCCGCCGCGGTTCAGCAGAAGGCCATGCGCTGCGGAATCTCCTTCAGGGCGGCGAAGCGTTCCGGAGCCCGCAGAAAGAAGTAAGGCGCGCAACACGCGGGTTTTGTGCCCGGGCCGCGCTTGGCGAGCGGCCCGGCTCACCTTTCCGGCCGATTGCGACGCGACTGTCTCTGTGAGTCTTGAAGGGGGCAGCATGTACAAGCTCATCCGGCTTTCGTGGATCCCGGTCGCGCTCTGCCTGAGCGCCTGCAACGTGCAGGTGAACGACACGACCCCGGCCCAGTTCCAGGCCAACAATGACGTCGGCATGTATGAGATCACCGCGAGCTCCTCGGAGGGCGCACTGGTGACGCCGGGCTCGCTGGTGTTGTTTGCCATCAGCGACAATCAAAAAGTCACGCTCAGCCTCAACTCGGACGGCTCCGGCTGGCACGGCCTGCTCCCGGTGCGGTGCCAGAGCAGCTTTCCGCTGCAGCTCCTCGGCGTGTGGCGGCTGCAGGGGCTCGCGACGCGCAACGTCCTGGTGCCGCCTCAGCCGCGTCAGATCAAGCTGACCGAGCCACCCCTCACCAAGCAGGAGGGGTTCGACACCGCGGCCAAGCCGGCCGAGAAGCCTGCCAAGGGCAAGGCGGGCAAGGCGGGTAAGGCCGGGTGGGAGGGCACGGTCAACTACCGCTTCGCCACCGTGCCCGTGACCCAGATTACTGCCGCCCACATCGAGCCCTCGAGCGCCTCCGCCGAGGACGTCACCGCCGCGCGTGCCATCTCGGTGAAGACCCCGCTGCCGTTGCAGGCCGCCTGCGGCGAGAACGCGCAGCTGCACCTCGCGTCGACCGAGCAGCGCGCCCACGGCACGCTGGTGATCGACACCGACAATTCGGGCGTGCCGCGCTGGCAGACCTACGTGGAGTTCTCGCCCAAGTGAGACTGGCCGCAGTCGGCCGCGCAGGCGCGGCGGCGCTCGGCGTACTGAGCGCGTGCCTCGCCTCGGCGGATCCCGCGGCCGCCGCGGGCGCGGGCCCGCAGACCCCGCTCGCCGCACCCCTCAAGATCGGCATCATCGGCACCGGCCACATCGGCGGCACGCTGGCGCGGCTCTGGGTCGCGGCGGGCCATGAAGTGCTGATCTCCTCGCGCCATCCCGATGAGCTCAAGGGACTGGCCGCATCCCTCGGGCCCAGGGCGCGGGTCGGCACGGCGCGCGATGCGGCGCTGTTCGGCGAAGTGGTACTGGTGTCCGTCCCTTACGGCGCGCTGCCGCAGGTGGGCCGCGATCTCAAGACCGAGCTCGCCGGCAAGATCGTGCTCGACACCTGCAATCCCTACCCCTCGCGTGACGGCGAGATGGCCGTCGAGGCGCGCAAGGTGGGCACCGGCGTGGCGGACCCGCAGTTTCTGCCGGGCGTGCGCCTGGTGCGCGCCTTCAACGCCATCAATTCCGGGGACCTGGCGAGCGAAGCGCATCGCGCGGGGGAGCCGGTGGCCATCCCCCTGGCCGGCGATGACGCGCAGGCGCTCGCCGTGGCGGAGCGGCTGGTGCGCGACGCCGGGTTTGCTCCGGTGGTGGTCGGGCCGTTATCGCGCGCGCGCGAATTCGACGTCGGCACGCCGGTGTACACGCGCCTCATGACCGCGCCGCAGCTGCGCCAGGCGCTCGGCCTGAAATAGCCTGGCACTGAGCAGCCGGCAAAAACGACGCTTTTTGCCGGCGGCCTACTTGACTAGCCCGGCTGCCGCCCGAACTTCGGCAGTTTCTCGTCGATGCACGCCCAGCTCGGCGCGCTGTCCGTCCAGATGGTGACCGAGGGGCGGGCGATCTCCGGGTCGTCGAGCGTGCCGGCACGCACGAACACCAGGTGGGGGCGCGCCTCCGAGGCGCTGAACAGGTGCGTACCGCACACGGGGCAGAAGCGCCGGTGGGCGGCGTTGCCGCTGTCGGCGACCATGCGGTAGTCGCGCAGCTCGCCCTTCACCTCGAGCGCTTCGCTCGGGAAACAGCTGTTTACGGTGGCGCTGCCCGCGCCGATGTACTGGCACACTCGGCACCAGCAAGTGCGCGTGACGATGGGTGCGGCGCGAATCGTGTAGCGCACCGCATTGCAGAGACACCCGCCGGTGATTTCCACGTGAGGCTCTTACGCGCGAAGGGTGCGCGCGAGGATAGCGGAAGCGGCGAGGAGGGGAGGGGGAAAAGGGAAGCACCGGTGTGCCGCGTGCTCAAATCCGTGCCTGCTTAAAAATGTGCCCGCGCTTGAAAGGTGGGCGGCTCGGGAGCACGCGCAACCGGTGCGATGGTGAGTATCATGCAGGGCGGCTGAACCCGCCGTGAATGGCCGCACGGACTGAGCGCGGTGCTGTGCTAACGAGTCACAGTCCGCTGTCTCGAAAGAGTGAGCTGCTACTCGCGCAGTCGAGCGCGGAGCGCCGCGATCTCATCGCTCGCGAGACCGATCTCCCTGAGGTAGGCGCGCACGCCGCCCGCATGGGCGAGGAATTTCAGCATGTTGTACGCACCTTCTTCAGGACAGTGTAGGGCCGCGAGGATCTGCTCGGGGTCGCGGTGCGCGTAGCGCTCGAGATAGCCGTCACGCAGATTCGCGCTGCTCAGGGCGTAGTCGTGCGCGATGGCCTCGGGAACGACATCCGCGAGCGCGAGCAGCAGTGCGGCGATCAACCCCGTACGGTCCTTGCCCGCGATGCAGTGAAAGAGCAGCGGGCCGGGCGCGGCGGCCGCGATCGCTCCGAGCACCTCGCGCAGCTCGAGGCGCACCTCCTCCAGCACCACGCAGTTCCACAGCTCCTTGGTGGCGTCCACGCTGCGCTCGCGCCACTCGTCCTCGGTTGGCGTGAGGAGCGAGACCTGACGGTAGTGGACCTGTGGCAGGGCGGCGGGGACCGGGCTCGGGTGCCGCTGAACTTCCGCCCGCCAGCGCAGGTCGATGACCGTCTCGATCCCAAAGTCGGCGAGTGCGCGCACGCCCTCGGCATCGAGTTGCGCCAGATCGTCGGCGCGCAACAGCGAGCGCCAGCGCGTGTGCCCGCCATCGAGGGTCGGGCAGCCACCCAGGTCGCGCGCGTTGAGCAGCCGCGGGAATGTAAGCCGGCGGCGGGGGTCCGCCGTCAGATCCCTGGGTGTCGCAGGCACGCGGGCCGCCATCATTTCTTTGTAGCACGCTGCTGGCTGAGCGCGACACCCGAGAGGATCAATGCGCCGGCAAGCGCCATGGTCACGGTGAGCGGCTCACCGAGGAGCAGCCACGCCCAGATCACGCCGAAGAGCGGGATCAGGTACGTGACCGTGGAGGCGCGCGGCGCGCCGATGCGCGCGACGAGCCGGTAATAGAGCACGAAGGCCGCCCCGGTGCACAGCACGCCGAGGAGCACGGCGCTCACCCAGGACGCCGCCGGAATCGCCTGCGCCGGCCAGTTCCAGGCCGCCAGCGGGGCGAGCAGCACCGAGCCCGCGATGAGATTGGCGGCAGCCACCGCCGCCGGCGGGTAGCCGGTGAGATAGCGGCGCATCAGATTGATGCCGAAGCCGTAGCAGACGGCCGCCGCCGTGCCCGCGAGTGCCGCCTGCCACACGCCCGAGCCCGCGGTCTTGCCGCTCGCGAGGATCGCGACGCCGATGAATCCGGCGGTGAGGCCGATGAGGCGCCGCGCACCGACGCGCTCGCCGAAAAAGAAGTGCGCGACCAGGTAGGTGAACATCACCGTCATCGCGTTGGTGATGGCACCGATGCCGGCCGGTGCGCGCTCAGCGCCCCAGGCAAAGAGCGTAAAAGGGACGACGGAGTTGATTGCCGCGATCCCCGCGATCCGCAGCCATAGCCTCATGCTGAACTGCGCCCGTGCGCGCCACAGGAACGGCGTCAGGACGAGGCCGCCGAGCGCGAGCCGCGCCTCGACCAGCGGCAGCGGGCCGAAGTCCGCGGCGGCTACCCTCATGAAGAGAAAGGAGCCACCCCAGATCGCGCCGAGGAGCGTGAGCTCGATCGGTGTGCGCCAGGGCGCCGCGGCGTGCTCCGCGGGCGCGGCGCCGGCTGTTGGCGTGCTCTGGCCCGCGGCAGACATGCCGGGGGTGCCTCCAGTGGTGAGGTCAGTAGACATGGTTCACGTGCATCGTGCGGCCGGGCTGCCCGCGTGGCCACCCGAAACTTGCGCCCTTAGCTCTCACCCGAGCGCCTGCGCGAAGTCTTCGAGCAGGTCCTCGGTCGCCTCGATGCCCACCGACAGGCGCAGGAGCCCCTCGCTGATGCCGAGGCGCTCCCGGTCCTCGCGCGACAGACCCGAGTGCGAGGTGGTGGCCGGACGGGTCAGCAGCGTATGCACGCCGCCGAGGCTCGGCGCGACCGCCGGGATCCGTACCCGGCCCGCGAACTCATCGGCCCGTCCGGGCGGGCCTTCGAGCTCAAAGCTCAGCACGCCGCCGAAACCCGCGAACAGGCTCCGCGCCCGCTCGTGCCGCGGGTGGCTCGCAAGCCCTGCGTAGTGCACGTGCGCGACCGCGGGGTGTGCCTCGAGAAACTGCGCGAGTCTGAGCGCGCTCTCGTTCTGGTAGCGCACCCGCAGCGCCAGGGTCTTGAGCCCGCGGTTGAGGAGGAATGCGGCGTGCGGATCGAGCGAGCCGCCGAGATGATTGGCCTTGTGCCGGATCCGCTCGATCAGCGCACCGCTCCCGGCGACCGCGCCGGCGACGATGTCGGAGTGCCCGTTCAGATACTTGCTGGCGCTGTGGAGAACCAAGTCGAACCCGGCCTCGATGGGGCGGAAGTTGACCGGGCTCGCGAAGGTGTTGTCGATGATGGATACCAGGCCGTGCGCGCGGGCGAACTCGGCCACCGCCCTCAAATCCGCCACCTCGAGCAGCGGGTTGGTCATCGCCTCGACGTACACGGCGCGCGTGTTGGGCTTCAGGTGCGCGCGCCAGGTGTCGCGCCGGTCGGCGTCGATGAAGTCCTTCGCCAGGCCGAGACCCGCAAACTCGCGGGTCACGAAGTCGTGCGTGCCGCCGTACAGGCAGTTCTGCGCCAGCAGGTGGTCGCCGGCCGACAGCACGGTGAGGAGCGTGGTGGTGATCGCCGCCATGCCGCTCGCTGTGACGAGCGCCGCCTCGGACCCCTCGAGGTCGGCGAGCTTGGCGTGTAGCGCCAGTTGGTTCGGCGTGTTGTTGAGGCGCAGGTAGCGCACGTCGTCGTAACGGCGCTCACCGCGGTACTCGAAGGTGGCCGACTGAAAGATCGGCATCTCCACCGCGCCCTCGATGCGCGGGCGCGGCTCTCCGGCATGCACCAGCTTGGTCTCGAGGCGCTTGTATGGGCCGGACATCGCGATTCTCCGCACGACGGTGTGACGACATTGTCACGCGATTAAGCTACCGTGTCCCCATGTCTTTATGGAGAGGCGCGCGGCGCCGCCTGAGCGCACACTGTGTCGCGACGCCGCCAGTACAGCGTCTGTGCCACAGAGGCGAAGGATGACGCGAGCAACCGAGCGCTTCAGCTCCCGGGTCGACAACTACGTGCGCCACCGCCCGAGCTATCCGCCGCCGGCGATCGAGCTGCTGCGGGAACGTTGCGGACTCATCCCCGGCGCGGTGGTCGCCGATCTCGGCTCGGGCACCGGCATCCTGACGGAGCTGCTGCTTCAGAGCGGTGCGGAAGTCTTCGCGGTCGAGCCCAACGATCCCATGCGTACCGCTGCGGAGGCGCAGCTCGGCCGGCACCCGCGCTTTCGCAGCGTCAAGGGCAGTGCCGAAGCCACCACGCTCGCTCCCGCGAGCGTCGATCTCCTGGTCGCGGGGCAGGCTTTTCACTGGTTCGATCCGCAGCGCGCGCGGATCGAGGCGCTGCGCGTGCTGCGCCCCGGGGCGTGGGCCGCGCTCCTCTGGAACGAGCGCCCGCCCGAGGCGACGCCGTTTCTCGCCGACTACGAGGCGCTCCTCAGGCGCCATGCGCCCGAATACACGCGCATCACCGCGAGCCGTGCCGAGGTCGGCACGCTGCGCGAGTTTCTCGGCGCGGCGATGGAGCTCAGAACCTTCGCCAATAGCCAGGTCCTCGATTTCGAGGGGCTCAAGGGGCGGCTGATGTCCTCCTCGTACGCGCCCGAGCCGGGATCCCCCGACTACGAGCCCATGATCGCGTTGCTGCGCGCGGTGTTTGCCCGTCACGAGCGCGACGGCCGCATCATCATGCCCTACAGCACTCTGGTGTATTTCTCGCAGCTGCGCGCGTCTTGAGCATGGCGCAGGCTCTCCCGTGCCTTTGGCGTGCTGCCTACCACACGCCCACACGGTCCGCGGGCGCCAGATACAGCTTCTCGCCCGGCTTCACGCCGAAGGCCTGGTACCAGGCGTCGAGGTTGCGCACGGTGTCGGCGCGGTATTCGGCCGGGGCGTGGCTATCGGTGACCAGGCGCCGGCGCAGCGCGGGCTCACGGATCTTCTGGCGCCAGGACTGCGCGAAGCTCAGGAAAAACAGCTGCTCGGCGCTGAAGCCCGCGCCACCGGCCGCCGGCTTGCCGGCTAGCTGCAGGCGCCACGCATCGAGTGAGTCGGCCAGCCCCGCCACGTCGGCGATGTTCTCACTCAGCGTCTGCCGTCCGTTCACCGCGACGTCGGGGAAGGGCCGGTAGCCATCGAACTGCTCGGCGAGGTGCTGGCCCGCGGCCTCGAAGTGCGCGAAGTCATCCTTGGTCCACCAGTTACGCAGCCGCCCATCGGCATCGAAGAGGGCCCCCTGATCGTCGAAGCTGTGGCTGATCTCGTGCCCGATCACCGCACCGATCGCGCCGTAGTCCAGCACCGGATCGCGCCGTGGATCGAAGTAAGGCGGCTGCAGAATCGCCGCCGGGAAGTTCAGGGCGTTCATCGCCGGCAGGTTCACCGCGTTGACCGTCTGCGGCGTCATGCACCACTCGGAGCGATCAACCACTGACCCGAGCTTGGCGAGATTGCGCCGGTACTCAAACAGACTGGCGCGCTCGGCATTGCCCAGGGCATCACCGCGGACCACCTCGAGCCCGGAATAGTCGCGCCACTTGTCGGGATATCCGAGCCCGACCTTGAGTGTTGCGAGCTTGGCTTTCGCCTGGCGGCGCGTCTCGGGCGCCAGCCACTCGATCCGGTCGATGCGCGCGGCGAAGGCGCTGACGAGGTTGCGCACCATCGCCTCGGCGCGCGCCTTCTCCGCGGCAGGGAAGTAGCGCGCGACGTAGAGCTTGCCGACGGCCTCGCCGAGCGCCTCGTTGGTGTCATCGACCGCGCGCTTCCAGCGCTCACGCAGCTGCGGCGTGCCCGAGAGCACGTGCTGATTGAACTCGAAATTTTCCTGCACGAACGCCTTCGGCAGGTAGGGCGAGGCCCACTCGAGGACATGGAAGCGCAGGTAGTCCTTCCAGGTCTCGAGCGGCTCGGCAGCGACCAGTGCCGAGATCCCGGTGACGGCGCCCGGCTGCCAGACGACGAAGCGCGGCTGTGGGGTGAGGCCCGCGGCGGCGAAGAATGCCTGCCAGTCGAGCCCCGGAGCGCGCATGTCAAAGTCCTTGAGCGACCAGTGATTGTTGCCCTTCCTGACGTCCTCGGAGTCGGCGCGGCTCGAGTGCGCTTCCGCGATGCGCCGCTCGAGCGCCAAGATCCGTCCGGCCTTCGCTTGCGCGTCCGCGACGCCGGCGAGCTGCAACACCATGGCGATGTGCACCTGGTACTTGTCGCGGATGGCGGCCATCGGTGGTGAGGGGTTCAGGTAGTAGTCCCGGTCCGGCATCACCAGGCCACCCTGCAGCAGGAACGGCGAGTAAGACTTCGGATCGTCGAGGTCCTGCGCCACCCACAGCCCGAACAGGTTCGGGGTGTAGAAGTTCGTACTGTTGAGCACGTCGACGTCGGCGCGCAGCGTGGCGCCGAGCGCCTGCGCGAGCTGCCCGCGGTCCGCGATCGCATCGATGCGTGCGAGCGCGGAGGCGAGCGGCTTCAGCCCGAGCTCTTCGATGCGCGCCTCGTCCATGAAGCTCGCGTAGTAGTCGCCGATCTTGCGTGCGTCGGATCCGGCGGCGGCGCGCGCGGCCGCGTTGCTGATCAGCGCCGCGGTGCGCCTGGTGTTGAGCTCGGCCAGCAACGCCCCGGTGCCGTAGCTGCTGCGGTCGGCGGGAATCTCCGTGGTCTTCAGCCAGGCGCCGTTGGCATAGGCGAAGAAGTCGTCCCCCGGCGCGACCGAGCGGTCGATGCCGGCGAGATCGATACCGTGGGCGTCGGGCGCCGGTGTGGCCGCCACCGCGGCAACCGTTACGGTGGCGGCCGCGATCAGAATCGAACGAGTAATGCGTGTCATGGTTGTTGTCGCATCCCCAGGGGCGCGAAAGTCTACCGCAGGCATGTTGAAACCGGGGGGACGCTGCCGCGGTAAAATCGGTAATGCGAAGCTTTCAGTCGTTGATCCGCGCCCTCGTGCTCACCCTCGCGTGCCTTCCCTGCGCCTTTGCGTGGGGGCCACAGGGACATCGCACCATCGGCGCCATCGCCGACCGGCTGCTGACGCCGGCGGCGCGCGCGCAGGTCGCCGGGCTGCTCGCGGCCGACCTCGACAAGTTCGGCAACCCCTCAGGGCGCACCACGCTCGAGTCGGTCGCGGTCTGGGCGGACGAGATCCGCGGCACCCCGGCCGACGAGCCGCGCTGGCATTACGACGACGTGCCGCTGTGCGGCAGCGCGCCGCGCGAGAGCTACTGCCCCGGCGGCCAATGCAACTCCGCGCAGCTCGAGCGGCTCACCGCGGTGCTGGCCGACAGCCACGCCGACCTGCGCACACGCAACGAGGCACTCAAGTGGATCGTGCATCTGGTCGGGGACATTCATCAGCCGCTGCACGCCGCCGATAACGGCGACCTGGGGGGCAACCGCGTGGTCGTGGCGCTCGCGGGCGTGTCAACCCGTGGGCGCGAGACACTGCATCGCGCCTGGGACACGGAGCTGGTGGCGCTCGCGCTCCACGCGCGCACCCGGCAGCAGCCCCCGCGCGACATCGACGAGCTCGCGCGCGCAGCCCGCAGCCTCACCGCCGCGGCGGGGCAGGGCACACCCGCCGGCTGGGCGAGCGAATCCAACAATCTCGCGAGGAACGTCGCCTATCGGTATCCGGGCTTCGCCTGCGGCAGCGTCCCGGCGGGGATCGTGGTGCTCGATCGCGACTATCAGCGTGAGGCGCAGGCGATCGTGCGCGAGCGGCTGCTCCTGAGCGGCGGCCGCCTCGCGAATCTACTCAATAAAACACTTATAACACGCTGACCCGACAGTGATTCCTGGCACCCGCGCCCGGCGAAGGGAGGGCATGCTAGATTAATGTTTCCAGAACGAGGAGCGAGAGCAAGTGAGCGCCAGTAACGAGAGTCTGATTTCCAGCGCCAAGCACGATGAGATCGCACGTTCGGTCGCGCCGGACGCCGTGGATACCGAGGCGGCAGACACAGCCGACGTGCGGACCACGGACCGCTGGCTGCTGCGGCGCATATCTTCGTTCCTCGGCGAACCGCCGCTCGAGTTCGCGGTGCGCGGCGGTGCGCGTGTGCGCGCGGCCTCGACACCGGTGGCACGGGTGAGCTTCGCGAGCCGCGCCACACTGGTCTCCATCCTGACGGATCCCTGGGTGCGCCTGGGCGATGCTTACAGCGACGGGAGCGTCACCGTCGACGGCGACCTGGTCGAAGTTCTGGAGACCGTGTACCGGGCGAGCGGCATGGGCGACAAGCCCTCGTGGCTGCGCCGCGCCGCGGAGCTGGCGCACCGGCCGCGCGGCAATACGCTCAGCGCCTCGCGCGACAACATCCATCACCACTACGACATCGGCAACGATTTCTACGCGCTGTGGCTCGGCGGCACGATGGCCTACACCTGCGCCTACTATCCAACCCCCACGGCGACGCTCGATGAGGCGCAGACCGCCAAGATGCACCACGTGTGCCGCAAGGTGCGCCTCAAACCCGGCGAGAGCGTGGTCGAGGCGGGCTGCGGCTGGGGCACGCTGGCGCTGCACATGGCACGCCACTACGGCGTGCGCGTGCGCGCCTTCAACATCTCGCACGAGCAGGTGGCGTATGCGCGCGAGCGCGCCGCGCGCGAAGGGCTCGCCGGCCGGGTCGAGTATGTCGAGGACGACTACCGCAACATCTCCGGCCACTACGACGCCTTCGTCTCGGTCGGGATGCTCGAACACGTGGGTGTGAAGAACTACCCGACGCTCGGGCGCATCGCCCGCCGCTGCCTCGGAAGCAACGGACGCGGCCTCATTCACTCGATCGGCCGCAACCACCCGGCGCGGATGCAGGCGTGGATCGAGAAGCGCATATTCCCCGGCGCCTACCCGCCCGCCTTGAGCGAGATGTCGCAGATCTTCGAGCCGTGGGATCTGTCGGTGCTCGACGTCGAGAACCTGCGCCTGCACTACGCGCAGACGTTGCGCCACTGGCTCGCGCTCTACGAGGCGGCCGGGGAGCGCGTGCGGGCGATGTTCGACGAGAAGTTTGTGCGCATGTGGCGGCTGTACCTCGCGGGCTCAATCGCGGCGTTCTCTACCGGCACGCTGCAGCTCTTCCAGGTGCTGTTCGCGACCGCCGACAACAACGACGTTCCCTGGACGCGCGCGCACCTGTACACGCCCTGACCCTCCATGCGCTCGTGTGAGGTCATCATCGTCGGCGGCGGGCCCGCGGGCTCGAGCGCCGCCCGGCACTTGCGGCGCGCCGGTGCCGACGTCCTGGTGCTCGACCGCGAGCGCTTTCCGCGCCTCAAGCTCTGTGCCGGCTGGATCACCCCCGAGGTGGTGCGCGAGCTCGAGATGGATCTCGAGGACTATCCGCATCGCCTGCTCACCTTCCCACGACTGCGGGTGCACTACGGGCGCCTGAGCCTGCCGGTGCCGTGCGTGCAGCATTCCATCCGCCGCTTCGAATGGGACGCGTGGCTGCTCGAGCGCGCCGGGGCCCCGGTCGAGCAGCACAACGTGCGCGAGATCGCCGCGGACGGCGCGGGTTACGTAATCGACGGCGCCTATCGCTGCCGCTATCTCATCGGCGCCGGCGGCACGCGCTGCCCCGTGTACCGGAACCTCTTCCGCGAGGTGAACCCGCGCGCGCACGAGCTGCAGATCGTGACTCTCGAGCACGAGATCGAGTACGACTGGCGGGACGGCGACTGCCACCTGTGGTTCTGCGACGAGGGGCTGCCGGGGTACTCGTGGTACGTCCCTAAGGAGAGCGGCTGGCTCAATGTCGGGATCGGCGGGTTTGCCGAGCGCATCAAGAGCGCCGGCCAGGACATCAAGACGCACTGGGCGCATTTCGCCGCGAAGCTCGGCGGCGGGCTGACGCGTGGGGCGCACTACGACCCGGCAGGTTACAGCTACTTCCTGCGCGGACGCGTCGACGTCGTGCGCCGCGACAATGCCTTCATCACCGGCGATGCGGCCGGGCTCGCGAGCCGCGACCTGGGCGAGGGGATCGGACCGGCGATCCGCAGCGGCCTGCGTGCGGCCGAGGCGATTCTCCACGGCGCACCCTACCGTCTCGACGACGTGACCGGCATGAGTGTCGCGAGCATCGCGAGGAGTATGCTGAGCCGCGCAGCGCGTCCGCTCGGCCCGCACGGGCGGCGGCGCGCGGGCAACGGAGGACCAGCGCATGGCTTACGTCACGGTAATCAATGAGCACCAGCACCTACAGCAGGTCGTCTCCGGTCATCACCACCTGACGGCGGACGAGGCGGTAGCCGCCGGCGGGAGCGATGCCGGCTTCGCCCCGCGGGAGCTGCTGCTCGCGAGCCTCGGCACCTGCACCGCGGTGGCGCTGCGCAGGCACGCGGCGCAGAACGACTGGATGCTGGGGAAGATTACCGTCGGCGTGCGCTGGTCGCGCGATCCGGAAGGCCGCGATCACATCGAGCGGCGCCTGTCGTTCACCAAGCCGCTCACCGCCGCACAGAAGACCCGGCTCCTCGAAGTCGCCGAGACGACGCCGGTGAGCAGCGTGCTGCGCGCGGGGATCAGGATCCAGTCGGCGGTGGTGGACTGACGGGCGCAGCGGCGCCGCCCGCCGCCAGTTCAGTAGTTCACCGTCACCACGATCGTGTCGCCGTAGCTGCCCGGCGCCGGATCCTGGCTCGCGGCTATGGCGCCGTAGACCGGCAAGGAGACGTTGGGCGTGCGGCGACGGATCGTGGCCGTGCCCTGGACGCTCCCACCGGTGCCATTGCCCCAGACCTGGGTGTAGGCCGCGTCGAAGTAGAGATTGTAGTTGAGCGTGTAGATACCGGCCGTCAGCGTACGCATCACATAGTTGTTGCTCGCGCCCGCGCTCAGATCGATCGTAACGGTGTTGCGCCCGGTGACTCCCGTGCAGGCGATATTGATCGTGCCATTCACGTCGAGCGGGGCGGCCTGCAGCGGCGTGTAGATCCCGAAGGCGACGCCCGTGGCCGACACCGTGCACGAGGCGATGGTCCCCGCGTGCACGCGCGGCGCGCCGAGCAAGGCGAGCGCCGCACACAGCAGCAACGTGGCGGCCCGCAAGCCCCTTGCCGCAGCGTGGCTCATGGAGCGCTCCGGCAGGCGATCACGCCGAGATCCGGCTGCGGATTACCGGTGGGCGGCGGCGGCAGGCGGAAGGTGCACTTGCCGCCCTCCCAGTGCGCCTCGCCCGTCGTGCCGTGGTCGTAGTTGGTCACGTAGGCCAGCCCGTCGAGGCCGACCGGGAAGTCCTCGCCCTGGAGCGTAACCACCGCGCCGGCCGGCACGGGACGGCCGTCGGTGCGCTGCAGCTTGAACACGCCCGAGCGGATACGCTTCACGGGGAACTCGACCAGCATACCGCTGCGGAACGGCGGGACGATCTGCACCTTGGGGTTGGCCACTGCGGTATCGAGCGGCAGCTCGAGCGGATCGATGCTCAAGCGGTTGACGTTGTAGGAGAGCAGGTCGCGCACGATGGCGATACCGTTGTCGTCGGTGCGCGCCACCGGCTGGTTGTCGTAGTACACCGTCAGTCCGGGAATCCCGGCGACGTCCACCGTGGCGAAGCTGTCGGTGATGGTGCGTGCCGCACGCAGCTCGCCGTCCATGAAAGTGGCGCCGCCGTTCAGCGTGAGGCTCTGTGCGCTTGCATCGAGGAAGCGCGCCGCCTGGGCGCTGACCAGCAGCGCGTCGAATTGCCGCTGGTACTCGAGGTTGTAGCTGCCGTCGGTGCCCGCCGACAGCAGGTAGCCGTCGCCGGGTCCGAGCGGCAGATTCTTCTGCAGCGTCTGCACCAGCGCCGCATTGGGCGAGGGCTGCTGGGCGTCGTAGCGAACCTGCGTCGAGGTGTTGCGGCGGCTGTCGAGCGGCAGCACGTAGAAGACCGATACATACGTGTCCGCTGTCTGGCCGGTGGTGCGGCTGGCCGTGGCGCTGAAGCTTCCCCGTCCGATGTTCACCTGGTAGGTGAGGCCCAGCGACTGCTGCCGCGTGTCGTCGGGATTGCGCTGCGCCACGAAAGCCAGCTGCAGGCTGCCCGGCGAGCCCAGGTTCCAGCCGAACTGCGCCAGGTTGCGCTCGAGTGGCGTCGGCACGCCGCTCACGTCACCCACCTCGCGAAAGCCCGCGGTGGCGTGCTGCGCCTCGAGAATGAGGCTGAACCGCTGATTGACGCGCTGGATGCCGAGCGCCGCGTAAGTTCCGGAGCTCGCAGGCTCCGGGCCGCTGCCCATCAGCCCGGATGTGGCGGACTGACCGCCGGCTGCCAGGTCGAGCGAGACGACCGCCCAGTGGTCGATCGCCTGCGCCATGTCGATGCCGGCTGCCCAGGGTCCGTTGCGCAGGGCCTCAGCGTGAATTTCCCCCGTGAAGAGCGAGGTGAAGCCGTGCCGCCAGGTGCCCGAGGCGACGAGCGGGCCATAGTCGGCGCTGTCGATGCCATAGTTCTCGCGCACCGGACCGAGGTCGATGTCGTAGAGCGAGAGTCCCGGTTGGAGCATCACCGGGGCCGAGTAGAACGGGACCGAAATGATCTGCTCCTGTCCGAGCGCGTTGCGCACCACGATGTTGACGTCGCCGCTGCCATTGAGCGCCGGCACCTGGTTGACCACGAAGGGGCCCGAGGGCACCTCACTGCTGCCGACCGCCTTGCCGTTTACGAACACCTCCACCGTCGAGGGCACGACCGCGGTTCCGGTCGCGGCGAGGAGCGGGGTCGTGACGAGATCCGGCCGGATGGCGTAGTTCGTGCCCCACTGCAGTCCGCCGAAGCGCACGGCTTCGGCCCACGTACCCGGAACACTGATCGCATCGCCGACGCGCAGCGTTTCGATCGAGTCGGGAAAATCGTGACTGAGGGTGCTCTCGAGACGCACGAACGTGCTCACGCCATCGATGGTCGACTCGGCGGCCGTGTTGATGAGGACTCCGAGGGGACTGAACAGGCCAAGCTCGCCGTAGCCACTGGCGACATTGGCTCCGCTGTACTGGCCGGTCTGACCATAGACCTCATAGTTGAAGAAGGCGCCGGTCCCGGCCCGCGACATGGGCGGACGGCTCACGCCGGTAAGGGTGAGACTCGAGGTCTCAAAGGCGGCGGCGGGCGCGCTGATGCTCGCGGCGCTGCGCGCCTCGTCGAGGACCACCTTGATCCCGGGGATCGCGGCCACGGGGTAATAGCGCTTGCCGTCCGCGACGTGCGGCGGGACGGACGGGAGCTTCAGGCGCAGCCGCGCGAAGTCACTCTCCGCGAGCCACAAACCGCCGCCCGCGTCGCGCAGTGTCACCACATCCTCGCCCGAAAGCACGCCGTTCACGCGCAGCTCGAGCACCGACTGCCGCCAGTCGGGGTCAGGCGTGCCCGCGTCGTCCGCGCCGGCGGCGGCCGCACAGCACAGCAGCAGCACCATGCAGATTCCGGATGCGCTCCGGTGCACTCTCGCCATGACGCATGCGTCTTATCAGGGAGCACCCGGACTGCTGGTGACGGTGAAGTCGCCGGCGTCCGAGTGGCCATGGAGGACGAGCTGCTGCGTGCCACGGGCGAAGCCGCCGCCGGGGTGCAGCTGCCAGTGTGTGACCGTGCCCGGCAACAGATAGTGGGACTGGTCGGCGTGCAGGCCCGCGGTGCCGTGTTCGGCGTCCTGCACGTCGAAGTCGAGAATCTGCAGGTGGGCCGTGCCGCGGTTGTGTGCATCGACCTCGAGAGTGCCGTCGGGCAGCCAGCGGTGAGTCCATGCGACCTCGGGCGCCGTGGCCACTCGTGCAGCGACGAACACCGGCAGCGTGATGCGCAGCGCCACCCGCAGGCCCGTCGTCTCTGCGGGAACCGCCTGCGGGACTTCGGAAAGCACGAGACGGTAGGGGAGCTCGTGCGCCGGGTCGGGGTCGCGCAGCAGCGCGATCCGCAACACCTGCAATCCCTTTGGCGGGATGGTGAACAGCGGCGGGGTGACCAGCAGCTCATGGGTATCGTCGAGCTGGTCCTTGCCGTCAGGTTGCGACCAGGCGGCGGGCCGCAACTGCACGACCACCGGCGAGTCTTCCTGGTTACGCACGATGAGGACCGCCGTGCGCACCTTTGAACTTAACTCGACGCGGATCGGGGCAACACTCAAGGTGCTTGCTGCGGCCGTTGCGGCCGCAGCAAGTACCCCTATGGCCAGTAGCGTCGCCGCGATCGCCCTCATGTCGCCTTAGTACGCGACGCTGACGGTGACCGTGTCGGTATAGTTGGCCGGCGGCACCCCCTGGTTGGCGGCGACATCGGGCAGGCTGCCATACGCGGTGAACGTCACCGCCGTACCCATACCGCTACCGGTTCCGGCGTTGGTCTGGGAGGTGCCCGAGCCGTCACCCCACACGATCGACATGGCGGCGTCCTTGTAGAGGTTGTACTGGAGGACGTCACCCGCACCGTCGCTCATTTCGCGCTGGGCGATGCTGCCACCGGCCGTCGTGCCCTTGTCGAGCGACACGGTGAACGTGGTGCTCTTGGTGCACTTGACCGAGACCGTGCTGTTGGCCGCCAGCGCTCCAGCCGTGGGGTAGTACTGGCCGAACGCCACGCCGGTTGCTCCGACCGCGCAGTTCTTAACCACCTGCGCCGAGACGGCGATGCTGGTCGTGGCAGGGTTGGGCGGCGCGGCCTGGGTGGCGCTGGCGAGGGCGAGCAGCGAGCCCGCGCTGAGACAGGCAATAAAATTACGCATAAGACTCCCGAACGTTGTTAGAAAATCAACCACCTTCGGCTTCCGTTGCTGCTTGCTGCAGCTTCCGTTGCCGCTTGTTGGGTGGAATTTTGAAGAAAAAGCTCGGGAAATTGCGGACATAAGTCCCATTTCTAGGACCCACGTGATACGCATTTTCCCGGATCTGAGAAGCGATCGAGGCTGAAGCGGCCGCGCCGTCAGAGCGGCGGCGGACGCGCTGAATCGCCGTGTGAGCCAGGTCTCAGGCCCGCGGCGCGCGAGGCGACGGGCGTCACACGGAGCTTCAGTAGCTGACGGTCACCGTGATCGTGTCGGTGTAGAGGCCCGGGGTGAGATCCACGTTGGCCGGGGAGTCGGGCACCTGGCCGTAGACGGTCTGGGTGATCGCTCCGGCGTTCATGAGTCCGCGGCCGATGCCGCTTACCGTTGTGGAGCTCAGCGTCCCGTCGCCCCACACAGTGGTGTGCGCGGCGGTCGTGTAGAGGTTGTATTGCAACCTGTTCGCGCCCATCGACATGAGCCGCTGGGTCACGGTGCCGCCGCCGGCACCGGCGTTGAGGGCGACGCTGAAGGGCGCGCCCTTGGTGCAGCGGACCGCGAGTGTCGTGCTGGCCGACATGCTGCCCTGGCCCGGCTGGTAGATGCCGAAGCTCAGGGGGTTGGCGGACACGGTGCAGGTTGAAGCCACCGTCGCGGAGACCGTGATGGTGGCGGTGGCCGTCGTGCCCGCGGCGCCGTCTGTTGCCGCGAGTAGCAGTGCCGCTCCCAGGCAGCTGATCAACAGCCTCGCCCGGGAGTTTCCCGAGCGGTTAAGTGAAAGCATGGTGCCATCAATCCGTGGACGCCGGAATCAGCCGACTTCGGCTGAGCGGTCTGATCCGTTATCGTCCGGACCCCGCGCTTCTTGAGGCTCTGGGGTCCTTAATCAGGGCGGATGATTGTCAGGGGCGACGTAGTGAGCGACTCGTTGGGATTAAGTCGAGTCGCGTGACGAGCACGCAGCCGCACCAGAAGATGAGGGTGTTGCGCCGCTGCTCGAAGGCGGCGCCGTCCATGCGGCGACCTCACTCTATATATAGGGGCGGAAACGCCCGGTATGATCGCGAGCCTCGTCACGGCGAGAGGGCCGCCATGCAAGCCAGAGAGAGAAGAATCACGAGCCACCGGCAGCGCGCTGCACACCCGCGGGTGCTGTTGCTCGCAGCGCTCATCCCGCTCGCTGCGGCGGGAGCGGCCGGTGAGGGTGCACCGGCTCTGTTCGGCTTCACGCCGCAGGAGGCAGCAAGGCAGCGCTCGCTCGAGCAGCGCTTCGACGCGGAGCTCAAGCCCTCGGAGCTGCGCGACTGGATGAAGACTCTCTCGTCCGCGCCCAATCAGGTGGGCTCGCCCCACGACAAGGCCAACGCCGAGCTCGTGCGCGACCTCTTCCGGCAGTGGGGCTGGCAGGCGCAGATCGAAGTGTTCGAGGTGCTGTATCCGACGCTCAAGGAGCACAGCCTGGAGCTCCTCGCGCCCACGCGTTACACCGCGAGCCTGACGGAGCCACCGGTCGCAGGCGATGCGACTTCGGGCGTCGCCGGCATCATGCCGCCCTACAACGTCTACGGCGCTGACGGCGATGTGACCGGCGAGCTCGTCTACCTCAACTACGGGATGCCGAGGGACTATCAGGAGCTCGCGCGCCGCGGCATCGACGTCAAGGGAAAGATCGTCATCACCCGCTACGGCTCGGGCTGGCGGGGGCTCAAGCCCAAGCTCGCGCAGGAGCACGGCGCGATCGGCTGCCTCATCTATTCCGACCCGCACGAGGATGGCTACGCACAGGGCGACGTGTACCCGCAAGGCGGCTGGCGCCCGCCCGCGGGTGTGCAGCGCGGCTCGGTGCTCGACATGACGCTCTACAGCGGTGATCCACTCACCCCCGGTGTGGGCGCGACCAGGGACGCGAAGCGGCTCGCGATCGCCGACGCCAGGACGATTCTCAAGATCCCGGTGATGCCGATCTCCTACGCCGACGCGCAGCCGCTGCTCGCCGCGCTCGGCGGTCCCGTTGCGCCGCCGCGGTGGCGTGGCGCGCTGCCCATCACCTACCACCTGGGGCCCGGGCCCGCGAAGGTGCGCCTCGCGATCCGCTCTGACTGGAGCCTGAAGCCGCTCTACGACGTCATCGCGAAGATCCCCGGTCGCGAGAGCCCGGGAGCCTGGGTGGTGCGCGGCAATCACCGTGACGGCTGGGTATTCGGCGCCTGGGACCCGCTGTCGGGGCAGGTCGCCATGCTGGCGGAGGCGAAGGCGATCGGGGCGCTGCTGAAGAGCGGCTGGCGGCCGAAGCGTACTCTGGTCTACGCCAGCTGGGACGGCGAGGAGCCGGGACTCCTCGGCTCGACCGAGTGGGCCGAGACGCACGCAGCGGAGCTCAGCCGCAACGCCGTGCTCTACCTCAACTCCGACACCAACACGCGCGGCTTTCTTGCCGCCGGCGGCAGCCACTCGCTGCAGCATCTGGTCAACGACGTCGCGGCCGGCGTCAAGGATCCGGAGACCGGGGTGAGCACGCAGGCGCGGCTGCGTGCGCGCATGCTGGCGCAGGGCTACGCGCGCGAGCCCGGGGAGGAGGACAACGCCGAGGAGGCGCGCCGCGAGACGCGCCTGGCCGAGGCCGGCGGCGACCTGCCGATCCGCGCGCTCGGCTCGGGCTCGGACTACACGCCCTTCCTGCAGCACCTCGGACTGACCGCGCTCAACGTTGAGTACCACGGCGAGGACGATCAGCAGGGCGTGTACCACTCGAGCTACGACTCCTTCGATCACTATCTGCGCTTCGGCGATCCGACCTTCGCCTACGGCATCGCCGAGGCCGAGACCGCCGGACACGTGATGCTGCGCATGGCGGACGCGGACGTGCTGCCGCTGCAATTCACGGATTTCGCGGACACGATCGGCGCCTACGCGGAGGAGCTGCGCGGCATGGCCGACGAGCGGCGCCGCAAGAGCGCCGAGCTCGCACGGCTCCTCGACCAGAACGCTTTTGGGCTGGCCGCCGACCCGACGCGCGTCGTGGCACCGCCGGCGCGCGAGCCGCCGGTGTTGCAGCTCGACTTCGCACCGCTCGCCAACGTAGTGACGCGGCTCAAGGCGAGCGCGCGTGCCTACGACGAGGCCTACGCGCAACTGCTCGCCGGCAGCGTCGAGCTCGACGCCGCCCGGCGCACGCGCCTGAATGCGCTGCTGCAGGGCATGGAGCAGAAGCTCACGGATGCGCGCGGGCTCCCCGGGCGCGAGTGGTACCGGCACTTCGTCTATGCGCCGGGCATGCTGACCGGCTACGGTGTCAAGACGCTGCCGGGCATCCGCGAGGCGATCGAAGCGAACCGCTGGGAGGAAGCTGCCGCGTACATCCCGATCACCACGGCGGTGCTCACGCGCTATTGCGACGCGCTCGATCAGGCCACGGCGCTGCTGAAGGGCGGCTGAGTCTCCGGAGCTAGCGGGCGAACAGCTGTCCGAGGTCGCTGAAGGACTTGAACTCGAGCGCGTTGCCCGACGGGTCGAGGATGAAGAGCGTCGACTGCTCGCCGGGCGCACCGGCGAAGCGGATGCAGGGCTCGATCACCCATTCCACCTCGTGCTGCTTCAGCCGCGCGGCGAGCTCATTCCACTGCGCGCTCCCGAGCACGACGCCGCAGTGCGGAACCGGCACGCCATGCCCGTCCACCGGGTTGAAGAGCGAGGTAATGCGCCCCTCACGCCCGAGACGCGGGTTGAGGTGGCACACGAGCTGATGGCCGTAGAGGTTGAAGTCGACCCAGTCGCGGTCGCTCCGTCCCTCGGCGCAGCCGAGCACTCCGCCGTAGAAGCGGCGCGCCTCGGCGATATCCCTCACCTGAATGGCGACGTGAAACGGCGTGAGCGTCATGTTGGCCTCGATGGGCAGCTGCCGATCGTATACGATCGCATGCATGTCAGCCCACCTCGCCTGCAACTGGTCCGGGGTGTACCCGGCGGCTACTACCCAATTCGACCCGGCGCTCGAGCTCGACCTGCGTGCCACGCAGGCCGTACAGGCCGCGCTGCTGCGCGACGGGGTGCACGGACTGGTGCTCATGGGCACGGTCGGGGAGGGCAACTCGCTCAACGCCGTGGAGAAGCGCACGGTGCTGCGCGGCGCGGTCGAGGTGACCGAGGGCCGTGTGCCGATCATCGCCGGGGTGTCGGAGTTCACCACCGCCACCGCGGTCAGCTTCGTGCGCGACGCCGAGCGCATCGGCGCCAGCGGCTTCATGGTGCTGCCGGGCATGGTGTACGTGCCGACGGCGGCGGAGCTCGAGCATCACTTCCGCACGGTGGCGGCAGCCACCGGACTGCCGATCATGCTCTACAACAATCCGCCGTCCTATCGCGTCAACATCGAGCTGCCGACGCTCGCGCGCCTCGCCGACGTGCCCAACATCGTCGCCATCAAGGAGTCGGCGCCCGACCCGCGCCGCTTCACCGATCTCTTCAACGCCTTCGGCGAGCGCTTCCTGCTGTTCGCGGGCCTCGACGACGTGGTGTTCGAAGCCCTGGCGCTCGGGGCGTGCGGCTGGGTCTCGGGGCTCACCAACGCCTTTCCCGCCGAGTCGCTCGCGCTGTACGCGGCGCTGCGCGCGGGCGATCTCGAGCGCGCCCGGCGCATCTACCGCTGGTTCATGCCGCTGCTGCACCTCGATTCGGAGCACGATCTGGTGCAGTCGATCAAGCTCGCCGAGCAGCTGCTCGGGCGTGGCTCCGAGCGGGTGCGTGCGCCGCGGCTGCCGCTCACCGGTGAGCGGCGCGCGCAGGTCAGCGCGATGGTCGAGAGGGCGCGCGCCACGCGCCCGGCATGAGACGAATCCGCATCGTCGACTCGCACACCGGCGGTGAGCCGACGCGCGTGGTGATCGAGGGCGGCCCCGACCTCGGCAAGGGCAGCTTAAGCGACCGCCTCGCGCTGCTGCGCGACCACTACGATGCGTTCCGCTCCGCGGTCGTCAACGAGCCGCGGGGGTCGGATGCGATCGTCGGCGCCTGGCTCGTACCCCCGGTGGATCCGTCCTGCGCGGCCGGGGTGATCTACTTCAACAACGCGGGCTACCTAGGCATGTGCGGCCACGGCACCATCGGGCTCGCCGTCACGCTCGCTTACCTCGGCCGCATCGCGCCCGGCGAGCATCGCATCGAGACGCCGGTGGGGGTGGTCACCGCGACACTGCACGCCGACTCGTCCGTGTCGGTCACCAACGTCCCGAGCCACCGCCAGGCACGCGCGCTGCGGGTCGAGGTCCCGGGGATCGGCGCAGTTACCGGCGATGTCGCCTGGGGCGGCAACTGGTTTTATCTCGTCGAGGCGCACGGCCAGGAGCTCGCGCTCGCCAACATCGGTCCCCTCACTGACTACTGCGCGCGGGTACGCGCCGCGGTCAATGCCCAGGGCCACCCCGAGGTCGACCACGTCGAGCTCTTTGGTGCCGCGCGGCTCCCGGACGCCGATGCTCGCAACTTCGTGCTCTGTCCCGGCAGCGCCTACGACCGCTCACCCTGCGGCACCGGCACCAGCGCCAAGCTCGCCTGCCTGGCCGCCGACGGCAAGCTCGCCGAAGGCGAGGAGTGGGTGCAGGAGAGCATCATCGGCAGCGTCTTTCGCGCCAGCTACCGGAGCCACGGCGCCGCCGTCATCCCCACCATCCGCGGCAGCGCCTTCGTGAATGCGGAGGCGACCCTGCTGCTCGATGAGCGGGATCCGTTCTGTTTCGGAATCCGGCGGTGACGGGATCCGCGGATTGAACGCGCCGCGGTCCTGGAAGCACTAACGAATGGCGCACCTTTGCGCCCCACGGCCGCAAGTGCGCGATGAGCTACCGTTCCCCCAAGTTCGCCTGCATCCTCCTCGCGCTGGCGCTCGCGCGGCTCGCGCCCTTGGCGGGAGCCTCCGAGGCCAGCTGGGCCGCAGACCCGCAAGTGCAGCGGCGCCTCACGGACGGAGAGGTGGTGGTAGAGGCTTCGACCGCGGTCGATCCGGAGCATCCGCGGGGAAGCGTCCGCGCCGCGGTCCTCATCAAGGCCCGCCCCGAGGCCATCTGGGCCGTAATGACCGATTGCCGGCAACTCCTGCTGTTCGTCCCGGAGCTCAGAGGCTGTCGCCGGGTCGGCGGCTCCCCGGACGGGCGTTGGGAGGACTTCGAGCAGGAGGTCCGCTATTCCTGGCTCCTGCCAACGGTCCGCTACGTCTCGCGGGCCGACTACAAGCGGCCGCACCGCATCGACTTCCACCGCATCAGCGGCGACCTGAAGGAGGAGGACGGTACCTGGCTTCTCACGCCGACTGCCGACGGGGGAGCGACGCTGGTGGAGTACGAGATGTACCTCGACCCCGGATTCTGGATTCCCCAGTGGCTGGTCAACCGCTCGCTGCGCAAGGATGTGCCCGCAGCCCTCGCCGGCCTGCGCGAGCACGTTGAGCGTCCTCCCTGAGGGGCGCCTCCATAGTGTTCCCCGGCTGCTGCCGGTAATCTCTCGTCGGAGGGTCGCAAACCACACGGCCTGGAGGGGGCGGATGCCAGGCGGCGGTCATACCACGGTCATTCAGCGGGTCCTCGAGCGGCGCGGCCAGAAGCCGCCGACCTCGGACGAGGGGACCACCGCTACGGTCGCGGTCATGGTGCGCGTGCTGCCGCCGCCGAAGGCCTTGCTCGCGTTTCAGGACGCGCCCATGCGGGCGTTCATGGAGCAACGCGTGCGCCCGGACATGCTCGACTGCGAGTCGGTAGCCGACGAGGCGGAGGCAGTGCGGCGGTTCGAGGCGGAATTCCGTCCGGTCGTGCTCACCGACAACCCGGAAGTCATACGCAAGATCCGCGCGCGCTCGGCACAGCGTGCTCCTTACATCCTCTACGTCGCGGAGCTCGACGATTCCGCCGAGCGCGAGGCGGGACTCGCCGCCGGCGCGGACGACTGCGTCGGGCGGCGCGTGTCGGAGCGCGAGTTCGAGGCGCGCGTCGGTGCGGCCAAGCGCATCGCCGAGCTCGAGGCGGTGCTGCGGATCACGCTCGCCGAGAACCGCAAGCTCTCGGCAACGGACGATCTGACCAAGGTTGCGAGCCGGCGTTTCTTCGGCAAGCACTTTCCGCGTGAGATCGAGCGCGCCGGGCGCTACGGGCGCGCGCTGTCACTGATCCTGTGCGATATCGACAACTTCAAGAAGATCAACGACACCCTGGGCCACGCCGCCGGCGACGACATCCTCAAGCAGTTCGGGCCGCGCCTGCAGCGGCAGCTGCGCAAGGGCGTCGACTGGGTCGCGCGGATCGGCGGCGAGGAGTTCGCGATCGTGATGCCGGAGACCGCATACGAGGCGGCGGTAGCAGTCGCACGCAAGCTGCGCGCCGCGGTCGGGGGCGCGACCTTCAAGACCGGCAACAAGGCGCTGCAGGTGACCGCCAGCTTCGGGCTGTGCGGGATGGATCGCGTGCCGCTCGGCGAGCCGCGCCTCGCCGAGCGGGTGCTGAAGATCGCGGACGCGGCCCTCTACCGCAGCAAGAACGACGGCCGCAACCGCGTCACCGCGGCGATTCTCAAAGGGCCGGCAGCCTGAAGGCCGCACTCGGCGCAGAGCGCGAAAACCATCCTAGCCGCAGGGTGTTGCAGCGGCATTAACATAACGTGCCGGGCGCGAAGCTGCCCGGCGCATGCCGCCGCGAGCGTTCCCTGCGGCGAATGGCTGTTGACTTGCGATCCACTGCCGGCGTACGTTCCCCGCCAACAAAACTGCGCACTGGGGATGATGCGCATGTCTTAAATCGCAGGGATGCCCCGCACAACGCCAACAATCGCGAGGGAAGCCATGAAGCTCGTCAGAGTCGTAATGTTGATTGCTACCTGCCTGTGTGCCGCGGCCGCCAGTGCGGCAGCTGCGCCCGGCCGGCACTCGCTGCTCTCCCAGGCGACCGACCTGGGACCCGTGGATGGCGCAAGCTCCATCGAAATCACCGTCTGGATGAAGATGCACGACCAGGCGGGCCTCGACGCCCTCGTGGCCGCCCAGCAGGCGGGGAAGGGCGCGTATCTTTCCATGCAGCAGCTCCGCGCGCAGCACGGGCCGAGCTCCGCGGATGTAGCCAAGGTCACTGCGTTCCTCAGGGCGCAGGGGTTCGCGGTGAGCGCTGGCCAGGACAACCTGTACGTGAAGGCGTCCGCAACGGCCGCGCGGGTGCAGAGCGCCTTCCAGGTGGAGCTGCACGAGTACGACCTCTACGGGCGCACCTTCCGCGCCAGCGCCCGCAGCGCCACCCTGCCGCCTGACCTCGCGCCGCTGGTAGCGGCCGTCGGCGGGCTGTCGAGCCTCGGGGCAGAGCCGCAGATTGCGCGTGTCTCCCGCAAGGCTGCGGCCAATGTTCACACCACGGCCGACGCCGAAGGCCTTCCGCCGCAGCCGGTGCCGCTCAACGCCCAGTCGAACGGCCTGTTCTTCTCGGCGCAGTGCTTCTACGGGGCGACCACGGAGAGCTTCTCGGGTGGCGGCGTCAGCGCCACCTATCAGGGCAACCGTTACGGTGCCCCCATCTCCAACGGGCCGCCGAACCTCCCTCCCTGCGGCTACCAGCCGAGCGATCTTCAGACAGCCTACAACCTGACGCCGCTCTATCAGCACGGCCTGGACGGCACAGGGACGACGATCGCCATCGTGGACGCGTACGGCTCGACTACGATCGCCGCCGATGCGGCGGCGTTCTCGGCCTTCATGGGCCTGCCGCCGGCGAACCTCACCATCATCGGCACGCCGACCGAGTCGAACTTCTCGACCGATGCCAATGCCGGCTGGGCGGCCGAGACGACACTCGACGTCGAGTGGGTGCATGCGGTCGCGCCGGGCGCGAAGATCATCCTGGTAGTCGCGCCGACCAACTCCTTCTCCGACCTGTTCACGGCGATCATCACGGCGGCATCGCAACCGGGCGTGGTCGCCATTTCCAACAGCTGGAGCGGCTTCGACATCGGGGTCGCCGGCGACTCGGAGTTCTACAACGCGGCCGATGGCCTTCTGCAGGCCATCGGCGCGGCCGGCATGTCAGTGGATTTCAGCACCGGCGACTACGGCGATAACTCGAGTCAGCTCGGCGGCATCTACACCTCCACCGGCTGGCCCGGGAGCTCGCCGTTCGCGACCGGAGTCGGTGGGGTGAGCGTCGCCCTCGACTCCCATAAGCACATCGCCTTCCAGACGAGCTGGGGCACGGAGCTCACGGAGATCGTGGACACTGTCCCCCTCGGTAGCCCGCCGCTCGATGTGCCCAATAACGAGGGCTTCATATACGGCGGCACGGGCGGGTTCAGCGATACCTACCCGAAGCCGTTCTGGCAGTTCGGTGTGCCCGGGAATCGCCGTGGCACGCCGGATATCTCCTGGGTCGCGGATCCCTACACTGGCGTCGAGATCATCTTCACCGCGACACCCCCGCCGAGCAGCCAGCTGTCGATTGGGGTAATCGGCGGCACCAGCCTCGCATGCCCGATGTTCTCGGCGCTCTGGGGCATCGCTACGCAGCGTGCCCACCATCTGCTCGGGCAGGCGGCGCCGCGTCTTTATCGCATCCCGCCCTGGTCGGGAGCGATCACCGACATCGTGAACTTCAGTTCGCCGAACAACGTGACCGGCACGATTCAGGACGCTGGTGGAACGAATCCCGTTCGGGCGTCGGAGCTGGCAGCGCCGCTGAATAACCAACCGACGTTCTTGAGCGCGCTCTACAACAGCCCGTACTCCACGCGCTGGTTCGTCCTCACGTTCGGGGTCGATTCCACGCTCCAGACTGGACCGGGCTGGGATCAGGCGACGGGCCTCGGCACTCCGAACGGCTGGAACTTCGTGCAGGCCGTCGCCGGCGACGGCGACGATCAGCAGCACTGAGGTCGGCGTTGATGGGCCCGGCCGGCTGACGAGCCGGCCGGGTCTTTTCTTTTAGCGATCCAGCTCCGGATAGTGCCGGAACAGGTCGTGGTTGTTGAAGGGCAGGCGGCGGCCCGAGGCGACGTAGCGCGCAATGCGCGGCCGCTCGAATACGGCATCGTGCAGCGCGCACAGGCGCGGGCGTTTGCGCAGCGCCCTGGCGGTGGCCTTCGGGAAGGCATAGCGAAGACCCGCGATCACCTCTGCCATGGATAAGTCGGCGTAGCTCACGCGCGCGCCCACCATCCACGGCCGCTGTGTCCGGTTGAGCTCGAGCACGTGCTCGAAATAGTCGAGAAACTTCGGCAACCGCACGCGCAGGAAGTACCGGGTGCGCCGCCGTGCGGGCCCTTTCTGCTCCTCGTAGGCGTACCCGTCGCCGAGCGGATGGTGGGTGTCAAAGATCTCGACATAGAGATCGAGGATGGTGAGCTGAAGCTGGTGCGTCCAGAGCCTGCCGCGCTCATCGAGCGGCGCGAGCCGCAGCCGCCCACCCAGGTACAGGAGGATGTTCGGCGTCTGTGCGATGAGCAGTCGGCCGGCTCGCAGAACCGGGACCGCGAAGGGCGGACGCGCCACGCCGCGCGCCGCAAGCATCCGCAGGATCGCCGGCACGCCGCCTCCCTTGCGCTCGGCCAGGGCGGCCACGTCCGTGTACTGCGCACGGCCTTCCTCGAGCGCGACGCGGATGAACTCGCCGCGCCCCTGGATACCGGGCCAGTAATAAAGCTCGTAGGTCATCGGCTCAGGAACCCGCTGCGGCTCGGGGCCGCGGCGGCGGCAACGCGCCGAGCAGGTCCGCCACGCTCGAGCCGAGCGCGAGCAAGGCGCGGTCGCCGCCGGCTGCCGCATCGAGCTCCAGCGCGACCGGCAGGCCCGCCGTGGTCAGTCCTGCCGGCAGCACCAGCCCCGGAATTCCCGCGGAACTGGTCGGCGAGATATTGCGAGCGAGCGCGGTAAAGAGCGAGATTCTGCGACTTCCGATCATGACGTCCGCTTCCGGCCCGATCGGCAGCGCCGGGACCACGGTCGCCGGAAACACGAGCGCGCCGACCCCGCTACTCGAGAAGTAGTCGCGGAACATGCGACGAAATGCCACCAGCCGCGTGTTGACCACCGTGCCGTACGTCTCGTCGGAGACGAAGTCCGCGCCGCCGGGCAGCACGGCGCGCAAGCCGTCCCGAATCCCAGGACTCGCCTGGTCGATGAGTTGCTCGAGCGTGAGCCCGGTCCGGTATTCCTTCAGGTAATCCGCGATTGCAAAGCGCAGGTCATGAGCAATGACCGGAGAGGTAATCAGCTCGTGCATGCCCGCGAGGCCGGGAAGCGCGGATTCGACCAGCTCGACGCCGGCTTCCCGCAGCCGCACGAGGGCGGCGTCGGTGATCCGCTCGACCTCGGGGTCAAGGCCGGTGTACCAGTAATCTCGCACGATTCCCAGGCGCAGTCCCCGCAGGGACGGAGGCGACAAGGGCGCCCAGTCGTTGGCCACTACGGAATCGAACAGCGCCAGATCCGCGACCGATCCTGCCAGCGGCCCCACCTGATCGAGCAGCGGCGACAGCGGCACGCACCCTTGCGTCGGATAGCGTCCGGTGGTCGGGCGCAGACCCGCGACGCCGCAGAGAGCCGCGGGGATGCGGATCGAACCATTGGTGTCCTCGCCTATGCCGAGCGGTGCCATGCGAGCGGCAATCGCAGCCGCCGTTCCGCCGCTGCTGCCTCCGGCAATACGCGTCGGGTCGTAGGGATTGCGCACCGGACCGAAGGTGAAGTTGTCGCTGGTCCAGCCGTACCCAAGCTCGTGCATGTTGGTCTTGCCGAGTACGAGCGCGCCTGCCGCCCGCAGCTTGCTGATCAGCGGCGCGTCATCCTCTGGCCGGAAGCGCCGCAGCCCTGGCGTGCCGGCGGTCGTCGGGTAGTCGCGCGTGTTGACGCAGTCCTTGATCGGGAGCGGCAGGCCAAACATCGGTCCCGGACGAGCGCCGGCGCGGCGCGCCCGGTCACACTCGCGCGCCGTCTCGAGCACCTTGTCCGGCTCGAGGGTGATGAACGCGTTGAGGCTGCGGTCGGCCGCGCATCTCTCGAGCAGTGCGCCCGCGTAGCGCTCGGCACTGAGATCGCCGCGCACCATCCGTGCCACCGCTTCGGCTGCGCCCAGAGCCGTGAGCGGCACAGCGGCGGCGCGCGCCGCGGGCGCAGCCACACCGGTGCGCCACGCGATCGTCGCCGAGGCGCCGAGCACAAACGAACGGCGGCTGATATCGGCTGGTGCGGGCATACTCAACGCAGAGTATTGCAGGTAAGCCTGCATCCGTGCGCGCGGCGGATATTGATGCGCTGCAATGCCCGCCCCGCCTGCGGCACGAGACAAGCCGTGCGACCTCTGTAACTATATCGAGGCTTCCTTTTTGGAGGTGGGATCGAGCATGACAACAACCCGCCGCGATCTGCTGGCTGGCGCCTTGACGGCCGCGGGGGCAGCCGTGACGCCGCGCCTTACCGAGGCGCAGCCTGCCCATCATGATCATGACCACAACCCCGATCACCAGGCCGTACCTTCGGATCCGGCGCTGCGCGCCAAGGCGCTGGAGTCGGTGTTGGTGGCCAGGGGGCTCGTGGATCGCGCGGCGCTCGATGCCGTGGTCGATACCTATGAGCACCAGATTGGCCCACGTAACGGCGCCCGGGTCATCGCCCGGGCGTGGGTGGACCCGGCCTACAAGCAGCGCCTGCTGAGCAACGCTACCGCGGCCATCGCCGAGCTGGGATTCGGCGGCAAGGAGGGCGAGCGCATGGTGGTCGTCGAGAACACGCCTCGCGTCCACAACCTCATCGTGTGCACGCTGTGCTCCTGCTACCCCTGGCCGGTGCTGGGATTGCCACCCGTCTGGTACAAGTCGGCAGCCTACCGCTCGCGGTCGGTGATCGATCCGCGCGGTGTGCTCAGGGAGTTCGGTCTCGACCTTGCGCCGGAGGTCGAGGTACGCGTGTGGGACAGCACCGCCGAGGTGCGCTATCTGGTGCTGCCGGAGCGGCCGGCAGGGACCGAGACGCTCGGCGAGGACCAACTCGCTGCTCTCGTGACCCGGGACGCGATGGTGGGTGTATCCCGCGTCTCGGTTCATCCTGAGGAGGCGCGCGCGTGAACGGCATCCATGACATGGGCGGCATGCAGGACATGGGGCCGGTGCGGCCGGAGAAGAACGAGCCGGTGTTTCATGCCCCGTGGGAAGGCCGCGTGTATGCGATGTACGAGGTGATCGACGGCGATTGGCCCTCAGGCTCGGGCCGTTACCAGCGGGAGATGATTCCGCCGGCCGAATACCTGCGGATGAGCTACTACGAGCGCTGGCTCGTGGCCTTGAGCGAGCTGCTGGTCAAGAGCGGCATGGTGACGCGCAGGGAGCTCGACACCGGCATCGCCGAGGGAGGCAACGTCAAGGGCCGTCACCTGCTGCGGGCCGACGAGGTACGGCCGATGATCGCCGCCGGATTTCCATCGACGAGCGATGTGCCGGCGGCGGCCAGGTTTCACGTCGGGGAGCGCGTGCATGCGCGCAACATCAGTCCGGTCGGGCACACGCGTCTGCCGCGGTACGCGCGCGGTAAGCAGGGCACGATCGCGCACGATCACGGCGTGTTCGTGTTCAACGACAGCCTGGTAGCCGGGCTCGGCCCCAAGCCCCAACACGTGTACTCGGTGCGTTTCACGGCGCGCGAGCTGTGGGGCGCAGAGGCTTCCCCTGCTGATTCCGTCTACCTCGATCTCTGGGACGATCACCTTGAAGCGGCCTGACTTCGTTCCCTCTCCGGCGGCCCTGGCGGAACTGCCGGCTCAGCCGCACAACCAGGACGGCCCTGTCTTTAGCGAGCCGTGGCAGGCGTCAGCCTTCGCGCTCGCGGTTTCCCTGTCGCACCAGGGCCACTTCACCTGGTCAGAGTGGGCCGCGACGCTGGGTGAGGAGTTGAAGGCGAGCGCCGCCCGCGGCGAGCCGGACGACGGCTCTCACTATTATCACTGCTGGCTCGCGGCACTCGAGCGGCTGGTCGCCGCCAAGGGCCTGTCAAAGACCACCGAGCTGCTCGACTGCAAGAAAGCCTGGGCGGATGCCTTCCGTCGAACTCCGCACGGCCAGCCTGTCGAGCTGACGAACGCGGCAGGCGTTTGACACCAGCGTAGCGATTGCTGCATCGCGTCATGCGCGGCTCTCCGTAGAGCATTCGCGACACCACGTCGAACTCGAGCGACAAGCCGTTGATTGTCAACGACTTGCGGGCGATTCTGACGGTGGAAAATGGTTGCTCGCCCGTAACAGGTTCTTGACATCGCGAGCGGTCGAGTTAACGTTCCCGAACTCACCTGTCCGTCAGCAGCAAGAAAAGCACTCGGCTCCGAGCCGGCGGGACAGGCGGGAACGGTCCGCTACGGTCGATGGACGCGAGGGGAGAATACTGATGCGGTCACGGCATATCCGTTCGAACAAGCACCCGGCCAATCATGCTCAACGTCGCCTCGGACGTCCGCTGCCGACGACGGTCGCCGCGGCGGTGGCGGCGATTCTTGCGGGGCCAACGATTGTGTGGGCCCAGACGGCGGATGCCACTCTCGCAGGTTACGCGACGCCCGGCGCCACCGTGACCGTGCACAACACGGCGACCGGCCTGACGCGTCACGGTACGGCAGGCGGTGACGGACGCTTTGTCATCGCGGGGCTGCCGCCGGGCGATTACACCGCGGACGCCGGGCCTGGAACCGAGCAGCCGGTCACCTTGCAGGTAGCCACGACGACTACGCTCGACCTGAGGCTGGAGCAGATCACGATCACCGGCAGTCATCCGGTCCACCAGGAAGTTCTGACCTCGGAAGTCGGGCAGGTGGTCTCCCTGCACGACATCGACGTGCTGCCCCAGTACACGCGCAACTTCCTGGAGTTCGCCAACCAGGTACCGGGCATGCAGTTCAGCGTCGACAGCACGGGCAACACCAACCTGCGCGGCGGTGCGCAGCTCTACAGCAACATCAACGTCTACATCGATGGCGTGAGCCAGAAGGACTACGTCTTCGGCGGCATCACCGGACAGCAGGGCCCCGGCCAGGCCGGCGACCCGGGGAATCCCTTCCCGCAGCTCGCCATCGACGAATACAAGGTCATCACGTCCAACTACAAGGCGGAATATGGCGATGCGGCGAGCGCCATCATCGTGGCGCAGACCAAGTCGGGCACCAATCATTTCGACGGTGAGTCCTTCGTCACCTTCACCAACCAGAACCTCCGCGCGCGCACCGCTGCGGAAAACGCCTCGCCATTACCGAAGGCTACCGCGCCCAGCTGGGAGTTTGGCGTCTCCGAGGGCGGCCCGATCATCCAGGACCACATGCATTTCTTCGTCACGTTCGAGCGCAAGACGCTGTCGGAGCAGAACGTGGTGTTTCCAGGTGGCGGCGTCAGCGCGGCGACTGCGGATGCCCTGCTATCCCAGCTGCCGAGCGTCCTCTCGCAGTTCGGGCCCACCACGAATCCCTTCACGGAGAATCTCGGTTTCGGCAAGCTGGACTTCGAGCCCACGGACGCCGATCGCTTCGAGCTGACCGGCAAGATCCGCGATGAGAGGCAGCTGGTCGGGGCGGCCGGCCAGACGGCGGCCTCGGCCGCGACCCACTACAAGAACGAAGACAATCGGTACATGCTCCTCTGGACGCATTCCTGGCAGAGCGTGCTGAACGAGGTGCGAGTCACGCAGCAGAACACCACCTCGAACAGCAACGCCGCGCCGAGCCCGCAATTCCAGTACCACTATTTCCCGTCCTTTCCCAACTTCAATCCCGACGATACGATCATCAGCGTCAATGGCCCGGGGGCGGGGGTGGGATTTCGCTATGACCAGTCGGGCACGGGGGTTCAGGACGACCTGACCTTCACCAACTTCCACGACCACACGATCAAGATGGGGGCGCGCTTCCAGTCCATCGACCTCGTCGCAGCGTCTAACACCGTGGATCTCAGCGATGCGGTCTACTACGAGGCGCTCACGGGTTCCGGCGGCGTCTACGCGAACCCGTACCTGGTGCAGTTCCCGGTGAGCTTCCCCGGAGTTGGCGCCCCGAGTGTCGACTCGAAGGACAAGCAGTTCAGCCTCTACCTGCAGGACGACTGGACCGTCAATCCTCACCTCACGGTCAATGCAGGAGTGCGCTGGGACTACGAGAAAGTCCCACTGTTCAACGACTATGTGACGCCGGCGAGCGTGGTCGCGGCGCTCAACTCGCCCGGAGCGCTGGCGGGTTACGACCCCGCGGTAACCTATGCGCAGCTGCTCGCGAAGTCGTTCCCGGGCGATCCGGCGACCAACATCAACGACTACATCAGCACCGGCTCGAATCGCAAGTCGCCTACGGACGAGTTTCAGCCGCGTTTTGGGTTCGCGTACGACATCAACGCGGACCAGCACTACGTGGTCTTCGGCGGCTATGGCCGCTCTTACGACCGCAACCTCTTCTCCCAGCTGGCGTACGAGACGACCAAGGTGGGCCTCTACAACAACCCGCAGATCTACTTCCCGTCGCCCTACACCAACGATTCGTTCGGTCCATGCGCGACGGCGGCCGACGTGAATCCGACCAACCACTGTTACGCCTGGAATCCCATCTACCTGACGGCTGCGGGACTGGCGACTATTCCGGTGGCCACTTCATCGCATGAAGTGGACATGATCAACAACAACATCAAGCCGCCGCACTCCGATCAGTTCAGCCTCGGGTTCCGCACGCGCCTGGCCGACTGGGATGCAGCACTGACGTTCTCGGACATCAAGAGCTACGACGCGATGATCGGACATCTCGGGCTGCGCTACGCGGACGGGTCCTATTACTCCAACCAGGGCGCCCCGTGGGGCGCCTTCGGGAGCCTCAAGGGGTACGGGGCGCTCATCCTCTGGGACAACGCCGGCGAAGACACGAACCAGCAGGTCACGTTGTCGCTCGACAAGGCGTACACACCGGCTTCCGGCTGGAGTGCGTCCTTCGCCTACACCTACTCGAACGCCTACCAGAACAATGTCGCCGGTCCCCTGAATCCGTATCAGGGCAGTCCGAATGCCTATCTGTTCGATCTGCCTAACCCGAAGGACTACCCCCTGTTGCCGTCGACGGCGGTGCCGAGGCATCGCCTCGTGGCAACCGGCAGCTACGACCTGCCCTGGGGCCTGCGGCTCTCGGGTAAGGGCGAGATTGCGTCGGCAACTTACATCGATACGATCCTCGGTTGTCCCGGTGGGACGTTCCCCGCCACGTGCAACAACGGCATCGGCGGCTCAGCCTTTCCGATCAATGCCAAGATCCCGAATGCCATCGGCTACCGGGACCTCGACCTGTCTCTGGCGAAGTTGTTCGACATCTGGCGGGACGTGAAGGGAACCGTCCGCGTGGATTTGTTGAATGTGTTCAACTACACCAACTATGACCCGAACGCGGCTACCTGGAACCCGGGGGCAACGTACCCGATCATTCCGCAACCAACCTACACCGCGAACGGCCCCATCGTCGGCTTCCCGCGCACGCTCAGGCTCACGGGGAACCTCTCGTGGTGATGTAAGGAGGCTGCTCGCCTGCACTCGAGGGAGGGCATGGCCCTCCCTCGTTTTTTTGGCCGGCACCGCTCGTGAACGCACAAGAGGTCACGCAGACACCTGGGGAGCCGCTTCGCTCCGTCGTCATCGTCGGCGGGGGAAGCTCGGGATGGATGACGGCTGCAGCGCTCACCAAGTCCTTCGGCCAGCGGCTCGAGGTGACGCTGGTCGAGTCCGAGGAGATCGGCATCATCGGGGTGGGCGAGTCGACGGTCCCGCACTTACGCGACTTCAACCGTCTGCTCGAGATCGACGAGGCGGACTTCGTGCGCCGCACCAAGGGCACGTTCAAGCTCGGCATCCAGTTCAACGACTGGCTTCGTATCGGAGACTCTTACATCCACGGCTTCGGCACCATCGGCCGAAGCCTGGGATTCCTGGACTTTCACCAGTACTGGCTCAAGGCCCGCAAGCTCGGGCTGGCCAGGGACATCGGCGACTATTCGATCAACACCCTGGCAGCGCCTCAGGGCAGGTTTCTGGTGCCGCCCGCCGACGCACCACCGAACACGCCGCTGGCCGACATCGTCTATGCCTACCAGTTCGATGCGGGGCTGTATGCCCAATACCTGCGTAGCTTTGCCGAGGCCCGCGGCGCCAGGCGGATCGAGGGCAAGGTCGTCGAAGTCAAACAGAACGGCGCGAGCGGCTTCGTCGAGAGCCTCCGGCTGGAGAGCGGCCAGACGGTGGCCGGGGATCTCTTCATCGACTGCTCGGGCTTTCGTGCACTGCTGATCGCCGGTACGCTCCGCTCCGCGTTTCAGGATTGGACCCACTGGCTGCCGCTGGATAGGGCGATTGCGGTTCCGTGCGAGAAGGTGGGACCGCCGACTCCCTACACCCGTGTGACCGCGCGCGCGGCGGGCTGGCAGTGGCGCATTCCGCTGCAGCATCGCACCGGCAACGGCCATGTCTACAGCAGCCGCTTCATCAGCGACGACGAAGCCGGGGCGTTCCTTCTGAAGAATCTCGATGGCAAGCCGCTTGCGGATGCGTCGAAGCCGATCCGCTTCGCCGCTGGCAAGCGCGTGAAGCTCTGGGATAAGAACGTCGTGGCCGTGGGGCTCGCCGGCGGCTTCCTCGAGCCGCTCGAGTCCACCGCGATATTCCTCAGCCAGTCCGGGATCACGCGGCTCGTGCAGCTCTTTCCGCGCCGGGACTTCGCTCCGGTGCTCGAGCAGACCTACAACGCGCAGGCGCAGTTCGAGTTCGAGCGCATCCGCGACTTCCTGATCCTGCACTACTGCGCCACCGAGCGCGACGACTCGGAGCTGTGGCGCTACTGCCGGAACATGGACATTCCCGACTCGTTGCGTGAGTACATGCACCTGTTCGGCGACGCCGGTCGCTTCTTCCGCAACGGTACGGAGCTCTTCGCGGCGACCAGCTGGGTGCAGGTGATGCTCGGGCAGGGGATCATGCCGCGCAGCTTCCACCCGGCCGTGGACTGGGTGAGCGACGATGATCTCAAGTCCTTCGTGGAAGCCACCGAAAAAGTTATCGCCAAGTGCGTATCCATCATGCCCAAACACGAGGACTTCATCGCGCGCCATTGTGCGGCCGATTAGCTTCAGTGCCGCAGATGAGGAGGGAACCGTGAATGCGCATCGCTCCACCCTGGTCGCAAGCCTTCTGCCGCTCGCGCTGACCACGGCGCTCGCGTTGCATATGGCCGCTGCGGCCGCGCCGGAGGCGGATGCTGCGTGCCAGACCTTCAAGCCGGGACCGGGCGGCTCTCTGATCTCGGTTGCGTTCTCTGTCGATGCCGAGCGGCATGTGGTGATCTCGCCGCCGCAGTGCGCCCGCGGCGAGGAGCTGCTGTGGATTCATCCCCTGCGGCTGAATCCGGACGAATACCTGATCTTGCAGAAGTGCGCTTCTGCGGACTGCTCGAAGGCCGAGGTCGTGCGCGCCTGGAACAGCTACGGGACCATGGGGCCGTATCCGGTGCTGACGCCCAAGATACCGCTCGAGAGCGGCGTCCGCTACATGCTGTGGATGCAGCGCGTTCCCGTGCCAGGCAATCGCACTTTCAAGGAGATCGAAAGGGAAGGGCGGCCGCTCGTTTTCACCCCCTTCGGCTCCCTGTTGGCGTTGCCGTGGGCACGCGAGGCGCTCGAGGCGGCCGCGGCGCGCGGACCGACGCCGGTCGAGCGCAGCGAGCAGAAGGACTCGGCGTACGTTGCCACCTTCAAGGGAGGCTCCAGCGTGTGGATGCGGGCAATGCGCAAGCAAGATCGGTCGCGTTCGTCCTGAAGATGAGGTTTCCCGCATCCCACTTCCCCGCAAGCGCGTGTTCGCTCGCGCTGCTCGCGGCCCTTTCCCTGATTGCGCCGACAGCCCGCGCGTCCGATTACTACCGGCACGTGATCTTCGACAACAGCCTGACAGCGGATGCGTACTTCAACAGCCGGGGCACCGCCAATGGCCCGAGCTATCTGGAGGTCATGAACGGACGGCTTCCGGTCGAGACCACCACGTTCGTAACCCCGCCGAATGCGCTGCGGCTGCAGTGGGAATCGAGGTTGGGTGGTGGCTGGGAAGCGGAAGTGCGCGTCGATGGCTTTCGCAATAGATATCCCGAGCTCATCGGCCGCAATCTCTACCTGTGGCTCTACGCGCCGGCGGCAATCGCCGCCGGCGATCTGCCGCAGATCCTGCTCTCGGATGCCACGCAGGGGCTCCAGGTGGCGGAATTGCCCGCCGCCTTCACCGCGCCCTTGCCGCTCGGAAAATACACGGGCGACCTCCCGGCCGGCGGCTGGGTCGAGGTGCGAATCCCGCTCGCGGATTTCTCCACCGCCTCGATCTACCCGTTCCGCCCCGAGTTTCTGGCGGACGTCGTCTTCCATCAGGGACGGGCGGATGGCGTGCGGCATACGCTCATCATCGATGAGATCCGCGTGGCCGACGAGGCCGCGGAGGAGAAATCGCCGGCGCCGGCGTCTCCCCAGCATGTCCGCGCGAGGGGCTACGACCGCCACGTGGTCGTGCGCTGGGACCCGGTGGTGACTCCTGCGCTCGCCCGGTACGTGATCTACCGCTCCCTCGATGGCAAAGCGTTCAAGCCCGTCGGCATCCAGCTCGCGGGGACCGAGCGCTACTCCGATTTTCTCGGCAAAGCGGGCATCACGGCGCAGTACAAGGTCGCCGCGGCGGATTGGAATTATCGGACCTCGGCGCTCTCACAACCGGTGAGCGCCTCGACTCGGGAGCTCAACGACGATGAGCTCCTCACCATGCTGGAGGAGGCCTGCTTCCTCTACTACTGGGAAGGGGCCGATCCGCACTCGGGGATGACACGGGAGAACATTCCCGGCGATGACCGGATCGTCGCGACCGGGGCGAGCGGGATGGGAATCGGGGCGCTCATCGTGGGCGTCGACCGCGGCTTCATCACCCGGGCGCAGGGCGTCGAGCGCCTCACGAAGATCGTCAGCTTCCTCGAGCACGCGCAGCGCTATCACGGCGCCTGGTCGCACTACATGGACGGCAGCACCGGCAGGACGATGCCGGTCTTCGGCATGTTCGATAACGGCGGAGACCTGGTGGAGACCTCGTTCATGATGGAGGGGTTGCTCGCCGCGCGGCAGTACTTCTACGGAGCGAGCCCCGCGGAGCGTGATCTCTTTCAGCGCATCACCCGGCTCTGGGAGACGGTGGAATGGGATTGGTACCGGGGGCCTGAGCAGGGTGATTTCCTCTTCTGGCACTGGTCCTCCGAATGGGCCTGGCAGATTCACCATCCGCTCATCGGCTTCAACGAAGTCATGATCACGTATCTCCTCGGGATCGCATCGCCGACTCACGCGATCCCGGCGACGATGTATTACTCGGGCTGGGCCAGCCAGGATCCGCGCGCGCAGGAATATCGGCAGGGATGGGGCGAAACGACGGACGGAAACCACTACGGCAACGGGCATACCTACTACGGGATCAAGCTCGATGTCGGGGTGGGCACCGGAGGCCCGTTGTTCTTCACTCACTATTCGTTCTTCGGGTTCGATCCTCACAGTCTTGGCGACCGCTTCACTTCTTCGTACTTCGAGAACAACCGCAACATCGCGCTCATCAACCGGGCGTATTGTATCGCCGACCCGAAGCACTACCCGGGATACGGAGCGGACGCGTGGGGACTGACGGCGAGCGACGGTCCGAAGGGCTACGTGGCCGACGCACCCGACGCCGCGGACGATCGTGGGACGCTCACTCCCACCGGGGCTCTCGCGTCCTTCCCCTATACACCCGAGGCCTCGATGGCCGCGCTCAAGCACTACTATCGGGATCTCGGCGCCGGTCTCTGGGACATCTACGGTCCGCGCGATGCGTTCAACCCCGGCGCGGATTGGATCTCTCCGATCTACATGGGCCTCAACCAGGCGCCGATCGTCGTCATGGTCGAGAACTACCGGACGGGGCTCGTGTGGAAGAACTTCATGGCGAACCCGGAAATCGGCGCCATGCTGCGCCAGCTCGATACCGTCAGCGGAAAGACGCCGTGAGCCGCGGCCGTGGAGCCTCGGCCGTGACGGCGGCCGGTGCGGCCGAGCCCGCGCCGGGCCGACGCCGGGTGCTCACGGGGCTCCTTGCCTTGAGCGGCTGCGGGATGTACGGGCTCAACGCGCCGGTACGCGCGATGGTGCGAGCTGCGCTCGCCCTCAACGACAGTCCCACGGAGCGACAGCCCGTCGCTCTCGACGGGTTCTTCGACGACCTCGAGAGGCGCACGTTTAACTTCTTCTGGGAGACCGCGAATCCCGCCAACGGGCTCATTCCGGATCGCTTTCCGGGCGGCCCGGAGGGCATGGGCTCGAGCATAGCCTCGGTGGGATTCGGGCTCACCGCCTATCCGATCGGGGTCGAGCGCGGTTACATCACGCGCGGGGCGGCGCGCGCGCGCGTGCTGGCGACGCTCAGGTTCTTCGCGGGTGCCCCTCACGAGCACGGGTTCTTCTATCACTTCATCGACTTGAAGACCGGCGCCCGCAAGCGGGGCTCGGAGCTCTCGACCGTCGACACGACGTGGCTGCTGGCGGGCGTTCTTTTCTGCCAGTCGTACTTCGATGCCGATGATCCTGAAGAGCTCGGGCTGCGAAGGCTTGCCGACGACATTTATGGGCGGGTCGACTGGACCTGGGCGCAGCACCGAGCGCCCGCCGTCACGATGGGGTGGACACCCGAGCACGGGTTCCTGCGTGACGACTGGCTCGGCTACGACGAGGCAATGATGCTCTACGTCCTGGCGCTCGGCTCTCCCACTCACCCGGTGGGACCGGATGCGTGGCGCGCCTGGACCAGCACGTACGACAAGCACTGGGGGACGCTCTACGGCCAGACGCACTTGAGCTTCCCGCCGCTCTTCGGGCATCAGTATTCCCATGTGTGGATCGATTTCCGCGGCATTCGCGATGCCTGGATGCGCCATCGCGACCTCGACTACTTCGAGAACAGCCGCCGCGCGACCTACGTGCAGCGCAGCTACGCAATCGACAACCCGATGCACTGGCGAGCCTACGGCGCCAACGTCTGGGGTCTCACGGCGTGCGATGGGCCAGGGGCTAAGCGCGGGCGCGCTCTGGGGAGGCACGAGCGCTTTTACAGTTATACAGCCCGGGGCGTGGGCGTCGGTGGAGTGATCGATGACGGCACGATCGCCCCGACGGCCGCGCTCGGCTCGCTCCCCTTTGCTCCCGAGATCGTGATCCCGGCCGCACGGGAAATGCACGATCGCTTCGGGACCTCGATCTACTCCACTTACGGGTTTTTCGATTCCTTCAACCCCACCCTCAGCGAGGTGACGCAGGCCTCCTCCGCGCAGAATCCCGGGCAGGACGCGGGTTGGGTGGATCAGGCCTATATCGGCATCGACCAGGGTCCGATCCTCGCGATGCTCGAGAACTACCGGAGCGATCTCGTGTGGCGCGTCATGAGAGGCAGCCGTTACATTCAGCGGGGCTTGAAGCGCGCCGGATTCGAGGGCGGCTGGCTGGACAAGGCCGGCGAGTCCGACAAAGGAGAGAAATGATGTCGAGGAGTTATGCGCATGGCGGTGAAGGACGCTCAGGTATGCGATCGCTGGCTACCGCGTTGATGGTCCTGGCTGCGGCCGCGGCGCCCGCGCTCGCTCCGGCGGCAGAGAGCCGTATCGTGGTCGATGCCAGCGCGCCGGGGCGGCCCCTGCCGCATTTCTGGGAGCGGATGTTCGGCTCCGGGCGCGCGGTGCTGTCGCTGCGCGAGAGTTATCGCGATGACCTGCGCGCTGTGCGCAAGGTCACCGATTTCCGCTATGTGCGTTTTCACGCGATCCTCCATGACGAGGTCGGCCTTTATTCCGAGGACCGGAAGACGGGCGAGCCGGTCTATAACTTCTCCTATATTGACCAGATCTACGATGGCCTCCTGGCGAACGGTGTCCGCCCGTTCGTCGAGCTGAGCTTCATGCCGGCCCAGCTCACCCCCTTTGAGCCGGACTACACGGGCCGCAACCTCGAGGTGCGGCAGGGCTTCTGGTACCGGCCGGTCGTCTCGCCGCCGAAGGACTATACCCGCTGGGATGCGCTCATGAGCGCGTTCGCGCGTCATCTGATCGAGCGTTATGGGATCGACGAGGTGAGCCAGTGGTACTTCGAGGTGTGGAACGAGCCCAACCTCGACTTCTGGGCGGGGGCACCTAAGCAGTCCACCTACTGGACTCTGTACGATCACACGGCGCGGGCCTTGAAGGCGGTCGATACGCGCCTCCGGGTCGGGGGGCCGGCGACGGCGCAGGCTGCGTGGGTCAAGGCCTTCATCGAGCACTGCCGGCAGGAGCACGTCCCGGTCGACTTCACTTCCACGCATGTCTACGGAGACGACACTGCGCAAGACGTCTTCGGAACCAACGAGAAGATCTCCCGCGAGCACATGGTGTGCCGGGCGGTAAAGAAGGTGCACGAAGAGATCCGCGCCTCGACGATGCCGTCCCTCCCCCTGATCTGGAGCGAATTCAACGCAAGCTATGCGAACTACCCGGAGGTGACCGATGCGCCCTTCATGGGGCCGTGGCTCGCGGAGACGATTCGCGAGTGTGACGGCCTGGTGCAGGACATGTCGTACTGGACGTTCTCGGATGTGTTCGAGGAAGGGGGCGTCGTCAGGAAGCCGTTCTACGGCGGTTTCGGTCTGCTCGCCGCGGGCGGCATTCCCAAACCCTCCTTCAATGCCTTCACGCTGCTGCATCAGTTGGGGGATGAGCGCTTCTCCCCCGACACCGAGGGGGCGCTCCTGACGCGCCGTCACGATGGCACGCTGGTGCTCGCGGTGTGGAACTACCGTGACGCGAGGTCGAGCGACCCGACGGTTCGAAAGGTGACACTGGAGATCAAGCACAGCGCCGCCGCCACGGCCACCGTGCAGTCGATCGACGGCGAGCACGGCAACGTGAATGTGGCCTACGCGAAGATGGGCTCGCCGCGCTATCCGACGCGGGAGCAGCTCACCGAGCTCCGCGCGGCGGGGGCGTTGCCTGCGGCCGTGACCCGTCCGCTCGAGGGCGGCACGCTGACATTCGAGATTCCGCCCGACGGGCTCGCGCTCGTCACGATAGGAGGCAGCGGCGCCTCAGCGGGGCGCTAGCAGAGCGGCACTGAACTTCCAGTGCAGGGAAACATCTACCCAGAAGCCGCGGAGGCCGGACATGCGAACCTTCATGCTCGCCGCCCTTGTATGCAGTACCTCCCTCGCCGGGGCTGCGGACGTGGTAGTCATCCAGCCGTCTGTGCACCTCGACACCGCCGAGGACCTCGCCAGGCTTCGTGCGGCAAACCCGAATCACTATGCACGGGCTAAGCGCCTCATAGCCGCCGCCAATACGCTTTGTCAGCCGGGCAAACCGCAACTGCAAAATGCCGACGGCCGTGACATTTCATGCGAGCTCCTGCTCCTTACCAGCAACCCTCCCAAGCGACTGTTCTCGTTTACGTTGGACAGCACGAGATACGTCGCGCTGGTAAAAATGACAGCTGATCAGCCAAAGCCTCTGCCCCTGGGGCGCTGAGCAAGATCAGCTACGGTGCGTTCTTCAGGTACCTGTCAAACCAGTCCACGGTGCGGCGAATCGCATCGATCTGGTTTTCCCGCTTCGCGAAGCCATGGCCTTCGTTTGCGTAGTAGTGTGCGTCGACGGTCTTGCCGTCCCGCTTGAGCAGCTCGACCACCTGCATTGCCTCTTCCTTCGGTACGCGCGGGTCGTTGTCACCCTGCAGGACCAGCAGGGGCGCTGTGGCTTTGTGAATGTAGGTGATGGGTGAGGCCGCGTCGTAGGCCTTTCTATCCTTGACGGGATCGCCCAGGAGGCTCTTCTCATACTGCTGCAGCTCCGGGTCCTCATGTTGGAGCATGGTCATCCAATTGATGATGCCGAACAGCTCGACGCCGGCTGCCCAGACGTCGGGAGTTCTGCCGATCGCCATGAGGGTCATGAAACCGCCATACGAGCCCCCCGTGATTCCGATCTTCCTGGCTGCGACGAAGCCCGTGGCTTGCAGGAATTTGGCGGCATAAACCTCATCCTGCAGGTCGCCTCCACCCAAGTCCTGATAGTTGGCTCGTTGAAAGTCGATTCCGTATCCGGTCGACCCCCGGACATTGGGCGCGATACAGATATAACCCCGGGATACCAGCGCCGCCACGCGTGGACTCCAGTAGTCCTGAACCTGTCCGGTCGGGCCACCGTGCGGCAGCACCAGGGCGGGATTCGAGCCATCGCGCTTCAGGTTGAACGGCACCCACATCAGAGCGCTGATCGTCTTCCCGTCGAAGCTCTTGTAATGGACGATCTGCGACTCCGGCATGGGCGCTGCACTCAGGCTCGCAACCGCGGAACGGGTGAGCTGCTGCGTGTGGCGGGAGGCAACATCGTAGATCCAGAAATCCCCCGGCTGAACCGAGCTCTCGTGCGAGAGCAACAGGCGGTCTCCCGACGGTGAGAATGAGTCCGCGTCGGCGGCAGGAGTATTCCGACCAGCGCCCAGGGGAATTCTCTCCGCCCGCAGGGAGGCGGCATCGACCAGGTACGTGTCAATCAGACCGTCGGCATTGAGGGTGTATGTGAAGGATCGCCCGGTGGGGGAGAAATCCGCGGAGCTCGCTTCCCATTTCGTGTCCGTGACCCAAGTGACCTTGCGGGTGGAAATATCGAGCAGCGCTACGTTTTGATAGCCCGCCTTGCTGTTCGAAGTGATCAGCAGCGTCTTCCCGTCGGGCGACAGCGAAGAGGCAAAGTTCAACACTTTGCCTTGGTGGGCCGTGAGATTGGTCGTCTTGCCGCTGGCGACGTCCACGGCATAGACGTCGGCGTCGGTGAAGCTGACTTCAACCCGGTTGGCGTACAGCGTCCTGCCGTCCGGGCTCCAGGCTACTGAATTCCAACTATGATTGGGCGACGCTTCGTGCGTCAGCTTACTGACCTTGTGGGTTGCCCAGTCGAGCAGCGCGAGGTCGTAAACTGTCCCTTCCTTGGGCTTGTAATTGAGCGCGATGCTCTTTCCATCCGGCGACCAGCGCGGCGACTCTTCGCGTATGTCGGGCGTGCTGGTCAGGCTGATAACCGCGCCGCCGTCACTCGGCACGGCAAAAATATCCCACAGTTCATTACCGCCGACGTCCTGCTGGAAAACGATCCACTGCCCGTCGGGTGACCAGGTCCCCTGGGTCTGCCGTTCGTCGGATTGAACCAACTGGATCGGCCAGCCGCCCGCAGCGCTCACTTTCCACAGATTGGGCCGGCCGGTCATGTTGGTCGTAAACGAGATCTGCTCGCCGTCCGGAGACCAGGCGGCACCGTATAGCGAGCGCGTGAAGTAGAGATCGTCGATCGGAATCGGGCGCGCCTGCGGATTCTGCGTCGACGTCACGGAATCTGGAGCGGTAATCCGCCGATCATCGGGGCCGGCTGATTGAGCCCACAAGAGCGCGGAAGCCAGTATGCCGAGGCAGAGTGAGGCAGCCACTCGCAGAGTCTTCATCGTGAGAGTCTCCGCAGAACCGTGTTATCGGGCGATCTTATCTCAGGCGCGGTTGTCCCTACACACCAGGCGACCAGTGATCGCAGTGCGAGCCGTTGAATGCTGGCTCAGGCTGGCTGAATAAACGGCGGTGCGAAGGCGTAGAGTGGCCGGTCGGCAGGTTTCAGGTCTTCCATGGTTAGGGAACGACGAGGTTCGCCATGCCGTTGGCTCAGATGATCGAGCCCGTTACGCGTATTCCACCGGACGCCGCCAAACCGGAAGCGCCCGAAAGAAGCATTGCCTTATGTCTCTCGGGGGGAGGCTACCGGGCGATGCTGTTCCACGTCGGTGCGTTGTGGCGGTTACAGGAGCTGGGTTATCTGAATGCAACCGCAAGCGCTCCGCGGGCGGCAGACCTCGGGCCGCTCGCGCGCGTCTCCAGCGTTTCCGGCGGCTCGATCACGGCCGGCCTTCTGGCACTCAAGTGGGAGGCGTGTTGCACTGCCGATCCCGTCGCGGCTGCGCGAGTGAGCGCTTTCCTCAAGGAGATCGTAGAACCCATCCGAGCCATGGGCCACGTCAATATTGCCGGCTATAACCTGGAAGCCGCTCTGAAGCTGATTGCCGCAATACTGCTGCCCGGCACGGTGAATGAGTACGTCACCCGGCAATATCGCCGCCATCTGTACGGCACGGCGAAGCTGAGTGCCATCACTCCAGAGCCGCGCTTTGTGATCAATGCCACCAACCTGCAATCGGGTGCGTTATGGCGCTTCACCCGAAGCTACCTGTGGGATTGGCGGGTCGGAAAGATCCCCAACACGAATCTGGTCGAGCTCGCACAGGCCGTCTCGGCATCGTCGGCATTTCCGCCGCCGCTATCCCCGGCGGTGTTACGGTTCAAGGAATCCGACTACGTGCCTGGAAGCGGAGGGGAGGGTAACTACAACCTCCAGCGGCCCCCGTTCACGACGCGTCCGATACTCAGCGACGGCGGCGTGTACGACAACCTGGGCCTCGAGACTGCCTGGAAGAATCATCAGACCGTCCTGGTGAGTGACGCGGGCCTCGCGCTATCCCCGCAAGAAAAGCTTGGCAGCAATTGGGTGAGCCAGGGCGGACGCGCAATCGACGTGATCCAGGCGCAGGTGCGAGCCCTGCGCGTTCGCGATCTGATAAATTCCTATGATACGTCTGGGCGCCATGGCTGTTACTGGGGAGTGGGGAGCGACGCCTCACACTATCCGGCCCCCGCGGCTCTGCCGTGTCCCTTCCCCAGGACAGCGAGACTGGCCGCAGTCGTCACGGACCTGGCGGACAAGAGCGACCTGGTTCAAGAGCGCCTGATCAATTGGGGGTACGCTGTGTGCGACACGGCCCTTCGCAGCTGGGTGGATCCCAACATTCAGCCACCACGGGACTTTCCGTACCCTTCGAGTGGCGTCGGCTAATGGTCAGCTGCATCGGTCATGAGCTCGTCGGTTCGCGCTGCATCGTCCGGCCCTTTCGGGCCGCCGATGCCGCCTCGATCGCCGCTGCCGCGAACGACCGGCGCATCTGGCTTCAGCTGCGCGACCTCTTTCCCCATCCGTATGTCTTAAGCGATGCGGAGGCTTACATCGCCCGCGTCGGCGCCGTCGATCCGCCTCGGTCCCAGGCCATCGTCGTCGACGGGCGTGCCGTAGGCGGCGTGGGGCTCGAGCTCATGACCGACGTGAACCGGCGAAGCGCCGAGATCGGCTACTGGCTCGCGGTCGACCATTGGGGTCGCGGTATCGCGACCGAGGCCGTCACGCTCGTCACGAACTGGGCGTTCGGCGCGCACGGACTCCTGCGGATCTTCGCCCAGCCGTTCGCCGAGAATCGAGGGTCGCGTCGAGTCCTCGAGAAGGCGGGCTACGTGCTCGAGGGCACGATGAGGCGTAGCGCCGTCAAGGACGGCGTGGTGCGCGACCAGTGCCTGTACGCCCGCTTCACCGAATCCTGAGCTCGCCGAAAGCCAGAGGACATGGACATGCACCATTCTCGTCTCTGCGCCTTACTGATCGACTGCCGGACATCCGATTTGGAAGGGGCCGCCCGCTTCTGGAGCGCGGCGCTGGGTCGCGCCGTGGATCCAAAGCACCCGAGCAGTCGCGGCAACTATCTCATGCTGGAAACTCCGCCCGACGAGCCCATCGTGGAAATCCAGCGGGTGGAGCACGAGAGCCGCGTCCACATCGATATCGAGACCGACGATATTACGGCCGAAGTCGCGCGCCTGACGAAGCTGGGCGCCAGGGTAGTCGAGCGCCTCGCGCGCTGGGTGGTGATGGAGGCCCCGACTGGCCAACGCTTCTGCGTCGTAAGGGTGCAGCGTCCCGGTTTCCCAAAGAATGCCAACCGCTGGGACTAACTCAGGCAAGGGCACAGCTGCCTTTCTTACCCTGCCGCCTTGATGAGCGTGCTGTCAGAGGGTTCTTGGTTGAACCGCTTGCTTTCGTCTTCTGACGCCTAGTCCGATCAACAGTGCCGCCAATGCTGCCAAGGCCAGCAGTGCAGCAGTGAGCTGTTCCTTCGCAGCGCTGAGCTGTTCTCTCGCGGCACTGAGCTGTTCTGTCGCGACACTGAGCTGTCCCCTGGCGGTATTGAGCTGTTCCCGCGCGGCACTGAGCTGCTCCCGCGCAGCAGCGAGCTCTTGTTCGTACCGCTCGACATGCCTGCGCTCGGGCTCGAGCGGAACTGATGCCGATGATGGCATGTGCAGGTACGGGTCCGGGGGTTTCACCCCCCGTGTCGAATCCGCCGGGCCCGATCTCAGGGGACCAACTCCTCCCGGGGTGTCCGATTGCGCTATCGCAACAGATGCCTGCAGCGCGAGGGCAACCCCGATCAGGAGAAGTCGCTGATTCTTTGGCATAGCTCGCTCCTCTTACAGTGGCGGCGGGTTCAGCCTTCCGCAGTCCCGCGAATGGCCCGCACTTCAGCTCGCAGCGACGCAAGCTCCTCGCGCATCTTCAGGTATTCGTCCAGGAGCGCGTGACCCAACAGGAGAATGGCCGGAATGGTAGCCTCAAGAAAGATCCCGAAATTCTGCCAAAGCAGGTACGAGGCGATGATCAATCCGAGACCAAGGGCTCCAATCCACAGCCATCTACGCCCCCACTGTATTGGCACGGCAAAGAATACCGCTATCGAAGCGACCAGCAGCGCCTCCAGGCTTTCGCTGAGAATGCTGCTGGCGGCAACGTACGTGCGGCCATCGAGAATTGCCGCCGCATAGTTGGCATGTAGATAAACACCCGGGATGGTGCCGACCGGCGACAGATGACTGTCAACCATGGGACCCCGTTGGTAGGCGTACTGATGCCACGACCCGCCGACTACGACAGTCTTGCCTCGCAAGAGGCGCGCCAAGGCGGCCGCAGGAGCGGGTAGCAAGTCCCGCGAGTGAAGCACCGCGCCGGAGCCCTCAAATGTCTTGTCCGATATAAAGCCGCCGTAGGGAAAGCGGCGCGGCGCCGTCAACCGGGAGGCGACGTAGGGGGAATCTGCAACGGCAATCGCCTGAGAGAAGGAATCCAGTGTTCCCGATTCGACATTCGCGCGCCTCAAAGGGATCTGCCTGACGTCTGAGGGAAGATTGATGTAGCCCCACGTGACGGCATTGCTCTGAGCAAGCGCGTATGGGTCGAGCACGCTGGGCTCTCGGGTGCATTTCCCGTCTGGAGGATTCGGGCAGTTCAACGTCGCCGGCAACACGATTCTGCAATGCTCGGATGAGTCGCTTATGGCCTTCGCCAGATCAGAGGTTTCTGATTCGTAGTCAGGAAAATCCTTTCCACCAGGCAGGGGTGCCCGGAGATCGAAATCCAGCGCTATCACAGTCGCGCCGCTCTGACACAAAGACCTGACGAGACCGGCGATATATCGGCGTTTCGTCGGCTTGCGTCCCGCGAGCTCGCTTCCCCAGTACTCCTCATCCGAAATCACGGCGATCGCCAGGTGTCCGATCTGAGGCGGGCGCGGGCTGGAACTCATAAGGAGCCGAAACGCCGCCAGTCGGAAGTTGAGCATCCATTGCGGCGGGTCATCCGCCAGCCGACTACTCAACAGAAGGCCAAGAACCGCGATCACGCACACCCGGATCCAATACCATCCGCCTCGGCTGCGGAGGTCTCGTACGAGTGCTCTAGCGTCCATCGGAGTAGCTGGTTGTCATGCTGCCGAGCGACACGGTGGTTTGAGGAGCACGCCACCGCTCCCTGCGCCTACGTTTGCGTTCTTCTTAGCGCGTCCGGCCGACATGATTTCCCCCGCGCCTATTCTGGCGCTAATTCGTTGTTTTTGTTGGCGCTCCCTACGGGAAAGGGCCGCCCCGCGCTTCGGTCAATGGGTCGGATCTTAGACCACGCATTGAGCGAGCGCACTCATCCAGGAAGTCGTCGCCCATTCACTAGTCCACGTGGGCGAGAAAGGTTCGCTAGGCCGAAGGTCGTTTCGCTGCCTGCCCGAAGGAAGTAGTCACACTGCTCACGCACCGCCGGCGGCGCGCAGAGATGCGTGCCGCCAGCCGCATTACTTGGAAGCGAAGAATCGGTCGCGGATCACTGAGTACCAGTGTCCCGCGATGAGCAGTGCGCTGCCCGCGATGGACAATTTGATCAGTTCCATGGTGGAACTCCTTTTGTTGGATCTCCGATGAACAGCCGCCGATTTGGGGGCATCCAGCGACAATTTCAAGCGTCGGGTCACGCTGCCGAAGCCGCGGATTTGCAAGGGTCTTGTTGTGGGTATAACCCACCATCGTTGCGGTTGCCGATAGCTCCCTGAGCGAGGAGCAACTTGCGGACTGGCTGCGCAGGAACTGCACCCGCGCCACCAAATGACCCCGCGTCGCTTTCCTGGTCGAGACTCCCGAGGAGTAGCGGAGAATTCCAAGGATTGCGAATGCCTCGGCAGGTCTCCTGATTCGCCTTACAAAGCTTCACAGAAGATTCATACGTCCGCGCGAACTTGCCGCGCCTGCGCGTCTCAAAACCCTCGACCACAAAGCAAGGAGGCGAGGCTGATGATCCACAGGATGCTGAAGGTCTTCGCAAGCCGTTACGCTTGCGCGCTGTCCGCCGCCGTGCTTGCGGCGCTCTTGAGTGCATGTTCACCAAACTCGCCGACCGCAGCTGCAAACCCCGGAGCGCGTGAGGCCGCACCCGCAAAGGCTGCGACCGTCGCTGATCTCAGCCCCGATCTTCCGGAGATCGTCATCACGGCATCCCGCATTTACGGCCCGCCGACCAGGCCGGAACCGAAATCCGTCCGGGTGCGCACCCGCTCGAAGGACAAGTCGTCGTGAGAAACCGAACCGTTCGTCCGCAGGTAAGCGCCGGGAAGATCAACGCCCTCTCGCTGTGCACGGCGTACGAGGCATCCGCCCGCCATCCTCTTTTCACTTTTTTATCCGCACCTTGTCGCTGGCCTCGTCGTCGGAGTCGACTTTGACGGTCAACGCCGACGAGCTGCGCCGCCGCACTCGCAACACCTCACTGCCAAGTGCAAACTCATCACCAGGGTTGACGCGCGTCGGTGCGGAGATGCGTGTTCCATTCACGTAAGTGCCGTTGGTGCTGTCGAGATCCTCGATCGTTGCCGCTCCTTGAGCGACCGTGATTCGCGCGTGACGCCGCGAGACTGTGGTGCCTTCGATGACCAGCGAACATTCCGCGTCCCGTCCGGCAACGTGCTCGCCGTCCGTGAGCGGCAAAGACTGCTTCATCCAGAGCACCTCGATCGTTGGCGACGAGGGCCGCGCCGGGGGCAGGCAAGTCACCTCGGCGGAAAACGCATAGCCAGTCTTGTAGACGGTACGAATGACGTGGGAACTACGCGCTGTGTCACCAAGAGCGGCCCGCAGCTCCGACACCAGCCGGGTCAAGCTCGTGCGCGCCACGTAAACCTGCGGCCACAGGAGCTCATCGAGCTCATTGTTGGTAACGACTGCGGGACGGCGCTTGATCAGGACCTCCAACAGTTCGTATACCTTGGGCTCGAGGGGGACGATCCTGCCCTGCCGCTCGAGCTGCCGTGCGCGCAAATCGAGAACACAGTCGGCGAACCTCAGCCTCATGGCTGTCGATCACAGCACTTCCCGGAAGGCGTATCAATCATTTCGGCTGAGGCATAGTCAAATGTCGCTGCCCTCTCGGAAGCAAGGGCCCGGACGTGTCCTTTCGTCCGGACCCTGCATCCCCGTCACCGATTCGCGATCAGAGGCTGTGTCTTACCGCCGGTCTTCATCTGGTAGAAGGCCGTGAGCTGCGGCAGGCTCAGCGTTTCGATGGCCCGGGCCTCGGCTTTGCTGGTGCATGCATTGGCAGCAATCCGCTGGAGCGGATCGCTTTCGGAGCAGACGCGCTTGGCGGCTGCGTGAATGCGATCGTACAGCGTCTGCACGCCCGACGGCGTACCCACATTCAGGTCCCCGAACTTCACGGTTTCCGAGCGGACCTGCTCGTTGGCATGGGCACTGGAAGCGCCCGCAAAGGCCAGCAGCATCGCGGCCGTCAGAGCCAGAGGAATACGGCTTGCAGTCTTTACATTCGAGTTCATGATGGATCTCCTGAGTCAGATAAGTTGCTAACTTCACTCCGGCTTTCGGGCTGCGGCTTTCGTCAACAGTCTTCAAGCCTCGGGTGTGAACGTTAGTGATCGACGGTGAGGAGATCTTTAGGGAGTTCTTATGAAGCTGTGATAGTTGCAGCAACTTGCGCTTGATGACCCTTGGCGTGCGGATTTGCTGTCGTTGGGTGAGTGGGCGCATGCTTTCGCCAACCAGCAGGGCGCGCATCACAAACCCGATGACCTCGGAAGAAAACCGCCGCGTACCCCCCTCCAACGAGGTCTCACCCCGCGGGACTGAGATCGATCCGCAGCTGTCCGCCTGCGCGCAAGAAGGCCCACCTCCCCAGGCAGTTCCCGCAGCGGACGTGCCATCCAGCCCGGCACGGCTGGCGATTGGCGAGCTGCTCGGCGGCCGCTACCGCATTGAGCGCGAGCTTGGCGAGGGGGGAATGGGGGTGGTGTACCTGGTGCGGGATGAACAGATCGCCGGCGAGAGTTTCGCGGTCAAGGTTCTGAAGAAAGGCCAACACCCCGAGGCGCTCACGCTGCTGCGCGAGGAGGTGCGCAAGACCCGCAAGCTCAGCCATCCGAACATCGTCGATGTGCATTCGGTCAATGTGGACGGCCAGAGGCTCTACGTGCTGATGGAGTACCTCGAAGGCAAGTCGCTGGACGCGCTGCTCGATGAGGAGTTCGGCCGCGGCATGTCCTTCAGCCACGCGTGGCCGATCATCGAGGATGTGGCAGCGGCGCTCGGTAACGCACACGATCACAACGTGATCCACAGTGACATAAAGCCCGCGAACGTCTTCGTGACGACCTCGGGCCGGACGAAGCTGCTGGATTTCGGGATCGCGCGGGTGTCGCGCGGGCCATTGCTGCTCGCTCGGTCGGGTCCGCGCGCACTCACACCGGCCTACGCCAGCTGCGAGATGCTCGCGGGGAAGGAGGCGGACCGGCGCGATGACATTTACTCTTTCGCGTGCGTGATCTACGAGATGCTGTGCGGTGACCGCCCGTTCGGGGAAATCACCGCGCTCCAGGCTCGGGAGACCGCTGCCAGGGTTCTGCCGCTTCAGGCACTGTCGCAGGGACAGAATGCGGCGCTCGCGCAGGCACTGGCCTTTGAGCGTGAGAGGCGGACTGCCTCCGTGGAGAGGCTCCTGGCCGGGCTGGGCCCGGAAGAAAGGCCGCGTGGTCGCACAGGTGCGGTACTGGGTGGGGCGATCCTGGCGGCCGTAGCCGCGTTGGGCTTGACGTACTTGGTTCTCAATAAGCTACGGGTCTCCGGGCCCGAGGTGGTAGTGCAGCCTGTAGCCTCGGATGCTCGACACCCGGCCTCCACTGGGGCCGTCACCCCCGTCGCCTTTAATCCTCCGCCACATTCGATCGCGGTGCTGCCATTCGTGAACATCAGCGGGGACACAGAGCAGAGTTACTTCTCCGACGGGTTAACGGAAGAACTGCTCAACTCTCTTACTCGTATCAACGAGCTTCAGGTTGCGGCGCGTACCTCGTCATTTTCCTTCCAGGGCGAGCACCCGGATATTCTCACCGTCGCCCGCAAGCTGAATGTGGCGTCTGTCCTCGAAGGAAGCGTACGACGCTCCGGGAATACGATTCGCATCACAGCCCAGCTCGACAACGCCGTCACCGGTTTCCACTTCTGGTCGCAAACCTATGACCGGGACCTGGGCGATGTTCTGAAGCTGCAGACGGAAATTGCGGATGCCGTTACGAGCGCCCTCAAGGTGACGCTGCTCGGGGACGTCGCGGCGAGAATCGAACTGGGTGGGACACGCAATCCGGGCGCGTTCGATGCTTACCTGCGCGGCTTGAAGGCTTCCAAGGTTGCGCACGACGCCAAGGACGTCGAAGCCGCGATCGCCGCATATGCCGAAGCGATTCGCCTCGATCCAGGCTATGCGGTCGCGCGTGCCGCGCGATCGCTCGCGCTCACTGAGTACGCCGGCAGCTACGCGACTGGACCAGCCATACGCGCGAGCTACGAGTCTGCGCAGACCGACGCCCGCCTGGCGATCAGAGGTGCACCTGGGCTTGCCGATGGATACGTGGCGCTTGCCACCGTTCTGCAAGGGGAATCTCTGGACTTCACCCATGCTGCAGAGCTGTATGATCGTGCGGTGTCACTCGCACCCGGCAATGCGGAGGTGGCGAGGCGATCTGGGTACTTCGCAGTCCTGATGGGACACCCCGATGCCGGATTCGAAGCCATTCGCCACGCTGTGCAACTCGATCCGCTGAATCCCACCGCGCATCGCCTGCTGAGCTTCGCATTGCGGATGGCGCGACGCTATGAGGAAGCTGTCGAGTCCGGGCGCGCGGCCATAGCTCTCGATGCCGCTAACCCGGGAGCCCTCACCACTCTCGGCCTGGCTTACTACGCTCTTGGCGACTATCAAAGCGCCCGCGCCACCTGCGAGGGCGCGCGACCCCCAGCTCACCCCGCTGGAAGCTACTACGGCATTCAAGTCTGCCTGGCCATCACGTACGAGAAGCTCGGTCGACACGCGGACGCCGAAACGATGCTCACCAGCGTGCAGTCCTGGTATGGCGACCGCGGCGCATACCAGTATGGAGAGATCTATTCGCAGTGGGGGAATACCCCCGTGGCCCTCGCATGGCTCGAGAAGGCGATTCGCCTGCACGACTCGGGTTTGGCAGCCCTGAAGGTGAACTCGCTTTTGGATCCCCTGCGCAACGAACCGCGCTTTCAAGCGATCCAAAGGGAGCTCAATTTTCCGCCTTGACGAGGTCTGTCCGCGGACTTCAGTCCAGTGAGGCATTCGTCCTGATCAAGCACAGCTTGCGAGGCATGGGGGCACGGCCAGGAGGTCGGGGCGTGTGTAGACCGGACGATTCGGTGCTCTTTCGAACAGCCGAGTCAACGGCGACGAGTTCTCCGGCCCGACTAAGTCCTTGTCGGAGATTTGTATGCCGCCAGACGAACTCTCGTTAGATCCTTGTGCACAGGGATCGCTGTTAGGCTTGGGGCTCGAGAGAACGCGTGGGCTGCCAGAATGGCGTTCCAGGCGTAGCGGGAGAAGGCTGTTCGATGGCTCAGTAACTCGGATGTGCACTGCTGTAGCGATGAGCGTAGCGAATCTATCTGACCATGCAGGCCGAGAAGTAGGCGAAAATAGATCACGGCGACGGCGACACAGGCGGAGTGAAACGCATGGTGATAGGGTCGACGACGACCGAGCACGGCGGAATGCGCTACGAAATAACTACCTGGAGCATGGGTGTACAAGCCAAATGTCATGTCAGCGAGATGTAGGTTCAGGTGAATCATCTCGTGAACAACGGACTCAGCGATGTCAAGTGAAGTTAAGTTAGCGGAGGGCATTAGCCAGGCGATCCCGAGTAGGTTCGAGGAACTTCCTCCACCTGCTTTGACGCTAGGCCAAACCAGAATGTCGGTAATCAACAGATCGCACATATCGCGCAACGGCGGATGCTGAAGCCCTAAGAAGAGCAGACTATGTTGTACGCTGCGTATTGCACAGGCCCTGGACTTAGCGCTGTAGGTTGACGGGTGGACCGACCTGTCGACCAGCCGTCTTGCGCGAGCGATCCTCAGAATAGCGCCTCCGCTGACCACCCGTGGCTGGCTGGCAGTGTTAAGGGGTACCCTGCCTATGTGCGCGAGGGTCCGAGCGTATTCACGTTTGAGCGAAACAGGTTCGAGCGAAGCGAGCGTCGGCTTTCTGTTTCTTACAGCCAGTGTTAATAGTGCGGCGCGTCGACGTGTGTCGGCCAAATCCAGATAGAAAAACGCGGGCACGGTTGTGCGTTTGAATGCCGGAAATGTCACGAGGAGACATCAATCCGGCACGGACGGAGGTTCGGCGAACTTGGTTTGTAGAAGCTTAACGTCGGCGCCGCATCATCGCCCGTAGCTCGACCAAGTACTCAGGGTCACCGTTGAGGCCGCGCTGGTTCAAAAACCTCTTCAAGTTCGCCTGGACTTTTGCCAGATCCTTCTCAAGATCGCCCAGGTCCCGAATGGTCTCTCGTAGATCGTTACGGAGATTGTGGATCGCAACAGGTTTCTTTTTCTTTGCCATGAGTAACCCCCGGCGGTTGCGCCCGACGCTACATCAGCTGCGAGCTATGAGTCAAACGCTGCCTGTCGGCCGCGAACGCGAGGCGTGCGTCTTTTGCCAACTTCAAGCTCGAGGTCTCCCTCCCAGTGTCGACAACCGCACTCGATGCTGCTCCGCAGCAATCCAATAACAACGAAGTCCCTCACGCAGCCGCAGATCGGGGACGAAATCCTTCAGAGGACAGGGCGCGATGCGGTGACCGTGAAGCGGCAGGTGCGTGGAGCGGACGGACAGGTGCGGTCCTCTTCCTGTCCCCAGAAGTCTGCGTGTTTCCAGGCAAGTCCAGGACAAGACTTTGGCGATATTTTTCAGAACTTATAACTCATTGATTTATTGGCGCTCCCTACGGGATTCGAACCCGTGTTACAGCCTTGAGAGGGTTAGTCACTCGTCCAAGGCCGTACAAGGGCATCTTAGAAAATGCTGCATTTATAGGCCTTTTTTGCATGGCCGTCCATGTTAGTCCGCTGTATTATCCCTAACAGTTTTCACCCGTTTTCACCCGAACTTTTCTCGCCCCGTGCCCGATCTGTCACGCAAGCGCGACCGCGAGCGCCTCGCGGTGCGCCATACCCCTTACTTCCAGCGCATCGGGCGAGGTGCCTTCCTTGGATTTCGTCGGGGGGCCGATACGTGGGCGGTGCGCTTTCGCAGTCGTGACGGAAAGCAGAACCACAAGTTCCTAGGCGGACCTCTCGAGTTCGATGAAGCCAAGCGCGAAGCCGAGAGCTGGCTCGCAAAGCTCGCGGGTTCTGCGGTACGGAGCGTCAAGCGTGCGAGGGTGCGCGAGGCAGCGGAGGCCTACCTCGCGGATCTGCGCCGGCACGGCCGCATGGACACCGCGCGCGAAATCGAGTCCCGCTTCAGGACGGTGCTCTACGAGGACATCCTCGCGGACCTCGCTCTTGAATCCGTAACCCGCGATGACTTTCTCGAATGGCGTGATCGGCTCCTTGAGGGACGCCAGCCGCGAACCGTGAACCGCCACGCGCGAGCGGTTATGGCCGCCCTTAACCAAGCGGTCGAACTCGGCTATCTCGGAAATCCAGCGGCGTGGAGGCTGAAAGCGCTGTCAGATGGTATTGAGGAAGGCGGTGAGACCGCCGTGTTTCTCGACGCCGCCCAGCGAAAGGCCGTCATTGCCGCGGCCTCTCCGGCGGCGGCGCGATTCTTGCGCGGACTCGAGCTCACCGGGGCCCGCCCGAAAGAGCTGGCGGTCACCGTGGTCGCGGATTTCAGTGGGCAGACGCTGAGACTGGCTCACCGGAAGGGCAGGCCAGCCAAGCTCCGTCCGCGACATGTGCTGCTGGCCCCCGAGGGAATCGCGTTCTTCAGTGAGCAATGCCAGGACAAGCTACCCGGTGCCCCCCTGTTTACCGAGGACGGAGAGACGCCCTGGCGGCGGCACATTTGGGCCCGCGAGATGCGCGCAGCCATCGCCAAGCACAACCAGGACGCCACAGGAAAGAACCGCATCTCGACCGATGCCAGCGCGTACAGCTTCCGCCACGCGCGTATCAGCGAGTTGCTACAGCTCTACGGAGTAGATCCGTTGACGGTGGCGGCGCAGACGGGGACGAGTCTCGCGATGATTGAAAAGGCGTACCTGCGATTCATTCCGTCGGCAATGCAAGAGAAGCTCGCAGCGCTGAAAGGATAGACACGCGGTGTCATGCTTCAAGGTTCTTGGAACCCAGATACAAGGCGCCTTGGGACAAGATCTGAGCCATCGCCAACGGGTTAAGTCCGTATCTCTTAGCCAACGCCCTCTCGAGTGTGTCGCACGCGTCGATCTAAGCGGAGGTCTCCGTGCCGCACGATGTCACGTACCGCTCGAGCTCACCCCGCGTGATGTAGGTACGGCTCCCGTCCTTTTGCGGTTTGATGGATCCCTCGTGGATCCGGTTGTAGAGCTGTGCGCGGCTCATCCGCAGGATGCGCGCGGCTTCATACACTTCAAAGCGCAACGCAGGGAGTGAACTCTCAGGAACTTCAGGCGTAAGTTTTGGTGCGGGCATGGCGGCAATTTCCGGTTGGACGTTCCAAGACCAGTACAGAGCCTCATCAAAGGGGCCGGGCTCCCATGAGGGCGAGTTCTCACCGATGAAGGCTCATGGGACGAGCACCGGCTCAAAGTCAGTCGGGGTATCTTGCGAGTTTCGAAAGATACTCGGGCCCGACCGTGAGGCGCTGTGCACAGATGGCTGGTTGCCGGCATTGGGCGTTACCCAGGCGGTCAGCTGTCGAGGTTTCTGCGCGAAATCAGGCAGAAACTCGAACGGCGCCTTCGGCGGCTCTAGCAGCGAGTCCTGGGAGAGGAACCTAACCCGATCGATTCCCCGCGCAGATTCAATAGCTTGCGTAACTCGCTTCGGAATTACCCCCTAAATTGCCCACCGGCGAGTACCTGCTCAAAACACTCTCCGGACGAAAGCGTAGCGGGTAAAGCTTAAGAGCTTCCGCCGCGGTCCGCCCGGGTGCGCCGCGGCTTCAAATCGTTTGAGCGATTAGCTGACGTCAGTCGTCCTTGGGATGGATTGGACGGACGTCCTCGACAGTCCTAGCTAGTACGTCATTGACTTACGTAAGTCAATGACTTACCATCAGTCGAGTGATTTTCATTGAATCACCAGTCTTTACTCGGCAGGTGATTGCTCTGCTAAGCGATGACAGCTACGCAGAGTTTCAACGTTTTCTTGCAAAGCAGCCTGATGCCGGGGATGTGATCCAGGGCACGGGCGGGTTGCGCAAGATTCGCTGGGTAGCCCATGGTAAAGGCAAGCGCGGAGGAGTTCGCGTGATCTATTTCCATATGTCCGCACGGCAACAGATTAGGATGCTCTTGATCTACCGCAAAGGTGTCAAAGACGACCTAACTGCTTCAGAAAAGAAGGTGCTTCGTGCACTCAATGAGGCTTGGTAGGAGTGTTTTATGGACAAGAAGTTGTTTAGCGAGCTCGTAGAGAGCATGAAGCAGATGAACGAGATCGTGCGTGGCAAGCGAGCGCCGTCACGCGAGTTTGTCGTTGACCCCAATTCGCTCAAGAAGCTTCGCTCAAGACTTGGACTTAGCCAGCCGAAGTTTGCGGCCCTACTGCATGTGGACGTGGGCACGCTTCGAAATTGGGAGCAGGGTCGACGTGAGCCGACTGGTCCGGCCAAGGCCCTGCTGACTGCAATAAGCAAAGACCCCACTCATGTTCTGAAGGCGTTGGCAGGCGTCGGCGCGTGAATGGTCGACGCTGACTTGGGTGGGCACGTGTCGGAAGGGTATTGAAGCTCTCTCCTGACTCTTTTGCGGCTCGGAGACCAGGCATTCGAATCGGCTCAGTGCGCGTCCCGGCTCCAACCGGTTTGAGCTGCGCCGGGCCGCAGATCTAGTC
>CAWJIS010000006.1:0-377311 GCA_963843035.1 uncultured Gammaproteobacteria bacterium
TTCAACAACCCGGGGGACAGACCGTCATGCACTACCTGTGGATGTTCATCGTCGGCATCGTCGTGGGCGCGATTGCGAAGCTGTTCGTGCCCGGCGCCGGTCACCTGGGCTTCATCATGACTGGCGTGCTCGGCATCGTCGGCTCGTTCGTCGGGGGCTTCATCGCCCGGCTCTTCAGCAAGCCGCCTCCGGGCGCGCCGTTCCACCCGGCCGGGATCCTTTTGTCGATCGTCGGCGCGGTGCTCGTGCTGTGGGTGTGGGCACGCCTGATCGTCTGATTGGGGCCGTTGGCACCCCGCGGTTTCCCGCTCAGAGCGAATCGAGGAACGCCACCAGATCCGACTTCTGCTCCGCACAAGGCCCAGTAGTTCTGTCGAGCAGGGATTCAGCGATGTGGTACGATGCGCGCCCCCAACCGGGGCCGCTCCGCCAGCGGCACTCCGGCAGGGAACCGGAACGGAACCTGAGGCAGGTAATTGACTCGCCTCAAGTCCGATTCGGGCGAAAATCCTTCACAGGAAGCGCGCGCCCGTAGCTCAGTTGGATAGAGTACCTGGCTACGAACCAGGGGGTCGGGAGTTCGAATCTCTCCGGGCGCGCCAATATCCTCGAAAAAATACTGACTTACGCATCAACCACCTAGCGTTTTCTTCCGCAACAGAACCAGTGCGGGAGTTTTGCGGGACGGCAGGGAACAAACCTTCTCCGCCGCAGTGATCAGGCTCTCGAGCTCCGCCTGCGAGTAGTGCGTTGTGATGCGTCCGCTCCGGTGACCGAGCAGGTCTTGTCGGTCCTCGAATGAAACGCCCGCCGCCCGCAGTCGTCGCCCGAACGTGTGCTTGAGATCGTGAACCCGCACGTGACGGAAGCCCCAGGGCGCTGGTTGATTCGTCTCTTCCTCCAGCTGATCGGCTGCGCGCTCGCGCGCGCACTTCCAGGCTGAGTTATTGATCTTGGTCACTCGGTGACCTCGATACGTGAAGACGAATTCCGGATGATCCCCGCGGACCTCATCGATTATTGACCGCGCCACGCGATTGAGGACGACCAGCCGATCGCTGCCGTTCTTCACGTGCGGGCCCGGAATGATGAAGACCGAGGACGAGATCTCAGGCACCTGGATCTCCCACTCCCACTTGAGCTTGCATACCTCCTGCTCACGGCAGCCCGTGTTGACTTTGAACAAGGCCATCCGGGCAAGGTGCGCAGGCAGCTCTCGGAACATGCGCGTCTGCTCGTCGAAGTTGAGCGGGTAGGGGTCGCGGCCGTCGGTGACTTGAAGCAGCTTGATCTTCGGCGCTGTCTCGAGCCACGTGAGGCCTTGCTCGTCGAACCATTCGCTCGCGGCGAGATTGAGGACGCGTCGCACCACAGCGAGAGCGTGGTTGATCGACTTTGTCTTGACTCCCGCCTTTCTTCGACTCGCGATGAAGTCCTGCAGAGCTCCGATGTGCACCTGTCGCAGCAGCTGCGATCCGATAAACGGATCCAGCTGCCGCAAGTGCAGCGCGCAGTCCTTGATGCGTCGCTGGTGTCGGTTCTCATTCAGGAATTTAGTCGCGGCTGCGCGGAACGTGTGATCAGGTCGGAGGCCGAATAGGCATGCTTCGCGAATTTGGTTGATTCGACGTGCTAGCAGCTCTTCTGCTCCTCGCCGGTCACTCGTGCCAGTGCTTTCGCAAACTCTTGCTCCTCGGATGACCTTATCGATGTGCCAGAGCCCACCACGCTTGATGAGACCGGGCGTCTTTGGTTGTCCCATGGCTTACTCCTCTCGGCCGCGGGACGCCCGTTGCGGGACTTATAGTCATCCGCGGCGGCTTCCATTTCAAGCCGATCAAATGCGACGCCCTGTGTGCCGATGCGGATCTCTGTAAGGAATGGACGCACCTCCCGGTTGAAGCGGTTCTTGTCCATGCCGAGGTATCGCGGCGCGTCTCGGAGTCGTATGAGACGGGGGACGATAACCGCGCGATTCTCACGCAGCCTTAGCTCCGCCGATGATCTCAGTTCGATGTGCGCACTGGTGCCGTTACTCATGCCCGGTGCTTCAGACTTGCCAGAAGTTTCCGGAGGCGATTTCTGACCCATGGCAGATGATTGGCTGGCTCTACATCAAGAGTCATTCGAGGTTCGTGGGGAGTTTCCCCGATGAACTGCGAAAATCTGGCGGTCGGCGGTGCCGTGTTTGCGGCCTCGAACCGCATAGCCGGATCCACGTTCGATGACGGTCAGAGTTTATGGGTGAAACCACCCACGAACTCTGATCTCCCTGCGCGAGGGCAGCAGGACCGCCAGATACGGAAGGGGTGGGGGACGGGCTTGCCTCGAGTCCCAGCCTAGCCGGGCGTTCTCGGCGTTAAGGGGGCGCGCAGGGCGCGCGCCGCCCAACCGCAAACCCTTGACGCCTTGCACTCCTCGTGAGGCGCTCGGCGTCCAATCGCCTGGCGCGCACTCGTCGTATTGCGGCGATCAGGGAGGATGTACGGCTGAACTCAGTGCTCTGGGAGATGGCGATCGCCTGGGCGGCGTAGCCAGCCTCGAGGCTCAAGGCGTCGGGGGCTTCGGCGCTCGGCTCTTTTTTGCCCGCCCTGGTGGTGCTGACGCGCCGGCCAGCTCTAGCGGGCGACCGACGGGAGAGGACGGAGTTCGCCGATTGAGGAGAGATCTCGGTGCAGACGGAAGTCCGTCGTCGTGAAACTTTCGTGAGTTCTTGAGTTGTTTTGGGGCCGATGCAGGATTGGCAGCTGGCCGCTGCCGTATCACGATCAGTGCCATGACCGCGGACGCGTTCATCCACTGTCGTGTGACTTCAGAGGTGAAGGCGCTCGTGCGCAGGGTCGCCGAGCGCGAAGGGATCAACGAGTCAGCACTCCTCAAGCAGCTCCTCGACGTCGTGCTTCGGACCCAGTCCCTGACTGACCTCCCGGCACCGGCGGCGCCGGACAACGTGAACCGCGATGCGCGGCTCTACGTGCGCCTGGCGGCTGAAGACTGGCGGCTGCTCAAGGAGCGCTCGAGCGCCCGCGACATGCCGTCGGCGACCTACGTCGCGCTCCTGGTGCGTTCCCACCTGCGGGGTGCCGCCCCACTCCCCAGGGCGGAGTACCAGGCGCTCAAGCAGTCGGTGCTGGCGCTGACGGCCATGGGACGCAATCTGAATCAGATCGCCCGGGCGATGAACCAGGGCAGCAGGCCACCCTTACCAGGGCGCGCCGAGGTCGGCGCGATGCTCAAGGTTGCAGAAGGCCTGCGGGACCATTTCAAAGGGCTACTCAAAGCCAACGAGCGCAGCTGGAGGGGCGATGCCGAGACGGCTAATTGACGCCGGGCGCGAACCCGGCATGCTCCTGGAGATCGCCAGCTACGCCCGTCGTGGACCGGGGCGGTGCGATCGGCTGTTGCCGGGGCAGATTGAGGTCATCGCCCGCACTGTCCACCGAACCCCCGAGGTCATAGTCAAAGTGCTGAACCGGGGAGGGCAGAACCTCGGAGCCGTTGCGCGCCATATCGAGTACCTCAGCCGGAAGGGAGAGCTTGAGATCGAAACCGATGAGGGTGAGCGCCTTCAGGGCAAGGGAGCCGAGGCGGAGCTGCTGGACGACTGGGATCTGGACTTGGACGAGGAGCGGCGGACGGCGGACCTGAAGCCCCGTGGAATGCATAACCCACCGAAGCTGGTCCAGAAGCTCGTATTCTCGATGCCGGCAGGGACGCCGCCCCAAAAGGTCCTGAGTGCCGTCAAGAACTTCGCCCGGGAGGAGTTTGGGGCCAAGCACCGCTACGCGATGGTGCTTCACACGGACGAACCGCACCCGCACGTGCACCTGGTGGTCAAGGCCATGGGCGCCGACGGTCGGCGTCTGAACATCCGGCGGGCGACGCTGCGGAAGTGGAGGCAGGAATTCGCGCGACACCTGCGCGCGGAGGGGGTGGCGGCGAATGCCACGCCTCGTCAGGTCCGTGGCGAAATCAAGTCACCGAAGACTGATGGAATCTATCGGGCGGCGTTGCGGGGGGCCTCGACGCACCATCGGGAAAGGGCGGAGGCGGTCGCGCGGGAGCTCGCCATCGGTCAGGTCAGGACTGAACACGGCAAGACTCGCTTGCTCGCGACTCGGCGTGAGGTTGTGCACGCCTGGAACGAGGTTGCGGACAGGCTGGTCATGCAAGGACAGGTGGATCTTGCCTTGGCGGCTCGGCGATTCGTGGGTCGCATGCCGCCGCCGCGGACGGAGAATGAACAAATCGCCGAAAAGTTGCGGCAAGTCATGCCCGTGACGCCAGTCCGGAATTCCGAAGCAGGTCAAAGATATGACCAGTTGTCGTTGACGCGTTAGGCGAGCAGGTGGTCTATTCTGGTTGTGACACGATCAGCTCTTGCGACCCAAATGTCGCCGTGCAACGCGACGTTTGGGTCGCCTAAATATAGTTAGAGGGACTTGTTTGGGGCTGTGCTGATGAGAGGCTCAGCACTGCGTGGGACGCGAAGACGCTTCGTTACAGAGATGAGGGTAGGGTTAACCTCGGTAGCTTCGGTCAGCGTCCTTCGTTGGGCGCCGGAGCTGCGCGCCGGCGCGCGGTAGCGCTGTGCCAAGGAGCTCGGGTGCCTTCGGTCGACGGTAAACCAAGTCCCTCTAACCACTGCTTGGAGCGGGCCGTGACGCTCAGTAGTGTCGCCGCGGGTGCGGGAAGAGAGTTTGCACCCGCGGCTCCAATCCGGCGCTTCTGTGCGGCCGCTCAAGCGCGGCGTTAGAGGCCGCCGCTAGGAACGCTCAAGAAGTTGAGAGCGACTGTTTGCGAAGAACTCGCACCAAGAACCTTCGATCGAGGTCATACCCCGCGCGCGCGGTGGTCGTCGCTAGGGCGTCCGGTCGAGCAAGCGCTTGGGGCTTCGGTTTGCGCCCGCTATTGGGCGCGCGCACAGTAGCTTCGATGAGGGCGTCCTCTAACAATCGTTGGAGGGGTCCGTGAGGCGCTTCTTGCTTGTCGCCTCGGGCGCTGAGAAATTGTGCGCCCTCGGCGCCAAGGGCTGGGGCTTCTGTGCGGCCCCTCAACTTCACCGTTAGAAGATCACTTAGGTCATCTAAGCGTCGCGAAGAGTTGAGATGGCTCGCTTCGCTTTAACTCCGCGGTGGCGTTGATGGCGGCTGACGTGGTCGTCCTGCTGGCGTCTTCGTTTGGCGCAACTGGCGTGCGCGTGCGGCGATCTGAGCTGCGGTTGGGTTCCGAGCGCGCGCCGAGCACGTTGCCTCGATGCGGGAGTGGAATTGCGCCCCGGGTCCGCTTCGGTTGAGGCCTGGGCGCGCTTAGCTTGGGACTATGTTGCCTTTGCTTGCCGCCGTAGCGCCGCACGCGCACAGTGCCATCTGTTGGGTGCCTTCTAACCCTCGCTTGGAGCGGGCCGTGCTGCGCCTGTGGTTGGGCGCCGCGAGCGTTTTGGAGTAGCACATGCGATCGGCAACCTTTATCGCTGTCTTCATCATTATCGTCGCGGCGTTCATCGTGCACCGGAGGCGCAAATGATCGGCGGCGGAGACTTCTGCATGACGGCGGCGCCCCTCGGACGCTTCTGGGCGGCCGCTCAAGCTCATCGTTAGAACGCACCCTATGCGATGTGCGAACGCTTGGCTCCTCACCCTGGCTCTCGCTCCGCTGGGAACGATGGCACAGGTTGCCGCGCCAACGGTTTACTCCGGTCAGTATTTTTACAACTTTGAGAACGCCTACTTCACGCTCGACGGGGCGAAGGAGTGCTGGGCGATTCAAGGCAAGATGACGTCTGCAGAGCTCCCCGCTAAGAAGGGGTCTGCCCCTTGGGGCACCTCGCACGTTGTGGTTCGCGGTGTTTTGGGCCCCGTCGGCCATTACGGCAACCTTGGCGGGTGCACGCACGTCCTGAAGGTGTTAGAAATTCTAGAGGTCACAGACAAGAAGGCCGCCGGCTGATGGTGCGCTCTAACAATCGTTGGAGGGGTCCGTGATGCGCTTGCGGCTTGGCGCCTCGGGCGCTGAGAAATTGTGCGCCCTCGGCGCCATCGGGCGTGGTCGACCGGCCCCTCAACTTCACCGTTAGAAGTCACTGGGAGCGCTGTGCCAGGTTTGGACGACATCGAGCCACGTGACTCACCAATGACGCCTCAGGAACAGGCGGTGGCGGACTCGCTGAGCCCCGATGTGGTCGCGAAGATCGACGCGGGGTTGTTGTCGCTCGCCAGGACGACCCAGCGCAAGGTCGCGATGCTTGTTGGTCTAGCTATGATGGATCCTTCGCTTCGCGTACCGGGACTGCCTGACGTCTTATACGCCCAACGCATTAAGGCCCTTGTTAATAAGGGCCTCTTAGTTGCCGAAGGCAATCTTGATCGCATGCGCTACTGCGAGGTGCGCTTGGCGTGATCACTACGGTGACTTCTAACAATCGTTGGAGGGGGCCGTGATGCGCTTGCGGCTTGGCGCCTCGGGCGCTGAGAGATTGTGCGCCCTCGGCGCCCTGGGGCGCTTCTGTGCGGCCCCTCAACTTCACCGTTAGAAGTCACTGGGAGCGCTGTGCCAGGTTTGGACGACATCGAGCCACGTGACTCACCAATGACGCCTCAGGAACAGGCGGTGGCGGACTCGCTGAGCCCCGATGTGGTCGCGAAGATCGACGCGGGGTTGTTGTCCCTCGCCAGGACGACCCAGCGCAAGGTCGCGATGCTTGTTGGTCTAGCTATGATGGATCCTTCGCTTCGCGTACCGGGACTGCCTGACGTCTTTTACGCCCAACGCATTAAGGCCCTTGTTAATAAGGGCCTCTTAGTTGCCGAAGGCAATCTTGATCGCATGCGCTACTGCGAGGTGCGCTTGGCGTGATCACTACGGTGACTTCTAACAATCGTTGGAGGGGGCCGTGATGCGCTTGCGGCTTGGCGCCTCGGGCGCTGAGAGATTGTGCGCCCTCGGCGCCCTGGGGCGCTTCTGTGCGGCCCCTCAACTTCACCGTTAGACGCCCGGCTGAGGTCAGTGCCAAGTGACCCATGTATTCGCATTTGCTGGAGCTGCGATTCTCGCGATGCTTGGCTTTGTCGTAGCGCTGACGGCTCTGGTGATCGCTTCTCTTCGTCGTTTCCTAGGTTCCGCATGGCGCCTCTGGTTGTGGGGCGGCGTCGGATGTACCGTTGGAAACCTACTTCTGTTGGCTATTCTTTCGCAGTTCCTTATTGGGATAGGAATCGCTGGTGGTCCGCCACCGCACACTGATCTCAGCCGGTATGTTCTCTCGGCGCTCCTCTTGTTCGGACCACTACTGGTGTCTGCTGCTGGGATCGGGGTCGGCTGCTGGTTTGGGGCGCATCTTTCGCGGCGGCGCGGTGCTCAGCCGAGCGTCTAACAATCGTTGGAGGGGTCCGTGAAGCGCTTCTGGGTTGGCGCCTCGGGCGCTGAGAAATTGTGCGCCCTCGGCGCCGAGGGCCGGCGCCTCTGTGCGGCCCCTCAACTTCACCGTTAGGAGTCACGGATGAAGACCGTGGTCCTGGTTGGCGCTGTGGTTCTCGTCTCGGTGCTTGACGCCGTTGCGTCGTGGCGCCTCCTCGGCTCAGGGGCTCATTCTCGGGCTCAGAAGACGGCGTGGTTCTTACTCGTTTGGTTGGTACCGTTGGTTGGCGCTATTTTAGCGCTGCAGGTTTCCGCGGAAGTGAGCGTTCCTGCGCCGACTCCGGGATCGCTTGATGAGGCGCCAAACCCTGGAATTGAGCCTAACAAGACCGGGTACTTGTGAAAGTCCAAGTCTCAGTGGACACGCGCCGTTCGCCGTGACTCCTAACAATCGTTGGAGGGGTCCGTGATGCGCTTCTTGCTTGGCGCCTCGGGCGCTGAGAAATTGTGCGCCCTCGGCGCCATCAGGCGCTTCTATGCGGCCCCTCAACTTCACCGTTAGAAGTCACTCAGGAAACTGACACCGCGAGCAGATGCGAAGAACCCTTCGCTCGGCGCTGCGACAACACAAGACCGCCGCGGACGCAATGACATGGTGGGGAGGCGTCTTCGTTCAGCGCATCCGAGTGCGCGTGCGGCCCCGGCGACATTGGTAACGCTGTGCTGGAGCTCGAGGTCGGTGGCTGCGCTCGTCGCTACTGTGCCTTCGATCAAGGCTGGGGCGCGCGCCAGCAGCTCCCGAGACGTGTAGTCGCGCCCGTGGCTTCGCTAGGCGCGAGTCGTCTTCGATTAAGGCATTTCGGGGCGCGCTTAACTCTGATCTTTGGTCAGGCTTGCGGCGCTGGGGCCGCTCGCGCACAGTTGACCTGTGACTTCTAACAATCGTTGGAGGGGTCCGTGAGGCGCTTTTTGTTTGGCGCCGCGGGCGCTGGAAGACAGTGTGCGCCCGCGTCGCCCTTCCGGCCGCTTAGGGAGCGCCCGATGAGCTTCGTTCGAGCGGAGTGCGGCCTGACGCCTCGTCCGGCCCCTCAACTTCACCGTTAGCTGCCATGCGCATCTTCAACGCCGCGGTCGGGGACCCACTGCTGCTCGATTCGGCGCAGGGGTTGAGCGTTTTCCATCAACGCCTCTCGGGGTTCTTGAGCTCTGGAGCTCAGGAGGCCTCGTATCCCGCGCTCACCAACGGCGATCCGGCGCCGTACACGGAATTCCTCGCCGGTCTCCGCGTACGCAGGGATCCTCAGAGGTCGCAGTTACGGATTGCCGATGACCGCTGGCTCGAGCTCTCGGCGCCCTCGGCCGACCTCCTCAAATTCGCGGAACGGCTGTTAGTACCTACGGACCACGCTCATCACCATTGGTACAGTACCCCTGTTTCCCTGATTATTAGGGCGGACGAATGGCGAGCTGCGCATGACAGCTAACAATCGTTGGAGGGGTCCGTGATGCGCTTGCGGCTTGGCGCCTCGGGCGCTGGGAAATTATGCGCCCTCGGCGCCATCGCACGCCTCTGCGCGGCCCCTCAACTTCACCGTTAGACGCCCGGCTGAGGTCAGTGCCAAGTGTCGTACGTCGTCGCATTTGCTGAGGCCGCCTTTTTCACGGTGCTTGGTGTTGCAGCAGCGCTGACCACTCTGATAGTCGCGACACTCCGGCACTTTTCCGGCTCGGCTTGGCGTCTATGGTTATGGGGCAGCATCGGCTGTATCGTCGGAAACGTCCTCGTCGTGGCGATTCTTTCGCCCCGACTGGTTGGTATCGGAATTGCTGGGGGTTCGTCGCCGCCCCCTGATGTTTTCGACCATGTTCTCTCGGCGCTGGTCTTGGTCGGACCCTTACTGGTCTCCGCTCTTGGAATTGCGCTTGGCTGCCGGTTTGGGCGGCGTCTTGCGCTGCGGCGTAATGCTCAGCCGAGCGTCTAACAATCGTTGGAGGGGTCCGTGAGGCGTGGTCTGATTGGCGCCGCGGGCGCTTGGGGACAGTGTGCGCCCGCGGCGCCTGTCCGGCGTGGTCGTCCGGCCCCTCAACTTCACCGTTAGGTGTCACCATGGAAAGGCTGTGGGCGCAAGCGGAAACGCCTCAATGAACGGAAGCTCGGACAAGCTGGGAGCGCTCGAAAGCGGCGCAGTGCCGAACGGAACGCGGAGATCGGCTCCGTTTTGCGCTCTCGTGTTCACTGACGCCCGCGCAGTGGTGACCCCTAACAATCGTTGGAGGGGGCCGTGAGGCGCTTCTTGTTTGGTGCCTCGGGCGCTGGGAATATTGTGCGCCCTCGGCGCCATTCCGGCCGCTTGGGGAGCGGGCGATGAGCTTCGTTCGACCTGAGTGCGGCCTGACGCCTCGTCCGGCCCCTCAACTTCACCGTTAGTCGCCATTGCGATGCCGCGTCAGGTTCGCCGGCTCATTGCCTCAATCACCGCCGTTGTCTTGGTCCTGGCCGGGATCTACTGCGTTCTGTGGATTTTTTCCTCCGCCAGCTTGGCGTGTGTGCCCTGCAATTGCTCCTACTCTCTTTTTGCGCCATCGTTTCGGTGCAGACAGCCGCTCATCGCGATGATTTTGGCTGCGCTGTTCTTCGCTTTGGCCGTGGCGGCAGTTCTTTACGGCCGTCGTCGGCCACGAGACGATGGGTGAGAAGCGCTCGGTGTGCTGCAATGACGACTAACAATCGTTGGAGGGGTCCGTGAAGCGCTTCTGGGTTGTCGCCTCGGGCGCTAGGAAATTGTGCGCCCTCGGCGCCAAGGGCCGGCGCTTCTGTGCGGCCCCTCAACTTCACCGTTAGAGGACACGATGGCGCGCAAGATTCGGCCCCTCACCCTGGCTCTTGCCACCGCCGCCTTTGTCGTCGTGGTGAACTGGATTCTTGGTCCTCGGCTCTACCCGAGCTACAGCATTGCGGTGTCAGCAGTCATCATAACGATCCTCGTTGCCTGTCTGCTTATCTTTGGGACTACTGATTCCATCCGCACGCGGTTAAGGCAGCGTCGTCGCAAGAAGGCAGCGCCATGACTGCGTTCGTGTCCTCTAACAATCGTTGGAGGGGTCCGTGAAACGCTTCTTGCTTGGCGCCTCGGGCGCTGAGAAATTGTGCGCCCTCGGCGCCACCGGGCGCTTCTGTGCGGCCCCTCAACTTCACCGTTAGAGGGACTTGTTTGGGGCTGTGCTGAAGAGTGGCTCAGCACTTCGCTGGATCCGAAGACCCTTCGTTGCCGCGGCGCGCGGGTGGGGCCATCCGCTTCTTCGACTTAACTCATTGCCAATGCTCGGCTAGAAAGGCCGCGGTGGCGCGCCGCTGCGGAAGCGGTAGCATCGGCGTCAGTAGCTTCGGTAGGCGCCCTCCGTTCGACGTCGGAGCTGCGCGCCGGCGCGCGGTAGCGCTGTGCCAAGGAGCTCAGGTGCCTTTGATCAACGGCAACTCAAGTCCCTCTAACCACTGCTTGGAGCGGGCCGTGATGCGCCTGTGGGAAGGCGCCGCGAGCGCAGGAAAAGAGTGTGCGCTCGCGTCGCACTGGACACGCTTCTGGGCGGCCGCTCAAGCGCGGCGTTAGAGCGCATGCGGTTTCGCTTTTTCGCGAGTGACAGGGCATCTGCCGCGCAGCGGCTTGGGGCCCTCTACAACCACGTGATCTTTAACCGCGTACTACTACTGTCACTTCACGCTGTGTTAGGACTGGTTGCAGGTCTGCTCTACCTCGGTGCATTTGATAACAGCCGTCTCAGCTGGTGGAGCCGCGTCGGGATGTATCTTTTCACAAAGACTGCCCCAGCGTGGATTCCGTACCTCATCTCTGGTGTCTATTCGCTTCGTTGTGTAACAGCGCGCCGGTTCGGTATTTGGCCTTTCGTGATGGTTCTAATCGCCGGTACCGGAGTTGTCGGATACCTTTATCTAGCGCCGGCAGTTTATGGCCCGCATAGTTCGCTTGTTTTTGGGGCTCAATTGGTGCAGACAGCCGTATATGTTTGGGCTGCCTCCGTTTTTCTCGGCCCGGAACGCGAGGATTGAATCGGCATGCGCTCTAACAATCGTTGGAGGGGGCCGTGAGGCGTGGTCTGATTGGCGCCGCGGGTCGCTGGAGAAAGTGTGCGCCCGCGGCGCCTGTCCGGCGTGGTCGTGCGGCCCCTCAACTTCACCGTTAGACGTCTGCTTGAGCGCAGCAGTGTATTTGGCGCTGCGTTTGCGGTATCTAGGTATCTAGCGTGTTCACGCCACAGGAGATATCACCATGAAAGGCGGTCTTGTTGCTGGCGCAGTTCTGGCGATGGCTCTCGCCGTTTCGCCTTTCGTTCACAGCTCCGATGCCCCTGACCGGCCACCTGGCGTCGCGAAAGACGCGTGGGTCCCCATCAACGACCGTGTTGGATTTGTTGTTGTTCCCCGTGCCAAGGAGCCCATACGCATCTCGCCGCAAGCGTTGCTGCTAATGCCTCCCGTATCGGGGTACTTCATGCTCAAGAGCGGCTCTGAATGGACTCGCATGGTTATTGTCGAACCGCTTCGCGGCCCGGGCGATGCTGGTTGAGCTAGCGTGGGTAGGCACGACGTCTAACAATCGTTGGAGGGGGCCGTGAAGCGTGATCTGTTTGGCGCCGCGGGTCCCGGGAGAGAGTGTGGGCCCGCGGCGCCTGTCCGGCGAGGTCGTCCGGCCCCTCAACTTCACCGTTAGCAGTCATGGGACGCGTCGTCTTAGCGTTTGTGCTGGCTCCGCTGCTGGTCAGCTTACTATTCGGTCCGATTGGGTTCGCGGTATTGCCGATCGCGTGGATCATGACGGTTGTGGTAGCTCTGCCTCTGTTTCTTCTTTTCAAGAAACTTGGCTGGCTTCGGTGGTGGCATGCGGCCTTGGCTGGTCTACTCTCCGGGGTGATCTTCTCGGTGCTCTTTAACGCAGATAACCCAGCACGCCTGGACGCGTTTGGTATCGACGACGCTCTGAACTTCGGTGGCGTTGGCACTCTAATCGCCCTTGTGTTTTGGTGGCTCGGGCTGTATCGAAACGCGGCCTTACCCGCGGTCCCACCTTCGCTCCCCTACACCATGCTCGTACTCATACCCCTTGTCATAGGAGGAGTGTGGCTGCACCGCTCGTTTAACCCCACGTTCGTGGATGGGCGAATCGTCGGGGTAAAGGGTGAGCCGCCATCACGGGAGATCACGGTTCGCCTATCAAACGGCGTAGTTGTGGAGACACAGTTTCATGACTCGTGGCCGAGCGCCCAACTCATGAACCAGTGTTGGCACCTCATGAACCACTGGTCCACTTGGCGCTTTGAGCGCGTTTACTCATTGGAGTCGCCATTCGGCGGTGGCGTGAATGCCTGCTAACAATCGTTGGAGGGGTCCGTGATGCGCCTGCGGCTTGGCGCCGCGGGCGCGGAAAGACAGTGTGCGCCCGCGTCGCCCTGCTGGCGTGGTCGTGCGGCCCCTCAACTTCACCGTTAGACCGCTGCCGTGAAGCTCACTGCCAGGTTTGTCCTTACGTGTCTCCTCACCCTCGGCGTCGCTGGAGCCCTTGCGGGAAACTATCAGGAGGTCACTTCCAAGAACAATGCGTACCGACCCTCAGGCGCACAGATGACGCTCGGGGAGGCCGTTCACGTTGCCGAACAAGAAGCACTACAGAAGAACCTCCGGTTGGCGGATTACCAAAGCCCGAGATTCCTCTATTCGCACGACAACCATTGGATCATCCTTTACGTGGCGAAGGTTGCGGTGCCCGGGGGCCACTTCTACGTGGACATTGACGATCGGACGCAGCGCGCGAAGCTGATGCTAGGAGAGTAGGTGGGGCAGCGGTCTAACAATCGTTGGAGGGGGCCGTGAGGCGTGGTCTGTTTGGCGCCGCGGGTCCCGGAAGAAATTGTGGGCCCGCGGCGCCTGTCCGGCGTGCTCGTCCGGCCCCTCAACTTCACCGTTAGCGGTCACTGTGAATCGCCGTGCCCTAACAATCGCTGTGGTTGCTCTCGGCGCCGTAGGTCTGGCTGCGCTTTCCGCTGCGTTTCCCAAACTGCGCGGCAGAATTTTCAAAGACCTCAACTACGGGCTATATCTGCCCGAATCCTTCCGGAGCGTGTGGGAGCCTCTGCTGGCGTGCGACCCCGCTGGTTTGATGTCTGAGTTGGAGAGACTTTGCACGCTTGGGTCGCTTTGGGCGTCAGTGACCCTGGGCTATTTAAGTCTTCTGCCCGGATCTGACGGAGCACGCGACATCGAACGAGCGCGTGCGCTCTGTAGCGGACCCGCGGCCAAAGGCGACGCCTACGCTCTCTACGTTCTGGCCCACGCACACTACTTTGCGGGCGATGGTTTGAAGGCAGCTAAGGCGATGCATCAAGCCAGCAGGCGCGGTTTCCCGCCCGCTCACATGGCGATGAGCAAGTTTGCCTGGTACGGTGTCGGGATGCCCCGAAGGACTCTGGACCTCACGATGCTCTTCTTGAGGAAGGCCTCAAGGTCGGGGCGGGCCGGCGCATTACTCTGGCGCAGCACCTTGTATCGCAGCGGCGCGCTTGGAGTTGTGAGAAAGACCATCGGATATCTGCTCTGGCCGTACGCATACGTTCGACTGCTGATTGTTACGTGGATAGACCCATACTCAGAGCGAACGTTCGCGTTTGACGTTGTCAGTAGGGTCCCTGCGTTTCGCACGCCGCGGTAGTGCGCATTGCGCGAAGAGTCGGCCGATACGATTGGAACCGATGCCCCCTCAGATCTCCGCTAACTCCCGTCGGCGCTCTGCTCACGCATTTGGGGTGACCGCTAACAATCGTTGGAGGGGTCCGTGAGGCGCTTGCGGCTTGGCGCCTCGGGCGCTGGGAAATTGTGCGCCCTCGGCGCCATCGGGCGCTTCTGTGCGGCCCCTCAACTTCACCGTTAGACGTCTGCTTGAGCGCAGCAGTGTATTTGGCGCTGCGTTTGCGGTATCTAGGTATCTAGCGTGTTCACGCCACAGGAGATATCACCATGAAAGGCGGTCTTGTTGCTGGCGCAGTTCTGGCGATGGCTCTCGCCGTTTCGCCTTTCGTTCACAGCTCCGATGCCCCTGACCGGCCACCTGGCGTCGCGAAAGACGCGTGGGTCCCCATCAACGACCGTGTTGGATTTGTTGTTGTTCCCCGTGCCAAGGAGCCCATACGCATCTCGCCGCAAGCGTTGCTGCTAATGCCTCCCGTATCGGGGTACTTCATGCTCAAGAGCGGCTCTGAATGGACTCGCATGGTTATTGTCGAACCGCTTCGCGGCCCGGGCGATGCTGGTTGAGCTAGCGTGGGTAGGCACGACGTCTAACAATCGTTGGAGGGGGCCGTGAAGCGTGATCTGTTTGGCGCCGCGGGTCCCGGGAGAGAGTGTGGGCCCGCGGCGCCTGTCCGGCGAGGTCGTCCGGCCCCTCAACTTCACCGTTAGGCTTCATGTTGTACGCGCCGCAGTGGCGACGATTTCGAACCGTTACACGCTTGGGCGCGGGGGCAGTCTTGCTTGCTCCCGTCGGAATCGCGCTTGGCGTTTGGACGAGCTGCTATCGGGCGACGCGGTCGCTGTCCGGCCCATTTTTTGCTGCGGCGTTTGCGTGCTTCGCGCTCGCATTTGCCCTTATGGCGTATCAGAGCTATTTCCGCTGTCCCCGTTGTGGACAGTTCTTCTTTCGCAGAGCTTGGTGGCTGCCTATCTGGGCGCGCCGGAGCTGCGCTAATTGCCGTCTACGGCTTTACCATGAAGCCTAACAATCGTTGGAGGGGTCCGTGAGGCGTGGTCTGTTTGGCGCCGCGGGCGCTGGAAGACAGTGTGCGCCCGCGTCGCCCTTCCGGCCGCTTAGGGAGCGCCCGATGAGCTTCGTTCGACCGGAGTGCGGCCTGACGCCTCGTCCGGCCCCTCAACTTCACCGTTAGAGCCCGCCTGCACCGGGGCGTCCGATGACATTGACCTATCGAAGCGCAGCGGCCCACACTGAGTTTTTAAACCGCACGGAGGCGCTATGAAATATCATCTCATCAGCGCATTGCTGCTCGTCGCAGCTGTTTTGCTCGAAACGCTTGGCTTCAGCGGCGGCGTGGTTCTACTCGCCGCGGGCGTTGGTTGTGAGATTTGGTTCTGGATGCGCGTGGTGCGCGCTCGGGCATCCTCGCGCACGACACGCTCGGTTTGAGGGCATGAACCCTTCCGCGGCGAGCTCTAACAATCGTTGGAGGGGTCCGTGATGCGCTTGCGGTTGGGCGCCTCGGGCGCTGAGAAATTGTGCGCCCTCGGCGCCATCGGGCGCTCCTGTGCGGCCCCTCAACTTCACCGTTAGAAGCCAGGAGGGAAGCCGGTGCCACTCGAAACGGACGATGGGAAACGCCCCACCTTCGGGGTCGTCGTAAGCCTTCTCGATCTGGGCGATGGAACATGCCGCGTGATTCTTGACGACGTTCGCTCCGGTCAGCCTCAGCGCGAGACGTCGTGGCAGTTCGCTTCTTTCTACACAAGCAGGCGCTTGGATTCACCTCACCTGGACGCCATGTCGTTACCGGAGGCGGAGTACCAAGAGCTTGGCGCTGCGGTGCTGGCGCGTCTCCTTGCTCTAAACGGCAGGGTGGCCTGTCCCCATTTCTCCTGACACCGACCTAAGGTTTTCCAGTCGAGTTTTCGAACTCCATAGGACTGAGGTACCCGATCGTCGAGTGCCGACGACGGAGATTGTAGAACCGCTCGATGTAATCGAACACATCCGCCTTAGCCTCATCTCGGGTGTGGTACTGCTTTCGGTTGACGCGTTCGGTCTTCAGGCTTGAGAAGAAGCTTTCCATCGCGGAGTTGTCCCAGACGTCTCCCTGGCGACTCATCGAGCAGGTGATGCCGTGATCGCTGAGCAGCCTCTGGAACTGCTCGCTCTGATACTGGCTGCCTTGGTCGGAGTGATGCAGCAGCTGCTCGGGCGTACCACGACGCCACAGTGCCATCAGCAACGCGTCGGTGACGAACTGTGCCGTCATCGTCGAGCTCATCGACCAGCCGACGATCCGACGCGAGAACAGATCCAGTACCACTGCAACGTACAGCCAACCCTCATCGGTCCAGATGTACGTGAAGTCCGCCACCCAGCGTTGGTTGGGCCTCTCTGCCTCGAACTGCCGATCGAGGAGGTTGGCCGCGATCGCGTTCTCCGGCCGCTGACCCGCATCGAAAGGCACTCTGCGTCGTTTAGCACGCGCTTTGAGGCCTTCTTGCGCCATCAGTCGAGCAACCCGATGCCAGCCGCAGACGTGACCCCAAGCACGCAGATCGCGCCACACCCGACGACTTCCGTAGGTCCGATCGCTTTGCTCAAAGCTCGTGCGGATGTGAACCGTCAGCTGCCGGTTCGCCTGCGTTCGGGGCGCCTCCGGTCGACTCATCCACTCGTAGAACCCACCTCGAGACACCTGCAGCGTCTGACACATCAGCCGCGTCTGCCAGGCGCCCCGGTGCCTCGCGATGAAGGAGAACCTCACCGCGGTTCCTTCGTGAAGAAGGCGATCGCTTTTTTTAAAATGTCCCGCTCGGCCTTGGTCTTGGCGAGCTCGCGCCTGAGCCTCGAGATCTCTGCGTCATCGGGCCGCTGTTTTCCCCGACCGGGAAACGCCTGGACACCACTCTGGGTGTAATCGTGAATCCATCTGCGCAGCACGTTCTCGTGCAGTCCCAGATCCTTCGCCGCCTGACGTACCGCTACACCGCGCTCCCGGACCAGCTTGATCGCCTCAAGCTTGAACTCCGGGTTGAAGGTCCGCCTTCCCATAAGACACCTCCGGTTGCATGATCCCACCTAACCGAGGTGTCAGGAAATTTAGGGACAGGCCACGGCCAGGGCGCGCTTAGGTGGTGACTATGTTGCCTTCGCTTGCCGGTGCGACGCCGCACGCGCACAGTGCCACTTGTTGGGTGCCTTCTAACCCTCGCTTGGAGCGGGCCGTGCTGCGCCTGTGGTTGGGCGCCGCAAGCGTTTTGGAGTAGCACATGCGTTCGGCAACCATCATCGCTGTCTTCATCATCATTTTCGCGGCTTTCCTCGTGCGCCGAAGGCGCAAATGATCAGTAGTTACGATGTCTGCATGGCGGCGGCGCCCCTCGAACGCTTCTGGGCGGCCGCTCAAGCTCATCGTTAGGGCCCCTCTCATGCGCCTCCTCCTTTCGTTGGTATCTCTGGCGGCAGCGGCCTTTGCGTCGACCTCGGTCTCGGGTTCGGAAAAATGCTACGGCTTTACGCTCGAAGAGAGATTCGCGCGCTCTTATGCAGTTGTTCTGGCGCTGGTTCAAGAATCCACTTTCCCACCTGGCGACACGGTCCCTTCACTGCTACAGAGTGGGACCGCGAAGCTTCTCGTCCTCAAATCATGGAAGGGCCCGTACTCCGTAGGTGATTCCATCTCCGGTGGTCCACGTCCGATTTGCGGTGGTTATTGTCCGACTTATCCGGTCCACGTTGGAGAAACACTTGTGGTTTTTTCGGAAGGTGGCGACCCCGTTATCCTGGAGCCGTGCGCGATCATTGATCAGACGCATACGCACGAACTCTATTTTCGCCTCAATGAGCTAGAGGCACGCCGAAAGTGAGGGGCCCTAACAATCGCTGGAGGGGTCCGTGAGGCGCTTCTGCGTTGTCGCCTCGGGCGCTTGGAAATTGTGCGCCCTCGGCGCCAATGGCCGGCGCTTCTGCGCGGCCCCTCAGCTTCACCGTTAGGCGTCGTCTTGGCGGCGTCGCGAGCTTCTCTGCCGTCGTTGGTCTACCCTACGCCCTATGGGCGCTGTGGCAGAGTGGCAGTGCTTCCTGGTCTGCCCGGATGAGGCTGCGGCCACTCCAGTTGTCGAGTATTTGAGACTACGCGACTGTCCTGCGCTCGTATTCTTCCTACCCCCACGCTGCGATTTCCTGCCTGCCGTCGAGGTCCGGGTTCCCCCGGAATTTCTACACCGTGCCCGCCACATTTGGGCGCAAGCGGGTGCCTTAGGAGACCTCACCGAGGGAGAACTGGAGTATCTCGCCACGGGTAAGTTACCTGGTGCCGCAACTGAGCAACGTCGTGAGGATGACGCCGCCTAACAATCGTTGGAGGGGGCCGTGATGCGTGGTCTGTTTGGGGCCGCGGGACCCGGGAGAGATGGTGGCTGAGAACCACTCGCTGCCGGCCTCGTTCCGCGCTTCCTCCGCGACCCGGATGAAGAGCGAAATGTGATCGAGTGGAATGTTTGCTACTTCCTTGGGACTCAGGGACCAGCCGTTCGTTGAAAGCACCTCTAGCTCAAGCTCCTCGTCGATCTGCGGAAGCGTCTCGCCGCGGTGCTCGAGCGTTACTCGTGGCCCGACGGCGAGCCCGCCGACAGCATCCAGTGGCACGCGGTGTTCGGCTGGCTCGATGCGCACCTGAAAAACTGACAGTGCCAGTCGAGCACCAGCCGTGTTTGTGAGAATCCCGCTGCTCGCATTTCTCGGCCTGGGGATTGTCTCCGGCTCCAGTGCCGCACCGCCGCCGGGAGCAGAGGTCTTCGCCGCCCTCCCCGAGGAAACGCAACCTGCGATCAGTCCGGACGGTCATTGGCTGGCGTGGTTCGAGCGCAAGTCGCCGCAGCCCGGCGTCGTTATCTTCGATCTCGACGCGCGCAAGACCCTGCGCATCGTGGCCATGCCGGCAAACAGCACTCTCAGCTCGCTCTATGCGCAGAGCAACCGGACGCTGCTCCTGTCGGTGCAGGATGCCGGCCCCGGCGTGGTCGCGGGATCGCGTGTCATTGCTGTGGACGTGAACAGCGGCGCGAGCCGGGTGCTCACGTCGCCCGGTGGGCTCTGGTCGCTCGGTACGTATCTGATCCTGGGGAGCACTTCCAAGCCCGACACCGCAATCATTGCAACCCGTCCGCCGCGCAATCTGAACCTGGGGCACACCGTTGGCAACACGCAGCTTATGGAAATCGACGTCCGCACCGGCAAGAGCACGCTGATCGGGGAGGGCGGCGATCGTACCGTCCGGTGGTTCGTCGACCGCGACGGTCACCCGGTGGCGCGCGAGGACTGGGAGTGGCTCCAGAACCAGTATCGCGTGTACGCCCTCGACGCGAAGTCCAAGCGCGAGCTGCTGCGCCGCGACGACGCCGACCCGCCCATTCTCAGCGGCAACCTCGCCGACGGCTCGGCCCTCGTGTTGCTCGCGACCAACGGACGCAGCCGCCAGGCGGCCTGGGCGTTGCCACTCGACGGCTCACCGCTGCGCCTGCTGGCCGAGATCCCGGATGCGGACGTCACCAACGTGTTCCTCGACCCTTACACGGGCGCGGTGACTGCCATCTATGCGAGCGGTCTCGGGGCCCCCATTCGCTGGCTCGATCCGGCGGCGGAACGTCGCTACGACTCACTCGCGCGGACGTTCCCCGGCCGTGTGGTCGAGCCCTACGCCTGGACGGCAGATGGGACCAAGACTCTGGCGCGCGTCAGCTCCGCATCATCGCCGCCGGTTTACTACCTCACGGACTTCAACGCCAACAAAGCAGACATCGCGGCCGAGAGCTATCCCGGCCTAGCGGGCGTCACGCTGGGCGACGTCAAAGGGATCACGTACAAGGCCCGCGACGGCACCGATATCCCGGCCTACCTTGCGATACCGCCGGGCGGGAAACCGCCCTTTCCATTGGTGGTGCTACCACACGGCGGTCCAAACGAGCGCGACTTCCTGTTGTTCAATCCGCTCGTGCAGTTCCTCGCGACACGAGGCTACGCGGTCCTGCAGCCTCAGTTTCGAGGCTCCAGCGGCTTCGGCGACGCCTTCCGCGATGCCGGCGACCGGCAGTGGGGCGGCCTCATGCAAGACGACGTTACGGACAGCGTGCGCGCCATGGCGGCGCAACAGATTGTCGACCCGCGCCGGGTCTGCATCGTGGGTACGACTCCTTACGGCAGCTATACGGCGCTGGCAGGTGCGGCATTCACTCCGGAACTCTACATGTGTGCAGTGAGCATCGACGGCGTCTCGGACCTTCCGGCCTATGTCACCGCCTTGCTCCCGGCCGCCGGTGCCCACATTGTTGCCTCCTCGGGCGTGGCACGCATAGAGAAGCGTATCGGCAAACCGAGTGATGCGAGCCTGAAAGCCCGCTCACCAATCAACTCGGTCGCCTCGATACGCGCGCACATACTCATTATGTACACCGAAAACACCGGCGTGCTGACGGTGCAGTCCACGAACTTAGCACACGCGCTCGCCGCCGCCGGCAAGGACGTGTCGCTGGACGCTCTCCCCGGTGATGCGTGGTCGAGCACACGCGCCCGGGTCCGGCTATTCCAGGAGCTGGAGCGGTTCCTCGGCTTGTACTTGCAGGCTAACTAGTCAGCGTCCCTTGCGGACAAACACTTCTTGGGTCCAGTGATCCCCGATTCAGCGACGTCGAGTGACTACCTACGGGCCGCACGGAGACGACTAAAGCTCTCGCGATTGAGCTCGAGCATCGCGACAACTATTCCGTCGTTTTGTTCTACCCGTACGTTATTGATCGTGCCACGGTGACCTTCCGGAAGCCCTTTGCCCAAAAGGGTAAGTTTCTGATCTTCGGCAACCATGGCAGCTAACAATCGTTGGAGGGGTCCGCGATGCGCTTGCGGCTTGGCGCCTCGGGCGCTGAGAAATTGTGCGCCCTCGGCGCCATCAGTCGTGGTCGTCCGGCTCTCACTTTCACCGTTAGAAGCCTAGGAGGCGCCGTGATAGGCGTGGATCGACACTATCCGGTTCCTCAACTCCGCAGCGCCGGCGGCCCCAGGTGGTTGCGGGACTTTTGCGTGTTTGGTTGTGCTCAAATGTGCTCGGTGGTGCCAAATGCAACGGGCGCCACGCGGATTTAGTTAATAAAATCAAAGACCCTAGTACTAACGCTCCATCTACGAACCAGGGGGTCGGGAGTTCGAATCTCTCCGGGCGCGCCAACTCAAACAACTAGTTACGCGCGACCTCTCACGCCTTCCCCGAGTTGTTTGTCCCCGGTTTGTCCACTTTCGGCTTGCAGGCAGACCTCGACGCTCCGCCCAATTGCGACGCATCAGAGCCAGTCGTAGACTCGGCGGTGCCTCCTCGGATCCGCGCGTCTTCCCGGTACGGGAACCACGGCAGGGGCACGTCATATCCCGTCTCATCGGCCCCGGGACCCTCCACCGGCAAAGGTGAAAAACGGATTTCGTCGTAGCTCCGTCCGGGTGGGCAAAGCAACGTCCATTCGCAAAGTAACGGAGTTAACTATCGTAGATGCAATTCACGGAACACCCCGTCCGCCGGGACTTGGCGGTCGATACGGTGCCAGCGGTGAGCGTCGTCAACGGAATCATGCACGTCGATTTCGGCGCGACTCGATTCAACATGACACTCCCCGCAGCGTCGGGCCTGGCGGCGAAAGTTGCCGATAAGCTCGCCGCGCTGGCGAAACTTCAGACCGAATAAAAAATCACGCAGTTACCGCCGGCAGGATTCTCGCCTGCCGGCGGGTCTTATCTACTCAGCCTGCGTCATCCGGCGCTCCCCGTCTCTTTCGGTTCGAAGGCCGCCGCGATCGCGTCCGCGGCCTCGGCGCGCACTGCGTCGGTGAGCGAGCCGTAGAGTTTCAGCGTGGTCGCGAAGGAGGCGTGCCCCAGGTGTGCCGGTGGACGGCGCCGGGCGGCAGCCCCGCCGACACGGCTATGCCGGCGATCTCGATGATGTTACCTCGCGCCGCGAAGGCCTTCGCTTTTTCAAGTCTGAACGCCGGCCAGCGTTCTCTCGTCGAGATCATTTTGACAACCCGCAATCGGGTCGTCGGTGTGAACGGTCTCGCTGGCACGGGAAAGACGACGGCGCTGAAAGTCGCAAGGGACCTCGCCGAGCATAAGGGTTTCGAGTTCGTCGGACTTGCCCCGTCGCACAGCGCTGTGCGTGCGTTGGAGAAATCCGGCATCGAATCGCAGACCGTGCAGCGCTGGCTTCTGGATCAGAATGCAGAATCGAAGCTCACACCGAGCTCCGTGGTCGTGCTCGATGAGGCGGGGCTTGCCGGCACGGCAACCCTTCGGGCTGTGCTTGAACGCGTTGAACGGGCCGGCGGTCGAGCTGTGCTTGTGGGTGACGTCCATCAATACGAGTCAGTGGAAGCGGGCCGAGGGTTCGCCCAGTTGCAACAGCAGGGGATGATGACCGCGGAGCTGTCCCAGATGGTGAGGCAGCGTGAGCCGACGTTGGCCCAGGCGGCGCGGCTGTCGGTACGCGAGCCCGGTCGGGCACTGCGGCTGCTGCCAGTCATCGAGGAAAAGGACTCCGGCGCGCGCCATGCGCGCATGGCGCGCGACTTCGGCGCACTCCCGCCCTTCGAGCGGGCGCAGACGCTCCTGCTAACGGGCTTGCATGAAGCGCGGCGCGACATTAACGAGCGCGTTCGAGCTGAGCTTGGGCTTGCGGGCTCCGGTGAACGCGTTCGAGTCTTCCGTGCGTTGGATATGACCACGGCGCAAAAGAAGCAACTCGAAACATATCGACCAGGCCTCGCGGTCCGCTTCGAGAAGGACTATCGAAGTCTCGGGGCTTGCCGTGGTGACACGGCGCGGGTTGAGCGCGTCTTTGCAGACGCGATGATTGTGTCACTGCAGGACGGCAGGCGGCGAACGATGTCCCCACGGAGGCTGAGCGGGAAAGGCTGGTCCCTGGGCGTAGTTGAGGATCTCGAGGTAGCGGCCGGCGAGCGAGTTCGATTCACGGGCACGAATTCCAGCGCAGGCTATCGGAACAGGGAGCACGGCGTTGTCGATGAGATCAGCGCCGACGCGCTGGCGGTACGACGGTCGGATGGAAGCACTTTGCGGCTTGCCCGCGATCGGGTGTTATCGCTCGACTACAGCTACGCGGTAACGGGCCACAGCGCGCAGGGGCTGGACGTCTCGCGCGTCGTTCTAGAGAAGGACACGCAGTCCCGAACCACAGACCGGCGATCCTTCTATACGGACCTTACGCGGGCGAGGGATGCGGCTGTAGTCGTTACGGATTCGTCGGCCCATCTCGCCGAGCTTGTGCATTTGGACCGGACCCAGCTTGCAGCCTTGGACGTGGCCGGATCGTCGGGATTTAGCCGCGAGCGGTAGCTCTGGACCCTATATGCGCCAAAAGACGATTCGTATTGGCACATAAACTTGATTTAATGGCCAAATGGCCTATTCTATTGGCGCATAAACAGATAATTGCGCCAAAAGACCATGCCAAAGCAGCTTCCAGCCGACCTACTGGAGCGCGTCAAGGCCGTGCTCAAGCAGCACCCCGAAGGCCTCGCTCTCGCGGAACTGCAGGCACTACTTGACGGAGCGGCCAGCCGTCGATCGCTTCAACGCCGCCTCGAGCAATGGCTCCGACGCAAGGTAATCCGAGCCGACGGAGAGCGTCGCGGCCGCCGCTACTTCAACGTCGCTCAGTCAGATTCCAAGGTCATCACACCACCGGCGGGCTCGCTGGCGATCGCATCGAGCCCGCCGGCCATCCAGGAGAGCGTTCCGCTTTCGACTGCAGGCCAGGACATTCAAGCCCTCGTGCGTCGTCCGATCGCAGACCGCGCGCCGATCGGCTACCAACGCGCGTTCCTCGAGGGCTACATCCCCAACGAAAGCGCATACCTAACCGACGCTCTCAAATCTCACTTGTATGAACTCGGGCGCACGCCGGACGGAGAGCGGCCGGCCGGCACGTACGCACGCGATATTCTAGACCGCCTGTTGATCGATCTATCGTGGTCATCGAGCCGCCTCGAAGGCAACACCTACTCGTTGCTCGACACTCGCGAGCTCATCGAGCGGGGAAAAGCCGCCCCCGGCAAAGACGCCAAAGAAACGCAGATGATCCTGAATCACAAAGCCGCGATTGAATTGCTGGTCGAGTCAGCGGAAGACATCGGCGTGAACCGCTACACGCTGACCAACCTTCACGCCCTGCTTGCTGACAATTTGCTCGAGGACCCACGTGACGCCGGTCGGCTCCGCGAGACTCCAGTGGCCATCGGTGCCTCGACCTACATTCCGACAGCAATTCCTCAGCTGATTGACGAAATGTTCGCGCGCCTGCTGGAACTCGGGGCAGCCGTTCGCGACCCTTTCGAGCAGTCGTTCTTCCTGCTGGTGCAAATCCCCTATCTGCAGCCCTTCGTCGATGTCAACAAGCGAACCTCGCGACTCGCCTCGAACATCCCATTGATCAAGCGCAACCTGGTGCCGCTGTCATTTATCGACGTTCCGGAGAAGACCTACATTGATGGACTGATCGGCATCTACGAGCTCAACCGAGTTGAGCTTCTGCGCGATGTATTCGTTTGGGCTTACGAGCGGTCTTCTCGGCGCTATAAGACCGTCCGCGATTCGCTTCCGGAGCCCAATCCGTTTCGTCTCAAATACCGAACCGCTCTCACGGAGGTCGTGGGAGAGGCTGTGCGACGACGCCTTCCGACAACGATCGACGTCGTGACGGACCTCTCCCGGCCACTCGTACCGGCGGAGGATCTTGGACAGTTCACTCAGTTGGCTCTAACGGAACTCAAAGGGCTGCATGAGGGCAACATTGCGCGTTTTCGGCTTCGCCCATCGGAATTTCGACAATGGACCGGCCGGTAAAGCCGATACTTCGGTATACCCGCAATGGCTAAAGCTCACTCCCTGCGCTCAGTAGGTTCGTTCAAGCCAACGCAGTCTCAGTTGATCTGTTGATCTTGCGAAAAGGAGATTATCCGCTGGCCCGAAAGGGGTCGATCCTTGGCGAGCTTATACTCCAAGCGAAGGCAGCCAGCGACAGCTTCTCTGCCGTCATCACAGACGGTAGCAGAAGGCCGGCGAGTCGCTAAAGTCCAATGCGCTGACGGAACTATGCGCGCTATCTCATGGGTGGTGATCCACGGGCTTCATCCTTAATACGACCTCTCGATGTATAGTGCGCGTTTCAAGTGGATGCCGAGCCGCGCTGTATGTTGGTACCGGTGGAATTTCCACCAGCCCGCCTGTGTAATCTTCGCAGTCTTGGCTCAAACGGGAGCCGCGGAGCTCTCAGAGGAAATCCTCATGGTCATAAGAACGGCCGCAATCTGCGCTCTTGCCGCAGTTCTCGTCACTAGCAGCCGTATCGCGGTCGCGCAGGCTCCGCCGCTATCTATCCCGGAGCGTGTGGCTGCGCTTAAGACGACTTTGGCCTCCAGCCAGGCGAACCTGAGGCAGTACGAATGGATCGAAACGACGGTCATCAGCGTCAAGGGTGAGGAGAAATCACGCAAGCAACAGCGTTGCTACTACGGTGCGAACGGCGCGTTACAAAAGGTCGTGGTCGATGCATCGCCGCCACCGGCGACGAAGCCGGGGTTGCGCGGACGGATCATCGCGAACAAGACGGCGGAGCTGACGGACTACATGAAGAACGCGGTGAGTCTCGTGAAATCATACGTGCCGCCCGAGGCAGCCAAGATGCAAGCGGTGAAGGATGCTGGCAGGGTCACCATTTCCGTGCTGGAACCAGGCAAGCGCGCCAACGTCAGTTTCCGGAACTACCAGAAGGCGGGAGACAAACTCAGCGTGGAGATAGATCTCGCAAATAATCGCGTGTTGGGTGTGACGGTTTCGAGCTACCTCGACACCGCCACTGATGTTGTCATGCTGAATGCGCGCATGGGTCAGTTGAACGACGGCACGTCCTATCCTTCCGACATCACGCTCAACGCCCAGGCCAAGAACCTGACGGTTACAGTGCAAAATACCGGGTACCGGAAGATGAACTGAAACCCCCAGCCTCCATCGCTGACCGTTCTGCGTGAACGGGGACGAGGGAACGAGGAGACGTAAAGGAGGCATCTGCCTGGCCCACACTGCCGCCCAATTAGGAGCCAATTGCAGCTTGCCCCGTACATGGACGCCCCCACATTGCCAAGCTCCCACGTTGGTGATGACCAGGAGGCGAGGATTGCACCCGTACATCCGGACTTTTTGCGTGAGCGATGCTCACTGTCCCTGATGGGTTTCGCCGGCCGGCACCTCTATCGCTGGAGCGCACTGCGAGTGCTGCGGGCAAAGCGGGCTTTGCCGGCCGCGGTCTGACCTGTCTTGCCATCACTGCGCAGCCAAGTGCTGCCATCGGGCTTCTGGCGTGTGCGGAAGATGACCGAGCGTGCGCCGTGGATCAGCAGCGTCCGCAGGTACGCGTCGCCGCGCTTGCTCATGCCCAGCAGCACGCTCTTGCCGCCGCTGGAGCACTGGCGTGGAACCAACCCCAGCCAGGCAGCCAGCTGTCGTCCACTGGAGAAATTCTTCGCATCGCCCACCGTGACGGCCAGCGCACTCGCGCCCAATAGCCCAATGCCGGGGATTGCTGCCAGCTTGCGGCTCAGCTCGTTGTCACCATGCCAGGCTGCGATCTGTGCCTCGATCTGCTTCGCCTGACGCTCGAGCTCCTTGAGATGCTCGAGGAGACGCAGCATCAGCGCGCGCACCGAGTCCGGCAGCTCGTTCCTCGCATCCTCCAGCATCTCGGGCAGCTTTGCGAAGAGCTGCGCGATGCCCTGCGGGATCACGACGCCGAACTCCGCCAGCAGTCCCCGGATCTGGTTCGCTTGCGCCGTGCGGGCCTTCACGAAGCCCTGGCGTACCCGATGCAACGCCAGCACCCCCCTGCTGCGCGACGGTCTTCACCGGTACGAAGCGCATGTTCGGTCGTCCCACCGCCTCGCAGATCGCCTCGGCATCGGCCGCGTCGTTCTTGTTCGTCTTGACGTAGGGCTTGACGAACTGTGGGGAGATGAGCCGTACCGTATGGCCCAACCCCTGGAGCCTGCGAGCCCAGTAATGCGCGCTCCCGCAAGCCTCCATGCCGATCAGGCACGAGGGGAGGTTGGCGAAAAACTCAGCGACCTGATGCCGTCTCAGCTGCCTCTTCAGCACGGCCTTGCCGTGCTCGTCCACGCCGTGCACCTGAAACACGTTCTTCGCCAGATCGAAGCCGACTGTCGTAATCTTCATAGACGGACGCTCCTACTCCGGTAAGTGGTTGCTCGCGCTTCCACTTTGGCACATCGATGCCGCTGTGGAGTGGGGGCGTCCATCCCATTGCTAGAGGCTAGGCAACGTCCGTGCCTCAGGATTTGCTCGGCCATGCCGACCGGCGAAGTCGTCGTGCGCAAATTTATCGCGTTGAGCGCACCGAATTGCCCCAGCAAGTTCACACGGCGAACCGGCCGCCACGAATCAGCCTTCTGATTTGACTCTTCATCCTAATCTGATAGCCGGGCATCCCCCGGCCGGGTAAGAATAGCGATCCGCTCGGGGAGACGTGCGCCCGCGCTGCGACGCGTCAATCCTCCCGGTGCGGGCTTTCGGCCGATCGACACAGTCGGTCCTCAACTTTAAGGAGTGGATGTGAACAAAATGAACGTCCTGAAACGGCAGCTGCCGATTCTGGTCCTGGCCGCAATGGCCGGTTACGCGCGGGCACAGTCGGGGACGCCTGCCGTCACCAGTAATCTCACCACGGCACGGGCGACCGTGCAGGCGGTATACCCTGACAAGCGCTCGCTGACGCTGGTCGGAGCGGACGGGCAGCAGCAGTCGATCTTCGTCGGCCCCGACGTCAAGCTCGAGAAGGTCCACGCGGGCGACAAGGTAACCGTGAGCTACTATCAGGGCGTGGCGGCGCAGATCGCCAAGGGCGACATGAAGATGAGCGATCCGGCGGCCTCGACCTTCGCTTACAAGAGCGCGAACGGCAAGCCCGGTGGCGGCCTCGGTGCTTCGGTCACCGTGACCGTGAAGATACTCGGTATCGATCCGGGCACGAAGAAGGTCGCCTTTCAGCAGTCCGATGGATCGCAGCACATCATCGCGGTCAAATCGCCCAACATGCAGGCGTTCATCAAGACACTGAAGCCGGGTGACACCGTCGATGTGACCTACACCGAGTCGGTCGCCATCAGCGTGGCACCGGCCGCGATGTAAGGGGCATACCCGGCCGGGTACATGCGTGCCCGGTGGCGCTGCAGTTAAGCGCAGTAGGAGCTATGACTTGGCGTGCGAGAACATGCCGGCGAAGACGATCAGCACCGCGCCGCACACAGCTCGGGAGTGAACGACTCCAGCCGCAGTGCAATGCTTGCGAGATCGTCCGGTGCTAGTGGAACCTGGTTGTCCCCCTCGCACATCAACGGATTCCAGTAGTCGACGCCGAGCAACACCATCGGTCTCCCAGCGCGCCACGAAAGGGGTCTTGCGGACCATCGACCAGAAAAGTTTCGGTAATCTCCGAACGAGGCGTAAACTCAGTCGCTTAAAGGCGCTCGAACAATTGACGTATGACTCGCCCGCGCAGGCCACCATCGCTGGTTCTCGCATCACTGCTGCTGCTCGGCGGTTGCGCGACGCACCCGATCAACCCCTCCATCGCGCAGGTGGACCTGAGCAAAGGGTATCGCTTCGAGACCCGCGAGCAGCATCTCCATGAAATTGATCCGGCAACCCTGGTCATCCTCGCCTTCTCGGGAGGTGGTACGCGAGCGGCGGCATTCTCCTACGGCGTCCTCGAAGCCCTGCGGCGGATCGAGATCGTCGGACCCCAGGGTAAGAAAGGCCGCTTGCTCGATGAAGTGGACGTCATCACCGGCGTGTCGGGCGGCAGCTTTACGGCCCTCGCTTACGGTCTGTACGGCGACAAGTTGTTCGACATCTATGAAGCGAGCTTCCTGAAGCACAACGTCCAGGGCGAGCTCATCCGACGCATCCTCAATCCGGCCCACTGGGCAGCACTTTGGTCACCGGGTTGGGGCCGGTCTGAAGTGGCGGCGCAGTTCTACGACAAGATCCTTTTTCACGGCGCCACGTTCGCCGATCTCGACCGCGGCGACGGCCCGCTCATCTTGGCGACTGCTACCGACATCACGACCGGGGAACGTCTGACGTTTCAGCAATCTGTTTTCGACTATCTCTGCTCGGACCTGAATGCCGTGTCACTATCCCGCGCCGCTGCCGCATCGTCGGCCGTGCCGCTGGTGCTCTCAGCCGTCACGTTCAACAACTACGGCGGCAGTTGCAAGTTCACTTCGCCGCCGTGGACTCAGGCGTTCCGCGATCCCGAGACGGCGCCGCGGCCCGCGGCTCGTGCAGTCAAGGAGTTGCGGGATCTGGACGCATATCAAGATGGCGTGCACAAGCCATACGTCCACCTCGTGGACGGCGCCGTGGCAGACAATCTCGGCATGCGCGGCGTGCTGGAGGCGCTGGAGGAATTCGAAGCCCTGAAAATACTCGGCCAACCAACGCCGCTCGACTACGTGCGCAGGATCGTCGTGTTCGTCGTCAATTCGGTGTCTTCGCCGAAGACCAATTGGGACAAGTCGCCGCGTCCGCCGGGTGACCTGTCGATCATGTTCAAGGCGGCCGGGACGCCGATCGATCACTACTCCTACGAGGGGGTCGAGCTGTTGCGGGACACCATCGCGCGGTGGCGTATCATGCGCCGGATTCGGGAGTCGGCGGCGTTTGCAGGGAACACGGATCCCGCATTGGCACAACTGCTCGAAGGTCCGAACGTCGATCTGTATGCCGTCGATGTGTCCTTTGCCGCGCTCGAAGACAAGGCGGAATTTGAGTACCTGAACAACCTGCCGACATCGTTTGTACTGTCCTCTGAGGCGGTCGACCGTTTGCGCGCTGCCGCGGAAACCATCATTCTTGCATCGCCGGAATTTAAGCGGCTGGTAAAGGATGCGGAATTCGACTTCGTCAGGGATCCAACGACTACCGGAGGTCGAGCGCCTGCTCACCAGTGAGCGGCGCAACTCCGGCGCGGGACCAGTGACCCGCGCACCTGCGTTGTGTGTCCGACAGCCGGCCGCCCGGCACCCACGTCGTGACAAACCACTATGGAATCGATACGTTCGCGTTCGCCGATCCGCAGCGCATCTCCCAGGTGCTCACCGCAGCTGGCTGGGCGCCGCCGCGGCTCGAGAAGCTCGACCTCGATCTTGACATCGCCGCCGGCCGCGGGCTGGAAGAGGCCAGGGATTTTGGTGAGGACAGCTACCATTTTTCATGCCATGTGCGTCACCGTCGGTGCTCTGCTGCTCTGTGCAGGACTCCCAACACGCTGCTTGGCTCATCAGCCGCCGCAATCGTGTGCCAGGCACAATGGCACTTGGCTTGAGCAATACCAGGAATGTGAATATGCGAGCAAGGAATGGTGCGATACGGAGGGTGGCCAGTTCGACGAATGCGGTTCCGCTTGCCGCCATGACCCGAATCTGGCGAGACCCTGCACGATGCAGTGCGTCCCCGTGTGCAAATTTCCCGCAGCACTGATCGGCAAGGATCCTGAGGACAGCACGTACGTCATTGAGGGCAGGGCCGTCACATTGAAAGACAGCTACGCCCAAGAGCCGGCAGCCCCGGATTCGGCGACCATGACAACTACGCGCATTTTCAAACTTGGCGCAAAAGGCGATCTCAGCGGCGACGGCCGGAATGGCGCTCCGGTGCTGCTGGTCCAGAATCCGGGAGGCAGTGGGTCCTTCTTTTATGTTGCTGCGGCGCTAAGCACCGGCCACGGATATCGCGGCACGAACGCAATCCTTATCGGCAACCGCATTGCACCTCAGGCACTCGAGATGCAGCAGCGGACGATCATCGTGAACTACGCGGATCGGTATCCTTGGGAAGGCTTTGCAGTCCGGCCTTCGGTCAGCCGGTCGAGATACTTTGTAGTAGAGAACGGCCAACTCAGGGAGAAACCCTTCGGCGTGCTGTCCGCAGAAGCTGCCCGGAAGCTTGTGATAAGTACATGGGGAGACTGTGAACCGGCCTCCTGCCGGGAGCTCATCGTAAATGTGCTCGACGGGAAGGGAGGGGTTTGGTATGTCGAGGCGATCTATGACGGCATGATAGACGGACCGGTCCGAGCCGAGAGAAAAATTGCCGAAGGGTTACCCCAGGATGGAGATTGGAAGTTGGGGAACGTCATGTTGCGACAGCACAGTTGCCGGCCGGGCCGGGGCAATGAGGATTTTTCCAGCGGCGCGTGCCGATGATCGTTGCGGCCCTCACGGTCTCTGTGATGGCTACGTGTGCCCTAATCAGTTTCAACAGACGCACCCTTCTCAGCGGCTTCTGGCCAGCTTTTCTATCACACTAATGGCGCACTATAAGCAACGTACGGCTGGGAGCGCAGTTCTGAGTCATTCCGGAAAACATCATCTCTTCGTCGCTGCTGAAGTCCTGCGTTTGATTGCTCATCCGCGGTGGCGTCGCCTGAATCGGAAGTGGCGCACAGCGGTGCTCGTGGCGCTCGCTGGCGTAGGACTTGGCGCCGGTGGCGCAGCGCGGGCGGTGGGTCCGGCGGCCTCAGGGCTAATCGCGCCGGCGGACACCGCGGAAACCGCGGGCAGCAATCCGGCCGGCCTCACCCGACTGCAGAATCCCGAATGGGTCGCGGAAGTCGTGGCATTTGGGTCAGGTTCCACTGATGACATCTCCGCCAGCACCGGGAGCTTGCGGTCCGTCACCGCCAGCGGCAGCCTTGCTATCCCTGCGGTGTATTACGCCCGGCCGTGGAATGACCGCCTGACGCTTGGTATCTCGCTATCCGTGCCGGCCGGGATCGGTTCAAACCCGGGGGATGCGACCATCGGACGGTACCTGCTCGAGAAATGGACTCTCGGCTACCTGAGCCTGGCTCCGGCGGCGGGCTATCGCTTGAATGACCGCCTTTCGCTGGGGGTGGCGCTGGAGCTGAATTACGCTTCTTACGAATACGAATCAGCGGTGCTCAACGGTCCCGGACAGCCGGATGGGACCATGACGCTGAAGGACGATGATTTCGGCGTCGGCTTTCGATTCGGGGCGCTGTACGAAGCTACCGCAACCACACGCTTTGGTCTGGCATACAGCAGCTCGACCACATCGCATTTCTCCAGCACGCCGGAGTTCTCCGGTCTCACGCCGCAACGACAGGCGGTTCTGGACGCAACCGGCGTTCTGACGCGAACCGTAAGCCTTGAAAGCCGCTTTCCACAGGCTCTGCTCGCCGGCGCTTACCACCAGTTCGATAATGGTGCCTTCGCCACGCTGGATGTGGCCTGGGTGGACTTCAGCGAGTTCGGATTGACCCAGGCGAGCGTGGGAAACACCGCCATCACGACCTCCAACGCAAGGTACAACAACATCTGGGCCGGATCGGCAGGGCTGGGCTGGCCCGTGGGCGGCGCCTGGACCGCCAAGATCGGCATAGCTTATGCCACTTCCGGCATCAGCGACGCGAATCGCACCTATGCCCTGCGATTGGATCGGATCTGGGGAATCGGCGCGGGTGCAACGTATCGCTGGACGAAGGATAAGACGGTTGAGGTGAACCTGAGCTATTACGATCTCGGCAATGCGCCGGTGAGTGCCAACATCGGCGGCATCGGGTCCCTTTCAGCCGCATATTCCACGAACTATGCCGTCGGACTGAACATTGCCTTCCGTTGGCAGAGACTGAACGGCGCGCGGTAGCGCCCAAACGCGGTCACCCGAGCCGCTCACGCGTCGTCTGCACTGCACGCATTCCCGGAAGATCGCGGGCCGATCCTTCGCTTTTTGCCATCCTGTTGGCTCTGGCGCTATCTTTAGTCTCGAGTCTACTGCGGTTCCGCGTAAAGGCGCTTCAACCCTTACACATGCAGCGTTAGCTGTCAGGAGATGTCTCCATGCATTCGTCACACATGAGGCGGACTGCGTCGTACGCAGGTGTTCTGATGTTGATGTTCGCTGTATCCGGTACGGCTCAGGAATCTCATCCTCCCCACTGGTCCTACGCCGGCGCCGAGAGTCCGGCGCATTGGGGCAGCCTTGATCCGGCATATTCGGCGTGTTCGCTGGGCCACACGCAATCTCCGATCAACATCACACATGCGAAGCCCGCAGATCTTCCGGCATTGAAGTTCGATTACAAGGCAACGACGCTGAATATCATCGACAACGGCCATACGATTCAGGTGAACTTTGCTCCCGGAAGTACACTTACCGTGGGCGACAAGACCTACACTCTGAAACAGTTTCATTTTCATCATCCCAGCGAAGAGCACGTGAACGGCGGGGGCTTTCCCCTGGTGGCCCATCTGGTGCATCAGGATTCCGAGGGTCATTTGGCGGTTGTTGCTATTCTCTTTGAAGAGGGAGAGGCCAACGCGCTGATCAATTCTCTGTGGAGCAATATCCCAGTCAACAAAGACAAGGCCGAGGACGTTCCCTCGATCTCGGTGCAGGCTCTGGACCTATTGCCCGTCGAGCGCAGTTACTTCACCTACACGGGCTCGCTGACGACGCCGCCGTGCAGTGAGGGCGTAATCTGGTATGTGTTAAAGAAGCATCCTACCGTCTCCGCACAGCAGATCGCGACGTTCTCCAGGATCTATCCGATGAATGCACGTCCCATCCAGCCGCGCAATGGCCGCAGCATTTTGCAGTCTCAATGATGGTGTGCCGTCGGTCACCGGTGCTGTCTTGCGTCGGCGGAGTGGATTGCGCTCGCCAGATTGTGAGGACTCCAAACCAACACAGAGCCGCTTCACTGCATGAGGCCGCAGTCCGATAGTGGAAGCCTTGCTTGTTTCCACAGCCGTGGTCGCGCTCGCAGAGATCGGCGACAAAACCCAGTTGCTCGTGCTCGCGCTTGCGGCCCATTTTCGCAAGCCGGTGCCCATTATTTTCGGAATGCTGGCTGCGACGCTCCTGAATCGCGTTGCGGCCGGCGCGCTCGGCGCCTGGCTCGCCGTCACGATCAGCCCCAGCTCGCTGCGCTGGATTCTGTCGCTCTCGTTCGTGAGCATCGCCATCTGGGCACTGATACCGGATAAGGCCGCACCGAAGGCACCGACGACTCCCAAGATTGGAGTGTTTGCGACCACCCTGTGGACGTACTTCCTGCTTGAGATGGGCGACAAGACACAGTTCGCCACGCTCGCTCTGGCAGCGAAATACGGGTCCCTGCTCCCAGTGGTGGTCGGCTCAACACTTGGAACTATGATGATCGACGTGCCCGTGGTGATTTTCACTGCGACGGCGGCGTGGCGGCTGCCGCACAAGCCGCTGCGTCTGATTGCCGCGGCTGTATTTCTTGGGCTCGGTATCGCCGGTCTGCTGAGGTAATCCGGTGTCGCCGAGGAGCTGCGCACGGCGCGCCAGCTGCGCGAGGAACCGAATCGTGGAACAATAGCTCGTTTCCACGGTACGATCATGAAATGGATGCCTGCGTGGAATCCTGACTATCCGCCCGTTGCGCTCGTCGGTGTGAGTCGATGCCGCTCGTCACTACCCAGCAGCAGTCCACGACCCTTGGCCTCGCGCTCAGACGTGCGTTCCAAGCCGATCTGTCCAGAGATGACCGAGACGGGGTGGTCGAAAAGCCTGATGCTGCCCCTGAACATTCACCGGTGCTGCGGGCGCAGCGAGTGCACGCAATTTGCCAGCGGCGCGCGTTGTTGCGGCTGACGCTCACCGTGGACCGCAATTCGCGTCGACGGTGGGTGCGCTTCGGACGAACGGCACCCGCGTTGCAGACCAACACCTGCTCGAGCGTCGCGTGAGTTTCGCCGGAGGTCCCGCCACCATGCACGACAGCGGCGGGGAGGCCGTATATCAGTTCTGGGTTGGGATCGGTGCGAATGCCATCGAAGCGATCGCCGTTGCGCTCATCGTGGGCTACATCCTCATCGCAACGGTCAGCTGGTTGCTGCGAGCGCTCTGGCAGCGCGGCTTCACGTCAGGGCAGTACAAATCCTTCCGCGCCACACTCGGACGTGTGATGCTGCTCGGCCTCGAGATTCTGATTGCGGCCGACGTGGTTCGCACGGTCGCGCTGGAGCGCACCTTGATAAGTTTCGCGGCGCTCGGACTGCTGGTCGTGATTCGTACATTCCTCAGCTGGTCGATCGTGTTGGAGATCGAGGGCCGCTGGCCATGGCAGCCACGGCCGCCGGATGTAAGCAGGCCCAGCGAATGAGCTCCACCCGTGTCAGCTAGGGGCTTCACAAAGCTGTAATATCAGGCGCTGTGGCGGCGACGCTCTGCGGCCAGCTGCCGCGGGCGGTAGGGGAAACTCAGCCCTCGGCGTCCGCCAAGCATTATGATGCAGGGCGCAATGAGAGCCCGCACAGTTCCCCTGGCGCTCGGCCTCGCGATCATCGTGCTGTTCGCGAGCGGCTGTGCAACCCCGGTCGGGGTGTCTCGACTCGACGAACAGGCCGCTCATCGCGAGCTCAACGCGAACGTCCTGACGGCGAACACGCCCAGCGCCTATGCGACGCAGATCCTGGAGCGCGCAGCCCTCAGTCACCGCTACCAGACGGAACCGGAAGCCGTACTCGCGGAGTTGCATTCCGGGCTCGGCAAAGCGGACGAACGCGAGCGGCTATTTGCACTGGCGGAGCTGTCCTTCGCTTACGCCGAGAAGTCGCAGAATCAACCGTATTATCTGGCCTCGGCAGCGTATGCCTATGCCTTCCTGTTCCCGGCGGATCCGGCGGCCGCGCCCGGGCGATACGATTCACGGCTACGCCTGGCGGTCGACCTCTACAATCGCGGTATCGCGCTGGGGCTGGCGACGGAAGATCGCGGCGAAGTGGATCTCAGCGAGCGAGGACTGAGTCTGCCCTTCGGTTCCCTCAGCCTGGGGGTCGATCCAGAAGGATTCAGCTACGGCGGCAATCATCTGACGCATTTCGTGTCGTTGGCGGACCTGAAGGTGCGCGGCCTTCGCAACGTTTACCGCAGGGCCGGCATCGGTGTGGCGCTGTCGGCGCGCGTCGAACGCGCGCCGGATGACCCCGCCAGCCGCTGGATCCCGCCGACCGCGAAAGTGCCGATCACGGCCTTCGTGCGCTTCGACGATGCTCGCCGCGCGCTGAGCGATGGCCGGCTGCACGGCACCGTGGAACTTTACGACTACGATCGGACGACTGCCGTGCAGGTCGGTTCCTACTCCGTGCCGCTCGAGGCGGAGTCCAGCGCGGCTCTCGCGTATCGGCTGGAAGGCTCGCCGCTCTGGGACTCGGAGATTGCGGGTTTTCGCCGCGGCGACTTTTCCAAGTTGGGTGTCGACACCACCAGCGACACCGGTGGCTTGTTCGTGCTGCACCCGTACCATCCCAACCAGATTCCGGTGGTGCTGGTGCACGGAACGGCGTCGAGCCCCGCCCGCTGGGCGCAGCTGGCCAACGAGCTGCTCGGTGATCCGGCGATCGCCTCGCGGTATCAGATCTGGGGCTTCATCTACAACAGCGGCAATCCAATCGCGCTGTCGGCGATGCGCTTGCGTGGAGCGCTGCAGAAATTCCGTGCGGCCATCGACCCCGAAGACAAGGACCCCGCGCTCGATCAAATGGTCATCATCGGCCACAGCCAGGGGGGGCTTTTGACCAAAATGACTGTCGTCGATAGCGACAGTCGCTTCTGGGACAATTTTTCCAAGATCCCATTCGATCAGGCGGATCTGAATCCGGAGACCCGCGACTTGCTGACCCGTGCGCTGTTCGTCGAGCCGCTGCCGTTCGTCAAACAGGTGATTTTCATCGCCACGCCGCATCGCGGCAGCTATCTGGCGAGCAATCGCATTGCCAAGTTCTTCAACAAATTCATCAACCTGCCGGGTGGTCTCGCGAAGGCCGCGGCCGAAGCCGCCAAATTCCGTTCACCGAGCCTGCTGGGAACTCCGTACACCATCCCGACCGCGCTCGACAACATGGACGCGTCCAATCCATTCCTGAAGACTCTCGCGTCGTTGCCCATCGTCCCCGGCGTGCACGTGCACTCGATTATTGCCGTCAAGGGTACGGGCCCGATCGAGGATGGTAACGATGGGGTCGTTGCCTACAAGAGCGCGCATATCGAGCCCGTGGAGTCAGAGCTGGTGGTGCGCTCCGGTCACTCGACCCAGGCGACTCCCGAGACGATCGAGGAGGTGCGCCGCATCCTCTATGAGCACGCTGGGATTCGTTGATGATCCGTCGCGTCTTTCACCTCATCGCGACCGTGGTGTTATCCGTGCTCGTGCTCGCCGGCGTTGCCTGGGCGATGCTGGCGCTCTGGTTCGACGGGCCGCATTCGCGCCTGCTCGCCGCAACGCTGTGCGTGGCGGTTGGGCTCACCAGCGTGCTCCTGGCAACCCTGGTTCGGCCGTTCTTGCGAGGACTGCTTGCTGCGTGCCTGCCAGTGGTCTTGGTCGCGCTATGGTGGGCGTCGCTGGCGCCCAGCAACCTCCGCAACTGGGCTCCTGACGTCGCGCGCACGGCACAGGCAGCCTTTCACGACTCATCGGTCACCATCCACAACGTACGCAATTTCAAGTATCGCTCCGAAACCGACTACGAGCAGCGCTGGGAGACGCGAACTTACGACCTCGACCGCATTCGCGGCGTCGATTTGTTCCTGTCGTTCTGGGGACCCACCCAGATCGCCCATACCATCGCCAGCTGGGATTTCAGCGATGGACAACACCTGGCGATCTCCATCGAGACGCGCAAGCAGCAGGGTCAGTCATACTCAGCCGTGCGCGGTTTCTTTCGGCAGTTCGAGCTTTATTACGTGGTTGCCGACGAACGCGATCTGGTCGGACTGCGAACGAATTACCGTGGCGAACAGGTCTATCTGTATCCGATTCGGGCTACAGCCGCACAAGCGCGTGCCCTGCTGATCGATTACCTCAAGGAAGTCAATCATCTCGCGGAACACCCGGAGTGGTACAACGCCTTGACGCAAAACTGCACTACCAGTATCCGCGGGCATGTGCTGAATGTCGGCGCCGGGGGTCCGTTGGACTGGCGGCTGCTAGCCAACGGGCATCTTGATCAACTCCTTTACGAGCGGGGCCAGATTGACACGCGCGTGCCGTTCGCGGAGCTGCGAGCGAGCAGCAACATTACTGCAAGAGCCAAGGCCGCCAGCGACTCTGCCGATTTCTCCGTGCGGATTCGTCAAGGGTTGCCGCAGGGGCCTGGGTCGTGAGCCGATGAGGTTTCAGGGCCCTTTGTCGGGCTGCACGAAGCGGCGATCGAGCGCTTTGAGCAACTTTGGATCCCGGCCGTAGGGGTCTGGCTTGAATACGATCGCGCCCTGATCATCGCGGTCGATCGTCCAGTACAAGATCAGCACCGGCACAGGTTTCGGTAAGCGCAGGGTGCGTGTCTTGCCGGAGTCGACCACCGCGTCGATGGCCGTGCGGTTCCAGCGCTGCGGGTCGGCGAGCAGCAGCTCCGCGAGTTCCAGAGGTCGCTCGGTGCGAATACAGCCGGAGCTGAACGCGCGTTGCTCGCGCTCGAACAGCGCCTGGCTGGGTGTATCGTGTAGATACACCAGATACGGGTTGGGGAACATGATCTTGACGCGCCCGAGCGCATTGGTCGGCCCGGGGTCCTGGCGGATCATGAACGGGAACGTTGCGGCGCTGTAGCGGGCGAAGTCGATGCCGGCGTGACTGACCGGCCGGCCATTGCGATCAATCACGCGCAAGCCGCGCTTATCCAGATACGACGGGTCCCGACGTACGGCGGGCAGGATGTCCTTGCCGAGTATGCCGGGCGGGACCGTCCAGGTGGGATTGAGAACGACCTCGTCGATGGCGGACCTGAAGATCGGCGTCTGACGGTACGGCTGCCCGATCTGCGCCCGAGAGCTCCAGATCACGGCGCGATCGCGCACGTAGCGCACCTGGAATCCGGCCACATCGACGATGACGAAGTCACCATCGGCGGGCTGATGCAGCACCCAGCGTGCGCGCTCGAGATTAACCCGTATCTGATCGATGCGCTGTGCGACGCTGACGTTTAGCTGGCGACGGGTTTCGGCTCCGACCGCGCCGTCGGGCGTCAGAAAGTTCCGCGCCTGGAAGCGCTTCAAGGCTTGTTCGAGGGGCTCGTCGAAGAGGAGCTCTGCCGTCGGAGCGCCCGGACCATCGCCGCTCGCCGCAAGGCGCGCCCGAAGAGCGGCGACCCGCGGATCCGTAAGGCCACGACGCAGCGTGGGGCCATCCGCGATAGTCGGCCAGCCGCCGCCAGCCGCGATTCGCCGATAGGTCGCCAGTGCCTCAACCATGCTCCGATACATCCAGTGATCGGGTCGAGCCTGATCGATGGCGCTGGCGATATCCGGGCTCGTCAACGCCTCGAGAACAAACTGCACCGCATCCTCCTGCTTCATCTCACGGCGCTCGAAGTTCCAGCGCGTGTCAATCGCGACAGGGTCGACCTTGCCGAAGTACTGGTGATAGAGGAGCTCGGTGTAGGCATCCGTGGCGAGAAGATCGAGCTGCGCCGCATCGAGCGTTGCGCGAGGGTACCGGTCGGACAGTCCTTCCAGCGCGGCAAGATGATAGTCAGCCGGCGTCAAACCATCCTGTGCGCTGGCACGCACGAGGTCGAGCAGCTTCGCAAGGCGAGCAGAATCCCAAAATGGCTGAAATCCATGCAGTTCGTAGAGCGTCGTCAGTGATCGCGTGGCACTTAGCGGCGTGCCTTCGACGCCCAGCCGGCCGCTTGCGGAGAGCGCCTCGATTCGTTCGCGCAGCGCCTCCATGAGGGGGTCCGGCGAGGCTGGGGTTGGGGCCGCGGCCGCGGCATGGACACCCAGGACCAGTGCACACAGCAGGCCTGCAGTCCGGATCGCGAGGCTCGGTGCCGTTGCGTGGTCGCTGACGCAGTGCATTTTCATGTCCAACGTGCTTCGCAGGGGCGTCGCAAAATTCTAGCATGTGATCCGCGAGCCACGGGGAGGATGCGATGCAGTGAATACTCCTGCCGGCGAAGGGCCGATGCCAGGTTCGGACGCACCGCGCTCGCAAAGCACCGGCCGCTGCAGTTGCGGATATGCGCGAACGGCAGAAGAATCAACGGTAATGGGGTTGCGAGTGCGGCGCGGTCGATGAGCCAGCGAGGCGGTGTGTCCGAGTGCAAGAGCTTGCGGAGCAGCGTAACCCCGCACGCCGCACTGCTTGGCGTGCTGCTCGGTGCGCTCTCATCTGTTGGCAAGACGGTCGTACCGGCGCAGGAGGCGCCGGGGCAGGCCACAAGCGCGACGGCGCTGTCGACAAACGAGACTGCGGATACGGAGGGCGGATCGAGCGCTGACAGCGGCGATCAGGTCCCGATCCCAAGCTCTACCGAGCAGGGCAGCACCACAATGGACCAGAGCTTCGAGCCCATGACGCGCGCGGAGTGGCTGGCCGAAACGAGGCGTCAAACATTTCGCGATACGCAGTTCTACGGGGAGCTGCGCTCGTTCTACCTCGATTGGCACAGATTGAACGGCACCGAGAGCGAAGCCTGGGCGCTCGGTGGCTCGGCCGGATTCAAGACCGGGTACTTCCGCAAGCGTCTCGCAATCGGCGCGACCGGTTACACGTCGCAGCGGCTCTACGGTCCCGAGGACAAGGACGGCACGAAGCTGCTGGCACCGGGGCAGCATGGATACACCGTGCTGGGCGAGCTCTACGGTGAGTTCCTGCTCGCCGAGGGTGTGCAAGGGATCGTCGGTCTGAAAGGGTACGACACCCCTTACTTGGGCCGTTTCGATACGCGTATGACGCCCAATACCTTTGAGGGAGCCAGCGTGGTCGGCTCGTTGGGGGGAAAGGACGGGGCGCCGCGCTGGCGCTTTGCCGTAGGCTACGTTGACAAGGTCAAGGAGCGCGATTCCACAGAATTCGTGTCGATGGCCGCGGCCGCGGGCGCACGCGCCGGTGTCTCGCGCGGTGTATCCGTCGTCGGGGCGGATTACAGTCTGGGCGATCTGTCGGTCGGCGCGATTGACTACTACAGCAGCGACATCATCAACATCGCCTACGTCGAGGCCAAGGACGCGTTCGCGCTCAACGAAAGCCTGCGTTTGCAACTCGCCGCGCAGTACACGAGCCAGGAGAGCGTGGGCGAGAACCTGCTGATGGGTCACCCCTTCTCGGCCGATCAGCTGGGCTTCAAGGCCGAGCTGGCCTTCGCCGGCACGCTGCTGACGGCCGGCTACACTCACACGGGCAACGGCACCGAGATACAGAGCCCCTGGAATCGCGCTCCCGGCTTTACCGCCGTGCAGATCTATTGGTTCGACCGCAGCGGGGAGGATGCCTGGATGCTGCGCGCGGCTTACAACTTTCGGCTCGTCAGAGGCTTAAGCGCCTACGCGCTGTATGTGCACGGATCACGGCCGGAGGCGCTCAACCAGTATGCGCGCGACGAGTCCGATCTCAACCTCCAATGGAAGGCGACCAGCGGCAGGCTGCGCGGCTTGACCTTGCGGGCACGTTACGGGCATGTCTCACAAGCCGGCCCAGTCGCAGCGCATGCCGACCAGCTGCGGCTGATGCTCTATTACGACCCGCCCCGGTTGTGACCCTGGCCGGTGTGGCATTGAGGCTCGCAACATGAATCTCCATCGTATAGCGCGTGCTCTGGTCTGCGCTCTTGCCACCTTGACCACGTTTGCTGTCCCACCGGCCCTCGCCCAGGAAAGCGAGGGCGAACTTGCCAAGAAGGCGCTGAATCCAGTTGCCGCCTTGATTAGCCTACCTATCAAATACGATTACAACAGCAACATCGGGCCGATCGAGCAGGGCAACCAGTCGCTTCTGACGGTCCAGCCGGTGATTCCCTTTTCACTTGGCGCGGACTGGAACTTGATCTCGCGCACGATTATCCAGGGAGTTAGTTTGGACAAAGGGGTACCGGGCGCGGGTACGCCAGACGGACTCGGCGATGTCGCGACGGGCTCCGGTACACAGGAGGGGCTCGGCGACATCACACAACAGTTCTACTTCTCGCCCAAGAAGCCCACCGACGCAGGCTGGATCTGGGGCGTGGGACCACAGATCCTCCTGCCCACAGGGGCCAGCGACTTGACCGCCGGCAAGTGGGGCGCTGGCCCGACCGCCGTCGTCCTCAAGCAGGAGAACGGCTGGACCTACGGCGCTCTTGTGAACCAAATCTGGTCGATTTCAAGTGACAGTAAGAAAAGCGACTACAGCGTCTTTTATGTACAGCCGTTCCTTGCTTATACGACGAAGAGCTACACGACTGTCGGCGTCAACACCGAATCCACCTATAACTGGAAGGCCAGCCAATGGTCGGTGCCCGTCAACCTCACTCTCACTCAGATTCTCAAACTCGGCAACCAGCCGTTGAGCCTACAGGTTGGCGCGCGTTACTGGGCGGACACTCCCGAGGGCATCGGTCCGAAGGGCTGGGGTTACAGGTTCCAGCTGACCCTCCTGTTCCCGAAGGCGAAGTGATCGTTAAGTCGCCAGACGACAATAGAGGCCGTTATCTGCCCCGCATCAACGGCTCCTGGCAAATGATGCACCTAGCATAGGTGACCGACGGCATCTGAAATTGAGGTTGAGCGCGTACTGCCTTCCACCTAGTATGCTCGATACACCAGGCTGTTGATGGAACTGATCAATGTTCAACATCATCGATGTCCCCCTGCTGGTGTTCGCGGTTGCTGTCGTTGTCGTGTGGGGGTCGATCCGCTTGGGAGTGATCCTTTCTTCCAGGTTCGGGACCCTCCAGGAAGACGTCCGCAAGGACCTCGAAACAGTCCAGGCTGCCGCCCTCACGTTGCTCGGATTGCTCATCGGCTTCGCCTTCTCGATGGCGGTCAGCCGCTACGAAGAGCGGAAGACGTATGAGGAGGCGGAAGCCAACGCGATCCGAAGCGAATACGTCCGCGCTGACCTGCTGCCGGCCGCCGATGGGGCTAAGGTTCGCGCGCTGCTGCGAGACTACCTCGAGCAGCGCATGCAATTCTATGTGGCACGCCATGCTCAGCAAGTGCGGCAAATCAACGCTCGTACGGCTCGCCTGGAGACGGAACTGTGGTCCGACATCGTGACTTCCGCGGCGACGCAGCCGACGTCCATCGTCTTACTGGCGGTTTCCGGCATGAACGAATTGCTCGATTCGCACGGCAATGCCGTGGCGGCCCGGGAGAACCGGCTCCCGGGGGCGTCATGGAGTCTGCTGGCGGTGGTTGCTGTCATCTGCGCACTGCTGCTCGGATTTGGCGCGCGGAGTGCCCAGGGAGAACGCATGTTGGCGATAGTGGTACCGCTGACCGTAGCACTCGCGTTCATGCTCATCGCTGACATCGACAGCCCGACCAGCGGCGTCATTCGCGTGATTCCGGAGAATCTGGCCGCTCTGTGGAGCTCACTGAGCGCGGGGTGAGGACCACGCGCTTACTGCCGCGCGCGAGACTTCAGTCCCCAGTGGCGACAGCTAGACGCGCCGACACGCGTCAATGCACAACCGGGCCCTTGGCTTCACGGGCCGCGCGCGCCGCCGGATCCAGACAGTCGATCTTTTGGTCGGCGGGGACGTGGGCATTGTCCAGCCGGCAACGCAGGCGTGAGGCGAAGCCCTTAACCTCGTTGTTGAAGTCGTCGAAGCTCATGCGCTTGCCGTTGTTGCCGCGCAAGGCGACGAACTCCGACAGGATCTCTTGCGACGTACTATCCGCGATCTCCCCCTGGGCGGCCGCGCCCATGATGTCGTACTTGCCCATCATGTCTCGCATCGCGTCTGCCCCCGCTTTGATGACAAACCCCGCCGGGGTATAGGCGAGCAGCCCGCGCTTCTTGCGCTTGAGATTGAGATCAGTCACGGCCATCTTCAAATACAGCACGTTGGGTCCGGGCGAGTCGACGATGCCGTAGCCGCCCGTCTTCAAGGTGTCACTTACGGTGGTACGCAAGAGGGCGGCGATCGCTTCGAGATCGGATGGCTTGGCGCCCTTGTAGTCGGAATTGGCGCTGATCAGCACCTGAGGCTCATCCACCATGAGCGCGCTGTACTTGGCCGCCCGCTCCAGGGCACCGGGGGCGATGTACACGAGGTCGGTCCCCGCATTGCCGGGCAGCGGGTTGGCCTGGAGTTTGCTGTAGTCGCTGAGAAACGTATGGTCGTAGTCCTCCGCGGCGGCGATGCCCCCGACGCCACAAGTCAGTATGGCAGCCGCTGAGACCAGCGCGGTGCGAACATTACTCATCGAGAGCTCCTTCCGGGTATTTCATGTGTAGTTCAAGAAGGGCGGTCATGCATCACCAGCGGAGCGTAGCCCCGACCATCGGGCCATTGAAGTAGACCTGCTCTATCTGGTTGTTGCTGCCTTGCGGCTTGTACTCGAGGTACCGGTACAACGCGCCTACCTGACCCCAGCTAAACGAATAGGCGATGCCTCCAGCCACCTGAAAGGTATTCCACGAATCACCCGTGCCGCCATCGAGATAGAACGGCACTGACCATCTCCCGTCCGGTCCGAAGGCATACTGGCCCTTGAGGCCGACGATTCCCTGCCAGTTGTCCTTGTCCGCTGAGGAGGTGCCGGTGCGATTGACGGGCGGGAGCGGTCCGAGAGCGCCGGTGATCGACCAGTCGAGCGTGTTGCTCAGGCTCAGGTAGCGGACGCCAACCAACAGATCCAACGTCCAGGCCGTATCCGCCACTACGCGGTATTCCGGGGCGACCGTCACGATCCAGCTTTTCATGCTCCAACGGAGATCCGCGGTAGTGGCGACAGGAATCCCGATGTTGCCGATCGTGAAGTTGCTGGTATTCGACTTGGTGGCACCGACGTTCATGTAGATGACATCGGTGAAGGCGCCCCAGGCTCCGTGGTGCACATCGAACGCTCCCAACGCCGCGAGATTGAGGTGATTGAGGAGCGTGTTCGCGTCGACGCCGATGTCCTGACTGGTCCCGAGTACCGGGAAGTTCACCGTTCCATGGATGTCCGGGAGCCATAGGTACACGGTCGAGGAAAATTGCCACTTGTCGGATTGCGCGGTGGCAATCACGTCATCTGCAGCCGCGAGTGCGGGCACGAGCCCCGCGGCGGCAAATACCAAGAGGCCTATCCCGTGGCGGAGGCGAGTGCGAATTCCCATTGCACCGCGCGCGACGACGAACGCGGCGCCGAGGGTCGTCCACTTGAAGCCAATCGAAGTTTCGCCGTTCATAGATTTCGCTGCTCCCTGATGGGCCGACGAACACCCGCCGCACCCCGCCCGATGCGTCGCGTGAGAACGATTCGGCGGGAATGCAAGGCCTGACCCCGCCGGCACAGGCCTTGCCTCCTTGCGCCGCGCGTCTTAACGCGGTGGCAGCGCCGCCTCGGCCATCGAACCGGGCGCGGCATACTCCGCGAAGCGGCTCTCGGACACCCAGACCGTCAGCTTGTCACCCACCTTGATGTCCTTGTACTTCGTCGGCTTCCCGTCTACGTACACAATGGCATCAGCACTCGGCGGTTTGTAGGTGAAGGTGCTCAAAGGGTCACCGGCAACGTTCAGGAACGTAACGGTGAGGTAGGTCGGATCCTGGATGTATACCTTCCCTATGAACTTGGCGTAGCGCTTGCCTTTGTAGACGCGCGCCTCGAGGCAGGCGGCGGGCCCCTTTGGATACTTCGCGAGGAATTCCGCGTTCCACTTCAGGTCGGAGCAAGCCACCTTAGGCAGCGTCTCGGGATCGACTTTCGGCGCCGCCGCGACGCCCAACTCGATCGACAGTGGCAGTGCGAGCCCCGCGAGAACCATCCATCGGAAAGCGTTCATGCCGGATACTCCTGTGTCCTGGTGATACGCCGCGGTGCGGCTCCACGCCGCCAGCGTCCGCAGGCCAAACGATCTTAACTCTCTCATCAGTCTTTCAGCATGACTTTCGTTTGTCACAATTAAACACCTGTGGTGCATCGCCACAAGCAGGAGATCGTGCCGATCAAACCCAGTAGATCTGGTCGGCTCGAAATAGAGCGCGGACTCGACTTCAGTACCTGACCATGTACTGATGTGACTCGAGGCACACCGAAAACGCTTTCCTGAAGGCGTCGAGTTGCTGGGCTTGCGTCTGGTTGGCCGACTGAACCTGTTGCTTCGCCTGCTGCGAAGCCTGCTGTTGCCGCGACTGTTGCGAGGCCTTTCCGGCGAGCAAGCCGACCCCCGCGCCGATCGCCGCACCTTTGCCTGCGTCTCCGGCTATTGCACCGATCAAGGCGCCGGTGGCAGCGCCGCCCACCGCACCCTTTGCCCCGGCGCCGGCGGTGGCCTGCTGAACCTGCTGTTGGTGCTGCGCTGCCTGCTGCTGCGCATTCTGGGTGTTCTTCGCGACCTCGAAGGGGTCATTGCCCGTGTTCTGAACCGCCCAGTTGTAACAGGTCGTTTCGTCCACGGCCTGCTGACTCGGCGTCTGACCGGCGCTTGGAAAGGCGTAGACGTTAAGCGTAGCTGCGAGAGTCTTCTGTCCCGTAGGTGCACTGACCGGCGGCGCTTGAGCGCTCGCGGCGGAAACGGCAGCCGCCAGGACGATGATGGCAACGACTTTGGGCGTTCGCATCGCGGGTGTCCTCATTCTTCGATTCGGGAATAGTCGTTAGACTCTAAGGTGCGGGCGTGCATGCACCGAACAGGCTGATTGTGGTGCCATCGAGTGCGAGCGCAAACGACGCCAAGCCCGTGTCTTCGGCGATCACCAGACTGAACACGCGCCCGTTCTCCATGCCCTGGATAAATATCCGGCCGTTCTCTCGTGCCAGATGCGTGAATGGCGAGCTGCGTTGCTCGCCGTTGGTGCGCGAGGTGCTCAAGGTCTTCTTGGCGAGGTCCACCTGAACGGACGACGGCATGTTCCAGAGCGACGGCGAGCCTGAGTCGCAACCCCTGAAAGCTTCGCAGCGCGTCACTTCCGTGGACGTACACAGGAACTGCTCCTTGCCGGTGAGGCTGCCGGCCTGAGCCATCAAAGGAACGGCAGCGATGGTGCCGATGACTAGACTGCGGGGCATCCTATTCATGGTAATTCAATCCCGTTGCGAGCGGCCAGCTCAAGGATAAGCCCATACCTGGCTCCTTGAAAAGCGTTCCACGCCGCGCTCCAGCCGCACACACCGGGCGCGGCCGACGCTGTGCCAATGACCGCGCGCTGTCGGCCGAGCGCAGCGGCAGGCGGCCGGCACGGGTCCAGTGTGTCATGAGCCACGATCACGCCGCGACATGAGACGAGTGACGAGCCCGCGCAGGATGAGGTACGGGACGATCGCCAGCAGGAAGGCGACGATGACCGCCTCCCCTGGATAGACGAAGCGCAACTCCACGATCTGGTAAACGACATCAAGAGCCAGCGCGAGCACGAACACCTTGCCGACACTCTTCCATCCATCCTTGAGCAGCTCGGCGCGTGCCGTGGCGTCCGTCGCGATGGTCCAGAAGTACGGTGGGTTGCCGGCTCTGGCATCCTTCAGTCCTGAACGAATTGCCAAGATCGCAGCCATGGTCGGCTGCAGAAGCAGTCGAAACTTCATCGGCCCGCTGACACGGTCGACCAGGTTCCCGGCGAATCGCAACCAGATATCTTCCACTGTCACCTCCTCTGCTCGCGCCGCAATCAACCGAATAGCAACCGCACGCGGTTTTGCACGGCATAGTTTGAGGGCACTGATGCGATAGATGAGTCGTTCGACGCCACGTGGACCCGAGAAGTCGCGAGGCGCGGATCGCTACTGGGTAGTCTTGATTCATCGTCTCTGGCAGACTTAGCGAGCAGTACAGTATGATTCGCGATCTCAGAACCGTTCCCGTCGATAGGAGGTTGCACCCGATGTTCGCGCGCTTCTTCGCTAATAATTCGTGTGTGATTGGGGCCGCGGTGGCCACGCTCGTGCTCGCGGTCGCTTTCCCAGTGATTGCTGCGGCGCAAGCGTCGAGTTCGCCATTCCCGGGGCTTGAGCTTGTCAATTCCAAGAACGTCGACAAGCTCTACCGACGTCCTGACGTTGACGTTTCTGCCTACGGGAAAATCATGTTCGGGGATCCGGTGGTCGAGTTCAGCAAAAGCTGGAACCCCAACAACTACGGTACGTATGGTCTCACTGCCGAACAGCTGCGGAAGATCCGTGTCGAGCTTGCGGCCTTGGCGAAGAGCACGTTTGCAAAGGTGCTCGCGGATGGCGGGTACGAGGTTGTTACCGCAACGGGCGACGGGGTGGTCGAGGTTACGCCTAACATCGTCAACCTCTATATCACGGCGCCGGCTACGGCGACGGCGGGTCGTTCGAGAACGTATACTATGGACGCTGGCTCTATGACTCTCGCGTTGCAGGTCAGTGACTCGGTCACCGGCACTTTGCTGGCGGTGGCCTATGATCAAAAGCGCGCCTCCAACAGCACGTGGCAGTGGACTACCTCGGTATCCAACCGCGCCGCAGCCAGCCGCATACTTAGCGGGTGGGCGCAGCAGCTGAAGCGCGAACTGGACGCGGTGCGCGCCAAGTAGGAGACCCTTGGGCAGGTTTCTCTCAATGCTGATCGTATGCGGGGCACTCGCAGGCTGCGCGCATACCAACGCGCGCACGGACTTCGATCCGTCTGCCGACTTCGTGAGCTACCACACGTACTATTGGGCCGGCGGCAAGGACGTTAGCGGCGGGGGCAGTCTCGAGAATTCCCTGGTCGACAAGCGCATCAAGGACATCGTCACCGCACAACTGTCGTCCAAGGGCCTTAGCGAGGTGACGGAGATCGCGAAGCCCGATCTCGTGGTCCTGTACTGGATCGGCTCCAGGGACAAGACGTCCGTTCAGAGCGTGCCCGGCACCGCCACCTCTGCGAGAGCGGTCTGGAGCCGATACGACCCCTATTGGGGTGGGCGCTGGGGGCGCACCTATGACGAAGTGGTGGTGCGCAACTACACCGAGGGGACGCTCATCGTCGACCTCATCGATGCCAACACAAAGCAGCTCGCGTGGCGCGCCTATCTCGTGCAGACCGTCGACAAGGACCCGCAGAAGACGGCGCAACGGGCCGAAGCGAATGCGATGGCGGCTTTCGCCCAATATCCACCGGCCAAGGGCACACCTCCCGGTAAATAGTCGTGCGGGGCTTTATGGTCTAAAGCCCGACACTTGGCATCGCGGTTCTTATCGGCGGCTGCCGCGCGTTCCCTGCGCGGGTCCGTTGCCGGCAGCGCCACTCTGGCGGTTCATTTGATACTGCTGCGCTTGCTGCGCGCCGCGCTGCCGGGCGGCCGCGTCGCGGTTGAGCTGCGCAAGCGGGCTCGTCGCGGGCTGCTGAGAAGCATTGAGGCGAGCTTGCCCTGGCATGCGCGTCGGTGCGGACGTGGAGGGCAAAGTTCCTGCGGAAGGCGTTCCTGCCGAGGGCGGCGGCTGCGCCGGGCGTGACGAGGCGCCGCCGTTTACACCACCGGGCCTGGCCTGCGCCGTAACGGGTTGCGTGGTCGGGCGTGTTTGGGCGGCGGCCCGCTGCGGTGGGGCTTGCGATGACTTGTACGGCGTAGCAGGCGGGTTAACACCCGACCAGCCTCCATTCCCGTACTTCTGCCAGCTTCCGCTGGAATCCCTCTTGTAGACGTTACCGTCTTTGCCGGCATACAAGTTGTTGTCCTTGTCTCGGCCCACAAAGCCGGAGCCGCCGCGACCGACGCCTCCCACGACGGCTCCGCCCTCAGAGCCTCGACCTCCGGCGATAGTGCCGTTGGCATTGGATCGATGCGCCGTCTGAACCCATTGATTGCCGCGGACGGCAACGGAACTTCCCCACTGTCCATAGGCATTCGACCCTTGCCGCGTCGCTGCATACGTTCCAGTCCACGGATTATAGGCCTGGCCGACAGTCGCTCCTCCGGCAATCGTTTGCACCGTCGCCGCTCGTCCGTAGAAACCGGTGGACGGGTTGTACCAGGCGGCTCTGCTCGCGGTGCCGTACGGGCCGTAGACGGATCTCTGCGCGTGATAGCCGCCGCTGTAATAGTTGTAATGGACCGCGACGCCATACGTGCGCGGATAGCCGACGTAGTAGGGCACGGGGTAAGGTCTGGGTGGGTAGTACACGTACGGGGGATACCGGTAGCCCGTGCCGTACGCGATCGTGGCACCAACGGCCAGCCCCAGGACGAACGTCCCCATGTAACCTGACGTGTAGCCGCAGGTGACGGTCTGCGGAGTGGACTCATAGATCCGCACGTAGGTCACGTTGTAGACCGGACTGCTTGGAGGAATCTGATAGATCGACGCGGGCACGGTGGTGGCGGTTTCCCAGGGTCCGTTGGCGCTACGGGACATGAACCAGACACCCTGGAAGCAGAGGTAATAGAGATCGCCGACCTTGATGACCTTACTGTCGGTGTTTGCGGCGTAGGACAGCCGGGTGGTCTCGATCGGTTTGAACCGCGGCTCTCCCTGATAGCTGACCTTCACCGCCGCCGCCGCATCCACCTTGTTCACGACGGCAAGAGTGGGAATCTGGGCCATCATCACCGCCTCGCGGGCTTCGTCGGTGCCCGGCACGCTGGACAGAACGCGAGCCGCGGGACTGTCCGCCGGAATTCTGGCGAAATCCGCCGGCAGCCTGTCACTCGCGAACGACCAGGGACCGGTGCGCTGCTGCGCCGTGAACCAACGCCCGGACGTCAGGTAATAGAATCCATTTGTGGTGTTATCGATGAAGAAATCGCTCTCCGTGTTGGTGGCGTACGCCAGGCTTGTTCCCTGGATGGTCGCCCATTTGGGCTCACCGTCGAAAACGATCAGCTCCGCTGCGCTGTTGCTGTAGAAGACTCGCGGCGCCCGCGCGTTCGGGGGAACGCTGAGCGGGATGGATTTTCTCACTTCGGCCCATTCATCGGGCAACTTTGCCATGTCTGGCGGCAGAGTCGTGGCGAGCGCCCAGGGGCCATTCAGCGTGGCTGCCTGCAACCACAGGGGCGCCTGCCAAAGATAAAAGCGCTGCCCCACGGTGTCGAAGAAGAGATCCCAGTTGGCATTGACGATGATCTCAAGGGAAGCCTGCGGTACCAGCGCTTTTACGGCTTCACCGTCCACGAGCAGCAGGATCGCCGGCCCGGTGCTCACGAAGATCTTGGGCGCGACCGATTTGAGAGCCAAGCTCTTACCCGGTGCTGCCTGATCCTCCGCCGCGGCGAGCATGCGGTCGAGCGAGATCGGTACTGCCTCTTGCGGGAACAGCTCTTCCACGACAGAACGCATCTTCTGCTGCGTCGCCTCGTCCAGCGCAGGGAAGAGGGCACTGGTGACGCGGATATCGTGGATGACGACCGTCCGCTCTTCCATGTCGGTGTCGGTCTGAGCCTGCAAGGTGATCATTCCCGTGATGCTCTCCCCGCTAGCGGGCGTGAGCACGACCGCCACCCGGACATCGAGCTGGCGATAATCGGCCCAGGCATCAACCTGCGGCTGGTAATAGGTCAGCCGGTTGCCATCTTTGGTGATCTGGCGCGGCCAGTCTTCCGTTGACGTCGAAGCTGGTTGAGCGGCGGCGGAGGCTTGCGTTGCGGGCTGAGTGGCCTGCGCCGGCTGCTGTTCCTTCTTTGCGCCGCATCCGAAAACGACAGTACCGCAAAAAAGTGCGGCCACGAAACGCCGCATCAGTTTGAATCGCTTCACGCACCACTCCTTAGCTCGGACACTAACGAGTCATTGCGGGTTGGGGAGCTGCATGATCTCATCAGCAAATCGGCCCTGGCGAAGCAGGCCGGCCATGATCTTCATCGCGGGGTCGATGTGTTTGAAGAACAGTTTGTACCCGGCGCACAGATAGTTGAGCCCGGGCTCGCCATCCGGAGTCGTAATAAACCGGTTGCGCGGACACTCCCCGTAACAGGCAAACAGCACCTCGCACTCGCGGCAGTACCTGGGCAGGCTGTCGAGCTTGTGCTGCCCGAAGGCGCGCTGCTTCGGCGAGGCCACCAGCTCGCCCATCGGCGTGTCGCGGATATTTCCCAAGAGATAGCCCGGCTCGACATAGTGATCGCAGGAGTACAGGTCGCCGTTGTGCTCCAGGGCGACGGCGTTGCCGCAGGTGGGTGAGAAGATGCAGAGGTTGTGCTGCCCGAGCCAGCTTCCCAGTGCCACATCGAAGGTCTGCACGAACACTTTTCCCACGTCGCGCCGCACCCACTCATCGAAGATGGCGACGAGAAAACGGCCGAACTGCTCAGGGCGGACCGAGCGGTCGGTGACCTGCGCGCCGTGCTGGGTATATAGCGGGCGATCGCCACCGGGCCGCTTGCCCCAGCCGAGGTTGGCAAGAGGAATCAGCGCCTCGGTCGTGCGCTCTACAATGGGGATGAACTGCAGGTAGCCGGCCTGCAGGTTGTCGCGAAAAAATCGGTACACCTCGAGCGGGTGATCGGCGTTCGCGGCGTGAATGGTGCAGAGGATATTGACGTCCACCCCGTGGCGGCGCAGCACCTCGAATCCGCGCATCATCTGATCGAAGCTTCCCGCGCCGTGCTTGTCGACCCGATACGCATCGTGCATGTGCTTTGGCCCGTCCACGCTCAGGCCTACGAGAAACCGGTGCTGTTTGAAGAATGCGCACCAGTCATCGTCTAACAACGTGCCATTGGTCTGGATCGTGTGGAGAATGCTCTGGCCGGGCTTGCGGTACTGCTCGACGTATGCGACGGCGCGCCGGAAGAACTCGATCCCCATGAGGGTCGGCTCCCCGCCTTGCCAGGCGACGTTGACCTCACCGAGCGGCTGCGCATCCAGGAGCTGGCGGATGTACGCGTGCAGCAGCTCGTCGGACATGCGGAACCGGTCTCCGGGGTAGAGCATCTCCTTGGATAGGAAGAAGCAGTACTTGCAGTCCAGATTGCATATGGCGCCGGTGGGCTTGGCGAGTACGTGAAATGCCAGCGGCCGCGCGTTCATCCAGCTTCGCCTCTTGTATCACGTGCCAGCCGGCCACACTCGGCGGCCCCGACCGGCTATTTCGCCGGCTGGGAAATGTACTTGATATTCACCTTGTCGATCTTGCCGTTGAACTTGAATGGCGCCTTTTGGCGGTAGTCGAGCGATACCGGTGAGCCCAAGGCGATGCCGATGTCGAGGCAGTCGTTCGCGGTGAACAACAAAGGAGCGCTGACGGGAACCACCCCGGAGGCAAAGGGCTTGCCGTTGACTTTGATGGCAACTTTCAGCGGACCTGCAGGCTTCGGCTCGGCATAAACCGTCTCGACCTCGATCCTGGCCTTGCCGACCGGGAGCTTCTGCGTGGCGCGGATCTTGGTGCGCATGATGAGAAATAAGTTGTACTCGTAGCAGAGGATCCCGTCCTCGACAAACAAGGTAAGACCGCCGCTGTTCGCGCCCAGCTTGTAGAGCACGCCGTTGGCGCTGGCCGGAATTTCGGCCTCGATCGTCACGAGGTTCGGCTTGTTGCCGAGCGCCGGTGCGGTGAACTCGGGCATGCGGGTGATGTCGCCGCTGAAATTCCATTCCGTATAGGGAGGCGCCACACGCATTTCGGGATGCAGAAGCGGGACCCAGAGACCGCCGCCAATCGGCAGGCCTTTGTTCTTCGTGACTTCGATCAGGAACAGTTCTTTCAGCTCGGCGAGCTTCTCGGGCATCTTCGTGGCGAGGTCGTTCGCCTGACTCCAGTCTTTCGCCAGGTCGTAGAGCTCCCAGACGTCCTTATCCGGCGTCCACTCTTGGATGCCGGGAGGAATGCCGGTGAACCACGGTAGTCGTGGTCCGATTGCACTGGCCATCCAGCCATCGTGGTAGATGGCGCGGCTGCCCATGATCTCGAAATACTGTGTGCGTAGCCGGCCTTCGGATTTGGGGTCATTGAAACTATAGGCGAAGCTCACGCCGTCGATCGGATCCTGTGGCACACCGCCCACTTCTCGCGGCGGGTTGATGCCGACGACCTCGTAGATGGTGGGGACGATGTCGTTGCAGTGGTGAAACTGCGTGCGTGGCCTCGCGTCCGGCTTGATCTTCGCCGGCCAGCGGATCGCCATGGGGTTGCGCGTGCCGCCGAAATGTGAGGCGAGGAGCTTCGTCCCCTTATAGGGAGTGCTCCCCGCCCAGGCCCAGCCGGAGTGGTACTGGTTGTCGGTCAGCGCAGTTCCGAGCACGTCCAGGCCGCCCAGGGCGTTGAGCGCCGCGATGTGCTGCTTGGTCGTGGTGGGTATGCCGTTTTGCGCCAGCAACTCGCTGATCGTGCCGTTCTGGCCCTCGGCCGAGGAGCCGTTGTCGCCCCAGATGTACACGATCAACGTATTCTCACCGTAGCCGAGTGCCTCGATCTCGTCGATCAGTCGGCCGACCTGCACGTCTACATGCTCGGTGAAACCTGCAGCCACTTCCATCAGGCGGCGCTGGAAGGGCTTCTCATCCTCGGGGATGCTGTCCCAGGCTGCCATGGTCGGGTGACGCGGCGTGAGCTGCGCGTCGGCGGGAATCCAGCCCTTCTCCTTGGCGCGGCGGAAGACTCGCTCCCGGTAGGCGTCCCAGCCGTCGTCGAACTTGCCCTTATACTTATCGGCCCACTCCTTCATGATGTGGTGTGGGCCGTGGATCGCGCCACTCGCCCAATACATGTAGAAGGGCTTCTCGGCCTGGAAGGCTCTGTGTCGGCGCAGCCAGGCGATGGCGTCATCCGCCAGGTCTTCGCTCAAGTGATACCCCTGCTCGGGCGTACGGGGCGGCAGGACGCTGGTGGTGTTGCGCACCAGATTCGGTTCGTACTGCGAAGCCTCGCCGGCGAGGAAACCGTAGAAATATTCAAACCCGATGTTCGTCGGCCAGTTTTCAAAGGGGCCCGCGGCGGTGGTCTCCATCGCTGGCGTGTTGTGCCACTTGCCGAAGGCGCAGGTGCTGTACCCGTAGTCCTTCAGCACCTCGGCGGCGAGCGCGCTGCTTTTCGGGATCGTCCCGGCGTAGCCGTCCCAGTCATTCGCCAGCTCGGCGATCTGACCGCTGGCAACCCGGTGATGGTTACGCCCGGTGAGGAGCGAGGCACGCGTCGGCGAGCACATGGCGGTGGTGTGGAAGCGGTTGTAGGCGATCCCCTCGCGCACGACGCGGTCCATCGCGCGGGTCTCAACCTCGCCGCCAAAAGTCGTCGGCAAGCCAGGGCCGGCATCGTCGATCAGGACAATCAGGATGTTGGGCGCATCCTCGGGCAGCCGTCGAGGCTCCACGCGCCGCTTGTAGACCGACTCCTGCATCGTGCGGCCGGCCGTGCTGGCCGATGGTGTGGGCGGGAAGGGAAGCGATTCCGCGGATACGATTCGGTCTTTAGTCATGGTCTTCTCCGGGATTTGCGCCGCAGGTGACGAGCACCACGTGCTATTCAGAGCACTTGCCAATCATTCTACCCGTCTCTCGTCGTCTGCACATCCGGGCTGTCGGCCGGACACTGCCCCGGCGTGAGCCTCGGCGAGCCCGCGGGTTTCGTGGACAGTCCAATCACGCCACGCCGTCCGGGTTCGGGCGAATTACGAGTACTGTCCTTTAGCGACAGCGACACGTTGATTCGCGCCTTTGTGAATGGTCTGCGGTCTAGACGATGCGAAACCTCACCGCGACGAAGGCGAACAGTTCAATCAGGATGACGAGCATCGCGATCCTCACGGGCGGCGTCAGCCAGGGTCCTGCAGTCGCTGGAAGAATTGGACGATCGTGAACCCGAAGCCGATCAGCCCCCCGGACGTGCGTACCCACGCCATGAGCGTGGCGTTCCAGGGCCAGTCGGGTGCGAGCCCACGCGAAATGACTGTCCGAGGTGACCCGTACTTGAAACCGAGCGGTCGATTGCTCATCCGCGCTCATCACACGTCTCCTGCAAATTGTCGGCGTCCGCCCAAGCCCAAAAAAGCGCCTTGGTACGAAAAATCATCCGAGAACGTGAAGCATCGATGGCTGTGCGTTCACGCCGTTTTGCCTCGTGTCTCGTAGGCATTCACCGCCTCGCGCAGGTTGAAGAACATGCGCTCGCTCCCCAAAGCCTCACCCAAAGTGGAGCGTCTGATCACTTCAAGGGCCAGCGGGTTCAGCGTGCACAGCCACAACGAAATTCCGTGCTCCCGCATCTTCTCTTCCGCCCCCGTCAGGGTGCGCAGCGCCGTGTATTCGAAGTCCGGAATGGCGCTGCATTCCAGGATCACCACCTGAGGACGCGCCTCCTCGATCAGCGCCGCCAGCCGTTCGCGGGCGTGAGGTGCGCTGGCGAAGGTCATGCGGCCTTCGGTCCTGATGATCAGCAGGCCCGAAATGGCCTCGTCCCCGGGGTGATCTGAAGACTGCGGACGGAACACCTCGGTGCCGGGCTTACGTCTCACCGCGTAAACCAGGGGATGGTTAGCTTGGTAGACGAGCGTAAGGACCGAGATCGCGATTGCGACCACAATGCCCTGGAGTGTTCCAAGCAGCACGACGCCGGCGCCGGCCGCCACGGCCCACAGGAATTCGGCACGCCGCACCCGCAGGATGGCGCGAAACTCACTCGTGCTGAGCAGCGGCAGCGTGGTCGCGACCACGACCGCAGCCAAGGTGGCCTTGGGCAGCAGGCTGATGAGCGGCGACAGAAACACGAGTGTCGCTACCACCAAGGCCACGGTGACCAGTTCGGCGAGCTGCGTGCGGGCTCCGGCGCGTGAGTTCACCGCTGTCTGTGAAGTTCCGCCGCCTGCGGGGAAGCATCGGAAGAAACCACCCGCCACGTTGGCGACCCCCAACGCGAGCAGTTCCCTATTTGGCGCCGGACGCGGGTCGTCGTGTCTGGCGAACGCGCGGCCCGCAGCAATGGACTCCGTGAACGACATGAGCGCCATACCCAGCGCGCCCGGCCACATGCGCGATACCAGCGACAGATCCGGTAGTGCCGGCGTTGGCAGTCCTGCGGGAACTGGACCCGCGAGCTCGACGCCGGCCTCGCGCAGCCCCAAAAGCGCAGCGGTTGCGATACCGAGAACGACAGCCACGAGTGGCGCGGGAGCCTGGGGGCGAAAGCGCTCGATCCCGAAGAGAAGCGCGAGCGTCGCGGCAGCGAGCATTAACGTCGCGCGGCTCGTCTCTGGCACATGCTGCAGAATGGCAAGAACTTGCTGGAAGAATTGCCCCTTATCGATGTGCAAACCGAGGAGTTTGGGTACCTGGTCAACGACGATGAGCAGGCCGATGCCCGCCTTGAAGCCGGTCAGAACCGGGTCGGACAGGAAATTCGCCAGAAACCCCAGCCGCAGCAGGCTGGCCAGGATCAGAAAGCCGCCGACCAGCAGGGCGAGAGTGCCGTCGGCCGCCAGCAGGTGAGCGGCATCGCCGCCCGGCATGGTGAGCGACAGTTCAGTCGAAGTGAGGATTGCGAGCGTGCTGGTCGTGCTCACGCTCAAGGGTCGCGAGGATCCGAGCAGCGCGTAGACGAGCATGGGTACGAGCGCCACATACAGGCCCGCCTCCACCGGCAGGCCGGCGATGGTCGCGTAGGCCATGGACTTCGGGATGACGACCGCCGCGGTCGTCACTCCGGCCACTGCATCGAAACGCACCCAGGTCTTCTGATATCCCGAAAGTAGGCCTGTCATTGCGGTTCTGCGTCTCATGCGGGCGCAAGCTTAGCGCACGACCGCCGCGGTTTCGCTCGGCGACGCCGGTTGACACGAACGCCTCCGTCCTTGGGGCAGTCGGACTTACTGCCGCGCCATCGCGATGCGGACCGCATCCTCCGGCTTGACCAGGTGATCCGCGCTTTCGGCGGCGTCAGCGATTGCCAGCTGAACGCCCTTGATGAGCCCATTGAAGCGGTTGCCGACGGCGCTGTAATCCTCGGCGACCGGCGAGCCACTGTCCTCGCCGACATCGCAGCCATCATCGGCGGAGAACACCATTGCGAGGGTCATGGCGACTGCGCCTTCACCGACCTTCTTGCCGCTGCTGCACGCCGTTCTTCTGCGGCTCCAAGAATGGCCTGCGCGGCGCCGCGAGCCGCCGGCACGTGGTGCGCGCGAGTTGCGATTGTGACCGTATGACTACAGTCGTCATACGAATTGCACAGAGGCGTGCTTCAACCACCGCCGCATCCTTGGTGGCGCCAAGTTAGTCGACGTAGCCTGCTCACGCCTGCATCATTGGCTTCCGTGCCGGAGGTGCACTTTCGGCTTGGCTAATTGCCCTCGTCGGCCACCGCGCCGGGGCAGGCCTGCTTGATCTGAGCTGCCTTCTCGTCAAGCATCTGGTTGTATTGCCCCGTAGCGATTCTGTACTTCGTACCTGCAGTACCCGTAACGAGGCCAGCGACCAGTCCAATTGGCACCACGCTGCTCACCCCTGCGCTGGTCCTTTGCGCAGTCGATTTTTTCTCTTCGTCAAGCATGCGCAAGTCGCCGGGGGCGGTTTCGCAGTTGATGGGCATCTGCTGGATCCGAGCCTCGGTTCTCTTGTTCTCCATGTGACAGCCAGTGGTGAGTATCGCCACGGCAATCACGGAAGCACCATAGGTAATCTTAGTCATCGTCGCACCTCTAGATGTGAAGTCTCAGGACGCTATTTGTCGGGTGAACGGTTGCCCATTTAGGGGTCTTCCATGGTGCTTTGGCTCACCCCGCTCACGAACCAAGGCAGTTCCGACGGACATTCATAAGAATGCGCGGCTTACCGCGCACTGTCGAGGGGTGCTAGTAGATCAGGAACTCAAGGGCGTAAAGGAGTGGCTGCGGGCGCATCAATTTGGCGTTTCAGGACCACCACGAACAAGGCTTGGTTTTGGGCTACAGGCCTCTATTGAAACGTCCCGAGCGCCTGGCGGCTTGCGATTGGTCACCTCCAGGGCACCTTATTCCCTCCGGAAGACCTCGCCCGCCTTCTCGAGCACGCGTAGTGCGGCTGATGAGTGACCAGCGGCCCCCTTGGTGAGGTCCACCACCACGCAGCGGTGATTGCCGGGAATCCTGGGCCCAATCCGTCGGAGAAGTTCATGGTCGTAAGAACGGTTGAAATGTGCGCGCTCGCCGCGGTTCTCGTCACCCCCTCGATCGCCGTGTTGGAACCGGGCAAGCGCGCCAATATCAGTTTCCGGGACTATCAGAAGACGGGGGACAAACTGACCGTAGATATAGATCTCACAAATAATCGAGCGTTGGCTGTGACGGTTTCAACTTACCTCGACAGTGCCACGGATGTGGTCACGCTGAATGCGCGCATGGGTGAGTTGAACGACGGCACTTCCTACACTTCCGACATCACGCTCAACGCGCAGGTCAAGAAACTGACGGTCACAGTGCAAGACACTGGATACCGCGAGACGAACTGACAAAATGTCGGCGGGGTGTTATCTGAACGGTCGATGTTGAGTAAGCAGACTTGCGGCGTGAGTGGCGCCTCGAGATAGTCGCGAATCCTGTGTTGGATTCGCGGTGCGATCTACACGGTACAACGGCGTAGCATTTGAACGCGATGGTTATAAGGAAGGATTTTCGGGCGCCGTGAGCTTGCGCGGAAAAATCTTAGGGCTCGCCGTCATCTTTAATGGGCGCGGGTTCGTCGGGCAACCGGCCCACTATCGAGAAGCCGATCGCAAAAACGAGGACGCTGAGGACAATCACCGCGAATATAACCGGGACCAGATTCTCCGCTCCCGGAACCCCGTATTGCATCGGAAGCGTCGCGAGCACGCCGGCGGCTAGACCACGAGGTATTGCGGTACCCAGGAACCAGAACTGCTTCTTTCCCAGTCCCATGCCTCTCGTTGAGACCAGCACAGCTGGAACCCGCATCGACATGAGGAACAGCACACCGATCGCCGCCAAGGCAATCTGCCTCAGGTCCGTTGGGAACATCAGGCCAATCAGAAAAAAGAAGAACGACTTGATAAGAAACGTCATCTGGTTCTGCATCACCCTCGTTGTCTGCGATGCAGCGAACTCCAGTCCATGGGCACCCGGAAACAGGCGTGGCACGATAGACGAAGCGTTACCGATCAAAAGCGACGCCACCAGCACCGCCATGGCACCATTTCCCTTAAACAAATCGGTGATGCCATACAACGCAAGCATTAACGCAAGAAATACGGTATAGCCGTGAGGCGTGTCCCGCATCGAAGGTATACCGGGGACCAGCAATGCGGCGGCAATCACACCTACAGCCACCCCGACACCGAGTTCTCTCGCGAGGGCAATGAACGGACCAGATATGTCCGTACTACCGCTCACGACGAGGTCGATGAGCACCATGGTTACAACCACGCTAAGCGCGTCAGTTGCAGAGGACTCAACCTCCAGTATGCGCGCTACTCTGGAAGGCACTCGAGCCATGGCCATCGTTGGCATAATGATTTCCGAACTGGTACCGCCGACTATGGCGCCTACCATCACCCAGGCCAAAGGCGGCGACGGGCGTACATAACCTAACGCTGTCGCCAGCCAAAAGAACCCGCATACCGCAATCAAAGAAAAAACGAATCCCGACAAACCCAGAAAAATACCGCGGGGCGCGGCCGCGGCCACTTCGGCAAGCGGGAGACGAGACGCTCCGCTTGACAGAATGACTGTCAGAGCGATGGCTCCAAGGAACGGGATGGCCGACGTGAGCAGGCTTGTCGGGACAAGACCGGATACCGGGCCGGCGAGAATGCCGGCGGCCACCAGCCAGACTACGTCCGGCACGCGCGTTCGCGCGAAGATGAACTCGCCAAGTGCCCCCAGCAGGAGGATACCGGCAATCTCAATTACCAACTTGACAACAGGATCCATTCTTATTCTTGGTTGGTGCGCGCCGCTCCGGATGAGCTAACGAGTCTTATAACACGATCCCTGACGAAGGTAACTTGTCACTGGACACCGACCGGATTCGGTTCACAAGAGCGCCGTAGGTCCAGCCGTTTTCCTGCTTGAGGTGAACCGTGCCGACTTCTCCGGACACTGTTATGTGTGAGTCACTCCGCCGTGGTATGACCTTCACGTTGCCGATAGTACGCCAGCTCGAACTCGATGGGCGGAAGGTCGCCGATGGGCTCGAGCAGGCGCCGATTGTTGAACCAATCCACCCATTCCAAAGTGGCGTATTCGACCGCCTCAACGCTTCTCCAGGGGCCGCGCCGCCAAATGACCTCCGCCTTGTACAGGCCGTTGATCGATTCTGCGAGTGCATTGTCGTACGAGTCGCCGGTGGTTCCGACGGAGGCCTGAATGCCGCATTCAGCCAGGCGCTCGCTGTAGCGAATAGACAGGTACTGCGTGCCCTTGTCGCTGTGATGGATCAGCCCGTCGGTGTCGCAGCGAGCGTGGACCGCCTGCTCAAGCGCATCGAGAACGAACTCCGTCTTCAAGGACGTGCTCACCCGCCAGCCGACGATCATGCGCGAGAACACATCGATCACGAAGGCAACGAACACGAAGCCGCTCCAGGTGGCAACGTAGGTAAAGTCCGCGACCCACAGCTCATTAGGCCGCGTGGCCACGAACTGCCGCTTCACCAAGTCCGGAAGGCTTTGCGCGTTCTCGGCCGGAATCGTTGTCTTGAAGGCTCTGCCGCGCCTCGCGCCGCACAGGCCCATCTGGCGCATCAGCCTCCTGACCGTGCAGTGCGCCACCCGTATGCTCTCCCTGTTCAGCTGCTTCCAGGTCTTGCGCGCCCCATAGACGCAGAAATTCTCCTCCCACACCCGCCGAATATGCGGACCAAGCTGTGCATCCCGACGATGCCGCTCCGGGAGCTTCTTCGGATCGCGCTCCCGTGCCTTCAGCTCGTAATACGTCGATGGGGCAATCGGCAACTGCTTGCAGATCGGCTCGACCCCAAATCGACCCTTGTGTTCCTCGATGTACCGGAACATCACTTGCGTCGGCGGTCGAGCTCCGCCTGCGCAAAATACGCCGACGCCGTGCGCAGGATCTCGTTGGCGCGCTTGAGCTCGCGGTTCTCGCGCTCCAGATCCTTGAGCCGTTCCCGTTCCGTCGTACTCAAGCCCGCACGCTTGCCATGGTCACGTTCAGCCTGCGCCACCCAGCGATGCAGCGTCTGGGCCGCGCAACCCAGCTTGCTGGCCACCGAGACAATCGCTGCCCATTGCGAGCCGTGCTCCGCCTGCTGCTCAAACACCATCCGCGCCGCGCGCTCTCGTACCTCTGATGAATATCGCTTTGCTGTTCCCATAAACTCCATCCTCTCTCAGGTTGAAGTCTCCGGGAAAGCCGGCACGGTTCACTTGAGCTGCAGGATGGCCTTCTCGATCTGGAAAGGCAGCTGGCGGGCGTGCCGGTAGGGTCTACGGGAGCGATCCGTCAGCCCATCAACCCCGCAGTCCTTGTACCGGCTGAAGATCTTGTAGCCGGTCTTGCGCGAGATCTCGAACTCCCGGCAAAGCACCGCCATCTTCTCCCCGTCCAGCAGACGGGCCACAAACCGCAGTCGTTCGTCCATCTTGTGACACTCCCGCCACGGCATCTGCGTACCCTCCGCAAATGCCGAAAAGTGTCACCCATGTCATCGGAATAAAATGTCACCCCCAATTCCGGAAGGACACCTAAGATTCCCAGCTCGCAGAGCTCTGCCTGCGGTCACACGGGTGAGAACTTCCGACCGCCGCCGCAGGCGGCGCGGGAGCTCGACTAACCTGGCGAGTCTTCGAGCCAGGTTGGACGCACGCGTTTCCAGCGCGTGCGGTCCCGAGCATCCCGCGAGGGACGAGGCCGCGTCAGCGGCCGAGGAATCTCTCCGGGCGCGCCGTAATTCTCGAGATCCACCCGGGGTCGCCGACTGCATCACGCTTCGGATGCGCTGCCGCACTTGTTTGCAGCACCGCGGCATAATCTGCATCCCTGCAGTATCAGGGAAGGGACACCCGTGAAGCGGCTCATCGCCCTGTCCATTTGCCTGGCCGCCTGCGCGAGCGCTGCATCCGCTGAACGGCCTGCCGTGTGTCGCGAATCGCCGGTTCCTCTCACTTTTCAGCCGACCGTCAAGGACTTCTCTGGCGAGCTGCCGATACCTGACTACCTGGACACCGCCATGGGCTGCCAGAACGGAATCCGCGAGTGGCAGTACCCCGCGCCTCCAAAGCGCCCTGAACCGCGCTCCCCGTGGCTCGAATCCGAGCGCGCCCTCTATCAGGACGCGCTCGCAAAGCATCGGGTCGACGTACTGGTAGTTCCGTTTCAGGTGCAGGGTTACGGTCTCGACCGCATCGAGCGCACGCTGATGACGGCCGAGCTCGCCTACGCGCTCGGCGACGCATCCACTTACGAAGTCGCCGACCCCTTCCTCGTCGCTCGCGCCTTGGGAGAGGGCGAACGACGCATCGAGCCTATGGACGCCGAGCGTTTGGCCCAAAGGCTCGGAGCTACCAAGGTGATCAGCGGCTACGTCGGCCACGACCTGCACCATGCCTTTACTCTGACGCTGCAGGTTCGGGATCTGCCCACGACGCCCGTGCAGACCCGTTCGCGACCGTGGCAGCGCGATTGGCGCGCGGTGCCGTTCACCGACGAGCGCACCCCGGCGCTAGTGTTCAGCGACATGTTGCCCGATGTGCTGCACACGCTCCCGGCGACGCTAACTCAGGACCGCATTCCCGTTGGCTCGCGAGGCACTGCCACCCGGGTCGCGATGTCCCCGCGGGAGCTGACATCAGCGGGTGTCGGGGCCACCGTCCTGCCGTCGGCGGCATTCGACCTGTTGGGCGCGTTAGCACCGTTCAGCGCCGAGCTGACGCGCGAGCGGGCTTTCGAACGGGCGTTGCTCGCGGCGCCGCGCCAAGGTCGAAGCGGTCCGGCTGGGTCCTTCTACAAAGCCTATGCGCTTACGCAGCTTTCGCGGCGTCCCGGGGCGCTCGTCGCGCTCGCCGGTCAGTCCTCGCCCGAGTCGCTCGCGCTGGTCGACATCCTAAACGGAGATCTGCCGGCCGCGAGGAAGGCAGTAGCGAGTGTGCCGCAGTCTCTGCAACGCCTGTTGCTGGACGCTGCGCTGCGCGATCTGGAGGCTTGGTATGCCAAGAAGCTGCAGGCGATGCCGACAGCCAGCGAGCAGACCTTTGGCGCAGGGCACGCACAGTGGCAGCCACTCGTGCAGCTGCGCGCCATGGATCTGGACGGTTGGAAAGTGGCTCCCGCCCTCGTGATCAAGGCACTCCTCGATGAGGCGTTCCCGATCGCGGGACTGGATGCTCGCTCCGTGGTTGGCGGCAGGGACGTGACCGGGACGCCGGTCGATGAGGTCGAAGTAGATCTGACCAACGAACGCCACCTGCGCCGCGCGGCGGCCGCTTTGCAACCCTCACCGTGTTGCAGGACGGGAGAACTGCGGCCGACAGAATGGGATCTGCTTTGGCTGCTCGAGGGCTCGTCCGAGGATCGAATTTCAAAGAGCCTGCGGCGCGAGATCGAGCTGCAAGGACTCCCCGAGGAGGCAATGCAGGATATTCATCGCTATGAGCCGTTGCTCGTCGGCCGGCCGGCCCTCGAGCTCGACCGCGCCCGCGCCGCGCTTGCGATCTATCAGAAGAGTGGGGACGACACGCGCGAGAGCTGGCACGCGCAGCTCGTTCAGAGCGCCACAGTAGCCGCTCGGTTCGCGCCCGGACAGAATGTGACCGCTTGCACCGCGCTGATGGATATGGGAATCCCTTCTCCGGATTCCTCCGTCATGGTCGACGTGTACGGCTATGACTATCCCCGACGCTCGTACTGGCCGATGTGGTTCTTCGGCGTCCGTTCGACAGAAGAACCGGCGGCCTCCCTTACCCTCGAGGCGCTGGCATTCAGCGCGCACGATCCGGGCCCGTTGAGCTGGTTGCCAGCTGGCAATGAGCCGGGTCATGCGGACGCCGTGCTTGCCTCGCTCGGCTCGCGTTTCACGGGCAGCCCGCTGCGACCCGTCCCGAAGACCGACGAGAACAACACGGGTGGGGCCAAGGAACGGCGCGCGAAACTCGAGCGCGCGATTCACGATGACCCGGACACTTGGTCCAACTACTCGGATCTCGGGTGGTTGCTCGTGACGGAGGGCTCTTACCAGGCAGCCCGCGACACGTTCCTGCGGTACCCGCCTTTCCATGAGAAACGGCCGGATGATGCGGTCGCGGTATCGGACTACGCCTTCTCAGCCGGCTCGAAGCTCTTCTGGATGGGGATGCCAGAACTGGCGCGGCCGCTTTACCGCATCTCCGCCGCGCTACACACGGGATCAGAGGACGGCATGACGGCGGACTCGCGGCTGCATCTCATGGACGGCGACTATGCCGGCGCGGCCGAAATACTTCTTGAGCGCGCAACGCGTTACAACAGCGCTCGGGGCTACGCGGACTACCTCTCTTTCTTGTTCGTCTTTGGCAGGAGTAAGGAAGCCTGGCAGGCATTCTCGCAGCTCAACGCATCGTTTCTGCAACCGCAGCTCTGGCAGGCCGCGCTCGTCGGCCAGCGCATGCAGGGCCTGAGCGACGCGGCCGTGCGCGCGTGGCTGACGCGGCCGGAGATTCGCACGGCTCACTTCACCGCGATGCGGTTCGCGCCTTACTACGCCATCCTGTGGCACGGGACTGAACGTATGCCGCCCGCCGATCTCGGCAGCTTCGCCGCGCAGCTGGAGGGACCCCCGGCCGGACGGATCGACGTCGACGGACGGACCTTGCTGGTGCCGAGCGATCAGGGAGAAGGCAAGTTCGAGTTCGTCCGGCCCTCTGAGTTTCGTGCCGGCAAGGCACCTGCCCTTCCCCCCGACACGCCCATCAAGTCGCATTTCGCCTATTTCGCCGATGCCTACGCCGCGCTGCGCCACGGCGACTACGAGCAGGCAGTGAACCGCTTCGTAGCCATGGCGGACCGCTATCCAATCGAAGGATACCCGCTGGCGTACTTCGCCTATGCGGCAACCAAGACCGGAGACAGCGAGAAGCTCGAGCAGTATGTCGGGCAGCTCAAGGGACCGCCCAGCTTCGACGCCTCGCTCGCACGAGCCTTCTTCGCTGCCGCCCACAAGGACAACGAGGGCGCGCTCCAGGCACTGCGAAGCGCGTTCCCCATGCGGCACAGCTCCGACTTTCGCCCGATCATCGACGATTACGAGTACGCTCAGGCGTGCGAGTGGCTGCTGAAAGACACCGGTGACGATCGCTTCAAAGCGTCATTGCTGGACTGGGCCAAAAAATATCAAGCGTTGCAGCCAACGGCTGCATGGGCTTACGCGATCGAGTACGCGTATGAGGCGCCTGGCCCCATGCGCACCCGCGCCTTGGCGCTGACGCTGTATCTCGACCCGGCTTCGGAGCGGGTCCGATCAGCCTCGACGCAGGAGCGCGACGTAGCGCGCGCCTGGCTTCGCGAGCACAACCCGTTCCGGAGTCGTCCGGCAGGCACGGAGCACAGTCTCAACTCAACGGCCGGCGCCTTTGGGCCATGGCCCATGCTGGCCCAAGAAAGCGTGGGCCAGCGCGATTAAGTCATTGAGAGGGCAGGGCCGCCTAGTGATCGAATCTCGCCGGGCGCGCCATCAGAAGAGCGGCTTCAGAACCATCCGGCCATACGCGACGAACGCCATGAGGAGGCCCAGCACGCCGCTCAAGATCATGGGCGTGACCTCGCGGTACTTCACGTGCACCCCGACGAACACGAGGCTCTCGACCGCCAAGATCGTGGCAGCGAGGACCGTCAGCGGCGGCTGCCAATGGAACGCGGCGGGAACGATGAGCCCGACCGTGCACACGAGCTCCAGGATGCCCAGGGTCGTCCAGGCTCCCCGCGGCAACGCGCCAAAGGACGGGACGTCTCGGCTTATCTTGTCGAACATGAAGACCTTCATGACGCCCGACGATCCGTACAGGAGCGCGGCGAGGACCTGCAGGACCCACAACAGGATGTTCATCGTGTACCCCTCGGCTTCCGCTCGAGCCTGACTGTAGCTCTGGACTCTTGCCAAACGTTTAGACGCAATCGGAATTTTCGAAGCCGGGTGGCGGATAACCGCATGGACGTGGGCGACTCAAACACCTCAATAGGACGCGCGCGAGTTGCCAGCCCTGGCGCGACGTCATGCCTGCGCGTGGCACGACGCGGCGATCGCATCACCCGGGAGATTCGAGCCGCGTCGCTGCCTACGCGCGCAGCGGCCGGAAGAACTGCCGCACATCGTCTATCATTGGACCGGGCTGTTCCCAGAAGGCAAAGTGTCCGCCTTTCGTGAGCTGCGTAAAGCGCACAAGATTGAAATTCCGCTCCAGCACACTCCTGGGAGGCTTGAAACTCAGCATCTCACGCGGCGAGTAGATGACGCCGGTTGGAACACTGACTCTTCGGGTGAAGATCGGGTCGTCGTCGAGGCCGCGATAGAACCAAATGCTCGAGCCAATGGTGTCGGTTACCAGGTAGATCATCACGTCCGTGAGCACCTGATCCATCGTGAATACCGGCTCACGCCGATCCGGTGAGTCGCTCCAGATCTTCAGTTTCTCGACCAGCCACGCCGCCGTTCCGAGCGGATTGTCCGTCAGCGCAAAAGCGGCGGTTTCAGGCCTGGTATGGTGTTCGCGTGAGTAGCCGCCTTCAATATGCCACTCGGCGTCGCTATCGCGTATCCACGCTCGCTCCTCTGCTGTCCGTTCACTGTCGTCCGGAAAGGTCAGGTCCTCTCCGACGTCGTTGAGGTGAATGCCAATGAGAAACTCCGGATACGCGCGGCCCAGTTGTGTTGTGATCTAATCGCCGAGGTCCCCTCCCTGTGCCCCATACCTGTGATAGCCGATAACCTTCGTCATCAGCGTATTCCACAGCGTCGCAGTGGTTGCCGGCCCGATGGGCTTGCCCACCGGCTTTGACGAGAAACCATAGCCGGGCATCGAAGGAACGATCACGTCAAAGGCATCCTCTGCGGAGCCGCCGAAACTCGCCGGATCACTCAGGGGTCCGATTGCCTCGAGAAACTCGAATACGGACCCCGGCCAGCCATGCGTAAGGATGAGCGGCATGGGCTTGGGGCCACGCCCCTTCACGCAATAGAAATGGATGTTGTAATCGCCGACACGCCCGAGAAACTGTGGGTAGCGGTTGAGGTTGGCTTCTGCCTTGCGCCAATCGAACTGCTCAACCCAGTACTTGGCCAGGGACCTCATATAGTCCCAATTGGCGCCATAGCGCCAATCGTCGGTGTCCAGTCGGTCTGGCCACTGCGCCTCACGAACCCTGTTGATAATGTGATCGATCTTGGCCTGGGGAATATTCACGCGAAAAGGCTCTGGTCGGGAAGCGTTACTCCCGGCAAACACTCGGTGTTGCGGCAGCAATAACGATCCGATCGTTCCCAGGATCATTGAGCCAGCCGTGCGTCGCGAATATCGGGCAACTAATTTGTTGTTTGCACTGGACATGTTTGTTGCCACTCTGCAACCCAGACACGAAGAAGAACGTGGCCTGCGGAATGAGGGCTTTGTCTGCCTTGGGAGGATTCTACGCCACGGGGCACGCTGTCGGCTGGCTGCCAGGAGCGGCGAGTGAGAATCCTCGAAACTGATTGCGGTCTCCGGTATTTTGATAAGGGGGAACATCGGCCCTGGGGAACCCATGTCGGCGGCACTGGTGATCGTCTATGCCTGCCTCGTTGCGGTCGAGGTCGCAGTCGTCGTCGTCTGGGTGGTCGCGACCCGCAAGCACCGCTGGCCAGTCCGCCCATCGACCGGCGACGTCGTGATCGGCGGCGTTACGAGCTTCCTCGACACGCTCGGCATCGGCAATTACGCCCAGATCACGGCGTTATTCAAGCTGCGCGGGCACCCGCCGGACGAGCTGATCCCGGGGACACTGAACGTCGGCAATGCGGTGGGGATCCTCTTCAGCGCGGCGCTCTTCATAACGGCCGTCCAGGTCGAACCCACGCTCCTGTTGACGATGGTCATCTGTGCCGGGGCCGGCGCCTGGATCGGCGCCGGTATCGTCAGCCGGATGCGTCGACACGTCATCCAGGCGTTCATGGGCGTGGCCCTGCTCCTCGCCGCCGGATTTTTCACGATGACTAACCTCGGCATCATCCCGCCGACCGGTTCGGCGATGGGGCTCGCGGGCTGGCGGTTCGCGCTGGCGTCTGTGGCAAACTTCGTCCTCGGCGCGCTCATGTGCGTCGGCATCGGTAACTATGCACCCTCGATGGCGTTGCTCGCGCTTCTCGGAATGCACCCGATCGCCGCCTACCCGATCATGATGGCGAGCGACGGGGTGTTGATCCCGGTGGCAAGCCTCGGCTTCCTGCGCTCCGGCCGCTTCGCCCCCGCGGTAGCAGTAGGGCTCACGCTCGGCGGAATCTTCGGCACCATCGCCGCGTTCCCACTCGTGAAGATGCTCGCCAACCACCTCACGCTGATGCGCTGGGGTGTCACGGCTGTCATCACGTATGCGGCCATCGCCATGCTCCGCTCCGCGCGTGCATCCCACCCCGACGCGCCCGTGCCGGAGGAACCGGTACAAGACTCGCCGTGATCAATCACGACTGGCTGCTCCTGTGTCGAGCCGGCCGGATCGTCCGATCTTCAGGGCTCAAGCGGTTTTTTGCACCCAGAACTGATACATCCCGACGAACGTATTGGGATTGTCAGCTTCGAAGCGCGCCCAGTGGTGCAAATTCATCGCGGACGGGTCGTCGGTAAAGCGTGTGCGGTACTGATGCAGGACGCGCATGTCCAGCTCGAAACCGAGGAACTGCAGTCTGGATTCGGAAAGGAACGCGCTGATCTGATCGAGTGTCAGGCGATGCTCCTGCACGTGAAAGAGCAGGTCGCGACATTCGCTGGTCGAATAGAAGTCCGGGGCCTGGCTCAGCCATTGCAGCTCGGCATCGGCGCTGCTCACGGTAAACTCCCGGCGGAACCTGCGAATGTCATCGGCTGTGCTTGCATAGCCGCGAGCTGCGATGAATTCACGCGCCTTGACCACGTGCCTGCGGGCAATCTCGCTGTAGAAACCCAGATGCATGAAACCGCCGGGCCGCAGTCGGCTCAGCAAGGTTCGCCATCCCGCGAAGGGATCGGCGAGATGATGCAGCACCCCGACTGCCGCGACGACGTCGAAGGTGCGGGTGAGGTCGTCGAGTCTGAGGATGTCGGCCTGCGCATACTCTATATTCGTGATGCCGAACTCACGCGTCTTGCGCATGGCATAGCTGATGCTGCTCAGGCTGAGGTCTACTGCCAGTACACGAACATCCCGGCATCTCTGGGTCATGAGAATCGGCTGACTTCCGGTGCCGCACCCGGCGATGAGCACCTGCGGCTGGCTGTCATCAGCCATGGGCGTAAACCGCGCGAACGGTAACGTTCGGCGCAGCTCGCCATTGAAGCGCAGCACCGGCTCATGTATCGGCAGTTTCACCCAGCGCGGGTAGGGATTCTCCTCATACTGATCGCGCACTGCCTGCGAGACACCTTGAGTGATCGGGGTGAGGCATTTGATGCCGGCGCGCAGCGCCTGCTCTTCGAGCGGTTCGCTGACCTGCTGACGCAGCACCTCGGAAACCGGGCCCTGCTCACTGGCAGCAAGCAGCCGCGTGGGCTCCGGCAACGTGTACAGCGGAAAGTACGCGGCTACCGCCAGCAAGAGCAATGGCGGCACCGCTGCCCTGGCGTCCAGCAGCGCCAGTAATTCGGTGCGGCAGTCGGCCGCCGTCGCCCGTTCGCTGTCAACACAGTCAAAAATGTACTCGTTGAGGAAGCATTGATGGGCGAGTGCGGCGTAAAACGGCAGCGCCGCAAGGTCCGCGGGGTCCGGCGGCTGCCCGCTCGTTGCGGTCTCGAGCAGGGCATGGCGTGCAGCCGTCAGGAAACGCTCGAATTGCCGCGTCGTCACGGGCGTTGCCTGCAGCACTGCGTGCAGCAAACGGTCGGCTGCAAGCACGCTGAGGGCTGTCGCGTCGAATAATGACGCTTTCGGCACGCGTGCGGGCCAGCTTTCGTTGGCGCGGCCGACGCAACCGGCAATGGTTGGGTCAAGCATGATCATGCTGAGCGCGGGCCAGCAGAGCTGGAACGGAGCCCCCCAGGGTTCGGTGATGGCGGCCCTGAGCGCCGCGCGGATCCGCACGTTGTTGAGGGTAAAACTTGTGGACACGGCGCAATCGGCAAAGACCACCTTGTCTTCCCACGTCGGCGCGCACTCGAGGTTGCGCATTGCCGCCCGCAGTGCCTCGGCCGACCTGCCGAGTGTTAGCAGAACCCCGGCCTGGTCGCGGGCAATTTCCGCAGATTCGGGTGCGATAGAGGCCGCGCGGTCCAGGCTTGCCGCGGCTGACTCGAAGTTACCGAGGCCGACTAACACCCTGCCCAGGGCGTGGTGCGCCTCAGCGTAGTCAGGCCGTATCTCGATTGCCCTTCGCAGGCTGTCGATGGCGCGTTCACTCCGCCCCAGCGTCGCTGCAGTCACACCCAGATTGAGATGGACCCCGGCGTTGCTGGGATTGGTCGCGAGCGCGCGCTCGTAGCTCTCGATTGCCTCGGAGGCGCGTCCCAATGCGTCGAGTGCATTACCCATTGCCACGAATGCACCTTCAAAGTCAGGCTTGATGCCGACGGCAATCTGATACTCCTGCAAGCCTTGCTCATACTCGCCGACGCGACACTCGAGGTTTCCCAGATTGAAGTGGCCTGCCGCATACTGCGGGTCGCAGGCAATGGCCTGCTCGTACGCGCCGCGAGCCTCGTCGATCCGGGCCCCCGCAAGCAGAACATTGCCGCGGTTCAGGTGCGCCCGCGCGCATCGCGGATCCGCCTGGACGGCGGCCTCATAGCGCGCCATCGCCTCGGCGGTCCGCCCCTCTGCCTCCAGTGCGTTTCCTTCATCGATCAGCGCCACTGCTGCTTCTCGCACGCTGACCGCGGGGCCGCTAGCAACTGCCGCACCCTTGTCTTTGGGAAAGAGCCTTCGCAGCACGTCAATTGTGGGCATCGGCAAATAATCGCACGGGATCGCGGCGCGCGCATCGGCTCCAGGAGCGTGCTCCGCGCACGTTGCACGCCCCGCTTGCGTGATCCCGCTCACAGATAGCAGCTGTCGTGCCTCCCGGGGCGGGCGCCGGCGGGCAGAATGCCGGTCTATGAGCATGATTCAACTCGTGATCGGCACGGCCCTGGGCTTTCTGGTCGCCCAGGCCGCGCTGCAAGGCTCGGGGCGGCTCATCGGCTGGCTGCGGCACGGCGATCTGCTCGCGCGGGCACGCGCGGTGCGTGCGACTCCGGCGCCCACCGTCCTCAGCGCCTTGATCAAGTATGCGGCCCCGTTCGGGATCGGCGCGGCGCTCATCACGCTGGGCGTTTGGGCCGTGAACGACTATCTGGCGGTGAAATCCGTGCGCAACGCCGAGGCTCACCTGTTCGACTCCTCGGCGTCCGCGCCCATTGCTGCGCAGGAAACCCCGCCGGTCCGGAGCGCAGCGCTCACACCTCCGCCTTCGCCCGAGGCGGTGGACGAGCCGGCCGGCACCATCCGGGACCCGTACGCGGATGCAGAGTTCAAGGTGCAGCGCAAGGCGCGCCGCACGGGTGCTGCGCCGAGCCTCAAGGAGACGCTGGTGCAGCAGTCGGAAGTCCGCGCGCGCAACGAGCTGCTGCGCGAGCTACAGCAGCATGTTCGCCGCTCACAGTACGACTGCGAGGCCGCCGACCGCGCCGACAAGTACCTGAAGGCCGGCCTCGACGTCTGGGGCTTCGCGACCTGGCAGGTCAAGTACTTCCCGGTCGACAACTACCGGGGTGCCAGTCTCGCGCAGTGCAGGGATATCAAGAACGTCATCGCCTCTTCGGTCGACCTGCAGTCGGCCATCGCTCAGCAGAACCAGACGGATCCCGAGCATTGAGCGAACTTCCACGCGCCTGACGGCGTCCATGCACTAGACTCGCGGGACCCAAGAGCCGCTCAGGGGTCTTAATCGATGGCCGACGCATGGGGCGAGCGCATGCCGCGCTCGGTGGGGCTGCTCAATGCCGTCGCCGTCTCGATCGGCATCACCATTGGCAGCGGTATCTTCCGCGTTCCCGCCACGGTTGCAGGCCTGTTGCATGATCCCGGGTCGGTGATCCTCTGCTGGGTGCTCGGCGGCGTGATGGCGCTGTGCGGTGCACTCACCTTCGCCGAGCTCGCCGCGTCGTTGCCGCGCTCGGGCGGCATGTTCGCCTACATCCTCGAAGGCTTTGGCCCCGTCCCGGCATTCCTGTTCGGCTGGGCCGAGCTCACCGTGGTGCGGGCGGCGGCGCTCGGTGCCATCGCCACCATCTTTGCGGAGTACCTGGGCTATTTCCTTCCGCTCACCGCGCCCGAGGTGCGCGAGGTCGCCGCGCTCACCATCGTCGTGGTCGGCGTGCTGAACTACCTGGGCGTGCGACGCGCGGCCGTCGTGCTCAGCGTGACGACCTACGCCAAGTACGCCGCGGTCGTGGCGCTCGGACTCCTCGCCTGCACCGCGCGCGGCTCCTCGGCCGCGCACTTCACTCCGCTCTGGAGCGGCGCGGTGTCGCTGTCACTGGTGGCCACCGCGCTCGTACCGGTGATGTGGACCTACGACGGCTGGGCCGACGTGGCGTTGATCGGTGGCGAGATCAGCAATCCACAGAAGACATTGCCGCGCGCCCTCATCGCCGGCAGCGCGAGCGTGGCTCTCGTCTACCTGCTGGTGAACCTCGCCTTCATCTACGTGCTGCCGTTGCCGGAGATGGCGGGCTCGAAGCTGATCGCCACGACCGTCGCGACGCGCGTCCCGCTGCTCGCCGGCGTCGGCACCGGGCTGATCGCGGGACTGGTGATGCTCGCCACCTTCAGCGGCCTCAACGCCTCGATGATGGTGGGTGCGCGGATCTTCTTCGCGATGGGTGATCGCGGGCTGCTGTTCCGCGCCGTGGCGCGCGTCTCGCCGCGCTTCGACAGTCCGTCGGTCGCGATCTGGATATGCACCGCACTCGGCGTGGTGTACGTGCTGCAGAACGACTTTGCGCAGCTCGCCGACAAGTTCATCTTAGGGATCTGGCCCTTCTATGCGCTCACCGTGGCGGCAGTATTCGTGCTGCGGCGGCGGCGCCCGGAGCTGCTGCGTCCCTACCGCGTGTGGGGCTATCCACTGGTACCCGCGGTGTTCCTGCTGGCCTCGGCCGGCATGGTGGCGAACGCGCTCGTCACCGATCCGGTCAACACCTGCGTCACGCTGCTCATCATCGCCGTCGGGCTTCCGGTGTACTGGCTGCGCGGCCGGGTGGCAGGTCTTCGGCTAAGATAGCGCGCCCTCACGAAAGTCCCCATGAGCCCGCGCCCGGCCGGCAACGCCGCCTTCGTCTTCATCTTCATCGCCGTGCTGGTCGACTCGATCGGGTTCGGCATCATTCTGCCGGTGCTGCCGCGGCTCATCATGCAGCTGACCGGCGTCACCGTGGACCGTGCGGCCGGCTACGGCGGCTGGCTCGCCTTCGTATATGCGCTGTTGCAGTTCTTCTGCGCGCCGGTGCTCGGGAACCTGAGCGATCGCTTCGGGCGGCGGCCGGTGCTGCTGTTCGCTCTGTTCGCACTCGGCGTCGACTACCTCATCATGGGCTTCGCGCCCGTCATCGGCTGGCTGTTCGCGGGCCGCGCGGTCGCCGGGATCGCGGGCGCCTCGTTTACGCCCGCGTACGCCTATGTCGCCGACATCAGCCCACCGGAGAAGCGCGCGCAGAACTTCGGCCTCATGGGCGCGGCCTTCGGGCTCGGCTTCATCCTCGGTCCCGCCATCGGGGGACTGCTCGGGGGCTTAGGCCCCCGCGCCCCGTTCTTCACCGCCGGCGTCATCGCGCTCGCCAACGGCACCCTGGGGCTCGTCGCGCTCCCGGAGTCGCTGCCGCAAGCCTCGCGCCGCCCGTTCGAATGGCGGCGCGCGAATCCCCTGGGAACCTTGCGGCAGATCCGTAAATTTCCGGCCGTTACCTGGCTGCTCGGCGCCTTGTTCCTGTGGCAACTCGGCCACCAGGTGCTGCCGAGCACCTGGGCCTTCTACACGATCTCGAAGTTCCGCTGGACGAGCGCCGAGGTCGGCTACTCGCTCGCCTTCGTCGGCATGCTGATGGCGACCGCCCAGGGGGTGCTCACCCGTGTGTTGATTCCATGGCTCGGCGGGGAGCGGCGCGCCGCCGCCGCCGGCATGGCGGCCGGGGTGATCGCCTACCTCGGCTACGCGCTCGTTCCGTCCGGCTGGATGATGTACGTGGTATCGCTCAGCACCTTTGTGTTCGCGCTCACCTATCCCTCGATGAATGCGCTCGCCTCGCGGCAGATTCCCGCCAACGCGCAGGGAGAGCTCCAGGGGGCGGTGGCGAGTCTCTATAGTCTCAGCTCGATCTTCGGTCCCCCGTTGATGACCCAGGTTTTCGGGTATTTTTCCCGGCAAGGCGCCCCGGTGCATTTCCCGGGAGCCGCGTTCCTGACGGCGGCGCTCCTGACCATGCTCTGCGGGGTGTTGTTTACCAAGGCGATGCGGCTTGCCCCGGGGCACGCCAGCGCGTCCGCTCCTTCTGTGTCATCCGGAGGCTGAATGTCCCTGCGCACGTTTTTCCTGGCTCTGGCGTTCCTGAGCGCTGTCGCGCAGCCCGCGGGCGCTGCGGCCGGCGCGAGCGTCACGTCCGCGGCTTCCGCCCTGCCGCCGATCCGACACGTGTTCGTGCTGGTGCTCGAGAACATGAGCTACTCGCATACCTTCGCGCCGGACTCGGACGCTCCCTATCTCGCCCAGACACTCCCGGCGCAGGGGGTGCTGCTCACGCAGTACTACGCGATCGGCCACGCGAGCCTCGATAACTACGTGGCGATGATCAGCGGCCAGGCACCGAACCAGGAGACGCAGCTCGACTGCCCGACGTACAGCGATTTCCGGCTCAGCGCGCCGGCGCTGAACGGCGACGGCCAGGCGCTCGGCTCGGGCTGCGTGTATCCGCCGATCGTGAAGACCCTGCCGGATCAGCTCGAGGTCGCGGGCCTCAGCTGGAAGGCCTACATGGAGGACATGGGCAACGACCCGCACCGCGAGCCCGCCACCTGCGGGCACGTGCCGCTCGGGGCCGCTGACCCCACCAGTGTCGCGCGGCGCGGCGACCAGTACGCCGCCAAGCACGATCCGTTCGTGTACTTCCACACGATCATCGATGACGCGGCGCGCTGCGACGCGCACGTGGTGAATCTCAATCGCCTACCCGGGCAGCTCGCGAGCGCCGCCACCACTGCCAACTTCGTGTTCATCACGCCCAACCTCTGCAGCGACGGCCACGATCCCAAGTGCGCCGACGGACGCGAGGGCGGGCTCGTGGCGATCAACGCCTTCCTCAGGCAGTGGGTGCCAACAATCGTCAATTCCGCGGCGTTCCGCGCCGACGGCATGCTCATCGTCACTTTCGACGAGGCCGACGGAGTCGGGCAGGAGGGCTCGGGAGCCTGCTGCGGCGAGAAGCCGCTGCCGGGAGCGCGTTACGCGCCGGGCTTCAACGGCCCGGGCGGCGGGCGCGTGGGGGCGGTCGTGCTCTCGCCGTTCGTGAAGCCGGGCACCGTGTCAGCGGTGCCGTACAACCACTACGCGCTCCTGAAGACCGTAGAGGCGATCTTCGGGTTGAAGGCGCTCGGCTACGCGGCAGCAGCGGGTCCGCAGGTGTTCGGGCCGGACGTATTCAGCGCCGCCGCGCCGCATCCACCCGCTCGATGAGGTCGTTGACGAGCGGAGTCGGGCGGAAGAGGGGGCTGAGGATACTCTGCTGTGGCGAGAAGCTGACCTCACGGCCGAAGCGGCCGGCCGGTGAGCACCGGTCCCTCCCCCTTTAGTGCAGTCGACAAATGCTTGCCGAGGCAGTATTCTTACTAGCAGTAATTCTAAGCGCGGCGGCCCACGCGCCGCCAGCGTGCTGTCAGTGAGTCGCAGAGCCGCCATCAAAGCCGAGCCGCTTACCGGCGCGCAACTTCCGGAAGGGGGATTGAGCGTCGGTTACCTCATGGCGCGCGCCCGGGCCTCGCTCCTTGCGGGGCTCGACGCCGAGCTCGCGCCGTTCGGGCTGAACGCCATGCAGTACGCCGTGCTCAAGCACCTCGCAGATGGCCAGGCCAGGACCGCGGCGGACCTGTGCCGCTACATGTACTACGACACCGGGTCCATGACGCGCATCCTCGACCGGCTCGAGGAGAAGGGACTGCTGCGGCGCGAACGCTGCCGGGACGATCGCCGGGTGGTGTTTCTGCGGGTCGCCGCCGCCGGGCGCGCGCAGCTGCCGCGGCTGCGGGCTGCCGGCAGCCGGGTGCTGGAGGATCATCTGGCAGGGCTCAACGCGACCGAGGTGGAAAATCTCAAGAGTTACCTCGGACGCATGATCGAAAACGGAAAACTCCCGGGGGGCGCTCACCACTGCACTCGAACGGGCAAATCATGATCACTCTCAGGTCCCTCACGCTCCCGGCGCTGCTCGGCACGGCACTGCTCGCCGCGCTCTGCGGATGCGTCGACCGCGGCGGCTGGAACGCCGCCCCGCAGCTCGCCCCCGCACAGCTCACCGCCGAGCGCACTCTCAGCGGCATGCCGGTCGACGCTTCGGCCTGGCCGGCTGATGGCTGGTGGCGCGGCTATGGCGACCCGCAGCTCGATGCGCTCGTCGCTGAGGCGATCGCCGGCAGCCCCTCGCTCATCGCCGCGGAGGCGCGCCTGCGCGCCGCGCAGGGGCAGGCGCTCGCGGTCGGCGCGCTGAAGCTCCCGAACGTGGCGCTGGATGCGCAGGCGACCCGGCAGCGCTATCCGGAGAACGGCCTGTACCCGCCGCCCTATGCGGGCAACTACTACAACGACGGGCGCGTCGCCTTTGACTTGAGCTATGACATCGACTTCTGGGGCCGCAACCGCGCACTGCTCGCCTCGGCCCGCTCCGCGGTGGATTCGGCCGAAGCCGATCGGGCCGCCGCGCGCCTCGCGCTCGCCGTAGCGGTGGTGCGCGCCTACGTCCAGCTCGACCTCTGGTATGCGCTGCTCGACGTCGCCAGCGATCAGCTCAAGCAGCAGACCTCGATCATGGAGCTCACGCAGCAGCGCGTCGACGCGGGGCTCGAGAACGTCGCGCGCGTCAAGCAGTCCGAAGCCAGTCTCGCGTTCGCGCGCGCCGGCATCGCCGCGGCGCAGGCCAACATCGACCTTGCGCGCAACCAGCTCGGAGCGCTCGCCGGCGCGGGGCCCGATCGCGGTGAGGCGCTCGCGCGGCCGCACCTCAGCGCGCCGGCGACCATGGCACTGCCCGCGGCGCTGCCCGCGGATCTGCTCGGACGCCGCCCGGATGTGGCGGCAGCCCGCGCCCAGGTGCGGGGTGCGGCACACGGGATCAAGGCGGCGGAGGCTGACTTCTACCCCAACGTGAATCTCGCGGCATTCGCCGGAGTGCAGAGCATCGGCCTCGACAAGCTGTTCGAGGGCTCGGCGAGCATCGTCGGAGTGTCTCCGGCGCTCAGCCTGCCGGTATTCAACCGCCGCCAGCTGCGCGGTGCGCTCGAGGTGCAGCAGGCGCAGTTCGATGCGTCCGTCGGACAATACAACCAGACCATCATCGACGCCGTGCACGACGTTGCCGACGTGGTGACGAACTGGCGCGCGCTCGAGCGCGAGACCGCCGAGCAGCAGGCGGCACTCGCCGCTGCGCAGCGCGCCTATGACCTCACCACCGAGCGCTATCGCGCCGGACTCGACAACTACCTGACGGTACTGTCGACCGAGAATCAGCTGCTGCTGGCGCAGGCGGCCGGCGCCGAGCTCGCGGCGCAGCGCCTCACCTTCAGCGTCAATCTCGTGCGCGCGCTCGGCGGCGGGTACACGCCGCCCGCGCCGGCGGGCTGAAGAAGTCCGCCCGTGGACGCCTCGGCGAGCACTGCATCTGCGCCGGTTGGGAGCCGCCTGCAGCAACGGCGCCGCACCTGGCTCACGTTCCTGGGGGCGGGGCTCGTCGTCATCGCGCTCGCCGCGGCCGCGTGGTGGTGGCTGTATGCGAGCCGCTTTCAGAGCACCGACGACGCCTACGTCGCCGGCGATCTCGTCGGCGTGATGTCGCAGGTGAGCGGCACCGTGGTGTCGATCGGTGCGGACGACACCGACCGCGTGCAGGCCGGACAGGAGCTGGTGCGCCTCGATGCCACCGACTACCGCATCGCGCTCCAGGAAGCCGAGCAGCAGCTCGCGCGCGCCGTGCGCCAGGTGCATACGGTGTTCGCCAATCGCGACGAGCTGCGGGCGCTGGTCGCGCAGCGGCAGGCGGATCTCGAGCGCGCCGAGGCTGATCTTGCCCGGCGCCACGCGGTTGCGGCGAGCGGCGCAGTATCGACCGAAGAGCTCGGCCACGCGCTGGATGCGGTGAAAGCGGCGCGCGATGCGCTCACCGCGGCGCAGAAGAATCTCGCCGCCGGCACCGCGCTCGTCGGGCGCACCGGCGTGTCCGATAACCCGGACGTACAGGCCGCGGCCACTCAGGTGGAGCGTGCCTGGCTCAATGTGCAGCGCACCAGCGTGCGCGCGCCGGTGTCGGGCTACCTCGCGCGGCGCGGCGTGCAGCTCGGCGAGCGCATCGCCCCCGGAACCTCACTCATGGCAATCGTGCCGCTCGAGCGGCTGTGGGTCGATGCCAACTTCAAGGAGGTGCAGCTCGACCGCATGCGCCTTGGGCAGCCCGCACGCGTGATCGCCGATCTCTACGGCGGCCATGTCGAGTATCACGGGACCGTGGAGGGGCTCGGCATGGGGACTGGGTCGGCGTTCGCGCTGCTGCCGGCGCAGAACGCGACCGGCAACTGGATCAAGGTGGTGCAGCGCGTGCCGGTGCGCATCACGCTCGAGCCGAAGGAGCTCGGGCAGCACCCGCTGCGCGTCGGGCTCTCGACCCGCGTGCGTGTCGACGTGAACGACTCCTCCGGTCAGCAGCTCGCCCAGGCGCCGCGCCGGGAGCCGGTGCTCGCCACCAGTGCCTACGATACGGACTTGAGCGAGATCCGCACCCGCATCGCCGAGATCATCCGCGACAACACCGGCTCAGGACCCGCGGCGCCGCTCGCGCGCGACTAGCGCTTGAGTGAAGCGGCGCGCGCCTCACTCCGTCTTGAGATAACAGAGAGGCAGCGCGGTCGTGTACTTGATCGTCTCGAGCGCGAAGCTGGCACTGACGTCGAGGAAGTCCACCGCGGAGATGAGCCGCTTGTAGACCGCGTCATAGGCGTCGATGTCGGGGACCACGATGCGGATCAGGTAGTCGACGTCGCCCGACATGCGGTGAATCTCGGTGACTTCGGGGATGTCGCGCACCGCGCGCACGAACCGGGCGAACCAGGCCTCGCTGTGGTTGGCCGTCTTCAGGGTAACGAACACCGTGGTACCTACATTGAGGGCGTGCGCATCGAGCAGCGCCACGGTCCGGCGGATGACACCCTCCTGCTGCAGCCTCTGGATGCGCCGCCAGCACGGCACCTTGGAGAGGCCGACGCGCTCGGCAATCTCGGCCGCGGTCAGCTCCGCGTTGTCCTGCAGCAGCTCGAGGATTCGGGCGTCCAGCTTGTCCATTGAAACTTCGGTTCGTTCGACCCCGGAGACGCGCAATATTGTTGCGCAGCCGACTCACCGGCGCCAGCGCTTCGCAACGCCCTCGTCAGCCGCCGCCGCTAGCATACTTGCGATGAACCCCATCCGGGCCTTCACCGAGCATCCCGCCTCGGTCGGCGAGACCTATACGGAGCACATGGCGCGCGCCGCCTGCTTCGGCGTGAGGATGATCGGCGCCGGAATCGCCTGCCTGGTGCACGCGCTGCTGCCGTTTCTGTTCGTGCGCACCGGCAGTGCCGCGATTGCCGAGCTGAACGATCGCATGGTCGTCAACCGGCGCGTCACGCCGCCCCCGCTCGCCAGCACTCCGCGACTGCCGCTGTAACCGTGCTGGGCTTACTGCGGGCGCTGTTTCCGCCGTGGGCCTCGCTGCGCCAGGCGGCTCCGGGAATCGCCGTCGCCGTCGCGCTCGCATTTCTGGCGCGCGCAGTGGCGGATGCGCTCGGGCACGGCGCCGCGGGCCTGCCGAAGCTCCCCTTGAGTCCTGTCATGTGCGCCGTCGTGCTCGGCATGCTGTGGCGCAATACCCTCGGCGTGCCGGGCTGGGCCACCAACGGCCTGAAGTGGGCCATGCATCAGCTGCTGCGCACCGGTATTGCGCTGGTGGGGCTGCGCCTCACGCTCTCGGGCGCAAGCTCCATTGCCCTTACCGCGCTCCCGGTGGCCCTGACCTGTCTTACGGTCGCGCTGCTCGCCGGCTGGGGGCTCGCGCGCCTGTTCGGAGTCGGCGCGCGGCTCGGGGCGCTGCTCGCGATCGGCACCGCGGTGTGCGGCTGCACCGCGGTGGTCGCGATGTCGCCGGTGATCCGGGCACGTCATGCGGAGACCGCCTTCGCCGTCACCTGCGTGGTGCTGTTCGGCTGCGCCGCGATGCTCTGCTATCCGTGGGTGGCCGGACATTTTTTCGCCGCCTCGCCGGTGCACGCCGGCATCTTCCTCGGCACCGCCATTCACGACACCTCGCAGGTGATCGGCGCGGCGCTCATGTACTCGCAGCAGGCGGGGGCGCCGGCCGCGCTCGCGGCGGCGAGTGTCGCGAAGCTCCTGCGCAATCTTTCGATCGCCGTGCTGGTGCCGCTCGCCGCCTGGCTGGCGCGCCGCCACGAGGCGGCGAGTGGCGGCGGCGACCACGCGGCCGACCCCCACCACACCGGACTCGCGCCGCACGCGCAGCTCGTGCCGATGTTCGTGCTGGCGTTCCTCGCATTCATCGTGGTGCGCACCGCGGGCGATGCGCTGCTCAGTGACGCGAACGCTCTGTGGCAGGCCGCCGTCCACACCGGCTACACGGCCTCGGACCTCTTTCTCACCTGCGGCATGACCGCCGTGGGGCTCTCGGTATCCTTCAGGGACATGTGGCGCATCGGCTGGCGGCCGCTCGCCGCGGGGCTCGTGGTCGCGACCCTGGTCGGGGTTTGCAGCCTGACGCTCACGCTCACCCTGTTACACTTCGGACACTGAAGCTTCAGAGAGCTGAGTATGGCGAGGGGGCGAGCCAAGATTTCGCGGCGCGCGGCAGAGGCCGCGGTGCGTACTCTGCTGCGCTGGGCGGGTGACGACCCGGGCCGCGAGGGGCTGCGCGATACGCCGCAGCGCGTCGTGGACGCCTACCGCGACTGGTTCTCCGGGTATCAGATCGACCCCGCCGCCTACCTGCGCCGCACCTTCGAGGAGGTCGGTGGCTACGACGAGATGATCGTGCTGCGCGACATCTCCTTTGAATCGCATTGCGAGCACCACATCGCGCCCATGATAGGGCGCGTGCACGTCGGCTATCTGCCCGCGGACAAGGTGGTCGGCATCAGCAAGCTGGCCCGCGTGGTCGACGGCTACGCGCGGCGGCTGCAGGTGCAGGAGAAGCTCACCGCACAGATCGCCGACTGCATCGCGGAGGTGCTGAAGCCGCGCGGCGTCGGCGTGGTGGTCGACGCGGCCCACGAGTGCATGACCACGCGCGGCGTGCACAAGCGCAGCGTCTCGATGGTCACGAGCCGCATGCTCGGCACCTTCAGGAGCGATGCGCGTACCCGCTCCGAGTTCCTGAACTTCATCGGCATCGCGGGCGCGCGCGAAGTCTAGCGCTTGCCGCGTCGCTCCCCGCTCCGCGGCGGCTGCGCGCTCAGGCCGTGAGCGCCGACTCGGCGCGCGCCGCGCGCTTGCGCTCCTGCTCCTTGAGATAGCGCTTGCGGATGCGGATCGAGGCGGGCGTCACCTCCACCAGCTCGTCCTCGGCGATGAACTCGACCGCATACTCGAGCGTGAGCTCGATGGGCGGGGTGAGCAGAATCGCCTCGTCCTTGCCGGCGGCGCGGATGTTGGTGAGCTTCTTGGTCTTGATCGGGTTCACGACCAGGTCGTTGTCGCGGCTGTGGATGCCGACGATCATGCCCTCGTAGAGCTTCTCGCCGGGGCTCACGAACAGGCGCCCGCGCTCCTGCAGGTTGAAGAGCGCGTACGCCACCGCCTCGCCGTTCTCGTTGCTCACCAGCACGCCGTTGTGGCGGTCGGGGATCTCGCCCTTCACGACCGCGAAGCCGTCGAAGATGTGGCTCATCAGTCCGGTGCCGCGGGTGAGGGTGAGGAACTCACCCTGAAAGCCGATCAGTCCGCGCGCCGGCACGCGGTACTCGAGCCGCACGCGCCCGTTGCCGTCGACGCTCATGTCACTCAACTCGGCGCGCCGGATACCGAGCGCCTCCATCACCGCTCCCTGGTGCGCCTCCTCGATGTCCACCGTGAGGGCCTCGTAGGGCTCGTGCACCTCGCCGTCCACGAGCTTGGTGAGCACGTGCGGGCGCGACACCGCGAGCTCGTAGCCCTCGCGGCGCATGTTCTCGATGAGGATGGTCAGGTGCAGCTCGCCACGCCCCGACACGCGCAGCACGTCCGGCTCGTCGGTGTCCTCGACGCGCAGCGCGACGTTCGACTGCAGCTCGCGGTACAGCCGCTCGCGCAGCTGCCGGCTGGTGACGTACTTGCCCTCGCGCCCGGCGAGCGGTGAGCTGTTGACCTGGAAATTCATTTGCAGCGTCGGCTCGTCGATGGCGATCGGCGGCAGCCCCTCGGGGTGCTCCCGGTCGCAGACCGTGAGCCCGATGTTGACGGCCTCAATTCCGGTAACGGCGACGATGTCGCCGGCGCTCGCTGCTTCGACCGGCAGCCGCTCGAGACCGGTGAAGGTCAGCACCTGGCCGATCTTCGCCTCGCCGCGATCCTCGCGCCCGAAGCGCAGCGCCACCGTCTGCCCCGCGCGCACCGTGCCGCAGCGGATGCGGCCGATGCCGATGCGGCCGACGTAGGAGTTGTAGTCGAGGGTCGAGATCTGCAGCTGCAGCGGCAGCTCTTCGTCCGCGGCCGGCGGCGGCACGTGCGTGAGAATCGCCTCGAAGAGCGCCGCCATGTCCGGGCGGCGCTCGGTGTAGTCGGTGCTCGCCCAGCCCTGCAGCGCCGAGGCGTAGATCACCGGGAAATCGAGCTGCGCATCGGTTGCGCCCAGCTTGTCGAACAGGTCGAAGGTCTGATCGATGACCCAGGCCGGACGGGCCCCGGGGCGGTCGATCTTGTTCACCACCACGATCGCCTTCAGCCCCTGCGCGAGCGCTTTGCGCGTGACGAAGCGCGTCTGCGGCATCGGCCCCTCGACCGCATCGACCAGCAGCAGCACGCCGTCCACCATCGACAGCACCCGCTCGACCTCGCCGCCGAAGTCCGCATGTCCCGGGGTGTCGACGATGTTGATGCGCGTGCCGCCATACTCGATGGCGCAGTTCTTGGCGAGGATCGTGATGCCGCGCTCGCGCTCGAGGTCGTTGGAATCCATGATGCGCTCGCCGAGCCGCTCGTGCTCGGCGAAGGTCCCCGACTGCTTCAGCAGGCAGTCGACGAGCGTCGTCTTGCCGTGATCGACGTGCGCGATGATGGCGATGTTGCGGATCGGACGATGCATGCGGGGCCGCCCGCTTGCGGCGGCATCGAAAAAAGGGTGCGCAGGGTACCAGAACGCCGAAACAGGCGCCGATTTCAAAGTTAACCGTTTGATTTTACGCGCTTTTTATCTACTTATCGGGTATCCCGATGCGCAGCGCCACGATCGCGATCCGAATCTCCACGAAGAAGGCGATGTAGGCGACCGCGAGGCACAGCATCGCGGCGACGAACAGGAGCGCCACCGCCTTCGCGAAGTCGATTCCGAGGAACGCATCGGCAAAGAGCGAGACCACCACGAGCGCCACGAGCAAGGCCGCGACCGCGCACATGGAGATTGCCGTGTTGATGTAGCGTGCACGCCGCTCGAGGGTCCGCAGGTCCGCGAGCAGAGGTCCGCGGCGCGGCGGCTGGCTCGCGAGCCGCTCCTCGAGCGCGCGCGCCCGATCGACTACCCGCGCCAGGCGGTTCGTGAGCACGCCGAGCGTGGAGGCGACGCCCGTGAGGAGGAAGACGGGTGCGACCGACGACTGGACCACATGCGCGATATCCATCGAGCCCCCGGCGGGAGAGCGGCGCTTACCGCCGCGCATCTTCTATCATAAACCGCCCCGCGGTTGCGGCCTTCATCCGTGCTGTTGTACGATCGTTCAACAACTCGAGACCCCGGATTACCTGCCGCCATGAAGCTGAGCTCGCTGCAACGCCTCGAGGCCCCCGCGCCCGCAGACTTGAGCGCGCTGAGCCTGCCCGCCTGGATCTACAACGACGCGGAGTTCTTCGAGCGCGAGAAGCAGGCGATCTTCCGCAACGCCTGGCAGCTCGTATGCCACCTGAGCGACATCCCGCGCGCGGGCGACTTTCAAACTGTCGAGTTCTTCGGCGAGTCGCTCGTCGTGCTGCGCGCCGAGGACGGCGCGGTGCGCGCCTTTCACAACGTATGCCGGCACCGGGCGGCACGGCTGCTCGACGGGCCGAGCGGGCATTGTCCCCGGCGCATCACCTGTCCGTATCACGGCTGGACCTACGCGCTCGACGGGCGGCTGATCGGCGTGCCACAGCGCGATAACTTCCCGGGTCTCGATACCTCACAGCACGGCCTGAAGCCCCTCGAGCACGAGGTGTACATGGGCTTCATTTTCGTGCGCTTCGCGCCGGGGCTGCCGAGCGTGCGCGAGATGGCGGCACCCTATGAGCGTGAGCTCTCAGCATATCGTTTCGAGGAGCTGGTGCCGGCGGGCCGCGTTACGCTGCGCCCGCGCGCGGTGAACTGGAAGAACGTCGCCGACAACTACTCCGACGGCCTGCACATCAACGTGGCCCACCCCGGGCTGACGCGCCTGTTCGGCCGGGGCTACGGCATCGAGTCGCAGCCGTGGATCGACAAGATGTGGGGCCTGCTGCGCGATACGCCCTCGTCCAACTGGTCCGAGCGGCTGTATCAGCGGCTGCTGCCCGCGGTCGCGGGGCTGCCGCCCGGGCGGCAGCGTTTGTGGACCTATTTCAAGCTGTGGCCGAACGTCGCCTTCGACATCTATCCCGACCAGGTCGACTTCATGCAGTTCCTGCCGGTCTCGCCCACCGAGACCCTGATCCGCGAGATCGCCTACGTGCACCCGGACGCACGCCGCGAGATGCGCGCCGCGCGTTACCTCAACTGGCGCATCAATCGGCGCGTGAGCCGTGAGGACCAGGCGCTCATCGAGCGCGTGCAGGCCGGCATGGCCTCGAGCAGCTATAGCATGGGACCCTTGAGCGAAGGCGAGGTGTGCCTGCGCAGCTTCGCCCGGCGCATGCGCACGCTGATTCCCGAGAGCCAGTTGCCGCACCGGCCGGGGCGGGGCTGGAGCCGTGACTGAGGCGATCCCGGTGAGCGCGGAGCGCTGCGACGCGCTCATCATCGGCGCAGGACACAACGGCCTCACGTGCGCCGCGTACCTCGCGGCGGCCGGACTCAGGGTGATCGTGCTCGAGCGGCGCGCGGTCGCAGGCGGAGCCGCCGTCACCGAGGAATTTCACCCGGGATTCCGCAACTCGGTCGCCGCCTACACCGTCTCGCTCCTCAACCCGAAAATCATCCGCGACCTCGAGCTCCCCCGTTACGGCCTGCGGGTCGTCGAGCGTCGCTGCGCCAATTTCCTCCCCACCGAGGACGGGCGCTATCTGCTCACCGGCGAGGGCCGCACGCAGGCCGAAGTGGCGCGCTTCTCGGCGCGCGATGCGGCGCGCATCCCCGAGTATGGCGAACGGCTCGAGAGCATCGCCGATGTACTGCGGGACCTCGTGCTGGTGACGCCGCCGAACGCCGTCGAGGGCAGCTGGCGCAGCGCGCTGCCGGAGCTGTTGCGCGCCGCGCAGGTCGGCGGGCGGCTGCGCAAGCTCGACATGAGCCTGCGGCGCGAGCTGCTGTCGCTGTTCGCCATGGCCGCCGGCGACTATCTCGACCGCTGGTTCGAAAGCGACCCGATCAAGGCGGTGTTCGGCTTCGACGGAGTCGTCGGCAACTATGCGAGCCCGTACTCGGGCGGCTCAGCCTACGTGCTGCTGCATCACGTGTTCGGCGAGGTGAACGGCAAGAAGGGTGCGTGGGGCCACGCGCTCGGCGGCATGGGGGCTATCACCCAGGCGATGGCGCAGTCGGCCACGGCGCGCGGCGCGCTGATCCGCCTCAGCACGCCGGTGCGCCAGGTCCTGGTCGAGGGCGAGCGCGCGGTCGGGGTCGTGACCGAGTCGGGCGACCAGCTCCGCGCCGCGGCGGTGATCTCCAACTTAAATCCCAAGCTCCTTTACCTCAACATGTTCGAGCCGCGCTCGCTCCCTGCCGAGTTCCGCGAGCGCATCGGTTACTGGCGCTGCGGCTCGGGCACGTTCCGCATGAACGTGGCGCTCGCCGAGCTGCCCGATTTCAGCTGCCTGCCCGGCAGGCAGCCCGCCGATCATCACACCGCCGGCATCATCCTCGCGCCGACGCTCGCTTACATGGAGCGTGCCTATTTCGATGCGCGCGCGCTCGGCTGGTCACGCGAGCCGATCGTGGAGCTCGTCATCCCCTCGACGCTCGACGACAGCCTCGCCCCGCAGGGCCAGCACGTGGCGAGCCTTTTCTGTCAACATGTGGCACCGCAGCTGCCGAACGGCGCCTCCTGGGACGCGCACCGCGAGGCGGTGGCGGATCTCATGATCGATACCGTGAATGCCTACGCCCCGAACTTCAAAGCCGCGGTGCTCGGACGCCAGATCATGAGCCCGCTCGATCTGGAGCGGACCTTCGGGCTCGTGGGCGGCGACATCTCGCACGGGGCGCTGAGCCTCGATCAGCTGTTCTCGGCGCGCCCCATGCTCGGTCACGGCAACTACCGCGGGCCGCTCGCGGGGCTCTACATGTGCAGCGCCGGCACCCACCCGGGCGGCGGCGTCACGGGGGCGCCGGGCCACAACGCGGCGCGCGAGATCCTCGCCGACTTCCGCCGTGGGCGACTGCGGCGGGTCGCGTGAAGGGACCGCGCACACGCGCCGCTCCGGCGGGGCAGAATCCAGGCGAGGCGCGCCGGCCACGTTTCCAGCGCCAGCTGCCCGAACAGCGGCGCGCGGCGCTGATCGCGGCCACTATCGAGTGCCTGAAGCGTTACGGCCACGACGGTCTCTCGATCCGCACCATCAGCGCTCAGGCCGGGGTCTCAGTCGGACTCATCAATCACCACTTTCCCAACAAGGACGAGCTGGTCGCGGCCGCCTTCAGTCACTTCAACCGCGAGCTGGTGGACGGCCTCGTGGCGGCGGCGGTGCGCGCGCAGTCGCCGGCCGCGCGGCTGCGTGCATTTCTCGAGGCCTCCTTCTCGCCGCCGAATCTCGATACCGACGTGCTCGCAGTATGGGTGGTGTTCTGGGGACTGTACCGGCATTCGCGCCCGATCCAGCGCGTACAGCGCGAGACCTACACCGGCTACGTGCGCCTGGTACGCGGCCTGCTCGCCGACCTCCTCGGCAAGGGGACCGAGGGTGGCAGGGGACGCGGCAAGGGCGGCGTGAATCTGCGGCTCGCCGCCATCGGTCTCACCGCGATGCTCGATGGCCTGTGGCTCGAGTGGTGTCTCGAGCCGGGCAAGTTCCGTCCGCGGGAAGCCGTGGCGCTGTGCGAGGGTTGGGTGGACTGCCTCTGCCGGCGCGCCGCCGGCTGGAATTCAGGTTAAGTACCCCCACATCCCACGGCAGTGGCCACCTCGGCTCATCCACCGCACGCTGCCGGTCTCGCTATCGGGACTCCCGGGACCGCCGACGGCCTGACGCTGCGCGGCTTTTTCGGAGTCTTCCGCTACAGTCGCCGCGCGCTCGAGCTGGTGTGGAGCACGAGCGAGGGACTCACGGTCGCGCTCGCCGCCGTGACGCTCATCGCGGGCGTGCTGCCGGCTTCGGTGGCCTACGTCGGCTCGCTCATCGTCGATGCCGTGGTGACGGCCATGCGTTCGGGTGGCTCGGCCACGCGGGTGGTGGAGCTCGTGGTCCTCGAGGGCGCGCTGGTCGCCGCCATCGCCGCCGCGCAGCGCGGGCTCTCGCTCTGCCAGTCGCTGCTGCGCGCGCAGCTGGGTCAGCGCGTCAATGTGATGATCCTCGAGAAGGCGCTCACGCTCGAGCTCGCGCACTTCGAGGACTCGGAGTTCTACGACAAGCTGACGCGCGCGCGCCGCGAAGCCTCGAGCCGCCCGCTGAGCCTCGTCACGCGCACCTTCGGGCTGGTGCAGAACGGCATCTCGCTGGCGACCTACGCGGTGCTGCTCGCGCGTTTCTCGCCGTGGGCGGTCGCGGTGCTGCTGCTCGCCGGGGTGCCGGCGTTCATCGCCGAGGTCAAATTCTCCGGCGATGCCTTCCGGCTCTTCCGCTGGCGCTCACCCGAGTCGCGCATGCAGATGTACCTCGAGACGGTGATCGCGCGCGAGGACCACGCCAAGGAGCTGAAGCTCTTCGGCTTAGGTCCCCGCCTTCTCGAGCGCTACCGCGCCATCTTCCGCCGGCTCTACGGCGAGGATCGCGCGCTCGCCGTGCGGCGCGACGCCTGGGGCTTCGCGCTGGGGCTGATCGCCACCGCGGCGCTCTACGGCGCCTACGCCTGGGTCGCGGTGAGCACGGTACGGCAGCTGATCACGCTCGGTCAGATGACGATGTACCTGGCGCTCTTTCGCCAGGGGCAGTCGGCGGTGTCCGCGATGCTCTCGGCGGTCGGCGGGATGTACGAGGACAACCTCTATCTCTCCACGCTGTATGAATATCTCGAGACGCCGGTGCCGGCGCCCGCCGGCACCGCACCGCGCGGCCCCGACCCGCAAGATGGCATTCGCTTCGAGGACGTGAGCTTCACCTACCCCGGGGCCGAGGCGCCGGCGCTCGAGCACGTCACGCTGCATCTCGAGCCCGGAGCGAGCCTCGCGCTCGTCGGCGAGAACGGCTCGGGCAAGACCACGCTCATCAAGCTCCTCACGCGCCTGTACGCGCCGACCGCGGGCCGCATCCTCCTCGATGGCCGCGATCTGGCCGAGTGGGACCAGGCGGTGCTGCGCGAGCGCGTCGGCGTCATCTTCCAGGACTTCGCCCGCTACCAGATGCTGGTGGGCGAGAATGTCGGCGCGGGCGATGAGCGCTACTTCGAGGACGAGGCGCGCTGGCGCGCCGCGGCCGACAAGGGCCGGGCGAGCGAATTCATCGCCACTCTGCCGGGGGGCTACCATACCCAGCTCGGCAAGTGGTTCCGCGACGGGCGCGAGCTCTCCGGCGGCCAGTGGCAGAAAATCGCGCTGTCGCGCGCCTTCATGCGCACGCGCGCCGACATCCTGGTGCTCGATGAGCCGACCGCGGCCATGGACGCGCAGGCGGAGGCCGAGGTGTTCGAGCACTTCCGCCAGCTCGCGCACGACCGCATCACGATTCTCATCTCGCACCGCTTCTCGACGGTGCGCATGGCCGATCAGATCGCGGTCCTCGCCGGCGGACGCATCGTCGAGCGTGGCACGCACGAGGAGCTCATGCGCCTCAACGGCCGCTACGCGCACCTGTTCACGCTGCAGGCACGGGGCTACAGATGACGGCTGAACAATCAGCTCACCAGCCGAGCGCTCCGGAGGAAGCTCAGCAAATGGGCTACCGCTGACGAGCGCGGGCCTCAGCCCGGGGTGAGCACCACCACCGCGAGCGGCGGGAGCCGCAGGTGGAGCGAGAACCCGTGCCCGTGGGCGGGAAGCTGTGCGGCATCGAGGGCGCCTAAGTTCCCCTGGCCGCTGCCGCCGTAGTCGGCGGCGTCGCTGTTCAACTGCTCGCGCCAGCGCCCGCCGTGCGGCACGCCGATCCGGTAGCGCTCGCGCGGCACCGGTGTGAAGTTGCAGGCGACGACCGCGACACCCCCGGACCGGTCCCGGCGCAGGAACGAGATCACGCTCTCGTCGGCGTCGTCGCAGTCGATCCAGCTGAAGCCGGCGTCGCTGAAGTCGAGCTCGTGGAGGGCGGGCGTATCGCGGTACAGCCGGTTCAGGTCGCGCACCCAGCGCTGCACGCCCGCGTGCAGCGGATATTGCAGCACGTGCCACTCGAGACTCTCCTCGTGCTGCCATTCGCGCCTCTGCCCGAATTCCCCGCCCATGAACAGCAGCTTCTTCCCCGGATGCGTCCACATGTAGCCGAACAGCAGCCGCAGGCTCGCGAACTGCTGCCACTCGTCGCCGGGCATCCGGCCGATGAGCGAGCCCTTGCCGTGCACCACCTCATCGTGCGAGAGCGGCAGCACGAAGTTCTCGCTGAAGGCGTACCAGAGGCTGAAGGTGAGGCGGCTGTGGTGGTACTTGCGGTGCACCGGGTCCTGCTGAAAGTACTTGAGCGTGTCGTGCATCCAGCCCATGTTCCACTTGAGGCCGAAGCCGAGACCTCCGAGGTAGGTCGGGCGCGACACCATCGGCCAGGCGGTCGATTCCTCGGCGATCGTCTGCGTCTCGGGGTGGTCGCGGTACACGGCGAGATTGAGCTGGCGCAGGAACTCGACTGCATCCAGATTCTCGCGCCCGCCGAAACGGTTGGGGATCCATTCCCCGGCGCGCCGCGCATAATCGAGATAGAGCATCGAGGCTACGGCGTCCACGCGCAGTGCGTCGATATGATACTTCTCGAGCCAGAAGAGCGCGTTGCTCGCCAGGAAGTTGCGCACCTCGGCGCGCCCGTAGTTGAAGATCGAGCTGTTCCATTCCGGGTGAAAGCCCTGGCGCGGGTCGGCGTGCTCGTAGAGGTGCGTGCCGTCGAAGCGCGCCAGCCCGTGCTCGTCGGTGGGAAAGTGCGACGGCACCCAGTCGAGCACCACGCCGATACCGCGCTGGTGCAGGTAGTCGACGAAGTACATGAAGTCCTGCGGCGTGCCGTAGCGCGCGCTCGGGGCGAAGTAGCCGGTCACCTGGTAGCCCCACGAGCCGTAGAACGGGTGCTCCATCACCGGCAGCAGCTCGACGTGCGTGAAGCCGAGCTTCGTGACGTAGTCGGCGAGCGCGTGCGCGAACTCGCGGTAGCCGAGCGAGCGGTTGCCTTCCCCGGGGACGCGCCGCCATGAACCGAGGTGCACCTCGTAGGTCGACCAGGGAGCGTCGAGCGCATTGGCACGCGCGCGCGTGCGCATCCAGTCCGCGTCGCGCCACTCGTAGCCGAGATCCCAGACGACCGAGGCGGTGCGCGGCGGAACTTCGGCACGGAAGGCATACGGGTCGGCCTTGTCGGTCGCCGTGTGCCCGTCACGGGCGACCACGTGATACTTGTAGAGCGCGCCCGGACCGATGCCCTCGATGGTCCCCTCCCAGATGCCGGAGGAATCCTCGCGCGGGCGCAGCGGATGACGGCCGCGCTGCCAGCCGTTGAAATCCCCCACTACCGAGACCGCGGACGCGTTGGGTGCCCAGAGTGCGAAGTGCGTGGCGCGCGCAGCGTCGGCGCCCGCGGCGTGCGCGCCGAGGCGCTCGTAGGCGCGGAAGTAGGTGCCTTCGCGGAAGTGGTAGATGTTCTGTTCCGTGAGGAGCATGCAGACAAGTGTACGCCGGGGGGCTTACACGCGCGGGTGAACCGGCATGTTGTGCGCGGGCAAAAGTCGCGCCTTTTGCCCGCGAGCGGGCAACGGCTGCCAGGTCTGGCCTGCGGAAAAGGCCAGGCCTTTTCCGCCAATCAATCAAGGCATTCGCCGGCGACCGGAGCTCCCGACAAACACCAGATGATCGTCCGCTGCGCGGCGGCCCTCCCGCGCGGCTGACTCGAGCGCGCGGCGCGCGCGCTCGGCCGCGGCCTGCGCTTCGGTGGCAGCGGCGACGGCCTCGACCGGATGTGCCAGCAGGTAACCCTGCACGCTGAGCGGCCCGCACTGCGAGAGGAATTCGAGCTGGGCGGCGCGCTCCACGCCCTCGGCGACCACCTGCAGGCCGAGTCCATGACACAGCGCGACGATCGAGCGGACGATGGCGGCGGAGCGCGGATTGCTGTCGACGCCGGCCACCAGCAGGCGGTCGAGCTTCACGCGCGTGATCGGCAGCTGTTCGAGCGAGGTGAGCGAGGAGTAGCCCATGCCGAAATCATCGAGCGCGATCGACACGCCGAGCGCGCGCAGCTGATGGAGCGATTCGATCGTGGCGCTGCCGGTCTGGACGACGGTCTCGGTGATCTCGAGCTCGAGCGCACTCGGCGGCAGCCCGGTCGCCTCGAGCGTGCGTGCGACCTGCTCGACGAAGTCGCTCTCGAAGAACTGCGGGGGCGATACGTTGACCGCGACGCTGGCGCGCTGCCAGCCCTGCGCACGCCAGCCGGCCGCGGTGGTGGCCGCAGAGCGCAGTACCCAGCCGGTGAGCTCATGGATCAGGCCGGATTTCTCCGCGACCGGAATGAACTCGGTGGCGGTGGCGATGCGTCCGTCGGGCCGCCGCCAGCGCAGCAGTGCTTCGAGCCCCGTGGTCTCGAAGCCCTGCAGAGCCACGATCGGCTGGAACAGCAGCAGCAGCTCGCCGCCCTCGACGGCGCGGCGCAGCGACTGCTCGAGCCGGAAGCGCTGGGCCGCGGCGTCGTAGAGCTCGGGGCTGTAGAGCGCGAAACGGTTGCGCCCGAGCTCCTTGGCGCGGAACAAGGCCACGTCGGCGGCACGCAGCAGGCCTTCCGCATCCGCGGCGTGATCGGGATAGAGGCTCGCGCCAACACTGGCGCTGGTCGTGAGCAGCCGTCCGTCGACGGTCAGGGGCTGCTGCAGCGTGCTCACGATGCGGTTGGCGCAGGCGGCGACCTCGTCGCCCGACTTCACATCCTCGAGCAGCACCGTGAACTCATCCCCCCCGAGCCGCGCGAGCAATCCGCTGCCGCCGATCGCGGCGTGCAGGCGGTCGGCGATGTGCTGCAGCACGCGATCGCCGAAGCTGTGGCCGAGCGTGTCGTTGATCGACTTGAAGTTGTCGACGTCCACGAACAGCAGCGCCAGCTGCGCCCGCGTGCCGGCCCGCGACAGCGCCGCGCCGAGCCTTGATGACAGCTGCCGCCGGTTGGGCAGCTGGGTCAGCGGGTCGTGATGCGCGAGGTGGTGCAGCGCCCGGGTGCGCTCGTCGACGTGCCGCTCGAGCTCGGCCTGGTGCGCACGCAGCTCGCCCTCGGCGCGCGCGATGCGATCGGCCATGGTGTTGAAGGATTCCGCGAGCTCGTCGATCTCGGCCGAGCCGCCGCGCGGGGCGCGGGCACCGCGGTCGCCGCCTGCCACGAGGCGCGTCGCGGCCGTGAGCCGCCGCACCGGCAAGCTGATACTGAGCGTCAGCAGCACCGACACGAGCAGCAGCAGTCCGAGAACCGCGGCCCCGGAGAATGCCAGCGTGCGCTCGGCGACCTCGGTCGCGGTGGCGGCATGCTGCGCCGCCTGGAACAGGCCGTTGCGCGCCGGCTTCTGCAGCAGCTCCTGCACGCCGGTGGTGAGTGCCGCGCTCTCCTCGAGGAGCTTGTGCCACTCGCCGCCGCTCAGCTGGTCATAATGCGCGATGGCCTGGCGCAGGCGCACCGTCTCGGCGAAATCTTCGCGCACCAGCGTCAGCCAGGCGCGCCCCGGAGAGCTCTGCAGCTCCGCGGCGTGCGCCTCGAGCACGGCGTCGAAGTCGCGCTCATGGCGGTCGATGGTGGTCGAGTCCTCTTTGCCGCGAATATCGTCGATGGCGGCCAGCAGCTCCGCGAGCGAGCGCCGGGCGAGCACCTGCGTGCCGTTGATTGCCAGTCCCGAGCCGCCCGCGGTGGTGATGCGCTGATACACATCCTCGAGCGCCACGCGGCGCTCCTCGACCCATTGGGCGCGCTGCGCCGCGCGGCTCGCGAACGAGCGCGCCTCGGCGATATGCCGGGTGAGCTGCACGCGCAGTTCGAGCGCCGCCGGCGTGAGGTGCGGCGGGGGAGTGCCGTCGAAGTAGCCGCCGAGTGCCTCCTCGAGCGCGGCGCCCGCGGTGGTAATGGCGGCGAAGTCGGCGCCGTTGTGCGCCTGCACGTACGCGCCCACCACGCGGTCGTAGTCGACCAGGCGCACCAGCACGGTGCTCGCGCGGCTCGCGAGCGGCTCGTGCTCGTTCTGCATGCTGCGCACCGCCTGCAGCGCCTCGCGCGCGGTGCGGGTCGCGAGGATCTCGCCCGCCACCAGCACCGCGGCCACCGCCGCGAGTCCCAGGGCTAAGCGCGAGCCGACGCCGAGGCGCGGCGCGCGCGGCAGCCACGCGCGCCGGCGCTTCTGTGGCCGGCACGGCGCTGCGGAACCGGCAGCTTCAGGGCGGGCTGGGCGCATGCGACATAAGCCGTTGAGGGACCGATGCTCCTTTGTCCTATACTAGCGTGAACGATGCAGGCCGGCCGCGACGCATGACCGAACAACTCGCCGACACCTTCGACGCGGCTTTCTCCAAAGCCGTCGATCTGGGGAACCGCATTGCCGACAAGGATAAGGACGCGGATTTGTGGGACATCGCCGACGGGTTGCTGGCCGGCGCCCTGCAGTACTGGCTGTACTCACGCCAGCCGTGTGGCGACCCGCGCTGCCAGGATTGCCTGCCGATCAGCACCGCGCAGGGGCGCATGGCAGAGCTGAAGCGCCTGATCGAGCAGCTCGCCTCCGAGAGCGAGTACTTCCACACCCCGACCGACGCGAACGCCGGACGCGCCTAGTAAATTGGCGCACCGCGCCTATGGCGCGGCGCGCGGGCCAACCCATAAGTGCGTTCATGCCCGCGGGCAAAGAGCGTGGTCTTTGCCCGCTTTCCTACGTGCTTAGCTGCGCGGCGCGAATCTCAGCCGGCGGCGCGCGCCTTGAGGCCTGCGCCGCCCGCGACTTCCTCCAACGCCTGCTCGAAGATGTGGCAGCCTTCCTTGAGGAGAGCGTCGGAGATCGTGAGCGGCGCGAGGAAGCGGATCACGTTGGAGTAGACGCCGCACGAGAGAATGATGAGCCCGCGGCGGCCGGCGGCCTGCACCACCGCCTTGGTCAGCTCCGCATCCGGATGGTCGGCGCGCATGTTCTTCACCAGCTCGAGCGCCACCATCGCGCCCAGGTTGCGCACCTCGCCCACGCAGGGGAAGCGCACCTGCAGGCCCTTCAAGCGCGAGCTCATGAAACGGCCGATCTCCTGTGAGCGCTGCAGGAGCTGCTCCTCGCGGATCACCTCGAGCACGGCGAGCCCGGCGGCGCAGGCGAGCGGCGAGCCGGCGAAGGTCCCGCCGAGCCCGCCCGGTCCCGGGGCGTCCATGATCTCGGCCTTGCCGGTCACCGCCGAGAGCGGCACGCCGCCGGCGATGCTCTTGGCGATGGTGATCAGGTCCGGCTCGACGCCCGCGTGCTCGATCGCGAACATGCGGCCGGTGCGCCCGAAGCCCGACTGGATCTCGTCCGCGATCAGCACGATCCCATGCGTGTCGCACACGCTGCGCAGCCGCCGCAGCAGCTCCGCAGGAGCTGCATAGAACCCGCCTTCGCCGAGCACCGGCTCGATGATGATCGCGGCAACGCGCGCCGGGTCGACGTCGGCCTTGAAGAGCTGCTCGAGAGCCTCCAGCGTGTGCGCGACCGTGATGCCGTGATAGGGCATGGGGAAGGGCAGGTGGTAGATCTCAGGCAGCATCGGCCCGAAACCGGCCTTGTAGGGCTGTACCTTGCCGGTCAGGCTGATGCACGCGAGCGTGCGGCCGTGGAAGCCGCCGGAAAAGCTGATGACCGCCGAGCGCCTGGTGTGGAAGCGCGCGATCTTGATGGCGTTCTCGACCGCCTCGGCGCCGGTGGTGAGAAAGATGGTCTTCTTCGGCCCCGCGCCCGGAGCGAGCGCGTTGAGGGCTTCGGCGAGCGCGACGTAGCTCTCGGTGGGCGTTACCTGAAAGCAGGTATGCGTGAGCCTGGCGAGCTGCGCCGCGATCGCCGCGCTGACCTTCGGGTGCACGTGACCGGTGTTGAGCACGGAGATGCCGCTCGCGAAGTCGATGTAGCGGCGGCCCTCGACATCCCACAGCTCGGCGTTGGAGGCGCGCTCGGCGTACACCGCGAGCGAGTTGCTGACACCGCGCGGCACGGCCTGCTGGCGGCGCGCGTGAAGCTCGGCGTTGGTAGTCAAGGCAGTTCCTTAAGGCAAGTAAACTTCAGCCGCCCGTGGCGAGCAGCGCGGCACGATGGATTGCGGCGCGGATGCGCTGATAGGTGCCGCAGCGGCACACGTTGCCGGCCATGGCGACATCGATCTCGGCGTCGGTCGGCTGCGGGTTGTGCGCGAGCAGCGCCGCCGCTGACATGATCTGACCGGACTGGCAGTAACCGCACTGCGGAACATCGAGCTCGATCCAGGCTTTCTGCAGCGGGTGGCTGCGGCCGGCCGACAGGCCCTCGATGGTCGTCACCTTGCGCGCGCCCACCGCGCTCACCGGCGTCACGCACGAGCGCACCGGCTCGCCCGCGAGGTGCACGGTGCACGCGCCGCAGAGCGCGGCGCCGCAGCCGTACTTGGTGCCGGTGAGGCCGAGCGTATCGCGCAGCACCCACAGCAGCGGTGTCTGCGGATCGACGTCGACGCTCGCGTCCTTGTCGTTGACGCTGAGGGTGATCATGGGGGTTCGTACTATACCCTGATCGCATGCGAGGGCAGGAAAGACCCTCTAGAATGTCGCCACCTTGACCGAGACTTCAGCCAACGCTGCCGGGGAGGCGATCAACACCGAGGTCGTCATCATCGGCGCCGGCCCCTGTGGCCTGTTCCAGGTGTTCGAGCTGGGGCTGCTCGGCATCGGCGCTCACGTGGTCGACTCGCTGCGACATCCGGGCGGGCAGTGCGCGGAGCTCTATCCCGACAAGCCGATCTACGACATTCCGGCGCTGCCGGTGTGCGGCGCGCAGGAACTGGTCGACCGCCTGCTGCAGCAGATCAAGCCCTTCAAGGCGCAGCTGCACCTCGGGCACGAGGTGACGGAATTCGCGCGCGCCGAGAACGGACGCTTCCACATCGGCACGGCAGGCGGCGCCCGCTTCGATGCGGGGGCGGTGGTGATTGCCGCGGGACTCGGCTCGTTTCAGCCGCGGCGCATCGGCGTCGACGGCGCGGAGCCTCTCGAGGGCGGCGCCATCCAGTACCGCATCAGGAATGCCGCCGAGCTCGCCGGCAAGCGCCTGGTGGTCTTCGGCGGCGGCGATTCGGCGCTCGACTGGACGCTCGAGCTCGCCCCCCGGGCGCGCAGCCTCGACCTGGTGCATCGCCGCGCGGAATTCCGCGCGGCACCCGCCTCGGTAGCGCGCATGCGCGAGCTGGTGGCCGCCGGACGCATGCGGCTCTTCGAGGCGCTGCCGCACTCGCTCCTGATCGAGGGCGGAGCGCTGCGCGGAGTCAACATCCGCGCCGCCGATGGCTCGGTGAGTGCGCTCGCGGCGGACCAGCTGCTCGTATTCTTCGGGCTCCATCCCAAGCTCGGTCCGATCGCCGACTGGGGGCTGGCGCTCGAGAAGAAGGCGCTCAAGGTCGACCCGGAGAAGTTCCAGACGAGCCTGCCGGGCGTGTTCGCCGTCGGCGACATCAATAGCTACCCGGGGAAGAAGAAGCTGATTCTCTCCGGGTTCCACGAGGCGGCGCTGGCCGCGTTCGCGATCCAGCACCACCTCTATCCGCAGAAGAAGCAGTTCCTGCAGTACACGACCACCAGCCCGGTGATGCACCAGCGGCTGGGCGTGCCGGACTGAGTCCCATGGACCACCTGCTCGCGGATCTCCTGGCGCTGCTCGAGCTCGAGCCACTCGAGGTGAATCTGTTCCGCGGCGAGAGCCGCGACATCGGCGCGCCGCAGGTGTTCGGCGGTCAGGTGCTGGGTCAGGCGCTCACTGCCGCGGCCGCCACCGTCGAGGGACGGGTGGTGCACTCGCTGCACGCCTACTTCTTGAGGCGCGGCGACATCAACGCGCCGATCGTCTACCAGGTCGACCGCAGCCTCGACGGCCACAGCTTCACCAACCGCCGGGTCGTCGCGATCCAGCACGGCGAGCAGATCTTCAACATGACCACCTCGTTCCAGGTGAGCGAGGGCGGCTTCGATCATCAGATCGACATGCCGCAGGTGCCGCCGCCGGAGAGCCTGCCGGACCCGGCACCGGCGCCGGAGCTGCTCGAGAAGCTGCCCGACAAGGTGCGGCGCTTCTTCTCCCAGGCGCGTCCATTCGAGTTCCGCCTGGTGCAGCCGGTCGATTATCTGAAGCCCCGCCCGGCGCCACCGGTGCGGCAGATCTGGGTGCGCGCCGTCGGCAAGCTCGGCGACGACGAGATGCTGCACCGGCGCCTGCTCGCGTATGTTTCGGACTTTTTTCTGCTCGACACGGCCACGCTCCCGCACGGCACCTCGTTTCTCAAGCCCTCCCTCATCATGGCGACGATCGATCACGCCATGTGGTTCCACCGGCCGCTGCGGGTCGATGCCTGGCTGCTGTGCGCGATGGAGAGCCCGAGCGCCTCGGGGGCCCGCGGCTTCGCGCGTGCGAGCATCTTCGCCCGCGACGGCCGCCTGGTGGCGAGCGCGGCCCAGGAAGGCCTCATCCGCCAGAGATAGGCCGGGGCGGACGGCCGCTCAGTGCGCGGCGCGCGCCGCGAGCGCGTCGATATCCTTTAACAGCAGCGGGTCGAAACGCTCGGGCGTTTCCAGCATGAGGAAGTGCCCGGTGTGAGGCAGCACGTCGAGCGTGAAATCGGCGAGCGATTTCCTGATGCGCTCGGCGTCGGTGGGCGCGAGATCGGAGTTGATCGCGTACACCGGCACGTGCACGGACGGCAGCACGGTCGCGAGATCGAATGCCAGCAGCTTCTCGAGCGTCGGCACCGCGACCGCGGGCGAGCGCAGCGACATGTCGTAGGCCACCTTCTGCACCAGCAGCGGATCGGCGCCCTTCTCGAACAGCTTGTCGGTTACCAGCGCGCGCGTCGCACCGATGAAGTCGGCGCGAAACGGCGCGACCTTGGCCTCGATCTCGCCGGGGCTGAGCGGCGGCATGCCGACCGAGCGCAGCGCATCGACCGCGATCACGCCGATGACGCGCGTGCCGATGCGCGGCACCGCTGCGAGCGCCACGTCGGCGCCCATCGAGTGCCCGACCAGCACCAGCTGCGCGTTCGGGACCTGCCGCGCCACGGTCGCGACGTCCGCGGCGTAGTTGGCGATTCCCCAGTCGGTGCGATTGGCGCCCGAGGCGCCGTGTCCGGCCAGATCGAGCGCCACCACGGTATAGCGGCTCTTCAGGGCATCGATCTGCGAGTGCCAGTAGCCGGCGTTGCCGCACCAGCCGTGCACCAGCAACACGGCCGGCTCGCCCCGTCCGAGCACGCGGTACTCGAGGTGCACGAGGTCGTCCGACATCACGATGCGCGGGCCCTCGTCGGCGGGCGCGGCAGCGGGAGCCGCGGCGCTGGCCGCCGGCTTGCCGCCCGGGCTGCAGGCCACGAGACCGCAGGCGGCGAGCAACAGCAACAACGCGCTACGTGCCATCCGCATCCCCTTGACCGACGCGCAGAACCTTGCCGGGATTCATGATGCCATTGGGATCCAGCGCACGCTTCACGGCGTGCATGAGGGCGAGCTCGGTGGCGGGAGCATAACGCTCGAGCTCGGCCACCTTCAGCCGCCCGATGCCGTGCTCGGCGCTGAAGCTGCCGCCGAGCTCGGCCGCCAGGTCGTGCAGCGCGCGCCGCACCTCCTCGGTGCGCGCGAGCAGCGCCGTGCCGTCCGCGCCGCGCCCCTGGAGATTGAAATGGAGGTTGCCGTCGCCGACGTGCCCGTAGGCCACGAGGCGCGCGGCGGGCACATGCGCGGCGACCCACGCGGCGCCGCGCTCGACGAACCGGGGCAGCGCGCTCACGGGTACCGAGATGTCATGCTTGAGCCCCGCGCCCTCGTGCCGCTGCGCCTCGGGGATCGACTCGCGGATCTTCCACAGCGCCGCGCGCTCACGCCCGCTGCGTGCCACCGCGGCATCCTGCACCAGGCCGGCCTCGTAGGCCGCGCCGAGCGCCTCGGTGAGCAGCGCCTCGAGGGGCTCTCCGGCCCGCGGCGAGGTCAGCTCGCACAACACATACCAGGGATGCGGCGCGCCGAGCGGATCGCTCACCCCAGGGATGTGTGCGCTGGTCAGCTCGATGCCGATGCGCGGGATGAGCTCGAAGGAGCTGACCGAGTCGCCGCTCGCCGCGCGCAGCCGCGCGAGCAACGTCACGGCGGCGCGCGGGTCGGCGACCGCGGCGAGCGCGGTGGCGGTGCTCCTGATCTGCGGAAAGAGCTTGAGGCTCGCGGCCGTGATCACCCCGAGCGTACCCTCGGCGCCGAGGAAGAGTCCGCGGATGTCGTAACCGGTGTTGTCCTTGCGCAGCGCCGTGAGACCCGGGAGCACGCGGCCGTCGGCCAGCACCACCTCGAGGCCGAGGACCAGGTCGCGCATCATGCCGTAGCGCAGCACGTGCACACCGCCGGCGTTGGTCGAGAGATTGCCGCCGATCTGGCAGCTGCCTTCGGAGCCGAGACTCAGGGGGAAGTGCCGCTCGGCCGCCTCGGCGGCCTGCTGCACCTGGGCGAGAATGCAGCCGGCTTCGGCGATCAGCGAGTAGTTCTCGGGGTCGACGCCGCGTATGCGATTGAGCCGCGCGAGCGACAGCACCAGCTGCCGCCCGGTCTCATCGGGGGTGGCACCGCCGCAGTAGCTGGTGTTGCCGCCGTGGGGCACGACGCCGAGGCGCGCGGCGTTGCAGGCCGCCAGTAGCCGCGCGACCTGATCGACCGAGCGCGGCAGCGCCACGGCCAGCGCGCGCCCGTGGTAGAGGCGGCGATGATCGCTCTCAAAGGGCGCGCAGGCCTCGCCGGTGAGCAGATCCCCGGCGCCGAGAATCCCCCGCAGCGTCCCGAGTAGGTCCACCGCCTGAAGCGTGGCCGCGTCAGTGCGTCGGGCCGAGCGAGCGCAGCGCCGCGATGCGCTCATCGAGCGGCGGATGGCTCAGGAACAGCCGCTTCAGCCCGCGGCCGATGTCGCCACCGGCGATGCCGAAGGCGGCCAGCTGCTGGGTCGGCAGCGGCTCGTGCACGCGCTTCAGCTCCTCGAGGGCGGCGATCATGCTGGAAGTGCCGGCGAGCTGCGCGCCACCCCGGTCGGCGCGGAACTCGCGCCAGCGCGAGAACCACATGACGATGATGGTGGCGAGCACGCTGAGCAGCAGTTGCGTCACTATGACGCTGACGAAGTAGCCGATGCCGCGTCCGTCTTCGGAGCGGAACAGCGCGCGGTCGACGATGCCGCCGATGATGCGCGACAGGAAGATCACGAAGGTGTTGACGACGCCCTGGATCAGCGTGAGGGTCACCATGTCGCCGTTGGCGACGTGGGTCATCTCGTGGCCGAGCACCGCGGTGATCTCCTCGCGGTTCATGCGCTGCAGGAGTCCGGTGCTGACCGCGACCAGGGCGGCGTTGCGGTTGGCGCCGGTGGCGAAGGCGTTGGGCTCGGGGGAGTTGAAGATGCCGACTTCCGGCATGCCGACCCCGACCCGCTGGGCGTGCTGCTGCACCACCGAGACGAGCCACTGCTCGGTCGGATCGCCGGAAGCACCGATGACCCGCACACCCATCGAGCGCTTCGCCATCCACTTCGAGATCGCGAGCGAGATGAACGAGCCGCCGAAGCCTATGAATGCCGCGAATACCAGCAGGCCCGACATGCTGCCGCCGTGCACGGCGAGCCAGGTATCGAGGCCGATGAGATGCGCGACCACCGACAGCACCAGCAGCACTGCCAGGTTCGTCAGGAGGAACAACAGGATGCGTTTCATGTAAGCACTGTACCGTTAGCCGTGGGTGCCTCGCCAGCCTTGGGGCCGCGGCAGGCTTTTCAAGAGGCTTTTTCAGTCCGGCCGTAAGGGGCGCGGCGGCCTTCAGGAGATCGCGACTCCCAGGGCACGACCGACCAGGAAGCTCAAAGTTCCCGCACCGCCGCCGATCAGCACCATGCGCAGCGCGCTCCGTAGCGCGTGACGCCCGGTGAAGAGCGAGAGGCTCATTCCGACGGCGAACAGCGCCGCCGCGGTCGCGGCGGCGGACACCGCCACCGCGGTGCTTCCGGCAACACCCGCGAGGAACGGCGCGAGCGGCACCAGCGCGCCCGCCGCAAAGGTCACGAAGGACGCACTCGCAGCGCGCCATGGGGAGCCGAGATCATCGGGGTTCAGGCCCAGCTCCTCGCGCGCGAGCACATCGAGTGCCTTCTCCGGGTGCGCCAGCAGGGCCTGGCTCACGGCGCGTGCCTGCTCGAGGTCGACGCCGCGCGCCTGATAGATGAGAGCGAGCTCCTCGGCCTCCTCTTCAGGGTATTCCCTGAGCTCCTCGCGCTCGAGCGCGATCTGGTACTCGTACATCTCGCGCTGCGAGCGCACCGAGACGTACTCGCCGGCCGCCATGGAGAGTGCGCCGGCGAGGAGCCCCGCGGCCCCGGACACGAGCACGTAGCCGCGCGCCGCGCCGGCACCGGCCACTCCGAGCACCAGGCTCAGGTTCGACACCAGGCCGTCGTTCACGCCGAAGACCGCCGCGCGCAGGCTCCCGCCGAGGGTGCTGCGGTGACGCGCCCCGACCTCCGCGAGCGTGGTGGGCATGGCGTGGGCGGCGATGCCGCCGGAGGGTGCGCTGTAGATCGAGAGGCCCCGGAGCTTCATCGCCGCCAGCACCGGGCGGAGCGAGGCCGGCTCGAAGCGCTCGAGCAGCCGCGCGACGATGCGGGCGCGGAGCGAAGCGGTGAAGATGCGGTGGGTCGTGCCGGCGGCGCCTCTGGCGGCGGCCTGCTCCCACCTGGCGGCCTGCTCGTCGGCGGCGAGTGCCAGCTGCTCGAACAGCCGGCGCTTGTGCGCATCGGGTTCGGCGGCCGCTACCCGCCGGTACAGCCAGGCGGATTCCTTCTCGTGATACCAGCTATCGACGCCGGGACCGGTCAATACTCGTCCTGCTCTTCGTCGCCGTCTTCGTCGTCATCGTCGAAGTCGTCATCGTCCTCGTCGTCTTCCTCGTCCCACTCCTCGTCCTCGTCCGACTCCTCGTCCTCGTCGGACCAGCCCTCGGGCTCATCGATTTTCTCGAGGTCCATCTCGTGCCATGCCTCGACGTCGAGCTCCTCGATGTCACCGTCGAGGTACTCGATCTCGATCAGCTCCGAGTCCTCATCGACCGACAGCACGCGGAACTGCTCTTCTTCTTCCAGGTTCTCGTACCACTGGCCGGGAACTGGTTCGTAATCTCTGCTCACCGCGCCGCCACCCTTCGTCGAGCATCTCCGCCGCGCACCAGTTTAGGGGCTGCGCTTAAGTTGGGCAACGCAGTGTCGAATGCGTATAGTTTTCCCATCATGAGCGACCAAGCCCGGACCAACGCAGCGCCCCTGGTGCGGGCCCGGCGGCTCGTGGTGAAGGTGGGCTCGGCGCTGCTGGTCGGCGGTGACAGCGGGCGCGTCAATCGCGCCTGGCTCGAGACACTGGTCGAGGACCTGCTGCGGCTGCGCAAACGCGGGCAGCAGCTGATGCTGGTCTCCTCGGGCGCCATCGCGCTCGGGCGCCGGCGGCTCGGGCTGCGCTCCGGGACGCTGCGGCTCGAGGAGAGCCAGGCGGCGGCCGCCGTCGGACAGATCCGGCTCGCCCACGCCTACAAGGAGCTGCTCGAGGAGCACGGGGTGACGGTGGCGCAGGTGCTGCTGACGCTCGAAGACAGCGAGCGGCGGCGCCGGTATCTCAACGCGCGCGCCACGCTCGAAGCGCTGCTGTCGCTCGGGGCGCTGCCGGTGATCAACGAGAACGACACGGTCGCGACCGCCGAGATCCGCTACGGCGACAACGACCGGCTCGCCGCGCGGGTGGCGCAGATGGCCGGCGCCGACTGTCTGGTGCTGCTGTCGGACGTCGAGGGACTCTACAGCGCCGATCCCAACAAGGATCCGCGTGCGCGCATCGTGCCGGAAGTCCGGCATATCACCCCGGAGATCGAGGCCATGGCCGGCCGCAGCGCCTCGCAGGTGGGCTCCGGGGGCATGACCGCCAAGATTCTCGCAGCCAGGATCGCCGTGGCCGCCGGCTGCCACATGTGCATCGCGGCGGGCCACCACCGGCACCCGCTGCGGCGCCTGGAGGAGGGGGCCGAGTGCACCTGGTTCGTGCCGAGCGCGACTCCGGTGGCGGCCCGCAAGCAGTGGATCGCCGGCACTCTGCGTCCGGCGGGCGCCATTACCATCGACGCGGGTGCGCTGCGCGCTCTGCTCGAGGGCAGGAGCCTGCTGCCGGCGGGCGTCACCGGGGCGCGTGGCCGTTTCGAGCGCGGCGATACCGTGAGCGTGCTCGCCGCCGATGGCGCGGAGGTCGCCCGCGGCATCGTCGCCTATTCCGACACCGACGCCGCGCGGATCATGGGACGCAAGTCCTCCGAGATCGAGGAGCTGCTCGGATTCCGCGGGCGCGACGAGATGATCCATCGCGACGACCTGGTGCTGCTCAGGGACGCGGCCCCCGCCGCCGAGGCGGCGCCCGCGGTGCGCCAGGCCTGAAAGCCCCGTGAACGCGCATCGTATCGGCGAGCTGATGGAGGGGCTCGGCAGGGCCGCTATCCAGGCCGCCGGCACGCTCGCGCTCGCGCCCACGGCGCAGAAGAACACAGCCCTCGAGGCGGCGGCGGCCGCCATCCGCGAGCGCAGCGGGGAGATTCTCGCCGCCAACGAGCACGACGTGGCAGCGGCGCGCGCCGCGCACATGAGCGGCGCACGGCTCGAGCGGCTGCGGCTCGATGCCGGACGCATCGGGGGAATCGCGGCGAGCGTCGCCGAGGTGGCCGCGCTCCCCGACCCCATCGGCACCACGGTGGCGGAATGGCAGCGTCCCAATGGACTCAGGATCCAGCGTGTGCGGGTGCCGATCGGCGTCATCGGCATCATTTATGAGAGCCGCCCCAACGTCACGGCGGACGCGGGTTCGCTGTGCCTGAAGTCCGGCAACGCCGCGATCCTGCGCGGCGGCTCGGAGAGCCGCCACTCGAACGCGGCGCTGCACGCGTGTCTCGCCGCGGGACTCGCCGCGGCGCAGCTCCCGGCCGCATGCATCCAGCTGGTGCCGACCACCGACCGCGCGGCGGTCGGCTACATGCTGGCCGGCATGACCGAGTATCTCGATTGTCTCGTGGCGCGCGGCGGCAAGACACTCGTCGCGCGCGTGCAGCAGGAAGCGCGCGTGCCGGTGATCGGCCACCTGGAAGGCAACTGTCACGTTTACATCGACCGCGACGCGGACCTGGCGATGGCGCGCACCATCGCACTGAACGCCAAGATGCGCCGCACCGGGATCTGCGGCGCCGCCGAGACGCTGCTCGTCGATCGCGCCTGCCTCGCCACGCACCTCGGTCCCGTCGTGCGCGACCTGCTGGACGCCGGCTGCGAGGTGCGCGGCGATGCGACCGTGCAGCAGGCGGACCCGCGGGTGCGACCCGCGAGCGAGGACGACTGGTACACCGAGTATCTCGACGCCATCATCGCCGCGCGCGTGGTCGATGGAGTCGATGCCGCCATCGCCCACATCGCCCGCTACGGCTCGGCGCATACCGAATCCATCGTCACGGAGAATCAGGCGACCGCCGAGCGCTTCCTGCAGCGTGTCGACAGCGCGATCGTGCTGCACAATGCCTCGACGCAGTTCGCCGACGGCGGCGAGTTCGGCATGGGCGCGGAGATCGGCATCTCCACCGAGCGCTTCCACGCGCGCGGCCCGGTCGGGGTGGAGCAGCTCACCAGCTACAAATACGTGGTGCGGGGCGCGGGCCAGATCCGGCCGTAGACCTCAGGCGTGCTCGTGCGGGGCGGCGGCGCAGCGCTCGCAGTTCACCCAGCCCGAGTCGCCGTTGACGTAGTGCTCCTTCTTCCAGATCGGCAGCCGGTGCTTGATCTCGTCGATGATGTAGCGGCAGGCGCGGAAGGCCTCGTCCCGGTGCGGCGCGCTCACGCCCACCCACACGGCGAGCTCGCCGACGGCGAGGTCACCAACGCGGTGCGCACAGCAGGCGTGCGTCACACCGAAACGCGCCACGGCCTCGGCGACGATGCGCTCGGCCTCGCGCACCGCGAGCGCCTCGTAGGCCTCGTACTCGAGATGCTGCACGCGCTGCCCCTCGTTGAGATCGCGCACCCAGCCTTCGAACGCGGCGTAGCCGCCGCAGGAGGGGTCGGCGAGCGTCGCGCGCAGGGCGCTCACCTCGATCGGGGCGCGCACGAGGCGAAAGGCGGCGCTCATGGCGTCAGCCGTCGACATGAGCTCAGCCACCCGCGACTGGCGGTATGAACACGATTCGATCGCCGTCGGCGAGCGGCGCCGACCAGTCGCCGAACTCCGAGTTGATCGCGACGCGCAGCATGGCCGGATCGAGCGTGAAGGGATAACGGTTGGCGAGCTCGGCATACAGCTCGCGCGGCGTGCGCGCGGCCGTGACCAGCGACTCCGTGCCCCGTCCGGCCTGCTCGCGCAGTAACGCGAAGTACTGCACCGTCACGCGCCGGGTCGCAGCGGCTGGCGCCTCGCCCATGGTGCTCATGGCGGCAGCATATTCCTCGGGAGTGTTGGCATTGTCGAGCGCGCGCGGATTGGGCTCATCGATGAGGTGCACGTCGGCCTGCAGCAGGAACTTGCGCGGGCAGTGCTGGCCGCGCGCCACGTAGGCGGCGAGGGCGGCGCGGCTGGCCGGCTCGTATACCGCGCACAAAGGTTCCGGCAGCCGGTCGTGGCTCGAGCGGAAGGCGGTGGCGAGCCGCTCGGGCGCACGCGCGCGCAACAGGTGCTCGAGCGTCGCCGCATCGAGCAGCGGCAGGTCGCACGCCAGCACCAGCCAGGCGCTCGTGGGATGGCGTTCCTGCGCGGCGATGATTCCGGCGATCGGACCCAGGTCCTCGCGCGTGTCCTCGATCTGCTCGAACCGGGCGCGCAGTGGATCCGCGCGCTGATCCTTGCGCACCGAGACGAAGGCGCGCGCCACGTGCGGCGCGAGCAGCTCCATCGCCTGCTCGAGCTGGGCGCGGCCCCCGACGCGCAACGCCGCCTTGTCCTGGCCCATGCGGCTGCTGCGCCCGCCTGCGAGCACCAGGCCGTAGAGCGGCGCGCTCATGCGGCTCGCCGCGCGCGCCGGCGCGCAAAGGGCCGCCGGCCGCCGGCCTTGGCCATGAGCCGCAGGCCGCCGATCTCGATGTCGTGCGAGAGCGCCTTGCACATGTCGTAGATGGTCAGCGCGGCGACCGCGGCGCCGGTGAGCGCCTCCATCTCCACGCCGGTGCGGTGATGCACCGCTACCCGGCAGCGCACCACGATCACGCCTGCGCCGCGCTGCGTGATCTCGATCTGACAGTCATCGAGCGGGAGCGGATGGCAGAAGGGGATGAGCTCATGGGTGCGTTTGGCCGCCATGACGCCGGCGAGGATTGCGGTGTCGAACACCGGGCCCTTCCTGGTGCGGTGTCCGCTGGCGCGCAAGGCACGCGCCACCGCAGGCGGCAGGCGGATGCGCGCCTCGGCCTCGGCGGTGCGTGCGGTCACTTCCTTGGCGCCGACATCCACCATGGCCGGGCGGTCGCGCGCGTCGAGATGCGAGAGCCGCGGCCGCCGCATCAGCCACCGATGTAGAACATCTCGACCTTGCGCGCCTCGCCCGCGCCGTGCGGCAGGCTCGCGCGCAGCTCGCTGTAGCGGTCCGCGCGGGCGAGCCACACGTCCGAGATGAGCTCGAGCAGCTGATCGTCGCTCGCCCCGCCGCGCAGCGCAGCGCGCAGGCTCGTGCCCTGGGTGGCGAACAGGCAGGTGTAGATCACGCCGTCGGATGAAAGCCGCACGCGCGAGCAGTCGCCGCAGAAGGGTTGCGACACCGAGGAGATGAAGCCGACTTCCCCCTGGCCGTCAGCGTATGCGTAACGCGCGGCCACCTCGCCGCGATAGCCGGGCTCGAGCGCAGTCAGGGGCCAGCGCGCCGCGATGCGCGCCGCCAGCTCCTTCGATGGCACCACCAGTTCCGAGCGCCAGTGGTTGCGGTTGCCGACGTCCATGTACTCGATGAAGCGCACGATCACACTGGTGCCGCGAAAGCGCTCGAGGAGCTCGAGGACCGTGTGATCGTTGACGCCACGCTGCACCACCGCGTTGACTTTGATCGGCTCGAGTCCCGCGTTGCGTGCGTGCTCGATGCCCTCGAGCACCTCGGCGGGGCTGCCGAAGCCGCCGCTCATGCGGGCGAACACCGCCGGGTCCAGGCTGTCGAGGCTCACGGTAATGCGTTTGAGTCCTGCCGCCTTGAGCTCGCTCGCGTACTTACCGAGCAGCACGCCGTTGGTGGTGAGCGCGACGTCGTCGACGCCCGGGATGGTGGTCAGGTCACCGATCAGGTCGCTCAAGTTGGCGCGCAGCAACGGCTCACCCCCGGTGAGGCGGAGCTTGCGCACGCCGAGCTGCACGAACAGGCGTGCCAGCCGCACGATCTCATCGAACGACAGCCGCTCGTGCGAGCCGAGAAAGCGGTACTTCTCGTGGTAGGTCTCGCGCGGCATGCAGTACGGGCAGCGGAAGTTGCAGCGGTCCATCACCGAGATGCGCAGGTCGTGCATCGGGCGCCGGCGGGTGTCCCGGGGTGCGGGCCGCCGGGTGAGCGGAACGATGACTTCCGGTGCGGACATGCTTTAAGTATGGGACGGGAGCGGAGCGCTGGCTATCGGCGTAAAGGGGGAGATGCGCGCGCGGGCCGAGCCGGCGTCACGACCAGCGGTAGAGGCGCGTGACGAAGCCTTTCTTGTAGGTATTCGGCCCCGGCGGCAGCTCCACGAATCCATCGGTGCCGGCGAGAGCCGTAAAGTCGCCCGAGCCGTTGGTCGGGGCGGGCACCGCCCAGGCGCGTCCCCAGTCGTCCTGCTCGATCCGCACCGGCAGAAAGTGCGTGAGCGGCGGGTTGACCGTGACGGGCGCGCCGAGCGCCAGCCGTTCCGGCGGCGGCGGGTTGTGGCCGAGGCTCGCGAACAGCGCGGGGAGCACGTAGCGCCGCAGGCACACCAGCGTCGAGACGGGATTGCCCGGCAGGCCGAAGACGGCGGCCCCCGAGGGCGCCACCCCGAACCACAACGGCTTGCCGGGCCGCTGCGCCACCTTATGGAAGATGGCGTGCACGTCGAGCTCTTCCAACACCTGCGGCACGAGGTCGAACTTGCCCATGGAGACGCCGCCCGACAGCACCAGCACGTCGTGCGTCTCGAGGTGGAACCTCAGGCGCTCGCGCAGCTCCTCGGCATCGTCCTGGATGTGATCGTCCGCCACGCGCTGGAAGCCGTGCTCGCGCAGCGCGCTCACGATCGCGTAGGCGTTGGAGCGTCGCACCTGGTGGGCGAGCACCGGCTCGCCCGGCTCGATCAGCTCGTTGCCGGTCGAGATGACGGCGAGCATCGGCTGGCTGCTCACGCGGATGCGCGCCATGCCGGCCGAGGCCGCGATGGCGATCTCCGGCGCGTGCAGCCGCGTGCCCGCCGACACGAGCAGCGTCCCCTGGCGAGTGTCGCTGCCGCGCCGGTGCACGTTCTGCCACGGCTCGACGCGCACCGCGGCGCCGAACGACGCCTCGCCGTCGGTCACCGTGAGCTCCTCGACCGGCACGACGCTGTCGCAGCCGGCCGGGAGCACCGCACCCGTCATGACATCGATGCAGGCGGTATTCGCGGCGAGAGTGAGCGGCGGATCGCCCGCGGCCTGCGTGGCCTGCACGCGGAAGGCGCGCCGGCCGGCGCCCACGACCCGGCTGTCGAGCGCGATGCCGTCCATGGCCACCCGGTCGAACGGCGGCTGGTCACGCTCCGCGTAGATGTTCTCGCGCAGAACGCCGCCGGCGCACTGCGCGAGCGGCAGCGATTCGATCGGCAGGCACTGCAGGTGCTGCCCGATCAGCGCGTCGGCTTCTGCGGGCGTGAGCACTCAGGGCTTCTTGGAGTCCGCGGACTTGGTCTTGAAGACCTTCACCTGCTCGTTGAAGCGGTCGGCGACGCTCTGCAGCTTATCGATGGCGGCGTTGTGCTTCTGGGTCTCGACGCGCTGCATGTCGGCTTTCTGCTCCGGCTTGATCTTGTCGCCGCCCTTGGCGATGGCGTCGTCGACTTCCTTGTCGATGCATGCCACGTACTCGTTGACGGCCTTGTTGTAATCGGCAACCGCCTTCTGCCCCGCGAGCATGTCCTGGAGCGTGGCGCTGGCTCCGTCCGGGAGCTTGTCGGGAGCGGCGGGGTAGGGGCAATCGGCGTAGGCAGCGCCGGCCGAGAGCGCCGTCGTGGCTGCGAAGGCAAGGAGAACTTTCATACTTTTTTGTCCCGGACCGGTTGAAAAGGACCGCTATCTTAGCGTCAGCCCCGGCCGCCCCGGAAGCAGTCACGCGCATGATCGTCGACGACCCCGACGGCCTGCAGGTAGGCGTAGATGATCGTCGTGCCGACGAAGCGGAAGCCGCGCCGCACGAGATCCCTCGAGACGCGGTCGCTGAGCGCGGTGCGCGCCGGGAGTCTGCGGCCGCGGCGGCGCGTGACGACCGGTTTGCCGCCGACGAAGGCCCAGAGGTAGCGGTCGAAGGAGCCGAACTCGCGCTGCAGCGCGAGGAAGGCGCGCGCATTGGTGATCGTAGAGTCGATCTTGAGCCGGTTGCGCACGATGCCCGGGTCGCGCATGAGCGCGGCGCGGCGCCGCGCGTCGAAACGCGCCACCTTGCGCGGATCGAAGCGCGCGAACGCGCGGCGGTAGCCGGCGCGCTTGCGCAGAATCGTCGACCAGGAGAGCCCGGCCTGCGCGCCTTCGAGGATCAGCATCTCGAAGAGCCGCCGGTCGTCGTGCACCGGCCGGCCCCATTCCTCGTCGTGATAGCGCTGCGACTCGGCGTCCGCATCCCGCGCCCAACGGCAGCGCGGCTCAGACACTGCGAAATCCGCTGATGCACACGCTCAGGCGCTGATCCGCGTCGAGATCGAAGCTCAGGCTCAAGTCGAGCACGCGGCACAAGCCGGCGACCACCCACAGCCCGAGCCCGAGACCGCTTGAGGCGGCGGGCTGCTCGCGCGCCGCCCGCCGCCAGAAGCGCTCGGTAAGGTGCGGCAGGTCCTGCGGCGAAAGATGCGGAGCGCTGTTGCGCACCCGCAGCGCCGTGCCGGCGGGAGGACTGAGCCAATCGATCTCGATGGGCGCGCGCGGATCACCATGCTGCACGGCGTTGGTCAGCAGGTTGAGCAACAGGGCGTCGAACAACCGCGGGTCCGACTGGATCCATGCTTCCGCCGGGATCCGGGCGGCGATTCGCCCGGGATCCACCGCGTTGGTGACGCGCAGTCGCTCGATGCGGGCCTGCACCGCGGGCGCCACCTGCAGGGGCTCGAGCGCGTTGCGAACCGCCATGCGATCGGCGCGCGCGACTGCGAGCAGGGACTCGATCACACCCTGCATCCCTAAGGCGGCGCTGCGGATCTGCTCGAGGAAACGGCGCAGCTCCGGCGCATCGTGCCGCGCATCGGCGCCGACTTCGGCGAGGGCGCGAATCTCGGCGAGCGGCGTGCGCAGCTCGTGCGCGAGATCGGCGGAGAAGCGGCGCTCGCGCTCGAGCGAATCGGCCAGCCCCTCGAGCAGCTCATTGATGCGCTCCCCCAGCGGCCGGATCTCCGCCGGCAGCCCGGCGAGCGGCAGGGCGCGCGCGGGATGCTCGGGTGAGACCGCGCGCGCGGCGGCGGTGGCGGCTTCCAGCGGCTTCAGTCCCCTGCGCACCGACACGATGGTGATGAAGGCCGACACGGCCAGCACGGTCACGACGCCAGCGAGCAGGATGACGTCGATCTCGTGCAGCAGGCGATCGCGTTGCCCGGCCGCGTCCGCAGCCGTGGCAAAACTGCTGATGACGTAACGGTCGACGATCTGATCGACGATGAGCTGAAAGGCCGCCAGACTCAGGCCTACCCCGAGCAGCAGCGAGACCAGCAGTCGCCGCCGCAGCGAGCGGCTGACCCACTCATGGAACACGGTAGCCAAATCCCCGGCGCGTCTCGATGACGGCGGGCAGCCCCGCCTTGTCCAGCTTGGTGCGCAGTGTGCTCACCACCACCTCGATCACCCGATCCGACGCATCGCTCAGACCGTCGTAGAGACGCTCGAACAAGGCAGCGCGCGTGAAGCTGCGGCCGCGATGACGCAGCAGGGTCTCGAGCAATGCGTACTCCTTCGGTGTGAGGGGCAGCGGCGCGCCGCGCGAGGAGGCAACCCGCGCGTTGGTATCGAGGATGAGCTCGCCGCAGGTGAGCTTGCTCGAGATCTCCCCGTAGCGACGGCGCAGCAGCGCCAGCACCCGCGCCTTGAGCTCGGCGAAATCAAACGGCTTCAGTAGATAGTCATCGGCGCCCAGGTTGAGCGCGGTGACGCGATCCTCGATCTGGTCGCGCGCCGAGAGCACCAGCACCCGCGTCGGCGCCTGCGCGGCCCGCAGGGCGCGCAGCACCTCGAGACCCGGCACCTGCGGCAGCATGAGGTCCAGAATCAGGATGTCGTACTCGTGGACCTCCAGATACTCGAGGGCCGTGCGGCCATCGGCGGCGTGGTCGACGGCGAAGCCCTCGCCACGAAAACCCGCGGCAAGAGCCGCGGACAGACGCGCCGAATCCTCGACCAACAGGAGCTTCATCGGTGCGAATCTTAACTCTTTGAGCGAAACCAAAGCTTTCTCGGGCAGCATGTGCGCGGCTCCTCCCTGGGAATGCGTTGCCGCGTGAGCTGTTCGTCAAATGCCGAGGTTCTGGCGCGGGCCGGTCGGTTCGCCGGTGCTGCAGCGTGCAGCGCCCTTGCCTGCGGCTGCGTCGGCACGAGACCGTTGCCGGTCCCGCAGCCCGCGCCGCCCGCGTTCGAGCACGCGGCGAGCGGCGCGACTGCCGCCTGGCCGGCTCAGGACTGGTATCGGGGCTTCGGGAGCGACGAGCTCGATGCGCTGGTCGACTTCGCCGCAGCCAACAATACCGATCTGGCCGGCGCGCGCGAGCGCGTCGTGCAAGCGGACGCGCGCGCACGACAGGCGGGAGCCGCGATTCTGCCGAGCGTCGCGGGTAACGCCAACGCGAACTACCTGGCCGGGCATTCGCAGCAGGGCTCGGGGCATGAGCTCGACTGGTTTGCGATGCTTTCGGCGAGTTACGAAGTGGACTTCTGGGGCAAGAACCGCGCGACGGCCAAGGCGGCGCGCGCCGCGGCGGGTGCTTCGCGTGCGGAACGGGACACGGTGGCGCTGACCATTCTCGGCGGGGTGGCGGACGAATACTTCCAGGTGCTGGCACTGCGCGAGCGGGTGGCGATGGCGCGCGCGAACCGCGATGCCGCCCACAAGGTCCTCGAGGTCGTGCAGGCGCGCTTTGACGCCGGCGCGGCCAACCCCGCCGAGCTTGCCGCGCAGCAAGCCGCCCTCGACCGGGCAGAGATCGCGATTGCGGACCTCGCACAGCTCGAGGTGCAGGCACGGGCCGCGCTCGCGCTGCTCCTCGGGCGCGTTCCGGAGCACTTTGAGGTCGCAGCCGAATCGCTCGATGCGCTGCGCGAGCCGGCCGTGGCGGCGGGCCTGCCTTCAGAGCTCCTGACGCGCCGCCCGGATGTGGCAGCGGCGGAAGCCAATCTCGAGGCCGGCAGCGCCAACCTCGCGGCCGCGCGTGCCGCCATGTTTCCGAGTCTGACGCTGACCGCCGCTGCGGGCGTGCAGAATCCGGCGTTGCCTGCCACCGTGCTCACGATCCCGGGCGTCGGTCCCTCGCTCGCGCTCGGGGCGAATCTGACGCAGCCGATCTTCGATCACGGCCGACTGAGTGCCCAGCGCGACGAAGCCGCGGCCAGAGAGCGCGAGCTTCTGGCCGCCTATCGGGCGGCGATCATCGCAGCACTGGTTGACGTCGAGAATGCGCTCGGGGCCCTCGAGCACCTGGACGCCACACGCCAATTCGAGCAGGGGAGCCTCGCGCAGAGCGAGCGCGCCTTCGAGGCAGCGAGCTTGCGCTATCAGCACGGCGCCGGGGACTTCCTTACGCTGCTCGAATCACAGCAAAGCCTCTACATGGCGCGCGATCAGTTCACCCAATACAAGCTGGCACGCCTGCAGGCCTTGATCGCCCTTTGCAAGGCGCTCGGGGGCGGCTGGAGCGCCGCCGGCGCGCAGACACCGCTTCCCGCCCGGGCGCGCGATGCCACCTAGGCAAACGAAAGACACGCACCGATGAGCGCTACCCGATCCCGACGGAGTCCGTTTCTGCTCAAGGTCTGCGCGGTGGTGCTGATTGCGGCGCTGCTGCCGGTCGCGGGCTGCCAGAAATCCAACCCCGCCGCGCCGGCGCCGCCAGCAGCTGAGAAAGGCGCGGGTGCGCCCGAGGTTGTGGAAGGCGTGAGTCTCAAGCCAGATGAGATCGAGAAGAGCGGGATCGTGACGGCGGCGGTCGTAGCCGCCACGCACGCGCCGGAGAGCGCAGGTTACGCGGTCGTCCTCACGCGCGAGACGATCGCGCAGGCGCTGGCGGAGCTCACGGCCGCGGCCGCCGTCGAGCGCCAGAGCCGCGCAGCGCTCGAGCGCGCCCGGCAGCTCGCCGGCACGCCCGGTGCGACGTCGGTCGAGCTGCAGGAGACCGCGGAGCGTCAGGCGGCCGTCGATCACGCGGCGCTCCTCCTGGCGCAGCGCCGGCTATCCGCGACCTTCGGCCGCAACGCGCCGTGGCAGGACGACTATCAGAGCCCCGAGCTGACCGCGCTGGCGAGCGGCGAGCGCAAGCTCGCGCGCGTCACTTTCCCTCTGGGTGCGCTCGGCTCCGCAACCCCCGCGGCGGTGCGACTCGCGCACCTCGGCGCCACGAGCGGCGGCCGGAGCTTTGAGTCGCTCGCGCTGTGGAATGCGCCGGCCGACGCGAGCATCCCGGGCCGGAGCTTCTTCGCCATCCTGAAAGGAAGCGACGCCGCCGAGGGAGAGCGCCTGGTGGCGCGGGTGGCGGTCGGGGCCGCCACCGCGGGTGTGGTCATCCCCTTTCCGGCCGTAGTGATCAGCGCCGGCAAATACTGGTGCTACGTCGAGGCCAAGCCCGGATTGTTCGTGCGCACCGAGGTCGACACCACCATGCCGACCGACGACGGCTACTTCGTCACGGCCGGCGTCGCGCCCGGCGCGAAAGTCGTCACGACGTCGGCCGGCGAGCTGCTGGCGCGGGAAACCAACCCGGGCGGCGGGGCGGACTAGCTACATGATGCGCGCTCTGGTCGCACTATGCGTGCGACATCACGGCTCCGTGACCGCGCTGACGGTCCTCGCCCTGGTCCTGGGGTCGTGGGGCGCGCTGCACTCGTCTCTCGACGTATTCCCGGAGTTCGTGCCGTCCCAGGTCGAGATCCAGACCGAGGCCCCGGGCTTTGCGCCGCAGCAGGTCGAGGAGCTGATTACCAAGCGCATCGAGAATGCGGTCAACGGGGCCTCGGGGCTCGCCACGCTGCGCTCGGAATCGATACCGGGACTGTCCGTGGTGAGCATCAGCTTCACCCGCGACATCGACGTGCACGTGGCGCGCCAGGGAATCTCTGAGCGCCTGTCGGAGCTCGGCAGCAGCCTGCCCGCCGGAGTCGGTACGCCGAAGCTGTCGCCGCTGGTGTCGAGCACCATGGACCTTCTCAAGATCGGGCTGCTGTCCGACAAGGTCGATGCCTACACTCTGCGCGACGTCGCGGACTGGGTCATCAAGCCCCGGCTGCTCGCCGTGCCGGGAGTCGCGCACGTCATCGTGTTCGGCGGCGATGTGCGCGAGATCCACGTTCTCCCGGACATGGCCAAGCTGGCCAGCTACAACATCACCCTCGCCGAGGTGGCGGACGCGGCCCGCACGGCCTTGCCGCTGCGAGGCGCAGGCTTCGTCGATCTCGCCGCGCAGCGGGTGCTCATCAAGTCGCCGACCCCGGAGCCCGACGTCACGGCGCTCGGCGCGGCGGTCATCTCGGTGCGCGGCAGCACACCGATCCTGCTGCGCGATGTGGCGGACGTGAGAGTCGCGCCGGCGCTGCGCTCGGGCGACGCACTCATCATGGGCAAGCCGGGGGTCATGGTGTCGCTCGCCAGCCAGTACGGCGCCAACACGCTGACCGTGACGCTGGCGGTCGAGCGGGCGCTCGCCGACCTGGCGCCGGCTCTCAAGGCGCAGGGCATCGTGCTCTATCCCGCCCTGCACCGGCCCGCCAACTTCATCGAGCGGGCGCTCGGCAACCTCGAGGAGTCGCTGACTCTCGCGGCGGTGCTGATCCTCGCCGTGCTGTACCTGTTCATGCGCGATGTACGTGCCGCGCTCATTGCCTTCAGCGCAATACCGCTGTCGCTGCTCGCCGCAGTGGCGGTGCTCGACCATCTGGGGCTGACCCTCAACACCATGACGCTGGGCGGCTTTGCGGTGGCGCTCGGCGTGCTGGTCGACGATGCCATCATCGGCATCGAGAACATCCTGCGCCGCCTGCGCGAGAACGCACGCCTGAGCTCGCCCCGGCCGCGCCTCGAGATCATCCGCGACGCCTCGCTCGAGGTGCGGGGGCCGGTGATTTACGCCACCGTGGTCGTGATCGTGGTGTTCCTGCCCGAGCTGCTCGCCTCCAGCGTGCAGGGCCGGTTCGTCGGGCCGCTGGCGCTCGCCTTCATACTCGCCGTCAGCGCATCGCTCCTGGTGGCGATGACTGCCACCCCGGCGCTGTGCGCGCTGCTGCTGCGCGCGCATGACGCGCATGCGGAGGCGCGCTGGCTGCAGATCCTCAAGAGCTGGCAGCGCTGGTCGGTGCAACGCGTCGGCGGGCATCTCAAGCTGACGGCGCTCGCGCTGATCGCACTGGTGATCCTCGCAGCCGGGGCGCTGCCTTTCCTCGGCGGCACGTTCATGCCCGACTTCCGCGAGGGCCATTTCGTGCTGCAGGTCTCGAGCGCGGTTACCGGCACGTCGCTCGATGAGATGCTGAGCATGGGGAAGCGGGTCAGCGCCGACGTGCTCGCGCTCCCGTACGTCTCGACCATCGAGCAGCAGGTGGGGCGCGCCGAGCTTGGCGAGGACACGTGGGGTCCCCACCGGAGCGAGTTTCACGTCGAGTTCAAGCGCGACGCGAGCGTCGATCAGGCGAGCGCGCAGGAGGCGCTGCGCGGCATCCTCGAGGACTACCCGGGAATCCAGAGCGAGGTGGTCACGTTCCTCGGCGATCGCATCAGCGAGAGCCTGAGCGGCGAGAGTGCGCAGGTGGCCATCAAGATCTTCGGCGATGACCTGGATCAGCTCGATGCTGCCGCCGCGAAGGTGGTCACCGCGCTCTCCAAGGTCAGGGGCATCGTCGATCTGCAGTTCAAGCGGCAGAGTGGCACGCCCTCAATTGCGATTCAGCTGATCCCACCGGCGCTGGCGGCGAGCGGACTCAAGGTCCAGGACGTCCTCGACACGATCGAAACCGCTTACGCGGGAGCCAACGTCGGGCAGACCTTCCGTGGGACGCGCACGGTCGACGTCGAGGTGCTGCTGCCGGACGCGCTGCGGCATCGGCCGGCAGAAATCGCGCGGCTCATGATCGCCAGCCCCTTAGGTCCCGTGCCGCTCTCGCAGGTCGCCCGCGTCCAGGTCACCAATGACCGTTACAGCATCGAGCACGACGGCGGCCAGCGCCGCGTCAGCGTGACCTTCAACGTCAGCGGCGCCTCGCTGCAGAGCGTGGTGGACGAGGCGCAGCGCACCATCGCCGCCTCGGTCGCGCTGCCCGCCGGTGTTTATCTCGAGTACACCGGGGCCGCCGCGGCGGAGCGGCAGACCCGTAACGAGCTCACGCTCTATTCGCTGCTGGCGCTGGCGCTGATCCTGCTGGTCCTGTTCGTGGCGTTCCGCTGGCGTGTCAACAGCTACCTGGTGCTGGCAAACCTGCCATTCAGCCTGATCGGCAGCGTGCTCGCGATCGCCGTCACCGGGGTCGGGATCTCGCTCGGGACGGTGGTCGGGCTGGTAACGGTGTTCGGCGTGAGCGCCCGTAATGCGATCCTGCAGCTGGCGCACTACGAGCACCTGGTCGAGGTCGAGGGCGACGCGTGGGGCCCCGAGCTCGTGCTCCGCGGCGCCAACGAGCGGCTCATCCCCATCGTCATGACCGCCGCCGTCACCGCGCTCGGGCTGGCGCCGCTCGCACTCGGCCTTTCACGCCCGGGGCAGGAGATCGAGGGGCCGATGGCCGTGACCGTGCTCGGGGGTCTCCTGTCCTCGACGCTGCTCAACCTGGTGGTGCTGCCGGCGATGGCGCAGCGCTACGTGCGCGTTCCGGGGAAGGAGGGTAGTCGTGACTGACCGCTATGACCTTGGCGCGATCCGCTTTCACTGGATGATGGTCGTGCTCATCGTGATCGTCGGCGTGCTGGGGCTGCTGCACGATTCCTGGCCGAAGGGCACGCAGAGCTTCTGGATCAACATCCACGCGCTCGTGGGCCTCCTGGTGTGGGCGCTGCTCATGGCGCGGTTCTGGTGGCGCAGCACGCACTCACCGCCGCCACTCCCGCCCGAGGCGGGCGAGCTCTCGCGGGCGCTGGCGCGCCCCGTGCACCTGCTGATGTACGCGCTGCTGTTCCTCATCCCGATGCTCGGCATCGTGACCTTCATCTGGCACGGGCGCGTGTTCGATTTCGGGCTCTTCAAGGTGGACTTCGGGGTGCAGAAGAACCGTGCGATCTTCAGTCCGACGGAGGACATCCACGGCTACCTCGCGTACGCGCTTTTCACGGTCGCCGGGCTGCACGCGCTCGCCGCGCTCTGGCATCACTTCGTTCGGCGCGACGGCGTGTTGTCGCGGATGTGGCCGGCGAGACGGTAGCGCCGGCCTGAGCGCCCGCGCGTACGGACGAGGCTTCAGCGCGTCACTTGGTTTGTGGCCGAGCCGTGGCGAGCGCCTCGTCTAGCATCTTGACCAGAGCCGCGCGGTCATAGGTGTAAGCCTGTCCCTCATTGAGCTGCACAAGCTGCGCAATTTGCTTTCGGATCGTAATCTCGGCTTCGTCCTGGTCCGGAACAACCAGGTAGCGACGCTTCGCGACAGGCTCGAAGAGCGCCTGCTCGACGGCCGCGGCCACCTCGTCCGGGTCCTTATATTTCGACCGCTCCGCTCGCCGGCGGTAACCCGGCGAGGCTGTCGCCTGGGAGTCGGCGCCGATTCGCGCCACGGCGTTCTTGCCTATATTGGAATTGTAGTCACCGGGCTCTACAACACTGACTTGTACTCCCAGCGGAGCAAGCTCCCCGGCAAGGGAATCGGTGAGTGCCTCGACCGCGTGCTTACTCATGCAGTACGCCGGCAGATCGGTCACGCCCAGAATTCCCGAGATCGAGCCGATGTTGATGATGCGCCCCTTTTGAGCGGTCACCATCGGCTGGAATGCTTTGATCATCCGGACCGGGCCGTACGCGTTCACATTCATTACCAGGTCGAACTCTTCGGGGCTCGTCTCGGCAACGGTCCCGACAGTAGCGACCCCTGCGTTGTTGACCAACCCGTACAGACCGCGCCCGGCTTTGCTGATGGTCTCCACGGCTGCAGCGATCTCCGCAGGGTTTGTGACGTCCAAGCGCACTGCCTGCACGTTCTTGATGGACGCAAGCGCCTTGAGATCTTCCTCCTTGCGCGCGGTGGCGTAGACAAAATAGCCATCGGCCGCGAGCCGCTCGGTGATCTTACGGCCGATGCCGCTGCTCGCTCCCGTGACAAGGATCGCTTTGGATCCATTTGGCGAAGCAGGTTCCTCAGCGCCGAGCATTGGCGTCGCGAACGCCGCTAACAACACAGCTGCAACAAGCCGCATAGACACGCTCGTTATTTATTTGAACGGCTGAGCTGCAATATAGTCGACTGGCCCCAAGAATTCTCCGGGATTTGCTCGCCTAAAAAGGCCCGTACAGCGCTCGGACCAGATCGAGCACCATGGCCTTCACCGACTCCGCGCTGACTTCTTCGATCGTGTAGTCGCCCACCGCGTTACCGCCACGGCCGTCCGAGGTATTTCGCTCAAAGTGGATCCGCCGCGTCTGGCGATCCGGCCTGGCGCGCAGGTACGGGTAACCCCCGAGGCCGTGACCGAGGCGAGCGTGTCTGCTGACGGGGATATCAATCCGCGCATCGCTCCCGTCAGCCAGTACTCGCGCCGCCACGCCTCGCCCGTTGAGCGCCTGAGCCATCTGCTGCAGGGCAGGCGTAATCACGCTGGCCAGGCAGGCTGTGGCGGCCTGACTGAAGTCCTCCTCGGCCGCCGTCTTGCCAGCCGTCTCATTGCGCGCCTGCGCCACGCGAGCCTTGTGGTGGGCGAAGATGGCGTCGAGTTCCTGCTCGATGTCTTTGGTCATACCGGATCCTCCGTAAGGCGCTAAACCCTGGGGACGGCGCGTGATGATGCCCGTGGACAATGTTTGATAGTCATCTACTTTGGCCTGCGGGAGCCCCTGTAGAGGGGCTCAACGGCCCGAAAGTTGATAACCATCAAACTTCGCCGGATCAAGACCCACGGCGCGCTCCCTTTCACGTGGCACGTGAGGAGGAGGGGGCCGTGGGGTGCTCCTTGCGGAACAGGCGGCGCAGCAGGCGCACGGCAAACCAACAGAACACGGCCACCAGTGCTACCGCGACCAGCGGCGCAGCGAGCGCCAGCAGCGAAACGATGAGCGCGCCGCCGAGCTCGCCGGTGGCGATCGCGTGATTGCCGAGCCCTGCGGTCATGGTCGTGGACTTCACGCGCAGCAGTGAGGTCAGACCCTGGGTTAACCCCGCGGCGCCCCCACCGGCGATTACCGCCGCGGTCCACCTGACGGCAGGCGGCAGATCCGTCATCACCGCAGCCGAGACCACCGTGCCGGCGATGAGCGCCGCGGGCGCCGCGATCACGTCGAGAATATTGTCCACGCCCGGGATGTAGTAGGCGAGGATCTCCAGCGCCGCCGCCACGCTCAGCATCACCAGCGCTGCGGGCGTGCCGAGCCAGGTGAGGCCGCCGCTGAGCGTGAGATGTCCGGTGTACGCGCCGATGCTCAGCACCAGCATCGGCAGGAAGACGCGAAAGCCCACCGCAGCCGCAAGTCCCACGCCCATCGCGATCGCGAGGAGAAGATCGAGTCCCGCCATGTGCGGCACGGAAATCACGACGGCAACGATAGCAGACCGATCCGAACGCGCGCCCGGAGAGATTCGAACTCCCGACCCTCAGGTTCGAAGCCTGATGCTCTATCCAACTGAGCTACGGGCGCGGAGCGCGGATTCTACTGCGCGCCTCAGCGGCGCGCCTAACGCAGCGGGTTCGCCAAGCCGCCCCGCGCGGAGCAGAATGCGCGGCGGATCGTTGCAGGGGAGACATCCATGCCGAGAGTTTCCAGACGCGGCTTCTTCGGACTGACGGCGGCGGGCGCAGCGCTGGCGGCCAGTGGGGAGGTGCCGGCGGCCACGGCCGCAGCCTCCGACCTGAGCTCGCTAACCCGCGACGCGCAGCCCATCAGCACCGAGGAGCACGGCGCGCGGCTCGCCAAGGTCCAGGGGCTGATGCAGCAGAAGAAGATCGCCGCATTCCTGGTCGAGGCCGGTCCGTCGCTCGAGTACTTCACCGGTATTCGCTGGCACCGGACCGAGAGAACCACTGCGGCGCTCATTCCCGCGGAAGGGCGGGTCGTCGTGGTGACCCCTTACTTCGAGGAGCCCTCGATCCGCGAGACGCTCAAGGTGCCGGCGGACGTGCGCCCCTGGAAGGAGGACGAGAGCCCCTTCGAGCTGCTCGCCGGCGCGCTGCGCGAGCATGCGGCGGGCCCGCTCGCGGTCGAGCCAACCACACGGCTCTTCATCGTCGATCGGATGTCCGGGGCCGCGCCGAGCGCGCCCCAGGTGATCCCCGGCGATGAGCTCATTCGCGCCTGCCGGATGCACAAGTCGGCGGCCGAGCTCGCGCTGATGCAGGCCGCCAACAACGTCACCATCGCTGCGCTCCGCTACACGCACCGCCACGTCGAAGCCGCAATGAGCGGCCCGGATATCTTCGCCATGATGGCCAGCGCTACCCAGGCGTTGGGTGGCGCGCATGAGTTCACCCTCGTGCTGCTCAACGAGGCGAGCGCCTTTCCGCATGGATCCATCAAGCCGCAGCAGGTGCGCGCGGGCTCGGTCATCCTCATCGACACCGGCTGCAGCGTCCACGGCTACCAATCCGACATCTCGAGGAGCTGGGTGTTCGGCAGCGCCTCGCCCCGGCAGCGCGAGTTGTGGGACACGGTGAAGCGCGGTCAGGAGCTGGCACAGGAGACGGCCAGGCTCGGCGTTCCGGTTGGCAGCATCGATCGGGCGGTGCGCGCCTTCTACGAGCAGAAAGGCTGGAGCCGCGACTATGGGCTGCCGGGCCTGTCGCATCGCACCGGACATGGGATCGGCATGGAAGTGCACGAGGCGCCTTATCTCGTGCGCAACGACACCACGCCGCTCGAGGCGGGGATGTGCTTCTCCGACGAGCCGGGCCTCTACATACCGGGCGAGTTCGGCATTCGCCTCGAGGATTGCTGGTACATGACGGAGAAGGGGCCGAAACTGTTCACGCCGCTCGCGAAATCACTCGACGAGCCGATCTGAGACCGAAGGACCTCTAGTGCCCGGCCCCAGCCCCGGGGCCCGGTGGTTGATTGGTCACGCGCACCGATGGGCTGGTAGCTCGCGGCAGACCGAGTTGTGCCTCCCATTCGCTCTCGCTGAGGCACATGGACCCTATGTGGGAGCCGGTCAGGGGCGCGGTGGGACAGAATATCGTCCGGTCAGCTGCGGTGATGACTTTGTATCCGGCGGCCTGCGCGGCGGCTACGTTGGCGGCGTGTCGCTCCGGAGTTCTGGGGGGCGCAGGCGTAGCACACCCCGCCGCGAGGAGGACTATCACCACTATGGGAATCGGCCGCACGCAAAGGATTCTACAGTGGACGCGCGGGAACGCCTATGCGCGCTTTCCCCGACCGCGCCGCGCGGCGCAGAATGCGCGACACCAGGCACCCCGGAGTCATCCATGTCCTTATTCGATCTGTCGGGCAAGGTAGCCCTCATCACCGGCTCGAGCCGCGGCATCGGCAAGGCGATTGCCGTGGCGCTGGCGGCGCACGGTGCCAGGGTGGTCATCTCGAGCCGCAAGCAGGAGAGCTGCGCCGCAGTGGCGGCGGAGATCACCGCCGCGGGCGGTACCGCGCTCGCGCATGCCTGCCACGTCGGCCACAAGGACGAGCTGAAGAGCCTGGTCGATGCCAGCATTGCGGCCTTCGGCCGCATCGACGTCCTGGTGTGCAATGCCGCCACCAATCCGCACTTCGGGCCCTCGGCAACCATGTCCGACGAGGCCTTCGACAAGCTCATCCACACCAACCTGTACAGCAACATGTGGTTGTGCAACATGACGCTGCCGGCGATGGCCGAGCGCAAGGATGGCGCGGTGATCATCGTCTCCTCGGTGGCCGGCTTCATGGGCAGTGCGCTGCTCGGCGGCTACGGCATCTCGAAGGCCGCCGACATGCAGCTCGCGCGCAACCTCGCGGTCGAGTGGGGCGCACACAACATCCGGGTCAACTGCATCGCGCCAGGCGTGATCCGCACCCAGTTCTCCAAGGCGCTGTGGGCGGACCCCGCACGCGCCGAAGCACTGGCGCGTGGCTACCCGCTGAGAAGGCTCGGCGATCCGGATGATGTTGCCGGGGTGGCGGTGATGCTCGCCGCGCGCGCCGGCAGCTTCATCACCGGCCAGACGATCGTCATCGACGGCGGCGGTCTCATCGGCGGCGGCGAGCGGCTGCTGTAGGATTCGCGCCCGTTCAGGCCGCGCGCGGTTTGCGCGTCAGGGAGTAGCCGACGCCGAGGAGTGCGAACCAGACCGGCGCCACATAGAGGGCGACGCGGGTCCCGGCATCGAGCGCGAGCATCGCACTCACCGCAACGAGAAACGCCAGCACCGCCCAGTTCGCGAACGGCGCGCCCGGCATGCGAAACGGGGCGGCCGCGACCTTGCCGGCCGCGACCGCGCGGCGATAGTTGCGATGCGACACCAGGATGATGCCCCAGGTCCAGAACGTGCCGACCAGTGCGACGCTCGTCACCCAGGTGAACACCTCCTCCGGCACGACGTAGTTGAGGGCCACCGCGATCAAGAGCAGCACCGCCGTGGCGTGGATGGCGGCGGCCGGCACGCGCTGGCGGTTGAGGGTCGCGAACACCCGCGGGCCCTGGCCGCGCTGCGCCAGCGCCCAGAGCATGCGGCCGGTGCTGAAGATGCCGCTGTTGCACGAGGACGTGGCTGCGGTGATGACCACGACGTTGATGATGCCGGCGGCCGCGGGCACGCCGATCTTCTCGAACACGAACACGAAGGGGCTGACGCTCGGGCTCAACTCGTTCCACGGCACCAGCGACATGATGATGAGGAGCGCGCCGATATAGAAGATGAGGATCCGTACGATGATGCCGTTGGTGGCCTTGGGCAGCACGACGGCGGGGTTCTGCGCCTCGCCGGCAGTGACGCCGATCAGCTCGACGCCCTCGTAGGCGAACATGACGATCTGCATCGTGAGCAGCACCCCGAGGATGCCGAAAGGCAGGATGCCGCCATGAGACCAGAGATTCGCGAAGCTCGCGCTCGCGCCCAAATCACCGACGTGGAAGAGGATGACCGCGAGTCCGGCGACGATGAGCCCGACGATGGTCACGACCTTGATGAGCGCGAACCAGAACTCGAGCTCACCAAACACCCGCACGGCCAGCAGGTTCGATCCGTAGAGCAGCAGCAGTGCCACCAGGCCCGGCAGCCACTGCGGCACCGTGGGAAACCAGAAGCGCACGTAGACGCCGATGGCGGTGAGCTCCGCCATGGCAGTGACTACCCACGCGAACCAGTATGACCAGCCGGTGGCAAAGCCCGCGAACCCGCCGCAGAACTCATCGGCATAGGTGGCGAAGGAGCCCGCCACGGGGCGGTAGGTGAGGAGCTCGCCGAGCGCACGCATGATGAAGAAAATCGCGACGCCACCCAGGGCGTAGGCGAGGATCAGCGCCGGCCCGGCGCTGTGGATCGCCTTGGCCGAGCCGAGGAAGAGCCCGACGCCGATCGTGCCGCCGAACGCGATGAGCTGGATGTGGCGGTTGCGGAGGTTGCGCGACAGGTCGGTTGCAGGCTGCGACATGGATACTCCTGGTCGTACGAGGTGGCGCTGCGCCGGTCAATGCGCCGCCGGCGGCGCGAGTAGCGCATAGCGCCGGCCCTGGGGCAACTCGTAGCGCGCGACGAGCGCCGCGGCACCGGCTGCGGTGAGTGTTCCGGCGACGCCATCGCCGGGGGCGGGGAGCGGATGCAGGCGCGCGAGGAACTCGCTGACCGCACCGCTCGCATGGCCCGGCAGGAGCACCAGCACGCGCGCCGCCGCGCCGTGCGCGGCAAACCAGCCGGCGACGGCGCCGCGTGGACCTGCCGCGCCGCTCGCGAGCACCGTGAAGGGAGTCGCGAGTCCGTGGTCCAGCACGGCGATGGTGGTCTCGTCCGGGTCGAGGAGCGCAAGCGACTGCTGCGCAGTGTCGGAGTGGATGCGCGCGGCGAGCGCAGGCAGATCCTGCCAGCGGTCGACGACGGGCAGGACCAGGCGGGCCGCGAGGCACAGCGCCAGCGCGTAACCCGCGTACGACCACACGAGGCTGCGCGGGAAATCCCCGCCGCGCGCCGCGCGCACGGCGAAGCCGAGCGCGACTGCAGCCGCGACGATGACGGCGACTGCGGCCAGTGCGCAGAGGACCGGGGCGGCCGCGCCCGCGGCCGCCAGAACTGCGAGCGCGAGCGCGCAGACGCCCGCCATCACGGCGACCAGCGCCGCCGTCGCGAGCGCGGCGAACCCGTCGCCGCGACGCGGCAAGCGGCGTGCATCCTCGGCCCACAGGCCCGCGAGCAGCCCCAGGCCGAGCAATGCGGGAGCGGCGTAGATGTCGCGCGCGGTGGCCGCGACGGACAGGAGCACCAGGAACGGGATGCAGGAGCAAAGCGCAAAGCGCCACGCCGTGCCGCGCGCGCCCGGCTCGCGCATGCGGGTCCACGCGCGCACCAGTGCTGCCGCCACCACGAGCGTCCACGGCAGGACGTAGAGCGGCAGCTCGAAGAGATACTTGCCGGGCGTGTTGTGGTGTCCGGTGGTGTAGTCGAGCGCCGCCGCGGAAGAGACCTGCGTGAAGCGGCCGACGATGTTGTTCCAGAAGAGCATCCTGAGCGCATCCGCACCGTGGGCACTGCGCGCGACTGCGACGATCCACGGCCCGATGATGAGCGCCTGCAGCGCAAGTCCCGCGTACAGCTCCCAGCGGCGCAGCTCCTGCCAGCGCCGCTCCCATGCGATGAGCGTAAGGAGCGCGAGCCCCGGCACGAGCCACCCGGGCGCGCTCTTTGCCATGAAGCCGATGGCAGCGCCCAAGTGCAGCAGCGCGTAGCCGCCGGCTTTGCGTGCTCCCGGGGAGGCGCGCAGCCCGAGCCACGCGCCGAGCAGCGCCACCGCGCACCCGGCGAGGAGACAGGCATCCGGGGCGAGCCAGATGGCCACGCGGTACGCGGTGAGGGCACTTGCGGCGACGAGCGCTGCGATGAGCGCCGGCAGCGCCGGGAGCTCCAGGGCGATTGCGAGCGCGCCGACCGCCAGGGCGGTGATCACGGCGTAGAGGAAATTCGGGGCGCGCGCGGCCGCCGGGAAGTCGCCGAAGGCCGAGATCGCCGCTCCCGCCATCCAGTACGAGAGCGGCGGCTTCTCGAGAAACGGCGTGCCGGCGAGCTGCGGGAGAGTGCGGTCGGCCTGTGAGCTCATGCGCCAGGCGACGTCGGCTTCGCGCGGCTCGTCGGGTGTCCACAGTCCCCGGTCGAACATGCCGACGAGCCACAGCGGCGCGAGCGCCAGCACGACGAGAAGCAGAACTCCTCGTGCCGCAGCGGCCTGGGGCGGTGATGAAGCCAACAATCCCCCCGCGAGGCTCATGCCTCCTGAAGGGGGCAATTATGCGTAGGTCGGCCTAGAGAGAGTAGCGCACGAGCACCCGCACCACGCGCGCGTGGTCGGCGTCCCAGTGCGCGAAGGTCTGGCACACCTGACGTGTGCCGGCCTCGGGGCTGGTCTCGGAGTATTTGTCGGCAAAGCGCGCTTGGCCTGCTTCCTGTCCGGGCAGGTAGCGGCTCGCACTCCAGGGTGTGTCCGTGTCGTCGAGGCGGCTGAAGAGCGCGACCTCGGTGACGGTCGCGCCGCCAGGAATCGTGGCACAGAGCGTGACCGGGGTGGCCTCGGCTTCGCTGCAGGTGCGCCCCGGGGTCGGCGCAGGGGCCGTGCTCACGGGAGTTGTGACCGAGCCGGCGACGCCCGCGCGGCAGGCGGGCACGGTAGCGGCGACTGCCACCCCGTCGCTGCCGATTCGGCGCAGCACGCCGGTCTCGATCTCGGAGCGCTCCGCGGCGCGCGTCGCCTCGAGCTCGCCCGCGGTATGGCTGACTTCGGCAATCCGCGCCTGGAGCTCCTTCTGCAGCGCGCTCTGCGCGGTACGCTCGCCCGCGGTAAGCCATTGGGAGAGGGCGAAGCCGGACACGGCTGCCCCGCCGATAATCGCGAACAGCACGATGCGCTGCAGCCGGCTCTTGCGCCGCGCGCCGGAGCCGGACGCGCCGCGAGCCTCGCGCAGCGCGGCGGATCGCAATTGCAGGAACGACGCGGACAGCGTCGCGGTCCCGGCGATGATGGCGGCCAGTACTGAATCGGTGGGCGTTAACACGGGGTGGATGCTCCGTGCGCCACGCTAACACGGCGCGGCACGGCCCCATCCGGGGCAAAGCGCAAAACCGCGACGCTGGTCACACGGTCCGGTGTCGTGCCCACGCCACGGGCTCGCGCCTTACGACCTGAGCGCCGCGAGCCAGGCCTCCAGCGGCGCGAGATTCGCGCCGGGGAGATGCAGCCCCAACTTGGTCCGCCGCCAGAGAATATCCTCCGCCGTGCGCGCAAATTCCTCGCGGCAGAGGTACTCGACCTCGCGCTCGTAGAGCCCGGGGAGCAACTCGGCGCCGAGGTCCGCGAGCGCGGCGGCCGATCCGAGCAGCGGCACGATGCGGGTGCCGTAGGCATGCGCATAGCGCTGATGCAGCCGCGGGGGGAGCCAGGGGTAGCGCCGCTCGACCGCGCGCAGGAACACCGCAAAGCTCCCCTCCGGCACGTCGCCGCCTGGAAGCGTCGCGCCCACGGTCCAGGGATCGGCGCGCGTGCCGAGGAGCGAGCTCAGCAGGTCCACGGCGTCCTCGGCGAGCCGCCGGTAGGTGGTGATCTTGCCGCCGAACACCGAGAGGAGCGGGGCGGGACGCCGCTCGAGCTCGAGCGCGTAGTCGCGCGTCACGCTCATCGGGTCGCGTGACTCATCGGCGAGCAGCGGCCGCACGCCGGAATAGCTCCACACCACCGCGCGCGGCCCTGTCTCGCGGATGAAGTAGCGGTTGGCGAGCTCGCACAGGTACTCGAGCTCCTGCGCATCGATGCGCACCGCGGCCGGATCCCCGTGGTAATCGACGTCGGTCGTGCCGAGCAGCGTGAAGTCATGCTCGTAGGGGATCGCAAACACGATGCGCCGATCCTCGTTCTGGAAAATGTAGGCAAAGCGATGCTCGAAAAGCCGCGGCACGACGATGTGGCTGCCCTTCACGAGCCGCACGCGGTGCGCGGTCCGCGCCGGCGTCGCGCCCGCGACGAACCGGTCCACCCAGGGGCCGGTGGCGTTCACGGCAACGCGCGCGGCAATCTGCACGCGGCCGTCGGCGCCGGCGAGGGTCGCTCGCCACTGGCCGGCGTGCTCGGTGAGGCGTTCGCAGCGCGTGCGCGTCAGGATCACCGCACCGCGCTCGCGGGCATCGAGCGCGTTCAAGACGACGAGGCGTGCGTCGTCGGTCTGGCCGTCGGAGTACACGAAGCCGCGCCGGTAACCGCTCTTGAGCGCCCGGCCCGCGATGTGGGTGCGCAGGTCGACCGAGCCCGAGGCGGCCAGATGCTCGCGGTGCGCGAGATGGTCGTAGAGAAAGAGGCCGGCGCGGATCATCCACGCCGGGCGCAGGTGCGGCGCATGCGGCATGATGAAGTGCAGCGGTCGCATGATGTGCGGCGCGGAACGCAGCAGCACCTCGCGCTCGATCAGCGCCTTGCGCACCAGGGCGAAGTGGAACTCCTCGAGATAGCGCAGGCCGCCGTGGATCAGCTTGGTGCTGGCGGAGGAGGTGTGCGCCGCCAGGTCGTCCTGCTCGACGAGCAGCACGCGCAGCCCGCGCCCGGCGGCATCGCGCGCGATCCCGGTTCCGTTGATCCCGCCGCCGACGACCAGCAGATCGAAGCTTGGGTCCCGGGACTCGCTCACGCGCGGCGCGGTGCCTCCCGTCGGTAGTAATCCGGGTAGTCCTCGCTGAGTCCCTTGAAGCGGCGGTGAATCCACAGGTATTGCTCGGGCACGAGGCGCACCTGCGCTTCGATCAGGTGATTGAAGCGCTCGGTGTCCGCTACCGCATCGTCACTCGGGAAGTTCTCGAGCGGAGGATGGATGACGGCACGGTAGCCCCGGGTGCCGGGCAAGCGCTGCAGGAAGTAGGGTAGCACCGGCGCTCCGGTCACGCGCGCCAGGCGCGAGGTGAGCGTGTTGGTGGCGGCGGGGATGCCGAACAGGCGCACCATCTCCGCCCCCTTCTTGCGGTAGCTCTGGTCGGGCGCGTACCACACGCATTGCTTGTTGCGCAGCGCGCTGATGAACGCACGGATGTCGTCCCGCGCGATGGGGTAGCCGCCGTAGCCGGTGCGAAAGCGGTTGAGGGCGTAAGCCAACACCTCATTGCTCGTCGGCCGGTAGAGAAACCCGACCGGGGTGACCTGGGCGAGCGCGCGGCCGGCCATCTCCATCGGCGTGAAATGCGCGGTGAGCAGGATCACGCCGCGGCCGCGAGCCTTGGCGGCCTCGAGGTGCTCGCGGCCTTCGAGGTGCACCAGGCGGGCGATCCGCCGCGGTGAGCTCCACCACGCGAGCGGGATCTCCAGCAGCGCGATCCCGAGGCTGACGAAATGCCGGTCGAGGAGCCGCTCGCGCGCTGGCCCGTCGAGCTCGGGGAAACACAGCTCGAGATTGCGCCGGGCGGTCCTCACGAAGCGCCGCGCGACGAGGCGCATCAGACCGCCCAGAAGTCCGCCGACGGCGATCATCCACGGATACGGCAGCAGCGCCAGGAGGCGCAGCACGCCGATGCCGGCCCAGATCGGCCAATAGCGGGGCGCGAGCAGCCGCCATTGCATTGAAACCTCCAACAAGGTGTGCGCGCGTGGCGCCCGCGCAGAATACCTCCATTCGCCTTGACCGCGAACTGTGCTCCAATTGCGCCCGATGAGTCGCGCCGACCCCCGCTACCTCGAAGTGCGCCTCGCGCACGCCAACCTGCGCAGGAACGGTCATCGGGTGCTGAAGGACCTGAGCTGGATCATCCGTCCGGGCGAGCGCTGGGTGCTCGCCGGCGCCAACGGCGCCGGCAAGACGCAGCTCCTGAAGCTCGTCGCGGGAGCCGTATGGCCCGTCCCCGCCGTGCACCCGGTGCGCCGTTACCTGCGCGGCCGGCAGCACTGGACCACGCCGCAGGAGGTACTGGACGAGATCGCCTATCTCGGCGCGGAGCGGCAGGACAAGTACCAGCGCTATGGCTGGAACATGACGGTCGAGCGCCTCGTCGGCACCGGCGTCCATCGCACCGACATTCCGCTCGCCGGGCTCTGCGCCGCCGACCGGCGCCGCGTGCGGCGCATCCTCGGCTCACTCGCCGTCGCGCACCTCGCGGCGCGCCGCTTCCTGTCGCTCTCGTACGGCGAGCGGCGTGTGATTCTCCTGGCGCGCGCGCTGGCGTCGCGCCCGCGGCTGCTGCTGCTCGACGAGGTCCTGAATGGACTCGATGCGGCCAACCGCAGGCGGATGCTCGACTGGCTGGCGCGCCGCAGCCGCCGCCTGCCCTGGGTGCTCGCCACGCATCGGAGCGAGGACGTGCCGCGCGGAGCCAACCGCGCCCTGGTGCTGGCGCGCGGCTCGGTCGTGTACCGCGGTCCGGTGCGCCGCGCGCCGCTCGGCGAGTGGCTGAGCGCGCGCCACCGCCCCCATGCGCGGCGCCATGGCCGGCGCGCCGCCGGGCGTGCGTCCCGGACGCGCCACTCCGCGGGTCGCGAGCTCGTGCGCCTCAGCAACGCGCACGTGTACCTCGATGGCAGCCGCGCGTTGAGCGGCATCTCGCTCGCGGTGCGCACGGGCGAGTGTTGGGTCGTGCACGGTCGCAACGGCTCGGGCAAGACGACGCTGCTGCGCACGCTCTATGGCGACCACGGCGTCGCCGTGGGAGGGGGTATCGAGCGCGCCGGTGTCTCCCCCGGCGTGCCGCTCGAGCGCTTCAGGAAGCGGGTAGGCCTGGTCGCACCACACCTGCAGGCCGAGCATCCTCGCGAGCTCACGGTCGCGGAGGTGGTGCAGTCGGGGCGCCACGCGAGCATCGGGCTCAACGGCGCGGGAACTTCCGCCGACCGCGCGGCGGCGCGCCGCACGCTCGCGCTCTTCGGGCTGACGCGGCTCGCGCGGCGTCCGCTTGCCGAGCTCTCCTACGGCCAGTCGCGCCGGGTGCTGTTTGCCCGTGCCTGGGTGCGGGAGCCCGAGCTGCTGCTGCTCGATGAGCCATTCGCCGGCGTCGACGCGCCGACACGCCGGGCGCTGATGCGACGGGTTGCCGCGCTGGCTGCGAGCGGCACGGCCGTGGTGGTGACCACTCATCGGCTCAACGACTGGCCCGGCTGCGCGACGCACGAGCTCGAGCTCGCGGGCGGACGCGCCCGCTATTGCGGCGCACTGCGTCGCGTGCCGCGGAGCGCGGGATGACGCGGCGTGCCACGCTGCTCTCGGTGACGCTCTCGGGCGCGCTCGTGCTGCTCGCCGCGCTCGCGGCCTTCATGGCGGCGCCGCTTTTCTGGGAGCGGTACCTCGGTGCACACACGCAGCCGGCGGCGCGCGTGCCCGCCTGGTACCAGCCGCGCGAGCGCGTCGCCGGCGCGGATCAGCCGCCGGCGCCACGCGTAACCCCCGAGCTCGAGTCGCTCGATGCACACGCGCTCGAGGCGGCCGCAGCCTACGCCGGCGGGCAAGGCTCGCTCGCCCTCATCGTCGCGCGCCGCGACCACATCGTCTTCGAGCGCTACTGGCAGGGGAGCAGCTTCGACACGCTCACCGATGCCCAATCCTTTACCCGGGTGCTGGCCGCGCTCGCGACCGGGAGCGCGATCGCGCATCGCAAGATCGGCTGGCCCGACGAGCCGATCGGCTACATCGTCCGCGAGCTCGCCCGCGATCGCCGCAGCGCGATCACGCTTCGCAATCTCATGCAGCTGTCGAGCGGCCTTGAGCCTCCCGCGGCGGGGCGCGCCCCGTGGGGAGGCGCCGCGCGCGCGCTGTTTGGAACCGACATCGTAGGTGCCGCGCTCGCGCGGCCGCTCACCGGAGTACCGGGGGAGAGCTGGGCGCCGCAGCCCGCCGACCCGCAGCTGCTGGCGCTCGTGCTCGAGCGCGCCACCGGCGAGCGTTACGCGAGCTATCTGTCGGATGCGCTGTGGCGGCGCATCGGCGCGAGCGATGCCTGGCTCTACCTCGATCGCCCCGCGGGGGCCGCGCACGCCGACTGCTGCATGCTGGCCCGGCAGGGGGACTGGCTGCGCGTGGCCGAGCTCATGCTCGGCGACGGCAACTACCGCGGCTACGAGATCATCCGCCCCGGTTGGGTGAAGGCGATGCGCATGCCGGCGCGCGCCAACCACGACTACGGCGCATACCTGCGTCTGAGTGCCGCGGCTGCGGGCGCCAAGGAGCCCTACGTGGCCCCCGACACCTATGCCGTGGACAACGAGGGCGGCAACCGGCTGTGGCTCATTCCGTCGCTCGAGATCGCAGTGCTGTGCACGGCGAGCGCACCAAGGGGCATGGACTTCGACGACGCCCGCATTCCGAACCTCATCGTCGGCGGAGCCCGTGATTTCGTGCCGCCGGCGGCGCGGCCCGGCGACCTCTCGAAGATCGTTCCCGGCCATTAGAATGAATTGGCTCCTTCGGCGGCGGGCACGTCCGTGTGCCTCGGCAGCGGATGCATGCCACAGGGTGTGCGCTTGAACAAACAGCTCGGGGCGCTATTCCTCTTCAGCATCATCGACACGCTGGGGTTCGGCATCCTCATTCCGCTCGTGCCGTACATGGCCGACCGCTTCGGCGCGCAGCCTGAGCTCATCACGCCGATCCTCGGCAGCTACTCGCTGTGTCAGCTCCTCGCCGCGCCCTGGTGGGGACGGTTGAGCGACCGGCACGGAAGGCGGCCGATCCTCATGAGCAGCCTCGCCGGCGCGTGCCTTTCCTATGTGATTCTCGGCTTTGCCCGTAACCTCTGGTGGCTGCTCGCCTCGCGCATGCTCGCCGGGCTCATGGCGGGCAACATCGCGGCGGCCTTCGCCTACGCAGCCGATGTCAGCACGCTGGAGAAGCGCGCCGCCTCCATGGGGCTCATCGGTGCTGCGATCGGTATCGGCTTCACGCTCGGGCCACCCCTCGGGGGCCTGCTGGCCGGGGGCGATGCGCGTACGGCGAATTTCCTGGCGCCAGCCGTGGTGTCCGCGGCTCTCAGTGCGCTCGCCATCCTGATGGTGAGATTCGGGCTGCCGGAGAGTCACACGCCCGAGCACCGCCACGAGCATCCGGACGAGCCGCGGCGCGGGTCGGTGCGGCTGCTGCGCGAGCGGCCGTCGCTCGCCTTCATCGCCGCGTCGACCCTGCTCGTCACCTACTCGCAGTCGATTCTCGAATCGATCTTCGCGATCTGGGCGCTGCACCGCTTTGGGCTGGGTCCGCGCACCGTGGGAATGCTGTTGTTCGGCGTCGCGTTGCCCGCGCTCGCGATGCAGGGCGGATTGGTACGGGTGCTGGTACCAAGGTTCGGCGAGGTACGGCTCGCCATCTGCGGCGCGCTGGCCTACGTCGCCGGACTGTCCCAGCTCGCCATGTCGGCGACGTTGCCGATGACGGTCGCGGGCCTGATCCTGTGCGGGGCCGGGTTGGGCGCCTACAACCCGAGCGCCTTCGCGCTCGCCTCGCGGCAGGCGCGCGGCCACGACCGCGGCGCGGTGATGGGCACATACGTGGCGAGCGCGAGCCTCGCGCGGGTGTTGGGACCCTTCACCTCGGGCGCGATCTATACGCTGTGGGGCCCGTCGATGCCGTTTCTCGTCGGAGCGTGCGTCACGCTGCCTGCGGCCTGGCTCGTCGGGCGGCTCGCGCGCCCGCGCGCGCCTTAAGCAGTCGCTTCGGTCCGGGCGGCCCGAGCTCAGGCGGCCGCCGGGCCGACCGCGACCTCGATCGCGCCGTCCACCACGCGCACGGCGTGGGTCGGCAAGGGCATTTCGGCCGGCGGGCCGAGCACCCGCCCGTCGCGGATATCGAAGGATGCGCCGTGCAGCGGGCACACCAGCCGCGTCGCGCGCAGCCGCCCCTCGCAGAGGCGCGCGTGCGCGTGCGTACAGATGTTGTCGAGCGCGAACACACCCTCGCGGGTGTGGCACATCACGAGCTCGCGTCCGCCGACCATGCAGGCGCGCATACTGCCGAGCGGAAGCTCGGCGAGCTTCATCGCGAACGCGAATTGATCCATGGCGCTGCTAGAGCGTCATCTGGGTCTGAAAGATCTCGACGGCCTGGCCGCGGATCCACACGCCATCGAGCTTGCCATCGCGGAACTCGAGATCGACCTCGACGCGTCCCGGGCGGTTCACGTAGTGGCCCTGGATACCGGAGAAATGCGCGCGGTCGGCGGTCGGTGTCAGCAGGCGCAGCTCCGCCAGGTAGGCGCCGAGCAGGCCGTGCGCGTTGCCGCTCACCGGATCCTCGGGGATGCCGAGCGCCGGGCAGAACATGCGCGATTCGACCTGGGTGGCGGCGCCCGCCTTGCCGAACGCGAACACGAAGTAACCGGCCGCGCCGAGCTGTGCCGAGAGCGTCGTGAGGCGGGCGAAATCGGGCTTCAGATGCTTGAGCGGCTCAGCCCCGCGCACGCCGATCAGGAGCCGCGCCCCGCTCCCGCCGGCGATGCGCGGCGCAATGCGCGTGTCGAGGCCCTCGGAGGCGAGCGCCAGCGCATCGAGCACGGCGAGGCGCTCGCGCTCGTTGAGCTCGCGTCCGAGCGGCGGCGCGCTGCGCCGGATCGCGATGCTGCGGTCCTCGCCGGTGCCGCGCACCTCGACGTCGACGATGCCGGCCTTGGACTTCTGTCGCTGCCGGCGCGGCGCCTCGGGCTGCCGCGACAGCACGTACTGGGCCGCCACGGTCGCATGTCCCACGAAGCCGATCTCCGTGCGCGGAGTAAAGAACCGCGCCCGCACGCTGTGATCGGCGCCGTCGGCGGCGAGGATGAAGGCGGTCTCGGCGTTGTTGAGCTCGCGCGCCACCGCGAGCATCTGCGCGTCGCTGAGTGCATCGGCATTGAGCACCACGCCGGTGGGGTTGCCCGTGAACGGCTCGCGGGTGAAGGCATCCACCTGATGAATCTCGATGGTTCGCGTCATCGTTCCCGTCCGGACCTGCGGTGCGCACCAATTCTAGTCCTATCGCATGGCTTCGCGTGCAATACTCCGGGCCCTCGCCGGAGGGCCTGCAGTCATGGACATCGGCGTCGAAATCAGTCTGTACCCGCTCAAGGCGGACTTCATCCCGTCCGTCCACCAGTTCCTCGAGGACCTGAGCGCGCGCCACGGCCTCAAGGTCGTCACTAACAGCATGAGCACGCAGGTGTTCGGCCGTTTCGAGGAGGTCATGGACGCGCTGCGGGCCGCGCTCGCCACCAGCCTGGGGCGCATGGCCGCGGGATCGGAGCGGGCGGTGTTCGTGATGAAGGTGATCGGACCGCTGCCGAGCGCCTGAGGCAGTGGCGTCACGGGGAGCGAATGGGCACACTACCCCGGCATAACTCTCTTCAGAACAAGCCGCAGTTGCGGGGGGATCTGCATGGCGCTCTTGCGAGTCGTGGATCGCGACGGAATCGAGCACGAGGTCGACGGCAAGACCGGCCTCAAGGTGATGGAGAACCTGCGTGAGCTCGACTATGGCGTCGCGGCAATCTGCGGCGGCATGTGCTCGTGCGCGACCTGTCACGTCTATGTCGACCCGCAATGGCAGGCGAAGCTCCCGGCCATGATGTCGGACGAGCGCGAGCTGCTCGGTGAGCTCGCGCACTACCGCGAGAATTCGCGCCTGTCGTGTCAGCTCGAGTTCACGCCGGCGCTCGCCGGGCTGCGCGTGACCGTGGCGCCCGACGAGTAGGTGCGACGGTGTCGGCGCCCAGTGTCCAGGTCGAGACCCATGGAGCCGTGGCGCTGGTGACGCTCAACCGTCCCGAGCAATCCAACACCCTCAACCTGCAGATGGCGATGGACCTGCTGGCGGCCGCCATGGCGTGCGCACGCAACTCGGCGGTGCGCGCCGTGGTGCTCACCGGCGCCGGCCGCAATTTCTCCTTCGGCGGCGACCTGCGGGCCATACGTACGCGCGAGCTGGCGCTCGATGACCACATCCGCGAGCTCACCACCTATCTGCACGCGGCGATCTCGCACTTCGTGCGCATGGATGCCCCGGTGGTCGCCGCCGTCAACGGCACGGCCGCGGGCGCCGGCGTGGGACTGGTCGCCATGGCGGATCTGGCGCTGTGCGCGCGCAGCTCGAAGTTCAACCTCGCCTACACGAGCGTCGGGCTCACGCCGGATGCCGGCAGCACCTTCCTGCTGCCGCGCACGGTGGGCTTCAAGCGCGCCATGGAGCTGCTGCTGCTCAATCGCGCCCTCAGTGCCGAGGAAGCGCTCTCCTGGGGACTGGTGAACGAGGTGGTGGCGGACGAGCTGCTGCTCGAGCGTGCAATGGAGCTCGCCGAGCGTCTGGCACACGGGCCGGGCAGCGCCTACGGCGCGACCAAACGCCTGATCGCCCACTCGCTCGGCGCCTTCGAATCGCAGATGGTCCTCGAGAGCGAGACCATCGCAAGCCAGGCGACCAGCGCCGATGCGGCGGAAGGCATCGGCGCGTTTCTCGAGAAGCGCAGGCCGCGTTTTCCGGGCAAGGGCCCGCGCTGAAGCTGCACGCAGTACGAGGCGGCGCTCACATGATGTCTTTCGTCGCGGCGCTGGCGATGGCCCTGGTTCTCATCGTGGCGCGCGTGTACTTCAAGCTGCGTGCCGCGCAGCGCGCCCGGGTGGCGAGCTGGGACGCACAGCTCATCGAGCGGCTGCGCGCGCGCGGCTACGTGCCCTTCAACGACTACCCGGTGGACTTCTTCCTCGCCCTGCCGGACCAGTCATCGTGCCAGGACGTGCGCGCGCGGCTCGAGCCGGAGTTCAGCGTCGACGTCAAGGCGATGCAGGACGAGGCCGAGCTTCCCTTCAGCCTCCACGCCACCAAGAGCATGCGGCTGATCCTGGCCGACATGCAGGCGCTGAGTGCGCGCATGACGGCGCTGGCGGCCGAGTTCCACGGGCGCTACGACGGCTGGGCGGCTTAGATCGTCAGCGCCTTTCGGTCTGGCGCCTGACGGCTTCGGCGGCGGCGGCGATTGCCGCCGGGTCGCCCAGGTAGCGGCTCGCGCGCGGCTTGAGCTCTGCGTCGAGCTCGTAGAGCAGCGGCACGCCGGTCGGGATGTTGAGCTCGACGATCTCGCTCTCGCTCACCTCGTCGAGCATCTTCACCATGGCGCGCAGGCTGTTGCCGTGCGCCACGACCAGTACGTTGCGCCCTGAGCGCAGCTCCGGCGCGATGCGTGCATGCCAGTAGGGCAGCACGCGCGCGAGCGTGTCCTTGAGCGACTCGGTTGCCGGCAGCTCCTGCGGCGCCACGCCCGCGTAGCGCAGATCGAAGCGCGGATGGCGCTCATCATCGTCCGCGAGGGCCGGTGGCGGGATGTCGTAACTGCGGCGCCAGATCTTCACCTGGGCCTCGCCGTGCTGGGCGACGGTCTGCGCCTTGTTGAGGCCCTGCAGCGCCCCGTAGTGGCGCTCGTTGAGCCGCCACGAGCGCTCGACCGGAAGCCACATGCGGTCCATCTCATCGAGCATGATCCACAGCGTGCGGATCGCGCGCTTCAACACCGACGTGAAGGCGATAGCGGGGTCGAGTCGCTCCCTGATGAGCTCGCGGCCCGCCTGCGCCGCCTCGGCGCGTCCCTGCTCGGTCAGGTCGACGTCGGTCCAGCCGGTGAAGAGATTCTCGAGGTTCCAGGCGCTCTGGCCGTGACGGACCAGGATCAGTTTTCCAGCCATGCAAGATGCTCCCGCGCACGCAGCCGGCAAAAGCCACGCCTTTTGCCGGCGGCAACGAAGCTGATGTCCGCCGAAATCGCTTCCTGCGATTTCGGCCCTTTGACTAGTTCGCGAGCTTGCGGACCGACTCCACGCCCACGGTCAGCGTGGCGAAATCGGCGGCGCCCGCGGCGCGCATGTCGGTGAGCGTGCGTTGCCAGTGCGCGAGCTCCTTGCCCGCCGCCTCCATCCACGCGCCGACGCGCGCACTCGCACTGCCGCGCTCGTGGCGGCTCAGCACACGCTCGGTCAGGCGGCGGTGCACGCGCAGCGCCGCGTCGCGCAGCCCCGAGCGCGCGATCGCCTGCCACGGTCCGTCGACGCTCAGCTTCTCGATGCGGGTACGCAGCCAGTCGATGCCGGTACGCGTCCCGACCTCGAAGTAGACGCGCGCGGTCTCGGTGACGCTCACGCGGTGCGCCGCGGAGATCTCGACGATGTCGAGCGCGGCATTCAGCGCCTCGAGGCTGGCGATGCGTGCGGCGAGGTGCGGCGGCAGGCCCGCCTCGGCGTAGCGCCGGCGCGCCTCGCCGAAGCGCTCGAGCTCATCTCCGGTGAGGAGCTCGGCGATCCGCGCCTCGAGCTCCTGTACGCCGCCGCGGAACTCCTTCACCGCGGCGTCGACCTGCAGGCTGCGGCGGCGCGCGCTGAGCAGCCAGTAGGTCGCATGCCGCAGCAGGCGGCTCGTCTGGAAGGCGGCCTCGTACTGCAGCTTGGCCGGCACCCGGTTGTCGAGCGCCTCGACCTGTTCCCACACCTCGCGCATGGCGAAGATCTCGCGCGCCGCGGTGTAGGCACGCGCGATTTGCGCCGGCTCGGCGCCCGAGTCCTCCTGCGCGCGCGGCACGAAGGTCGGCCCCATGCGGTTCACCAGGCTGTTGGTGGTCGCGGTGGCGATGATCTCGCGGCGCAGCCGGTGGTGAGTGATGGCGCGCGGGAAGCGCTCCCGCAACGGCGCGGGGAAGTAGCGCTCGAGCTCGTTCGACAGATAGGGGTCCTCGGGCACATCCGAGGCGAGCAGATGGTTGTTGAGCCAGATCTTGCTGTAGGCGAGCAGGATCGCGAGCTCGGGCCGCGCAAGTCCAATGCCGCGTTTGCGCCGCTCGAGCAGTTCGTCGTCGCTCGGCAGGAACTCGAGCCCGCGGTTCAGGTCGCCGGAGCGCTCGAGCGAGCGGATCAGGTGCTGGAACTCCTGCAGGCGCGCCGCGGACTGCACCTCGAGGGTGCTGATCGCCTGGCCCTGCAGGTAGTTGTTGCGCAGCACGACGTCGGCCACCGCATGCGTCATGCGCGCCAGCAGCCGGTTGCGCTCGCCGCGCGCGAGCTTCCCTTCGGCCACCTGCGGGTTGAGCAGGATCTTGATGTTCACCTCGACGTCGGAGGTGTTGACCCCGGCGGAGTTGTCGATGAAATCGGTGTTGAGACGTCCGCCCTTCAGTGCGTACTCGACCCGGCCGCGCTGCGACAGTCCGAGGTTGCCGCCTTCACCGACCACCTTGGCGCGCAGCTCCCTGCCGTTGATGCGCAGGCCGTCGTTGGTGCGGTCGCCGACCTCGGCATTGGTCTCGTCGCTCGCCTTGACGTAGGTGCCGATGCCGCCGTTCCACAAGAGGTCGACCGGCAGCGCCAAAATCGCGCGGATGATCTCGTTCGGCGCCGCGCTCGGCGACTCGAGCCCGAGCAGCGCGCGCGCCTCCGCCGGCAGGGCGATCGATTTGAGTGAGCGCGGGAACACGCCGCCGCCGCGCGACAGCTTCTTGCGGTCGTAGTCGTCCCAGCTCGAGCGCGGCAGGGCGAAGAGTCGCGCGCGCTCGGCGAAGCCGGACGCCAGGTCCGGGTCCGGATCGAGAAAGATGTGGCGGTGATCGAACGCAGCCTGCAGGCGGATATGGCGCGACAGCAGCATGCCGTTGCCGAACACATCGCCCGACATGTCGCCGATGCCGGCCACCGTGAAGTCGGTCTTCTGGGTGTCCAGCCCCAACTCGCGGAAGTGGCGCTTGACACACTCCCAGGCGCCGCGCGCCGTGATGCCCATCTTCTTGTGGTCGTAGCCGGCCGAGCCGCCCGAGGCGAACGCGTCGCCGAGCCAGAAGCCATAGTCGGCGGAGATGGCGTTGGCGATGTCGGAGAAGGTGGCGGTGCCCTTGTCGGCCGCGACCACGAGGTACGGGTCGTCGCCGTCGCGACGCACGACATCGCGCGGCGGTGCGATCCGCCCCGAGGCGATGTTGTCGGTGAGGTCGAGGAGTCCCCGGATGAAGGTCTGGTAGCAGGCCACGACCTCGGCCTGGATCTCCTCGCGCGTTCCCGCGAGGCGCTTGGGCACGAAGCCGCCCTTGGCGCCCACCGGAACGATGACGGTGTTCTTGACGTTCTGCGCCTTCATGAGGCCGAGGACTTCGGTGCGGAAGTCCTCGCGCCGGTCCGACCAGCGGATGCCGCCGCGCGCCACGTAGCCCATGCGCAGGTGCACGCCCTCGACGCGCGGGCTGTAGACGAAGATCTCGAACTTAGGCTTCGGCAGCGGCAGGTCGGGGATCTGCGCCGGGTCGAACTTGACCGACAGGTAGCTCTTGGCATGGCCGTCGGCCGCCGTCTGGTAGTAGTTGGTGCGCAGCGTCGCCCGCACCAGGTTGAGATAGGCGCGCAGGATCCGGTCGTCATCGAGGCTCGCCACCGCATCCAGCCCGGCGCGGATCTGGGCCACGATGTTGTCGGCGGCACGATCCGCACGGGCGCCGCGCGCCGTGCCGGGCTCGAAGCGCGTCTCGAACAGGCGCACGAGGTTGCGCGTGACGCCCAAGTTGCCCGACAGCGTGCGCTCCATGTAGATCTGGCTGAAGGGCACGCCGGTCTGCAGCAGATAGCGGCAGTAGGCGCGCAGCACCACGATCTGGCGCGCGCTCAGGTCCGCGCCCAGCACCAGGCGGTTGAAGCCGTCGTTCTCGATCGCGCCGCTCCAGGCGGCGAGGAACGCCTCGCGAAATTTGTCCTCGACGCGCGCGATGTCGACCACCACGCGGTCGCGGTGCTCGAGCTCGAAATCCTGGATCCACGCCGCGCCGCCCTCGGGCCAGGCGAGCTGGTAGGGGCGCTCGGAGATCACCCGCAGACCGAAGTTCTCGAGCATCGGCAGGATGTCGGAGATCGGCACCGGATCGGCGCGCTTGACGATCTTGAGATGCACCCGCGCGGCCTTCTGCGCCGCCGGCCGATAGAGCTTGAGGCGCAGTGCCTGCGGCTCGTTGCGCAACGCCTCGAGGTCCGCGAGGTCATCGAGCACCGCCTCGGGAGCCACGTCGTCCTGGTAGGCGATGGGGAAGGCATGGCGGTAGCGCGCCAGCAGCGCGAGCGCCGCGGCCTCGCCCCGCTGTGCGATCAGCACGTCGCGCAGGCGATCGGACCAGGTGAGGGCGGCCTTGGCGATGCGGCGCTCGATGGCGGGGAAGTCGGGCTTGTGGGGCCGCGAGGGATCGGTACGCACCACCACGTGCACGCGCGCGTGGCTCGAGCCCGAGATCTGCGCGTTGCTCTCGACGCTCGTGCCGGCGAAGCCCTCGAGCGCGATGCGCTCGATGCGCTGGCGCACCTCGGTGTTGTAGCGATCGCGCGGCACGTACACCAGGCACGAGTAGAAGCGCTGATACGGGTCACGGCGCACCAGCAGGCGCACCGTGCGCCGCTCGTACAGGTTGACCACGCCGCGCACGATGCGGATGAGATCGGGCACGCCCGCCTGAAACAGCTCATCGCGCGGATAGGTCTCGAGGACGTTGAGCACTTCCTTGCCGTCGTGGCTCGAGGGGTCGAGGCCGAAGTGCTCGATGACGCGCTCCACCTTGCGGCGCAGGACCGGGATCTCGCGCGGGCTGCCGTGATAGGCGGTGGAGGTCCAGAGTCCCAGGAAGCGGTGCTCGCCATCCACCAGCCCGCGGCTGTTGAAGGTCTTGATCCCGACGTAGTCGAGGTACTCGCCTCGGTGCACGGTGGCGAGCGAGTTCGCCTTGGTGACGATCAGCAGCTCCGGATCGCGCGCCCGGGCGCGCATGTCGCCGCGCAACACCGTCGCGGCAGCGCGCGCTCCCTTGCGGCGGCGGGCGAGCACGCCGAGGCTCGAGAGCACATCCGGCACGAGCCGGTCCTCGGAGCGTCCGCGCTCGAGCCGGTAATGGCGGTAGCCGAGGAAAACGAAGTGCCGGCCTTCCATCCAGTCGAGCAGGTGACGCGCCTCGCTCACCTCGGCGGCGGGCAGCGGCGGCGGGTCGGCATCGAGCCGCGCGATGATCTCGCGCACGCGCTCGCGCATCGGCATGAAGTCGTTCACTACGGCGCGCACGTCGGCGAGGGTCGACTCGAGCCTGCGCCGCAGCTTCTCGAGCTGCCCGCGGTCCGTGATGCGGTCGATCTCGTACAGCTGCCACGACTCCGGGTGCACGGCCTGCGAGCCGTTGGCGCCGATGTCGGTGAGGCGCCCGCGCCCGTCGCGCCGCACCTGCAGCACCGGGTGCACGATCAGATGCACGGCGAGCTCGGCGCGGTGCAAGGCTATGCCGAGCGAGTCGACCAGGAACGGCATGTCGTCCGTGACCGTGAGCACCAGCGTGTGCGGCGACTCGAAGCCGTCCGCGTCCGTGACCGGATTGAAGACCCGTACCAGCGCGCGGCCGGGAGCGCGGCGTGCGCCGAAGGCGAGGTGGGCGAGCGCGGCCTTGGCGAGCGGTCCGGGCGGATGTGCCGCCAGATCCTCTTCCGCGACTCCGTGGAAGTAGCTGCGCAGGAACCGCTGGTGGAGCTCGTTGCGGCCGCTGCGGCCGCTCGCCGCGCGCGCGATCCGCTCAATCAGTGCGACCCGCGCGGCGGGAATGCTGCGCAGCAGCCGGCTGTCCTCGGGAGCAACGTGCGCGTGCATGGAGGCGCGCGATTATACATGCGGAAGGCGGCGCCTATAATGCCCGCCATGAGCGCTTCTGCCGACAACCCGATGGGTACCGACGGGTTCGAGTTCGTCGAATATACGGCGCCGGATCCGCAGCTGCTGCGTACGCTGTTCGAGCGACTGGGCTTTCCGGTGGTGGCGCGCCACCGCTCCAAGAACGTGACGCTGCACCGTCAGGGCGAGATCAACTTCATCATCAACGCCGAGCCCGCCTCCTTCGCACAGGCGTTCGCCCGCATCCACGGACCCTCGGCGTGCGCGATGGCCTTTCGGGTGCGCGACGCGGCCGGTGCCTTCCGCCGGGCGCTCGAGCTCGGGGCGAAGCCCGGACCGCAGAGCGTCGGTCCCATGGAGCTCAACATCCCGTGCATCGAGGGCATCGGCGGCTCACTCATTTATCTGGTAGACCTCTACGGCGAGCGCTCGATCTACGACGTGGACTTTCGACCCGTGGGCGCGCCCGCGCCTGCCGAAGGCGCGGGGCTCAAGGTCATCGATCATCTCACCCACAACGTCGGCCGCGGGCGTATGGACCTGTGGGCCGGGTTCTACGAGAAGCTGTTCAACTTCCGCGAGATCCGCTACTTCGACATCGAAGGCAAGCTCACGGGGCTCCTGTCGCGCGCCATGACGAGCCCCTGCGGAAAGATCCGCATCCCCATCAACGAGTCGCAGGACGACAAGAGCCAGATCGAGGAATATCTGCGCGCGTACCGCGGCGAGGGCATCCAGCACATCGCGCTCGCCACTGCCGACATCTACAGAACGGTGGACGTGCTGCGCGCGCAGGCGATCGCATTTCAGGACACGCCCGACAGCTACTACGACGGGGTTGCGGCGCGCGTGCCCGGGCACCGTGAGTCGCTCGGCGAGCTGCGCACGCGGCGCATCCTGATCGACGGCAACCCGGCCAAGGGCGAGGGCGTACTGCTGCAGATCTTCACGCAGAACGTGATCGGTCCGATCTTCTTCGAGATCATCCAGCGGAAGGGCAACGAGGGCTTCGGCGAGGGGAATTTCAAGGCGCTGTTCGAGTCGATCGAGCAGGACCAGATCCGCCGGGGAGTTATCTAGGCCCGTTGTCTAGCGGGCAAAAGTCACGCCTTTTGCCCGCGGGCCCGTGACAGCTGTTAGGTGGGCCTGCGGAAAACGCCGCAGGCGTTTTCCGCCAAATAAGACTATGGCTTGTGCTCGCGCGCCAGGTACTCGGCGCTCTGCATCTCGATGAGCCGGCTCACGGTGCGCTCGAAGGGCGCGCGCAGGCGCTCGCCCCGATAGAGCTCGGGCGCCGAGGCCGCTGCCGATGCGATCACCTTCACGTTGCGGTCGTAGAACTCGTCGATGAGAGCCACGAAGCGCCGCGCTTCGTCATCGGTGCTGGCATCCAGCACCGGCACCGCCGACACGATCACCGAGTGGTATTCGCGCGCAATCTCGATGTAGTCGTCCGCGCTTCGCGGACCGGCGCACAGCGCGGTGAAGTCGCACCACAGGACACCGGCGCCGGCGCGGATCACGGCGATCGGCCGCCCCTCGATGAGAATCGAGCCGCCCGGGCGCGCGCCGTGACGGCTGAGCCGCGCGAACAGCTGCTCGAGGCGGGACGGCGTATCGGGCGCGCCCGAGGGCAGGTAGACGCCGGCCTGGGTGAGCTCGCGCAACCGGTAGTCGGTCGTGCCCCCGAGCCGCCACACCTCGAGATGGCGCTCGAGCAGCGCGATCGCCGGCAGGAAGCGCGCGCGCTGCAGGCCGTCCCTGTAGAGCTCGGGCGGCGCGGTGTTGGAAGTCGCAACCAGGGTGACGGCGCGCCGGAACAGCGCACCGAACAGGCCGCCGAGGATCATGGCGTCGGCGATGTCGGTGACCTGCAGCTCATCGAAGCACAGCACGCGTGTGTCGCGCGCGATCAGCTCCGCGACGTGCTCGAGCGGATCGCGCTCGTGCCTGAGCCCGGCCAGGTGCGCGTGCACGTCGTGCATGAAGCGGTGGAAGTGCTGGTGCCGCCGCTCCGCGAACGGAAGACTCTCGAAGAACAGGTCCAGAAGAAAGGTCTTGCCGCGGCCCACCCCGCCCCACAGGTAGAGGCCGCGCACCGGGGCATCCGGCCGCCGTCGCCCGGGCGCGCGCAACAAGCGCGGCAGCCAGGCGCGCGGCGCGCGGCTCAGGCGGCGGCGCAGGGCGTCGAGCCTGGCGACGGCGGCGAGCTGGGCGGGATCGGCGCTGAAGCCGCGCATGGCAAGCTCGCGCGCATACAGCTCCCGCAGGTTGCCAGCGTCGCTCACGCGCTTGAAGGATTTCAGCTCGCGAGCTCGGGCAGATTGCGGAAGTGCTCGAGCGAGCGCGGATTGGCGAGCGCGTCGATGTTCTTCACCGGCAGCCCATGGATCACGTTGCGTACCGCGAGCTCGGTGAGCTTGCCGGACAGCGTGCGCGGAATGTCGGGCACCGCGATGATGCGCGCCGGCACGTGCCGCGCGGTGGTCTGGCCGCGGATGGTGGCGCGGATCTCCGTGAGCAGCTCCTCGGTCAGCTCGACGCCGGGCTTCAAGCGCACGAACAGCACGACGCGCACGTCACCCTGCCAGTCCTGGCCGACCGCGAGTGACTCGACGATCTGCGGCAGGGCCTCGACCGCGCCGTAGATCTCCGCCGTGCCGATGCGCACGCCGCCGGGGTTCAGGACCGCGTCCGAGCGGCCGTAGATCACCACGCCGTCGTGCCCGGTGAGCGCGGCGAAGTCACCGTGGTGCCACACGCCGGGGAAGCGCTCGAAGTAGGCGGCGCGGTAGCGCGACCCGTCGGGGTCGTTCCAGAAGCGGATCGGCATCGAGGGGAAGGGTGCCGTGCAGACCAGCTCGCCGCGCGCGCCGCGCACCGGGTGGCCGTCATCGTCGACGATATCCACCGCCATACCGAGGCCGCGGCACTGAATCTCGCCGCGATACACCGGACGGATGGGGCAGCCGAGTGCGAAGCACGAGACGATGTCGGTGCCGCCCGAGATCGAGGCGAGCTCGAGGTCGGCCTTGACACTGCGGTAGACGAAATCGAAGCCGTCGGGCAGGAGCGGCGAGCCGGTCGAGAGCAGGGTGCGCAAGGCGGTGAGGTCCACGGCGCGCGCCGGTACGAACTCGCTCTTCTCGAGCGAGGCGAGGTACTTGGCGCTGGTGCCGAACACGGTGATGCGCTCATCGGCCGCCATGCGCCACAGCACGCCGGGGTCGGGGTGGAAGGGACTGCCGTCGTAGAGCACGAGCGTCGCGCCGGTCGCCAGGGCGCTCATCAGCCAGTTCCACATCATCCAGCCGCAGGTGGTGAAGTAGAAGAGCCGGTCGCTGCGCCCGAGGTCGGTATGCAGCAGGTGCTCCTTCTGATGCTGCAGCAGCGTCCCGCCGGCGCCGTGCACGATGCACTTCGGCACGCCGGTGGTACCCGAGGAGTAGAGAATGTAGAGCGGATGATTGAAGGGCTGCGGCGCGCAGCGCAGCGGCGCCCCGCGCGCGCCGAACTCCATCCAGTGGCTGGCTCGGGCCGCCGCAGTCCCGAGGCGGGTGAGCTGCGGCTGCGCCGTCACGTAGGGAATGACCACCACGCGCTGGATGTGCGTGAGCTTCGCGAGCACCTCGGCCATGGGTTCCAGGGAATCGAGCGTCTTGCCCGCGTAGAAGTAGCCGTCGGCGGTGAACAGCACTTTAGGCTCGATCTGCCCGAAGCGGTCGAGCACGCCGTGCACGCCGAAATCCGGCGAGCACGACGACCAGACGGCGCCGATGCTCGCCGTCGCCAGCATCGCGATACACGCCTCCGGCAGGTTCGGCAGGTAGCCGGCGACGCGATCGCCGGCGACGACGCCGGCGGCGATGAGCCCGGCGGCCACGCGCGCCACCTCCGCGCGCAGCTCGCGCCCCGAGAGCACGCGCCGCGCGCCGCGCTCGTTGCGGAAGATGAGTGCCGGGTGGTCGTCGGCGAACTTGAGGAGATTCTCGGCGAAGTTGAGGCGCGCGCCGGGAAAGAAGCGCGCCCCGGGCATCTGCCCCGGGTGCTCGATCACCGGCCCGCTACCGAAGTCGGCGCGCACGTCCGCGAAGCGCGCCAGCTCGCTCCAGAACTGCGCTGGTGAGCCGAGCGACCACGCGTAGGTCGCCTCGTAGTCGGCGAGCTGCGTGCCGGTGCGCGCGGTCACGCAGCGCATGAAGCGCGTCAGGTTCGCGTTGGCGATGCGTTCTGCGGACGGGCGCCAGAGCTCTGACATGGGGCTTACGGCTCAGCGTGGGCTAGAGCGACTGGTAGTTCGGGCCCGAGCCTCCCTCGGGCGTGGTCCAGGTGATGATCTGGTAAGGATCCTTGATGTCGCAGGCCTTGCAATGCACGCAGTTGGCCGCGTTGATCTGCAGGCGCCTGCCGCCGCGGCCATCGTCCACCATCTCGTAGACATTCGCCGGACAGAAGCGCTCGCAGGGATTGCCGAACTCGCGGGCGCAACGCCCCGCGCAGATGCTGGTGTCCGCCACCTTGAGGTGCACCGGCTGGTTCTCCTCGTGGGAGTTGCCCGCGAAGAATACGAACGACACCCGGTCGCGGGGCGGCAGGGTGCGCGTGCCCCAGTGCCGTTCCGGCGAGACGAAGTCATCGAGCTTCGCGAGCCGCGACCAATCGGCGCTGTTCTTCAGCGTCCAGGGCGAGTGCCCCGCGGTGAGCATCTCCCACGCCGAGTTGGCGAGCCCGAGCCACATGCCGCGCTTGAAGGCGGGCTTGAAGTTGCGCACCTTCCTCAGCTCGCGCCCGCCCTCCGAGGCGCGCCACTTGGCATCGAACCCCGCGCCGCCGCCGGTCGCGGCGACGTGCTCGGCGGCCAGGCTCCCGGAGCGGATCGCCTGGTGCACTCCCTTGATCTTGGCGAAGTTGAGCGTGCCGCCCGCATCGCCGATCAGGATCGCGCCGGGCATCTCCAGCGTCGGCGTCGACTGCCAGCCGCCGGCGGCGATGGTGCGCGCCCCGGCCGAGAGGATCTCGCCGCCCTCGAGCAGCGCCTTCACGCTCGGATGATTCTTGTACTGCTGGAAGGCCTCGAAGGGCTGCAGGCGCGGATCGCGGTAGTCGAGGCCCACGATGTAACCGACGTACACGCGGTCGTTGTCGAGGTGATAGAGGAAGCTGCCGGCATAGGTGCGGGAATCGGCGGGCCACCCCAGCGAATGCTCGATGCGCCCGGGCCGCCCGCGGCCCGCGGGCAGCTGCCAGAGCTCCTTGTAGCCGAGCGCGAAGGTCTGCGGGCAGTGGCCGCTCGAGAGATCGAACCTGGCGATCAGCTGCTTCGCGATCGAGCCGCGCGCGCCTTCGGCCAGCACGGTGAGCGGCGCGTGGATCTCGACACCGGGCGTGAAGTTCGCGCCCGGCTTGCCGTCGCGATCGAGCCCCATGTCGCCGATCTGTACGCCCGCCACCGCTCCCTGCGCATCGAACAGCGGCGCCGCGGCAGCGAAGCCCGGGAAGATCTCCACCCCGAGGGCTTCCGCCTTTTGCGCCAGCCAGGGCGTCAGCTGGCCGAGCGAGATGATGTAGTTGCCGTGGTTGTTGAACGGGGTGCTGAAGGTGAGCGAGCGCGGCAGCAGCTGCACCACGAAATCCGGCACCGGCTTGAATGAGCCGCCGCGGGTCAGGATGCGGAAGTCGTCCTCGGTCGCGGGCACCTTCATGCCCGGATATTCCGTGCGCCACTCCGGCAGCAGCTCATCCAGCGGTCCGGGCTCGAATACCGCGCCCGAGAGCGACTGCGCGCCCACCGCGGAGGCCTTCTCGAGCACGCACACCGAGACCGCGGGCTGCAGCTGCTTCAGGCGGATCGCGCAGCTAAGTCCCGCGGGACCCGCGCCGACGATCACGACGTCATATTCCATGACGTCCCGCACGATCGCGCCGGCTGCGGTGTTGGCTGCTGCGCTCAAGGCGGCCCGCTTACTTCGGCTGCATGCGGATGGCGCCGTCGAGGCGCAGCGTCGTGCCGTTCAGCATCGGAATCTCGAACACCGAGGCGACCAGCTGCGCAAACTCCTCCGGTTTCCCGAGCCGCGCCGGGAAGGGCACCTGCGCGGCGAGTGAGTCCTGCACCTCCTTCGGCATGCCGTCCATCATCGGCGTATGGAAAAGCCCGGGCGCGATCGACACGCAGCGGATGCCAAAGCGCGCCAGCTCGCGTGCGATCGGCAGCGTCATGCCGGCGACCGCCGCCTTGGTGGCGGAATAGGCCGCCTGGCCGATCTGCCCTTCGAAGGCGGCTACCGAGGAGGTATGGATCAGGAGCCCGCGCTCCCCGTCCGTCCCCGCGGGGTTCCCCTGCATGATGGCGGCCGCGGCCTTGTCACACAGGAAGGTGCCGATCAGGTTGATGTGAATCACCTTGGTGAAGAACTCGCCCGCCATCGGCCCGCTCTTTCCGAGCACCCGCCCCGCGCCCACTACCCCGGCGCAGTTCACCAGCAGGTTGAGGTGCCCGAGGTGCGCGCTGGCTGCGTCCATGGCGGCGTTGACCTCGATCTCGGAGGTGACGTCGCAGCGCACGAAGTGCGCGTGCGGCCCGAGCAAAGCCGCGGCCGAGCGCCCCGGACCCTCCTGGATGTCGAGGATGACGGCTTTGCCACCGTGGGCGCAGAGGTGCCTGGCGACCGCGTAACCGAGCCCCGATGCGCCGCCGGTGACGACGGCGCGAGCGTCCTGGATCTTCATTCGACCCCCGTCAGCCGATCGCCGGCTATTTCATGACCTCGACTGCGAGTGCGACCGCTTCGCCCCCGCCGATGCACAGCGACGCGATGCCGCGCTTGAGGCCGCGGCGCCGCAGCGCGTGAATGAGCGTGGTGAGGATGCGCGCGCCCGTGGCGCCGATCGGATGGCCGAGCGCGCAGGCGCCGCCGCTGACATTGACGCGCGCGTGGTCGATGTCGATGTCGCGCATCGCGGCCATGGTCACTACAGCGAACGCCTCGTTGATCTCGTAGAGATCCGCATCGTGCGGCTTCCAGCCGAGCTGCTTCAGCACCTTGGCGATAGCGCCGACCGGAGCGGTGGTGAACCACTCGGGCTCCTGCGCGTGGCTCGCCCAGGCGAGCACGCGCGCCACGGGCTTCACGCCGCGGGCCGCAGCGGTATCGCCTTTCATGAGCACGAGCGCGGCGGCGCCGTCGGAGATCGAGGAGGAGCTGGCGGCCGTCACGGTGCCGTCCTTGCTGAAAGCGGGCTTCATCGTCGCGATCTTAGCCATGTCACAGGTGCCCGGGGTCTCGTCGCGCGCGATCACCGTGTCGCCCTTGCGGCCCTTGACGGTCACCGGCGTCACCTCGGTGTCGAACTCACCTGCCTGGAGCGCGGCCATGGCGCGCCGCACCGACTCGGTGGCGAAGGCGTCCTGCTGCGCCCGCGTGAAGTTGTAGCGCGCGGCGGTCGCGTCGGCGAAGCAACCCATCGCCTTGCCGTCGAAGGGACTCTGCAGCCCGTCGCGCATCATGTGGTCGATCACTTCGCCCGGCCCCATGCGGTAGCCGGTGCGCGCCTTCGCCAGCATGTAGGGCGCATTGCTCATCGACTCGAGTCCGCCGGCGAGAATGACCTCGGCCGTGCCGGCGCGGATCTGCTCGGCGGCCACCATCACCGCCTTGAGGCCCGAGCCGCACATCTTGTTGAGGGTGGTGGCCGGGACCGACTGCGGGATCCCGGCTCCGAGCGCCGCCTGGCGCGCCGGTGCCTGTCCGAGGTTGGCCGCCAGCACGCACCCCATGATGACTTCCTGAATGTCGCCGGGAGCGACACCGGAGGCCTGCACCGCGGCCTGGACGGCGGCGCTGCCGAGCTGCACGGCGGTGAGAGGGGAGAGCGCGCCGAGGAAGGCCCCGATGGGCGTGCGCTTGGCGGATGCGATGACGACGTCTGGAGCGGACATGGGGGTAAGCCTCGTGTGGTTCAGCGGGCGATGCGCACCCGCCGCCGCAGCGGCGCGCGGGTTGCGACCTGGGAGGCGCTGCGCGGACGCAGGCCGCCCTCGAATATGGTGACGAACGCCGCGGCGATCTCGGCGCCGCTCAGCGACTGGTCCTCACGATACCAGTGGGCGATCCAGTTGAGGGCGCCGGCGAGCGCAAATGCGCTCATCTTCGGATCGCAGGGCTCGATCGAGCCGTCCTGGACGCCTTCGCGGATCAGGCGGCGGATTCCCTGGTCGATCTCGGACTTGAGCGTCTTGATGTGGCGGCTCATGGCGGGGGAGAGGTCCTGGTCCTCGGCGCGCACCATGCACCAGCCGAACTCGGACGCCACCGCCTCGCCATAGTGGCGCAGCACCGCGTTCAGGCGCTCGCGCGCCGGCAGCTCGAGATCCTTCACCTCGCGGAAGGCTGCGCGGATCGGCTCGATGCCGGCGAGGAAGCACTGGAACAGCAGGTGTTCCTTGTTGGTGACGTAGTAGTAGACCGTGGGCTTGGTGACCTCGAGTGCCGCGGCGATGTCATCGAGCGAGGTGTTGTGGTAGCCCTTGCGGTTGAAGGCGCGCGCCGCGGCGCGGATCACGGCCTCGCGCTTCACCTCCCGGTCGCGCCGGCGCGCCCGCCACGGGGAGGGGCTCGCGGCGGGAGACTTGCCCGCAACGGGCGGTGTGGTGCGGCGGCTGCTCATGGCTGTGCGGAGTATTATAGCGGCGCTGCAGCTAGGGGCTCGACCGCGGGCGGTGCAGCAATTGGCGGGAACCGCCAGGCGCGTTGACCCAGCGCTGAAGCCTCGATCATACTCATGAGTAGATATTCTACCCGAGAGTAAATAAAGCGTGAACGCCCCCCTCAAGGGCGGCCCCGCGGCCGCTCCCGGCACCGAGCTCACCGGCCGCCCGCCGCTCAGGTTCGTGTCCGCGGCGTCGCTGTTCGACGGCCACGACGCCGCCATCAACATGATCCGGCGGCTGCTGCAGGCGCGCGGCGCCGAGGTGGTGCACCTCGGCCACAACCGCAGTGTCGCCGACATCGTGCGGGCGGCAATCGATGAGGACGCCGACGCCATCGCGGTGAGCTCCTACCAGGGCGGTCACAACGAGTACTTCGCCTATATGGTCGACATGCTGCGCGAGCGCGGCTACAGCCACATTCGCGTAGTGGTGGGGGGCGGGGGCACCATTGCGCCGCACGAGATCGAGGCGCTCGAGCGTCACGGGGTGGAGAAGATCTACACGCCCGAGGACGGCCGGCGCCTCGGCCTCGCCGGCATGATCGACGACGTGTTCAGGCGCATCGCTGCGGTGCCGAAGCCGCCGTACGAGTTCCGGCCCCTCAACGCGCGCGATCACGGCCTCGTGGCGCGCACCATCTCGGTGCTCGAAGGCGCCGCGGGGGCCGACGGCGCCGAAGCCGAGCAGATCCGGCGCGCGCTCGGCAGATCGCGCCACCGGGCGCCGGTGATCGGCATCACCGGCACGGGCGGCGCGGGCAAATCGAGCCTCACGGACGAGCTGCTCTCGCGCCTGACGCGCGCGTTCCCCAAGCTGCAGATCGCCGTGATCGCGATGGACCCAACGCGGCGGCGCAGCGGTGGCGCGCTGCTCGGCGATCGCATCCGCATGAACAGCCTGTCGTCCGACCACATCTACATGCGCTCGCTCGCCACGCGGCGCGCGCATCTCGCGACCTCCGCGGTGCTGCGCGAGGTCATCCAGCTGTATCAGGCGTGCGGCTTCGATCTGGTGATCGTCGAGACGGCCGGCATCGGCCAGTCGGATACCGAGATCGTCGACATGGTCGACCTGTCGCTCTACGTCATGACGAGCGAGTACGGCGCCGCCAGCCAGCTCGAGAAGATCGACATGCTCGACTACGCCGACTGCATCGTGCTCAACAAGGCCGAGAAGCGCGGCGCGGAGGACAGCCTGCGCGACGTGCGCAAGCAGTGGCGGCGCAACCACCCCGAGCGAGCTAAGCTCGCCGATACGGAGCTGCCGGTATTCCCGACGATCGCGAGCCGCTTCAACGACCCGGGTGTGAACCGGCTGTTTGCCGCCCTGTGCGCGGCGCTCGCCGACAAACACATCGGCCCGGGATCCTGGCAGCTCAGCGATGCGGGTCCGACCGAGCTCACCACGCGCGCTCCGCTCATTCCCGGGTCCCGCACGCGCTACCTGGCCGAGATCGCCCACGCGGGTCGGGCCGCGCGCGTGCGCGCCGAGGAGCAGTGTCAGTCCGCGCGGCGTGCCTACGGGCTGTACGAGTCGCTGAAGGCGCTGCATGACGCGCGCCTGCCGGGGCCGCTCGAGGCTTACCCGCAGCCAGCCCTCGAGGAGCGCTCGGCCGATGCCACGCGGCGCGAGCTGCGCGCGGCCTACAACCTTGCGCTCGATGGCGTCGGCGCCGAGGGCCAAGCTGAGCTCAAGGCTTGGCCCGAGCGGGTGCGCTCGGCGACCGATGCGACCTACTCCTACAAGGTGCGCGAGCGGCTCGTGAAGGGGGAGAACTACACCGAGAGCCTGTCGCGCTCGCCGATCCCGAAGCTCGCCGTGCCGCACGTGCGCGACTGGGGCGAGCTGCTGCATTTCATCCTCATGGAGAACCTCCCCGGCGCCTATCCCTATACCGGCGGCGTGTATCCCTATCGGCGCGAGGAGGAGGATCCGACCCGCATGTTCGCCGGCGAGGGGCCGCCCGAGCGCACCAACCGGCGCTTCCACTACCTGGCCAGCGGGCACGGCGCGGCGCGCCTCTCGACCGCGTTCGATTCGACCACTCTTTACGGCGAGGATCCGGACACGCGTCCCGACGTCTATGGCCGTACCGGCAACTCCGGCGTCTCGATCGCCACGCTCGATGACATGAAGAAGCTCTACTCGGGCTTCGACCTCAGCTCGCCCTCGACCTCGGTTTCCATGACCATCAACGGGCCGGCGCCGATGCTGCTCGCCATGTTCATGAACACCGCCACGGATCAGCAGGTGGAGCGCTACCTCAGGGCGGAAGGGCGCTGGAGCGCGGCCCAGCAGCGCATCGCCGCCCTCAATGCGGCCGCTGCGGCGCGCGGCGTGGCGCCTCCCGGTTACAAGGGCGCGCTGCCCGCGCATCACGACGGATCGGGGCTGGCGCTCCTCGGGGTGACGGGAGATGAGCTCATCGAGCGCGAGGTGTACGAGCGCATCCGCGCCGAGACGCTGGAAGCGGTGCGCGGCACCGTGCAGGCCGACATCCTCAAGGAGGACCAGGCGCAGAACACCTGCATCTTCTCCACCGAGTTCGCGCTGCGCATGATGGGGGACGTGCAGCAGTACTTCACCGAGCGGCGGGTGCGCAACTTCTACTCCGTGTCGATCTCGGGCTACCACATCGCCGAGGCCGGCGCCAACCCCGTCTCGCAGCTCGCCTTTACGCTCGCCAACGGCTTCACCATCGCGGAGTACTACCTGGCGCGCGGCATGAAGGTCGATGACTTCGCGCCTAATCTGTCGTTCTTCTTCTCGAACGGGATGGACCCGGAGTATGTGGTCATCGGGCGCGTGGCGCGCCGCATCTGGGCGCGCGCCATGCGCGAGCGCTACCACGCGGGCCCGCGCAGCCAGATGCTCAAGTATCACGTGCAGACTTCAGGACGGAGCCTGCACGCGCGCGAGATCTCCTTCAACGATATCCGCACGACGCTGCAGGCGCTCTACGCGCTGTTCGACAACTGCAACAGCCTGCACACCAACGCCTACGACGAGGCGCTCACCACTCCGACCGAGGAGAGCGTGCGGCGCGCGGTCGCCATCCAGCTCATCATCAATCGCGAGCTCGGGCTCAACAAGATCCAGAATCCCTGGCAGGGCTCGTTCGCCATCGATTATCTGACCGACCTGGTCGAGGAGGCGGTGTACAAGGAGTTCGAGGCGCTGTCGGAGCGCGGCGGGGTGCTCGGTGCCATGGAGACCATGTACCAGCGCGGCAAGATCCAGGAGGAGTCGCTCTACTACGAGACCCGCAAGCACGACGGCTCGTTGCCGATCATCGGCGTCAATACTTACCTCTCTGGAGCGGATGCGGCCGAGGAGCACAAGGGCACGGCGCTGATCCGCTCGACCGAAGAGGAGAAGCAGGATCAGGTCGCGGCGGTGCGGGCCTTCCAGGCGCGTAACGCCGAGCGCTGCCCCGCGGCCCTCGCCACGCTGCAGCGGGTCGCCGCAGCCGGCGGCAACGTGTTCGCCGAGCTCATGGAATGCGTCAAAGTCTGCTCGCTCGGGCAGATCTCACGGGCGCTGTATCAGGTGGGCGGACAGTATCGTCGCAACATGTGAGGTCGGGCTCCCCCAGCGCGGCCAGGATGGCTGCACGCGCCGCATCGCGCAGCGCCGGCACGGCGTTGGTAGTGGCACCGGGGGCCGGCGTGATCGGCGCGAGAATCTCGAGCTCGATGCGCCCCGGCAGCGGCAGCGCGCCGCCCGGCCAGAGCGCGCGCCGCGTGCCGCGCAGCACCGCCGGCACGACCGGGCAGCCGGCGCGCACCGCGCTGGCGAACGCACCGGCGTGGAACTTGTGCACGCCCGGACGCGGATCGAAGGTGCCTTCGGGGAAGAACACCAGTGAATTGCCCTGCGAGGCGTTGCGCAGCAGCCGCCGTGCATCCGCCGAGACCTGCGTGCGGTTGCGCTCGACAAACACCGAACCGAGGCGCCGCAGCACGATTGCGGCGAGCGGCACGGCGGACATCTCGCGCTTGATCACGAACGCGAAGCGCGGCGGCAGCGCCGCCGTCAGCGCCGGCCCGTCGAGGTAGCTCGCGTGGTTGCACACCACGACGCATTGGCCCGGCGGGAGCCGCTCCTCGTGCTTCACCGTGAGCGGCATGGCGGCGAGCCAGAGGAAGGTCCGCGCGGCGCGGCGGGCCGCGGCGCGCCGCAGCGCAAGTCCCGGGATCGGGGAGATCAGCGCGAGCGCGGCGAGACCCACCGCGAGGAAGGCCGCCGCGGCCCACAGCGCAAAGCCAAGCCTGAGCGGGGCAAGGAGCAGCAGGCGCAGCCGGAACGGCCGCCGCGGGGGCAGTGCGGTCATGGGAGTGGGACGCTGCGCCAACTTTGGATGTGAACTGGTTCTCTTTATGTTAATGCCGGAACCCGGATGTGAAGGTCATCACGTCGGTGCATCCGCCGCGCTCACCATACTGCGCTCACCACATTACCCGGAAGTCGGGGCCCTTACACGCCATGCCCGGCCACGAGCGCCCTGAGGACCAGCGAGACAAGTCTTGTCAAACCAGGCTGCGGCTCTCTCCATGACCTCCAACGCCGATTCCGCGGACCCGGCGGTCTCCCGCTTCCTGGATGCGGTCTGGATGGAGCGCGGTCTGTCGCCGAATACGCTCGCTGCCTACCGCGCCGATCTTACCGCGCTCGCGCGCTGGCTCGCCGCGCGCAGTGTTCCCATCATGCGCACCTCGCGCCTCGACCTGCAGGAGTTCATCGCCTCCAGGGTGCGTGGCGGGGCGCGGCCGCGCTCGACCGCGCGGCAGCTGTCGAGCTTCCGCCGCTTCTTCCGCTACTACATGCGCGAGGGTGTGATTCGCGAGGATCCCACCGCCCAGATCGCCATGCCCAAGATCGGGCGCTCGCTGCCGCGCTCGCTCACCGAGGAGGAGGTCGAGTCGCTGCTCGGCGCGCCGCTGGTGAGTGACCCGCTCGGCAACCGCGACCGCACCATGCTCGAGGTGCTGTACGCCACGGGCCTGCGGGTATCGGAGCTGGTGAACCTGCGCCAGGGGCAGATCAACCTCAACCAGGGAGTCATTCGCATCCTCGGCAAGGGCGACCGCGAGCGGCTCATTCCGCTCGGCGAGGAGGCGATGCGTGCGCTGAAGGAATTCGCGCGCGGCCCGCGCGGCGAAATCCTGCTCGAGCGCCAGACGGACTACCTGTTCCCGACGCGCCGCGGTGACCGCATGACGCGCCAGGCCTTCTGGCACATCATCAAGCGCTACGCACGCAAGGCCGGGATCGGCAAGGAGCTCTCGCCCCACACGCTGCGCCACGCGTTCGCGACCCATCTGCTGAACCACGGCGCGGACCTGCGCGTCGTGCAGCTGCTGCTCGGACACAGCGACCTGTCGACGACCCAGATCTACACGCACGTCGCGCGCGAGCGCATGAAAGAGCTGCACTCGCAGCACCACCCGCGCGGCTGACGCGCGGCGCGCATCTCCCTCGAGCCACCCGTGTCGCACCTGTCCGCGTCTGCTAGACTGCCGCGGACGCACCGCGTGCAGCGCGCGTGGCACGCGAACCAAAGCCTCACCAGCGGGTCCAACTGGCGACTCTGATCGCCTCACGGAAGTTCCCCATGCCTTCGAAGAAGCTGCTGTTGCTGCTCGTCCTGCTGGCTGCCGCGCCCTGGAGCCCGCTGTCGGCGCAACAGCCGTCCGCGAAGCCCGCCGATCCCCGCGAGGAGATCGCGAAGAAGATCCCGGGCGGCGCCCGCGTCGATGAGCTGCGCGCCACGCCGGTGCCGGGAATCTGGGAATTCACCCGCGACGGCGACATCGCCTACGTAAGCGCCGACGGCCGCTACGCGATCAGCGGCGATCTGGTCGAGCTCGGCTCGAACGTCAACCTCACCGAGCTGCACCGGCGCGAGCTGCGCACGCGCGAGCTGGCGGCGATTCCCGAGAGCGAAATGCTGATCTTCTCGCCCAAGGATCCGAAGTACACGGTGAGCGTGTTCACCGACGTGGACTGCCCGTATTGCAGGAAGCTGCACGCGCAGATCGGCGAGTACAACCGCTTAGGCATCCGCGTGCGCTATCTGCTCTATCCGCGCAACGGGCCGAACACGCCCTCCTGGACCAAGGCGGAGCAGGTGTGGTGCTCATCGAACCGCAATGATTCGCTCACCAAGGCGAAGCTGGGCCAGGATCTCAAGAGCAAGGCCTGCACCGACACGCCGCTGGCGCGCTTCTGGGCGCTCGGCCAGAAATTCAACATCCAGGGGACGCCGGCCATCGTGCTGGCGGACGGCGAGATGGTTCCCGGCTACATGCCGCCGGACGTGCTGCTCAAGCACCTGCAGGAAGAACAGCACCGATAGGCCGAACAGGCACGTTGGTTAGCGGCACAGGGCCGCAGGCCCTGTCAGCCAATCAACTAACGCTCCAACAACTTCAGCTTGTCGGGCTTGCCTTCCCACTCCTTGGCGTCGGCGGGCGCGGCCTTTTTCTCCGTGATCACCGGCCACTGCTTGGCGAGCTCGGCATTCAGCTGCTTGAACGGCTCCTGACCCTTCGGCAGCTCCTCCTCGGAGAAGATCGCCTCGACCGGGCACTCCGGCTCGCACAGCGTGCAATCGATGCACTCCTCGGGATCGATGGCGAGGAAATTCGGTCCTTCGTGGAAGCAGTCGACGGGACAGACCTCGACGCAGTCCATGTACTTGCACTTGATGCAGTTCTCGGTGACGACGAAAGTCATTCAGGTTCCTCGAAGCCGTGGATGCCGGCGGCCGCGGACGGCGCAGCACCGCGCGACCGCGTATTGTGCCACGCCGCCCGCCGCCGTGAGGATCGCCTTAGGTTCCAGCTGCGACGGCGCGGTTATGCGGCGCTCGCGCCGGGGTGCTGGAGCCGCCGGTCGATGGTCGCGAAATGGTGCGGCTCGCGCCCGGCGGCGCGGTCCTCGAGGTAGTGCCTGAGGGCGAACTCGGTGCTGGGAAATGCCAGCTCGCCCCACGGGATGTCGGCCGGCGCCACCAGCGTGACCTCGAGGCTCTCGGCGCCGGGCGCATACTCGGCGGTGCGCAGCGCCGCACGGAAGAACACGTGTACCTGCCGGGCGTGCAGCACGTGCACCACGGCGAGGAGCGAGCCGACGTCGACGCGCGCCAGCGCCTCCTCGTGCGACTCGCGCGCCGCCGCCTGCTGCAGCGTCTCGCCGTTCTCCATGAAGCCGGCGGGGACCGTCCAGAAGCCGAGCCGCGGCTCGATCGCGCGGCGGCACAGAAGGATCCGGCCCTCGTGCTCGGGGACGCAGCCGACGACCAGGCGCGGATTCTGGTAGTGGATCGCGCCGCAGGCGTCGCAGACGTGGCGCGGCAGGTGATCGCCCGGCGGGATGCGCAGCGCGAGCGGCGCGCCGCACTGGCTGCAGTAGTTCATGGTGTGCGCCGAGGATACGGGCGCTTACCCGGGCTTGTCGACCTGCCGGCCTAGAGCAGTCCGAAGACCGCCACGCCGTTGGTGGTGCCGACGAACACTCTGCCGTCGGCGATCGTCGGGGTGATGAACTTGTTGCCGCTGCCGAAGGTGTCGCGCCCGCCCGCGGCCTGCTTGCTGTTGTAGAGCTCGGTCGCGAGATTGCTCGCGTCGTAGGCATGCAGGACCGCCGGGCTGACGTTCTCGTGAGCCCAGACGATCCCGCTCGCGGTGCCGTTGGCGGAGACCGCGGCCGCGGTGCCCGGGTAGCCGAAGCTCGTCGTCGTTTGCGATGACGGCGCGGCTCCGAGCAGCGCACTGGTGATCTTGAAGGCGAGCAGCGGCCCGCCTACCGGCCCGTAGTACACCGTCCCGTTGAAGTAGGCGGGCGTTGACCAGATACCGCCCGGGAGCGCTCCGGACAACTCCTGCCAGATCTGATTGTTGTTATTCGGGTTGAACTTACCCATCGAGTCGCGGTTGACGACGTAGAGGTTGCCGTCTTTGCCGGCACCGACGGCGAGATGCCGCGTCGTGCCGCCGGAATCGGTCATATCCGGCAGCAGCAGGATGCCGCCCGAGCCGAGATCCGTGTCCCCGTTCGACTCGTCGACCTCGTTGTACATGGCGAAGTAGTCGGCAACGGTCAGCTTGCCGCCGCTGTTGGCGATCTTCACGAACGAGTTGCCGTAGTCGCCCTGGCTCGGGAAGCCGCTCGCATCGAGCGTGGTGTCGAACACGCCGTTGGCGGTGAGCAGGTAGATGTCGCCGGCGGAGTCCGCCGCCGGTCCGCCGCCTGCCATCCAGATGGAGGGGCCGCCGCCTGCGCTGTTGGCGGCCACGTTGAGTACCCCGGTCTGCGCGAGGGTGCTTGAGTTGTAGGCGATCATCCAGCCGGTGTAAGGCGCGTTATCGCAGTGTGAAGTCCAGGTGGTGTAGATCACCCCGTTCAGCAGCAGGAGCCCGGCGCGCTCCTCGTACGAGCCGGCGTCGAAGGTGTTCGAGCCCCCTCCTGAGGCAGGATAGATCGCGGCGATCTCCATCGGCCCATTGAACTGCTCCGCACCGGTGGTCACATCGAGCGCATGCAGCCGCTGATGGTAGTTCTGCGACGCATCGATCGACATGGCGACGAGATAGATGACGCCGTGCGCGCCCGCGCTCCGATCGATCACCGGAGTGGCGGTGACGCCGATCGTCGGCGTCACCTGGCCGCAGCCGCGGTCGTCGCTCGGCGTCTCGCCCGAGGGAAGGAGCGACTTCTGCCACAGCACCGTGCCGGTGTCGCTGTCGAAGGCGTAGGCGGTGTCGTTCTCGGTGGCGACGAACACCACGTTATGCGCGCTGCCCGCCACCATGAGCGCCGACAGGTACAACGGCTGCGCATCCACCAGGCCGTCGGTGGTGAGGAAGCGCAGCTTGCCGAAGGTCGTGGATTTGACGTTGGCGAGCGTCAGCGCCGTTTCGGTCAGGTTCTGACCGGTGCGCGCGACGTCGTTCTTGTAGGTCACCACGTCCGTTCCCGCTCCAACCGGCGGCGGGGGTGGAGGTGGGTTGGGAGGCGGGGGCGATGTGGAAGAGCCGCCGCCACCACCGCAGGCGGCGAGCCTCAGGAGGAGCAGCCACCCCAGGGCGCGCAGCGCCCGGGCGCGGGGCGGCACGGTGCACGGGAAGTCAGTCATTTGCGCGACTCACTCACGGGCCTCGAGTCACGATGACAGCGCGACGCAGGGTAAGCAAACCGTCGGCGGGGGGAGACGATTCGGTAATTATGGTGCCCGAGGTCGGAGTCGAACCGACACGCTTTTAAGGGCGGCGGATTTTCCTGCCACTTCGGCTTTCGCCGCCCCGGCCGTCCCGGGCCGGGTTCGTGGTCTGGAGCACGCCATCACCATGGCCATCTAGGCTGTAGGTGCCCGCCGTCTGCTCTCTACACCTTCCCCCGCGCTTGCGGGGGCTTGGCTCGGCATCAGCTCGAGTCGCGAAACTTCAGGGCCTTCACCGAGTTTGACGGGCTTCACCGTCCGGGATTTCTCCCAGAGGGCTCAAGTTGTTACGTCTGAGTCCGCTGCGTCTACCAATTCCGCCACTCGGGCATCGGCTTTCAGTATACGGCCCGGCCGCTCGGGAAGGATATCGGCGCCGGGCCTCATCCGCTGCGACCTTTTTCCGACCTCGTGCATCTAAGACTTCCGTGACCAGGCTTGTTGAAATCACCGTGCCGGACGAGGTCCGGGAACGGGCGTGCGCGGGGGAGGAGGGCGCGCGGCAGTTGATCTATGCCGCGGTAGCGCCGGCGACCTTCGCGCTCATCCGCCGCCTGGTCGGCAATCGCAGCGCCTCCGAGGACGTGTTCCAGGACACCATGATGATGCTGTTCGATCGCCTCGGGGAGTTTCGCCAGGAAGCGCCGCTCGGCGCCTGGCTGCGGCAGATCGCGATCTCGCGCTCCCTCATGTACCTGCGCTCGCCGTGGCGGCGGGTGCGACTGTGCCTCGAGGGCAGCATTGAGACGCAAGCGCCCCCGGGCACCTGGCCCACGACGGCGGCGCTGCCGCCCGAGGCCATCGACCTGGAGCGCGCACTGGCGACGCTCGCACCGACCGCGCGGGCAGTCGTGTGGATGTACGAGGTCGAGGGCTACTCGCACGCCGAGATTGCCGAGGCTTTCGGCCGCTCCGTCAGCTTTTCCAAATCGCAGCTCGCGCGCGCGCACCTCAAGCTCCGCGCCTGGTTCGAGCCGCAGGGAGGCAGGCCCACATGCATACTGAGCTAGAGCACTCGCGGTGCGTCGCGCGGCTGCTGCGGGAGCTGCCCGACGAGGCGGCGCGACCCTACGACTGGCGCGAGTTTCAGCGCCGTGCGCACGCCGCGCCCGCGGCGGCAGCGCGCGTGGCCGCCGTGCGGGCGCTGGCCGCCGCGATCGTGATCGCGCTCGCGGTGCTGGCGACGGCGATTCGCCTGGGTTCCGGGCCGCGGCCGCCGCATCCGCCGGCGGCAACCGTCACGGCGGAGAGCGCGGCACCGGCCGCAGCCGGCGACGCATCTGCGGCGGAGCGCGACGCCGCCGCCGCGCTGTACTGGCTCGAGCGGCTGCCGCACGAGCCGGCGGTCGTGCGCGTGGGTACGCGCGCGGCAGTCGAGACGCTCGAGGATCACATCGCGCAGGTCGACGATCTGCTCACCACCGGGCGCGCCGGCAGCGCGCCCGCGGCGCGCCTGCGGGTGCTGCAGCAGGAACGCGCGCAACTCGTCAATTCGCTCGTGCAGGTCCGCTACGCCGAAACGCTCGCGGATGCCTCGCGCTGAAAACCCAAGGAGCCCATCATGAGCCGCTGTCCCTTGATACTTACCTGGAGCCTGGTCCTGATGGCGGGCGCTGCGGCCGTGAGCTGTCGCCCGACGATCGCGCTCGCTGACCCACCCGCGCCGGCCTCCGACAGCGGCAAGGACAGCGCCGACCGCGCCGCCGCCGACGAGGCGAAGCTCGAGGAGCAACTCGACGCGGCGCGCAAGCAGCTCGACGCGGCGGCGCGCCAGGTGGCGGAGCTCACCGCGCGCCTCAGCCGGCCCGTGATCGAGAGCTTCACCGATTGGGACATGGACGGCATGCACGGCCGCGCGATCATCGGGGCGCAGCTCGAAGCGACGGCCGGCGGGCAGGGGGCGCGGGTGCGGGAAGTGAGTCCGGGCGGACCGGCGGCGGAAGCCGGCATCCGCGCGGGCGATGTCATCGTCGCGGTGAACGGCAGCGAGGTGAAGGGCGAAAACCCCGCGCGCCAGGTCATGAGGCTGATGCGCCCCGTGAAGCCCGACAGCAAGGTGAGCGTGCGCGTGCTGCGCGACGGCAGCGCGCGCGACTTCACAGTCGTAGCGCGTGCGGCTCCCGGGTACTTTTTCGCGGAGTTTCCCGACTTCAGCCCCGAGCTCCTGCCCGGGCCGCGCGGGCCGCTGCTGCTGCACGGATCGGTCATGGATATGGAGCTCGCGACCCTCACCCCGCAGCTGGGCCGCTACTTCGGCAGCGACAAGGGCGTGCTGGTGGTGCGGGCGCCGGCCGATGGCGCCCTCAAGCTCGAGGACGGCGACGTGATTCTCGCCATCGACGGCCGCCAGCCGGAGAGCGGCTCGCATGCGACGCGCATCCTCGCCTCGTATCAACCGGGTGAGAAGCTGACACTGCGTATCGTGAGGATGCATAAGACGCTGGATGTCGAGACGACGCTGCCCGCGCGGCCGGTGCACAAGCACGTAGCAACGGGCGACAGTCATCTGCGGGGCGTGGTGCCGATGCCGCCGATGCCGCCTGTAGCGCCGATGCCGCGGGTGGCGCCCGAGCCGCCCGCTGCGCCGTTGCCGCCGGCGCCGGATAAGGTGATGGTGATGCGCGAGCAGGCGTGAGGGCCGGGGCCGCAGCGCGCGGTCGGCGCGAGGCGTGCGTGTAACATGCGCGCGTGCGCCGCCAGGACTTCTCCTATCACCTGCCTCCCGAGCTGATCGCCCAGACGCCGCTAGCCGAGCGCTCGGCGAGCCGCATGCTGGTGCTCGACGGCTCGAGCGGCGCTCTCACGGACGCCGCCATATGCGCGCTGCCCGCGTATCTCGCTCCGGGCGATCTGCTGGTCTTCAACGACACGCGCGTCGTCGCCGCGCAGCTCGCCGGGCGCAAACCCACGGGCGGGCACGTCGAGATCCTGCTCGAGCGCGCGCTCGCGGGCGACGAGGCGCTCGCGCAGCTCTCGGCCAGCAAGCCGGTGCGGGAGGGCCTGGCGATCACCACGGCCGGTGGCGAGGTGCGCGTGCTCGAGCGTCGCGGAGACCTGTGGCGCATCGCATTGCCCGGCAGCGCACTCGACTTCTTCGAGCGCTGGGGTGAGGTGCCGCTGCCGCCTTACATCGGCAGAACGCCTCTGCCGGACGATCGCGAGCGCTATCAGAGCGTCTTCGCGCGCGAGCGCGGCGCGGTGGCCGCTCCCACCGCGAGCCTGCACTTCGACACAGCCCTGCTCGCGGCGCTCGAGGCGCGCGGCGTGGAGTGCGCCTTCATCACGCTGCACGTCGGGGCCGGAACCTTCCAGCCCGTGCGGGTGGATGATCTCGCCGCACACAGCATGCACGCCGAGCAGGTCGTGGTGAGCCGCGCGACCTGCGAGGCGGTGGCGCGCACGCGCGCCCGCGGCGGGCGGGTGGTGGCGGTCGGCACCACGGTGATGCGCGCGCTCGAGGCGAGCGCGCTCACGGCAGCGAACGGCGCCCTGGCGGTGCAAGGCAGTCGCACCGCCCTGGCGCTGGCACCCTGGAGCGGGGAGACGCGCCTCTTCATCACGCCGGGCTTCCGCTTCCGGGTGAGCGACGCACTGCTCACCAACTTCCACCTGCCGGAGTCGACGCTCCTCATGCTGGTGTGCGCCTTCGCGGGGCGCGAGGCGGTGCTCGGCGCCTATCAGCACGCGATTGCGGCGCGCTACCGCTTCTTCAGCTACGGTGATGCGATGCTGCTGAGCGCGAGGGACACGTGAGGCCCACCTTCACCGTGACGGCGAGCGCCGGCGCCGCGCGCTCAGGCAGGCTCACGACCGCGCATGGCGTGGTCGACACCCCGGCATTCATGCCGGTGGGCACCTACGGCACGGTGAAGGCGATGACCCCGGAGGAGCTCGAGGAGCTCGGCACGCAGATCGTGCTCGGCAACACCTTTCACCTGATGCTGCGCCCGGGCGCCGCGGTGATCGCCGCACACGGCGGCCTGCACCGCTTCATGCATTGGGAGCGTCCGATCCTCACCGACTCCGGCGGCTTTCAGGTGTTCAGTCTCGAGAGCCTGCGGCGCATCAGCGAGGAAGGCGTGCGCTTCCGCTCACCCGTCGACGGGCGCGAGGTGCGGCTCACCCCCGAGGACTCGATGGACATGCAACGCGCGCTGCGCTCCGACATTGCGATGGCGCTCGATGACTGCACCGCGCATCCGGCCACCGAGGCTCTGGCGCGCGAGTCGATGGAGCGCTCGATGCGCTGGGCGGCGCGCAGCCACGCTCACTACCATCGCGCGGACGCCGAAGCCCCGCCCGGCGGACTCTTCGGGATCGTCCAGGGCGGCATGCACGTGCCGCTGCGGCTCGCCTCGCTCGAGATGCTGCTGCGCCTCGACTGGCCCGGCCTCGCGGTCGGCGGGCTTGCGGTCGGGGAGTCGGAGGAGGAGCGGCTGCGAGTCCTCGAGGGCCTCGTGCCGCACATGCCGGCCGATCGGCCCCGCTACCTCATGGGCGTCGGACGGCCGGAGGACATCGTCGCGGCCGTACTGCGCGGCATTGACCTGTTCGATTGCGTCATCCCGACGCGCCACGCGCGCAACGGCCACCTGTTCACCACGAGCGGGGTCATCAACATCCGCAACAGCATCCATCAGGACGACCTGGCGCCGATCGATGCGAGCTGCGGCTGCTACACCTGCCGCAATTACACGCGCTCGTACCTGCGCCACCTCGACCGGTGCAACGAGATCCTGGGGTCGCGACTTAACACGATCCATAACCTGCATTTCTATCTGTCCCTGATGCGCGCGCTGCGCGCGGCCCTGGCCGAGGGGTCGCTCGAGTCCTGGGCGCGGGGGTTCCTTAGCGGGCGCCGGGCGGACACGGATGCTATGGCATAATGCCGCCCTTTTCGCTGCCGGGACTACAACATGAACCTGATCTCCGATGCCTGGGCGCAGGCCGCGCCCGGCCCCACCAGCCAGTTCGCGCCGCTGCTGATGATGGTGCTGTTCGTCGGCGTGTTCTATTTCCTGCTGATTCGGCCGCAGCAGAAGAAGGCCAGGGAGCACCAGGCGCTGGTCTCCAAGCTCGCCGCGGGCGATGAGGTGGTCACCAACGGCGGCATGCTGGGCCGCGTCACCGAGGTCGGCGACACCTTCGTCACGCTCGAGGTCGCCGAAGGGGTGCGCGTCAAGGTGCAGCGCTTCCAGATCTCGCAGCTCATGCCCAAGGGCACGCTGAAAAGCGCTTAAGCCATGCTGGAGTACGCCCGCTGGAAGTACATCCTGGTCGCGGCGGTGCTGCTGCTCGCGCTGCTGTTCGCGCTGCCGAACGTCTACGGTGAAGACCCGGCGCTGCAGGTGGCGCGCAAGGATCACACCGCGCTCACCCCGGAGGCTGCCCAGGCGGTCGAGTCGTTTCTCAAGACGCACGGCGTCCATTTCGACACGAGCTACATCGATGAGGGGCGGCTCATGGTGCGCTTCGCCAGTGTGCCCGATCAGCTGGCGGCGCGCGATGCGGTGAATGGCAACGACGACTTCAAGAACACCTACATCACGGCCGTGTCCTTTGCGCCGCGCACGCCCGAGGTACTGCGGATGCTGGGCCTGAAGCCCATGCCGCTCGGACTCGACCTGCGCGGCGGGCTGTATCTGCTCTATCAGGTCGACGTGAACTCGGCGGTCAGCCAGGCGCTCGAGGGCTACGCGCAGGACGCCCGCCGGGCCCTCACCACCGCCAAGATTCCCTTCAAGGATGTCGCGGTGGGCGCCGGCGGCCAGGCCAGCACGATCCGCATCCAGCTCGCTCCCGGGGCGGATGTGGGCGCGGCCAGGAGCGCGCTCAATCAGCCGCTGCAGGGCCTGGCGCTCACCAGCTCGAGCGACGCCGCCGGTGCGGTGATCGAGGCGGCGATGAGCAGTGCGCAGGTCCGCGAGCGCCAGGACTACGCGATCCAGCAGAACATCACGACGCTGCGCAACCGCGTGAACGAGCTCGGCGTGTCCGAGCCGATCGTGCAGCGCCAGGGCGTTGACCGCATCAACGTGCAGCTCCCCGGCGTGCAGAACTCCGCCGAGGTGAAGAACATCCTCGGCCGGGTCGCGACCCTCGAGTTCCGCCTCGAGGACATGCAGAACAGCGCCCTCGAGGCCACGCAGCTCGGCCGCGCCCCGCTCGGCTCGAAGCTCTATACCCATACCCGCCTCGGGCGGCCGGTGCTGCTGAAGCGCGAGGTCATCGCCACGGGCGATCAGCTCACCAACGCGACCACCGGCCAGTCCCAGGAAGGCCCCGCGGTCAACGTGCGGCTCGACGCGCGCGCCGGCGAGAACATGCTGAGGACCACCCGCGCCAATCTCAACAAGCGCATGGCGGTGGTGCTGATCGAGAAGCGCCCGGAGACCGTCGAGATCGACGGCAAGCAGGTCACCCGCGAGGTGACCGACGAGGACGTCATCAACGACGCCACCATCCGCGGCGTGTTCAGCAACAACTTCCAGATCACCGGGCTTCAGGCCGGCGAGGCGCGCGAGCTCGCGCTGCTGCTGCGCTCGGGCTCGCTCGCGACCGCCATCTACCCGGTGGAGGAGCGTGCCGTGGGCCCGAGCCTCGGGCGCGACAACATCGACAAGGGCGTCACGGCGCTCATCGTCGGCATGGGCGCCGTGTTCCTCTTCATGGCGCTCTACTACCAGGTGTTCGGAGTGGTCGCCGACCTGGTGCTGCTCGCCAACGTGGTGCTGCTCGCGGCGCTGCTGTCGATGTGGCACACGGTACTGTCGCTCCCGGGCATTGCCGGCATCCTGCTGACGGTCGGCATGGCGGTGGACGCCAACGTGCTGATCTACGAGCGCATCCGCGAGGAGATCCGCAAGGGCGTGTCGCCGCAGGCGGCGATCCGCGCCGGCTTCGAGAAGGCCTTCTCGGCGATCGCCGACTCCAACATCACGACCCTGATCGCCGGCGTCGTGCTGTGGGTGCTCGGCACCGGGCCGATCCGCGGCTTCGCGGTGGTGCTCACCCTCGGCATCGCCACTTCGATGTTCACCTCTCTCATGGGGAGCCGGGCGCTCCTCACGCTCATGTACGGCGGCCGGCGCAAGCTCGCGCGCCTCGCGATCGGTTGAGTGCCGGGCAGCCGGCCAGACCTAAGGAAATACAGTGGAATTCTTCAGCCATCAGACCAGCTACCCGTTCATGGCCACCCGCAAGGTGTGGTACGCGCTGTCGGCGCTGCTCATGATCGTGTCGCTCGGCTCGTTCTTCATGCGCGGCGTGAACCTCGCCATCGACTTCACCGGCGGCGTGAGCGCCGAGGCGAGCTTCCCGCAGGCCGCCAACGTGGACCAGGTGCGCACGCGGCTCACGGCGGCGGGCTTCCGCGAGCCGTCGGTGCAGAATTTCGGCTCCTCGCGCGACATCGCCATCCGCCTGCCGCCGGACCCGAAGCAGACCGGCGCCACGATCCGCACCGCGCTCGAGACCGCCCTGCGCGGCATCGACCCCGGCGCGCAGGTGGTGCAGCTCGACGTCGTGGGACCGCAGGTGGGCAACGAGCTCAAGATGAGCGCGGCGTGGGCGCTGTTCTTCACGCTGCTCGGAATCTTTTTCTACATCGCCTTGCGCTTTCACACCTGGCGGCTGTCGCTCGGCGCGATCCTGGCGGTGCTGCACGACCCGATCCTGGTGCTGGGGTTCTTCGCGATCACGCAGATGTCGTTCGACCTGGCGGTGGTGGCGGCCATCCTCGCCGTGATCGGCTATTCGCTCAACGACACGGTCGTGGTGTTCGACCGCATCCGCGAGCGCTTCGAGGGCAATCGCCGCTCGCCGCCCGACGTGGTGCTGGATCAGTCGATCAACCAGACGCTGTCACGCACCATCATGACCAAGGTGGTCACTTCCATCGTGGTGGTGGCACTCCTGTTCCTCGGGGGACCTGTGCTCAAGGGCTTCTCGGCGGCGTTGCTCATCGGCATCATCGCCGGCACCTACTCCTCGATCTATATCTCGAGCGCCATCGCCCTCGACTGCGGCCTCACTGCCGAGCACGTGTTCCCGACGGTCAAGAAGGCAGCGCTCGATCACCTGCCGTAGCGGAGTGTGGCCGCGCTGATCGCCGATCCCAACGCGTGGGCAGCGTTCGTCACGCTGTCAGCGCTCGAGATCGTACTCGGCGTCGATAACCTGATCTTCCTCGCGATCCTGGTGGCGCGCGTGCCGCCGCACCGGCAGCGTGCCGCGCGCATCGGCGGGCTCACTGTGGCGATGGCGACCCGCATCGCGCTGCTGTTCTCGATCGTGTGGCTCACCCATCTGACGCAGCCGTGGCTGCGGCTCGCAGACCGGCTGTTCTCGGCACGCGACCTGGTGCTGCTCATCGGCGGGCTGTTCCTGCTCGGCAAGAGCGTGCTGGAGATTCACCACTCGCTCGAGGGCGCGCGAGCGGGGGCGGTCACGCCGCGGCCGCGCGCTGGCGTGGCGCTGACGATCCTGCAGATCGGGATCGTCGACATCGTGTTCTCACTCGATTCGGTGTTCACCGCGGTGGGACTCGCGCAGGATTTCGTCATCATGGCGGCGGCGATCGTGGTGGCGATCCTCACCATGATGTGGGTGTCGCGGCCGATCGGCGCATTCGTCGAGCGCCACCCCACGATCAGGATGCTCTCGCTCTCATTCCTGATCCTGATCGGGGCGGCACTGGCAGCCGGGGCGCTGCATTTCGAGATTCCGAAGGGCTATCTCTATTTCGCGATGGCCTTCGCGGTGGCGGTGGAGCTGATCAACATGCGGGTGCGAAGGCGCTGAGGCGCCGCGCAGGGCCTCGCGCCGCGGTCCCGGGCGCTGAGCGTCAGCGCGTCGTGGCGGGCGCGGCCGCGCCGCCGTTGCCTTCGGCGCGCACCTTGCTGTGGCTGAAGCCGTAGAACGCGTAGATGAGTACGCCGATGATGGTCCAGACCACGAGACGCATCCAGGTCGGGGTGCCGAGTGATGCCATCATGGAGAAACACACCAGGGCGCCCGCGATGCAGGTGAACCACGGCCAGGGCGCCTTGAACGGGCGCGGCAGGTCGGGACGCGTCCGGCGCAGCACCAGCACGCCGAGGCACACCGTGACGAAGGCGGCGAGGGTGCCGATCGAGACCATCTCGCCGAGGAGCTTCACGGGGAACAACCCGCCGATGAGCGCCGCCGAGATTGCCGTTATGGCAGTGCCGGTGGACGGGGTCTTGAACTTGGGATGCACGCGGCCGAAGAACGGCGGCAGCAGCCCGTCACGCGCCATGGCGAAGAAGATGCGCGCCTGCGCGATGGTCATGACCAGCATGACCGAGGTGATGCCGCACACCGCGCCGAGCTTCACCGGGATTCCGAGCCAGTGCAGCCCCGGGTACTGGTCGAGCGCGAGCGCTACGGGCGCGGCGACGTCGAGCTGCTTGTAACTCACCATGCCGGTGAGTACCGCCGACACGATCACGTAGAGAATGGTGCAGATGATGAGGCTCGCAATCATGCCTATGGGCATGTCGCGCTGCGGGTTCACGGTCTCCTGCGCCGCCGTCGACACCGCATCGAAGCCGATGTAGGCGAAGAAGATCACGCCGGCGGCGCCCATGATGCCGCTCAGGCCGAATACGCCGAACTGCCCCGTGTTCGGCGGAATGAAGGGGTGCCAGTTGGCCGTGTTGATGAAGCTCACGCCGAACAGGATGAACAGCAGCACTACCGCGACCTTGATGGTCACGATCACGGTATTGAAGAGCGCCGATTGCCTGATGCCGATGTAACAGATGGTGCCGATGGCCGCGACGATGAGCACGGCCGGCAGGTTGATGATGGCCCCGGTGCGGACGATCTCGAACGACTCCTGACCCATCGGCGTACTGAACGGGGCATTCGAGAGCGCCGCGGGCAGATGAATGCCGAGCTGATCGAGCAGGCTCACCGCATAACCCGACCAGCCGACGGACACCGTCGCAACCGCGAACAGATACTCGAGTACGAGGTTCCAGCCGATGAACCAGGCGACGCCCTCGCCGAGGGTCGCGTACGAATAGGAGTAGGCGCTGCCGGATACCGGGATCATGGCGGAGAACTCGGCATAGCAGAACGCGGCGAACGTGCAGCCGAGGCCGGCCACGATGAATGCGAGCGGCAGCGCGGGACCTGCGTGGTTGGCGGCGGCAGTGCCGGTGAGCACGAAGATGCCGGTGCCGATGATGCCGCCGATGCCGAGGAGCGTGAGCTGCGTGGCGCCCAGGCAGCGCCGCAGCTGATTGCCTGAGGATTCCTGCTCGTGCAGGACCTTGATCGACTTGGTCGCAAAGAGTTGCCGCATCGTTGGAGCCCCCGGATTTTCGCTGGACTCTACACAAGCGATCTCCCGAAAGCGAGGAGCGGCGGCGAGCGCGCCTCGTCTCGCGCGCGGCCGCGGCCGCTACGCGCGCCTCAGCTGCCGCGCAGATCCTCGGGCACGTGCGGCGCGAGCGTTTCGAGCAGCGCCGCGTACACTTTGGGCGTGCCGACGACGATGTGTCCCTCCTGCCGGTACTCGCCGCCGGTCAGGGTGCCGACGCGCCCGCCTGCCTCCTGGATGAGGAGCGTTCCGGCGGCCGTGTCCCACGCGCTCAAGCCCAGCTCCCAGAACGCATCCACGCGCCCCGCGGCGACATAAGCCAGGTCGAGCGCCGCGGCGCCCGGGCGGCGCACGCCGGCCGCAACCTCGGTGACGGCCCGCAGCATCGCCAGGTAGGCGTCGAGATAGCGCATGTTGGCCCGGTAGGGGAAGCCGGTGGAAATCAACGCGCCCTCCAGCGTGCGCGCCTTGCTGACGCGCATGCGGTGGTTGTCGAGGTGCGCGCCCGATCCGCGGCTCGCGGTAAAGAGCTCCTGGCGCATCGGGTCGTAGATCACCGCGTGCTCGAGGCGTCCCTTGATCTGGCAGGCGATCGACACGGCGAATACCGGGAAGCCGTGCAGAAAGTTGGTCGTGCCGTCGAGCGGGTCGACGATCCACAGCGTGTCGTGCTCGCCCGAGCGGCCGCTCTCCTCGGCGAGGAACGCATGCTGGGGGTAGTGCCGGCGGATGGTGCCGATGATCTCGCGCTCGGCCGCGTGGTCGACCTCGCTCACGAAGTCGTTACGCCCCTTGGAGGAGACGGTGAGCGACTCGAGGCGGTTCAGGCTCCGGACGATCACTTCGCCCGCGCGGCGCGCGGCGCGCACGGCGATGTTGAGAAGCGGCTGCACGGTCTTTAAGCTCGCAGGTGGAGGTGGATTGCAGTCACACGGCGCTTTTGCTACTGCGCAGCCGGCAAAAACCACGCTTTTTGCCGGCGGCTTTCACAGTGATGTCCGCCGAAATCGCTTCCTGCGATTTCGGCCAGTGCGACTAGCGTAACAGATGACTCCCCCCGACATTCGCATCGTCCTGGTCACGCCCTCGCATCCGGGCAACATCGGCGCGGCGGCACGCGCCATGAAGAACATGGCCCTCACGTCGCTGGTGCTGGTGCGGCCGAAGCAGTTTCCGCACCCCGAGGCGACCGCGCGCGCCTCGGGTGCCGGCGACGTGCTCACCGGCGCGCGCGTGGTCGAATCGCTCGGCGCGGCGCTCGCGGGCTGTGGCTTCATCGCCGCGACGACCGCGCGTGAGCGCGAGCAGTATTTCCGCGTGGCCGACCCGCGCGCAGCCGCCCCGCGCATCGTCGCCGCGGCGCGCCGCGCGCCGGCGGCGGTGGTGTTCGGAGCCGAGCGCAGCGGACTCACCAACGAGGAGCTCGAGGCGGCGCACGTGCTGCTGCGCATCCCGGCGAGCGACGCCTACCCCGCGCTCAATCTCGCCATGGCGGTGCAGCTCGTGGCCTACGAGCTCTATCGCGCGCGCGGCGCGCCCGCGGCGGCGGCCGATCCTGCCGGCGTGCCGCTTGCTACCGCCGGGGAGATGCAGCAGCTGTATGCGCATTTCGCCGAGGTGCTGGAGGAGATCGACTTCAAGGACCGGACCGAGAGCGGCACCCACCTGATGAGCCGCATCCGCCGGCTGCTGCAGCGCGCCGAGCTCGACCACAACGAGGCCAACATCCTGCGCGGTATCCTTACCGCCGTGCAGAACCGCCGCCGCCACGCCGGCGCGCCGCCCCGATGAGCGCCGCGGCTCCCATCTACCTCGACTACGCCGCGACCACGCCGGTCGATCCGCGGGTCGCCGCGGCCATGGCGACCTGCCTGACGCTCGGCGGCGACTTCGGCAACGCCTCCTCGATCCACGAGTTCGGCCGCGCCGCGGCGGCGCGCATCGAGCGGGCCCGCTCCCAGGTGGCAGGCCTGATCGGCGCCAGCCTGGATGAGATCGTGTTCACCTCCGGCGCCACGGAGTCGAACAACTTGTGCGTCCTCGGCGTCGCGCGCGCCAACGCCGATCGCGGCCGCCACCTGGTGACGGCGCGCACCGAGCACAAGGCGGTGCTCGACCCCTGCAAGCGCCTCGAGAAAGAGGGTTTCAGCGTCACCTACCTGACGCCGGAGCACTCGGGGCTGGTCACGCCGGCCGCGGTGGCCGCGGCGCTGCGCCCCGACACGCAGCTGGTCTCCCTCATGTGCGTGAACAACGAGATCGGCGTCGTGCAGGACATCGCGGGCGTGGGCGCGCTGTGCCGCGAGCGTGGCGTCGCCTTCCACAGCGACTGCGCCCAGGCCGCCGGCAAGCTGCCGCTCGACGTCAAAGCGCTGCCGGTCGATTTCCTCTCGTTCACCGCCCACAAGCTCTACGGCCCGAAGGGTGTCGGCGCACTGTACGTGCGCGGCAGCGCCCGGGGGCTGCTGCAGCCGGTGACCTTCGGCGGCGGCCAGGAGCACGGCTGGCGCCCCGGGACGCTCGCGACCCACCAGATCGTCGGCTTCGGCGCTGCCTGCGAGATCGCCCTGGGCGAGCTGCCCGCCGAAAGCGCGCGGCTCACCGCGCTGCGGGAGCGCCTGTGGGGCCACTTGCGCCTGCTCGGCGGTGTCCACCTGAACGGGGCGGGCGCCGCACGCGTGCCGGGCATCCTCAACGTGTCCTTTGAGGGCGTCGAGGGCGAGAGCCTGGTGAGCGCTCTGAAGGAGCTCGCGGTCTCGACCGGGGCGGCCTGCAACTCCGCCTCCGCGGAAGCGTCCTATGTACTGCGGGCGCTCGGGCGCGATGCGCGGCTCGCGGCGAGCTCGCTGCGCTTCAGCATCGGGCGCTTCACGAAGGACCCCGAGGTCGACTTTGCCGCCGCCGCCGTGACCCGTGAGGTGATGCGGCTGCGGGCGCTGTCGCCGGCCACGGGCGTGGCGGAGGCCCTCGAGCTGGCCGCCGGCGACGAGAACGGCACGGTGGTGAGCGGCGAGGCCGGGGGACCGAGGGACGAGACCTGGGTGCGCTTTCACCTGCTCATCGCGGGCGACACTGTGAAAGACGCACGTTTCCAGGCCTTCGGCTGCCCCCATACTCTCGATGTGGCCGGGTGGCTGTGTCAGGAGCTCAGGGGCCGCACGCGCGGGGCTCTGCCTCCGGGGGCGCCCGGGGACTGGGCGGCGAGCCGCTCGGTTCCGGTGGAGAAGCTCGGGCGGCTGCTGGTGATCGAGGACGCGTTGCGTGCCTGCTTATTGCAATGGCCGTAAGCGGTAGAATATTGAGGATAGATGGCAATCTCGCTGACTGAATCCGCGGCCAATCGCGTCAAGGGCTTTCTCGCCGCCCGGGGGAGCGGTGTCGGTCTGCGGCTCGGCGTCCGCAAGACCGGCTGCTCGGGCTTCGCCTACGTCGTGAATTACGCCGAATCCCAGCAGCCCGGCGACATAGTGTTCGAGGACCGCGGTGTGCGCGTGTTCGTGGACTCCGCCAGCCTGAGTCTCATCGACGGCACGATCGTCGACTTCGTGAAGCAGGGGCTGAATGAGGCGTTCCGCTTCAGGAACCCCAACGTCAAGGGCGAATGCGGCTGCGGCGAGAGCTTCTCGGTCTGACCTCTTAGCTCAGGGCTCGGAAGGGCGGCACGACCGCCCAAAAAAAGCCTTACCAAACCGGGACTTCCGGCGCACCGCAAATTGCCGCGGGAGCGCTTCCTCCAGTAAACTTGCGCGCTTGCCTGCGGGGCCCCCGCATCCATCCGCCTGAATCAGAAGGACCCATCGAATGGCGCTCGAGCGCACCCTGTCCATCGTCAAGCCCGACGGCGTCCGTGGCAATCTCATCGGCGAGGTGTACGCCCGCTTCGAGAAAGCGGGACTCTCGATCATTGCCGCGCGCATGCTGCACCTGTCGCAGCGCGAGGCCGAGGGCTTCTATGCGGTGCATCGCGAGCGTCCGTTCTTCGAGGATCTGGTGCGCTACATGACCTCGGGCCCCGTGATCGTGCAGGTGCTCGAAGGCGAGAATGCGGTCGCGCGCAACCGCGACCTGATGGGCGCGACCGATCCGAAGAAGGCCGCCCCGGGCACGATCCGCGCAGACCTCGCCGCGAGCATCGAGCAGAACGTCGTGCACGGCTCGGATGCGGCGGACACCGCGGCGCGTGAGATCGCCTACTTCTTCAGCACGACGGAGCTGCACCCGCGCAGCTGAGGCAGCTACCTTCGCCCATGAGCACGCCCGCCACCGAGCGCACCAACCTGCTGGGACTTCCGCGCCCCGCGCTCGAGACTTTCGTGGCGCAGCTCGGCAGCCGGCCATTCCGCGCGCGCCAGCTCATGAACTGGATCTACAAGCGCGGCGCGAGCGAGTTCGCCGAGATGAGCGATCTCGCCAAGGATTTCCGCGTCCGGCTCGCGCGCTGCGCCGAGGTGCGCCCGCCCGAGATCGTGCGCGTGCAGCGCTCCGCCGACGGCACCGTCAAGTGGCTGCTGCGGGCGGACGCCGCCCAGGCCTTCGAGATGGTGTTCATACCCGAGCCCGACCGCGGGACGCTGTGCATCTCCTCCCAGGTCGGCTGCGCGCTCGACTGCTCGTTCTGCGCGACGGCGCAGCAGGGCTTCAACCGCAACCTCAGCACGGCCGAGATCGTCGGCCAGGTGTGGCTCGCGTGCGCCGAGCTGGCGCGCGCGGCGGCACCGCAGGACGCAGCCGCCGGCGCGCAGGCGGCCGGTGAGCGCCGCGTGACCAACGTGGTGCTCATGGGCATGGGCGAGCCGCTCGCTAACTTCCGCAACGTGGTGCCGGCGCTCGACATCCTCCTCGATGATTTCGGCTGCGATCTGTCGCGCCGGCGCGTGACGCTCTCGACCTCGGGGCTGGTGCCGCAGATCTACAAACTCGCCGAAGTGAGCAACGTGGCGCTTGCGGTGTCGCTGCACGCGCCCGACGATGCATTGCGCAACGAGCTCGTGCCCATCAACCGCAAGCACCCGATCGCCGAGCTTCTCGCCGCCTGCTGGCACTATCTCGACGAACAGAACGGCCGCAGCGTCACCTTCGAGTATGTGATGCTCGATGCCGTGAACGACTCCCCGGCGCAGGCGCGCGCCCTGGCGCGGCTTCTCAAGGGCCATCCCGCCAAGGTGAATCTCATCCCTTTCAATCCGTTCCCCGGCACCCGCTACACTCGCTCGCCGGCGCCCGTCATCCAGCGTTTCCGCGACGAGCTGCTGCAGCGCGGCGTGCTCGCGACCGTGCGGCGCACGCGCGGCGAGGACATCGACGCCGCCTGCGGGCAGCTCGCCGGCCGGGTGATCGATCGCACCACGGTGCGCCTGGGAACCAAGGTCATCGGCGTCGCCGTCCAACCATGAGAAAAAACGTGAACAGCACCGCCTACCCGCGCGGCCCGCTGGCGGCTCTCGCCGCGCTCGCGGCCGTGATCCTCGCCGCCTGCGTTTCCAGGAGCAGCCAGCCGCTGCACATGGCCAATCAGCGCGAGGCGGCCGCCGACAACACCCAGCTCGGCATCCAGTACATGAACCAGGGCGACCTCAACCTCGCCAAGTCCAAGCTCGATCGCGCGCTCGATGAGGATCCGGGCAACGCCAACGTGCACAGCGCGCGCGCCATGCTGTTCGAGCGCATGAACCAGCCCGCCAAGGCCGACCAGGAGTTCCGCACGGCCCTCAAGCTCGCGCCGCACGACCCCGACGTCATCAACAACTATGCGGTGTACCTGTGCCAGAACGGCCGCACCGACGAGGGCGTCAAGCGCTTCCTCGAGGCCGCGCACAATGCGCTCTACCGCACGCCGCAGGCGGCCTACACCAACGCGGGCGTGTGCCTGCGCGCCGCCAAGCGCGACGACGAGGCGCGCGTCGACTTCAACGCAGCGCTGCAGCTGCGGCCGAACTACGCCGAGGCCGCCTTTCAGCTGGCCACGCTCGACTTCGACCACGGGCAGCTGGCCGCGGCACGCACGCGCATCGACGGCTACGTCGGGACCTATGAGGCGACCCCGGACCTGCTGCTGCTCGGCGTGCGCGTGGCGCGGGGGCAGGGCGATGCGGTGGCCGCGCAGCGCTACGCGCGGCGGCTGCAGCTCGACTTCCCGGGCTCGGATCAGGCGCGCGCCCTGGCCGCGCTCGACAAGAACCGCGGCTGAGGCCTATGGCGACGAGCGAGGCTGGCGGCGGAGCGCGCGCACGTATAGGCGCACGGCTGCGCGCGGCACGCGAGGCGCGCGGACTCACGACGCTGCAGGCGGCGGAGAAGCTGCACGTCGACCCGCGCATTCTCGAAGCGCTCGAGGCGGAGGACTTCGCCGCGCTCGGTGCCGCCGTTTACGTCCGCGGCCATCTGCGCCGCTACGCGGAGCTGATCGGCGAGCAGTACGCGGAGCTGCAGAGCCTGTACTCGGCCGGGGCGCCGGCGCCCGGACCCGACCTCACCCGCATTCCTCATCACGGCCCCCCGGGTCGCTCCTCGCGCCTGGTGGCGCTCGCGCTGCTGTTGCTGGTCGGAATTGCCGTGGCGGGGGTCGTGTGGTGGCTGCTGACACTGCCGGCAGCAAAGCCGCGGCCGGTGTCTGCGGAGCTGCCGGCGGGCGCGCCTGCGGCGCCGGGCGCGGACTCGGCCGCGCGGCTGGTGTCGGCGACCGCCGCGGAGTCCCGCGGCGCGGGCGCGGCTCCCGCGGCCGGCGAGGCGCAGCTCGCCCTCAGGTTCTCCGCGGTGAGCTGGTTCGCGGTGTATGACGGCTCGGGGCGGCGCCTGATCGAGGGATTCAATCTGCCCGACAGCGCGCGCACGATCACGGGCGCGCCGCCGCTCAAGGTGGTGCTCGGTAACGCGCCCGGCGTGGCGGTGCAGCTCAATGGCCAGAAGGTGGCGCTCGACGGACTGGTGCACCGTGACGGCACCGCGCGCTTCCTGCTCGATCGCAGCGGGCACGCCGCGCCGGTACCGCCGCTGGTGGCGCACCAGTGACGGAGGAGATTCAGCCCATCCGCGGCATGAACGACGTGCTGCCCGCCGAGATCGGCGCCTGGCAGCACCTCGAGGCTGTGACGCGCGATCTGCTCGGCTCGTACGGCTACGAGGAGATCCGCGTGCCGGTGCTCGAGCGCACCGAGCTGTTCAAACGCGCGATCGGCGAGGACACCGACGTGGTCGGCAAGGAGATGTATACCTTCACCGACCGCGGCGGCGACAGTCTTACGCTGCGCCCGGAGGCGACCGCCGGCATCGTGCGCGCGCTCATCTCCAACCGCATGCTGCGCGGCCAGCGCCACAAGCTGTGGTGCCTCGGCCCCATGTTCCGCCACGAGGCGCCGCAGGCCGGGCGCTACCGCCAGTTCTGGCAGGTCGACGTCGAGGCGGTCGGCTGTCCCGGCCCCGACGCCGACGCCGAGCTCATCGCACTCAGCGCGCGCCTGTGGCAGCGGCTCGGACTGCAGGACTTGAGGCTCGAGATCAACTCCCTCGGCACTGCCGAGAGCCGCCGCGCCTACCGCGCCCGGCTGGTCGAGTACTTCGGCGCGCACGAGGCACGGCTCGACGCCGACAGCCGGCGGCGCCTCGGCGGCAATCCGCTGCGCATCCTCGACAGCAAGAATTCCGACATGCAGCCGCTCATCGCCGCGGCACCGCTGCTCACCGAGCACCTCGATGCCGAGTCGCGCGAGCACTTCGAGACCCTCGGCCGCATGCTCGAGGCGGCAGGCGTGCGTTATGACATCAACCCGCGCCTGGTGCGCGGGCTCGACTACTACAACCGCACCGTGTTCGAGTGGATCACGGCCGCCAGCGGCGCCCAGAATGCCGTATGCTCCGGCGGCCGCTACGACGGGCTGGTCGCGCAGCTCGGCGGCGAGGCGACCCCCGCGGTCGGCTTTGCCATGGGCGTCGAGCGTCTGGTGGCGCTGCTCGTGGCCGCCGGCGGCACGCCGCCGACTGCGCACCCCGATGTCTACGTCGTAGTCAACGGCGCGCGCGCCGCGGCCGAGGCGCTCCGCATCGTCGAGCGGCTGCGCAGCGAGCGACCGCGGTTGCGGTTCGAGCTGAACCTGGGTGGTGGCAACTTCAAGGCGCAGTTCCGCCGCGCCGACAAGAGCGGTGCGCCGCTCGCGCTGATCATCGGTGACGATGAGCTCGCGCGCGGGGTGCTCGGCATGAAACCTTTGCGCGTGGAGTCGGGTCAGAGCGAGTGCCCGATCGATGCGCTGGCGGCGGGCCTGGACGCGGCCCTTAGCGACCTTCGGGAGTGAGTGAGTGAGCGAGTATCTGTCTGACAAAGAGCAATGGGAGGAGATCCGCACCTGGGTGCGCGAGAACGGCCTGTGGATCGTCGCCGGCGTGGCGCTGGCCGCGGCCGGCCTGCAGGGCTGGCGCTGGTGGCAGGCGCACCTCGACGCCCGCGGCGTCGCGGCGAGCGCCGCCTACCTGCGCATGATCGACGCCCTCGAGAAAGGCGACCGCAGCCAGGCGTTCGTGCGGCTCGGGGAGATCGAGCGCGACTATCCTTCCTCGCCCTACGCCGATCAGGCGAAGCTCCTGGCCGCGCGGGTGTACGTCGAGAGCCAGGAGCTCGACAAGGCGGCGCACGAGCTCGAGACCGTGATGAATAATTCGAAGGATCACGAGCTTGCGCTGGTGGCGCGCATGCGGCTCGCGCGCGTCGAGATCGCCCAGGGCAAGCCCGACGGGGCGCTCGCCACGCTGAAGGGCGCCGAGCCCGGCGCCTTCGCCGCCCGTTATCACGAGGTGCGGGGCGATGCCTACTACGCCAAGGGCGACAAGGCGGCCGCCCTCAGGGAATATCGCGGCGCCGCCGGCAGCCCCGAGCTCGGCGATGCGGCGCTCCTGGACCTCAAGATCGCCGATCTGGCCGCGGACGCGCCGCCCGCGAGCGCCGCCACCCCCGCCCCCGCACCGACTGCCGCCGCGAAGTAATCCATGCGACACCTGACACGCCCGATCTGGATGCTGGTGCTGCTCATTGCGGTCGCCGCCTGCTCAAAGGACAAGGCGATCGACCAGCCGGCCAAGCTCACGCCCGTCACCGCGACGCTGCGCGTCGTGCGGGTCTGGTCCGCCTCCGTGGACGACAAGAAGGCCGTGCCGTTGCGGCTCGGCCTCGGTCTCGCCGTCGACGATGGCCGCGTCTATGCCGCCGGACACAAGGGCGAAGTGGCCGCCTTCGACATCGCCTCTGGACGGTTGGCCTGGCGCACGCGCCTCAAGGCACCGCTCTCGGGCGGCACGGCGGTCGGGGACGGCATGGTGCTGATCGGCTCGAGTGACGGACAGCTGTTTGCGCTCGATGCGGCCAGCGGCAAGAGCCGCTGGTCGGTGCGCGTCAGTGGCGAGGTGCTGGCTCCGGCGGCGATCTCCGAGCGGCTGATCGCGCTGCGCACGGTCGACGGCAAGCTCCATGCGCTCGCCCCCGCGGACGGCCACGAGCTGTGGGCGCAGCAGCAGCCGGTTCCGCGCCTGTCGCTGCGCGGCACCGCGCGCCCGGCGATCGCCGGAGACCTGGTGGTGTGCGGCTTCGACAACGGCAAGGTGATGGCCGTCAACAGCGGCGATGGCTCGGTGCAGTGGGAAGCGGCGATCGCGCCCCCGCGCGGGCGCACCGAGCTCGAGCGGCTCGACGACATCGACACCGCGGTACGGGTCTCCGGGCAGGACGTCTATACCATCGGCTTCCAGGGCAAGGTCGCGATGCTGGCGGTCGACACCGGGCAGGTCTGGTGGTCGCACGACGCCTCGAGCTACCGCAGCCTCACGCTCGATGACGACACCCTGTACATGGCGACCGCCGACGGCGAGATCGCGGCGCTGCGCAACCGCACGGGAGCGGAGCTGTGGCGGCAGAAGGCGCTGCTGCATCGCGGGCTCACCGCCCCCGCCGCCATGGACGAGGATAACGCACTGGTCGTGGCCGACTTCCAGGGCTACGTCCACTGGCTCGACAAGGCGACCGGCGCGCTCGCCGCGCGCACCTCCTCCGGCAAGGCGCGGGTCAGCACTACGCCGCTGGTCGCCGGCAACATGGTGCTGGTGGTGAATGACCGCGGCCAGATCAGCGCCTTTCGCGTCACGCCGCTGCGCACGGCGCGCAAATAGCCGCGTGCACCGGCTGCCGCTTTCGCGCCGCCCCGCGCACCCATGCTCCCGGTCATCGCGCTCGTCGGCCGCCCGAATGTCGGCAAGTCGACGCTCTTCAACGTCCTGACGGGCACCCGCGACGCGATCGTCGCCGACGTCCCGGGCCTCACGCGCGACCGGCAGTACGGCTTCGGGCGCGTCGGACCCGTTCCCTACGTCGTGATCGACACCGGCGGCCTCATCGAGAACCCGACCGGGCTCGAGGCGCAGATGCGCGCGCAGACCGAGCGCGCGGTCGCCGAGGCCGACCGCCTCGTCTTCGTCACCGATGCGCGGGCCGGGCTCTCCCCCGAGGATCAGTTCGTCGCCCGCGAGCTGCGCCGCTCGGGTAAGCCCGTGACGCTCGCGCTCAACAAGGCGGAGGGACTCGATCCCGATATCGCCGGCGCAGATTTTCACGCGCTCGGCCTCGGCGAGCCGCACGCCATCTCCTCGAGCCACGGCCAGGGTTGCGAGACCCTGATGGAGCACGTGCTCTCAGGTCTCGAGCCGCAGCCGGCCGGGACTGAAGGCGACGGTGCGATCCGCATCGCCATCATCGGGCGTCCCAACGTCGGCAAGTCGACCCTGGTCAACCGGCTGCTCGGCGAGGAGCGGGTCATCGCCAGCGAGGAGCCCGGCACGACGCGCGACAGCATCCTCGTGCCCTTCGAGCGCGACGGCCGGGAGTTCCTCCTCATCGACACCGCGGGCGTCCGGCGCCGGGCCCGGGTCGAGGACGTGGTCGAGCGGGCGAGCGTCGCCAAGACACTGCAGGCGATCGCGGAGGCGCACGTCGTCATCCTGGTGCTCGACGCCCACGACACGGTCGCCGAGCAGGACGCGAGCGTGCTCGGGCTCGCGCTCGAGCGCGGCCGCGCGCTCATCATCGCGGTCAACAAGTGGGACGGAATTCCCGAGGAGCAGCGCGCCGAGATCCAGCGTCAACTCGCGCTCAAGCTCGACTTCGTGCCGTTCGCGCCGCTCTTCTTCATCTCGGCGCGGCACGGCACCGGGGTCGGCGAGCTCATGAAGTCGACGGTGCGGGCCTTCGAGGGGGCGATGCGCACGCTCCCGACCAGGGAGCTCAGCCGCACACTCGAGCACGCGCTCACCATGCATCAGCCGCCGCTGGTGCGCGGCCGGCGCATCAAGCTGCGCTACGCGCACCAGGGCGGGCGCAATCCGCCGCGCATCATCATCCACGGCAATCAGACCGCCTCCGTTCCGGAGGCCTACACGCGCTATCTCGCGAATCTCTTGCGCAAGACCTACGACCTGTTCGCGACTCCGGTCGTCATCGAATACCGCACTGACGCGAATCCCTACGACCGGGAGCGGCGCGGCGCGCGCCCGCCGCCGCGCAAGGGGCGCGCCCAGGCCCGGCGGCACCGCTAGAAAGCCGTCCGAAACCGCGTAGATTTCAGACTGACATAAGAAACTTAGCGGGATCGTAACCGCCACCAGCGGGGGAGCTTCCAATGCGAGGCCTGACGGTGCTGGCGCTCATGCTCATCTGCGCCGGCTGCACGACACTCAAGCCGGTCGCGGGAACGCCCGGGGATCTGCGCCAGCGCATCAATGCCGGGCAGCTGCTCAAGGCCGGCGATTCGGTATCGATCGTGACCACGGACGGGAGGGCGCACCGCCTCGAGGTGACGGGGGTCGCCGGCGGGGTCGTTCAGGGCCGCAACGAGTCGGTGCCGGTGGACCAGATCGTGTCGATCGGGAGGCGCGAGGTCAGCGTGACGAAAACGACCGAGCTCATCCTCTGGGTTCTGGCGCTCGGAGGTCTGGCCGCGGCGGCCGCCTCGCACGCGGGCGCGGGGGGTGTTTACCATTGAAGCCAAGCGGGCGTTCCGGGAGTGATATCCGTGCGTGACGCATTGCGTGTCTGGGTTTGGACCGCTCTCGCGGCCTGCGCGACGGCGAGCTTCGGCGCCGAGCCGACCGGCGCCGCCTCGTATCTGTCGATTCACGCCGCGAGCCTGGCGTTGCGGCACGTCGAGATCATCGACGGGACGGGCGCCGCGCCGCGCGTCGACCAGACGCTGGTGATCGTCGGCGAGCGAATTGCCGCGGTCGGACCCGACCCGGGCACCGCGATCCCGCCGGGTGCCGAGGTGCGGGACTATGGCGGCTACGCGCTGCTGCCGGGCCTCGTCGGCATGCACGATCATCTTTTCTACACGGCCTCGCGCGACACACAGCGCAACTCCCCCGGCGGGCTCGAGCCGGGCTTCGTGGTGAACGAGATTCCCTATTCGGCGCCGCGGCTGTACCTGGCCGCCGGCGTCACGACGCTCCGCACCACGGGCAGCATCGAGCCGTACGCGGATCTCAAGGTGCGCGCGCGCATCGACTCAGGCGCGCTCCCGGGCCCGCACCTCGATCTCACGGCACCTTATCTGGAAGGCGCCGGCACTTTCTTCGCACAGATGCACGAGCTGGCCGGGCCGGAGGAGGCGGGCCGGTTCGTCGACTACTGGGCCGCGACCGGCATGACCTCCTTCAAGGCCTACATGAACATCACGCGCGCCGAGCTCGCCGCCGCGGCCGTGGCGGCCCACAGGCACGGGCTGAAGATCACCGCCCATCTGTGCTCGGTCAGCTGGCCGGAGGCGATCGCCGCCGGCATCGACGACCTCGAGCACGGGCCGGTGTACACCGACAGCGAGTTCGTCGCGAACCGCCAGAGCGATCATTGCCCGGACTTATCCGCGATGCTCGCGTCCTGGTCGGCGCGCACGGTTGCCGAGCGGGAAGTCGAGGGACTCATTCGCACGCTCGTTGCGCACCACGTCGCGGTGACCTCGACGCTCCCGGTGTTCGAGCTCGGCGTGCCCGGGCGGCCGGCCGCGCAGCGTCGTGCGCTCGATGCGATGTCGGGTGCGGCGCGCGACAGCTATCTCACGTTCCGCGGAACTCTCGATCCGGCGAACCCGACGCCCGGGAAGCTGTTCCGCACGGAGATGGACTTCGAGCGTGCGTTTGCCGCGGCCGGGGGACTGCTGCTCGCCGGACCCGATCCGACCGGAGCCGGGGGTGTGCTGCCGGGGTTCGGGGACCAGCGGGAGATCGAGCTGCTGGTGGAGGCGGGCTTCACCCCGGTGCAGGCCATTCAGATCGGGACGGAGAACGGCGCGCGCTTCCTCGGCCGGGAGCGCGACATCGGCACGATCGCCGCCGGCAAGCACGCCGACCTGATCCTGGTGCACGGCGATCCTGCCGCGCACATCGAGGACATCGAGAATGTCACGGTGGTGTTCAAGGACGGGCGGGGCTACGACCCCGCCCGCCTCGTCGAAGTGGTGCGCGGGCAGGTTGGTATACGCTGACCGCGCGACTCCTTACCTCAGCGCAGTCTCCGGCTCACGGCGGCCGTTCTCCGGCGGGGCCTTGTTGGGATGCGGCTTGGCAGCTTTCTGCTTCTGCGCCGGCGCCTTGGCTGTCTGCGGGTGAGGCGCGTTGGCAGCGTTTGCGCCCTGCGGGTGAGGCGCGTTGACAGCGTTTGCGCCCTGCGGGTGAGGCGCGTTGGCACCGCTGGCCTGACCGGGCGGCGTGCTGTAGGGCTTGTTGCCGTTGGCATAGCCGGGCACCGGACGCGGCATGGGCGCGTCGGCGCCGCGGGCACGCACGATTCCCGGCGCGTTGAACGCCCCTGGATGCGGGGTGGCGGCGATCGCGGGGCGCCCGCCGTTGTTCCTGGCGAGAAGGTCCGGATTCGCAGCAGCCTGCTGCAAGTGCTGGTGCTGCGTCGGGGTCGGCGCGATGTGCTCTTCCTGGATGTAGCGGCGTTCCTCCGGGCTGGGCCTTGCGACGACACCGCCCGCGCCGCCGTTGTAGCTCACGCGGTTGTTGACCGTGACGTTATTGACCACGGTCTCGTTGTAGGTGTTGTGGACGACGGTGACGTTCACGTTGGTGACGGACTGGTTGTAGGCGAACGAGTTGCCCACCCAGCGGCCGCCGCCGAAACCAACACCGCCGTAGCCGAAGCCGTAGTTCACGCCGCCGTAGAAGCCGACGTGCGGGCCCCAGTAGCCGGCGTGGAACGCGTATACCCCGCCGACGAAGCCCCAATAGCCCGGGGTCCAGAGCAGGCCCACGCGCGGCGGCATCACCCAGGTGCCCGGCACCCAGTAGTAGCCGGCGGGCGCAAAGGCCCAGTAGCCCGGAGTCCAGATGTAGCCCGGCCCGGGAACCGGCGGCTGCTCGTAAACCGGCAGCGGCGGCGGCGGCTCGGAGGCCTGCATATCGGTCTCGGCCGGGGGCGCGTCCGCCACGGGCTCTGCCGGGGCTACATAGGCCGGGGCGGGCGCAGGCGCTGGCGCGACGACGCGAACGACGCAACCCGTCAGCTGGGTCGCCGCGGTGCATAAGAGCGCCACGCCGGCGAGGGGAGCGAGCTTGACCTGCAGAGGGAGCGACGATTTCAACATAAGACCGCCGTGATGTTGCTGGTGACGCAGCCTACGCACCGGCACAGACCCTTTGGAACACACAACGTCACAGTTTGAGAGTGGCTGACCTGCGTGAACGGAATGTAATGCGGCAGCGGCCTTGTGGCGCGCGCACGACGCGCGCGCGGGGCGCGCCGAGCTGGAAAGGGTCCGCGCCCTGGGGCGGGGTGCAATTGGGGTAAGCTCCGCCGAAAGATGAGACCCAAACTGCGCGTGGTTCCCGATGAGCTGGTCGCTCCGATCATCGGCGAGGCCAAGAGAATCCTCGCCGAGATCGGCGTCGAGGTGCGCGGGGCACCGCTGCGCGAGCGCCTGCTCGGGCATGGACTGAAGCTGGCGCGCACGGCCGACGACGCCGAGCGGATGCTGTTTCCGCCGCAGGTGGTCGATCGTGCCATCGAGACGGCGCCGAAGAGCATTGCGCTCTTCGACCGCGACGGCTCGCCCTACACCGAGCTCGGCGGCGATAAGGTGCACTTCGTTCCGGGCTCGAGCGGCCTGCACGTGCTCGACCATCGCAGCGGCGAGACACGCCTCTCCAATACGCACGACTTCATCGAGTACGTGCGGGTGGCGGATGGACTGAAGAATCTCGGCTATCTCGCCACCGCCTTCTCCACCAACGACATCGAGCCGCAGGTATCGGACGCGTGGCGGCTCTATCTGGTGCTGACCAACTCGCTCAAGCCGGTAGTATCGGGCGCCTTCACCGAGCACGGCGTGCCGCGCATGGCCCGCATGATGCAGCTGTTCCGGCGCGACCAGGCCGACCTCATTGCCCGGCCGATGTCCATCTTCACGGTCACGGCCACCGGCTTCTACCGCTACAGCGAGGACTCGTGCCAGAACCTGATGGACTGCGCCGAGTACGGCATTCCGGTCGAGATCGTGCCCGTAACGCTCATGGGCCTGATCGCTCCGGTGACGCTGGTCGGCGCCACGGTGATGCACGTCGCCGACGTGCTCGCGGGAGTGACGATGGCGCAGCTCCTGAAGCCGGGCACACCGGTGCTGTTTGGCGGCGCGCCGGCCACCTTCCACATGAAGACCGCCATGTCGCCCATGGCGGCGATCGAGACGCTGCACCTCAACGTGGCCTACGTGGAGATCGCCAAACACCTCGGTCTGCCGACGCAGGGCTACATGGCCCTGAGCGAGGGCAAGTTTCTCGACGCGCAGGCCGGCGCGGAGAGCTTCGCGGGGGCGCTGCTCGCCGCCATCAGCGGCGTCAACTCGGTGTCAGGTCCCGGGATGCTGGATTACGTGCTTACCTTCAGCCTGGAAAAGCTCGTCTTCGACGACGAGTTGTGCGGGCAGGCGCTGCACTTCTGCCGCGAGTTTGCCGTCATGGACGATTTGCCGACCGTCGATCTGGTGCGGCAGCTCCTGAAGGAGAAGCACCTGCTCACGGCCCCGCACACGCTCAGCTACTGGCCGCGCGAGCTGTATCTGCCCGGGCCGGTGTTCGACCGGATCAACCGCGAAACCTGGCTGCAGCAGGGTGGCCGGAGTCTGGAGCAGCGCGCCAGGGCGGAGGTCGAGCGGCTGCTCGGCGCCTACTCATCGCCGCCCACCGACGCGCGCGTCGATGCGGAGCTGATCGGGCTCATCAAGGCGGGACTCACGACCGACACGCCGCTGCCGCAGACGCTGCCGCCGGTGCAGCAGCCGAGCGGCCACGGTGAGCGCGAGGCCCGGCGCGGGCGGCGGAGCCGCCGCGGCTAGAGCGCTCGGGCGGCGTTACGCCAGGTTGAACCTGAGCGAGCCGAGCTTCTCGATCGTGCTCACGATCTCATCGCCGGCCTTGAGCCACACCTGCTTCTCCTTCGGGTAGCCGAGGATGACGCCCGCCGGAGTCCCCGACCAGATGATGTCGCCGGGCTCGAGGGTCCACATCCTGGTGATGTAGGCGATGAGCTTCTGCGGATTGAAGATCATGAGGCTGGTGTTGGAGGACTGGCGCAGCTCGCCGTTCACGTGCGTCTCGAGCCTGAGGTTGTTGGGGTCGCCGACCCGGTCCGCCGACACGAAGTAGGGCCCGATGGGGCCGAAGTTATCGAGCGTCTTGCCGATCATCCACTGCACGCTCGGGGTCTCGAGCTGCAGATCGCGTGCGGAAAAATCGTGCGCGGTGCAATAGCCCGCCACGAAGTCGAGCGCCTCCGCCTCCGACACGTTGCGGGCGCTCCTGCCGATGACGATGAGGAGCTCGGTCTCGTAGTCGAACTTGTAGGACACCTCGCGAGGCGGCAGCTTGATCGTGCAGTTGTGGGCGGCGAGTGCGTTGTTGTACTTGTTGAAGAGGATCGGAACGCCGGGGAGCTTCAGGTTGGTCTCCGCGGCGTGCGCCCGGTAGTTGAGGCCGATGCAGACGATCTTGCCGGGATGGGTGAAGAGCCTGCCGAAGGTGATGGACGATTCCCTGACCAGCGCGGCATCGGCGCGGCGCGAGGTCTGTGCCGCGGCGATGAGCTCGTTCAGCCCGCGGGCGTTGCCGTCCCTGAGCAGCTCCTCGAGCGTCAGCGGTGCCGCCAGGTCGAGCAGCTCCGACGCCTTGCGCACATCGAGCACGCTGTCGTCGGCGAGCCTGGCGCCGAGGGTCTCGGATCCGTCGGCATTGCGCATCGACAGAAGCGTCACCCCGGTCGGCATCTCGTGGGGGCCGCCGTACTTCTTCGTCATGGAGGTTTTCCCGGTGGCGGCGGAAGCCGAGGCTGCGCCCACAACGCCGGCCGCCACCGCGCCGGTCTTGAGAAAGTCTCGCCTGGAGCTCATGTGCATCCCACCCCGTCGCGCGGTGACGCCGCGCCTTCCCGAATCAGTCGTCCGTGACCGCCGAGAAGTATCCGGAAATGCTCGCGCTCGCCAGCACATGCCCGTCACGGCTCGCCGCGATCAATTCCTGGTAGAAACCCTCGGGTCCGGCCGGAACGAAATCGCCGAAGGTCGGCACCACCCGCAGCAACCGGTCGAGCGCGTATACGGTGAACTGATACTGATGAGCGAAGGGCATCAGCGTCGTGGGCGGACACGGGCCGTTATAGTTGGGCTGAAAGAAGTCGTTGCCGTTCTGCACGCCGAAGCTGCTGCCCGCCACTCCGGCGTTGTCCGGCAGGCTGGTCGTATCGGCGGGGATGTTGTAGATCACCCAATGGGTGAACTGCGCGTCGATATCGTAGGCGACGATGGCAAAGCTGCGGGTGTCGGGCGGCGCATGGTGCCAGGAGAGTTGCGGTGACTGATTACCGCCGGCAGCGCCGCTCGCGGTGCAGCTGTTCTGACCGTTCGCGCCCGGAATGTTGCTGATCATGGAAAGCGGCAGCGTGCCACCATCGCTAAAGGTCGCGCTGCGCAGCGTCATGCGGTGGTCGTCGTCCCACGCCGCGGAGGTCCCCACTGTGAGCAGCAGGGCCGCCGGAATCGCCAGCAGCGCGCGGCGCAGATGTCCGGCATTGAGTCGAGCATTCATGATCCGTACCCCTTCTGGTTGGTGTTCTCCCCCGGGGATATCCTCGGTAAAAATACTCTGGCCCCGCGCGCGGGCCGTGTCAATGAGACGCCGCCGGAGGAACGCCTGTTCGTCGTATGTCGGTGAGGTGACAGCCCGCGCCGGCTATTCCCACTCGATGGTCGCGGGCGGCTTGCCCGAGATGTCGTACACGACGCGCGAGATGCCCGGCACCTCGTTGACGATGCGCCGCGAGACGTGATCGAGGAACTCATACGGCAGGCGCGCCCAATGCGCGGTCATGAAATCCACCGTCTCCACCGCGCGCAGCGCGATCACGTAATCGTAGCGGCGCCCATCGCCCATCACGCCGACCGAGCGCACCGGCAGGAACACCGCGAAAGCCTGGGAGACGCGGTCGTAGAGCTCGTGGCGGCGCAACTCCTCAATGTAGATGGCATCCGCGCGCCTCAGGAGGTCCGCGTACTCCTGACGCACCTCGCCGAGGATACGTACGCCGAGACCCGGGCCCGGGAAGGGGTGGCGATACACCATCTCGCGCGGCAGCCCGAGCTCGACACCTAAGCTGCGCACCTCGTCCTTGAAGAGCTCGCGCAGCGGCTCGAGGAGCTTGAGCTTCATGCGCTCAGGCAGGCCCCCGACGTTGTGATGTGACTTGATGACGTGCGCCTTGCCGGTGCGCGCGCCCGCGGATTCGATCACGTCCGGATAGATGGTCCCCTGTGCCAGAAACTGCACGCCCGTGAGCTTGTGCGCCTCCTCGTCGAACACGTCGACGAAGGTGCGGCCGATGATCTTGCGCTTCTCCTCCGGGTCGGCGACGCCGGCGAGGGCGGCGAGGAAGCGCTTGCCCGCGTCGACGCGGATCACGCGCACGCCGAGATGCTCGGCGAAGGTGCGCATCACCTGCTCGCTCTCGCCGAGACGCAGCAGCCCGTGGTCGACGAACACGCAGACCAGTTGATCGCCGATGGCACGATTGAGGAGCGCCGCGACCACCGAGGAGTCGACGCCGCCCGAGAGGCCGAGGAGCACCTTGCCGGTGCCGACGGTGGCGCGCACGTGCGCGATCGCATCCTCGATGATATTGCCGACACTCCACAGCGCGTCCGAGCCGGCGATCTCGCGCACGAAGCGCTCGAGGAGCCGTGCGCCCTGCCTGGTGTGGGTGACCTCGGGGTGGAACTGCACCCCGTAGAAGCGGCGCCGCTCGTCTGCCATGGCGGCGTATGGAATGGTGCTGGTCGAGGCGGTCGCAGTGAAGCCGGCGGGCAGGGCATCGACGCGATCGCCGTGGCTCATCCATACGTCGAGCTGCGCGCGTCCCGCGGAGTCGCGCCGGTCCTCGAGTGTGTCGAGCAGGCGCGACGCGCCGGTTACGGTCACCTCGGCATAGCCGAACTCGCGCTCGGTGGAAGGGGCGACGCGGCCGCCGAGCTGCTGCGCCATGGTCTGCATGCCGTAGCAGATGCCGAGCACCGGTACGCCGAGCTCGAACACCGCGGCCGGGGAACGCGGCGGACTGCGGTCGGTGACCGACTCCGGTCCCCCGGAGAGGATCACCGCGCGGGGCGCGAAGGCGCGCACCTCGGCGTCGCTCATGTCGTAAGGGTGGATCTCGCAGTACACGCCGAGCTCGCGTACGCGGCGCGCGATGAGCTGGGTGTACTGGGCACCGAAGTCGAGGATCAGGATCCGGTGCGCATGGATGTCGGGGTGCGACGCGCCCGCGGGCCCGGGCGCTCGAGGGTGAGTGGGGCCGGGGGCTTTGGGAACGCTCGCCATGGGTTCTGGGCTGTCAGGATGCCCGGTAGTTGGGTGATTCCTTGGTGATGCTCACGTCGTGCACGTGGCTCTCGCGGATGCCGGCGTTGGTGATGCGCACGAACACCGGACGCGTGCGCATGTCGGCGATGCTGCGGCTCCCGGTGTAGCCCATCGCCGCCCGCAGTCCTCCTGAGAGCTGCTGCAGGATGGTGACGACGCTGCCTTTATAGGGGACGCGGCCCTCCACGCCCTCCGGCACCAGCTTCTGAAGCTCGGTGGCGGCGTCCTGGAAATACCGGTCGGCCGAGCCGTGGCGCTCGCCCATGGCCCCGAGCGAGCCCATGCCGCGGTAGGACTTGTAGGAGGCGCCCTGGTAGAGCTCGACCTCGCCCGGCGACTCCTCGGTGCCGGCGAACAGGCCGCCGATCATGACCGCATCCGCCCCCGCGGCGATCGCCTTGGCGATGTCGCCGGAGAAGCGGATACCGCCGTCGGAGATCACCGGCACTTCCGTCTCGCGCAGCGCCTCGGCGACGTTGGCGACCGCGGAGATCTGCGGCACGCCGACGCCGGCGATGATGCGCGTGGTGCAGATCGAGCCCGGACCGATGCCGACCTTGACCGCATCCGCGCCGGCGTCCTTAAGGGCACGCGCTGCCTCGGCGGTGGCGATGTTGCCGGCGATCACCTGGGCATCGGCCCATTTTGCCTTGATGCGCGTCACCGTCTCGATGACGCCGCGCGAATGCCCGTGCGCCGTGTCGACCACGATCAGATCGACTCCGGCCTCGCGCAGCGCCGCAACCCGCTCCAGCGTGTCGCTCGTGGTGCCGACCGCCGCGCCGACCCGGAGTCTCCCGCCCTCGTCCTTGCAGGCGCGCGGGAACTCGGTGGCCTTCTGGAAATCCTTCACGGTGATCATGCCGACCAGCTCGTGCTCGCCGTTCACCACCAGCAGCTTCTCGATGCGGTGCTTGTGAAGGAGTGCCAGCACCTGCTCCTTGGAGGCGTCCTCGCGCACCGTGACCAGCCGCTCCTTGGGTGTCATGACCGAGGACACCGGCGCGTCGAGCTTGACCTCGAAGCGCAGGTCGCGGTGCGTGACGATCCCGACCGCCTTGCGGCCGACCACCACCGGGACGCCGGAGATGCCGCGCGAGCGCGTGAGGTCCAGCACCTCGCGGATGGTCATGGTGGGGGAGACGGTGATCGGGTCCTTGATCACGCCGCTCTCGAACTTCTTCACCCGCCCGACTTCACGCGCCTGGGCCTCGATCGTCATGCTCTTGTGGATGACACCGATGCCGCCTTCCTGCGCGATCGTGATGGCGAGGCGCGCCTCGGTCACGGTGTCCATGGCCGCGGACATCAGCGGTACGTTCAGGCGGATGCGGCGCGTGACGCGCGTGGAAAGATCGACCTCGCGTGGCAGAATTTCCGAGTAGGCCGGAACCAGGAGGACGTCGTCGAAGGTGAGAGCTTCTTCGAGGATGCGCATGCGTAATTATAGGCGGCGGGGCGACCGCGGTAAACCTCATGCTAAGGTGCCGCATGGCCCTGAGAACTGAGGTTGAGCCTGCTGCCCCGCAGCGGGACGTCTACAGCGTCTCGCGCCTCAACCGCGAGGTGCGCTCGGTCCTCGAGCGGGCCTTAAGCGTGATCTGGGTGGAGGGAGAGCTCTCGAACTTCTCCCAGCCCGCCTCCGGCCACTGGTACTTCTCGCTCAAGGACCGCGGCGCGCAGCTGCGCTGCGCCATGTTCCGCATGCAGAACTCGCTGGTGGGCTTCACGCCCCGTGACGGTGCGCACCTGCTGCTGCGCGGGCGCATCAGCGTCTATGAGGCGCGCGGCGAGTACCAGCTGATCGTCGATCACCTCGAGGAGGCGGGAGTCGGCGCGCTCAAGCGCGAGTTCGAGCGTCTGAAGACCCGGCTCGCCGCCGAGGGCCTGTTCGCGCTCGGGCGCAAGCGCCCGCTGCCGCGCTTCCCGCTGCGCATCGGCGTGATCACCTCGCCCTCGGGCGCGGCGCTGCACGACATTCTGCAGATCCTCGCGCGGCGCTTTCCGCCGGCGGCGGTGCTCATCTATCCGGCCCCGGTGCAGGGCGCCGCCGCAGTGCCGGCGCTCATGGCCGCGCTCGCGAGCGCGGGGGCGCGCGCGGAATGCGACGTCCTGATCCTCGCGCGCGGCGGCGGCTCGCTCGAGGATCTGTGGGCGTTCAACGACGAGCGCCTGGCGCGCGCCATCGCGGCATGCCCGCTGCCGGTGGTCTCGGCGGTGGGGCACGAGATCGACTTCACCATCGCGGACTTCGTCGCCGACGTGCGCGCCCCGACGCCCTCGGCCGCGGCCGAGCTCGTGGTGCCCGATCGCGCCGCCTGTCTCGAGGCCGTGGCACGCACCGGCGAACGGCTCGCGGTATCCATGCGGCGCGAGCTGCGTGCCATCGTGATCCGTGTCGAAGGCGCGCGCGCGCGCCTCGCCCTGGCGCACCCGGGCGTGCGCCTCGTGCAGCAGACGCAGCGCCTCGATGACCTCGGGCTGCGTCTCGGGAGCGCGACGCGTGCCCGAGTGCAACGCGAGCGTCTGCGCCTCGCCGAGCTCCACCGGCGGCTGATGCATCGCTCGCCCGACAGGCTCCTCGAGCAGCAGCGCTCGCGCCATCAGGATCTGCTGCTGCGCCTCAGGCACGCCGCGACCGGCCGCATGGCAGCAAGCGCGCAGCGTCTCGCGCTCGCGCAGCGCGCACTGAACGCCGTCAGCCCGCTCGCGACGCTCGCGCGCGGCTTCGCCATCGTGACGCGCGCCGACGGCGCGCTGGTTACGGATGCGGCCGCGGTCGCGCCGGGCGAGGAGATCGAAGCGCGTCTGGCACGCGGGATCCTCACCGCGCGGGTGAGCGGCAGGAGAGAGGAGCCGTGAGCCCGCGTCGCTGTGCGTTGATGCTCCCTCTCGCCCTCGTGGTGTCGGGCCTCGGAGCGCGCGCCGTGGAGCCGGGGCCTCCGGCCGCTCCGGTGCCGGCGGCTCCCGAGGCAGCCGAGCTGGCCGCGGCGCAGCTGCCGCAAGAGGAGCGCGTCCCCGGGGGCGTGGCACTGCTGGCTGTCGCCGACGCCGCCCCGCGCGCGCCGCTCGTGACTTTCGGCGGCCGCCGCGTGCTGGTGCTGCGGGTCGCGGGCAAGTGGGTTGCGGTGGTCGGCATTCCGCTCTCGCAGGAGCCGGGACCCGCTGCGGCGCAGGTCGAGGACGGGAGCGCGCCGGGCGCCACGCTCGGCTTCGAGGTCGCCAGCAAGGAGTACGCGGTGCAGCGCCTCACCGTGCCGCCGCGCCAGGTGGACCTGTCGCCGCGGGATCTCGCGCGCGTCAATCGCGAGCAGCCGCGCATCCACGCGGATGTCGGCACCTACACGCAGGCGACGCCGGCGACGCTGCGGCTGCTCGCGCCGGTGCCGGGTATCCGCTCGAGCTCCTATGGCTCGCGGCGCGTGTTCAACAACGAGGCGCGCAATCCCCACAGCGGCATGGATATCGCCGCCGACACCGGCACTCCGGTGCGGGCAGCCGCCGACGGGCGCGTGGTCGATACGGGCAACTTCTTCTTCAACGGCAACACCGTCATCCTCGATCACGGCGGCGGGCTCGTCACGATGTATTGCCACCTGAGCGCCATCGACGTCCGTAGCGGGGAGCGGGTCGAGGCCGGGGACGTGGTCGGCAAGGTCGGTGCGACGGGCCGTGTGACCGGACCGCACCTGCACTTTGGCGTCGCGCTCAACGCCGACTTCGTCGACCCGGCGCTGTTCCTGCCGGTGCCGGCTGCACCGCCCGCCGACCCGCATGGCGGCGGCTGAAGCTCCATGGCCGATTCCGCCGCGGCCGGGCACGACAGCGCCTTCATGCGGGTGGCACTCGAGCACGCCGCCGCGGCCGGCGCGCGCGGCGAGGTGCCCGTCGGCGCGGCGCTGGTGCTGGGTACGGAGATCATCGCGACCGGCGGCAACGCACCGATCGCGAGCCATGATCCCACGGCACACGCCGAGATCGAGGCGCTGCGGGCCGGCGGCCGCGCGCTCGGCAGCTACCGCCTCACCGACACTACCCTGTATGTGACGCTCGAGCCGTGCGTCATGTGCGCATCCGCGATCGTGCATGCGCGGGTGCGGCGCCTCGTGTTCGGAGCGTGGGATCCGCGCGCTGGAGCTGCCGGCAGCATCACCGACGTGTTCGCGCTGCCGCAGCTCAATCATCGCGTGGACGTGTTCGGCGGCGTGCTGATGGAGGAATGCGCGCAGCTGCTGCAGCGGTTCTTCGCCATACGTCGATAGGCCAGCCGCGCAGCCTGGTCGATCACGCCGGCAAAAGGCGGGGCTCGATGCGCATCCGTCGCCATCACCTCAGCAGCCGAGCACTCCGTGGCAAGGTTGGCGCACGGGCTTTTGCGTGCCGCTGGCGGGCGATTTAAGCGCTGAACGATTCAGGGCAGCACGCGGGCCGTGGCTCCGGGCGTGCCTGGGGCGCGCGCCGGCGCGGCGCGAGCGGCCGCGCTCCGGGCCGGCGCCGCCTCGCCGGGCTGCCACTCGAGCAGCGTCAGAAAGCGCTGGATGCGATCCACGAACTGCACCGGTTCCCAGCCGCGCGCGTAGCCGCGCTTGGCGCGCGTGAACCAGCGGCCCTGCGCGAGCAGCGGCAACTGCTCGCGCACCGCGGCCCACGAGTCGGGATCCTTGCCGAGGGCCTGGGTGATGATGCGCGCATCCTCGAGGTGCCCGAAGCCGACGTTGTAGGCGGCGATGGTGAGCCAGGTACGGTCGGGCTCGGGGATGCGGTCCGGGATCATCTGCCGTACCTGCGCCAGGTAGCGCGCACCGGCGAAGATGCTCTGCTGCGGGTCGTTGCGGTCCTTGATCCCCATCGCCTGGGCGGTGTCGGCGGTGAGCATCATCAGGCCCTGCGCCCCTTCGTCGGAGGCGGCGCGCGGATCCCACTTGGACTCCTGGTAGCCGACCGCGGCCAACAGGCGCCAGTCGATGCCGACCTGCGCCGCCGCTTCTTCGAACCAGCTGCGATAGCGCGGCAGCCGGTCGGCCACGTGCGTCTGAAACTCGCGCGACTCCTCGTATTCGAAGCGGCGCGTGTCGCCCGAGGCCTGCCGCACCAGCTGCGTGAGCTCACCCGACTCACCGAGCGCGCCGAAGAACTGGTCAGCCGCCTCGAGCAGGTCCGAGGCGCTCTTGCGCACGATCCACTGCGCGGGGCGCGTGTCCGGCAGCGCAAATCCCACCAGCACGTTCGGATAGAGATGGCGGGCGAAGGAGAACTCGCGTGCATCGGTGATCGCGTAGTCGGCGCCGCCCGAATCGACGTCCTCGATCGGGTCCGCCGAGCTCGGCGCGGTCTGCACCCAGGTGAGCGTCGGCGCCACGGTCCTGCGGAGCTTCTCGAGGATGCGCTCCTGGGGGCTCCCGGCGCGCACCGCCAGCCGCGCCGATTCGAGCTGCAGCGTGTCGCGCGGGCGCACGCCGCTCCTCTGGTAGACGACCAGCTGGGGAATGTTCGCGTAGGGGACCGCGGCATCGCCCACGCGCTGCCACTCCGCGGAGTCGCTGAGCGAGGCGGCGGCGATGTCCGCGCGGCTTGCCGCCAGCTCGTCCTGCATGGCGCGCTCACTGGCGACCGGATACATGGCGAGCTTCACGCCGAGTTGGTTCGCGAAGCGGCTCGCCAGCTGATACTCGAGTCCCTCGGTCCCCTGCGCGCCGAGGTAGTAACAGGTGGGGAGGTTGAGCGTGACGACGCGCAGCTCGCCGCGTGCGCGCACCTGCTCGAGTGCGGATGGCTCGTGGCGGATGCAGCCCGCGAGGAGCAGCAGCGCCGCGGCGGCGAGATGGAATGCCCGCACGAAGGAGACCCTCCTGGCGAACGGCTTTCCGCTAGAATACCAGCCCCGCAAATGAGTCCTGGTCGCGGAGCCGGAGAGGTACCGAAGCGGTCATAACGGCGCCGACTCGAAATCGGATGGTCGGGTAAAACCGGCACGTGGGTTCGAATCCCACCCTCTCCGCCAACCCGAGCCGCCGTCAGGATTCGGTCTTTTTCATCGCCTCGCGGTACGCGGAGCTGAAGGCTTCGACGAAGGTGTGCGGCAGGTGATCGGCCGGCATCTCGATGAGATTGCGGTAGAAGCTGACGAACAGCTCCCAGTACTGAGCCTTGTCGGCCGCGCGCGCCTTGCCGCGGCGCGCGGCGCGCTCGAAGCGCGCCTCGAGCTCGGCGGGGTCGAGGCGGTCGAGGAACTCGATGAACGCGGCGCGGGTCGCGTGCGCGGTGGCGTTCTCATGTTGCTTCGCCTCGCCGACCACCTCGCGCAGCCATTGCACCGAGTCGAGCCGCCGGTTCTCGTGTTGCACGAGCAGATCGGCCAGCAGGTCCTCCACCATCGAGTCGGCGAGCGAGGGGCGCGGATCGTCCTGCTCGCGCGCGGGCATCTCGATGCGGTAGCGGTTGCGGGTGTTGACGCACGTGCGCTCGAGATCCTTGAGTCCCACCAGCGTCTCGCGGAACAGGCGCCCGGCGAGGTGCAGCAGCCGGGTCTGGGCGTCGGCCGGCAGCCGCTCGGTCTCGATGCCGGCGCCGCGGCAGAAGGCGTCGAGTCCCGAATGCACATCGGAGAGCGCGAGCGCGCCGTTGCCGTTCTTGGGCTCGCGCGCCACGGCCTCGGCGAGCCGCGCCATGCGCTCACCGTGCGCTGCTGCTTCGGGATCCGGCGCCAGGGGGGCTTGCGCCGGCGGCGTCGGCTCGCTCTCGAGGAGCTCGACGTCGACGTGGTCGGCGAGCGCGCGCACCGGGGCGGATTCGACCGCCTGCCCGTAGGCATTCACCGGCAGCACCGGGTCGCGGCGGGGCTCGGGAACCAGCAGCTCATCGAGATTGAGCACCGCGCCGATGTCATGGTCCGGCGAGCGCCCGAGGGAGCGCAGCACATGAATGCTGGTCGGCACCGCGGCCGCCACCGGATCCTCCTCGGGTGCCGGGGCCGCGCGCTGCGACTCGAGCGCCGCGACGATGTGGTACTCGCCGATGCGCAGCACGTCGCCGTTGACCAGGCGGTAGCCGCTCGAGCCGCGCTTGGCGAGCGGCTCCATGTCGTCGTTGACGTAGACGCCGTTGGTGCTGACGTCCTGCAGGTAGAAGTGGCCCTCTCTGAACTGTACGCGCGCGTGATGCGCGGACACGTAGCGCATGGGGTCGGGGAGCACCCAGTCGTTGTCCGCCGAGCGGCCGATGGTGCCGCCTTCCACGGAAAAAACCGCGCTGCAGCGGTCGGCCAGCGACCGCCGCTGGTCACTGACGACACGCAGCCGAAGCGTCATGGTTCCCCGACTCAAGAGAGTCCGCCCGTTGTAAAGAAACTGCCGGGTGCAACGGGGCGCGGCAGCGTCCCCGGCACGCCCGGACATATAATGCCAGCGTCAAAGTTACCCGAGCCCACAGCGCAGGCCATGGCAGCCAGTCACATTTTCCGCATTATGTTCGTGAATCAAGGCAAGGTTTACGAGGTGTACGCCCGCAAGGTGAGCCACGGGGAGCTGTTCGGGTTCATCGAGGTCGAGGAGCTGGTGTTCGGCGAGCGTTCCTCGGTGGTGCTCGACCCGTCCGAGGAGCGCATCAAGGGCGAGTTCTCGGGAGTCAAGCGCACGTTCCTGCCCATGCACTCGGTGCTGCGCATCGACGAGGTGAAGAAGCAGGGGACAGCTAAGATCACGGTGCTGGAGGCGGGCGCCAACGTGGCGCAGTTTCCCATGCCGATGTACTCGGCTCCGCCCGGAGAGAAGAAATGAGGTGCGGGTAGCGCATGCTGGAGATTCCGGGCGCGCCGGCACTATCCGCGTTTCGCATCGCCAAGCTCCTCGAGCGCCTCGCGGCCGTCGAGCCCGCGGTGCGGGGACTCACGGCGCGTTTCGTGCACTTCGCCGACCTCGAGCGGCCACTCGAGACGTCCGAGCGAGGTGTGCTGGGGCAGCTGCTGACCTACGGTCCGACTCTGCCTGCCGGCGACAGCGCCGCCGCGGGCGAGCGCGTACTGATCGTGCCGCGCGCCGGCACCATCTCGCCGTGGTCGAGCAAGGCGACCGACATCGTGCGAGTCTGCGGGCTGACGGGCGTGCGCCGCGTGGAGCGCGGCATCGAGTACACCGTGCACGCAGCGCGCACCCTGGGCGCTGCCGGCCTCACGCGTCTCGCACCCGTGCTGTTCGATCGCATGACCGAGATGGCGCTGCTCGACTCGGGTGAGGTTGCGCGGCTCTTCGGACACACCGCACCTAAGCCGCTCGCGATCCTTTCGCTCAAGGGCGGGCGCGCCGCGCTCGAGGCGGCGAACCAGCGGCTCGGGCTCGCGCTGTCCGCGGATGAGATCGCCTACCTCCTCGCGAGCTTCACCCAGCTCAAGCGCGACCCGACCGACGTCGAGCTCATGATGTTCGCGCAGGCGAACTCCGAGCACTGCCGCCACAAGATCTTCAACGCCGCCTGGACCATCGACGGCCGGCCGCTCGATGATTCGCTGTTCGCGATGATCCGCCATACGCACGCGGTGAGTCCCGCGGGCGTGCTGTCCGCCTACCGCGACAACGCCGCGGTGATCGAGGGCAGCAGCGGTACCCGCTACTTCCCGGATCCGGACTCCGGCATCTACCGCCGCAGCGTCGAGCCGATCGACATCCTGATCAAGGTCGAGACCCATAATCATCCGACGGCCATCTCGCCCTTCCCGGGAGCCGCGACCGGCTCGGGCGGTGAGATCCGCGACGAGGGCGCGACCGGGCGCGGCGCCAAACCCAAAGCCGGACTCACCGGATTCTCGGTATCGAACCTGCGCATCCCCGGGTACGAGCGCCCGTGGGAGCGCGACTTCGGCGCGCCGGCGCGCATCGCTTCCGCGCTCGAGATCATGACCGAGGGGCCGATCGGAGCCGCGTCCTTCAACAACGAGTTCGGCCGCCCGGCGGTATGCGGCTACTTCCGCACGCTCGAGCTCGAGCAACCGGGGGACCGGCCGGGGCGCGCGCGCGGCTACCACAAGCCCATCATGGTCGCCGGCGGCCTCGGCAACATCCGCCGCGCGCATGTCGAGAAGGCGGTGGTACCCATCGGCGCGCAGCTCGTGGTGCTCGGGGGACCCGCGATGCTCATCGGCTTAGGCGGCGGCGCCGCATCGTCGGTCGGCAGCGGGAGCTCGAGCGCCGACCTCGATTTCGCCTCGGTGCAGCGCGGCAACCCGGAGATGCAGCGGCGCGCGCAGGAAGTGATCGATCATTGCTGGGCGCTCGGGGAGCGCAATCCGATTCTGCTCATTCACGACGTCGGCGCGGGCGGCCTTTCCAACGCCGTACCCGAGTCAGTCGCGCACGGCGGGCGCGGCGCGCGCATCGACCTGCGGGCGATTCCGAGCGCCGAGCCCGGCATGTCGCCCATGGAGCTGTGGTGCAACGAGGCGCAGGAGCGCTACGTGCTGATCGTGGCCGCGGCGGAGCTCGAGCGCTTCGCGGCGCTCGCCGCGCGCGAGCGCTGTCCATTCGCGGTGATCGGCGCGATCGACGACAGCGGGCGGCTGACGGTGTCGGATCCGCTGTTTCGTGACCGGCCGGTCGACATGCCGCTCGACCTCCTGCTCGGCAAGCCGCCGCGCCTGAGGCGCGACGTGCAGAGCGTTGCCCCGCTCAAGCGGCGTTTCGACCCGAGCCGCATCGAGCTCACCGAGGCGCTGTACCGCGTGCTGCGGCTGCCGGCGGTCGCGGACAAGACCTTCCTCATCACCATCGGTGATCGGACCGTGGGCGGGCTCGTCAGCCGCGACCAGCTGGTGGGACCCTGGCAGATGCCGGTGAGCGATGTCGCCGTCACCCTGGCTGACTACGAGGGTGTGGCGGGCGAGGCTATGGCGATGGGCGAGCGCACCCCGGTCGCGCTCCTCGATGCGCCGGCCTCCGGAAGGCTCGCGGTGAGTGAAGCGATCACCAACATCCTGGCGGCGGAGGTCGATTCGCTGTCGCAGATCCGCCTGTCGGCCAACTGGATGGCCGCGAGCGGCGAGCCCGGCGAGGATGCCGCGCTCTATGCGACCGTCGCGGCGGTGGGCAAGGAGCTCTGTCCGGAGCTCGGCATCGCGATCCCCGTGGGCAAGGACTCACTCTCGATGCAGACGCGCTGGAGCGAAGGCGGCGTCGACAAGAGCGTGGTGGCGCCCGTGTCGCTCATCATCTCGGCGTTCGCGCCCGTCGCGGACGTGCGCCGCACGCTCACGCCGGTGCTCGAGCTCGACGCGGGCTCCAGCTCGCTGTGGCTCATCGATCTCGCCGCAGGAAGTAACCGCCTGGGAGCCTCGGCGCTCGCACAGGTGTATGCCGAGATCGGCGAGGAGCCCCCCGATCTCGACGAGCCGCGCCGGCTGCTCGAGCTCGCGGCGGCGCTCAGGGAGCTGCGCGCCGCGAAGCTGCTGCGCGCCTATCACGATCGCTCCGATGGCGGGCTGCTCGTCACGCTGCTCGAGATGGCATTCGCGGGGCATTGCGGGCTCGACCTCGCGCTGCCGGCGGCGCGCGGGCCGGCCGCGGCGCAGCTATTCAGCGAAGAGCCCGGTGTGGTCGTGCAGATCCTCGCCGCCGATGAGCCGCGCTTCAGCGAGATCCTCGCGCGCCACGGCCTGAGCGATGCGGCGCTCTACCTCGGCGCGCCGACGGCGGAGCTGCGCGTGCGGGTGCGGATCGGCACGGTGCTCATCGACGAGGCCTGGGCGGATTTGCGCCGCGCCTGGTCGGAGACCTCGTGGCGCATGCGCCGCTTACGCGATGACCCGCAGTGCGCCGACGAGGAGTTCGCCGCGCAGACCGCCGGCGCCGACCCCGGCCTGACGGTGGATCTCAAGTTCGACCCCCAGGACGACATCGCCGCGCCCTACATCGCGCGCGGCGTGGCTCCTAAGGTCGCGATCCTGCGCGAGCAGGGCGTCAACAGCCAGACCGAGACCGCGGCGGTGTTCGCACAGGCGGGCTTCGAGCCGCACGATGTGCACATGACCGATCTCCTGGGAGGCGCGCGCACGCTCGATGAGTTCAAGGGACTCGTGGCCTGCGGCGGCTTCAGTTACGGGGACGTGCTCGGGGCGGGCGAGGGCTGGGCCAAGTCGATCCTCTACACGGAAGCCGTGCGCGGTGAGTTCGAGCGCTTCTTCGCCCGCGCCGACAGCTTTGCGCTTGGCATCTGCAACGGCTGCCAGATGTTTGCGGCGCTGAAGAGCCTCATTCCCGGCACCGGACACTGGCCGCGCTTCGTGCAGAACCGGAGCGAACAGTACGAGGCGCGCTTCCCGCTGGTGGAGCTGCTGCCCTCGCCCTCGGTGCTGCTTCAGGGGATGGCGGGATCGCTGCTGCCGATCGCGGTCTCGCACGGGGAGGGGCGGGCGGAATTTCCTTCGGCGGCGGCCGCCGCAGCCTGCGCCGCGAGCGGCCTGGTCGGCTTCCGCTACCTCCATCACGATCGCAGCGTCGCCGACACCTATCCCGCCAACCCGAGCGGCAGCCCGTTCGGCATCGCCGCGCTCTGCAATGCGGACGGGCGCGTGACCATCACCATGCCGCACCCGGAGCGCTCGTGCCGTTATCTGCAGAATTCCTGGCGGCCGCGCGATGCCGGCGGCTACAGCGGCTGGATGCGCCTGTTCCGCAACGCGCGGCGGTTTGTTGGTTGACTGGTTCGGGCCTCAGCCCGCGGCCAGCGGCGTCACCTTGTGACTGCCGGTCTCCTCGAGGAAGAAGCGCCGCACCATGATCGCCTGCTGGAGCCTGCCCTTGCGCACGTAGGCCTCGTAGAGCAGGTCCTTCATGACCTCGAGCATGATCCCCGCCTGGTAGCCATCGAGCAGCGGCATGCTGGCGCGCACGTCGAGCTCGGCGCCGAACAGTACGTTGCGCATGCGGGTGAAGAGATCCGGGGCGATGTCGGTGAGGTCACGGAGTCCGTTCAGCTCATCGAACAGGCGCAGCTTCCCGGCTTCGCCGAGGTCGGCGAACATCGCGTGCGCGGTGCGCCGGCACATGGAGGCGAAGGCGTTGAAGGCGTCGTGGGTGAAGCAGGCGAGGGCTTCGCGGAACAGCAGCTCGACCTCTTCCGGAATGTAGGTGAAGCTGAATTTCTCCCGCGCCCGCTCCACCTCGGTGAACTGCGGCGAGAGCTCGATGCGCGCGGCGCCGTACACCCGCACGGTGAAGCGCAGGAAGATCGGCGCGTGGCAGGCGTCGCACAGGTACACGACCCCGAGCTGCTTGGGCCGGTAGAGCTGCAGATCCTCGAAGCGCGGCACGGCGCTCGGCGTGATGTGCGCAACCGTCTGGCAATGCGGGCAGGTCACCACCAGGTTCTTTTCCTGGTCGTGATGCAGGCGGCTCGCCGAATCAATGTACAGGGACATACCCTTCATCACGCCGCGCGCGGACTGTTGTTTTCGTGTCCGTCGCGCTACGCCGCTCCATGTTAACCGATCGCGCCGTGAGCCACCCCTCGGATGCGTTATGTCACAGGGCGGGCGGCGCGCGCGAAGGCGAGAATGCGCTCGGCGAGCGTCGCGTATTCGCCGCTGAAGTGGTGGCCCCTGCCGACCTGCTCGCGCACCAGCTGTGCACCGGCCGGCAGACCCGGACAGATCGAATCCGACTCGCCCTCGCCGTAGATGCACAGCACCGGCACCTGGGCGAGAGCCGCGACCTCCGGGCGGGTGGGCGGGCCGCCGTCCCCGCTGCCGACCCAGTCGGCGACGCTCACCTCGAAGGAGGCGTTGGAGTCGATGCCAAGGAGGCTCACGCTCGCAACGCGCGCGCGCAGCTCCGGCGGCAGGCGATTGACCACGAAGGGCAGCACGTCGGCGCCGAATGAGTATCCGACCAGGATCACGCGCTGCTTGTTCCATGCCGCCAGGTAGTGACGCATCAGGCGCGCCACGTCGCGCGCGCTCTCATCGGGCGTGCGCTGCGTCCAGAAGTACTTGAGCGAATTGAGTCCAACGGTGGGCACGCCGCTCGCGGCGAGGCGCGCGGCGAGCTCCTGATCGAGACCGGCCCAGCCGCCATCGCCGGTGAGGAGCAGGGCGAATTCGGCCGAGCTGCCCGTGGCGCGCACCTCGGTCACGGGCAGATCGCCGATCTCGGGCGGCCGCGCCACCGGAGCCTCGACCGGCGCCGTGAGCCGCGCGTAGGCGGCGCGAAACTCACGTATCCAGTTGCGCTCGACCGAGAAGCCGTGACCGACGAGCGGCAGCCGCACGACCTCGGCGTTGGCCACCGAAGCTGCGAACTCGTCGGCGGCCTTCGCGCTGCACACCTCATCCTTCTGTCCCTGGAACGCGATCCACGGCTGCTTCAGGGTCGAAGCAGGCGCGAGCACCAGCTCGTGCTGCTTGTTGGGCGTGTAGTGGAGCCCGGCGCCCGGGCAGAGCGCCGCGCCCGCGAAGTCCTGGTCGGCACAGAACCCTAAGCTGAGCGCGCCGGCGAAGGTGCCGGGCGGCGATTGCACGAGCGTCGCGTACACGACCGTGGCGCCCGAGGAATACCCGACCAGCACCGGCACGTGGTACTCGCGCATGCCGATCTCTTTCTGCACCTGGTGGCTGAGCGCCTCGAAATCCGCCGCGATCATCTGGCACGGCGCGCCGGGCCTGGCCGCCGCCTCGCCGAGCTTCGCGAGGTAGCGGCGGATGTCGGCGCCGATCACCACCGCGCCCGTGTCGCGCAGCGCCTTCGCCATGTTGATCACGCCGAGCTCCCAGCCGCCATCGCCGGAGAGAAAGATCGCGACACTGTCAGGTTTACGATCGGGAATGTAGACGCTCACCGTGCCGAAGCGTCCGGCGGTGAGGTGCGCATCCGCCCCATCGCCTTGCGCCGCGGGGGCGGCGCCCTGCGCCGGCGGCGCGGCGACGAGAGCCAGCAGGATCAGGGCGGCCAGCTTAGCGGTCATCGCGCGAACAGCTCCTTCATTCCTCCGGCAATCAGCGTCGAGACGTCGATCAGCACGCGCGGCAGCGCGATGCCGCCGCGCGCCACCAGATAGCGCGGCTCCCAGGCCGGATCGAACTTCGCCTTGTAGCGGCGCAGCCCCTCGAAGTTATAGAAGTGCTCGCCGTGGCGGAAGATGAAATTTCCGACCCGGTGCCAGGCGGGCGCCAGCGGATGCGCCTCCAGGCCCGAGAGCGGCGCCATGCCGAGATTGAAATGGCGGAAGCCCGCGCGCTGTCCCCACAGCATGAGCTCGATGAAGAGGTAATCCATCGCACCACGCGGGGCCTCGGGGCCGAAGCGCATGAGATCGACGGAGAGCTCCGCCCGGGTTGCGGTCGTCCAGAGGTTGGCGAAGGCAACCGGCGCGCCCTCGGCGCGCACCACCGCGACGGGAAACTGCTCGAGGTATTGCGGCGAGAACGCGCCCACCGAGAAGCGCTTCTCGCCGGTCGATTTGCTGGAGAGCCAGGCATCGGAGATGCGCTTGAGCACCGGCAGGAGCGCCGCGACCCCGGTAGGCGGCACGACCTCGAAGCTCCCTCCGTCACGCTGCGCGCGGCGGTGCGCCTGGCGCAGATCCGCGCGCGCGGCTCCCTCGAGCGAGAACTTCTCGAGCGGCACCCGCGCCTCCTCGCCGATCTTGAGCGCGGCGAGCCCCAGGTCGACGTACAGGGCGAGACGCTCGGCGCCCACCTGGTAGAACACCGTCTCGCAGCCGTGATGGTCGGACATCTCGCGCAGCCGCCACACCAGCTCCTCGGCGCCCTCACGCGCGCCCACCGGATCGCCGAGCGCGATCCAGCTGCGGCCCGCGATCTGATACATCACGAAGGCCGTCCCGGCCTCGTTGAAGAGGAGCCGCTTGTCGCCCGTGAGCGCGGCATTCGCCACCGTGTTGTCGCACTGCTCGATCAGCGCGCGTGCCCGCGCGAGCTCCCCGGGCCCTGCGACCGCGGGCTCGGGCCGCGCCGGCCGCAGCATGTTGAGCAGCACATAGGCGGTGCCGAGCACCACGATAGAGAGCGAGGCACGGAGCATGCGCGGCGCGTTGCCATCGAGCGCGAAGGTCCACCACAGCTCGTGTGAGTAGCCGACGTGCCGGTAGGAGAGGACCCCGAGCCAGATCGCGAGCACCACCACTCCGGCGATGCTTGCCACCCACACCGGAGTGAAGCGCTCGGAGAGGATCGCGGTCGGGCGGTAGAAGGCGCGCCGCCCGAGCACCAGCACGCCGAGCACCAGGGCGAGCAGCGTCGCCTCCTCGAAGTCGAGTCCCTTCAGGAGCGAGGCGAAGATGCCCGCGATCAGCAGCCACACGGTGATGTGGTAAGCGCCCTGCACCCGCCGAAACAGCGCGCGCGAGAGCACCAGCAGCCCGAGGCCTACCACGCTGCCCGCGAGATGCGACACCTCGAGCACCGCGAGCGGCAGGAAGCGGTCGAGGAATGCGAGCCGCTCCTCGATCCCCGGGGTCGCACCCGAGAAGAGCAGCAGCGCCCCGGCGAGGAAGCTCAGGGCGCCCGCCATCTGCGGCACGACCGGCGCGATATAAACGGACGCGAGCTCCTGCGCCCGCATCATGCGGCTGCGCTGCGCCGCAAGCTCCTTGGAGCCGAACAGCAGCGTCCCGAACACGAGCGGCACGAGGTAGTAGACGCCCCGGTAGGCGAGCAGCGAGCCGAGCAGCGCATCCGCCGGCACCCCCGGGAGGGTGAGCAGCATCACCGCCTCGAACACACCGACCCCGCCCGGCACGTGGCTCACGATGCCGGCGATCACGGCGAGCGCGTAGGTGCCGAGAAACGGCACGAAACCAAGGTGCGATTCTGCCGGCAGCAGCGACCACAGCACCGCGCAGGAGAGCGACAGGTCCACGACCGAGAGCGCGAGCTGCGCGAGCCCGATCGCCGGTCCCGGGGCGCGCAGCGCCCAGCCGCGCAGCTCGAGCGTGCCGCGCGCGAGTGTCGCCCACAGGGCGTAGAGAGCCACGGCACCGAGTAGCACCGTGCCTGCGAGCAGCGACCAGTTGTGATGCAGGTGCAGGATCTGCGTCGCGTGCGCGGGCGAGAGGTAGAGCGACAGTCCTGCGATGGTCGCGAGCCCGATGCCGAGCGACAGGCTGCAGAAGGCGGAGATCGTCGCCACATCGATCGCGCTAACCCCCGCGGTCGCGTACAGGCGGAAGCGGATGGCGGCGCCGGTGAAGGCGGAGAAGCCGAGCGTGTGCCCGAAGGAGTAGGCGATGAAGGAGGTGAACAGGATCCGCGGGTAGGGGATCGTGCGGCCCAGATACGCGAGCGCCAGTACGTCGTAGTTGGAGAGCAGCCAATAGCTCGCCGCGGTGAAGCCGAGCGCCGCGAGCACCTGACGGCGCGGAATCGCGTGCAGGTGCTCGAGCACAGCGCGCGGGTGCAGGTGCGCGAGCTGGCGGTGGAGGATCAGCACCACCGCGGCGAACACCAGCAGCGCCGCGAGCGGTCCGACCCAGCGCCAGCGGCTGCGGTCCCCGGCCAGATCCTCCTGCGTTGCCCTCGGCGCTGACAAGACTGAAGCGGCGCCTCCGTCAGCGCGTGAGCGGCTTGTACTTGATGCGATGGGGTTGCAGAGCCTCAGCCCCCCGGCGGCGCTGAAAGTCCGCGACGTACTCCTGGTAGTTCCCCTCGAACCACACGACCTGCGAGTCGCCCTCGAAGGCGAGGATGTGGGTCGCGGTGCGATCGAGGAACCAGCGGTCGTGGGAGATCACCACCGCGCAGCCCGGAAAGGCGAGCAGCGCTTGCTCGAGCGCGCGCAGCGTCTCGACGTCGAGATCGTTGGTGGGCTCATCGAGCAGCAGCACGTTGCCTCCGGCGCGCAGCACTTTGGCGAGATGCACGCGGTTGCGCTCCCCGCCGGAGAGATCGCCGATCAGCTGCTGCTGCTGCGCGCCCTTGAAGTTGAAGCGGCCGACGTAGCCGCGCGAGGGGGTCTCGTAGGCGCCGACCTTGATCATATCGAGGCCGCCGGAGATCTCCTGCCAGACGGTCTTCTTGTCATCGAGCGTCTGGCGCGACTGGTCGACGTAGGCGAGGCGCACGCTGGGACCTAAGCGGATCTCGCCGGCGTCGGGCTTCTCGGCGCCGGTCAGCATGCGGAACAGCGTCGTCTTGCCGGCGCCGTTCGGGCCGATGATGCCGACGATGCCGCCGCGCGGCAGGTTGAAGGCCAGGTTGTCGATGAGGAGGCGCTCCCCATAGCCCTTGCGCAGACCCTCGACCGCGATCACGAGGTCGCCGAGACGCTCGCCCGGCGGGATATAGATCTCGTTGGTCTCGTTGCGTTCCTGGAACTCGCGCGAGGCGAGCTCCTCGTAGCGCTGCAGGCGGGCCTTGCTCTTCGCCTGCCGCGCCCTGGGGTTCTGCCGCACCCACTCGAGCTCGTGGGCGAGGGCCTTGCGCAGCGCCTCCTGCTCGCGCTCCTCGAGCGCCAGGCGCTGCTCCTTCTGCTCGAGCCAGGAGGAGTAGTTGCCGTGCCAGGGAATGCCGTAGCCGCGGTCGAGCTCGAGGATCCACTCGGCCACGTTGTCGAGAAAGTAGCGATCGTGGGTCACCGCGATGACGGTGCTCGGATATTCCTCGAGATAGCGCTCGAGCCAGGCGATCGACTCGGCGTCGAGATGGTTGGTCGGCTCATCGAGCAGCAGCATGTCGGGGGTCGAGAGCAGCAGCCGGCACAGCGCCACGCGGCGTCGCTCGCCACCCGAGAGCGTGTCGATGCTCGCCTCCCACGGCGGCAGACGCAGCGCATCGGCGGCGATCTCGAGCTTGCGCTCGAGCTCCCAGCCGCCGCTCGTATCGATCGCATCCTGCAGCTGCGCCTGGCGCTCGAGGAGCTTCCCCATCTCCTCCTCGGAGAGCTCTTCGGCAAAACGCTCGCTGAGTGCCATGAACTCCTCAAGCTGGCGGTACGTCTCGCCGAGGCCCTCCATGACCGTGGTGCGCACGTCGCGCGTTGCGTCGAGCTGCGGCTCCTGCGGCAGGAAGCCGATGCGGATGCCGCTCTGCGGGCGCGCCTCGCCATCGAAGCCCTGGTCGATGCCCGCCATGATCCGCAGCAGCGAGGACTTGCCGGCGCCGTTGAGGCCCAGCACGCCGATCTTCGCCCCGGGGAAGAACGACAGGCTGATGTCGCGCAGGATGACCCGCTTAGGCGGGACCACCTTCGACACACGGTTCATCGTGTAGATGTACTGAGCCATGGAGCGACCAGCGGCAGGGGATGGAACGATTATACGGGGTGCGCCGCACCGGGCTGCGTCTTAGGCTCCGCCCCGCTGTGCTAGGCTCCTGCCACGGGGGTTTGCCGCGGGGGTTGCGGGCGCACATGAATGCCGGCGTGGGTGTGGTGGTGAGCGAGCGGCTCGCCCGCTACAGCTTCGGTGACGGTCACCCCTTCGGGCCCGATCGGCTCGCCGCCTTCATGCGCGAGTACGAGGCACGCGGCCTCGACCGGCGCGTGCAGGTCCTCGAGCCGCGCACCGCAACCGAAGAGGAGCTGCGCGCGTTCCACAGCCCCGCGTACCTCGACTTCGTGCGCGAGCGTTCCGCGAGCGGCACCGGGCTCCTCGACGCCGGCGACACGCCGGCCTTTCGCGGCGTGTACGAGGCGGCCGCGGGAGTCGTAGGGGCCACTTTGAGCGCGATGGAGGCGATCATGCGCGGCGAGTGCCGCCGTGCCTTCGTACCCATCGCGGGGCTCCATCACGCGGCGCGCGAGCGTGCCGCGGGCTTTTGCGTCTTCAACGACTGCGGCGTGGCGATCGAGCTGCTGAAGCGCGCGGGATTGAAGCGCGTCGCCTACGTCGACATCGACGCGCACCACGGCGATGGGGTGTTCTACGCGTTCGAGGACGACGCCGCGGTAGTGTTCGCCGACCTCCATGAGGATGGGCGCTACCTCTATCCCGGCACCGGCGCGAGCGGCGAGACCGGCCGCGGAGCGGCGGTGGGCATGAAGCTCAACGTCCCGCTGCCGCCGGGGGCCGATGATTCGGTGTTCGAGCAGGTGTGGCCGCGCGTGTTGAAGCACCTCGAGCGCTTCGAGCCCGAGTTCCTCATTCTGCAGTGCGGGGCCGACAGCCTCGAGGGCGATCCGATCACGCACCTGCGCCTCTCGGCCCGCTCGCACGGACACGCCGCCCGCTCGCTGAAGGAGCTCGCGGACCGCCTGGGCCACGGCCGCGTGCTGGCGCTCGGAGGCGGGGGCTACAACCGCGGCAACCTCGCCCAGGCCTGGAACGCCGTGCTGGAAAACCTGCTGTAAGACGCGAGCCGCCGTCGCGAAGCTTCTGCCGCGGCGCGCGCTCGCGACAAGGGCGGCAGGGGGGGCCTTCCGGTACAATTTGCGGCCCGTTTCCGCCTGCCGCACTCCGAGGCGTACAGCCATGTTCCGCAGCAACGAGACCATCGCAGACTTCGATCCCGAGCTGGCCCGCGCCCTCGAGGGTGAGCGCCGCCGCCAGGAGGATCACGTCGAGCTGATCGCCTCGGAGAACTATGCGAGCCCGCGCGTGCTGGCCGCGCAGGGCTCGGTGCTCACCAACAAGTACGCGGAAGGGTATCCCGGCAAGCGCTACTACGGCGGCTGCGAGTTCGTCGACGTGGCCGAGCAGCTGGCGATCGACCGGGCGAAGCAGCTCTTTGGTGCCGACTACGCCAACGTGCAGCCGCACTCCGGCTCGCAGGCGAATGCCGCGGCGTATCTCGCCCTGGTGCAGCCCGGCGATCCGATCCTCGGCATGAGCCTCGACCACGGCGGCCACCTGACGCACGGGGCCAAGGTGAATTTCTCCGGCAAGTTCTTCCGCGCCACGCAGTACGGCATTCGCCCCGACAACGGCGAGATCGACTACGAACAGGTGCAGCGCCTCGCCGAGGAGCACCGGCCGAAGATGATCATCGCCGGCTTCTCCGCCTACTCGCGCGTCGTCGACTGGGCGCGCTTCGGGAAAATCGCGCGCGAGGTGGGCGCGTACTTCGTGGTGGACATGGCCCACGTCGCGGGACTGGTGGCGGCCGGCATCTACCCGAATCCGCTGCCGCACGCGGATGTCGTGACGACCACGACCCACAAGACGCTGCGCGGCCCGCGCGGCGGGCTGATCCTGGCGCGCGCCAACGACGCGATCACCAAGAAGCTCAACTCGATGGTGTTCCCCGGGATTCAGGGCGGACCCCTCATGCACGTCATCGCCGCCAAGGCGGTCGCGCTCAAGGAAGCGCTGCAGCCGGAGTTTCGCGACTATCAGCGCCAGGTGCTCGGCAACGCGCGGGCGATGGCGGCACGACTCGCGAAGAACGGCTTCCAGATCGTCTCCAGCGGCACCGACAACCACCTGTTCCTCATGAGCCTCGCCGACCGCAACATCACCGGCAAGGACGCCGACGCTGCGCTCGGACGCGCCAACATCACCGTCAACAAGAACGCCGTGCCGAATGACCCGCGGCCGCCGATGGTGACCAGCGGGCTGCGCATCGGCACGCCCGCCTCGACCACGCGCGGCTTCAAGGAGCGCGAGGTCGAGCAGGTGGCGGACTTCATCACCGAGGTGCTGGACGCGGAAGGAGCCACGGCGGTGGTCGAGCGCGTGCGCGCATCCGTGCTCGAGCTCTGCCGGCGCTTCCCGGTCTACGGCCCCTAGATGCATTGCCCGTTCTGCGGCCACGTCGAGACCAAGGTGAACGACTCGCGGCTCGCCGGCGAGGGACGGCAGATCCGCCGCCGCCGCGAGTGCCTGAAGTGCGGTGAGCGCTTCACGACCTTTGAGACCGCCGAGCTCGTCATGCCGGTGGTCGTCAAGGGCGATCGCGCGCGCGAGGGGTTCGACGAGGCGAAGCTGCGCGCCGGCATGGAGAAGGCGCTGGAGAAGCGCCCGGTGCCGCGCGAGCAGCTCGATGAGGCGGTGAGCCGCATCGTGCACCAGGTCCGTGTTCTCGGTGACCGCGAGGTGAGCGCGCGCGCCATCGGCGAGCTCGTGATGGAGGAGCTGCGGCACCTCGATGAGGTCGCCTACGTACGCTTTGCTTCCGTTTACCGGCAGTTCGAGGATGTGCAGGCGTTTCACGACGAAATCGAGCGGCTGCGCAGTGCCCGCAGCGCCACACCGCCGGCGCGCGCACAGCCGCCCGCGCACAAGCGCCGCGCCGGCCGCACCGCCGCCGCGAGCCGCGACCAGCTGCCGCTGCTGCCGAGCGACCCCGCGCGCGAGGACGAGGAGCCTGGCGCAGGCGGCAAGCGGTAATCGTGGTGACGCAGTTCTCTGACTTCGATCGCACCGCGATGCGGCGCGCGCTCGAGCTCGCCGCGCGTGGGCTCACGACGACTCACCCGAATCCGCGCGTCGGCTGCGTCATCGCGCGCGGCTCCCGTGTGCTCGCCGAGGGCTGGCACGCGCGCGCCGGCGAGAGTCACGCCGAGGTCGCAGCGCTCGCGGCGGCGGGGGGACAGGCCGCGGGAGCGACCGTTTACGTGACGCTCGAGCCCTGCAGCCACCATGGGCGCACACCGCCGTGCGTGGATGCGCTGATCGCGGCGCGTGTGGCGCGCGTGGTGTACGCGGTGGCCGATCCCAACCCGCAGGTCAACGGCCGCGGTGCCGAGCTTCTCGAGGCCGCGGGTGTCGCGGTCGAGGCGGGACTTCTGGCGGCGGAGGCGGCCGAGCTCAACGCGGGGTTCCTCAAGCGCATGCAGAGCGGGCGTCCGTGGGTGCGGGTGAAGCTCGCGGCGAGCCTCGACGGGCGCAGCGCGCTCGCGAACGGGGCGAGCCGCTGGATCAGCGGGGAGGCGGCCCGCGAGGACGTGCAGCACTGGCGCGCGCGCAGCTCCGCAATCATGACCGGAATAGGCACGATGCTGAGCGATGATCCGCGGCTCGACGTGCGGCTGCCCGAGGAGGCGGGCGGCGAGCGGCGCCAGCCGCTGCGCGTGGTGCTCGACAGCTCGCTCCGTACGCCGCCGGAGGCGCGCCTCTTCACCGTGCCGGGCGAGGTGCTGATCGTGACGGCCATGTCGGCCGCCGATCCGCGCTGGGAGCCGCGCTGCGCGGCGCTCGCCGCGCGCGGCGCGCGCATCGAGACGCTGTCCGCGACGGGGGCCCGGGTACCGTTGCCCGCCGTGCTCGAGCGGCTCGGCGAGCTCGAGATCAACGAGCTGCAGGTCGAGGCGGGCCCGACGCTCGCCGGCGAGCTGTTGCGGCAGGAGCTCGCCGACGAGCTGCTGCTCTACGTGGCACCGAAGCTCCTCGGTCCTGCTGCGCGGCCGCTGCTCGCCTTCCCGGAGCTTGCCGAGCTCGACGCGGCCCCCAGGTTTGCCATCGCGGAAGTTGCCCGGGTGGGCGATGATCTGCGGCTGCGGCTGACGCCGCGCGCCGCCGGCGCTGCGCACTGAAGCGTCGAGGGGAAGTGCCTTGTTCACGGGGATCGTTCAGGACTCAGGCCGCATCCTCGAGCGCGAGACGCGCGGCGGGGATCTGCGTCTCACCATCGCCTTCACGCAGCTCGATGAGGCGCGCCTGTCGCCCGGCGACAGCATCTGCGTGCAGGGCTGCTGCCTCACGGTGACCGAGCGCTCAGGTCACAGCTTCGCCGCCGACCTCTCGCGCGAGACGCTCGCGCTCACGACGCTCGGTGCGCTTAGCCTCGGGGCGGCGGTGAATCTCGAGCCCGCGCTGCGCGCGGGCGATGAGCTCGGCGGCCACCTGGTGTCGGGACACGTCGACGGCATCGCCCGCGTGACCAGCGTCGAGTCCGATGCGCGCTCGCGGCGGCTCACCATCGCGGTGCCGCCCGAGCTCATGCGCTACATCGCGCGCAAGGGCTCGGTCACGGTCGATGGCGTGAGCCTCACGGTCAACGAGGTCGCGGGAGCCAGCTTCGGCGTCAACATCATCCCGCACACCCAGGCGGTGACGACGCTCGGGGCGCTGACCGCGGGCGCCGCGGTCAATCTCGAGGTCGACCAGCTCGCGCGCTATGTCGAGCGGCTGTTGGCCCTGCCGGGCTGAGGTGGTATGAGGGCACTCCTGCACCGGTCCAGTCAGCGGCGGCGCCCGCGGCTGCTTGCGCTGCTCGTGCTGCCCGCGCTCGTGCTGCGCTCGCTGATTCCGATTGGCTTCATGCCGATCAGCGACCGCGGCGGCATTCATCTCGACTTCTGTCCGGGCGAGGCACAGCCGCCGGGCGCGCTCGCTGGCCCGCACCTCGCGCACCATCATCATCACGGTGGCGCGGATCACGGCTCGCCGGCGTCCGCCAGCCATCCGCCGTGCCTCTTCGCGCTCAGTGCCTCCCCGGCCTTCGTACCGGCCGCGCCGGCCCTCGGACTCCTCCCGCCTGAGGCGGCGGCGCTCGCCGCTGGCCCTTCGAGCCGGGTACTGCTCCCGGCAATCGTCCGCGCGCAGAGCGCGCGCGGCCCCCCGGCCCCCGCCTTCACACGCTGAAGGACAGTGGCGGCACGCCTGTCGCGCGCATGCGCGCGCACGCGTCCGCCGCGGCGTGCCGCGCGCCCGTTCCGAGAGCGGTGCGGTGCGCCTGGCTTGGAATCAAGCGGGGTGGGTAAGCGAACATGAGGAAATCAGTAATCCGCGCGATGACGCTCATCGCCTGCGCGGCGCCCGGACTCGCCGCCGCCTGCGCCTGCGGCTGCGGCGTGTTCGACGTAGCGACCAGTGAGATGTTTCCAGTCTCCTCGGGGGGGATGGTGTTCCTCGGGCAGGATTTCATGGATCAGAACCAGAACTGGAGTGGCACGTCCTCGGCACCCGCCGCCGACAACAGCGATAAGCGCATCCGCACCAATTTCTGGACGCTCGGCGGTCAGTATCTCTTCGACCGCAGCTGGGGCGTGCAGGTCGAGGTGCCGTACTGGGAGCGGCTGTTTGACACCACCGCCGACTCGGGCGCGCCGGAGAGCTTCACGCACGGAGCGCTCGGCGATGTGCGGCTCAAGGCGATCTACACCGGGCTGTCGCCGAACCTCTCGACGGGCATCAGCTTCGGCGTCAAGCTTCCGACCGGCGATTCGACCTACCCGAACTTCGATCCGGACACCGAGATCGGCACCGGCAGTACCGATCTGCTTCTCGGGGCGTATCACCTCGGATCCTTGACGAGCGACAATCGCTTTTCGTGGTTCGCGAGCGCGCAATGGCAGCAGCCGCTGGTGCACAAGACGGTGTATCGCCCCGGCGCCGAGCTCGACGCCGTGAGCGGTGTCTACTACGCCGGGTGGAGCTTCGGGCCCGCGGTGCGCCTCACACCGATCGTGCAGCTCGCGGGCACCTACCGAGCTCACGACGGCGGATTGCTCGGCGACTCGCTGAACTCGGGCTACATCCGCGCCTACCTCGGTCCGGGCCTCGAGCTCGACGCCGGCCGCACGCGCTTCTATCTCGACGTCGCGCAGTCGATCTACACCAATGCCAGCGGGAACCAACTCATCGCCCGGACGCTCTTCAAGGCGTCGGTGAGCGTCATGTTCTGAAGGAGGACTCCGTGTCTCAGAGCCAGTACATCCGCAGCCGTGCGTCACGGACCGCAGCGCTGGCGGCGACGCTCACGCTGCTCGCCGCGGGGGTGCTTGCCCCCGCGCTCCGGGCGCGCGGACTCGAGGTGGGACAGCCCGCCCCGGCGCTCGTCGCACCGCAGCTCGACGGCCGCACGTTCGACCTTGCCGCCGAGCGTGGCAAGGTCGTGATCGTGAACTTCTGGGCGAGTTGGTGCGGGCCGTGCCGTGCGGAGATGCCGCTCCTCAACCGCTTCTATCTCGCGCATCGCGCCGCGGGCCTCGCCCTCGTCGGCGTGAGCGTCGATGAGCCGCACGAGCGCAAGGCGGTCGTCGAGATCATGCGTCAGTTCGCCTACCCGGCGGTGCTCGCCGCGACCGCCAGGGCCAACGGCTTCGGACCGCCGCTGGCGGTGCCGATGACCTGGATCATCGACAGCCAAGGGGTGATACGCGCGCGCCTCGTGTCCGGCAATGCGGTCACCGAGCAGGCGCTCTCGCAGGCCGTGCTGCCGCTCTTAGCCGCGCCCGCCACGGCGCCCTAGGTATACTGACAGACCATGTCCAAAGTCGTGCCACTCTCCGGAAAGCCGGCGACCGCCCCGCCCGCACCCAATCTCAACTCGATCGAGGAGCTGCTGGCGGAGCTGCGCGCCGGACGCATGGTCGTCGTCATGGACGACGAGGACCGCGAGAACGAGGGCGACCTCATCATGGCGGCCGAGTGCGCCACACCCGAGGCCGTCGCCTTCATGATCCGCCATACGAGCGGCATCATCTGCGTGCCGATGGAGGAGCAGCGCCTGGCGGCGCTCGAGCTGCCGCAGATGGTTGCGGCCAACAACGAGTCGCAGCGCACCGCGTTCACGGTGTCGGTGGACCTGGCGGCAGGCACCACCACCGGCGTGTCATCCGCGGACCGGGCCGCCACGATCCGCGCGCTCGCCGACAGCCGCTCGACGGCGGCGGACTTCGCACGCCCCGGCCACATCTTTCCGCTGCGCCCGCGCGCGGGCGGGGTGCTGGTGCGCGCCGGACATACCGAGGCGGCGGTCGACCTGTGCCGGCTCGCGGGCCTCACGCCGGTGGGGGTGCTCTGCGAGGTCATGAACGACGACGGCACCATGGCGCGGCGGCCGCAGCTCGAGGAGTTCGCACGCCGCCACGGGCTCAAGATCGGGACGATCGCCGCGCTCATCCGCCATCGCCTGCGCACCGAGCGCTCCGTCGAGCGCATCGGCGAGCAGACGGTGCAGACGGCGCTCGGCGAGTTCCGTCTCTACGCCTACGAGGACCGCGTGAGTCTCGAGGTGCACCTGGCGCTGGCACGCGGCCGGCTCGACGGCCCCGAGCCGCCGCTGGTGCGCGTGCACCTGCCGGACACACTGCGGGATCTTCTCGGGGTGCGCACCGGCGCGCGCGCCTGGACGCTGCACGCAGCGCTCGAGCGCATCGCGGAGGCCGGCAGCGGCGTGGTGATCGTGCTGCGCCAGCAGGAGCCTGCGGTGGAGCTCGCCGGCGCGCTGCGCTCCGTCGGCGCCACGCAGTCTCAGGCACCGCCTGTCGATGGGCCGGGCACCGGCGGCGAAGGCGCGGTGCTGCGGACCTTCGGCGTCGGCGCGCAGATCCTCAAGGATCTCGGCGTCAAGCGCATGCGGGTGCTGTCGGCGCCGAAGCAGATGCACGGCATCTCGGCCTTCGATCTCGAGATCGAGGGCTATGTCGGGGAAGAGGGGTGACCGAGCCCGAGGCACTCGAAGGTGAGGTCGGCGCGCGCGGCCACCGGGTGGCGATCGTCGCGGCGCGCTTCAACGATCTCATCGTCACGAGCCTGCTGAAAGGCGCGACCGCGGCGTGGGCGGCGCGCGGCGGTGCTCCCGCCGACCTGACCGTCATCCGCGTGCCCGGCGCCTTCGAGCTGCCGCTCGCGGCGAAGAAGCTCGGCGTCTCGGGCCGCTACGACGCGGTAGTGGCTTTGGGGTGCGTGATCCGCGGCGACACACCGCACTTTGAATATGTCGCGGGCGAATGTGCGCGCGGGCTGCAGCAGGCGAGCCTCGAGACCGGGGTCCCGATCGCCTTCGGCGTGCTGACGGTCGAGACCGTCGATCAGGCACTCGAGCGCGCCGCGACCAACGCGGGCAACAAGGGAGGGGAGGCGATGGAGACCGCGCTCGAGATGGCCTCACTCCTTAAGCGTCTGTGAGCGGGGCGCCGATGAGCGGCAATGCCCCGCAGCAATTCAGCGGCGCGCGCAGCGTGGCGCGCAAGCTCGCGCTGCAGGCGCTGTATCGCTGGCAGCTCAACGACTGCCCCTGGCAGGACCTGGTGCAGGAGTTCGCCGACGCCGAGGACATGCCGCGTGCGGACCGCGACTACTTCAGCGCGCTCATCGAGGGGGTGGTGCGCTCGCATGCGCAGCTCGAAGCCCGCCTCGCTGGCTGCACGGACCGCGAGCCGCGGCTCCTCGATCCGATCGAGCATGCCGCGCTCCTCATCGGCCTGTACGAGCTCGAGTTCGAGCCCGAGGTCCCCTTTCGCACGGCAATCAACGAGGCGGTGCAGCTCGCCAAGCGCTTTGGCGCCACCGACGGCCACAAGTTCGTGAACGCGGTGCTGGATCGCGCCGCGCGCACGCTGCGCCCGGCCGAGCACTGATTCATGGGGCAAAAGTCGCCTGCGGCGGCTGGCTCGATTGCTGAAAGCGGCCTGCGGCCCTTTCAGCGGCGCGAGCCAGAGGCGCGACTCCGGCTCGCTTTGCCGGACATTGGCTCCGTTACCGGCGGCAAAGAGCGCGGTCTTTGCCGCCTGCGTGGGTAGTGCATGGCGCTGTCGGAATCCGAGCTCATCACCCGCTACTTCCGCAGCTGCGGTGCGCAGCGGCGTGATGTCACGCTCGGGGTCGGCGATGACGCAGCGCTGCTCGAATGCCCGCCGGGCATGCAGCTGGTCGCCACCACCGACACCCTGGTCGCGGGCGTGCACTTCCCGCTATCCGTACCCCCCGCGGCGATCGGGCACCGCGCGCTGGCCGTAAACCTGAGCGATCTGGCCGCGATGGGGGCGCGCCCGGCATGGGCGCTGCTCGCGCTCACGCTGCCGGCGGCCGACGAGCCGTGGCTCGAGGAATTCGCCGCCGGTCTTGGCAGGCTGGCGCGCGCGCACGAAGTGGCGCTCGTCGGCGGCGACACCACCCGCGGACCCCTCACCGTGACCGTGCAGCTGCTCGGCCACGTGCCGCACGGCCGCGCGCTCACGCGCACGGGCGGGCGCCCCGGCGATGCGCTGTTCGTCTCGGGCTCGCCCGGGGACGCGGGGGCGGGACTCGCGATCGAGCAGGGGCGTCTCGCCGCGCCGCCCGAGGCGGCGCCGTACCTGCGCGAGCGGTTCCTGCTGCCGACGCCGCGCGTCGCGCTGGGTGAGCGCCTGCGCGAGTACGCGCGCGCCTGCATCGACGTCTCGGACGGACTCCTCGGGGATGCGGGCAAGCTCGCCGCCGCGAGTGGGGTCGGGCTCGAGATCTCTTTCGCCGAAGTGCCGGTGTCGCGGGCGCTCACGCAGGCGCTCGGGCCCGATGCCGCGCGCGAGCTCGCGCTCACTGCGGGCGATGACTACGAGCTCGCGTTCGCGGTGGACCCGGCGCGCATTGCCGAGCTCGAGCGTGAGCTGCCTCCGGCACAGTGGAATTACCGTCAAATCGGTGTGCTGCGCGCCGCTCCTGGCGCCGTGGTCACGCGCAACGGTACTGTGATGGAGTTCTCGCATTCCGGATACCAGCATTTCGCCTGAAGTCCCTCGCGGCGCGCGCGCTGAAGCGTGGTGCGGCCGCCGCACGCAGCGCGGGGGGCGTGAGGCGTGCATCACATCGCGCCGCCGGGTGTCGCCGTATCCTGACGCGTCTTCGGCTGTTGCCAGCACGCCATGTCGCTACCGGCTTCAAAATCGATTCCGCCCGCCAAGCCCGTCGCGCGCATGCCCGACAAGATCGGCAAGTACGCGGTAATCAAGGAAGTCGGCCGCGGCAGCACCGGCGTCGTCTATCTCTCGCACGACGCGTACTACGGACGCGACGTCGCCATCAAGGTCTACAACATGGACACCGGCGGCGACGAGGAGCGGGCGCGCATCGCGCGCAAGATGTTCCTGTCGGAAGCGCACCTGGTGGGCATGCTGCAGCACCCGCACATCCTGCCGATCTACGACGCCGGCGAGGAGAACGGCCACTGCTACATCGTCACCGAGCACGTGCACGGCGCGCGCACCCTGGCGGCCTACTGCCGCCCGGACAACCTGCTGCGCATCGATGACACGGTGGAGATTATGTTCAAGTGCGCCAAGGCGCTGCACTACGCGCATTCGCGCGGCGTGATCCACCGCGACATCAAGCCGTCCAACGTGATGCTCACGCAGGACAGCGACGTGCGCATCATCGACTTCGGCATCGCGCTGGTAGCGGATTCCGACATCTCGCGCATCGAGGGCATCGCCGGCAGCCCCTCCTACATGTCGCCCGAGCAGGTGCAGAGCCTCGATCTCACCAACTGCTCGGACCTGTACTCGCTCGGCGCGGTCATGTACGAGCTGCTCACCGGGCAGCGCCCCTTCCGCGCGGGTAATCTGCAGAAGCTGTTGCATCAGATCGTGTACGCCACGCCGCCCCCGATCCACACGCTGCGCAAGGACATGCCCGAGGAGCTCGAGGCAGTGGTGGCGACGGCGTTGCTCAAGGATCCGACCAAACGGCACAAGAGCGGACTCGATTTCGCGGCCGAGCTCACCCGCGTGCATCAACGGCTGCGCGAGGCCAACGCGCGCATCGATCGCCAGGAGCAGTTCGGCGTGCTGCGGAAGCTGAAGTTCTTCCACGAGTTCTCGCACGCCGAGATCTGGGAAGTGCTGCGCGCCAGCAGCTGGCAGGACTACAACGCCGGCGAAGAGATCGTCAAGGAAGGCGAGATGGACGACCGCTTCTACATCCTGGTGACCGGCGGCTGCGCGGTCGAGCGTCACGGGCGGCGCGTCGGCGCGCTCGACACCGGCGACTGCTTCGGCGAAGCGAGCTACGTGCCGGGCGCCAAGCGTACCGCGACCATCCGCGCCGCCTCACAGGTGACCGTGCTCAAGGTGAGCTCGACGCTGCTCGAGCAGGTGTCGGCCTCCTGTCAGCTGCGCTTCAATCGGGTGTTCCTGCGCTCGCTCATCGCGCGCCTGCAGAGCGCCGAGCGCGTCCCGGTCACGGCCGCCGCCACCAGCGCCTCCTGAAGCCGCAGCGCTCTTGCGCGTGGCCGCCGCCGGCCAGCGTAGGGCGCCAAAGTCGCGCCTTTGGCGCCCGGCAACGAAGCTGATGTCCGAAAAATCGCCGCCGGGCGATTTTTCCAATAGATTTAGGCGCCGTGCATCTGCTCCTCATCGAAGACGACATCGAGGCCGCGCGCTTCCTGGTGAAGGGCCTGCGCGAGAGCGGCTACAGCGTCGACCACGCGGCCGATGGCCGCGAGGGCCTGTTCCGCGCCACCGAGGGTCAGTTCGACCTGGTGGTGACCGACCGGATGCTGCCGCACATCGACGGGCTCGCGATCATCGAGCTGATGCGCCGCAAGGGACTGAGCACGCCGGTGCTGGTGCTGTCGGCGCTCGGCAGCGTCGATGACCGCGTCAAGGGGCTCAAGGCCGGAGGCGACGACTATCTCACCAAGCCGTTCGCATTCGCGGAGCTGCTGGCGCGCATCGAGGCGCTGCTGCGCCGGCGCTCGAGCGCCCCGCAGGCCACGCGGCTCAAGGTGGAGGACCTGGAGTTCGATCTGCTGGCGCGGCGCGTGACGCGTGCCGGGCGCGAGGTCGAGCTCACGGCGCGCGAGCTCAAGCTTCTCGAGTTCCTCATGCGCCGCGCCGGCCAGGTGGTGACCCGCACCATGCTGCTCGAGGGGGTGTGGGACCTGCACTTCGATCCGCAGAGCAACCTCATCGACGTGCACATCAGCCGGCTGCGCCAGGCGATCGACCGCGGCTCGGATCACCCGCTCATCCACACCGTACGCGGCTCGGGTTACGTGCTGCGCAGCGACAGCTGAAGCGCGCTGCGGCACCTGCAGCCGTGAAGCTCGATCTCTTCAACACCACCGCGTTCCGCCTGTCGGTGGGCTACACGCTGCTCATCACGCTCGCCGTTGCGGTGACGCTCGGCAGCACCTACCTCCTCACCGAGAGCCTGATCACCGACGAGGTCGACCTCATCATCGACACGGAGCTCAAGAGCCTCGAGGAGAAGTACGCGCGCGGCGGCGTCGCGGGAGTCACCGACGAGATCAACCTGCGCATCGAGAGCTGGGGGCGCATCGGCGGCGTGTACATGATCGCGGACGCCAATTTCGAGCGTATCGCCGGCAATCTCACCAGCTGGCCGTTCGACGGCATGCCCGGGGAGGCGTGGCCGCAGTTCGATATCACGACCATCGAGCCGGGCCGGCGCGCCGTGCATCCGGTGCGGGCCGCGGTGCGCGCGCTCCCCGGCGGTGACCTGCTGCTGGTCGGCACCGACATCTCCCAGGGACAGCGGTTCGCGGAGAAGTTTCGGTTTGCGACCCTGTGGGGCATCGGCCTCTCGGCGCTGGTCGCGGCGCTCGCCGGCTTCTGGTTCAGCTACCGCCTGGCGCGCCGGGTGGACGAGGTGACCCGCACCTGCCAGCGCATCATGGCGGGCGATCTCGGCTCGCGGCTCCCGGTGGCGGGCGCGAACGATGAGTTCGACTCGCTCGCGGCCTCGGTGAACCGGGTGCTCGACCGTCTGCAGGACCAGGCGGGGACGCTGCGCGCCACCTTCGACTCGACGGCGCACGATCTGCGGGCGCCGCTGCACCGCCTGCGCACGCGCATGGATGCGCTGCTGCTGCACGCGCCGCCGCTCGAGCCCGCGGTGCACGAATCGATCGAAGCAGCGCTGCGCGAGGTCGATCGGCTGCAGCGCACGCTCGCGACGCTGCTGCAGATCGCGCTGGCCGAATCCGGGGCGCCGCTCGCCGCGGCGGCCGCGGTCGATGTGGGCGAGCTCGCCGCGGAGCTGGTCGAGCTCTACGAGCCGGTCGCCGGCGCGCAGGGCGTGCAGCTCGCCTGCGACCACGAGCCGCAGGCGCTGGTGCAGGGCAACCGCCAGCTGCTGGCGCAGCTGCTGACCAACCTGATCGAGAACGGGCTCAAGTACGTGCCCGCCGGCGGCAGGATCGAGGTCGCGGTGCGGCGGCTCGCAGGCTCGGTGCGGCTCGTGGTGAGCGACAACGGCCCGGGGATCGCCGCCGAGGATCGCGCCCGCGCGGGGCATCCGTTCGCGAGGTTCGGGCCGGGCAAGCAGGAGGGCAGCGGCTTAGGCTTGAGTCTCGTCGCGGCGATCGCCCGGCTGCACCGCGGGCGGCTCGAGCTCGAGAGCAACGAGCCGGGACTGAGAGTGGTGGTGGAGCTGCCTTGTTAGATTGGCGCGCCGGGCCTCCGGCGCGGCGCGCAGGCCAACATACCAGCGCGTTCAGGCCCGCGGGCAAAGAGCGTCGTCTTTGCCCGCTAGGCAAAGGGCGGTTCGGGCGAGCCCTAATGAGACGCGGCCGGTTGCGCGCCCTGGGCCTTCTCCGGTGTCTTGCCCGCCGTGCAGTCCTTGACGAACTGCTCGCGCTGCTTGCCCGAGAGCTGCTTCGCGGTCGCCTCCTTGTTGCAGGACTTGAGCGTCGGGTGCTTCACGGGCGTGGCGGACGGTGCAGCCGGCGGCTCGGCGGCCAGCGCGGTGCCGCCGGCGAGCAGGCCTAAAACGGCGATGAGGGTCTTCCAGTTCATGCGCACAGCTCCTCGCTGCCGTTGCGTACCGGGTGGATGGACGAAATTAGCCGCCGCGCCCTGTCGCCGCGATGACGGCGACATTAAGAAATCGTCATGCGGCGTTTTGGACGTGGGTGAGCGGCGGGTGGCTCGGGCGCCGCGCGCGAGGCTTAAGCGTCCTTGTCGTGCTCGATGAGCGCGTAGGCTGAGTGGTTGTGGATGGACTCGAAGTTCTCCGCCTCGACCACGTAGGCGGCGACGCGCTCGTCGCGATTCAAGCGCGAGGCCACGTCGCGCACCAGGTCCTCGACGAACTTCGGATTGTCGTAGGCGCGCTCGGTGACGTATTTCTCGTCCGGGCGCTTGAGGATCCCGTAGAGCTCGCACGAGGCCTCGCTCTCGGCGATCTCGATCAGCTCTTCGATCCACATGTGACTGCGCAGCTTCGCGGTGATGGTCACGTGCGAGCGCTGGTTATGGGCACCGTAGTCGGCGATGCGCTTCGAGCAGGGGCACAGGCTCGTCACCGGCACCGCCACCCGTACCCACAGCTCGTTGCGGCCGTGGCGGTGCTCGCCGATCAGGCTCGCGCGGTAGTCCATCAGGCTCTCGACCCCGGAGACCGGCGCCTTCTTCATCACGAAGAACGGGAAGCTCATCTCGATGTGGCCGATCTGCGCCTCGAGGCGTGCGGTCATCGCGGCCAGCATGGCGCGGAACGAGTCGACCGAGATCTCGCGCTCGGCGTGCAGCGCCTCGACGAAGCGCGACATGTGCGTGCCCTTGAAGTTGTGCGGCAGGCTCACGTACATGTTGAAAGTCGCGATGGTGTGCTGCTCGCCCGCCGCGCGGTCCTTGACCCGCACCGGATGGTTGATGTCCTTGATGCCGACGCGGTTGACGGCCAGGCGGCGCGTGTCGGCGCGCGCCTGGACGTCCTCGACGATTTTGGCGGTGGCGGGGGGTGTCATGTGCGAAAGCCTACAGGAATGCCTGGCCACGCTGCATCAGAGGTCAGGTTCCCCCCGCCGACCGCAGCCGCTCCTGGCCGTGCAGCGCCCACCAGCCCTCGATGCTGGCGCGCAGGGCGGGCGTATCGAGCCCAGCGGCCGCGAGACATCCCTCGCGCGAGCCGTGCTCGATGAAACGGTCGGGGATGCCGAGCTCGAGTAGCGGAATGAGCAGCCCCTCGGAGGCGAGCAGCTCCCCGACCGCGGAGCCGGCGCCGCCGTGAGTGACGTTCTCCTCGATGGTCACGAGCGCGCGGTGGCGCTTGGCGAGCGCCGCGATCAGGTCCTCATCCAGCGGCTTGACGAAGCGCATGTTGACGAAGGTGGCATCGAGCGCCTCCGCGATCTGCTGCGCCGGCGCCACCAGCGCGCCAAAGGCCAGGATCGCCAGCCCGCTGTTGCCCTCGCGGCGCAGCTGCGCCTTGCCGACGGGGAGCGCCGTCATCTCCGCCACGACCGGCACGCCGGGACCTGCGCCGCGCGGGTAGCGCACGATCGCGGGGCTCTTGAGCGTGCTCGCCGTGTAGAGCATCTGCCGGCACTCGTTCTCGTCCGCCGGAGTCATGACGACGAGGTTGGGGATACAGCGCAGGTAAGAAAGATCGTAGCTCCCCTGATGCGTCGCTCCGTCGCTGCCGACGAGTCCGGCGCGGTCCACCGCGAACACCACCGGCAGATTCTGCAGCGCCACGTCGTGAATGAGCTGATCGTAGGCGCGCTGCAGGAAGGTCGAGTAGATCGCGACCACGGGTTTCAAACCCTCGGCGGCGAGCCCGGCGGCGAAGGTCACGGCGTGCTGCTCGGCGATCGCCACGTCGAAGTAGCGGTCGGGAAAGCGCTTGGAGAACTCGACCAGTCCAGAGCCCTCGCGCATCGCGGGCGTGATGCCGATGATGCGCGGGTCGCGCTCCGCCATGTCGCACAGCCACTGGCCGAACACCTGGCTGTAGCTCGGCCCCGCCGCCTTCTCCTTGTAGATGGTGCCGCTCGCGGGGTCGAACGGCCCGGGGCCGTGCCACTTGATCGGGTCCGCCTCGGCGGGCGCGTAGCCCTTGCCCTTCACGGTGACGACGTGCAGGAACTGCGGGCCGCGGAGCTTGCGCACGTTGCGGAGCGTACGCACCAGGGCCTTGACGTCGTGCCCGTCCATGGGACCTATGTAGTTGAAGCCCATTTCCTCGAACAGCGTGCCGGGCAGCACCATGCCCTTCAGGTGCTCCTCCGAGCGGCGCGCCAGCTCCCACACCGTCGGCATCTGCCGCAGCACCTTCTTGCCGCCTTCGCGCAGGTGCGCGTACACGCGCCCGGAGAGAGCGCGCGCGAAGTGATTGGAGAGCGCTCCGACGTTCTCCGAGATCGACATGTCGTTGTCGTTCAGGATCACCAGCAGGTCCGCCGGGAGCGAGCCCGCGTGATTCAGGGCCTCGAAGGCCATGCCGGCGGTCATCGCGCCGTCGCCGATCACCGCCACGACGCGCCGATCGTCGCCGGCGCGCGCGGCCGCGACCGCCATGCCGAGAGCGGCACTGATCGAGGTGCTCGAGTGACCCACGCCGAAGGTGTCGTACTCGCTCTCGGCCCGCGCGGGGAACGGGGCGAGCCCGCCGTCCTGCTTGATGGTGTGCAGCCGGTCACGGCGGCCGGTCAGCACCTTGTGCGGGTACGCCTGATGCCCCACGTCCCACACGAGCCGGTCGCGCGGTGTGTCGTAGACGTAGTGGAGCGCGATGGTGAGCTCCACCGTGCCGAGGCCGGCGGCGAAATGGCCGCCCCGCGTGCTGACGCTCTGGATGAGGAACTCGCGCAGCTCCGCGGCCAGCGCCGGGAGCTTGCCCAGGGCCAAGCGGCGCAGGTCCGCCGGGCTCTCGATCCCGGCCAGCAGCGGGTATTTGTCCGGCGGCGCGCTCATCGTTGCCGTCAGTGTACACGGGCCCCGCGGGGGCCAAGAAAGCCCCGCGGGGAGCGCAATTCAGGCATCTTCAGCTGGCGCGGCTGACGACGAAATGGGCAAGCTCGGCGAGCGCACCGGCGCGCGCACCCAGGGGCTCGAGGGCGGCGATCGCCGCATCGCGCAGCTCCCGCGCCCGCGCCCGCGAGGCGTCGATTCCTGCGGTGCTGGGATGGGTCGGCTTGGCGTGCGCCGCATCGGCGCCGGTCGATTTTCCGAGCAGCGCCGGGTCGCCCTCGACGTCGAGGATGTCGTCCTGGATCTGGAACGCGAGCCCGATCTCGGCGCCGAAAGCCTTAAGGGCGGCGAGCTCCGCGGCACCGCTCACACCGGCGGCCAGCGCCCCGAGCAGCACGCTCGCCTGAATGAGCGCCCCGGTCTTGCGGCGGTGCATGTTCTCGACGGCGCCGACCGTGAGCGTGCGTCCCACCGCCTCCAGGTCCACCGCCTGACCGCCGGCCATGCCGCCGGTGCCGATGGCGCGCGCGAGCACCCGGATCATCTCGAGGCGCGCCTCGGGCGAGGTGCCGGGCATCGGCTCGTGCGCGAGCACCGAGAAGGCGAGCGCCTGCAGCGCATCGCCCACGAGGACCGCGGTGCCCTCATCGTAGGCCCGGTGGCAGGTCGGGCGGCCGCGCCGCAGGTCGTCGTCGTCCATCGCCGGCAGGTCGTCGTGCACGAGGCTGTAGACGTGAATCAGCTCGACCGCCGCGGCGGGCGCATCGAGCCGCGCGAGCGGGGCGCCGAAGGATTCGCCCGTGAGGTACACGAGGATCGGCCGCAGACGCTTCCCGGCGCCCAGGGTGCTGTAGCGCATGGCATCGCGCAGCCGCTCGGTGCCGGGCTCCGGGAGCCGCAGCACCTCATCGAGCACGCGCTCGATGCGCTCCCGGCAGGCGGCGACACGCACCGCAAAATCGCCGGCCGCAGGGCGGGCATCGTTCACGGCGGCGCTCTCACTCGGGCGTGGTCGGCCCGGCGCTCGCCTCGTCGGCGGACTCGTCGAAGGGCTCGACCTCCGCCTTCGCGCCGCGCTTCAAGAGGATCTCGACCTTCTGCTGGGCCGCCTGGAGCGAGGTCTGGCACTGGCGCGTCAGCGCCACGCCGCGCTCGAAGGCCTTCAAGGCCTCGTCGAGCGGCAGATCGCCGTGCTCGAGCCGCTCGACCAGCCCCTCGAGCTCCGCGAGCGCCTGCTCGAAGTCTAAGGGCTTGCTGTCGCGGGCCAATTGAGTCTCCTTGGAGGGTGAGCGGGCTCATCGAGGGCGCGCAACGTTACACAGCGCTGCCGCCGAGGGTCAACGCGCGTTGTTGAGGCATTGCTCATCACAGCGATAGGGGATAGAGCGGATTGCGCATCACGGCGGTAGCCGTTACAGTGCCAGCCTTTCATTAGACCGAGTCTAAGTGAGGACGCTTATGAATCTCAAAGGCAGCAAGACGGAAAAGAACCTCAAGGACGCGTTCGCCGGCGAGTCGCAGGCCAACCGCCGCTACCTGTACTTCGCCCAGAAGGCGGACGTCGAAGGCTTCAACGACGTATCGGCCGTGTTCCGCTCGACCGCGGAAGGCGAGACCGGGCATGCCCATGGCCACCTCGAGTACCTCGAGGCGGTGGGCGATCCGGCGACGGGGCTGCCGATCGGCGAGACCAAGCTCAATCTCAAGGCCGCGATCGCCGGCGAGACCCACGAGTACACCGACATGTACCCCGGCATGGCGAAGGCCGCGCGCGAGGAGGGATTCGGGGAGATCGCCGACTGGTTCGAGACGCTCGCGAAGGCCGAGCGCTCGCACGCCAACCGCTTCACGAAGGCGCTCGAGGCAATCTGAAGGCGCAGCGCGTCAGGCACCGAGCTCGGGGCCTGATGCGCGCTGCATGAGCGACACGCCCACCCCGCCGCGCCGCCCGCAGGGTGCGCGCGAAGGGAGCCTGGAGGCTCCGACGCGCTTGCCCGTCGAGTGGCGCGACCCGAAGTTCTATGACCATGCCGCGCTCGAGCAGGAGCTCGAGCGGGTATTCGACATCTGTCACGGCTGCCGCCGCTGCTTCAGCCTCTGCAACGCGTTTCCAACACTCTTCGACGCCGTGGACGAGGCTCCGGGCGGGGAGGTCGCCGGCGTCGACAAGAAGGTCTACTGGGAGGTCGTCGACCACTGTTACCTGTGCGACATGTGCTTCATGACCAAGTGTCCGTACGTGCCGCCGCATCCCTGGAACGTCGACTTCCCGCACCTGATGCTGCGCGCCAAGGCGGTGCACGCGCGCGATGGCGCGCTCAAGGTGAGCGAGCGCGTGCTCGCCGCCACCGATGCGGTGGGGAGACTCGCCGGCATTCCGGTGGTGGTGGAGCTGGTGAACGCGGTGAACGCCTCCGCGGCGGGCCGGGCACTGCTCGAGAAGACACTCGGCGTCGACCGTACCGCGCCGCTCCCCAAGTACTACGCCCGCAGCGCGCGCGCGCGCCTGGCCGCGCTCGGCACGGCGCGCGCGGGCGTACCCGGGGAGGCCCCGCAGGTACGCCCCACGGCCGACACCACCGGCCGGGTGGCGCTCTTCACGACCTGTTATGGCAACCGCAATGCGCCCGCGCTCGATGAGGACCTGGTCGCGGTCTTCAATCACAACGGCATCGAGGTGCGGCTGCTGCCGAGTGAGCGCTGCTGCGGCATGCCGCGCCTCGAGCTCGGCGATCTCGAGGGAGTCGCGCGGCTGAAGGACCACAACATTCCGGTGCTCGCACAGGCCGTGGCGGGGGGCTTCGACCTCGTGGCGCCGATCCCCTCCTGCGTGCTCATGTTCAAGCAGGAGCTGCCGCTCATGTACCCGGATGACGCCGAGGTGCGCGCCGTGGCCGAGCACATGTTCGATCCGTTCGAGTACCTGATGCTGCGCCATCGCGCCGGGCTCCTGCGCACCGATTTCTCCCGCTCGCTCGGCAAGGTGAGCTACCACGTGCCCTGCCACTTGCGGGTGCAGAACTTAGGCCTGAAGACCCGCGAGGCACTGCTGCTCGTACCCGGGACGACGGTCGACACCATCGAGCGCTGCTCCGGCCACAACGGCACTTACGGGGTGAAGCGGCGCTTCCGCGCCGCCTCGGTGAAGATCGGGCGTCCCGTCATGCAGCGGGTCGAGAGCGCCCGCGCCGATCACTACTCGAGCGACTGCCCCATGGCGGGACATCAGATCGAGAGCGGGCTTAAGGAACCGCGCGAGCCCGAGCACCCGCTGACGCTGCTCAGGATGGCATACGGGCTGTGAAGCTCGCCGCCACGGATCTCATGACCCTCGAGCAGTACGCGCGCGAGCGCGCGGCGTTCCGCACCCGGGTGCTCGCGCACAAGCGCCACCGCCAGCTTCAGGTCGGGTCGAACACCACCTGGTCATTCGAGGACCGGCTCACGGTGCAGTACCAGGTCCAGGAGATGCTGCGGGTCGAGCGGATCTTCGAGCCCGAGGGAATCGCAGACGAGCTCGCGGCCTACAACCCGCTGATCCCCGACGGCAGCAACTGGAAGGTGACGCTGCTCATCGAGTTCGCTGAGCCCGAGGAGCGGCGCGCGGCGCTGGCCACACTCCGGGGGATCGAGGCGCGCTGCTGGGTGCAGGTGGCGGGGAATCCACGCGTGCCGGCAATCGCCGACGAGGACCTGCCGCGCGAGAACGAGGAGAAGACCTCCGCCGTGCACTTCCTGCGCTTCGAGCTCGAGGTCGCGATGACGGCCGCGCTGCGCGGGGGCGCCGCGCTCGCTGTGGGGATCGATCACGAGCACTACCGGCACGCGGTCGACCCGGTCCCGGCGGCGGTGCGCTCAGCGCTGCTCGCCGATCTCGACTGACGGCACCCGGCGACAGGGCCGGAGCATTGTTCGCATTTTGGTAAGATTCGCGCCGCGCGCGCATCTACCGGCGCGCACCGAAGGGATACCGCATACAGCCGGATGAGTCAGTCGTACACCGCATCCGATATCGAGGTCCTCTCCGGCCTCGAGCCCGTCCGCCGCCGGCCGGGCATGTACACCCACACCCAGCGCCCCAATCACCTCGCGCACGAGGTCATCGACAACAGCGTCGATGAGGCGATCGCCGGCTACTGCAAGCAGATCGACGTCGTCCTCTACAAGGACAATTCGCTCGAGGTCGCGGACGACGGCCGCGGCATGCCGGTCGACATCCACCCGAAGGAGAAGGTGAGCGGAGCGGAGCTGATCCTGACGCGCCTGCACGCCGGCGCCAAGTTCTCCGACAAGAACTACAAGTTCTCCGGGGGTCTGCACGGGGTCGGTGTTTCAGTGGTGAACGCCTTGTCAAAGCACCTCGAGTGCTGGATCAAGCGCGGCGGCAAGGAATACAACATCAGCTTCAAGGACGGGAAGGTCGCCTCCAAGCTCGAGGAGACCGGCACCGTCGGCCAGCGCAATACCGGCACCACCATCCGCTTCTGGCCGGACGCGAAGTTCTTCGACTCCGACAAGTTCTCGGTGCCGCAGCTCAAGCACGCGCTGAAAGCAAAGGCGGTGCTCTGTCCCGGCCTCAGGGTCACCTTCAGGAACGAGGCGAGCGGCGAGAAGGACGAATGGTTCTACACGGGCGACCTCGGCGCTTATCTCGTCGAGGAGCTCGAGAAGCTGATGCGCATTCCCGCCGAGCCCATCACCGGCACGCGCGCCGGCGACAACGATGCGGTCGACTACGCCTTGTGCTGGGCGCCGGATGCGGAAGTCTCGATCGGCGAGAGCTACGTCAACCTGATTCCCACCATCGAGGGCGGCACGCACGTCAACGGCCTGCGCGCCGGGGTCGCCCAGGCGGTGCGCGAGTTCTGCGAGTTCAGGAACCTCGTGCCCCGCGGCATCAAGCTCACCCCCGAGGATGTGTGGGACAAGGCGAGCTACGTGCTGTCGGTGAAGATCCAGGAGCCCCAGTTCGCCGGTCAGATGAAGGAGCGCTTAGGCTCGCGCGACGCCGCGGCGCTGGTCGAGGGGTTCGCGCGCGACTCGGTCGCGCTCTGGCTCAACCGCCACCCGGATGCCGGGGAGCGCATCGCGCAGTTCGCCATCGCCAACGCGCAGGAGCGCGCCAAGGCCGCACAGCGCGTGGTGCGCAAGCGCATCGCCGGCGGCCCCGCGCTGCCGGGCAAGCTCGCCGATTGCGTCAGCCAGGAGCCGAAGCGCTGCGAGCTGTTCCTGGTCGAGGGCGACTCCGCCGGCGGCTCGGCCAAGCAGGCGCGCGACAAGGAATTCCAGGCCATCCTGCCGCTCAGAGGCAAGATCCTCAACACCTGGGAGGTCGATCCGGGGCAGCTCGCCGGGAGCGAAGAGGTACACAACATCAGCGTCGCGCTCGGGGTCGAGCCGGGCTCGACCGACTTGAGCTCGCTCCGTTATCACAAGGTCTGCATCCTCGCGGACGCCGACTCCGACGGGCAGCACATCGCGACGCTCCTGTGCGCGCTGTTCCTGCGGCACTTCCGCCCGCTCGTGACCCACGGGCACGTGTACGTCGCCATGCCGCCGCTCTACCGCATCGACGCCGGCAAGCAGGTGTTGTACGCGCTCGATGACTCCGAGCGGGACCAGCTGCTGAAGAAGATAGAAAAGGAGAGCCCGACGAAACCCAAGCCCTCGGTCACCCGCTTCAAGGGCTTAGGGGAGATGAACCCCAAGCAGCTGCGCGAGACCACCATCGACCCGCGCACGCGCCGTCTGGTGCAGCTCACCATCGAGGGCAAGGACAAGACCGATCAGCTCATGGACATGCTGCTCGCCAAGAAGCGCGCCGCGGACCGCCGCGAGTGGCTCGAGGAGAAGGGCAACCTCGCCGAGGTGCAGGTATGAGCGGGCCCCCGGAGAATCAGGAGCTGAACTTCGAGGGCATCGAGCGCCAGCCGCTCTCGACCTTCACCGAGAAGGCCTATCTCGACTACTCGATGTACGTGATCCTCGACCGGGCGCTGCCGGCGCTCGGCGATGGGCTGAAACCCGTGCAGCGGCGCATCGTCTACTCCATGAGCGAGCTCGGGCTGTCGGCGGTCGCCAAGCACAAGAAGGCCGCGCTCACCGTCGGCGACGTGCTCGGCAAGTTCCACCCGCACGGCGACACGGCCTGCTACGAGGCAATGGTGCTCATGGCGCAGCCCTTCGCGTACCGCTACCCGCTTATCGACGGGCAGGGCAACTGGGGCTCGCAGGATGACCCGAAGTCTTTCGCCGCCATGCGTTACACGGAGGCGAAGCTCACGCGCTACGCCGAGGTGCTGCTCGGCGAGCTCTCCGACGGCACCGTCGACTGGGTCCCGAACTACGACGGCTCACGCGAGGAGCCGGCGATCCTGCCGGCGCGGCTGCCGAACCTGCTCCTGAACGGCACTACCGGCATCGCGGTGGGCATGGCGACCGACATTCCGCCGCACAACCTGAAGGAAGTCGCCGCCGCCGCGATCCATCTGCTCGAGGAGCCCGACGCCACCCTTGCGGCTCTCATGAAGCGCGTCCTGGGCCCGGACCTGCCCACCGGCGCCGAGATCATCTCGCCGCGTGCCGATCTCAAGGAGTTCTACGACAAGGGCGTCGGCACCTTCAAGGCGCGCGCCACCTGGGAGATCGAGGAAGGCAACGCGGTCATCACCGCTTTCCCCTACCAGGTGTCGCCGACGCGCGTACAGGAGCAGATCGGCGAGCAGATCCGCGCCAAGAAGCTGCCGATGGTGGAGGACCTGCGCGACGAGTCCGATCACGACAACCCGACGCGTCTCGTCATCGTGCCGCGCTCCAACCGCGTCGACCTCATCGAGGTCATGAACCACCTGTTCGCGACCACGGATCTCGAGCGCAACTACCGCGTCAACCTCAACATCATCGCGCTCGACGGCCGGCCGCGGGTGATGGGGCTGAAGGAGATCCTCAGCGAGTGGCTCGAGTTCCGCACCGCGACCGTCACGCGCCGCCTCACGCACCGCCTGGAGAAGGTCGGAAAGCGCCTGCACATTCTCGATGGCCTGCTCATCGCCTTCCTCAACCTCGACGAGGTGATCCGCATCATCCGCCGCGAGGAGGAGCCGAAGCCGGTGCTGATGAAGCGCTTCAAGCTCACGGACGAGCAGACCGAGGAGATCCTCAATACGCGGCTGCGCCACCTCGCCAAGCTCGAGGAGATGAAGATCCGCGAGGAGCAGAAGACGCTCGCCGCCGAAGCTGCGGAGCTCGAAGGGCTGCTGAAGAGCAAGGCGAAGCTGAAGAAACTCATCGCCGCCGAGATCCGCGCCGATGCCGACAAGTACGGCGACGAGCGGCGCACCAAGATCGTCGAGCGCGAGGCTGCGCAGGCGATCGATGAGACGAGCCTGATCCCCAACGAGCCGGTGACGGTGGTGCTCTCGAGGGGCGGCTGGGTACGCTCGGCCAAGGGTCACGAGGTCGATGTCGGGGCCCTCTCCTACAAAGGCGGGGACGGCTTCCAGGCGCTGGCCCGGGGACGGAGCCTGCAGCCCGCGGTGTTCATCGACAGCACCGGCCGCACCTACACGCTGCCGGCGCACTCGCTCCCCTCGGCGCGCGGCTACGGCGAGCCGCTCTCGGGGCGCCTCGATCCGCCGGACGGAGCCAAGTTTGCCGGCGTCATGATCGGCGAGCCCGAGGACCTGTGGCTGCTCGCGAGCGATGCCGGCTACGGTTTCACCGCGCGCCTGAAGGACCTCGTCACCGACCGGCGCGCCGGTAAGACGGTCTTGAGTGTCCCGGAGAATGCGCAGGTGCTTCCCCCCGCGCCGGTGCCGTCAGCGGACTCGCTCGTCGCCGTGGTGAGCAGCGAGGGCAAGCTGCTCGCTTTCCCGGTGGCCGAGGTGCCCGAGATGCCCCGCGGCAAGGGCAACAAGCTCTACGACATCCCGGGCAGGAAGGCCCGCGAACGCAGCGAGCTGATGACCGCGCTCGCGGTGGTGCCGCCCGAGGCGAGCCTCGTGCTCTGGTCGGGAGACACGCAGAAAGTCCTCGAGTGGCGCGACCTCAGGGACTATCTCGGGCAGCGGGCCCAGCGCGGCGCGGTGTTGAAGCGCGGCTGGCCGCGCAGGATCGAGCGCATGGAGGCGCGGCTGCCGGTGGCAGGCCCGAAGCCTTGAGAGGCGCGCGTCGAGCGCCGCGGAGCGCTGCTCAGCGCCCCGCGCTCAACACCACTTCCTCGGGCTCGTTGACGAAATAGCCCTGGATGTACTGCACGCCGAGCTGCCACAGCACGGCCATGGTGTTGGCGTCCTCGACGCGCTCGCCGATGGTCTGCACCGAGCGTTTCTGAGCCGCCTCGACCAGCGCGCGCACGCGCTGCTGCAGCTGGGGATCGGCGGCGAGTCCCTGGATCACCGCGCCGTCGATCTTCACGAAGTCGAGCGGCAGGGACTCGAGCATGCCGAGGCTGTCGCGTCCGCCGCCGAAGCTCTCGAGCGCGAAGCGGAAGTGCCGCCTGCGCAGCGCGTCCGTCAGCGCCTTCACCTGGGTGATGTAGGTCGCGGCGCTTTCCTCCGTGACCTGGAAGCACAGGCGCTGCGGCTCGGCGCGGCTCGAGCGCAGGTGATTGTCGAGCCAGTCGAGGAAAGTGTCGTCCTTGACGGTCTCGCGCGAGAGGCGCACGAACAGGCATTCGGGCTTTTTCTGCGCCGCGAACGACAGCGACGCCCCCACCACCCAGCGGTCGATGTTCTTCATCAGGTCGTTGCGCGCCGCCGCCGCCATGAATTCCGAGGGCAGCACTTCCTTGCCCTGCGTATCGATCATGCGCACCAGCACGTCGAACATGCCCGGGTCCTCGCCCCGCAGGCTCGCGATCGGCTGCTGCACCAGCCGGAAGCGGTTCTCCATGAGCGCCGCCTTGATGTGCTTGACCCACACCTTGTCGTAGGACATCACGCGGCTCTCGGTGTCGGCCTGGTCCGAGGCGACGCTCTGGTTGCCGCCGCGCGTGCCGCCCTTGCGGCAGGCCTCGAGCGCGTCGGCCACCACCGCATCGAGGCCGGCGCGCCCCGGCGACACGGTCGACAAGCCGATCGTGCAGGTGACCGACACTGCCTTGTCGCGGATGCGCATGACGTGCTTCTGCACACGGCTGAGCAGCTGGTCGGCCCAGGCGTTGATGTCGTTCTCGTTGCCGCGCTCGAGCAGCACCAGGAACAGCAGGCCGCCGAGGCGTCCGATCAGCTCCTTCGGCCGCACCGTCTCGCGCAGCAGCCGCACGAACTCGGCGACGACGTCCTCGCTCCCCGTCACGCCGATGACGCGCTCGAGCGTGGCGAACTTGTCGAGCTTCACGACCGCGAGGCAGCGCACGCCCCCCGAGGGGCGCGTCGCGAGCCGCTCGCCGAGCGCCTGCAGCAGCTCGCGGCGCTGCGGCAGCCCGTAAGCGTCGGCGGCCGTAGCCGGGCCCTCGGCGGCGCGCGGCTCGGCCTGCGCCGCGGGGGCGCGCGGCGCCGACGGCACGACCAGCCGCACGGAGGGCTCGCCTTCGTGCTCGCCCATGGCGAGGGCGATTTCCACCGGCAGGATGCTGCCGTCGGCGGGCAGGGCGTTGGCCCGCAGCGTGTGATCCCCGCTCCAGCGCCCCTGCAGACAGGCGGCGAGCGCGCCGCGCAGCGCCGGATGCGAGGACTCCTCGAACAAATCCATCACGGGCTGACCCGCGATCCCGTCCTCGACGCCGAACAGCTCGAGCCACGCGGGGTTGGCGTCGGTGACGATCCCCTCCTGCACCTGGATGATCGCGTCGTTGGAGCGCTCGAGCACCGTATCGAGCTGGCTGCGGGCATCCTGGGCGGCGCGCATTGCGGCATCGAGAGTGCGCCGGGCACGAAAAGTCTCGAGCTCCCGCATCATCACCGCCTGCAGGCGCTCCGGGTGGGCGAGCGAGGCGAGGTCGCGGGCGCCGAGCATGAGCGCATTGGCGATGGTGGCCTCCTCGGCCTCCTGGGCGAGCGCCAGGATCGGCACGGTGGGGGCCAGCTGGTCGCGAATCGCGATGACGGCCTCGAGCTCCTGCTCGTCGGCCATCACGTGCACCACCAGCTCGGGGTTGATCTGGGTGAGCGCGTCGGCGAGATCGCGGAGCGCCGGTATCCAGGTGCAGTGGGCCGGCTCACCCGCGCGGCGCAGCATGCGGTTGATCGCCTCGACGGGATCACGCGTGGCGCTGAGCACGATGAGCGGAACGGCGCTCTGCTCGATCAAGACGGCCTCCCTGGACTACACAAGCAAAAAGCGCGCGGATTCTAGCACCCGGACCCAGCCCCTCCGCGTGAGCGACCTCGCGGAAAAAAGCGTCTCGGGGCTCGGCTGGCGGGCCTGCACCGATGCCGCTATCATACGCGGCCCTTTTTGGGCAGGGCGGCAACATCTTGCCGCCCCTGGAAATCACGGGATCCGAGAATGGCCAGCTATACCACCAGCGAGATCCGCTCGGGTCTCAAGGTCCTGCTCGATGGCGACCCGTACGCGGTCGTCGAGAACGAGTTCGTCAAGCCCGGCAAGGGCCAGGCCTTCAACCGCATCAAGGTGCGCAACTTGAAGACCGGCCGCACCATCGAGCGCACCTTCAAGTCGGGCGAGTCACTCGAGGCCGCCGACGTCGTCGACATGGACATGCAGTATCTCTACCAGGACGGGGACTTCTGGCACTTCATGGTCCCGGAGAGCTTCGAGCAGTACACGGCCGGCAAGTCGGCGGTCGGCGACAACGCGCAATGGCTCAAGGACGGCGTGGTGTGCATCGTGACGCTCTGGAACAACGTGCCGCTCGTCGTCACCCCGCCGCCGCACATCGAGCTGAAAGTGGTCGAGACCGATCCGGGGCTGCGCGGTGACACCGCCACCGGCGGGCAGAAGTCCGCCAAGCTCGAGACCGGCGCGGTGGTGCGCGTGCCGCTCTTCATCAACGAGGGCGAAGTGCTGCGCATCGACACGCGCACCGGCCAGTACATCTCGCGCGCCAAGCAGTAAGTCCCCTCAGGCGCCCGCGCGCGCGAGCCTCCGTGCTCGCCACACCCCGTCCGCCGCGTAGAGCAGCAGCGCCGCCCACAGGAGCCCGAAGCCCGCCGCGCGCGCCGGCTCAAAGCTCTCGTGATAGAAGAGCACTCCGCATGCGAGCTGCAGGCTCGGGCCGATGTACTGCAGCACGCCCACGGTCGAGTACGGCAACCGGCGCGCTCCATAGGCGAACAGGAACAGCGGCATCGCCGTGAAGATTCCACTGCCGATGAGCAATGCCGTGATCGCGAACCCCGCGTGGCCGAAGGCCGCGACGCCGGTCGCCTCGCGCCAGGCGAGAAGCCCAAGCGCGAGCGGCGAGAGCAGCAGCGTCTCGATCGCAAGCCCGGGCAGTGCATCCACACTGATGACCTTGCGCACGAACCCGTAGAGCGAAAAGCTCATCGCCAGCGCGAACGCGATCCAGGGCGGACGCCCGGCTTGTAGCGCGAGATAGAGCACCGCGAGCGCGGCGAGGACGATCGCGCTCCATTGCACGGCGTTGGGGCGCTCGCGCAGCACCAGCACCCCGAGCAGCACGTTCACCAGTGGATTGATGTAATAGCCGAGGCTCGACTCGACGATGTGCTGGTGGGTGACGCTCCAGACATACACCAGCCAGTTGCAGCTGATGAGGAGCGCCGAAGTGGCGAGCCCCGCCAGCAGCCGTGGCTTGCCGAGCGCTGTCGTGAGCCGGCCGAGCTCGGCACGCAGCAGCATCACGATAAGGAGCAGCAGGCACGACCAGGCGACACGATGCGCGATGATCTCGAGCGCCGGCACGCCGCTCAAAGGGTGGAGATAGACCGGGAACAATCCCCAGATCGTGAAGGCAGCGGCCCCGGCCGCGAGCCCCCGGGACGAGAGCCGCACCGAGCTCATGGCGCCCTCAGGCACGGGCGGTCGGAAAGGCGAGCACGTCGTCGATGTGCTGAGCGCCGAGCGCCAGCATCAACGTGCGATCGAACCCGAGCGCCACCCCGGCGCAGTCCGGGAGCCCCGCCGCAAGCGCCGCGAGCAGCCGCTCATCCGGCGGCCGCACCGGTTGTCCCGCGCGCCGCCGCTCCTCGTTGTCGCGCTCGAAGCGCGCGCGCTGCTCGACCGCCGAGGCGAGCTCATGGAAGCCGTTGGCGAGTTCGACGCCCTCACAGTAGAGCTCGAAGCGCAGCGCCGTGCGCGCATCCTCAGGATCGAGGCGCGCGAGCGCCGCCTGGGTCGCCGGATAGCCGTGGATGAAGGTCAGGGCGCCGCTACCTAAGCGCGCACCGACGCCGACACCCATCAGGAACTCGAGCAGCTCATCCCGGTCCGCGCCGCGGGACTCAAGCCCGAGGCGGCGCGCGGCCCCGAGGAGACTCACGTCCGGGGCGCTGAAGGGGTCGAGGGCGAGCTCGCGCATGAACGCCTCGCGGTAGGTGAGCCGCTCGCTGCGGCGTCCCGCGCCGGCCGCTCCCAACAGCAAGCGCACCAGGGCTTCCACTTCGTCCATGAGCAAGCTAAGCGGCAAGCCGACGCGGTACCACTCGATGAGCGTGAACTCCGGGTTGTGCAGCCGCCCGCGCTCGTTGCCCCGCACCACGTGGCAGATCTGGTAGATGTCGCGGGAGTGCGCGGCGAGGAGGCGCTTCATGGCGTACTCAGGCGAGGTATGCAGGTAGAGTGGGGGAGCGGTGCCCGCTCCCGGCTGCCCCTCGCCGAGCTCGACGGTGGCGCTCGCGATGTGCACATCGCTCACCGGCGAGTTGACGAGGAGCGGGGTATCGACTTCGAGCACGGCGCGGGCGGCGAAGAATTCCCGGGCACGCGCGAGCAGCGCCGCGCGCTCGCGCAGCGCGAGGTCGGTGGCGCTCGGCCGCCAGTCCTCGCCCGGCTTCATGTGAGGCGCGCCAGCGCCTGACCCACGCGGACGGCGCTGCCGCTCCTGAGCTCGCCGAGCCACTCGCTCCTGCCCGGCGGCAGCAGCAGGATCACGGTCGATCCCATGTTGAAACGGCCCATCTCCGCGCCCTTCTCGAGCTTCAAGCCCGCGCGTACGAAGTCGAGCGCGAGGTCGCCGCGCACGCGCGGGCTGCGCGGCGTGACATCGCCGTGCCAGACGGTCGACATGCTGCCGACGAAGAGCGCCCCCACCAGCACCAGCGCGAAGGAGAGCGTGCCGGCCGCGAACACGCACACCACACGCTCGTTGCGGGCGAAGAGCCCCGGCACCTGTGCCGCCGTGGTCGCGTTCACGCTGAAGAGCTGGCCCGGGACATACCAGGCGGCCTGGAGCGTGCCCTCGAGCGGCATGTGGATGCGGTGGTAGTTGTGCGGGGCGAGATAGAGAGTCGCGAAAGCGCCGCCGCGAAAAGCAGGCGCCCACGCCGGCGCGGCCTCATCGAGGAGCGACTCGAGCGTGTAGGTCAGTCCCTTGGCCTGCACCAGCGAGGAGCCATCGGTCCGCCCGATCTGACTCACCGTGCCATCGACGGGCGAGACCAGCGCGGTCGGCGCTGCGTCCACGGGGCGCGCGCCCGGGCGCAGCGCGCGGGTGAAGAAGGCGTTGAAGCTCGCGTACTTGCGCGGATCCGACTCCTCGGCCTCGCTCATGTCGGGTCGGTAGTTGACGACGAAATTGTCGATGAGCGCGTTCTTCACCCACGTGAGATGCAGCCGTGCGAGCCAGTGCACCACGCCCGACAGCAGGTGCTGCGGCAGCAGGTACTGCAGACCCACGAAGAGGCGCGCGCCGGTGTCGTCGGTGCTCACGTGGGGTGCCGGCCCGCTTCGGCAGCGAGATAGGGCGCCGCCCGGCGCAGGTCCGCCGCCAGGGCGGACACTTCGAAGGGGGGCGTGAAGATGGCGATGATCCCGCGCCCATCGACCAGGAAGATCACCGCGGAATGATCCATCGTGTAATCGCCCCCCGGCAGGTCGACGCGGTTGACGGCAACCGCGAAGTTCTTCGCCAGCTTAAGGATCTCCTCAGGTCTGCCCGTGACACCCCGGAAGGAAGGGTCGAAGGCATGCGCGTAGAGTCCGACCGCCGTCGGCGTGTCGCGCCCGGGGTCGATGCTGACGAACAACACCCGCAGCGAGCCGAGTGCCGCCTGCCGGCGCACCTGCGCGAGCTTCACCAGCGTCGTCGGACAGACGTCCGGGCAGCGCGTGAAGCCGAAGTAGACGAGCGTCGGCGCACTCGTGAGATCCGCACGCCGGTACGGCCGCCCGCTCTCATCCAGCAGCTCGAAGTCGCCGATCGCCTTCGGGCGCGGCAGCCAGGTGCCGCTTGCCAGCAGCGGAGCTTCCCTGTCAAGTTGCTGCGCGAGGTAGAAGCCGAGGAGCCCCGCGCCGGCGGCGGCGGTGGCGAGGACCACGAGCCATCGCAGTCGGACGGCCCTCACGGTGCTCACGATGCTCATGAGCGAATTATTTCATACCGGTGTCGAGGGCGGATGACACAGGCATCTAGGCCCAGACGGCGCTCCGGGCGGATTCCGCCCCTCACCGTGCTCTCCCTCATCGCACGCGGCGCGCGGCGCCTCAAACGCGCGCGCGTCTTCTTCGGTCATGGCACCGACAACGCGTGGGACGAGGCCGCGAGTCTTACGCTGCACGCGCTCAAGCTGCCGCACGCCGGCGGCGCCGCGCTCTACCGGCGCCGCGTCGGCGCCGCGGATGCAGCGCGCGCACGCGAGCTCATCGAGCGGCGCATCGCCGAGCGCGTTCCCGCCCCCTATCTCACGGGTGTCGCCTGGTTCGCGGGCCTTGAGTTCGCGGTCGATGCGCGCGTGCTGGTGCCACGCTCGCCGCTCGCGGAGCTCATCGAGCGGGGCTTCGCGCCGTGGGCAGACCCGCGCCGCGTGCGGCGCATTCTCGATCTCGGCACCGGCTCGGGCTGTATCGCCGTCGCCTGTGCGAAGGCGTTACCGGAGGCGCGCGTCGACGCCGTGGACATCTCGGCCGCGGCGCTCGAGGTCGCGCGCGGCAACGTGCGCCGCCACCGCCTCGCGCAGCGCGTGCGGCTCAAGCTATCCGACCACTTCAGCGCGCTGCGCGGCGCCACCTACGATATCATCGTCGCGAATCCGCCTTACGTAGGGGCTCGTGAGCTCAAACGACTGCCGCCCGAGTACCGGCACGAGCCGCGCGTGGCGCTCGCCGCCGGCCCGCAGGGTCTTAACTCGGTGGCCGTCATCCTGCGCGAGGCGCGCTGCCACCTGCGCGCACGCGGACTTCTCATCGTCGAGGTGGGCAATACCGAGGGGGCGGTGCGGCGCGCGTACCCGCAGCTGCCGTTCCTGTGGCTTCAGTTCGCGCGCGGCGGCGGCGGGGTGTTTCTACTGACGCGCGAGCAACTGGTGGCAAACTAGAGGCCATGTCCGGCAACACCATCGGCAAGCTCTTCACCGTCACCACCTTCGGCGAGAGCCACGGGCCGGCGCTCGGGTGCATCGTCGACGGCTGCCCGCCGGGCCTCGAGTTGAGTGCGGCGGATCTGCAGCAGGACGTCGACCGGCGCCGCACCGGCACGTCGCACTTCGTGAGCCAGCGCCGCGAGGCCGACCAGGTGCGCATCCTCTCCGGGGTCTTCGAGGGGCGCACCACCGGCACGCCGATCGGCATCCTCATCGAGAACACCGACGCACGCTCGCGCGACTACGAGCGGATCAAGGACCGCTTCCGCCCGGGGCATGCCGACTACACCTATCAGCAGAAGTACGGCGTGCGCGACTACCGCGGCGGCGGGCGCTCGAGCGCGCGCGAGACGGTGATGCGTACCGCGGCCGGCGCGATCGCGCGGCGTTATCTCGCCACGAGGCTCGGCGTGCGCATCTACGGTTTCCTGAGCCAGGTCGGCCCGCTCACCCTCGAGGCGGTGGATCCCGCGTTTGCCTATCAGAATCCGTTCTTCTGCCCGGACCCGAAGCGGGTGCCGGAGCTCGAGGAGCTGATCTGGAAGACGCGCGAAGCGGGCGACTCGGTCGGAGCGCGCATCACCGTGGTCGCGAGCGGCGTCCCGCCGGGCTTAGGCGAGCCGGTGTTCGACCGGCTGGACGCCGACATCGCCCATGCGCTTATGGGCATCAACGCGGTGAAGGCGGTCGAGATCGGCGCGGGCGTCAGCGCGGCCGCGCAGCGCGGCAGCGAACATCGCGACGAGCTGACGCCGGGCGGGTTCCTCAGCAACCACGCCGGGGGGATCCTGGGCGGCATCTCCTCCGGCCAGGACATCCTCGCGCACCTGACGCTGAAACCCACTTCCAGCATCCAGGTCCCCGCGCGCACGATCGACGTCGCCGGGAATCCGGTCGAGATCGTCACGACCGGACGGCACGACCCGTGCGTGGGGCTGCGCGCTACGCCGATCGCGGAGGCGATGCTCGCGATCGTGCTGATGGACCACTATCTGCGCCAGCGTGCGCAGAACGCCGACGTGAAATCGCCCACCCCGGTGATTCCAGGGGCGCCGCGCGCTTGAGCTAAGGGGGCGTGCGGCACCGCGAGATGTGGCGGCGATCACAGTTCCGCCGCCGCTCAGGTCTCACGACCCCCTTCCGAGGCGAACCGCGACACAGTTTATGTCCTAAGAATCCGTGAAGATTCTGCTTCTCAATGGGGACTTAACTCGAGGACTGTGCCCGACAATGTATGCCGGTGAGCCGCGATTGACGGCGGCGGAAGCCTTCAGGCTTTGGGTTGTAAGCCTATTTAAGTTATATTGCCGCCCAATTCGTGGTGGACTCGCAACTTATCGTCCATCCGATTGTTTCTACAAGATATTTCAAATGACTCCTGCCGGGGTATCGTGATGTTCGCCAAACGCTCAAGCCGGGCGCTGGCATTGCTGCTGGCTTTACCGTCAGCGGCGCTTGCCCTCGGTCTCGGAGACATTCGTCTCAACTCCTCGCTCAACTCTCCGCTCGATGCGGAGATCGAGATCACCGACGTCGCGCCCGATGAGGCCAACACGGTGCGCGCGCAGCTGGCTGCGCGCGAGATCTTCTCGCAGAACGGCATCGACTACCCGACGTACCTGACGAGCGTCCAGCTGCGCACGGTTGAGACGGCGGACGGCCGCCACATCATCAAGATCAAGTCCACTGACCCGGTCACCGATCCTTTCATTACGCTCCTCATCAACGTCACCTGGTCACACGGGCAGCTGGTGCGCGAGTACACCATGCTGCTCGATCCGCCGGTGTACACGCCGAACCAGTCGCTGGCTGCGAACGCGCCGGTCAGCGCGCCCGTCACCGGTGCCGACACGCGCGCCGGAACGATCGCGCGCAGCGCGGAGACTCCAAGTCCCGCGGCGCCGGCCGCCGCCGAGCCCGCGGCGGCCGAGACTGCGCAGGCGGCGCCTGCCGAGGCGGCCGGCCCCGCAGCGAGCGCACCTCCCGAGCGCAGCACCGCAAAGACCGCACCGCTGCCGAGCGCGGCTGCCGCGCCCGCTCCGGCCCCCGAAGGGGCGAGCACCAGCGCAGCGCCTGCCGGCCCCTCGGCCGAGCCGGGCGCAGAGCAGGGCGCCAACTCCAATCACGTCGTGCAGCGCGGGGAGACACTCTCCGAGATCGCGCGCGGAGTGACCGGCGCGACCACGAATTCGGCGCGCACGCGCAGCTGGATGCTCGCCATCTACCAGGCGAACCCCAAAGCCTTCGAGCAGAACATGAACCTGCTGCGCTCGGGCGCCGTGGTGCGCATTCCGGACGCGGCGACCGCGGACGCGATTTCGCCCGCGGATGCCAGCGCCGAGATCAACCGCCAGTTCACGGCGTGGCGCTCCAGCGCGGCAGCTCCCGCCGAAGGCGCCGCAGCCGCCGCGGCCCCTGCGGGGAGCCAGGGCGCGCAGCCCGGTCGACTGAAGCTCGTTGCGCCATCGGAAACCGCCTCCGCCGGCGCCGGCACCGCGGCGAACAGCGCGGAGCTCAGCGCGCTCAAGGGCCGCGTGAACGATCTCGAGGGGCAGCTCGCCGAGTCAAAGCGCCTCCTTGACCTCAAGAACCAGGATCTCGCACGGCTGCAGTCGGAGCTCGCCGCTAAGCAGGCCGCCGCCAGGGCGCCCGCGCCGGTCCCGACGCCTGCGCCCGCGCCGACGCCGGCACCCGCGAAGCCCCCGGTCGCCCAGGCCGCACCGCCGCCGCCCCCGGTGGCGACTACACCGGCGCCGGCGCCCGCGGAGAAGCCTGCGCCGAAGGAAGAGCAGCCGCCTCCGGTGGCCGCCGCGGCACCGCCGCCGCCGGTTACGAAGCCGCTGGCAAAGCCCGTAACCGCTGTGAAGCCTGCCCCCGCACCCGCCGAGGGCGGCTCGATTCTCGATACGATCATGGGTTACTGGTGGGTGCTCGCGCTCCTCGCGCTGGTGCTCGCGGTGGTCGCAGGTCTTCGGTTCCTGCGCTCGCGCCGGACCTCGGAATTCGATGACTCGCTCGGCCGGCTGGCGGTTGCCGCGGTGGCTGGGGCGAGCGGCGCCGGTGGTGCCCTGGGCGGGGGCGGCTCCCTGCGCGGCTCGGGAGGGCTGGAGACTCCGACCATGCGGGCCAGGCCGCTCACGGAGCGCGAGCCCGACGTCGTCGTCGAGGAGACCGGCACGCACGAGCGGCCGCGCCTCGCGACCGCCGGTGCCGCGCCGCCCCCGTCGGCGGCGAAGCATGTCACTGCCGATGACACCATCAGCAGCGAGACGGCGATCAACCTCGACCAGGGCGACCCGCTCGCCGAAGCCGACTTCCACATGGCCTACGGCCTGTACGACCAGGCCGCCGACCTCATCCGCATCGCCATCGGCCGCGAGCCAGGGCGGCGGGACCTCAAGCTCAAGCTCCTCGAAGTGTTCTTCGTCTGGGGCAACAAGGAGCAGTTCCTGCAGACCGCCCACGAGCTCGCGCAGACGCGCTCCGAAGCCGCGCCCGGCGAGTGGGAAAAGATCCTGATCATGGGCAAGCAGCTCGCCCCCGAGGACGCGCTGTTCTCCGGCGGTGGCGCCGTGGGTGGCGCGGCCGCGGGCGGCGTCGACCTCAATCTCGAGGGCGGACAGAGCCGGGTCGACTTCGATCTGCTCGGCGAGCCGGTGCCGACCGAGGAGCAGGGCGTCGATCTCGATATCGGCGCGGCGGTCGAAGAGGGCACCGCGCAGATGACCGAGGCCTCGACCGGCGTCACCGATCGCAACCTCACCGTGCTCCAGGGCGGCGCCCGCGGCGACAACGGCGCCGTCACCGGCAGCACGCGGCAGATGACCGCCAAGATGCGCCAGCAGACCGCGGACACCGAAGGCCCGACGGTCGAGCAGCCGACGCTCGAGACACCGGACGACGGTCGCACGGTGCGCGCGAAGATCGAGCCGCGGCTGCGCGGCGGTGCCGACCAGACCGCGGAGCTCGCGATCGACGATCTCGGTCTCGACCTGGGCGCGGTCGACACCGCGGAGCAGCCGATGCTCGGCGCCGGCGCGGATCAGCCGACCATGGTGGCCGGACTCGACGAGAAGACGCGCAAGAACCTGGAAGACACGGCCAATGAGGCCGCGCACGTGAAGACCTCGACCACGGGCCAGTGGCAGTTCGACCAGGAGGCGCTCGAGTCGGCGCTGACGCAGGCCGGGCCGCTGCAGGACGGCTCGCAGACCTCGCGCCTGGCGCAGCTGCGCGGCGATACGGTCGACATCGACGTGAGCAGCAGTGCCTCGACCGGCAGCCATCCGGAGATCCGCACCTCGGGCGTGGACCTGGATCTCGGCACCGGCACCTACCCCGGCAACGGCGGCAAGCTCGATCTCGACGTCGGCACCGCGACGGTGCCGGATGCGGCCTTTGCGGCGACGCAGCGGCTTGCCTCGGAGGACATGGCGCTCCCGGACCTCGAGCCCGTGACGATGAGCGAGGTCGGCACCAAGCTCGATCTCGCCCGCGCCTACATGGACATGGGCGATCCGGACGGTGCGCGCAATATCCTCGAGGAAGTCCTGACCGAGGGCTCGGCGGCGCAGAAGCAGGAAGCACAGCGGCTGATGGAGTCGCTTCCTGGTTGATTGGCTGAAACGGCCGCAGGCCGTTGCAGCCAAATCAAATGAGAATTGCCGTCGGCATCGAGTACGACGGCTCAGCCTTCGCCGGCTGGCAGAGCCAGCACGCGCTCCGCACCGTTCAGCAGGTCCTGGAAAATGCGCTCGGCGCAGTCGCCGCGGAGCCGGTGAGCCTCGTTTGCGCCGGGCGAACCGATGCGGGGGTGCATGCGCGCGGCCAGGTTGCGCACTTCGATACGCGCGCCGAGCGCAGTGCCCGCAGCTGGATTCTCGGCGCCAACAGCGAGGCGCCGCAGGATGTCGCCGTCTCCTGGGCGCTGCCGGTGCCCGCGCATTTTCATGCACGCTACTGCGCCGAGGCGCGCATCTACCGCTATGTTGTCCTCAATCGCACGGCGCGCTCGGCCCTCAACGCCTCGCGCGCCGCATGGGTGACGCGCGCCCTCGATGCGAGAGCCATGACGGAGGCGGCGGCGCTCCTCGTGGGCGAGCATGACTTCAGCGCGTTCCGCTCCTCAGAATGCCAGGCCAAATCGCCCATCCGGCGCCTGACGCGGCTCGCCGTCGAGCGGCACGGTGACTGGATCGTCATCGAAGCGGTCGCCAACGCCTTCCTCCATCACATGGTGCGCAACATCGCCGGCCTCCTCATCGCGGTCGGCAAGGGCGATGAGCCGCCCGCGTGGGCGCGCACCGTGCTCGAGGGACGCGACCGGACCCGCAGCGCCGCCACCGCGCCCGCCGCGGGGCTCTATCTCTGGGAGGTACGCTATCCGGCGGCCTTCGGACTGCCCGCGCCGGCCGGGGACGGGGTGTCGGACGCCGATCAGTTATGATCGAAGCGCCGCCCGAGCCTGGCGGCGCAGCCCAAGAGTTGGTTGCATGTCCTGGTTCGAGAAGATCATGCCCTCCCGCATCAAGACCGAGCGGCGCACGCGCTCGGTGCCGGAAGGGCTATGGATCAAGTGCCCGGCGTGCGATGCCGTGCTCTATCGCGCCGAGCTCGAGCGCAATCTCTACGTCTGCCCCAAGTGCAGCCACCACATGCGCATCCGCGCGCGCGAGCGCCTCGAGCGCTTCCTCGACCCGGGGGCGATCGGGGAGATCGGCGCGGGGATCGCACCGGAGGATCCGCTCAAGTTCCGCGACAGCAAGAAATACCGCGACCGCCTGACGCAGGCGCAGAAAGCGACCGGCGAGAGCGACGCGCTGATAGTGCTCGAAGGGACGCTGCACGGGCTGCCGGTGGTGGCCGCCGCCTTCGAGTTCCAGTTCCTCGGCGGCTCGATGGGATCGGTGGTCGGCGAGCGCTTCAAGCGCGGCGTCGACTACGGCATTCAGGAGCGGCGGCCGGTCATCTGCTTCTCGGCGAGCGGCGGCGCGCGCATGCAGGAGGCGCTGTACTCGCTCCTGCAGATGGCCAAGACCGCCGCCGCGCTCTCGCGCCTCGCGCAGGCGCACATGCCCTTCATCTCCGTCCTGACCGATCCGACCACCGGCGGGGTGTCGGCGAGCCTTGCGCTCCTCGGGGACCTCAACATCGCCGAGCCGCGCGCGCTCATCGGTTTCGCGGGTCCGCGCGTGATCCAGCAGACCGTGCGGGAGACGCTGCCGGAGGGCTTCCAGCGCGCCGAGTTCCTCCTCGAGCATGGCGCCATCGACATGATCATCGACCGGCGCGATATGCGTGACCGGATCGCGGCGATGCTGCGGCTGCTTCTGAAGCTTCCGGTCGCGGCCGCCTGAAGGGCGCGCCCCGCCGCTCCTCAACGCCGAATGCGCACGCTCGCCGAGTGGCTCGAGCTTCAGGACTCGGTCCACCCGCGGACCATCGACTTAGGGTTAGAGCGCGTCACCGCGGTCGCCGAGCGCCTCGGAGTCGCCGCGCCTGAGTTCCGCGTCGTCACCGTCGGCGGCACCAACGGCAAGGGCTCGGTGGCGGCGCATGCCGAGGCGCTGCTGCGGGCCGCAGGGACGCCGGTGGGGCTTTTCACCTCGCCCCACCTGGTGCGCTACAACGAGCGCATCCGCGTGGGGGGCGGTGAGGTCGGCGACGCCGAGCTCATCGAGGCGTTCGAGCGCACCGAGGCCGCACGCGGCACCACCACGCTCACCTTCTTCGAGTACAACACGCTCGCGGCGCTCCTCATCTTCGCCCGGCGCGCCGTCCAGGTCGCGGTGCTCGAAGTGGGCCTGGGCGGGCGTCTCGACGCCACCAACCTCGTCCCGGCCGATGTCGCCGTGGTCGCCTCGGTGGGGCTCGATCACCGCGACTGGCTCGGCGAGAGCCTGGAGGCGATCGGAGCGGAGAAGGCCGGGATCTTCCGTGCCGGCCGCCCGGCCGTGCTCGGAACCGCCGACATGCCCGCGAGCGTCTTTGCGCGCATCGCGACGCTCGGGGCGCGCGCGCTCATCGCGGGCCGTGATTTCACCTGGGAAGTCGTGGGTGAGCGCTGGAGCTATCGGGGCCCGGGGCTCGCCCTCGAGGATCTCGCGCCATCGGCCCTCGCGGGCTCCATCCAGTACCGCAACGCCGCCACCGCAATCACCGCCGTCGCCGCTCTCGCGGCATCGGCGCCGCTCGCCGCAGCTCTCGATCGGCGCACGGTGAACGCGGCGCTCGCCGGCGTGCGCCTCGCGGGGCGCCTGGAGATCGTCCCGGGCGCCGTCGAATGGATCCTCGACATTGCGCACAACGAGCCCGCCGCGCGCGTGCTCGGTGCGCATCTGCGCGAGCGGACGGGACGGGGACGCACGTTCGCCGTGGCGGGCGTGCTCGCCGACAAGGACGCGGCGGGGATCGCGGCCGCGCTCGCTCCCCTCATCGACCACTGGATCGTCTGCGCGCTGCCTGGATCCCGCGGCGGGAGCGCGGCGGCGCTCGCCGGACGGATGCAACTGCCGCAAGGGCGCTTCACGCTCGCCGATTCGGTGCAGGAGGGGTGCGCGCGCGCGCGCGCCCTGGCTCGTCCCGGAGACCGCGTCGTGGTGTTTGGTTCCTTCCACACGGTGGGGCCGGCGCTCGAGTGGCTTCGGATATAATGACCACGGGATCCGCAGCACTTGGCTTTCTCCGTTTTGCCCCCATCGTGGACACCCTGGTGAAAGAACGGCTGACGGGCGCAATCATTCTCGTGGCCCTGATCGTCGTGCTGGTGCCCGAGTTGCTCAGCGGGCCGATCCGTCCGGCAGCACGCGCACACGGCCCGGCGTCGTCGGCGGAGGAACCGCCATTACGCTCCTACACCATCAATCTGGCAGACGACCCCCACGGCGGGAGCGGCTCGCTCGAGATGCAACCGGCGAGCGGCTCAGCACCCCCGGCCCCGGCAGGGGAGCCGGGCGCGGTGATCGCATCGCACACCGAGTCAGCGACGCCGCCCATCCCCGCGCCTCACGCAGCACCCGCGCCGCCCGCCGCCGTCTCCCCGGCGACCGGGACGACCTCGGGCTACATGGTTCAGCTCGGCAGCTTCGCGAGCCGCTCGAACGCCGAGCGCCTGGCGCAGCAGGTACATGGCCTCGGCTTCCCGGTCAGCGTCTCGCGGGGCGCGACCGGCCGGCGGCTGTACCGCGTGCAGGTGGGACCCGCGCGCGACCATGCGGTGGCGGAGCAAATGGCGGTGAAACTGCGCGCCGAGGGGCATGCCGGCACGGTCGTGCCGAAGTAACGCCCCGCCGGTGCGACGCAACGCTCGGCACGCATCGAGTTGCTCTTGTACAATCCGCGCCGCGCGGAACGCGCGCGGGAGCGTCCCTCTGCAATGACTGCAACCGATTACGTAATCATCGCGGCGGTGCTGATCTCGGCTCTGGTGGGCGTCGCCCGAGGCCTGCTGCGAGAGGGGATCGCGCTCGTCACCTGGGTCATCGCGCTGATCCTCGCCTGGCATTTCTCCGACCTCGTCGAGCCGCACCTCGGGGGGATGCTGTCGGGGTCCGCCATGAAACCCTGGGTGGCACGCCTCATCGTCCTGCTGGCGGCACTGCTCGTCGGCGCGCTCATCGGCGCCGTGGCCAGCCAGTTCGTGCGGCTGTCGATCTTCAGCGGCATGGACCGCCTCGGCGGCTTCGCCTTCGGCGCGCTGCGGGGACTGCTGCTGTTCGGCATCTTCGTGATGCTCGGACAGCTCCTCAAGCTCGACCAGGATCACTGGTGGCGCGATTCGCATCTCATCCCGGTCGGCGAGTCGATCGCGAACGGAGTGCGGTTTCTCGTGGGCGAGGGTGGCCTGCCCCACAGCCGCGACATCCAGGTATGAGGAGCTGACTTAAGCCATGTGCGGCATCGTCGGCATCGTTGGCACCAGTCAAGTCAACCAGCGCCTGTACGATGCGCTCACGGTGCTGCAGCACCGCGGCCAGGACGCCGCCGGCATCGCCACCTCGGCCGATGCCGAGCTCTGCGTCCGCAAGGGCAGCGGGCTCGTCCGCGACGTCTTTCAGCAGCACCACATGCTCGAGCTCAAGGGCAACGCCGGCATCGGCCACGTGCGCTACCCGACCGCCGGCTGCGACAGCGCCTCCGAGGCGCAGCCCTTCTACGTCAACGCGCCCTACGGCATCTGCCTCGGGCACAACGGCAACCTCACCAACGCCGCCGAGCTCGCCGAGATCCTGATCCGCGAGGATCGCCGGCACCTGAACACCAGCTCCGACTCCGAGGTGCTGCTCAACGTATTCGCTTCCGAGCTGCAGCGGGTCGGCGCGGCGCGCATCACCCCGGCGGACGTGTTCGCGGCGGTGAGCGCCGTCTACCGCCGCTGCCGCGGCGGCTACGCCGTGGTCGCCATGATCATCGGCCACGGCATCCTCGGCTTCCGCGATCCCAACGGCATCCGCCCGCTGGTGCTGGGCGAGCGCCGCACGGCGCGCGGCACCGAGTGGATGCTGGCCTCCGAGAGCGTGGCGCTCGACAGCCTGTCGTTCCGCCTGGTGCGCGATGTGGCGCCAGGGGAGGCCGTGTTCATCGACGAAACCGGTCGGCTGCACGCGCAGCAATGCGTCGCCATGCAGCACCACACGCCCTGCATCTTCGAATACGTGTATTTCGCGCGGCCCGACTCCAAGATCGACAACATCTCGGTGTACCGGGCGCGCATGCGCATGGGCGACCGGCTGGCGGACAAGATCCTGCGCGAGCGCCCCAGGCACGACATCGACGTCGTGATCCCGATCCCGGACACGAGCCGCACCAGCGCGCTGCAGCTGGCGCAACGCCTCGGCGTCAAATACCGCGAGGGATTCATCAAGAACCGCTACATCGGCCGCACCTTCATCATGCCCGGGCAGGACGAGCGGGAGAAATCGGTGCGCCGCAAGCTCAATGCCATCGACCTCGAGTTCCGCGGCAAGAACGTGCTGCTGGTCGATGACTCGATCGTGCGCGGCACCACCTCGGCGCAGATCATCGAGCTGGCGCGCGAGGCGGGCGCGGCCAAGGTGTACTTCGCCTCCGCGGCGCCGCCGGTGCGCTTTCCGAACGTCTACGGCATCGACATGCCGGCCACGAGCGAGCTGGTGGCGAGCGGCCGCACGGTGGAGGAGATCTCGAGCCTCATCGGGGCCGACTGGCTCGTGTACCAGGACCTCGACGATCTCATCGCCGCCTGCAAGCACGAGGACGCGCGCATCGAGGAATTCGACACCTCATGCTTCTCCGGCGTCTATGTGACGGGCGATGTGACGCCGCAGTACCTCGAGCGGCTGCAGGATGAGCGCTCGGACGCCGCCAAGCTCGCGCGCCGCGAGCGGCGCAAGCTCAAAGTCGTGCGCGGGAGCTGAGCTGGGTCCCTCGAGCGACCCGCGGCGCGAATTACTGCTTACGCTTCTCGAGGCGGCGCTGGCCTGCGTCGACGGCCGGCGCTGCGTGCGCGAGGCGCTTAAGCCAGGCGGCGCCGCGGGCCAGGCGCTCGCAGCCGACCGCCCCGTATGGCTCGCCGCGGTCGGCAAGGCCGCGCCCGCCATGGCACTCGGCGCACGCGACGCCTTAGGCGAGCGGCTGGCGCGCTCCCTCATCATCAGCCGCGACGGACATGCGCCGCCGGAGCTCGAGAGAGCGCGCGGCGTGGAGCTCATCGCGAGCTCGCACCCCGTTCCCGATCAGCGCTCGCTGGCCGCCGGCGAGCGGCTGCTTGAGTGGGTCGAGGCGCTGCCAGCGGACGTCGAGCCGCTCTTCCTCATCTCGGGCGGCGCCTCGAGTCTCGTCGAGGTGCTGCGACCCGGCCTCGCGCTCGCCGACCTCGAGAGCTTCACGGCGCGCGAGCTCGCCGCCGGCACTGCGATCGGTGAGCTCAACGCCAGGCGCATCGCGCTCTCGCGTATCAAGGGCGGGCGGCTCACGGCGCGGCTCGGCGGGCGTCCCGCGCGGGCGCTGTTCGTATCGGACGTGCCGGGCGATGATCCGAAGGTGATCGGCTCGGGGCTGTTGGGAACCGCGAGTGAGGGCGAGGACCGGGTCGAGCGCCTGGTTGTCGCCTCGGTCGAGCACGCGGTGGCGGGCGCGGCGGCGGCCGCGCGCGCGCGCGGGCTCTCGGTGCATGCGCCGCAGCGGCGCTTCGACGACGATGCGCTGCGGCTCGCGGCGCGCTTCGCCCACGAGCTCAGGCTTTCGCCCGCCCAGGTCTGCGTCTGGGGCGGGGAGTCGACGGTGCAGCTGCCGCCGCATCCGGGCAAAGGCGGGCGCAATCAACACCTGGCGCTCGCCGCCGCCAAGCTCATCGCCGGCCAGGCGGACCTGATGCTGCTCGCCGTCGGGACCGACGGCACCGATGGCGTCACCGAAGATGCCGGCGCGCTGGTCGATGCCGAGAGCTGCGCGCGCGTGGCGCTCGACGGGCTCGACGTGGACGCGTGCCTCGCGGGCGCGGATTCCGGCACGGCGCTCGCCGCGAGCGGCGACCTGGTGCACTTAGGTCCCACCGGCACCAACGTCGGGGACCTCGTGATCGGCCTCAAGCTCGCACCTGAGGCGCCCGCAGGCCTCCCGGGTGCGCCGCGTGGCGGCCCGCAGGCCCCCATGCTCTGATATACCCCCATGCGGGTGCTCCTGATCGAAGAAGACGCGCGCCGCTGCGCTGAGATCCGCGAGCGGCTCACGGCGTGGCGTCCGCAGGCGAGCCTCACCGTGCACAGTCCCGTGTCGCAGGGCGCGCTCGCGCCCGAGTTCCTGGCGCAGGGATACGATGCCGTGCTGCTCGCGGACGAATGGCCGGGCGGGCAGGGCCTGGCGTGGGCGCGCGAGCTCGCCGGGCGCGCCGGGTTTGCCCCCATCGTGCTGCTGCGGCAGCGCGCTGATTCGTCCCTGGCGAGCGAGACGGCAGCGCTCGGCGCCTGGGTTGTGAGCGGCGAGGAGCCCGACGAAGAGGAGTTCCGCCGCGTGCTGAGCGCCGCCGAGCAGCGAGCGGCCTACGCGCGCGCGGTATGGCGCTCGAGCGCCGCGGGCCGCGAGTCGCAGCGCTTCGGCGATGCCTTCATCCGCGGCTACCGGTGCATCCGGCGCCTGGCCTCCGGTGCCCTCACCGATCTCTACGTCGGCGAGAGCGAGCGCGCCGGCACGCTGGTGGCGCTCAAGGTGGCGCGCGACCGGCAGGACGAGCGCGTGCCGGTCGACATCTTCGCGCGCTTCCTGCAGGAGTATGAGCTGGTACAGCGCATCCAGGGCGCGGGCGTCGCGCAGCTCTACGATCTCGGCATCAGCGACGAGCACGCCTGGCTCGTCATGGAATACTTTCCGCTGGGGGACCTGCGCCGGCGCATGCGCACCGCACGTCTCACCCCGCGTGAGGCGCTGCTCTACGCGATCGAGGTGGCGCGCGCTCTCGAGCGCGTGCACGCCGCGGGCGTGCTGCACCGGGACCTGAAACCGGGCAACGTCATGCTGCGGAGCGACGGCAGCATTGCGCTCATCGACTTCGGACTCTCCAAGGACATGGCGCTCACCGCGGACGCGACCGATGGCGGCACCATCTTCGGCACGCCGCACTACATGAGCCCGGAGCAGGGACACGCGGAGCCGATCGATGCGAGGAGCGATCTCTACAGTCTCGGCGTGATGCTCTACGAGATGCTCAGCGGGGAGAAGCCCTTCCGCGCCGACAATCCCATGGCCATCGTCTACAAGCACCGCAAGGAGCCGATCCCGCGGTTGCCGCCGCGCTGCGCCGCGCTGCAACCGGTCGCCGAGCGGCTGCTCGCCAAGGCGCCGGGCGACCGCTTCGCCAGCGCCGGCGAGGCGGCGCAGGCACTGACCCGCGCGCTCGGCGAGTGGCTCGCGCGCGAGGTGCGCGCGTGAGCTCCCTTGAGTCGATCCTGCGCGCGCCGACACCGCCTGCCTGGACGGCGGCGGCGGCCGCACGCCTGCCCGAGCTCCTCGTCGATCATGCCAACTGCGAGAAGAAGGCGGCCTCGAGCGCCATGGCGCTGATCTTTGCCTACCCCGAGGATACCTCGCTCGTGCTGGCGCTCTCGCGCCTGGCGCGCGAGGAGCTGCGTCACTTCGAGCAGGTGCACCGGGCGATGCGCGAGCTGGCGATACCCGTGGTGCGCCAGCGCCCCGGACGCTACGCGCAGGAGCTGCGGCGGGCGCTGCGCACCACGCACCCCGAGCGCAAGCTCGACCTGCTTCTCACCGCCGCGCTCATCGAGGCGCGCTCGGCCGAGCGCTTTGCGTTGCTCGCGTGCTGCCTGCCGGCGCCGCTCGGCGCGCTCTACAGGCAACTCGGGCACTCCGAGGCGCGGCACTTCGAGCTGTACCTCGACTTCGCGCGCGAGCGCGCACCGGCAGACTGGCAGACGCGCCTTGCCGAGCTCGCCGCCCGCGAGGCCGAGCTCGCCACCGCGCCCGATGCGGAGCTGCGCTTTCACTCGGGGCCGCCGCCCCCGGTAAACTGACAGTTTGTTACAAGGCTCGCGGGCACGAAATTCCCTCCGCGGTGTCTGTTAGGCTTCGAGCGCAATGAACGACCGCCCACACCTGCTGATCGTCGACGACGACCGTGAGATCCGGGGCCTCCTCGCCCAGTACCTCGAGAAGCACGAGTTCCGCACCACCGCAGTCCCGGACGGCAAGGAGATGCGCCGGGTCCTCGAGCGCTCGCACGTGGACCTGCTGGTCCTCGATGTGATGCTGCCTGGGGAGGATGGACTGTCGCTGTGCCGCGAGCTCCGCGGCCGCTCCCAGCTCCCCATCATCATGCTCACCGCCCGCGGCGAGGACGTCGACCGGATCGTGGGGCTCGAGCTCGGGGCCGATGACTATGTCGCCAAGCCCTTCAACCCGCGCGAGCTCCTCGGGCGCATCAAGGCGGTGCTGCGCCGCTCGGCGCACGCCCCACGCGACCCCTCGCCCGAGACGGTCCGCTCTTTCACCTTCGGCGGCTGGCGGCTCGACACCATCACCCGCACGCTCACCGACGCGGAAGGCAAGGAAGTGGCCTTGAGTGGCGCCGAGTACCGGCTGCTCGCGGTGCTGCTCGCGGCCGGCAACCGCGTGCTGACGCGCGCCCAGCTCACCGAGCTCCTGCGCGGGCGCGACGCCGATCCCTTCGACCGCAGCATCGACGTGCGCATCAGCCGGCTGCGGCAGATTCTCGGCGACGATGCCCGCGCGCCGCAGATCATCAAGACCGTCTATGGCGAGGGCTATGTCGTCGGCGTCAGCGTCGAAAGCCAGTGAGCCCTCCGAATCGGTGCGCCTGAGGTTCTGGCCGCAGTCACTCCTCGGCCAGCTGATCGCCGCCACCGTGCTGGCGGTGCTCATCGCGCAGGCCGCAGGACTCGTGCTCATCGCCGAGGAGCGCGAGAGCTTCGTCCTGCAGAGCAGCGTGCGCGAATGGACGCGGCGGATCACCGAGACCGTGCAGATGCTCGGGCCCTTGAGTGCGGCCGAGCGTGCCGCGGCGATCGCGCAGCTCGCGGCACCGCGCGGGATACCTCCGAGCCTCCCGCCACCGTCCGCGGATGATCCGCCGCGTGCGGCGCGCAACCTCCTCGACCCGCAGCGCACTTTTGTGCGGGTGCCGCTCCTCACCGATTTCGAGCGCACGCTCCGGGACGAGGTGCGCGCGGCCCTCGGAGCGGGCTACGAGGTGAGCGTCGGCCGCACGCTCGATCCCAACCGCCCGGCGATCGCGCTGCCCGTGCCGTTCTACGAAGCGCGCGAGCTCGCCGCGCACCGCGACACCGCGCAGCACTACGACGTGGCGGTGGGCTTCCCCGAGGGCGGCACGGAGGTCTTTCGCATCACGCGCATGCCGGGCGGGGCACCACTGCCGAGGAACCTGCGCGTCAACCTGACGCTCCTGGTGGTGATCCTGGTGATCGCCCTCTATGTCACCGCGCGCAGCATCACCCGGCCGCTCTCGGCGCTGGCGCGGGCCGCCGACAGCGTCGGGCGCGATGCGCGCCCGGAGAAGCTCCCCGAGGCCGGCGCGCGCGAGCTGCGCGATGCCGCGCGCGCCTTCAACACCATGCAGGACCGACTGCGCCGCTATCTCGACAGCCGCAGCCGCGTGCTGGCGGCGATGTCGCACGACCTGAAGACGCCGCTCACGCGGCTGCGTTTGCAGGTGGAGACCCTCGAGGACCCCTCGCTCCAGGCGCGCATCGTCAAGGAGCTCACCGAGATGGAGCTCATGGTACGCGAGGCGCTGTCGCTCTTCCGCGGACTCGACGACGGCGAGCCCGCCATGCCGATCGATATGAACGAGCTGCTGGACGGCGTCCGGCAGTCTTTCTCCGAGATGGGTCTTGCTGTGACCGTGAGCGGGCGAGCGCTCGCGCCCTTCACCGGCAAGGGGCAGGCGCTCAAGCGCTGCCTCACGAACCTCATCGCGAACGCCATCAACTTCGGCACGCGCGCCACCGTGCGGGTCGAGGACGGCGGCGAGCTCCTCATCCGTGTGAGCGACGAAGGGCCGGGTATCCCGGAAGCCGAGCTCGAGCGCGTGTTCGAGCCGTTCTACCGGCTCGAGCACTCGCGTAACCGCGACAGCGGTGGCACGGGCCTGGGGCTCACCATCGCCCGGGACATCGCCCAGGCGTACGGCGGCACGCTCATCCTCGCCAACCTGCCGCAGGGGGGGCTGGAGGCGGTGCTGCGGCTGCCCCGGCGGCGCTGATCAGGCCCCCAAACGGGGGTGACACTCCCTCACACTTGCTCACGGCGCTCATCCGCACGCCCCCGCTAGGCTAGTCGGGCGGTGCGACCTCACACTCATGCACCCGCACGAGGAGAAAAGTTCATGAAAGCGTTGATGAAGGCTTCGGTGGTGCTACTGGCCGCGCTGTGGGCGGGCGCCGTTATGGCCGAGAACACGGCGGGTGGCAACCAGACGAGCCACATGGAAAAGCTCGCCATCCTGCTCGATCTGACCGATGCGCAGAAGCCGCAGGTTGAGACCATTCTCCAGGGCGAGCATGCGCAGATGAAGGCGCTCATCGAGCAGACCAAGGCGGCGGGCGGCAAGCCCGACTTCCAGGCGCTGCACACGGCGCGTCAGCAGATCAACCAGGACACGCTGACGAAGCTCTCGGGCGTGCTCTCGCCGGTCCAGCTGAAGAAGTTCCAGACGCTGCAGCAGATGCATCACCATGGCTTCGGCCACCGCGCCGGCGGAGCGGGCGGCGCACCCGCCGTACCCACCAGCAACTGAAGGCGGTAATGCGCGCGGTGCGCTACCGCGGCAGCGCGCGCAGCTCGAAGCCCCCGCGCTCGTAGCTCAGGTAACTTCCCTGCTCGTACCAGGCGCCCAGCACGATGCGCTGGGCGCTCGCGCCGTCGACCGTCAGGTCGTGCACGCCCGGGCGATGGGTATGGCCGTGGATCATGCGGCGCACCGCCGCGGCGCGAAACGCGCGGGCCACCGCTTCCGCGTTGACGTCCATGATGGTCGGCACGGTGCGCGCGATGTGCCGGCGGCTGCCGGCGCGGACCTCGTCCGCGAGCGCCTCGCGGTGCGCGAGCGGCAGAGCGAGGAAGCGGCGTTGCCAGTAGGGCTGGCGCACGATGCTGCGCAGCTCCTGATAGGAGTGGTCGTCGGTACAGAGCGCATCGCCGTGCGTGAGCAGCACCCGCTCGCCGTCGAGCTCGGCGACCACGGGATCCGTGAGCAGGCGGCAGCCGCTGCGCTCGCAGAAGCCGGAACCGAGGAGAAAGTCCCGGTTGCCGTGCAGCACGAAGCAGGGCACGCCGCCCGCGGTGAGAGCTTTGAGCGCCGCGCACACCCGTAGCGCGGCCTCGCTCCGGTCATCGTCGCCCACCCAGCTCTCGAACAGGTCGCCGAGAATGTAGAGCGCCTCGGCGCGCGCGGCGTGCGTGGTGAGAAAGGCGAGGAACTGCTCGATCGCCGGCGCCGAATCGGCTCCCAGGTGCACGTCCGAGACAAAGAGGTGCGTCATCGCGCCGTCGAGGGCCGCGGACTATTTCGGCGACAGAATCTTCTGCGGCTCGGCCGGCGTCACCGGCTGCGCCGCCGCCGCCGCGGTAGAGGCCACGATGGTCACGCTCTGGATGATGATGGGCTTCAAGGGCGCGTCCTGCTTGAACGGTCCCACGGCTCCGGTCGGCGTCTCGCCGATCTTGTCGAGGACGTCCATCCCCTGCACCACACGGCCGAATACCGCATAACCCCAGCGGGTCGGCACCGGGTCGAGATCCGGGTTATCGACCAGGTTCACGTAGAACTCGGCGTTGCCCGAGTGCGGGGCGGTGCTCCTCGCGAGGCCCACGGTGCCGCGCTTGTTCTGCAGGCCGTTGCCCGACTCGTTGACGACGTTCTCGTGGGTGGGCTTCAGGTTCATGCTGGCGGCATCGTGGCCGCCGCCCTGGATGACGAAGTTCGGCACCACGCGGTGGATCAGCGTGTTGGTGTAGAAGCCTTCCTTCACGTAGCGCAGGAAATCGGCGGCGGTGAGCGGCGCGCGCTCGGGCCGCACCTCGATGACGAAATCACCCATGGTGGTGACCACGCGCACCTGGGTGGTCTGTTCCTCGGCGCGCGCAACGCTAGCCAAGCAGGTGAGGCCGAGGAGCAGCGTGGCGGCGGCAACAGCTGCGCGGAGCTTGATGGGCATCGATCCTCCAGCATTCGCGCGCGGCATTATGCGGCGCGGCGGCGAATTCTAAGCTGCGGCGCCCGTCCGCGACAGCGGTGCTTCCTGCGCGCACGCGCGTGCCGGGTCTTTGTTGCGTTTCGCCCCTTTCCCGTAACATGGGCTCGATGAGCCCGCCGCCGGTCACCCGTTTCGCTCCCAGCCCCACCGGCGAGCTGCACCTCGGGAATGCGCGCACCGCGTTCTTCAACCTGCTGCTCGCGCGACAGGCAGGCGGGCGCCTCATCCTGCGCATCGAGGATACCGACACCGAGCGCAGCCTCGAGACCCATATGGACGCGCTGCTTCAAGACCTCAGGTGGCTCGGCATCGAGTGGGATGCCGGGCCCGATCGCGAGGATGCGCTCGGCCCGTATCGCCAGTCGCAGCGCGGCGCTCTCTATGCCGGCTACTTCGCGCAGCTCGAGGAGCGGCGCGCCGTCTACCCCTGCTTCTGCACGCCGCTCGAGCTCGAGCTCGCGCGCCGCACACAGCTCGGCGCCGGGAAGCCGCCTCGCTATGCCGGCACCTGCCGCGACCTGTCCCTGGATGAGCGCGCCGGGCGCAAGGCGCAGGGCCTCTCTGCGACGCTGCGCTTCCGCGTGCCCGCGGCCGTGCGCGTCGAGTGGGTTGACCTCGTGCACGGGCCGCAGAGCTTCGCGACCGATGATATCGGCGATTTCGTGGTGCGGCGTGCGGACGGCTCGGCCGCGTTCTTCTTCTCCAACGCGGTGGACGATGCCTGCATGGGAGTGACGCTGGCGCTGCGCGGCGAGGATCACCTCGCCAACACGCCGCGGCAGCTGCTGATCCTCGAGGCCCTCGGCCTCAAGGCGCCCGCCTACGGGCACGTGGCGCTCCTCGTGGGTGCGGACGGGGCGCCGCTCTCCAAGCGCCACGGGGCGACGAGCGTGCGCGAGTACCGCGAGCGCGGCTACCAGCCGCTCGCGCTCCTCAATCACCTGTTCCGGCTCGGCCACGCGACCACGCTCCACGGGCTCTTGACGCTCGAGGAGATGGTGCGCGGCTTCGACCCGCAGCACCTCGGGCGCTCGCCGGCGCGCTTCGATGAGCAGCAGCTCACCGTCTGGCAGAAGGACGTCGTGCACCACCTCCCACCCGAGGCGGCGTGCGATTGGCTCGAGGGGGTCCTGCCCGCAGGGCTCGATGCGCGGGTCGCGACGGCCTTCGTGAGCGCGATTCTCCCCAACCTCGTGCTGCCCGGGGACGCACTGCCGTGGGTCGAGGTGGTGTTCGGCGGGCCGCCGGCGCTCGAGGAGGGGGGGAGGCCGTGGTGCGCGATGCCGGCGCCGCCTACTTCGCGGCCGCCGCGGCGGCCGCCGCCAGGAGCGGCAACGATCTCGCGGCGATCGCGGGGGCTGCGCGCGCCGCGAGCGGCCGCCAGGGCAAGCAGCTCTACATGCCGCTGCGCCTCGCGCTCACCGGGCGCGCGCACGGGCCCGAGCTCGCCCCACTGCTCAAGGCCATGCCGCCCGGCCAGGCGCGCGAGCGGCTGGCGCGCTTCGCATGATCCGCATCCACGACTCGCTCAGCGGCGAGAAGCAGGAGCTCAAGCCCATGACGCCGGGGACGCTGCGCATGTACGTGTGCGGCCTCACCGTGTACGACTACGTGCACATCGGACACGCGCGCATGCTGACGGTGTTCGACGTCGTGACCCGGTATCTGCGGCACCGTGGCTATCACCTCACCTACGTGCGCAACATCACCGACATCGACGACAAGATCATCCGCCGCGCAGCTGAGAACGGCGAGACGATAGAAGCGCTCACCGCGCGCTTCATCGCCGCCATGCAGGAGGACTGCGCGCAGCTTGCGATCCTGCCGCCGGACGAGGAGCCCCGCGCGACGCAGTACGTGCCGCAGATCATCGCCATGGTGTCGGAGCTCATCGACCGCGGCTACGCCTACCGCGCGGCCGACGGCGACGTGCTCTACTCGGTGGCGAGCTTCGCGCCCTACGGGCGGCTCTCGGGCAAGCGCCTCGCGGACCTGCGCGCCGGCGCGCGCGTCGAGGTGGACGAGGCCAAGCGCGATCCGCTCGACTTCGTGCTGTGGAAGCACGCCAAGCCCGGCGAGCCGTGGTGGGACTCGCCCTGGGGCAAGGGGCGCCCGGGGTGGCACATCGAGTGCTCCGCCATGTCGACGGCGCTTTTGGGCACGCACTTCGATGTCCACGGCGGCGGCATGGATCTCAAGTTTCCGCACCACGAGAACGAGATCGCGCAGTCGTGCGCAGCGACGGGCGATGCGTTCGTGAATCTCTGGATGCACAACGGCTTCGTCAACGTCGACGACGAGAAGATGTCGAAGTCGCTCGGCAACTTCTTCACGCTGCGCGAGGTGCTGAAGACGCTGCGCCATCCGGAGGTGCTGCGCTACTTCTTCCTCGCGAGCCATTATCGCGGGCCGATCAACTACTCGCCCGAGCAGCTCGAGCAGGCGGACGCGGCGCTCACGCGCATCTACACCGCGCTGCGGGGACTTTCGGCCGCAGCGGCCGGGACGAGCGCCGCCACGGCGCGCTTCCACGAGAGCATGGACGATGACTTCAACACTCCCGAGGCGCTCGCTGCGCTCCAGGGTCTCACGCGCGAGATCAACACCGCGAAGGATGCCGGCGATGCTGCGCGCGCCGCTGCGCTCGGCGGCGAGTTGAAGGCCCTCGGGAACGTCCTCGGGCTCCTCACCGTGCCGGCGGAGGAGTGGTTCCGCCTGAGGCGGACGGCGGGCGCCGCTGGCACTGGCGCACAGTTGAGTGACGCCGAAGTGGAGGAGCGCATCGCGGCGCGCGCGGCCGCCCGCGCCCGGCGGGACTTCAAGGAGTCGGACCGTATCCGCGATGAGCTCGCCGCGAGCGGCGTCGTCCTCGAGGACAAGCCGGGCGGGAAAACGAGCTGGCGGCGCGCCTGAGCGCGCGGGTGCGCGCTTAAGCGTCGGATCGCGGAAGGCGACGCAACTACTCCCTGGGCGGCGATCCAGCGAGGCCCAGGAACACCATGACTGCGCGGTTCAGGCGCACCAAATCCTCGTCCGTCAGCCGTCCGATCTGCATCCCGATTTTGGCGCGAGCGACCGTCGTGATCTTGTCGACCATCAGTCTCGAGGCGACCTGCAGCCCGTTCATCGATGACGGGTCGATGAGCACGCGCAGGAGCGGGGCCTCCGTAGGATCGGAGGTAAAGGCGCAAATCGTTACCGAGGAGGTGGCCTCAAACCGGTCGTCCTGCAAGATCACCGCGGGGCGGGGCTTGCCGAGGTACTCGGGCCCGCCACTCACGGTCCAGAGCTCACCGCGCTTCACTTCTGGTCCCAGCGCTCGGAAATGTCGTCGATGAAAGCCTGGTCATCGCCGGCATGAGGGCTCACAGCGACCGCGCGTGACTGGCGGCGAGCCTCGGCGGCAAAGCCGGGCGAGCGGACGTCTGGGACCCAGATCTGGATGGGTCTCAAACCCTGCCGGCGCAGACGCTCACGGTGGGCCCGCACCTTGGCCTTGGATGTCGGCGGGGTCTTGGCAGATCGCTTTGAACGTGGCACGGGACGGATCTCTTGGCGAGGTTACATGTAACCATAGCACGGGGCCAGCCCGGGGAGAACGGCGCGATTCCGGGCTAATTACTGAGTTTAAGGATGGGCGCTCGGGGCGACTTGGTATCATGCGCGTGAGCCGGCTCGGGGCATGGCGCAGTCTGGTAGCGCATCTGCTTTGGGAGCAGAGGGTCGGGGGTTCAAATCCCTCTGCCCCGACCAAATTCACTGGGTCCATTCCGGACACATGGGTGACACCTTCGCGGCGAAGGGTCTCCGCATTTCTCGATCCGGCAAACTTAGATAAGTGTCTAACTTGGCCCAGTTGAGCCCCTCTACAGGGGCTCCCGGAGGCTAAGTTAGATGACTCTCTAACATTGCCTCGGCACCACCACACGCAGTCCCCGGCGTTTAGCGCCTGAGCGGCGCACCGACCTCGTGCGCCAGCACCGCACGCAGCTGCTCGAGGTCGTGGACGCGCTGCGCGGCCTTGCGCAGCGCCCGCACGTCGATCGCAGCGGCCTCGTGCAGGGCGCGGTACTCGCGCCGCGCTGCCTCGAGCGCCTCCAGAGTACCGCGCCAGCGGGTGGCGAGGGTCTGCCGCGCGGCCTGGGTCAAGGCCGCCCGCCAGCGCCCGGCAGTGATCAGCTGTGGCATGAAAAGCCTCCGTAGCACACGCCGGCGCGCATTCTGCACGGACCGTGTGACAGCGCGGGGTCAGCCCAGCGCAAACCTCTGATCTGCCGGGGCAATTGACTCAGCGGCAGTGTAAGCCTTGACAATAGTAGCCTAGGCAAGTATTCTCGCGGCTACTATCCCCTGATGGGGATTTCGGGTCCCCCTAATGACAGATTTCAGGAGCGACAGCCTTGGGCGACATTTACGACAGCACGAGCTACCAGCCGCGGAAATCGATCGGGTCACTGCTGAGTCGCGTGCGAGTGGAAATGCTCGCGGCGCTCGATGAGGAGCTCTCGGCCGACCGGCGCCTGGCGTCGCTCGAGTTGAGCGCGGCGCAGTTCATCGTGATCGCATCGCTCGCGGGCGAGGAGCGCAAGTCCGCGTCCGACCTGTGTAAGGGCATCTCCTACGACGCGGGGGCCATGACCCGCATGCTGGACCGCCTGGAGGGTAAGGGTCTGATCCGCCGCAACCGCAGTCCCGATGATCGCCGGCTCGTGTACCTCGAGCTGACGGACGAGGGCCACGCTCTTTATCCGCGCATGCGTGAGCTTTCGCTCAGCGTCGCGAACCGGTTCCTGCGCGGCTTTACCAAGACGGAGGCGCGCCAGCTCGAGAGTCTGCTGACGCGCATGCTCGAGAACGCACAGGAGCCCGCGGCCCGCGAGAGCGCCTGAACCGATACATGAATCGCATTGCTGATCCGCGCTTCAGACAGGGATCTGCTGCCAAGGAACGCCATGAGTAACGACAAGCCCAAAGCTCCTGCCATCTCCCGCCGCTGGCGCCTGCTCGCCGGGGTCGGCGGTGGAGTGCTCGCCCTCGCACTCGCGTACGGACTGTATTGGGCGCAGGTGCTGCGCTATCACCAGACGACCGATGACGCATACGTCAGCGGCAACGTCGTCGAGATCACGCCGCAGATTTCCGGAACCGTGGTCGCGATCGGCGCCGACGACACCCAGTTCGTGAAGGCCGGACAGTCACTGGTGCGCCTCGACCGCGCGGACGCCAAGGTGGCACTCGACCAGGCCGAGGCCCAGCTCGCGCGCACCGTGCGCGACGTGCGCAACCAGTTCGCCACGAGCGCGCAGCTCGAGGCCGCGGTCGACGCCAAGCAGACCGAGCTCACCCGTGCCCAGAACGATCTCGAGCGGCGCGCGCGCCTCGGAGCCTCTGGTGCGGTCTCGGGCGAAGAGCTGCAGCATGCGCGCGATGCGGTCAAGGGTGCGCAGGCGGACCTGAACGCCGCCCGCCAGCAGCTCGCCGCCAACCGTGCGCGGGTCGATGGCACCACGCTCGAGAACCACCCCGAGGTGCGGGACGCGGCGGCCGCGGTGCGCAATGCCTACCTCACCTGGGTGCGCACCGACCTGCCGGCGCCTGTTTCCGGTTTCGTCGCCCGCCGCAACGTGCAGCTCGGACAGCGGGTGGCGCCGGGCACGGCGCTCATGGCGGTGGTGCCGCTCGACCAGGTGTGGGTCGATGCGAATTTCAAGGAGCCGCAGCTCTCGCGCATGCGGGTTGGACAGCCCGTGATCTTAAGCGCGGACCTCTACGGTAGCCACGTGGTGTTCCACGGCAAGGTGGCGGGTTTTGGCGCTGGCACCGGCTCGGCGTTTTCACTCCTCCCGGCACAGAATGCCACCGGCAACTGGATCAAGATCGTGCAGCGAGTGCCGGTGCGCGTCGCACTCGATCCGCAAGAGATCGCCGCGCACCCGCTGCAGATCGGGCTCTCCATGCGCGCCGACGTCGATGTGCACGATGGGAACGGCGCGCGCCTCCCGCAGCTCGCGAGCACCGCCACCCCCTGGTCGACGGATGTGTTCGGCTCGAGTGATGCGCAGGCCGATGCCCGTGTGGCGGCGATCATTACCGCCAACGAGCCGGCCTCGGCCCGTGCGGCTGCAACCCCGACCAGCGGTGCCCGTGCTTCGGGGCTCCTGGCCGACGCACAGCCGGTCTTGGCGGGCGGCGGCACGCACACCAAGGCGCCCTGAAGATCCCTGAGCCTCAAGGGAGCGTCGCGAATGCCGGGCGAGAATGGTGACAAGGGGGTTGCTGCGCCGCCCTCACGGGTGCCGGCCGAGCTGCCCCCGCTGACCGGCACGACGCTCGTGATCGGCACGATCGCACTCTCGCTCGCGACCTTCATGAACGTGCTCGACACGTCGATCGCGAACGTGTCGCTGCCGGCGATCGCAGGCGACCTCGGCGTCTCACCCGAGCAGGGCACCTGGGTGATCACGTCCTTCGGCGTTGCGAACGCGATCTCACTCCCGCTCACCGGCTGGCTCACGCGGCGCTTCGGGCAGGTGAAGCTCTTCACGACCTCCGTGATCCTCTTCGTGATCACATCGTTCCTCTGTGGCCTCGCGCCGAGCCTCCCGGCGCTGATCATTTTCCGCGTGCTGCAGGGCGCGGTGGCGGGCCCGATGATCCCGCTCTCGCAGTCGATCCTGCTCGCGAGCTACCCGAAGAGCCGCGCCGGCACGGCGCTCGCCATGTGGGCCATGACGACGCTGGTGGCGCCGGTGGTGGGGCCGCTCCTCGGCGGCTGGATCACCGACAACATCTCCTGGCCGTGGATTTTTTATATCAACGTGCCGGTCGGCATCGGAGCGGCGATTTTCACCTGGGCGATCTATCACCGGCGCGAGACGCCCACCGCGCGGGTGCCGGTCGACACGGTGGGACTCGGGCTGCTCGTCGTCTGGGTGGGCGCAATGCAGGTCCTTCTCGACAAGGGCAAGGACCTCGACTGGTTCAACTCCTCGCAGATCGTGGCGCTTGCGTGCGTCGCGCTGGTGGCATTCGCGATCTTCCTCATCTGGGAGCTCACCGAGGAGCACCCGATCGTCGACCTCTCGCTGTTCCGGCGCCGTAACTTCTGGGTGAGCACCGTGGCGCTCCTCATGGGCTACGGGCTTTACTTCGGCAACGTGGTGCTGCTGCCGCTGTGGCTGCAGCAGTACATGGGCTACACCGCAACGCTCGCGGGACTGGTGCTCGCGCCCGTCGGACTCCTCGCCCTGGTGTTGACGCCCTACATCGGCCGGATCGTCAATCGCGTCGATCCGCGGATCCTGGTGACCATCTCGTTCGCGATCTTCGCGCTGGTCTTTTTCATGCGCTCGGATTTCAACACCGACGCCAACCTGTGGACGCTCCTCGTGCCGACGCTGATTCAGGGCGCCGGCGCTGCCACGTTCTTCATTCCGCTCCTCACGATGACGCTCTCGGGGCTCCCGCCCGAGCGCATCCCGGCCGCCTCGGGACTTTCGAACTTCGCGCGCATCACGGCCGGCTCCTTCGGTACCTCGATCACGACGACGCTCTGGGACCACCGCGCAACGCTCCACCACGCGCAGTTGGTCGAGCATCTCACGCCGGGCAGCCCCGCGGCCTCCCAGGCCTTTGAGACGCTCCACGCCCAAGGCATGGGGACCGAGCAGGGCTACGCGCTCGTTAATCGTCTGGTCGACGCCCAGGCGTTCATGCTCGCCGCCGACGACATCTTCTACGTCTCGGGAATCATCTTCATCCTGATGATCGGGCTCGTGTGGCTGGCGCGTCCGCAGCTCGGCGCCGTGGGTGCAGCAGCCTCCGGCGCACACTAGGCGGTAAAGCTAACGAGCGGCGCGCAGAACCTTCGCGGGCACGAGCCACGCGAGGCGCGCGCCGCCGGCGCGCGCGGCGCCCTGAAACGTGAGAAGCGCGGCGCCCATCTTCCTGAACCTGAAGCCCTGCGCTCCGGCGGCACCCGGAAGTGACATGGCTACGAGCCGCCCGAGCCCAGGCTCGTGTCCCACGAGGGCGATGCGCGTCTCGGGCATTCGCTTGAGGACGGCGAGCAGCGCCTCGGGCGATCCACCCGGAGCGAGCTCGGCACAATCGGTCGCCCTGGGCCACCCGGCCACCTCGGTGAGGATCGCCGCCGTCTGGCGCGCCCGCATGAGCGGGCTCGCGAGCACGCGCCCGGGTGAGCGCACCAGCTGTTTCATGCCGGCGGCGGCCTTCTGGGCGCGCGCGATGCCCTGCGGGGAGAGGGGACGTTCGCCGTCGTCCGGCCAGCGCCTGGCATCGGCCTCGAAGGCGACGGCATGGCGGACGATCAGCAGCTCCATGCGCGCTGCTCGGGATCAGTGACTTAAGCGGGCGGCTTCCGCGGCGGGTGAGGCGTTGCCGAGGGCGGCGACGGACCCCAGCACCGGATCGGGTGACTGGGGCGCTGTGTGCTCGAACTCGTCGAGCCTGGCGCGCAGCGCCTTCCAGCGCCGGCCGCGCACCTTGCGCCAGGACCTGGTCACCGTCGAGTGCGCTTCGCTCGTGACCCGCGTGTGGTGCTCGGCGAGCCGCCCCATGTGAAAGAGGGTCGCAGGCGGCAGTGCGCAGGAGGGATCCGCGGCGAGCGCGGTGAGGTGACTGCGGGCCATGTGGGCGTCCTGATTCGCGCCAAGCGTGTCCTGCATCCGGCGCAGGGCCCTCAGCATCTCCTCGGCAGGTTTCCCATACAGACCCAACCCTGATTCGAGCGCGTAGCGCAGCTGCTTCGCTCGCCGCCGCACCTTGTGATAGTCGTCCATCGAGGAAGCAGTGCGGAGCCGGCGCACGGCCTTGCGCAGTCGGCGGAAGCGCCGGCGTACGCGCTGCGGCATGACCGCCGCGACGGTCGCCGCTCCCGCATCGTTCGCGGCGGGCGGAGCTTCGGTTGCGGCGGTCAGCATCTGGATCCAGTGGCGCGTCGGCTCCGAGTCGAGTGCCCGCAGCATCCGGGCCCGCGCCCGCGCGCGCTCGATCGTGAGGCGCTCCCTCAAGGGCTCGAGCGCCAGGCGCTCCTCCTCCGGGAGCTCCTCGCAGTAGTCGTTGAGACCGGCGAGCTGTACGTCGAGATCGCGCGTCGCGCCGAGTGAGCGCAACAAGGCCTTGGCGGTCTTGCGCGCCTTGACCAGGGCCGGTGGCAGATGCTGCTTGAAGAGGCTTAAGGTCGCATCGATACGCCGCGCGGTGACCCGCAGCTGGTGCAGCTCCTCGGGATCAACCCCAAGGCGCGCACCCGGCTCATGAGCGAGCCACGCAGCGAGCAGCCGGTGCACCTCGCCGAGCGCCGCCTCGCCGACCGCGAGCGAGCCGTCCATCCTGGCAGGTGAGGGGGCCGCGTCAGCGGCGACTGCGGTCTTCGCCTCCGCCGTGCCGCGATCGGCGGCAGGCTCACGCGTGCTGGAGACGAGCTTGCTCAAGGACCTAGGCACCTCATCGGGATCAGAGCAGTGTAACAAAGCCCGCGGCGCAGCAGGCCAAGGAAAATTGACGCTCCGGAAGCCACTTACGTATGATTCGCGCCCCCCGTGCGGCGGGGCCGGCTAGGGGCGCCTTGAAGTCGTGCCCGTAGCTCAGGCGGATAGAGCATCGGCCTTCTAAGCCGAGGGTCGCAGGTTCGAGTCCTGCCGGGCACGCCATCCGACGCCGGGGTACGGACGGTGGACGTAGCTCAGTTGGTAGAGCCCCGGGTTGTGATCCCGGCCGTCGTGGGTTCGAGTCCCATCGTCCACCCCATTTTGGCAGGGCGCAGCGGGCAAAAGTCACGCCTTTTGCCCGCGGCCGACGAAGTGATGTCCGCCGAAATCGCCGCGATAGGCGGTTCCGGGGGAGCAGCCGGCAAAGACCGCGCTCTTTGCCGGCGGCCGACGGAGTAATGTCCGCTGAAATTGCCGCGATAGGCGGTTCCGCGGGCGCAGCAGGCAAAAGTCACGTCTTTTGCCTGCGGTCGACGGAGTAATGTCCGCTGAAATTGCCGCAGGCAATTTCAGCCAAATAGACAAGGGCCGTTAGCTCAGCTGGTAGAGCAGGAGACTCTTAATCTCTTGGTCGTAGGTTCGATCCCTACACGGCCCACCAATTTCCTTCGGGCATCAAGCGCGGTCCGGGAAGCCAGACCGCATCGGCTATAATGCACAGAGCCCCGACGCGCGGCCAAAGGTATTGATTTGCATCCAGGTTTGACCTGGACAAGCAGCGGCCTAAGGCGAAAGTGGCGGAACTGGTAGACGCGCTGGATTTAGGATCCAGTGGGGAAACCCGTGAGAGTTCGAGTCTCTCCTTTCGCACCAGTCTCCTCCGTACCGTAGGTAATGCAGCCGGCGCCGGGCTTCATCAGTTGCGGAGGCTTGAGGATTGACGATGCAAGTTTCGGTGTCTGATACGGGCGGACTCGGCAAGCGCCTCGAGGTGGCGGTACCGGCGACTGAGGTCGCGAGCGAGATCGCCCAGCGCTTGAAGAGCCTATCGCGCACCGCGCGGTTAAAGGGCTTCCGCCCCGGTAAGGCACCGCTTGCGGTCATCACCAAGCAGTTCGGCGACCAGGTGCGCGCCGAGGTCGTGAACGACCTGATGCGCAGCTCCTTTGCGCAAGCGGTCAACGAGCAGAACCTGAAGCCTGCGGGCGGCCCGCGCATCGAGCCGATCGAGGTAGGTCCCGGCACCGATCTCAAATACGCCGCCACGTTCGAGGTTCTGCCCGAGATCAAGGTCAACCCGCCGGACGGTATTGCCGTCGAGCGCCCCAAGGTCGAAGTCACCGAGGTGGACGTAGACGCCATGATCGAGAACATGCGGGCGCAGCGCCCGGTGTTCACCGAGGTGGCGCGCCCGGCGCGCGACACCGACCGCGTCGTGATCGACTACCAGGCGCGGCTTGAGGGTCAGGCGTTCGAGGGGAGCGATGCGACGGATGTGAGCGTGCTCCTGGGTTCTCGCCAGTCGATGCCGGAGCTCGAGGAGGGCCTGAAGGGTGCGAGCGCCGGCGAGCAGCGCACCATCACGGCAGCGTTCCCGGCCAATCACCCGCACAAGATCCTGGCAGGACGCAGCGCCCAGCTCCATCTCTCCATAAAGAGAGTGGAGGAGCAGTCCCTTCCAGCCGTCGACGCGGCATTTTTCCGTGAGTACGGTGTCGAACAAGGTGGCCTCACCGAGATGCGCGCGGAAGTTCGCAAGAGCATGGAGAAAGAGCTGACCGACGTGGTCCGCACGCGCCTGCGTACCCAGGTGCTGGAGGCGCTCTACCGGGACAACCCGATCGAGCTGCCACGGGCGCTGGTCGAGGAGCAGGTGCAGGCGCTGCAGATCGATGCGGCGCGGCGCTTAGGAGTGCGCGAGGCGAGCCAGATTCCGCCGCGTGACCCCTTTGTCGAGCCGGCGCGCAGGCGCGTGGCGATCGGGCTCCTGCTGAGTCACATCGTCCAGACCCAGGGCTTGAAACTCGACCGGCAGCGCCTCAATGAGCGTCTCGATGATCTGGTCGCGACCTATCCGAACGCGGATGAGGCGCGGCGCGCCTATCAGCAGAACCCCGAGGCGATGCGCCAGATCGAATCCGCGGTCCTCGAGGACCAGGTAGTAGACTGGGCGCTGAGCGCCGCCCGCATTACCGAGCGGCCGATGAGCTTCAGGGAGCTGACGGGCTTCGGTCCCCAAACGCAAGGTCAGCAGCAGCAAGCACTCCTAAGCGAAGTGAGCGGCACATGAACGAACGCGGCCTGAACTTAGTCCCCATCGTGGTCGAGCAGACCGCACGCGGCGAGCGCGCTTACGACATCTACTCGCGCCTGCTCAAGGAGCGCGTGGTGTTCGTGGTCGGCCCCGTGGACGACTACATGGCGAACATCGTCGTCGCGCAGATGCTCTTTCTCGAGTCGGAGAACCCGGAGAAGGACGTCGCACTCTACATAAACTCCCCGGGGGGTGTGGTGAGCTCGGGGCTCGCGATCTACGACACCATGCAATTCATCAAGCCGGACGTCAGCACGATCTGCATCGGCCAGGCGGCCAGCATGGGCGCGGTGCTCCTGGCCGGCGGCACCCGCGGCAAGCGTTACTGCCTGCCGCACGGGCGCGTCATGATCCATCAGCCCGCCGGCGGCTTTCAGGGGCAGGCCGCCGACATGGAGATCCAGGCCAAGGAGATGATGGAGACCCGTGACCGACTGAACAAAATCCTCGCCAAGCACACGGGCCAAAGTGTCGAGCGGATCAAGCAGGACACCGACCGGGACCGTTTCATGGACTGGCAGGAAGCGGTCCGCTATGGGCTCATCGACAAGGTTCTGGAGAAGCGCAGCGAGGCCGGCGGGCCCGCCGGGGCGGGGACTGCCGGCAAGACGAGCTGAGTCGCGCTCCCCAGGGCACTGCCGCCGGCCGGCTTTGTAAGGTAGTGTGAAACCGGTCATACAATGCATGCCCGAACAGGCAGTTAGCCGTGCGCCGCTGCTTTGCGTCGCGTCCCGGCACCTGCTATAAGAAATTTGCAATGAACCCACCGATGCCAGGGTTGGCGTGGGACGAGAGGTTTATGAGGACCGCAGATGAGTGAAGACGCCCGCAACCGTCACGATGACGGGAAGCTCCTGTACTGCTCCTTCTGCGGGAAGAGTCAGCACGAAGTCCGTAAGCTGATCGCCGGGCCCTCCGTATTCGTCTGCGATGAATGCGTCGAGCTGTGCAACGACATCATCCGCGAGGAGCTCGAGGATCGTGCCGAGCGCGCCCGCGACAAGCTCCCCAAGCCCCACGAAATCAAGAAGGTGCTCGACGAGTACGTGATCGGCCAGGAGCGCGCCAAGAAGGTGCTCTCGGTCGCGGTCTATAACCACTACAAGCGGTTACAGACCCGCTCGGGGACCGCCCGCACCAAGGAAGACGTCGAGATCGCCAAGAGCAATATTCTCCTCATCGGTCCGACCGGCTGCGGCAAGACGCTGCTCGCGGAGACCCTGGCGCGGCTTCTCAACGTGCCGTTCACGATCGCAGATGCCACGACTCTCACCGAGGCGGGCTACGTCGGCGAGGACGTCGAGAACATCATCCAGAAGCTCCTGCAGAAGTGCGATTACGACGTCGAGAAGGCGCAGACCGGCATCGTCTACATCGACGAGATCGACAAGATCTCGCGCAAATCCGATAACCCCTCGATCACCCGCGACGTGTCGGGCGAGGGCGTGCAGCAGGCGCTCTTGAAGCTCATCGAGGGCACCATTGCCTCGGTGCCACCCCAGGGCGGACGCAAGCACCCGCAGCAGGAGTTCCTGCAGGTCGATACCAGCAACATCCTCTTCATCTGCGGCGGCGCGTTCGCGGGGCTCGAGAAGCTCATCCTGAACCGCACTCAGCGAAGCGGCATCGGCTTCACCTCCGAGGTGCGCGACATCAACTCCCGTCCGCACGGGAGCGACCTCTTCCACGACGTCGAGCCCGAGGACCTGATCAAGTACGGCCTGATCCCCGAGTTCGTCGGCCGGCTTCCGGTCGTCGCGACGCTCGATGAGCTCGACGAGGGGGCGCTGATTTCGATCCTCACCGAGCCCAAGAACGCCCTCACCAAGCAGTACCGGCGGCTCTTCGAGATGGAGGGCGCGGAGCTCGAGTTCCGCGACGAGGCGCTCAAGGCCGTGGCACACCGCGCCATGCAGAGGAAGACGGGCGCCCGGGGCCTGCGCACCATTCTCGAGACGGTGCTGCTCGACACGATGTATGAGCTCCCCTCGATGCGCAATGTGTCACGGATCGTGATCGACGAGACGGTGATCGAAGGGCAGACCAAGCCCTATATCGTCTACGGCTCGGACGAGAACCGCCTCGCGAGCGTCGACGAGCCGCGCCGCGCCTCGGGCTCGAACCACCACTGACCGGCGGCCCTGCGTGCCGAGTCGGGGCCTTTCGTCCCGGCTCGTGAGCTGCGTCACTCTTGAAACGCGCAGCGCAAGCCTCATTTCCCGTTACACTACTGTCATAAGGAGCCGACAGCACTGTGCGCCGGCACTGCGGTCGGCGTAGCAATCTGCCATCGAGGGCTTGAGCGTGTCCGAACCCACTTCCCCTGTGACCCCGACCTCCACCGCCACCGGCCTCGAGAACGTGCCGGTGTTGCCACTGCGGGACGTCGTCGTCTACCCGCACATGGTGATCCCGCTGTTCGTGGGGCGCGAGAAGTCGATCCAGGCGCTCGACGTCGCCATGCGTACCGACAAGCGCATCATGCTGGTTGCGCAGAAGCAGGCCGATATCGACGATCCGAAGGCGGATGATCTCTACCGCATCGCGACCGTCGCGACGATTCTCCAGTTACTCAAGCTTCCCGACGGCACCGTGAAGGTGCTGGTCGAGGGCGTCGACCGCGCACGGATCGAAAAGCTGCACGCCGGGGACTACTACTCCTCCGACGCGACCCTGCTGCCGGATGCCGAGACCTACGACGAGAAAGAGATGGACGTGCTGTCGCGCTCGGTCATCTCGCAGTTCGAGCAGTACGTGAAGCTCAACAAGAAGGTGCCGCCCGAGGTGCTCACGGCGCTTGCCGGCATCGAGCAGGCCGGGCGCCTCGCCGACACCGTCGCGGCGCACATGTCGCTGAAGCTCGCCGAGAAGCAGAAGGTGCTCGAAATCCTCGACGTCCGTAAGCGCCTCGAGCACATCCTGGTCGCCATCGAGAGCGAGATGGACGTGCTGCAGATCGAGAAGCGCATCCGCGGGCGCGTCAAGGCGCAGATGGAGAAGAGCCAGCGCGAGTATTACCTCAACGAGCAGATGAAGGCGATCCAGAAAGAGCTCGGCGAGATGGACGAGGGCGGCAACGAGATCTCGGAGCTCGAGCAGAAGATCGCCAAGGCCGGCATGCCGAAAGAGGCGCGCGACAAGGCCGCGGGCGAGCTCAACAAGCTCAAGATGATGTCGCCGATGTCGGCCGAAGCCACCGTGGTGCGCAACTACATCGACTGGCTCGTCAAGGTTCCGTGGAAGAAGCGCACCCGCATCATCAAGGACATCTCCCGCGCCCAGAAGGTGCTGGATGAGGATCACTACGGGCTCGAGAAGGTGAAGGAGCGCATCGTCGAGTATCTCGCCGTGCAGCAGCGCGTCGAGAAGCTCAAGGGCCCGATCCTGTGCCTGGTGGGAGCGCCGGGCGTCGGCAAGACCTCGCTCGGGCAGAGCATCGCCCGCTCGACCAACCGCAAGTTCGTGCGCATGTCCTTAGGCGGCGTGCGCGATGAGGCCGAGATCCGCGGCCATCGGCGTACCTACATCGGCTCGATGCCGGGCAAGATCGTGCAGAACATGGCCAAGGCGGGCGTGCACAATCCGCTGTTCCTGCTGGATGAAGTCGACAAGATGTCGATGGACTTCCGCGGCGATCCCTCGTCCGCGCTCCTCGAGGTGCTCGATCCCGAGCAGAACTCGACCTTCAACGACCACTACCTCGAGGTCGATCTCGATCTTTCGGATGTGATGTTCGTGTGCACCGCGAACACCTTGAACATTCCAGCGCCGCTGCTCGATCGAATGGAAGTCATCCGTCTGGCGGGCTACACCGAAGACGAGAAGATGAACATCGCGCGGCGCTACCTCGTGCCGAAGCAGATGAAGAGCAACGGCTTGAAACCCGAGGAGCTCAAGGTCTCAGACGGCGCGCTGCTCGACATCGTGCGCTTCTATACGCGCGAAGCGGGCGTGCGCAACCTCGAGCGGGAGATCGCCAAGATCGGCCGCAAGGCCGTTAAGCAGATGCTGCTGCACAAGAAGAATCAGAAGTCGGTCGCGGTCACGCCGCGCAATCTCGACAAGTTCCTCGGCGTGCGCCGCTTCCGCTACGGCAAGGCCGAGGACATGGATCGCATCGGGCAGGTCACGGGCCTCGCCTGGACCGAGGTCGGGGGCGAGCTCCTCACGATCGAGGCGGCGGTGGTCCCGGGAAAGGGCAAGCTCCAGCACACCGGCCAGCTCGGTGAGGTGATGCAGGAGTCGATCCAGGCCGCCATGACCGTGGTACGAAGCCGCGCGCAGGTCTTAGGTCTCGAGCCCGAGTTCTACCAGAAGCACGACGTGCACCTGCACATCCCCGAGGGCGCAACGCCAAAGGACGGCCCGAGCGCCGGCATCGGCATGTGCACGGCGCTGGTCTCGGCGCTCACCAAGATCCCGGTGCACTCGGATGTCGCCATGACCGGGGAGATCACGCTGCGCGGCGAGGTGCTGCCGATCGGCGGACTGAAGGAAAAGCTCCTGGCCGCGCACCGCGGCGGAATCAAGACCGTGCTCATCCCGTATGAGAACGAGAAGGACCTGGTCGAGATTCCCGACAACATCAAGGGCAACCTCGACATTAAGCCGGTGAAGTGGATCGACGAGGTGCTTGCGGTAGCGCTCACCAGGCAGCCGCTGCCGCAGGCCGTAGATGCTCCCGCGGCAGCTGCCGCGGCGGCCGGCGAGGACAAGCGCGGGCGGCGCAATGGCCGCCGCGTCAAGCCGGTAGTGCCACCGGCTCACTGACGCTATGGGGTAGGCGCAGCCGACAAAGACCGCGCTCTTTGCCGGCGGTCGACGGAGTAATGTCTGCCGAAATCGCCGCGGACTTTCGGCAGGGCGTAGCCGGCGAAAGCCACGCCTTTCGCCGGCGGTAACGAAGCTGGTGTCCGCCGAAATCGCTTCCTGCGATTTCGGCCAGTTCAAGGAGGGTGCTTAGCTCAGCTGGTAGAGCGTCGCCCTTACAAGGCGAATGTCGGCGGTTCGAGCCCGTCAGCACCCACCATTTGATGCGTGCGCAGACACGCCCCACGCGGTGACTTCCACGCGGGTGCCGGCATTCCGCCGGCACCCACCTTGGCCTTGCGCTTACCCGAAGACGCCGTACTCGACCTGGATAATCTGCCCGGTCGAGACGTTCACGAGGATCGCATCGGTATCGTCGCGCACCCACTCGAATCCGATCGGGGGGACGTCCAACGCGAACAGCCAGTAGTCCGCGATGATGTAGGGCGCCGCCCAGTAGGCGCGCGGCAGGATCTGCCCGTAAGCCCAGCGGTGCGCGACCCAGCCGTGCGGCCGGTGGTACACGCCGATGTGATAGACCCGCGCCGCCTGGTAGTTGTGCTCATAGTGCGCCCGGTCGACCGTGGCGGGTCGCTCGTTCCAGTGCTCCGGCTCTGTGACTCGCTGATAGTGGGTGGGACCAGCATGAGGCTCGCCATGGGCCTCGGGTCGTCCATGTTCCTTTTGCTGAGGTCCGCCGTGCTCCTCGTGCTGGGCCAGCGCCGGAGCGCTGGCGGCGAGCGCGAGCGCCAGGAAGAAACTCATCTTGCTTGCAAGCGCCACGTGCGTGCTCCTTGAACAGGTGGGGGGCGCGAGTCTAACCGAAGCGCACCGCGAGCATCGAGACCGAGCCGCCGTCGATTCCCTCCGTCGGGAATGTAACAAACTCTCCCGGGAAGCTCGCGCCCATTGCGTAGAGGAGCGGCAGGTAGTGCTCGGGTGTGGGTATCGAGAGGAGGGCGTCATCGCCCATAGTCGTGTAATCGATGAGTCTCGCGTGATTCCCCGACACGAGATGCTCGCGCACCGTGCTTTCGAAGCGCAGCGCCCAGTCGTAGGGCTGCGCAGGACGTCCTCCCCACGCGTAGGCTTCGAGGTTGTGCACCACGTCGCCGCTGCCGACGATGAGCACGCCCTCATCGCGGAGCGGGCGCAGGCGTGTGCCGAGCTCGTAGTGGAACGCGGGCGGCCGCGTCTCGTCGATGCTGAGCTGCACGACGGGGACATCGGCCTTCGGAAACGCGTGGCAGAGCACCGACCAGGTTCCGTGATCGAGCCCCCACGACTGATCGGCCTCGACCGACAGCGGGGCGAGGAGCTCGGCTACGCGCGCGGCGAGCGCGGGATCGCCGGGGGCCGGGTAGCGCATGGCGAAGAGCTCGCGCGGAAAGCCGCCAAAGTCGTGGATGGTGCGCGGTGCCGCCATCGCGGTGACGGCGCTGGCCGGGATGTACCAGTGTGCCGAGATGGCGAGCACGGCGCGGGGCCTTGGAGCGAGCGCGGCGCCGAGCCTGCCCCAGGCGCGTGTCCAGGCATTCTCCTGCAGGGCATTCATCGGGTTGCCGTGCCCGAGGAAGATCGCCGGTAGTCGCGCGCTCACGGCTTCTAAGCCGACGCCTTCGGCTTCGGCTGTGACAGCAACTGCACGGCCGACTCGTAGAGCTTGGCGCGTAACGCGTAGCGCTCCGAGGCACGCGTGACGTAGCGGACCGCGATCTCGACACCACCGCCGCCGGGAGCAGGACGGATCGCGATGCCGGGCTGCGCGGTGAAGCCGGGCTTGCGTCCGCGGGCGGCGCGCTGCCACTCGGCCTCCGCCTGTCGGGTGCTCTCCGCGGTCGCCTCGGTCACCTCCTTCTGGATCGCATTCGCGATCGCGTGCGCATCCCGGTCGAAGGGCACCATCAGCAGGAGCTCATCCCACAGCCACTGGCCGGTGGTCGAGAAGTTGAAGTAGTGACCCTCGATCGCGAAGGAATTGGTGAAGGTCACACGGCGGCCGGTGGGGTGCCCGGCGTCGGTCCAGTTGCCGGTCTCGAGGAGCACCGTGTGGAAGATGCCGAGCTCGACCACCTCACCGCTCACGCCGTTGATCTCGACCCAGTCCCCGACGCGCATGCCGTGCTTGCCCATGAGGACAAACCACCCGAGGAAGCCGATGATGAAGTCCTTGAGCGCCACCGTGAGCCCCGCGCCCGCGAGTCCGATCATGGTGCCGAGCTGTCCCGGGAGTCCGATCAGCACCAGGATGATGAGAACGATCCCAACAAGCTGGCACGAGACTCCCACCACGCTCTTGAGGGTCGCGACCTGGCGCCGATCGATGGGGGCGCGCACGAGCAGCTTTTCCAGCGAGCGGTCGATGAAAAGCAACACGAGGAGCGCCGCGAGCACTACGGCCACGTCCACGAAGCACGAATGCAGCAGGGCATTCGCCTCACCCTGGACGACCGCGGCCCACTGCTTGTAGGTCTCGGCGAGGCGCTGGCGGGCGGTGATGCGTTGCGCGCGGATGGTGAGGCGGCTCTGCTCGGCGGCGAGCTCCCGCGTTGCGGCGGCGAGCGTGAGCGCACCACCGGTCGCCGCAGGCGCCGCTCCTGAAGGCGCTGCGCCGGGCGCAGCGCCCGCGGGGGCCGCAGCGGGATTCGGCAGCGCTCGCGCCTGCTCCTTGCGCGCGGCGAGCTCGGCGGCGAGCTGTTTGCCCTCGGCTGCAAGCTGTGCGGCGCTCTCGGCCGCATGCGCCTGCGCCTTGCCGAGCCAGCGCGCTCTGCGGTGCAGGGTCATCCATTGACGGACCTCACCGACGAGGCCCTTGAGGTTGCCGAGCGCGTTGGTTTCCGGGGCGGGCGCCTCGAGGTGTCGCTGCGCGGCCGCCTCGTGCTCCTGCTGCATCTTCTGGATGCGCTGGTGCTCGTTGCCTCCGGCGCGCATCAGATCATCGTTCGCCTGAGTGACCTCGTCCTGGTCGAGCTGCTGCTGCGCCTGGGCGAGATCGAGCTGATCCTGAATGGCGGGTTTCGCGGCGTCGGCGGCTTTCGCGAGCGCCCCGGTGAGGTGCTTGACGCGCTCGCCGTCGTCCGCGAGTCGTTGCTGAGCCCTGCTGAGCCGGTCCTGGATCGCGAGCGCCTCGGGACTTAAGACCGGCGGATGCGCCTCGAGGTGGCGCAGCGCTCCGGCGAATGCGAGGTCGAGCTCGTGATCGGCGAGCTGTACCGCCGTCTGTGCGAGCGGCACCTCTTCGGGCGTGGCCGCGAACCTCGCCAGGCGCTGTGCGGTGAGGAGCGTGCTCTCATCGATCACCGGCAGCGAGCCCGGGGCAGTGCTCTCGGACTGTGGGATGGCGCTCAAAGCTCCCACCGGCGTCGCGGAGGCCGGCGGGCGCGTGGCCCACAAGCCGTAGCCAGTGACGGCGAGGAGAACGAGGAGCAGGGCGGCGAGGATCTTCTGCAGCGGGCTCATCGGGGCGCGATCGCGACGGACGGGCCCCTATGATGCCACGGCACGCGCCACCTGCCTCGCGCGCCGCGGAGGGCTTCGGCCCTCTATCCGCGCGCGCGCACCGGTTCTTCCGTCGTGCACCCGACGTCAAAGCCCTCATCGAGCCAGCCCGTCATTCCGCCGATCATGAGCTTCACCGGGCGGCCGAGCTGCGCCAGGCGCAAAGCCGCACGCTGCGCGCCGTTGCAATGCGGACCGGCGCAGTAAACGACGAACACAGTGCCCGCCGGATACGCGGCGAGGCGCGACCCGGTCATCTTGCGGTACGGGAGATGTACCGCGCCCGGCACGTGGCCGCGGGCGTAGTGCTCCGCCGAACGCACGTCGAGCAGCACGAATTCCGGCCCCTGGATGAGCGCTTCGTGCACATCCCAACAGTCGGTCTCGAAGGCGAAGGAGGCGGCGAAGTGAGGTGCGGCGTCGGCGCTCGCGGCGCAGGGGACCTGGGTGACGAGGCTTGGCATGTGTGCTCCTTGGCCGCCGGATTCTTACGGCGGCTTAAAGCATTGTGCGGCTGGGTGGCCTTCCGCGGGCACTGGCGTAAATGCCGACATACGTTAAGATCACGCCATGCGCCACCGGGTCGTCGCGCTCGCCTACGATAGGCTCTGCACCTTTGAGTTCGGCTGCACGGTGGAGCTGTTCGCGCTGCCGCGGCCGGAGCTTACGGTGCCCTGGTACGAGTTCGCGGTGTGCGCGGCGGAGGGCGGGCCGCTGCGCGCGCTTGGCGGCCTGCGCCTCACCGGCACGCAGGGCCTGAAGCTCCTCGACCGCGCCGACACCATCGTCGTGCCGGGCTGGCGCTCGATCGAGGAGCAGCCGCCGGAGCCACTTCTCAAGGCCCTCGAGCGGGCTTACCGGCGAGGCGCGCGCCTGTGCTCGATCTGCTCGGGTGTCTTCGTGCTGGCGGCGGCGGGTGTGCTCGATGGCAGGCGCGCAACGACACACTGGAAATATGTGCAGGCTCTCAGTGCCCGCTATCCCCGCATCCGCGTCGAGCCCAATGCGCTCTATGTCGATGAGGGACAGGTCATCACCTCGGCGGGGTCCGCAGCCGGGCTCGACATGCTGCTGCATCTGGTGCGCCGTGACTTCGGCGCGAAAATTGCCAACCAGGTGGCACAGCGCCTGGTGGTTGCTCCGCACCGCGAGGGCGGGCAGGCGCAGTTCGTTCCGCGGCCCGTGGCGAGCGACGAGCGCGGCCGGCTCGCGCGGCTCGTCGACTTCATCCACGCGCACCCCGAGGCGCGCCATACGCTGAAGTCACTGGCCGCGCGCGCCGCGATGAGCACGCGCACCCTGCAGCGGGAGTTCCGCGCCGCGACCGGACAGGCACCCTACGAGTGGATCGTCGGCGAGCGGATCGGGCGCGCCCGCGAGCTCCTCGAGAGCACGGAACTGGCGCAGGAGACGATTGCTGCGCGCGTCGGGATGGGCAGCGCGGAGTCCTTGCGGCACCACTTCCGGCGGCGCATGGGGACGACGCCGGCACGCTACCGGGCGCGCTTTGCGCGCCGCGAGGCACGCGCAGCGCGGCAACGCGGTCCTCAATAAGCGACGTACGGCCCGGTCGTTCCGCCGGCGTTCATGCCCTCGATGGCGGTAAAGACGTTGCGGCCGTAGAAGTACGGCAGGCCAAAGTCGAAGGTCTGCGGGTTCATCGCGCCAATCGGCGCCGCGAGCTGCGGGAAGGCCGCGGCCGTCGGATTATTCTCGATCATCGTCGTCGCATCGCCGATGGTGAAGTTCGCGGTGAGCTGCGTGTTGGCGAGCGTCATGATGGTGGCCGAGAGATTCCCGGCCGAGCAGAAGAAGCCATCGCCGGGCGTGCCCGAAGCGCAAGCGTTGAGCGAATTGTCCGTGAAGTACAGCGCGTTCGAGCCGCTGTCGAGCGCGCTCAAGGGGTACGGGACGCCGCCGAACGTCACGGTGAGCGTGCCGCTGCCCGTGTCGGTCGCGAGGACGGTGGCACTGCCGAGCGCGTTGTTGCTCTCCGTTCCGATACCGAATACCAGCGCACCGGTGGCCGTGGCGGCGCCGCCGGGCGCGACGCTCGGCAGCTCGACGATGACGCCATTGTTGTCGCTCGCGAAGGCGGCGACTGGATGCGATACCTGAAGATTGGTCGGCTCCGTGATCCCGGCGCAGGTCTGCCCATTGCTCGGGCAGCCGTAGTAGGTCCCGGGAATCACGCCGCTCGCGCAGGCGCCCCCACAATCCTGCGCGAAGACGCCGACTCCGATGATGCCGTTGGCGCCGAACGCGGCGACCGTGTCCTCCTCGTTCGGAACCGGTGTCGAGCAGTCGGACGGAATGATCGTGAACGACGGACTGCCGATTACCTGCATCGGGATGCCGCTGGCTTTCTCACTGGTGATCGTTAAGTCAGCGGATACGACCGGCCCCCAACTGTAGCCGTCCGCGAACTGCGCGCACTCGACGACCGGAGTCGTCGTGCCCCCCACGAACTGCTGTGGCAGCGCCGAGAGCAGCACCGGGTTAAGCACCGAGGCGATGATGCGCAGTCCCGTCGAGCCGGTGTCGACCTCGATGTTGTCGATGGTCTGACAGTTGGCGGTGCTGGGCGCGCAGACGGAGATGGTGAGGAACGGGATGTTGACGAATCCCGGCCCTGCCGGTCCGATCTCGACGGTGAGGGTGGCGACGTTGGGGCCCGGCCCGGCGATTCCGCCCCCGCCGCCGCCTCCACCGCCCCCGCCCCCGCCGCCGCCACCGGAGCTATAGCCCGCGCCGCCCCCGCCGCAGGAGGCGAGCATGAGCAGCGAGCTCAGGGCGAAGGCCAGGTACTTGTGCATGCGCGGTTTCCTCAAGAGGCGTCAGCGGATGTCAGCGGGGGTGAAATTCTGCGGCAGCAGGGCGGGATCCCAGGCTCTGCCGTAGAAAGCCCGCATGCGCCCGTTCGACTCAACGACGAGTCCAGGCTGCTCGATCCTCAAGTGCCGGTGGCCGCCGACGTGCGGCGCGGACGCCGCCTGAGCGTAGCGCGCGTAGTAGGCCCCGAGCATCTGCTGCAGATCCGGAATGAACGGCCCGTGCCAGCTCACGGCAAACACCTTGCCGTCCGAGGTCAGGTACTCGCGCACGTGAACCCCCGCCGGGGTCGTGATCTCGTGGACGCCGTATCCCTTCACCGTGCTGAAGGAGGTGAGTGCGCCCTTGAGTGAGATCCGGTCGGCGTCGACGGAGGAGACATCGCCCCCGAGCGCCGCGAGGGCGGGGGTGGCAGAGGTAAGGCCTGCCACCGCCAGGGCTACCAGGAGCGATCCTGTCTTGAATGATTTCACCGCGACCTTACCTTTACGGAGTTGGGTCCGATTGTGCCCGCACGCGTGCGCCGATGCCCTCTGTCGGGCCCTGGCGACGCGCAAACCCTAAACCCGGAGAGGCCGGGTCCACCCGTGCATAGCGCGCAATTGCCCGCATTGGTTGACCGCCGGGCCGGCGGAGGGTTCAGCGGGGCGTGCGAGGTCCGTTCCGGCGAAACCGCTTGTGGCCAAGTTCCTCAATCCGCTAGGATTCGCCCCCCAAATTCGGAGCGGTAGTTCAGCTGGTTAGAATACCGGCCTGTCACGCCGGGGGTCGCGGGTTCGAGTCCCGTCCGCTCCGCCAGATTCCCCTCCCTTAACCCAGCTCAGCCGCAAACATGCTTCAGAGTATCGGTGACCGCCTTAAGGGCCACAGGTGGCTCGCGTACGTAGTGCTCGGACCCCTGGTACTCATCTTCGCCGCCTGGGGTGCCTACGGCATCGTGAACCTCAACTTCCAATCCGCGAACTACGCCGCGGAAGCGGGGGGCAGCAAGATCACCCTCGAGGAGGCGCGGAACGCCTGGCTCCGTGACCAGGCGCAGTGGCAGCAGCGCTTCGGCGGCGCGGAGATCCCGGCGGAGCTGCGCACGCGCCTCCAGGATCAGGTGCTCGAGGGGATGATCAGCCGAGCGCTCATCGCCCAGCGCACCCACGATCTCGGCTACCGGGTCGGGCACGATGAGCTGATCGAAGCGGTCCACAGCGAGCCTGCATTCCAGCTCGACGGGAAGTATTCCCCCGAGGCGGCGCGCGATGCGCTGGCGCGCGCCGGCTTGACGCCCGAGGCCTTCCAGGAGGACCTGCGCAACGAGCTGCGGCGCTCGCAGCTCGAGAATGCGATCAGGGGCTCCGATTTCCTCACGCCCACGGAGTTGGCCCGCCTGCGGGAGCTTCAGGACCAGGAGCGCGAGGTGCACTACCTCATTCTTCCCGCGGCCAAGTTCGTAGGTGCGCCGGCGGATGATGCGGCGGTCGAGGCGTACTACAAGGCACACCAGGCGCAGTACCTGACTCCTGAGTCTGTCCATATTCAATACGGCGAGCTCAGGCTCGATGCGCTCGAAGCGCAGATGACGGTGAGTGATGCGGACCTGCACGCGCAGTATGACAAGGAGAAGGGCCAGCTCACCGTGGCCGAGAAGCGTCACGCGCAGCACATCCTCATCACCGGCAAGGATGATGCCGCAGCGCTCAAGGAAGCGCAGGACGTGCTCGCGCAAGCCAAGGCCGGCAAGGACTTTGGCGAGCTCGCCAAGCAGTATTCCAAGGATCCCGGGTCGGCGGCCAACGGCGGCGATCTGGGCTGGGTGGACAAGAGCACGTTCGTCGCGCCGTTTGCCGATGCGCTTTTCAGCATACAGCCGGGGGACATCCGCGGACCCGTCAAGACCCAGTTCGGCTATCACATCATTCGGCTCGAAGGGATTCAGGCCGGGAAAGGCAAGTCGTTCGACGAGGCGCGCGGGCAGCTCGAATCGGAGCTCAAGCGCAATCGCGCCACCGACCGCTTTGGCGAAATCCAGGAGCAGCTGCAGAGCAAGCTCTCCCAGCCCGATGCGGATCTCAACGCGATCGCGCAGGAGTACAAGCTCCAGTCGGGCGATATCGCGCAGTACGACAAGGGCGCGGGAGCGGCGCCGTTAGGCACCTCCCCTCAGCTTCAGGACCTGCTCTTCGGCGATCCGCCGCTGGCCGCGGGGCGGTTAGGGGGGCCGGTGCTCCTCGGGGACAACGCGCTCGTCGTCGTGAAGGTGCTCGAGCACCGCAAGCCCCAGCCCAAACCGCTCGCCGAGGTGCGTGCCGACATTGTGGCGGCGATCGCCAAAGAGCGTGGCACGGCGGCGGCTCTGAAGGCCGCCGAGGCCGCACGGGCGCGGGTCGAAGCGGGTACATCGCTCGATGCGGTGGCGCAGTCGTTGGGCCTTGCCGCCGAACCGGCTCATTTCATCGGCCGCAACGACCCTTCGGTTCCGGCACCGATCCGCGCGGCGGCGTTCGCAGCATCGCGGCCTGCCAAGACGGCCGTGTACCGCGCGCTCACGATGAACGATGGCGGGGCCGCCCTCATCGCCGTCACGGCCGTGCGCACGGGACCCTCGGCACCGGATGCGCAGAGCCAAGCCGACCGCGCGCAGCAGGAGGCGGGACGCGAGGGCGTGGGGGACGTGCTTGCCTACGTCGGTGAAGTGCGCCGCACGGCGGATGTGCGCAAGAACCCGAAGGCCTTCGAGTAGCGCACGCCTTCAGCCTTCGGCCTCGAGCGGGAAGCTCATCCCGACCGTGCTGAAGCCGCTGTCCACGTAGAGGATCTCGCCGGTGATGCCGGCCGCGAGGTCCGAGCAGAGGAACGCGGCCGTGTTGCCCACATCCTCGAGCGTCACGTTGCGCCGGAGCGGCGCGATCTCCGCCACCCGGGCGAGCATCTTGCGAAAGCCTGGAATACCGGCGGCGGCGAGCGTCTTGATGGGTCCCGCCGAGATGCCGTTGACGCGGATGCCGAGGGGACCTAGGTCCGCGGCCAGGAAGCGTACGTTGGCCTCGAGGCTCGCCTTGGCGAGGCCCATGACGTTGTAGCCGGGAATCGAGCGCATCGCGCCGAGGTAGGTGAGGGTCAGGAGCGCCCCGGCGCGGCCCGCCATCAAGGGCTGTGCGCCGCGGGCGAGCGCGGTGAGGCTGTAGCTCGACACATCGTGCGCGACCCGGAAGGCCTCGCGGCTCGTGGCCGCGACGAATGTGCCGGTGAGCGCCTCGCGCGGCGCGAAAGCCACCGCATGCACGAGGACATCCAGCGCACCCCACTCGCGCTTCAGGAGCTCGAACGCCGCATCGATCTGCCCATCCACCGTCACATCCAGCGGCATGGTGAGACGCGAGCCGAGCGAGTGCGCGAGCGGCTCGACCCGTTCCTTCATCTTGTCGTTGACGTAGGAGAACGCGAGCTCGGCGCCCTCGCGGTGCAGGACTTTCGCGATGCCCCAGGCGATCGAGCGATCGGTCGCGACGCCCACGATGAAGGCACGCTTGCCGGCGAGAAATCCCATGTTGAGTCCTCCCGGCTGAGGATTATGCCGGAAGTTGCGCGCGGGCCGAACCTTCAGTGGGGTCCGGGCCGGTGCGCTCAGCTATGCCGCACCACGTGGATGCGCAGCTTCTGGCCCGCGTGAATGTGGGGATGCGAGCCGAGTCCATTCCACTCGACAATCTGCGGCACGCTGCACTGGAAAAGCTGCGCGATCCCGGCGACGGTGTCGCCGCTGCGCACAGTGTAGAGGACGTGCCGATGCGCGCGCGCATGGCCCGAGGAGCCACCGCTCGCGACTTTGATCTTCTGCCCGGCCTTGAGCGAGTCTCCCGGCTGCATGCCGTTCATCGCGGCGAGGGTGTCCACGTCCATGCGATTGCGGTGCGCGATGGAATAGAGCGTATCTCCGTGGTGCACGACGAGCACATGCGGACGGTGACCGCGGACGCGGCCATCGACACGCGCCGCCGCGAGCACCACCTTGGCCGGGAGCTCGGAGTCCGCGGGCACCCGCAGATCATCGCCTACGGTGAGGCGCCCTTCGGGGAGATCATTGAGCTCGCGGATGACGTTCGCGGTAGTGTGGAAATGCTCCGCCACGGAGGCGATGGAGTCGCCGCGCTGGACGGTGTACTGGGTCACGCCGAGGAGCTGATCGGCCGAGAGCTGCGCGATGTTCTGGGTGAACACGTCCGCGGCGTCCACGGGCAGGAGCAGGTAGTAAGGTCCGACCGGGTCCGTGGCCCAGCGATGGAAGGCGGGATTGAGCTCGTAGAGCTCATCGGGAGTGATGCCGGCGATTTCGGCGGCGACCTTCAAGCTGATCTGACCACCGGTCGCGACGCGCGCGAAGTAGGGCTGGTTCGCGACGGGGGTGATCTCGAGGCCGTAGGCGCGGGGGTCGAGCACCAGGCGCCGCATGGCGAGGAGCTTCGGCACGTAGGCGCGCGTCTCACGCGGGAGCCACAGGCTCCAGAAGTCGATCGGGCGGCCTGAGGCGCGGTTCATCGCCACCGAGCGCTCGACGATGAGCTCGCCACAGTTGTAGGCGGCGATCGCGAGCAGCCAGTCGCCGTTGAATTCGTCGTGGAGCGACTGCAGGTAATCGAGCGCGGCGCGCGTCGATTCCACGATGTCGCGCCGGCCGTCGTACCACCAGTCCTGCCGCAGTCCGTAGCGCGAACCAGTCCCCGGAATGAACTGCCACAGGCCCGTGGCGCGGGCGCGCGAGTACGCGTACGGCTCGAAGGCACTCTCGATTACCGGCAGGAGCGCGAGCTCGAGCGGCATGCCGCGGGCCTCGAGCTCGGTCACGATGTGGTAGAGGTAGAGATCCGCGCGTCCGAAGGCGCGCTGCAGATAATCCGGGTTGTTCGCGTACCAGCGCAGCTGCTGGTCGATCGCTTTGGCGTCGACGCCGTCATCGAGCTTGAACCCGGCGCGCATCCGCTCGAAAAGGTCGGCGTACTGCGCCGGCGAGGCCACGGCTGTGTCGGGCGCCGCGCTGGCCGCCGCCGCGGGCGTGGCATCGACTGGAGCCGCACCATTGGCTGCGGGGGCAGGGGCGATCGCAGGGGCGGGGGGAACGACCGCCTCGACCGTGGGTGCTGCGGGCGGGGTTTCAGGCGCTTGAGCCGCGGGAAGGTTTGCGGGCGCCTCCGTCCAGGGGGCAACGGGCATTGAAGGCGGCTGGGCCGGAGGCGGCACTTCGGTGGGCGTTGGCGCGGCAACCCCGGCGGCCTGCACCAGAGCGACGTCCGGCCGCTGGGCGGGAGCATGGGCACACGCGGAAAGGACGACCAGCGCCGCCCACAGCAATCCCTGGCGCGCTCGTCTCATCGCTCTCGTTCTCAAGGTTCCGTACCCCTGGTAGGCGTGCTAAGTTCCCCGACGCCCTTCGTCCTTAGGGCGCGGGTCCTTGGTATTGGGACGCTACTGGTTCAGGACCCGGAATTTAACCGGTAAGTTCACATATTTACCAGCCTTTCTATCGTGCCAGTTCGCACTTCAAGCATTGCTGACCGCGACACGGCCCTCACCGCCTGGTGGGGGACCCCGCTCGGGCGCTCGGTGCTTGCGGTGGAAGCGGAGCTCCTCGGCGAGGCGATGGAGGACGTCTTCGGGTGGGAGCTGCTGCAGATCGGGGCGTGGGGGGGCGCACGGGAGCTCCTGGCGCGGGGTCGCACGCGACGCCAGAGTCTCGTGGCCGCCCCCGGCTTTCCCGCGGGCGCGGACATCATCGCCCGCCCCGCGCACTTGCCCGTCACGAGCGACTCCATCGATGCGGCGCTACTGCCACACACGCTCGAATTTGCGCCTGACCCGTACGCGATCCTGCGCGAAGTGGATCGGGTGCTGGTGGGCGAGGGGCAGCTGCTGATACTTGGTTTCCGTCCCTGGAGCCTCTGGGGTCTTCGTTCGCGCGCCAGCCGCAGCGGATTCCCGCCCGGGATGCGGCGGGTGCTGTCGGGAAACCTGGTGCGCGAGTGGCTGGTGCTCTTAGGCTACGAAGTCGTCGCGGCGACGCGGTATCTCTACCTCAGCCCCTGGAGCCGCGGGCTCTCCTCCGGCAAGGGAACCGGACGACTGCTGCGCCCCGGATTGACCTACCCGCTGCCTGCGGGGGCGTACCTCCTCAAGGCGCGCAAGCGCATCTATACGATGACGCCGATCCGCCCGCGGCTGCGTGAGCAGCGACCCGCGGTGCTCGGCGGGCTCGTGAAGCCCACGACGCGCTCGGGGCTTTAGAGCGCGGCCTGACACGGTGACAGCCGCGCGAACAACGGGCGTCGTCGAGATCTACACCGACGGCGCGTGCCGCGGGAATCCCGGCGCCGGCGGCTGGGCGGCGCTGCTGCGGCGTGGCACGCACGAGAAGGAAATACACGGCGCCGAGCCTCACACCACCAATAACCGCATGGAGCTCACCGCGGTCATCCGCGCGCTGGAAGCGCTCAATCGTTCGGTCGAGGCGCGCGTCTACACCGATTCCGAATATGTCAGGCGCGGCGTCACCGAATGGCTCGCCTCGTGGAAGGCGCGCGGCTGGCGCACCGCGGACAAGAAGCCGGTCAAGAACCAGGATCTCTGGCAGCGGCTCGATGAGCTCATCCCTCCCCACCGCATCGAGTGGCACTGGGTGCCGGGACACTCGGGCGTCCCCGATAACGAGCGCGTCGACGCCCTTGCCAATCAGGCGATCGACGCCTTAGAGCAAGGCGGCTTACGGTAGACTCGCGCCCATGCGACAGATCGTCCTCGACACCGAGACGACCGGCCTCGAGCCGGAGCTCGGGCACCGGATCATCGAGATCGGCTGCGTCGAGCTCGTCAACCGCCGCGCCACGGGTCGCACCTTTCATCGTTACCTGAATCCCGAGCGGGACATCGACGACGCGGCGCTCGCGGTGCACGGCATCTCGCGCACGGATCTCGACGGCCAGCCGCGCTTTGCGGAGATTCACGAGGAGCTGCTCGCCTTTCTCGCCGACGCCGAGCTCGTGATGCACAACGCCGCTTTTGACGTGGCGTTTCTCGACGCCGAGCTCGCGCGGGTGCCCGACGAAACTCGCCGCGTCGCCTCCGTCTGTCAGGTGCTCGATACGCTCGCGCTTGCGCGCGAGATGCATCCCGGACAGCGCAACAGCCTCGATGCCCTGGCTAAGCGCTACGAGGTCGACAACTCGCACCGGGACCTCCACGGCGCGCTCCTCGATGCGCGCATTCTCGCGGACGTTTATCTCGCGATGACCGGCGGCCAGAGCGCACTCGCGCTTGCCGAGGCCGATGGCGCGATGCGCGCGGCCGATGGCGTGCGGCCGGCGCGCGTGCTGGTGCGTACCGGAACCACTCTCGTCGTAGTGCCGGCCACGGACGAGGAGTCGCGCGCACACGAGAGCATGCTCGCGCTCATCGCCCGCTCGAGCGGGGGGCGTTGCCTGTGGCCCGCGGCCGATCCTGCACTGCCCGCAGCGGAAGTGCAGCTCTCGAGCGCCTGAGCCTTTTTTCCCGCGGACGTTTGAAAGGATGACATGCTGAACCTGCGTAGGGGCCGCATCGCCGTCGTGGGCCTCGGGTACGTCGGCCTGCCGCTCGCGGTCGAGTTCGGCAAGCGCTTCGAAACGCTAGGGTTCGACGTCAAGCCCGAGCGCGTGGCGCAGTTGCGCGCGGGCCGCGATACCACCCTCGAGGTGACATCCGATGAGCTCAAGAGCGCGCAGCGCCTGAGCTTCACTACCGACCTCGCGGACCTCAAGCGCTGCCGGGTGTTCGTCGTGACCGTGCCCACGCCGATCGATGAATACAAGCGTCCGGACCTCAGCCCACTGGTGCGCGCCAGCGAGACCGTCGGCAAGGTGATGCGCACCGGGGCGGTCGTGATCTACGAGTCGACTGTGTATCCGGGCTGCACGGAGGAAGTCTGCGTGCCGATCCTCGAGCGGGAGTCGGGACTCAAGTTCAACCGTGATTTCTTTGCCGGCTACAGTCCCGAGCGCATCAATCCCGGGGACAAGGAGCATCGTCTCACGACGATCCGCAAGGTCACCGCCGGCTCGACGCCCGAGGTTGCCGAGTTCGTTGACAAGCTCTATGGATCGATCGTCAAGGCGGGCACGCACCGCGCGTCCAGCATCAAAGTCGCGGAAGCCGCCAAGGTGATCGAGAACACGCAGCGCGACGTCAACATCGCGCTCATCAACGAGCTCGCACTCATCTTCAATCGCCTGAACATCGACACCGAGGAGGTGCTGGCGGCGGCCGGCAGCAAGTGGAACTTCCTCCCCTTCAAGCCGGGCCTGGTGGGTGGTCACTGCATCGGGGTCGATCCCTATTACCTGACGCACAAGGCGCAGGAGATCGGCTATCACCCCGAGATGATCCTCGCGGGGCGGCGCTTAAACGACAACATGGCGCTCTACGTGGCTTCGCAGATCATGCAGCGCATGGCCGCCAAGCGCATTCACGTGAAAGGCGCGCGGGTACTGATGCTCGGGATCACCTTCAAGGAAAACTGCCCCGACATCCGTAATTCCAAGGTCGTGGACGTCGTGCAGGAGCTCGCCAAGCAGGGCGCGCGCGTCGACATCTACGATCCCTGGGCCGATGCCGCCGAGTTCCGTCACGAGTATGGGCTGAAGCTCACACGCACGCTCAAGCCGCGTCACTACGATGTGGCCGTGCTGGCGGTGGCGCACCGGCAGTTTCGCGAGCTCGGCGTTCGTGGCGTGCACCGCCTATGCCGCAAGCCCCACGTGCTCTACGACATCAAGCACCTCTTCCCGGCGTCGGACACCGACGGGCGGTTATGAAGATCCTGGTCACGGGTGCCGCCGGTTTCATCGGCGCCGCCACCGCGCAGCGCCTGCTCGAGCGCGGTTGCGAGGTCGTCGGCCTCGACAACCTCAACGAGTACTACGACGTGACACTCAAGGAAGCGCGTCTCAAGCGCCTCACCGGTCACGCCAACTTCCGCTTCGTCAAGCTCGATCTTGCGGACGCCGCGGGGCTCGCCGCGCTCTTCGCACGCGAGAAGTTCCCGCGTGTGGTGCATCTCGCCGCGCAGGCGGGCGTGCGCTACTCGCTGGAGAATCCTCACGCCTACATACAAAGCAACGTGACCGGCACGCTGAACATCCTCGAGGGCTGCCGGCACACGGGCGTCGAGCATCTGGTGTACGCGTCGACGAGCTCGGTCTACGGCGCCAACACCAACATGCCGTTCTCGGTGCACAAGGGCGTCGACCACCCGCTATCGCTCTACGCGAGCAGCAAGCGGGCGAATGAGCTCATGGCGCACAACTACTCAGCCCTTTTCAATCTCCCGACGACCGGGCTGCGCTTCTTCACCGTGTACGGCCCCTGGGGACGTCCGGATATGGCGCTGTTCCTCTTCACGCGCAGCATTCTCGACGGAAAGCCCATCGACGTCTTCAACAACGGGCACCATCAGCGCGACTTCACCTACGTGGACGACATCGCCGAAGGGGTGGTACGGGCGTCGGAGCGGATCGCGCAGCCCGATCCCAAGTGGGACAGCAAGGCACCGGACCCTGCTTCGAGCTTCGCGCCCTTCCGCCTCTACAACATCGGCAACAATCGGCCTGTGCAGCTCCTGCGCTACATCGAGGTCATCGAGGAGGCCTTGGGCCGCAAGGCGATCAAGAACTTTCTGCCGCTGCAGCCAGGCGACGTACCCGAGACCTTTGCCGACATCGACGACCTCGTCCGGGACGTGGGCTACCGACCCGCAACACCGGTCGAAGTAGGGGTACGCCGGTTCGTCGATTGGTTCTGCGAGTACTACGGCTACAAGCGCTGAGGTTCTTGCAGGCTGCCGGGGATCACGCATGCACTGCTAGAATGGGCGCCGCCATGCAGGTGCCACTTCTAGATCTCAAGCCACAGTACGCCCCGCTCGCCGCAGAAATAGAGGCGGCGATCGCACGGGTCTGCGCCAGCCAGCATTTCATTCTCGGGCCCGCGGTAAAGGAGCTTGAAGCCGGCGTCGCGGCCTATAGCCACTGCCAGTTTGGGATAGGGGTCTCCTCCGGAACGGACGCACTGCTGCTCGCGTTGATGGCGCTCGGCATCGGCGCCGGGGACGCGGTCATCACGAGTCCCTTTACCTTCTTCGCCACGGCAGGAACCATCGCGCGCACCGGTGCGCGCCCGCTCTTCTGCGACATCGATCCCACGACCTTCAATCTCTCGCCTGCGGCGCTGGAGTCTTTCATCGAAGGGCAATGCGAGCCGAGGGGAGGCGGGCTCATCCATCGCGCGAGCGGTGCGCGGGTGCGGGCGATCATGCCGGTGCACCTCTATGGGCAGGTCGCCGGCATGGGAGCGCTGTCCGCTCTCTCCGCACGGCACGGCCTCAAAGTGATCGAGGATGCGGCGCAGGCGATCGGTGCGGAAGATGCCGGCCACAAGCGGGCCGGGAGCTTCGGCGACATCGGGTGTCTCTCGTTCTTTCCGACCAAGAATCTCGGCGCGTTCGGGGACGCCGGCATGTGCGTCACCAACGAAGCCGCGCTCGCCGAGCGCATGGAGATCCTCCGGGTGCACGGCGGGAAACCGAAGTACTACCACGCGTTCATCGGCGGCAACTTCCGCATCGACGAGCTGCAGGCGGCAGTTCTCAACGTCAAGCTGAAGCACCTCGATGCCTGGAGCGCCGGGCGGCAGAGGAATGCGGCGTACTACGATGCGGCGTTCCCGCGCGCAAACGTCGCGGGCGCGGTCGTGACGCCGCGCGCCGAGCCCGGTGTTCGGCACATCTATAATCAATATGTGGTCCGGGTACGCGATCGCGATGCACTGCGCGCGCACCTCACCAGCGCGGGAATCGGCACCGAGATCTATTACCCGGTGCCCCTACACCTGCAGCAGTGCTTTGCGTATCTCGGGTACGGCCAAGGTGATTTCCCCGAGTCGGAGCGCGCCGCCGCCGAGACGCTGGCACTGCCGATCTACCCCGAGCTCACGGAAGCGCAATTACAATACGTGGTGGACACCATCGCGGGTTATTGCCATCGCTGAGTCGCGCTTACGTTGCGCGCCATATGCGGTGAGCTCAGGAACACGCCTATGACCCTCACGGCACCTCCGGGACCCCGCACTTCGGCTTGGAAGGACCTCGTTGCGGACGCCTCTCGGCTCGGCGCAATTCCGGTGCGCGAGCTGTTCGAGCGCGACCCGGGGCGATACGAGCGCCTCTCGTGCGAGCGGGAGGGACTCCTCATGGACTTCTCTCGCCAGCGGCTCGATGAGAATGCGCTCGCGGGACTTCTCAAACTCGCCGACGCAGTGGGTCTGCGCGCTCGGATCGACGCCATGTGGCGCGGAGAGATCATCAACCCGACCGAGGGCCGTGCGGTGCTGCACGTGGCGCTGCGCCAGCCGCCGGGTGCCGCCGTGGGCGGCGCCGAAATCGAGAAGCTGGTGCTTACCGAGCGCGCGCGGATGCTCGAATTCGCTGAGGGAGTGCGCGGCGGGGCGATCCGGGGCAGCAAGTCGCAGCGCTTTACGCTAGTGGTGAATATCGGCATCGGCGGCTCGGACTTAGGTCCCGCCATGGCGGTGCAGGCGCTGCGCGCCTTCACGACCGGTGCGCCACGCTGCGAATTCGTGTCCAACATCGATGGCGTCCGACTTGCTGAAGTGCTCGAGTCGGCGGATGCGCGTACGACGCTCTTTATTGTCGCGTCGAAGACCTTCACGACGCTCGAGACCCGCACCAACGCACTCACGGCACGTGCCTGGCTCGAGAATCAATTAGGGAAAGAGGCGATTCCGGCGCACTTTGCCGCGGTGTCTGTCAACACCAAGGCGATGAACGAGTTCGGGGTGCACCCCGAGTACCGCTTTCAGATGTGGGACTGGGTGGGCGGGCGCTACTCGGTGTGGTCTTCGATCGGCGTATTGCTCGCGATCGCGATCGGGCGGGAGAATTTTCTGGACTTCCTTGCGGGCGGCCACGCGATCGATGAGCATTTCAGAAGCGCGCGCTGGGCAGAGAACCTTCCCGTGCTCATGGGACTGATCGGCGTCTGGAACATCAACTTCATGAAGCTGCCGACGCTCGCGGTGCTGCCCTACGACGACTCGCTGCGGCGCTTCCCCGCCTACCTCCAGCAGCTCGAGATGGAGAGCAATGGTAAGTCGGTGCTGCTCGATGGCGCGCCCGTCGAGTGTGAAACCGCGGCGGTCATCTGGGGCGAGCCAGGCAACAATGCCCAGCATTCTTTCTTCCAGCTACTGCACCAGGGGACACCGCGCGCGGCGCTCGACTTCCTGCTGCCGGCGCGCTCTTCGTGCGGCAACCAGGCGCAGCAGAATCTCGCGATCGCGAGCTGCCTTGCGCAGGCCGAGGCGTTCATGGCCGGGCAGAGCGCGGACACGGTACGTGCGGAGCTCGAGCGGCAGCAGCTGCCGGCAGCGCGCGTCGCGGGGCTCATTCCCCACAAAGTCGATCCTGGCAGCCGTCCGAGCACCATTGTTATCTTTGAGAAGCTCGATCCGGCGACGCTCGGCAAGCTCATCGCACTCTATGAGCACAGCGTGCTCACGCAGAGCGTGGTGTGGGGGATCGATGCGTTCGATCAATGGGGTGTTGAGCTCGGAAAGAAGCTCACCGAGCAGCTGGCTCCGGCGGTGGAAGATCCGGGCGGCGGGCACGCGGCGCCGGCGTCGGTGCTAAAGCTGCTGGCGCGCGTCGCGGAGTGGCGGCGCTGAGGAGCGCGTACGTCGCGCCTGCATCCAGTACAATCTCAAAATTCGAGTGGGGCTGGCACGATTGGCTTAAGGCATGCCGGCGCCTATCTCCATGACCAAATATAAAGGTTTGTAATGCGTGTGATTGGACGTCTCCGGGGGTTGCTGGCGGGTCTGCTGGTTGTTGCGTTTTGTTGCCTTTCCTTCTCCGGAGGACGGGCGGACGGTCAGACCTCCCCGACGCCCGAGCAGCTGCAGACGTTCCAGGGACTCACGCCCGAGCAGCAGCAGGCTATCCGAAACGCGCTCGGGGGGACGAGCCAGGCCGCGGGCGGGTCCGATCTGGGACTGCGTCGACCGGGCGAGCTCGGACAGAGCGAACAGCAGGACCAGATGCTGCAGCGTCAGCGCCAGAAGAGCGCGGAAGCCGAGGAGGAGACCGAGCCCCTGATTCCGGTGCTCCGGCGCGAGGACTGGGTAATCATCGAGATCGACTATCAGCTGCCGCCGCGCCCCGTTCCACCTTACCTTCAGGCGCTGTATTCCGGCGCTGCGCCGACGGGACCCGGAAGTGCGGCGGCGGTGTCGCAAAACGCGGGGAGTGCAGCGCAAGCAGCAGCCGCGCAGATTGCGGCACAGACCGGGTTGCCGAACCCGACACCGACCCCCACTTCAGCCCCCACGGCGACGTCCGCCCGCGGGCAGGTCATCACCAACGCCAACGGCGGCCCCGTGACCTCCTTTGAGTCGCAGCTCTCCGACGACGAGCGGGCGCGGCTGGATGCGCTAATGACGCTGATCCGATCGAGGAATCCCTATCGCCTCTCCCGCGATGGCGCGCTCGCGTTGCCCGGCTTTCCACCGATCGATCTGCTTGGACTCACAGAGGAGCAGGCCACCTTGCGCCTGCGGGTCGAGCCGGCGTTCCGCGGCATCGACATCCGGTTGACGCGCCTGCCGTTGAAGAAGACTGGAGCGGAGGGGCTCAAGCCCTTCGGCTACGACCTATTCGATCACGGAGTTTCGACGTTTGCGCCGGTGACCAACGTTCCGGTGCCTTCGAGCTACATCGTCGGTCCGGGTGATGAGCTCGACGTGCAACTCTACGGCAACCAGAATCGATCCCTCAGGCTCGTGGTCGCACGCGACGGCCACATCAATCTGCCGGACCTCGGGCCGATCAACGTCGGCGGGCAGACGTTCGAGCAGGTGAAATCGGAGATCGAGGCGCGCGTACAGAGGCAGATGATCGGAGTGCACGCGAGTGTCTCAATGGGAGACACGCGCTCAATCCGTGTGTTCGTCGTGGGCGAGGCGAAGTATCCGGGCTCCTATACCGTGAGCGGTCTTGCGACCATCACATCTGCGCTTTATGCAGCCGGCGGTGCCAAGGTCGCAGGCTCGCTGCGCAACATTCAGCTGAAGCGCAATGGTGCGCTGGTTCGGCAGCTCGACCTCTACGACCTGCTGATCCGCGGCGATACGACGGATGACGCCAAGCTCTTGCAAGGGGACGTGATCGCCATCCCGGCGGTGGGTTCGACGGTTGGGATCGACGGCGAGGTACGGCGGCCCGCTATCTTCGAGATCAAGAACGAATCGACCGTTGCAGACCTGCTGAATCTGGCGGGTGGACTGACGCCCGAGGCCGATCGCTCCAACGCGATGCTGACGCGCATCGATGCGAACCAGCATCACATCGTGGTGCCCGTCGATCTGACCGCTGCTGCCAGCACCGAAGCCCTGCGCAACGGCGACCTGGTGCGAGTCATGCGGCTACGCCCGACGCTCGACTCAGGCGTGGTGGTCCAGGGGTATCTGTACACGCCGGGTGCATTCGCGTACCGACAGGGCATGCGCCTCTCTGACGTACTCCATTCGGTCGACGAGCTGCGGCCTGACGCCGACATCCACTACCTCCTCATCCGCCGCGAGCTCCCACCGGATCGCCGGATCAGCGTACTGTCGGCCGACCTCGCGGTGGCGTTGAAAACTCCGGGGTCGCCTGCGGATGTCGAGCTGATGCCGCGCGATCGGATCATGGTGTTCGATCTCGCTTCCGGCCGCGACCGCGTGATCCAGCCGCTGCTCGATGAGCTGCGGGTCCAGGCTGGTTCCGGCCGGCCCACCGAGACCGTGTACGTCGACGGCCAGGTAAAGGTGCCGGGCGAGTACCCACTCGAGGCGGGAATGAAGGTGAGCGACCTCATCCGTGCAGGCGGCGGAACGGCGGATGCGGCCTACGGCGGAAATGCGGAACTGACACGCTATAGCGTCACGGCTGGCGAATCGCGGCGGACCGAGCTCATTCAGATCGATCTCGCTGCCGCGATGCGCGGCGACCCGGTGGCCAATGAAGCGCTGAAGCCTTTCGACAGGCTCAACGTAAAGCAGATCCCGCTTTGGGGAGAACAGGAGAGCGTCACGCTGCAGGGAGAAGTGCGTTTCCCAGGCAGCTACGCGATCAGGCGCGGCGAAACATTGAAGTCAGTGATCGACCGAGCTGGTGGTCTGACCTCGTATGCCTTCCCGCAGGGGAGCGTGTTCACTCGCGAGTCGCTTCGCAAGAGGGAGCAGGCGCAGCTCGACATGCTTGCCGAGCGGATGCAGCGCGATGTCACGTCGTTTGCTCTGAGTGGCGCTGTCGCCGCGGGGCAACAGGGAGGAGGGGCTGCCCTTGCTCTTGCGCAGTCGCTCCTCTCGCAGCTGAAGGGCTCGCGGGCAGTCGGCCGGATGGTCATCAACCTGCCAACCCTGATGCGCGAGCCCGTCGGATCGACCGATGACGTCGTTCTCCGCGACGCGGATCGCCTCGTCGTTCCCAGATTCGAGCAGCAGGTAACGGTTCTGGGCGAGGTGCAGACCTCGACTTCGCTTCTATATAACCCGCGCCTGTCGAGGGACGACTACATAGCCCAGGGCGGCGGATTGACCCGGCGGGCCGACCGGAAACAGATCTACGTCGTACGAGCCAACGGCAGCGTTGTGGGGACCAGCGGCGGCGGGTGGTTCCGCCGCACCGGTAGTGTGGACATCAAGGCAGGTGACACCATCGTCGTGCCGCTCGATGGAACACCTACCGCCGTTGCCGCTCTGGACGGCTGTGACGACAATCCTCTACAACGTGGCGATCGCGGTGGCGGCGGTGCACAGCCTGTGATTGTTGCGGACCGGCAGGCCGTCGCGGATCGCGGCGAGGTTGAACTGCAGCTCGAACTTCTGTGGTCCCGTCGTTGGTGGATACTCAGCAGCGTCTTGATCCTCGCCGTAGCCGGGGTCGCCCTCGCATTTCTGCTGACGCCGCGATACCGCGCCACTACGGTGCTAGTGGGCGCTGAGACGGCGCGCAGCGGGGGCGACGCGCTTATGGCGGCCCTGGGTCAATTCGGCGGGCTGGCCTCGGCTGCCGGTCTCAACCTGGAGCCAATGACGTGGATATCCAGGAAGCGCTGGCCGTGCTGCGGTCGCGCGAGTTCAGCCAACACTTCATCGAGGACCGCCATGCTGCCGGTGCTGTTCTACAAGCGCTGGGACGCGCAGCACGCGCGCTGGAGCGGCGATCCGCCAACTGTGGCACGGGCTTCAAGTTCTTCGACCAGCACGTGCGCTCGGTGTCCAAAGACAAGCAGACGGGTCTGATTACGCTGGCAATCGAGTGGCGTGATCCGGTACAGGCGGCATCGTGGGCGAATGAGCTCGTGGCGCGCCTGAACGCCGAGATGCGCGCCCGGGCCATAGCCAGGACCAGCGCTTCGATCGACTACCTGCAGAAGGAGCTGGCGAATACCTCGGAGGTCGAGACCAAGCGCGCCATGGACCGGGTCATGGAGGCGCAGATCAACAAGCGGATGCTCGCTACTGTGACCGAGGAGTACGCCCTGCGCGTGGTCGACCGGGCGTTACCGCCGATCGGAAGGATATCTACAGTCCCAACCGGCTGTTGCCGATCATCGGCGCCCCGATCACGGGACTCGTGATGGGCGTTGCCGTGGTTTTCCTCAGCGGCTTCTGGGCCGCGCTCCGACGGCGATGATTGCGCGCACGCCAACCGGGACCGTCGGTCGCCTATGAGCGTGCAGCTCTACTCTGCATCCCGAGATCTCGACTTATGGGCTATTCTGGTGCATCTATGGCGCGGGCGAGGCGTCGTGATCGGCAGCACCGCGCTGTTCACGGTGGCGTTTGCAGTGATCGCGCTGGTCATGACGCCGGATACCGCGCTTCGGCGCTGCTTCTGCCGGCCGACGTCAATCGCTCGCTGCTGAGCGACTCGGCGGCGGATTCGCTCGGCAGTGCCGCTTCGATACTGGGCATGGACTTCGATCCGCTGGCCGATCAAGGCACTGAGGAAGCGCTCGCGGTATTGCGCTCAAGGGAATTCACTGAGGAGTTCATTGGCAGCAACGACCTCCTGCCGATACTTTATGCCCGCTACTGGGACGCGGCGCATCACCGCTGGAAGGCGCGCCTCGGAGGACCGCCGACCCTCGCCGAGGGGAGCCGCTACTTTCACGAATTGTGCAGCATCTGGAAGGACCCGCTCACCGGCCTCATCAACTTCCAGCTCATTGGCACGATCCGGCACAGGCGGCATCGTGGATCAATGCGATGGTCGCACGATTGAATGCGGTAATGCGCAGCCGGGCAATAGCCCAGGCCGACGCTGCGCTGGCCTATCTGCAACGTGAGCTCACCGTCACGCCGGAGGTCGAGACTCGCGATGCCATCGGCGTTCTCATGGAATCGCAGATCAATAGGCGCATGATGGCCGACGTGTCCGAGCAGTACTCCTTCCGGGTCGTGGACCGGGCGTTAGCTCCGGACGCGCGTGATCCACAAAGGCCGCGCAAGGCGCTGCTGATATTCCTGGGCGGGCTCGCCGGGACGTTCTGGGGTCCATCGCGGTGTTCACGATCCCGGTCATCCGCTCGAGGATTCACCACTAAGTTCCACAAATGCTCAGCAATTCAACGATCCTGATTACCGGCGGCACCGGGTCGTTTGGCAGCCACTTTGTGCCGATGACTCTGGCGCAGTTCAAGCCGCGAAGACTGATCATCTATTCGCGCGACGAGATGAAGCAGTGGGAGATGGCCAAGAATTCGCCGACGACCCGCGCTGCGCTTCTTCATCGGCGACGTGCGCGACCGCGAACGGCTGACCGGGCACTCGACGGATCGACTATGTGGTCCACGCGGCCGCGCTCAAGATTGTGCCGACCGCCGAATACAATCCCTTTGAGTGCGTCAAGACCAACATCAACGGCGCGATGAACCTGATCGACGCGTGCATCGACCGCGGCGTCAAGCGGGTGGTGGCGCTGTCGACCGACAAGGCCAGCAGTCCGGTCAACCTGTACGGCGCCACCAAGCTGGTTTCCGACAAGCTGTTCGTCGCCGGCAATGCCTATGCCGGCGGGCACGACACGCGCTTCGCGGTCGTGCGCTACGGCAATGTCATGGGCTCCCGCGGCTCGGTCATCCCGTTCTTCCTGTCGCTCAGCGGAGCGCGGTGCCTGCCGATCACCGATCCGCGGATGACCCGCTTCATGGTCACCCTCGAACAGGGCGTCGAGCTGGTGTGGCACGCGCTCGAGACATGGAAGGCGGCGAAATCTATGTCAAAAAGATCCCGTCGATGAAGATGGTCGACATCGCGCGCGGCCGTATATCCGAGCGCAACGGCGAGATCGTCGGCATCCGGCCGGGCGAGAAATTGCACGAGCAGATGATCGGCGCCGAGGACGCACATCACACCTTCGAGTATCGACGACTATTACAAGATCATGCCGGCGATCACAACTGGAGCGCCAACTGTATCGCATCAAGGACGGCAGCAAGGTGCCGGCCGGGTTCGTATACGCGAGCGACACCAACACCGAGTGGATGTCAGTGGCGGAGCTGCGCGCCTGGATCGAGGCCAAACCGCCAAGGTCGGTCAGTTCTAAATCGAGCAGCGGCGCGGATGACATCAGGCGGAACGCGGGCGGTACGCTTCATCCCGTACGGCCGGCAGAGCATCAGCGAGGCCGACATCGCCGCGGTCGTCGAAGTGCTGCGCTCGGACTGGCTGACACAGGGGCCGGCCTCGGCGCTTCGAGAACGCCTGTGGCCGAGGCTTGGGGCGCGCCATGCCGTCGCAGTATCAGCGCCACGTCGGCGCTGCACATCGCCTGCGTCGCGCTCGGGCTGGGACCCGGCAAGCGCTGGGGACCTCGCCGAACACCTTCGTGGCGTCGGCGAACTGCGCCCTCTATTGCGGCGCGGGCGTCGACTTCGTCGACATCGATCCGCGCACCCTCAACATGAGCCCGGGCTCGCCGGCAAGCTGGAGCAGGCGGAGCGGCAGGGCGGCTGCCGGAAGTCGTCGTCCCGGTGCACTTCGCCGGCCAACCCTGCGACATGCGGCGCATCCAGGAGCTCGAAGACCAGCTACGGTTTCGGCGTGATCGAGGACGCCGCCCACGCGGTCGGCGCGCATACCACGGCGAGCCAGTCGGCAACTGCCGCTATTCCGAACGGACGGTATTCAGCTTCCATCCGGTCAAGGTCATGACCACGGCGGAAGGTGGGATGATCATGACCAGCAGCATGGCGCTGTGGGAGAAACTCTGCCGTCTGCGCAGTCACGGCATCTCGCGCAAACCGGGCGAGATGGTCGGTCCCAGCGAGGGGGACTGGTACTACCAGCAGCTCGATCTCGGATACAATTTCCGCATAACCGACCTGCAGGCGGCTCTGGGACTGTCACAATTCCTGCAGCGCCTGGACGAATTCCTGGCGCGGCGGCGCCAGCTGGTGGCGCGTTACGATCGTCTGCTGGCGCAGCTGCCGTTGCGTACCCAGGCGCAGCGCCCGGACAGCCAGTCGGCGCATCATCTGTACCCCGTGTGCGTGGACGTAGGCCGCGTGCGTCGCAAGGCGGTGTTCGATCGGCTGCGGGCGGCCGGCGTAGGCGTCAACGTGCACTACATACCGGTCCGCACGCAACCCTACTACCAGTCCCTCGGTCACCGGCACGGCGACTTTCCCAAAGCGGAAGCCTACTACGCCGGTGCGCTCAGCCTGCCGCTGCACTATGAGATGAGCGACGACGACCAGGATTACGTGGTGTCGCAGCTGCACCAGGCGCTGGATGAGGCACGCGTTGCGTAGTGGTGGACGCGGTGGCGAGAATCGGCCTTGGAACAGCGCAATTCGGCCTCGACTACGGGATTTCCAACCGTGCGGGCCGCGTGCCGGAGGCACGTGTGGGTGAGCTGTTGGAATGCGCCCACCGGCACGGCATCAACCTCCTCGATACCGCGAGCGCCTACGGCGAAAGCGAGACCGTACTGGGCCACGTCCTGGGCGGGCGCCGGGATTTTCTCATCGTGACCAAGATCGGGCCGCTGGGCGCCGCCGAGTTGAACGCGTCGCTGATCGATTCCGTCATAGCTCGTTTTCACGAGTCGCTCGAACGTCTCGGGTGACCCGCGGTCTACGGCCTGTTGGTGCATGATGGCGCAGCGCTCCTGCGGCCCGGCGGCGAGTTGCTGTTCAGCCGATTGAGCGAATGTAAGCAGCGAGGACTGGCGAGCAAGGTCGGCGCGTCGGTGTATGACGAGGCCGAGACGCTGCAGCTTGCGAGCCGCTTCCCACTCGATCTGATACAACTGCCCCTCAATGTCTTCGACCAGCGTGCGCTGGCTTCGGGCGCACTCGCGGCGCTGAAGGAGAGGGGCGTGGAAGTCCACGCGCGCTCCATCTTTCTCCAGGGTCTGTTGCTGATGGCGGAGGACGAGCTGCCCGATCGACTCCGGCCATACGCACCGCGGCTGCGCGCGTACCGGGACTGCCTGCGCGAGGCGGGGTACTCACCCCTCGAGGGTGCCCTCGGCTTCATCAAGCGTGTACCTGGAGTGGATATAGCCCTGATCGGAGTCACCTCGGACGCTCAGCTGCGCGACTGCGTAGCGGCCTACGAGCGTGGTTGCGATCTCGATCTCCAGCGCTTCGCCTGCAGCGACGCGGCCCTGATCGATCCACGTCGCTGGAGCCGTCAATGACCGCCACCGACGCCGCCGTCCTGCGCCTGGGAATCATCGGGCTGAGCGAAGGCAACGGTCATCCTTACTCGTGGTCGGCGATCTGCAATGGCTACGATGCCGCGGCCATGGCGCAGTGCCCGTTTCCTGCGATCCCCCGCTATCTCGCGCGACAGCAGTTCCCCGGGGCACGCCTCGCGGACGCACGAGTAACACACATCTGGACGCAGGACCCGGCGATCTCGCAGCAGGTGGCGCGAGCCGCGCTCATTCCGAACGTCGTCACCGATCTCGATGCCATGCCGGCCCAGGTGGACGGCATCCTACTGGCGCGCGACGACGCGGAGAATCACCTGCAGTTCGCCCGGCGGTTCATCGAGCAGGGCCTGCCCGTCTACATCGACAAACCGCTGGCGCTCAGCCGTCGCGCGGCGCTCGAGCTGCTCGCTCTGGCCCGCTATCCAGGCCAGGTGTTCAGCTGCAGCGCGCTGCGCTACGCCCTTGAGCTGCAATTGACGCCCGCGCAGGCCATGCGCGTCGGCACCCCGCGCCTGGTGGAGGGCAGCGTGCCGAAGAGTTGGGCGAGGTATGCGGTGCATGTCATCGAGCCGGTGCTGACGCAGTTTCTCGAGAGTGCCCGTCCGGAGCGTGTGCAGTGCATCCACCGCGGCGCTGCGACCGAGCTATGGGCGTCCTGGGCGGGGGACCTGCAGACGCGTTTTACCAGCACGGGCATCGCGGGATCGCCCATAGAGATCGCGGTCCACGGGAATACGGGTGGCATACGACTGAGGTTTCGCAATGCGTTCCCGGCCTTCCGCACGGCGCTCGCACAGTTCGTGCGCAGCGCCCGCGAGCGCCGTGCACTCATCGCACCCGAGGAGATGCTGCGCATCGTCGAGTTGATAGAGATGGGCTGTTAAAGGAACCCACGTGAGCAACGTCATCACCAATTTCAGCCGCTCCCGCGAACTGCTGCCGCGGCTCCACGAGATGATTCCGGGCGGCAGTCACACCTACAGCAAGGGCGAGGACCAGTTTCCGGCGCTTTCCCCGCAGATCATCGCGCGCGCCGACGGCGCTTACTGTTGGGACGTCGACGGTAATCGCTTCCTCGACTGGGGTATGGGCAATCGCGTCATCATTCTAGGCCACAACTACCCTGCGGTGAACGCGGCTGTGAAACGCCAGATGGATCTGGGGCTGAACTTCACGCGCCCGGGCATTCTCGAATATGAGCTCGCCGAGTATCTGCTGGCGCTGTGGCCGCGCTTCGACATGGTCAAGTTCGGCAAGAACGGCTCGGACGTGACGACCGCTGCGGTCAAGCTGGCGCGCGCCTATACGAGCCGTAAGTACATAGCGCGCTGCGGCGACCACCCGTTCTTCGCCATCCACGACTGGTTCATCGGCGCCACGCCGGTGAATGCCGGCATTCCACGGGAAGAGAGCGAGTTCACAGTCGCCTTCCGCTACAACGATATCGCCAGCGTCGAGGCGCTGTTCAGCCGCTATCCAGGGCAGATCGCCGGCCTGATACTCGAGCCCGTCAAGAACGATGAGCCGCGCGACGACTTCCTACAGAAGCTGCGCGACATCGCCACGCGCGAGGGCGCCGTGCTGATCTTCGATGAGATGATCGCCGGCATGAAGTTCGACATTCGCGGCGCCCACCACCGCTACGGCGTCTATCCCGACCTCGTCACCTTCGGCAAGGCGATCAGCAACGGATTCTGCTTCTCGGTGCTGGCCGGCAAGCGCGACATCATGGAGCTGGGCGGCCTCCGGCACGACAAGCCGCGCGTGTTCCTGCTGTCGCAGACCCACAGCTCCGAGACCACCGGGCTGGCCGCCTGCCGCGCAACCCTCGACGAGTGCCAGCGCGTGGACATCAGCCGGCACGTATGGGGGACCGGCGCCAGGCTGGTGACGGGCTTCAGGGAGCTGGCGCGGGCCGAGGGCGTCGAGCAGTTCGTGCGCATCATCGGCTTCGACTGTAACCCGCAGATCCTCTGCACACATGAACAGGGCAGCTACTGGCCGGAGCTGCACACCTCGTTCCACGAGGAGGTGATCGCGCACGGCGTGCTGATCCCCTGGATTACCATCACCTACGCGCACGGCGAGCAGGAACTGCAGCAAACCTTCAGCGCGCTGCAGGCGGGGATGTGCAAGGTGCGTCGGATCGTGACGAGCGGCGGGCGGGTGGCCGGCACTTTTCAGGGTCCACCGATCAAGCCGGTGTTCCGCAAGTTCAACCGCTGCATGCAGAGCATCTGCGGGCGTGAGCACACCGATGCGCCGCAACTCGAATGCTGCACGAAGCGCTGACATGATGCGGGTCGGCGCGTTGATTCCCATCCGGCTCGACTCATCGCGGCTGCCCGCGAAGGCGCTGCAGGACGTTGCCGGCGTGCCGGCATTTCGACGGCTGCTGACGCAGGTGCTGGCGAGCGGTGTCGTCACACGTGAGGCCGTCACTATCTGCACTACCGAGCGTGCGCAGGACGATGCACTGGTCACCGCGGCGGACGCGTGTGGGGTCGGAGTGTTTCGCGGCAGCACCGATGATCTGATCGACCGGCTGTGGCGCGCCACGCTGCAGGCCGGGCTGGACGTGGTCCTGCAGGTGGATGGCGACGACATGTGCGTCGAGCCGAGCTACATGGCGGCGTGCGTCGGTCAGGTGATCGGAGGCGCTGCCGAGGTGGCTCAGTGCGGCGAGGGCTTGCCACTCGGGTTGGGCAGCAAGGCCTTCAAAGCCGACTGCCTGGGGCGCATCTTCGACTGCTACGTGCCAGGCCAGAACGACACCGGTTTCGGCTATTACCTGACGAAGTCGTCCCTGTTCCGGGTAACCGCGATTGCGCCACGCAGGCCGGATCATGTCATGCCGGACCTGCGCCTGACGCTCGACTACCCGGAGGATCTCGAGCTGTTTCGCGCCGTGTATGGAGCACTGCGCGGATCGCGCGACCAGGCGGTAACGGTGGACGAGATATGCTCGCTCGTGCGGCGCGAACCGCATCTCAAGGACCTGAATGCGGGCCTGGATCCTGGCTACTGGCAGCGTACCCGGCAGCTCCTGCGCGAACATCCCCTGAAGTTACGGGTCGCCGGCAGGGTCGTCGAAGTGGCGCCGGGCGGAGAATGACATGAAGATCGGTGTGGTCGGTCTCGGCTCGATGGGCAAGCGCCGCGTGCGCGACCTGACCGCGATTGGGCATGCCGTCACGGGATTCGATCTGCGGGAGGACCGGCGCGCACAAGCCGCGCAGATGTTCGGCATTCCGACTGTCGAGTCCTTCGAGGCGCTGACCGCAGCGGGCGTCCAGGCGATCGTCATATCCACCCCGCCGGATGTGCACGTCTCCTGCTACGAACTCTGCTACCGACACCGACTGCCGTATTTCTCCGAGGCCAACATCTTCACGCCCGCCGCGGGCTGGTTTGCCGCGCGTGAGAGTTCCTCGGGCGTACGCGGCTATCCATCGGCCACCTGGCGCTTCCACCCGCTGGTACGGGAGCTGGCAGAGCGGCTGCAGAAGGCGCCCGTCGGCGATGTGAATTCCGTTTCGCACCAGTACGCGGGCTATCTGCCCGACTGGCATCCATGGGAGCGCTATACCGACTTTTATGCGGGACGCCGCCGTACGTCAGCGGCGCGCGAGATGGTGCCATTCGAGCTGGAGATCCTGGTCGCAGCCTGCGGGCCAGTGGCGAGAGTGCAGGCCCTGAAGACTCGGGCGCGGCGCTGGGATGCCGACTTCGACGACACCTATCTCATGATTCTGCAGTTCGCGGGGGGCGCGGTCGGCTCGCTCGCCGTCGAGCTGCATCACGTGCTGCCAGTCCGGGCGACGCGAGTGTCATTGCGCGAAGAAGAGCTCCTGCTCGACATGGGGAACCAGACGCTCACGGTGTTCACCAAGGTGAGCGAGTCGTCGCGCGCCATCCGGCCCGCGCCGCTGTTGCAGAATTGGGGATTCGCCTTCGAGCATGTCTACCACGAGGAAATCCGGCAGTTCGTTGCGGCCCTGAGCGGCGCTCACTACCCAAAGAGCTGGGCCGAGGATCGACACCTCTCTGATGTCCTGTACGCCGCCGAGCTCAGCAGCTCCGCGGGCCGCGCGGTGGAGATCCGCGAAGTGGAGGCCGCCTACGATGGGATCAGTTGGGCGCATGACTGACGAGCCACGCAGTCCAGACCGGGCGCGCTGCGCGATCCGGGTCGACGCGTCGCCAGAGATCGGCGCCGGTCATCTGCGGCGCTGCCTGACGCTGGCCGACCGGCTCGCAGAGCAGGGCGCGGCGACGACCTTTCTCTGCCGCCGCCTGCCGGACACGTTTGCCGGGCTACTGCGCCGGTCGCACCACGAGCTGGTGTTGCTGCCACTCGGGCGCACCGGTAGCGATAGCAGGGATGCACCCGCCCATGCCGGCTGGCTCGGCGTCAGCCAGGCCGAGGACGCGCAGCACACGCGTAGCGCGCTCGGCGGCCGCCGACCGGACTGGCTCATAGTCGATCACTACGCACTCGACTACCGTTGGGAGCGCGAGTTACGCGCGCACGCTGCGCGGCTCATGGTGATCGACGACCTCGCCGACCGCAGCCACGAGTGCGACGTGCTGCTCGATCAAAACTACTTCAGTGACCTGCGGGAGCGCTACCACGGCAGGGCCAACGCTGCTTGCCGGCAGTTGCTCGGCCCTCGCTACGCGCTGTTGCGCCCGGAGTTTCACCGCCTGCGCGACGCCACCGCCGCCCGCTCCGGGCGGGTCGCGCGCGTTCTGGTTTTTTTCGGCGGCGCCGATCCCGGGCAGCGCACGCGACTGGCGCTCGAAGCGCTCGACGCAGTCGGGCGGCCGGAACTGCAGGTCGACGTGGTCACGGGAGCGATGAATTCCGCCAATCAGCAGCTCGCGCAGCTGTGCGCGCAACGGGCCAACACGCGCTTGTTCACCGAAGTGGAGCAGATTGCGGAGCTCATGGCGCAGGCCGACCTCGCCATCGGAGCGGGTGGTAGCGCCACTTGGGAACGCTGTTGTCTCGGCCTGCCGACGCTGGCACTGGTGACGGCCGACAATCAACGGCGCCTGACGCACGATTTGTGCGAGGCGGGCTTTGTGCTGTGCCCCTCGGCAGAGAGTGGCGATGAGGTTGCGCGGCAGCTGCGCTGCATGCTTGCAGCGATGCTGAGCTCTGACAGTCTGTTGCGCGGCCTTGCGGCGCGTTGTGCCGCGCTCGTCGATGGCTTGGGCGCGCAACGAGTTGCGGCGGTGATCCGCTCCGCCGGGCTGAGCATCAGAGCGGCGACCGAGACCGACCGCGAGCGCGTGTACGAGTGGCGCAACCACCCCACGGTGCGTGGCTATTCGCGGCATTCGGCGCCGCTCGATCCCGAATCCCACGCCCGCTGGTTCGCGGCCGCGCTGCGCGATCCAGACCGCGCGCTGTTGATCGCGGAGGTTGAGGCAGTCCCGATTGCGGTAGTTCGCTTCGACGTCAGCCAGAGTTCGTGCGAGGTATCCATTTACCTCGCGCCCGATAACCATGCCGGAGGCTGGGGGAGTGAGATACTGCGCCGCGCCGAAGAATGGTTTCGACGCAGTCACCCGCAGGTCGAGCGCTTCGTCGCCGAGGTGCTGCCCGGCAATCGCGCCTCGCTCGGCGCCTTCATCCATGCCGGATACCGCGAGCACGAGACGATACTGGTAAAGTTTGCGGCGGAAAACAGACAGCCGCAGCCCCCGGAAACATGAAACCCGCAGCCATCGCGATAGGCGGCCGCACCGTCGGCCCCGAGACCACGCCCTTCATCGTCGCCGAGATGTCGGGCAATCATAACCAGTCGCTCGGGCGCGCGCTGGAGATCATCGAGGCCGCCGCCGCCGCCGGCGCGCACGCCATCAAGATCCAGACCTACACCGCCGACACGATGACGGTCGACCTCAGCGAGGGGGAGTTCACCATTGCGGATTCCACCTCGCTGTGGAAGGGGAAATCCCTCTACCAGCTCTACCGCGAGGCATATACCCCATGGGACTGGCACGAACCGATGTTTGCGCGGGCACGCGAGCTGGGAATCATCGCCTTCAGCTCGCCCTTCGACGAATCCGCCGTCGACTTTTTGGAGTCACTTGGGGCGCCGTGCTACAAGATCGCCTCCTTCGAGAACACCCACCTGCCGCTGGTGCGCAGAGCAGCGCGCACAGGTAAGCCGCTGATCATCTCGACCGGCATGGCGACCATAGCTGAGCTCGATGAGACCGTGCGCACCGCACGCGCTGCGGGTGCCGAGCAGCTCATCCTGCTTAAATGCACCAGCACCTATCCCGCTACCCCCGAAAACTCGAACCTGCTGTCGATTCCGAACATGCGCGCGACGTTCGGCTGCCAGGTGGGATTGTCGGATCACACCATGGGGATCGGTGTGGCGGTGGCGAGCGTCGCGCTAGGCGCGACTCTCGTCGAGAAGCATCTGACGCTGCGACGCGCCGAAGGCGGGGTCGACTCGGCGTTCTCCCTCGAGCCCGAGGAGCTGCGCGCGCTGGTCAACGAGACCGAACGGGCCTGGCAGGGCCTCGGCGAGGTGCGCTATGGGCCCACTGCCGCCGAGCAGAAGTCGCTGGCGTTCAGGCGGTCGCTGTACGCGGTGCGCGATATCGCGGTGGGCGATCCGTTCACACCCGAGAACGTGCGCATCATCCGTCCTGGCTTCGGCCTGGCGCCGAAGTTCATCGACGTGGTCCTGGGGCGCAAGGCGGCGCGGCAGATCCGCCGCGGCACGCCGCTCTCGTGGGACCTGATCGGCTGAGGCGCCCCCGCCGGCGCGGCCGGTCCGTTGGCGTCGACGCCCGGCGGGCGCACAATTGCTGAGGAAAATCAGTCCTCTGGCTTGGTACGCCGCGGCCTACGGCGCCGCGGCCGCGCTGCAGAAAGCCGTCGGGTTCGTGGTATTCCTGTGGCTGGCGAATTCGCTTCCTGTGAGTGAGTACGCCACCTTCGGATTGCTGCTCGCGCTGCAGACCGGGCTCACCACCCTCGGCATCGCCGGCCTCATCGAGTCTTCGATCGGCGCGCTGCATGGCCGCGACACCCTTGAGGAACGGCGGCGGGTGTATGCAGCTGCCAACGGTGGCTTCGCTCTGCTGGCCGCGTCGTCGCTAGCGGTCGGACTGCTGATTTACGCAGGCTGGCTGCGCGCCGCCGGCACATTCTGGCCGACATTTGCAGCGGTGGTGGCTACCGGAGCCTTCGGCGCGCTGTTCACACTGCAGTCCGCGTTTGTCAGGCTCGAGGAGCGGCACCGGGAGTCGGTGGCGTTGGGATTCTTGGGTCCGCTGGCTGGCTTCGTCGGCGGCGCGCTCGGCTTTGCCGAAGCTCACACCGTGTCCTCGTACTTCATCGGCTCCGCCCTGGGCTTCAGCGCTGCACTCGCGGTGTTCGTGGCGCGCCGCGTGGGCTTCTATGCGCTGACGCTCGATGCCCGCGAGCTGCAGCCGATCCTCAGTCAACTTCCTCCGTACCTGTGCGTTGCTGTATTCGCGTGGCTGAGCGGCTACGGCAACACTTATGTTGTGAATTCTTTCTTCACGTCAACAGATGTTGCGAGGTTTACATTCACTTACACGCTTTCCTCGATCATGCAGCTCGTGGCAAGCTCTCTCAATCAAGCTTGGAGTCCGCGATTCTATCGACTCGTCCGCACGCAGCCCGTTGGAGCGGTCGAGCTGCGGTATCGCCACTTCACCACTCTACAGGGCGCCGCGCTCGGCGCGGTGGGGCTGTGCGTTCTCGCCCTGCTGCCGTCGGCGTTGCGTCTGTTTGGCGGTCACCTTGCTGCCTACCAGAACCTGCACTTCGAGACGTTCTGGCTGTTCTCGGCTTACGCCGCCTCGATCCCGTGGTGGCACGTACAGAACTATTACTATGCGCACAGTCAGGGCGCGGCGCTCATGTATGTGACGGTGGTCGGCAGCGCGGCGGGCTTCGCGCTGTGGGTGGTGTCGATGTACGCGCTCGGCACGCCGGGTATCTACCTGGGATTCTTCTTGCAGATGGCGCTGCGCTCGCTGACCGCGGTGTGGGTGGCGCGACGCAAGTGGCCGCTGCGCATTGCGTGGGAAGGAACCGTGCTCGCGCAGCTGCTGCTGGTTGCTGGAACTCTGGCGGCGCGCACCGTCTCCTCATGAGAGCCGGCTGATGCGAACGGACTACAGGGTCGTTCGCAAGGTTCTCCGGGACTGCTTTCGCATCGACGCGCCGGGCTGCGAGAAGGCCGAGATCCTCACCCTCGCGCACGACAATGACCGGCATCTGCTCTACCGGGGCCGCTACTACTCGCCGCTGATCGATACCATCGAGGACGACTTGCGGCAGCGCGGCGTCAGCTGCGTGAGCGTCGCGCGCATCGTTTCCAACATCAAGGGCGACGTCGCCTACGGCAACGTGATATCGCCGGAAGGCGGTTTTGCCCGTGCGCTGATCGCCAAACGGCTCAAGGGCCTCATCGTCCGCGACCGCTACCCGTACTCACACATGGAGGAGGCCGTGTGGGGTCGGATCCTCGATGCCACCGGCGCGCGCAAGGTGATCGGGGTGCTGCCATCACGGGAGCTGTGCGTGGCCTGCCGCAAGCGGGGCGCGTGGGTGGGCGATGTGCAGCACGGCGTGATTGCTGAGACACACCCCTGGTACGGTGAGCGCTTCCGGGGGAACGACCCGGTCGAGCAGCTACCGCATGCATTCCACCTGTGGGACCAAGGTAGCAGAGAAGTCGTGGAGAAATGGGCGGCGCCCAAGGGCGTCGCGACTCGGGTGATCGGCAATCGCTGGGTCGCGCGCTTCATGCGCAACGCGCCCGGCGACGAGATGGTCAACGATCTCGTCGAGCGCTATTCGCGGGCGCTGTCGTCAGCAGTGGGAAAGAAGACTATCCTGGTGGCGCTGTCGTGGGGGGAGTTCAACATCCCCAACGGCTACGTCCCCGATGGCTTGGAGGCCGTGATCAGAAAGACCGCCGACCGATACCATTGGCTCATCCGACTGCACCCGAATCAGATCAAGGGGTTCGCTACCCACGAGTTCGCGCCCTTCTTGAAGTACTTCAATGAAAACCTCCGGGGCTACGCTCAGTGGGAGGTGCCTACCCGCTATCCGCTGCCCCTGGTGCTGCAGGGAGTCGATTTGCACGTCTCGTGGATGAGCTCGGAGTGCATCGAGGCGGCGCAGATGGGCATACGCTCCGCACTGCTGAACCCGCGGCTGCGCGATCCGGGCCAGATCGGCGACTACTATGAATATTATCGGCGGGTGGGCATGATCGATCTCGTCGTCGAGACCGAGGACTCGATCAGCGGGTGGATCGACCGTAATATGGGCAGCCGCACGGTGCCCGAGAGTTATCACGCGTTCGACCAGGAATACGCGAAGTTGCTGACGTCCCTTGCGCAGTAGCCGGCCGAAGGAGGCCGGACCTCTCACCCGGCTGAGCCTGCACTGCGGACCCCTTTCATGAACTGGACGCCCATCCGCGACAGCGCCGTCAAGCTGGCGGCGTTTCTCTTCGTGATGATGGTGGCATTCGCGCTGCGCAACTTGGCGCTGCAGGCCATGTACCTTGCGCTGGCAGCGCTGCTCATCGTGGCGAATCTGCCGGTGCTATCCACCATGAGCGTGCGGGAGCGCAACGCGGCGATCCTGCTTACGCTGGTTCTATCGGTCATGCTGCCGATCAGTTTGGTGAAGAGCGAGACGGCGATGCTGCACTACCTCGTGGTGCTCATCTCGATGGCGAGCGCATTCATCGTGACGCGGAACTTGCGGGTGTATCTGTGGGGGAGCCGCGCCACCCTGGTCCTGGCACAGGGGCTCGTGATCGGCTATCTGTACCAGCGCGGCCTCGCCGATTTTCCGCTCGAGGACATGCTGCCGGAGTCGAGCGCCAATGGCGTCACCTCCTACATGTTGCTGATGCAGATCAACTACTGCACCATCAACTTTCTGGTGAATCGCCGCTCGTCGCTGCTGACGGCAGCCACCACGCTAGCAATCAGTATCGTCGGCTACAGCCGCGGATCGATACTCGCGTCCGCGGCGATCGTGGCAGTCGGCCTGGTGGCGCTGCTCTACTCGAGGACGCCGGCGCGGCTGTTCAGCAAGCTGGTGGCGACGACCATCGTCGCGGGACTGCTGTATCTTTCGTATGGCGACGTAATAGGTCAGTTCGTGCTCGACTACACCAAGATCGGGGCGGGACTGGCGGACCCGCACCGCGCGGCCATCGCGCGCGAGTATCTCGACAAGATCGACTCCGTAACGCTGCTTACGGGCGCCAGCTACGCAGGTACCAGCATTCCCGGCGCCTACAACGGCAACCCCCACAACTCCTTCATCCGCGCGCACTACATCTTCGGGCTTCCCTACCTGCTGCTGATGCTGTCGCTGCCAGTCTACCTGCTGCGCGGCGAGCAACCCCGGGTCGTCAAGGGCTATTGCGCCTGCATGTGGGCGATCGCGCTGTTCCGCTCGGTGTCCGAGCCGGTTCTGTTCCCGACATTGTTTGATCTGTATTATTTCGCTGTGTGCTTTGCCCTGAGCAAGCTGCCGGCGGCGCTCAGCCGTGAGCGAGGCAGCGAACATGCCCATCGAAGCCTGGGCACAATAACAACTTCAACCTCATTCGCCTGGTAGCGGCTTTTCAGGTGCTGCTGGTCCATGCGGCCAACCATTTCGGCTTGACCGGATGGTGGATCGAGGCGCTGAAGATCCTGCCGGGGGTCCCGACCTTCTTCTTCATCAGCGGTTTCTTGATCTTCACCTCGTACGAGCGCACCCGAGAGCGCCGCGTCGGCGGATTCTTCGTTAATCGGGTGCTACGGATCTATCCAGCGCTGCTGGTGTGCGTGGCTCTGTCGGTGACCGCCGTATGGCTTAGCGGATACTTCCACGACCAGCACGTGGGTGCTGCGCCAGTGGCACTGTGGATCGCCTGCCAGATCAGCTTCTTCCAGTTCTACAACCCGCAATTCATGCGAGCCTTCGGGGTCGGCGTTCTGAACGGGTCGCTGTGGACTATCACGGTCGAACTGCAGTTCTACCTGCTGGTGCCGCTGATGTACTATCTCCTGCGCTCGTGGCCCAGGGTGCTGGCCGTGGCTGCCGCCGTGTCGCTGGCAGTGAACCTGTACTTCAGGGAAGCGATGGATTGGGGGCCGCTCTACCTGAAGCTGCTGTACGTGTCGTTCGTTCCGTGGGTCTACATGTTCCTAGTGGGCTTCTGCGCGGCCTCGTTGCAGCCCGTCAGGGCGTTGGCAGCCCGACTCAAGGTGAGATATCTGGCGCCCGGCTATGTGCTGAGCATGCTGGTGGTCGGCCCCTATTCTCTCAACGCCTCGAACGGCATCAATCCGCTATCATTCGCCCTTTTGGGTCTGCTGATTATGAAGCTGGCGGAATCCAGATTGTGGATTCCACGGATACTCAGCACCTTCGTGGCGAGGAATGATTTATCTTATGGGTTGTATCTCTATCACATGCCCCTGATAAATCTCCTGCTGGTGAGGGGGGGCTCCAGTGTGATGACCAGTAGTCTGATTCTCGTGGTTCTGAGCTTCGCGGCCGCCACTATCTCCTGGTACATAGTGGAGAAGCCGGCTTTGAGCCACAAACGCTAAGAGGTTGTGTCGGCGGCAGGTCGCCGAGCGCGAACGTAGGAATCTTGATGGGTCGGAGTTACCAGATCTGCACCAACTGCGTGATGGACACGAGCAACTCGAGGATCTGCTTCGGGCCGGATGGGATGTGCGATCACTGCCGGAATTTCTATCGCCACATCGCTCCGGCCTGGCACACGGATGAGCGTGGCCGCAGGGAGCTCGACCGGATCGTGGCATCGATCAACGTAGCGGGCGCCGGCCGGGACTTCGACTGCATCATTGGGATGAGCGGTGGAATCGACAGCTCGTACGTGACCTACGTAGCCAAGGAACAGCTTGGCCTCAGGCCGCTCGTTTTCCACGTGGACGGCGGGTGGAATTCACAGATTGCGGTCAACAACATCGAGAAGATAGTCGACGGACTGAAACTGGACCTTTACACGGTGGTGATCGACTGGGAGGAAATGCGCGATCTGCAACTCGCCTTCTTCAAATCCGGCGTGCCGCAATCGACACCCCGCAGGATCACGCCTTCTTCGCCACCATGTACGACTTTGCCGATCGGCACAAGGTGAAGTACATCATCACCGGCGCCAATCTCTCGACCGAGTGCATCCGCAATCCGATCGAGTGGATGTACTACCAGTCCGACTCGATACAACTGCGCGACATCCACCGCCGCTTCGGAACCCGCCCGCTTAAGACATTTCCCATCACCACGATACTCAGGCACAAGGTATACCTGCGCTACGTGAAGCAGATCCGGGTGGTCACACCACTGAACTACCTGCCGTACCGCAAGCGCGAGGCGATGCAGTTCCTGCAGGAGCGTTTCGGCTGGCAGCCGTACGAGCAGAAACATTTCAATCGCGCTTCACAAAGTTCTACGAGAGCTATTGGCTGCCGAAGAAGTTCGGCTTTGACACGCGCCGGGTGCAGTTCTCGAGCCTGATCGTTACCGGACAGATGACACGCCAGGAAGCGCTCGAGAAATTATCCCGGCCGGCTTACGACCCGGCGACGATCGGCCGGGAATTCGAGTATGTGGCGACCAAGCTCGGAATCTCGGTACCCGAGCTGCAGAGCTATATGGACGCGCCCAACAAGTCCTACAAGGACTACCGCTCGCAGGACAACATCTACGCGCTGGGTGCCATGGCGATGCGCGTGCTGGGACTGGAGACTGGCGGCAAGAAATGATCGGAATTGTGCACTACGGTGTCGGCAACGTGCAGGCGCTGGCCAACATCTACCGGCGCCTCGACGTGCCGGTTTCGATGGCGAGCAGTGCAGCGGATCTCGGCCGCGCCGACCGCATCATTCTGCCTGGTGTCGGCGCATTCGACTGGGCCATGGGACGGCTCAACGCCTCTGGGCTGCGGGCCGCCCTCGATCGGGCGGTGCTGGAGGAGAAGAAGCCGCTGCTGGGGATCTGCGTGGGCATGCAAATGCTCGCAAGGGGCAGCGAGGAGGGCCGTCTCGCCGGACTGGCGATGATAGAGGGCGAGGTGCGCAGGTTCGACGTGGCGCACTTTACCCAGCAGACGCATCTTCCCCACATGGGCTGGAACGACGTGCAGCCGCGCGAGGCGGCCGACCTGTTTGCGGGACTGGACACGAGCGCGCGCTTCTATTTCCTGCACTCGTACTACTTCGCTGCGCGCCACGACGCCGAGGTGCTAGCGACGACCGATTATCAGGGATCGTTCGCGTCTGCAGTGAAATTGGGGAACATCTTCGGTGTGCAGTTTCACCCGGAAAAGAGCCATCAGTGGGGCATCACGCTCTTAAAGAACTTCGCTGACCTATAGTCGTGCTGCGCCCGCGGATCATCCCCTGTCTCCTAGTAAAGGCCGGCGGTCTGGTGAAGACCGTCCGCTTCGCGGATCCCAAGTACGTGGGCGATCCAATCAACACCGTCAGGCTGTTCAACGAAAAGGAGGTCGACGAGCTCATCGTGCTGGACATCGAGGCGACCGCCCGTGGCCGCGAGCCCGACTACACCATGATCGCGAATCTCGCAGCCGAATGCCGCATGCCGCTGTGCTATGGCGGAGGCATCAAGAGCGTCGCGCAGGCCGAGCGCATCGTCAGCATGGGCGTCGAGAAGGTGGCGATCGCCTCATCTGCCGTGCAGCAACCGCACCTGGTGGCGCAACTGGCCGAGGAAATCGGCAGCCAGAGCGTCGTGGTGGTCATGGACGTGCGCCGGAGCGCTTCGGGAAACTACGAGGTTTACACGCATAACGCCACCCGCGCGAGCGGCTTGGCGCCAAACGAGCTCGCGCGGGAGATGCAGCGGCTGGGGGCGGGCGAGATCGTCGTCAATGCGATCGACAACGACGGTGTCATGGGTGGTTACGACCTGACGCTGATGAGCACGGTGCGCGAGGCCGTGACGCTGCCGCTCACGGCGCTCGGCGGGGCAGGCTCGCTCGAGCACCTCCACGAGTTGATACGGCGCTTCGGGATCGTCGGCGCCGCCGCGGGGAGCCTGTTCGTGTTCAAGGGCGTTTACCGGGCGGTGCTGATCAGCTACCCGGCGAGGAAGCAAAAGGACGCTCTTGTCGACTAGAATCCCGGCGAGGCCGCGACGCTCCGCGACCCGCGCAGGCTGAGGAAAGCAGGCGTATGAGGCAAGTACTTCAGGAACTCGGCACGGGCCGGACAGTGCTAGCGGAGATCCCGGCCCCGGCCGTCGGTCCAGGACGCCTGGCAATCGCGACCCGCTGCTCCCTGATCTCCGCCGGCACCGAACGGATGCTGATCGAGTTCGGCCGCGCCGGATGGCTGGAGCGGGCGCGTCAGCAGCCGGAGAAGGTGCATCAGGTTCTGGAGAAGATCCGCAGCGACGGTCTGCTGCCCACCATTGAGGCGGTGCGCACGAAGCTGGACCAAGCGATTCCACTCGGTTACAGCAACGTCGGCGTGGTAGTCGAGCTCGGCAGCGACTGCAACGGGTTTGCGATCGGCCAGCGTGTAGTTTCCAACGGCGGGCACGCGGAGCGCGTGTCGGTACCGTGGACGATGTGTGCGCGCGTTCCGGACGCGGTAACGGACGAGGCCGCGGCCTTTGCTGTCCTCGGTGCGGTGGCGGTGCAGGGATTGCGGCTAGCGGCGCCGACGCTCGGCGAGTCGTTTGTCGTAACCGGGTTGGGACTCATCGGGCTGCTCGCCGCGCAGCTGCTGCGCGCGAACGGCTGTCGGGTGATGGGGATCGACACCGACCCGGTCAAGACCGCAGTGGCGCGCAGATTTGGCGTCTCCACGGTGGATCTGGCGCGCGGCGAGGATGCGCTGGCGGCCGCCGAGCACTTCTCACGCGGCCGAGGCGTCGATGGCGTGCTCATCACCACCGCAACCCAGAGCACCGAACCCGTGACGCAAGCCGCCCGCATGTTGCGCAAGCGCGGCCGCATTGTGCTCGTCGGGGTCGCGGGACTCGAATTCGATCGCGCCGACTTCTATGAAAAGGAGCTCAGTTTCCAGGTGTCGTGCTCCTACGGACCGGGGCGGTATGACCCCGCGTACGAGGAACGTGGCGCCGACTACCCCTACGGTCTGGTCCGGTGGACCGCGCAGCGCAATTTCGAGGCGGTGCTCGATCTGCTTGCGGCGGGCACCCTCGATGTGGCGCCGCTGATCTCGCACCGTTTTGCATTCAGCGACGCGCCGCGCGCGTATGAGCTGCTAGTGGGCGGGCGCGAGCCCTCCCTGGGGATCGTGCTGACTTACGCAGCAGGCGAGGACGGCGCACCCGCCGCCCGCACGGTACGCCTCGCCGCAATCGAGCCGGCGCGGACCGGCGCGCCGGCCGCGCTCGGTGTCATCGGCGCCGGCAACTATGCCGGACGCACTCTGCTTCCGGCATTCGCGCGTGCCGGCGCGCAGCTGGTGGGTATCGCAAGCAGCGGCGGAGTGAATGCCGCACATCTCGGACGCAAGTTCGGCTTCGGCGAGGCCACGACCAATGCGGCCGCGCTCATCGCCGACGAGCGGGTGAACGCAGTGGTCGTCGCCACTCGTCACGACAGCCATGCCCGCTTTGTCACCCAGGTCTTGAGCGCGGGCAAGCACGTGTTCGTGGAGAAGCCTCTGGCCATCACGTTACCCGAGCTGGACGAGATCGACGCGGTGTACCGCGGTCTGCCCCGCGAGCAGCGGCCGGTGCTGATGGTCGGCTTCAATCGGCGCTTCGCGTCGCACGTTGTGCGCATGAAGTCGTTGCTGCAACAGGTCAAGCTGCCCAAGAGTCTCATCGTGACGATCAACGCCGGATCGGTTCCCGCCAGTCACTGGACTCGCGATCACGGCATCGGCGGTGGCCGCATCATCGGTGAGGGGTGTCATTTCATCGACCTGATGAGGTTCCTCATCGGGCAAGCGGTGACCAGCTGGAATGTGCAGCGGACCGGCGCGCCGGACGGCGGCGACCGCGGAGACGTAAACGCCAGCATCACGCTCGCATTTGCCGAGGGCTCGATCGGGACCCTGCATTACCTCTCCAGCGGTCACCGAGCGTATCCCAAGGAGCGCGTTGAAGTGTTCTGCGCCGGGCGCGTGCTGCAGCTGGACAACTTTCGCGTGCTGCGAGGCTTCGGCTGGCGGGACTTCGGCACCTTGCGGCTGTGGCGCCAGGACAAGGGACAGGGGGCCTGCGCACGGGCGTTCTGCGCGGCGGTCGCGCGCGGCGGACCGGCGCCCATCCCGTTCGAAGAGCTGCTCGAGGTGAGCCGTCTTTCGGTGTTGCTCGGCGAGGCGGCCCGCGACCAGTGACGCTGGCTCGATACTTTCACACCGTGCGTCACTTGCGTACGGCGCAGGTCGCCGGCCGCTTGCGCGCGCGCCTTTACCGGCCGCGCGCCGATCTACGCCCGGCACCGCCCGCACGCCGGCTTGCCGGATCATACGCCACACCTGCGAGCCGCCCTGCATCGCTGCTCGCGCCCGGCACCTTCCGGTTCCTCAACGTGGTGCGCAGCTGCACCGCGGCCGCCGACTGGCATCCAGCGGACGCGAGCAAGTTGTGGATCTATAACCTGCACTACTTCGAGGACCTGAACGCCAGCGAGGCGGCGGCCCGTGCCAACTGGCACCGCAGCCTACTCGAGCGCTGGGTAGCGGAAAACCCGCCGGGATCGGCGGAGGCCTGGGAGCCCTATCCGGTGTCGCGCCGGATCGTGAGTTGGGTAAAGTGGGCCGCCCGCAGCAATCCCTTGCCGCCGGCGTGTCATACGAGCCTAGCCGTGCAGGCGCGCTGGCTCGCGTCCAGACTCGAGTATCGCCTGCTCGGCAACCACCTGTTTGCGAACGCCAAGGCACTGCTGCATGCCGGCCTGTACTTCGAGGGGGGCGAGGCGGAGTGCTGGCTCGCCCGCGGGCTGGAGCTGCTCGAGCGCCAACTCCGGGTCCAGGTGCTGGCGGACGGCGGACATTTCGAGCTCAGTACCATGTATCACGCCGCCGCGCTCGAGGATCTGCTCGATCTGGTGAACCTGCTGCGCGCCTACGGGCGGACCGTTCCAGCGGGCTGGCCGGCGAGTGTCGCGGCCATGCAGCGCTGGCTGCGCATCATGTGCCATCCGGACGGCGAGATCAGCTTTTTCAACGACGCGGCGTTCGACGTCGCGCCGCGTCCTGCGGAGCTCGCTGCCTACGCGGCGCGTCTCGGACTGTCCCCTGCGCCGCTGCGCGATGCTCCTGTGGAGGTGCTCGAGTCGAGCGGCTATGCGCGGCTCGCGGCCGGCCCCGCGCTGCTGCTGTGCGACTGCGCGGCCGTCGGGCCCGACTACCTGCCGGCTCACGGGCACGCCGACACCCTGAGTTTCGAGTTGAGTCTGTCGGGGCGTCGTGTGCTCGTGAACTCCGGAACCTCGCTCTATGGGATCAGCACCGAGAGAAATCGCCAGCGCAGCACGGCTGCGCACAACACGCTGGTCGTGGCTGGCCGGGACTCGAGCGAGGTGTGGGGCGGGTTCAGGGTCGCGCGCCGCGCACGCGCACAACTCGAGCGCGGATCGACCGGCGTCCCGGCATTCGTCGAGGCGAGCCACGACGGCTACCGGCATTTGCCGGGCCGCAACACGCACACGCGCCGCTGGAGCCTTGATGTACGCACGCTCGAGATCCGCGATCACGTGAGCGGCGCGTTCCCCGGCGCGGCAGCTTATTTTCACCTGCACCCCGACATCGAGGTGCAGGCCCATGGCAGTTCAGAGTTTCGGCTCACATGGCCGGGAGGCGGCTCCGTGCAGATGGCTTTCGAGGGGGCGGCGGCGGTGAGGATTCTCGACGGCCGCTGGCATCCGCGCTTCGGGGTCGACGTCCCGAACCGTTGCCTCGTAGCTGGGCTTGCGGGTCCGACCCTGGCGACACGCCTGACCTGGACTGAGGGACTGTGAGGCTGCTGGTACTGACTTTCTACTACTGGCCCGACCTCAGCGCGGGCTCGTTCCGCGCAACCAGCCTGGTAGGCGCGCTGCGCGAGCAGGCACCGGCGGGCACGCACATCGACGTGATCACCACTCTCCCCAATCGCTATCGCACCTTCTCGCGCGAAGCGGCGCAGACCGAGCAGGGACCGGGATGGGAGTTGCGACGCATTCAGATTCCACCCCATCGCAGCGACATGCCCGGACAGGCGCGGGCTTTCGCGCATTTCGCTCGCGCGGTGCTGGCGCATGTTGCCGGGCGCGAATACGACGTGGTGTTCGCCACCTCATCGCGGCTGATGACCGCAGCGCTGGCCGCGTGGATCGCGGGGCGCAAACGCGCACGTCTCTATCTGGACATCCGCGATATCTTTGTCGACACGATCAAGGACGTGCTGCCGGCGCCGCTGGCGTGGCCGGTACGCTCGTGCTTCTCACTCATTGAATCCTGGACTATGCGGCGCGCCGACCGCATCAATCTGGTATCGCCGGGTTTCGCCGAGTACTTCCGCTCGCGGTACGGCGATCGTCCGCTCTCCTGGTTCACCAACGGGGTCGACGCTGAATTCGTACAGGCCGCGGTCGCCCGACGCGTCGCTCCCGAGCCGGATGGCCCTGCGCGGATCGTCTATGCGGGAAATATCGGGGCGGGCCAGGCGCTCGAGGGGATACTGCCGCAGCTCGCAGCCGCGTTGGGGGCACGGGCTCATTTCATCGTCATCGGTGACGGGGCACGGCGGCGCAGCCTCGAGGCTGCGATAGCGTCGGCACAGGTCGCCAACGTCGAGTTCCGCGATCCCATGCCGCGTGCTGCACTGCTCGACGTCTACCGCGACGCACACGTCCTGTTCCTGCATCTCGGCAGGCTCCCGGCCTTCGAGAAGGTACTGCCGTCAAAGTTGTTTGAATACGCGGCGCTTGGCAAGCCAGTGCTGGCTGGCGTCGCCGGTTATGCGGCGCGCTTCATCCGCGATGAAATCACCAACGCCACGGTATTCGCGCCGGGTGACGTGCAGGGTGCTGTGCGGGCCTTCGATGCCCTTCAGCTGGTCGACCGTGCGCGCCCGGAGTTTGTGGCAAAGTACGAGCGTAGTCGGATCGCCGGGGCCATGGCGGGGGAAATCCTGGCACTTGGGGGCGGGACATGACTCGCGTGCTCCTGACCGGTGCCACAGGCTTCGTCGGGCGCACGCTTGCGCCTGTTCTGGCGAAAGCTGGCCACATGGTCCGCGCTGCGGTGCGTACCGAGCGGCCGTTGCCGCAGGGTTGCGCCGAGAAGGTCGTGATCGGCGAGATCGGACCGGACACCGATTGGGGGATCGCGCTGCGGGACGTGGATTTGGTGGTGCACGCCGCTGCGCGGGTGCATGTTCTCGACGACGACCCGGAGAACTCGGCGCTCTACATGCGGGTCAACGCGAGCGGGACGCAGTGCCTGGCGGCCGCAGCGGCCGGGGCTGGCATCTCGCGCTTCATTTACCTGAGTAGCGTCAAGGTGAACGGCGAGCAGTCCGCCGGCCATGCGTACATGCCGACGGACGCGCCGCACCCGCAGGATGACTACGGAAGGTCCAAGTGGGCCGCTGAACGACATCTCGGGCAGCTAGGTGCGACCGCTAATATGCGGGTGGTGATCGTCCGCCCACCGCTCGTCTATGGTCCGGGCGTGCGCGCAAACTTCCTGCGTTTGATGCAATGGGTCGACAAGGGTTGGCCGCTGCCGCTGGGGTCCGTGCGTAACACCCGCAGCCTCGTCAATGTCTGGAATCTCTGCGATCTGCTCACGAACCTCACCAGAAATCCTGCAGCTGGCGGTACGTGGATGGTGTCCGACGGGGAGGATCTATCCACACCGGAACTCATCGGCCGTCTCGCCCGCGCTCTGGGCCGACGCGCTCGTATGCTACCGGTTCCGCTGGGCCTGTTGCGCGTTTGCGCTGCGGCTCTCCATCGACAGCAAGAACTTGCGCGGCTGTGCGACTCGCTGATTGTGGACATGTCACAGACACATGCGGCTCTTGGCTGGTCCCCGCCGGTTGCGGTAGACGAAGCGCTGGCGCGCACTGCGGCCTGGTATCGTTTGGAGCGGGGCTGACTTGTCCCCCAGCGTGTTGCTGATCGGAGTCGCGACGCTGACAGCGTCGGCGGTGCTGACGGCCGTGGTAAGACGGGTCGCGATTGCACGCGGCGTACTGGATCTACCCAATGTCCGCAGCTCACACGTCGTGGCCACGCCGCGCGGCGGAGGACTTTCGATTGCGGTCGCGGTCAGTATCGCGCTGACCGGGCTGGCGCTTGGCGGGACCATTCAGCCGAAGCTCCTATGGGCCCTCATGGGAGGTGGCGTCGCCGTCGCCCTGGTCGGCTTCGCGGACGACCACCGTCCGGTTCCGGCCTGGGTCAGGTTGCTAGTCCACCTCGGTGCCGCTGTGTGGGCGGTGCTATGGCTTGGTGCACCAGCGGCGATTGCATTGCACAACCACGCTGTGCAACTCGGGTGGAGTGGTGCAGTTCTGGCGGTGGCTAGCGTGACCTGGGTGCTGAACCTATTCAACTTTATGGACGGGATCGACGGCATCGCGGCATCTGAGGCAGTGTTTGTCACCGGCGCGGCAATGCCGCTCATGGGGCTGTGCGGCGTGACCGGTGATGTGTCCGCGACTTGCCTGATGATCGCTGCGGCTTGCCTCGGCTTTCTGTTGTGGAACTGGCCACCAGCAAAGATCTTTATGGGAGATGTCGGCAGCGGATATGTTGGGTTCGTGATAGCAGCCCTCGCACTCGCTGCTGCACACCAGAGCACGGTCGCTGTGTGGGTGTGGCTCATTCTCGGAGGAGTCTTCTTTGTCGATGCAACGGTTACCTTGATACGCAGACTAGTAAGGGGCGAGCGCGTCCACGAGGCGCACCGTAGTCATGCCTATCAATGGCTGGCACGTCGTTGGGGACACCGCCGCGTGACGCTTGCAGTGTGCCTGGTGAATGTGATCTGGCTGCTGCCGTGCGCGGCCTTTGCGACGCTCCATCCTCCCCTGGCAGCAGTTACGACCGCGGCCGCGTTTGTGCCGTTGGTTGCATTTGCGGTCGTGGCCGGATCGGGTCGTCCAGAGCAGCCAGATCCCGCGAGATCTTGACGAACGCCGTCGCTATTCCCAGACACCGCAACTTTGAGCAGTGCGATGCGTCAACTCCCATGCTGCTGCGACGTTTGCCTATGCGTGCGTTAGCGCACATGGAGAGCGCAAGGACTATCGTGCACCTAGTTGATTGCCGTACAATTTCCGCCGGCGCATCCGGATAAGCGAATGCGAATGAGAATCCGGGAGCGCTCAAGCCGGGGGCTGAATGACGGATAGGCAGGCGGTTCGGACGCACGCAGGACTCGGTGCCTCGGTTGCCGAGGCCATCCTCGCGCTTCCTCGCGAAACCAAGCGCCTGATCATGGTGATCGCAGACGCGGTGGCGATTCCGATCGCATTGTGGGCCGCGCTGGTGCTCAAGTTCGATACCCTCGACCCCGAGATCCAGCGCACGTTCGCTTACTTCCTGGTCGCGACGGCCTCCGCGCTGCTCGTGTTCTCGGTCTTCGGGCTGTACCGGGCAGTGATCCGTTTCATGGGGCCAAAGGCCGTGGCGACGGTCATCGCGGGGGTGACGTTCTCAGTGCTGGCACTCGCCATCTTCGATCGGCTGATTGCGAGTCACCAGATCCCGCTATCCGCGTTCGGCATCTACTGGGCGCTGGCGCTGCCTTACGTCGGCGGCAGCCGTTTCCTGGCCCGATATCTCTTCCTGCGAGCCGCCGGCCCCCGTAAGCGCGCCGCCCGCGTGGCCATTTACGGTGCCGGGGATGCGGGAGCGCGCCTGTGCTCGGTGTTGCTTGGTGGGCCGGACTTTCGTCCGGTCGCCTTCGTCGACGACAAGAAAGCGATGCAGGGCAGCAGCATTCACGGCATCCGTGTGTATGACGCCGATTTGCTTCCGGATCTGGTACGCCAGCACCGCATCGAACGGATCCTGCTGGCCATGCCCACCGCCTCGCGCCGACGCCGCCGCGAGGTCCTCGTGCAGCTCGAGCCCCTCGGGGTCCACGTACAGTCCATGCCCAACCTTTCCGATCTGCTTGCGGGCAAGGCGCAGATCAACGAGCTGCGCGAGGTGGACGTAGCGGACCTTCTGGGACGAGACCCGGTTCCTCCGAAGCCGAAGCTGTCCGGATCCTGCATCAGCGGCAAGTGTGTGCTGGTCACCGGCGCGGGCGGCTCGATCGGCTCGGAGCTCTGCCGGCAGATCGTTCGCTTGAGCCCCAGCCGCCTGGTGCTGTTCGAGATGTCGGAGCTCGCGCTCTACAACATCGAGCGCGAGCTCGAGGAAGTCGTCGCGCGTGACAAGCTCTCGGTCGAGGTCGTGCCGCTCCTCGGCAACGCGCATCACCGCCACCGTGTGCGCGAGGTGCTCTCGGCGTTTGGCGTGCAGACGGTCTACCACGCGGCCGCTTATAAGCACGTGCCGATCGTCGAGTACAACGTCGTCGAAGGCATCCACAACAACGTCATCAGCACCTGGTACACGGCGGAGGCTGCGCTCGAGACCGGCGTCGAGACTTTCGTGCTGGTGTCGACCGACAAGGCGGTCAACCCGGCGAACGTCATGGGTGCCACCAAGCGCCTCGCGGAACTGGTGCTTCAGGCACTGCAGGAGCGTACTTCGCAGACGCGCTTCTGCATGGTGCGCTTCGGCAACGTGCTCGCCTCCTCGGGCTCAGTCGTGCCGCTTTTCCAGAAGCAGATCCGCCGCGGCGGTCCGGTGACCGTGACGCACCGCGACGTGATCCGCTACTTCATGACGATTCCGGAAGCCGCACAACTGGTTCTGCAGGCCGGTTCCATGGCCAAGGGGGGCGACGTGTTCGTCCTCGACATGGGGCGCCCGGTGCGCATCGATGATCTCGCGCGACGCCTCATCAATCTCATGGGCCTGACGGTGCGGGACGCCGGTCATCCTGAGGGTGACATCGAGATCGAGTACACGGGTCTGCGCACTGCCGAAAAACTCTTCGAGGAGCTCGTCATCGGCTCGAACGTCACCGGCACCGACCACCCCATGGTCATGCGGGCCATGGAGCACCATCTGCCGTGGCCCAAGATGCAGGAGATCCTGAACGACCTGCTGGTGGCCCTCGCGAGCTTCGACTGCCATCGGGCGCTCGCGCTTCTCACCGAGTCGGTGGCGGAATACCAGTCAGGCTCCGACATTCGCGACTACGTCTGGATGCGGAAGGCATTGCTGCCGCACGGTCCCCAAGCCAAGGTGGCCGACTTCGCCGCCAAGCGCCGCCAGTCCGAGGTCGGCAAGCCCGCCCCGGGCCAGAACCCACTCAATTAGCCCCCGCCCGCCGCTCCGATCCTGAAGCCCCGGAAGCTTGCACCGGAGGGTATCCTTCGCTCTGCGTGATTGAGCGGGACGCTGATTTGCTCTAGTCTGTCGTCCATTAGTTCTTATAAATCCATAACTTACATTGACTTAATCCATGCGCGTAACGATTTTTGGGTCAGGCTACGTAGGTCTGGTCACGGGCGCCTGCCTCGCGGACGCCGGCAACCACGTGGTCTGCGTGGACGTCGATGCCGGGAAGATCGAGCGGTTGAAGCGCGGCGAGGTCCCGATCCACGAGCCCGGGCTCGAGGCGCTCATCAAGCGTAACGCCGAGGCCGGGCGCATCGAGTTCACGACGGATGCGGTGAAGGGCACCGAGCACGGCCTGTTCCAGCTCATCGCCGTCGGCACGCCGCCAGGCGAGGACGGCTCGGCCGATCTGCGCTACGTGCTGGCGGTCGCTCGCACGATTGCGACCCACCTCAGCCGCTATGCGATCGTGATCACCAAGTCGACCGTGCCGGTCGGCACCGCGGACAAGGTGCGCGCCGAGATCGAAAGAACGCTGGCCGAGCGCGGCGCGAACGTCGAGTTCGACGTGGTCTCGAACCCGGAATTCCTCAAGGAGGGCGCGGCGATCACCGACTTCATGAAGCCGGATCGCGTCGTGGTGGGCACCGACAACCCACGCACCACTGAGCTCATGCGCGCGCTCTATGAGCCCTTCACCCGAAATCATGATCGGCTCATCGTCATGGATATCCGTTCCTCCGAGCTCACGAAGTACGCGGCGAATGCGATGCTCGCCACCAAGATCAGCTTCATGAACGAGGTCGCCAACATCGCCGAGCGGGTCGGCGCCGACATCGAGAAGGTGCGCATCGGGATCGGCTCGGATCCGCGCATCGGCTACAGCTTCATTTACCCCGGCACGGGTTACGGCGGATCGTGCTTCCCGAAGGACGTCCAGGCCCTCATCCGCTCATCGCACGACGCGGGTCACGAGCCTACGATCCTGAACGCGGTCGAGTCCGTGAACGCGCGGCAGAAGGAAGTGCTCTTCCACAAGATGTCGCGACATTTCGACGGCAAGCTCGCGGGGCGCACGGTGGCGGTCTGGGGCCTCTCGTTCAAACCCAATACGGACGACATGCGCGAGGCGCCCTCGCGCACGCTCATCGCCCTTCTCATCAAGGCCGGCGCACGCGTGCAGGCCTACGACCCGGTGGCCACCGATGAAGCGAAGCGTATCTACGCGGGCGAGCCCAAATTCTCGCTCGCGAAGAGCGCCTACCAGGCGGCGGAGGGGGCGGATGCGCTCGCGATCGTCACCGAGTGGCAGGAGTTCCGCAGCCCCGACTTCGACCGGCTGAAGGAAGTCCTGAAGGGCCCGGTCATTTTCGACGGCCGCAATCTCTACGACCCGGCGATGGTGAGCCGCTTCGGTCTCACTTACTACGCGATCGGCCGTGGCAGGCCGCTCGCCACGGACTGATCGCTCAAGCGGCGCAGGATCGAAGCGATGCTCACCCCAGTGATTCTCTCAGGAGGCGCCGGCACACGGCTCTGGCCGCTGTCGCGCGAGCTGTATCCCAAGCAGCTCTTGGCGCTCACGGGCAAGCGCACGATGCTCCAGCAGACCGCGCTGCGCCTCGAGGGCTTAAGTGCCGCTCCGCCCGTGATCGTCTGCAACGAGGCGCATCGGTTCCTCGTCGCCGAGCAGCTCAGACAGCTCAAAGTCGAGCCGCGCGCCATCGTGCTCGAGCCGGCCGGAAGGAACACCGCGCCTGCGATCGCGCTCGCCGCGCACGCCGCGCTCAAGGGCGTTGCGGCCGGGGCGGAAGACCCCGTGCTCCTCATCCTGCCGGCCGATCATGTCATCAAGGATGTTCCCGCCTTTCAACGCGCTGTGCGTGCAGCGCTCCCGGCGGCGCAGCAGGGGCAGCTCGTGACCTTCGGCATCGTGCCGACCGCGGCCGAGACCGGGTACGGCTACATCCAGCGGGGAGCCGCGAGCGGTACGCTCTATCGCATCGCGCGCTTTGTCGAGAAACCCGATCCGGTGCGGGCGGCCGAGTTCGTGAAGTCGGGCGAGTACTACTGGAACAGCGGCATGTTCATGTTCGGCGCGCGGCGTTACCTCGCCGAGCTAGCGCGCTTTGCCCCCGAGATCGCGCGCGTCTGCGAGGCGGCGTTTGCGTCCGCGCGCGCGGACCTCGAATTCACCCGCATTCTTCCTGAGGCCTTCGCCAATTGTCCCTCCGACTCGATCGACTACGCCGTGATGGAGAAGACCGCGGATGCCGTGGTTGTGCCACTTGCGGCCGGCTGGAGCGACGTCGGCTCCTGGGCGGCGCTCGCCGAGGCGACGGAAGGGGATGCGCACGGCAACGTGACGCACGGCGACGTCATCAGCGAGGACTCCGAGGGGAACTACCTCTATTCCGAGAGCCGGCTAGTCTCCGCGGTCGGCCTCAAGGATCACGTGGTGGTCGAGACCAAGGATGCGGTGATGGTTTCACCCAAGAGCCGCGTGCAGGACGTGAAGAAGCTCGTGCTGCAGCTGAAGGAGCGGGGACGCTACGAGCATTCGCTCCATCGGGAGGTGTTCCGGCCCTGGGGGAGCTACGACAGCATCGAGGCGGGATCGCGCTTTCAGGTGAAGCGCCTGAAAGTGAAGCCGGGGGCGACGCTCTCGCTCCAGATGCATCATCATCGCGCCGAGCATTGGGTGGTGGTCGCGGGAACGGCGCGCATTACGCGCGGCGAGGAGGTGTTTCTCCTTGAGGAGAACCAGTCGACCTACATCCCGATCGGCATGAAGCACCGCATCGAGAATCCGGGCACCATCATGCTCGAGATCATCGAGGTGCAGTCGGGGTCGTACCTAGGCGAGGACGACATCGTGCGCTTCGAGGACCGCTACGGCCGCGAGGGCACGAAGACCTGAAAGGCCGATCCCCCAACCCCAGGACCGACCGCGGGCCGTGGTTAGGTACGTGGGTACCGAGGGCCCGCTCGCAGGATCCGGCGGCTCTTGAGTCGCGAGTATAACCGTGGTTATACTGTCGTCGTGAAAACGGCGATCTCGCTCCCGGACGAGGTATTCGAGGAGGCCGAACGCCTCGCGAAGCGACGTGGAATCTCCCGCAGTGAGCTGTACGCCAAAGCCGTTGCCGCATTCATCAAGGAGGAACGGTTCCTCGGGGTACGCGAACGGCTCGATTCGGTATACGGTGCCGAGCCGAGCGGCTCACGCCTCGATCCCGTCCTTGGGGAGATGCAGGCGCGATCGCTGCCCAAGGAGCGGTGGTAGTGCGTCGCGGCGAAATCTGGTGGGCCTCGCTCGGCGATCCGGCGGGATCGGGGCCGGGCTTTCGCCGCCCGGTCCTGGTGGTGCAATCCAACGATTTCAACGAGAGCGCAATTGGAACTACGATCTGCGCCGTGATTACGTCCAATCTGCGTCTTGCGGCAGCACCCGGAAACGTGCGCCTGGGTCGCAAGGCGAGCGGACTCACGCGGGACTCGGTCGTGAATGTTTCGCAGCTGATCACCGTGGACAAGCGGTTCTTGACTTCGCGCGTTGGCCGCGTATCGGCAGAGGCGCTGCGCGGCATCGAAGCCGGGATCCGGCTGGTATTGGCACTTTAGCCTGCACTCAACGCGCGAGCGTGAGCGACGCTCGGTTAACATGCCCGCTATGGATCCTGAGGGCACCCCATGAGCAACCTCGCCTCCTTCAAAGCCTACGACATCCGCGGGCGCATTCCGGATGAGATCAACGAATCGCTCGTTTACGATGTCGCCCGCGCCTACGCGGCCTTCGTGAAGCCGAAGCGTGTCGCGGTGGGCTATGACATCCGCCTCTCCTCGCCGCAGCTCGCAAAGGCCGTGAAGCGCGGACTTACGGACACGGGTGTCGACGTGCTCGATATCGGCCTCTGGGGCACCGAGGGGTCGTACTTCGCCACCTTCGCCGAGCATCTCGACGGCGGCATCATGGTCACCGCGAGCCACAATCCGCCCGACTACAACGGCATGAAATTCGTGCGCGAGGGGGCACGCCCCATCAGCGCGGACACGGGATTGCAGGACATGCGCGCGCTGATTGAGAGCGGGCGATTGCCGCCTAAGGTTGCGAAGCCCGGCACCGAGCGGCCGCTTGACATCCGTGGCCGATACCTCGAGCACCTGCTCGGCTATGTCGAGCCCGGTACGCTTCGCAGGCTCAAGGTTGTGGTGAATGCCGGCAACGGCGGGGCAGGGCTCATCATCGATCAGCTCGAGCCGCACCTGCCGTTCGAGTTCATCAAGTTGAACAACAAGCCCGATGGCACGTTTCCGAACGGGGTGCCGAACCCGATGCTGGAAGAGAACCGTGCGCCGACCGCGGACCTGGTGCGCCGCTCGGGCGCCGATGTCGGTATCGCCTGGGACGGGGACTACGACCGCTGCTTCTTCTTCGATGAGAGTGGACAGTTCATCGAGGGCTATTACCTGGTTGGGCTTCTCGCCGAAGTGTTCCTGAAGAAAGAACCCGGCGCGCGCATCGTGCACGATCCGCGCCTCACCTGGAACACGCTCGACATCGTGAAGACGTACGGTGGGACGCCCGTGCTCTGTAAGTCGGGGCACGCCTTCATCAAGGCGAAGATGCGCGAGGTCGACGCCGTCTACGGCGGGGAGATGAGCGCGCACCACTATTTCCGTCAGTTCTCCTACTGCGACAGCGGCATGATCCCCTGGCTCCTCGTGCTCTCGGTGATGAGCGAGCGCGGCCAGCCGCTCTCGGCGCTGGTCGGGGAGCGGATGCGGCTCTTCCCGGCGAGCGGGGAGATCAACCGCCGACTCACGACCGACGCCGGGTCGATCTTAAAGCGCGTGCGGGCGCACTACGAAAGTAAAGCGGCTGCGATGGACCTCACCGATGGACTCTCGATGGAATTCACCGACTGGCGCTTCAACCTGCGGGGCTCGAACACCGAGCCCCTGGTGCGCCTCAACGTCGAGTCGCGCGCGAACGAGGCGCTGATGCGCGAGAAGACCGCCGAGGTGCTGAAGCTCGTCGACGGGTGAGTGGAGCTCCCGGCTTCAGGACCGACTCATCGGGCATCGCACGCACTCCGCCGCCCAGCGCGCGCAGCTCCTCCCAAGGGCTAAGCCGGGTCTTAGGGCTCTCGGCCAGCCTGGAGCGGCCCGCGGTCCTGCCGCGGTGCTCCTGTGTGACGGTCCCGTACTGTGCGGCGCGCTCCTGAACGCTCGAGGAGGGGACGATCAGGCGCAGCGCCGAGACCTGAGCGATCGCCGCGAAATCGCGGTCTCTGGCCAGGAGTTCATACCCGTGCTTCAGACACAACTGCGCGATCAAACAGTCGATCGTGGACCGCGGAGTCAATCCCCGGGCACGGCAGGCGCGATAGAGCCCTGCAGCGTGCTCGTAGTCGGCGCGCTCGAGCTCCGGAGCCAGATCAAACGCCGACATCACATGCCGGATGCGAGCCGCGTCTGCGTCGCTGCGTACGCCTAGGAGGATCTCCGCCAGCACCACCCCTGCAATGACCAGATCCTGTCCCTCGGCGATACAGAGCGTGAGATAGGCGGCCTCATCGGACGCGTGCGTGTTGAAGTAGTCGATCCAGACAGACGTGTCGACGAGGATCATGGCTTGCGACCGCGACGATCGGCACGCAACGCGGCAAGGTCCCCTTCCCACCGCACCTGGCCGCGCATCGCCAGCAATTCGCGGCGCTTGAGGAGCTTCGCGTACTCGGCAAGCGCCGTATTCACCGCTGCCTTCTTGGTGGCAAAACCGCCGAGCTGGAATACCTGCTCCAGCAGCTCGTCGTCGAGCTCGATGTGGGTCTTCATAGATTAATTGTACAGTGATCGGCTAATTCATGTACATGCATTATGTACACGAAAGCATGGTTGTCATGTACACCTGAGCGGCGGTGCCCCGGATCGGTGAAGTTTACGGGCCGCTCAGAAGCGCCCCATGGCGCCCAGGACGCAGGATTCCCCGCGCCCGAGGGCGCCAAACCGCAGGCGCCTCACGCCCCCCTCCCATGATGGTTAGGCGGCTGTTTGCGAATATGTCGGTACTGACATACACTGACCGCAGTGAGTCGCAGGGACAAGCCGCTCGCCTGGCTGCACGGGGAGGTCAAGACCCCGCCGCTTTCCCTCGCGGCTAGGCTCGAGACCGGATTCTTGCTGAGGCGCCTCCAACGAGGCGAGCTCCTAACCATGCCGCAGTCGCGGCCGATGCCCGGCGTCGGACCGCGCTGCCATGAATTGAGAGTTAACGATGTGTCAGGCCAATGGCGTCTGATATATCGCATCGACGCGGATGCAATCGTCATCGCAGAGGTCTTTGCGAAGAAGTCCGCCAAAACGCCCAAGGCGGTACTTGAGACTTGCCGTCGGCGCCTGAAGGAGTACGACAATGCGGGAAAGTAAGCGCAAGAAACTCGCGGCCAAAGGTTGGAAGACCGGGAGCGCCAAGGAGTTTCTGGGCCTAACTCCAGGGGAAGAGGCTTATATCGAGCTGCGCCTGAAACTTGCCGACGGCCTAAAGATGAGACGCCATTCCCGTGGCGTAACCCAGACCCAGCTAGCTCAAACGCTGCGCTCAAGCCAGTCCAGGGTCGCCAAGATGGAAGCTGGTGACCCGACTGTTTCGCTAGATTTGCTGGTGAAGTCACTACTGGCACTCGGGACGTCAAACCGCGAGCTGGCAGCGATGATCGCCCGGAGCTGACCGGCCGCCTGACGGGTGTTGGCTGACCGCCGCGCCCGTTAGCCGCCTAAGATCCGCTCCCGTAAGCTCTGCGCCGCCCGCTCGGCGGTGTGCCCGTCCCAGAGCGCGGGTCTCTTGCCCTTCGTCCACCGCCCGCTAAGCGCCTCGCGCGCCGCCGCTACGATGCCCGCCGGCTTCATGAGGCGGTTGGTTCCTTCGGTGAGCGTAATCGGACGCTCGGTGTTCTCCCGCAGCGTCGCGCAGGGGATCCCGAGATAGGTGGTCTCCTCCTGCACGCCGCCCGAATCCGTGATGGCGATGGTGGAGCGGATCACGAGGTTCATGAACTCCACGTAGCCCAGGGGATCGGTGACGCGGATCGCGGGCGCGCCGGTGATCGCAGCCAGGAGGCCGAATTCCTCCAGCCGCCTACGCGTACGCGGGTGGACCGCGAATACCACCGTGAGTTCGCGCGAAAGAGCGACGAGCGCCGCAACCAGCTCGGCAAGCGTGTCGCGTTCGTCGACGTTGGAGGGCCGATGGAGCGTCACCACGGCGTAGGGCGACCCGTCGACCTTCAATCGCGTGCGCGCGTCCGCAGCCTCGATGCGCGTGCGCAGCATCTCGAAGGAATCGATCATGATGTTGCCGATGCAGTCGATCTTCTCGCGCGGCACCCCCTCGGCGATCAGGTTGGCGTCGGCATCGGGCGAGGGGGTCCAGAGAAGATCCGCGATCGCATCCGTCACGAGGCGATTGATCTCCTCGGGCATGCGGCGGTCGCGGCTGCGCAGTCCCGCCTCGAGGTGCACCACCGGGATCCAGAGCTTCGCTCCCACGAGCGCGCAGGCAGCAGTCGCATTCACGTCCCCGACGACCACGATCGCATCGGGGCGCTCCGCGGTGCAGACCGCCTCGTAAGCGATCATGGTGCGCCCCATCTGCTCGGCGTGGGTGCCGCTCCCGACCTCGAGGTGATGCGCGGGCTCCGGTAAGCGCAGGTCGCGGAAGAAGGCGTCCGACATGTTGGCGTCATAATGCTGCCCGGTGTGGACGATCCGCGGCTCACACCAGCTCTCGCGCGCCAGCGCGTGGTAAAGCGGCGCCACTTTCATGAAATTCGGCCGGGCGGCGGCGATCAGGTGGACGACTTTTGAGCTCAAGGGGCGCAGTCTCCGGGGGTGGCACGGTCGGGCGGGCGGCGGCACTCTAGCGTGGACTTAGCGCACCCCGCACCCGCCATACTCCCGATGCTCGCAGAGGAGTACTCTTGTTCGGCTTGCTTGGTCCGACGGGGCGGGGACTCTACCTTGACCGCCCCGTGTCTGCACATGGAGACACTAGTCGCCCTGCGACTGGGCGGGTAAGTTTCATCGCTCAATCACTTAGGGGGACTACCTCATGGCGCTTTGGAAAGAGACGACTACCGGAACCGCTGCCGCACCTCCCGGCCCGGGCGTGCCGAGCACCCCGCCGGCGCGCGAGCCCGAAAGGACGAACGTAGCGCCGCTCAGCCCGGATGTGCCACGCCGGCCGGCACCGCGCCAGGACATGAAGGAATCGATCATCTCGGCCGACCTCACCATCGAGGGCAAGATCTCGGGCTCCGGCCACGTACGCATTGCCGGCCGCTTCAAAGGCGACGTGCAGGTGGACGGGAACTTAAGCCTTGATGCGGGCGCGCGCCTCGAAGGCCACGTCAAGGCGAGCATTGTGAGCGTCGGCGGCGAGCTCATCGGCAACATCGAGAACGCCAAGCGCGTGGATCTCCTTGAGACCGGCGTCATCAATGGTGACGTCAAGGCGGGGGCGCTCACCGTCGCCGCGGGCTCGCGCATGCGCGGCCAGGTCGAGTTCGGCTACGAGGGCGAAGCCCGCGCCAAAGCTGAGAGCAAGAGCTTCGGCAACGCATGAGCGTCGCTCGCCCGGACACCGCGGGCAAGACGCGCACCTGTCCCCACTGCAAGGCGACGATCCTCGAGAGCCTGACGATCTGCCCCGGGTGCCTGCACCACCTGCGCTTCGACCAGCAGGCGGCGAAGCGGCAGGTGGCGGCCAATTCCGCGCTGCGCGTGGAGGGAGTGATCACGCACCCCGCCACGGCCGCGGAGCCCTGGGAGTACTTCGTCGTGATCGCGGTGCGTAACGAGCGCGGCGAAGAGGTCGCGCGGCAGGTCGTGAACGTTGGCGCGCTCCGTAACGCCGAGAAGCGCACCTTCGCGTTGTCGGTCGAGGTCATGCCGCAGCAGACGATCGTGGCGTCCAATAAGCCCGTGGCGCCGCAGCCTCCGGGCCCGGTCCCGAGGGCACCCGCTCCGCGGGCGCCAGCCTCCCCCGCTGCCAGGCCAGGCGCAGGCGCTACGGCGCCGGCCGGCGCAGCAGCCAAGCCCGGCCCTGGACCGACGGCGCCGCCCAAGCGGTAGGCTTTCGCGCTCTGTAGGTTTCCGCGCTCTCTAGAAGCTCTGCTGGGTCGTCACGAGGAACTGCACCTGGTGGATGCTGCCGTTGGCGGTCTCGAAGGGGAACGCCACGTCCACGTGGATGACGTTGCCGAGCCCTGAGCGCGCATTCCCGATGCGGAGTCCAAAGCCCGCGTCCTTGAGCATCCCGAGTGAGGGCTGCGCGAGCTGCGGCTGGCCCCAGGTGCGCCCGGCGTCGAAGAAGATGGCTCCCCCCACTCGCCAGAGGCGAAACGGAAACCAGTCGGTGAAGTAGCGCTGCTCGACCGTGAAGAGCGCGCGCGCGGTACCGTCCTGGTAACGGAGCGGATAGCCGCGCAGCCCGTTATCGCCCCCCAGCAGCACCTGGTTGTCGAGATCGAGCCGCCAGCCCTTCGTGCCGACGAGCGTCGTGAAGAACAGCCACTTCGAGCTCTGCTCGTAGTAGTAGCGCACCGAGGCGTCGGCGACGCCGTTGTAGAGCACGCCGTTCTCGAGGCGCCCCGAGAAATCGCCCGCCACGAGCAGCGTCGAGCCGTCGGTGCGGTAGCCCCGGCCGGCCGTGCTCTGGATCATGAGCGCGCTCTGGCTCGAGCCGAGCGTTGAGTCCGCCCACCCGACGCGCAGCGTCGCGATGGTGCCTAAGTAGAAGTCCTCGGTCCTCAAGATCTGGTTGTGATTCCAGAGCCGCACGTAATCGTCGGCGACCAGGTCGTATTCCACCCAGGGATAGAGGAAGCGGCGGTCCTCGGGGAGCACAGTCGCCCCGGTCCAGGTGCTCACGGGGGAGAATTGATGCTCGTCGTAGGTGACACCGGTACTCAAGCGCTGCACCCAGCCGTTCTCGAGGCCCGGCGACCAGCCGCCGTAGAGAGAGACGAAGTTATGCTGGTCGTGGAACTGGTCGATGATGTTGCCGCGGTCGTAGAGCGAGTCGGTTTGCGCATCGTTCTGACCGCTCACCCCGCCCGCGAGGGTCGTCTCGAGCGAGTAGAACGGGTGGTTGATCGTGAGATCGCGCCGCTGTCCGTCACTGTTGTCGGCCCAGGCGAGGCCGACTTGGGTCCAGCTGCCAAAGGCATGCGTGTTCGAGACCGAGAGGAGCGATTCGGTCCGGTCGACGTTGGTGGTGCGGCTCACGGCCAGATCCGTGCCGGTGCCGATGAAATTGAGCTCCTCGAGCTGCACACCCGTCGAGTTGGTGCCGCCGCTGCGCGAGTAGTTGAAGCCGGGATTGAGCGTCCACACGTCGCGGGTCGTCACGCGCAGGTCGATCTTGCCGTCGTGATACTTCACGGGACGGATCCAGGCGTCGTAGAAGTAGTTGTTGGCGCGCAGGATCCGCTCGGTCTCATCGATCAGGCGGCGCGAGTAGCGGTCGCCGGTCTTAAAGAGCAGCTGGTGGCGGATCACGCTGGCGCGCGTCCTCGCATGCAGGTGGTTCGCCAGGCGGAAGAGCCAGTAGTTGTCCTTCGGATCGTCGAGGTTGAAGATGTTCTGGTTGTCGATGAGGATCTCGCCGACGACGGCCTTCGAGGCCTCGAGCTCCGCATCCGAGGGAATCCCGGGCGTCTCGGGCGGCGGGACGCCGACCGGCAGCGGCGGCAGGGCGAGGGTGTCGATCGCGGGCGCATCCGCGGCACGCGCCAGTGTTGACACGAGCAGCAGCGCGAGGAGCGGCGCGGCGGCGCGATGCCGCCCGGCGCACTGAACCCCCGGGCGACTGAGCCACCGCATCCTGTGCATCCGGGCATTGTGCCCCGGCGGTGCCGGGTGCGGGAGGCTCAGGTAGCGGTTCAGGGGCAGCATCGCCCAAAATGTGACTCACTGCCGATGTTGCGGCGCGCGTGCTTCCAAGGCGCCGTGATAGGAGCGACGGATGAGACGACGGAACACGCTCTGGCCGCGCGCGGCCTGGACGGTGGGGATGCTGTGCGCAGCGAGCACGCTCCTCGCCATCTCCGGCTTGGCACGCGCAGCGGCCGCGCCGGCCCCGAAGGCAGACGCTGCCAGAGAGGCGGTGCCGGCCATCCTCGTCTTCGCGGCCGCCTCGCTCGAGGAGCCCGTGGAGGAGATTGCCCGCGCATTCACCGCGCGCGATGCGGACCCGGGTGAGAGCGCGCCCACGCGCGTCCCGGTCCGGACCTCCTTCGCGGCAAGCTCGGTCCTCGCCAGGCAGATCGAGGCGGGCGCTCCTGCCGACGTATTTCTGTCGGCAGATATCGAGTGGATGGACTACCTCGAGCAGCGCCATCTGATGCGCCCGGGCACGCGCGAAGATCTCCTGGGCAATGAGCTGGTGCTGATCGCGCCGGCCGGGAGCACGGTGCAGCTGACGCTGGGGCGTGAGGTCGATTTCACCGCAGCGCTCGCCGGCGGCCGGCTCGCCACCGGAGACCCGGATTCCGTGCCCGTCGGCCGCTACGCGCAGCAGGCGCTCACGCGGCTCGGGGTGTGGGACAAAATCGCGCCGCGCCTGGTGCGCGCCGAGAACGTCCGCGCGGCGCTGGAATACGTAGCGCGCGGCGACGCGACGCTCGGAATTGTCTACCGGACGGATGCGCTCGCGGAGAAGCGGGTACGCCTCGTCGACGTCTTCCCCGCCTCGACACATGAGCCCATCGTCTATCCGATGGGACTGACCACTCACGCATCCGCCCAGGCCGCGACGTTCGAGGCATTTCTCGAAGGCGACGCGGCCCGGCAGATCTTCGTGCGCTACGGGTTCGAGCGGCTGCCGCTCAGAACTTCCCGCTCTGGAAGTCGATGAAAGCCTGCTGCAGCTCGTCGCGGGTGTTCATGACGAACGGCCCGTACTTCGCCACCGGCTCCTTGAGCGGCCGGCCCGCCACCAGGATCGCCCGTGCGCTCTTGCCGTCGGCGCCGGCGGTCACACCCGTCAGCTGCACCTCGCTCCCCTCATCGAGCACCGCGAGCTCGTGCGTGCGCACCGTGATCGCATCCGCCCCGGCGCCGACGCTCACCGTTCCCTCGTAGACGTAGAGGAACGCGGCATAGTCGGCCGGCAGCGGCTCGCGAAACGTAGCTCCCGGCTCGATCGCGAGATCGAGGTAGGTAGGATCGGTCGCCGGCTGCCGGATGGGACCCATGACACCATCCACCTTGCCCGCGATCACTTTGGCAGTGACGCCCGGGGCGGGTGTGGCAGCGGGAATCCGCTCGGGCCCGAACTCCTGGTACTTAGGCTGGGTCATCTTGTCGCGCGCCGGGAGGTTGAGCCACAGCTGAAATCCGCGCATGCGGCCTTCCTGCTGCTCAGGCATCTCCGAGTGCACGAGTCCGCGGCCCGCGGTCATCCACTGCACGCTCCCGGGAACGAGCACGCCCTCGTTGCCGTGGTTGTCGCGATGACGCATGCGGCCATCGAGCATGTAGGTGACGGTCTCGAAGCCCCGGTGTGGATGGTCGGGGAAGCCCGCGATGTAGTCTTCGGGCTTGTCAGTGCCGAACTCATCGAGCATCAGGAAAGGATCGAGGTCGGGGAGCTGCGGCTGCCCGATCACACGGGTGAGTCGGACGCCCGCGCCATCGGACGTCGGCATGCCCTTGACGACACGCCGCACGGTGCGGGCCTGCGCTTGCGCGTTCACCATGGGAATTCTCCTCCGGTTGGATCCATGAACAATCGGGCTCTCGTACGCTTGTTTCAAGTGCGCGCTCCTTCAGCCTCAAGCCGCCAGCGCATCCGCCGCGGGCACTCGGGCCGCCGAGGCGATCGCCGCGTGCGCGGCTTTCAGGCTCTCTTCCCGATGCTCAGGCGAGATCGAGAGGCCCTGGGCGTGCACGAAGCGCACGTTCGTGATGCCAAGGAACCCGAAGAGGAACCTGAGATAGGACTCGCCGAACTCCCCGCGCGCATCTGCGCCGACGAGCCCGCCGCGCGCCATGGCGACGATGACCTCCTTGCCGCCTGCGAGCCCTTCGGGGCCGTTGGCGGTGTAGCGGAAGGTCTTGCCCGCGACCGTGATGCGGTCGATCCACGCCTTGAGCTGGGACGGGATGGAGAAGTTGTAGATCGGCGCGCCGATCACCAGGACGTCGGCGGCGAGGAATTGCTCGAGCGCGAGCGCACTGCGCGCGGCCTCCGGCTCATCGCTCCGCGCGAGCGACTTCTGTGAGAGGTGTGGCAGTGCCTCCGCCGCCAGGTCGAGGTAAGTCACCTCCGCATCCGCATGCTCGCTCTTTAAGCGGGCGACGATCTCACGCGTCAGAGCCCGGCTCGCCGACCCCTCACCCAGGATGCTCGAATCGATGTGCAGGACTTTCATGGCTCATCTCCCAACGCCCTCAGGCTTGATGGAGAGATTAGTCTCTGGAACAATCACTGAGTATCCTGGCAAAATAGAACAGATTGTTCCAAATATAGTTCTAATTGGAGCCCTGAATGCAGCCTCTCGAGGGGTTCTACTACTTCACCCAGGTGGTCGATCACGGCGGCTTTGCCAAGGCCGCACGGGCGCTTGCGATCCCCAAATCGCGCCTCTCCCGCCACGTCTCCTCGCTCGAGGCAAGGCTCGGCGTGAGGCTGGTGAACCGCTCGACGCGGCGCTTCGTGGTGACGGATGTCGGCCACGAGGTTTACCGGCATGCCACGGCAATGCTCACCGAGGCCGATGCGGCGCTCGAGGTGGTGGAGTTCGCCCGCGCCAAGCCCTGCGGCACGATCCGGGCGAGCTGCCCGGTGGCGCTCGCGCAGTCCTCGCTCGCGCCGATCCTGCCGGCCTTCCTCGAGGCCTACCCCGCGATCCGCATTGAGCTCCACGTGAGCAACCGGCGGGTCGACGTGCTCGCCGAGAGCTTCGATGTGGCGCTGCGCGTGCGCACCAAACCCACGGGCGAGGACGGCCTCGTGATGCGCACCTTCCGCGAGGTGGACGAGTTTCTCGTCGCAAGCCCCGCTCACTTAAGGGGCGCCGCGCCTCTTGTCGAGCCCGCGGAGCTCAAGCACCACACGACGCTCGACTACGGGGGCGAGTTCGACCGTCGCCCCTGGGAGCTGCTGGGACCTCAAGGGGAGAGCGCGGTCATCGAGCACCAGCCGCGCATCGTCTGCCATGACTTCGTGGTGCTGCGCGATGCCGTGCTCGCGGGCTTAGGGGTTGCGCGCCTCCCCGAGAGCGTCGTGCGCGCGGATTTGAAGAGCGGCGCCTTAGTGCGCGTGCTGCCCGCCTGGCGCAGCCCCCAGGGGATCGTCCACGTGGTCTTCCCCACGCGGCGCGGGATGCTGCCAGCCGTGCGGGCCCTGATCGATTTTCTCGCCGAGCGGTTGCCGGCGACGCTCTAAGTCAAATGGGCGGCAGGTCAAACGGGACATCAGCGCGTTTAAAAGGGGAACGGACCGCGTATCGGCACGGGCGTGGCATCAGGCGAACGGCCCCGCGATGGGCGGGACCTAAGTCATTACACTAGGGATGTCCGGAGGGAGCACTGAAGCGATGAGAATCCCCCGCGCAACCGCAGCCACAGGACTCGCCATCCTCACAGTCCTGGCGCTCGGCGCGCTCGGCAGCGCCCGCGCCGACGAGGCCGATCCTCCGGGCCGCGTCGCGCGGCTGAGCTACGTCGAGGGCGCCGTGTCGCTCGAGCCTGCGGGCATGCAGGAGTGGACCGCTGCGGAGCGCAACCGACCGCTCACGACCGGCGACCGGCTCTGGACCGACCAGCAATCCGTGGTGGAGCTCGACCTCGGCGATGCGGTGCTGCGCTTAGGCGGCATGACCGGATTCGCTTTCTTGAACCTCGACGACCGCTTCGCGCAGATCCAGCTCAGCGCCGGGATCCTGCTCCTTCGGGTATTGGACACCTCCAGCGGCCAGAGCTACGAGATTGACACGCCGCAGCTCGCCGTGCAGCTCAACCAGCCGGGCGCGTACCGCATCGAAGTCGATGAGTCCGGCAACACGACACTCGTGAAGGTCTCGGAAGGCGAGGCGGTCGCGCTGGGATCTGGCGAGTCGATCCCGATCGACGCCCAGCGGGCGATGGTCTTCACGGGCTCGGCTTCGGGCACCACGCTCTCCTACGGCGCCGCCTCGCTCGGCCCACCCGATGATCTCGATACCTGGTCCGCCACACGCGATCGCCAGGAAGAGGAGTCGCCGTCGCGGCAATACGTCGCCGACGACACGCCCGGAACCTATGAGCTCGACGACAACGGGCGCTGGCAGAGCACGCCCGAGTATGGCTACGTGTGGACCCCGGCGGTGGTGGTGGCGAATTGGGTGCCCTACCGCTTCGGCCACTGGGGATGGATTCCGCCCTGGGGCTGGACCTGGGTGGACGATGCCCCCTGGGGCTATGCGACGTTTCACTACGGGCGGTGGGTATCCTTGCGCGGCTCGTGGTGCTGGGTGCCGGGACCGCGGCCCTTGCGGCCCGTGTACGCGCCGGCACTGGTGGCGTGGACGCACGGCCCGGGCTTCGCAGGTCCGGGCGCCGCGGCTCCCAATGTCGGCTGGTTCCCGCTCGGCCCGCACGAAGTCTATGCGCCCGCAAACCGCGTGAGCGACGCCTACCTGCGCAACGTCAACACGGCCAACACGACGATCACGAGCACGAGCTACATCACCGACGTCTACCAGAATCGCGTCACCAGCGTCCGCTACGTCAACAGCACCGCGGCCGCGATCAGCGCGGTCCCGCAGAGCGTCTTCACCTCGGCGCAGCGCGTCACGGGACACACACTGCCCGTGACCGCGGGCACACTCGCCGGCATGACCGTGGAAGCCGCGGCGCCACCCGTCGCGCCGCAACGCCTGAGTGTGCTCGGAGCGGGAACGGCCCCCAAAGTTGCGCGCCCGCCGCCCGCGCTCGCCAACCGCGCGGTGATCGCGCACGCGCCGCCGCCGCGCGCGCCGGCCTCTTTCGAGAAGCAGCTCGCGGCCATCCAGACGAACGGCGGCCGGCCGCTCGCGCGCTCGGATCTCGCCAGGTTGCAACCCGGCACGCCCACCGCCCAGGTGCACCTGCTGGCGAGCACCAAAGGACCGCGGCTACCGCAGGTGCAGCCGGCGCAAGCAGCCGCGCAACCGAGCTTGAGTGACCGTGCGCGCTCCCTCGAGAGTCCCGCGCTTCCGCCGGCCACCACGACCCGCACGTTCGTCTCCGGTCCGTCCGAAGCTTCGACGCCGCCCGCGCACACCGACCGGCCGCCGTCGGCTTCGCCGGGTACGTTCTCGTCCTACGAGCCGGTTCACACGGACGATCAGCCACCGGCAGAACCAGTGCACCGGCCGGAGACACCGGCGACTCGAGCCGGGACCTCACCGGCGCCCGTGGCGCACACCACGCGCGCCACATCGAGCCCCCCGCCGCCGAGCCATGCGCAGCAGCACCCGGCGTCCGAGACCAAGCACACCGAGCGCTCGCGCAGCGAGTCGCGGGACGACAGTCCGAAGGCGGAGCGCTCGCGGGATCGGGTGGAGCGGTAGAGCGGCGCGTGAGGCGCTGGGATTAACGGCCGCGCCAATAGCCGGGCTTGCGCCGATGGTGAGCCACGGCGACAACCTCGACAAGCTCGCCGCGGCAGAAATAGACGACGCTGAAGGGAAAACGGTGTAGCAAGTAGCGGCGGTAGCGCCCGTGTAAGGTGGGCCATCGCTCCGGAGCATTCGCTATGCTTCTCATGGCGCTGTCGAGTTCCTGTAGAAACGCGTCAGAGACTGTCGCATTGCGCGCTAGATACCAGGCGTAAGCCGCCTCCGCCTCATCTGCAGCGAGTGGATGGAGCCGGACTGTTGCGTCAGCCACGCGGACCGCGTGCGAGGCGCTGCTTCACCAGGTCCCAGGGGATACTCTGCGCGGCTCCGGAATCAAGCTCCGTGGCACGACGCGCAATCTCAGTGCGCCAAGCCTCTTCCGCACCGGCTTCAACTGAGGCATCAAGGCTGTCGATTAACGCGCCAATAAGGTCCGCTCGTTCGGCCTCAGGAAGCGTGAGTGCCCTGCGAATTACGTCGTCTTTCGAAACTGCCATGTGCAAAGCCTACACCCAGCGCAGATTGAACGGAAAGCGTGCGCGCGGGAAGGAGGATCGAGATAGGTCGCCGTTTTCTGACAGAGCCTCAATCCGAGCAGCGGCTCAGTTGTGCGCTTCCATATATGCGCGCAGCAGCGCGTTCATGCGCGACTGATACCCCGCGCCCTGCTTCCGAAACCACTCGATAACGTCAGCGTCAATGCGCAGAGAAAGCAGCTCTTTCCTGGGAACTGCCTTTAGCCCCTTGCGAGCAACCGCGCGTGCGAACATCTCCGGTGTCCAGGGCGGTGCGTCTGCATCGCGAACGATGTCAGAGTCTATGGTCTTGCGAACTCTCGGGAGGTTAGTCAGGGATTTGCGAGAAGTAGAACCACGCTTCATGTCTAGTAGCCTTACGAATTGAGATGATACGAATATCTTTACCGCGCTCGGTATGGGGAACGAGGCCGCCTGGTCCTCCAGCAGACCGGCGTCAGGAGGACGGGGTCGCGAGGCTCTGCAACGACCGTCAGGCCCGCAACCTCGACGTAGTCGACACGACTCGAAGGTTGCGGAATCGGGGTGCCTTCCTTGCGCATCCCTTCAAGGTGAAACTCCGTGGCTTCGCGGATGGAGCGCTCGGTTTCCTCAACTGTCGTGCCCGTCGCCACGCAGCCGGGCAGGTCCGGAACGTACGCCGAGTAGTTCGACCCGGCGTTCTCGATGACGATGGCGTATCGCATGGTCAGTTACCTTATTTCTTCAGGCCAGCCTGCTTCAGAATACTGTTGAGCGTGCCCGGTGCCAAATCGTCGCTGGGCTTCCCGGTGACCCGTCCAAGCTTCGTCGGGTGCTTGAGCTGGCGGTGACTTCCCCGAGTGCTGACGAGGTACCAGCCATCAGCGTCGAGCAAACGCAGGACGTCGCTGACTTTCACGCGCCGGAACCACGCTAGACTGATTTCTTAGTCAATCCGCCTCATGCTGCAGAGCATCGCGCTCCAGCTCCCTGACGAAGTCGCGAACTTCTTCCGGGGTACACATCTTGCCCTCGAGCAGCGCGTGCAGCAGCCCCTCGAGGTGCACGCGCAGCGCTATCGCGAGCGTGGTCGGCGAGTAGCGCTCCAGGCCCGCCACGAAGTCGTTGAGCTCGTCCAGACACTCCTCGACCGTGCCATCGTCTCGCGCGGTATCCGTGAATGACATGAGATTGCTCCCGATGATCCCGCGGTGACGATACACGACTCCCACATCGTTCGCAGAGTGCACGCAAGACTTCGGGGCGTTTCTGCACAAACAGATGCTCAAATCACAATTCCAAAGACTCGGGCGCTCACTAGACTGTGCCTCCACGCCACCAAACCAACACAGCACGGCGAGGAGCACACACGATGAACAGTTTCACCCTGACCGCGGTCGGACATCTCGCACGAAATCCGGAGCTGATGCAGAAGGGAGAAAGGAGCTACGCGAAGCTTTGCCTGGTGGGCAATGACTACGCCGGCAAGGACGAGGAGGGATCTGCGAAGGAGTTGGTAACGAGCCTGTGGTTCGTGGCTTTCGGTCCCCTCGGAGAGTCGATCGCACGCAACGCGCGCAAAGGCGACCAGTTGATCCTCGAGGCGAAGGTGCGTGCCAGCAACTGGACGGATGAGAAGGGCGAGAAGCAGTACGACCACTCCTTCATTGTGCAGGGCTTCCGCTTCGGCGCACCCGGGAAGCTGAAGCGAGAAGAGCTCGACGCGCGCCGTGGCGATGACGCGCGCAGCGCAGGCACGCACGCTGTGAACGAGCACTGACAGCCGGACTTCGAGGCGCGGAGACCCATCATGGATGTAAGTCGGCCGAAATTCATGCGCCGGACGCGCGGCGCTTCCCTCGTGCTGCTCGCGGTTGCACCGGCGCTGGCGTTCGCGCAGGCCGCCTCGCCGTTCATGACCGGGGCCACCGCGCTACAAACCAACATTTTGGCTTGGTTGACACCGATCGCAATCATTCTGGTCATGGCGCTCGGGGCCATGGCCATGGCGGGCCGAATGGCCTGGGGGTGGTGTCTGGGGGCGATTTTGGGAATTGCGATCGCCTTCGGCGCCCCGCAAATTGTTACTTGGGTGCGGGGCATGTTTGGCGTGTGAGGTGAGCGCCATGGGCAGCCGCAACGCCGGACTCATAGCGGATCCCCTGTTCGTCGGAGCCACGCGGCCGCCGATGCGCTGGGGGGTCACTTATTCCGCGCTCATCTTTAACCTCGTTTTCACGATGGAGGCTTTTCTCGTAACCAAAAACCTGCTGGCGTTATCCGTTTGTGTCCCGATTCACGGCGTGTGCGCGCTCCTCTGCGCGCGGGATGCGCGCTTCTTCGATCTGCTGTTGCTGTGGGGCCGGACGCGTCTGCCGGCGGCGCTCGGGAATCTGCGGAGCTGGCAGGCGAGCAGTTACAGCCCGCTTTTGCTGGATCTGCCGCGCGGGGACGGACGGCGGGCGGCCACGCGCGGCGGTGGGGGCGGCCGTCTCGGGGCGAGCACGGAGGCGGGATGATCCACGCACGGCGCGCAGCAGCTCTGCAGCGGGAGCGTAACGCCGCCGAGCACATTCCCTACGCTGCACATGTTGCCGAGCGCGTGGTGCGCACGATGTCGGGCGATTACTTGCAGGCGTTCAGGCTTGGAGGCGCCAGCTTCGAGAGCGCAGACGATGAGCAGCTCAACAACTGGCACGAGCGTCTCAACGTGCTGTGGCGCAATCTCGCGAGCCCCGACTTGGCACTCTGGACTCACCTCATCCGCCGGCGTGAGCGAGCTGCACTGCGCCCGGCGACCCACACTTCGGGCTTCGCAGCGGCGCTCGCGGCCCGCTACGCGACGCGTCTTGCCGGCGAGACGCTCATGGCGAATGAGCTCTATCTCGCCGTGCTGTTCCGGCCGGCCGCGGGGCTCGCTGCAGGGCTGGTTTCAAGTGTGCTCTCGAGAACGCGTCGCCGGGATCGGCCGATGGACCTCAACCAGGCACTCGAGACTTGCGCCAAGCTCGCGCAAACGGTGCTCGCCTCGCTCGCGCGTTATGACCCGGAGCCGCTCGGCGTCTACCGCTGTGGCAACAGCTGGTGCTCGACCCTGCTCGAGTACCTGGCCGTGCTGGTGAATGGGGAGGCGCGCCGGGTGCCGTTGCCCAGGGGCCCGCTTAGCCAGGCCCTCGCCACTACGCGGCTGCTTTTCGGCACCGAAGCGATCGAGTACCGCCTGCCCGCTGCGACCCGGGTGGGCGCGATGCTCGGCATCAAGGATTACCCGACTCCGAGCGTTGTAGGGATGTTTAATCGGCTGTTGTCGGCGCCCTTCGCGCTCGTCCTCACGCATTCCTTCACTTTCCTTACCAAGGCTTCGGGGCAGGCCCTGCTGCAGCGGCAGTTCTACCGCATGGCGAACGCCGGCGACTTCGCGGTCTCGCAGGCCGTGCAGCTCAAGGGCGCGCTCGATGGCCTCACCAGCAACGAGTTCGTCATGGGGGACCACCATTTCTCGCTGCAGGTGCTCGCAGATCCCGAGGAGGCCGCCGCGGACCAGAGGGACGGGCGACGGCTGCGCACGTTGAACGACTGTGTGGCGCTCGCTCGAAGCATTCTGGCGGATACGGGGATGACCGTCGCGCGCGAGGATCTGGCGCTGGAGGCGGCTTTCTGGGCGCAGTTGCCGGGTAACTTCGCGGTGCGCCCGCGCAAGGCGCCCATCACCTCGCGAAATTTCGCGGCCATGGTGCCGTTTCATAACTATCCCGTGGGGCGGGCCAGCGGCAATCACTGGGGCGAGGCACTGACGCTGCTCTCGACCCGCGCTCGCTCGCCGTACTACTTCTCACTGCACGCCAGTGACCCGGCGGACCCGGACGGCGGCAGCCGCAAGGACACCGGGCACACGTTCATCTGCGGGCCGACGGGCTCGGGAAAGACTGTATTCATTGGTTTTCTAGTCGCCATGCTCGAGCGGCAGGGCGCGACGCAGATCATCTTCGACAAGGACCGCGGTCTCGAGATCCTGGTGCGGGCGCTGTGCGGCGAGTATCTCGCCTTGAAGCACGGTGTTCCGACCGGCTTCAACCCGCTGCAACTTCCGCCGACGCCCGCGCACACCGAGTTCCTGAAGGCCTGGTTGCATCTCCTGGTGCGCCCAGCCGGGGGGCGGACACTGACTGCGCGCGAGGAGCGCGATCTCGAGCAGGCGCTGCGCGGCACGCTCTCGCTGGCCGCCCCGGCGCGGCGGCTGTCGCGGCTGCTCGAGTATCTCGATCCCACGGACGCCGACGGCCTGCACGCCCGGCTCGCGCGCTGGTGCGAGGTGACCCGCGGAGACTACGCCTGGGTCTTCGATAACGCGCACGATTCGATCCTGGCGCGCCTCGCCTGCCGGCCGGTGGTGGGATTCGATGCGAGCGAGTTCCTCGATCACGAGCTGACGCGTGCGCCCGTCACTCTTTATATGTTCCACCTGGTGCGGCAGCTCCTCGATGGCCGGCGCCTCGTGTGCTGGATGGATGAGTTCTGGCGTCTGCTCGCAGACCGCGCGTTCGAGAGCTTCGCCCGCGAGGGTCCAAAGACCTGGCGGAAGCTCAATGGCGTGATGTGCCTGGCGACACAGAGTACGAGTGATGTTCTCGACAGCCCGATCAGCCGCACGATCATCGAGCAGACCGCGACCAAGGTGTTCTTTCCGAATGCCGATGCCAGCGCCGAGGAATACTGCGGCGGTTTCGGGCTCACGGAGCGCGAGTTCAGGCTGATCAAGGAGCAGCTCGAACCCGGCTCGCGCTCGTTCCTGGTGAAGCAGGGACACCACAGCATCGTGTGCCGGCTCGATCTGCAGGGCTTCGACGGCGAGCTCGCGGTGATCTCCGGACGCGCCCGGCATCTCGAGCGCCTGCACCGGCTGCTCGAGCAGCATGGCTCTGACCCGGAGCACTGGCTGCCGGTCTTTATGAGCACGTACCAGAAGGAGTGAGCTTTCGAATCCCGACTCGAACGTCAAAGGAGTTGTCATGCGCACGAAACAGGTCTGCTTCTTTTCCTCGATTTCGTTACTTCTGGTGCTGGTCACGCCAGTTGCGCACGCGCAGTTTGCCGTAATCGACGTGGCTGCCTTGACTCAGCTCATCTCCCAAGCCCAGCAGCTCGAGCAGCAGCTCGCCACCGCACGCAGTCAACTCACACAGGCGCAGGCCGAGTTCCAGTCCATGACGGGCGGCCGCGGCATGCAGTCGCTCCTGAGCGGTACCGTGCGCAACTATCTGCCGCTAGACTGGGCCACTCTGCAGGGGGTCCTGCAGGGCACGGGCGCGGCCGGGGCCTCTTACCCGGCGCTGGTCGCCGACCTGACGCGGGCCATCAACGCCAACGCCGTGCTTACCCCGCAGCAGCTGACGGCGCTCCCCGCTGCGGCCGGACAATCGTTGCAGGCGGGGCGCCAGTCATCTGCGCTGCTCCAGTCGCTCGCCCATGAGGCGCTCGCCAACAGCAGCCAGCGCTTCGCGGCCGTGCAGCAGCTGATCGACACGATCGGGTCAGCCAACGATCAGAAATCGATTCTCGAGCTCGAGGCCCGCATCGCCGCTGAAGGGGGCATGCTCGAGAACGAGCGCACGAAGCTCGACGGGCTCTACCAGAGCACGCAGGCCGAGCAGTGGGTGAGCGCACAGCGCGCGCGCGAACTGATCGTGGCCGGCCATGGGCAATTCGCGGGGCGTTTTCAGCCACACCCTTGAGCGCACTGACGGAGAGTGGTCGTGGGTTTCTTCGAGACTTTCTGGACCTGGCTTGAGGGGCAGCTCGCTGCCTATATCGGGGCAAATACGGCGCTGGTTGCGGCGGCACTCGAGCCAGCCATCGTGACACTCGCCATCGTCTACGTCATGGTCTGGGGATACCTGCACCTCAGCGGCCGCATCGAAGAACCGTTCGTCGCAGGGTTGAGAAGGCTAGTGCTGCTCGCCGTCGTGCTCGGCGGCTCGCTGCACCTCTGGCTCTATAACACGGTCATTGTCGACACGTTCTATCGGGCGCCGGCGGAGCTCGCGAGCGCGGTGGTCGGCGCTCCCGATCCGGTCGCCACCATCGACACCATCTGGAACCAGGGAGGAGCCGTGGCTGGCTACCTGTGGAACAACGGCGGAGTCTTCAACGGCGACTTCGGCTATTACGTCGCCGGCGCGATCGTCTGGGTGCTGATGGGACTCGTGTGCGTGTACACGATGTTTCTCATAGCGCTCTCGAGCATCGCGCTCGCCGTGCTGCTGGCACTCGGGCCGCTCTTTATAGCGCTGCTGCTCTTCGATGCGACCCGCAGGTTCTTCGAGGCCTGGCTTGCGCAGCTCGCCAACTATGCGCTCATCACGATCCTCACGGTGCTGGTCGCGGCGCTGCTGCTGCAGATCGTCGCCTCCTACGCGGCGCAGACCGCAGCCCGCGGCGCGGCGATCGTGACGGTCGATGCGCTCAACATGGTGCTGGTCGCGGTATTGGTCTTTCTGCTCATGCGCCAGGTCATGCCGATCGCCGCCGCGCTCGCCGCCGGCGTGAGCCTCAACAGCTTCGGCATGATGAGCCGGCTCGTGAGCTGGGGTGCGCAACGCGGCGCGAGCGCGGCGAGCGGTGCGGCGGTGCTCACGGCCAAATCATTGATGAGCTCGCGGGGAGGGTCGGCCCAGCCCGCCACGGTACCGGCACCCTGGCGCAACAACTGAGGCACGAAAATCGCCTTCTGAGTGGTGAAGACAAGGAGGTCCCGGTGAAGACACTCTTGCTCGTCTGCCTGGCCCAGCTCGCCTGCGCTTGCACGCCGCACGAGGTGCGCTGCGACGGCCGCCTCGAGCCCATCAATGCGTCCACAGCGACATCGAATACCGCATCGGGCACCCCCGCGGGTTCCCTGTCGGGTGTTCCGTGAGCGCCGCGGCCCCGCTCGCCGGGTACTTCCGCGAGGCCGCCGCCTGGGACGCGGATCGGTTCAGCACGGCGCGCCGCAGCGCGCGCGTTGCCTGGCGTGTGGCGGCGGGCGGGTGGCTGTGCGCGATGGCGGGCAGCGTCGCGCTCGTCGTACTGATGCCGCTGAAGAGGGTCGATCCCTTCGTCGTGCGTGTGGACAATGCCACCGGGATCGTGGACGTGGTCCCGGTCTACGACGGCACCGCGAAGCCCGACCAGGCGGTCACGCGCTATTTCCTCACGCACTACATCACGATCTGCGAGCGCTTCAACTTCGCGACTGCCGAAAGCGACTACGAGGAGTGCGGGGCCTTTCATGCCGCGCAGCGTAACCAGGCCTGGTACGCGTTGTGGAATCCGACGAATCCTGCCTCACCACTCAACGTACACAAGGACGGCAGTACCGTGCGCGTGCAGGTGGAGTCGGTGAGCTTCTTTCAGCGCGCCAGCGGGGTCACGGACCTCGCCCAGGTTCGTTACCTCAAGGCCGAGCGGGCGGGTGCCGGGGCCGATGAGCGTTTCACGCACTGGATTGCGACCATCCAGTACGCCTACGCCGCGCCCTCGAAGGATCCGAAGGTCCGGCGTTGGAATCCGCTCGGCTTCAAGATCATCGAGCTGACCTCGGAGCCAGAGGTCCTGCCGCAGCCGCAACCCAGGGCGGGCTGACCGGTGGCCGCGATCGTCTCGTCTGGATCGATGCGTGCGCGCCGCGCGCGGTGCGCCGCGTTCGCCGTGGCGCTCTTCGCGCCCTGCGGCTTCGCCGGCACGATGCCCGAGCGGGGCGCGGTCGATAGCCGCATCCGCGTCGCACCCTATGTGGCGGATGAGGTCTACCGGCTGCGGGGCTTCGTCGGCTATCAGATCGATCTTGAGTTCGAGCCGGGCGAGAGCTTCGTGGGCCTCGGGGCGGGTGACCTCGAGAGCCTCACCTTTGCGGCGCAGGCGAATCACCTGTTTCTGAAGCCGAGGGCTGCCGGCGTCGACACCAATCTCACGGTGTTGACGAGCCGCCGCGCCTATCACTTCGACTACACCGCGAGCGCGCGCCGGCCGGACCCCGAGGTCGAGGACATCATCTACGTGCTGCGGTTCACCTACCCGCCGCCTCCAGCGTCGCACGGGGAATCCGATGCGCTCGCGCGCGCGTTGGAGAGCGCTGGCGCGGTGCCCCGCAACCTCGATTACTGGTATTGCGGGAGCCCCGAGCTCAAGCCGATCGCGGCCGCGGATGACGGCATGCACACGCGCCTCAGATTCGGCTCGCTGCAGGAGTTGCCGGCGATTTTCCTGCGCAACGACGACGGCAGCGAATCACTCGTCAACCTCACGGTCGACGGCGCCGATGTCATCGTGCACCGAGTAAGTCGCCGGCTGGTCGTGCGCCGCGGCAACCTGATCGGCTGCATCGTGAATGCGGCGTTCGGCGGAGCGGGTGGGCACGTGTCATCCGGAACCGTAACGCCGGCGGTCGAGCGCGTCACCCGGAGCCCGCAACCGTGAGTGACGCGCAAAACCCCCTGCCGGGCGAAGTCGCCGAGGAGGCCGTGCGCGGCGAGCGCACCACGGCCATCGTCCACGCCGCACGCAGTGCCCAGTTGCGGGTCAGCAGCCTGCTCGCTACGGGTCTCATGATCACACTCGGATTGTCGGCGCTCGGTTGGTATTACGCACACGCACTCACCCGCGTGACGCGCGCACGCCAGCAGGCTCAGTCGGTCGCGACGAGTCGCGCACAGGGCGAGATGCCGCTGCCCTCGCTCGGCCGGATCGAGCTGCCGCAGGCGGTCGTTCTTCCCGCCGCCGAGCCGGCTCCGCTGGAGCGCCCGTTGGAGCCTGCCCCGGCAGCGAACCCGAGTGGGATCCCGCAAGACACAGCAAGGGCGATGCTCACGTACCGTGGCGGGACTGCCGAGGTGCGTCCCGCGCCTCCGAGCCGGGGCGAGCTCGCCTTGACACGGCGCCTCTCGGGAGGGGTGCTGGCGCGTGAACCGGATTCGGAGGCGCCTCATGCGCCAGTCGGGCAGTCTTCGCTTCCGTCCTCCGCGCCGGGGTTCGCCGTCGGTCCGGCAGCCGCAGAAACCGCTACAGGCGCGCCCCGGGCGGGCGAGCACGGCGAGGGGAGTCTTGCGGCGCTCTTGCACGCGGGGGTGACCCCCGCGGTGCCCGCGACGCTCCTGCCGACGCAGCGGTTGCTATTGCCGCAGGGCAGTTTCATCGACTGCACCCTCGAGACTGCGATCGACTCGACGCTTCCTGGGATGACGACCTGCATCACGGCCGCCGACACTTTCGGCGCGGACGGCAAGGTAGTGCTGCTCGAGCGCGGCACGAAGCTCGTCGGCGAGACGCGCGGCGAGGTCCGGCAGGGGCAGGCGCGCGTGTTTGTTCTCTGGACGCAGGCACGCACACCGAGCGGCGTCGTGGTGCCACTCGCCTCCCCGGGGACTGATGAGCTCGGACGCGCGGGGCTTCCCGGCGAAGTGGACCGCCATTTCTGGCAGCGCTTCGGCGCCGCGATGATGATCACCCTCATCGACGGCGCGGTGCAGGCGGGCGTGCAAGCTTCCGCGCGCACCGGCGGCACGGTGATTTACGCGCCCTCGGCCTCACAGGATGTTCTCAGCGAGGTGCTGAAAGACACCGTGGCTATTCCTCCCACGGTCTTCAAGCGCAACGGCGACCGCATCCAGGTGCTGGTGGCCCGCGACCTCGACTTCAGGCCCGTGTATGAGCTGCGCGCCGCCGCTTCCGTCCCTTGAGGCACACGCCGGCTTCGCGCCGCCGGTTACGCCGCGCGCACTCACGCCGTGTGGGCGATCCGCCCTCGATCTCACACTCGAGGCGCTGCGCCCGCTGCTCGCCGACCCGGAGGTAACCGAGCTCTGTATCAATCGGCCGCGCGAAGTTTTCATCGAGACGCGCTCCGGCTGGCGCTGCGTCGCGGCTCCGTTCGCGGACTTCGACTGGTGCCAGCGCCTGGCGAAGCTCATTGCCAACGCCAGCCGGCAGCGGGTCGACGAGTCCACGCCGCTTCTGTCCGCATCGCTCCCCACGGGCGAGCGCGTGCAGATCGTGCTGCCGCCGGCGACGACCCTGGAGTGCGTGGCCATCACCATCCGCCGCCCGTCGGGCGAGGTGTGGTCGCTCGGGGAGCTGAGCCGCCGTGGAGCGCTCCAGGCGATCCGGGCTCCTGGCATGACGCTCGATAACGCCGAGGCGGAGCTCAAGCGGCTGCACGCCGCTGGTGACTACGAGACGTTTCTCGCCCTTGCGGTACGCAGCCGCCGCAACATCCTGGTGTCGGGGCCGACCGGCTCCGGGAAGACCACGTGGACCAAGGCGCTCATCCAGGAGATTCCGCTCCATGAGCGCCTCGTGACCATCGAGGATGCGCGCGAGCTGGTGCTTGACCGTCATCCCAACCACGTGCGCCTCTATTACAGCAAGGACGATCAGGGACTCGCGCGCGTGACTCCGAAGCAGCTGCTCGAGTGCTGCCTGCGGATGCGGCCGGACCGGATCCTGCTGGCGGAGCTGCGCTCCGAGGAGGCGTTCGACTATCTGCGCAACGTGAACTCCGGGCATCCGGGCTCGATCACCAGCGTCCACGCGGCGAGCGCCGAGCTCGCGTTCGAGCAGCTGGTGCTGCTCGTGAAGCAGAGTCAGGGCGGGTGCACTCTCGCGCGGCGCGACATCAAGCGGCTTCTGTATCTCCTGGTCGACGTCGTCATCCAGTGCGGCCTCGAGCATCACCGGCGCGTCATCCGCGAGATTTGGTACCAGCCCGAACGCAAGCGCGATCGCCCGCGCGCCGTACCTCGTTCTTCGCACTTACGTTGCGAGTTGACGCGATGGAGCCCGGCGCACTGATGCATGGCTGGCCGGGCCTGCTCGGGGCCTACGCAGCGGTGCAGGGACCGCTGCTCGCGGGGATGATGCGCGCGCGTGCACCATGGCGGCGACTGCTGCTCGCACCGGTGATTGCGGCGCCTCTTACCGTCGCATCCGGCACGGCGATGGCGCTGGTGACTCCGGCCCTCTCTAACCTTGGCATCACGCACGGGAGCGTTCTTCAACTGACCGCCGGTGTCGCCCTTAGCGGTGCTCTCGGCTACCTGTCAGGCCGCGCCTTAGGCCCCGACCGCGCGCCGCGAACGGTGCACGTGCGCGGGGCGCTGGTGGCGGCGGCACCGGTAGCACCGGAGCGCGGCAGTATTCCTCCCGGCGCCGTCCGCACGCGAGGACGCGCCGGGCGCGCGCTCACGCTCGCCGGGGTCGCTCTCAATGCGGAGGATGAGACCAAGCATTTCAAGCTCATCGGCACGACCGGCACGGGCAAAAGCACGGCGATCCGCGAGCTCCTCGGCGCCGCCCTTGCACGCGGCGATCGCGCCGTCATCGCCGATCCCGATGGCGGATATCTCCGGCACTTCTACGATGCGGCGCGCGGCGATGTGATCCTCAATCCGTTCGAGCCCGCGTCGGTAAGATGGGACCTGTTCGCCGAGCTCTCGGAGGCGCATGACGTCGAGCAGCTGGCCCGCTCGCTGATCCCCGACCACGAGGGACCGGACCGCAGCTGGCGCGGCTATGCGCGCACCTTCTTCAGCGCAGTGACTGATCAGGCGCGCGCGGGCGGAGTCAGTGATGTGCGCGAGCTCTACCGTCTGCTGGTGGTCGCGGGCACCTCCGAGCTCAAAACGCTCGTCGCCGGAACGCCCGCGCAACCTTTCCTCGAAGAGCATAACGGCCGAATGTTCGATTCGATCCGCTCGGTCACGAGCTCCGCGGTCGCAGCCCTTGCGTACGTCTCGCGGCAGGAGGGCGGCGCTCCCTTCTCGGTGCGGCGCTGGACACGAGACGCCGTCGACGCCGAGCAGGGGGCACCGGGGCAGGGTGTGCTCTTCATTCCATATCGTGCCGGACAGATCGCGGCGCTGCGATCAATCGTCTCCGCCTGGATGAGGCTCGCGATCTTTGAGGCTATGAATGGCACCGAAAGGGAGCAGCAGCGCCTGTGGTTCGTGGTCGATGAGCTCGACGCACTGGGTCAGATCGACGGGCTGAAGGATGCACTGGCGAGGCTGCGAAAATTCGGCGGACGGTGCGTCCTGGGCCTGCAGTCGATTTCGCAAGTCTCTGCGACCTACGGAGCTGAGGCGCAAACGATCGTGGAAAATTGCGGGACCACGTTGATTCTCCGCTGCGCGGGCAGCGAGCACGGCGGCACCTCGCAATTCGCCTCGCGCCTCATCGGCGAGCGCGAGGTAGTGCGTACCTCGGTGTCGCGCTCGCAGCGGCCTTTCGAGCTGCTCTCCGTGCTCAACCGCTCGGAGAATTCCGCCGTCGAAGCCGCAGTCATGGCCTCCGAGATCGAGCAGCTCCCGGATCTCGCCGGTTACCTGAAGCTCGCTTCCCGCCCGCAGTGGATGCAGGTGGCGCTGTCGCGTCCGGCGCCGGAGCGGACCGTCGAGCAACCGCACCCGCATAAGACGCAAGTCCCGCGACGAGAACTGCTGTCCGCCGAGGTCGCGGACCGCGCGCACGAAGGGCTCGGAATGGAGTGAGAGGAACGTGGACGACAGCGCAATGAAGCTTGGTCTGCTGCTGGAGAGCGCGCATGCGCATCAGGCACTGGCGGAAACCGTGCTCGAGAAGTTGAAATCTCAAGTCGGCGGGCTCGCAGGTATCGCGCGTGACGAGATTCGCGCGACGATGCTGGAAGAGCTGAATGCGCTTGCGGAGGACAGCCAGCGGGCGGCGGAGACGTTGCGCCGGCTCCGGCACGTGGCGGACTTGCGTGTGGCACTGTGGACGCTCGCCATGGTGGCGCTTTCGTGCGCCGTTCCGATGGGCATTGCGTGGTGGATGCTTCCCTCGCGCGGCGAGGTTGCGGCGCTCAGCGCCCGACGCGACGCGCTGGAAACGGCGGTTGCGCGGCTGAGGGCCGAGGGCGGGCAGATGGAATGGCGCCACTGCGGGCCCGCACAACGGCTCTGCGTGCGCGTCGACCGCAAGGCCGGGGCCTTTGGCGAGGCGGGAGACTTCCTGATCGTGAAAGGCTACTGAGCCATGGATCTCGGCAGCTTGTCTGAATGGATGCAGCGTAGCCCGGTGATCGTGCCGATGGTCGCCATGTTGACGGCTGCGGGATCACTGGCGCTGCGCGGGCGACGGGCGGACGCCCACCGGCGCGGCGCTCGTGTGATGGACGGCCGCCGCGCCCAGCGCCGCGCGCACCGCCTGCAGAAACGCTATGCCGAGGCGCCGCTCATGCTCGCGGGCGTCGCAATTCCGCTGCGCGATGAAACCAAACACTTCAAGCTCATCGGTACCACCGGCACGGGGAAGTCGACGGCGATTGCAGCGCTGATGGAGGGGGCGTTGCGGCGAGGCGACCGGGCGGTGATCACCGATCCAGAGGGCGGCTACCTCGGGCGCTTCTACCAGCGCAGGCGTGGGGATGTGATCCTCAATCCATTCGAACCCCACTCAGTCAGGTGGGATCCCTTCGCGGAACTCGGCGAACGCTGGGACGTCGATCAGCTCGCGAGCGGCCTCATTCCAACGAGCGACGATGCCTCGGGCCGTGAATGGCGCGGCTATGCGCGCACCTTCGTGACGGCCGTCACCCGCCGCTGCCACGAATGCGGCGAGCGCGATCCGGCCGAGCTCTGGCGGCTTCTGACCATTGCGAGCAGCAACGAGCTTCGCCCAATCGTCGCAGGAACCCCGGCGCAGCCGTTTCTCGAGCCCGAGAACGCGCGCATGTTCGGCTCAATCCGCTCCGTGACCGCCTCGGCTGTCGCAGCGTTCGAGCATCTCCAGGCACAACGCAGCCGGCCATTTTCTGTCCGGGGCTGGGTGCGCACGGGCAGGGGAGCGTTGTTCATGCCCTACCGCGCCTCGCAGATCGCAGCGCTCCGCTCGATCATCGCGACCTGGGTGCGGCTGGCGATTTTCGAGGCGATGCGCGCGCCGGGCGAGGACCAGCGACTGTGGTTCGTGGTGGACGAGCTCGACTCGCTCGGCGCGATCGACGGCTTGAAGGACGCGCTGGCTCGGCTGCGAAAATTCGGCGGACGGTGCGTGCTGGGCCTGCAGTCGATTTCGCAGGTCTCTGCGACCTACGGAGCTGAGGCGACAACGATCGTAGAAAATTGCGGGACCACGCTGATTCTCCGCTGCGCGGGCAGCGAGCACGGCGGCACCTCGCAGTTCGCCTCGCGCCTCATCGGCGAACGCGAGGTATTGCGCCGACAGACCTCGCGCGGCCGCGACCGCGACGGCTGGTTTGGTGGCCGCGGCCATCGCCGCTCGACTCAGGTGAGCGAGCAGTGGATCACAGAGACGGCCGTCATGGCTTCTGAGCTCGAGCAGCTGCCGGACTTGACGGGGTTTCTCAAGACCGCCTCGTCGAACGCCTGGCTGCGCGTGCGTTTCCGGCCCTGAGATGCAGCCTTGGCGACCTTCCGTCTTCAGATCAGTCCAGTCGGGCGCAGCGCGGGACGCCGCGCGACCGCCGCGGCGGCATACCGAGCCGGCGAGCGATTGCGCGATGAGCGCAGCGGCAGGCTCTACAATTATTCAGGCCGCAAGGACGTGGCGCACACCGAGATCTTCCTTCCCTCACATCTGCAAGGAGCGGCTGATGCCTGGGCGGACGACCGCGAAAAGCTGTGGAACACCGCGGAGCGAGCCGAAAAAAGGTCGGACTCGCGGGTGGCGCGCGAATACCAGGTCTCTCTTCCGCACGAGCTGAACCGCACCCAGCAGATCGCGCTTGCGCGCGCTTACTCGCGCGAGCTCGCCGAGCGCTACAAGATTGCGGTGGATCTGGCCGTTCACCTGCCGCGTCCCGACGGCGATCCGCGGAATTTCCACGCCCACCTGCTGACCACCACCCGTGAGGTAAAGCCCAACGGGCTCGGTGCCAAGGCGGGTCTGGACATGCAAAACGGCGAGCGGCGCAGGCGCGAGCTTCCTGACTCGCGTGAGGAGTTCCGCACGCTGCGCGAGCGGTGGGCGACCCTCACCAACGAGGCGTTGCGGGAAGCGGACGTAGAGGCGCGGGTGGATCACCGCAGCCTTGCCGCACAGGGGGTCGACCGCGAGCCCATGCCGCAGTTTCCGCGGGCGGCATTAAAGATGGAGCAACGTGGTGTCCGAAGCGAGGTGGTCGAGTGGATCCGCGAGGATTATCGCCGGCGGATTGCTGCGCGCCTCGAGCGTGCCGCGCAAGCGGCGCCGGCCCCAGAGTCTCCGACGCGCGCAAATGGCAGTGACGCAGCTGCGCAGTCTAAGGATGTCGAGGAGATTCGCCGCCAGGCGCGCGAGGCCTGGCGGCAACTCCGCACAAAGGAGGCAGAAGCTCATGGTGAGCAGCGGCACGCCGGGCGCGAGCTCGAGGGGCAAAGCCGCGAACGTGAAACCGCGGCCACCACGCGCGGGCACGACGACGACCTGGCGCTTTAGGGTGGGAGGCGCCGTCGCCGATGACTGGTCAAATGCAGTCGCAGCGCTGCGCTGGAGTCTCGCGTTTGCGTCCTGCTACGTTTATGCGCCCCGCGGCGAGGGCTTCACGTCTGCCGCGGCGCGCCTGCTTTGTCAGCGGGTAAAGGCGAGCGATCCGCGGTGGCTTCCCCGATATGCAGGTCAGGTGGCCGAACTCTGCGCGCGGGAGCGGTCGTTTGGCCAGCTGTTCGCACGCGATTCTTGGCTGGTTCCGGTGCCGGGATGTACGCCCGCGTGCACGAGAGCAACCGCCGCGTGTCAGCTGGCGATGGCTCTCCACTATCTCGGCCTTGCGCAGGATGTGTGGCCCGGAATCGCGCGCCGCGTCGCGGTGACCAGGTCTGCGACCGCGCTCCTCGGGGGACGGCCGACGGTGCGGGAGCACTACGAATCGTTCGCGGTTGCCGCCGCGCCGCGGGTGGGGTCGCTACGCAGGGTCGTTCTGGTCGATGACGTCATTACCAAGGGGCGCACGCTACTGGCTGCTGCCGCGAGGCTCCGACAGCACTTTCCGCACTCGGACATCCGGGCATTTGCGATGGTGCGGACCCTGGGCTTTCTGACGCGCGTCGATCGGCTGCTCGCGCCCGCCGAGGGATTCGTATATTGGGCGGGAGGGGATGCGCGGAGAGAACCATAGATCGTGCATACGCTCCGGAGCGACGCACGCGGGACCATCAGGCAGCAGCCGTCTCAACCTTTCCGGGCAGCTTGCTTAGGATCAGGCGCTTGAGCTCGACTTTGCGGCTCGCGTTGTCGATGTCGATACCCACAAGGTTGCCGCGGTCATCGTAGTCAAGGACAACGCCTTCCGAGATCTCGCGACTCTCGACGCTGGGCAGCTCCGAGAGATCGATGTAGAGCGAATCCGTTTCGGGGTAGTAGTTCAGTTTCACGGCCGGAATCCTCGGTCCGGAAAAGCGTTGTGTATGGTCACCTTATCCTCAAGGGTGATGACTCTCAAGTAACGCCCGCCGAGCTCTGGAACGGCCGCCCAGAAGCGAAAGCGAGCGGGTTCCTGTGGCTCACAGCGCAAAGGCTTACGGACAACCGCCACGCACCATTCCTTTCTGAGATAGGGGCGCTTGCGGAGCACCTGGGTTTCGAAGTATTCGGTAAAAGGAAACTCCACGCGCCCAGTCTAGGGACTGTGAGCCATGACGCGACGCTGCTTTACGGGCCACTTTGACGAATAAGCGCAGCCAGCTCGCGCGATCGAGTAGGCCACCTACGGCATCGACACCTTATAAGTCAGCATCGCGCCACCCTCGATCGGCACGAGCGCGAAATGCGATTCGCTGTTAGCGCCGTACCGGCGGTCCATCGCGAAATGAGCGCTGGAGATTCCGAGTGCGGCACCTGCGACCGTGTCCGACAGCCAGTGGGCGTTGTGTTTGAGCCGCTCGTAGCTGGTGAACACGCCGACTCCGTAGCCCAGCAGCCGCCGCAGAAACCGATAGTCGTCATTGCCGGATTCGGCGAGCACCGTGCCGATGGCGAACGCTGCGGTCGAGTGAAATGACGGAAAAGAGGTCCCGCTCTTGAACCACTCGTTCGGATTAGTCGTCTGCTCGGGGGTCTGGCGTCCCGCTGCGAACTTGAGCGCGTAGTCGGTGACGCCGCTCAGCACCCCCGCTTCGACCATCGCCCATCCCTCGCCGTAGCCGTCCCGATCCTGGGTGAGGAGAGCGAACGCCCAGGTGGCGCCGAAGACCGCGGCGGTCGGGATGGCATCCTGCGTGTCGTGCGTGTTGGTGCTCGAGGCGGGACCCGGACCCACGAAGTGAGTTCTCACCTGACTGTCATAGCGGTGGGCGAGGCCGATCGCGAGCACCGCGCCGCCGAACCAGGCCCAGTCGCTCCGGTCCCAGCGGAGCGGTGCGGTGAAATACGCTCCGACGTCGGAGAGGACTGGCGGCGCGCTCGACGGTGACTCGGGCGCCGGCATCTGCGCCGGGTCCGCCACCGCCGCGTGCATCTGAGCGGCGGCGCCCTCGGGGGCGTCCGCCCATGCGGTGGCACCGAGTGTCAGGCCTGCCGCGGTCAGCAGCGCTGTCAGGATTTTTCTTGGTCGCAAAACTCTATCCACGCGCCGCAACTTTGCCAAGCGCCAGTAGCTCACTCACCGAAAGCCGAAGCGGGATTCTAACGTGGCGGCCGCTCAAGTGCGCCGATACCAGGCCACGCCGGCTGCATCGAGCTCGCGCGCGGCGAGGCCGCGAACCATGAGGCAGTTGAGGTGAGCAACGCTCTCGCCGGTCGCCATGCTGAGCAGGTCGATGCCGACACGGCGCCGGAACAAGAGACCAAACACATCCACCGCGCGCTTTGGGGTCGTGAGCTCAGCAGCAAGCTGCGCGAGGCGCTCCTCGTGCCCCGCGATCAACGCGTCGAGACGCGCGTGCAGTCCGCGGAACGGCTCGTTGTGCGAAGGCAGGATGAGCACATCATCGCTCACCCGCTCCCTGATCGAGGCGAGTGAAGTCAGCCATTCCGAGAGGGGATCCGCGTCGGGCTCGGTGGGGAAGACCGAGACGTTCGAGGTAATCCTTGGCAGCACCTGATCGCCGGAGATCAGCACCCGAAGCTCCGGGCAATGCAGACACAGATGCTCGGGCGAGTGCCCGTGCCCGACGACGGCGCGCCAGCTGCGGCCACCGATAGTGAGCTCCTCGCCGTCCACCACCCGCCGATAACTGTCGGGCAGCGCGTACACCGCCTTGCCGAAGCCGCCGAAGCGCGCACGGTAGTGCTCGAGCGCGGCGTCGTCCCAGCCGGCGGCGTGATAGAAGCGGACCCCGTCGGCCGGCGCCTCGCGCCCGGTATCGGCCACCAGCATGCGGCAGGTCACGTACTCAAGCCGTGTCGTCCACAGCCGGCAGTCGTGCTGTCGGGTGAGCCAGCCCGCCATGCCGATATGATCGGGGTGCATGTGCGTGCAGATGACTCGAGTCACCGGACGTGCGCCGAGCCGTCCGGAGAAGGCGCTCTGCCAGTCCGCTACGGTGTCGGGTGTGTCCATGCCGGTGTCGACCAGCGTCCACCCTGGTCCATCCTCGAGCGCCCAGACGTTGATGTGATTGAGCGCCGGCATCGGCAGGCGCATGCGCAGCCACGAGACGCCCGGCGCGACTTCGAGCGCCTGCCCCGGCTGCGGAATGGCTTCAAACGGGTACTTGAGCGCCTCGCGGGCGGCAGCGGCAGCGTCGGCAGGATCCTCGCGCATGGGGTCAATGTAGGCTATAGCGCCGGTCCGGCATAGGCTTGTGCACCGGCGAGCCTCTGAAGCGTTAACGAGCGGAGCGGCGGAGTCCCACGCATGATGCGCAGAGCCTGGATCACCCTCATTTCGATCGCCGGTGCCCTCGCGGCGCTCGTCATCGCGGGCTGCAATGGCACGAGCTACAGCGTGGGAAACAACCCGATGCCGATGAACGCATCGGCCACCGGCATCTGGGGCGGCACCGACTCCATGACGGGTCTGAGCGTTGCCGGATACATCGATTCAGCGGGGGAGGCAGTCTTCATTCGCGCCGACGGCGTGCAGTTCGTCGGCGCGACGCAGGTCTCGGGCGACACGCTCGTTGCAGCCGTGGTTGCCTACACGAACTTCGGCTCCACGTTCAGTGACGGATCGACCTACGGTCTCGGCACGCTGAACGGTACGGTCGCGACCGGCAGCACGCTCACGCTGAGCCTGAGCTTCACGACCAACGGCGGGACTGCGCAGACGGGCTCGTGGTCGCTCAGCTTCAGCACTCTGACCAACAGCGGCTCATCCCCCAGCACGATCAGCGCCAACTACACCGATACCGCCAGCGGCTCCGTGATCTCGATCTCGGGCAACGGTGTCATGACCGGCCAGAATCCCGCCAACAGCTGCGTGCTGAACGGCACCATTACCGTCATCAACAGCAGCTACGACATCTATCAGGTGTCCCTGAGCTACGAGAATTGCACCGGAAGTTATGTCGTGCTGAACGGCCTTCAGCTCACGGGACTCGCCGTCTTCAATCCCAACACCTCGCCCACGCAGCTGACGATCAGCGTGGCCGGCGCCTCCTCGGGAAGCAAGTTCGGCCTCGTGCTGAATCTGCAGGGCAGCTGATCCAGGGTGGCGCGCGCACGTGCGCCCGAATTTCGGCTGCCTCGGCGGCCGCCACGGGCGCTAACCGGGTTGGCACATCGTCGGGCGTAGGTTACGATCCCGCGCCTGGGAGTCCTGCGGAGCGCCGCGGAAGTGGCAGAGGTCTTGCAGACAGCGTCAGCCGTCGGCCAGCAGGCAGGCTTTCCGATCCCATCTTCTTTCACTGATCGTCGTGCCGTTCGACCGCGATGGGCTGTCGCGCGCCGCCCGTAGGGAAGCTGGCCGGCCTGATGCTGCTCGCTCTCGGCAGCAGCTTTCAGGCTGTCCTCGCAAGTCCGGCCAACTGGAGCATTCAACCACCGGGGCAAGCCCCGCTGTCACCCACCAGCTCGCTCTCGCTTGGCATTCCTGCCGACCTGTCCGCGGCACAGCTCGCGAGCCTCGCGATCGAGATCGACCAGATCGACGTCACCGCGATCGCCCGCATCGGCGGCGGCAGCATCGTCTACGCGCCCCCGCAGGCGTTGCTCGCCGGGACGCATGAGCTGCGCGTCGTCGAGTACGCGGGCGGGCGTATCCTGCCGCGCGGCGAGTGGCGCTTCACCGTTAAGGTGCCCGGCGAGGCGGGCGCGGCGCGCGGCTGGTCGGTGCGTGGCAGTGTCGATGCCACCCTGAGCGAGCGCATCGCCGACTCGAACCTCACGCCGCCGACGCCGCCCGGGTTCACCGCCAACGGTACCTTCGACGTCAAGGCCGTGCGCACCATGTCCGAGTGGACGGCGCAGGCGAGCATCGAGGGACTGTACGGCACCGACAACGGCACCTCGGCGATCTCGGGCCAGGGCCTGCAGCCGGCGCAGATGCAGGCCTCCCTCGAGCGCAACAAGGACGGGATCGTCGTCGGCGACCAGACGCTGCCGTTCGACAATTTAGTCGTCTCGGGCCTGTCGCGCCGCGGGGTGTCCGGGCACCTCGTGAACCTGCCGGGGGACACCGACCTCACGGGCTTCTCGGTGCGCGACAGCACGCTCGCCGGCTTCTACGGCGGCCTCGGGGTCGGCAACTCGGACGATCTGGTCTCCGGCGCCGTCGTGCAGAGCCACCCGATCGCGGCAGCACCGAAGGCGCTCACACTGCAGGCGGCGCTCGTCGGGGGCACGACGCCTGGGGGCTTGAGCACGGTCGTCCCATACCCGGGCGGTAACAGCACCTTCCCGCCCAACACACCACTCGGGTCTGTGACCTCGGTGCAGCCGGGCTCGGGAAGCGCCTGGGTCGTGGGGGCCGCGAGCGAGATTCCCGGCACCACGCTGCAGCTCAACGGCCAGTACGCCCGCTCGAGCTTCGATTTCACCGCGGGCTCGGGGCAGCCGGCCACGCACGCCGACGACAGCGCCTACATGCTCGGCGCCAGCTACGGGCTGCCGCTGCCCGCCCAATGGACACTGGCGGCGAATGCGAGCTATCAGTATGTCGGCACCTACTTCACGAGCCTCGCCAATCAGACGCTCCCTCCGGACCGGCGCGCGGCGACCGCGAGCGCCACGCTGAGCGGACACGGCGTCGCGCTTTCGGGGAGCGGCGGCTTCACGGAGGACAACACCGATGACAACGCGAGCCTGCCCACGGTGCGCAGCCTCCCGCGGACGCTCAACTTAAGCTATTCGCCGCCGGTGCCCGCGAGCGTCACCGCCTGGCTCGGCACCCCGAGCGCCAACCTCGCCTGGCAGGACGCGCGCACGCACAACATCACGCTGCCGTCGGGCAGCCAGGCGACCGACACCGATGTGGTGAACGACACCGCGACTCTCAACTTCGCCTACCCGCACTTCTCGTGGCAGATTGGTATGACCGCGGGTCAGTTTCGCGACTACACCGGCCAGCAGGACAACACCGATACGTTCGGTCCCACCGGCGGCATCAATGTCACGTTCGCGGGCTCGGGATTTGCCGGTTTCAACCTGCAGCTGCTCGACTCACACGATCTGCAGCAGGACACGCACACGCTCGATAAGAACTACGCGCTCACCGGCGGCGATACCTTCTGGGCGAATCGCCTGACCGCGCAGCTCACTCTCTCGATCAATCACAATACTCAGCAGGTGATTCCCGGTACCCTGCCGCCGCAGCTCGTGGGAAACGACGTGGAGCTGAAGACCGCGACGGCACAGCTCACCTGGCACGCGATTGCAGCGACGCAGACACGCGGCGGGCTCGATGTCGGTCTCTCCTCGGCCTGGAACGAGTCCTCGGGCCTCAACAGCTCGGTGCTGACTTCCCAAGGCTTCTCGGCGCTCGCAACGCGCGGGCTGCAGACATTCCTCACGGTGAGCAGCAAGTGGCCGCTCGCGCTCGGAGATCGTTGAAGTGCGTGCCCTGATCGCAGCGCTCCTGGCTCTGGGCGCCGCAGCGGCGAGCCCGCGCGCCGAGGCGCAGTCCGCGGCCTTTGCCACGCCGAGTACGCTGAGTGCCTCGCTCCAGTCGACGCTGCCGACGACGCTCGTGTGGACGGTGCGGCTCACGGCGCCTCCAACGGTCAACGGTGTGTTCGTGCTGCCGACTACGGTCACCTCGACGCAGGGCGTCGTCAGCACACCGGGAGGCCAGGTCCTGCAGATCGATCCGCTGCCGCTGACCGTGCGCCTTGCGGGCATCTCGCCCAACACCGTGCAGGGGAGCACCCCGGAAACTTTCCGGCTCACGCCTGCAGCCGTGGCCGAGGCGCAGCGTCTCGGCGTGAATACCCTCGTGCTGACGCGCACGTTCGGTCTCAACCCCGGAGTCACCGCCAGGGTCAGCATCCAGATCGGCGGCGGCGCCAGCGGCCCGCTCTCGCTCTCGCGCGTGGCGCTGCACTTCGATGACCGCACCCTGGTCAGGGTTCTGCGGCAGGGAGAGTCGGCGGTCGCGATCGCGGAGATCACCTACTCGGGCAATGGCGTCTTCAGCGGCCTGTGGGAAGTGGCGGCACCGCCCTCGACGCAGGGTGAGCCCGTGTTCGTCCCGCTGGGTAGCGCCAGCACCAATCTGACCGCGGGCGGAATCACCGAGGTCACGAGTCCGGCGCTGCCATCGGCCATCGCAGGCACTTACTACGTGCGCTTCCGGGTCCGCAGCCCCGTCGTCTCGTTCCAGAGTCTGGTGCTGCGCTATGCGGTGGAGCAGGGACCCGCGATGCCACCGATCGTCGTCACGAGCCCCGAGGCGCATGCGACCTTCAAGCCCGACACCCGCTTCTCCTGGCAGCCGGCCCCGGGCGCGATTGCCTACCGGCTCGAGTTCTACGCCGCGGACGCAGCGCCGGACTATGAGCCGCCGCTCTCGGGTGAGTGGCTGCCGGCGGCGCGTCGTGACTCGGTGCTGAGCGCGCTCGCGCAGACCCACCTCGCGGCCGGCCGCGGCTACCGCTGGCGCATCGTCGCCTTCGATGGCGATGGCCAGGTGGTCGGCCGGAGTTCTCTCTATGAGATCCGCACGCCCTGAGCCCGGACTCCTCGCTCGCCTGCGCGTGCTCTTCGCGTCGGCGCTGATCTCGGCGATTGCCGGGAGCGCGGTGTTCGCGCAGACGCAGCCCGCCGCGGGCGTGCGCGAGGTCGCGCAGCCCGCGCCGGTTCTAACACCGCCCGGGGCACAGTCTCCGGCCACGACGCCCGGAACAGCTCCCGGGATCATGAACCCCGGCCAGCCAGCGCGGAATACACCGGGCCGCAACGTCCCGGCCCCCGTCGCGCCCACGGTGCTCAGGGTCGAGCCGGTGTCGGTGACTGCGGGGCAGAGCTACACGCTGAATCTCACCGGCACGCTCTTTCAGCAGGGCATGCAGCTCGACTTCGGTACCGGGATCGTGATTCAGCCGAAGACCCTCACGCTCATCGATGCGAGCCACGCGCGCGTCGCGGTGCAGGTGGCGGCGGGGACCCCCGCCGGGCAGCACCTCGTGACCGCCTCCATCGTGGTGCAGACGCCCGCAGCGCCCGGGGCACCGATCAAGAACCAGGGTCCGGGCTACCTCAACGTAGTCGCGGGGAATGTTGCCGGTCCCCTGGTGCTCGAGCGCGTGATGCCGGCCTCGGTGCCGCAGGGCCAGGCCACGATGCTGACGCTTCAGGGCTCGGGCTTCAGCGCCGGCATGAGCGTCAGCTTCGGACCCGGCATCAGCGCGAGCGGACCGGTCGTGATGCAAAGCGGCGAGCGCGCGACGCTCCCGATCCAGGTGGCGGCGCAGGCGCCGCCGATCCTGCGCCATCCGACGGTGCTCATCACGGGGCGCGACGTGAAGGTCTCACCCGAGGCGAGCCTCACCGTCACCGCCGTCGCGAAGGTCGTGCCGCCGGCGCCGGTCCCGACGCCGGTCTCCTATGCGAGCGTCTCGGTGCTGCTCGCCGTATCGCCGGCGCGGCTCTTCGCCGGCCAGTCCTACACGCTCACGCTCCGGGGCCTCAATCTCGTGCCGCAGCTGCAGGTGGATTTCGGCGCGGGTATCACGCCGAAGGGGGGACTGCGCGTGCAGTCGCCGAGCCTCGCGACCCTCGATGTCACGGTGGCAAACGATGCCGCCGCCGGCATGCGCTGGCTGGGACTCCTGCTGCCATCGGCCCTCGCGCCGGTGCGCCAGGACGCGAGCCTCCTGGTGCAGCGCGTGGCTCTTGCCTCGCAGGGCTTTGCGCCGAAGCCCTCGGAGTGCAAGCCGCCGCACGTTGCGCATCAAGGCACGATCGTGCTCGACGGGCCGCTCTACTCGAACAAATCCAGCGACGTAAACACGGTCTATAGCGTCCCGGTCCTGAACGACGAGACGGACCTCACCTGGCACGAGGCCAACGCCGGGCTTGCCGACCGCATCGAGGTGCGCTTCTACAGCGGCAGCACGCTGGTCGCGACCAAGGTGCTGACCGCGAAGCCGGGCTATGCGCTGCCACACGACCTCAAGCCCGACGACGGCCTGATCGCCACCCTGACTCAGAGCGTGAGCGGCCGCGTCACCAAGGTCGTCAACGTGAACGTTCCGCCCTCGCCGGCGCCGCAGTCGATCAAGTGGGATCTCACCTGGCAGGTCGTCGGCTTCAAGACGTTCTACGACAGCTGCGCGAGCGCCTCCGCACGCGCGCCGGACGGCATGCAGCTCAATCAGAAGCAGCTGGGGACCGGCCGCGAGCTCGAGGTGGAGCACTCCGAGGCGGTGCCGATCCAGCAAGCGCAGACCGGCGACCCGCTGCTCGACCTGCCGGACGCCGTCACCGGGCTCGCCTGCAACGCCCCATCCATGCCGCCCCTCGCCACCGGAGCGCGCCTCGGCGGCCGGGGCGGCGGGGGTGGCGGCGGATCGGGATCAGGGCCTCCCCCCGGCGGCGCTACCAAGCTGCTGCTTGAGGACAGGGACCGCCAGTCGCAGGTCAATGGTCCCACGCAGACCGCCGGCTACGTGTACGACACCTGGGTGTTGTCGGGAAAGCTCGATCTCTCCGGCTCGCCCTGGTCGCTCGCGACGTCCGGCGCGGTGCCCACCAACGGGCCCAAGGCCCCCAGCGAGACCGAGACCGTCAATAACGTGTATGTCGACTGGGGTGACGGGCAGGTTGAGCCGTTTCGGGTCAGCTGGCAGGGTGCGTATTGCAGCGGGGGACTCAACAACCCCAACCAGCAGGGCAATCAGCAGGGAGCGAGTCAAACCCCCTGCTTCTCGAACAACACCGAGACCAGCTCGGCCACGCTCTTCGATCTCGATCACATCCTGAACCCGAAGGACTTCGGCCACCCCTACGACCAGCCCGGCAGCTACGACGTGCGCGTCTACGTGCTGCCTTCCAACACCGCCGCGCAGCAGGGCGCGCTGCCGACGAGCGTGCGTGCGGGCGCCGGCGGTCTCTACGGGCACCTGCTGTCGCGGGTCGGCCAGCCCGGTACCGCCTCGGGCAGCTCGAGCGCGGACGCACTCGCCTACATGCTCTTCTGCCAGACGGTCCAGATCCAGAATCGCACCGATCCGGCCACCAACGGCCCGCTGCAGGTCAGGGGCATCGAGATCGTCGGCTTTCCCAATCCGCCCACGTCGGGCATCGCCCGTGTCGGAGTGGCACGCGGCGGGGCGGCACTCAACGCTCCGGGAGCCAAGTCGGCGTCGGCGGCGCCGAAAGTAGCCAAGCTGCCGGGCGTTACGGCGCAGCCGGCCTCCGGGAGCACGCCGAGGCCGCTGGAAGCGGCCACGGCGAGCGGCGTGCGCGGACTCCCCGGCGAGGGCTCGGGGGGGCCGTCGGTCCCGCAGTTCAACTCGTGCGATGCGAACCTCGTCGGGGGCGCGACGCTTAAGTTCGTCGGCGAGGGCACGGCGAGGTTCACCTGGTACCAGGATGGCAAGGCGATCGGCTCCTCCGACGAACCGGTCGGTCCCTCGAACGCGCGCACTCAGCAAGAGCTCGCGCCGCCACCACCGACGGTCACCAGCGGGCCAGGGCCGCACCTGCTGGCCATCGTCGAGCCTTATCCGCCGATCGTGACCGACTGGCCGGGGATTGAGTCTCCGGCTCTCTCGCTGGCGCAGCAGCAGATCGGCCGACACGAGCTCTTGGTGACGGCGGAGGTGGTGCAGGACGCGCGTCCGACGGGGCGCGTACTCGGGGCGCTCGGCCAGTTCGCCGGCATGAGCGTCGCGTCTTCGGCCGCGCGCGGGTCCGCGGGCGCCGGCGGCACAGGGGGCGCGAAGCACATCGCGGGCGGAGGTGCTGCGATGACCACGAGCGTTCCGACCACACCGGCGGTGAGCGCAGCGCTCGCCGGCGCGCCGGCGCTCGGGGTCCTGGGTCCCGCGGGCGCGGCAGCGGCGGGGCTGCCACCCATTGCCTGGGTCGGCCAGGCGCCCTCAGGTGCACCCGGGGTCGGACTGCACCTCTCGCTCGGTGGCATGACGCCACTCAAGCAGCAGACCTACAGCAATCATCCACCGGATGAAGTCGTCAGCGCACCGGCTGACTACCAGATGACTGCGGCGAATCCGGCGCTCCCCTGCACGTTCAACTTCCCGGTCAAGGGTGGGGGGAGCTTCCAGATCGCGGGCCTGCAGGACGGCGGCAAGTCCACCGTGACGTCTCAGAACGGCAGTTACTCCGGCAGCGGCACGCTGCAGGCGTGGTTCGCTGATGCGAGCGGCACGGGGACACAGAGCAGGCAGGTTCCGATCCACTTCAAGGGTTGGACCATGCAGGGCGACGGGGTGACGGTCGCCAACGGCACCTTTGACGAGACCCCGCCCGAACACCAGATGCCAATGCCGGGGCTCAAGACGACGCTCGCTCGGGTGTCCGGCACCGCCGGCGACCACGTGACGGCGTATCTCAATGCCTCCCTCACCAACACCGACATTCCGGTGGCGAGCGGCGGGCCGACGCCGTCCTGGAAGAACGTTCCTGCAACCCTGAGCCCGCAGGGCGACTGGATCTCGGGCGAGCTCGAGATGCCAGGGCTCCTGGTCTACGACAGCGGCTTTTCGCTCACTGCCGGCAGCGTGACGCTCGACCTCAGCCAGTCCGAAGGCGCGGCGCCCGATACCACCATGTGCGTGGGTGCGGGCGGGCGGAACTGGGTAGGCGTGCTGCTCAACCGGGCGACGCTGACGGCCTTCAACTTCGCGCTCCAGAAGCCGCCAACCGCGCAGCTGAGCGGCTGGGCCATCGATGGCCTGGGCCTCTGCGGCCAGGCGTCGTTCGGCTCCTCCGGCACTCTTCCCGTGGATCAGGGCACGCTCGGCTGGACCAAGATCGCGGCGCAGGCGACCGGGGGGGCTTTCTCCGCGACCTACAGCGGACTCACCGTGCACGTGCCGTGGCTCAACACCGACTTCACCTCCTCGCAGGGCACGACGCTGCTCAAGGCGGGGAAGGGCGTCGCCAAGGGCGGGATCTGGCTGAACCTCGACACCCCCTCGCAGGTGAAGCTCTCGGAGGGACCGATCACACTCACCGCGAGCAACCTGAGTTTCGGGTCGCTGCCGAGCGCGGGGGGCTGGGCGGCGCGCAGCGATACCCGCTTCGACTTCAGCTCGCAGCAGGGTCAGTTCGCGAGCGGCATCGTGCTGAACGGCTTCGACTACGGCATGAACGGTGCGGGCACGTTCGCCGACGGCTCGAGCTCGCGTCACATCAACCTGAGCGGCCAGCACGGCAACATCGGCGGCAGCAGCGTCGATCTCGAGTCGGTCGACGTGCAGGTCGGCTCTATCTCGGGCTCGACGCGCCTTGGGTTCGCATTCGACTCGAAGCTGACGCTTTCGAAGACGCTCCCGTCTGCGGACGTACCGGTCAGCTACACGATCAGCCAGACTTCCCAGACCTACACCGGCAACGGGCCGGTCACCGCGCCCTTTGACCTCGATAAGCCCTTCCCCGACGCCAACCCGTCGGTGCACCTGCACATGCGGCCGAGCTACGTCGGCGGCGCGGCCTCCAAGAGCAAGTCCGGGGTGCTCTTCTCGAGCAACCTCGATCTCGGCATGTTCGGCGGGCCGCCGGTCTCAGGGCAGTTCGTGCTCGGCTATGTGGGGAGCGATGACTACTGGATCGCGCGCGCGCTGCTCGACTTAGGCCCGACGGGCCTCGCCGTCGCGCCGCCGGTCATCAATCTCTACAAGGTCGGCGGCGGCATGGGCTACAACGTCTCGCTCGCCTCCTTCCAGTACCAGGACCTCACGCAGGCGCAGCCGCAGGATGACGGCACGCTGCTCTTCGATGCCTCACTCCTCATCGGCTCGCCGGACCACACGACCTTCGGTCTCACGGGCGATTTCGTCATCAAGCCGGGCGGACAGGACCCCGGCGGGCGCATGGATTACCACGCCTGGCTGCTCAATCCCGACTGGAGCGGCCAGAGCCCGATCTGGGGCCACTTCAGCTTCAGCGGCGGGGTGTTCGACGGCACACTCAATGCGCAATTCTCCGAGCTAGACGGGCAGGTGGCGATCGATGCGCTGAACGATGCGATCCACATGCACGTCGGCGGCGGCCAGTGGTACTTCCACCTCGGCACGCGGAGCAATCCGCTCAACGGGCAGCTCTTCTTCTATCACGGCCAGGCGTGGGCGGATCTCGGCTCGGACGGCTTCGGTCTCGGACTCATCTCGCGGCTCGATCTCGATGCCGGCGACTGCAACGGCGCCTGCGGCTACATCCACGACGACTGGACGGTGATGGCCGCCATCACCACCTCGCCGGTGTCGTTCTCGACCTCCGGGAACGACAGCTTCAGCGTCGGGGCCTGCGCGGGTGGTTTCTGCCTCAACGCCAACGCGTCCGCCTACGTGGCGCTATCGCTACCGCCGCCGTATCTCGATTTCAAGTTCAGCCTCGGAGGTTGCCCGCCCGGACACATCGACGTCGGCATCCAGGTCCTGCCCTCGCTCAATCCCAACGTGGGAGGTGGCTTTTGCACCGGGCTCTAGGCGGCGGCCACAGGGTGCCGGCGGCGGTGCTGCTCGCCGCCCTGACACTCGGCGCCACGGCCGCGGCGCAGCGCGCAGCGCCCGCGAGCGCCGCCTCGCGCGTCTACGCCGCCCGCACCCCGGGGGGCGCGGTGCGCGTGCTGCTCGTGACCGACGGCGCGTGGCCCGCGGGCGGGCTGCGTATCGAGGACACATCCGGTGCGGTGCTTGTGGCGCACGTCGCCGCCGATCCGGCCGCGGCCGCGAAGCTCGATGCCGCGTCCCAGAATGCGCTGCGCGCGCTCGCGCACCCGCTTGAGGCCAGCGACCCGCAGGCCAAGACTGCCGGCACGCTGCTCATGCTGCGGGTGCTGTCGGACTTCGACTTCGCGCGCGCGGGAGGGATGGCTGCCGAGTTGCCCGCGGGCACGCACGCCGCTGCGCTACGCGTGGTGCTGCTCAACGCTGACGGCACGGCAGCTGCGACGCTCGGGCCGGCCAAGGTCGAGGAGGACGCGGGGCCGCCGGCCGCTGCCGCGCTCAGCGCGGTGGCCGAGCCGCGCGGCGTGACCCTCAAGTGGCAGACGGTCACACACGCGTCCGGAGTGCCGGCCTACGCCTACACGGTCGAGCGCACCGCAAGCGGCGCGCACGAGACTCTGACGCTGCATCCGCAGCTGCTCACCATTGACAAGGGGACAGCAAGTCCTTTCATCGATCATGCCCCGCCCGTCGAGACCGACGTCACCTATCAGCTGCGTCTCGTGGATGTGCTCGGCGTGCCGAGCGCGCCAGCCGTGGTGCAGGTCAAATCCCCGGATTTTTCCGCCGGCGCGCCGCCCGCAGGGCTTGCTGCCAAAGCAGGACGCGGGGTAGTGACCCTCACGTGGACAGCGCTCGGCAACTCGCGAGCCAGCGGACTCATGGTGGAGCGCTCGCAACTCGCGGACGGTCCGTACGAATGGCTCACACCGAAGGGCGTGAGCCCGCAGACGACGCGCTTCGAAGACCACGATGTGCATCCGGGAGCGAGCTACTACTACCGGGTCCGGGCAGTGACGCCCGGCGGGTCGCTGGGGGCTACGCCCGACCCGGTGCAGGCGCAGGCGCTCGCTCCCGCGGCGCTCGCAGCGCCCCAGGGGCTTGCGGCGGAGGTCGGCACCAGCCAGGTCGTGCTCACCTGGAGCGCGGTGCCGGGAGCTGATCTCGCGGGCTACATCGTCGAGCGGCGCGCGAACGATCGCAGCCCCCGGTGGGGGCGGCTGAACTCGCGGCTCATTCCGGGGACGCGCTATCTCGATCTGATCGGCGCAGGTGGTGGCGGCGCCTTCGAGTACCGCGTCACCGCGGTCGCAACGGATGAGGGCGTGAGTGCTCCGAGCGCGGTGTTGCGGGTGGCCCTGCGCAACAGCGAGCCGCCTCTCCCGCCCCTCGTGCTGGCCATATCCGGGGCAGAAGGGCACGTGCAGATCCGCTTTGCCGCGGCGGAGCCTGCCGAGAAGACCACGCAGGTCGCGCTGCTGCGGGCGGATTCTGCCGCCGATGCCGGGCTCGTCGTCGGTGCGCCGGTGAGCGCGGCGGCGGGAACCATCGCCGATGAATGGGTGCATCCCGGGCAGGCCTACTGGTATCGGCTGGTCGCCTTCGACAAGGACGGCAACCGTAGCGCCGAGTCGGACGGCTACTCGGTGCGCGTCGGTGCCGTCACGCTGAAGAAGCCGCAGGCGCCCACCGTCACGTATGCCGCGCAACCGGCGCCGCAGATGACGGTGAGCTATCAGGCGCCCCCGCCGCACGTGCGTGTGCTCGTACAGCTGCAGCTCGACGACGGGCGCTGGCGCACGATCGCCGGACCGACGATCGAGAGCAGCGCGGTGGATCTGGCGCCGCCCTCGCCGCACGCGAGCTACCGGATCGTCTACGTGGGGGAGAGTGGCGGTGGCGGACAGCCCTCGGATGCAGCCGCGCCGCATTAATCCGCGACGCCGCGCTCGCAGGTTTGCGCGGCTGTTGCTCGGCACGCTGCTCGTCGCTCCCGTCGCCGTCCCGGCGGTGTCGTCGGCCGAGGAGCCCATCGTCGTCAACAGCTGCCCCGGGCAGGTGAGGATTCCGGTGACGTTTCAGGTGGACTGCTCGCACGTGCGCGACCCGGCCGCGCGCGCGCAATGCAAGCCCTTCATCGAGAACCAGGCGTGCAAGGTGTTCCCGGCGTATCGGCGCATCACGGGAATCAACCTCGAGAAGCAGTGCGCCGAGATCACCTACACGATCTATGACAAGGATCAGTGGCCGCACCCCCAGGGGGGCGAGGGCGGGGTCGCGCTGCATTGCTCCACGGAGCTGCTGAGCGAATTCTCGGTGCTCTTCAAGTCGCAGGTGGGGCCATACGACGTTCATGAGCTGCTGCACCTCTACCAGGATCAGCTCGGAGCCTTGCCCTATTCGCACATCCTCTTCGGCGCCAGCCAGCTCGAGGCGCGGCGTGAGATCGGCGACCACAATGGCTACGAGGCCGCCTTCGCGCACATGAAGAAGGAAGTCTTCGATCCCGACCTCGAGCAGCACTTCGCCAGGATGGCGCCCGACCAGCGCTGCCGGATGGCGGAGGTGCACGAGGAAGCGAGCCTCTACATCTCGAACCCGAAGGTCGTCTACGCCTACTACCGTGACCTCGAGATCGGCCGGCAGAAGGATCAGGCGGACCGCGAGGCGCGCTTCAATCGCATGTTCGACAAGGTCTCGCAGGGCAGGGCACGGACGTTCCTGCTGGAGCACGGCTGCGCGCCCTGG
>CAWJIS010000007.1:0-844126 GCA_963843035.1 uncultured Gammaproteobacteria bacterium
ATTGGACCGACCGCCATTGCCGGTTCTTCCTGCGGGGCTTCTCCCGCGACGTCCTGCTCTACACCGAGATGATCACCGCCGCAGCGATTCTGCGCGGGCGTCGTGCGCGGCTCCTCAGGTTCGATCCCGAGGAGCATCCACTTGCGCTGCAGCTCGGCGGCAGTGAGCCCGCGGATCTCGCGGCCGCGGCGCGTGCGGGTGAGGAGGCCGGGTACGACGAGATCAATCTCAACTGCGGTTGCCCGAGCGAGCGCGTCGCGAGTGGCGCCTTCGGGGCATGCCTCATGCGCGAGCCGGCGCGGGTGGCCGAGTGCGTCGCCGAGATGTGCGCGGCGGTGCGTGTGCCGGTGACGGTGAAGATGCGCATCGGGGTCGTGAGCGCCGGCGCGGGCGGCGCCCGCGGCGCAGTGGCGCAGTACAGCGAGGGAGACTTCGAGGCTTTGTGCGGCTTCGTGCGCGGAGTGAGCGCCGCCGGCTGTCAGGTTGCCATCGTGCATGCCCGCCAGGCGGTGTTGGGAGGACTCTCGCCCAAAGACAACCGCGAGGTTCCGCCGCTGCGCTACGACGTGGTGCGCCGGCTCAAGCGGGTGTTTCCCGCGCTGCCGATGGTGGTGAATGGCGGGCTGCGCGATGCGGACTCGGTGCGCGCAGCGCTCACCTGGTGCGACGGGGTCATGCTCGGGCGCGAGGCCTATCACCGGCCGTTCGTGCTCGCGGAGTTGCATCGGGCGCTCGCTCCTGAGCGGGACGCGCTGCCGTCGCGCGCCGCGCTCATCGAGCGCATGACCCGCTACTGCGAGCGTGAGCTCGCCGCGGGCGAGCGCCTCGGCGCCATCACGCGTCACATGCTCGGGCTCTATAGCGGCGCGCCGGGTGCGCGTGACTTTCGGCGTACGCTGAGCGAGGGGGCACGGGCCGCCGGGGCCGGCGCCGAGCTGCTGCGGCAGGCGATTCCGACAGGCACGCGGGACTAAGGCGCGGGCGCGAGGTTGGAACGGGCCGGTTGCTAGCGGCCCGAAGGCCCTCGCGTATAATCGACCGGCACTCATGGGCAAGGATATCGAGCTCGCCATACTGTTTGCCGACGTCGTCGGATCGACCCGGCTCTACGACACCATGGGCGACCTGCGGGCGCGCGACATGGTCGCCACCTGCATCGAGGTCATGCGCAGCGCCACCGAGCAGCGCCAGGGCACGGTGATCAAGACGATGGGGGATGAGGTGATGGCGACTTTCCCGAGCGCCGACGCGGCGCTCAACGCCGCCGCGCAGATGCAGCAGCAGATCTCCACCCACGCGCAGCTCAAGGTGGACGGCCAGCCGGTCTCGATCCGCATAGGCTGCCACTTCGGCCCGGTGATGCTCGAGAACCGCGACGTGTTCGGGGCCGCGGTGCATACGGCCAATCGCATGACCAGCCAGGCGAAGGCCGGGCAGATCGTGACCACCGCCGCGACCGTGGAGCGGCTCTCGCCCGAGTGGCGCGCTTCCTGCCGTCAGATCGACGTCGCGACGCTCAAGGGTCAGGGGAGCGAGGTGGTGCTCTACGAGGTGTTGTGGCAGACCGAGGACGTCACCAGCATGGTGCCGGGGATCGCCGGCGATGCGCGCCCCGCGCATCCGATGCGTTTGCGGCTGCGCACCGAGGATCGCGAGCTGCTGGTCGACGAGCGGCACGCGAGCGTCACCATCGGCCGTGCCGAGGACAACGACGTCATCGTCAAGGGGAATCTCATCTCGCGCCTGCACGCGCGTATCGAGATCAGCCGCAACAAGTTCGTGCTCGTCGATCAGAGCACCAACGGCACGTTCGTGCAGACCGCCGATGGCGAGGAGGCTTTCGTCCGGCGCGACAGCCTGCAGCTCAAGGGTCAGGGGATGATTGGGCTCGGCCGGCTGCCCGAGCAGGGCTCGCCGCAAACTATCCGCTTCAACTGCGAAGAAGCCTGAGGCGCGCGAGCGGCACGCTCAGCCGAGCCGGCTCTCGGTTGCCTTGAGCTCCGCGAGCAGCGCAGCCGGCAGGCGGCTGCCGAAACCGCCGAGGTACTCGCGTACCTGGCTGCATTCCTTGCGCCAGACGCCTGCGTCGATGGAGAGGAGTGCCGCCAGCGCCTGGCTGCTGATGTTGAGCCCCTGGGTGTTGAGGTCCGCGGGAATCGGCAGCCGGCCGACCGCGGACTCGGTCGCACCGACCTTGCCCGCGCAGCGGTCGAGCATCCAGGCGAGCACACGCAGGTTCTCGCCATAGCCCGGCCAGAGAAACTTGCCCTCGCTGTCACGCCGGAACCAGTTGACGTGGAAGATGCGCGGCGGTCGCGCCAGCCGGGACCCGACATTGAGCCAGTGCTGCCAGTAGTCGCCGAAGTCATAGCCGCAGAAGGGCTGCATCGCCATCGGATCGCGCCGCACGACTCCGACCTGCCCGACGGCCGCCGCCGTGGTCTCGGAGGCGAGCGAGGCGCCGACCAGCACGCCGTGCTGCCAGTCGCGCGCCTCGTAGACGAGTGGCGCGACCTCGCGGCGCCGGCCGCCGAACACGAGTGCGGTAATCGGTACGCCGTCGGGATCCTCCATCCGGCTCGAATAGCTCGGATTGCGCTTCGCGGCCACGGTGAAGCGCGAGTTCGGGTGCGCGGCTGGCCCGCGGGCCGGGTCGTACGGACGCCCCTGCCAGTCGAGCACCGGCTTACCCGTCGTGAGTCCTTCCCACCAGGGCTGATTGTCGGCCGTGAGCGCGACGTTGGTGAACAGTGTGTCGCGCCGGATCATCTCGTAGGCGTTGCGGTTGGTCTGCGGATTGGTGCCCGGCACCACCCCGAAGCAGCCGGCTTCCGGATTGATGGCCCACAGCCGTCCATCGGGTCCGGGATGCAGCCAGGCGATGTCCTCGCCGATCGTGAGAACCCGCCAGCCGGGCATCGATTCCGGCGGGACCAGCATTGCGAGGTTGGTCTTGCCGCAGGCGGAGGGAAAGGCGCAGGCGAGGTAGTGAGTCTCGCCCTGGGGATTCTGCAATCCAACGATCAGCATGTGCTCGGCGAGCCAGCCCTCGGTGCGCGCCTGCCAGCTCGCGATGCGCAGCGCATGGCACTTCTTGCCGAGCAGCGCGTTGCCGCCGTAGCCGGAGCCGTAGCTCTCGATGGAGAGCTCCTCGGGGAAGTGCATGATGAAGCGCCGCTCGGGATCGAGCTCGCCGACCGAGTGGAGTCCCTTCACGAAGCGGCCGTCGCGCGCGATGAGCTCGAGCGCGGCGCGCCCGGCGCGCGTCATGATCAGCATGTTCAGCACGACATAGGGGCTGTCGGTGATCTCGACGCCGCGGCGGGACAGCGGCGAGTCGAGCGGGCCCATGCAATAGGGGATGACATAGAGCGTCCGCTCGCGCATGCAGCCGCGGAACAGGTCGCGCATCCTGGCGTGGGCCTGCTGCGGGTCCATCCAGTGGTTGTTCGGCCCCGCGTCCTCCTGGGAGCGGGTACATATATAAGTGAGATGCTCGACGCGGGCGACGTCACTGGGTGCCGAGCGATACAGGTGACAGCCGGGGAATTCCTGCGCGTTGAGCACCGTGAATTCCTTGGCTCGAACCAGCTGCGCGTTGAGCTCGCGCGCCTCGGCGTCGGTTCCTTCGACCCAGTGGACGGCACGTGGCTGGGTCAGCTCGCACACTGTGCTCACCCACTCGGCCACCGCACGGCTCAACTGGGGCAGGGCGGTCATCTTGTGCGCAGGAGCAGCCATCCGGTGGATTCCTCTTTATCGGGCGGTCCCCTAAACCAATAAGTATATCCCGGCCGGACGATGCGCCCTGCTAGAGTAACGGCGGACATCAGCGGCGCTTTTGGCTCCTCAAGGTACGCACTCTTTGCAGCAAATTCATAAGGATATGCGTCTCGACACCTGCCGCGCGCCACGCGAGGATGCTCGGCCCGCGGCGAGCCCCTGAAGGTTCCCCCGATGCTCGATCTCCAGGACATATTCGGACAGGGAGGCCCGCTCGAGCGCGCCCTGCCTGACTTCCGCGTGCGGCGCGAGCAACTGCGCATGGCCGAGCGTGTCGCCGCGGCGCTCGAGGGGCGCGAGACGGTCGTAGTCGAGGCGGGCACCGGTACCGGCAAGACCTTCGCGTACCTCGTGCCGGCACTGCTGTCCGGGACGCGCGTGCTCATCTCCACCGGCACACGCACGCTCCAGGATCAGCTGTATTCGAAGGATCTGCCGCTCGTCGGCGCAGCGCTCGGCAGACCCGCGCGCGTGGCGCTCCTCAAGGGGCGAGCGAATTATCTGTGCCGCTACCGTCTGGCCGCCTCGGCGGCGGTGAGCGAGCAGCTCGCGATGATCGATGGGGAGGCGGGACGGCCGCGGGCGAGCCGCGCCATGCTGGCGCGCATCGCGCGCTGGGCGCGCACTACCACGAGCGGCGATCTCGCCGAGGTCGGGGGACTTTCCGACTCGCATCCCGTGTGGGCGCAGGTCACTTCCACCCGCGAGACGTGTCTGGGAGCGCGCTGCCCGGAGATCTCGCGCTGCCACGTGGCGCTCGCGCGCCGCGAGGCGCTGGACGCCGACATCGTCATCGTCAACCACCACCTGCTGCTCGCGGATCTGGCGCTGAAAGAGGATGGTTTCGGTGACCTGCTCGGATCGGCCGATGCAGTGATTCTCGACGAAGCGCACCAGATCCCGGATCTCGCCACCCAGTTCTTCGGCGCGAGCGTCAGCAGCCGGCAGATCGAGAGCCTCCTGAAGGACGCGCAGCTCGAGCTGCGCAAGAGCCGGCCGGGCTCCGCGGCCGCGCCAGGCGCGGCGGATCCGGGCGCGCTCGCCGACTGCCTGCGCCGGGTCGAGGAGGACCTGCGGGAGCTCCATGCCTCGGGGCTGCCACAATCGGCGGGTGCCGCGGGCGCGACCCGCATGCCCTGGACCGGACGCAACGCGCGCCTCGGCGATGCCGCGCACGAGCTCTCGGACTCGCTCGGGCAACTCGGGGAGCAGCTCGCTGCCCTCGGCGATGACGCGGCGATCACGCAGCTCGCCGCGCGTGCCGCGGATCTCGCTGCGCGCTTGAGCCGGATCGCGGCAACGGATGAGCTCGAGGGTGCACGCGCGATCGAGATCACGGCGCGCGGGATTAACCTGAGCCTCATGCCGTTCGATATCTCGGCGCGGTTTCGCGCCCTCATCGAGGCGCGGCGGGGAGCGTGGATCTTCACCTCCGCGACGCTCTCGCTCGGGGAGGAGTTCGGGCACTTCACCGGGCGGCTCGGCATCGCCGAATGCTCGACGCTCAAGATCGACAGTCCCTTCGATCACGAGCGCCAGAGCCTCCTGTACCTGCCGGAGAGAATGCCCGACCCGCGCTCACCCGATTACGTGGCTGCGGTGATCGATACCGCCCTACCGCTGATCGAGGCCGCGGGGGGCGGAGCCTTCGTGCTCTTCACCAGCCACCGCGCGCTCGCCCAGGGTGCGGCGCTGGTGCGGGCTCGCTGGGACGGAGCCGCGCCGCAGCGCCTCTTCGTTCAGGGTGAGGCGCCGCGCGAGCGGCTGCTGCAGGAGTTTCGCGACGACGGCAACGGGGTACTGCTCGGCACCGCGAGCTTCTGGGAAGGGGTTGACGTGAAAGGCGAGGCGCTGCGCCTCGTCGTGATCGAGAAGCTGCCGTTCGCATCGCCCGATGATCCGCTGGTGCGCGCGCGCATCGAGCATCTGAACGCGACCGGCGCCAACGCCTTTCGCGACTACCAGCTGCCCGAGGCGGCACTCGCCCTGAAGCAGGGGGCCGGACGGCTGATCCGCAGCGAAGACGACTACGGGGCGGTCGTCATCTGCGATCCGCGCATGCTCGCGCGCAGCTACGGGCGGGTGTTTCTCGCAGCGCTCCCGCCCATGACGGTTACGCAGGATCCGGACGAGGTGCGGCGCTTCCTGCGCAAGCACGGCCCGCGCACCGCCCCCCTGCGGATGAGCGCGTCGTGAAGATCCTCGCTCTCGATACCGCGACCGAGAATTGCTCGGCGGCTCTCCTCGCCGACGGGCGGCTCACCGCGCGCGAGCGGCTGGTCGAGCGCGGACACGCCGAGAGCATTCTCGCCATGATCGATGAGGTGCTCGTCGAGGCCGGCGCCTCGCTCGCGGGCCTCACGGCGATCGCCTTTGGCCGCGGGCCGGGCTCCTTCACCGGCGTGCGCCTCGCCGCGAGTGTCACCCAAGGGCTCGCCCATGGCGCCTGCGTCCCCGTCGTGCCGGTGTCGGATCTCGCAGCGGTAGCGCAGAGAGTTCTCGGGGACGATGCGACCGCCCAGCGCGTCCTGGTCTGCAACGACGCGCGCATGCGCGAGGTGTACTGGGGCTGCTTTGCCCGCTCCGCGGGCGACCTCGCGGCTCCCGTGGGTGAGGAGCGTGTGAGCGACCCCGCTCGCGTGGCACTGCCGGCCGACTGGTCGTCAGGCCCCGGACTGCGCGGCGCCGGGACCGGGTTCGCGGCGTACCCGCAGCTTCGAAGCTCGTTCTCCACCATCCTGTCGGCGATCAGCGAGCTGCGGCCCCGGGCTGCAGAGGTCGCTCTTCTGGCCGTCCCCGAAGTCGCCGCGGGGAGGCTCCTCGACCCCGAGCAGGCCCTGCCCGTCTATCTGCGCGATGACGTGGTGCATCCAGCGGCTGCCGGTCATTGAACTGAAACAAACACTTGCAGACTTGTCACGAATCTGCAACACAGTACCCCTGTAATACTCGCGCGCCAGCAGGGGAACGCTGCCAACGATGCCCGCTAAACAGGTTCTCATCGTCGAGGACGAGCGCCCGATCCGGGAGATGATTGCTTTCGGATTGAAGCGCGCCGGTTTCGAGGTTCGTGAAGCCGAGGACTGCCGCTCCGCGCGCGCGGCGCTCGCGGACACACGGCCGGATCTCGTGCTGGTCGACTGGATGCTCCCCGACATGAGCGGGCTCGAGCTGACGCGCGCGCTCAAGCGCGATCGCGAGACGCGCGAGCTTCCGGTGATCATGCTCACGGCTCGCGCGGAGGAGGGTGACAAAGTCGCGGGCCTGGAAGGCGGCGCGGACGACTACGTCACCAAGCCCTTCTCGCCGCGCGAGCTGCTCGCGCGCATTAACGCCGTGCTGCGCCGCTCCACGCCGTGCGGGGTCGACGAGCTCATCGAATTCGAGGGGCTGGTGCTCGATCAGGGCAGCCACCGCGTCATGGTGGGCCCGCGCACGGTCGGGCTCGGCCCGACCGAGTACCGCATGCTCGAATTCTTCATGACCCATCCCGAACGGGTCTACACCCGTGACCAGCTGCTCGATCGTATCTGGGGCGGCAACGTGTACGTCGAGGAACGCACGATCGACGTGCACATTCGCCGCCTGCGCAAGGCGCTCGAGGAATTCGGGTACGATCGCTTCGTGCAGACCGTGCGCGGCTCGGGGTATCGGTTTTCCGCCCGGACGGTCTGACACGCCGGTACGGCTTGGGGCACTGATGCAGCCCGCGACGCAGATGTGGTGGTTCACCGTCGGGCGCCTGTTCGCCACGGTCCTGGTGGGCCTCGGTGCAGGCTGGCTGCTCGGCAATCTCTGGGCGGGTCTCGCCTGCGCGCTCGCGCTGCACCTCGGCTGGGTGCTCGCCAACCTCTTTCGCCTGGAGTGGTGGCTGCGGCACCGCAACTACGCCGATCCGCCGGACATCGGCGGCGTGTGGGGCGAGATCATCGCGCAGGTGGTGCGGCTGCACCGGCGCAAGCGCTTCCACAAACAGCGCTTCGTGCAGCTGATGCGCCAGTTGCAGCGCTCGACCGCGGCGCTCCCCAACGGCGTGGTGATCCTCAACGCGCAACGCGAGATCGTATGGTTCAACCGCATGGCGGCGCGGCTCCTCGAGCTGCGCAGCACCGCGGACCTGGGGCTGCGAATCGACAACCTGCTGCGCGAGCCTGAGTTCCTGCGTTACCTCGCACGCCAGGATTACTCGAACCCCATCGTGATCCGTCCGGCCATGGGCGAGGGCGCCTATCTCTCGCTGCAGGTCGCCCCGTACGGTGACGGGCAGCTGCTGCTGCTGGTGAGCGATGTCTCGCGCCAGATGCGTCTCGAGGCGGTGCGGCGCGACTTCGTGGCGAATGCCTCCCACGAGCTGCGCTCTCCGCTCACCGTGATCTCGGGCTACCTCGAGACGCTCGGGCAGGATCCCGCTCTCGATCCCGAACTCCTCGGGCCCGTCGCCGAGATGCGCCGCCAGGCCGAGCGCATGACCGGCATCATTCGCGACCTGATCGAGCTCTCGCGGCTCGAGGAGACCGACGAGGTCGTGGGCGGCGCCCCCATAGACGTGGCCGCGCTTCTGTCGTTGCTGCGCAAGGATGTACTGGCACGCGCGGCGCACCCGCACGAGGTGCGGGTGCGCGTCGAGTCGGCCGCGCAGCTGATCGGGGACGAGCCCGAGATCCATTCGGCGTTCTCGAACCTCGTCGACAACGCCGCCAAGTACACCCCGCCCGATGGCTCGATCGAGATGCGCTGGTGGACGGATGAGGAAGGCGGGCATCTCGCGGTCACCGACACCGGCTTCGGGATTCCGTCCGAGCACATCCCGCGTCTGACCGAGCGCTTCTACCGGGTCGACGCCGGGCGCTCGCGCGCCACGGGCGGCTCGGGGCTTGGACTCGCCATCGTCAAGCACGTGCTGCAGCGCCATGGGGCGCGCCTCGAGGTGCAGAGCACGATCGGCGAGGGGAGCTCGTTCACCTGCCACTTTCCCCCCGAGCGGGTCGCCCGGCCGGTGGGCGCAGCCCTGAGCACGGAATCAGCTTAGGTTTTCACTGCAACTGCCTAATTCGTAAGAAATCCTTAGTCGTGCTGTCATGCTCAAGACACATGGGCGTACGACCCTAGGGCATGGCAAACAGCAACGTGAGACGCCCTGGCAGGACGCGGGTCCGGACGCTCTTTCTCTCCGACCTCCATCTCGGCTACCGGCACGCGCGCGCCCGCGAGCTGAACGAGTTCCTCACCGGCGTCGAAGCCGAGACCATTGTCCTGGTGGGCGATATCGTCGATGCGCTGAGCCTCGCCCGCCGCGTTTTCTGGTCGGCCGAGCACACGCAGGTGGTGCGCACGCTTCTCGCCCGCGGCCGCGCGGGTACGCGCCTCGTCTACATCCCCGGCAACCACGACGAGAGCCTCGGCGTGTTCGCGGAGATGCTGCAGGGACAATTCGCAGTGCACCGCGAGTGGGTGCACCGCACGGCGCGCGGCGAGCGGCTCCTGGTGCTGCACGGAGACCAGTTCGACGACGTGGTCGACTGCTCGCCTTGGCTCACGCGTCTCGGCGATGGGCTCTACGAGCTCTCCGTGCGCCTGAGCGATCGGGTCAACAACTGGCGTCGCGCGCTCGGCAAGGCTTACTGGCCGCTCGCCGAGCGCTTGAAGCTCAGCATTCCGACGAGCGTCCGCTACATCGAGAAGTTCGAGCAGGTGGCGGCCGGCCACGCTCGCATGCAGGGCTACGACGGAGTGGTGTGCGGCCATATCCATCGCGCCAACCTTCGCCACATCGACGGAACGCTCTACTGCAACACCGGCGACTGGGTCGAGTCCTGCTCCGCGCTCGTCGAGGCTGCGGGCGGGGAGCTCAAGCTCCTGCGCTGGCCGCACCCCATCGCCGCGCCGCGCCGCCGTACCGCCGGACTCGTCGCCGACGCGGCGTGAGGGTCGCGCTCGCAACGGACGCCTGGGCGCCGCAGACCAACGGCGTCGTCACTACGCTCGAGGCGACCGCGGACACGCTGAGGCGCCTCGGTCACACGGTGCGGGTGCTGTCACCGCAGAGCCTGCCGTCCGTTCCCTGCCCGAGCTACCGCGAGATCCGGCTCGCCATCAACCCCGGAGCCTACGTCGCGCGCGAGCTCAAGGCGTTTCGCCCGCATGCCATCCACATCGCGACCGAGGGGACGCTCGGCCTTGCGGTGCGGCGCTACTGTCGACACCGCGGCGTCCCTTTCACCACTTCCTATCACACGCGCTACCCGCAATACCTGGCGGCGCGCTGGCCCATCCCGCTCGCGCTGAGCTATGCCTGGCTGCGGCACTTTCACGGAGCGGCGCAGCGCACCTTCGTGAGCAGCCGGACGCTCGAGCGCGAGCTCGGGAGCCGCGGTTTCGCTCGCCTGCATCTCTGGCGCCGCGGCGTCGACCTCGCGCGGTTCCGGCCGCAGGACGCGCCGCAGCCTGAGCTCGGGGGTCTGCCGCGTCCGGTCATGGCCTATGTCGGCCGGCTCGCCGTGGAGAAGAATGTCGATGCATTCCTGCGCCTCGAGCTCCCCGGCACCAAGCTCGTGATCGGCGACGGGCCGGAGCGAGCGGCGCTCGCCGTGCGCTTTCCCAGGGCGCGCTTCACAGGCTACCGCCACGGCGATGCGCTCGCCGCGCTCCTCGCCGCTTGCGACGTGCTGGTGTTTCCGAGTCTCACCGATACCTTCGGGCTTACGATGATCGAGGCGCTGGCCTGCGGGGTGCCGGTGGCGGCTTTTCCCGTGCCCGGCCCCCTGGATGTCATAGAGCCGGACGTGACGGGGGTTCTCAACGCCGATCTCGCGGTCGCGATACGCTCGGCGCTGCGGCTGGATCGCCGCGTGTGTGCCGAGCGCGCCGCCACATTCAGCTGGGACGCCGCCACCTGCCAGTTCCTGACCGGGCTCGCCCCGATTCCCGCGGCACTGCGCGCCACGCTGGCTGTCAGCCGCAGTTCCGCTATCATCGCCCGTATGAGCACGCGCCTGACCGCACGCCGGCTGACCGAGTGACGCCGGGGACGAGAAACCGATGGAAACCGCCGATCTCAGTCACCACATCTCGCGTCGTTTCAACGAGGACCTCGAGCGCGTGCGCAGCAAGGTGCTCGGCATGGGCGGCTTCGTCGAGCAGCAGCTGCAGAAAGCGATCACGGCGCTCGTCGAGGGCGACAGCTCGCTCGGGGAATCGGTCGCGATGGACGACTACCAGGTGAACAACATGGAAGTCACGATCGACGAGGAATGCAGCCGGATTCTCGCGACACGCGCTCCGGCGGCCGGCGACCTGCGCCTGATCGTCGCAATCATCAAGACCATCACCGACCTCGAGCGCATCGGCGACGAGGGCGAGAAGATCGGCTATATCGCCTCGCGGCTCGCCACGATGGAGCGCCCCGCCGACAAGTACCGCGAGATCAAGCATCTCGGGCGCGTGGTTTCCGAGATGGTGCACGATGCCCTCGATGCCTTTGCGCGCATGGACGTCGACTCGGCGCTGCGGGTCGCGCGGCAGGACCGGCTGGTGGACGAGGAGTACGAGGCCATCCAGCGCCAGAGCATCACTTTCATGATGGAAGACCCGCGCACCATCCGTCGGGCGCTCGACGTCATGTGGGTGGTGCGCGCGCTCGAGCGCATCGGCGATCACGCCAAGAACATCAGCGAGTACGTCATCTACATGGTGCACGGCAAGGACATCCGCCACACCTCGCTCGATGACGTTGAGCGCGAGCTGCGCGCCGGATCGGGCACCGCGGGCGCCGCTCCATAGCGGATGTCGCGCCGCCGCCTCGCCAATATCGCCGGGTTCCTCGTGTGCGCGGGCCTCATGGCCTATGCCCTGCACGCGCAATACGGCCTGGGGCTCGAGCCCTGCCCGCTGTGCATCTTTCAGCGCATCGGGGTCATTCTCATGGGCGCGACCTTCCTCGCCGCCGCGCTCCATCACCCGCGCGGCCGCGGCCGCTATGCATACGCGGGACTGATCGCGCTCTTTGCGCTGCTCACGGTGGCCGTCGCGGCGCGGCAGCTCTACATCCAGAGCCTGCCGCCCGGAACGCTGCCCTCCTGTGGCGCGCCGCTCGCCATGATGCTGCGCTTCATGCCCGTCACCGAGGTGGTTCGCAGGGTACTGAGCGGGAGCGGGGAGTGCGGTGAGGTCAACTGGCGCTTTCTCGGGCTCGCCATGCCCGCCTGGGTGCTCATGTCGGCGGTGCTGCTCGGGACGCTAAGCGCGCTCGCCAATTTCAGGTCAGAAGCTTCCGCAGCACGTTGAGGTACATGCGCTCGAGGGCGTCGACATCGGCGACCCGCACGCACTCGTTGACCTTGTGAATCGAGGCGTTCACCACGCCGAGCTCCACGACCTGCGCGCCGAGCGGGGCAATGAAACGCCCGTCGGAAGTGCCGCCTCCCGTCGAGAGGCGGGGCCTTGCTCCCGTCACCTGCTCCACGGCCTCACCGACCGCGTCCGACAGCAGGCCGGGCGGGGTATAGAAGGGTTCGCCCGACACATACCATTCGATCGTAAAGCGCACGCCGTGCTTGCGCAGGATCTCTTCCACTTTGCTCTTGAGGCTCTCGAGCGTCTGCACCGGGGAATACCGCAGATTGAAGCGCGCCTTGAGTTCCCCCGGGATTACGTTCGGAGCGCCCGTGCCGGCGTTGAGGTTCGAGACCTGGAAGGTGGTCGGCTGGAAATGCTCGGTTCCCTCGTCCCACACGTGCCGCGTGAGCTCGGCGAGCGCGGGTGCCAGGGTGTGCACGGGATTCTCGGCCAGCTGGGGGTAAGCCACGTGTCCCTGGACGCCGTGCACCGTGAGCCGCCCGCTTAAGGAGCCGCGCCGTCCGACCTTGATGGTGTCCCCGATGGTGGCCTCGCTCGAAGGCTCGCCCACCACGCACCAGTCGATGCGTTCGCCGCGCGCGGCGAGCGTTTCCGCCACGCGCTTGGTGCCATCCACCGACGGGCCTTCCTCGTCGCTCGTAATGAGAAAGGCGATCGAGCCCCGGTGGCGGGGATGGCTGCGGACGAATGCCTCGGTGGCGGTCATCATGGCCGCGAGCCCCGTCTTCATGTCCGCGGCGCCGCGCCCGTAGAGCAGGCCGTCGCGAAGCGTCGGTACGAAGGGGTCGCTGCGCCACTCCTCGAGCGGGCCCGTGGGGACCACGTCGGTGTGCCCGGCGAAGCAGAAGACCGGCTGCGCGGTGCCGCGGCGCGCCCAGAGATTCTCCACGTTGCCGAAGCGCAGCGGCTCGACCTGAAATCCGAGCGCCGCGAGACGCTCCCCGATCAGCTGCTGGCAGCCCTCATCCGCGGGTGTGACGGAGCGGCGTGCGATCAGGTTTTCGGCGAGCTCGAGGGCTTGGGACATCAGCGGCAGCGGCTTTAGAGCGGTTCGCGTTTATACGGTGAGCCGGCCGGCCGGGCAAGCCGCCCGCTGTCACGACCGTGAAAACTACCCCGGCAAGACTAGCGTGCCAGACACTTGGAGGCGGCCGCCGGGCCCGTCATCGAAACGTCACATTATTGTCATCTAATGCCGACCGGGCCGGGCGCAGCTGGCCGTCCCCCCGATTGCAGGAGTCGAAACATGAATTTGCGCAGTTTCAAGCTGGTGCTGACGGCCGTGCTCGGTGCCGCAACTCTCGCCGGTGTAGTGCAGGCGGCCGATATCTCCGGCGCCGGCGCCACATTTCCGTATCCGATTTACGCAAAGTGGGCCGACGCCTACAAGACAGAGACCGGCATTGGCCTTAACTATCAGTCGATAGGCTCGGGCGGCGGCATCAAGCAGATCGAGGCGAAGACGGTGGACTTTGGGGCCTCGGATATGCCCCTCAAGCCCGAGGACCTGGAAAAGGAGGGTTTGATGCAGTTTCCCACCGTGATCGGTGGCGATGTGCCGGTTTACAACGTCAAGGGATTGAAGGCCGGCGATCTCAAGTTCTCGGGTGCTTTGCTGGCCGATATCTATCTCGGCAAGATCGCGAAGTGGAACGATCCGGCAATTGCCAAGCTGAATCCGGGCATGAAGCTACCGGACGAGGACATCACGGTGGTCCATCGCTCGGACGGGTCTGGAACGACCTTCATCTGGACGAATTATCTCTCAAAGGTGAGTCCGGAGTGGAAGCAGAAAGTGGGTGAAGGCACCTCAGTGTCATGGCCGACCGGCGTCGGCGGCAAGGGTAACGAGGGCGTAGCTTCCTACGTGCAGCGGATCGACGGCTCGCTCGGCTACCTCGAGTACGCTTACGTCCTGCAGAATAAGATGGCCTACGGTCAGGTGAGCAACCGGGAGGGACAGTTCGTGTCGCCGAGCACCCAGGCATTCCAGGCCGCTGCGGCGGGCGCGGACTGGAAGTCGGCACCCGGTATGTACTTGGTTCTCACCGATGCGCCGGGCAAGATGAGTTGGCCGATTGCCGGGGCGACTTTCATCCTGATGCATAAGGATCAGGCAAGCGCTGAGAGAGCGAGGGACGTCCTCAAGTTCTTCGATTGGGCCTATGCGAAAGGCGGCAAGCTCGCCGAGGAACTGGACTACGTACCGCTGCCTGAGTCGGTCGTGAGCCTCATAAAGGCGTCCTGGCGCGCCCAGATCAAAGCGAACGGTGCCGCGGTCTGGGCGAGCCGGTAGGTTGCCGCGACGGCCGAGACCTGCCGCGGCATCGGCCGGCACTGGGAATAGGTGGGGTCGTCTATCGCAAGCGTGGCTGCAACGGTTGTTTCGCGGCATGCGGCGAAGCAACGTCTGAACGAACGGCTGTTCCGCTCGGCAACTTTGGCCGCGGCACTGCTCGTGCTCGTCTTGCTGAGTGGCGTGGTGGTCGCTCTCGTGGAGGGTGCCTGGCCGGCGCTTGCGAAGTTCAAGTGGGCCTTCCTGACGCGCGAGATATGGGATCCGGTCACCCAAGAGTTCGGCGCATTGGCTGCGATCTACGGCACGCTCGTAACGGCGCTCATCGCGATGCTCATCGCGATTCCCTTCAGCTTCGGCATCGCGGTATTCCTGACGGAGCTGAGCCCGACATGGCTGAGACGGCCTGTGGGCGTGGCCATCGAGCTGCTTGCTGCGGTGCCGAGCATCATCTATGGCATCTGGGGGCTGTTTGTACTGGCGCCGCTCTTGCAGAGCAGCGTTCAGCCGTGGCTCATTCACACTCTCGGACCCCTGCCGCTGATCGGCAAGCTCTTCAAGGGCCCGCCATTCGGCATTGGTGTGTTGAGTGCTGCCTTGGTGCTCGCGATCATGGTGGTGCCGTTCATTTCGGCCGTCATGCGCGATGTGTTCGAGACGGTTCCGGACGTGCTCAAGGAGTCCGGCTATGGTCTTGGCGCCACGACGTGGGAGGTCATCTGGAAGGTGGTTGTCCCTTACTCGCGCACGGGCATGGTGGGCGGCATCATGCTCGGTCTCGGGCGGGCACTCGGTGAAACGATGGCCGTCACCTTTGTCATCGGCAACGCCCACGAAATACACGCATCGCTGCTGGCGCCCGGTACCACGATATCTGCTGCGATCGCCAATGAATTCACCGAAGCGGTCGGCGACCTGTATTACTCGGCGCTGATCGCACTCGGTGTACTGCTCTTCCTGATCACGTTCTCCGTCATTGCGGCTGCTCGCTTCATGCTGCTGCGCCTGGATCGTCGGGCGCTTTCCTCGGTGTGACCATCCGTATGGCGACGGGCCGACGCAGCATCAGGAAGGTGACCAACGTCGTAGCGTTGAGTCTTTCCGCCGTTGCCACCTTGGGGGGTCTGGCGTGCCTTGCCGCGATCCTGTGGACGCTCCTGAAGAACGGCCTGGCCGGCATGTCGGCAAGGATGTTTACCGACATGACACCTCCGCCCGGCGGCAGCGGTGGGCTTCTGAACGCCATTTATGGCAGCGCCGTCATGACGGTGCTGGGGATCGCAATTGGTGCACCAATTGGCATATTGGCGGGCACGTACCTTGCGGAGTACGGTCGCACTTCACGCATCAGTACGCTCGTTCGATTCGTCAATGACGTGCTGCTGAGTGCGCCGTCAATCATCATCGGGTTGTTCGTGTACGAAGTGCTGGTAGTGCCCATGGGACACTTCTCCGCGCTCGCCGGGGCCGTGGCGCTGGCCGTCATCGCAATGCCTGTGACCGTGCGTACGACCGAGGACATGCTCAATCTCGTGCCTCAGGGCATGAAGGATGCCTCGACCGCCATGGGCGCGTATCCCTGGCGCACGATCACCAGTGTGATCTATCCGGCGGCCCGCAGCGGCGTCCTGACGGGCCTGCTGCTGGCGGTGGCGCGCATCAGCGGCGAAACGGCGCCGCTGTTGTTCACGGCGCTCAATAATCAGTTCTGGAGCACCAATCTGAATGCTCCGATGGCAAATCTGCCGGTCGTGATATTCCAGTTCGCCCTGAGCCCCTATGAGGACTGGCAGCGCCTCGCCTGGTCCGGTGCGCTGCTGATCACTCTGAGCATTCTCATACTCAGCATCAGCGCGCGCTTCGTGGTGTCGAGGTTCGACCCCGGCGGCGGGCGCTGATGGGCGAGCTCGCGGTTCAGCCCCCGACTCCTCGCGCCCCAGCGCGCGCTGCGGGGGAGGTGAAGTTCGAGGTGCGGCATCTGGATTTCTATTATGGCCAGTCACAGGCGCTCAAGGACATCAGCCTCACCCTGGTCGACCGGCGCATCACGGCATTCATCGGCCCCTCCGGCTGCGGCAAGTCAACCCTGCTGCGGGTGTTCAACCGCATGTACGCGCTCTACCCGGGACATCGCGCGACCGGGGACGTGTGGTTGGACGGCGAGGACATCCTGGCGCCGACCGTGGACGTGGCGGCGCTCAGGTTCCGGGTCGGCATGGTGTTCCAGAAGCCGACGCCCTTTCCGATGTCGATCTTCGACAACGTGGCCTTCGGCCTGCAACTGTCGCGCCGTATCTCGCACAGCGAGCTCATCGACCGTGTGGAGGAGGCGCTGCGGGATGCAGCCATGTGGGAGGAGGTCAGGGATAAGCTGCACGAGGACGGGCGCGGCCTCTCGGGCGGCCAGCAGCAGCGGCTGTGTATTGCGCGCACTCTGGCGCTGCGTCCCGAGGTCATTCTGTTCGATGAGCCCACGGCAGCGCTGGATCCGATCTCGACGCTGCGCATCGAAGAAACCTTGCAGTCGCTGCGCGAGAAATACTGCATCGCCATCGTGACCCACAACCTGCAGCAGGCCGCGCGCGTGTCGAACTTCACCGCCTTCATGTACCTCGGTGAGCTGGTGGAGATGGGACCCACGGAGCAGGTGTTCACGGCACCCAGGAACCGCCGCACGGACGACTACGTGACCGGAAGATTTGGCTGAGCGGTCGAACTCATGAGCGAGCCTCCGAAGGAGAATCTGCAACCGCCCGAGACTGCCGGCACTGCGCCCGGCGCGGGCCGCGCCAACGGCGCAGCGGCGACGGCCGGCACCTCGGCGGACGGTGGCAACGGGTCCGCCGGCAGGCCCGTCACCGCTCCCGCCGCTCCCGCCGCTCCCGAACCGCACCAGCGCCACGTCGGCGAGAGCGGCCTCAACCTGAAGCCGAGCGGGCGGGTGCACGTCGCGGTGCCCACGAACGTGGGCGCGCGCGCTGCGTCGGGGCAGACCGTCGTCGAGGATCCGGTGTTCTCCTGCCGCGACGTGAACGTCTATTACGGCGGCAAGCAAGCCCTGAAGAACGTCACGATCGACGTCGGCAGGCGCCAGGTGCTGGCGATGATCGGGCCTTCAGGGTGCGGCAAGTCGACGTTCCTGCGCTGCCTGAACCGCATGAACGATACGATCCCGGGCGCGCGCGTCACCGGCAGCATTACCCTCGACGGCAGCGACATCCACGATGAGCGCCGCGACGTGGTGCAGCTCCGCGCCCGGGTCGGCATGGTGTTCCAGAAGCCGAACCCTTTCCCGAAGTCGATCTACGACAACGTCGCCTACGGGCCGCGCATTCACGGGCTCGCTAGGAGCCGCGCCCACCTCGACGACATTGTGTGCACGAGCCTGACGCGCGCGGGTCTCTGGGACGAGGTGAAGGATCGCCTCGGCAGTCCCGGCACCGGCCTCTCCGGCGGCCAGCAGCAGCGTTTGTGCATCGCGCGCACGATCGCAGTGCAGCCGGAGGTCATTCTCATGGACGAGCCCTGCTCGGCGCTCGATCCGGTGGCCACGGCGCGCATCGAGGACCTGATCGATGAGCTGCGCGAGTCCTACGCGATCGTGATCGTCACGCATTCCATGCAGCAGGCCGCGCGCGTCTCGCAGCGCACCGCGTACTTCCACCTCGGTGAGCTGATCGAGGTCGGCGACACCGATCGGGTGTTCACGAATCCGCGCCACCGGCTCACCGAGGACTACATCACCGGCCGATTCGGCTGACCGGCGCGCCCCCGCACGATTCAACACCGAGCCACAAACGACAGGACCCGCGTGCGCGGGCCCTGTTGACTCATCCGCCCATGGGCGGAGCAGAATCGAAGCGCCTCAGAACTTGAAGCGCAGCCCGGCGGTCGTCGCGATGTTGGTGTTGTAGATGTAGCCGTTCGCCAGTCCGTCCTTCACGCCCGAATACATGGTACCGGCGTAGACGTCAAAGCGCTTGGAGAGGCGGTAATCGAACACCAGCGACATCACGTCCTCGGTACCGCTGCAGGCCCCGCTCACACTGGTGCCGCAGCCGGCATTCGCGCCCGTGGCGTAAGCGTCCTGGTTGTAGCCGTAATAGGCCGCAAGCAGATCGAGGTTCGGCGTGATGCCCCACTTCAGGCCGGCCCAGTAAACTTCCAGCACCTTCTGGTTGGTGAAGGCAGTGTTGTTGGTGAACGCGAGGATATAGCCACCGATGGTAAGCGTGCCCGCGGGCAGAGGATTGTTCGGGTTGTTGAAGGTGACGCGCTCGTAGCCCCCGGACAGCTTCAGCGTGGAGGACGGGATGGCGTAGGAGGCCATGACCGCGTAGGTCTGGTTGTCCGAGATCGTCCCCGAGAGCGAGTTGCTGATGGGCCAGCACACCGGGGTCGCCGGCGCGGCCGCCGTGCAGGTGCCGGTCTGCAGGGCTGTTACCTGGGCGGCGCTCAGCGAGCCGACCCCGATCGCGTCGTACTTCTTGAAGTAGTAGCCGTCGATCGAGAAGCCGGCGTATTCGCCGCCGATCTGGAACTGGTAGCCGGTATTGATGCTGCCGCTCTGGCTGCCGAACTGGTACATGGCACCCACGTGCAGCCAGTCGTATTTGGCGTAGTACTTGACCGACTGATCGAGGCGCCGGTCTTCCGTGTCGCCACCGCCGGCAGTCGTGCCGGAGTATCCGATCAGCGAGAAGGCCTGCGCCGCTCCCATCGGGTCGTACTTGGAGATACCGTCGGCGAGCAACGTGACGTTGCGGCCGAAGGTGAAACTGCCGTAGGTCGGGGAGGCGAACCCGGCAATGGCCACGCCGGAGAAGAGCTGACCGGCGATACTGCTGTCGACGCCCGTCGTCTGAGCCGTGAGCGGCTTGCCGTTGTTGAACGCGACGGACTTCAGAGCGTCGGAGATGTCACCCGACCAGGGGTTGAAGAAGGTCTCGAAGCGGAACACCGCAGCCCAGTCACCGCCGATCGGCTCGTTGCCCGAGATGCCGATGCGCGACTGCGAGAGGTTGTTCCCGGCGACTCCGGTCGGCGAGTCGTAGTCGTTCTTCTGAATCAGCGAGCCCGACACCGCCGGGAAGTAATCGCTGAACGGGGCGCTATGGGTGTCGTTCTGAATGCCGATATCGACGATGCCGTAGAGGGTGATGCCCTTCCAGGTGAGGCTGCTGTCGTCAGCCTTGGTCGCCGGCGCCGACGTGGACGGCGCAGACTGCGCCTGCGCTACGCCCGCGGCCGCCAGCGAAGCCGTTAAGAGACAGGCACGGATGGATGTCATCTTCAGAATTCCTGTTGGTTTTGAAAAAGCCGACGCGGCGGCGCGCATGCTACGCTCGATCCGATCTATCGTATCATGTTGCGTCGCCGCAACCTCTCATGAACAGCCCCGTCCAGGGCTCACACTGGTCCAGCTGCAGGGCACTTGTACCGCAGTCAGATGGCACTTTTGTTAACGGGCTGAGATTCTTGAGCGCGTAATCCCGCCTCTGACCACGAGCGTACCCGCTATGTGAGCCTCCCCGACGGCCGCTAAACTGTTCCATATCAACGTCTTAAATGCAACGTCTATTTTTCTGAATGGTTTTTAATGGCGCGTTCGCCGCCTATTAATGGCCCTATGCTCCACTACGCGGCCTTGAGTTAGCTATCCGGAGATTCCACAGCTGTGCGGATGCTCCTGGTTGAGGACGAAAAGAAGGTTTCCGAGCTCGTGGCGCGCGCGCTGCGGCAGGAAAGCTACGCCGTCGACGTCGCCGACGACGGCACGCGCGGCTGGGAGCTCGCCCAGGCCTACGACTACGATCTCATCATTCTCGATCTGATGCTTCCCGGGCTCCCCGGCGAAGAGCTCCTCCGGCGTATCCGGCGCCGCAACAGCCAAGTGCCGATCCTGATCCTGACCGCGCGCGCTGCGACCGACGAGAAGGTCCACAACTTCGAGGCGGGCGCCGACGACTACCTGACCAAGCCCTTCGCCTTCGCCGAGCTCCTGATGCGCGTCAAGGCGCTGCTGCGGCGCGGACCCGTGGCCCGCTCGAGCGTGCTGCGCGTCGGCGACCTCGAAGTCGATCGCTTCAGCCAGCAGGTACGCCGCGGCGGGCGGCGTATCGAGCTCACCCCCAAGGAGTACGCGCTGCTCGAGTACCTGGCCTCGAACCCCGGGCGGGTGTTCTCCCGCACCATGATCATCGAGCACGTGTGGGACCAGAGCTTCGAGGGGCTCACCAACATCGTCGACGTGTACGTGCGGCACCTGCGCAGCAAGGTCGATGACCCGTTCCCGGTCAAGCTGATCCGCACGGTGCGTGGCGTCGGCTATGGCCTGGGAACGGGCCCGGACGCATGAACGCGCGCTCCCTGAGCTTTCGTCTCGTGGCGTGGTACGCGGGGGTCCTCACCGCCGTGTCCGTGTTGCTCGGGCTCCTCACCTTCTTCTTCCTGCGGCATTACCTCGAGGCGAACCTGCTCGACATCCAGGCGCGGCGGGCGCGGCAGATCGCCGGGACGCTCGTGCCCCAGGCACGGCGCGAGAGTGAGGACGCGATGCGCAGCGAGGTCGAGAAGCTCTATTCGCCCGAGATCAACGACCGCTTCATCCGCATCTCCCGGGCCGATGGGCACGTGGTGTATGCGTCCGGGACGCCGCGCAACGAGCTGTTCGACCCGGTGCGCGTACCGGCGATCGCCGGCAACTTCCTCGAAGGCGCGGCGCGCAAGGTGCCGCTGCCGGGCGGCTCACTGCTGATCGCGGCGGTGCCGGCCACCGGCAGCGATGGCACGCTCTACCGGGTCGAGGTCGGCACTTCCGCCGCGCCGGCCGAGGACACGCTGGCACAGGTGCTCATCATGCTGGCCGTGGGGCTCCCGGTCGCAGTCGCGGTGGCGGTCGCGGGCGGGTTCATCCTGGTCCGGCGCGCGCTCGAGCCGGTCGAGCGCATGGCGGTGAAAGCAGAAGAGATCACCCAGCACAACCTGAGCGAGCGGCTGCCGGTGGCGGAGAGCGGCGATGAGCTCGAGCGGCTCTCGATCTCGCTCAATCACATGATCAGCCGCCTCGAGGATGCGCTGCGGGGCTCGAAACAGTTCGTCGCCGATGCGAGCCACGAGTTGCGCACGCCGCTCACGGTGATGCGCGGGGAGCTCGAGAGCCTGGCACAGAACGAGCGGCTCGCGCCCGACACCCGCGAGGCCCTGGGCAGCGTGCTCGAGGAAGTCGCGCGCCTCGCCGAGATCGTCGAAAGCCTGTTCGCGCTGTCGCGCCTCGACGCCGGCGAAGCCGGCGGCTGGCAGCGCGTCGATCTGGCCGAGCTTGCCACGACCACCGCCGAGCAGATGAGCCTGCTCGCGACCGACAAGGAGATCAGCGTCGCCTGCGATTCCGCGCCCGGAGTGAGCGTGCAGGGTGACCGTGCGCGCCTCAAGCAGGTGATCGTCAATCTGCTCGACAATGCCATCAAGTACACGCCCCGCGGCGGCCACGTCTCGCTCAGCGTGCGGCGCGAGGGTGCGTGCGCGGTGCTCGATGTCACCGACGACGGCGTCGGCATTCCGCCCGAGGCGCTGCCGCACGTGTTCAAGCGCTTTTTTCGCGTCGACAGCTCGCGCTCGCGCGAGCCGGGCGGGGCCGGCCTCGGCCTCTCCATCGTGAGATCCATCTGTGCCGCGCACGGCGCCGAAGTCGAAGTGCTCAGCAACCCGGGCAAGGGCAGCACCTTCCGCGTGCGGCAGCCGCTGGCTGCCGAACCCGCGCGCTCTTGAGGCCATAGCCCATGTCACTCGTCCAGTACGTACTCAGGCGTCCCTATACGGTGGTCGCGCTGTTGATTCTCATCGCGCTGCTCGGGATCGGCGAGGCGCTGCGCATGCCGGTGGATATCTTCCCGGAGATGGACATTCCGGTGTGCAGCGTCGTGTGGACCTATGCCGGCATGGACGCCGTCGACATCCAGAACCGGATCCTGACGCTGCACGAGCGGCAGATGGCCTCCCTCGTCGATGACATCGCGCGCATCGAGGCCACCAGCTACGAGGGCGTGGGCGTCGAGCGCGTCTACCTGCACGAAGGCGCGGACGTGACACGCGCCATCTCGCAGCTCGCAAGCAGCGCGCTGGTGGTGCTCAAGTACATGCCGCCGAACATCACGCCGCCGCTGGTGATCCGCTACGGCGCGACCGACGTGCCCATCATCCAGCTGAGCCTCTCCAGCAACTCGCTCCCCGACACCGCGCTCAACGATCTCGGCCAGAACATCATCCGGCCGGCGCTCGCCGTGGTGCACGGCGCCGAGGTGCCGTACCCCTACGGCGGCAAGCCGCGCGTCATCATGGCCGATCTCGACCAGCAGGCGCTGCAGGCGCGCGGCCTGACACCGGCGGACGTGAGCAGCGCGCTGCAGAGCCAGAACGTCATCCTGCCCGCGGGGGATGTGAAGATCGGCGCGCTCGATTATCTGGTGGCGATGAACAACAGCCCGGACGTGATCGAGGCGATCAACTCCTTCCCGATCCGCCGGGTGGCGGGCCGCGAAGTGTTCATGCGCGACGTGGCGCACGTGCACGACGGCTTCCAGGTGCAGACCAACTCGGTATCGGTCGACGGCGTGCCCGGCGCGCTGATGACCATCCGCAACACCGGCGGTGTGTCGACGCTCGCGGTGATCAACGGAATCCGCGAGGCGCTCCCCGACATACGCCACATGCTGCCCGCCAGCGTGCGCATCCTGCCGATCTTCGATCAGTCGGTGTTCGTCAGGGCCGCTCTCAACAGCGTGGCTCTGGGCGGCTGCATGGCCGCGGGCCTCACCGCGCTCATGATCCTGCTGTTCCTCGGCAACTGGCGCCTGACGCTCATCATCCTGGCGTCGATCCCGTTGTCGATCATCTCGGCGGTGCTTCTCATGGGGGCGGGCGGCGAGACGCTCAATACCATGACTCTCGGGGGATTCGCGCTCGCGGTCGGCATCCTGGTGGATAACGGCACGGTCGTGATCGAGAACATCGAGCGCCACGCGGGCCTGCACGAGCACATGTCGGACGCGGTGATGCACGGCGCCGGGGAAGTCGGCGTCCCGACCTTCCTCTCGACGCTGTGCATCTGCATCGTGTTCGTACCGGTGTTCCTGCTGCAGGGGACGGCCAAGTACCTGTTCTCGCCGCTCTCGGTTTCGGTGATCGTCTCGCTGCTCGCGAGCCTGGCGCTCTCCTTCACCATGGTGCCGGTACTGTTTCTGTATCTGATGCGCTCGCAGGGCGGGGCCGGCCAGCACGCGCTGCCGGCGCCGGCGGCGCCGCCGCCGCAGGGTCCGGCGTGGCGGGCGTGGCTCGCCGGGGTCGCGCGGCTCCTGCATGCGGTGCATCTCAGGTTCGAGGGGGGGTTCCAGCGCTTTCGTGCCGCCTACCGTAACGCGCTCGCCTGGGCGCTGTCGCAGCCGAAGGCCACGGTGCTGGCGTTCATCGGCATCATGGTGGTCTCGCTCCCGCTCTTTCCGCTGCTCGGCCGCGACTTCTTCCCCGACGTCGACGCCGGACAGATGCGGCTGCACGTGCGTGCGCCTCCGGGCACGCGTATCGAGACCACGCAGCAGTACTTTGCCCGGGTCGAGGCGGCGATCCGCGGTCTGGTCGGCAACGGCCAGATCGCCGTGATCCTCGACAACATCGGTCTGCCCTACAGCGGCATCAACATCGCGCTGAGCGACTCGGCGACCGTGGGGCCGATGGACGGCGAGATCCTGATCTCGCTCACCGAGAAGCACGCAGCCACCGCCGAGCTCACCGCAATGCTGCGGCGCGAGCTGCCGCAGCGCTTCCCGGCGCTCAGGTTCTTTTTCCAGCCGGCCGACATCGTCGACCAGGTGCTGAACTTCGGACAGCCCGCGCCGATCGACATCCGCGTCACGGGCTCCGATACCGGCAGCGCCTACCGCCTGGCGTCCAGGCTGACGCGGCTGGTCGCAAGCGTCCCCGGCGTGGTCGATGCGCATGTCTCCCAGGTCCCGGACGCTCCCGCGCTCACGATGGACGTGGACCGCGCGCTCGCGACGGAGGTCGGTCTCACGCAGCGCGACGCGGCCAGCAACGTGCTGGTCACCACGAGCTCGAGCGCACAGACCGCACCCAATTTCTGGGTGGACCCGAGCAACGGGGTGAGCTATCCGCTGGTGGTGCAGCAGCCGACCTACGACATTTCCTCCTCGCAGGACCTGAAGATCATGCCGGTGTCGAGCGCCCAGGGGAGCTCGCAGCTCCTCATGAACATGACCTCCATCGGCCGGCAGACCGTGCCGCTCGTGACTTCGCAGCTCAACATCCGCCCGGTGTTCGACGTGCACGCCAATGTTCAGGGGCGCGATCTCTACTCGACTTCGCGCGACATCGACCGGGTGATTGCCGCCAACCAGCCGCCCGCTGAGAAGGCGATGCGCGTCACCCTGAGCGGCCAGGTCGAGACCATGCGCGAGAGCTACACGGGGCTCTTCACCGGCATCGCGCTCGCGGTGGTACTGGTCTACCTCTTCCTGGTGATCAACTTCCAGAGCTGGATCGATCCGTTGATCGTACTGATGGCGACGCCGTTTGCCCTCAGCGGCGTGATGTGGATGCTGTTCCTCACCCAGACGCACCTCTCGGTTCCCGCGCTCATGGGAACGCTCATGTGTATCGGCCTGACGACCGCCAACAGCATCCTGGTGGTGACGTTCGCGAACCAGCGGATGGAGGCGGGAGACGACCCGCTGGTCGCGGCCGTGACGGCGGGTTTCACCCGCATACGCCCGGTGCTCATGACGGCGGGCGCGATGATCCTCGGCATGGTGCCGATGGCGATCGGCGTGGGCGAGGGGGGCGAGCAGAACGCACCGCTCGCCCGGGCGGTGGTCGGCGGACTGCTGTTCGCGACCTTTGCGACACTGGTGTTCGTGCCGACCATGTACCGGCTGTTGCGGCGTGCGCCGCTCGTGGCGACCGGGGCGCATACTGCGGAGGGCGCGCGAGAATGAAGGTAACAGGCATGCAACCAGGGGACGAGGGCGAAATCCGGGAATGCGACTATGCCGCGGACGTGACCGAAACCGAAGCGCACGCGGTCTCCGCCGGCTTCACTCCCGATACCGGCGCGCGGCTGAAGCGCGGAGCGCTCATCTTTGCCGCGGTGCTCGCCGCTGCTTTCATCGTGGTGAGCATCGATCGCCTCTTCAAGGCGCGCAGCGTGGCGCGTGCGGCCGAGGAAGCCGCCGCCGCGCCGCCGCTGGTCGACGTCGTCGCCGTCCAGCCGGTGGGAGCGGTGCAGCGCCTCACTCTCCCGGGCGAGACCGCGGCCTGGCACGCCAGCACCATCTACGCGCGCGTCAACGGCTACGTCGGCAAGTGGTTCGTCGATATCGGCGACCGCGTGAAGGCCGGTCAGGTGCTCGCGCTCATCGAGACCCCGGACCTCGACGCGGAGCTGGCAGCCGCGCGTGCCCAGCTTGTGGCGGGCCGGGCGCAGATCCTGGTGCGCCAGGCCGAGGCGCAGCTCGGCCTCACCACCTACGAGCGCTGGCGCGATTCGCCCAAGGGGGTGGTGTCCGAGCAGGAGCGCGAGGAGAAGAAGGCGGACTACGACAGCGCCGTGGCGCGGCTCAAGTCGGCGGACGCGGACGTGGCGCTCGATCAGGCGCGGGTCAAGCAGTACGAGGCGCTCGCGGCGTTCAAGAAGGTGACCGCGCCCTACGACGGCGTCATTACCACCCGCGACATCGATATCGGCAATCTCGTGACGGCTGGCAGCACCACGGCCACGACGTCGCTCTATGCGATGACGCAGAACGACCCGATCCGCATCTTCGTCGATGCGCCGCAAAGCGCGGCCAATGACCTGCTGAGCAACCAGGCGCCGGTCGAGGTACAGACCAACGGCGGGGACGCGCGCCAGTATGCCGGCAAGGTGACGCGCACCTCGGAAGCCATCAATCCGCAGGCGCGAACCTTACGCGTGGAAGTGGACATTCCGAACCCGAAGGGCGAGTTCGTGCCGGGCATGTACGTCAAGGTGGCCTTTGGCCTCCCGCCGCGCGGACTGGTGCAGGTGCCGGCCGCGGCGCTGCTGTTCCGTGCCAGCGGCCCGGAGGTTGCGCTCGTCGGTCGCGACGGCCACATCAGCTTCCGGCGCGTCACCATTGGTCGCGACGACGGCAGTGTGGTCGAGCTGAGTTCCGGGGTATCGGCGGGCGAGCAGCTGGCGCTCAACGTCAGCAGCCAGATCGTGGACGGGCAGCTGGTGCGCGCACGGCCGGCCGCAGCCGCTCCCGCGGCCGCGACGGTGCGGCGCTGAGGGGCGGCGGTGAACTCCGGACGAATCGGCGTCACGACGCTCCTCGCGACGGTGCTCGCAGGCTGTGCGGTCGGGCCGAATTACCACACCCCGCGGATACCAACTCCGGATCGCTATGCCGAGACGGCGGCCGACGCGAATGGCACCGGCGCCGCGGGCCCGCTGGTCGACCCGGCGTCGTGGTGGCACTCGCTCGGGGATCCCGAGCTCGACTCCCTGGTGGAGCGCGCCGTTGCGGACAATCCAGACCTGCTGATGGCACTCGATCGGCTGCAGGCCGCACGGGTGTTCGAGGCCGCGATCATCGGTACCGTGCTGCCGGACGCGGGAGCGTCCGCCGGGGCGGGGCGCGGCACCGGCAGCGATCTCACCCGCGGCCGGGTGTCACCGGTGCTGCACTCGGCGGACAACGCCACGGGCTACCAGCACTTGAACGAGGCCGGCGGCTTCGACTCGGTCTGGGAGCTCGACATCTTCGGGCGCTACCGGCGCGAGATCGAGGCGGCGCGCTACGACGAGCAGGCGACGCGCGCCGCGCGCAACGCCGTGCTGGTCACGGTGATCGCCGACGTGGCGCGTGCCTACGTCGACCTGCGCGGCCTGCAGGTGCGCGCCTCGGTGCTGGATTCCGCCATCGCAGTACTGCGCGAGTCGCTGCGCATCGTGAATATCCGCTACGAGCGCGGCATCACCAACGAGCTCGATGTGACTCTCGCCACGCGCGAGCTCGCGACGCTCGAGGCGCAGGCCGCGCCGATCAATGCCCAGGTGCGGGGCGCCGAGTATACGATCGCGACGCTGCTGGGCTTGTACCCCGAAGATCTGGTGAAGGAGCTGAGCGCCGTTGGCCTGGTGCCCGCAGTACCTGCGGCGGTCGATACGGGTCTGCCCCCGGAGCTGCTGCGGCGCCGCCCGGATATTCAGCAGGCGGAGCGCGAGCTCGCCGGAGCGACCGCGCGCATCGGTATCGCGACGGCGGACCTGTTTCCCTCGCTCGCGCTCAGCGGCGCGATCGGTTTTCAGCGTCAGTCGCTCAAGGGCCAGCCGGTGCTCGGGGAGCACATCTGGTCGCTCGGGCCGGAGGCCGTGTGGCCGCTGCTGGACTTCGGGGCGCTGGACGCACAGGTGGAGATCGCGGATCTGCAGACGCGAGCGCTGCTGGTGCGCTACAAACAGACGATCCAGGAAGCGGTGCGGGAAGTGGACACGAGCTATGGGCTGTTGGGGGCGGAGCAAGTCAGTCTCGGCAAGCTCGGCACCGGTCTGGTTGCCGGTCAGCGCGCGGTCACGCTCGCCAACGAGCGCTACGAGCGCGGCGTCACCGACTTCCTCAACGTGGTCGACGCGGAGCGGCAGGAGTACGTGATCGAGGAGCAGTACGCTGAGACCCAGGTCGCCGCCGCCGAGCAGTTCATCGAGCTGTACCGCAGCCTCGGTGGGGGCTGGGAGGGCTATCAGAAGCTGCCGCCCATTCACCGGCCCGAGCCGGCGATCATCGCCGTGTTTCAGCGCGTCCTGAGTCGCAACGATCCGCTGAAGTAGCCGCTCAGAATGCGACCAGGCGGCTAGGCTGCTTCCGGCAGCACGATGCGCACCAGCAGGCCGTGGGGCTCGCGATCCAGAAGGTCGATCGTCCCGCCATGTCCGAGGATCACGGAGCGCGCGATGGCCAGGCCGAGGCCCATTCCGTGGCTGTCGACTTCGCGCGCCCTGTCGGTGCGATAGAAAGGCTCGAATACCCGGCACTTATCGGCGTTTGACAGGCCCGGTCCCTCATCCTCGACGTCCACCACGAAGCCCGAGCCGGGAATCCTCGCCATGCTGACGCGCGCAGATTGCCCGTACTTGGCGGCATTCATGATCACGTTGGTGAACGCGCGCAGCAGGGCCTGCGGCTTGCAGTGGTAGCGATCGCGCGCCGCCCCGCTGTATTCGACGCTGCCGCCGAGATCACTCACCATGTCGCAGGCCGTCTGCAGCAGCGAGGCGAGGTCGACTGCGTCGTGCGCCTCGGCATCGTCGACGCCGCGGATGAAGAGCAGGGTGGAAGTCAGCATGCCTTCCATCGACTCGATGTCGTGAAGCATCTTCTCCTTCTCAGTCACGGCGCGATCGGTCTCGACGCGCAGGCGCAATCGCGTCAAGGGGGTCCGCAGATCATGGCTGATCGCGCCGAGCATGAGGGTTCGGTCGTTGAGGAAGCGCCGCAGTCGGTGCTGCATGTCGTTGAAAGCCCGGATGACCCGTTGCAGCTGCACCGGACCCTGCTCCGCGAGCGGCGGGGAGTTGATGTCGACGCCGACGCGCTCGGCCGCCCGCGCCACTCGCGTCAGTGGCACGTTCACCATCAGGGTGAGCCAGATCCATAGCCCGACCGTCGCGAACACCAGGAATGCTCCCAACCCGACCTGCGCCACCAGGCCGAGCCGGTGCTCGTGTCCGACCAATGTCGCTACCTCGAGCGCGCCGCCGCCACGCAGCGCCACCGCGACGTGAACGGAATCCGCGGCCTGCGCACCCGCGCCCTGCCGCACCTGGATCTCCTCGGGCGTCTTGTTGAGTTGCGCCGCGATCTGGTCGCGAAAGGCGAGGTATCCGTGGTCGGTGGCCGAGCCCGCAGTCGGTTGCTGGTCGCCGAGCTGGTAGCGGAGCCTGAATCCCGCGTCGCTGCTCAGCTGCGCCAGCTCCGATCGGCGCGCCGGGTCGACGGCCTCGAGCAGGCGTACCACCGTTTTTATGCGCGTCGCCGCCACGTCCGGCCGCAGCTCGGTCTGCCATCCGGGCAGCAGCACGACGTACAGCAGCGCTGCCATCAACTGCGACAGGGCCAGCCCGAGAAACAGGATGCCCGCGACCTGGCCGCGCAGATCCGCGGGCAGGAGCCGCCGCAGGCGGAAGCTCATTCGAGGCCGACTTCGGCGGTAAACACGTAGCCGCCGGAGCGGACGGTTTGGATCAGCACCGGATCCTTCGGGTCTTGCTCGATCTTGCGCCGCAGCCGGCTCACCTGGATATCGATGCTGCGATCGATGGCTGCGGGGGCCCTGCCACGCGTGAAATCGAGCAGCTGCTCGCGCGTCAGCACCTTGTTGGCGTGCTCGCAAAACGCCACCAACAGCTCGAACTCACCGCCGGTGAGCGGCACGCGCGTGCCGTCGCGCGAGTACAGCCGCCGCGCAATGAGGTCGAGGCGCCATTCCGCAAAGGCCAACACCGAGCGCCTGCGACTGTGCGCGCCCGGAGGAACGTACTGGGAACGGCGCAGCAGGGCGCGAATTCTCGCCACCAGCTCGTGGGTGCTGAAGGGTTTGGTCAGGTAATCGTCGGCGCCGATCTCCAGACCGACGATGCGGTCAATCTCGCTGCCACGCGCGGTCAGCATGATGACCGGCAGATTGCCGGCGGCGCGCACGCGCCGACACAGGCTGAGTCCGTCCTCCCGGGGCAGCATGATGTCGAGGATCAGGAGATCGACCGAGTCGGCCGCCATGACCCGGTCCATCTCGTCGCCGTCCTGGGCAACCGTCACCTTGAAGCCGCTCTGGCGGAGAAAGTCGGCCACCAGCCCGCGGATCTCGGGGTCGTCCTCCACAAACAGCACGTGGGTGGCGGGATCCATGCGCGAGTTCTGCCCGTCAGCAAGCACGCCGGAGCCTTTGCATACTAGCACGCGCCCCGCGGGCTATCAGGCACGGCGCTGCTCTGATACACGACGTTACCGAGTCAAACGAGCCGTTGCATTGCGGCTGCGGCGCCTCAAATCTGCAGCGGCAGACGGCGCAACAGCTGCCAGCCGCAGGGGGTGGCACGCAGCACGAGAGCCTCGCGCCCCAGGCTCTGCCGCCGCCTGTGGTCGAAGGTCCAATCGAGCTGCCAGCGGTAGCTGACGATTCCGATGGCGCCCGAGGAGCGCCCTTTGAGATCGGTGGCGTTGTACTCGTGCACGCGCGCCTCATGCATCATCGCGCGCAGGTGAGCCATCACAGCCCTGCGCCCGGCGAGCCAGACCCTCAGGTCCGGCGCCAGCAGCGCGACATCTGCGGCGAGCAGGCACTCGAGCGCCGCCCACTCGCGACCGAGCCAGGCGGCGTCGTAGGCCTGCAGCCACCTTGCAGCGGCAAGATCATCGAGCACACCCGGGGCGAAATCGACCGGCGCGCCCGGTTTCCCGGATGCACCCGCCGCCTGCGCAGTGCTCCCGTGCAAACCGTTACGCCGCGTGTCGGAAGTCAGCATGCTTCAGGAGTCCTTCAGGCCGTTGCACGGCGGGAGTGTGCGCCGCGCAGCCGTACCGGGCCGGGTCTGCCGGCATCGCCTCTCAGGTCGCGCTCGTCGGGCCAGGCGCTGGCAGACTCCGGCTCGCGCCGCCAACACGTCGCAGCATGCACACACTCGGCGTGTGCCCAACGAGCGCGACCTGAGAAGCGATGCGGGTGCCATTGTTACCTCGGCTCCACCATGACAGTGATCTTCGGCAGTAACGACCAACCACTTCACGGATCGTTCCGTCACGAGTGTACCTGCGCGCCGCGCACTCTCTGAATTGCAACAACACGGAAACCCACGGTCATGAGCCGAAATACTGCGTGTTAGGTTGTATCGCCGCAGCTGCCGGCGCGCAGCGCAGCAGATGGTGCGCAGCGACTCGACTGAACCCGCGCACGCAGCGCGTTGTCAGTTAGCAGCAAGCCACCTCCAAAGGAGTACCATCATGCATCTCGTCAGTCGCCGGCCTCTGTCAGGTCTCATGGCAATCACGGCTTCGCTGGCTGCCTGCACTACCATCCCGAGCGGTCGCACCGGAGTCGAATGGACACCGCTGAACGGAACCATGAACCGCAGCCTCAACGAGGGCCTGCATGCAGTGTCGCCGTTCAGCCGGGTCTACATGGTCGACCTGCGCGAGCAGCAGCGGGACATCGATCTCGACGTGCTCGCGGATAACGGACTCGAAATCAAGCTCACCACGTCGATCCTCTATCAACCGATCGCGGGCGAGGCTTCACAGCTCATAAAGGAGACGGGACCCCAGTACTACGGCACCCTCATCGGGCCCCACGTCCGCTCGAGCGCGCGGCGCGTGGTCGGCCGCTACAGTCCCGAGGAGATCTATTCCACCAAGCGCGAGCAGATCGAGCGTGAGATTCGCGAGGACGTGACGCGCAAGCTCGACGGCAGTCACCTGCGCGTCAACGCCATCCTGATCCGCGAGGTGCATCTGCCCGAGGTGGTGCAGAGCGCCATCCAGGCGAAGCTGCAAGAGGAGCAGAAGGCGCTCGAGATGCGCTTCGTCCTCGATCGCACGCGGCAGGAGGCGGAGCGCAAGCGCATCGAGGCTGCCGGTATCGCCGATTACCAGTCGACGATCAGCAAGGGACTTAGCGACAAGATCCTGGCCTGGCAGGGCATCGAAGCCACGCAGAAGCTCGCCGAATCGCCCAACGCCAAGGTCGTAGTCATCGGCTCGGGAAAGGACGGGCTGCCGTTGATTTTCAACGCCGCCTCGCCGGCCGCTGCTCCCGCGGTGGCGAAGAACTCGCAGTAAACGCGCGCATGAACGCGACGTCTGTCAGTCCCGGCGCGGCCGAGTCAGCCAGCAACGACTCGCGCTGCCCGGGATTGACGACCACGGAGGCACGCGCCGCGCGTGCAAGCTTTGGTCCCAACGCCGTGCCGGAGAGCGAGCCGCCGGCCTGGCGGCGGGCACTCGGCCAGTTCTGGGCGCCGGTGCCATGGATGCTCGAGGCGGCCATCCTGCTGCAGTTCATGCTGCGCGAGTATGTCGAAGCGGCGGTCATTGCCCTGCTGCTGGTCTTCAACGCGCTACTCGGTCAGCTGCAGGCGCAGCGTGCGCAAGCGACACTCAAGGCGCTCAGGTCACGGCTCGCGCTGCGGGCCGCGGCGCGTCGCGATGAGCGCTGGCAGATTCTTCAGGCCAGCGAGCTGGTTCCCGGCGACATCGTCAAGCTCTCCCTCGGCGGCATCGTGCCCGCTGACGTGCGCGTGATCGGCGGCGACGTGTTGCTGGACCAGTCGATGCTGACCGGTGAGTCACTCCCGGTGGAGGCAGGCGAGGGTGCGCGCACCTACGCAGGCGCGCTGGTACGCCGCGGCGAGGCGCTGGCGGAGGTGACCGCGACGGGCGTGCACACCAAGTTCGGCAGGACCGCCCAGCTGGTGCAGGCGGCTCACGCACCGAGCTCGCAGCAGTGCGCGGTGCTGCGCGTGGTGCGTAACCTGGCCGCATTCAGCGCCGCGATGGTCGCGCTGCAGGTCCTTTACGGCACCGTGCGCGGCTTGCCGGCATCCGAGTTGATCCCGCTGGCGCTGACGGCCGTGCTGGCGGCGATTCCCGTGGCCCTGCCGGCAACCTTCACGCTCGCCTCCGCTCTCGGTGCCCGCGCGCTGGCGGCCCGCGGCGTATTGCCGACGCGGCTGTCGGCGATCGACGAAGCCGCGACCATCGATGTGCTGTGCTGCGACAAGACCGGCACGCTGACTCAGAACGAGCTGAGCGTCATTGCGGTGAATGCGGCAGCGGGCACGGATCGGCCGCGCTTGCTGGCGCTTGCGGCGCTGGCCAGTGGGACGCACGGAATGGATCCGGTCGATGCCGCGGTGCAGCTGGCAGCCGCCCAGGCAGAGGCGGGCGGCGAGCGCTGGGTGCTCTCGAAGTTCGTGCCCTTCGACCCCGCCAGCCGGGTAGCGGAAGCGGAGCTCCTCAATGCGCACGGCGAGCGACTGCAGGTACTCAAAGGAGCCTTCGCGACCATCGCCGCGCGGGTGGCAACGCCCGCCGGTGCCGGGACCCTGGCCCGCTCTCTCGCCGGCCTCGGGCATCGCGTGCTCGGCGTTGCCGCCGGTCCACCGGGACAGCTCGCGTACCTGGGCCTGATCGCGCTCACCGATCCGCCGCGACCGGATGCGCGCACTCTGATCGCCGAGCTGCGCTCCCTGGGCGTGCGCACGGTCATGGTCACCGGCGACGCTGCCTCCACCGCAACCACCGTGGCACGAGCCGTAGGCCTGGAAGGGGCGGTGTGCCCCGACGGCCCGTTGCCCAAGAGCCTGAAACCCGACGCCTACGCGGTGTTCGCCGGCGTCTTCCCCGAGGACAAATTCGACCTCGTGCGCGCGTTTCAGTCCGCCGGCCACGCGGTCGGCATGTGTGGTGACGGCGCGAACGATGCGCCCGCCCTGCGGCAGGCGCAAATGGGCATCGCCGTTTCCACCGCGACCGACATCGCCAAGTCGGCAGCCGGCATCGTGCTCACCAACCCCGGCCTGGGAGGAATCGTCGCGGCGGTGCGCTGCGGCCGTGAGACCTATCAACGCATCCTGACTTACATCCTCAGGTCCGTCGCGACCAAGGTGAGCCAGATGCTGTTTCTCACGGTCGGCCTGGCGATGACCGGGCATGCGATCCTCACGCCCATGCTGATCGTGCTGCTGATGATCAGCGGGGATTTTCTGGCGATGTCGGCCACGACCGATAACGTGTCCGCTTCGCCGCAGCCGAACGCCTGGCGCATCGGACGGGTCACTCTGGGTGCAGTGGCGCTCGCCGGGTGCAACGTCGCGTTTTGCAGCGCCGTGCTGGCGGTCGCCGTGTACCGTCTGCGGCTGGTCGACAACCACGGCCTGCGCACTCTCGCCGCGCTGTCGCTGGTGCTGAGCAGTCAGGCGCTGTTCTACGTGGTGCGCGACCGGCGCCACTTCTGGAGCTCGCGGCCGAGCCGCTGGATCGTGCTGTCCTCGGTCGTCGACGTGACCATCATCGCGATACTGGCCGGGTCCGGCATCCTGATGCACGCGGTGCCCTGGCCGGTCATCGGCGCGCTGTTGCTGGCAACGGCCGGGTTCACGCTGGTACTCGACACCGTGAAGTCTTTGGTGTTCGGCCGCCTGCGCCTGGCCGAAAGTTAATGTTTCTTTAATCAGGGGCTAATGCTGCAGCGGTAGTCTCAAGGCGTCTAGGCCGGGCCTTATTCTGTCGGACCCACCCCCCTGTGCCCGGCCATTCAGCGGCGGCGCCTTGCCCGAGGAGGCGCCGCTCTTCTACGGCAGGGCTGTCGGGTGTCCCTGCGGGCTCTCGACCGAGATCGCCGCGGTCAACGCTCAGAAGGTGAAACGGCCACCGACCGTCGGAGCCAGGTTGTTGTCGTAGAAATACGGGACGCCGGGGCCGTGAGGAATGGCGATGGCCAGACCGCCACTGACGTTGGAATACGCAATTCCGGCATAAACGTCGAAACGCCTGCTGAAGTGATGATCCGCGTAGAGCGAGACCTCGTTGAGCGTGCCCGCGCAGGCACTGCGGAAACCGGCGCTGGGCGAGCAGGTCGGCGGAAGACGAAAGTCATTCTGTTCCTCGTGATAGTAGGACAAGGTGATGTCGGTCTTGCTGTCGTAAGCGTACTTCACGCCCGTCCACCAGACCTGCACGACCTTGGGTGAATCGAGATTGTCGTCTTCGACGCCGCTCAGGAGATAACCGCCCTGGGCGCTGGCGCCGATCCCCAAGGGGTTCGACGGGTTGTCCTGCCGGATGTGCTCGTAACCCCCGAAGAGCTTGAACGGATCCCAGGCATATCTGGCAGCGACCATGAGCGCGGTGTTGTCGGTCACGATGCCATATTCGGTGTTGGTCATTCCGATTACATTGGCGCCGGTAATCGGGTTGGTATTGATGCTGTTGACGGTCGACTGATACGGCTGCGTCGGACTCTGCGGCCCCAGCAGGGGATTGACCACGCTGATCGCCTGGTTGACTTGTTGGTAGACGACGTCGGCCGAGAGATTTCCGTACTCTGCGCCGAGGTCGAATCCAGCGGCGGTGTTATGCGACGCTTCCGGCGTACAAGTGGCAGCGGTCCACCCTGCAGAGGCGGAATAGCAGCCGCCTGAACCGTCGGCGAACTTATACATCGCGCCGAAATGGACCGGACTATAGCTGTGGCGGTATTTCACGGCGTTGTCCCAACGGGTGTCCTGGGTGTCGCCGCCACCGGCCATCAGGCCGTTGTAGCCGATGAAAGAAAAGGAATAGGCGCCGTTGGCCGGATCGTACGCCAGCATCGCATCGGTACCGAGCGCGCGCTGACGACCGAAGGTCAGGGTGCCTGACCGCGCGTACGAGACACCGCCGAAGAATTCGTCGTTGAAGGTCTGGCCCGCACGCGCGCCGTCACCGGTGATCGAGTAGCTGCCCCTGGGAAGGCCGGCGTTGCTGGTGTTGGTGGCTGCCATGTTGGCGAGCTGGCCGGACTGCGGGTTGATGCCGGTAGAGGCGTTGAATACAAGGTACCAGTCCTGCAGAAACTCTTCCTTGCCCTTGATGCCCAGACCCGTCTGCGACAGGTTGTTCGGCGCGATGAGAAATTGGGAGTGATTGCCGTTCCGGTTGACCAGCGATTCGCCTTCGTAGTTATAGGCATTCTCCGGCAAGCCATGGCTGACCCAGCCCAGGCCGAGGTCGAACGCGCCGTACAGGGTGATGCCGTGCCAGGTCAGCGGGCAATCGGTCGCGACGAACTCCTGGAAGCTCCCGCACCCTGCGGAGCCGGGTGGGGCTGCCGGGGTCGTCTGATCGGCGGCGTGCGCCGCCTGATTCGGGACGAAAGTTGCGGCAAGCGCCGCAAGGGCGCACCAGCAGACAGACCGCATGAATTGTCGCTTCTCGTTATATTCGAGTAAACATATCGTGACAGAAGCCAAGGCGTCGCCGCAAGCTCGGAACGGCCGCGCCGTGTCCAACTGCGGTAGGATCGCGGGGGAGGTACGCACTTATGCAGGCGCCGGCGGTTCGCTTCCGCGTGGATTTCGGGCGCGATGGGGCGGTGGGGCCCGGCAAGATCGCGCTGCTCGAGCACATTGGCACGGGAGGGTCGCTCTCGCAGGCGGCGCGCGAGCTCGGCATGAGCTACCGCCGTGCCTGGCAGCTGCTCGAGAGCGTCAACTCATGCTTTCGCGAGCGGGTGGTCCTGTCCGCCAAGGGCGGCCGCGGTGGCGGGGGAGCGCGTCTCACGCCCTTCGGGCGGCTCCTCATCCGCGTCTACCGTGAGTTCGATGCCGAGGTACAGAAGCGCGCAGCACGCTCCTTCAAACCGGTCGCCGGCCTCGCACGGCAGTCGACGCAGGTGGCTGCACCCGTCGTGCGGCTCAAGGATCGTCAGAAGTCGTAGCGCCCGGCGCGCGCCTCACTCGGCGCTGCGTAGCAGCTCGTTGATGGAGGTCTTGGCCCGCGTCTGCGCGTCGACGCGCTTGACGATGACCGCGCAGTAAAGTCCGTAGCGCCCATCGGCTGACGGTAGCGTCCCCGACACCACCACCGAGCCCGGCGGGACGCGGCCCTGCAGGATCGCGCCCGTCGTGCGGTCGTAGATGCGGGTGCTCTGACCGATGAACACCCCCATGGAGATCACCGAGCCGGTCCCGACCACGACACCCTCGACGACCTCGGAGCGTGCGCCGATGAAGCAGTCGTCCTCGATGATCGTCGGGCACGCCTGCAGCGGCTCGAGCACGCCCCCGATTCCCACACCGCCCGAAAGATGCACGTTGCGGCCGATCTGCGCGCACGAGCCCACGGTGGCCCAGGTGTCCACCATGGTGCCGGCGCCGACGTAAGCGCCGATGTTGACATAGCTCGGCATCAGCACCGCATCCGGGGCGATGTAGGCGCCGCGGCGCACGATGGCGTGCGGCACGATGCGCGCGCCTCCTGCACGCAGCTGCGCCTCGCTGGCATGCGCGTACTTGAGCGGCACCTTGTCGTAGAAGCGCGTGAAGCCGGCATCCATCATCCGGTTGTCGTGCACGCGGAAATAGAGGAGCACCGCCTTCTTGAGCCACTCATTTACTACCCAGCCGCCGCCCTGCGGCTCGGCGACCCGTGCCTGACCGCTGTCGAGGAGGTTGAGGCACTCCTCGAGTGCCTCGGCCAGCTCGCGCGGCAGGTTCCTCGGCGTGAGCTCGGCGCGGCGCTCGAAGGCGGCCTCGACCGTCGCGCGCAGCGCGGAGGCGCTGCTCAAGGACTCACCCGCGCCGGCCCGGTACCCGCGCGCAGCGCCTGCTGCTCGCGGTCGAGCGCGGCGATCAGTCGCTCCTTGAGGCGCTCGGCGGCCTCGCTCGTGAGCGGCCGGTTGTCGAAATCGGTGAGGTAGAACACATCCTCGGCGCGCTCACCCACGGTCATGATCTTGGCGGCGTGCAGCTCGACCTGCTCCTGCACCAGCACCTTGCCCACGTCGCACAAGAGGCCCGGCCGGTCGCCGGCGGTGAGCTCGAGCACCGAGCGGCGGTTGCGCTCATCGATGCTGAGGGCGATCTGGGTCGGGGTGTTGAACATGCGCGCCTGGCGCGGCACACGCCGCGACACCGAGAGCGGCGCATCCTCGGACGGGCGCACCGAGCGCCACAGTGCCTGCTCGATCTCGATCTGGCGGTCGTTGTCGGTGATCGCCTGCCCGTCGTCCTCGAGCACGTGATAGAGGTCGAGGCTGAAGCCATCGCCGGTCGGGGTGATGCGCGCATCGACGATGTTGAGCCCGAGCTGATCGAGCACCGCAGTAGTGCGCGCGAAGCCGCGGCGGCGCGGGCGCGTGAAGATCAGCACCGCGGTGGTGCCGCGCACGCTGTGCGCATCGAGCGCCACCAGCGGCTCATCGGAGGCCGCATCGCGCTCCGCCAGCAGCCGCGTATGCCAGGCGACCTCCTCGGGCGAGTGCTGCAGGAAGTATCCGGCTGAGAAGCGGGTCCAGGCGGAGGCGATGTCGCGCTCGGTGACGCCGCGCTCGATCAGGAGTCGCCGTGCCGCGTCCTGCGTCTCGCGCACCAGGTGCTCGGGGTCGATCGGGCTTTCGAGTCCGCGGCGCAGCGCGCGCTTCACCCGCTGGTAGAAGTCCTTGAAGAGCGACGCCTTCCAGGAGTTCCACAGCTTGGGGTTGGTGCCGCGCACGTCCGCACAGGTGAGCACGTAAAGATAGTCGAGGTGCGCCTCGTCGCCCACCTTGCGTGCGAAGCCGTTGATCACTTCGCTGTCGCCGATGTCCTGCTTCTGCGAGGTGATCGAGAGCTCGAGGTGATTGCGCACCAGCCAGGCGACCAGGCGCGCATCGTAGGGCGAGAGGCCCTGCTCGAGGCAGAAGGCCTCGGCATCGACCGCGCCGAGCTCGGAATGATCGCCGCCGCGTCCCTTGGCGAGGTCGTGAAACAGCGCTGCGAGGTAGACGATCTCCGGGCGCGGCAGCTGCTGCATGACGCGCGAGGCCTCGGGCAGCTCCTGGTCGTAGCGCGGGATGGCGAAGCGCCGCAGGTTGCTCACCACGAACAGCGTATGGGCATCGACCGTGTAGGCATGGAAGAGGTCGTACTGCATGCGGCCGACCACCCGCCCGAAGGCCGGGATGTAGCGCCCCAGCACCCCGTAGGTGTTCATGCGCCGCAGCTCGTGGGTGACGCCGACCGGCGAGCGCAGGATCTCGAGGAACAGGCGATGATGGCGCGGGTTCTGGCGGAACTCCTCGTCGATGAGCCAGAGGTTCCTCGCCACCGCGCGCATGGTCGAGGCGCGCACGCCGCGAACTTCCGGGTTCTGCTGGAGCAGCGCGAACATCTCCAGCAGCGCCGACGGGGTACGTGCGAACACCTCCTCGTGCACCGCCTCGAGCGAGCCGTTGCGCACCTGGAAGCGCGCGTTGAGCGGCCGTGGCGGCTCGCTCTCGGTGAGGATTGCATCGCGGAACAGCTGCAGCAGCAGCTCGTTCAGCAGGCTGACGTCCATCACGGTGCGGTAGTAGCGCTGCATGAACTGCTCGACCGCGAGCGTGTAGGAGGCGTCCTCGTAGCCGAAGGCGAGCGCGAGGCGGATCTGGTGATCGAACAGGAGGCGATCCTCGCGCCGGCCGGTGAGAGCGTGCAGCCCGAAACGCACCCGCCACAGGAACGCCTGCGCCTGGCGCAGCCGCCGCAGCTCGGGCGCGGTGAGAAATCCCTGGGTCAGGAGCCCGTCGAGCGTGTCGGCACCGAACTGACGCTTTGCGACCCAGGCGATGGTCTGGATGTCGCGTAAGCCCCCGGGGCCGGTCTTGACGTTGGGCTCGAGGTTGTAGGCGGTGTCGTTGGCCTTGAGGTGCCGCTCGGCCTGCTCGCGCACCTTCGCCTCGAAGAACTGCTTCACGGGCCAGATGCGCTCGGGCGCCAGCGCGGCGCGCATCGCGCCAAAGAGCGCAGCGCTCCCCGCGAGCGGTCGCGCCTCGAGGAGCGTGGTCATGACGCCGACGTCGCCGACGCATTCCTCGGCGCACTGCGCCACGCTGCGCACGCTGTGGCCTATCTCGAGTCCGATGTCCCACAGGAACGCTACGAGCCTCTCGACCGCGGCGCCGCCTTGCGTCTCGGGCGCAGCAGGCGCGAGCAGCAGCACATCGACGTCGGAGCACGGGTGGAGCTCCCCGCGGCCATAGCCGCCCACCGCGACCAGCGCCCATTCGCCGCAGACCTGCGCGCAATGCATCTGCCACGCCGCGCGCAGCACCGCATCGATAAGCGCGGCGCGCGCGTGCACCAGCTCCTCCACCGGTTCCTCGGCGAAGAAGCGCGCCTTCAGCTCCTCGTGCGCCTCGCGCAGCAGCGCGCGCCAGGCGGCCGGGTCGCCGCCGCCCACGGCGAGCCTTTCAGGAAGGCCCGCGAGCAACGGCCAGGGTGCTGCAGGGGGCGCGGCCGGGAGCGATTGCTCCAGGAGGACCTCTGTGTCCGCGGCTCCCATCGCGCTCAATCTACTTACCCATCACCAGGCACGAGCGATGCGCGCGGGATGAATCCATAGCCCAGGCACAGGGATGTGGCCGCCGCCGAAGGTGGCGAGCGCCGAGCAAAAGTCACGGCTTTTGCTCGGCGCCGCGAGGGGCGCCACATGGGCGAGGCGCGAAGCGCCGAGCGGGCGCACAGGGACGTGCGCCCCGGGCTTGCGCGCAGCAGGACAGCGCAGCGCAATGTGGCGATCCCGAGCTTCATAACTAGTGCGGCCCGCTGTCCGCGCCGAGCGTCAGCACGTCGACTCCCGTCTCGGTCACGAGCACCGTATGCTCCCACTGGGCCGACAACGAGTGGTCCTTGGTGATCACGGTCCAGCCATCGCCAAGCAGCCGCACGTGGCGCTTGCCGGCGTTCACCATGGGCTCGATGGTAAAGGTCATACCGGGCTTTAGCTCCAGCCCGGTGCCGGGCTCCCCGTAGTGCAGGACCTGGGGATCCTCGTGGTAGACGCGCCCGATGCCGTGGCCGCAGTACTCGCGCACCACCGAATAATCGTTTCCCTCGACGAAGGTCTGGATGGCATGGCCGATGTCGCCGAGATGCGCCCCGGGGTGCACCGCGCGGATGCCGCGCCACATGGCGGCGAAACAGGTGTCGGTGAGGCGCTGCGCGTGCGCCGGCGCCTTGCCGACCGCGTACATGCGGCTGGTGTCGCCGTGGAAGCCGTCGCGGATCACGGTCACGTCGATGTTGACGATGTCGCCGGCTTTGAGGCGCTTGTCATTCGGGATGCCGTGGCAGACGACGTGATTGACCGAAGTGCAGATGGTCTTGGGGAAGCCGCGATAGTTGAGGTTCGCCGGGACCGAGCGCTGCACGTTCACGATGTGGTCGTGGCAGATCTGGTCGAGCTCGGCGGTCGTCACCCCCGGGACCACGTGCGGGCCGATCATGTCGAGCACCTCGGCGGCGAGGCGCCCGGCCACGCGCATTTTTTCCTGCTCCTCCGGGGTCTTGATGGTCACATGCATAGACACACAAAATGGGGCCGGCGGACGCCTGCCCCAAGGGGCGGGCAGGGTGGCGTAAGACATTGTTCCGATGAGGTCTTCATGGTATAAAGCGCGGCCTTTTTTGGCAACGCAACCCACACGCGCATCGTATACCCGCTGACTGGGTGTTCCCGCCTCGAGGCCGCAAGGCCTTCCCGGTGGGAATGGTCACGGGGATGCGCGGAGGCTCAACCCGACAGGAGTTTTTCATGCCCGGCGTGTCCATGCGACAGATGCTGGAAGCGGGTGTCCATTTCGGACACCAGACCCGCTTCTGGAACCCGAAGATGGCCCCTTTCATCTTCGGCGAGCGAAACAAGATCCACATCATCAATCTCGAGAAGACGCAGCCCATGTACTCGGAGGCTGCGGGCTTCGTCAAGGGCGTGATCGCTGACGGCGGCACGGTGCTGTTCGTCGGCACCAAGCGCTCGGCGCGCGACTCCATCCAGAAGGAGGCCGAGCGTGCCCGGCAGCCCTACGTGAACCAGCGCTGGCTCGGCGGCATGCTCACGAATTTCAAGACCATCCGCCAGTCGATCAAACGGCTCGGCGAGCTCACCGAGCTGGCCGCCTCGGGCGCGCTCGACAAGCGCGGCAAGAAGGAAGCGACCCAGCTGCGCCGTGAGATGGACAAGCTCGAGAGGAGCCTGGGCGGCATCAAGCACATGGAGTCGCTCCCGGACGCGCTGTTCGTGGTCGACGTCGGTCACGAGAACATCGCCGTGCACGAGGCGAAGAAGCTCGGCATCCCGGTAGTGGCGATCGTCGACACCAACTGCTCCCCCGACGGCATCGACTACGTGATTCCGGGGAACGATGACGCCATGCGCGCGATTCAGCTCTACACCTCCGGCATCGCCGACGCGGTGCTCGAAGGCAAGGAGTCGGTGCCGCAGGTCGCGGTCGGCGAGGATGAGTTCGTCGAGCTCGACGAGGCCGGCAATCCGCGCAAGAAGGCCGCGCGCACCGGCCGCAGGCCGACCGCCGCGGTGCGCAGGAAGGTCCCGGCGCGTCGCCGTCCAGTGGTCGCCTCCCCTGCCGCGCCGGTCGCGGCGGCGGGCGCGGCGAGCGCCGAGCCCGCTGCCGAGGATCTCGATGCGGAGGTCGACGAGGCGGATGTCGCCGAGGTCGATGCGGTCCCGCCAGCCGCGGCCGCCCGGCGTGTCGCCGCGCCCGTGAGCCGCCGCAAGGGACGCGGTGGCGACGCCGCCGGCGAGTAAGTGCCACGGAGGCTCGTCATGAACATTACGGCAGATACGGTCAGGCAGCTCCGCGAGCGCACCGGCGCGGGCATGATGGAGTGCAAGAAGGCGCTCGTTGAGACCAAGGGTGATCTCGATGCGGCCGCGGAGCTCATGCGCCGCCAGGGTCTCGCCAAGGCCGACAAGAAGGCGACGCGGGTGGCAGCCGAGGGCGTGATCGTGATCGCCAAGGGGAGCGAAGCGCGCAGCGCCGCGATGGTCGAGGTCAACTGCGAGACGGATTTCGTGGCGCGGGGGCCCGATTTCCGCGCGTTCGCGCAAGGCGTGGGCGCGTGTGCGCTCGCGATCCGCCCGGCCGATCTGGCGGCGCTCGCGGAGGCTCGCCTTGCCTCCGGCGAGAGCGTCGAGCAGCGCCGCCGCGAGCTGGTGGCAAAGATCGGCGAGAACATCAGCGTCCGGCGCTTCGCCGTCGTGACCTCGCCGGATCAGCTCGGCGCTTACGTACACGGCACCCGCATCGGGGCACTGGTCGCGGTCAAGGGCGGCGAGCCGAGCCTCGCCTATGACCTGGCGATGCACGTCGCCGCGAGCAGCCCGAAGTACCTCACCGCGCAGCAGGTGCCCGCCGACGTGGTGGCGAAAGAGCGCGAGATCCTCACCAGCCAGGCGCAGGGTGAGGGCAAGCCGCCCGCGATCGTCGCCAAGATGGTCGAGGGGCGTCTGCGCAAGGCGCTCAGCGAGATCACCCTCTACGGGCAGGCGTTCGTCAAGGACCCGGAGGTGACGATCGAGAAGCTCGTGAAGGGTGCGAACGCCGAGGTGGTCGCGTTCGAGCGCTTCGAGGTTGGCGCCGGCATTGAAAAAAAAGCCGATGACTTCGGCGCCGAGGTTGCGCGCCTGGCAGTCGGACGCTGAGGCACCGGGCTGAAGGCCATAAGGAGTAAACCCCGCCGCGCGCGGGGTTTTTTCCATCGGCGGAGGTGAAAGATGACGCAAGCGAAGGCCCGCTACACGCGAATCCTGGTGAAGCTATCGGGCGAGGCGCTGCTCGGGGAGAGCGACTACGGCATCGACCCGACGATGCTCAAGCGCATCGCCGGCGAGCTGCAGGACATCGTGGCCATGGACGTGCAGGTGGCGGTGGTGATCGGCGGCGGCAACATCTTCCGCGGCGCGGGTCTGGCGCGCGCCGGCATGGATCGCGTCGCGGCGGATCACATGGGGATGCTCGCCACCGTCATGAACTCGCTCGCGCTGCAGGATGCGCTCGAGAGCCTGGGGCTGCACGCGCGGGTGATGTCCGCGATCCGCATCAACGAGGTGTGCGAGGACTACATCCGGCGCCGCGCCGTGCGCCACCTCGAGAAGGGCCGCATCGCAGTGTTCGCCGCGGGCACCGGCAATCCGTTCTTTACCACCGACACGGCCGCGGCGCTGCGCGCCATCGAGATCAATGCCGACGTGCTGCTGAAGGCCACCAAGGTGAACGGCGTCTATTCGGACGATCCGGTGCGCAACCCCGCGGCGGTGCGCTATGCGCGCCTCACCTTCGATAAGGTGCTCACCGACAAGCTCAACGTCATGGATGCGACCGCCATCGTCATGTGCCGTGACAACCGCTTGCCTTTGCGGGTCTTCAATCTCAACAATCCCGGGGACCTCACCCGCATCGTGCGTGGCGAGGACGTCGGCACGTCGGTCACCAACGAATGACCCGCGCGCGCCGCGAGGAGACACTATGCTCGAGGAACTGAAGAAAGACGCCGCCACGCGCATGGCCAAGTGCGTCCAGACCTTCCAGGCGGACCTGAAGAAGCTGCGGACCGGGCGCGCGCACCCGAGCCTCGTCGAGCACTTGAAGGTCGACTACTACGGCAGCGAAGTGCCGCTGCAGCAGGTGGCGAGCATCGCGGTCGAGGAGGGGCGCACGCTCGTGATCTCTCCCTGGGAGAAGAGCGTCGTGCAGGCGATCGAGAAGGCGATCTTCAAGTCCGATCTGGGACTCACGCCCATGACCGCCGGCACCGTGATCCGCATTCCGATGCCGCCGCTCACCGAGGAGCGGCGCAAGGAGATCACCAAGGTGCTGCGCCACGATGCGGAGAACGCCCGCGTCGCGGTGCGCAACGTGCGCCGTGACGTCATGAACGAGATCAAGCACAAGATGAAGGACAAGCACCTCTCGCAGGACGACGAGCGGCGCGCGGAGACCGATATCCAGAAGCTCACCGACAAGCACATCGCCGACATCGACGCAGCTCTCGCCGGCAAGGAGAAAGAGGTCATGCAGGTCTGATGGCCGGAAGCCTCGCCAATCTGCCGCGGCACATCGCCATCACCATGGACGGTAACGGCCGCTGGGCCAGCGCGCGCGGCGTGGCGCGCGCCGCCGGTCACAAGGCGGGACTCAAGCCCGTGCGCATGTGTGTCGAGGAATGCACGCGTCTTAAGATCGAGGCGCTGACGCTGTTCGCGTTCTCGAGCGAGAACTGGGGCCGGCCCGCCGAGGAGGTCGGGAGCCTCATGAGCCTGTTCCTCGAGGCGCTCGACCGCGAGATCGCCGAGCTGCACGAGAAGGCCGTGCGGGTGCGCTTCATCGGCGAGCGGCGCAGCCTCTCGGTGCGGCTGCAGTCGCGCATCGCCTCCGCCGAGGAGCGCACGGCGACAAACCGCGGACTCGCTCTGCAGGTAGCGGTGAGCTACGGTGGGCGCTGGGATATTATACAGGCAGCTCAGGCACTTGCGCGAGAATGCTCGAGCGGATCCATGCGTCCGGAAGAGATCAGCGAGGCGCGCTTTGCGCAAGCGCTCTCGCTCGCGGGGCTGCCGGACCCCGACCTCCACATCCGCACCGGCGGCGAGCAGCGCATCAGCAATTTCCTCCTGTGGCAGCTGGCCTACGCCGAGCTCTACTTCACGGAGCGTCTGTGGCCGGACTTCGCTCTTGCTGACCTCAACGACGCACTCGCCTTCTTTGCGAGCCGCGAGCGGCGCTTCGGACAACGGCCGGCGGCGGCGAGCGCCGCACGGTGAACGAGTCGCTGCGCAAGCGGGTACTGACCGCCGTGGTGGGGGCCGCGGCGCTGCTGGTGATCTTCCTGTGGCTGCCGCCGGTGGCCACGGTGGTGGTGCTCACGGCAATGCTGCTCGCGGGCGCGTGGGAATGGTCGGCGTTCCTGCGCCTCTCGAGCGCGGCGCGCCGCCTCACCTATGTCGCGCTGGTCGCCCTGCTGCTGCCGCTCGCCTGGCGCGTGTCGGCCGACCCGGACGGCCGCGACCTGATCCTCGTCGCGGCGGTGCTGTGGTGGCTCACTGCCTTCATGTGGGTTGCGTTCGCTCCGCGCCTGGTGACGCCCTGGGCCGCAGGCGTCGCGGGCGTGCTGGCGCTCGTGCCGTCGTGGCTCGCGCTGGTGTGGCTGCGGCTTGCGCCGCCGCACGGCCAGTGGGTGCTCTTCACGCTCATCCTGGTGTGGGTCGCCGACATCGGCGCCTTCTTCGTCGGCCGCCGTTTCGGGCGGATCCGCCTCGCGCCCGAGGTGTCTCCGGGCAAGACCTGGGAGGGGGTGCTGGGTGGAGTGGCGCTGAGTGCGCTCGTCGCCATCGGCGGGAGCCTGTGGTTTCACGTCTCGCTCGCGGTGTTTCTGCCGCTATGCCTGGCCACCGTGGCCTTCTCGATCATCGGCGACCTCACCGAGAGCCTGCTGAAGCGCTTCGCCGGCATGAAGGACTCGGGCTCGCTGTTTCCGGGACACGGCGGGGTGATGGACCGCATCGACAGCCTCACCGGGGCGGCGCCGGTGCTGCTGCTCGGGCTGACGCTGCTCAAGGTGGTCACATGATCGGAGTCGCGGTACTCGGCTCGACCGGCTCGGTCGGCGAAAGCACGCTCGACGTGCTCGCGCGCCATCGGGCCCGTTTCAGCCTGGTCGCCATCGCCGCCCACCGCAACGCCGCCAAGCTGGCCCGCCAGGTGCTCGACTGGCAGCCCGCCTACGCCGCGCTCGCGGACCAGGATGCCGCGCACGAGCTCGTGGCACTACTCGGCAGCAATGCACCCAACACCCGCGTGCTCGCCGGGGCGGGGGCACTCGAGGAGATCGTGGCGCTCGCGCAAGTGCAATGCGTGATGGCGGCCATCGTCGGCGCCGCGGGGCTGCGCTCCACGCTCGCCGCGGCGCGCGCCGGCAAGCGGCTGCTGCTCGCCAACAAGGAATCGATGGTGATGGCGGGACCGCTGCTGCTCGAGGCGGTGCGCACCGCGGGCGCGACGCTGCTGCCGATCGACAGCGAGCACAACGCGATCTTCCAGTGCCTGCCGGCCGGGGCGCGCCCCGGCGTCGCGCCGCCGGGCCTGAGGCGCGTGCTGCTCACCGCCTCCGGCGGCCCGTTCCGTGCCACGCCGCGCGAGGCGCTCGCCGCGGTGACGCCCGAGGCCGCGTGCGCGCACCCGAACTGGGTCATGGGCCGCAAGATCTCGGTGGACTCGGCCACGCTCATGAACAAGGGCCTCGAGCTCATCGAGGCGTGCCTGCTCTTCGGGCTCACGCCGTCGCAGGTGGAGATCCTGGTGCATCCGCAGAGCATCGTGCACTCGCTCGTCGAGTACGTGGACGGCTCGATGCTCGCGCAGCTCTCCGCTCCCGACATGCGCACGCCCATCGCCCATGCGCTCGCCTGGCCGGAGCGCATCGACTCCGGTGTAGAATTCCTCGATCTGCTCAAGGCCGGCCGGCTCGACTTCCAGGCTCCCGACTACGACCGCTTCCGCTGTCTCGCGCTCGCCCAGGCGGCGGCGCGCGCCGGGGGACTGTATCCGGTGCTGCTGAACGCCGCCAACGAGGTCGCCGTGCAGGCATTTCTCGAGCGCCGATTGAACTTTCCCGGCATCGCCGCGGTCATTGAAGCCGTGGTGGAACGGGGCGCCGGGGGGAGAATCGGAGACCTCGACGATGTGCTGGCCGCCGACGCCGAGGGCAGACAGCGTGCCTGCGAGCGCATCGTCGGCATTACAAGAAGTGAGTCGGTGAGGGACGCTCACGCATGAGCCTGTTCTGGTACGCACTGTGGTTCGTGGTCGCCGTGGGGCTTCTGGTCACGGTGCACGAATTCGGCCACTTCTACGTCGCGCGGCGCCTCGGCTTCCGGGTGCTGCGTTTCTCGGTCGGCTTCGGTAAGCCGCTGCTGCAGTGGACCGCGGGCCATGACGCAACCGAGTACGTGATCGCCGCCGTGCCGCTCGGCGGCTACGTGAAGCTCCTCGACGAGCGCGAGGGTCCGGTCGAGCCCGCGGATTTGCCCCGCTCCTTTACCCGCCGTCCGCACTGGCAGCGCATCGTAGTGCTGCTCGCCGGACCCTCCAGCAACATCCTGTTCGCGGTGCTCCTGCTGTGGGGCATGTTCTGGATCAACGGCGTGAGCGAGGTGCGGCCGGTCGTCGGGGACGTGACCACCGGCTCGGTTGCCGCCGCCGCGGGCCTGAAGAGCGGGGACGAGATTCGCGCCGTCAACGGCAGCGCCGTGCAGGGCATGCGCGACGTGGTATTCGACCTGCTCGATGCCATGAGCGCCAGGGGCGAGGCGAACCTCGGCGTGCGCGGCACGGACGGCGCCACGCGCGAGGCGCGCCTGGTGGTCGCCGACGCCGACGCGCGCCGGCGTCTCACCGAGCCGAGCGAGCTGCTGCGGGGCCTCGGCTTTCAGTTCTGGCCGCCGGTGCCGGCGGTGCTGGGTCAGGTGGTGGCCGACGGTCCCGCCGCGCGCGCCGGACTCGCCGCCGGGGATGAGATCCTCAGCGTCGACGGCGCGCCGGTCGCCAACTTCCACGACATCATCGCGCGCATCAGCGTCCACCCCGGCGAGCGTGTCACCATCGAATACCGCCGCGGCGGCGCGACGCACAGCGTCGAGGTCCTGGTCGCGAGCGACGACGTGGCGGGCAAACGCCTCGGCCGCATCCACGTGATGCAGCCGCCGCCGCCGACGCGCACCTATCCCGCGTCGATGCTGCTGCACACCGACCTCGCGGCCGGAGCCGCCCTGAGCCGCGCCGGGGCCGAAGCCTGGAACATGACGGTGCTGCAGGCGCGGCTCTTCTGGCGCATGATGCTCGGGCGCGTGTCGCTGAAGAACCTGAGCGGCCCGCTGTCGATCGCGGAGTTCGCGGGCGAGTCGGCCGAGGCGGGCGTGTCGGCGTTCCTCGGCTTCCTGGTGCTCATTTCCCTGTCGCTCGGTTTCCTCAACCTGCTGCCGATCCCGATCCTCGATGGCGGGCAGATCGCCTTTCAGCTCATCGAGTGGCTGAAGGGCAGCCCGCTCTCGGAGCGCACCCAGGCGTTCGGGCAGCAGGTGGGAATCGCGCTGCTCATCGTCCTGATGGGTGTGGCGCTGTACAACGACATTGCGCGCCAATTCGGTTGAGTGGTTGGCGAGGGGCCGCGCCGCGGCCCGACCGTGCTGAAGGCCGCGAGGCCTCCAGCTCTCGAATAATGCAACACAAGGCGCCCCGGGGGGCGCGAAGGGCAGACTACTTGGGTGCTGAAGCATGAAGCTGCGCGTCGCCATGGCCGCGCTCGCGCTGTTGATGCGCGCCGCGATGGTGCTCGCGCAGGGTGCGCCGGAGGTTGATTTCACCGTCGGCGACATCCGCGTCGAAGGCCTGCAGCGGGTCTCCGAAGGCACGGTCTACAACTATCTGCCGGTCAACATCGGCGATCACCTCACCGCCCAGCGCGTGCGCGAGGCGATCCGCGCGCTGTATGCCACCGGCTTCTTCCGCGACGTGCAGATCCGCCGCGACGGCAACACGCTGGTGGTGGTGGTGGCCGAGCGCCCCTCGATCGAGAGCTTCGAGCTCACCGGCAACAAGGACATCAAGACCGAGGACCTGCAGAAATCGCTCCGTGGCGTCGGCCTCGCCACCGGCAAGACCTTCGACCGCTCGGTGCTCGAGGACGTCACCCAGTACCTCACCGACCAGTACTTCGCGCGCGGCAAGTACGGCGTGCGCATCGACACCAAGGTGGAGGAGGAGGCCGGCAACCGCGTCAAGATCAAGGTCGACATCAAGGAAGGCAACCGCGCCAAGATCCGCCAGATCAACATCGTCGGCAACACCCGCTTCAGACCGAAGGAGATCCTCGACACCCTCGAGCTCAAGACGCCCAACTGGCTCTCCTGGTACAAGCAGGACGACCGCTATTCGCGCGAGTCACTGCAGGGTGACCTGGAGAAGGTGCGCAACTTCTACATGGACCGCGGCTACGCCAACTTCCAGCTCGAGTCGACCCAGGTGGCGATCGCGCCGGAGAAGGAAGACATCTTCATCACCATCAACGTCGACGAGGGCCAGGTCTACAGGATCTCCTCGATCAAGCTGGCCGGCACCTTCGTGGTTCCGCAGGCCGAGCTCGAGCGGCTGGTGCTGGTGCATCCGGGCGAGATCTTCGACCGCAAGCTGATCACTTCCTCCCAGGAGCTGATGCAGAACCGCATGGGCCGCGACGGCTACGCCTTTGCCAAGGTGGAGCCGGTGCCTACCGCCGACAGCGACAACCACACCGTGGCGCTCACCTTCTTCGTCGATCCGGGCAATCGCGTCTATGTGCGCAACATCAGCTTCTCGGGCGTCAACCGCATCAACGACGAGGTGCTGCGCCGTGAGATGCGCCAGCTCGAAGGCGGCTGGCTGTCGAATGTGGCGCTCGAGCGCTCCAAGCAGCGCATCCAGCGCCTGCCGTACGTGAAGTCGGTGGATTTCGAGACCACGCCGGTGGCCGGCGTCCCCGATCAGGTGGACGTGAACTACAAGATAGAGGAGGGCCCGGCCTCGCAGCTCTCGGGCGGCGTCGGCTACTCCGAGACCTACAAGTTCCAGCTCAATGCCAGCTTCGCCGACGCCGACTTTCTCGGCTCGGGCGAGCGCGTCGCGGTTGAGCTCAACGGCGGCGCCTTCAGCAAGGTGTACACGGTGGCGTGGACCAACCCCTACACCAACATCGACAACCTGCAGCGCACCATCTCGGCGAGCTACCGCGACGTGACGCAGTTCGTCTCCTCGTCGTCGAATTTCTCCTCGGAGACCCTCACCCTGGGTCCCACCTGGGCGTACCCGATCAGCGAGACCATGTACCTGCGCTTCGGCGCGGTGTTCGAGTCCTCGCAGCTGCTCACCAACTCGCTCACCAGCGCCGAGCAGGCGCAGCAGTGGGTGCAGGAGAACGGCCATCCCTACAGCCGCCTCGCGCACGATGACGCGAGCAACAACGAGTACGTGTTCTACGGCTCGAACTTCAAGAACGTGCAGGCGGTGGTCGGCTGGGACTGGGACACGCGCAACCGCACCCTGTTCGCCGACCGCGGCATGCACCAGGCGCTCAGCTTCTCGGTGACCACGCCGGGGAGCGACGTCCATTACTGGATCGGCAATTACCAGTTCATCAAGTACGTGCCGGTGTGGCACTCGTGGGCGCTGTCGCTCCTCGAGGGCGTCGACTACGGCGCACCGCTCGGCAGCACGACCGCCATCCCGCCGTACCGCCAGTTCTTCGGCGGCGGGCCGGATAACGTGCGCGGCTTCCGCGAGAGCCTGCTCGGTCCGCGCGACCAGTTCGGCAATCCCTACGGCGGTAACCTGCGCCTCACCAGCCAGAACGAGCTGATTCTCCCCATGCCCGCCAAGTGGGCGCAGACCGCGCGCGCCAGCTTGTTCTACGACATGGGCGGCGTGTTCGAGACCGGCACGAGGCTGCAGTTCTTCGGCCCCGACAACATCACTCCCGAGACCTACCGCCTGGCTGGCTTCTCGAGCCTCAAGCGCTCGGTCGGCATCTCGGTCACCTGGCTCGCCCCCATCGGGCTCTTCCGCTTCAGCCTGGGGCTGCCGCTCAATGCGAAGAATGGCGATGGCATAACGAACTGGGGCGATGAGACAGAAACTTTCCAGTTCTCGGTGGGACAGGCGTTTTAGGCCTTGTCTTTGCCCGCGCATGGCGGGCCGGTCTGGAGTGCCTGAGTGATGAAAGGGCCAGCAGCCCGGGCGACTTTAGGCGATACTTAGCGTTTAGCCGCGGCCGTTCCAGGCCGCGGCATCGCAATACTTCCAGCATACGAGGTGGGTGTTCCGTGAATCGTTCGATCAGCAGGCGGGTGGCGGGATGGATCGTGGCGGCGGCGGGGCTACTCGCCGTGATGCCGGCGTGGGCCGAAATGAAGCTGGCGGTGGTCGATTTCCAGCGGCTGGCGCAGGAATCACCGCAGGGCAAGGCCGTCATGGATGCCATGCGGGCGGAGTTCGCACCGCGCGAGCGCACGCTGCAGGCGCAGATGCAGGCACTCAAGGCCAAGCAGGACAAGCTGCAGAAGGATGGCGCGACCATGACCGACGATCAGCGGGTACGCGCCGAGAAGGACCTGCGCGACGGCGAGCGTGACTTCGAGCGGGCCCGCGGCGAGTTGCAGGACGACGTTACTGCGCGGCGCAACGAGGAAATGTCGCGACTGCAGCGCACGCTCATCGAGGAAGTGCGCATTTACGCCAAGGCGCAGAACTACGATGTCGTGGTCAGCAACGAGGCCGTGCTCTACGAGACGCCCGGCTACGACATCACCCCCGCGGTTCTCACCGCTCTGCAGGCACGCGCCGCCGCGGCGCCCGCGGCCAAACCCGCCACGCCGGCCGCGGCACCGGCGACCGCGCCGGCGCCCAAGCCGAACAAGTAGCGCCCGAGTCAACTCCCGGGGTTCGACTCTCGCCATGTCCGTCTCGCTGGGGGAGCTCGCAGTCCGCTTCGGTTGCGAGCTGCGGGGTGACCCGGAGGCGCGTGTCGCGCACGTCGCGACGCTCGCGAATGCGGACGGCACGGCTCTCGCGTTCCTCGCCAACCCGCGCTACCGCCCGCAGCTCGCCACCACGCGCGCCGCGGCGGTGGTGCTCAAGCCGGAAGCGGCCGCGGACTGCCCGACGCACGTGCTGCTCGCCGAGAACCCCTACGCGACCTACGCGCGCATCGCCGCGGTCCTGCACCCGAGCCCTGCGGCGCCTCCCGGCGTGCATCCGACGGCGCTCATCGCCGCGAGCGCGCGCGTCGATCCGAGCGCGCACGTCGGCGCCTTCAGCTCGATCGGCGAGCGCACCGTGGTCGCGCAGCGCTGCGTCCTGGGTCCGCATTGCGTGCTCGAGGAGGACGTGAAGCTCGCAGCCGACGTGCGCCTCGCAGTGCGCGTCACGGTGCATCGCGGGACCGAGATCGGCACGCGCACCGTGCTGCAGTCGGGCGCGGTGATCGGCGGCGACGGGTTCGGCTACGCGCCCGAGCGCGGCACCTGGGTGAAGGTGCCGCAGGTCGGCGCGGTGCGCATCGGCGCCGACGTCGAAGTCGGCTGCAACACCACCATCGACCGCGGCGCCATCGAGGACACGGTGATCGAAGACGGCGTCAAGCTCGATAACCTCATCCAGATCGGACACAACGTACGGATAGGCGCGCACACCGCCATCGCCGCCTGCACCGGTGTCTCAGGCAGCACCACCATCGGCAAGCGCTGCATGATCGGCGGTCACGTGGGATTCGCGGGACATATCAGCATCGCCGACGACGTCGTCGTCACCGGCTTCTCGGCGGTGAGCCGCTCGATCACCAGCGCCGGCGTATACTCCAGCACCATTCCTTTCGAGGAGGCACGCACCTGGCGGCGCCTGGTCGCGCGCTTCAAGCGCAGCGGCCGGCTCGAGGCGCGCGTGCGCGAGCTGGAACGCGCCGCGGGACTCAAATCCGGGCCGGAAGAGGACTCATGACCGAAGCCGTCCAACTCGACATGCAGGCGATCCTCGAGCGCCTGCCGCACCGCTACCCGTTCCTGCTGGTCGATCGGGTGCTGGAATGCCGCCCTGGCGAGCGCATCCGCGCGCTCAAGAACGTCACCTACAACGAGCCGTTCTTTCCCGGCCATTTTCCCCACCGGCCGGTGATGCCGGGCGTGATGATCATCGAGGCGCTGGCGCAGGCGGCCGGCATCCTGTGCTTCATCACCGCCAACGTGATTCCCGACGAGGATACGCGCTTCTACTTCGTCGGCATCGACAACGCGCGCTTCCGCAAGCCGGTGCTGCCCGGCGATCAGCTGGTGCTGACGGCGCAGCTCGAGCGCTCGCTGCGTGGCATCTGGAAGTTCTCGACCGTGGCGCTGGTCGGCGAAAGGGAAGTCGCGCACGCGGACATGATGGTTGCGCCGGAGGTCGGCAGGTGATCGACCCGCGCGCACTGGTGTCGACCGAGGCGCGCCTCGCCGCGGACGTCACCGTGGGCCCGTTCAGCGTGATCGGGCCCGGAGTCGAGATCGGGCCGCGCACCATCGTCGGCCCGCACGCCGTGATCAACGGCCCGACCAGCCTCGGCGCCGACAACCACGTGTTCCAGTTCGCCTCGATCGGCGATGCGCCGCAGGACAAGAAGTATCGCGGCGAGCCGACGCGGCTCGTCGTCGGCGACCGCAACGTGTTCCGTGAGTTCTGCACCGTCAATCGCGGCACCACGCACGACGCCGGTGTAACGCGCGTCGGCAGCGACAACCTCTTTATGGCGTGCGCGCACGTCGCCCACGACTGCACCGTCGGCAACAACACCGTGTTCGCCAACAGCGCGGTTCTCGGCGGTCACGTCGAGGTCGGCGACTGGGTGATTCTCGGCGGCCTGACCGCGGTGCACCAGTTCGCCAGGGTGGGCGCACACGCCTTTCTCGCCGGCGGCGCGATGGTGCGCCAGGACGTGCCACCCTACGTCATGGTTTCGGGTGATCCGGCGGCACCCCACGCCGTGAACGCCGAGGGCCTGAAGCGCCGCGGCTTCACCGAGGATCAGATCCGCGCCATCCGCGAGGCCTATCGGATCCTCTATCGCTCGGACCTGAGGCTCGCGGAGGCCCTGGCGCGCCTCGAGCCGCTTGCCGCGGAGCGACCCGAGATCCGCGCCTTCGTCGACTTCATCCAGGGCTCCACTCGCAGCATCGTGCGATGAGCGCGGTGCCGGTGCGCACCGCCGCCGCGGCGCCGCTGCGCGTCGGAATCGTCGCGGGCGAGCACTCCGGGGACCAGCTGGGAGCGGCGCTCATCGCGGCGCTGCGCGAGCGCGTCCCGGCGCTCGAGTGCTTCGGCGTGGCGGGGCCGAAGATGGTCGCGGCCGGCTGCGAGGCCTGGGCGGGCGCCGACAGCCTCGGCGTCATGGGCCTCGCCGAGGTGCTGCGCCACCTGCCGCGCCTCCTGCGTCTGCGCGCCGAGCTCACGGCGCGCTTCACCGCCGCGCGCCCCGACGTGTTCGTCGGCATCGATTCCCCGGAGTTCAATCTCACGCTCGCGCGGCGCCTGAAGCGCGCCGGCATCCGCTGCGTCCAGTATGTGAGCCCGCAGGTATGGGCCTGGCGGCAGGAGCGCGCGCGCACCATCGGCCGTGACAGCGACCTGGTGCTGTGCCTGCTGCCTTTCGAGAGCGAGTTCTACGCGCAGCACGCCGTGCGCGCCGAGTTCGTCGGCCATCCGCTCGCCGACCAGATCCCGCTCGAGGTGGACTCGAGCGGGGCGCGCGCGGCTCTCGGGATCGCGCCCGACGCCCGCCTGATCGCGCTGCTCCCCGGGAGCCGCCTCTTTGAGGTGGCGCACCTGGCCGCGCCGTTCACTGCCGCGGCCGCCTGGATCCGCGCGCGTCAGCCGGGATTTCAGTTCATCGCCCCGATGGCCTCCGCGGCGATGCGTGAGCGCTTCGAGAAGGAGCTGGCGCAAGCCCCGGAAAAGGCGGCGATTCGCCTCGTCGATGGACAGGCGCAGCGGGTGCTGGCGGCCTCGGACGCGGCGATCGTCGCTTCCGGTACCGCGACGCTCGAGACTTTGCTGTCGGGAAAACCGATGGTGGTGGCGTATAAAGTGAGCTGGCTCACGGCTTTTATCGTGCGCGCGCTCGGGCTCGTCAAAGTGCCGTACTTCTCTCAGCCCAACCTCCTGGCCGGACGGCGCCTGGTGCCGGAGTTCTACCAGCGCCAGGTCACCGGCGAGGCCTTAGGCAGGGCGCTGCTCGCCGAGATCGAAAATCCCGCGCACGTCGCCGGGCTCCGCGACGAATTCGCAGCCATTCATCGCGTCCTGCGCCGCGGTGGCGCCGGTCGCGCAGCCGACGCCGTACTCGAATGCGCAGCAGGGGCGCCGATCAGCCGATGAGCCCGCGCGCACGCATCGCCGGAGTCGATGAGGCCGGCCGCGGGCCGCTCGCGGGCCCCGTGGTGGCGGCAGCGGTCATTCTCGATCCGCGCCACCGCATCCGCGGGCTCGCCGACTCCAAGATCCTGCCGCCGGAGGAGCGCACGCGCCTCGCGGGGCTGATCCGCGCCCGCTCGCTCGCCTGGTCGATCGCCTGGGCCGACCGCGACGAGATCGACGCGCTCAACATCCTCGAGGCGACACTGCTCGCCATGCGCCGGGCGCTGCTCGGCCTGCCGGTATGCCCGACGCACGTCAAGATCGACGGCAATCGCTGCCCGTGCCTCGAGGATCTGCGCCTCGGGTGCACCTTCGAGGCGATCGTCGACGGCGATGCCAGCGTCGCCGCGATCAGCGCCGCCTCCATCCTCGCCAAGACCTACCGTGACGGCATGATGCAGGCGCTCGATGCCTGCTATCCCGGCTTCGAGCTCGCCCGCCACAAGGGCTATGCCACGCCGGCGCACTTAGCCAGGCTGCGCCGGCGCAGGCCCTCGCCGCTGCATCGCCGCTCCTTCAGTCCCATGCGGTGAGCCGAGTTGCTAGCATCACCCGCGATGTCGCCCGGCTTCATTCATCTGCGCCTGCACAGCGAGTACTCGCTCAGCGACAGCGTCGTGCGGGTGCCGGAGCTCATCGCCGCCGTGGCCGCCGCCGGCATGCCGGCCGTCGCCGTCACCGACCGGAACAACCTGTTCGCGATGGTGAAGTTCTATCGCGAGGCGCTGCAGGGAGGCGTCAAGCCCATCGTGGGAGTGGACCTCGCCGTGCGCGAGGAAGGTGAGCGGCGCGAGGCGAGCCGGCTCACGCTCCTCTGTCAGAGCCAGCAAGGCTATCGTAACCTCGCGCGGCTGCTCTCGCGCGCCTACCTCGAGGGTCAGGAGCGCGGTGTGCCGCGGCTGGAGCGCGACTGGCTGTCGCCGGCGAGCCTCGCCGGCCTGATCGCGCTCTCCGGCGCCACCGAGGGAGACGTGGGGCGGGCGCTGGTGAACGGCCGCGAGGCGGACGCCGAGCGCGCGCTCGATGAGTGGCGCGCGCTCCTGCCCGGGCGGTACTACCTCGAGTTGCAGCGCGTCGGCCGTCAGTTCGAGGAGACCTACATCGCGGGCGCGGTGGCTCTCGCGGCCCGTCAGCAGTTGCCGGTCGTCGCCACCAACGACGTGCGCTTCATCCGGGCCGATGAGTTCGAGTCCCACGAGGCGCGCGTGTGCATCCACGACGGCGCACTGCTCGCGGACCCGGCGCGCGTGCGCCGCTATACGCGCCAGCAGTACCTGCGCAGTCCCGCGGAGATGTCGGCGCTGTTCGCCGACCTGCCGGAGGCGCTCGCGAACTCGGTCGAGATCGCACGCCGCTGCAGCCTGCAGCTCACCCTCGGGGAGCCGCGGCTGCCGCAATACCCGGTGCCGGCCGGCGTCAGCACCGAGGAGTTCCTGCGCACGGAAGCCGCGCACGGACTCGCCCGGCGTTTCCCCGCGGGCGCCGCCGCTGCCTACCAGGAGCGGCTCGCGAGCGAGCTCGCCGTCATCTGCCAGATGGGCTTCGCCGGTTACTTTCTCATCGTGGCGGACTTCATCCGCTGGGCGCGCGAGAACGGCGTGCCGGTCGGTCCCGGACGCGGCTCGGGCGCCGGCTCGCTGGTCGCCTATAGTCTGGGAGTTACCGACCTCGATCCGCTCGCGCACGACCTGCTGTTCGAGCGCTTCCTCAACCCCGAGCGAGTGTCGATGCCGGACTTCGACATCGACTTCTGCATGGAAGGCCGCGACCGGGTGATCGAGTACGTCGCGGGGAAGTACGGCCGCGAGCGGGTATCGCAGATCATCACCTACGGCACCATGGCGGCCAAGGCGGTGGTGCGCGATGTCGGGCGCGTGCTCGGCATGAGCTACGGCTATGTCGACCGCATCGCGAAGCTCATACCCTTCGAGCTCGGCATCACGCTCGATGCGGCACTCGAGAAGGAGCCGGAGCTCAAGCGCCTCTATCAGGCCGAGGACGAGGTGAAGAACCTCATCGACCTGGCGCGCTCGCTCGAGGGCCTGACCCGCAACGCCGGCATGCACGCCGGGGGCGTGGTCATCGCGCCCTCGGTGCTCACCGACTTTACGCCGCTCTACTGCGACGCCGCCGGCGGCAGCGTCGTCACCCAGTTCGACAAAGATGACGTGGAAGCGGCGGGCCTCGTCAAGTTCGACTTTTTGGGGCTGCGCACCCTCACGATCATCGACCGCGCGGTGCGGCTCATCAACCGCGCGGCTCCGGCAGGCAGCGTGCCGCTCGAGATCGGCGCACTGCCGATGGACGATGCGCCGACCTATGCGCTGCTCAAGTCCTGCCGCACGACCGCGGTGTTCCAGCTCGAGTCGCGCGGCATGAAGGACCTGATCCGGCGGCTGCAGCCGGATTGCTTCGAGGACATCGTGGCGCTGGTGGCGCTGTTTCGCCCGGGGCCGCTGCAATCGGGCATGGTCGATGACTTCATCAATCGCAAGCACGCACCGCTCGACGGACCGATCGACTACCTGCATCCGAGCCTCGCACCCGTCCTCAAGCCCACCTATGGTGTGATCCTCTACCAGGAGCAGGTGATGCAGATCGCGCAGACGCTCGCCGGCTACACGCTCGGCGGCGCCGACCTGCTGCGGCGCGCGATGGGCAAGAAGAAGCCCGAGGAGATGGCGCAGCAACGCTCGGTGTTCATCGCCGGGGCGGTGGCGCGCGGCGTGCGCGAACGCCTGGCGGAGCACATCTTCGACCTGATGGAGAAGTTCGCCGGCTACGGCTTCAACAAGTCGCACTCCGCCGCCTACGCGCTGCTCGCGTACCAGACCGCGTACCTGAAGGCGCATTACCCCGCGGCATTCATGGCCGCCGTGCTGTCGGCCGACATGGACCACACGGACAAGGTCGTGACCCTCATCAAGGAATGCAGCGACATGGGGCTCGAGGTGCTGCCGCCTGACGTCAACGCCTCGCGCTACGAGTTCGCGGCCGACGGCGAGCGCCGCATCCGCTATGGACTCGGCGCCGTGCGCGGGGTCGGCGCGGGCGCGGTCGAGGGCCTGATTGAGGAGCGCAGCGCGCGCGGACCATACCTCAGCCTCGAGGATCTGTGCCGGCGGCTCGACCTAACCCGCGTCAACCGGCGCGTGCTGGAAGCCCTGTTGCGCTCCGGGAGCCTCGATGTGCTCGGCGCCAACCGCGCGACGCTCATGGATCGGCTGGCAAGCGCGATGCAGCTCGGCGACCAGAACACGCGCGCGCACGCGGCCGGGCAGGACGACCTGTTCGGCGGCCTCACCGCGGTGGAGCGGCCGCCGCTGCCGCAGCGCGCCGCGGCGCTGCCCGAGTGGAGCGAGGCGGTACGGCTTGCCGGCGAGCGCGAGACGCTCGGCCTCTACCTCACCGGCCATCCGCTGCGGCGCTTCGAGGCGAGCCTCACGCGCCTCGTCTCGCACCGCATCGGCGAGCTGGTAGGCGACCGGCCGGTGGCGGGAGTTGAGCCGGGGCGTTTCGGCGCCGGCCGCCCGGTCACCGTCGCGGGCCTCGTCGACGAGGTGAAGAAGCGCGGCCCGCGCGTGATCCTGACGCTCGATGACCGCACCGGGCGCCTCGAGGTCATGCTGTTCGAGGAAACCTGGCAGAAGCACCGCGACCTCGTGGTCAAGGACGCCCTGGTGCTCATCGAGGGGATGCTGCGCTTCGATGAGTTCAGCGACTCCTGGCGGCTCGCGGCGCGGCGCGTGAGCGAGCTCGAGCGGCTGCGCGAGCAGGAGGCGCGGCGCGTCGTGCTGCACTGCTCACACGCCGACCTCCCGCGCCTCACCGAGCGCCTCGCCGCGATCCTCGAGCCGTGGCGTCCCGGCCCCTGTCCGGTCACCATCGAGTACGCGAGCCTCTCCGCCAGCGGCGCGCTCAGCCTGGGTGCCGAATGGAGCGTGCGGGCGACCCGCGAGCTCCTCGAGCAGCTCGAGGGCCTGGTGGGGAGCGGTGCCCTCGAGGTGCTGTACGCGGCGCCGCCGGCGAGTCCCGGCGGGGCCTGGTCGGCCGACGGCCGCTGACGGCTTACTTGCGCATCGGTCGGCTCCTTACGTAACCTCGCCGCTCCGCCGCATGCGGCCTTGAGGCTCACGCCCGCCTGACACGTTCATGGCAGTTTCCTTCCTGGACTTCGAACAACCGATCGCCGAGCTCGAAGCGAAGATCGAGGAGCTGAAGCACGTCACCTCGGAATCCGAGGTGAACCTGCAGGACGAGATCGGCCGGTTGCAGGCAAAGAGCCGGCAGCTCACGCAGAGCATCTTCGCGAACCTGACGCCGTGGCAGATCACGCAGCTCGCGCGCCATCCCCACCGCCCCTACACCCTCGACTACGTGGCCGCCATCGCGAGCGAGTTTCACGAGCTGCACGGCGACCGCATGTACGCGGACGATCTGGCCATCGTGGGCGGGCTGGCGCGCATCGACGAGCGCGCCGTGGTGCTGATCGGCCACCAGAAGGGCCGCGACACCAAGGAGCGCGTGCGGCGCAACTACGGCATGCCGAAGCCCGAGGGCTACCGCAAGGCGCTGCGCCTGATGCGGCTCGCGGAGCGCTTCGGGCTCCCGCTGGTGACGCTGATCGACACCCAGGGCGCCTACCCGGGCGTCGGTGCCGAGGAGCGCGGCCAGAGCGAGGCGATCGCGCGCAATCTCTTCGAGATGTCGGTGCTGCGCGTGCCGATCGTCACCGTCGTCACCGGCGAGGGCGGCTCGGGGGGCGCGCTGGGGATCGGGGTGTGCGATCGCCTCCTCATGCTTCAGTACAGCACCTATTCGGTGATCTCCCCGGAAGGCTGCGCCTCGATCCTTTGGAAGAGCCAGGATAAGAAGGAAGTGGCAGCGGAGTCGCTCAACCTGACGGCCGATCGGCTGCAGAAGCTGGGTCTCGTCGATGAGGTGATCGAGGAGCCCCTGGGCGGCGCACACCGCGACTCCGCCATGACCGCGGAGCGGCTGAAGGCCGCCCTGATCCGCCATCTCGATGAGCTCGACGCGCTGCCGCGCGATCAGCTGCGGGCCGCGCGCGCCGCCAAGATCGCCTCCTTCGGCGTGTACTCCGAAAACGCGGCGTGACCGGCGGCTTACGGCGATGGGTCGAAAGCCGGAGGAGTTCGGCGCCCGCTGGCTCGGCCGGCGCCTCACGGAGCTCCTGCCCGGCTTCCCTGATCTTCCGCTTTGCGTCGCCTTCAGTGGTGGCGCCGATTCCACCGCCTTGCTCGCGGCGCTGAGTGTGCTTAAGCGCCGACCGCGCGCGCTCCGCGCCGTACACGTCGATCACGGGCTGCATCCGGACTCGACCGCATGGGCCGGGCACGCCGTCGAGCTCGCGCGTGGGTTCGGCGTGCCCTGTGAGGTGCTCGAGGCGCGAGTGGCGCGCGCCCGGGGCGAATCGCCCGAGGCCCGGGCGCGCGCGGCGCGTTACCGGCTGCTGGCCGGCGTGCTCAGCTCCGGCGAGGTGCTGCTGACCGCCCATCACGAGGACGATCAGCTCGAGACGGTGCTGCTCATGCTGCTGCGCGGTGCGGGGGTCGCGGGGCTCGCCGCGATGCCCGAGCTCGCGCCGTTCGCGCGCGGCTATCTGGCACGCCCGCTCCTCACGCGCTCCCGCGCCGAGCTCGAGGCCTTCGTGCGCGACGCGGGGCTGCCGCATCTCGAGGACCCGAGCAACCTGGATGAGCGCCTGGACCGGAACTTCCTGCGCCGGCGCGTGCTGCCGGTCATCCGGGAGCGCTGGCCGGCCGCGGCGGCGACCGTGGGCCGCACGGCGCGCCATGCCGCCGAAGCGCAGGGGCTGCTCGAAGCCCAAGCGCAGGCCGACCTCGGCCGGGCGCACCACGGCGAGTCGCTCGCGGCGAGTGCGCTGCGCGCTCTGCCGGCCGCGCGCCGGCGCAACGCCTTGAGATTCTGGATCGCCTCGCGCGGCTTTTCCGCTCCGCCGACGGCGCGGCTCGCCGAGATCGCCGGCCCGCTGCTCGCGGCACGTGCCGATGCGCAGCCCGGGGTTGAGTGGACCGGAGTGCGGGTCGAGCGGCAGGCGGGGCTCCTCACGCTGCACCCCACGGGTGGGGCCGTGTCCGCGGGCGGGTCCGGGGTGCCGCGCGAGATCGCCTGGGCGTGGCATGCCGCGCCCGTCTGCCCGCTGCCGGGCGACCTCGGGCAGATCGAGCTCGAGGCAGACGCGCACGGGCCGGTGAATCTCGCCGCGCTTCCCGCCCGGCTCACGATCCGCTGGCGCCGGGGCGGCGAGCGGCTCGCCATTGCACCCGGGGGCCCGCGGCGCACGCTGAAGAGCCTGCTGCGCGAGTCTCAGCTGCCCCCCGCCCAGCGCGCACGCCTGCCGCTCGTGTTCAGCGGCGCCAGGCTGGTCGCGATCGCCGACGTCTGGCTCGACGAGTCGGTGCAGGCGGGCCCGAGAGCCCGCCGGCGCGCGCGCTTCGTTTGGACCCAAGCGGGGCGGGGCACGGGCGGCTGAGATGTGCTAACCTGCTGGCCCGTCGTCGATCGGCCCTTTCTGCGGCAGCGACCTCACGCGACGGGTAATCCTGCGAGAGTTATGACGCGTTTCGTATTCGTCACCGGCGGCGTCGTGTCCTCCCTGGGCAAGGGCATCGCCTCCGCCTCGCTCGGCGCGATCCTCGAGGCCCGGGGCCTTAAGATCGCCATGGTCAAGCTCGATCCCTACATCAACGTGGATCCGGGCACCATGAGCCCGTTTCAGCACGGCGAGGTGTTCGTCACCTCGGATGGCACCGAGACGGACCTGGACCTGGGGCACTACGAGCGCTTCGTGCGCACCACCACGGGGCGTAACAGCAACTTCACCACCGGGCGCATCTACGAGCGCGTGATCGCCAAGGAGCGGCGCGGCGACTATCTGGGGGCGACGGTGCAGGTCATTCCCCATATCACCGACGAGATCAAGCGCTGCATCAAGCTCGGCGCCGACGGCGCCGACGTCTGTATGGTGGAGATCGGCGGCACGGTCGGCGATATCGAGTCGCTGCCGTTCCTCGAGGCCATCCGCCAGCTCGGAGTGGAGCTCGGCCGCAGCAATTGCGTGTATATGCACCTGACGCTGGTGCCGGTGGTGGGCGGCTCGCACGAGGTCAAGACCAAGCCGACCCAGCACTCGGTCAAGGAGCTGCGCGGCATCGGCATCCAGCCGGACGTGCTGCTGTGCCGCTGCAAGCACCCGCTGCCGGAAGAGCAGCGGCGCAAGATCGCGCTCTTCACCAATGTCGAGGAGCGCGCGGTGATTTCCGCGGTGGACGCCGACGACATCTACCGCATCCCGATCCTGCTGCACGAGCAGGCGCTCGATGACATCGTGGTCGACAAGCTGCGCCTCAGCGTGCCGCCGACCGAGCTCGCCGAGTGGCGCCACGTGGTGAGCGCCAAGGCCAATCCCGACGGCCAGGTGGACATCGCGATGGTCGGCAAGTACGTGCAGATCCGCGATTCCTACCTCTCGCTCCACGAGGCGCTGATGCACGGCGGCTTGAAGAGCCGTACGCGCGTCAACATCCACTACATCGAGTCGACCGACATCGAGCAGCACGGCACGCACGCGCTGAAGGGGATGGATGCCATCCTGGTGCCGGGCGGCTTCGGCGAGCGCGGCATCGAGGGCAAGATCCAGGCGGTGCGCTTCGCGCGCGAGCAGCGGGTGCCGTATCTCGGGATCTGCTTAGGCATGCAGGTCGCGATCGTGGAGTTCGGCCGGCACATGCTCGGCCTCGCCGACGCCAACAGCACCGAGTTCAACCGCGCCAGCCCCGACCCCGTGATCGCGCTCATCTCCGAGTGGCAGGACCAGACGCGCGGCGCCCAGACGCGTGACGAGGCGTCCGAGAAGGGCGGCACCATGCGCCTCGGCGCTCAGGAGGTGCTGCTCGCGGCGGGCACACGCGCCCGCGAGCTCTACGGCCGCGACGTCATCCTCGAGCGGCACCGGCACCGCTTCGAGTTCAACAACAACTACCTCGAGCGCTACCGGCAGGCCGGCATGCGCTTCTCGGGTTTCTCGCGCGACGGGCTGGTGGAAGTGATCGAGCTGCCCAATCACCCGTGGTTCGTCGCCACGCAGTTCCACCCCGAGTTCACTTCCACCCCGCGGGACGGGCACCCGCTCTTCACGGGCTTCATCCGCGCCGCGCGCGCCGCGCGCGCCGCGCAGCTGCCGCAGGCCGCCGGGGCCTAGTTTGAAGCTCGCATCGGACATTGCGCTTCGCTGTCCTGCTGCGCGCAAGCCCAGGGCGCACATCCCTGTGCGCCCGCTCGGCGCTTTGCGCCTCGCCCTGTCACGATGCTCGCGGCAGCGAGCCAAAAGCGTGGTTTTGACTCGCTGCTCGCCGCCTACGGCGGCGGGCACGTCCCTGTGCCTGCGCGACTGTCTCACGACGACCTAGAACTCCGGACGACGGGACCGCCATGCAGCTGGCAGGACACGAAGTCGGGATCGAGCGGCCGCTGTTCCTCATCGCGGGTCCCTGCGTCATCGAAGGTCAGGCGCTCACCGAGGAGATCGCCGGGCGGCTGAAGGAGATCACCAGCCGCCTCGCCGTGCCCTTCGTCTTCAAGGCCTCGTACGACAAGGCGAACCGCTCCTCGCGCGCCTCGTTTCGCGGACCCGGGATCGATGCGGGGCTGAAGGTTCTCGAGCACGTCAGGAGCCGCATCGGCGTCCCGGTGCTCACCGACGTGCACGAGGACACCCCGCTCGCGGAGGTTGCCGCGGTGGTCGATGTGCTGCAGACCCCGGCGTTCCTCTGCCGCCAGACAAACTTCATCGTCAAGACCGCCTCGCAGGGCAAGCCCGTCAACATCAAGAAGGGCCAGTTTCTCTCGCCGTGGGAGATGCAGAACGTGGTCGACAAGGCGCGCTCGACCGGCAATCAGGCGATCCTGGTGTGCGAGCGCGGCTTCTCCTTCGGCTACAACAACCTGGTGTCCGACATGCGCTCGCTGTCGATCCTGCGCGCGACCGGTTGTCCGGTGGTGTTCGATGCCACCCACTCGGTGCAGCTGCCGGGCGGGCAGGGCACCTCCTCCGGGGGGCAGCGCGAGTTCATCCCGGTGCTGGCTCGGTCGGCGGTCGCCGCCGGCATCGCGGGGCTCTTCATGGAGACGCACCCGCGCCCCGAGGAAGCGCTGTCCGATGGCCCGAATGCCTGGCCGCTCTCACGCATGGAGCCGCTGCTCACGACGCTCACCGAGCTCGACCGGGCGGTCAAGGCGGCGCCGTTTGAGGAGTCACTGCTATGAGCCGTATCACCGAAGTCCGCGGCCGCGAGATCCTGGACTCGCGCGGCAACCCGACGGTTGAAGTCGACGTGCTGCTCGATTCGGGCGCGCTGGGGCGTGCCGCCGTGCCCTCGGGCGCCTCCACCGGGACCCGCGAGGCGGTCGAGCTGCGCGACGGCGACAGGCGGCGCTACGGGGGCAAGGGAGTGCTCAAGGCGGTCGAGCACGTGAACACGGTGCTGAAGGCCGCCGTCGTGGGGTCGGACCCGCGCGAGCAGGCCGCAATCGATGCGCGCATGATCGAGCTCGACGGCACCGAGAACAAGGCGCGGCTCGGCGCGAACGCCATCCTCGGCGTCTCGCTGGCCGCGGCCCGCGCGGCGGCCAGCGACGCACGGCTGCCGCTCTACCGTCACCTCGCACAACTATCACACCGGCAGCACGAGCCGGTCATGCCCGTGCCGCAGATGAACATCGTGAACGGCGGTGCGCACGCCAACAACAGTCTCGACGTGCAGGAGTTCATGATCCTGCCGGTGGGCGCGCCGAGCTTCCGCGAGGCGCTGCGCTACGGCGCCGAGGTGTTCCATACGCTGAAGAAGCTGCTGGCCGACCGGGGCCTGTCCACCACGGTCGGCGACGAGGGCGGCTTCGCTCCGAGCCTCGAGTCGAACGAGGCGGCCCTCGCGCTGATTCTCGAGGCGATCGAGACAGCCGGCTATAAGCCGGGGCGCGACATCTATCTCGGGCTCGACGTGGCGAGCTCGGAGTTCTTCCGCGACGGGCGCTACCAGCTCGAGTCGGAGCAGCGCAGCTTCACGCCGCCCGAGTTCGCGCGCTATCTCGCCGGCCTCGCCGCCAGGTACCCGATCGTCACCATCGAGGACGGCATGAGCGAGGCCGACTGGGACGGGTGGGCCGAGCTCACCCGCGTGCTCGGGGGTAAGCTCCAGCTGGTGGGGGATGACGTGTTCGTCACCAACACGAAGATCCTGCGCCGGGCCATCGACTTGTCGCTCGCCAACGCGATCCTCATCAAGCCGAACCAGATCGGAACGCTCACCGAGACGCTCGCCTGCATCGACATGGCCGACCAGGCGCGCTACGCCGCGGTGATCTCACACCGCTCGGGTGAGACCGAGGACACCACCATCGCCGACATCGCCGTGGCGACCCCCGCCACCCAGATCAAGACCGGCTCGCTGTCGCGCTCCGACCGCATCGCCAAGTACAACCAGCTGCTGCGCATCGAAGCGGAGCTCGGCAAGGTGCGCTTCGCCGGCCGGGACGCCTTCGCGGCGCGGCAGTGATGCCCGCTTCGCGCACCAACGCGCCGTCTGTTACGCTGTCCCTCCCATGAAGTGGCTCGCCGCCGCGCTGGCTGTCGTCCTCATCCTGCTGCAATACCGGATCTGGGTCTCCGACAACGGCGTGCGTCAGGTGCAGCGGCTGAAGCAGGCCGTGGCCTCGCAACAGGCCGAGGACGCCCAGCTCGCCGAGCGTAACCGCCAGCTCGCCGCCGAAGTACGTGATTTGAAGACCGGCATGGCGGCGCTCGAGGAACGCGCCCGCAGCGACCTCGGCATGATTGCCCGCAACGAGACCTTCTACCAGGTGGTGCCCGCCCGCCCGGCTGCCTCGCCTCCGCCGACGCGGACCGCGGCCCGCTGACCCGGAGCGCTGCCGCTCCAGCGACCATGGCACTGAGCTTGCGGCTTGCCAATGAGGGGCGAAAGTCGCGCCTTTCGCCCCGGCGTCAAGTGAGGCTGAGGCGCCCTCCGCTGAAAGCGCCGCAGGCGACGGCACTGAGCTTGCGGCTTGCCAATGAGGGGCGAAAGTCGCGCCTTTCGCCCCGGCGTCAAGTGAGGCTGAGGCGCCCTCCGCTGAAAGCGCCGCAGGCGACTTTCAGCCAATGAGATATTGGCTCGTCATGCCCGCAGCGGGCTCCGGCCGGCGCTTCCAGGGCGAAAATCCGAAGCAGTACGCGCCCCTCATGGGGCGCGCTGTCATCGAATGGGCGCTGGCGCCCTTTCTCGGCGATCCGCGCTGCGCGCACGCCGTGGTGGTGATCGCGGAGTCGGACCCCGCCTGGCACCGTGTCGCCGCGCGCCTCACGAGCGAGCGGCTCTCCGCCACACCCGGGGGCGGTGAGCGGAGCGTCTCGGTGCGCCGCGGGCTTGCAGCACTCGAGGGCCGTGCCGACGCGGCCGACTGGGTGCTGGTGCACGATGCGGCACGACCCTGTCTGGACCCGCGTGACCTCGAGGAGCTGATCGTGCGGGTTACGGCCCACGGCAAGGGCGGCGGGCTGCTGGCGATTCGCGTCGCGGATACGCTCAAGCAGGCGCAGACGGACGCACGCGCGCACCAGGGCCCCACGGTCGCAAGCACCGTCGAGCGCGCAGATCTCTGGCGCGCGCTCACGCCGCAGATGTTCGGCTTCGGGCCGCTGTGTGCCGCGCTCGACGCGGCGCACGCCGCGGGGCGTCACCCCACCGACGAGGCGCAGGCGATGGAGTGGGGCGGTGCGAGTCCGCTGCTGGTCGAGGGCAGGGCGACCAACCTCAAGCTCACCACCGGCGAGGATCTCGCGCTCGCCGAGGCGGTGCTGCGCGCGCGGAGGCTCCCATGAGGATCGGATCCGGAGTGGACGTGCATGCCTTCGGTCCGGGCGATCATCTGATGCTCGGGGGCGTGCGCATTGCGCACACCCGGGGCGTGGTCGCGCACTCGGACGGCGACGTGGTGCTGCATGCGCTGTGCGATGCGCTGCTCGGCGCGGCCGGGCTCGGCGATATCGGTCAGCACTTTCCCGACAGCGACCCGCGCTGGAAGGGCGCCGCCAGCGCCCGCTTCGTCAGCGCGGTGCTCGGGATGCTGCGCGCGCGCGGTCTGGCCGTGATGAATGCCGATCTCACGGTGATTGCCGAGGCGCCGCGGATTGCCCCGCACCGCGAGGCGATCTGCCTCGAGGTGGCACGGCTCCTCGAAGTGCCGCTGGAGCGCGTCAATCTCAAGGCGACGACGACCGAGCGGCTGGGATTCCTCGGGCGCGCCGAGGGCATCGCCGCGCAGGCGGTCGTGCTGCTTTCCGAGGGCTGACTATGGGCACCAGCGCAGGGGACGCGGCGCGCACTGCCGCGCTCGCGCCGCCGCACGCGCACGGCGCCCCGGTGGCGGAGGCCGTGCTGCGCTCGAGCGCCGAGGACTTCCTGGTCGAGGAGGACCTGGGGTTCGCGCCCGCGGGTGCCGGTGCGCACCTGCTCCTCAAGGTGCGCAAGAGCGACGCCAATACGCAGTGGGTCGCGCGCGAGCTCGCGCGAGCGGCGCACTGCCGGCCGCAGGAGGTCGGCTACGCAGGGCTCAAAGACCGTCGCGCCGTCGCGATCCAGTGGTTCTCGGTGCCCCGGCCGCGGGCGCCGCTCGACCTCCGCACGGTGCGCGGCGAGGGGTTCGAGGTGCTGGAATCGCACGCGCACAACCGCAAGCTTCCGCGCGGCGCGCTCGCCGGAAACCGCTTCGCCGTGCGCCTGCGTGCGGGCGAAGGCGAGGGAGCGCGGCTCGCTGAGCGCCTCGCTGCCCGGCTTGCGACCATCGCCGCGCGCGGGGTACCGAACTACTTTGGTCCCCAGCGCTTCGGGCGAGACGGCGCGAATCTCGCGCCTGCCACTTCCGACCCCGCGCGCCTGCCGGCCGGCGAGCGGGGTTTCAGGCTCTCGGCGGCACGCAGCGTGGTGTTCAACGCCTTGCTCGCCGCGCGCGTCGCCGATGGCAGCTGGGAGCGGCTGCTCGCCGGTGACCTGGCGAACCTCGACGGCCGCGGCAGCTTCTTCCCCGTCGAGGCCCCCGACGAGACACTCGCGGCTCGCTGCGCGCGCCTCGAGATTCACCCCACCGGGCCGCTGTGGGGAGCCGGCGAGCCTGGAACCGGCGCCGGCGTGCTCGAGCTCGAGAGGCGGATCGGGCGTGAGCGCGCTGCCGAGTGTGCGCTGTGCGCGGCGGCCGGCATGGCCCAGGAGCGCAGGAGCCTGCGCCTGCGCGTCGCGGAGCTCGAGTGCCAAGCCGAGCCCGACGCCGTGGTGCTGCGCTTCCGCCTCACGCGCGGCAGCTTCGCCACGGCGGTACTGCGCGAGCTCGTGCAGGCCCCGCCCTAAGGCGGAGAGAGCAGCACGTAGACGGCGCCGGTTCCGCCGTCGGCCGGCCGCGCGGACACATACGCGAGCACCGCCCCGGTACGGCGCAGGACCGCGCTCACCGCGGCCTTCAGCACCGGCCCGCGGTGACCGGAGCGCAGCCCCTTGCCATGCACGATACGCACGCAGCGCACTTGGCCCGAGAGTGCGTCGATGAGGAAGTTCCGCAGGGCCTGCTTGGCCTCGGCGACCGTGAGCCCGTGCAGATCGATCTCGCGCTCGATGCGATACTCACCGCGCCGCAGCCGGCGCATCACGGAGAGCTGCACGCCCGGCCGCCGGTAGACCAGCTCCTCGCCGCCCGCGAGGGCGGGATCGGGAGGCTCGGCGGCGAGGCTTTCCCTGAGAACCACGGCGCGGTCGGCGCGGGTGAAACGTGCGTGCGGGCGGGGCTTCGGTCGCCGCGGGGCATGAGCGCCGCCGGCGAGCGGCTTGACGCCGCGCACCGCAGCGCGGAACAGCCGCGCTGCTTCGCCCGCGTCGTCCGTCTCGTCGTCATCGCCCGCCTGCGCCACGTTACCTCCGCCCGCAGTCATTAAAAGTATATAGTCACGCGCTCGCGCGAAACGCCTCGACGACACCGCGAATAACGATCCCGGAACGGTCCCGACCCTCGGCTTAAGTGAAGATCCTGGTCAGCAATGATGACGGCTTTCGCGCGGAAGGCATCCGCCGGCTGCGGGAAGCCCTGGCGACGCTCGCCGAGGTCACCGTCGTCGCCCCGGACCGCAACAAGAGCGGCGCGAGCAACTCGCTGACGCTCGATGTGCCGCTGCGCGTCTACGAGTCCGAGCCGGGCGTGTATTTCGTACCCGGCACGCCTACTGACTGTGTGCACCTGGCGATCTCGGGCCTGTTCGATTTCGAGCACGACATGGTCGTCTCGGGCGTCAACGACGGCCCGAACCTCGGCGACGACGTGCTGTACTCGGGGACGGTGGCCGCCGCCCTCGAGGGCCGCTTCCTCGGACTCCCCACCATCGCGGTGTCGCTCTGTACCGGGGGCGGAGGCGGGGGGCACTTCGCCACCGGCGCCGAAGTCGCGCGCCTCCTGGTCGCGCAGCTGCTGAAGAAGCCGCTCGAGGCGGCGCTCATTCTCAACGTCAACGTGCCGGACGTGCCGCTCTCGGCCTTGCGCGGCTTCCGCGCCAGCCGCCTCGGCTACCGGCACCGCTCCGAGCCGGTGATGCGCGCGCAGGACCCGCGCGGCCGTGCGGTGTTCTGGATCGGGCCGGCGGGAGCCGAGCAGGACGCCGGGCCCGGCACGGACTTCGACGCGATCGCGCGCGGCTACGTGTCGGTGACGCCGCTCCATGTCGATCTCACGCGCCATGGCGCGCTGCCCACGGTGTCAACCTGGCTGGAAGGCGTCGATGACTGATCTGCGCCTCACCGGCATCGGCATGACGTCGGCGCGCACACGCGATCGTCTGGTGCAGCGACTGCGTGAGCAGGGCATCGCCAATCTCGCCGTGCTCGATCGCATCCGCAACGTCCCGCGCCACATCTTCGTCGACGAGGCGCTCGGCAGCCGCGCCTACGAGGACACGGCGCTGCCGATCGGCTTCGGTCAGACGATCTCCCAGCCCTACATCGTGGCGCGGATGACCGAGGCGCTGCTCGAAGACGGACCGGCCGCTGGGCCACTCGACAATGTGCTCGAGGTCGGCACCGGTTGCGGCTATCAGACCGCCGTGCTGGCGCCGCTGGTGACGCACCTCTACACCATCGAGCGCATCGAGCCCCTGCTCGCGCGGGCGCGCGAGCGGCTGAAGGAGCTCGGGATCAGGAACGTGCGCTCGCGGCACGGCGACGGCTCTCTCGGCTGGAAGGCCCACGCGCCATACGACGGGATCCTGGTGGCAGCCGCCCCCCTCACGGTGCCCGAGGCGCTCCTCAAGCAGCTGAAGGTCGGCGGCCGGCTGATCGTACCCCTGGGTCCCGAGGGCGAGCAGGAGCTCGTGCGCTTCACCCGCCGTGAGCAGCGCATTGAGCGCGAGTCCCTCGGCGCGGTCGCATTCGTGCCGCTTCTCGGCGGCACCGCCTGACGGTTGGACCGGGTCTGACAGCACTCAGTGCGGAGAAAACTCAGCTAGAAAAGATTGAAATATATAATGTAACTGATTGTTTATCATTGCTTAAGTGGATCAAAAACCGCTGTTATCTGCGCCCGGACGGGGAATTTACCGGTGCAAGAGGCTACCGAAGGTCGAGGGACGCGTGCGCCGCGACGGAAAAGTCTTTACGTGTCAAGGAGCTTGCACAGGTATCTGCGACCTGTTTACCATGCACGCCCTGTCTCTCTACGACGACAGGTCACTCGGGAGGGTCATCAGCAGAAGGCACAGGGAGGAGGGAGTCGCAACAACAGCAATAACGTTGATCAAGAACAACAAGAACAGTGCAATTGTTCGAGTCTGTCAGCTTCGAATGATTGTTTGGTTGGTTGAGCCTCCCCCTGTGTCTTCTGCCGATCGCCTTCCGCTCCAGATCCCTACCGCAGGAACAGTCCCGCGGCCACGCGCCGCTCCTCCTGCACCAGCACATTGAACGTCCGGCACGCGGCGCCGAGCTGCATCGCCTCGAGCCCGACGCCGCGCCGCGCGAGCAGCGCGCGAATCTCGGCTGCCGGGAACTGCTGAGTCGGACCGGTGCCGAGCACGATCAGCTCCGGTGTCAGCGCGAGGAGCGCCTCGAGGTGCGCAACCCTCAGCTCGGCGAAGCTGCGCGGCTCCCACTGTGTGATCAGGGTGTCGGCGGTGACGATGCAGCTGCCGCTGACCCGGTGCTCGCCGATGCGCAGCTCGCTGTCCGAGTAGCCACGGATCAGATTGGCGGCCACGCCGGGTTCGAGAGTGAACTTCACGGGCGGTACGATACTGCCCGTGAACGAGGCTGTGATAGTCATCGCTGATCTGTACCTTCAGTCGGGCGAGTCCGCACTGGACCTGGCCGGGGACTCGGGCGCGCTCGCGGGGCTCGAGTATGCGGGGCGTTTCGGCGAGCGCGAGCGGCTCCCCGTGGGCTGGCGGCAATGGTGCGCGCGCTGGCTCGGACGCGGCGATCTCGCCCGAGTGTCAGTGGCGGCGGTGGCGGCCGCAGCGCTGGCGGACGGCGGCGGGGACGCGGCTCGAAACGCGTCCGTCACTGGCAGGCTCGGGGCGGCGACGCGCTGGATCGCGACGCCGGTCGAGCTCGTCGCGGGACTCACGCGGGTGCATCTCGACCCGCGTGGCATCGTGCGGCTGGCGCCGGAGGAGCAGACGGCGTTCGCCGAGGCTTTTCACCGCACCTTCGCCGGCTCGGGACTCCTGCTGCAAGCCCTGAGCGACGGACAATTTCTGGCAGTCACCCCGGGGATCCCGGCCGTCGACACCGCCGAGCCCGCGCGCTGCGCCGGAGGAATGCTCGTAGTGCCGCAGGGTCCCTCCGCGGCGCCGCTGCTGCGCCTCATGGGGGAGATCGAGATGTGGCTGCATGGAGCGGCACTGAACCAGGCACGCGCCGCGCGCGGGGCGGCGCCGGTCACGGGGCTGTGGCTGTGGGGCGCCGCGGGGGACGCGCTTGCGGCCGCGCCGGCGCCGCATGCGGCCGCCGCCGACGGTGGCCGGAACGGCGCGACGGCCATCTTCGGCTCGGACGCCTTCGTCACGGGGCTCCTGCATCTCGATGGACGTGCGTCGCAGGTCCTTCCGGAGCGCCTCGACGCGCTGCTCGCCGATCCGCGCATCGCGCGCGCCCTGGTGGTGGCCGAGCTGGCCGGCGAGCTGCCGCGGGAGGAGCCGTGGGTCCTGTCCGCGGCGGCCGCCTCGCTCGATCGGCGCCTCATCCGGCCCGCACTCGAGGCGCTCCGGGACGGCGCGCTCAAGCGCCTCACGCTGATCGCGAACGACTCCCGCATCGCCGTCGGCAGGCTCAGCGGCATGAAACGCTGGCGGCGCCCGCGCGCCGGACTCGCGGCGTTCGCGTGAGGGTGCGGCGGCCATGAAGCTCACGGTGGTGCGGCGCACGTGCCAGTCGGACGTGCAGTTGGCCGCGGGCCTGCACCCGGTGCTGGCGCGCGCCTATGCCGCGCGCGGGGTGCGAACGGCCGCCGACCTCGACACCTCCCTCGCACGGCTCCTGCCGGTCGGCACGCTCGAGGGCATTGCGGCGGCGGTCGAGCTGCTCCTGGCGCACCGCACCGGCGGGCGTGTGCTGGTCATCGGCGATTTCGACGCCGACGGCGCCACCGCGAGTGCGCTCATGGTGCGCGCGCTCCGCAGCCTCGGGTTCTCCGCCGTGGATTTTCTCGTCCCCAACCGCTTCGAGTTCGGCTACGGGCTCACGCCCGAGATCGTGGCGCTGGCGGCGCAGCGCTCGCCGACCCTGATCGTCACGGTCGACAACGGCGTCTCGAGCCACGCCGGAGTCGCCGCCGCACGCACCCACGGGATCGACGTGCTGATCACCGATCATCATCTCCCGGGCGCCGAGCTTCCCGACGCCAATGTGATCGTGAATCCCAACCTCGCCGGCAGCCGCTTCGGCAGCCGCGCGCTCGCCGGCGTCGGAGTCGCCTTCTACCTCATGGCGGCGCTCGAGCGGCGCCTCGCGGCAGATGAGCACGGCGCCACGCGCGCACCGGTCGTGCCGCAGCTGCTCGATCTGGTGGCGCTCGGCACGGTGGCGGACGTGGTGCCGCTCGATCCGAACAACCGGGTACTGATTGCGCAGGGCCTGAAGCGCATCCGCGCCGGTCGCTGCGTCGCCGGGATCCGCGCGCTGCTCAGCAGAGCCGCGCGCGGCGCCGACCTCACCGCCGCCGATCTCGCCTTCGGGGTGGCGCCGCGCCTGAACGCCGCCGGCCGCATCGACGACATGACCATCGGCATCCAGTGCCTGCTCACCGACGACACGTCCGTCGCGCAGCAGCTCGCGGTGCGGCTCGATGAGCTCAACGAGGAGCGCCGCGCGATCGAGGCGCGCATGCAGCAGGAGGCGCTCGGCGCGGTGCGCCGCCTGGCCGAGCCCGGTCCCGGCGCGCTCGAGCGCAGCGGCGTCTGCCTCTTCGATGAGAGCTGGCACCAGGGCGTCGTCGGGCTGGTCGCGAGCCGCGTCAAGGAGCGGGTGCGCCGCCCGGTGATCGCCTTCGCGAGCGCGGATCCCGCGACGCTGCGCGGCTCGGCCCGCTCGGTGGCGGGCGTGCACATCCGCGACGTGCTCGATCGGATTGCGGCACGCCACCCGGGGCTCATCAGCCGCTTCGGCGGGCACGCCATGGCGGCGGGCCTCACGCTCGAGCGCGCGCGGCTCGACGAGTTCGCGCGCGCCTTCGATGAGGAGGTGGCGCGCTGGACGGGCGGGCGCGCCGCAGCGGAGACGATCGAAACCGACGGCGAGCTCGCGGTTGCGGAGATCGCGCTGGACACCGCGGAGGCGCTGCGCGCCGGGGGCCCGTGGGGCCAGGCATTTCCCGAGCCGTCCTTCGATGGCGTGTTCAGCGTGAAGAGCGCGCGCGTCATCGGCGAGCGGCACGTGAAAATGTGGGTCGAGCCGGCCTCGAGCGGCCGCTCCTTCGATGCGGTCGTCTTCAACCATTTCGAGCAGGGCGCCTCGGGCGCGTTGCCGGAGGGGCGCGTGCAGCTCGTCTACCGCCTGGACATCAACGAGTACCAGGGCGAGCGGCGGCTGCAGCTGCTGGTCGATCACCTGCTGCCCGTGGCTCGCTGAAATGACCGCCCGAGTGTTAGCATCCTTCAAGCAGCACACCCGCGGGACGACCATGGAAGTCAATCAACTCAAGCGTCATCTCAAGGATCTCGGCGAGCGCACCAACGCGCTACGGGGGTTTCTTTGAGTACGACCGCAAGCTCGAGCGCCTCGAGGAGGTCGGGCGCGAGCTGGAGGATCCGGCGGTGTGGTCCGACCCGGCGCGCGCCCAGGAGCTCGGGCGTGAGCGCGCCCGGCTGACGAGCGACGTCGGCGACATCGACCGCACCAGCTTACGGATTGCCGAGGCCGCGGAGCTGCTCGAGCTCGCCGAGGCCGAAGGCGACCAGGGCGCCGCGCAGGATATCGAGCGCGACGCGCAGCGTCTCGAGGCGGAGGTGCGCCACCTCGAGCTGAAGCGCATGTTTCGTGGCGAGATGGATTCGCACAGCGCCTTTCTCGACATCCAGGCGGGCGCGGGCGGTACCGAGGCACAGGATTGGGCGCAGATGCTGTTGCGCATGTACCTGCGCTGGGGTGCGGCGCGCGGCTTTCGCTGCGAGGTGATCGACACGAGCCCGGGGGAGGTGGCCGGTATCAAGAGCGCGAGCGTCGAGGTACAGGGCGAGTACGCCTACGGCTGGCTGCGCACCGAGACCGGGGTGCACCGTCTGGTGCGCAAGTCGCCCTTCGATTCGGGCAACCGCCGCCACACCTCCTTCGCCTCCGTGTTCGTCTCGCCCGAGGTCGACGACGACATCGAGATCGAGGTGAATCCGGCGGACCTGAGGACCGACGTGTACCGCTCCTCGGGCGCCGGCGGCCAGCACGTCAACAAGACCGAGTCGGCGGTGCGCATCACGCACCTGCCGACCGGCATCGTGGTTGCCTGCCAGAACGAGCGCAGCCAGCACAAGAACCGCTCCACCGCCATGAAGATGCTCAAGGCCAAGCTCTACGAGCTCGAGGTCAACAAGCGCAACGCCGCGGCGCGGGTGCTCGAGGACTCGAAGTCGGACGTGAGCTGGGGCAACCAGATCCGCTCCTACGTGCTCGATCAGTCGCGCATCAAGGACCTGCGAACCGGCATCGAGGTGGGCAACACTCAGGCGGTGCTCGACGGCGCACTGGACCAGTTCATGGAGGCCTCTCTCAAGGCGGGTGTCTGACAAAATGAAGAAGAATGACAACAACCCCACCGGCTCCGGCGGCGGCGATGATGGCGGTGACGAGAACAAGCTGATCGCCGAGCGGCGCGCCAAGCTCGCGGAGCTCCGCCGGGCCGCCGGCTCCGGCGGCGCCTTCCCCAACGACTTCCGCCGTGACGCGCTCGCCGGGGAGCTCCTGGCCGCTTATGGCGAGCGGAGCGGGGAGTGGCTCGAGGCCAATCCGACGCGCGTGCAGGTCGGCGGCCGCCTCATGTTCAAGCGCGTCATGGGCAAGGCGAGCTTCGCCAAGATCGCGGACCGCACCGGACAGATCCAGTTGTACCTGCAGCAGGAGGCGCTCGGCCCCCTGTACGAGGCCTTCAAGGGCTGGGACGTGGGCGACATCATCGGCGGAGGCGGGCTGCTGTTCCGCACCCGCACCGGCGAGCTGTCGGTGCGCGCCGATACGCTGCGCCTGCTGGTGAAGTCGTTGCGGCCGCTGCCTGACAAGTGGCACGGGCTCGCGGACACCGAGACCCGCTATCGCCGCCGCTACGTCGATCTCATCATGAGCGACACGAGCCGCGAGGTGTTCCGCACCCGCGCCCGCATCGTGCGCTACCTGCGCGACTTCCTCGACGCGCTCGACTTCCTCGAGGTCGAGACGCCGATGATGCAGCCGATTCCGGGCGGCGCGACCGCGCGCCCCTTCCGCACGCACCACAACGCGCTCGACCTCGACATGTACCTGCGCATTGCGCCGGAGCTGTACCTGAAGCGCCTGATCGTGGGCGGCCTCGATCGCGTCTACGAGATCAACCGCAACTTCCGCAACGAGGGCCTTTCGACCCAGCACAACCCGGAATTCACCATGCTGGAGCTGTACCTGGCGTGGGCCGACTACCGCGACATGATGGACTGGGTCGAGAAGGCGACGCGCGGCCTCGCCGACACGCTCAACGGCAGGCTCGAGCTCATTTACCAGGGCCGGCCCTACGACCTCGCGCAGCCGTTTCGCCGCGTGACGGTCGAGCAGGCGATCATCGAAAACAATCCCGGCATCGATCCGCTGTCGCTGCGCGATCTCACCTATCTGCGCAAGCGCTGCGACCAGCTCGGCATCAACTACAGCCGCGACGACGGTCCCGGGAAGCTGCAGATCGAGCTGTTCGAGAAGACCGCTGAGGCCACGCTCCTCGATCCCACCTTCGTCTATGCCTACCCGGTGGAGGTCTCGCCGCTGTCGCGGCCCAATGACGCGGACCCGTTCGTCACCGACCGCTTCGAATTCTTCATTTCGGGACGCGAGATCGCCAACGGTTTCTCCGAGCTCAACGATCCGGAGGAGCAGGCGGCGCGCTTTCGCGCCCAGGTGGCGCGCAAGGAGCAGGGCGACGAGGAGGCGATGTTCTACGATGCCGATTATGTGCGCGCGCTGGAGTACGGCATGCCGCCGACCGCGGGCCTGGGTGTCGGCATCGATCGTCTCGTCATGTTCTTCACCGACTCGCCGTCGATCCGCGACGTGATCCTGTTTCCGCACATGCGGCCGGAGGCGTGACGCTGCCTTGACACCGCTGCGCTAGGGAATGACGCGCTGGCCGTCGAGCGTCGCCTGCAGCGGGCCCCGCGAGCGCTTGCCTTCGGCGTCGTAGAACGTCGCGGTGGCCGTGCCGCTGAAGGCGTTGCCTTTGACGTTGAGCGAGAAGGAAATCTCTCCACGGCTCACGAACTGGTGAGTCGTGCGGTCCGCCGTGATCTCCACCAGCTTGCCTTTGACTCCGGCCCCGTCCGACCTCCACACACCCATCAGATTGCTGTCGCTGGTGTTGGCATCTCCCGCGTCGGGATTGGATTGCTCGACCGTACCATCGGAATGGAACACGAACATGTGCAGCGGAAAGGGGGCTTCCGGGGCGCGCACCAGCCAGGCCCCGACTATCGGGGGCAGCCCGGCCTCGTCCGTAATGGCCGGGTGACAGCCGGCCGCGCTCGCACATAGTGTGAGCAGGACGAGAGTTCGGTACGAATCACGCATCGCCCACACCGGGGATCGGAACCGAGAAGTTGCCATCGAGCCGCTGCGGCACCCCATCCCCGATCGAGTAGTAGTCGCCCTTGTCGGCGACATGGATGTGGCAGGCGCCCATGAGGCCGGTGGCGCCATCGAGCGTGCCGGCAGCGATGCTGACGTAGTCGCGCCCGTCGGCCTGCCAGAAGAGTGTCGAGCCGCAGCAGCCGCAGAAGGCGCGTCGCGCCGCGTCCGAGGATGCATACCAGCGCAGCTGCTCCGCGGCGAGCAGCCGAAAGTCACGATGGTGCGCCGCGGTGGCCGCCATGAAGTGACCGGTGCTGCGCCGGCACTGGGTGCAGTGACAAAACACCATGGGGCGCAGCGGGCCCGCGACCTCATACCGGACCGCTCCGCAGAGGCAGCCGCCGCTATGGGTGTCGATCCTTACCGGATGCGTGGCGCTGGTGTTCATGGCTTACTCTGGCAGCTCATAGGGCAGGGGCAGTTGCGTGGCGTTGAGGCGCGCAGCGCCGACCGCCTCGTCGGCGCGCACCTCGGCGCCCGGGAGCGGCGCCACGGCCAGAAACTCGCAGCCCCCGTCCGCAAGCGGGAGCGCGTCCACCACCCGGAACGGGCGTCCGTCGGCGAGCTCGCCGGTATCGCCGGGCTGGAGAGGCCGCGCCGCGCCCGAGCGAAAGCGCTGCAGGCGGCGCTTGACCCGCCCGCGGTAGTGAGCGCGTGCGATCACCTCCTGGCCGGTGTAGCAGCCCTTGTCGAACGCAATCGCTCCGAGCAGGTCGAGGTTCAGCATCTGGGCGACGAATTCTCCCGACGTCGCCGCGTACACCTGCGGCTCGCCGTTCTCGATCGCGAGTCGCTGCCACAGCTCAGGCGCCGCAGGCGCGCAGCGTGCGAGGGCAGGCTCGCCGTGCGGGCTCGACGCCGGTGAGACGATGAGCCAGCGCGGCGGCCGCTCGCCGACACACAGCGCAAAGGATTGGCCGAGGCGCGCGACCGCGGCCACCGCCGCCGGCAGGCGCGGCTCAGGCTCGGACGCGCCTCCCCCGATGAGCCCCTCGATGCGCCAGGCGAGCGATTCGTCCGTGAGCTCGACCTTCGAGCGCAGGATGAAAGTGCGCAGCCGGCTCGCCACTGGCGTCACGAGCTCGCGCGGCAGGAGGGCGAGCGCTTCGCCGGGCGCGGGCTCGATGAGGCGCAGGAGCGCCAGCACGCGGCCCTGCGGGTTGTGGTAACCGGCAAGCAGCGAGCGCGCGTCGGCGAGCTGCCTCAGGTCGTTGGAGAGCTGCCCCTGCAGGAACGAGATGACGTCGCGGCCGCGAACGCGCAGCGCGCCGAGTGACTCGAGCGGCGACAGACTCCATTGCGTGCGCATAGGGTTGAGCGTTGTTTTTCCTTGGCTTTCCGTGGCCGTGATCGACGAATTCTGTCAGACTAAATGGATATGTCGATGTCCCAAAGCAAGGATCCGCGAAAGCCTGAGCCAGTCCCCGCTTCCGTTCCTGCTCCGCTTAGCCGTCCAGTCCCCGATGCCGCCGGCGGGCCTGCGCCCGCGGCGGCGCGCCCGCGCGAGCTCGGCGGCGTACCCGGGCCCGACCCGACGCGCTTCGGCGATTGGGAAAAGAACGGACGCTGCATCGATTTCTAGACTATGCCGAACAGACCCCTATCGCCCCACCTGTCGGTGTACAAGCTCAAGTACACGATGCTGACATCCGGCCTCAACCGCATCACGGGGATGGGGCTCTCGGCCGGGCTCGTGCTGCTCGTGTACTGGCTGATGGCGGTGGCGGGCGGCGCGCGCGCCCAGGCGCGTGCGCAATGGCTGCTGGCGCTGCCGGTGATGAAGCTGGTGTACGCGGGATTCATCGTGGCGGCGTGCTATCACCTGGTCGCCGGCATCCGCCACCTCGTCTGGGATACCGGGCGCGGGCTCGAGCGGGCCCAATCGGAGCGCAGCGCCTGGCTCGTGGCGGTCGCGAGCCTCGTGCTGATGCTCGTGGTCGGCTACTGCGCCTGGCTCTCGATGACGCGCACGCCATGAGCTTGCGTACTCCGATGCGCCGGGTGCTGGGCGCGGGCTCGGCCAGGGAGGGCGTGCATCACTGGTGGATGCAGCGGCTCACCGCCGTAGCGCTCGTGCCGCTCTCGGTGTGGTTCGCCGTGTCGCTGCTCACACTGCCGTCGCTCAGTCATGCGACCGTCGCCGCCTGGATGGGGCAGAGCTGGACGGCAGTGCTCCTCATGCTTCTGGTGCTGGTGGCGACCTGGCACTCGCGGCTAGGTCTTGAGGTCGTGGTGGAGGACTACGTGCCAGGACCGGGCGCCCGCACCGTGACGCTGGTGGTCGTCAACTTCGTGCACGCGCTGCTCGCGGCGGCCGGCGTGTTCGCGGTTCTCAAGGTGGCGCTTGGGGGCGCGTCGTGAGCGCCTACGAGCTCGTCGAGCACAGTTACGACGTCGTGGTGGTCGGCGCCGGCGGCGCGGGACTGCGTGCCACGCTCGGGCTCGCCGAGAGCGGGCTGTCCACCGCCTGCATCAGCAAACTGTTCCCGACCCGCAGCCACACCGTCGCGGCGCAGGGTGGCATCTCGGCCGCGCTCGGCAACATGGGCGAGGACGACTGGCGCTGGCACATGTACGACACCGTCAAGGGCTCCGACTGGCTCGGCGACCAGGACGCGATCGAGCTCATGTGCAAGGAGGCGCCCGCGGCGGTCATCGAGCTCGAGCACTACGGGGTGCCGTTCTCGCGCACCGACACCGGACGCATCTACCAGCGGCCGTTCGGCGGCATGACGACGCACTTCGGCGCTGGGATAGCGCAGCGCACCTGCGCCGCCGCCGACCGCACCGGGCACGCGATGCTGCACACGCTCTATCAGCAGTCGATCCGTCACGCGGCCACCTTCTTCGTGGAGTACTTCGCCATCGATCTCATCATGGAGGATGGTGTATGCCGCGGCGTCGTGGCGCTGGATCTCGCCGACGGGACGCTGCATCGCTTCCGCGCGCACATGACGATCCTCGCGACCGGAGGCTACGGCCGCACCTACTTCTCCTGCACCTCGGCGCACTCCTGCACCGGGGACGGTAACGCGATGGTGCTGCGCGCCGGGCTGCCGCTGCAGGACATGGAGTTCGTGCAGTTCCATCCCACCGGAATCTACGGCGCCGGCTGCCTGATCACCGAGGGCGCGCGCGGCGAGGGCGGTTATCTCACGAACTCCAAGGGCGAGCGCTTCATGGCGCGCTATGCCCCCAACGCCAAGGACCTGGCCTCGCGCGACGTCGTGAGCCGCGCGATGACGCTCGAGATCCGCGAGGGGCGCGGCGCCGGGCCCGAGCACGACTATATCGAGCTGCACCTCGAGCACCTGGGAGCGGGTGTCATCCACGAGCGCCTGCCAGGCATCGCCGAGACGGCCCATATCTTTGCCGGCGTCGACGTGACACGCGAGCCGATCCCGGTGCAGCCCACGGTGCACTACAACATGGGCGGCATCCCCTGCAACCACCGCGGCGAGGTGGTGTGCCCGAAGGGCGGGAATCCCGACAGCGTCGTGCCGGGGCTGATGGCGGTCGGCGAAGCCGCCTGCGTCTCGGTGCACGGCGCCAACCGCTTAGGGAGCAATTCGCTCCTCGACCTCGTGGTGTTCGGCCGCGAGGCGGCGCGGCGCTGCGTCGAGCTCATCGAGCCGGGCAGCGCCCACCGCCCGCTGCCGCGGGACGCCGGCGATGCCGCGCTGGCGCGCCTCGATCGCCTCCGCCAGGCGAACGGCTCACGCGGCACGGCGGCGATCCGCGTCGAGATGCAGAAGACCATGCAGCTCGATGCCGCGGTGTTCCGTACCGGCGAGAGCCTGGCTCAGGGGATCGCGCGCATCGGCCAGACCTTCGAGTCCTTCGCCGACGTGGGCGTTACCGACCGCTCGCTCATCTGGAACACCGATCTCATCGAGACACTCGAGCTCGAGAACCTGCTGCTGCAGTCGACCGCCACGATCCACTCGGCGGCTAACCGCACCGAGAGCCGCGGCGCGCACGCCCGCGAGGACTTCCCGCAGCGCGACGACCAGAACTGGATGAAGCACACGCTGATATGGGTCGACGGGCCGGGGCGCGTGCGCTTCGACTACCGGCCGGTGCATCTCAACACACTCACCGGGGAGGTGGAGTCGATCCCGCCCCGGGCGCGCACCTACTAAAGGAGCCTCATGGTCGAATTCCGGCTGCCTGCCAGCTCGCGCCCGGTGCCGGGCGTCACTCACCGCGCCGCGGCGGGCGTGCGCGAGCTGCGCACCTTCCGCGTCTACCGCTTCGACCCCGACCGGGGCGGCAATCCCCGCATCGATACCTTCGAGATCGATGCCAAGACCCTGGGACCGATGGTGCTCGATGCCCTGATCCAGATCAAAGCGGCGATCGACTCCTCGCTCACCTTCCGCCGCTCGTGCCGCGAGGGCATCTGCGGCTCATGCGCCATGAACATCAACGGCCTGAACCGGCTCGCCTGCACCACCTCGATGCAGGACCTCGGCGCCGAGGTGCGCATCTACCCTCTGCCGCACATGCCGGTCGTCAAGGACCTGGTAGCGGATCTCAGCAACTTCTATGCGCAGTACGCCGCGGTGAAACCCTGGCTGCAGGCGCGCACCCCGGCGCCACCCGATCACGAGCGGCTGCAGAGCAAGGAGGAGCAGGAGCAGATCGACCGGCCGGCGGCGTGCATCCTGTGCGCCTGCTGCTCGACTTCCTGCCCGAGCTACTGGTGGAACAGCGAGCGGTTCTTAGGTCCCGCGGCGCTGCTGGCCGCGTACCGCTGGATCATCGATAGCCGCGACGAGGCGACCGGCGAGCGGCTCGATGAGCTCGAGGATCCCTTCCGGCTCTATCGGTGCCACACCATCATGAACTGCACCGACGTCTGCCCCAAGGATCTCAATCCCGCCAAGGCGATCGCGGAAATCAAGAAGATGCTGGTCGAGCGCCACGGCTGAAGCGATGGATCAGCTGCCGCAGATGCAAGCCCGGGATGCGACGCCGGCCGGAACACCGGGGCGGCTCCTGTGGCGCTGCCGGCGCGGCATGAAGGAGCTCGACCTGATCCTCGAGCGCTTTGCGCGTGCGGGGCTCTCCCGGGCCCCGGAGGCGGAGTGGCGGGCATTCGAGCGCCTGCTCGGCTTAAGCGATCCGCTGCTGGCGGGGTATCTGCTCGGGAATGAGCGTCCCGCGGACCCCGAGCTGCGCTCGCTTGCGGCGCGCATCCGGGATTTATGTCACGGTTCTCCGGTATGCTGAACTTTTACAAGGGGTCACAGTCTACTCAGCGCGCGGCGTGGCGGCCCTCTTTGCCGGGGTAGGGGGCGCATGGGCGCCGACGCGAGTGATCTGAGCCTGGTGCGCCGCGTACAGCGCGGAGACAAGGGGGCATTCGATGCGCTGGTCCTCAAGTACCAGCACAAACTCGTCAAGCTGGTCATGCGCTACGTCCGCAACCCGGCCGAAGCCGAGGATATTGCGCAGGAGGCCTTCATCAAGGCTTACCGCGCGCTGCCGCAGTTCCGCGGCGACAGCGCCTTTTATACCTGGCTGTACCGCATCGCGATCAATACCGCCAAGAACGCCGTAGTGTCCCGCGACCGCAGCCCGATCGAATACAACATCGACCGCAACAGCGAAGAGTCATACGAGATGCAAGGCCGCATGAAGGATTCCGAGACCCCCGAGGCGCTGGTGCTGACGGACGAGATCCGCACGATCGTCAATACCGCCATCGAGGCGCTGCCCGAGGACCTGCGCACGGCGATCGTGCTGCGGGAGCTCGAGGGGCTGTCGTACGAGGAGATCGCCGCCGCCATGGATTGTCCGGTGGGGACGGTGCGCTCGCGGATATTCCGCGCGCGCGAGGCGATCGACCGACGCCTGCGGGAAGTGTTCGAGGGCGGCCTGGGCCGCGCCGAGGAGCTGGGATGAACGAAGAGCTCGACAGCCAGTTATCCGCCATGTTCGACGACGAGCTGGCGTCCGCCGAGTGCGAGTTGCTCGCCCGCCGCCTGTCGCGCGACGGCGAGCTCAAGGCCCGCTGGGAGCGCTATGCGGTGATCGCCGCGGCGATCCGCGCCGAGCGCGGCGTGCGCCTGAACGCACGCGTCGCCCGGCGCGTGAGTGTGATCGTGGGATCGGAGCCGGCGCTGTCCGGACAGTCCGCGCCGCGGCGCCACGAGCTGCGCTGGTTGCGCCCGGCGGCCGGCGCGGCCGTCGCGGCCGGCGTCGCCGCGGTCTCGATCCTGTGGTTGCGCGCGCACGCGCCGCTCGGCGCCGCGGTGGCCACGCCGCCGCTGGCCGCCGCAGCCGTCGCCCGCGTGACCGCACCGGCGATGGCGACCCCGCCTGCGAGGTCCGCGGCCGGCTCCGACAGCTACGTGGTCCCGCCGCCCGCGCGCGGCGCGGCGGCGGTCGTGCCGGCCACCGAGCTCGCCAACTACGTCGTGGCGCACAGCATGTTCAGCCCGCCCGTGGCGCGCCGCAACCTCCTCTCCTCGTTCATGACGAGCGAGCCGGCAGAGGCGGGTCCGATCGCCGTGTCCACCGACAGCGCAGAGGATCCGCCGCGCGATGCCAAGAGCAACGCGCAGTAGCGAGCGCATGAGGGCGCTCGCGCTCGCCTGGGCGGTCGCGGCCGCCGGCGCGCTCGCTGCCCTGGAACCGAGCCGCGGCTGCGCTGCGCAGGGCGAGCAGATTCGCCCGGCAGAGGCTCCAGGGCAGAAGACATCACCTGCACAAACTCCGGCGCAGTGGCTCGAGCGCATGAACCAGGCGCTCACGACGCGCAACTACGACGGCACCTTCTCGCACTGGCACGGCGGCACGGTCGAGATGCTGCGCATCATCCACCGCCTGCAGGACGGGCAGGTGGCCGAGCGGCTCGTGTCGCTCGATGGCTCGGGCCGTGAGTTCATCCGCGCCGGCTCGAGCCTCACCTGCTACCTGCCCGACCGGCGCACGGTGCTGGTGGAGCAGCGTCCGGTGCAGGAATCGCTGGCGGGCTTCCCGGCCGTCAGCGCTCAGACCGCGACCTTCTACGACATCCGCGAGGTCGCGCGCATGCGTCTCAACCGCCGCGACACGCACGTCATCTCGGTAGCGCCCCGCGACGAGTTCCGTTACGGCTATCGGCTGTGGATCGACGATTCGACCGCCATGCCGCTGAAGACGCAGCTGTGCGATACCGATGGCCGCGTCATCGAGCAGCTGGTGTTCGCCAGCCTGACGATGGCGGCGCGCATTCCCGACTCCGCGTTCCGGCCCGAGGTCTCGACCGACGGCTTCCAGTGGCTGCGCAACGATGCGGCACCGCCTGCCGCCGCGCTGGCCTCCGCCACGGTGTGGAGCGCGCTGAAGCTGCCGCCGGGATTTCGCATGATGATGCGCGGCCCGCAGACGCTGCCGGGCGCGGCCGCTCCGGCCGATCACCTGGTATTCTCCGACGGGCTTGCCTCGGTGTCGGTCTTTGTCGAGACGCGCGCTCAGGACAGCTCGGGCCAGGTCGCGGAGGTGCGCTCGGCGCGCCTCGGGTCGTCTTCGGCGTTCTCGACGGTGATCAACGGCTTCAAGATCACGGCCGTGGGTGAGGTTCCGCCGGCCACGGTGCGTTTCATCGCCACCCAGGTCAGGGCCGAGGAGGCCGCGACGCCCGCGGCCACCCGCCGCTGAAGCCCATGCCGTTGCCGGGGGCACCTGCCGCGCGCCTGACGGTGGTGCACCGCCACGACTGCGAGCTGTGCGAGACTATGCTGGAGGACCTCGCCGCGCTCGCCCGCACACTCACCCTGCCGCCCATCGAGCTCGTCGACGTCGAGTCCGATCCGCAGCTCCTGCGCCGCCACGGCCTCCACGTCCCGGTACTGCTGCTCGACGGCACGGTCGTATGTCGCCACCGGCTGGAGCCGGACGAGCTCGCGCGGCTGCTGCGGCCGGCGCCGGCGGCGCGCCGGCTGACCCCGTAGCACGGTCCACCGGGCCAGAACCGACAAACTTCCCTATAATCCGGCCCGCCGCTGGACTTGGCCACGGCGTGAGTCTCCGGCGGCGGCTTCCCCCATTCATGCGGCACATACGTAACTTCTCCATCATCGCGCACGTAGATCACGGCAAATCGACGCTCGCCGATCGGTTCATCCAGCTGTGCGGGGGACTCGCGGACCGCGAGATGCAGGAGCAGGTGCTCGACTCCATGGACCTGGAGCGCGAGCGCGGTATCACCATCAAGGCACAGAGCGTCACGCTCTACTACAGCGCCCTGGACGGCGAGCGCTATCAGCTCAACATGATCGACACCCCCGGGCACGTCGACTTCTCCTACGAAGTGTCGCGCTCGCTCGCGGCGTGCGACGGAGCACTGCTGGTGGTGGACGCCTCCCAGGGGGTGGAGGCGCAGAGCGTCGCCAACTGCTACACGGCGACCGAGCAGGGGCTCGAGGTGCTGCCGGTCATCAACAAGATCGACCTGCCGTCGGCGGATCCCGAGCGGGTGATGCGCGAGATCGAGGAGATCATCGGCATCGAGGCCGCGGACGCGGTACAGGTGAGCGCCAAGACCGGCGACGGTGTCGCCGAGCTCCTCGAGGTGCTCATCCGGCGCATTCCCGCGCCGCGCGGCGACGGCGCCGCGCCGCTGCAGGCGCTCATCGTCGATTCCTGGTTCGACAACTACGTGGGCGTCGTCTCGCTGGTGCGCGTCATGAACGGCAGCTTGAAGAGCGGCGACAAGATCCGTGTGGTCTCGACCGGGCGCAGCCATCACGTCGACCGCCTCGGCCGCTTCACGCCCAAGGCGGTGGTGGAGCAGGAGCTCGCCACCGGCGACGTCGGCTTCGTGGTCGCGGGCATCAAGGAGATCGACGGCGCCCCCGTCGGGGACACCATCACGCTCGAGAACCGTCCGGCGCACGCGCCGCTCCCCGGCTTCAAGCAGATCAAGCCGCGGGTCTTCGCCGGGCTCTTTCCGGTGAACTCGGAGGACTACGAGAAGTTCCGCGATGCGCTCGCGAAGCTGCGTCTCAACGACTCCGCGCTCCACTACGAGCCGGAAGTCTCCGGCGCGCTCGGCTTCGGTTTCCGCTGTGGTTTCCTCGGGCTCCTGCACATGGACATCGTCCAGGAGCGGCTCGAGCGTGAATATGAGCTCACGCTGGTCAGCAGCGCGCCCACGGTAGTCTACGAGGTGGCGCGCACCGACGGCACGGTCGGGTACGTCGACAACCCGGCGAAGCTTCCCTCCTCGGACGCGATCGAGGAGCTGCGCGAGCCGATCATAGTCGCCAACATCCTGGTGCCCCCAGACCACGTCGGCGCGGTGCTCAAGCTCTGCAACGACAAGCGCGGCACACAGAACAAGATGCTGTACCTCGGCACGCAGGTGTCGCTCCAGTACCAGCTGCCGCTCGCCGAGGTGGTGCTCGATTTCTTCGACCGCCTGAAGTCCGCGAGCCGCGGCTATGCCTCCTTCGACTACGAATTCAGCCATTTCCAGGCCGCACCGCTCGTCAAGCTCGACATTCTCATCAACGGCGACAAGGTGGACGCGCTCTCGGTCATCGTGCACAAGGACAGCGCCTATCAGCGTGGCCGCGAGCTCGTCGACAAGATGCAGGAGCTGATCCCGCGGCAGATGTTCGAGGTAGCGGTGCAGGCGGCGATCGGCAGCGCCGTCATCGCCCGCGCGACCGTCAAGGCGCTGCGCAAGAACGTGCTGGCGAAGTGCTACGGCGGCGACGTCACCCGCAAGCGCAAGCTCCTCGAGAAACAGAAGGCAGGCAAGAAACGCATGAAACAGCTCGGCCACGTCGAGATCCCGCAGGAGGCATTCCTCGCGGTGCTGCAAGTCGGGCGCAAGCACTAGGGCTTATGAGCAACCTGATGCCGCTGATCGTGCTCCTGTCCTGGCTCGCCCTGCCGGTGGGCCTGGTCTGTATCGTCGACGACTGGCTGCTGCGGCCACGGCGGCCGCCGACCGCCGCCGACGCGCCGCTCATGAAGCTGCTCTACTGGGTGCTGCCGATCCTGATCGGTGGCGGCGTGCTGCGCCTGCTGCTCGCCGAGCGGCTCGACTTCAGCGCCGTGTTGCTGCTCATCACGGTCGTGACGGGCATCGTGTGGGGGATCGACGTGTGGGTGCTGCGTCCCCAGCGCATCGCCGCCGCACGCGCCGCCGGCCGCGACCCGGGCGCCACGCCCGAGCCCGGCACGGTCGATTACGCGCGCAGCTTCTTCCCGGTGGCGCTGGTGGTGCTGGCGCTGCGCTCCTTCGTGTTCGAGCCGTTCCGCATCCCCTCGGATTCCATGATGCCGACGCTGCTCGACGGTGACTTCATCATCGTCAACAAGTACGCCTATGGGCTGCGCCTGCCGGTGCTCAACCGCAAGATCGTGGCGACCGGCGAGCCGCAGCGCGGCGATGTGGTGGTGTTCCGTTACCCGCTCGACCCCAGCACCAATTTCATCAAGCGCCTGGTGGGGCTGCCGGGGGATCGCGTCGAGGTGCGCGACAACCGCATCGTGATCAACGGCAAGCCTGTGCCTTTCACCCTCGACGGCAAGTACAACGACGGCTGCTACATGAACCTGTCGCTCGCCGACGAGCAGCTTGGCGGCCACCAGCACCAGGCGATATTCTGCCCGGTGGCCATCGACCGGGCGCCGCTGCTGCCCGGCTGCAACCGCAGCGGCTTGCGCGGTTACGTCTGCGGCGACGAGGATGCCCCCGGGTTCCTGCGCACCGCGGCGTGGGTCGGGGAGGTGCCCCCGGGGCAGTATCTGATGATGGGCGATAACCGTGACAACAGCGACGACGGGCGCTCCTGGGGCTTCGTGCCCGAGGAGAACCTGGTCGGCAAAGCGACCCGGATCTGGTTCAATTGGGATCCACACCGCGCGGGGGGCCCCGTCTGGGGCCGCATCGGCACGGCGATCCACTGAGGGGAGTTGCTTCGATGCGCTTTAGACAAAGGGGCGTCACGTTCATCGGCTGGCTGTTCCTGCTGACACCGCTGGCGGTGGTCGGCTACGCCGGCGTCCGGCTGCTGCCCGTGTATCTCAACTACATGAAAGTGGTGCGGGCGCTCAACCTGGTGGCGAGCGATGCCGCCGGTAGCAGCGACCCGAATTCCATCCGGACCACCATCGACAAGCACTTCGAGATCGATATGGTCGATTACCCCACCGCCAAGGACATCAAGGTCACCAAGTCGGGGACCGGGTGGGACGTCGAGGCCTCTTACGACGACGAGGCGCCGCTGTTCGCTAACATCTCACTGCACGTCACCTTCGACAAGACGGTGCACGCCGGCGGCAGGGGCGGTCCGTAAGCATGCGGGAGTGCGCGCGGGCGACATGACCGCCGCCGACTGCGAGCAGGCGCGCTGGCTGCGCGAGACGCTCGGCTACGAGCCGCACGACGTGGCACTGTTCGCCGCGGCGCTCACCCATCGCAGCGCCGCGGGTCCCAACAACGAGCGGCTGGAGTTCCTCGGAGACGCGGTGCTCAATCTCGTCATCGCCGACCTTCTCTATCGCAGCTTCCCGCGCGCCCCCGAAGGGGACTTGAGCCGCCTGCGCGCCCGCGTCGTGAGCCGCGAGCCGCTCGCGGAGGTAGCAGCAAACCTGAAGCTCGGTGCGGTCCTGCAGCTCGGCTCGGGGGAGTTGAAGAGCGGGGGCTTTCGCCGCCAGTCGATCCTGGCCGATGCGCTCGAGGCGGTGTGCGGCGCGCTGTTTCTCGATGGGGGCCTGGCCGCCGCCGCAGAAGTGATCACGCGGCTCCTCGGGCCACGGATCGCTGCGCTCCCCGATCCGGCGACGCTCAAGGACGCCAAGACCCGCCTGCAGGAGTTTTTGCAGGCGCGCAGCCTCACGCTGCCGCACTACGAGGTGGAGCGCGTCGAGGGTGAGGCTCACGCCCAGTCCTTTCGCGTCAGCTGCGAGGTCGCCTCTCTCGGCCGCCGCGTGCACGGCGGTGGCTCGAGCCGCCGGCGCGCTGAGCAGGAAGCCGCCGCGCGCATGCTGCGCGAGATCGGAGCGGACGCGGCCGCGGACCGGCAGCCATGAGCGCGCCTGAGCCCGCGCCGTTCCGTAGCGGCTTCGCCGCACTCGTCGGGCGGCCGAACGTCGGCAAGTCGACGCTCCTCAACGCCCTGGTTGGCGAGAAAGTCAGCATCGTCACGCCGCGGCCGCAGACCACCCGCCATCGCATCCTCGGCATCGCCAAAGCGCCCGGGGCGCAGATCGCCTTCGTGGACACGCCGGGGCTGCACCGCGAGGGGCGGCGCGCACTCAACAAGGCGATGAACCGCACGGCGACGGCGGCGCTCGAGGACGCGGATGTCGTGGTGCTGGTGGTGGAGGCGCCGAAGTGGCTCGAAGGCGATGACCTGGCGCTCTCGCGCATTGTCAGGGCGCGCCGGCCGGCGATTCTCGCGGTGAATAAGATCGACCGCGTGCGCCCGCGCGAGCGCCTGTTGCCCTACCTGGGGTCGCTCGCCGCGCGCCACGAGTTTCTCGCCATCGTGCCGGTATCGGCGCTCAAGGCGGACAACATCACGGACCTGCGTGACACGATCGCGGCGCACCTGCCGGAGTCTCCGGCGCTGTTCCCCGCGGACACGGTGACCGACCGCGGCCGCTCGTTCCGCATCGCGGAAATGATCCGCGAGAAGCTGACTCTCGAGCTCAACCAGGAGGTTCCCTACGGCATCGCGGTCGAGGTGGAGCAGCTCACCGACGAGCCCGACCAGCAGCTCACCGTCGAGGCGGCGATCTGGGTCGACCGCGAGGGACAGAAGCCGATCGTCATCGGCGCCCGCGGCGAGCGGCTGAAGCGCGTCGGCCGCGCCGCGCGGCTGGCGCTGAACGAGCTGCTCGGACGGCGCGTACATCTCAACCTCTGGGTCAAGGTGCGCGAGAACTGGGCCGACAACGCGCGCGCGCTCAAGCAGCTGGGGGTGGAATGACGGGAGTAAAGCGCCGCGTCGAGCTGACGCCCGGCTACATCCTGCACCACCGGCCGTGGCGCGATACCAGCCGCATCCTCGAGGTGCTCACCCGCGAGCACGGGCGCCTCACGCTGTTCGCGCGCGCCGTGCGCGGACCCGCAGCGCGGCTTGCTCCGGTGCTGCAGCCGTTCTGGCCGCTGCTGCTCTCGTGGAGCGGGCGCGGCGAGGCGCCGCAGCTGACGCACGCCGAGCGCGCCGACAACTCGGGCGCGCTGCCGCCGGCGAGCGTCATGGCCGCGTTCTATCTCAACGAGCTGCTGCTGAAGCTCACCACCCGGCACGACCCGCTGCCGGCGCTGTTCGATCACTATCACGCGACCCTTGCCCGGGTGCGCTGCGGTGCGCCGCTCGAGCCGGCGCTCAGGGTATTCGAGAAGCGCCTGCTCGAGCTGACAGGCTTCGGGCTCGAGCTCGAGACCGAGGCGCTCAGCGGGGTGCCGCTCGACGCGGACGGCTATTATCAGTTCCGCCCCTCCCAGGGACTGGTGCGCGCGCACGTGCACGACGCCGGTGCCCTCGCCGGCGCCTCGCTGATCGGCTTGCGGGAGGAGCGCCTGAGCGGGGCGCGCGCACTCGAGGATGCACGGCGGCTGCTGCACGCGGCGCTGGCCGCCTGTCTCGAGGGGCGCCCGCTCGCGACGCGCGCGGTGGCGCGATCCATGGTGAGAAAGGCGGCGCAGTCATGAGTGGTTTCATTGCCCTCGGAGTCAACATCGATCACGTGGCGACGCTGCGCCAGGCGCGCCGCGCCCGCGCGCCCGACCCGGTGCACGCCGCGCTCGCCGCCGAGGCCGCCGGCGCCGACACCATCACGCTGCATCTGCGCGAAGACCGGCGCCATATCCAGGACCACGACGTGCGCTCGCTCCGGCCCCTGCTGCAGACGCGCATGAATCTCGAGATGGCGGTGACGGATGAGATGCTCGCCATCGCCGCCGAGGTGCGGCCGGCCGATTGTTGTCTGGTGCCCGAGAAGCGCACCGAGCTCACCACCGAGGGCGGACTCGATGTGGCCGGGCAGGCAGCGCGCATCCGCGCCGCGACGGCGAGCTTAGGGAAAGCTGGGATTCGCGTCGCGCTCTTCATAGATCCGGAGGCCGCGCAGATCGAAGCCGCCGCCAGGAGCGGAGCGCCGGTGGTCGAGCTGCACACCGGGGCATACGCCGAGGCCACCGGGGCCGCCCGGGCCACCGAGCTCGAGCGGCTGCGCGCCGGAGCGCGGCTCGCCGCGCGGCTCGGGCTCGAGGTGCACGCCGGCCACGGCCTCGACTACCACAACGTGCAGCCGGTGGCCGCGATCGGCGAGATCGTCGAGCTCAACATCGGCCATGCGATCGTCTCGCGCGCCGTGCTCACCGGGCTCGCGGCGGCGGTGCGCGACATCAAGGCGCTGATGCAGGCGGCGCGCGCATGATCTTCGGCATCGGCGTCGACGTGCTCGAGGCGGCGCGCATCAGGCGTACGCTCGAGCGCTTCGGCAACCGCTTCATCGAGCACCTGCTGATGCCCGAGGAGCAGGCGCAGCTCGCGCGCACCGAGCGCCGCGAGCGCTTCCTCGCCATGCGCTTTGCGGCCAAGGAGGCGATCGTGAAGGCCATGGGCACGGGCTTCGCCCACGGCATGTGGATCCGCGACGTGGGCGTGGTGCAGAACGCCTGGGGTAAGCCCGAAGTGGTGTTCTCCGCGCGCGGCGAGCGGGTGCGCCGGGCGCTCGGCGTGGGCGAGGCCCACGTGACGCTCACCGATGAGGCGGGCCTCGTGGTGGCGGTGGCGGTGCTGCTGAAGGCGGCATGAATACGCTGGTATTCGACATCGAGACCGTGCCGGACGTCGCCTTCGGCCGCCGGCTCTACGATCTCGGCGAGCTCCCGGACGAGCAGGTCGCCAAGGCCATGTTCGCCCGCCGCCGCCAGGATCGCGGCGGGGATTTCCTGCCGCTCGAGCAGCAGCGGGTGGTGGCCATCTCCTGCGCCTTGCGCAAGGGCGATGCCTTCACGCTGTGGAGCGTCGGCGAGCCGGCGGCCGGCGAAGGCGAGCTGGTGCAGCGCTTTTTCGACGGCATCGCGAAGCTCACTCCCGACCTCGTGTCCTGGAACGGCTCCGGATTCGATCTGCCGGTGTTGAGTTACCGCGCGCTTCTCTGGGGGGTGCAGGCGCCGCGCTTCTGGGAGACGGGCGAGGGCGAAACCGAGTTTCGCTACAACAATTATCTGCAGCGCTATCACTGGCGGCACACCGATCTCATGGACGTGCTGTCCGGCTTCAGCTCGCGCAATCGCGTGTCGCTCGCCAACATGGCGTGCCTGCTCAAACTGCCGGGCAAGCTCGGCCTCAGGGGCGACCAGGTGTGGGAGGCGTACCAGAGCGGCGACGTGCCCGGCATCCGCCGTTACTGCGAGACCGACGTGCTCAACACCTATCTCATCTACCTGCGCTTCGAGCTGCTGCGCGGGCGGCTGACGGTAGCGGGCTATCGCGAGGAGATCGAGCGCGTGCGCGCGTACCTCAGCGCCTCGACCGAGCCGCATCTCGCGCAGTTTCTCGCCGCCTGGACCGAGGTCGTGTGAGCGCAGCCGCTGCGGGCGGGCCTCACGATGAGATCGCGCTCGTCGGCGGACTCACCCACGAGGGGGAGGGCGTCGTGCGCGGCGGCAAGACCGTGTTCGTGCCGGGCGCGCTGCCCGGGGAGCGCATTCGGCTGCGCCGCACCCGGCGCCATCGCCAGCACGACGAGGGCGAGCTGCTCGAGGTATTGACGCCCTCGCCGGAGCGGGTGACGCCGCGCTGCGTGCATTTCGGGGTGTGCGGGGGCTGCGCCCTGCAGCACCTCGCCCCTGCCGCGCAACTCGCCGCCAAGGAGGCCGAGCTCAAGTCGACGCTCGAGCGGGTGGCGCGGGTCGCACCGACACGCTGGCTCGAGCCCCTCACCGGGCCGGTCTGGGCCTACCGGCGCCGCGCGCGTCTCGGCGCAAAATTCGTCTATCGCAAGGGCCGCGTCGTGGTGGGTTTCCGCGAGCGGGCCGCGCCCTACGTGGCGGACCTCGGTGGCTGCGAGGTGCTCGCCAGCCCGGCAGGCGCGCTGATTGCGCCGCTCGCGGCGATGCTGAGCAGCCTCGCGATCCGCGAGCAGGTGCCGCAGATCGAAGTCGCGGTGGCCGACAACGCGACGGCGCTCGTGCTGCGGGTACTGGCCGAGCCTGCCGAGGCGGACCTGGCGATGCTGCGGCAATTCGCACTCCAGCACGGGGTGCGCCTCTACCTGCAGCCCGCGGGGCTCGAGTCGGTACGCGCGCTCGGGGGTGAGCAGACCGAGCCGCTGCGCTTTTGTCTGCGAGACTTCGGCCTCGAGCTCGAGTTCTCCCCCACCGACTTCATCCAGGTCAACGGCCCGGTGAATGAAGCGCTGGTGGCACGCGCGGTGGAGCTCCTCGGGCTCACGCCCGCGGCGCGGGTGCTCGATCTCTATTGCGGGCTCGGCAACTTCACGCTCGCGCTGGCGCAGCGGGCGCAGAGCGCGGTGGGCGTCGAGGGCGAGCCGCGGCTGGTCGAGCGCGCGCGCGGCAATGCAGCACGCAACCGGCTCGCCAACGTCGAGTTTCATCAGGCGGATCTCGCGGCGGCGCCCGATCCAGGCGCCGCATGGCTGCGTGGGGAGTACAGCCACGTGCTGCTCGATCCGCCGCGCACCGGGGCGCGCGAGATGCTGGCCACGGTGGCGCGGCTGGCGCCGCAGCGGGTGCTGTATATTTCATGTCATCCGGGGAGTCTCGCGCGGGACCTCATGGCGTTGGTGTACGAACACGGCTTCACGCTCGAAGCGGCCGGTGTGGTCGACATGTTTGCGCACACCTCGCACGTCGAGTCGCTGGCGCTGCTGCAGCGCCCATGAGTCTCGGCCCTCTCATGATCGATCTCGAGGGCGGCACCCTGACGGCCGAGGAGCGCGAGCTCCTGCGCCATCCGCTGGTTGGCGGAGTACTGCTCTTCACGCGCAACTACGTCGAGCCCGGGCAGCTGGCGGCGCTCGTCGCCGAGATTCACGCGGCGCGCGCGCCTGCCCTCATCGTCGCGGTCGACCACGAAGGCGGACGGGTGCAGCGCTTCCGCAGCGGCTTCTCGCTCCTGCCGCCGGCGCGGCGCATCGGGCACGAGTTCGATGCAGAGCCCCGCGCCGGGCTGGCCCTGGCGCGCCGGCTCGGCTGGCTGATGGCCGCGGAGCTGCGTGCTCACGGGGTGGACATCTCTTTCGCCCCCTGCGTGGACCTCGATCTTGGCGTGAGTGAGGTGATCGGCGACCGTGCCTTCCATGCCCGGCCCGAGGTGGTGGGCCAGCTCGCCGTGGCCTACGTGCACGGCATGCGCGACGCCGGCATGGCGGCCACGGCCAAGCACTTTCCCGGGCACGGCGCGGTGGTGGCGGACTCGCACCTGACGCTGCCGGTCGACCGCCGGGGGCTCCCGGACCTGGCCGGCGACCTCGCCCCCTATCGGCGGCTGATCGCCAACGGGCTGCCGGCCGTCATGGTGGGTCATCTGCTCTTTCCGGCGGTGGATCCCGCTCCGGCGAGCCTCTCGGCCCGCTGGATTCGCGACGTATTACGCGGTCAGCTGCAGTTTCAGGGCGTAGTGTTCGCCGACGATCTCTCCATGGGAGGGGCGGCCGCCGCGTACGGCGACGTCGTTACGCGGGCCCGGCAGGCCCTGGCGGCGGGCTGCGACATGCTTCCGGTTTGCAACAATCGCGCCAGCGTTACTGAGCTTCTGGACCATCTGGATGTGCGGGCACAGCCGGCCTCGAGCCTGCGGCTCGTGCGGCTGCACGGGCGCGCGGCCCCGGGACGGGTGGAGCTGCTCGCCTCGGCCGAGTGGGCCAGTGCGCGCGCGGCGCTGGCGCAGATCGAAGCGGCCCCGCCCCTGACGCTGGTGGCTGGCAGCAACCCATGAACAACTGGACGGGTGAGGCGTGGCGCAGCGTGGTCGAGAGCGCCCCCGAAGGCATCGTGATCTGCGATGCCACCGCGCCCGACTGCCCCGTGGTCTACGCGAACGCGGCCTTTGCGCAGATGTGCGGCTATCCCGCCGCCGCGCTGGTCGGCAACAACCTGCGCGTGCTCCAGGGAACCGACCGCGATCAGGAGGCCCGCGCCCGGCTGCACGAGGCGATCGGCAAGGGCGAGCCGGCGCGGGTGCTGCTGCGCAACTACCGGCCCGACGGCTCGCTCTTCTGGAACGAGACGGTCATCCAGCCGATACGCGGCCCCTCCGGGGAGCTCACACACTTCATCGGCTTTCACCGCGATGCCAGCGAGCGGCTCAAGGCGCCGGAGCGCGCGCCGGGCGGTCTCCCCTCCTGGCTGCGCGAGGATCGGCTCACGGGACTGCACTCGCGCGCCTATCTGGAAGAGCTGTTGCAGCGGGACTGGCAGCTGGCGCAGCGCGACTCGCACGAGATCGGCCTGACGCTCTTCGACATCGACGATCTCGGCGCCTACAACGAGAAGTTCGATCGCGCCGCGGGCGATGCCTGCATCCGCAGGGTGGCGCGCGTCGTCGGCGCCTCCTACCGGCGCGGCGGGGATCTGGTCGGACGGTGGGAAGGCGGCACGTTCGTGGTGCTGACGCAGGGCGAGGCGGTCGAACGCGCCGCGGAGTACGCCCGTATCGTGGCTCAGAGGGTGCGCGATCTCCTGATGCACCATCCGACCGCGGGTGCTGGGCGCTACGTGACCATGAGCGCCGGTATCGCGAGCCTCGTGCCGCCGCGCGGACTGCCGCTCGAGGGACTCTTCAAGGCGTGCCGCGCCGCGATGAAGCGCGCCAAGACCAACGGCAAGGACGGCATCGCCACCGCGGAAGCCGCCGACTTCCAGTAACCGACTACCGTCCGGGCGCGCGCGGACCCTGCGCGGGTGTCACCAGGGCGATCACACCGAATGCCGGTTGATCGTAGTAGTTGCGCTCGTAGAAGCGCACGCGGCGGGTCTCATTCAGCGTGAACGCCGTGCCGGGCGCGGCACCCAGGCCATCCGGCGGACTCTCCATCGTCCAACTCAGCGACAGCCCGAGGTGCAGGAACTGCCCATGCTCGAGGTACACGTTGCCGGTGAGCCCGGGCACGTCGATCCCGAGACGCGCGACCGGAAAGCCGGCACGCGTGCCCCAGGCGCTCGCGGTCTGCGACCAGGCGGCGTGCGCCACCGGCAGGTAGGCGCCGCTCGCGCGCAGCCGGCTCTCGAGCTCGTTGAGCTGGTACGCCACGGGCGGCAGGAGACCTGCGAAGCGGCCCACCTGCACCGAGCCGCTCGCCGACTCATCGCCGGCGACGATGTGTGCCCCGGCTTCCTCGCTCCAGTTCTCGGGAACGCCCTCGGCGGCGGCGCTGCGGAATACGATGATCTCGACGTTGTAGACGGGGCCGGCGCTCTCCTCGGAGGCGGCTGGGAGCGAGGCGGCGAGCGCGGCCGCGAGGGCCAGCGCGAGGGCCAGCGCGAGCGTGCGCAGCGGGGCTTGGCGGCGGTTCATGCGCTGCATTCTAACTTGGCGGCGGCGGGCGCGCCGCCGCGGCGAGCCGGCCGAGGAGGTCGCCCGCGTATTCGAAGCGCGCGTGATCGGTGGGCATCTGCCGCGAGATGCGGAGCTTCTGCGGGCCGTCCAGGCGGTACTCGCGCGCGCTCTTCTGGATCAGGCGTACCAGGCTTGCGGGATCGACGGCGGTGCGTTCCTCGAACACCACCGAGCCTCCCTGGGGACCTAAATCGAGGCGCCGCACGCCCAAGCGCCGCGCGGCGAGCTTCAGCTTCGCGATGCGGATGAGGCTCACGGCTGCGGTCGGCAGCGGACCGAAGCGATCGTGGAGCTCCGCGGTCAGCTCGTCGAGCCCTGCCTCGCTCTCGTCCGCGGCGATGCGCTTGTAGAGCGAGAGCCGCACATGCACGTCGGCCACGTAGGCCTCGGGGAGGAACGCCGGCAGGCGCAACTCCACCTCGGTCGCCGCGGCGAGCGGCTGATCGAGCGCCGGCTCGCGGCCGGACTTGAGCGCCCGCACCGCGTGGTCCAGCATGTCGAGGTAGAGCGACAGGCCGACCTCGGTCATGTTGCCGCTCTGCTGCTCGCCCAGCAGCTCGCCCGCGCCGCGGATCTCGAGGTCGTGGGTCGCGAGCACGAAGCCCGCGCCGAGCTCCTCCATCGACTCGATGGCCTCGAGCCGTTTGGCGGCGTCGCGCGGCAGCGCCTGGCGTGGCGGCGCGATGAGATAGGCATAGGCGCGGTGGTGGGAGCGGCCGACGCGCCCGCGCAGCTGGTGCAGCTGCGCAAGTCCCATGTGATCGGCGCGGTTGATCATGATGGTGTTGGCGCTTGGCACGTCGATGCCGCTCTCGATGATGGTGGTGCACACCAGCAGGCTGAAGCGCCGGTGGTAGAAGTCCACCATCAGCTGCTCGAGCTCGCGCTCGCGCATCTGGCCGTGGGCGATGCGCACGCTCGCCTCGGGCACCAGCGTCTGCACCTCGGCCGCAATCTTGGCGATCGAGCGCACCTCGTTGTGGATGAAGTAGATCTGGCCGCCGCGGCGCAGCTCGCGCAGCGCCGCCTCGCGCAGCGTCGGGCCGTGCCACTCGATGAGGAAGGTCTTGATGGCGAGGCGCGCCGCCGGCGCGGTGGTGATGAGCGACAGATCGCGCAGGCCGCCGAGCGCCATGTTGAGGGTGCGCGGGATCGGGGTCGCCGTGAGGGTGAGCACGTGCACGTTGGCGCGCAGTGCCTGCAGGCGCTGCTTGTCGCGCACGCCGAAGCGCTGCTCCTCGTCGATGATGAGCAGCCCGAGATCGTGGAAGCGCGCATGTGCGTGCAGCAGCCGGTGAGTGGCGATTACGATGTCGACCTTGCCCTGCTCGAGCGCGGCGAGCGTGGTCTGCGTCTCCCTCGAAGTGCCGAAGCGCGACAACGCCTCGATGCGCACCGGCCAGTCCGCGAAACGGTCGCGGAAGTTGGCGAGATGCTGCTGCACCAGGAGCGTCGTGGGGGCGAGCACCGCCACCTGTTTGCCGGCCGCCGTGGCGACGAAGGCGGCGCGCATCGCCACCTCGGTCTTGCCGAAGCCGACATCGCCGCACACGATGCGGTCCATGGGACGCTCGCTTCCGAGCTCGGCGATCACCTGGCGGATGGCCTCGGCCTGATCGACGGTCTCCTCGAACGGGAAGCCGTTGACGAAGGCCTGGTAGTCGGGCTCGGCCGCCGTCAACGAGAGTCCGCGCTGCGCCTTGCGGCGCGCGTACAGATCGAGCAGCTCCGCCGCCACGTCGCGGATCTGCTCCGCCGCGCGCCGGCGCGCCCGGGCCCACTGGTCGGTGCCGAGCTTGTGCAGCGGCGCGCTCTCGGGAGCGGCGCCCGTATAGCGGCTCACCAGGTGCAGCGCATGCACCGGCACGTACACGCGGTCGCCGTCGAGGTACTCGAGGACCAGGAACTCGCCCGGCTGCCCGGCGATATCCATCGCCTGAAGGCCCTGGTAGCGGCCGACGCCGTACTCCTCGTGGACCACCGGCGCGCCCGGGTTGAGGTTCTGCAGATCGCGCAGGATCGCCTCGGGGTCCGAGGTGCGCTTGCGCCGCCGCTCCTGGCGGGCGCGCGCGCCGAACAGCTGCGCCTCCGCAATGAGCGCGATCGGCGGCTCCGTGAGGGTCAGTCCCTCGATATCCGGTGCGACGGCGAGCGCGAGGCGGGCGCTACCGGCGGCGAAGGCTTCCCAGCCGGGTACGGTCGCCACCTCGTGACCGTGTGCGCGCAGCATCTCCCCGAGCATCTCGCGCCGGCCGGGGGAGTCGGCCGCAATCAGCACCCGCCCATGGAACTCGCGCACAAACGCATCGAGCGGCGCCAGCGGCCGCGCGGCGCGCATGTCGAGGCGCAGCTCGCGCGGCGCGGCGGTCGGGAAATTGCGCAGCGCCGCGCTCTCGCCGATGAGCTCGGTGTCCGCCTTGAAGGCATCGAGCTGTATTGAGGCGAAGCGCTCGAGTTGCGCCTCGAGCTCCGCGGGCGCGAGGAACAGCTCCTGCGGGTGCAGCACCGGACGCTCGAGGTCGTGGCGGCGATCCTCGTAGCGGGCCTCGATGTCAGCCCAGGAACGTGCGAGCACCCGCGGCAGGGCGACGTCGTGCACGATCACCGCGTCCGCCGGCAGGTAGTCGGTGAGCTGGGCGAGCGTGTCGAAGAACAGCGGCTGATAGAACTCGATCCCAGCCGGCGCCAGCCCCTCGCTCACGCCGCGATACAGGGCGCTCTTTGACGGATCCCCCTCGAAACGTGTCCGGTAGCGGCGGCGGAAGTCGCGCACCGCCTGGGAGTCGAGCGGCACCTCACGCGCCGGCAGCAGCCGTACCTCATCGAGCGCATCCAGCGAGCGCTGCGTCTCCGGATCGAAGCGGCGGATGGCCTCGATCTGCTCATCGAACAGATCGATGCGCAGCGGCGCGGTGCTGCCCATCGGGAACACGTCGAGGAGCGAACCGCGCACCGCGAACTCCCCGGGGCTCACCACCTGGCTGACACTCGCGTAGCCGGCCTCGATGAGCCGCTGCCGGAAAGGCTCGAGGGCGAGCGATTGTCCGGTAGCGAGCTGGAAGGCGCGGCCCTGCACGTAGTCGCGCGGCGGCAGGCGCTGCATCAGCGTGTCGGCGGAGACGATCAGGCAGCCGCGCTTCACGTACGGCAGCTCGTAGAGCGTCTTCAGCCGCTCGGAGGTGATGTCGGGATGCGGCGAGAACAGGTCGTAGGGCAGCACCTCCCAGTCCGGCAGGCGCAACAGCGAGAGCGCATGGCCGGCGAAGAAGCGCAGCTCCGCGCTCAGGCGCTCGAGCTCGCGCTCCGCGTCGACGATCACCACGTAGAGCCGCGCGTCGGCGCGCGCGCCTTCCGCGAGCGCGAGCGCTGCGGCGCTGCCGTACAGCTGGCGCCATTCGAGCCTTGGTGCGGCCGCGCCCGGCAGCGGGGGATTGAGGAGCGAGGTCATGAGTCTCGGGCAGCTTACCCGAGCGCGCGGCTACTTGAGTGCTCCGAGGAGGGTGCGGAGCTTCTCGGCCCGTGCGTCGCCGTGCTTGAGGAGCTGTTTGCCCGGGAGGAACCACCGGTGCCGCAGCCCGCGCAGCCGCAGCTGCCCCGATTCGACCGCGAGCTCGGCGCGCCCGACCCACCTCCAGGCGTTGCGCGGGCGCGAGACTAAGCGGATCGCGAAGGCCATCAGGCGCGGGCCGGCTCCGTCGCGAGCTGCAGGCGGTGGGTGAGCGGCACGCAGAAGATGTCGATCGGGTGCGAGCGGCCGCGCAGCTGCAGCGGCGGCAGCGGCGTCGCGCCGATGTCGAGGCCGTGCGCATCGAGCGAGCGCTTGAGGGTGCTCGAGAACAGCATCTCGCCCGCGCGCGCCCGCTGGCACAGGCGCGCGGCGATGTTCACCGTATCGCCGATGATGGTGTAGTTCATGTAGCTCGAGGAGCCGATGTTGCCGGCGACCACGTCCCCTTCGTTGATGCCGATACCGAGGCCCGCTTCGACCTGGTAGCGCTCCCGCCAGGAGCGCGACAGCTCGCCAAAGCTCGCGAGCATCTCGCGCGCCGCGCTCACCGCGCGCTGCGCGCTGTCGGGCTGCTCGCGCGGCACGCCGAAGCCGAGCATCAGGCAGTCGCCCGCCATGTGGAACACGGTGCCGTCGTACTTGAAGGTGATCTCGGTGAGGAGCGAGAAGAACTCATTCAGCAGCGGCACGACGCGCTGGGGATCGAGCTGCTCGGCGATGCCGGTGAAGCCGCGCAGATCCGCGAACAGCACCACGGCATGCGCGCGCGCGTCGGCGGCCGGGCCCGACGACGACAGCAGTGTGTCGCGCAGCTGCGTATCCTCGAGGATCTTATCGGCGACGCGCGGCGATACGTAGCGGCGGAAGGTCTGCCGCAGGAGCTCCTCCCGGCGCCGGATCTCTTCCTCCAGCTGAGCTGCCGCCTTCTTCTTGCGCACATTGCTTGCGCGCAGCAGGGCCTCTATGCGGGCCCTCAGAGGCTCGTCGATCGACACATTATCCCCATGATTATTGTAATGAGACCAGCCTACCATTGGCGCACGGCAACGTGCCAGCGCAGCGGCCACAGCGCGTGCGCGCGTGCGCGGCGCGAGCGAAGCAGAGGGCGCGGCGCCCTTCGCTCCTTGATTTAAGCCGACGGCGCCGGGGCCGGCGCGGCCGCAGGTGTCGTCGCGGGCGCAGCTTCGCCGCTGGTCACAACCGAGTGAATGACGCGGTCGCCCTCGAAGAACACCGAGAAGCCGCTGTAGTCCCAGCGGGTGATCGGCGGCTGGTGCGCGCTCGCGCCCCCGACCGCCGGGTGGCGGGTGACGGGTGCGCCGAAGTGCTTCTCGACGTCGGCCATGGTGAGGCCGCGCTTGGGACGCTCGGTCTGGGTTTCGCGCACCTGCACCTGGTCGTTGACCACGACGGTGTCGGCGAGCGCGCTGCCGGCGACTGCGCAACCGCACAGGAGCGCCGCGAGAATTCGAGTCTGCATGCGAGTTCCTCCGGTCGCGGGCGACTATAACACCGCCGGCAATCTGTCAAAGCGGGCGGCATGACTTATGGGCGCCAATCTGTGACGCAGGTCTGAAAAGCGGCCCGACTGTGGTTAAATCGCGACGATGTTTTACCCGTTGCCGCTCTTCGTGGGCCTGCGCTACGTACGCGCGAGGTCGCACAAGTTCTTCGTTTCGTTCATCACCTGGGCGTCACTGGTGGGCGTGTGCGTCGGGGTAGCGGCGCTCATCGTCATCCTCTCGGTGATGAACGGCTTCGAGAGCGAGCTGCGCGACCGGCTGCTGTCCCTGAGCGCCCAGGTCCGCGTGATTGCGGCTGCCGCGCCGGGAGCGGGGGCGATGACCTCCGGCGCGGTCGACTGGCAGGACGCGGCGCGGCGTGCACGCGCCGTCGCCGGCGTCGCGGATGTTGCCCCGTATGCGGAGCTCGTGGCGCTCGCGGTGCGCGGGCCCGAGATGCTGCCGGTCGCGCTGCGCGGCATCGACCCGCAGGAGAGCGCGACGGTGACCGAGCTTGCTACGGCCATCACCCACGGTCACCTCAAGGACCTCGTGCCGGGCTCCGGCCGGGTCATCGTCGGCGAGCTGATCGCCGAGCGCTTAGGTTTGGCCCTGGGTGACCAGCTCACCCTGCTCGTGCCCACCATGAGCGCGGACGGCACGCCGCAGGGCACGCTGCGCGGCGTCACGGTGGCGGGCATCTTCGAGGTGGGGCTGCAGGATCACGACGGCACGCTGGTATTCGCGCCCCTCGACGACGTGCGCGCGCTCAATCCGGCGAGTGCGAGCGGGCAGGGGCTGCGCATCCGCGTCACCGACGTGCTGGCCGCGCCGGCGGTGGCCGCGCGGCTGCGCGCGGTGTTGCCCAGGGTCTACGAGGTGCGCGACTGGACCGAGGACAACGCCAGTTACTTCCGCGCGACCCGCATCGAGAAGACCATGATGTCGCTCATCCTGCTGCTGATCGTCGCGGTCGCCGCCTTCAACATCGTCGCCATGCTGGTAATGGTCGTGACCGACAAGCGCACCGACATCGCCATCCTGCGCACCTTTGGCGCCGCGCCGCACCGGGTGATGGGCATCTTCATCACGCAGGGGCTGGCGATCGGCTGGCTGGGGGTGGCGCTGGGCGTGGCGCTCGGCGTGACGCTCGCGCTCAACGTCGAGACCATCGAGCCGTTCCTCGAGCGCACCTTCCACTTCCAGATTCTCGACTCGGACGTGTACTACAGCAGCGTCATCCCCTCCGAGGTACACGCCGCGAACGTAGTGGCGATCGCTGCCGCGGCGCTGCTGCTCACCACGCTCGCCACGATCTACCCGGCGATCCGCGCGGCGCGCACCGCGCCGGCCGAAGCGTTGCGTTACGAGTAGCCATGGCGGGTGCTCCTTACGAGTGGCTGATCGGCACCCGCTACCTGCGCTCGACGCACCGGCGCGGCTTCGTATCGTTCGTGGCGCTCATGTCGGTGTGCGGATTGACGCTCGGAGTGGCGACTCTCATCGTGGTGCTGTCGGTCATGAACGGCTTCGAGCGCGAGCTCCGCATCCGCATCCTCGCCGTGACCTCGCACGCCACGCTCACCGGCATCTCCGGCACGCTCGCCGACTGGCAGACGCTCAGCTCACGCGCCCGGCGGCAGAGCGGGGTGCAGGCGGCGGTTCCGTACGTGGAAAGTCAGGCGATGCTCGCCAACGGGTACGCAATGGCCGGCGCCACCGTGCGCGGCGTGCTGCCCGGGGAGGAGCGCAAGGCGACCGGGCTGGCCCAGCGGGTGACCCAGGGCAGCCTCGACGATCTCAAGCCGGGCGGCTACGGCATCATCCTCGGGACGGCGCTCGCGCATGAGCTCGGCGCGCACCTCGGCGGCACCGTGGTGGTGATCGCGCCGCAGGGCACCGCCACGCCGACCGGATTGGCGGCGCGCATGCGCCGCTTCCACGTGGTAGGCATCTTTTCCTCGGGTATGTACGAGTACGACCGGGGACTGGCGCTCACGCACATGGCGGACGCCGCGCGCCTGTTTCGCCTCGGCGAGGACGTCACCGGGTTGCGCCTGGCGCTCACGGATCCGCTGCGTGCGCCCGAGGTCGTGGTGCGCGTGGCGCGCGCGCTCGGCGGCGACTTCTACGTGAGCGACTGGACGCAGAACCACGCCAACTTCTTCCGCTCCATCGAGATCACCAAGTCGATGATGTTCGTGATCCTGCTGATGCTGGTCGCGGTCGCCGCGTTCAACATCGTCGCGACGCTGGTGATGATCGTGAAGGAGAAGCAGACGGACATCGCCATCCTGCGCACGCTCGGTGCCGCGCCACGCAACGTGCTCGCCACCTTCGCCGTGCAGGGGGTGCTGATCGGGCTCGCCGGCACGCTGCTCGGCGCGGGGCTCGGCACGCTGGTGTCCGACAACCTCGAGACACTGGTCCGGGGGCTCGAGCGGCTCCTCGGCGTGCAGTTTATCGACGCGAGCGTGTACTACCTGAGCGACCTGCCGGCGTACGTCGAAGGCCCCGACGTACTCCGGGTGTGCGGGGTGGCCTTCGTGCTGTGCGCGCTCGCGACCGTCTATCCGGCGTGGCGCGCGGCGCGCACCGCGCCCGCAGAGGCGCTGCGCCATGAGTGACGCCGTTCTCGAAGCGCGCCAGGTCCACAAGAGCTTCCGCCAGGGGCCGGTATTACTGCCGGTGCTGAAGGGAGTGTCGCTCAGCGTGGCGGCCGGCGAGCGCGTGGCGATCGTCGGCGCCTCGGGCTCGGGCAAGACGACGCTGCTGCAGATCCTCGGCGGGCTCGATGCACCGACCAGCGGCACGGTGCTGATCGCCGGCAGGGACATCCATGCGCTCGGCGAGCGGGAACGCGGCGCGCTGCGCAACCGCGCGCTCGGCTTCGTCTACCAGTTCCATCACCTGCTGCCGGAGTTCTCGGCGCTGGAGAACGTGGCGATGCCGCTGCTGGTGCGGCGCACGCCGGTGTCCGAGGCGCGCGCCGCGGCGCGGCTTGTGCTCGAGCGCGTGGGCCTCGCCGAGCGCCTCACGCATCGCCCGCACCAGCTCTCGGGCGGGGAGCGGCAGCGCGCCGCGGTGGCGCGCGCGCTGGTGACACAGCCGCAGCTCGTGCTGGCGGACGAGCCGACCGGAAACCTCGACGGCACCAATGCCGAGAGCGTCTTTGCCCTCATGCTGGAGCTCAATCGCGAACGCGGCACGAGCCTCGTCGTGGTGACGCACGATCTGAAGCTCGCGCGCCGCATGGAGCGGGTATATGAACTCGAAGAGGGAAGGCTCTCTGCACGCGTCTGAAGCGACGTCGCTGAGGCGCAGGGCGCCAAAGTCGCGCCTTTGGCGCCCGGCATCGAAGCTGATGTCCGAAAGAATCGCCGCAGGCGATTCTTTCCAATGGACTAGCTCGCGGGTGCCGCCGGCGCCGCGTGCCGCGCCCGGTAGCGGCTCGCCACATGCCAGCGCCACACGAGCTCGAGCGCCAGCCAGCCGACAACGCCGCAGACCGCGGCGCACACCAGGCAGCCGACTGCGAATGGGTGCCACACCGGCACGAGCGCGTGCTCGAACCAGCGCCAGTCGGGGACGAATCTGAAATGCTGGCGTGGCACGTGCAGGACGGCCACGCCGACCCGGTAGGCGAAGTAATAGAGCGGCACCAGGCTGAAGGGGTTCGCGACCACCCAGGTCGTGCCGTAGATCACCGGCAGGTTGATCCGCCAGACGAGGGCCACGATCACGGCGAGCAGCAGGTGGATCGGCAGGGGCACGAAGGAGATGGCGCAGCCGGCCCCGAAGGCATAGGTGACGGCCCGCCGGTGCAGCGTCCAGAGCTGCGGGTCCGCGATGCGCTCACCGCAGATTCGCACCGGCCAGCGCGTGCGCAGCGTATGGGGCGCCGGAACGATTTTTTTCAGTAACGCCCGCGGCATCGAGGCCTGGGACTGTACCAGAAGGGCCGGGGGCGGGAATGTGCCGCGGTTCCGGTATGATGGCCGCCGGCGAAACTCCGCCGTCGCGGTCGCTTGGGGTCGTTCAGAATGTGGGAAATAGTGCGGGCCGGCGGCCCGCTGATGTGGCCGATCATTCTGTGCTCGATCGTCGCGGCAGCCATCATTCTCGAGCGCCTGTGGACCCTGCAGGACAAGCGTGTGCTGCCCCGCGAGCTGCCGCAGCGGGTCTGGCAGCTCATCGAGGCCAATCAGGTCACCGACAAGGTGATCACGGGGCTCGAGCAGAACTCCCCGCTGGGGCGGCTGCTCGCCACCGGCCTCGCCAACCGCCACCGGCCGCGTGAGATCCTCATGGAGCGTCTCGAGGACACCGGCCGCCACGTCGTGCATGAGCTCGAGCGCTTCATCAATACGCTCGGCACGATCGCCGGCGTGGCGCCGCTCCTGGGCCTGCTCGGCACCGTGACCGGCATCATCCGCTCCTTCAACGCCATCGAGGCCGGCGGCATGGGCGACCCGCGCGCCCTCTCGGGCGGCATCGCCGAGGCGCTGATCTGCACCGTGGCCGGCCTGTGCGTCGCCATCCCGGCACTCATCTTCTACCGCTACCTTCGCGGCCGGGTCGAGGGCATCGTGGTGGAGATGGAGAAGCAGGCGATCCGCATGGCGGACGCGCTCGAGGCGGCGCGGCTGCGCGAGCGCGGCTCGCCGGCGGCGGCTGCATGAAGCACCTGGCCACGGGACGTAAGCCGTGAACCTCAAGCCGGGTCGCCCGCACGAGGAGCCGGAGATCAACGTCGTCTCGCTGATCGACGTGGTGCTGCTGCTGGTGGTGTTCTTCATTCTCTCGAGCCGCTTCACCGACGAAGGGAGGCTGCGCGTGCACCTGCCGCACGCGAGTGCCGTGCCCACGGATCGAGTCGGCAGCGAGCCGCTCGTCGTCAGCGTCACCGAGGCGGGCGGCTATCTCGTCAACCAGCACGAGCTCATCAACTCGAGCCCGGAGACGCTTCGGGCGGCGCTGCTCAAGGAAGCCGGCGTCAACCGCACCATGCCGGTCACGCTGCGCGCGGATGCGCGCGCCACGCACCAATCCGTCATCACCGCCATGGACGTGCTCGGACGGCTCGGCTTCGCCGAGATCAACGTCGCCACCGTCAAGGAAGAGCCGGCGGGCAAGCCTTGAACGACGTGCGCTCCCGGTCGAGTGCGCACGGGGCGCAGGCTCCGCCCGCGGCCGGCGGCGGCCTTGAGGCCTATCGGCGCCTGCTCGGCTACGTCCGGCCGCACCGTCTGCAGTTCACCGTCGGGATGCTCGGCGCGATCCTCTATGCGGCCACGCAAACCAGCTTCGCGGTACTCGCCAAGGTCTTTGGCGACAGCACGCTGCAGCAGCGCGATCCGCGCTCGATCGTGTGGGTGCCGCTGGCGGTGATCGGCCTGTTCATCCTGCGCGGTCTCGGCGACTTCACCCAGACCTACTTCATGGGCTACGTCGGGCGGCGCGTGGTGGCGCGGCTGCGCAGTCAGGTATTTCGCCGCATTCTCGAGCTGCCGATCGGGTTCTTCGACCGCAACTCCTCCGCGATGCTGCTGTCACGGCTGACCTACAACACCGAGCAGATCGGCCAGGCGACCACCGACTCGGTGGTGGTGCTGGTGCGCACCACGCTCACCATCATCGCCAGCATCGCGCTGGTCCTCTGGTTCAATCTGCGCCTGGGATTGCTGGCGCTCACCATGGGTCCGCTGGTGGCGTGGCTGGTCTCGGTCATCAACCGCAAGTTCCGCCGCTACAGTCGCCGCATTCAGGACTCGATGGGCGACGTCACGCGTGTCGCCAAGGAGACCTTCGAAGCGCCGCGCCTCATCAAGGTCTACAACGCGCAGGAACACCTCGATCGCCAGTTCGACGCGGTCAACGAGCGGAACCTGCACTCCAACATGAGGCTGGTCCTCACCAAGGGCTTGTCGAATCCGGTGGTGCAACTGGTCACGGCAATCGGGCTGGCGGTGGTGCTGGCGCTGGCGCTCGCGGACGAGGTGTATGGGCGCACGAGCACCGGTGACTTCATGGGCTTCTTCGTCGCGCTGGTCAGTATCGCCCAGCCGCTGCGCGACCTGGTGGGAGTCGGGGGACCGCTGCAGCAGGGGATCGCCGGCGGACAGAGCCTGTTCGAGCTGCTCGATGAGCCGGTGGAGCCGCAGGGCGGCGGTTACTGCGCCGCGCGCGTGCGCGGCGCCGTACGGTTCGAGCACGTGTCGTTCGCCTACCGCGCCCCCGACAGTGCGCCCCAGGCCGGGGCTGTGGGTACTGCACCGGGGCGGCGTGCCGCGGCGCTTGCCGACATTTCGCTCGAGATCGCCGCCGGCGAGACGCTCGCCATCGTGGGGCGCTCGGGGAGCGGCAAGTCGACGCTGGTCAACCTGCTGCCGCGCTTCTACGACGTGCGCGCCGGGAGCGTGGCGATAGATGGCCGCGACGTGCGCGAATACGAGCTGCGCAACTTACGCGAGCAGATTGCGGTCGTCAGCCAGGACGTGGTGCTGTTCGATGACACCATCCGCAACAACATCACCTTCGGGCGCGATGTCGCGGATGCCGCCGTGGAGCGTGCGGCGGAGGCGGCCCACATCCTCGAGTTCGTACGCGATCAGCCGGCCGGGCTCGATGCGCTGGTGGGCGATCGCGGCATGCTGCTCTCCGGGGGCCAGCGCCAGCGCATCGCCATCGCGCGCGCGCTCCTCAAGGACGCGCCGATCCTGATCCTCGACGAGGCCACCTCGAGCCTCGACACCGAGTCCGAGCGCCATATTCAGGCGGCGCTCACCCAGCTGCTGCGCGACCGCACCACACTCGTGATCGCCCACCGCCTCTCGACGGTGGAACAGGCCGATCGCATCATCGTGCTCGACGCCGGGGCGATCGTCGAGCAGGGCACGCACGCCGAGCTGCTCGCGTGCGGCGGCCTGTACGCGCAGTTGCACCGGCTGCAGTTCTCCGACTGACGGGGTGCGCGTTGCGGCGATGGCTCGAGCGACTGTGGTACGAGGACAGCGCCGGCGTCCCGCTGCTTGCGCCGCTCGGGTGGATTTACGCCGCACTCAGCGGCGCGCGCCGCGGCGCCTATGGACTCGGCCTCCTGCGCTCCCGGCGCCTCGCGCGGCCGGTCGTCGTGGTCGGCAATCTCACGGTCGGCGGTAGCGGCAAGACACCGCTCACCATCTACCTGGCGCGCGAGCTCTGCGCCACGAAGCTCAAGGTGGGTATCGTGTCGCGCGGCTACGGCCGGCGCGGCGGGGGTGCACGCTACGTGCAGCCCGACTCGGACTGGCGTGACGTGGGCGATGAGCCGGCGATCATCGCGCGCCGCACCGGCTGCGCGACGATGGTGGCCGCAGATCGGGTGGCGGCGGCCCGCACGCTCATCGCCCGCGGCGCGGAGGTGATTCTCGCCGACGACGGGCTGCAGCACCTTGCCCTCGGGCGCGACTGCGCAATCGTCGTCATCGACGGCAGCCGCGGGTTCGGCAACGGCCGCCTGCTCCCGGCGGGCCCGCTGCGCGAGCCGGCGGCTGCGCTCAGCCGTGCGGACCTCGTGGTGGTGAACGGCGAGCCGGAGCACGGCTCGCTCGCCGGAGTTCTGCCCGCCGGGACGCTGACGATGCGGCTCGAGGCGCAGCCAGCCGTGCGGCTCGATGGGCGCGGCTTGCCGTGCGAGCTCGCGAGCTTCAGCGGGCAGCGGGTACACGCGGTGGCCGGCATCGGTAACCCGGAGCGCTTCTTTCGCGAGCTCTCGGGCCGCGGCATCGAGGTGATCGCGCACGCTTTCCCGGATCATCACCCCTTCACCGCGCACGAGCTCGACTTTGCCGACGAGCTGCCGATCCTCATGACCGAGAAAGATGCCGTAAAATGTGCGCCGTTCGCCAATGCGCGGCTGTGGTGCGTGCCGGTGAGCGCCGCCTTCAGCGCAAGCGATGCGCAGGCGCTGCGCGCGCGGGTGCTCGCCAGGCTGCGCGCCACTACGCCCGGAGGTTAGAGCGCCGATGGATTCCCGACTGCTCGAGATACTCGCCTGCCCGGTGTGCAAGGGGACGCTCAAATACCAGCGCGAGGCGCAGCTGCTCGTGTGCCGCATGGATCGCCTCGCCTTTCCCGTCCGCGACGACGTGCCGGTGATGCTCGAGGAGGAGGCCCGCCAGCTCGCCGCCGACGACCCGCTGCTCGAGCGCTGAAGCTGCGCGCCGTGTTCCGGGTCGTCATTCCCGCGCGCTATGACTCGGTGAGGCTGCCCGGCAAGGCGCTGCGGCAGATCGCCGGCAAGCCCATGGTGCAGTGGGTGTACGAGCGCGCGCGCGCGGCCGGCGCGCGTGAAGTGCTGATCGCCACCGACGATGCACGCATTGCAGACGCCGCGCGCGCATTCGGCGCGGAGGCGGTGATGACGGCGGCGACTCACGCCTCGGGCACGGACCGCATCGCGGAAGTTGCCGGCGCACGGCGCTGGCCGGAGCGCGACATCGTCGTGAACCTCCAGGGCGATGAGCCCCTGATGCCTCCCGCACTCATCGCCCAGGTGGCTGCACTGCTCGATTCCGCCCCGGCAGCCGACATTGCCACGCTCGCGACCCACATCGACTCGGTGGGCGAGCTGCTCGACACCAACGCAGTGAAAGTGGTGACCGATGCGGCCGGGCGCGCGCTTTACTTCAGCCGCGCGCCGATTCCGTGGAACCGCGCCGGCGCGGGCTCGAGTCTCGCGAGTCAGAGCGATCCAGGCGGCGCGCGGCGGCACATCGGGATCTATGCCTACCGGGTCGCAGCGCTCAGACGCCTCGCCGCGCTCGCTCCCGGCGCGCTCGAACAGCGCGAGAGGCTCGAGCAGTTGCGTGCGCTCGAGAACGGGTTTCACATTCAGGTCGCCGACGCACGCGAGCCGCCGGGACCGGATGTCAACACGGCCGCAGATCTCGAGCGCGCCGAGGCACTGCTCGGCGCTTAGTGCCGCGGAGCATTACAACTCCGGCCGATACCTGCCGGCATACGGTTAACAATTATTCACACTCACAGGAACTTAAGCCCTTGGCGCAGCGTCAAAATTAGGCCGGGGCAGGGGGGTCTTGACTGTCAACCCTGAGCCCGCACTTAGCGTTTTGGTAAAGAGCGATTCCGCTCCCGATATGGAAATACTTCAGATGCTGAACCCTACCCGCAAGTACCGCCGCGCTTCCCTCGCAGCCCTGGCCGCGAGCGCCGCGGCGGCGCTCCTCGCCGGCTGCGTGACCGAGCCGGCGCCACGTCCGGTGTATGACGCGCCGCCGCCGCCGCCGCCTCCCCCGATCTCCCAGGTGTACGCCTACCCGTTGCACGGGCAGACGCCGGAGCAGCAGGACCGCGATCACTATGAGTGCAGCACCTGGGCGACGCAGCAGACCGGATTTGATCCGAGCGCGCCCGGCGTTCCGCCCCATGACCGCGTGCAGGTGGTCTCGGCGGGTCCACCGCCTGGAACGAATACCGCCATCGGCGCCGTCGCCGGCGCGATCCTCGGCGCTGCCATCGCGCCGCGCTGGCAGGCCGCACCCGCGGCGCTGGCGGGCGCGGTGGTGGGCGGCGCGATCGGCAGCTCAGCCGATGCCGCCAACGCGCAGGCGACCCGCACCGTGGTGGTCGCCGATCGGCGCGCAGCGGCCGCCCAGGAACAGCAGGCGCTCAGCTATCGGCGCGCGATCTCCGCATGTCTCGATGCGCGCGGCTACAGCGTGAAGTGACAAGAGAGCGATCATGAAGAACACCACTGTGTGGGTACGGGCGTGTGGGGCTGTGCTCGTCACCCTGGCGCTGACCGTGCCGAGCGCCCAGGCGCAGGACCACAATCATGGGGGCTACCACTCCGGCGCACGCGCTCCCGAGCACATGGATGGGCGCTATGCCCACAATCGCTACTATCCCGACCGCGGCAGCTATATCCGCGCGGTGCCGGGCCGCCCGTACAGCTTCGATCGGCCAGGCGGTCGCTATTACTACTCCGGCGGCGTGTGGTACCGGCCGTATGGGGCGAGCTTCGTCGTCGTCGGGGCGCCGGTCGGACTGTTCGTTCCGGTGCTGCCGCCCTTCTACACAACGCTGTGGGTCGGCGGCCTGCCTTACTACTACGCTAACGATACTTACTACGTGTGGAGCCAGGGGCAGAACGGCTATGAGGTGGTCGATCCTCCCAACGACCAGGGCGCATCGCCCGACCCGCCGCCGGCGCCGCCGCCGCAGGGGGATAATCTCTTCATCTACCCGCAGCAGGGCCAGAGCGCCGAGCAGCAGGCGACCGATCAGTACGAGTGCCACAAGTGGTCGTCGTCGCAGACCGGCTTCGATCCGACGCAGGCCGCCGGCGGCGTGCCTGCGGATCAGTCCGGAGCTCAGCGCGCCAACTACCAGCGCGCCATGATCGCCTGCCTCCAGGGGCGCGGCTACAGCGCGCGGTAGCTCACAGCCCGGAGTAGCTCAGCGCAATCGTGTTGACGACCTCCTGCACCCCAGGGATCTGCTCGGCGGCCGCCTGGGCCTTGTCCCGCTGCAGGTCGGTCAGCACCTGACCTGTCAGATACACGATGCCGTGGTGAGTACTTACGGAGACCTGATTGGGCGGCCCCAGGTCCCGGTACTGCTTCAGCTGTGCTTTCACGGCGGCGGTGATTTGTGCGTCTGCTGCACAGTCACTGTCGGCGCAAGGGCGCGAGGCACACCCGCCGGTTGCGATCCCGAGCGCGAAGCCGAGCGCGAAAATCCCCGATAAGGCATAGCGGCGCACGTCAATAACTCTCCGGCTGCAGCATCGAGACGAGCAGCCTAGGTGCAGCGGGCTCGAGCCGCAACCAGCGTTGGAGCGAATCAATGCAGCTCGCGTTAGCACCTGATACTGCTGGACAAGCCCAGATGCCGCTAGACAGAATAAGACGCGCAATCATCAAGTTACACACTCAAGCGCCGATGTGAAAATCCTGTTCGTCTGTCTCGGCATCATTTATTTTGCCGAGTTGAATCAATAAGATGGGTGGTTCCGGATACACCCCGGGATACACCCAACACCGCCGCTCGCTCAGCCGGACCTTCCGCAGGCATCATGCGTTGCCGGTTAGGAGACGAGGACTGCTATGAGGCCTGTAGTCGCGTGCCTATTAGCTTTCTCCTTCGTGATTCTGCAAAGCAGTATCACGTCCGCGACGGAACCCGCGGGTGCTTCGACCGGTCCGGGCCTCATGGAAGGCATGGCGGATTTGCCACCCGCGGAGATCGAGCGTCGCCTCCCGAACGAGCCGCCGTTTAACTACTACGGATATGCAGGCCGGCTCTGGGCGGCTGGAGAGAAGGACAAAGCCGTCTTCTGGATGTACGCCGGCCAATTGCGATTCCGGTTTCTTCTTCTGACGGAGCCCAAGACCGATCCTTCTGGAGATCCGGCGCTGTTCGCGTCCCTTCAGGAGACGATCGGTACGCCTATCAATGCGTACGCTGGCGCCGACACAGGTAAGTGGGTGTCGCAGATCAACGCCGTCCTGCAGTGGGATTCAGACACGCCGAATGGGTTTACCTCTAAAACCAAATTCAGTCAGCAGTGGAAGGAAGCACGGAATGGACTCGTGAAACTACGAGACTACATCGCCTCGCACGGCGATGAGATTCGAAAGCAACGCGAGCAACAGGGGATTGGCGACGTCGGAATGAAGGACGGCGTCTACGTCGAAGAGCGCAGGGCCAAGATGCCGGCGGAGTGGCCAGCGCTCGAGCCGCAATCAACCCCCGCGAAGGTTATCGGGGTTTACAAAGCGACCTTTGAACTTGGGAACGCACTATTTTCCGAAGATAGGAACAAGGTCCTTCGCGCCACGACGTTCGAGATCGACAGTACTGCACCGGATTCGCTTGTGATCCTAGCCAAACGGCAGGCAGAAGAGCTGTTTCGTCGAAGCGTGACCATACGAGACGACAATGGCGCCCTTGTGTTTGACGAGGTCGTTCCGCCAGATCACATGGGGCTTAGCACCGGGACCGCGAAAATAACTGTCTACTTGCGTACCAACGTAGCGGGCGACCTCGTAATACAGCGCGAGCTTCAGGGTGAAGGGCAAAGGTCGAACAGCGTCACTCCAGTCCGCTTTTTGTACGCTTTTTGGACTCGTGCGCAGAGGGCGCAGTCGTCACCGTGACAGTACCTCGCGCCGGGCCAATCCCGACCCCGAAGATGAAGCGCCGAGACTACTACCGCACGGTCGTGTGTGACACGAGGAGCGAAGGGACCCTGAGTGCAGGATAGCGCTCGCGCTGCACTTGTCACACAAAGCGTTCCCGACCGTTGATATCGCAGATTGCGATATCAAGGTGTCACTTCTCATCGAGATCGGCGGTGAAGCCGATGCCACGACGCTTGCGCGGCGGCGGATTCATCAGCTCCCGGATCGCTGAGAGGATCGCGGCGATCGCCTCATCGTGGGAGGCCAACTTTTTCTCCAGCCGCGCCTCCAGCTGATCGAGTTTCTGCGCGAGCTCTTTGTTGGTGGTCAGCATCTCGCGCATACGGACAAACGCCCGCATGATCTGGATGTTGACGGCGATGGCTCGATCGCTGCCGAGGACCGAGGAGAGCATGGCCACGCCCTGCTCGGTGAAAGCGTAGGGCGCGTAGCGGCGACCGCCGCGGCGGAGTCTTGAGGTCACAATCTGTGACCTCAAACCGGCCCACTCAGAGGCGGTGAGCTGAAACATGAAATCAGGCGGAAACCGGGCCAGGTTGCGCTTAACGGCCTGAACGAGCACCTTCGTCTCGACGCCATAGAGTTCGGCCAGCGCCTCATCGAGTAGTACGCGATGCCCGCGCACGACGAGGATTGCGCCGGTGATGCCCTCGATGCGGACGGGAGGCTTCAATTTTGCCACGAGCCTGCCTCTCTTCCGGCGGCGGTTAACTGGATCATGATTGGGCAAGAACGCGATCGAGCTCATCGGCCCACCGCTGCATCGCCTGAACCCGTTCAGCTTCGTACTCGGCGCGGTTGTAGACCGCCATGACGCCCTGCATTGTGTGGTTCAGAATCTTCTCGGTGATGTGCGGCAGCACCCCGAGCGTGTTGAGACGCGTTGCGCACGTGCGGCGAAGATCGTGCGGCCGGAACGCCGGCGAGATCCGCTCGCGCTCGCACCAGCGACGCAGCCACGCCTGTACACCCGTGTCAGTGGCCGTACCGAAGACAAGCTCGCGGGATTGATCCTGGTCGCGCAGCAGCGCGAGCGCCTGGTGCGAGAGCGCCACCCAGTGCGCGCGGTGATTCTTCGAATGCTCCTTCGGGATGTGCCAGCGATCGTCACGTACGTGGGACCAGCTCGCGCGCTGCGCCTCACCGATCCGCTGCCCGGTCAGAAGCAGAAAGCAAAGGAGTGGCGTGTGCGGGGAGCTGCTTCGCCAGAGCCTGCGCAGCTCCTCATCAGACAGCACCCGATCGCGCGAGATCTCCGCGCCGCCGATGAGCTCGCTGGACAGGCGATCGACGGGGGAGATCTGGAGATACCCGGCGTCGACAGCGAAGCGCAGTGCGGTCTTGAGGATCGACAGGGCGCGGTTCGCCGCGATCGGTCCACGCTCCTCGGCATAACGGCGCAGCGCGTGCCGCACCTCCACGCGCTCGAGGTTGCGCAGCTTGGTAGCCTTCAGCGCCGGGTCGAGTCGGTCGATGTAGCCGCGGACCTCACGCGGCCGCCGGTAAGTTCTTCCTACGATGTCGACGTGCCAGGCATCCAGCAGTGCGCCCAGCGTAAGCGTGGAGACGTCCTTGCCGGCGAGAGCCCCGGCCTTCAGCCGCGCCTGGGCGAGGCCGAGCGCGGGCCAGACGCCCACGGTGATGACTTCGACATGACCGCCGCGCTTGCGCCGTAGTACCCAGGAGCGGCCTCCCGTCGCGCGCACGCGCAAGTACAATCCATTGCCGTCGCTGTACCACTTATCGCAGTGGGCGGGCTTGAGGGCGCGTATTCGCCGATCCGACAACATCTGCCACTCCGGGAGTGTATCCGGGATACACCTTAGCACGTGATACTGGTGGACAAGCCCAGACACGTCTAGACAGAATAAGACGTGCAATCATTAAGTTACACTCGCAAGTATCGGTATGAGAATCCTGTTCGTCTGTCTCGGCAATATCTGCCGCTCGCCGACCGCGGAAGCGGTACTGCGCGCGCTCGCGGCGCGCGAGGCGCCGGACCTCCCGCTCGAGGTGGACTCTGCCGGAACCGCCGGCTATCACGTCGGCCAGCCCCCCGATCCGCGCACGCGGGCGGCGGCGGCGCGCCGCGGCTATGACCTGAGCGCGCTGCGCGCGCGCGCGGTCGAGCCCGACGACTTCGAGCGCTTCGATCTCATCCTGGCGATGGACCGCGAGAACCTGAAGGCCCTGCGGCGCCGCGCGCCGTCCCACGCGCATGAGCGGCTGCGTCTGTTTCTCGAGTTCGCGCCCGATGCAGTGCCCGAGGACGTGCCGGACCCGTACTACGGCGGGCCCAACGGCTTCGAGGAGGTGCTGGATCTGGTGGAAGCGGCAACGCGCGGGCTGCTCGCGCACCTGCGCCAGCGTCCGCGCGCCGCCTGAGCTGCGCCCTTATTCCTCGGGGCCCGGGCTGCTGCTGACGTCACTCGACGGGGCGGACGACCACACGACGTAAGGCTTGCCGCCGGCGGCCCCGACGTCCGGCTTCGGCGCCGGCTCGAAGTGCGCGAGCGGCCTCGCTTCGTGCCCGGGGGCCGGCTCACGCGGCTCGGAGTGGAATTCACGCGCTGGCGGCGGCTGATCCGGCGCCTCGCGCGGGCGATCCACGGGAGGCGGTGCGGATACCGGTGGGGCCGGGGTGTCGTGCGAGCCGTTGGTGGGAGCGGCGGCCTCCGCAGCGGAGGCGCCCGCGCCCGGGGCTCGCGCCCCTGGCGCCTGGCTCAAGCCCTCACGCATGCCGCCGCCGCCGCGCCGGCCGCGACGACGGCCCCGGCGGCCACGCCGCTCGCCGCGATCGCCCCGGGCTTCGCCCGCTGCACCCGCTGCAACCGGCGCATCCGCCGGCGTGCGCTCGGCGTTTCCGCGATTCTCTTCAGGCGCGCCGCTCTCGGCGCGACTCCGTTCGCCTCCGGTGCGCTCAGTGAAACGATCGCGCCCGCCGCGGCCTTGGCTGTCGCGGTCGCGGTTGCGGTCGCGCATGTCGCGTCCGTCGCGGCTGCGACCGCGATCCCGGTCACGCTCACGGCCGTCGCCGCGCTCACGGCGTGCGCCCTCGGCGTAGCGCCCCTGGCGGGAATGCTCGCGGCGCCCGTCGCGGCGCCGTTCGTCATCGCGGCGCGCACTCCCGGACGGTGTCGCACCCGTGGCCGGATGCGGCTCGGCGGGCGAGGCAGGCTCGCCCACGAGAAGGCGCTTGAAGCGCGACCAGAAGCCCTCGTGCGCGTGCGGCTGGCCACGCTCGGCGTCGGCGTGCGCGCGCGCGGCAACCGGGGCGGGTGCGGGTGGCGCGACCGGCGCGGGGGTGGCCGGCAGGAGCGTCGCCACCGCCGGCGCCTGCGGCTGGGGCTTCTTGTCCTGGGCCGAGCCGGGCTCGGCCACCTCAGGCGCGGTCGGCATGAGGTAGGTGGCCTGCTTGTTCTCGGGCAGCTCCATCTCGTCGTCGCGCACGCGCCTGATCGAATACTCGGGCGTCTGGATGTTCTCGTTCGGCACGATGATGAGCTCGGTGCTGCTCTTGTCCTCGAGCGTACGCAGCCACTCGCGCTTCTCGTTGATGAGATAGGTCGCCACCGCCACCGGCACCTGCGCGATGACGCGCGCGGTGCGGTCCTTGCGCAGCTCCTCGCCGATCAGCCGCAGCACCGCGAGCGCCATGGACTCGACGCTGCGGATGCTGCCGATGCCGACGCAGCGCGGGCAGACGATGTGGCTCGTTTCCCCGAGCGAGGGCCGCAGGCGCTGCCGCGACATCTCCAGCAGCCCGAAGCGCGACAGCCGCCCGATCTGGATGCGGGCCCGGTCCATCTTCATGGCATCCCGCAGCCGGTCCTCGACGTCACGCTGATTCTTGCTGGACTCCATGTCGATGAAATCGATGACGATCAGTCCGCCGATGTCACGGATGCGCAGCTGACGCGCGATCTCATCCGCAGCCTCGAGGTTGGTATTGGTCGCGGTGGTCTCGATGTCGCTGCCGCGCGTCGCGCGCGCCGAGTTGATGTCGATGGACACCAGCGCCTCGGTATAGTCGACGACGATGCTGCCGCCGGAGGGCAGCTGCACCTTGTGCGCATAGGCCGACTCGATCTGGCTCTCTATCTGGAAGCGCGTGAACAGCGGAATATCGTCGGTGTAGAGCTTCAGGCGCCGCTGGGCCTCCGCGGGCATGAAGCGCTGCATGTACTCCTGCGCCTTCTCGAAGGCCGCCTGACTGTCGACCAGCACTTCGCCGACGTCGTCGGAGAGGTAGTCGCGCATGGCACGGGTGACCGCATCGCTCTCCCGGAACACCAGGAACGGTGCCGGGCGATCCTTGCCCGCGGCGGCGATCTGCTCCCACTGCACTTTGAGATTGTCGAGGTCCCACTGCAGCTCCGGGGCCGAGCGGCCGACGCCGGCGGTGCGCACGATCGCACCCATCCCGTCCGGGATCTGCAGCTGGCCCATGACCTCGCGCATCTGGTCGCGATCCTCGCCCTCGATGCGGCGCGAGACGCCCCCGGCACGCGGATTGTTCGGCATCAGCACCAGGAAGCGCCCGGCGAGGCTGATGAAGGTGGTCAGTGCCGCACCCTTGGTGCCGCGCTCCTCCTTCTCGACCTGCACGATGACTTCCTGCCCCTCGGAGAGGAGCTCGCGGATGTTCATCCGGCCGCCCTGCGGCTGCTGGCGGAAGTACTCCTTGGAGACTTCCTTCAGGGGGAGGAATCCGTGGCGCTGGGCGCCGTACTCGACGAAGCAGGCCTCGAGCGAGGGCTCGATGCGGGAGATCCGGGCCTTGTAGATATTGGCTTTTTTCTGCTCGCGGGAAGGTAACTCGATACTCAGGTCAAACAGCTTCTGTCCATCAACCAGAGCGACGCGCAACTCCTCTTCCTGAGTTGCATTCACTAGCATTCTCTTCATGTGCCCCACTTGTGCGTTGAGGGGCCGGCAAGCAGGCGGCGGGAGGCCGCGGCACTAAAGGTCCGCGGCAGCGAAGTTTTCCAGCAACTGACAAGGGAGTGCGACTCTCGTTGTTCACGTTATTGCCCGCCTCTTTACGGAGGCGGTGCGGAGGAAACCTTCGGTGAACTCAACCGACGGCCCCATCTGCGGAAGTTCTCGACTCGAGAGTTTCGACGCAGGTGGCGCGATCTTGTCGGCCCAATGCGATGGCCTCGATTTAAGGAGGTCCAACTAAAGAGGCTTGCAGCCCGAGGCCGGCAAGCCATTGATGCGTCCGCATCACGGACGACGCGGGGAGTATACTCGACAGACCGTTGTAGAAACAATGCCTTACGCTGAGGATGCCTTGCCGGAGCACGACAGCCAGCAAACCCGCACAGAGGTACAGCACTTGGAAGTGACCTCGGAGGAGGCCGGCCAACGGCTCGATAACTTCGTCCGGAAACGCCTCGGCGACGTGCCCCGCAGCCGCGTGTATCGCGTGATTCGCAAAGGAGAGGTGCGGGTCAACGGCCGCCGTGCGGGGCCGGAGACGCGACTGAAGGCGCTGGACCGCATCCGTCTCCCGCCGGTGCGGCTGCTGCCCGCAGCGGAGCCCGGAAGGCCGGCAGCGGACCTGCTCGAGCGCATCCGCAAAGCCGTCATCCACGAGGATGCGAGGCTCCTGGTGCTGGATAAGCCCGCCGGGGTGGCCGTGCACGGCGGGAGCGGGGTGAGCTCGGGAGTCATCGAGGCGCTGCGGGTACTGCGGCCGCAAGATACCCTCGAGCTCGTCCACCGACTCGACCGGGACACGAGCGGGTGCCTGCTGGTGGCACGCGATGCCGCCACCCTGCGGACCCTGCACGCGCTCCTGCGCGAGGAGGGGTTCGAGAAGCGCTATCTGGCGCTCCTCAAGGGCAAATGGAACCTCGGCGAGAAGCGTATCGACGTGCCGCTGCGCACCGACACGCGCGTCGGCGGCGAGCGCACCGTGCGCGCCGACGCCTCGGGCAAGCCCTCGACGAGCCGCTTCCGGCCGGTGCAGTTCTTCGGGCGCGTGGCGACGCTGGTCGAGGTCACTCTCGATACCGGACGCACGCATCAGATCCGCGTGCATGCCGCGCACGCCGGTCATCCGGTGGCGGGGGATGCCAAATACGGCGACGAGAGCTTCAACCGCGAGCTGCGCGCGCTGGGACTCACGCGCATGTTCCTGCACGCCTCGAGCCTGAGTTTCACCTGGCCGCAGGGCGGCGAGTTCAGCATCAACACGCCGCTCCCAGCCGAGCTCGCCGCGGTGCTGGAGAAGCTCGCGGCCGCGCCGCGCCTCAAGGCTACGGTAACTGAAAGCCCGCGGCGCGCAGCGCGCCCGCGAGCCAGATGAGCGGCAGACCGATGAGAGCCGTCGGGTCCTGGCTCTCGATGCAGTCGAAGAGCGCGATCCCGAGCGACTCCGCCCGAAAGCCCCCGGCACAATCGAACGGCTGCTCACGGGCGACGTAGCGCTCGATCTCGGCCGCGGCCAGTGCCCGAAACACCACGGTGGTCGTGTCGACATGCGCCAGGTGCGGTCCTGCGCGGGCGCCGAGTAGCACGCACGCGGTGTGGAAATGGGCGGTGTGGCCCGAGAGGCGCCTGAGCTGCTCGCGGCAGCGCGCGGCATCGCCCGGCTTGTCGAGGACTTCACCGCCGCACGCCGCCACCTGGTCGCTACCGACAACCACGGCCTCCGGGTGCGCCGCGCTGACTGCCTGTGCCTTGGCGGTCGCGAGGCGCAGCGCGCGATCCGCCGGGGATTCCCCACGCAGGCGCTCCTCGCCCACGCCGGGCGCCACCACCTCGAAGTCGAGCGCGAGGCGCGCGAGGAGCTCGCGGCGGTAAGGGGAGGTCGAGGCGAGGATCAGCTGCGGCACGCGGGCGCTCAGGCCTGGGAATCGCCTTCGAGAAACAATGGCTTAGCCCCAAATCCGGCTTTGACTTGGGGGGACTCGATACCTATTATACGCGCCCCATGTCGGAGCCCTGGTCGAGGCCGCTCGAAGTGGACCGGCTGGCTGACGGCGGGGCGGAGGTCGACTTTGCCGTTCCGCTCGCGCAGCTGCCCGGCTTGGCGGCCAAGGGGGTTGCAGGGAGCGTCGCGGGGCGTGCGCGCTTTGCACGGGCACAGGGGCTTCCCGTGGCGGAGCTCGCGGTGCGCGGGGCGGCGACACTCGAGTGCCAGCGATGCATGCAGCCGATGAGTGTACCCATCGACACGATCGTCAAGGTTGCGCTGATCGCAGCCGAGGCCGACGGCGCCCGCGTTCCGGCGGAGCTCGAGCCGGTACTGGCCCCCGGGGGGCGAATCAGCATCGGCGAGCTCATCACGGAGGAGCTGCTGCTGACGCTGCCCATCGTCGCCCTGCACGGTGAGGGCGAGCCCTGTGCGGCGCCGCCCGCGGGGATCGCCACCGCAGAGCGCGGGCAAGATACGCACAAGCCGTTCGCGCGGCTTGCGGACCTGTTAAAACGTTAGGGTGAATCGAATCAGGAGCTGACCCAATGGCTGTTCAAAAGAGCCGCAAGACACCCTCGCGACGCGGCATGCACCGCTCGCACGATGGACTTGCGAAGCCGGCGCTGTCGACCGATCCGCAGTCGGGCGAGACCCATCTGCGGCACCGCATTACTCCCGATGGCTTCTATCGGGGCCGGCGCGTCATCGAAAAGCCGGCCGAGAGCGAAGAGAAGGAATAGTCCCCGTCGACGCGCCGTCCCCAGGGGTCCGCGTGCTGCCGATCGCGATCGACGTGATGAGCGGCGATTATGAGCCGCGCGAGTACATCGCTGGCGCGTTGCGCGCACTCGGCGACGATGCAGAGCTGCGCGTCACGCTGGTGGGCGACCCGAAGCTGATTTCTGCGGCGCTGGGCTCGCAGCCCACCGCGATCCGCGAGCGGGCCGCGGTGGCGGCCGCCTCGCAGGTAGTGACGATGGAGGAGAAGCCGCGCGAGGCCATCCGCCACAAGAAGGATTCCTCGATGCGCGTCGCGGTCGACCTGGTGCGCGCGGGCACCGCCAGCGCCTGCGTGAGCGCCGGCAACACCGGGGCGCTCACCGCCATCGCGCACTTCGTGCTGAAGACGCTGCCGGGCGTCGAGCGCGCCGCCATCATTTCCGCGATTCCCGCCGCCCACGGCCTGACCCACATGCTCGATCTCGGCGCCAACACCAAGGCGACGCCGGAGCAGCTGCGCCAGTTCGCGGCGATGGGCGCGATCATCGCCCGCGACGTCTACGGCGTCGCGGCCCCGCGTATCGGGCTCCTCAACATCGGCGAGGAGGACATGAAGGGACACGAGGTGGTGCAGGCGGCGCACGCGCTCCTCGGCGGCAGCGGCCTGAACTACGTCGGTTTCGTCGAGGGCGACGACATCTTCTCGGGCGACGTCGACGTCGTGGTCACGGACGGTTTCACCGGCAACGTGGCGCTCAAGACCATGGAGGGCGTCGCGGGCCTGATCGTCGAGCGCCTGCGCCAGGAATTCCAGGCCTCGTTCCTCGACCGCGTCGCCGGCGTGATCGCGCGGCCGGTGCTGCGCCGCGCGGCGGCCGGCCTCGATCCGCGGCGCTACAACGGCGCCTGTATGGTCGGTCTCACCGGGATCGTGGTAAAAAGCCACGGTAGCGCCGACTGTGTCGCCTTCTCGCGCGCCATCGGCACGGCGGCGCTGGCGGCGCGCCGCGGGCTCACCGCACACATCGCGCAGGCGCTCAACGGGCAAGGGGCCGCAGCTTGATTCATTCGCGTATCGCCGGCACCGGCTCGCACCTGCCAGAGAAAGTCGTCACCAACTTCGACCTCGAGAAGATGGTCGACACCAGCGACGAATGGATCCGCAGCCGCACCGGCATCGAGCGGCGCCACGTGGCCGCGGACGGCGAGACCACGGTGGATCTCGCCGAGTTCGCCGCACGCCGCGCGCTGGACGCCGCGGGCCTCGCGCCCGGGGACGTCGACTTCATCGCCTTCGGCACCACCACGCCGGATCTGGTATTCCCCAACTGCGGAGTGCTGCTGCAGGCGCGCCTCGGCTGCCGCAACGTGCCGGCGTTCAGCGTGGAAACCGCGTGCGCGGGCTTCATGTACGCGCTCTCGATCGCCGACAAGTACGTGCGTTGCGGCGAGGCGAAACGCGCGCTGGTGATCGGCGCGGAGACGCTCTCGCGCATCACTGACTGGAACGACCGCGCTACGGCGGTGCTGTTTGCCGACGGCGCGGGCGCGGTGGTGCTCGAGCCGAGCGCGGAGCCGGGCGTGATCTCGACCCACCTGCACGCCGACGGCTACTACAAGGACCTTCTCTACTGCGGCAGCGGCGTCTCCAAAGGCTTTGCGGACAAGCTCGCCATCACGATGGCGGGGAACGAGGTCTTCAAGGTCGCGGTGACCAAGCTCGGCCAGGCGGTCGACGAGACACTCGCGGCGAACGGGCTCGATCGCGGCGCGCTCGACTGGCTGGTGCCGCACCAGGCCAACATCCGCATCATCCAGGCGACCGCCCGCAAGCTCGACCTGCCGATGGAGCGGGTCATCGTCACGGTGCAGGAGCACGGCAACACCTCCGCGGCCTCGGTGCCGCTCGCACTCGACGTCGCCGTGCGGGACGGCCGGATCAAACGCGGCGATCTGCTGCTCCTCGAGGCGTTCGGTGGTGGTTTTACCTGGGGCTCGGCGTTGGTCCGCTACTAGGTCCGTCAGCCAGGAGAGAATCCCATTGCTGCGGGACAGCAAAGAGGGACTGCCAGGGCGGGCATGTCGGTCTTGGTACTCATTGACGTCAGTCTTAATACTGATTTGCGCATCAGACGCCGCGGTGTAGGTTTACATAACCATGTGGCTGCTCTGAAGGCGATTAACCATGAAAATGCGGTATGTTCTTCCTGTTGCTGTTGCGCTCGCTGCGCCCCTCTCGGTCGGCTGGGCCCAAAAGGCGAAGCCGGTCGATCCGGATAAGCTGCCCAAGGTAGAGTGCTCGGAACTGCACTTCAGCCAGGCGTTTCTCGACAAATATCCGAAGGCGCCGATGGCCTGCCAGGAAGGCCGCGTCTACAAGGGCGATAGGTACGCCAAGTTCACGGGCAAGGTCTATCTCAATAGCGCGGATCGCACAACGATCACGATCCAGGACAAAGACGGCAACGATGTCACGACCTTAAGCATCAAGCCCGGCCCGGATTCCGCGGTCAAGATCAACGGCAAGGACGTGAAATTCAAGGATCTGCAGAAGGGGGAGACGATGACCTTCTGGATTTCTGAGAAGCGCCTGGGAGCTCAGGCGTTGCCGGCTCCGACCAATGATCGCTGGGCTCTCGCGCCGCCGGCCAACTAGGATAGTGCAACGGATTTTTCGCACTTTCTGTTTCGAGTCGGTGGCTTTCGATCCGGTTCTCAGGCTGCTGCCTCCTGCTTTGCGGGGTTGAGCAGCAGATCCATCAGCATGTAGCGCCGCTTGCCCCATTTGGTCGAAGCGATGTGTCGAAGTCTCGCCGCGGCCAACATCAGTGCCGAGTGTCCGTCGGGGAATGCCCCAACCACTCGAGTTCGTCTTCGGATCTCTCGAATGATCCTCTCCAACGGGTTGTTGGTCCGGATCTGTCGCCAGTGAGTCGAGGGATAGGCGTAGTAGGTCATCGTTTCCTCGACCTTCTGCTCCACCAGCTCCGCCGCGGTCCTCAGCTTCAGCTCCTTTAGCCGCGCCACGATCTCTTTGGCTTTGCTCTTGGCTGCCCGGCGATCTTCCTGGGCATGGATCGCCTTGAGCATGCGTGCCACTTCGGCGACTTTGCCGTTCGGCACATGGCTGAACACGTTGCGATAAAAGTGGACCACGCAGCGCTGCCAGTCCGTCTTTGGAAACACCTCTGCAGCGGCTTCCACCAGCCCCCTGCAGGCGTCCGAGACGATCAGCCGCACGCCTTTGAGACCGCGATCCTTGAGGTGACACAGGAAGGCACGCCAGCCGTCCAGATCTTCTTTCTCGCCCTCCGCCACGCCGAGGATTTGTCGAAAACCATCGGTCCCGACGCCGATCGCAATCAGCACCGAGATGTTCTTCACCTCACCGGCCCAGCTTCTCTTCAGGATCACTCCGTCCAGGTACACGTATGGAAACTCGCCGACGATCTCGCGGTTGCGCCAGGCCTCGATGTGCCGGTAGATCTTCTGGTTTAGGCGCGAGACGGTGCCCGAGCTCACCCGCGTGCCCCACAGCGCTTCGGTGATGTCTTCGACCCTGCGCACCGACACTCCCGCCAGATACATCTCCACCAGTGCCTCCTCGACGGAGGACTCCCGCCGCTTATACCGCTCTACAATCGCGGTCTCAAACGGCAGCCGCCGCAGCTTCGGCACCCGCAACGTCACTTCCCCGGCCTTCGTCTCGAGCTTGCGCTCGTAGTGGCCGGCGCGGCCATCGACCCGCTCCGGTGAGCGCTCGTAGCGCTGGGCCCGGCAGATCTGGTCGGCCTCCGCATCCAGCAGCCCGTTCAGCGTCTCCTCCACGCTCGAGCGGACTACCTCATCCACATGACCTCTCAACTTCGCTTCGTCGACCTGCAGCGCGCCTATCGGCGCCGGTGTATCGTCTCCCATGGTGGTGGCCTCTCCTATGGTCTGGTTCGTTGGTGCTTGGCAGTTCCATTGAACCAGATCGAGGCCACCGCCTCGAAATGTGCGAAAGAAACGTTACGTCATCCCAACTAGCCGTAGCGGCTGCACGTATGGTGGCGCCCGCTGTCGGCGCTCACAAAAAAACGCCGCGCATATGCGCGGCGTTTCTCATCGCTCTTAAGACTCTTTCGATTACTTCGATACGGACCGCTTGAACATACGGTCGATCTTCTCGTTCGTCGCGTCACAGCACGACTGACTGGCATGGGCCGCAGCCAGCGCCTGGTTGGCCGTGCTCTGGGCACCACTCGCAGCCTGTCCGGCCGAGGAGGCCGCGCTGTTGGCCGCGTCAGCGGCACTCTTCGCGCCCGACACATCGCTCTGCGTCTTGGCGACTTGAGCCTTCAGATCGTCAATCTGTGCCTGGATGGGCTTCAGATCCGTACAACCTGCCATTCCCACCACCAGCGCCGCGGCAGCCGCAGCTTTCACAATGCTCGCGCACTTCATACAAGTCCCCTTTGGGTTGTTGATTCGGGATGCCTTGATAACCGATGCGACTCCGGTGGGCAAGTTCCGCCGTCTTCGCCGCGGGCCACTGCACCAAATTTGCCGCGGGAATGCAACTGCGTGAACAACGTATTGTCTTCGGTTCGCGACAGCGACGCTCACGTCTGGCGCGGCGATTCGCGCGGCTGGCTGAACGGCGACTGAACGATTTTGCAGCGGAATTTCAGTGAATAGCGCGCGCGCTGCAGCGCGCGGAGCGCGCGGCGTTTGGTGTTGATGTCAGGTGTCAGAGTGTTCCTTAAGAATTTGTAATCGCACCGATTCCGCTTGGGCTCACGTGCTCGGCCCATGCTCTGCAGATGCACCGGGCGCGTGCGCGCGAGGCGCAGTGTCGCGCGCAGCAGGGCGTGCAACGCGCGTTCTCTTCGATGCGAGGCCTGACGTGACCGATGACTTGGCCGGAGGGAGGCGCAGGCGTGCACATGTTTTTTGGAGAGTCAGGTGCTTGCCTGATTGTCGCGGGGCGGAATTTCACCTGGGCACTGGCGAGCGGGCGGCGATGGAACGCCGGGGGTGACCGGAAATCGCCGCCGGACTTGCCGAAGAACCCGATCTGGATATAATTACAGTTACTGTATATATAAACAGGTACGCTCAGGATGTCCGACCTTACCCCCCGCCAGACACAGATCCTGCGTCTCATCCAGCGGTTCATCGCCGAGACCGGCATGCCTCCCACGCGGGCCGAGATTGCCGAGGAGCTCGGCTTCCGTTCGGCCAATGCCGCCGAAGAGCATCTACGGGCGCTCGCGCGTAAAGGGGTCATTGCACTGGTGCCCGGCACTTCCCGCGGCATCCAGCTGAAAGACACGATCCGTGAGCAGATCGGGCTGCCCCTCATCGGACGGGTTGCCGCCGGCAAGCCGATTTTCGCCGAAGAGAACTTCGAGGCGCGCCTCGCGATCGATCCGGACGTGTTCCAGCCGCGGCCGCATTACCTCCTGAAGGTCACCGGCATGAGCATGAAAGATGCCGGCATCCTCGACGGCGACCTGGTCGCGGTGCACCGCACCTCCGAAGTCCGGAGCCGCCAGATCGTGGTGGCGCGCCTGGAGAACGAGGTCACCGTGAAACGCTATCGCCAGGAAGGCTCCGTCGTGTGGCTGCTGCCCGAGAACCCCGAGTTCGAGCCGATCCGGGTGGATCTGAAAGAGCAGCCGCTGCTCATCGAGGGCATCGTGGTGGGAGTGGTGCGCCGGGGCCGCGCGAGCGGGTTGATGTGACCCCGTGCGCTTATGGACGGCGCTCCGAAGCTCGCTCGGCTGCTCGAGCATCCGGCCATCTGGCGCGGCCGCGGCGCCGCGCACCTCGAGGTGCTGCCCAGCGGTTTTGCGGCGCTCGATGAGCGGCTGCCTGGTCGAGGCTGGCCCCGCAGCGGACTGATCGAGATTCTTGCCGCGCGCTTCGGCAGCGGCGAGTTGTATCTGCTCTTGCCGGTGCTCGCGGCGCTGACGCGCGCCGCGGCGGCGCGCTGGTGCGTATGGGTCGCACCGCCGCTCATGCCGTTCGCACCGGCACTCGCCGCCGCGGGTATTGCGCTCGATCGTGTCGCGGTGGTCGGGGGTGCGCGCCCGCTGTGGGCCTTCGAGCAGGTGCTCGGCTCGGGCGCCTGCGATGCAGCGCTCGGTTGGGTTGGGCAGCCGAAGCCGCGCGAGCTGCGGCGGCTGCAGCTCGCCGCCGAGCGCGGCCGGACACTCGGGGTGTTGTTTCGCCCACGAAGCGCCGCCCGGGAGGCATCGCCGGCGGTGCTGCGTCTCGGCCTCACGCCGCTCGTCTCGGGCGTGCGAGTCACTCTACTGAAGGGCCGCGGCGCGGATCGCGGCACGATCGACCTGGCGTGGCCTGAAGGCGCACCCGGGCGCACGCGGGGCTGAAGATGGCCTTGCTTCCCATACCCGGCGCGCAACGGTCGCCGGACGAGACTGCCGGCACGCGAACCGATGAGTCTGCACCTCAGGTCGTGCCATTACGCGCGCTCACCCCGCCACACCTACCTGATGCTTCGGCGCGCGAGTTATGGGCCGGCGTGCATCTGCCCGCACCCGTGCCGGCGGAGGCGCTGCAACGGCTCGCGCTGCGCGCTCAGGCGTACACGCCGCGCGTGAGCCTCGAGCCGCCGGATGGCCTGCTGCTCGAAGTGAAGGGAAGCCTGCACCTGTTCGCGGGTGTCACGGGTCTCAAGCTCGCCGTCATGGACGAGTGCCGGCGTCTCGGAATGCCGTCGGTCGTGGCGCTCGCGCCCACGCCGCGCGCGGCGCTGGCGCTGGCCCGGAGCGGCAGGCCGCACGCGGTTCTCGATCCGGCGCAACTCATCGGGCAGCTGGCGCCGCTGCCGCTCGCGACGCTCCGCTGGCCCGAGGACATTCTCGAGCGTCTCGCGTGCTCCGGGGTGCGCACCATCGGTGCGGCCATACGGCTGCCACGCGGCGGCTTCGCGCGCCGCTTCGGTGCGGCGCAGCTCGCCGCGCTCGATGCGCTCACCGGGCGCACTGCTGACCTGCGCGATGCGCATCGATCACGCCTGCGTTTCCGCCGCCGCCGCGAGCTCCTCTGCGAGCTGGAGCACACCTGCGCGATCCGCGCCGCGCTCGCACCGCTCCTCGCCGAGCTCGGCACCTTCCTCAGGGCGCGCCAGTGCGGCGTGCTCGAGCTCGAGTGCCTGTTCGGGCACCGGCACTCGCCGCCGACGCGCTGCCTCATGCGGCTGGCGGCTCCGGCGGCGGATGCGCACCGCCTGGGAGAGCTGCTCGGGGAGCGCCTCGCCGCGCTCATACTGCCGGAGCCGGTGCGCGACTGCGAGCTGCGTGCTGCCGCCCTGATGCCACATCGGCCGGATTGCCTGCATCTCTGGCAGCCCGGCGAGCACGGCGGCGGCCTCTCGAGCGAAACGTCCGGGCTCATCGAGCGCCTGCGCGTCCGGTTGGGAGATGAGGCGATCTATGGTCTGACGCTCCTCGAGGGTCACCGGCCGGAGAAGGCCTGGGCTAAGACCCCGCCACCCACGGTCGGATGCTCCCGGGCGCCGCTGCGCCACGACCCGGTGCGCTCGCACCGCCGACCGCTCTGGCTGCTGCCGGCGCCGCAGTCACTGCCGGTCGAGGACGGGCTGCCACGGCGTCGCGGTCCGCTGCTGCTCATCGGTGAGCCGGAGCGGATCGAGACCGGCTGGTGGGATGGTGATGAGATCGCGCGCGATTACTACACCGCCGCAGACAACTACGGCGTACTGCTGTGGGTGTTCCGCGAGCGGGAGGCGCCGCATGGCTGGTATCTGCACGGCGTGTTCGGGTGAGCGTCCGCTACGCGGAACTGCACTGTCTGTCGAACTTCACCTTCCTGCGCGGTGCCTCGCACCCGCACGAGCTGGTGGAGCGGGCGGACGCGCTCGGCTACTCGGCGCTCGCGCTCACCGACGAGTGCTCGGTGGCCGGAGTGGTGCGCGCACACATGGCGGCCAGGAACCGCCGCCTGAAGCTCATCGTCGGCGCCGAGCTCCGGCTCGTGTGCGGGCTGAAGCTCGCCGCGCTCGCCATCGACCGTAGCGGCTACGGGCGGCTCTGCCGGCTCATCACGCGCGCGCGGCGCGCGGCGCTGAAGGGGCAATACACCCTCAGCCGCGCCGACCTCGAGGCGGCAGCTCCCGCAGGGTGCTTCATCCTGTGGTTGCCGGGCCCGCGGATCGAAGCCGAGGAGGCCCGCTGGCTCGCGGAGCGCTTTCCAGGAAAGCTGCGGATTGCGGTCGAGCTGCTGCGCGGCGGGGAGGACGGCGCGCGCCTCGCGCGGCTCACCGCTCTCGGCGCCGAGCTCGGCGTCCCGCTGCTCGCGAGCGGCGACGTGCACATGCACGTGCGTGCGCGCCGCCGCCTGCAGGACGCGCTCACCGCGATCCGCCTCAACTTACCCGTCACGGAAGTCGGCTCGAAGCTCTATCCGAACGGCGAGCGCTACCTGCGCGAGCCCGAGCGGCTCGTGCGGCTCTACCGGCGCGAGCTCCTCGAGGCGGCGGCAGAGCTCGCCGACGGCTGCCACTTCTCGCTCGATGAGCTGCGTTACGAGTACCCGCGCGAGATCGTCCCGCCGGGTGAGACTCCGGCCGGGTACCTGCGCCGCCTGACCTATGAGGGCGCCGGGCGGCGCTGGCCCGGTGGAATCCCGGAAACCGAGCGCAATGCCCTCGAGCATGAGCTCGCCCTCATCAGCGAGCTCGGCTACGAGCCGTACTTCCTCACCGTTTACGACGTCGTCGCCTATGCGCGCAGCCGCGGGATCCTGTGCCAGGGGCGGGGATCGGCCGCCAACTCGCGCGTGTGCTATTGCCTCGGCGTCACCTCGGTGGACCCGCAGCGCGGGGCGGCGCTGCTCTTCGAGCGCTTCATCTCGCGCGAGCGCAACGAGCCGCCCGACATCGACATCGACTTCGAGCACGAGCGGCGCGAGGAGGTGCTGCAGTACGTCTACGGGAAGTACGGGCGCGAGCGTGCGGCGCTCGCCGCGACCGTCATCATGTACCGGCCGCGCAGCGCGCTGCGCGATCTCGGCAAGGTGTTCGGGCTCACGCCGCAAGAGTGCGGCCGCCTGGCCGGCGTCATGCAATGGTGGGACGGCAGCACTACGATGCCCGAGAGGGTGCGCGCCGCCGGCTTCGACGACGGTGCTCCCTGGCTCGAGCGCCTGCTGAGGCTCGCCGCCGAGCTCACGGCCTTCCCGGGGTTTCCGCGGCATCTCTCGCAGCACGTCGGCGGCTTCGTGATCGCACAGGGATTGCTCGAGGAGCTGGTGCCGATCGAGAACGCGGCCATGCCTGAGCGTACCGTGGTGCAGTGGGACAAGGACGACCTCAACGACTTGGGGCTCCTCAAGGTGGATCTGCTGGCGCTCGGCATGCTCACTGCACTCAAGCGCGCGTTCGCGCTGGTGAACGACTACCGCGGCACGCACCACGCGCTCGGTGAGCTGCCGGCCGAGGATCAGCGTGTCTACGACATGATCTGCCGCGCCGACACCATCGGCGTGTTCCAGATCGAATCGCGCGCGCAGATGGCGATGCTGCCGCGCCTGAAGCCGCGTTGCTACTACGACCTGGTCATCGAAGTCGCGATCGTGCGCCCCGGGCCGATTCAGGGCGACATGGTCCATCCCTACCTGCGGCGCCGCTCGGGAGCGGAGCCGGTGGACTATCCGGGCGAGGAGGTGCGCGCGGTGCTCCATCGGACGCTGGGCGTGCCGATCTTCCAGGAGCAGGTGATGCAGATCGCGATCGTCGCCGCGGGCTTCACGCCCGGGGAGGCGGACGCGCTGCGCCGGGCGATGGGCGCCTGGAAGAGAACCGGAGGCCTCGATCCCTTTCGCGAGCGGCTGCTGCAGGGCATGCGCTCCAACCACTACCCGGAGGAGTTTGCCCAGCGCATCTACCAGCAGATGTTGGGGTTCGGTGAGTACGGATTTCCCGAAGCGCACAGCCTGAGCTTCGCGCTGCTGGTCTACGACTCGGCCTGGCTCAAGTGCTACGAGCCGGCGGCCTTCACCTGCGCGCTGCTCAACAGCCAGCCGATGGGCTTCTACGCGCCGGCGCAGCTGGTGCGTGATGCGCGCGTCCATGGCGTCGAGGTGCGTCCCGTGGATGTGTGCGCCTCGCTCTGGGACTCGACGCTCGAGCGCCGCGCCGACGGCGAGCCGGCGTTGCGCCTGGGACTCAAGCTGGTGAAGTCGCTGTCGCAGGCCGGGGCCCTGCGCCTGATCGAGGCGCGCTCGGCACGCTCCTGCGCCAGTGTGGCGGATCTCGCCACCCGGGCGGCGCTCGATCGCGGCGACCTGGAAGCGCTGGCCGCGGCCGGGGCGTTCGCGTCTTTGAGCGGCAACCGCCACCTGGCCTTCTGGGAGGTCGCCGGCACCGAGCGGCCGCTGCCGCTCGCCGCCGCTGCCGCCCGGGAAGCGGGCGAGGGCACCGGCTTCACGGAAGCGCGGCCGCTGCTCGAGAAGCCTTCCGAGGGCGAGGAGATCTGCGCGGACTACGCTTCTGTGGGGCTCACGCTCGGCCGGCATCCGCTCGCGCTGCTGCGCGAGAGGCTGTGTGCCGACTCACTCATGAGGGCGAGCGAGCTCGGCCGCGCCGCGAACGGCACCACGGTGCGCACCGCCGGCATCGTGCTCATGCGCCAGCGCCCCTCCACCGCGAGCGGCGTCACTTTCGTCACGCTCGAGGACGAGAGCGGCCAGGTGAATGTCATCGTATGGGAGCGCGTCGGCCGCGTGCAGCGCCGCGCGCTCATCGAGTCGCGGCTGCTCGAAGTACACGGCGAGCTGCAACACCAGGACGGCGTCATGCACGTGATCGCCCGCCGGCTCATCGACCGCTCTGCGCTCCTCGGGCAGCTCACGACCCGCTCGCGCGATTTTCACTGAAGCCGCATGCGCCGCGGCCGCGCGCAGGCGCTGCGCGTGTCACGCACGGCGCCCTTATGTTGATCCGCGGCGACGCTATGTTCAGCGCCTCACGCGCGCCCGCAGCGCTGCGCTCGACATAACAGGGCGCCACGCAAATCCTGAGAAGTGCGTCGCACTTTGCGGCCGCTGCGTCACTGTATTGCGACAGGTGTTTCCAGTAAAAAATGCAGCTGTAGAACGGATGCTCCAACACCAAGATCGAAACAGGAGCGGTTCGATGAAGGTGCAACACCTGCGCTGGGAGCTGGCCGCCGGCGCGGTTACCGGAATACTCTGCCTGTTTGTCTTGCCCCCAGGTGACGCGCCGCGCCACGCTGGAGCCGCGCGCGCGCACGTCGCAGCTGACAGCAGCTGGCGCCGTCCCTACATCGTGCAGGCGCGCAGCGCCGCGGAGGCGGGCAGGGCGGTCACGCAGGCCGGCGGCAAGGTGGGCGGCGATCTGTCGGTCATCGGCGCGGTCAGCGCGCTGCTCGACCAGCGTGAGGTGGCGGCGCTGCGCAGTGCGCCCGCGCTTCTCAACGTCTATCCCGACGCCGAGGTGCACGCGAGCTCCGCGGGCGCTCTGCCCGAGACCTACTATCCGAGCGAGGTCGAGGCGCGGAACCTGCACGTCGGTGGTGTCACCGGCGCCGGAGTGACGGTCGCGGTGGTGGATTCGGGCCTGTGGAGCCAGCACGGGCCGGATCAGAGCGCCCCCGGCGAGGGCGCGAGCCGCATCCTCGCGCAGTACGACGTGGTCGCCGCGAGCGCGCAGCCGGCGGCGGTGCAGCTGCTCGGCGGACTCACGTCTCTGGCGGCAGCCAACACCAGCAACATCAACGACCCCTACGGTCACGGCACGCACGTCACCTCGATCATCGCCAGCAGCGGCCTCGCCACCACCGGGAACTTCCAGGGCGTGGCGCCGGGCGTCAACCTGGTGTCGGTGCGCGTGCTCAACGCCGAGGGTGTCGGCAGCTATTCGAATGTCATCAGCGGCATCCAGTGGGTGATCGCCAACAAGGCCCGCTACAACATCCGCGTCATGAACCTGTCGCTGAGCGCTCCGCCGAGCTCGTTCTACTGGCAGGACCCGCTCAACCAGGCGGTCATGGCGGCGTGGAACGCCGGAATCGTGGTGGTGGTGGCGGCAGGCAACCGCGGCCCCGGTCCGATGACCATCGGCGTGCCCGGCAACGTGCCGTACGTGATCACGGTCGGCGCGGTCACCGACAACTACTTCCCGCTGCAGCCGAGCCAGTATCGGCTCGCGTCGTTCTCGTCCGTCGGGCCGACCTTCGAGGGCTTCGTGAAGCCCGAGGTGGTCGCGATGGGAGGACACATCCTCGCCTACGCACCCGACAACGGTACGCTGGCGCAGGAGTTCCCTCAGTGGGTCAACTCGACGTACGACGAGTTCACGATGTCCGGTACGTCGATGGCGGCGGCCGTCACCAGCGGAGTCGCCGCCCTCATGCTCGAGGTGAACCCGCAGCTCACCCCGGATCAGGTGAAGTGCCACCTGATGGCTACCGCGGATCCGGCCGTCAACCCCGACGGCACGCTCGCCTACTCGGTATTCCAGCAGGGCGCCGGGCTCGTGAACGCCTATGCCGCGGCCTACAGCACCGCGAGCAACTGCGCCAATCAGGGGCTCAACGTGGCGCTCGACCTCCTCGGTCTGCAGCACTACGGCGGACGCGGCGACTACAACCCCTCGACGGGCGAGTACTACGTCCTGGCGGTGGGTCCGGCGAATTCATCGGGCGGGCTCCTCGGCGGCGTCGGTGGCCTCGTCGGCGGACTCGGCACGACGGTCGAGCAGGTGCCGGTCGTCGGCCCGGTTCTCGGGCAGCTGCTGTGGGGCATCGCGCAGACGGGCGATGGGCTCCTCTGGAACGGGAGCTATTCGGGGGCGAGCGGCTACACCTGGAGCAGCGGCTATACCTGGAGCAGCGGCTACACCTGGAGCAGCGGCTATACCTGGAGCAGCGGCTACACCTGGAGCAGCGGTTACCCATGGAGCAGCAGTACGGCCCAGAGCGCCGGCTACGCCGGTATCGCAGTCCCGGCGCAGCAATGACCCGCACACTGCTCGGCGCGCTCCTGACGGCAGTCGGCGCGCTGGCAGGCGCCGGCGCGGTGAGCGCCGCGGTGCCGGTTCCGGCGGTGCGGCCGATGTACTTCGAGCATCTGACGATGCGCGACGGGCTCTCGCAGAGCACCGTTGAAGGCATTCTCCAGGATTCGCAGGGCTATCTCTGGCTCGCCACCGAGAGCGGGCTCGATCGCTACGACGGCCGCAGCTTCCGCGTCTACCGGCGCGAGCGCGGCAACAACCACGCCCTCGCGAGCGACTACATCTGGACGATAGCCGAGGATTCGCGCTCGGATCTGTGGCTCGCGACCGTGGGCGGTGGTGTGGCGCGCTGGGAACGCCGCACCGATCAGTTCCAGCTCTTCAGGCACGATCCCTCGCGAGCCGACTCGCTCGCGAGCGACCAGGTGCGCACGCTCCTCATCGACGCTGATGGTGCCATCTGGGCCGGCACGTTGGACCGCGGTCTCGACCGGCTCGACCCGCTCACCGGAACCGCGCGTCACTTCCGTCACAGCGAGGGCGACCCGCATTCACTCCCGTCCGATGCGGTGTTCGCGCTTTACCGCGACCGCGGCGGGCGCATCTGGGTCGGCGGCGACGGGGGCCTGAGCCGCTACGATCCGGCGACCGGCGGCTTCGTCAACTACGGCCGCAATGCCGACGGGGCGGGCCTCACCGATCTGCAGGTGCGGGTGATCGCCGAAGACCATACCGGGGCGCTGTGGGTCGGCACCCGTCGCGGCGGTCTCGACCGTCTCGAGCCCGGCAGCGGCCGGGTGACGGCGTTCCGCCACGATCCCGCTAAACCGCACTCGCTGAGCAACGACCGCGTGACGGCAATCCTCGAGGACTCGGCGCAGCGGCTTTGGGTCGGGACGGTCGACGGGCTGAATCTCTTCGCTCGGGCGACGCAGAGCTTCGTGCGCTACGGCAACGATCCCGACAGCCCGCAGAGCCTGCGCGACAGCAACATCATGTACAACGGGCTCTACCAGGATCGCGGCGGCGTGCTCTGGGTTGGCACGCGCTCGGGCGGCGCGAGCCACTGGAATCCCGCCAGCTGGTCGCTCGGCCATTATCGGAGCGCGGCGTTCCGCGATACGCAGGTGAGCAGCTTTGCCGACGACGGCGCCGGACGGCTCTGGGTCGGCACGATCGGTGCGGGGCTGATCGAGATCAACACGCGCACCGGCAGCGAGCGCCGCTACCGGCACGACAGCGGCTCGCCGCGCCTGAGCGACGATCAGGTTCAGGCGTTGCTCTACGACCGCGACGGCATGCTGTGGGTCGGCACCATGACGGGCGGTCTCAACCAGATGGACCTGGTGACCGGGATCGTCCGGGTATGGCGCGCCGCGCCCCACGATCCGCGGAGTCTGCCCGCCGACGGCATCATGACGCTCTACCAGGACCGGCTCGGCACGATCTGGATCGGGACCTTCGGCGGTGGCATTGCGAGCATCGACCCCGGCAGCGGCCGGCTCAGGCGCTATCCGGTCGGCACTGACGACGACCACGCTCTGAGCGATTCGCACGCCAGCGCCATCGCCGAGGATACGCTCGGGAACCTGTGGATCGGCACGGTGGGCGGGGGGCTGAACCTCCTCGACCGCGCGAGCGGCCGTTTCCATCACTACGCCCGCGACGACCGTGATCCGGGCAGCCTGTCCGACGATGCCGTGTACACGCTGCACGTCGATCAGCGCGGTGAGGTGTGGGTGGGGACCTCGACCGGCGGGCTCGATCATGTGGTCGGCCGCTCCGCCGCGCCCGAGAAGGTGCACTTCGAGAACTACGCCGGCGTGCTGCCCTACCGCGTGATCTACGGCATCGAGTCCGACGGCGCGGATCGCCTGTGGCTCAGCACGAACAACGGGCTGGTGCGCTTTGAGCCGCATGCCCGCACCGCCAAGGTCTACCACGAGTGGCAGGGACTCCAGGGCGAAGACTTCAACATCAACGCCCACTACCAGGACCGCGAAGGCAATCTGCTCTTCGGCGGTAACAACGGTTTCAACGCCTTCGCGCCCGACGCGGTCGACTTCGCCGCGCCTGCGCCGCGCGTGGTGCTGACCGCCGCCGCGCGGCTCAACCGGCCGCTGGCCGAGCGTGATCTGCCGGGTCCGGGGCGGCCGCTGGCGCTCTCCTACGACGACAAGCTGGTGAGCTTCGAGTTTGCCGCACTGGATTTCGCTTCACCAGCCAACAACCGCTACGCCTACCGCCTCGAGGGCTTCGATTCCAGGTGGATCGACGCCGGGGCGCTGCACCGGGCGACTTACACCAATCTCGATGCGGGCGATTACGTGCTGCGCGTGCGCGCCGCGAACGCCGACGGCGTCTGGAGCAGCGACGGGCTGGCGATCCCGGTGCACGTGGCGCCAGCGCCCTGGAACACAACGCCCGCGCGCGTGGGATATCTGCTGGCGGCGCTCGCGCTCGCGGCGTGGCTGTGGAGGACGCAGAGCGCGCGCCGCCGTCGGGCGCAGCTCTACAGCCGCCATCTGGAGGAGACGGTGCAGCAGCGCACGCACGAGCTCCAGGAGCGCAACAAGCAGCTGCAGGTACTGTCGCGCGCCAAGAGCGAGTTCGTCGCGCGCATGAGCCATGAGCTGCGTACGCCCATGAATGGCGTGCTCGGCATGACGAGTCTGCTGCTCGACACGCGCCTCGATGCGCCGCAGCGGCGCTTTGCCGAGGGCATTCACCGCTCGGCCGACTCACTGCTCGCGATCGTCGATGACGTGCTCGATCTCTCCAAGATTGAGGCCGGGCGCCTGCAGCTCGATCCGACCGAGGGCGAGCTCCTCGATCTCATCGAGCAGACCGCGGAAGTACTGGCGCCGCGCGCCGCCGGCAAGGGCATCGAGCTCCTGATCGACGCGCCGCTCGAGCCGCTGCCACGCGTGCGCTTCGACGCCGTGCGGCTGCGTCAGGTGCTGATCAACCTGGGCGGCAACGCGGTGAAGTTCACCGAGCGCGGCGAAGTTATCTTGCGTCTGGTGGCGCTCGGCAGCGTGCCGGAGGCAGCCGGCCCCGGGAGCGCGCTGCGGGTGCGCGTCGAGGTGGCGGACACGGGTATCGGCATCGCGCCCGAAAAGCAGGCGAAGATCTTCGAGGAGTTCGCGCAGGAAGATGCTTCCACGACCCGGCGCTTCGGCGGCACCGGCCTCGGGCTCGCCATCGCGCGGCAGATCGTCGAGCTGATGGGTGGGAGCCTCGCGCTCATGAGCGCGCCCGGCGCCGGCTCGACCTTCTCCTTTGAGCTCAACTTGCCGCTCAGTGCAGCTCAGCCGGCACGCGCCCTGCCCGCCGCACGTCTCGACGGTACGCGCGTGCTGGTGGCCGATGACCATCCGGCCGCGCGCGTGCTGATGGTCAACGCGCTGCGGGCCTGGGGAGCGCGCGCCACGCAGGCGCCGACGCTCGAGATTGCGCTGATGGAGTTGCGGGGCGCGGCGTACGAGGCGGTAGTCCTCGACGATCCGCTGCCCGATGGCGATGCGCAGGCCGTGCTGCGCGAGATCCGCGCCATGGGCGCCAACAGGCCACGGCTGGTGCGGCTGGTGGGCTTTACCAGCCTCAAGCCCGTGGCGCCCGGCGCCGAGCGCAATCAATGGTTCGATGCTGAGCTGACCAAGCCGCTGCGGCTGCGGCAGCTGCACGCGGCGCTCACCGGGCGCACGACCGAGGAGCCCGCGCACGCGGTGCAAAATGCCGTGGCGGCCGCGCCGCCGGCGGCGCTGCGTGGCCGCGTATTGGTGGTCGAGGATCAGGCACTCAACCTCGAGGTGGCGCAGGGCATGCTCGCCGCGCTCGGCGTCAGCGTCGAGACGGCGGCCAACGGCCGCGAGGCACTCGCGCGCCTGGCGCGCGAATCCTTCGATCTGGTGCTGATGGATTGCGAGATGCCGGTCATGGACGGCTTGTCGGCGACCGCGGAGATGCGCCGCTCCGAGCCGCCCGGACGGCACCTTCCGGTGATCGCGTTGACCGCCGACGCCACCCATGAAGGCCGCGCGGCGTGTCTCGCCGCCGGCATGGACGATCATCTGGCCAAGCCCTTCACCCGTGAGGCGCTGCGGGCGGTGCTCGGCCGCTGGCTGGCGCACGCGCCGGCTGAGCGGGAGTCTGCGGAAGCTGCGCCGGATCCGGCCGCCGAGCTGTTGCTCGATCGCGCGACCCTCGAGGTGCTGCGCAGCCTCCCGCCGCGCGGGTCTGAGGCCATGCTGGACCGCGTGGCCGCCGCCTATGGAGCCGATTCGCAGCGCCTGCTCGCGGCTCTCGGTCAGGCCGTCGAGACCGGCGAGCGCGGCGCATTGGCACGCGCCGCGCACGCCTGGCGCTCCTGCAACGGCAACGTCGGGGCCCTGGCTCTGGCGGAGGTCTGCCGCGAGCTGGAACGCTGCGCGCGCGGTGGGGACATGGCCGCGGCGCGCGAGCTGCTCGGCAGGGCGCGCGAGCTGTACGCGCGCGTCAGCGACGAGCTGCACGCGGAGCTCCGGAGGACCGCGTGAGCGCCGCCCACTCCGGCAGGATCCTGGTGGCCGACGATGACGGCATGCTGCGCGACATCGCAACCGCCATGCTGGAGAACGCCGGCTTCGCGGTCGAGACGGTCGGCAGCGGTGATGCCGCGGTGGCGGCCTGCCAGCGGCAGATGCCGCAGCTGGTGCTGCTCGATGTCGAGATGCCGGACGGCAACGGCTACCAGGCGTGCACCAACATCCGCGCGCTGCCGGGTGGCCGCGACGTGCCCGTCGTCATGGTGACGGGCTTCGACGACCCGACGTCAATCAACCTCGCCTACGATGCCGGCGCCACCGACTTCGTGGTGAAGCCGATCAATTGGCCGCTGCTCGCGCACCGCATTCGCTACGTGCTGCGCGGCGCGCGCACGGTGGAGGCGCTGCGCTTCTCCGAGCAGAAGAACTTCGCGCTCCTCAAGGCGATTCCGGACGGCATTTTCCTGATGGACGCCGCGGGGCTGATCAGCCACTGCTACTCCCCGATCCGGGGACTGTCGCTGCCGGACGCCGTGACGCCGCGGCTCGATGAGCTGGTGCCGCCGCTGGAGCGCCCCCGCGCCATGGACTGCCTCGAGTCGAGCCTGCGCGGCGTCCCGGCCGCCTTCGAGTTCTCCGTGCCGCGTGTCGGCGATGCGCGGCATTTCGAGTGCCGTTACCTGCCCAATGGCGGCGGGCAGGCGCTCGCCATCGTGCGCGACGTGACGCAGCGCAAGCAGACGGAGGCGCACATCCACCGCCTGGCGTACTTCGACGGACTCACCGGGCTGCCGAATCGCGAATGGATCAGCGAGTACCTGTCGCAGGCGCTCGGCGAGGCCGCCGGGCACGGACAGAGCGTCGCGCTGCTGTTCGTGGATCTCGATCAGTTCAAGCGCATCAACGATACGCTCGGCCACGAGACCGGCGACGCATTGCTGCGGCAGGTCGCCGGCAGGCTGAGCGGCGCGCTCAGCGGCGCGCTCAGCGGCGCGGGCGGCGCGGGCCGTCTGGCGCGCGTCGGCGGCGATGAGTTCATCGTCGTGCTCACCGGACCCACGAGCCTCGCCGCGGCCGAGCAGGTGGCGCAGCAGGCGCAGGCGGCGCTTGCCGCCCCGTTCGTCCAGGGGAGCTACGAGCTGGTGGTGACGCCGAGCATCGGCATCGCCCTCTACCCCGACCACGGCGCGGACACTCAGGCCCTCCTCAAGCACGCTGACGCCGCCATGTACGAGGCCAAGGCGAGCGGCCGCAACCAGGCGCGCGTGTACACCAGCGCGCTGAATGCCCGCGCCGTCAAGCGGCTGTCACTGGAGATGGAGCTGCGGCGCGCCTTCGAGGCCGGACAGCTCGAGGTGCACTACCAGCCGCAGTACGAGGCCCGGAGTCTGCAGCTCGCCGGGGCGGAGGCGCTGCTGCGCTGGTTTCACCCGCAGCGCGGTCAGATCCCGACCGCCGACTTCGTGGCGGTCGCCGAGGAGACCGGCCTGATCGGCGAGATCGGGCGTTGGGCGCTCGAGCGGGTATGCCGGGACTTGCGGCAGTGGCGCGAGCTGAAGCTGGCCGTGCCGCCGATCGCGGTAAACGTATCGGGGCGCGATTTCATGCGCCAGGACGTGCTGCTGCGGCTGTCGGGCGTGGTCGAGGCCGCGCACCTGCCCGCATCGTTGTTCGAGCTCGAGCTGACCGAGGGCGTACTGATGCAGGACGTCGAGAGCGGCCAGCGCTCGCTGCAGGCGCTGAAGGAATTCGGCTTCGCGCTCGCCATCGACGACTTCGGTACCGGCTACTGCTCGCTCAACTACCTCAAGCGCTTCGCGCTCGATACCCTCAAGGTCGATCGCGCGTTCGTCAACGACATCACCGCCGACGCCGACGATGCGGCGATCGTGCGCGCGATCATCGGCCTCGGTCACAACCTCAATCTCAAGATCGTGGCCGAAGGCGTCGAGACCTCCGCGCAGCTCGAGTTCCTGCGCGTCGCGGGCTGCGATCTGGTGCAGGGCTTCCTCATGAGCCGGGCGATGACGCCGGGCGCGTTCCTCGAGCTGCTGCGCGCCGCTAAGGCGCCCGGCGGAACCGCGGTGGCCGGGGCGGCGGCCGCGCACGCGGGGCGTGCCGCCGCGACGCTCTGAGGTCACGTGCGGGGCTTGTGCCGGCTCTTGGGGGGGCTTGCCCCGTCCTCGCCGATCTCGTAATCCTCGAAGTCGCTGGTGAGCTCGGCGGTGTGCTTTTCCTCGAGCAGCCGCTCGAGGCGCCGCCACGCGGGGTCGCCGGCCTTCTGGCCGCGGCGCTTGGCGAGGTCGAGGTCTTTGATGACCTGGTCGAGGTCCACGTCACCGTCGCCGATGGCGGGCTCGTCGGGCTCTTCGTCCTCGAATTCGTCTGATTCCGGCTTCTCGCTCATGCGGGACGGCAGTCGGCAGGAATTGGACGGCGCGAACTTAAATCAGATCCCGCTGCAACTGCAATGTCCCGCGTGTGGTTTTTGTGACCCGTGCCCGTTCTGCGGCCCGCGGCCTCAATGGATGAGGTCATTCATCTCGAAGATAGGCAGCAGCATTGCAAAAACGATGCCCATGACGAACGCGCCCATCAGGATGATGAGCAGCGGGCCGAGGAGCCCCACCATGGCGGCCAGCATGGCATCGAGCTCGCGCTCCTGGCTGATGGAAGCGCGCTCCAGCATGCTGTCCAGCTCGCCGCTCGACTCGCCGCTGGAGATCAGGTGGATTGTCATGGGTGGAAACATGCGGCTCACGGCCAGCGAGCGGCCGATCGGCGCGCCCTCGCGCACGCGCGCCGCAGCATCCGCGACCGCGTCGCGCATCGGCAGGTTGGTGACTACCTCCCCCGAGATCCGCAGCGCCTCGAGCACCGGCACCGCGCTCGCTGACAGGATACTGAACGTGCGGGTGAAGCGCGCGGTGTTGAATCCGCGGGCGAGCTTGCCGACGACGGGGAGGGTGAGGATGGCGCGCTGGACGCGGCGTTTGGCCGCCGGATCGCGCAGCCAGCGCCGAAACAGCCAGACCGCGACCGCCACGGCGACCGCGAGGTACAGCCCATAGTGGCGCAGGAAGTCGCTGGTGGTGATCAGGAGGCGGGTGATAAGGGGGAGCTTGCCCTTGGCGGACTCGAATACCGCGACCACCTTCGGCACGACGAAGACCAGCAGACCCGAGACGATCGTAAAGCACATCACCGTGAGCACGATCGGATAGAGCAGCGCCGCCAGCACCTTCTGGCGGATCTGCTCGCGGCTCTCGGTGTAATCGGCGAGCCTCTCGAGCACGTTGTCGAGGTGTCCGGACTGCTCGCCGGCGGCGACGGTGGCGCGGTAGATCTCGGGGAACACCCGGGGAAACTCCGCAAAGCCATCGGCGAGGGGGTGGCCTTCCATGACGCGGGCGCGCACCCCGAGCACGATGCTTTGCACGCGCGGCTTCTCGGTCTGCTGCGAGACGGCCAGCAGCGACTCCTCGAGCGGGAGCCCGGCGCGCACCAAAGTGGCGAGCTGCCGGGTGAAGAGGGCTAGGTCGGTCGGCGAGACGCGCCGTAGCAGGCTGAAGGAGCGTTGGGCTTTCGCCTCCTTCTGCGCGACTTCGCCGACGGTTACCGGGAGCAGCTGCTGCTCGCGCAGCAGCTGGCGGATGTGGCGCGGGGTGTCGCCCTCGAGGATGCCCTTGTGCTCCTTGCCGGCGGCATCGAGGGCTGTGTACTCGTAAGCGCCCATGTTTAATTTGACGCCGGGGCGAAAGGGGCGCTGCGGACGCAGCGCCCGGCCTGCGGCCCTTTCGCCCCTCCGGGGCAAGGTGCGCGCGCGGCGCTTGCAGCAGAGGGACGCCGTAGCTTCGCTTGACGCCGGGGCGAAAGGGGCGCTGCGGACGCAGCGCCCGGCCTGCGGCCCTTTCGCCCCTTATTGCCAAGTCGCAAGCTCAGTGCCATCAGTCCTCGCGCGTGACCCGCAGGATTTCCTCGAGGGTCGTCTCCCCGCTCAGCACGCGCGCGCGGCCGTCGTCGCGGATCGAGGGGGTGCTCAGGCGCGCATGCCGCTCGATCTCATGCTCCGACACCTCGTCGTGGATCATGGAGCGCATCGCATCGTCGACGACGATGAGCTCGTAGATGCCGGTGCGGCCGCGATAGCCGCCGGCGGAGTCGCGGCCCGGCCGGTAGAGCGTCGGGGCGGGATCGCCGGGAGCCAGATTCAGCAGCCGCCGCTCGCGCTCGCCGGCCTTGAAGGGCTGCTTGGTGTCGGGATTGAGCACCCGCACGAGGCGCTGGGCGAGCACGCCGATCAGGCTCGAGGACAGGAGGAACGGCTCGATGCCCATATCGCGCAGGCGGGTGATGGCGCCGGCGGCGGTGTTGGTATGAAGCGTCGAGAGCACCAGGTGGCCGGTGAGGCTCGCCTGCACCGCGATCTGCGCGGTCTCGAGGTCGCGGATCTCGCCGATCAGCACCACGTCGGGATCCTGGCGGAGGATTGCGCGCAGGCCGCGCGCGAAGGTCATCTCGACCTTGGTGTTGACCTGGGTCTGGCCGATGCCGTCGATGTAGTACTCGATCGGATCCTCGACGGTCATGATGTTCTGGGTGTTGTCGTTCAGCCGCTCGAGCGCCGCATAGAGCGTCGTCGTCTTGCCCGAGCCGGTCGGGCCCGTCACCAGGATGATGCCGTGGGGCTTGTGGATCAGCTCGTCCATCGCGCTCTGGGTGCTCGCGTCCATGCCGAGCGACCCCAGGTCGAGCTTGCCGGCCTGCTTGTCGAGGATACGCAGCACCACGCGCTCGCCGTGCCCGGAGGGGATGGTCGACACGCGAACGTCGACCGCGCGGCCGGCGATGCGCAGACTGATGCGCCCGTCCTGCGGCAGGCGTTTCTCGGCGATGTCGAGCCGCGACATGACCTTCACGCGCGACACCACCAGTGGCGCCACCGCACGCTTCGACTGCAGCACCTCGCGCAGCACGCCGTCGACGCGGAAGCGGATCACGAGCCGGTTCTCGAACGGCTCGATGTGGATGTCGGAGGCGTTCTCCTTGACCGCCTGGGTGAGGACTGCGTTGATCAGGCGGATGATCGGGGCGTCATCCTCGCTGTCGAGCAGGTCCGCCTGCTCCGGCAGCTCCTGCGCGAGATGTGCCAGGTCGGTGGTCTCATCGAGGCCCTCGACTGCCTGCATGGCATCCGAGCCCGCCTCATACGCGCGCCGCAGCAGCAGGTCGAATTCCTCCTCCGGCACCCGCTCGAGCTTCAGCGGGTGGCGCAGGTAGCGGCGCACCTCGGCGAGGGCGAGGGCCGAGGCGTTCTCGCGGCACACGCAGTCCGCTACCCCATCGACGACGCTGCGCACGAGCACCCCGTGGCGCTTGGCGAACGCGAAGGACAGCCGCCGTCCATCGGACGCCGTGGCTGCGGCGCTCGCGTGAGTCTCGCCGGGGGTTACCGCGTTCATGGCCTGAGGACGCTCATTGCCTGGGAGGCGGCTGTTCGGCCGGGGAGGCGGCTGGATTGTCGGGTGCCGCCGTTCCCGGCGCGACAGATCCGCCGGGCGGCGGCATGGTGATGGGGGGATTATTCGCCGGCGGTCCCTGGCTCGTCGGCGGTGCGCTGGCCGGCGGCCGTGGGGCGGGCGCCGATCCGCCCGGAGGCAGCGGTGGCAGTGCCCCGCGCGTCACACCCGGCAGCATCGGCACCGCCTCGCGTCCGATCTTATCGACCTCCTTCTCCTGGTCGAGCATGTAGTTGTATTTGAGGTCGGTCTCGAAGGCCGCCTGCGCGGCATCGCGCAGGATCTTCGGCCGGAGAAAGATCATCAGGTTGTTCTTGGTCGACTGCTCGTTACGGGTCTTGAACAGGTAACCGATGATCGGAATGTTGCCGAGGAACGGCACGCGGTTCTCGCCCTTGGTGGTGTCGTTCTCGGTGAGGCCGCCGAGCACCACGATGCCGCCGTCGTCGATCATCACGGTGGTGCTGACGGTGCGCTTGTTGGTGACGAGATCGACCGCGCCGGCGGGCTTCTGCCCGATGCTCGAGCTCTCGATCGAGATCTTGAGCATCACTGCCGTCCCCTCCGGCGAGATGGTCGGGGTGATCTTGAGGATCGTGCCCACTTCCTCGCGCTGGATGGTCTGGAAGGGATTGACGGCGCCGCCGATCACGGCGGTGTTGTTGGGGGTGTACTGGCCGGTGATGAACGGCACTTCCTGCGCGACCTTGAGCTCCGCTTCCTGGTTGTCCATGGTGACCGCCGAGGGCGTGGCGATCACGTTGTCGTTGGTGTCGGCGCGGATCGCGCGCAGCATCGCGACGAAGTTCGTGCCGTTGCTGCCGCTGATGCGGCCGATGCCGACGGTCGTGCCCTGCAGCAGCGTCGTGCTGACGTTGGCGGGATTCTGGATCCCGCTCGCGAGGTCGATGATGCTGGTGCCGCCGACCGGGCTCACGAAGGCGCCGGCCGGCACACTATTGTTGCCGTTGATGAACGCCGCCCAGTTGACGCCGAGCTCGGCGTCCTTGTCGAAGTTGATGTCGGCGATGATCGCCTCGACCAGCACCTGCGGGCGGCGGATATCGAGCTTGTCGACGATTTCCATGACCGCGCGCATGATCTTCGGCGGCGCGGTGATCACCAGGGCGTTGTTGGTGGGATCCGCCCAGACCATCGCGTTCTTCTCCGCCTGCGCCAGCGGGTTGGCGGCCGCGGCCGTGCCGGTGGGCCCGGCGGCGGCCTGTGCGATGCCGGTGATCTGCTCCTTGAGCTTCGGGGCGAGCTTCTCGGCGTTGGCGTAGTGCAGATAGCGCACACGGGTGTCGCCGCCGCCGCCGAGCGGCGTGTCGAGATGCGCGATGAGGGCGCGGATGCGCAGCCGCTGCGCCTCCTGGCCGCCGATCAGCACGGTGTTGGAGCGCTCATCCGCCACGACCTTTACGGTGTTGCCCTCGGCGGCGTTCCCCTGGTAGAGCGAATTGACCACGCGGACGATCTCGGCCGCCGAGGCGTTGGTGAGCGGCACGATCTCCGGATCCTGATTGCCGACCTGGTCGATGCGGCGAATGATGCGGATCATCCGGTTCACGTTGCTGGCGTGGTCGGTGATGACCAGGATGTTGCCGGTGGGGTAGGCGACCAGCGAGCCGTACTGGGGCACCATCGGCCGCAGGATCGGCACGAGCTGCGCGGCACTCACGTTCTTGACGTCGAGCACCTGCGTCACGATCTCATCCGAGGTCGAGCTCACGTGATCGGGCAGATCGATCGAGGGGCTCGTCTTGGCATTGGTGTCCGGCATGATCTTCACGATGTTGCCCTGTGGCACCGCGATGAAGCCGTACACCTGCAGGATCGACAGGAACGCCTCGTAGAACGCCGCCGGCGTCATGGCGGTCGAGGACAGCATGGTCACCTGGGCGCGCACCCGCGGGTCGATGATGAAGTTCTTGCCGGTGGCGGCGGCCACCGCCTCGGCGACCTGCGTGATATCGGCGTCCTTGAAGTTGGGTGTGATGCGCTGCTGCTGCTGCTGCGCGGAGGCGAGCGGGCCCGCCAGCAGGATTGCGAGCGCGCACGGGGCGAATGAGCTAAGGCGTATCACTGTTGTTATCCCCTCAAAGAGTGCTCGCCCCGCCTATTGAGGCCGAGTACCTTCCGGCGTGCCGGGATGATCCGGCGACGGTGTGTTCGTGGGGCCGGTAGCGGTCGCGGCCGGGCTCGGGGCTGGCGGCGGCGGCGCACCCTCCGGCGTCGTTGCCGGTGCCGCCGGCACGTTCGGCTGGGCAGGCACCATACCCGGCGCCGAAAACTGACTCGCATTCGGCATCCCGGGCGCCGCGCCGGGGCCCGCCGGCTGCAGTCCGGTCGCGGTCTCCGCTTCCTGCGCCACCTCGGCGATGTTCAGCGTGAGATCCTGCTGCTGGTTGTTGCGGATCACGGTGACGCGCGCCTCGGGTGAGGTGCCGAGCGTATTGAGGATCGCCTGGCCGCGGTCCTGGTCGTCGAGCGGCGTACCATTGATGGCGATCACCTCGTCCCCGGGACGCAGTCCCAGGCGTGCGAAGGCCAGGCGGTTGCGGCCCGGATAGACGCGGAAACCCTTTACCTTATCCCCGTCCATCACCGCCTGCGGCCGCAGCAGATCGGCGATCAGCCCCGGCTGCTCGGTGAGGGTCCTGCGCATGCGCTCGATCACCGGGCTCTGGGTCGGAAGCGAGGCGGCCGAGGGCGCGGGAGCCGCGCTGCTCGGCTGGCGGGGCAGGACCAGGGACTCGAGCTGCCCGTTGCGGTCGATGATCACGCGGTCGGTATACACCGAATGGAGCCGTGCGCCCCCGGGTACGGTGTCGCCAACTGCATGCACTTTGGCGGTCTGTGCGGTCGGTCCCAGGATTGCCAGGCCGTTTTGCGGATCATTGCCGGCGATGATTCCGGTGAGCACCAGCGGCATGCTCGTCTGCGGGGCGTCGGCGTCGCTCTGCTTCGCGACCGGGGCCGCGCCGAAGAGGTGCGCGTTGGTGATCGCGGCGACGTCGGTGAAACGCTGCTGGAACGGCAGCGGCGCTGCGGCGGGATTGCGCGCTGCGCGCCCGGCGCCGGCGAGATCGGTGACGATGAACGCCGCCTGGACACCGAGTGCGAGCGCGAGCACCCACGTGGCAAAGCGCGGCGCCTCGGCGCGCAGCCGTGCGCGCCAGCGCTCGGACGCAGGCGAACCCTCGAGCCAGGATGCGGCGTTCATAGGGCCAAAAGCATGAGCTTAACGGAGGTTAACAAGACTCCTCGCACATGGCGGAGCACCCGCCGCGCAGGGGCGGTCCGCGGCCAATCCGCCCAATCATACGGGCCGGCTGCTTGCGCTCTCAAGCGATTGTTTCTGCAGGAGTAAGCACGTGACATTGTCCCGCTCTTGTGTTGCCGTTTGACGACCCCTATAAAGAACGCCATGCCCGAGCAGCATCCGGTCCGTCCCGACTCCGGCATTGCCGTAGAGGAGGCGCAACCGGAGGTCAAGCAACCGCCGCTGTATCGGGTGGTACTGCTGAACGATGATTACACCCCCATGGAGTTTGTGGTCGATGTGCTGGAAAAGTTCTTCGGTCTCAACCGCCCGAACGCCACCCGGATCATGCTCGAGGTTCATACCAAGGGTAAGGGCGTTTGCGGGGTCTTCACTTACGAGATCGCTGAAACTAAGGTGGCGCAGGTGACGACCTACGCCCGGGATCACCAGCATCCGCTGATGTGCACCCTGGAAGAGGCCTGAACGGACGCAACGGAACACTGAAAGGCTCGGCTTAAAGTGCTGTCCAACGAACTGGAATACTGCCTCAACGACGCGTTCCACCAGGCACGCGAGGCGCGTCACGAGTACCTGACGGTCGAGCATCTGTTGCTCGCGATACTCGACACCCCCAAGGTGCGCGAGGTGCTGCGCTCCTGCGGCGTGGACTTCGCCAAGCTACGCCAGGAGCTCAAAGAGCACATCGATCAGTCGACCCCGCGTCTCGAGGAGGGCGAGGAACGCGAGGTGCAGCCGACGCTCGGCTTCCAGCGGGTGCTGCAACGCGCCCTGTTCCACGTGCAGTCGAGCGGCAAGAAAGAGGTCGGGGTGACCAACGTGCTGGTCGCCATCTTCAGCGAGAAGCAGAGCCACGCCGTGTTCCTGCTCAACCGCCAGCACGTCACGCGGCTCGACATCGTCAACTACATCTCCCACGGGCTCTCCAAGATCGCCGAGGAGAAGACCGAGAAAGAGGACGGACAGTCGGACGGCGAGCGCGACGGCGAGGGCGGCAGCGCGCTCGAGAAGTACACGACCAACCTCAACCGCCTGGCGCAGGACGGGCGCATCGACCCGCTGATCGGGCGCAAGCTCGAGGTGGAGCGCACCATCGAGATCCTGTGCCGCCGCCGCAAGAACAACCCGCTGTACGTCGGCGAGGCCGGCGTCGGCAAGACCGCGATCGCCGAAGGGCTCGCGCGCCTGATCGTCGAGGGCAAGGTGCCGGAGGTGCTCGCCGACTGCACCATCTTCGCGCTCGACATGGGCGCGCTCATCGCCGGCACCAAGTACCGCGGCGATTTCGAGAAACGCCTCAAGGGCGTGATCACCGAGCTGAAGAAGCTCCCCGGGGCGGTGCTCTTCATCGACGAGATCCACACCGTGATCGGCGCCGGCGCCGCCTCCGGCGGCGTGATGGACGCCTCCAATCTCATCAAGCCGGTACTCTCCAACGGCGAGATCCGCTGCATCGGCTCGACCACCTACAGCGAGTACCGCGGGATCTTCGAGAAAGACCACGCCCTCGCCCGGCGCTTCCAGAAGATCGACGTGGTCGAGCCCTCGGTGGCCGAGACCATCGACATCCTGTTCGGCCTGAAACCGCGCTTCGAAGAGCATCACGGCATCACTTACGCCGATGCGGCGCTGCGCGCCGCGGCGGAGCTGGCCGCGCGCCACATCAACGAGCGGCACCTGCCCGACAAGGCCATCGACGTGGTCGACGAGGCCGGGGCGCGCGCACGGCTTAAGCCGGTCGCCGAGCGCGAGCCGGTGGTCGAGGTGCGGCACATCGAGGACGTGGTGGCGCGCATGGCGCGCATCCCCGCCAAGAGCGTCTCGATCTCCGACAAGGAGATCCTCAAGAACCTCGAGCGCAATCTGAAACTGGTGATCTTCGGCCAGGACAAAGCGATCGAGGCGCTGGGAGCTGCGATCAAGATGGCGCGCTCAGGTCTTGGCGAGGCAGCTAAGCCCGTCGGCAGCTTCCTGTTCGCCGGCCCCACCGGCGTCGGCAAGACCGAGGTCACGCGGCAGCTCGCCATCGCCATGGGCGTCGAGTTCCTGCGCTTCGACATGTCCGAGTACATGGAGCGGCACACGGTCTCGCGCCTGATCGGCGCGCCGCCCGGCTACGTCGGCTTCGATCAGGGGGGACTCCTCACCGAGGCGATAGCCAAGCACCCGCACTGCGTGCTGCTGCTCGATGAGGTCGAGAAGGCGCATCCGGACGTGTTCAACCTGCTGTTGCAGGTGATGGATCACGGCACGCTGACCGACAACAACGGCAGAAAAGCCGACTTCCGCCACGTCATCATCGTGATGACGACCAACGCCGGCGCTCTGGAGATGGCTCGCCCCTCGATCGGCTTCACGCACTCCGACAACGCCAGCGACGGCATGGAGGCGATCCGTCGGATCTTCAGCCCCGAGTTCCGCAACCGGCTCGACGCCGTCATCCAGTTCGCGGCCCTCGATCCAGTCACGATCGAGCGCGTGGTCGACAAGCTGATCCTCGAGGTCGAGGCGCAGCTCGAGCAGAAGGGCGTGACGATCTCACTCGACGATGCGGCGCGGCGCTGGGTGGCCGAGAAAGGTTACGACCCGAAGATGGGTGCGCGCCCCATGGCACGCACCATCCAGGAGCACATCAAGCGGCCGCTGGCCGAGGAGCTGCTGTTCGGACGGCTGGCGAGCGGCGGACACGTGCGTGTGTCGGTCAACGCGGATGGGTCGGGGCTGGTCCTGCACTGCGAGCCGGCGCAGGTGCCGGCCGTGCCGGCGTAAGCACTACCGGCCGCGATAAATGATGCGGCCCTTGGTCAGATCGTAGGGAGTCATCTCCACCGTCACCGCGTCGCCGGTCAGGATGCGAATGTAGTTTTTGCGCATCTTGCCCGAGATGTGCGCGGTCACGACGTGGCCGTTCTTCAGCTTCACCCGGAAAGTCGTGTTGGGCAGGGTCTCGACGACCTCGCCTTCCATCTGAATCGCGTCTTCTTTGGACATGGTGCCTTTAACGACTGCGGGGGCGCGAATTGGAGCACAAAGGCCGCTGGTAAGGCAATTTGCGCGTCTGGCGCTGCGCCTAGCTCAGCGCCGGGGAGGGCAGCGCCACCTGCTCGCGCAGCAGCCGCTGGAATGCGGCGCGCGGAATGGTACGGGCGCCGAGACTGCCGAGGTGGCGCGAGTAGAGCTGGCAATCGATCACCGCGATGCTGTTGCGCAGGCACACCGCGACCAGGTGGGCAAGCGCCACCTTGGAGCCATCGCGTACGGCGCTGAACATGGATTCCCCGAAGAACACGCCGCCGAGGCGCACGCCATAGAGCCCGCCGGCGAGCGCACCGTCGCGCCACGCTTCGATGCTGTGGGCGCACTTCAAGCGATGCAGTGTCAGGTACGCGGTGCGCATGTCGGAGGTGATCCAGGTGCCCGGGCTCCCCGAGCGCGGTGCGGCGCAGCCGTCGATCACCGCGACGAAGTCGCGGTCGATCGAGGTGCTGAACCCGCCATTGCGCAGCGTCTTGGCGAGGCTCCTCGTGCAGTGAAACTCTTCCGGAAACAGCACCGCGCGCGGATCGGGCGACCACCACAGCACCGGCTGACCCGGGGAGTACCAAGGGAAGATGCCGCGGCGGTAGGCGGCGAGCAGCCTCTCCGGCGAGAGATCGCCGCCGGCGGCGAGCAGCCCCGGTGGATCCTCGAGTGCCTGCTCGGGCGGCGGAAACCACTCGGGCGCATCGTGCGCCGAGAGCCAGGTGACGGTTTTCATGCGCGCGACGGTGCGCTGCGCCGCCCGCGGTAGGGAACGTGCTCCTGGACCTCGAGCGCGTAGCTCTCCACCGCCGCGCCCTCGCGCTCCAGGTATTGGGCGATGGCGGCGCGGAACTGGCGGTCGGCAATGAAGTGCGCCGACCAGGTGAGCTGGGGCTCGAAGCCGCGGCTCACCTTGTGCTCGCCCTGCGTGCCGGGCTCGAAGCGCGGGATACCACGCTCGATGCAGAACTCGATTCCCTGGTGATAGCAGGCCTCGAAGTGCAGGCTGTGGAAATCGGCGGCAGCGCCCCAGTAGCGGCCGTAGAGCGCATCCTGGCACCAGAAGAAGATCGCGACCGCCACCACGGTGCTGCCGTGCATGGCGAGCTTCACCATGAGCGACTCCGGCAGCCGCCGCGCGATCTCGGCGAAGAACCCGGGCGTGAGATACGGCTCGTGCCCGTGACGCAGGAACGTGTCGCGGTGCAGGGCGTAGATCCGCTCGAGGAGCGGCGCGTCGAGCTCGCCGCCGAAGCGCGTCTCGAAACGCACGCCGCTCTCGGCCACGCGCCGGCGCTCGCGCCGCGCTTTCTTGCGCTTCTCGGCGGTGAAGGACTCGAGATAATCCTCGAAGCTCGCGTAGCCGCGGTTGCTCCAGTGAAACTGGCAGTCGCGCCGCAGCAGCCAGCCACGCGCGGCGCAGGCTACGCGCGCCGGCTCATCGAGAAACAGAGCGTGCACGCCCGAGACGCCGTGGGCCTCGGTGTCGCGCTCGAGCGCTTCGAGCAGCTGCGCGGCGACCCCGGACCTGTCGAGTCCCGGGCGCACCAGCAGCCGCGGGCCGGTCGCGGGGGTGAAGGGAGTGGCGAGGGTGAGCTTCGGGTAGTAGCGGCGCCCGAGCCGTTCATAGGCCTGTGCCCAGCCGAAGTCGAAGACGAATTCCCCATAGGAGTGCGTCTTGAGGTAGGCGGCGGCGGCGCCGGTGAGGCCCGCGGCATCGCGCAGCGCCAGGTAGTGCGGCTGCCATCCGCTGCCGGCACCCACGCACCCGGCGTGCTCGAGAGCTGCGAGAAACTCGTGGCGCGCGAAGGGATGTGCGCCGCCGGTGAGCGCGTTCCACTCCCGCGGGTCGAGCTGATCGATGCTGGAACAGAACTCGATCCGGGCGGTGGGCATGGCGGGCGGGGACCGCTACGTATGGGCGCGGGCGTCGAGCGTCTCGAGGTAGCGGTCGGCATCGAGCGCGGCCATGCAGCCGGAGCCCGCGGAAGTCACCGCCTGGCGGTAGACGTGGTCGGCCACGTCACCGGCGGCAAACACCCCCGGGATGCTGGTCGCCGTCGCATCTCCGTCGAGTCCACTCTTCACGGTGATGTAGCCGCCACGCATGGCGAGCTGCCCCTCGAAGAGCGCCGTGTTGGGCGTGTGGCCGATGGCGACGAACAGGCCCGTCACTTCCACCGTCTGCAGCGCGCCGGCGGGCAGCGCCCGCAGGCGCACGCCGCTCACGCCCTGCTCGTTGCCGAGCACCTCGTCCACGGTGTGGTTCCACACCACCGACATCTTCCCGGCCTGCACCTCGCGGAACAGGCGGTCCTGGAGGATCTTCTCGGCCCGCAGCCGGTCGCGCCGATGCACCAGCGTGACGTGCCGGGCGATGTGCGAGAGGTACAGCGCCTCCTCGACCGCGGTGTTGCCGCCGCCGACCACCGCGACGCGCTGGTCGCGAAAGAAAAAGCCGTCGCAGGTCGCACAGGCCGACACGCCGCGGCCGCGGAACTGCTCCTCCGACGGGAGTCCGAGATAGCGGGCGCTCGCACCGGTGGCGATGATGAGCGCATCGCAGCTGTAGCGGCCTGCCTCGCCTGCGAGGGTGAGCGGTCGCGCGGAGAAATCCACCGAGACCAGGTGGTCGCTCACGATCTCGGTGGCGAAGCGCTCGGCGTGACGCCGCATGCGCTCCATCAGGGCTGGCCCCTGCAGGCCCTCGACGTCGCCCGGCCAGTTGTCGACGTCGGTGGTGGTCATGAGCTGGCCGCCCGGCGCCATTCCGGTGATGAGGAGCGGAGCGCGATTGGCGCGCGCGGCATACACGGCGGCGCTGTAACCCGCAGGTCCCGATCCCAGGATAATCAAGCGGCTGTGCTTACTTTTCGCAGGGGTCATCTGTGCCATCGGTGCATGGTACCAAGCCCTATAATGCGGGCCGTCTATCTTAAGATGGGGTGGTGAGGATTGGCTGAGACCCAGGTCCAGGCACGCAACGGCTCCCGCCTCACGGCGGCCGTTTCCCGCGCCCTGCGCGAGAGCGCGGTGATCGCGCTCGGCATCGTCGCGCTCACACTCTTCATGGCGCTCGCCAGCTACAGTCCCGACGACCCGGGATTCTCTTATACGGGCAACGCCGCGCCGATCCACAACCGCATCGGCGTCGCGGGCGCCTGGGTGAGCGACGTGCTCTTTTTCCTGTTCGGGTGGCCGGCGTTCCTGCTGCCGGTGATGCTGGCGTTCGCCGCGTGGGGGCTGCAGCGCCGGGTGCAGGGCGTGAACGTCTCGCGCATGAACACCGCGGTGCGCGCGGCCGGCTTCGTGGTGCTGCTGGCGGCGAGCTGCGGCCTGACGACGCTCCACTGGCAGGCGGGCATGCTGCGGCAGACCGCCGGCGGCGTGGTCGGCGGCCTCGTGGGCAAGGGGCTGGCGGCCTGGCTGGATTTTCTCGGGGCGACGCTGCTGCTGATCGCGGCCTGGATGGCGGGCCTCTCGGTTGCCTTCCACGTGTCGTGGCTCGCGGTGATGGACCGGCTCGGCGGGCTCACCTGGGCCGGCATCGGCTGGCTGCGCGCGCATTTGGCCTCGCGCAAGGATGTGGCCGAGGGGCGCGAGCGGCGTCAGGCACGCAAGGAGGCGGTGGAGACCGAGCAGAGAAAGTCGGCCACCCGCGCGCCGCCGCGCATCGAGCCGCCGCTGCCGCTGGTCGAGAAGAGCGCGCGCGTCGAGCGCGAGCGCCAGGTACCGCTGTTCGAACCGCCCAAGGCCAACGAGCTGCCGCCGCTGAAGCTCCTCGACGATCCGCCGGCGCGCGAGCCGCTCTATTCGGCCGAGACGCTCGAGGCGCTGTCGCGCCTGGTGGAGATGAAGCTCAAGGACTTCGGCATCGATGCCGAGGTGGTGGCGGTGCAGCCCGGGCCGGTGGTGACGCGCTTTGAGCTGCGGCCGGCGCCCGGGGTCAAGGCGAGCCAGATCACGGCGCTCGCCAAGGACCTGGCACGCGCGCTCTCGGTGCTGTCGGTGCGCGTCGTGGAAGTGATACCGGGCAAGAGCGTCATGGGGCTCGAGATCGCCAACGAGAAGCGCGAGATCGTCACGCTCGGAGAGATCATCCGCTCGCGCGCCTACGACGAAATGCACTCGCCGCTGGCGCTCGCGCTCGGCAAGGACATCGGCGGCCAGCCGGTGGTCGCCGACCTCACGCGCATGCCGCACCTGCTGATCGCGGGCACCACCGGCTCCGGCAAGTCGGTGGCGCTCAACGCCATGGTGCTGTCGCTCCTCTATAAGTCCACCGCCGAGCACGTGCGCCTCATCATGATCGACCCGAAGATGCTGGAGCTCTCGGTCTACGAGAGCATCCCGCACCTGCTGGCCCCGGTGGTCACCGATATGAAGCAGGCGGCGAATGCGCTGCGCTGGTGCGTCGTGGAGATGGACCGGCGGCACCAGCTGATGGCGGCACTCGGCGTGCGCAACATTGCCGGCTTCAATCGCCGCGTGAAGGATGCGATCGACTCCGGCAAGCCGATCCGCGACCCGGTGATGATGCAGCGCGCGGCCAACGACCCGACCATCGACCAGACGCAGATCCTCGACCTCACGCCGCTCCCCTACATCGTGGTCATCGTGGATGAGTTCGCCGACCTGATGATGATCGTCGGCAAGAAGGTCGAGGAGCTCATCACGCGCCTCGCGCAGAAGGCGCGCGCCTCGGGGATTCACCTGGTGGTCGCGACGCAGCGGCCTTCGGTGGACGTGATCACCGGTCTCATCAAGGCGAACATTCCCTGCCGCATCGCCTTCCAGGTCTCGGCCCGGGTCGACTCGCGCACCATCCTCGATCAGATGGGCGCAGAGACGCTCCTCGGGCACGGCGACATGCTGTATCTGCCGCCGGGAACCTCGATGCCGACGCGCGTCCACGGAGCGTTCGTGTCGGACGCCGAAGTGCACCGCGTGGTGGACGCGCTCAAGACGTCCGTGCCTCCGAGCTACATCGAGGAGGTGCTCTCCGGGCCGCGCGGTCCCATTCCGGGTATCTCGGGCGAGGAGGGTGAGGCCGACGGTGCCGGCGGCGAGGGCGATGCCGAGCAGGATCCGCTCTACGACGAGGCCGTGCGCATCGTGACGACCGAGCGCAAGCCGTCCATTTCCTACGTGCAGCGGCGCCTCAAGATCGGCTACAACCGCGCGGCGCGGCTGCTCGAGGCGATGGAGCTGGCGGGTCTCGTCGGGCCGCTGCAGGCCAACGGCGCGCGCGATGTACTGGCGCCGGCGCCGCCTGAGGACTGACAGTGGCGACGCGGCTTGGCTGTTACGTGGTCAGTCTGTGGGTGGCGCTCGTGGTGCCAGGAGCCGCCGCGGCAACCGAGCCTGCCGCGCCCGTGCCAGCCGCGGCCGCGCAGTCGCAGCCCGCGCAGTCACAGCCAACGCAGCTCGATGCCTACCTGGATCACCTGAAGAGCCTGCGCGCGAGCTTCGTGCAGACGCTCGCCGACGGCCAGGGCCGCGAGATCGATCGTGCGACCGGCACCATCATCGTGCAGCGTCCGGGCAAATTCAGCTGGGAGATCCATCCGCAGACAGGCGGCAGCGGCGCCGCCGCCGCGGGCCAGCTCATGGTCTGCGACGGGCGCAATCTCTGGTTCTTCGACCGCGACCTCGCGCAGGTGACCGTGAAGCCGGTCGACCAGGCGCTGTCGGCGACACCCGCGATGCTGCTGTCGGGCGCGGTCGATGTGCGCAAGAACTTCACCATCACGCCGGCCGGCGAGCGCCTCGGGCTTCAGTGGGTGCTGGTGGAGCCGCACGGTGCGGAGGCGGACTTTCGCGAGGCCCTGTTCGGCTTCGACAAGGGCGAGCTCAAGCGCATGATCCTCGAGGACAAGCTCGACCAGACCGCGACCGTCATATTCGACAAGGTCGAGCGCAACGCGCCGGTGAGCGCCGCGGAGGTGAGCTTCACGCCTCCGCCAGGCGCCGACGTGATCGGAACGCCGCGCAAATGAGCGCCGCCGTGGCCGAGTCGCTCCGGCCGCTCGCGGATCGCATGCGGCCGCGCAGCCTCGAGGAATTCATCGGACAGCAGCACCTGCTCGCGCCGGGCAAGCCCCTCTACACGAGCATCAGGTCCGGGCAGCTGCATTCGCTCATCCTCTGGGGGCCTCCCGGCGCCGGCAAGACGACGCTCGCGCGTCTCATCGCGCAGACCGCCGAGGCGCAGTTCATCCCGCTCTCGGCGGTAATGGCCGGGGTCAAGGACATCCGCGCCGCGGTCGACAGCGCGCGCGCGGCGCGGGCCGCCGACGGCCGAGCGACGCTGCTGTTCCTCGACGAGGTGCATCGCTTCAACAAGGCGCAGCAGGACACCTTCCTGCCGTACGTCGAGGACGGCACGCTCACATTCGTCGGCGCGACCACCGAGAACCCCTCGTTCGAGGTGATCAGCGCGCTCTTGTCGCGCGCGCGGATCTACGTGCTGAAAGCACTGACGCCCGAGGATCTGCGTGCGGTGCTGCGCGCGGCGCTGACCGACGAGGAGCGCGGACTCGGCCGCGAGCACATCGTGGCCGAGCCGGAGGCGCTCGAGCTGATCGCGCACGCCGCTGACGGGGATGCCCGCCGCGCGCTCAACATGCTCGAGCTCGCGGTCGGCCTGGCACAGGCCGGCACTAGCCCGCACACGCTCGATGCAGCGCTGGCGCGCGAGGTCGCGAGCGGCGGCCACCGCCGCTTCGACAAGGGGGGCGATCAGTTCTACGAGCAGATCTCGGCGTTGCACAAGGCGGTGCGCGGCTCGGATCCCGACGCGGCGCTCTACTGGCTGTGCCGCATGCTCGATGGCGGCTGCGATCCGCGCTACATCGCGCGGCGCGTGGTGCGCATGGCGAGCGAGGACTTCGGTCTCGCCGATCCACGCGCGCTCGCGCTCACGCTCGATGCCTGGGAGGCGTACGAGCGGCTCGGCACACCGGAAGGCGAGTTGGCGATCGCCACCGCGGTGGTGTATCTCGCGTGCGCGCCGAAGAGCAACGCGGTTTACGTGGCCATGGGCGAAGCGATGGCCGATGTGGCCGAGTTCGGCACGCTCGAGGTGCCACTCAGGCTGCGCAACGCACCCACCCGGCTGATGAAGGGGCTCGGCTACGGGCGCGACTACCGCTATGCACACGATGAGCCCAACGCCTTCGCCGCCGGCGAGCGCTACCTGCCGGACGGGATGCCGGATCGGCGATATTATCGACCGGTTGCCCGCGGGCTCGAGCTGAAGATCAGCGAGGCGTTGGCGCGCCTGCGAAGCCAGCCAGCTCCGCCGAAAGGTAGCGAGTGATCGATCCGAAGTTGCTGCGTAACGAGCCCGAGGAAGTGGCCCGCAATCTCGCGCGCCGCGGCTACCGGCTGGATGTCGAGGCGCTCAAGGCCCTCGAGGAGAAGCGCAAGCCCTGGGCCATCGAGGTCGACCGGCTGCGCGCCGAGCGCAATGCCAACGCCAAGGCGGTCGGCATGGCCAAGGGGCGCGGCGAGGACGCGGCCGCGCTGATCGCGCGCGGCGAGGCGCTCACGGGCGAGCTTGCGGCCGCCGAGGGCGCGCTGGCCGCGGTGCAGGCAGAGCTCGAGGAGTGGCAGCTCGGACTGCCGAATCTGCTGCACGCCTCGGTTCCCGAGGGGAGCGATGAGCGCGCCAATGCCGAGGTGCGGCGCTGGGGCGAGCCGCGCGTCTTCCGCTTCAAGGCGCGCGATCACGTCGAGATCGGCGAACGGCTCGGCGGCCTCGACTTCGAGGCGGCGGCCCGCATCTCGGGCGCGCGCTTCGTCGTGATGCGCGGGGCGGTGGCGCGGCTGCACCGGGCGCTCGGGCAGTTCATGCTCGACCTGCACACCCGCGAGCACGGCTACACCGAGGTTTACGTCCCCTACCTGGTGCAACCCCAGGCGCTCGTCGGCACCGGACAGCTGCCGAAATTCGAGCAGGACCTGTTTGCGGTGCGCGGCGAGCAGGATTTCCACCTCATTCCGACCGCGGAGGTCCCGGTCACCAACCTGGTGCGTGAGCAGATCGTGCCGGCCGAGCGGCTGCCGCTCAAGTTCGTCGCGCACACGCCGTGCTTCCGTTCGGAGGCGGGCGCCGCCGGCAAGGACACCCGCGGCATGATTCGCAACCACCAGTTCGACAAGGTGGAGCTGGTGCAGATCGTGCGCCCGGCGGACTCCTACGCGGCGCTCGAGGAGCTCACCGGGCACGCCGAGACGGTGCTGCAGCGCCTCGGCATCCCGTACCGCAAGGTGGCGCTGTGCGCCGGCGACACCGGCTTCGGCTCCGCCAAGACCTACGATCTCGAGGCGTGGTTGCCGTCGCAGGAGCGCTACCGGGAGATCTCCTCGTGCAGCAACTTCGAGGCCTTCCAGGCGCGGCGCATGCAGGCGCGCTGGCGCAATCCGCACGACAAGAAGCCGGAAGCCTTGCACACGCTCAACGGCTCGGCACTTGCGGTGGGGCGCACGCTGGTGGCGCTGCTCGAGAACTTCCAGAACGAGGACGGCTCGGTGGACGTGCCGCCGGCACTGCAGCCGTGGCTCGGTGGCCTGACGCGGCTCACGCCGTAGGCTTTCGCACATCATGAGGTGTAAGGAGAGTCACACCATGGCGAGCGAGCCGCGCGCACAGTTCCCGGAGGGCTCTTGAGCGCACCCGCCGTGACGCGCCGCCAGTTCGTGCTGGTGGCGGCCGCCGTGGGCGGCGCGCTGGTGCTCGGGGTCACCGCACGCCGGCTGCAGCACCGCACGGGCACCGGGGGCAGCGGACGCGGAGTGCTGAACGCCTTCGTGCGCGTCGAGCCGAGCGGGCGCGTGACCCTCGTCATCCCCAAGGTCGAGATGGGCCAGGGAACCTACACCTCGCTCCCGATGCTCATCGCCGAGGAGCTCGAGGTGGGCCTCGATGCGGTGAGCATCGAGGCCGCACCGCCCAATCCCGAAGTCTACGGATTCGTGCCAGACCCTTCGGCGGATGAAGGCTTGAAGTGGGATCAATCGACCGGCACTTCGCTGTCGATCATTCAGTGTTGGACGCCGCTCCGTCAGGCGGGTGCGACCGCACGCCTCATGCTGATCCAGGCAGCGGCCAGGCGCTGGGGTGTGCCGGTCGCGACTTGCCACGCCGAGAACGGCGCCATCCTCCACGCCATCTCGGGCCGGCGCCTCGGCTACGGCGCCCTGGCGGCCGCGGCCGCCGCGCTCCCCATGCCGGCAGCGCCGCCCCTCAAGGCGGCGAAGGACTTCCGGCTGATCGGTCACGCGACGACGCGCCTCGACGGTCCATCCAAGGTCGACGGCAGCGCGCGCTTCGGCATCGACGCACGGCCGCCGCAGGCGAAGGTGGCCATGATCGCCATCACGCCGGTCGTCGGTGGCAGCGTCGCCTCGTTCAGCGACGATGCGGCGTTGGCGGTGCGCGGCGTCCGGCAGGTGGTGAACGAGGGTGATCTCGTCGCCGTTGTCGCCGACGATACCTGGGCGGCCATGCGGGGGATGAAGGCGCTTGCGCCGAGCTGGGACGATGGCGCGAACGCCGCCGCGCAGCAGGCGGCGATCGTCGCGGAGCTCGAGAGCGCCGCACGCGAGGCGGGCGCCGTTGCCTTGAGCAAAGGCAAACCGGCCGCAGCGGGTCGCACCGCGACGCACGTGGAAGCGACCTATCATCAGCCCTTCCTCGCGCACGCGACTCTCGAGCCGATGAACTGCACGGTCGACTGGAGGAGCGGCGCGTGCGAGATCTGGACCGGCACCCAGGCACCCGACCGCGCGGTCGCCAAGCTCGCCGACCTCGGGCTGAAGCCCGAGCAGATCATCCTGCACAACGAGCTCATCGGCGGCGGTTTTGGCCGGCGTCTCGAGGTGGACGGCGTGGTGCTGGCGGCGCGCGTCGCACGCCACGTGCAGGGGCCGGTGCAGGTGCTCTGGAGCCGGGAGGAGGACATCCGCCACGACCGCTACCGCCCCTACTACGTGGATCGTCTGTCGGCATCGCTCGATGCGAAGGGCACACCGGTCGCGTGGCGGCACACCATCGCGGGCGCGGGCCTGTGGGCGCTCTACTACGGCGAGGGGACGGTCAAGAACGGCGTGGATCCGGACGCGGTGACCTCGGCCGTGGATCTGGCCTATCCGCTCGAGAACATGGAGGTGCGCTTCGTGCGCCGCGATCCGCGCGGCGTGCCGACCGGGTGGTGGCGCGGGGTCGGCGCGACGCGCAGCGTGTTTGCCGTGGAGAGTTTCGTGGACGAGCTGGCCACGGCCGTGCAACAGGATCCGGTGAGCTACCGCCGCGCACTGCTCAAGGAGCCGCGCATGCGCGCCGTGCTCGAGCTGGCCGCCGATCGCGCCGGCTGGGGCACCGCGCTGCCGGCCGGCAGCGGCCGCGGCGTCTCCCTACAGTATGCCTTCGGCAGCTATCTCGCGCAGGTCGCCGAGGTGAGCGTCGACGCGCAGGGACACCCGCGCATCGGGCGTGTCGTATGTGCCATGGACTGCGGCCAGGTGGTGAATCCCGACGGCGTGCGCGCGCAGCTCGAGGGTGGCGTGACCTTCGGACTGAGCGCGGCGCTCAGCAACGAGATCACGATCGCCAACGGGCGGGTACAGCAAGGCAACTTCAACGATTTCGTGCCGCTGCGGATCGGCGCGGCGCCCAAGATCGAGGTGCACCTCATCACGAGCGGCGAGAGTCCGGGAGGAGTTGGCGAGACCGGCACCGCCTGCGTGAGCGCCGCCCTCTGTAATGCCATCTACGCCGCGACCGGCAAGCGGGTGCGCACGCTGCCGGTGAGCCGCGGCCTGAAGGCCTGATTCCGCCCAGTTTGAGCGCGCGATTGGACGACGCGCACCGTTTGAATGCGCGCGACGCGCCGTTGCCGCGGCGCCGCGGGCGCGTTACCTTGTGCGCAGGTGGCTGCACCGGCGGTGTGGCTATAGAACAACGGCTGATATCTTCAGGGGGACTCCATGCGGCGTGATCACCGGTACGGATTCATGTGCGCGCGTGCCGGCGTGCAGCTGGTGGCGGCGGCTTTGGCATTTGGCGGCGGCGCGGCGTGGGCCGATCAGCAGCCCGCGCAGCCCACCACCGAGGAGGCAACGGCCCCCGGCGGTTTGCAGGAAGTCGTCGTGACCGCAACGCGCCGCGAGGAGAGCCTGAGCAAGGTGCCGATCAGCGTCACCGCGATCACCCAGGAGGGCCTCGATGACCGCGGCATCAAGGACTTCTCCGAAGTCGCGCGCTTCACACCGGGCGTGAACTTCGACACCTCGGGAACCAACAACATCTCGATCCGCGGCATCTCAGGCACGGGCGGCTCCGGCACCACCGGCATCTATCTCGATGACACGCCGATTCAGATGCGGGCGCTCGCCTTCAACCCCGACGAGGCGCTGCCCAAGTCCTTCGACATCGACCGCGTCGAGGTGCTGCGCGGGCCGCAGGGCACACTGTTCGGCGCCGGTTCCGAAGGCGGTACGGTCCGCTACATCACGACGCAGCCCAGCCTGACGAACACCAGCATCTACAGCCGTGCGGAGCTCGCTACGACCGAAGGGGGCGACCCGAGTTACGAGGGGGGCGTTGCGGTCGGCGGTCCGCTGGTCGAGGGGACCCTCGGCGCGCGTCTCACCGTCTGGTACCGGCGCGACGGTGGCTGGATCAACGACATCAACCCGGTGACGCTGGCGCCGGTGGAGTCGAACGCCAACTTCGCCGACACCTACCTGGCGCGGCTCGCGTTCCTGTGGGCGCCCAACTCGAACTGGCACATCACTCCCGCGATCTACTACCAGGACGAGCGCAAGAACGACATCAACAACTTCTGGCCACTGTACTCGAACCCCGGAAGCGGCAACTTCGTCGATGCGGACCCGACGCAGCGCCACGTACCCGACCGCTTCACGCTCAGCTCGCTCAAGATCCAGGGCGACCTGGGTCCGGCGACGCTCATCTCCAATACCTCCTTCTACAACCGCCACAACCAGGACGGCTACGAGGGGACACTCTATAACCTGGGCTTCTACCAGCTGTACGCGTTCCTGCCACCTTACCCGACCGGCGCGAGTTACCCGCTGATCGATGGCAACGGCATCCATCTGCCGGCCGGCGCGCTCGACTACACCTCGCCCTCGACGGTCGACAACGTACAGAACAACTTCACCGAGGAGGTGCGGCTCCAGTCGAGCGATGCCAACGCGCGGCTCTTGTGGACCACGGGGATATTCATCAGCGAGAACCGCCAGAGCTATCTCGAGCAGATCCACGACCCGCTGCTCTCCGAGCTGCAGAACGCCCTCATCGGCGACCCGAACATCGTCGATGTCTTCGGTATCGGCTACGACCCGGCCTATCCCACGGACTCGTACTTCCTGCAGACCCACGCCAAGGATGAGCAGTACGCGCTGTTCGGCGAGGCGACCTACGGCCTCACCGACAAGCTCAAATTCACCGCCGGAGCGCGCTGGTCGAAGAACAAGTACTCGTTCGATACCTTTACCGGAGGACCGCAGCTGTTCGGGCCCTCGGCCACCGGCTCGGGCAATAACTCGGAGAACTCGTTCACGCCGAAGCTGAGCCTGCAGTACCAGGCCGACCCCAACAACATGTTCTATACCACCTACGCCAAGGGCTACCGTCCGGGCGGCGCCAACAACCCGCTGCCTTTCGCGGCCTGCTCGCAGGATTTCATGAATTTCGGCATAGCGAATTCGCCGACGACCTATAACTCCGACACCGTCGACAGTTATGAGATCGGCGCCAAGAACAACATCAACAACCGCGTCAAGATCGCGAGCAGCGTCTACTACATCAAGTGGAACAACATCCAGCAGGTGGTGGTGCCGCCCATCTGCCAGATCTCCTTCATCGACAATCTCGGCGCCGCGGTGGCCAAGGGTGTCGATCTGGAGCTCGATGCCTCCGTCACCGACGAGCTGACCCTGGAGCTCGCCGCGGGCTACACCTCGGCGCGCTACACGCAGGACTCGCGCCTCAGCCCCACCGAGGTCACGCCGGTGGTCGCGAGCGGCGATGCCATCGTCGGCCAAAGCAGCGAGACCGGCGCCGGGCAGCCGACCGCCCCGGTCACGGTGTCCCTCGGGCTCGAATACCGCTTCAACTTCCTGCAGCACGAGAGCTTCGTGCGCGTCGACTCCGAGTACCAGGGTCGCGCCAAATGGCCGAGCGCCGCACAGGATCCGAACACGCTGCAGTACGATCCGGCCAACTACGTGCTTCCCGGGACGACGTTCACGAGCATGCGTGCCGGGATGCAGTTCGGCCCGTGGTCGATTGCCGCCTTCTGCGACAACCTGACCAACACGCACGCCATCACCGATTTCAACTGGACGATCAACCCGGGTGACGGCAGCAGCCGCCTGGAGCGCGAGTACGCCTTCAGGCCGCGCACCATCGGCATCACGGCGATCTTCCGGCAGTAGGGAGCCTTCGGGACGGCGCTCCGCGGAGCGCTCTAGTACTCCGTGGGCGGGGCCGGGCCACTCACCGCGAGTGCGCGCACCACCTCGCGGCGCGTCTGCTTGACGTTGGCGAGCGGCGAGCGGCGTGCCTTCGCGAGCTCCGCCACTGTGAACGGCTCCGGCCGCGGTGTGGTCACGCCGGCGGGCGGGAAGCTCTCGGCCAGCCAGTTGAGGACCGCGGTCAGCTGTGCATCGGTGAGCGCCGAGTTGGCGGCGCCCGGTACGCGCAGGAGGTAGTCGCGTCCGTCGGCGCTGCGCATGAAGAGCGCGAGCGAGCCGGCGAGCGGCGGCACCTTGCCCGGCACTCCCTGGGCCTGAGCGCCGTGGCAGCCCTGGCAGTAGAGCATGTAGTCCTGCGCGGGACTGCTCCAGGCCGGCTGACAGAGCGCCGCTGCGAGCGTCAATGCCGACGCCACTCGGCCGGCTCGCATGCTCAGGGCTCCGCGGGCGCGACGCTCTTGCGATGCTCGCGCACCGAGGCGCCATCGAGCGGATGAGCGCGCTCGGCGGCGATCTCCGCGGCAGCGAGCGGCTTCAAGTCGGAGCTCGCGTGACCGAGGTCGAAGAGGACGAAGTTGAGCACCGTCGCGAGGCTCGCGTCATCCAGCTGGCCGAAGTCCGGCATGCGGAACGCGTAGTGCTTGCCCTCGACGGCGATATCGCCGTACATGCCGAAGAGCACCGTCATCCCGAGCTGTCGGCGGCCTTCGGCGCTCGCGGCGTAGCGCGCCGGATAAGAGAGCAGGGGAGGCGCGAGCGAGGGGAGGCCCGCGCCCGCGGTGCCGTGGCACACGGCGCAGCTCGTCTGGTACGTGGCCGCACCCGCCGGATAGGCCGGCGCGCCGGTATCCGCTGCGCGCGCCGCGGGAGTGAGCGCGCCGGCCACGACGGCGAAGGCCGATGCCGCGATCCGGGCTGCGTCGCGCCCGGCGCGTCTCATTTGTCGGCGACTCCGAGAATTACCGAGACGGTGCAGTGATAGTTGGCCTCGGCATTGGCCATGCACCAGTTGAGATCGTTGTTGCGTGACGGCCGGTACAGCGGCTTCTCGCCTTCGTTGCGCTCGCACGAACAGGTGCCGCAGCTGGTCTTACCGCAGCAGTCGTTGTAGGAGACGATGTAGTCGCGGCTGTCGCTTGGGTTGTGGCAGGTGCCGATCCAGGTGATGGGCGAGGAGCTGGTCCCCGGCGGGCAGGACGTCGAGGTGCCGCCGCAACAGGCGCACAAATAGCCGTCGATAGCGCAGTACTTCCAGTACTCGCAGCTCTCGGGTCCGGCGGTTTTCGCTTTGGCATCCGCAGCCCGGGCGCGGCTGCCGCGATCGATGGGCAACAGCGGCAGCAGCGCCGCGCCCGTCAATGCCTGACCCAGCACCGCGAGCAGGCTGCGGCGCGAGGTACGGCTGGCCAGCGAGCGGGCCGAGTGTTCGAACAGCTGGTCGAGTTTGCGCATGCGTACCTTCCGGGCCTCAGGGGGTGAGCAGCTGCCACGGCGTCTGGCCGACGTCCTTCTCGATGTGACGCACGTGTCCGGTGCCGGCATCGAGGATTGCCAGGTCGGCGGCCTCCGTGGCGAGGAACACCACGGGCGCTGCGTCCTGTGAGACGTTCACGGCGACCACCGGCCGAAGGCCGTCCGCCTTGAGTGACCAGCGTGCCAGGCGCTGATGGGTCGCGAGGTCGAACACCCACAGCTCGGTGCCGCCGTCCTTGTGTGTGCCCTCGCCGCCGCGATGCATCGGCACGTAAAGCTTGCCGAGCCCGAGGTGGATCGCTCCCACCTGCTCCCCGCCCGGACGCCACCGGCCGCGCTCCGCCGCACCGACCAGCGACCAGCTGGGGGCGAACACCGGCTGTGTGCCCGTCAGATCGACGTCGTGCACCTCGCCGAGGAAGGAGAGGAAAGTAAAGCCGCGGGCGCTGGGGATACCCTGCACGAACACCGGATCCTTATCGGGATCGAAAAATGGCGCCGACATCGAGCGCGAAGCCTCGCGACCCTGGTCGTCGAGCGTCACGGTGAGCATCCGGCCGCTCTCGCACAGCGACGACACGCGGTTCGGGCCTGAGGGGATGACCAGCACGCAGCCCGCCGTGTCGATTTCGCCGAGCACCGTGCCCTTCGCCGGGTCCAGCACCCCGAAAGACGCCGCGGGAGTCATGTACGAAACGTAGAGAAAGTGCCCGTCGCTGCTGTAGGCGATATTGAACGGGGTGGGTACTGCCTGCAGGCGCTTCGGCGGCAGCACGATCTCGCGATTGGTCGCGAGCGTCGAGTTGTCGGTGAACTCCACGACGTCGGTGCGCGTGCCGTGGCTGCCGCGGGCGAAGTAAGTGGTCGTCACCACCACGGTGCTGCGGTCCGGTGACAGGTTGAATCCCGGGTTGAAGCCCGCGCCTATCTGGCCGAGGCGGCGATGCGTGTCGCCGTCGTACAAATGCACACGCCCGTCGATCTCGTTGCCGAAGGCGTAGTCGACCACGTAGACCCAGTGCGGACTGCGCGGCGGCAGGGACTCGAGGCTGAGATGCTCGGCTGCGAGCGGCGGTGGGGTTGGCGTGGCGCCGAGCGCCGCGCTGCTCACCGCGAGGCCGAGCGCCGCTGCCCAACGCGGAAGGCATTGCATGGGCCACCCCCTTCGAAAGACGGATCTCGAAGCGCGGCGGAGTCTCGCACAACGGCGCGCGTGGCGGAAGCTGCGCTGCGGCGCGCGGGCCGCGCGTTTGACCGGCGCGGCGCACTGCCTATAGAGTCCCCGCGCCGACCGCAGGCACGAAGTCCAATAAGCGATCATCGATAAGGGGAGGGGCAATGCCGGCTGCGCCAGCGCAGTCGCTGTGGTCTGCGACCGCGACCGCAGCTCCCGCATTCGCGCCACTCGCGGGCGAGAGGCGCGCCGACGTCGCGATCATCGGTGCGGGCTACACCGGCTTGTCGGCCGCGCTGCACCTCGCCGCCGCGGGGCGCGCCGTGCTGGTGCTCGAGGCGCAGGCACTCGGCGCGCGCGCCTCGGGCCTCAACGGCGGGCAGGTCATCCCGGGCTTGAAGACCGACCCGGACGCGCTCGAGGAGTTGTTCGGACCCGAGCGCGGCACGCGACTGGTGGCGAGTGTCGCGGCCGGGCCCGCCCTGGTGTTCGAGCTCATCGGCCGCCATGCCATCGACTGCGATGCCATCCGCACCGGCTGGATCCAGCCGGCCACTTCGACAGCGGCGCTGGCACAGCTCGCCGCACGGGTCGAGCAGTGGCGGCGGCGCGGTGCGGCGGTGGAGCTGCTGACGGCGCACGAGGTGGGACTGCTCACCGGCTCGGCGCGCTATTGCGGCGGGCTGCTCGATCGCCGCGGCGGCACCGTGCAGCCGTTATCCTACGTCCATGGCCTGGCGTGTGCGGTGGCGCGCAGCGGCGGACAGATCTGCGTGCACACCCGGGCGGTGAGGCTGCGCCGCGCCTCGCGTGAGTGGCGGGTCGAGACGCCGCACGGGCTCATCACCGCTCCCAGCGTGATCGTTGCGACCAACGCCTACAGCGGCGCGCTGGTCGGCGCGCTGCGCCGGAGCATCATCACCGTGCCGTCGTTCCAGGTGGCGACCGTGCCGCTCACGCACACACAGCGGGCGCAGATTCTGCCCGGGGGCCAGGCGGCCTCCGACACCTGGCATCTGCTGCGCTACTTCCGCCTCGATGCAGGCGGACGGCTGGTGCTCGGTGCACGTGGAACATTCGGCCGGGAGCCGGGGCCGGGCTCCTGCCGCCACCACTACCGCGCCGTGCTCGAGATCTATCCGCAGCTCGCCGGCGTCGCTTTCGAATATCACTGGGGAGGACTGGTCGCGATGACGCGCGACCACCTGCCGCATCTGCACGAGCTCGCGCCGGGGCTGCTCGCCGGGCTCGGCTACAATGGCCGCGGAGTCGCGATGGCGACTCTGATGGGACGGCTCCTGGCGCAGCGCACGCTCGGCATGTCCGACGCAGAGCTCGCCTTTCCGGTCACTCCGGTGCGGCCGATTCCTTTCCACCGCGCGAGCAGCTTCGCCGCGCGGGCGGCGATTCAATATCTGCGTGCGGTCGACAGCCTCGCCCGCATCCACGCGAGGCTGCGGGGGAGATCTTCTTGGATCTGACCAAAGGGGTAGTTGCAGCACTCGTCCTGGTGAACGTCGCGTTCGTCGTCGGCTGGCTGGCGGCGATACGGCGCCACGGGTGGCGTGGCCGTCCGCAGCTGGCGGATGTGGCCATCGGTGCTCTCACCACCTTCCTCGATACGCTCGGGATCGGGTCATTCGCGCCCACGACTGCGCTGCTCAAGTTTCGCGGCAAGGTGGCGGACGAGCTGATCCCCGGCACACTCAACGTGGGCCTGAACACCGCGGGCTTCCTCGAGACGTTCCTCCTCATCTCGGTCGTGGCAGTCCAGCCGGTACTGCTCGTCGCCATGGTGGCGAGCTCCGCGGCGGGGGCGTGGCTGGGAGCGGGCGTGGTGAGCCGGATGCCGCGCCGCTCGATTCAGCTGTTCATGGGAGTCGCTCTGCTGCTGGCGGCGAGCTTCTTCGCCATGAGCAACCTCGGCGCCTTCCCCGCGGGCGGCACCGCTTTGGGGCTCGCCGGCTGGAGATTTCCCTTCGCAGTCGCCGTCAGCTTCGTGCTGGGGGCCCTGATGTGCGTCGGCATCGGCAACTACGCGCCGCTCATGATCCTGCTGTCGCTGCTCGGCATGGCGCCCATCGCGGCGTACCCCATCATGATGGCGAGCGACGGTCTGCTGCAGCCGGTGGCGAGCCTCGGGTTCTTCCGCTCCGGCCGCCTCTCCCACGTCGCCTCGCTCGGACTGAGCCTCGGAAGCCTGATCGGGGTGCCCGCGGCGTTTTCGATCCTGAGCTACGTCCTGAAGCACGACTCGGTGAAGCCGATCCGCTGGCTGATCACGCTCGTGGTCATCTACGCCGCGCTGTCGATGCTGCGCTCGGCGCGGCGGGAGCGCGCTGCGGCGCGCGCCGCGACGGCCGTAAGCCACTGACGGCGGCCGCGCAGGCAGAGCGGCGCGGAATCCGTTGCGCACCGGATCCCGGCCGACGGGCGCGTTAGGGGTAACGCCCGGTTTTCAACCTACTGTCCAGCCCATGCGCACGGCCGCGAGATAGTGACCCGAGACCGGCCGGTGCGTGGCGCTCGGAGAATGGTGGGTGCACTGAGCGAGCGCGGTGGCGACGACCGGTCGGGCGGCGTGTACTGCGCCGGCGACGACCAGCCCGAAGACCACATTGACGAGTAGGGATCCGGAGATCGCCCAGCTCGCGAGCCTCATGTTGACCTCCCAGCAATGTGACTGCCGTGGGTATGAGACACCCGGGGACGTTTTGGTTTGAAGCGGACTGTGACGGATTCGTCCTGGCAGCCGACGGGTTCGTCCCGACAGGGGTTGACGCCTCGGGCGCCCCCCGCCGGGTGTTACGATTATGTTGCGGGAACGCCGATGTCCAAGCTGCACGAAGTCGAAATTCACCGCCTGCGGCCCACCCAGATCACGGTCGGGTTGATCGAGGTGCACGACAAGCGCGCCAAGCTCGAGGCGCTGAAGAAGCACGAGCAGAAGGCGTTCCTGTTCGACCACCCGATACCGGCGGTGTGGGGTCCGGACGACAAGCTCTACATCACCGACCACCACCACCTGGGACGGGCGGCCTCGGAGGCGGGTATCGACACCGGCTTCTTCGCCGTCGAGGACGACTTCTCCAAGGTTCCCATCGCGCAGTTCTGGCCCCGGATGAAAGATGCGAGCTGGGCCCATCCGATCGATCAGAACGGTAAGCCGTGCTCTTTTCGGAGGATTCCCGATCACCTCGAGAAGCTCCTCGACGACCCGTATCGCTCGCTCGCCGGCTACGTACGCGACGCCGGCGGCTACGACAAGACACCTACGGCATTTGCGGAGTTTCAATGGGCAGACTTCTTCCGCGCGCGCGTCACGATCGGACCGACGCGCGCCGACTTCAACAATGCTGTTGCCATTGGGATGAAGCTGGCCGCCACACCGGAGGCGGCGCAGCTGCCGGGCTACAAGGGGCCGCCGAAGGCCTGAAGGCGCGGCGCGCCCACGCCCCCTGATAGAATTGCTCTTAACGGGTGATCTGACTGCGCCGGAGAGGTGGCAGAGCGGTTGATTGCACCGGTCTTGAAAACCGGAGGCTGCGCAAGGGCCTCGTGGGTTCGAATCCCACCCTCTCCGCCAAAAAATAGGCATTTCGTGCACTTCCCCCTTCCGATGTGTGACAGAAAATCGCGCGTGTTGCACCCCGTGTTGCAGTCGGACTCGGAATAGGCGCATTATCGTGTTTACGTGAGCCGGAATGGCGCACGGAAGACGGTCCCGGCCGGTGTTGGACGCACCGACCGAGACCTAAACCACCCACGACGCAGAGTGCCGCGAGTGATCTAACGAGAGTGTATCGACTCGCGGCATGGAGAGAGAACCATGCCGACCTTCCGCAAGTACAAGAGCCGCGACGGCTCCACAACCTTCACCGCAACCGTTCGCATCGCGGGCTTCGCGCCTGCGGCGAAGACGTTCCCCAGCAAGAAGGCCGCCGCCGAGTGGGCCGCGAGCACCGAGGAGCTGCTGCGCGAGCAGAAGAAGCGCGGCGCCACCGTGCGACGCGACGTCGCTGTGCTCACTGTCGGAGACTTGCTGCTCGAGTTTCTCGCCGATCCCGAGACCACGAAACTGCGCACCTTCGATGATTCGCACCGGCTGTGCGCCTGGTGGATTCAGGAGCTCGGTGCGCTGAAGGTACTCGACGTCAACGTGTTGAGACTGCGCGAGGCACGCGAGAAGCTGAACCGCGACCGCGGGGCGGCGACAACCAACAGGTACTTGTCCGCGCTGCGCTCGGCGTGGAACTGGGCGCGCGCTGCAGGGCTGGTGCCGAGCGATCGCCGCTGGCCGGAGCGGCTGCTGCTCAGCGAGCCTCGAGGTCGCATCCGCTTCTTGTCCGACACGGAGCTGACGGCGCTGCTCGATGCGGCCGCCAAGCACTCCGTGGTTATGCACGCCGCCATCGTGACCTCGGTCGCGACGGGCGTGCGCCAAGGCGAGTTGCTGCGCCTCGACTGGCAGGACGTCGACGTTGCGAAGCAGACCGTGCGCATCCGACTCACGAAGAACGAGACCCCGCGCCAAGTGCACCTGCCCCAAAGCGCGTGTGACGCGCTCAAAGCGCTGCAGGGCGGCGCCAAGGTGCGAGCGGCCTTTGGTCCCGTATTCACAGCAAAAGGAGCGCGGCTGAAGAAGAGCACGCTCGAGGCACGATGGAGCGTCGTTCGCAAGGCGGCCGGACTCGCGGACTCTGATCTCCGCTGGCACGACCTGCGACACAGTTGCGCGAGTTTGCTCGCGCAGAACAACGCGACACTCGTGCAGATCGCCGAGCAGCTCGGGCACAAGAGTCTGTCGATGACCATGCGGTACTCACACCTGGTGCAAGGTGCCGCGATTCCGGCGCACGCGGCGCTGGATGCCAAGCTGCGCGGAGTCCCAAAGTGAAGACCCCTCTGCCGGGCATTCCCCTCATCACCCTGCTCGGCGAGGACAGCCCGGCCGAGCGGCAGCGCTTCGAGGAAGGGTTACGCTCGGTGCTCAGTGATCCAACACTGACACCTGAGCAGCGCGCCGAGATCGAGCGCTATCTTGCGGATCCGATACGCGCTGCCGCACAGGATATGCGGCAATCGTGGGACGAGATAACGGAACTGCTCGGGGCCCATCGCGGGGGTCGCGCGGTCGGCAGCATCAGCAAGAAGACGGAGCACATCCGCACACTGGTCGCCGATAATCCTGGGCTCAGCTGGAAAGAGCTTCGCGAGCTCGCGGACGAGTCGATCCTCGAAGGCATGAGCGACAGAAGGTTCAGCAATCAGGTAAGCGCCGCCCGCCGAAAGTAATTTGCACGGTTTGGCGTTAACCGTGCATCGCCGTGATTGAGTGCAACGCGCGTAAACGCCACAAGTGGTGCATCAGATGAGGATGCACCATGCCAACAAAAGATCGCGCCCAAGCGGCGCCGCATAGCTGGTCGATCGAGACGTGGCCGGCGCACGTCTATCCCGGCAGCTCCGACCGCGCGCGGTATTTCATTCGCGTTCACAAGGACGAACTGTTCCGAGCCGGTGCGCTGACGCGGCCGGGCCGCGAGCTCGTGATCGTCGGATCGCGTTACTGCCGGTGGCTCGAACGAAAGGCTACGCGCGTCCCTGAGTTCGATACCGGTGCCGCACGCACGCGCAATCGCAGCTCCGCAGAACCGACACCGAGCGCGCCGTGATTACCCCTCAAAGCACGAAGGCCCACCCGGTCAGGGGCAGGCCTTCGCAAGGACATCAACGGCTCTCAGGACTTCAACAGCATGCGCACCTTACACGACGAACAATCCGCCCGGCAAACCCCGGCCGCCTGGGCTGATCTAGCCCCCGAAATCAGCCGGCGCCTCGAGCGCGAAGGTCTCGACTCACCCGCGGCCTGGCGAAAAGCGGGCAAGCGCCGAGCGCTTGTGTTCGGTATTCCTCCTGCTTTGCAGCGAGTCCTAACACAGCTCGCGAAGCAGCAGCCGTGAGCGCCCCCGAACTGATCGGCTTGCCTCTGTACGACGCAGCGCTGGCCGCGCTCGACGCTGCAGCGGATGAGGTCGAAGCCACACTTGCGGACGCCGATCTCTCGCTAGAGACAGCCGCGCAGATCGCCACAGGGCTCGATGCCGCCCAGCGGGGACTGCAGACCCTACGCCTGCGCGGCGAAATTCGGGGCGGGAAGTTGTTTCGCAGGATGCTGCGCGAGGGCGCGACGCCCGACGAGCTCGCTCGGGGGCGCGAGTGAACCGCGCCCGCCGATGCTGTCGTTCTTGCGGATTTCGTCTGCCACCTGGCGCTCCGAGTTGGTGGCATTTGTGCTCAACATGTTTTTGGTGGGCCCGCGCCTCGGGATTCGTCCGTGCGGCTGCGGTCAGCGTAGCGAGAGCCAGGAGGGCCGCGCCGTGAGCGGCCGCGCCGATCTCAAGTCCAGCGCTTACTGCGTCGATTGCAACATCGACACGGCCGCCGCCGGCGAGATCTATCTGGTGCATGATCACGTGTGGCAGCAGACAGGGCTTCATCCGCTCGGCGGATCGCTCTGCGTCATCTGCCTCGAGCGCCGGTTACGGCGCACCCTGACACCCAACGACTTCCAACACTGCGCGATCAATTACGGTGATTCGGATGAAGGTCGGATCCCGCAATCTGTCCCGCTGCTGCGGCGTTTAGGTCGATACCGTCATCCGCCTCCGAAGAGGCGGCGATGAGCGGCCGCAACTACACGCCACCGCTGCCGGGCAGTGCTGAGACGCCACCCCACGAATACCTGGCGCTGCGGGCACGCCTGCGCGTCGCGCTACTGCTCGCAGAACTCACCCGCTTGGCCGTGCGCGAGTACGAAGCGCAGAGCGCGCTCCGGGAGTTGGTGGCCGCGCCCGAGTGCGCCGCGGCCGCCGCGGAACTCGCGCGGGTCCTCGATCGACTCAGCGAGGGTCGCGCATGAACTCACCGGCGCCCCCCGAGCTCCTGCACTTCGAGCTGCTCGATCGCGAGGAGCAAGAGCGCGCGATCCGCCGCCTGGCGCGCGAGGGAATGTCCGAGTATGCGATAGCGGCCGCGACCAGGTTGAGCGTCGAGATGATCCGGCGCGTGCTCGCGGTGGATGCGGAAACCAACACAGACGCGAGGCAACACCAATGACGTTTCTCGACACCGATGCCGGGCGCATCAACCTGAGGTTCGTTGTCTGCCTCAAGGAAGAGCGGCAGCACACAGGACTCGAGCCCCGTACTCGCGTGACTTACGTGGAAGGCAGCGAGTCATTCACCACTTGGGCCGATCTCTGCCCGGAGGATCTGCAGCCAACCGCTGTGATCGCGGCGAGCCCCGGATTTTTCCTCCTCGACGTTACCAATGACGGCGATCATGAGGTGATCCGGACCCCCATCGTCGCCTGGCGCGTCGTCGAGGGATGCGCGAAGCCGATCACCCCGGATGACTTTTTCTTCTGCGCTGACATTGCCTTCCGCGGTGTGCTCACGCCGCAGGGCAGCGTGATTGTCGCCGGCGAGGCCTGCTTCAATTCGGTCGATGAATTTAGGGACGAGGCCATCGCGTGGCAGAAGCGCCGCGAGGAGCGCGCGGCCGCGGCGAAGCCGAAGACGCCCGCCGCACCATGACCCTCGCCGCCCAAATTGCCGAGGCACTCGGCGCGCGCGCGAATGGGCACGGCTGGACGGCGCGCTGTGTCGCGCATGAGGACTCGACGCCATCGCTCTCGATCACCGAAGGCGACGGCGACAAGGTGTTGGTGAAGTGTCACGCCGGATGCTCACAGGCTGCGGTGATCGCGGCGCTGCGCGAGCGCGGACTCTGGCCTCAAACCAACACGACCGCCGCCGGTCTCACCGTCGCCGAGCTCGCGATCGCCAAGGGTCTGCCGGAAGCGCTGCTGCGCGAGAGCGGCTTCAGTGATGACACGGCGAACGGGCATCCGGTCGTGCGCATCGAGTACCGTGATGCATCGGGCACCATCACTTGCACGCGCTACCGCGGCCGGCTTGCGAAGGACGGCGGCCCGCGATTCTGGTTCCGCAAGGGAGATAAGCAGCAACTCTTCGGGCTTTGGCGACTGCAGCCGGGCCCCGTCATTGTCGTGGAGGGCGAGACGGACGCCGTCGCACTGTGGGCGGCGGGCTTCAATGTGATCGGAGTCCCGGGTGCCGAAGCCTGGCATGACAAGCGCTTCGCGGGCCCGCTGGAAGAGTGCGCGGGGGCGGTCTACGTACACATCGAGCCCGATGAAGGTGGCGCCAAGTTCCGCGCTGCATTCGAGCGCAGTTCGCTGCGAGAGCGGGTGCGGTTCTTCACAGTTCCGAAACCCTCCAAGGACCCCTGCGAGCTGCGCGCGCGCGCCGGGGATGGTGCCTTCACGGGCATCATCGAGCAATTGCTGCGCGATGCGGATCCGGCAGCAACCGAGCCCGAAGAGAATCAGCTACCGCCCGGCGTCTCCGATGACGAGCTCGCGCTGCGCTTCAGCGGGCGCCACGCCGAGGAGCTGCGCTACGTCCCGGCCTGGGATCGGTGGCTCATCTGGGACGGCAAGCGATGGGCGCACGACGAGAAGAGGCGCTTCTTCGACCTCGCGCGCGCGCTCTGCCGCGACGTGCTGTCCGAGCAGTTGGCGCTCGAGACGCTCCCCGAGGCGCAGATCAAGGCGCTGCGCAACCGCCTGGGCTCCGCCGCGACCGTGTACGCCGTCGTGAGACTCGCCGGCAGCGATCCACGTCATGCAGTCTCCGTGAAGCAGCTCGACGCCGACCCGTGGGTGCTCAACACCCCCGGCGGTATCCTCGACCTGCGCACCGGCAAACCTGCGCCCGCACGACCCGGCCGCGCTCCACACCAAGATCACGGCCGCGACGCCTGGCGGCGACTGTCCGCTCTTTCGCTCCATCCTCGAGCGCGTGCAGCCCGAGCAGGAGGTGCGCGACTACCTGCAGCGCCTCGCCGGCTACGGCATGACCGGCTCGAGCCGCGACCACGTGCTGGCCTTCTGGCACGGCGGCGGGCGCAACGGCAAGGGCACCGTCGCCCACGCCATCCGCCGCGCGCTCGGCGACTACGGCCTCGAGATCCCGGCCGAGACGCTCATGGAGTCGCACCACGACCGCCACCTCACCGAGATCGCCGTGCTCCACGGCGCGCGCCTGGTCGTGGGCTCCGAGATCGACTCCGGCCGGCGCTGGAATGAATCGCGCCTGAAGCGCCTCACCGGCGGCGACCCCATCAGCGCCCGCTACATCGGCAAGGACCTGTTCGAGTTCGAGCCGACGCACACCCTCCTCATCGTCGGCAACACGAAGCCCGGCCTGCGCTCCGTCGACGAAGCCATCCGCGCCCGCATGCACCTGGTCGAGTTCACCGTGACCATCCCCCTCGCCGAGCGCGACACCACGCTCCCCGAGCGCCTGGCGAGCGAATACGGCGGCATCCTCGCGTGGGCCCTCGCAGGCTGCCTCGACTGGCAAGCTGATGGCCTCGCACCGCCGGAAGCCGTCACAGCCGCCACCACGGCCTACCTCACCGGAGAGGATATGCTGCAGGCCTGGGTGCAGGAGTGCTGCGAGAAGTGCGGCCAACTCACCCTCGCCGCGGCCCACCGCTCCTATCGCCAATGGTGCGAACGCAATGGCGCCGTCGTGCTCGGCCGCAACACCTTCGGCGACCAACTCGAAGCCCGCGGCTTTCGCAGCAGCACCGACCGCAATAAGGCCGTCATCTTCGCTGGCCTCTCGCTCCCCATTCCGCACGATCGGAGATTCGATGAGTAACCGGCTTGCGGGCTTTGCGGGGATTTACCCTAGAACCCCGTGTATGCGCGTGCGCGCGCGCTATACGGGGGAACAGGACAAAAGCCCGCAAACCCCGCAGACGTGTCTCCGCTACGCTCCGCTCGAACCTGCAACCTCTCGCGACGTAGGGGACGTGACGCCGGCCGAGGCCTCGAAATGACCGCAACCGCAACATCAGGTGCAACACAAGCCACCGTGCGGGCGCAAGAGCTTGAATTGCGAGGCCGCACCAACGGAAAGGCGCCGGTTTACGAATCCGGCGTGGTGCCCGTGAACCCTCGAACTGTGCCGGAGATGCGCTGATGGCGCGCGGGAAATCGGTGCGCCTCCTCGCGTCGATCCCGGAGCGGTACACATCCGACTTCATGGACCGCCTGGACAGACGCACCGTGCTCGGGAAGATCCGTAGTCGACCGCTACAACGCGGTGCTCGCCGACCTGGGGGGCGAGGACAGCCTCAGCGCGATCAAGCGCTCCATGGTGCGCCGGTTCACCTGGTTCGAGGTGATGATCGAGGGCATCGAGTGCCGTGCTGCTGAGGGCCAGCAGATCGACATAGGCAGCTGGACTCAGCTCGTGAACACCTGGCTGGGCATCGCGCGCGCCCTGGGGCTCGAGCGGCGCTAGCGCCGCGTGCTGAAGCGCCTGCGGGACGATTGTCGCCGGCGCCGAGTCACATGCGAGCAGCCGCATGTGATCCCGCTGCAGCAGATCGTCGATGCTTCACCGACCCGCGGCTATTCGGCTCGTATCTTCGGCGGCCCGACGTTCGGCGAACTGGCGCGCGGTGCTGCGATGCATGTTGGACGGGCTGCCGCTGGACGCCGAACGAGCTGGACGCTGTGGCGCGCGCTCACGGGTCGCGACGGTGCCGCCGGCCGACGCCCTTCAGCGAGGCGTAGGCTGATCAAGCCGCGCGCGCTGGCGAGACGCTCTTCGCCGCGGCGCTCGGATCGCACGCCGCGCTCGCATGATTACCGCGACGCGCCCTCGGCGCCGGGCGAGTTCGCGACCGTCGGCATGATGGCGGTCGACAGGCGATCAGGCGCGACAGCTGATGAGCTTCGTCGAGGGCGCTGATCGCGGACAGACCGATGCTCGCCGCGAAGCTGACGTGGGCGGACGCAGCCGAGACGATCGAGCTTCGCGCAACGGCGTGAACCTCGAGGTGCACGTGACGAGCGTTCCGTCAGCACGCGCGGCTACAGCTACGCCGCGGTCATCCGCGATGAAGTTGGCGTACTACCGGGACGACATGAGCGCGAACCCGGACGTCGAGCTGATGCGCGCGGTGCGCCCGGGGCTCGCGAACCTCGGCGCCCGGCTGCTGGGCCTATCGTCGCCGCACAGCCGCCGCGGCCACCTCTACGCCATGTGGCAGGCGCATCACGGCAAGCCGAGCGACGTGCTGGTGCTGGCAGCGACCGACGCGCAGCTGAATCCGACGATCGACGCGAAGGTGATCGAGCGGGCGATGGCGGAGGACCCCGAGGCGGCGCGGCGCGGAGTACGGTTCGGCGAGTTTCGCTCGGACGTCAGTCAGTGGCTCGAGGACGAGCTGATCGAGGCGGCGCTCGAGGTGGGGCGGCTCGAAGCGGGAGAACGTCGCGCGCCTCGAGCGCGGTGGCGTTCGTTGACATGAGCGGCGGCAGGCACGACGCCTCGGCGCTCGCGATCGCGCACTCCGAGCCGGGCGCGGCGCGGTGGGAACCTGGCGAGGAGGCGCGCAAGACTCAGCCGAACGTGATCCTCGACGCGCTGCACTGTGTGCCCGCGCCGCACGAGCCGCACGCGGTTGTCGAGCGCTTCGCGGAGATGCTGAAGGACCACGGCCTGAGCCGCGTCACGGGCGATCGGTACGCGGGCGCCTGGGTGTCCGATGCCTTCGAGAAGGCCGGGATCTGCTACCAGGAGTCGGAGCTCGACAAGTCGGCGATCTACTGCGAGGCGCTCCCGCTCTTTGCGGAGCGGCGCGTTGAGCTGATCGAGGACCGACGCCTGGTGACGGAGCTGCGGCTGCTCGAACGGCGGCCGACGCACGGGCGGCCGAGGTGACAGCGTGGACCATCCGCCCCGCGGGCATGACGACGCGGCGAACGCGGTTTGCGGCGCGCTGTGGCTCGCATCGAGCGAGCGCCCGATCGTGATTCCGGAGGCGCTGCTCGACAGTCTCGATGAGGTGACAGGGCGGAGGGCTCGCCCGCGTGGCGTGCGCCCCGCTACGGCTTGTGACGACGTTAGTTAGGTGTTAGGGTGTTAGGTGTTAGGTCTGCATTCAAGATTGCCGCATAGGCGGCGGAGGATTTCAAGTATGACGACCACGGTACGCGGCAAAATGGTGACGTCGGGGGGCGGCCAAAGACGCTTCTTTCCCGCCGTCGATCGAGACCCGGCGGGCGCTCTGGACTCGGCGCTGCCGGAGCCCGAGCCCATCGCTCGATGAACGCGAGCGAGCGCTCGACGCCCGCGAGGCCGCGCTCGACGAGCTCGAGGCCGATGACGACGAGGGCCGGACGGACGCGGAGGCCCGCGATCGCAAAATCGCGCGCGATGGACGCCGCGCCGCCCGCATCAAGCGTGCTCGCGATGCGCGCCGCGGTGCCCGAGACGATACGGACTGGCCGACGGCGGCGGAGCGCGAGGCAGAGAGCGGGCGCGACAGAGGCGCTCGACGCGCCGGGCGCGATGCGCTCGCCCGACCCGGATGACCACCGGCGCGATTTCCGATCCGGAGCGGGCGACTCCTCAATGGCGCACGACCGACGCGGGCGCCGTGCGCACGTCGACGTCGGGGCGATCTTCGGGCGCACTGCGCATGAGGCCCGCGGCGACTAGCCGATCACCCTGATGCCTCCTGGCCGAAAGTCTCTCGGCACCGCAGAGAGGATCGCGCTTCTGCGGTCCGCCACCTTGCTGCAGGTGATCGCGAAGCGGCTGGTGTTGGAGGAGCCGGGCGCGGCGGAGCTCGGCGTCCTTCAGCGTGAGCTTCTGAAGCCGTGGGAGGCAGCTGGTGGCGATCGCCGAGAAGGGGTTGCCGCACAAGGCAGAGGCGAGGACGTGCTGACTGTTCGGGGAAACGAGGAAGCGCCGGCTGCGGCGTCTCGAGGTACTGCTGGCACACGAACCCGGAGCCGCCCAGAGCGGCGTAGACGACGAAGGAGGTTTGAACATGACCATGAACGTGAACGCAAGAACGGCGCCACTGCTGCTGCGGGGGCGGCGCCCCCACGATACGGCGAGGCTGCGCCGCGGCTGAAGTCGCTCGGCTATTTCCCGACCCCCTGGCCGCGTAGCGAGATCCCGCCGGCGCTGTGTAGCGAGCACCTATGCGCTGTTGGCGGAACGCTCGCGGTCCTGATGTTGGGGCCGATCGCTGACCCGCAGTTGAACGAGCGCGTGCGGGCGGAGCTCAAAGCGCGCGGCTTGCTCGCCGGGCCGGTGCGCGTGGGTGTTGACGGTGTTGAATCTCGGCCGTTGCGATTTACGAAACTCTGGCGACCCACCTACGCCGCAATCGATGAGGCAGTAGTTCTCCAGGAGAGCTGCATCGTATTACTCGATGCCGCGTGGCCCACGGGCTCGCTCCTGGAGATCCACCACGACTCTCTCCCGCAAGTCCCGAGTGCTGATCAAGTCATAGGGCTGTTCGATGAGCTGCAGGCCCTGCCACACAGGCTCGCCGCAGAGCGGCGACCCGCTCCCCGACCAACACGCGCGGGGTGGACACGATGAGCGCCGTGGTGAAGGCTGAGAAACAGGCGCGGCCGAAGACGTCGAGCGCCCTGGTGCAGGAGCTCATCGCTTTCATGCGCGAGGAACGTCGCGGCCCGCCCGCCGGCGATCCCGCCGACCTGCGATTGCAGCTCGAGCTCATCGAGGATCTGCTCGAGCGAGGGATCGAACATGAGCGCGAGCGCGCCCCGCGGCCCGACGACGCGCTACGACCTGGAGCCAGGGAGCGCCACGTGGAAGTCTGCGCCGGCGCAGCGGGTGCGTCTGCGGGACAACCCGGTGCTCGCGGGGCTCGCGACGTGGGCGCGGCTACCTGCAGGACCGACTCGGCGGCAAGTAAAGGCGCTCGCGAAATGTCGCCCGACGGTCCGGCGCTCTATGACTGGGCACGGGAAGCTCCATGCGACCAATGCCCGCAGGCCCGGCGCTGCAGGGAGCGCCTCGAGGCCTGCGAGGCCTTCGCGTTGTACGTGGATGGCGCGGGAGAGAAGTCCTGGGCCGCTGTCCTTCGCGCGCCCGAGCGAGCGCTCTACGTGAGGCTTCTGCTCGTGCGATCAGATCGAGTGCGCAGGCCGGCGGGGCCTGTGGGAATTTCGCACCGCGCAGTGCCCGCTTGAGCTGATCATCCTCCTGGGTCAGTTCCGGCGAGGCACTGCGCGGCTGCGGGCTCGCCGAGCCGTCTGTTCAGACTGGCTTACGTACATGCCAATCGTTGGCAGCTTTCACCCAATGCTGAAATGCACTCGCTTCTGAGTTCCCTTGCTCTTGAATCGACTGGCCACCAACGTCGCCAGCCGCCAGCCAGACTGTCTTGGATTTCTGGCCCACGTAGACCTGGCAAGGCTGATCATCGCCAATCGTGACGGTGTGCTGCCTGGTCTGCACCGGCTGTCTCCTCCGAACTCGCTACGCCCACTCTGTTGCAGTTCATGTTGCAGTGCCGTCCCTGAGCCTGAAATTTCCCTACTGAAGCACATTCGCCGCGCTAATCTAATCAGGTGTTTACACGCGCCCGGAATATGCTAACAGGTGACTGGCGGAACTTGAAAACCGGAGGCTGCGCAAGTGGCTCGTGGGTTCGAATCCCACCCTCTCCGCCAAAATCAATTTATTCTCCAAGATCGAGCGCGATGTCATCGCCCCGATCCGACGCGCCGAATCACCTCCACATCAGCTGTTACCGTCCACTAGGGAAGCTCTGCACAGGTGACGGTAGCTGATGGATACTGCGTGCAGTTGGCAGTAGCCCTCAGGGCTCGAGGGGAGCGATGAAGCAGACCACCTTTGCATCGGCGGCCTGGGACAAGAAGGGCAAAGTGACGCGGCGGGAGCGCTTCCTTAAGGAGATGGACGCGGTCATTCCCTGGAAGCACCTGAACCGGCTGATCGAGCCGCATTACCCCAAGGCCGGCAACGGCACGCAGCCGATGCCGCAGGAGCGGATGCTGCGCATCTACTTCATGCAGCAGTGGTTCAACCTGTCGGACCCTGCGATGGAGGATGCCCTCTACGACTCCGAGTCGATGCGACGTTTTGCCGGTATCGAGCTCAGTGAGGATGCGATCCCGGACGAGACGACGATCCTGCGCTTTCGCCACCTGCTCGAGAAGCATTACCTCACGCAAGCGATCTTTGCGCAGGTGCGAACGCTCCTTGAGCAGAAGCGGCTGCTGCTGAAGTCCGGGACGATTGTGGATGCGACGATTATCGAGGCACCCCCTTCGACCAAGAACGCAGACCAGGCGCGTGATCTTGAGATGCACCAGACCCGCAAGGGTAAGGGTTGGCACTTTGGGATGAAGGCACATGTGGGCACCGATCGGCGTGGGATCGTGCACAGTCTGGTGACCACTGCGGCCAATGCCTCTGACATCAGCCAGATGCCGCAGCTGCTGCACGGGCAGGAGCGCGAGGTCTTTGGCGACCAGGCGTACTGGAGCGAGTCGCACCGCCAGGGGGCTCGTGCACGGGGTATCCGTTACCGCATCAACCGTCGCCCCAACCAACGGCCGCTGAGCCGCCTCGAGCGCCGACTCAACCGCCTGCGCTCGGCCACACGAGCTCGTGGCGAGCACGCCTTCCATGTGGTGAAGAGACTGTGGGGCTTCACCAAGGTGCGCTACCGGGGCCTGGCCAAGAACACCGCGCGGCTCTTTACCGCTTTTGCGCTGGCGAACCTGTACCTGCTCAGACGACGGTTGATCACGCCACAGGGAACGTGTCCCTGGTGAGCAAGCAAAAGGCAGAAAGAACCAAGAACCCGGGGCCAAATCGGCTCCGGCGCTGTGCTTTTCCGCCTCTCGCATGATTGCTGAGCCAGTCGTCATCTCATCCAACCCCTGCGCGACTGCCTGCGCAGAGTTTCCCTAGTAGTGGGCCGTAGCGAGCGATGTGAAAATAGCGGTCGAATACCGGTGGATCGTCTCCGGACGGCAGTTTGGTGGGCGGGCGCATGGACCTGAAGGAAGAGGGTATATTGGGCGAGAGAATTCGTGATCACTGGTACTACGTCTCCAAGGGACGTGCCATGCGCGAATTTCTCGCTGACGTGAAGGCGCGTGAAGTACTGGACGTCGGCGCAGGCTCCGGAGTATTCGCTCGGCAACTGCTGGATGCAGGATTGTGCGAGAGCGCCGTATGTGTTGACCCGCACTACGCCGAGGAGAGGAGCGAGAGTCATCATGGCAAGCCGATCCGTTTCGTCAGATCCATTGACAGGCACCCACGCGGACTCATCCTGATGATGGATGTCCTGGAGCATGTTCCGGACGATCGCGCGCTTCTCGAGCACTATGTCGCTGGCATGGACACTGGCGGCCATGTCTTCATCACCGTCCCGGCTTTTCAGTTCGTCTGGTCGGGCCACGACGTGTTTCTGGAGCATTACCGACGCTATACGATCGAGACGCTCGAGGCACTCGTCAGGAAATCGGGTCTGACTCCGGTGCGCAGCCGCTACTTTTTCGGCAGCCTCTTCCCGTTTGTGGCTGCGAACAGGCTGATCCAGAGGATGCTGTGGGATCAGGGCGCGCTGACGGCGAGAAGCGAGCTGAGGCTCTACCCGTGTTGGCTCAACAGCACCTTGATCGCGGTGCACGATGTAGAGCGGCGAGTTTTCTTCGGCATCAATAAGCTGTTTGGGCTCAGTGCATTCTGCCTGTGTCGAAAGATCTGACAATCTCCCCTTGCGGCATTCGCCGGGAGTTGCTTCGCTACCTGACCGTGGGAGCCGTCAACACGTTGATCGGCCTGGCCGCAATATATCTGGCAATCTTCCTGTTTCGCGCGAACGACGTGGTCGCTAACCTGATAGGTTATTCCTTTGGCCTGGCATGCAGCTACGCGTTGAACAGACGTTGGACCTTTGCGAGCGACGGGGCCGTCGCGCCGCAGTTGCTAAAGTTTCTACTGGTCATGCTCGTCGCATATTTGGCGAACCTCGGAGCCGTCCTGGGTCTGACGAGGTACTTGGCGGTGAACCGCTACCTGGCGCAGGCTGTCGGCGCGTTACCGTATACGATCATCGGTTATCTGGGGAGCCGCCTCCTGGCGTTTCCGCAACGTGTCATGAAATAGCCCGAGACTACGTTCACCGCTCGCTTCTATGCGCCCCTCGACTGTCACACCTCTGGTTTCGATAGCTGTACCTTGCTACAACGAAGCCGAGGCTATTCAAGCATTCTATGAAGGAATCACCGACGTCTTTCGTGCGTTGCCGCATGTTCGTTTCGAGGTGGTCCTCGTTGACGATGGCAGCGGGGACGGCACCCTTGAGAAGCTGACTGCCCTCGTCGACAGGGACGGGCGATTCAGGGTCGTAGAGCTGTCGCGGAACTTCGGCAAGGAAGCGGCGCTTACCGCCGCCATCGATCACGCACGCGGCGACGCCGTCATTCCAATGGACGTTGACCTGCAGGATCCGCCGGAACTGATTGGCAACCTGATTGCGGAATGGCAGCGAGGCGCGGACGTGGTCCTGGCGCGACGCGTGAACAGACGGTCCGATTCCTTTCTCAAGCGTCGTACGGCGGCCATGTTCTACCGTCTGCACAATCACCTGTCGCCCACAAAGATCCCGGAGGACGTCGGAGACTTCAGACTCTTGGACAGGGTGGCGGTGGATGCCCTGGCACGACTGCCGGAGCGGCAGCGCTTCATGAAGGGATTGTTCGCCTGGGTGGGATTCAGGACGGCGACGGTAGACTACACGCGTCAGGTTCGCGCCGCGGGCACTACCAAGTTTTCAGGCTGGAGGCTTTGGAACCTCGCCATTGAGGGTATAACCAGCTTCAGTGCGGCGCCGCTGAAGGTCTGGACCTACGTGGGAGGTGTCGGAGCATTCGTGACACTTGCGTATGCGGCATTCATCGTCGTTCGCACCCTGGTGCGGGGCGTCGACGTGCCAGGCTATGCGTCGCTGTTGGTCGCCGTCCTCTTTGTGGGCAGCCTGCAGTTGATCGGCATCGGCGTCCTTGGAGAGTACATCGGGCGGATCTACATGGAATCCAAAGGGCGCCCGACGTATCTGATTCGGAGGCGCTATGAGTCGCAAGCGTCAGCGGACACTTGCAGTTCCGCCGAGCCCGAGATTCGTGTGACGCGGAACGACTGACCGCGATGCGAGTCATCGCTTCCAGCTCCTCTCATCTGCTCCTGGTCTCAGCCGCGGGGGCGCGATAGCGCAGTGCTGGAATCAGCCGGCCGAATACGCGCAGTGCGCTGTGCTCGTTCATCCATAGCGCGTAGGCGACGTAGCTGGGGTCTCGGCTCAGGTGCCACTCCTCGGTGCGGGCGCGCAGGAAGTACACGGTATTCAGCAGCAGCAGCAGGGCGCAGTGCCGGATCGTCGTCGGCCAGTCGCTGCTCACGACGAACGGTACCGAGATCAGCCACCAGCTCAGATTCTTCGAGACGTACGCCGGGTGCTTCGTGATGCGGTAGGGCCCGTTGGTCAGGATGCCGCGGTGCGTGAGGTTCGAGAAGCGAAGGCCAAAGGCCACCGTCGCCAGTCCGTAAAAGATCGACAGTGCGACGATCAGCATGCCCCACAGGTCCCGCAGCAGGGGCGCCGGCGCGAGCCAGCCGACCCAGTCCGTGTTCCCGCCATACTGCAGGTAGAACTGCCCGATCACCGAGTAGAACGGCTGGTAGCAGATCAGCGCGACGACCCAGCCCAACATCGTCGGCTCGACGCTGCGGATGTGCGAATCGAACAGCCGCACGGTCGCCGCGTAGCCGATGACGCAGAACAGCAGGTCCGTCGTGTAGCTGAAGTTGAACAGCCCGTCGAAGTGATAGAGGACCGCCCAGCCGCCTCTCATGTATAGCTGCCCCAGTCCGTTGACCTGGTCATTGAGATATACGGCCATGAGCGGCAGGAAGAAGCCCTTGACGGTCCAGGCGAGGAGGTGCCGGCGGATCACGGCGCCATCCACATCCGCGCCGCGTCCCGCGATGAGCTTTCCGAATGCCACGTATTCGTCCTCGGGATCGCGGACGCGCGCGTCGGCCCAGGTAAAGTAGAACGGCACGAACACGAGCAGCGGTGCGAGCGTCTCGAGCAGGTGCCAGTAAGGATCGTAGAAGCTGCCGTGGTACTCGGGGAACAGCCAGTATCCGAGTGCGACGAGCGCGAGCGTTGCGAGGAACCCGATCAGCCGGTACCGAACGCGTAAATAGTCGGTCTCGCGCAGGCGCGTGCGCGCGAGTTCCGTCGGGGCGAGACGGCCGCGCCGGCGCAGGATCCATTCGATCAGCACCAGCAAAACGAACGTCACGGCGCAGGGCACGATTGGCGGATACGCGAGCGATTTCACCCAGGGCGCGTCGCGCTGGACCGCGACGCAGACGGCAGCGCCGAGCCCACCCGCCAACGCGATCAGGTTCGCGAAGAAAAGGCTGGCCGAGCGCGGCGGTCGCTCCGCTGCGACGTCGGTCACGCCCTCGCCCCGTCGCCGGTCGGCGCGCGCGTCCGATACCACAGCAGTATGGCGCTCGCAAGGAAGATCGGGTCGATCGGCATGCGGTAACGCCCTTCCATGATCGCCATCGGTTCGATTGCGAGCAGGACCAGCATGCCGAGCGCCGAGAGCGGCAGGAGCCACTCCCAGCTGACGAAGTGTCGCCGAATGGCACCCCAGGCCACGAAGGCGATGATCGGTGGCCACAGCCACCGCGACCAGAGCCCGAGCCACGCCACCCAGCTCGATGGATCGTTAGCCGGCCACGGCTGCCCCAGCAGCAGGTAGACGATCTGCTCCTTGTACTGCGTGACCCAGGGGAACGTCCGCTCGCGATACACGCGGTTTCGCTCGGCGATCCAGTCGTCGCGACCATGCGCGACATCGATGCGGATACGAACGGTACCCGTACGATCGGTCAGCCAGTTCGAGAACGGATACAGGCTCGGGTTATAGAAGGCCGGCGAGCCGAAAACCCAGGAACCCTGGCCCGGAACGTCGATCGCATAGTCGTGCTTGCCACTATAGCTGTAAGCCTCCTGGAGATAGACGTTGCCGAATGGTGCGAAGAACTTGAGCCGCCCCATCCCGTGCATACCGGCCGCTACGGCCGCGACGCAGAATATCAGGGTCGAGATCACGGCCTTGGTCGGCCGCGGCTTCGACTGTAGCCACAGCAGTCCGACCCAGAGCAGCGCCATCGGCAGCGCGACGCTGCGCGTGAACACGGTCGCCGTCCACAGGGCCGAGGTCCCGACATAGGCGCCGAGCGTGCGCTTGCGCGCCGCCCGCAAAGTGGCCCAGAACGCAAAGCCCGTGAGCGAGAGCAGCAGCGTCTCGTTCATGAAGTAGGCATACATCGCGAGGAGCGATGGCGCAAGACCGATCACGATCCCGCCCAGGTACGCGATTCGTTTTGGCAGGAGCTCGCGCAGCGCGCGGTACCAGCCGTATGGCATCGCCGCGCACAGCAGCCCACAGGCGAGCTGCACGACCGGCGGGCTGTCGCCGCTCCAGGCCCGCAGCAGGTGGATCCAGAGCTGGTAAAGGTACGGATCCCCGGCGCCGATCAAATCCGGGTTCCAGAACCTCGCGCCGTTCTCCCAGTGACGCAGCGGATCCGAGAACAGGTGGGTGAGCGGGGAATTGAAGAACGGATAGAGGAGCCGTGCCAACAGCACGGCTCCGAAGGCCCAGCGCCAGCGGTGCTCCGATACGCGAAGTCCGGCCTCGTTGTTCAATGCGCCCCCAAAGCATTGGCGGAGAGTCGCTCCCCGCTCAATCGACTCGAGGTCGAACCTTATCCGATTGGAGGCAGGACTGCCGGTCGGGGGCTCACCGATTCACCCGGCACCGACGCGCGCAGGCCCGCCTACCAGCGAACATGACCCCTGCCGCGTTAGCGCGCGCCGCTAGAATGGCGACACGTTCGTGCTGGGAACCGAGATCGTGTTGATCTGATTCTTCGAGATATCGACCGCCAAGCCCACACTCGGGTTGCTACCTGAGGTCCCAGTCCCGATCGTGTTCGAAACGGGAGCGATGACCACGTCGGCAAATGGGCTGGAGCTGGTGGGGGGAGTCAGGGTCACCGGCGTGGGCGCCGCAACGATGTTGCTGGTACTCAAGGTGTAGAGCGTCCCGCCGCTCTCGGTTCCAGCGCTCGTCAGGCCTTCGAACTGCAGCACGGTGTCGTTGGTGGGGAAGCCCGGGATCGCCTGCGCCCACGGCGTGAATGCGCTGGACGCCATCCGCCCCAGCACTGGGGTTTGGTTTTGGGGACTGGACGGCGCGAGCACCAGCGAGTCCGTGTTCGTCACCGAGCTGATCTCGTTGACGAACAGGTAGTCGCTGCCGTAGTCCAGGAAGGCCACGAGATAGTTAGCACCCGTGGTGTTGTACTGCCACAGCAGACTCGGGGCCTGTGTCGAGGTTCCGGTGACCGAGAGCGTGTAGAGAGCAAAGGTCAACGGACTGGTAGTGAGGTTGTCCGAGAAGAGAATCAGATTGCTTCCGTCGGCATCGAGCAGGCTGAAAAAAGTCCCGTACGGGAAGATAGTACCCGTTGTACCCGACTGGGGCTCCTCCGCCGTACCGATCTGGACAGGAAGAGTGCTCCCATCAATCGGTTCCTTGAAGAAGTAATAATAGATCGGAGGAAACCCCGCCGTGGTCACAACGTCGACAAAATAGATATAGGTGTTGTCGGTCACAGTCGGGGTCATCTCGAGCGTGCCCGTGGCCGAGTACACTTTGGCTGCGTGGCCCGCGGTGTCGATCCGATAGAGGGCGTACTTACCACCCGAGAGCACATTCGAGAACAGCACCGTGCTGCTTGCCTGGCCGCTGCGATTGAGATAGATCGGATGCTGCTCTACGTTTTCGACGAACGTTGCGACCGGCGGCGTGCGCGGCGAGGAGAAGTTCGGCGTGCCACCAGCACCGGCCGGATATATGTTGAGGTTACCGCCCACGGTCGATAGGACCTCTGCGTACAGCTGGCCCGTGGGGAAGATGTAGAGATCGGCATAGTTACTGCCGGGAGTGTTGGCTGTTATCGCCGAAACTGGCGTCGGGGCGGTACTGCTCGAATCCGTCCAGTTCATCAACACGGTGGTCGGGATATTGCAACTCCCGGCAGTCAGCGCATATTGAATTACAAAGAAGGCGGTCGTCGGTTCCAGCAAATTGGTATAGCCGGCATGGGACTGGCCGTAGCACGCGGACGTGGTCGCCGGTGACAACGACAACAACCCGATCTGCACCGGTGTGGGCGGATTCGAATCATTGCTGTCCGCCAGCGCCAGGCCATAGAGCTGGGTGTTATTCGACCCATCGAGCGCCTCGTAGACGGCGGCATAGGGTGAGTAGGCGGCGAACGTCGAACCCGATAGCGTAACGTTCGCGAGTTCACCAACGGGATTGACCGCTTGGCCGGTGACCACCTGCTGCAGCGTGGTGCTCGAGAGGTCGGAGGGCGCCACGCCGAGACCGGTAATGCCGCCGCTGCCGCTGCTTCCCGGACTGACTGGTGTTTCCAGGTAAGGCAGCCAGAACGCGGTGCCGCCGGATGAGCTACTGCCGCTCGACGAGCTCGAGCTTCCGCCGCTCGAGGATGACGAGCCGCTGCTCGACGAGGAACTACTGGAAGATGAAGAGCTGCTGGACGAAGAGGTCCCGCCACCGCTCGACGAGGAACTGCTGGACGAAGACGTTCCGCCACCGCTCGAAGAGCTGCTCGAGGAGGAAGAGCTGCTGCTCGACGAAGAAGAACTGCTCGAGCTGCTGCTCGAGCTCGACGACGATGAGCCGCCGGTGGGGCCGCATGGTTTGTTGATGACGCTGAACTTACCCGGGATCGACCCCTTTACGATCGTGCTGCAATCGATGATGGTGCCGTTCGCCAAGCCGTCCTCATCAATGGCACCGCCATCGGTCGCCGAAAACGTCAAGGTGCTGCCGTTGATAGTCACTCCGTCGAGCGGCGCGCAGTTGCCATTGATGCATTTGACGTAGGCGCTGGGGGCAATACCGGAAGGGACCGTGAAGGTCAGCGCGACCGTGGCGCCATCCGACAATCCCGAGATCGTCCAGGAAAACCAGCCGAGCGGCGTCGATACGTCGGCCGGCACTCCGTCGGGCGTTTCGAGTTGCGAGAAATTCGTGAATGTTCCATCGCTCGCCGTAACGGTGAGCGTGCCCTGCGCCGTGACGACATTGCAGGTTGCTCCGCTGCAAGTCGTCGTGGGCGGGTTGTTGTTATGACCACTGCTACACGCGGCAAGCGCGAGTATCGGGATCAGCAACGCCGCGCCACCGATTCGACGCCGCGCGTTCGCTCGCATCGGGTTCAGATCCCGTCGTAGCTCGCCCCGAAGACAGCGGCGCCTGTTCATACGAGTCATACGAGCCCCCTCGGCTGCACGCGATTCGCGACCATTTGACTTTGACTTCTGCCACTTCGGCTGACGAGATGGCGCGTCGCGGATCCTAAGCTGATCAACACAGACCTCCACACCCAATCACTCAAAAAGCACTCAAAGAGTTCTCAGAAATCTCTCAGAGAACTCTTTCGTGAAAAGTCAGAGACTTACGCTATACTTTCGGCGTTCGCAGATGTTGCGAAGCTCCTCGGCGCGATTCCCATGTCAGCCGTCCCAGCGCAAGTGTTGAAAGTCGGCGAGTGGTCGGTTGACCCCGCGGTGGGCGAGATTTCCTCGGGCGGACGCATCACCAAGCTCGACCCGCTCACCATGCGCCTGCTGCTTTACTTTGCAGCTAACTCGGGTCGCGTGGTTGCATTACAAGAACTGCTCGATGCGGTGTGGCCGAATGTCGTTGTGACCCCGCAGTCGGTGTACAACACGGTGGCGCACCTGCGCCGCACGCTCGGGGATCTGGCCGAGGCGCCGACCTACATCGAGAATATTCCTCGCAAGGGCTATCGCCTGATCGCCAGGGTCGAGAACCGCATGGTCGAGCGCCGTGTTGTTCCCCGGTCTCCGCCGCCCCCCAGCAACATGCCGCCGCCGCCGGGCACGCCGGCCGGCGCCGTCTCCCCAGCGCGCTCCAAGCTGACTGAGCCGAAGATCCTCGGCGTCATCATCGTCAGCGCGCTCGTCCTGATCGGCTTTGGCATGGTGCCAGTGTTGATGCACGCGGGGATTTTCGGGTCGCGAAGCGCTTCATCGGAGTCAAACACCACGCATTCCATCGCGGTCATGCCGTTCAAGGATCTCAGTGAAGCGAAGGATCGCGAGTACCTCGCTGAGGGGCTTGCCGAAGAGATCGGCTCCGTGCTCTCGAGGCTGCCCACCTTGCGCGTCATCGGGCGCGCGTCGGCTTATGCCTCGCGAGCCGACAGCGTTCCCGACATCGCCAGGAAGCTGCATGTCGATCATGTGCTCGAAGGCAGCGTGCAGAGCTCGGCCCACGGCGTACGCATCACGGCCGCCCTGATACGCACCGACGGCGGCCAGTACCTTTGGTCCAAGACCTACGACCGGGCGACCGACGATTACTTCAGCGTCGAGGATGAGATTGCGCGCGACATCGCCAGCGCGCTCACTAACGCGGCGCTTCCGCCCAACCGGGCGGCAAGCTCCTGCGGGCAAAGCGGGGAAGCCTACAACCTGTTGCTGCAAGGGCGCTATCTCGGGCGGCTCGACACCCGCGTCGAGCGCGAGCGCTCGATTGATCTCTATCGGCAGGCAGTGGCGCTGGAGCCGAACTGTGCGCGGGCCTGGGCCTGGCTTTCCACCGCCTACGGCGTGCAGACCGCGAACGGCTGGGCCGAGCCGGACTCCGGCTATCAGCACGCGCGCGAGGCCGCAGAGCACGCCCTGCGGCTCGACCCGCTCGAGGCCGACGCGCACGCGGCGCTTGCCTACGTCGAGGAATACCACGATTGGAACTGGTCGGGTGCGCAAGCGGAACTCAAGCGCGCGCTCGCGCTCAATGCAGGTGACGTGCGGGTATTGAACATGAGCGGTCACGTCGCGGTGGATCTTGGTCAGATCGACAGCGCCATCGCCTTATATCGGCGGGCCATCGCCGTGGACCCCTTGAGCCCCGGCGCCCTGGGCGGACTCGCGGGAGCGTTGTGGGGACGCGGTAGTCCTTCCGAGGCAGAGGCGGTCTACCGGCAGGCGGCCAGGTTGACGTCCGCGAAATCTCGCACATGGATCGGGCTGATCCTGCTTGATCGCGGCGACAAAGCGGGGGCGCTCGCCGAGATCGAGCAGGAGGCTAATCTCTCGCTGCGGCTGATGGGGCTCGGGATCGTGCAAAACGCCTTGGGAAACCGCGCAGCGTCGGATCAGGCTGTCGCCGAGCTCGTCGAGAAGTTTCCGAACCACCCAACCGAAATCGCCCAGGTATACGCGCGCCGCGGCGAGCCCGATGCTGCCTTTCAGTGGCTGGAGCGCGCGTTCACCCGGCGCGATTCCGGATTGCTGTGGCTCAAGATCAACGTTTCGCTGCGGCCGCTGCATGCCGATCCCCGTTACGACGCGTTGCTGCGCCGCATGGGTCTGCCGCCGAGCTGAGGAGTAGAGTCCGCCGATGGTTTGAGAATGGTCTAGGGGGGCAGCTTATGAGATCAGACACGCTTCGGACCGTGCACTGGCGCCGCAGGTCACCGATGCTGCTGGCGTGCATGATGTCGGTCAGTGCTGTGGCGCAGGTGCCTCAACCCGGAGCGACAGGTCCGACGCAGGGCCTGCCGCAATCGCAACCGCAAGCGCTCCTACCGCCGATGCAGCCCGCGCCGCCGCTGGCGGCGCAGCCAACCGCGTTCGACCCGAACAATCCACCGGGCGCCTCGCCGCGGTTCTTGTTCGCGGGCGCGCTGGCATTGGTGGTCAAGTCGGTGGGCTCAACGGTCGTCAGCAGCCTGGGCCAGGGCATCACCAACTGGTTCAACACCAAAGCAGGACAGCTCGGCGGTGTTCAGCCCGGCACCACTCCGTGGATGCCCCCTCCCATGGTGGGCGCCGCCCCGCCTGGCACGGCCCCATGGATGCCGCCGACTCCCATGGGCGGCACCGGCCCAGCCACCGGCGGGTACGGAATGCCGCCGGCCGGAATGCCTCAGCTGCCCCCGGGTACCGCGGCGCCCGGAAGCATGCCTGGCGCCATGCCTATGCCGCCGGGCGTAATGCCCGCGCCGACTGCCCCGGTGGACGCGCCCGCGGCGGCGCCGCCAATGGGGGCCGTGCCAATGATGGCCGCTCCGACCTCAGGGGCGCCGGCGATGCCGACTCCCATCGCGGCGACCTCGGCGCCTGCGCTCTACGCCGGCCTCGCATTCGAAGTACACCTGGTCGGACCGGGTGGCGCCGAGACAACGGTCGACCCCGGTACCTACGTGTTTCACTCCGGCGAACGCTTCCTCGTCTACTACCGCCCGTCCCTGCCGGGGCGCGTGCACGTGTTCAACGTCAGCCCGATGGGAGAAGTCATCCCGATCGAGACGCTCACGCTTGCCGGGGGCGAGCTCGCCAAGCTTGGACCCTACCAGCTCACCGAGCCGGCCGGCGATGAGGCACTGCGACTGGTCCTCGAACCCTGCTCCTCACCCGAGCTCATGGCGGCGACTCGCAACATCGTGAAGGCGAGCGACGCCGGTTCCGGGAGCGATCTGCATCTCGGCGCTTGCCAGGCGTCGGCCGCACCGGCCGCTGGTGTTGGCACGCGCAACATCGTCAAGGCCACCATGGATGGCAACACCGGGTTCGCGCTCGACCCCGTCAGCAGCCAGGAGCTCGCCAGCGGGCATCTGGCGTCACGCGAAACCACCATCGCGATTCACCATCGATAGCGGTGGAGGTGTTAGAAAGCCGGCCGGTCGATTCAGCCCGTGTTGACCGTGTTATGCTCTTTTCAACAGTGGCTGACGGCGCTTGCTGCGCCGCGGCGAATAGGCGGCGATAGACCTGGGGGTATCCATGCGCGTGCGCCACCTGACAGCCTGTGCCGGCGTTGTGCTCGTGTGGGCCGCATCGACATGGGCCCTGCCGCCGCCTGGACCGCCGACGACACCGCCGACACCGCCGGCACTGCCACCGAAGCCGGTTCCACCACCGCCTTCTCCTCCACCGCCGCCGACGCGATTGCCGTCACCCAACAACCCCGTCTTCTGGATTCAATGTCCGTACTACTACGTGCCGACCAGCGTCGGTACTGCGGCCGCGGTGAGTTTTTCCATGGTGGGTGGGACGCCAGCGCAAAACGTCAACGGCAGAACCATTCCCGGAAGGCCTGCGACTACTCTCGATATCGATCGCTATTCCGATGCCACGAGCGTGCAGTTCGCCGCCATCCTCAATCGCATGCCGGACGGCTGCACGGTAACCGTCTTCCCGAAGATGATCGGCAGGGCAACCGAGCAGTATGTCTTTTCGGGCGCTCACCTGGTTGAGATATCCAGCTTGGCTGGGGTCAACCAACCGCCTCGTGAAACGCTGCGCTTCTACTTTCAGACGCTTGCGATGATGCTGCTGAACCAGTAGGAGCGCCCGAGAGTTTCGAGGAGAAACGCATGAAAAGCAGAACCTTTCGCTCCGGCCTGGCATTCGCGGCCCTTGTCGCGGCGCTCGTCGCGCAAGCACAGACGGTAACGGCTCCCCAGGCCAGGATGCCCGCGCCCATGACCTCCACGATCCAATCAACCGGTGTGAAGCCGACGAGCTTCAGCGCCTCGTTCGGCGCGACGAGCTTTGCCGTGCTCTCGTGGTCGTACGGGACGACCTCCCCGACTGGGCCGGTGGCGGGAGTGGCGGGACGCGCGCAAACACAATCGATCGATATCGTGCGCTATGTGGATGCGACCAGCGCCGTGCTGGCGCAACAGATGGTGGGCGGAAAGCCGGCTGGACCCGCCACGCTGACGATTACGGGCTACAACGGGACCCAGGCTGTGGTGAGAATGGTGTTTGCGAACGCCTGGCTCGTGTCGAGATCGATGTCCGGAGCTGGTGACACAGCCCGGCCCGAAGAGAGTCTGCGGTTCAACTACACACAATCGTCCGTGACTTACTAGATCGCGCGCGGCGGGGCAGCAGTGCCGCCGCGACGCGGGATGTTGAGATGACGCACACGCGTCAGTACACGGCGAAGTCGAAATCAAGATTCTCGCGTCGCACGGTCGGATTCTGTGCGCCCCGCGTCAGGCGGCGCACCTCGTCGATCACGTACGACTGAAGCTCCGAGACGGTGACGACGCCGTTACCCTTGCGATCGGCACGCCCGGCGGTGAGTCCCTGCAGGATGCTGTAGGTGAAGACACCGTTGCTCCACTGCGCCCCCTCCAGGCTGTACTCGTTGCCGCTCGAGCTGGAGATCACGACGGCGCCCGTGCCGCGGCGCAGGTCGGCGAACAGGTCCTGCTGCAGGTTCTGCTGCACGATCAGCGCCGCGGCCGATTCCGACGCGGCGGTTGCCGTGGACGACGCCGCGGCGAGGGAAACGATATTGCGGGCCGCTTTGTACTCGCGCATCGTTACACGATTGCCGCCCTCGGCGCTCGCCACCGTGCGCACCTCGTCCTTGTCGATCTCGCCCGAGAAGCAGGTGTCCACCAGCAACACCTTGCGAAATGGCTGGATCCCATCGAGCAGATCCTCGAAGTCCTCGAAGGGCAGACCGGCTGCGGCGGGGTTGTCGGCGTCGATGTCCCAGGTGCCATAGAAGTAGTTCTGGCTGTCGTCGACGAGACCGTGCCCGGCCGCGAACACCACGGCCAGATCCTGGCGATGCGCCTGCTGCAGCCACTGCTTCGCGGCATGAATGCCGGAGCGGGTCGCGTCGCGATCCGTGAGCAGCAGGATGTGGACGGTGCGGTGCACCCCGAGTCGGCCGTCGAGCGCGCGAAACGCCTGGGCAAGGTCGGCGGCGTCCTTGGCGGCAAAGCGCAGCGCGTAGCGCGGGTTGCGGTAGGCGCTCACGCCGATCGCGACGACCCAGGCGTCCCAGGGCTCGGGGCTGGCTGTCGAGGTTGTGTACAGAGTCCGCCGCAGCGACTCCGCGCCAAGGCGGTTCAATGTCGACACCTGGATCTTGTTGTGACCGGCGACGAGTGGTACCTCGAGGTCGCGCTCCTCGGCTTGCGCTCCGGGTGCGACGGGTAGTCCGGCCGAGCCGTAGACCGGCACGTCGTTCACATAGACGTTGATCCGGTCGAGCGCGACGGCATCATCGGCGGCACGCACGCGAATGCTGACGCTGGTCGCTGTGGTCGTGACGGGCAGATCGTGGGTCAGGACCTCGATGCTTGGCAGATGGAGATCCGCGCCGAGTGCGCTCGAGGCGAAGCCCATCTTCTTCAGCCGTTTTTCGTAGGCGTGTCGATACGCGGCGACGAGTGCCTGCGGCGCAAGACCCAGCCTTTCCATCACCAGGTCCGGTCGGTTGAAGCGCAGATCGAACTGCTCGAACGGGAAGAGCTGGTCGCCGACCCGGAACGCCACGTTGTGCAGCTGCTGGCGCGACACGCGGTAATAGCGATCGGGCGTTACGGCGACGAAGTCACCGCGCCCGACCGCGTACATTGCCGCGGCTTCGCGAGCCGCGGCGAGCGACCAGACGCGCAGTGACCCATCGCCGGCGCAACTGACCAGCCGCCGCCCGTCCGCCGAGAATGCGAGCGCACCCACGGGTCGCGTGTGACCCGTCAACTCGGCGATCTGCGTGCCGGTCGCGAGATCGACCAGTCGAATAGCCTGACCGTAGGCACGCGCCGCAACCCGTCCGTCCGGGCTCAGGGCCGCTGCGAACGAGGGGGCCACCTCGAGCTGTCCGAGCAGCGCCATCGGATCCATGGCTGCGGAGGGCGTTGCGCCGCGTGCGACGGGGGAGGCGGGTTGGAGCTGAATCGGCTGACCGCTCTGCAGGTCCCAGAGTCGCTGACCGTAAGAGCCCGTTGCGAGCAGCACCCGTCCGTCGCGGCTGAATGCCAGGCCGGTCGCACCATTGCGCTGCGGGTTGAACCCCTGGAGCAGGCTGCGCACGCGCAGCTCGAGCGACGCGTTGGCCGCGCCGGGTACCGTGGAAGGTGGTGCCAGACGCCCAATCAACCGCCCGGAGCTCAGGTCCCAGAGGCTGAGCTCGGTGGCGCGACCGACCGCCGCCACGGCGCCGTCCGCTCGGACGGCAAGCGCCTGTACCCGGTCGGGAGAGGTCATCAGCTCGACCTCGCTCGCCGCCGCCTGCTGCGGCATCGGCGCGGATGCACCAGCCGGCGCCGTGCGGCCCGGCGCGAATCCCGGCGGCAATGTCGGCGATGGCGGTGGGGGCGCCGGCGGCAGCCTTACGCGTTGCAGCGCCTGGCCGGATGCCGCATCCCACACCGCGAGCTCATCCTCGACCACCGTGACCAGACGCCGCCCTTCACCGTCGAAGCGCACGAGCGCGTTGCTGAACGCATGTTGGGACGAGGCCGGTCTCAACACGCGCGCCGCGTAGGGCGCGGCAAGCTCGCTCAAAGACACGGAACCATCAGCGCAGCCGATCGCGACGAGCGCGCGTGCCGGACTCGCCGCGACCGAGCGCGCGCTGCCCGCGGCCGGGCAGGGGAGCGACGCGATCAACTGCCCGCTGGCGAGGTCCCAGACCTTGGCGCCGCCCGGGCCGGCCGCGGTCACGGCCGCTGCGCCACCCGCGATCAACGAGAGGTCGACGACCTCGGACGCGCCGGAAGCAACCGGCGCCTCGTGGCCGCTCTGGAGGTCGTACAGGACGGGAGCGCCGCCCTCGGGCTTGCCGACGATGAGCTGCCGACCATCCGCGGAGAAACTCAGGGCGGAGGCTTCGAGGGTCGCAACGAGTACGTGGTCGGCCACGCGCCACAGCCGGCCAATACCGTAGAGCGAGGAATAGGCGAGCAGTGTGCCGTCGGGACTGAAGGCGAGCGTCGACATTCCACCCATGGGCGGCACGGCCACGGCGGTCACGAACGCGGCCACCACGGCGCCGCCGGCCGTGTCATAGAGCTGCAGGCTCCCGTCTCCAACGTCGACGACGAGCAGGCGGCCGTTCGGGCTCAGGGCGATGCGCCCGAGGAAGCCCTTGCGCTGCTGCACCGTGACCCGACTCTGCAGGCGATGCGCGGCGATGTCCCAGAGCTGAATCTCATAGCGGAGCGTCCCAACCGCTGACGGGTCCATGCGCACCGCGTTCGCCGGCCGCAACGCGAGGATCGTGCCATCGTCGCTCAACGCAAGCTGCTGCAGGCGCTCGGTGCCGGGAACCGACCAGAGGATGGCGCCGCTCGATCCGTCGACAATCGCCACGCCGCTCGAGAGCTGCGCGCTCACGACATGGCCGCTCGAGTTGAGCAGCAACGGTGTCAGACCGCCCGCCATGTCGCCCGCGTCGAAGCGCGCGACCAGCGCGCCCGTGGTGGTGTCGAGGAGCTGGGTCCCCTCTGCGTACCCGATGAGTGCCCGTGCGCCATCGGCGCTGAAACCGAGAGCGAGCGCCGCCGTAAAGGTAACGCTCGCGTTCGGGATGCTGCGGATTTCCTGACCTGCTGCCGTGTCCCAGAGTCTGACCGTCTCGTCGATGCTCGACGAGAGCGCGTAGCGCCCGTCGGCACTGGCCGCCACGCTGACGAGCGGCGCGGTGTGTCCGGTACCGACCACCACCTCGATGCCACCCGGGGTCGGTATCGGTTGCGGCGCAGGGGACCGCCCCATCATCTGCGCAACCGCCTGCCGGACCTGTTGCTCGTCGATTGCCGGCGGCGGGTGCCGTACGGGCGGGGGAGGCGAAGCACAGCCGGCGAGGCCGGCAAGGTGCGCGTGCACCAGAGCTGCGCAGCAGCCATTGATCGACCGGCGCCACCCTGCCGACAACGCGATGTCGTGCCTCGCCATCGCAAGGACCCCCTTGCTCTATTTCTCGACTGCTCTCGCTGCGCCTGAGGGTGTCGTGATTCTTCTGCTCGGCCGGATTATAGAGACAACTGGTCTGCCGGGGGCCCATCAGCCAGCACTAGCTATAATCTCCCCGCGTTTCCAAATGCAAGTATTCCTCTTATTAGTGATTTACAAGACTTGAAAACCGGAGGGTCCGCGCGGGCTTCGGGGGTTCGAATCCCTCCGTCTCCGCCGGGCGAACGACGCGCCAAGCCCCCGTGTCACATCTGATGCGCGGAGGGCACACCATTCATCAGGATCTGCTCGCGTTGCGAGCCGGGCAATACCGCCAGCGGCTGCCGGGCTGGCGGGATCTGGCTGCCGTGATATTGGTGGTCGGGGTCCTCATCCTGCTCGGCGGCGGCGCCCGCCAGATGCTCGAGCCTGCCGCGCACGCGCCGGCAGTCTCGATCTCGCTGTCTCCGGAGGCGCTGCCGCTCTACACGCTGCGTACCGTGCTGCGCATGCTCGCGGCGCTGGCCGCGTCCCTTCTCTTCACTCTGACCTATGCCACGGTCGCCGCCAAGAGCCGGCGCGCCGAGATGGTGCTGATACCGCTGCTCGACGTCCTGCAGTCGGTCCCGGTCCTGGGTTACCTGTCGTTCACAGTGGTTTTTTTCGTCTCGCTCTTTCCCGGCAGCGCGCTCGGGCCCGAGCTTGCGGCGATCTTCGCCATCTTCACCAGCCAGGCGTGGAACATGGCGTTCAGCTTCTATCAGTCGCTGCGCATGGTGCCCACTGATCTCGACGAGGCGTGCCGCAGCTTCCGCTCCTCGCCCTGGCAGCGTTTCTGGCGCCTCGAGGTGCCCTTCGCCATGCCAGGCCTCGTCTGGAACACCATGATGTCCATGTCGGGAGGATGGTTCTTCGTCGTGGCCTCGGAGGCCATCTCGGTGGGCGATCTGCAGATCGCGCTGCCCGGCGTCGGTTCCTACGTGGCACGCGCCATTGAGGAGCGCAACCTCGCCTGTGTAGGGTGGGCGATCGTCGCCATGAGTGTCGCCATCCTTCTCTACGACCAGCTGCTGTTTCGGCCGCTGGTCGCCTGGAGTGAGAAGTTCCGCTTCGAGCAGACAGCCGAGCAGCTGACGCCGCAGAGCTGGGTGCTGAACCTGCTCCAGCAGTCGGCGATCTTTCAGTCCGTCAACCGAGTCGCGGCGGCGGGTCTGCAGCGCGTGGGCGATGCGCGTCTGCTGCCGGGATTTCGCCTGCCGCCGGTGCGGCATCCGCCATCGCAGCGCCTGCTCGATGCCATCTGGCTGTTGGCGGTTGCCGGCGCGATCGGCTGTCTGGCGTGGACGCTCTTGCGCTTTGCCCGCGATACGCTCTCGTGGAGCGACGTATCGCAGGCGGCCGGCAGCGGCCTCCTCACCCTGCTGCGGGTCCTGGTGCTGGTGGTGCTTGCCTCGCTCGTCTGGGTGCCGATCGGAGTCGTCGTCGGGCTGCGGCCGAGGCTGACGGCGATGGTCCAGCCCATCGCGCAATTCCTGGCCGCCTTCCCGGCGAATCTGCTGTTTCCGCTGGCGGTCTTCATGATCGTGACCTTCCGCCTGGCTCCGGGAATCTGGCTGAGCCCGTTGATGATCCTCGGAACCCAGTGGTACATCCTGTTCAATGTCATCGCGGGAGCGAGCGCTTTTCCGAGTGATCTGCGCGAGGCGGCCGCCAGCTTCCGCGTCCGATCTCCGCATTGGTGGCGGCAGATCATGCTTCCGGGAATCTTTCCCTACTTCGTCACCGGCGCGATCACCGCCTCGGGTGGCGCGTGGAACGCCAGCGTCGTCTCGGAGGCCGTCAACTGGGGGTCGACCACGCTGAATGGCGGGGGCCTCGGCGCATACATCACGCAGATGAGCCGCGCCGGCGACTATCCGCGCATCGCCCTGGGAGTCGCCGTGATGTCGGTGTACGTGGTCGCCATGAACCGCCTGCTGTGGCGTCCGCTCTATGCCTTCGCCGAGCGACGCGCGCGCCTCGACTGACATGCCGCCAGCGCCAGCTCCCATCCTCGACCTGCGCCAGATCTGTATGGCTTACGCGAAGCCATCCGGCGAGCCGCTGGCGGTGCTTGCGCACATCGACCTGAGCCTGGCGTCGGGCGAGATTCTGGGACTGCTGGGGCGCTCGGGATCGGGCAAGTCGACGCTGCTGCGGATTGCCGCCGGGCTGATCAAGCCGACCTCGGGAGATGTGCTCTATCGAGGCAAGCCGCTCGTCGGGCCGGCAGCCGGCATTGCCGTGGTGTTCCAGACATTCGCGCTCTATCCCTGGCTCACGGTGCAACGTAACGTGGAGCTGGGCCTGGACGCTCTCGACCTGCCGCTGGCGGAGCGGCGGCGGCGCGCGCTGGCGGCCATCGATCTGATAGGGCTCGACGGCTTTCAGTCTGCCTACCCTCGCGAGCTGTCCGGAGGCATGCGTCAGCGTGTCGGCTTTGCACGCGCCATCGTCAGCGACCCCGTGCTGCTGCTGATGGACGAACCCTTCTCCGCCCTTGACGTCCTCACCGCGGAGACGCTGCGCACCGATTTCATGGACCTGTGGATCGAGCGCCGGCTGCCGACCGGGGCCGTGCTGCTCGTGACCCACAACATCGAGGAGGCGGTCCTGATGTGCGACCGGATCCTGGTTCTCCCCTCCCATCCCGGGCAGATCGCCGCGGAGATCCGCATCCCGCTCGCGCATCCGCGCAACCGCCTCGCGGCAAATTTCCGTGCGCTGGTGGGCGAGATCTATGCAACGCTGACCTCGCGCATGGCGGAATCGCTCGCCGCCGTCAGTGCTACGCCCGGCGATCGGGCGCACGGCTTGCCGCGCGCGGCGGTCAATCGACTGAACGGCTTCGTGGAAACGCTCGCATCGCCGGCCTACCAGGGCCAGTGCGAGCTGGCGGCGATCGCCGGGGCGCTCGCGTTGAAGGTCAACGAGCTGCTGCCGATCGTGGCCGCGCTGCAGTTGCTCGGTTTCGCCGAGCTCAGGGAGGTGACGATCCGGCTGACGGCCGCCGGACGGGTGTATGCGGGGAGCGCGACCGAGGAGCGCAAGCGCCTGTTCAGGGAGCATCTGCTGCGCTTCGTGCCACTCGCGGCGCACATCGCCGAGGTGCTCGAGGAGCGGCCGGATCACCGGGCGCCGCGCGAGCGCTTCGAGCTCGAGGTGCAGGATCATCTGCATCGCGACGATGCGCAACGGACGCTCTTGACGTTGATCGACTGGGGGCGATACGCGGAGATCCTCGCCTATGACGCGCGCACGCGCATCTTCAGTCAGATCCCCTAAACCGCGGCGATAGCTACGCCGCCATCGTGGCTTGTGCTTAGCGGCTGAGGACGACCCTAGGTAGTTGTGCGACTCTCAATTCTGGCCGTGCCGCGCCCACAATCCCTCCGGGCAGCAGAGGGAATACACATGCGCATCCGTATCGTCGTCGCGAATCAGGCCGAGGCGGCCTTCTACGACCTGGAATCGAGGACCGGAGAGCCGAAGTTCGCGACACGGCTAAGCGATCCGCTCGCGCACTTGCACGATCGCGACCTGAAGTCCGACCGGCCGGGTCAATTTTCGGATCATGCGCCGCTGGCCGGCGGCCGACGCGGCGCGACGGCTCATCATGGCACCGGAGGGGAGCGCAGCCCTCGCAAGCACGAGGCGGTGCTGTTCGCGGGCCGGATCGCCGAGCAGCTCGAGCACGCGCGACGCAATGCCGAGTTCGACCGGCTGGTGGTGATGGCGGCACCGGCCTTTTTAGGCCTACTGCGCAAGGCGATGCCGAGCTCGGTGCAGTCGCACGTCGCGGCGGAGGTGGGCAAGGACCTCGTGAATGAGCCTGAAGCGAGCGTGCGAGCCCATATCCCGCCGGATGTCTTCAGCGAGCTGCCCGCGGCGCACTAGCTGCGGTTTCGTGTAGCGTCAGGCGGCGACTGGACTCCCCTCACAGTTGTTTGATCTTGTCTGCGAAAACCGGTGGTAACCTGCGCGCCCTTCTGCAGTCGAGGTGCAGTGGGCGTCTGTAATCTGCGACTTACCGTATCAACGCGCCGTTCGTGCCACTGACTCAACAGACCTTGGCCGAAGATTGCGTTGAAGCCGCTCGCGAAAGCAGACGCACGGAGCCACAGCTGAGGCTGAACTGCTCAACACGGCGAGTGTCAAATCAGAGAGTTAACTGCAACGTAAGGACGCTGATCGTGATCGGCTTTACTGCGCCCGCCGTTCACCCTGAGGTTGCACTGTTCCTTGATCTCGACGGAACGCTGGTCGACTTCGAGGAGGATCCGGCTGCCGTCGGGGTCGATGATGCCTTGCGTCGAGCGGTTGACGCCACGGCGCGGCTGCTGGACGGAGCGCTTGCGTTGATCAGCGGCAGGCCCATCGCACAGGTCGACCGCCTCTTTGGCTCGGAGCGCTTGCCGGTGGCCGGTGTGCATGGACTCGAGCGCCGCGACCCGGCCGGCCGCGTTCACCACGCGGGGGTGCCGCAGGCTGTCCGCTCGGCCGCTGCGCGACTCACGGCGTTGCTGGCAGGCGATCCCGCAGTAGGGCTCGAGGACAAGGGGGCGGCGCTCGCGATCCATTTTCGCGGGGCACCGGAGCGCGAAGACGCCGTGCGGCACGTGGCGGGTGAGATGCTCGCGGAGCTCGGACCGGACTACCGCCTCCTCGAGGGTGCCAGGGTGATCGAGCTGATGCCTCGTTCCGCCAACAAGGGCACGGCGGTGCGCGCGTTCATGGCCGAGGCGCCATTCTTCGGCCGGCGGCCGGTCTTTGTCGGCGATGACGTGACGGATCTCGACGGGTTTCTCGCCGCCCGAGAGCTCGGAGGGTACGGCATCGCGGTCGGCGCACGAGTTACAGCCGAGTACCACTTGCCGGACGTCGGCGCGGTGCGCCGCTGGCTCAGCGCCGTCGCATGAGGACGACAGATGAGCTCTGAAACGCAACATCTCGATCTCGCGGCAGTCGGGAATTGCGAGGTCGCCGCCCTGATCGACCGGCTCGGGCGCCTGGTGTGGATGTGCCTGCCGCGACCTGACGGGGACCCGGTGTTTTGCGCGTTGCTGACACGCGAGCTCGGCGGCGGAACCCGGGGGGTATTCGCCATCGACGTGAGCGATTTCGCGCACGCAGAGCAGAGCTACGTGCGCAATACCGCGATCGTTGAGACGACGCTGCGTGACGTGCACGGCGGCACGATCAGGATTACCGACTTCTGCCCCCGATTCCGTTCGCGCGGCCGGATCTTCCGGCCGATGATGCTGGTGCGTGTCGTTGAGCCCGTTGCCGGCCGGCCGCTGGTGCACCTGCGTCTGCGGCCAGCTTCGGACTACGGGGCGTGCGCCGAGCGGGAGCGGCACGGCAGTCATCACCTGCGCTTCGGCACCGGTGACTTCGCCTACCGCGTGACCACTGATGCATCCGTCAGCTCGCTCACCGAGGAAAGGGCGATCGTTGTCGATACTCCCCTCAGTTTCATCCTCGGCCCGGATGAGCCGATCGAGGAAGCCTCATCGGTGCTGGCGCTGCGCCTGCTCGAGGAGACACGCGCCTACTGGAGTGACTGGGTACGCACACTCGCGGTCCCGTTCGACTGGCAGGAGGAGGTGATCCGCGCGGCCATCACCCTCAAGCTGTGCACCTACGAGGATACCGGCGCGGTACTCGCCGCGCTCACGACCTCGATTCCCGAGAGCCCGGCGAGTGGCCGGACATGGGACTATCGCTACTGCTGGCTGCGCGACAGCTACTTTGTCGTGCAGGCGCTGAATCGCCTGGGCGCCACCCGGACGATGGAGGGGTACCTGCATTACATCGATCACATCGTCGCCCGTTCGAGCGTCGGAGATATCCGGCCGGTGTATCCGATCATGGGTGCCGGCGAGCTCCCGGAGCGGACCATTCATACGCTGGAGGGATTTCTGGCGATGGGGCCCGTGCGCGTTGGCAATCAGGCTGCGCTGCAGACGCAGCACGACGTATACGGTGCAATCATTCTCGCTGTGAGCCAGTTGTTCTTCGATCAGCGGCTGACGCATCCGGGCGATCGCGCGCTCTTCAGGCAGCTCGAGGCGCTCGGTGAGCGGGCGGCAGCCCTGTTTGATCAGCCCGACGCCGGGCCCTGGGAACGGCGTGGCATTCAGAGCGCCCATACCTTCTCCGCCGCGATGTCGTGGGCGGGATGCGACCGCCTCGCGCGGGTGGCCGCGCGTCTGGAGCTGCCCGAGCGGGCGCGACGCTGGCGCGCAAGCGCGGATCGGCTGCGTGAAGCAATACTGGCGCGCGCCTGGAGCGAGCGCCGGGCATCGTTCGTCGCCTCGCTCGGCGGCGAAGAGCTCGACTCCTCCGCGCTGCTGCTGCCGGAGCTGGGGCTGCTGCCGGCGGACGACCCCAGATTTCGCGCAACGGTCGAGACAATCGGGCGAGAGCTCCGGACCGGAGACCTGCTGTTTCGGTACCGCCACGCCGATGACTTCGGCACGCCTGCGGCGACGTTCACCGTGTGTGCCTTCTGGTACGTCAACGCCCTGGCCGCAGTCGGGCGCCGCGAGGAAGCTCGCGAGCACTTCACGCGTCTGCTCGCGCGACGCACCTCACTGGGACTGCTGTCGGAGGACATCGACCCGGTGACCGGGACCCTGTGGGGCAACTTTCCCCAGACCTACAGTCTGGTGGGAGTCATCAACAGCGCGCTGCGACTGACCCGGTCGTGGGAGGAAGCGCTGTGATCCGCAGGTTCCTGCTGCACTACCTGTTGCCGATTGCGGCAAGCGTCAGTCTGGTGGCATTCATCGGCGTCCCGGTCATCGATCAAATCCTGGCAGGTTGGTTTCGCTCCGACATCGAGATGCGGGCGCTCCTCGTCATGACATCCATAGAGGATCCCCTCGCGGAGCTGCTCGAGCAGGGAAAGCTCGAGCGCGCGCGCGCCTACCTTTCCCGGGTATCGGGGGACCAGCGGCTGCTCGGTATCGTGGTCTGTGGCAGCACGGGCGAGGAGGTCTTGCGGACCGGCCTGGTACCCGCGCTGGTCAGTTGTGGACCACCGGGACCAACGCGTGGCGCGGTCAATTCCATCACGTCCACGCCCTCGGGGCCGATCGAGACCTTCCGTTTCCCGCTACCCAGCGACAGCGGCCGGCATTATGAGGTTCTGCTGGTCCACGACCTGAGCTTCATCAACCGGCGGCAGACAACCGCACGCAACTTCGTTCTGGCGTTCGTCGTGGTCGCGGCAGCGACGCTCGCCCTCCTGGGCGGACTCGGCGTGAGGCTGTTGTTGAATCGCTGGAGCCAGCTGCTCCTGGGCGACATAAGCCGTAAGCGCTTTCTCGATGATGCCGAGTCGGCGCGCTCCTCGCTCCCCGTGTTAGCTCGCGTCCGCCAGGTGATGCTCGAGCTCGAGGCGACGCAACGCCTGGAGATCGACTTTCGGGAAAACTGGACTCCGCAGGCGCTGCAACAGGTCGTGAGCGGGCAGCTCGACTCCTGCCCGATTCTGGTCGTGTCCAATCGCGAGCCTTACATCCACAATGTCGGTCCGGAGGGACAGCCGGTCATGCAGTTTCCTGCGAGCGGCATGGTGACAGCCGTCGAGCCGATCATGCGGGCCTGCTCGGGTACCTGGATTGCGCACGGCAGCGGCAGCGCCGATCGAGCCGTGGTGGATTCGAGCGATCACATCCGCGTACCGCCCGACGATCCCAGTTACACCCTGCGGCGGGTGTGGCTGACGACGGAGGAAGAGGAGGGCTACTACTACGGATTCTCGAACGAGGGGCTCTGGCCCCTGTGCCATCAGGCGTACGTGCGCCCCGCTTTTCGCGAGAGTGACTGGCAGCACTATGTCACGGTGAATGGCCGCTTCGCCGATGTCATTGCCGAGGAAGCGCGCGCCACGGGGCCTGTGGTGCTGATCCAGGATTTTCACTTCGCACTGCTGCCGGGATTGATCCGCGACCGGGGTATCAAGGCAACCATCGCACTGTTCTGGCACATTCCGTGGCCCAACGCCGAGACCTTCGGGGTATGCCCGTGGAAGCGCGAGCTCCTGCTGCACATGCTGCGCGCGGATATCCTCGGGTTCCACACTCTCTACCACTGCCAGAATTTTCTCGCCAGCGTCGATCGTTTTGTCGAATGCCAGATCGATCGCGAGCGCATGACCGTCAGGCTGCGGGGCCACGTGTGTCGCATCATCGCGTACCCGATTTCCATCGAGTGGCCGCCGAGGTGGCTGGCACGCACGCCGGCGGTGGCCGCGGCGCGCACGGCGGTGCGACAGCGCTTTCGCATCGGAGCGGAGGTCCGGCTCGGCATCGGCGTGGAGCGCTGGGACTTCACCAAGGGGATCGTCGAGCGTTTCCAGGCGCTCGAGCTCCTGTTCGACAAGCATCCCGGATGGCGCGGCCGGCTGACGTTCCTGCAGATCGCGGCGCCCTCACGCTCCAAGCTCGCCGCCTACCAGGCCTTGCAGCAGCGCACTCTGGCGGAGGTGGAGCGCATCAATGCAAGGTTCGCCACCGGGGACTGGGCACCCATCGTGCTGCTGGCCGAGCACCAGGACCCGGCTCAGGTATTCGAGCTGTATCGGGCCGCGGACTTCTGCGTGGTCAACAGCCTTCACGACGGCATGAATCTCGTCGCCAAGGAGTTCGTCGCTGCGCGCGACGACGAAGATGGAGTACTGATCCTGAGCACCTTCGCCGGCGCTTCGCGCGAGCTGGTCGAGGCGCTGCTGGTGAACCCCTTCGATGCGTCCGAGACGGCGGCCGCGATTCTGGCTGCGGTCGAGATGCCGCGCGAGCTGCGGCGCAAGCGCATGCAGCTGATGCGCCGCACGGTCTCGGAAAGCAATGTGTACCGCTGGGCGGGGCGAATGCTGATGGACGTGGCGCGCATCCGCCAGCGCCAGTCACTCTCCACCTGGGCGTCGACCGGTTGAATCGGGTCCGCGTCGCTCTTCGGCACACCTTGCCCATATAATCCCGTGCCATGGCGCGGGGGTCAGTCATCTCACTAGTGCTTTCCTGCGCTGCGGCAGGCGTCCCGGCCGGGGCCCTGTGCGCCGTCGGCGCACCGGCAGCGCCGGCGGAGGATGGTCAATGGACCATGCCCTCCAAGAACTACGCGGCGACGCGCTACAGTGGGCTTGCGCAGATCGATACACACAATGCCCGCTCGCTCCATCCGGTGTGGACCTTCTCCACCGGTGTCCTCGCCGGGCACGAAGGACAGCCGCTGGTGGTGGGCGACACCATGTACGTCGTCACCCCGTGGCCGAACGTGCTGTACGCATTCGATCTTTCGAAGCAGGGGTACCCGCTGCGCTGGAAATACCGCCCGGACGTGAGCCCGAATGCGCTCGGAGTTGCCTGCTGTGACGCGGTGAATCGCGGCGCGTTCTACCTGGACGGAGTGATCGTTTACAACCTGCTCGACGGCCACACGGTCGCGATCGATGCGCATTCGGGACGCGAGCTGTGGAAGACCCCGATCGCCGACATGGGGAGCGGGGAGACCGTGACCATGGCGCCGCTCGTCGTCGGCGAACGGGTCATTGTCGGGGCTTCGGGGGGCGAGTTCGGCATCTACGGATGGCTGAAGGGACTGGAGCTCAAGACCGGGCGCGTGGCGTGGACCGGGCACAACATAGGTCCCGACGCCGACATGCTGATTCACGCGGACACCTTTAAGCCGCCATACGCCGCGGCGGCAGACGAAGGCGCGCATAGCTGGGGGGGCGACAGCTGGAAGACCGGCGGCGCCCCCGTATGGGGCTGGCTCTCCTACGACCCGCAGCTCGATCTCGTCTACTACGGAACGGGGAACGCGGCCCCCTACAACTCCGAGCAGCGCCCCGGGGACAACAAGTGGAGCGCCAGCGTGCTCGCGCGCCGGCCGGGGACCGGCGAGCTGGTGTGGGCGTATCAATTCACGCCTCACGACGGCTGGGACTACGATGCCACGGGCGCGATGGTGCTTGCGGATCTGACCGTCGGTGGCAAGACGGCGCACGCACTGGTGCATTTCGACAAGAACGGCTTTGCCTACACACTCGACCGGGCGAGCGGGAAAGTGCTGGTCGCGGCGCCCTTCGTGACCGTCAACTGGGCGAAGTCGGTGGATCTTGCCAGCGGGCGGCCAGTCGTCGACCCGACGAAGGAGACGGGCTTATCGAAGGGCAATGTGAAGGGAATCTGTCCGTGCCTCGAGGGCGGCGTGAGCCCGAACTCACCGCCCGCGTACTCCCCGCGCACTCATCTCTTCTACACGTCGACCAACAACCTGTGCATGGACTACGAGACGGGCCATGTCTCGTATCTGCGGGGCACGCCGTTCATGGGAATCAACAGCCCGTATCAGGCCGGATCCGGCGGCTCCATGGGCTCGTTCATCGCCTGGGATGCCTCGAGCGGTCGTAAGATCTGGGAGGACAAGGAACGCTACCCGAACTGGAGCGGCGCGCTCGTTACGGCGGGAGACGTGGCTTTCTATGGAACGCTCGACGGCTGGTTCAAGGCGGTCGATGCCCGCACGGGCGCGGAGCTGTCGAAGTTCAAGGTGGGCTCGGGCGTCGTGGGCAACCCGATCACCTTCCGGGGCCCCGACGGGCGGCAGTACGTGGCGGTGTACGCCGGCATCGGGGGTGACTGGTCGCTGCTCGCAGGCGACACGCGCTCCGATGATCCGCGGGACATTCGACTCCCGGCGGACTTCATGAAGGACATCGCGCGCCACACGAGCCAGGGCGGCATTATCTGGATCTTCGGGCTGTGAGCGCGCTCGCCGGCGTGTGCACTGCAAGCGCGCAGCGTCGCGCACCCCTCGTGCTTCTGGCCGGCGTTGCGCTCGCATCCTGCGCACGAACGGCCGCGCCGCCCGCTGCGAGCGCGGGGCCGCCTGCGATCGCCTACGAGGCGCACCTTGCAGCCGGAGGCGTCGTGCCCCCGGGCGGCGTGTTGCGCAATCCGCACGCCGGGGATGCCGCGGTGGCCAGGAACGGCGCGCTGCTCTTCACCGCGATGAACTGCGACGGCTGCCACGGAACCGACGGCAGCGGTTTCGTCGGTCCGAACCTCGGCGCCGGCCGCTGGCGCTACGGCGGTGCGGACGGGGAGATCTTCGGCTCTATTTACTATGGCCGCCCGAAGGGGATGCCCGCATTCGGCGGCGCTCTCGGCCCGGAGGGCGTGTGGACTCTCGTCACCTACCTGCGCTCGCTGCCGGTGCCGGGCGATATGCCGACCGAGTCGTGGGAGCAGCCATAGGCGCGCGCGGCGCCGCGGCGTTCGCGATCGCGGGCCTGCTGGCTGCCGGAGCCGCGGACTATCCGCAGCCGCCGCAGGTGCTGTTCGGGGAGCTGTTCGTCGCCGTGCAGACAGCGGCCATCTACCCGGACGGCAAGACCTTCGTGGACATGGTGCCGGACGCCGCACCCGGGGTGATTCTCGGTGAATACCACGCGGCGCATCCGGATTCTGCCGCGACGCTCAAGCGCTTCGCGGATGCGCACTTCTCGCTCCCGGAAATGCCCGCCTCGGTCGCCGCGACGTCCGCACACGCGACCCTCATCGCCCACATCGACGGTCTCTGGGGCCAGCTGACACGGACGACGACGACCGCGCCTCCGTGGTCCTCGCTCCTGCCGCTGCCGCAGTCCTACGTGGTGCCGGGCGGCCGCTTTCGCGAGATCTACTACTGGGACTCCTACTTCACCATGCTCGGGCTCGTGGAGAGCGGGCGCGGCGACCTGGTCGCTGACATGGTGGAGGATTTCGCGAGCCTCATCGATACCTACGGGCACGTGCCGAACGGGACGCGCACCTATTACCTGAGCCGCTCGCAGCCGCCGTTCTTCTTCGCGATGGTGGGACTCCTGCCCGGGAGCCCGGACGCCGCATACGCCCGCTACCTGCCGCAGCTCAGGCGCGAATACCAGTTCTGGATGGAAGGGGCAGGGGAGCTGAAGGCCGGCCAAGCGCACCGCCGCGTGGTCGCGCTCCCCGACGGGGCGATTCTCAACCGCTACTGGGATGATCGCGACACGCCGCGCGATGAGTCCTACCGCGAGGACGTCGAGCTGGCGCGCGCGAGCGGGCGCCCGCCGGCGGAAGTTTTCCGCAACATTCGTGCCGCCGCCGAGAGCGGCTGGGACTTCAGCTCCCGCTGGTTCGCCGACGCGCGCACCAAGGCCACCATCGACACCACCGACATCATTCCGGTCGATCTCAACAGCCTGCTGTACGGGCTCGAGAACGCGATCGCGAGCGGCTGCGGGCACGGCGGCGATCGCGCCTGCGCCGCCGAATTCCGCCATCGCGCCCAAGAGCGGCGCGCTGCCATCGACCGCTATCTGTGGGATGCCGGCGCGGGCGTCTACTTCGATTACCTCTGGACACAGCACGCGGGCCTCAAGCGGCTCTCGGCCGCAACTCTCTATCCGCTCTTCGTCGGTTGCGCCTCACAGCAGCAGGCGGCCGGTGTGGGCGCTGCGATCGAGCGGGTGCTGCTCAAGTCCGGCGGCATCGTTGCCACTCCGCTCACGACCGGCGAGCAATGGGACGCCCCCAACGGCTGGGCGCCGCTGCAGTGGGTCGGCGTGTCGGGCCTCAATCGCTACGGCGAGCGGACGCTGGCAGGCTCCATCGCCTGCCGCTGGCTGCACAGCGTCAGGCGCGTCTATGCCGAAAGCGGCAAGCTGGTGGAGAAGTACGACGTGGTGAGCGAGCGCAGCGGCGGCGGCGGTGAGTATCCTTTGCAGGACGGCTTCGGCTGGACCAACGGCGTCACGCGCCGTCTTCTGGCACTCTATCCGGCGGAGAGTCGCGCCGAGCATTGTGGACAGAGGTGAGGAGAGCTAAGTGGTAAACCCAGTTATGCAGCAGAGCGGGAGTGCCGCTGCGGATACGCCCGAGTCCTCGGTGAGGACGCTGCGCCTGTTCGTGTTTGCGCTCTTTTTCATGTTCGGCGGCATCACGAGCCTCAACGACGTGATCATTCCGAAGCTGAAGGCGCTGTTCACGCTCAACTACGCCCAGGTGATGCTGGTGCAGTTTGCGTTCTTCATCGCCTATTTCCTCATCTCGATCCCGGGCGCCGCCGTGGTGGCGCGCATCGGCTACATGCGCACCGCGGCGCTGGGCTTGATGACCATGACCGCGGGTTGCCTGCTGTTCATACCGGCCTCCTCGTCGGGCCTCTTCATCGCCTTCCTCGGCGCCATCTTCGTGCTGGCCTCCGGCATCACCATCGTGCAGGTGGTGGCGAACCCCCTGATCTCGATGCTCGGGCGGCCGCAGACCGCGCATAGCCGCCTCACCTTCGCCCAGGCCTTCAATTCCCTCGGCACGACGATTTTTCCCTACGTGGGATCGATCCTGATCCTCGGGTCGCTCTCCAACGTCGACCCGACCAAGCTCGCGGGTCAGGCGCTCGCACTGTTTCGCACGCAGGAGACCCAGGTCATCGTCCGCACCTACATGGGCCTTGCGACGGCGCTGACCCTGGTCGCAGCCAGCGTCTGGATCGCCCGCAACAAGCTGGTGGAGACTCCGAGCGAAATGCCGACGCTGCAGCACTATCTGAGTCTGCTGAAGCTCCCGCGATTCAGCTACGGGGCCTTATGCATCTTTGTTTATGTGGGAGGTGAGGTCGCGATCGGCTCGCTGATCGTGAACTACCTGGAGCAGTCGAACGTGTTGGGGCTCGGGCCCGAAGCGGCCGGCAAGCACGTGCCCTACTACTGGGGCGGGGCGATGGTCGGCCGGTTCATCGGCTCGTACCTGCTGCGCATCTTCTCGCCCGGCAAGGTGCTGGCGGCGGCCGCGGCAACCGTGATCACGCTGCTGCTCGTGTCCGCGAATACCACCGGCGCCGTATCCGGCTGGTCGCTGCTCGCCATCGGGCTCTTCAACTCGATCATGTTCCCGACGATCTTCACGCTCGCCTGCGAGGGGCTCGGGCCGCGGGCCGCGGAAGCCTCTGGCATCATCTGCGTGGCAATCGTCGGCGGGGCGATCGTCCCCTTGATCACCGGCCACGCTGCGGATCTCATCGGCCTGAAGGCTGCGCTGTTCGTGCCGGCGATCTGCTACGCGGTGATCTGCGGCTTCGGCATTTTCGCGCGCCGGCCGGCGGCCTACGCTGAGCATTGAGGGTGAGATGACAGGACATGGAAGGCTGATTCTGACAGCCCTGGCAGGCCTCATCGGCGCCGCGGTGCTCGCAGGAGCGAAAGTGGACAAGAACCCTCAAGCGGCCCCTGGCGCAGCAGATCCGTACCTGTGGCTCGAGGACGTACACGGGGCGAAGGCGCTGGAATGGGTGAAGGCGCAGAACGTCAAGTCGACCGCCGTCCTGCAGGCCGATCCCGACTACCAGAAGGACTACGACGCCATTCTCAAGGTGCTGGACGCCACCGACCGCATCCCCTACGGCGAGCTCGACCATCAGTACGTCTTCAACTTCTGGCAGGACGCGCAGCATCCCAAGGGCATCTGGCGGCGTACGAGCATCGCCGACTACGCGAAAGTGGCGCCGGCGTGGGACGTCCTGCTCGACGTCGACAAGCTCGCACTGGACGAGCACGAGAACTGGGTGTGGAAGGGCGCCGACTGCACGCCCTCGCTCAAGCGCTGTCTGCTCACGCTGTCGCGCGGCGGCGGCGATGCCGCCGCGGTGCGCGAGTTCGATCCGGACCGCAAGGCGTTCGTAAAGGACGGTTTCGCGCTCGCCGAAGCGAAGTCCCAGATCACCTGGCTCGATGAGGATACGGTGGTCTTCGGGACCGACTTCGGCCCGGGCTCCATGACCTCGTCGGGCTACCCGCGCATCGTGAAAGTCTGGAAGCGCGGCGAGCCGATGGCGGATGCGCGCACGGTGTATGAGGGGAAGGAGAGCGATGTCGCTTCCGCCGGCGTGGTATTTCACAATCCCACAGGCAGCATGGCGGTGATTCAGCGCGCCGTCACTTTCTTCACCGCCGAGTACTACTGGCTCGCGAGCGATGGCACGACGCGCCAGCTGCCGCTGCCGCTCGGCGCCGACCTGAAGGGTGCCCAGGGCGACAATCTTCTCTTTACGCTGCGGGATGACTGGAGCCCGCCCGGCGCCGTGCCGATCAGGAAGGGCTCCCTCATCGCCTGCCACGTGGAAGCCGGTGACAAGGGCGTGCACATCGGCGTCGAGGCGCTCTATACCCCCGACGAGCGCAGCGCGATCGACGAGGTGGCCCCCGGGCGCGATGCCGTGTATGTCGCGGTCAACCGCGATGTCACGGGCAGCATCCACGTATTTCGTCCGGGCGCGAACCGCAGCTGGAGTGAGACGACACTCGCGCTTCCCGCCGCGGGCTCGACCCACATCGTGACCGCGAATGCCTGGGGGCCCGAAGCTCAGTTCCGTTTCGAGAGCTACACGACGCCGACGACCCTGTACGCGACCTCCGCTGAGGGCACGCCGGCGCCGATCAAGTCGCTCCCGGCGCGTTTCGATGCCACGGATCTCGCTACCGAGCAGTTTTTCGCCACCTCGAAGGACGGCACGAAGGTTCCGTACTTCGTGACGCGCTCGCGCAGCCTCACGGGACCTGCCGCCACGGTGCTCTACGGCTACGGAGGCTTCGAGATCTCGTTGACGCCGAGCTATTCGGCGAACTTCGGCATGCTGTGGCTCACCCGGGGCGGGGTGTTCGTGGTCGCCAACATTCGCGGCGGCGGCGAGTACGGACCGGCCTGGCATCAGGCGGCGCTGCTCGAAAACCGCCAGAAGGCCTACGACGACTTCCAGGCCGTCGCCGTGGATCTGGTGAAGCGGGGCATCACCACCGCGAAGCAGCTCGGCATCATGGGCGGCTCGAACGGCGGACTCCTGGTCAGCGCCAACATGGTGGAGCGGCCGGAGCTCTTCGGGGCGGTCGTGTGCCAGGTGCCGTTGATCGACATGCTCCGCTACACGCACATTGGCGCGGGCGCCTCGTGGGAGGCCGAATACGGCGACCCTGACAAGCCGGCGGACCGCGCCTGGATCATGAAGTACTCGCCCTATCAGAACGTGCGCAAGGCGAAGCGCTATCCGCCGGTGTTCTTCGTCACCGCCACCAGCGACGACCGCGTGACTCCGGTGCACGCGCGCAAGATGGCCGCGCGCATGGAGGAGCAGGGTCACACGGTGTTGTTCTACGAGAATACCGACGGCGGGCACGCGGCGGCCGCCGACCACCGCCAGGCGGCCGAGATGTGGGCGCTCAGCTTCGTGTATCTCAAGCAGCAGCTCGCGGGGGGGTAGCAGTTCGGTGAGTACTGCGGCGGGCTCGCTCGAAGTGCTGCGCGCAGCGCAGCGCACGCCGGTGCCCTGGAAGAATGGCGGCGGCCTCACCCGCGAAGTCGCCGTCCACTCGCGAGGGAGTGATCTCACGGGCTTCGACTGGCGGGTCAGCATCGCGGAGATCTGCGCGCCGGGCCCGTTCTCGCTCTTCCCGGGGATCGAGCGCCGCATGACGGTCGTGAGCGGCCGGCTGTCGCTGGCGATCGACGGGCGTCCCGCAGTCACACTCACGCCCGAGAGTGACGCGGTCGATTTTCCGGGCGACGTGCCGGTGTTCGCCGAGCCGCTCGGCGCACCCGTGACCGACCTCAACGTCATGACCCGGCGCTCGCGCTGCGCCGCGCGCCTGACGCGCAGGCCCGCGCAGGAGTCGGTCATGCTCGAGGGGCGCGCGGACACGACGCTCCTCGTTGCCCTTGCGGACCTCGTGGTCCGCCGCGAAGGGGCGGAGCTCTCGCTGGCGGCGCTCGACGCCCTCAAGATCGGGCGTGGCTCCGGGTGTACCATCACGGCCCGTTCCGGCTCGGCCGCTTTCCACCTCATCGAGATCTTCTAGCCGTGTCAGAGCCCGCCACCGTCGTCGTCACCGGCGCCTTCGGCACTCTCGGGGCGGCGGTCGCCCGCCGCTTCGCCGCGCGCGGCATGCGTCTCGGGTTGCTCGGCCGGGAGCCGGTGCCCGCTTGGGTCGCGGGGGAGTTTGGCGCACCGCACGTGCTGCTCGGCGGAGTCGATCTCAGCGTGCAGGAGGCCGCGAACGCGGCGATGCAGTCGGTGGCCGCGGCAACCGGCGGTTTCCAGGTGTTGGTCAATGTCGCCGGCGGATTTCGCTGGGAGACGCTCGCGGAGGGCGACGTCTCGACCTGGGAGCTCATGTTCGCGATGAACCTGAAGACTGCGGTAGTTGCGTCGAAGGCGGCCCTGCCTTACCTCATCGCAGCGGGCGGGGGTCGCATCGTCAACATCGGCGCCGGTGCGGCCGGTCGTGCCGGCGCCGGCATGGGCGCCTACGCGGCGTCCAAGGCCGGGGTCGAGCGCCTGACGGAAGCGCTGGCCGCCGAGCTCAGGGATCACAACGTCACGGTGAACGCGATCCTCCCCGGAATCATCGATACGCCGGCCAATCGCGCCGCCATGCCCAATGCCGATGTGACGCGCTGGGTCGAGCCCGACGCAGTCGCGGACGTGGTGGTGTTTCTCGCCTCCGATGCCGCCCGCGCCGTCACCGGGGCGGCCGTGCGCGTGTTCGGCCGCGGGTGACGCTCAACGCCGGCCGCACGGTCGTCTTCAAGTGACTCCGGGAGGCGCGGGGCGGAGATTCAAGCCGACGACGGCCGGAGCGACGAGGGGAGCCGCGGGACTGCCATGAACTTGCCCGAAGCGCCGCCCCGCATTCCAGTCGCTCGTTGCCTCGGCGATCTCCTCGCGTGTGCGCGCCACGAAGTTCCACCACACGAGGATCTCCTCGCCGAACGGCGTCCCGCCGATCAGGAGGATCCGTGCGGCCGACTCGGATCGCAGAGCGAGCTCCTCGCGCCCGGGGGCGAAGTAGAGCAGGGTGCCCGGCGAGAGCGTCTCGCCGCCCACGGTGGCGGCACCGCTCAAGACGAGGGCCGCATGCTCGAACGAGGTCTCGAGCGGCAACCGGAGCGTCGCGCGGCGCGCGGCGGTGAGATCCAGCCCGACGAGCGGCGAGTACACCTCGGCCGGAGAGGCTTGCCCGAATGCGCTCCCCGCGAGGACGCGCACGCTGAAGCCGCCCGACTCGACGAGCGGCAGGTGCGGGTAGTTGCGGAACGCCGGCGGGCGGCGCCGCTGCCCCTCGGGTAAGGCGATCCACAGCTGCGACGCATGCAGCCGCCCCGCGCGACCCGGCGCTGAATCCTCGGCGTGCGCGATGCCGGCTCCCGCGGTCATCAAGTTGACCTGGCCCGGCGTGATGACCTGCTCGTTGCCGAGACTGTCACGGTGGACTACCTCACCCTCGATCATCCAGGTGAAAGTCTGCAGCCCGATGTGCGGGTGAGGTCCGACGTGCATGCCGCCGCCGGCGGCGAACTCCATCGGTCCCGCGTGATCGAGAAAACACCACGCGCCCACGGTACGGCGCTGGCGATTCGGCAGCGCGCGGCGGATGGTGAGCCCGCCCCCGATCTCTGCGGAGCGTGTCTCGAGGCGTTCGGGTGGAAGGAGCCGGTCGCTCATGCGGACCTCTGGGAGGTGTGGATCCGTATCCTGCCAGTCAATACCTTGTGGAGCGGACATTTATTGGCGACATCGAGCAGCCGCTCGCGCTGCTCGTGGTTCAGTTGTCCTTGCAGCGTGATCGTGCGTCGGATGTCGTTGCCCTCTCCCGCCGGGGTGTCTTCCGGGTTGAACTCGAGCTGCACCTCGACGCCCGTGAGCGGCCAGCCCTTACGCTCTGCGTACATGCGCACGGTCATCGCCGTGCAGGCTCCGAGGCTCGAGAGCAGCAGCTCCGTGGGCGAGGGGCCCTTGTTGGCGCCGCCCGCCTCGAGCGGCTCATCAGCAAGCCAGTGATGTCCCAGCCGATCTTCGAGGGTGACGACGTACGGGGTGGCGCCATTCACCGCGGTGACGGTGCGGGTAGTGCTCATGCGGGTGTTCTCATTTCCTGACCAGAGCCTCGATGCGCGAATCGGGCACCAGCCAGATCAGCGCCACCGTCACGTACAGCACGATCGCGGCCCAGGGCCGCACGAACGCCAGCACGATGGCGGCAAGGTACAGCACGACCGAGAGCTTCCCCTTGAAGTCGTCACCGGTCGCAAGAGCGAGCTGTGATTCGCGTCCGTTGAGCGCGATGATCTGCGCCTGCAGGTTGGTATAGCTCAGCGCGGCGCATGCCAGCACCACGCCGTAGGCCGCGGTCGGCGCCGCGGCGAACCCCGCCTCGTCAATCCAGCGGATCACGAACGGCACCAGCGACAGCCAGAACAGCAGCATCAGGTTGGCCCACAGGACCTTGCCGTTCACCCGCTCGGTGACGTGCAACATGTGGTGATGGTTGTTCCAGAAGATGCCGACGTTCACGTAGCTCAGTACGTACGCGAGCAGCAGCGGCACGTCCGCCTTGAGCGATGCGAGATCGCTGCCCTGGGGCACGCGGATCTCGAGCACCATGATGGTGATGATGATGGCGACCACGCCGTCGGTGAACGCCTCGAGGCGCGCGGTGTTCATGCCGCCATGGTAACCCGAGCCGATGTTAAGCTGCCCGAGCATGAATAGCGCCACTCGAGCATTTCTCGAAGCCCGGGATCAGCTGCTGCGATGCCGGGAGGACCTGGCCGAGGCGCTGCGCGCATTCCGCTGGCCGGCGTTCGCGGAGTTCAACTGGGTGAGCGACTACTTCGAGGTGATCGCGGCCGGGAACGACGCCCCGGCGCTGCGGGTGGTGGACGACGCTGGCGCCGATGAGACGCTGAGCTTCGCGCGTCTGGCGCGCCGCTCTGGGCAGGTAGCCGCGTTCCTCCACGGCGCGGGCGTGCGGCCGGGCGATCGAATCCTCGTCATGCTGCCGAACTGCACGGCGCTGTGGGAGACGATGCTGGCGACCATCCGCCTCGGTGCCGTCATCATCCCCGCCACGACGCTGCTCGAGCGCGAGGACCTGCGCGACCGCCTCGACCGTGGCCAGGTGAAGGCGGTCGTGACGCAGGCGGCCCTCGCGAGCCGCTTCGCTGCACTTACCGGCGCGCCGCTGCGGATCGCGGTGGGGGAGGCGGTGCCGGGCTGGATTCCGTACCAGCGCTCGCACGATCCGGGCGCGACGCTTATTGCCGCGGCGACCCGCGCGGACGATCTGATGCTGCTCTATTTCACCTCGGGGACGACCGCCCGCCCGAAGCTCGTGGCACATACCCAGGTGAGCTATCCCGTCGGGCATCTCTCGACGATGTACTGGCTCGGGCTGCGTCCCGGCGACGTGCATCTGAACCTGAGCTCGCCCGGCTGGGCGAAGCATGCCTGGTCGAGTCTGTTCGCTCCCTGGAACGCGCAGGCGACGGTGCTCGCGTACCACTACGAGCGCTTCGACGCCGCCGCGCTCCTCGCGCAACTGGTGCGCTGCCGCGTCACGACGTTCTGCGCGCCACCGACCGTTTGGCGGATGCTGATCCAGCACGACCTGCGCGCGCATCAAGTGGAGCTGCGCGAGGTGGCGAGCGCCGGGGAGCCTCTGAATCCCGAAGTCATCGAACGAGTGCGGGATGCCTGGGGCCTGACCATCCGCGATGGGTTCGGCCAGACGGAGACGACGGCGCAGGTCGGCAATCCTCCGGGGCAGCCGGTGAAGCCTGGCTCGATGGGACGGGCGCTGCCGGGCTGTCCCGTGGTGCTGGTCGATCCGGAAGGCTGCCTGGCCGAGGAGGGCGAGATCTGCATCGACCTCAGGCAGCGGCCTCTCGGGCTTATGCAGGCCTACCTCGATGATCCGCAGCGCACGGCGAGCGCCATGGGTGACGGCTACTACCACACGGGAGACGTGGCTTCGCGCGACAGCCAAGGCTACCTCACGTACGTCGGCCGTATGGACGATGTCTTCAAGTCCTCCGACTACCGCATCAGCCCCTTCGAGCTCGAGAGCGTGCTCATCGAGCACGCCGCGGTCGCGGAAGCCGCGGTGGTGCCGAGTCCGGACGCGCTGCGCCTGTCGGTGCCGAAGGCGTTCATCGTGCTCGCCGCGGGGCGCGCGCCGGATGCCGACACGGCGCGCTCGATCTTCGAGCACATGCGTGCCCGCGTCTCCCCCTACAAGCGCATCCGGCGCCTCGAGTTCGCGCCGTTGCCGAAGACCATCTCCGGAAAGATCCGCCGCGTCGAGCTGCGCAAGCTCGAGGAGGCACGCGGCGGCGCGCTCGAGCGCCGCGCGCACGAATTCTGGGAGGAGGATCTGCGGCCGGGTGCGGCGAGCCCGCCACGCTAGCGGTCGACGGTTTATGATGGGCCATGCTCGATCCCGCCCTTGGTGTGTTGCTCATCGCGTGCTTCGCGCTGCTGTTCGCGACTGCCTCGCTCCATAAGCTCCGCGACCTGCCGCATTTCGCCGAGGTGCTGCGCGCCTACCGCGTGCTGCCCGAGGGCGCCGTGCGCCTCGCGCCGCTCGTGGCACTCGCGGAGCTCTCGGTCGCGGTCGGACTCTTTGTGCCGGCCGCGCGCTTCGGCGCGGCGCTCGCCGGCGCAGCGCTGCTCGTCGCTTATGCCGCGGCGATCGCTGTGAATCTCAGGCGGGGCCGGCGCGATCTCGCCTGCGGGTGTGGCGGGCCGGACGATGCGCGGCCGATCGCCCCCTGGATGGTGGCCCGCAACCTGATGTTGGCGCCGCTGCTCGCCCTGACGCTCCTCCCGTGGGCGAAGCGCGCGCTGCTGCCGACGGACGCTCTTACGGTCGGCGCCGGGGTGGCGGTCGCGACACTTTTATATGTGTGCCTGGATCGGCTCCTGGGCCGGGTGGCGCCGTGGACCGCCGCTCTCAGAGGCCCGCGATGACCGCGCTCGCCGTATCGAACGTCGTGCTCTGGGTGCTGGTCCTGGCGCTGTCCGCGGTGGTGCTGGCGCTCACCCGGCAGCTCGGGGTGCTGCACCAGCGCATCGCCCCCGCCGGCGCGCTCATGCTGAATCGCGGGCTCACCGTGGGAGAGCCCGCGCCGGTGCTGGAGCTGGCGGCCCTCGACGGCAGGGAGATGAGGGTGGGCATGGCACGGGAGGACGGTCGCAGCACGCTGCTCCTGTTCGTGTCGCCGAGCTGCCCGGTGTGCAAGTCGCTCCTGCCCGCGGTTAAATCCAGCCGCAGGGACGAGCGCTCGTGGATGGACGTCATCCTGGCGAGCGACGGCGACGCCGTCGCGCAGCGCGAATTCGTGCGCGCGCAGGGGCTCGAGGAGATTCCCTACGTGGTATCGGCCGCCCTCGGGCTCGCCTACCAGGTGAGCCGCCTGCCGTTCGCGGCCCTTCTCGATGAGCGTGGCGTGCTGCGCGCCCGCGGGCTCGTCAACTCGCGCGAGCACCTCGAGAGCCTGTTCGAGGCCAAGCGGCTCGGCGTGGCGTCGCTTCAGGAGTATTTTTCATGAGTATCGATGCGTCCGTATGGGCGGTGCTCGCGGACTACGAGGCGCGGGCGGAGCGCGAGGAAGCGCTCTGGGACACGCTCGGGCCGGAAGAGGCGGAACGGCGCATCGATGAGATGCTGCTGCCGGTCGGGCACGCGACCGGCACGCTGCTCAACCTGCTGGCCAAGGAAGCCGGCGCACGCCGCATCCTCGAGGTCGGCAGCTCCTATGGCTATTCCACCGTCTGGCTCGCCGAGGCGGCGCGCGCGGTCCACGGCAAGGTGATCTCGCTGGAGCTGCGCGCCGCGAAGACCGAGTATGCAACCGCCCAGCTCGCGCGCGCGGGTCTCGCCGACTTCGTCGAGTTTCGCGTCGGCGATGCGCTCGCGAGCCTCGCCGAGCTGCCGGGACCCTTCGATCTGGTGCTGATCGACCTGTGGAAGAACCTGTATGTGCCCGTGTTCGAGCTGCTGCACCCGAAGCTGGCGCCGGGTGCGCTCATCGTCGCCGACAACATGATCGAGCCGGCGAGCGCGCGCCCCCATGCGCAGGCCTACCGCTATGCGGTGCACGGCGCGCGCGACATGAGCTCGGTCCTGCTGGCGGTCGGCAACGGCATCGAGCTCAGCCGCTATCAGTGACCCTTGGGCTCGCCGTCGGTGAGCACGATCTCCACACGCTTGTTGTGCCGCCCCTCGCTGCGGATCTTCACAACCCGTATCGCACCGATCTCGGCGATGTTGGCCACGTGGGTTCCGCCGCAGGGCTGCAGGTCGATGCCCGGGATCCTGAGCAGTCGCACCCGGCCGAGGCCGCGCGGCGGCTGCACGCTCATGGTCTTCACCAGCTCCGGTTGCGCGTCGAGCCCGGCGTCCGTGATCCAGGCGGTCTCGGTGGCGCGGCCTGAGGCGATCAGCCGGTTGGTCTCGCTCTCGATGCGCGCGGCGTCGAGCGCGGCGAGCTCGATGTCGAAGTCGAGGCGCGCCTTGTCGGGCACGATGTTGCCACCGGTCACGGGCGCGACGATCACGCACGACAGGAGGTGGAGCGCGGTGTGCAGCCGCATCAGCCGGTAGCGCCGCGGCCAGTCGAGCTCGAGGCTCACCGCCTCGCCGGGCTCGGGGAGCGGTGCGCCGCTCGCGACGATATGCAGCACGCTCTCGGGCGTGTCGCCCTTGCGGGTATCGGCGACGGGCAAGCGCTCGCCGCTCGCGCGCACCAGGACGCCACTGTCGCCGGCCTGGCCGCCACCGAGCGGATAGAACACCGTGCGGTCGAGCTCGATGCCGCGCGCGCCGACCGCCAGCACCCGCGCCGCGGCCGTTTTCAGATAGGCATCGTCCCGAAACAGCAATTCGGTGCTCATCGGTGCGGCTCCGAGGATACAATCGCCCGGCGCATGGCTGCGTTCTCCTATCGGATCGTCAATGTGTTCACTCACGGGCGCGCGCCCTTAAGCGGCAATCCCCTGTGCGTGTTCGAGCGGGCGCAGGCGCTCGATGCCGCAAGGATGCAGGCGCTGGCACTGCAGTTCAACCTGTCGGAGACCAGTTTCATCCTGCCCTCGGAGCGTGCCAGCGCAAAGGCGCGCATCTTCACGCCGCGCTACGAGATGCCCTTCGCGGGACACCCGACGCTCGGCACCGCGCACGTGTGCCGCGCGCTGGGGCTCGGCGGTGACCGCCTGACGCTGGAGTTGCCGGCGGCGGTGATTCCGCTGCGCGCCACGGGCGACCGCTGGACGCTGCAGGCCAAGGCACCGGCGTGGCGCGAGGTGAGCGAGCCGCGGCTCACGCTCGCGGCCATGCTGGGGCTCGAGGAGCGCGACATCGGCGAGCGGCCTTTGTGGGTGAGTGCAGGGGTGGAGCAGCTCATCGTGCCGCTTGCGAGCGAGGCGGCGGTGCGGCGCGTGAACGTGCGCGCGGATCTGCTCGCACAGCTGCGCAGCGCGGACGGGCACAGCCAGGTCTATGTGTTCGCGCCCGCCGGTGCGGGACTGCTCGCGCGCTTCTTCTTCCCTCAGGGGCGGGCGGTGCTCGAGGACCCGGGCACCGGGTCCGCGTGCGCGAATCTCGGCGGCTGGTGCCTCGCCACGGGGCGGACGCTGCCGTGCGAGTTCGACATCTCGCAGGGCGAATACACCGGCCGGCCGTCGGCGCTGCGGCTGCGCGTCGACGAGGAGCGCAATGTGCTGGTGAGCGGCGATTGTATAGAGCTCGGGCGCGGCTCGATCAACCTGTGAGCAAAAGGGGAGTGACACTCATGCGCAGTTGGGCTTCGCTCGCCGCCGGCGCGGCCTTGCTCGGCTCTGTTGCGGCGCTGGCGGGCCCGGCGCCCACTTCGCCCATGAAGCCGGACATACCGGCGGAGTTCAGCGCGCCGACCGGCGATTTCGACTACGTGAAGCGCGTCGCCATGATCCCGATGCGCGACGGCGTGAAGCTCTATACCGTCATCGTCGTGCCAAAGGGCGCGAGCGGCGCCCCGATCATTCTGACGCGCACGCCGTACGACGCCGCCAAGCGCGCCGAGCGCAGTGCGAGCCCGCATATGCTCGCGACCCTGTCGGACGCCGACGAGGTGTTTGTCTCCCGGGGGTACATCCGCGTTTTCCAGGACGTGCGCGGCAAGTACGGCTCGGAGGGGGACTATGTCATGACGCGGGAGCTGCGCGGCCCGCTCAATGACTCGGCGGTGGACCACTCGACCGACGCCTGGGACAGCATCGACTGGCTGGTAAAGAACGTACCGGAGTCGAACGGCAAGGTGGGCATGATCGGCTCCTCCTACGAGGGTTTCACCGTGCTCATGGCGCTCGTGAACCCGCACCCGGCGCTCAAGGCGGCGGTGCCCGAATGCCCGATGGTCGACGGCTGGAAGGGCGATGACTGGTTTCACAACGGCGCCTTCCGTCAGACCAACTTCGACTACATCTACGGGCAGACTACCCGCCGGGGTGAAGGGCAGAAGATCCCGCGCGGCGTTTTCGATGACTACCAGCTGTTTCTGGCGCTTGGGTCCGCGGGCGCCTTCGCGCAGCACTTCGGGATCGACAAGCTGTCGTTCTTCCAGAAGCTCGCCGAGCACCCGGCGTACGATGAGTTCTGGCGCGGCCAGGCTCTCGATCAGATTCTTCCCGCCCAGCCGCTCAAGGTCCCGACGCTTTTCGTGACGAGCATCTGGGATCAGGAGGACATGTACGGCGGCGTTCACACCTACGCCGCACTGAAGCCGCAGGACCGGGACAACCGGCTCGTGTTCCTGCTGCTCGGGCCGTGGCGGCACAGCGGCATCAATGGCGACGGCACGACGCTCGGACCGCTGAAGTTCGGCGGTGACACGGCGCTGCAGGCGCGGCGCGATGTGATTGAGCCGTTCCTCGCGGCGCACCTGAAGGACGGCGCGCCGCAGGCGGACACACCACCGGTGACGGTGTTCGAGACCGGAACCAACCTCTGGCGGCGGCTGGCGGCGTGGCCGCTCGCCTGCGAGTCGGCCTGCGCCGCGCGGTCCGAGCCGCTCTACCTGCAGCCGCACTTCGGCCTGAGTTTCGCGGTACCGCCCGCCAGGAGCGGTATGCCCTTCGATGAGTACCTGTCCGATCCGGCCAAGCCCGTGCCCTACATCCCGCGGCCGGTGCAGTTCGCCGATCGCGGCGGGTGGCAGCGTTGGCTGCTGACCGATCAGCGCTCGGTCGTCGACCGCCCCGACGTGCTCACATATACCTCCGAGCCGCTCACCGCGCCGCTGCACATCGGCGGGGCTCCCGTGGTGAATCTCTTCGCCGCGACCAGCGGCACCGACGGTGACTGGGTGGTGAAGCTCATCGACGTGTACCCGGATGAGGTGCCGTCGAATCCGCCGATGGGCGGCTATCAGCTACCCATCGCCATGGACATCTTCCGCGGGCGCTACCGCGAAAGCCTCACCCACCCGAGCCCCATACCTCCCGGCAAGGTGCAGCAGTACCGCTTCGCGCTGCCGCAGGTGAATCACGTGTTCCTGCCCGGCCACCGCCTGATGGTGCAGATCCAGTCGAGCTGGTTTCCGCTCTACGACCGCAATCCGCAGACCTACGTCGACAACATATTCTTCGCCCGCCCCGAGGACTATAAGAAGGCGACGCAGCGCGTGTACCACATCGGCGGGGCGTCGAGCTTCATCAGTCTGCCGCTGGTCGGGCCGCACTGAAGCGCGCCTCTGTGGCGCTGCCGGAGAAGCCGATGCCGCAAACCGGCCAGTCCCGGCGCGGGGGGCTGACGATAATGGGGCTCAGGCCCTCGCGCGCGCAGCATCGGTCAGGATAGCCTCATGGACCAGCAGCCCCAGACGACCCAGCCGGCGCGCGCCCGCCGCCCGAGCGGCCGCGATGCCAAGATCGCCGCGCGTACCGCGCGCAGCCATGCGTTCGTTCCCTACATCACGCGCAATATTCCCTATTACGAAGTCCTCTCCGGCGAAGGCCTCGAGCTCCTCGAGCACAACGCCGACACCATTCTCCAGGAGATCGGCATCGACTTCCGCGACGATGCGGAGGCGCTCGAGCTGTGGAAGGAGGCGGGCGCCGACGTGCAGGGCGAGCGCGTGCGCTTCCCGCGCGGCATGTGCCGGGAGATCGTGCGCCGCTCGGCGCCGCGGGAGTTCACCCAGTACGCCCGCAACCCCGCGCGCAACGTGGTTATCGGCGGCAACCGCACCGTGTTTGCGCCGGCCTACGGCTCGCCGTTCGTGCGCAACCTCGACGAGGGACGGCGCTACGCGCGCATCGAGGACTTCCGCAACTTCGTCAAGCTCGCGTACCTCGCGAACTCGCTGCATCACTCCGGTGGCACCATCTGCGAGCCCGTCGACCTGCCGGTCAACAAGCGGCACTTCGACATGGTGTACAGCCACATGAAGTACAGCGACAAGCCGTACATGGGCTCGGTCACCCATCCCGAGCGGGCGCGCGACACGATCGAGATGACCAAGATCCTCTTCGGGGACAACTTCACCGATCCCGAGACCGGCAAGCCGCGCACCTGCATCACCAGCCTCATCAACGCCAACTCGCCCCTCACCTGGGATGCGACCATGCTGGGGGCGCTCAAGACCTACGCGCTCGCCAACCAGGCGACCGTCGTCACGCCGTTCATTCTGGCCGGCGCCATGTCCCCGGTGACGGTCGCGGGCACCGCGGCGCAGACGCTCGCCGAGGCGCTCGCCGGCATGGCGCTCGCGCAGCTGGTGAATCCGGGCGCACCGGTGATCCTCGGAAGCTTCGCTTCCTCACTCTCGATGCAGTCGGGGGCGCCGACCTTCGGGACTCCGGAGCCGGCGCTGGTGCTGTACGTGATGGCGGCGCTCGCGCGGCGTCTCGGGGTGCCGTTCCGCTCGGGCGGCGCACTCTGCGCCGCGAAGATTCCCGATGCGCAGGCTGCCTACGAATCCGCCAACACCCTGATCCCGACCTGCCTCGGCGGCGTCAATTTCGTGCTGCATACCGCCGGCTGGCTCGAGGGCGGGCTCGCCATGGGCTACGAGAAGTTCGTCATGGACACCGACCAGGCCGGCATGATGCATACGCTGCTCGCCGGAGTCGATCTGTCGGAAAACGGTCAGGCGCTCGATGCGATCCGCGAGGTGGGTCCGGGCAAGCATTTCCTCGGCTGCGCCCACACGCAGGCGAACTTCCAGACCGCCTTCTATCGCTCGCCGCTCGCCGATAACAACAGCGTCGAGCAATGGGAGGCGGAAGGCGCCAAGGACATGATCCAGCGCGCCAATGCCCTGTGGAAGAAGCAGCTCGCAGACTACGAGGCCCCGCCGCTCGATCCGGCGGTGGACGAGGCGCTGCTCGAGTACATCGACCGCCGCAAGGCGTCGTTTCCCGACTCGAACGTCTAGCGAGGGCGCTGCGGGCACGAGCGGCGAAATGCGCTAGCATTGCCTGCGATGTGCCCGACCGCCACGCCCGCACCACCTGAGCGCCGCCTGCGGGCGGGCATCGTGGGCGGCGGGCGCGGCGCCTTCATCGGCTCGGTGCACCGCCTGGCCGCCGAGCTCGACGGTCAGGCGCAGGTCGTCGCCGGCGCCATGTCCTCGCGCCCGGAGGTTGCCCGCGCCAGCGCCGCGGCGTGGTTTCTCGAGCGCGCCTATACATCTTATGAGGACATGGCGCGCGCCGAATCGGCCGATGCCAACGGCATCGACTTCGTCATCATCGCCACGCCCAATCATCTGCATTACCCCGTTGCGCGGGCATTTCTCGCGGCCGATATCCACGTCATCTGCGACAAGCCGCTGGCGCTCACGGTCGCCGAGGGAGAAGAGCTGGTGCGGCTCGTCGAAGCGGGCACGACGCTCTTTGCGCTCACTCACAACTACACGGGTTACCCGGCCGTGCGCGAGGCGCGCGCGCTGGTGCGCGGCGGACAGCTCGGCGAGATCCGCAAGGTGCTGGTCGAGTACACCCAGGACTGGCTCATGGAGCCGCTCGAGCGAGGCGCCAACAAGCAGGCCGAGTGGCGCACCGATCCGGCGCGCGCCGGCCCGGGAGGCGCGGTCGGCGACATCGGCACCCATGCGGCGAACCTGCTCGAGTTCGTCACCGGCGAGCGCATCGAGGCCGTGTGCGCCGATCTCACCTCCTTCGTGGTGGGCCGGCGGCTCGATGACGACGCCAACATGCTGGTGCGGCTCGAGGGCGGAGCCAAGGGGACCCTGGTGTGCTCGCAGATCGCCTGCGGGGAGGAGAACCGGCTCTCGCTGCGCGTCTACGGGACGCGCGCCGGCCTCGAGTGGCATCAGCAGGAGCCGAACACACTCATCTTCAAGCGTGCCGCGCGGCCGTGGGAGCTGCTGCGGACGGGGCAGGGGTATCTGAGCGCGCCCGCGCAGGCCGCGGCGCGCACCCCGGCCGGCCACCCTGAGGGGTATCTCGAGGCGTTTGCGAATATCTACCGCGGCTTCATCGAGGATGTGCGCCGCACGGGGCGGGGCCAGGCGCCCGTGCGCGATTACCCCGGCGTGCAGGAAGGACTGCGCGGCCTGCGCTTCATTGCGCAGGCGGTCGCGAGCTCGCGCGCCGGATCGGCCTGGATGCAGCTATGAACGGCATCACCAGGACGCGTCTCTGCGCCATGATGTTCCTCGAGTTCTTCATCTGGGGCGGCTGGTTCGTCACGCTGGGGAGCTATCTCGGCGCGAATCTGCACGCGAGCGGAGCGCAGACCGGGCTTGCCTACGGCACCCAGGCCTGGGGCGCGATCATCGCGCCGTTCATCGTCGGTCTGATCGCCGACCGTTACTTCAACGCCGAGCGGCTGCTCGGTGTCTTCCACATCGCCGGCGGCATCCTGATGTATGTGCTCTACAGCACGCGCGCCTACGGCGCCTTCTACCCCGTGCTGTTCGCCTACATGATTCTCTACATGCCGACGCTCGCGCTGGTCAACGCGATCGCGTTCCGCCAGATGGACGATCCCTCGCGGCATTTCTCCGGCGTGCGCGTGTGGGGCACGATCGGCTGGATCGCGGCGGGCTTGGGTGTCAGCTACCTGTTCGCCTGGGACTCGCGCGCCGGGATCGCCCAGGGACTGCTGCGCGACACCTTCCTCATGTGCTCGATCGCATCCTTCGTGCTCGGCGTTTACGCCTTCACGCTGCCGCGCACGCCGCCGCGGCCCGCGGCCGGGGAGGGCAGGAGCCTGCGACGGGCGTTCGGCTTCGATGCCCTGGTGCTGCTCAGGGAGCGAAACTTCGCCGTGTTCTTCGTGGCATCGGTGCTGATCTGCATTCCGCTCGCCTTCTACTACCAGAACGCCAACCAGTTCCTCACGGAGATCCAGGTCGCCAATGCCACCGGCAAGCAGACCATCGGGCAGATGTCGGAAGTGCTCTTCATGCTGCTCATTCCGCTGTTCCTGCGTGCTTTCGGCATGAAGACGACGCTCCTCATCGGCATGCTGGCCTGGGCCGCGCGCTATGTATTGTTCGCCTTCGGCAATGCGCATGAGCTCGCCCTCCTGCTGATCATCGGCATTGCGCTCCACGGTGTGTGCTACGACTTCTTCTTCGTCTCCGGCCAGATCTACACCGACTCCAAGGCCGGCGCGCAGCACAAGGCCGCCGCCCAGGGGCTGATCACGCTCGCGACCTACGGCCTCGGCATGCTGGTGGGATTCTGGGCTGCCGGCCTCATCGACGACCGGTACGCGGCCGGCGGTGCGCACGACTGGAGGTCGATCTGGCTCTATCCGGCCGCATTCGCCGCGGTGGTGTTCGTGCTGTTTGCGGCGACCTTCCGCAACGAGAGGGTGGCGTATGCACCCCGGTGAGTTCAGGCTGCGCAGGATGCGCTTGAGCATCCTCACCGCGGCGCTGCAGGAGCTGACGCCGCGCTCGCGGCGCGACGCCGACCCGGATCTCGCCATCGAGGAATGGCTCGGGTTCGCCGCCGAGATCGGCGCGCCGAACATCGAGCTGTCGGCGGCTTTACATCCGAGCGAAAGCGATATCCCGGCCGCGGCGATGCTCGATCCCGTGGCCAACACGCTCGACCTGCGCGCCCCCTTCAGCGCCGCGCGTGCCGCGCGCGTGCGCCGCGCTATGGAGGCTACGAAGGTGGGGCTTTCGGACCTCGCCTACTTCGACAACATGCTCGCCGCCGATGAGGCCGTGCGGACCCGGAAGCACCAGCTGATGCTCAAGGTGTTCGACGCCGCGGTGTTGCTCGGGACCGATGCCGTCACGGGTTTCGTCGGGCGCAATCCGCACCTCAGCATGGACGGGAATCTCGTCATGTTCGAGGCGGTGTTCGTGCCGCTGCTCGAGGAGGCCAGGGCCCGCGGCCTCACCTTCCGCGTCGAGCAGTGCCCGATGCCGGGTTGGAATGTGAGCGACAGCTGGCACAACAACATCGCCTACGCGCCCGGCCCGTGGATCGCGCTGCACCGTATCTGCGAGCGCCACGGGGTCGGCGATCAGTTCCGCATCCACTACGACCCGTCGCACGCGGTCCTCATGGGCCAGGACTCGCGCTCCGTGTTTCAGTACCTGAAGGACAGCGGCTACAATTTTCTGATCGGCGGTTTTCACGTCAAAGGCCAGGTCATCGAATCGAGGGGCATCGCGGCGTGGGGCTACGGCGGGCAGACGCTGCAGCGCGGCGACTGGCACGGCGGGGAGCCGAGCAGCGATCCGGCCGAGCAGCTCAACGCCTGGAAGAAGCAGACGGTGTTCAGTGAGCACGAGCTGCCGGGCACCGCGCGTCATGACCCGCTCGCCTATCTGCAGAATCGCTCGGTCGACTGGCTCGACCACCAGCTCGCCGCGCGCGAGCTGCTCGCCATCGAGCCGGAGAAGACCTACCTCGTGGTGGAGCACGAATACCCCCGGGCGCGCATCCAGGACAGGGAGCGGCTCAAGCCGATCCTGGCCGGCTCGCTCGCCTTCACGCGCGCGATCGATGAGGCCGCGGCCGCCATGTACGCCCTGCAGCATGAAGTGCTCGCGAGCCAGGGCATCGCCGTGCAGGGCATCGGCCGCGAGCCCTACCGCTCCTGAGCCATGCCGTTCGTAACCCCGAAATCCCAGCAAAGCGGCTACGACGTGATCGTCGTCGGGTCGGGTGCCGCCGGGGGGCAGACCGCCTACACGCTCTGCATGGAGGGGGCCCGGGTGCTGATGCTCGAGGCCGGGCGCCGCTACACGCCCGAGACCGAGACGCCGATGTTCCAGACGCCCGACCAGGCCCCCTTGGGCGGCGCCGGCACGCCGCAGAAGCCCTTCGGCTTCTACGACGCGACGGTGGACGGCGGTTGGCAGGTGCCGGGGGAGCCCTATGTGCGCACCACCGAGGACCACGCGGGGCGCTTTGACTGGTGGCGGGCCCGCATGCTCGGCGGGCGCACCAACCACTGGGGACGGATCTCGCTGCGCAACGGCCCCTACGACTTCAAGCCGAGGAGCCGCGACGGACTCGGGTTCGACTGGCCGATCAGCTATGAGGACGTTGCGCCGTACTACGACAAAGTGGAGCTCCTGATCGGCGTGTACGGCAGCAACGAGGGCCTGGAGAACACGCCCAACTCGCCGCCCGGGTGCCTCTTGCCGCCACCGAAGCCCATCGTGAGCGACTACCTGATCGCGCAGCGGGCGAGGCGCCTCGGCATCCCGGCGATTCCGGGCCACCGCGCGGTGCTGACCCGGGCGCTGGATCACACGAGTAACCCCCGGCGGCTGCATCCGGGCAACGCCAGAGCGCAGCAGATTCTCGCCGCCGATATGCAAGAGCGCGCCCCCTGCCTGTGGGCGACTCCGTGCGGGCGCGGCTGCTCCATCCGCGCCAACTATCAGTCGACGACCGTGCACCTGCCCCCCGCGCTCGCCACCGGCAACCTCGATATCACGACGGATGCCATGGTGTACGAGGTCACGCTCGGGCCCGACGGGCACGCGACCGGTGTCAGCTTCGTCGACCGCACTACCGGCAGGCACGAGCACGCGAGTGCCCGCGTGGTGGTGCTGGCGGCGAGCGCCTGCGAGTCGGCGCGCATACTCCTCAACTCCAGGAGCGCGCACTTCCCGGACGGGCTCGCGAACTCGAGCGGCAAGGTCGGGCGCTATCTGATGGACACGGTCGGGAGCGATGTGACGGGACAGGTGCCGCTGCTCGAGAGCCTCCCGCCGCTCAACGAGGACGCCGCCGATGGTCACCAGCTGTACACGCCCTGGTGGCTCTACCGCGAGCAGCTCGCCGGCAAGCTCGGCTTCGCGCGCGGCTATCACATCGAATTCGGCGGCGGTAAGCGCATGCCCGGGCCCGGCACGGGCGCCGGCCTCGAGTGGCTGACCGGCGGCAACTATGGTGCGAAGTTCAAGCAGGACGTGCGCCGCTACTACGGATCCTTCGTGTATTTCAGCGGGCGCGGCGAGATGATCCCGAACGAGCACTCGTACTGCGAGATCGATCCGGGCGGCGTCAAGGACAAGTTCGGGATCCCGGTGCTGCGCTTTCACTGGCAGTGGTCCGAGCACGAGACGCGCCAGGCCGCGCACATGCAGCGGACCTTCGGCGACGTCATCGAGGCCATGGGCGGGAAGCCCGAGAAGGTCGAGACCGACGGCGCCAAGGCGATCGCCCCGGGAGGGCTCATCATCCACGAGGTTGGCGGAGCGATCATGGGAGCCGACCCCAAGGCTTCGGTCACCAACCAGTGGTGCCAGACCTGGGACGTCCCCAACCTCTTCGTCACCGACGGCGCGATATTCCCCTCCAACGCCGACAAGAATCCGACGCTCACGATCATGGCGATCGCCTGGCGCGCGGCGGATCACATCCTCGAACGCATGCGGCGCAAGGAGCTGTGATGGACCGCCGGACGACCATCAAATGGATGCTGGCCGCGAGCGCGGCCTGGCCGGCATGGCGCGCAACGGCGGGACCGGCCGCGCCGGGCGTCGCGCTGTTGCGGCCGCCCGCCGCGCCGGGTTATGGCACCGATCCCGATCTCGTGACGCCTCACAAGCGCGGAGAGTTCTGGGCGCTCACCTTGAGCGCGGCGCAGCGGCGGCTCGCGGCAGTGCTCTCTGACCTCATCATTCCGGCGGACGGGCACTCCCCGAGCGCCTCCGCCGTCGGCGTGGTCGACTTCATCGACGAGTGGGTGAGCGCGCCGTATCCGACACAGCAGCGCGACCGGCCCATGGTGCTGGGAGGTTTCGCCTGGCTGGACGCGGAAGGCGCACGGCGCGAAGGTAAGGTATTCGCGGAGCTCGACGCCGCCGCGCACGCGGCCATCTGCGATTCGGTCTGCGACGCCACGCGCGCCGCGCCCGAGCGGCGCGAGGCCGCGAGTTTCTTCGCGCTCTATCGGGACCTGACCGCTGCCGCCTTCTACTCGAGTCCCGCGGGAGCCAAGGACCTCGGCTACATCGGCAACGTGCCGCTCGCGAGCTTTGACGGAGCGCCGCCGGAGCTGCTGAAGAAACTCAACCTGACGTGACGGGCGGGGCTATTGTGAGGAGCGATCCATGAAGAGACTTCAGCTGTGCGCCGCGGTGCTGGCGCTTCCCCTGGCGGCCGCCGCCAGCTTCGGTGCGGAGCAGGCGCGGTCCGCGGGAGACTGGCGCCCCCTGCTCAAGGACCACAGCGCCCCCGACTGGCGAGGCTGGAAGGGGCCGGGATTGCCGGCGGGCTGGCACGTCGACGGCGGCGTGCTCCACAAGGACGGGCCGGTGGATGATCTCGTGACGAACGAGAAGTTCGCCAACTTCGAGCTCGAGCTCGAATGGAAGATCGGCAAGGCCGGCAACAGCGGTATCTTCTACCGCGGCACGCGCGAATACGACCACATATACTGGAGCGCGCCGGAATACCAACTGCTCGATGACGCCAACACCGAGGACGGCAAGAGCCCGCTGACGGCGGCCGGCTCGGATTACGCGCTCTACGGCGTCCCGCCCGGCGTCGTGAAGCCGTACGATCAATGGAACAGAACGCGGCTCGTGGTGCGCGGCAATCACGTCGAGCACTGGCTGAACGGAGTGAAAGTCGTCGAATACGATTTCGGCAGCGAGGACTGGAAGAAGCGCGTGGCCGCGAGCAAGTTTGCGAAGTACCCGAACTACGGCCTGGCGACGAGCGGCCTCATCGGGATACAGGGCGATCACCCCGGGGCGCTTGCGATCCGTCGCATGCGCATCCGCGAGATGCGCTGACGGGATCGGCGTCTCAGAGGATTTCATGTCGGCACAGCTGGCCGAGTCCATGCGCCGCATCAGCGGCCTGCTTCAGTCCGGTCAGTTCAGTGCTGCGCACGCGCAACTGGAATCTCTGGTAGCTGCGAATCCTGATTACCCGGAGGGGCTGAGGCTGCTGGCCGGCACCAAGCAGGCTCTGGGCGATCTCGCGCAAGCGGAGTCGCTGCTGCGGCGCGCCCTCGAGCTCGACCCCCTGTCACCGCCCACCCTGACCACGCTCGCTGAAGTTTTGCTCCTCTCTGGTCGCAGCGCCGAGGCGGTACCCCTGTTGCAGCGTGCAATACCGGGCACCCCGCCTTATCCCCGGGCGGCGTTCTTATTGGCTCGCCACTATCTGAGCACGGGCCAGCCGGCCCTGGCGCTCGAGGTTGCCGCGTCCTGGTGCAACAGCGGCAGGGCTGACATGGACCTGTCGGCGCTGCACGTTGCTGCCTATGCCGCTCTGGGCCGTCAGGGCGAGGCGGTGGCGAACTATCGTCGTCGGGTGGCACAGGCTCCGGACGACGCGGTAGCGGCCCATACGCTGGCTGTCGCGCTGAATGCCGCCCAGCAGCCGGAGGAAGCCGAGCGCATCGCGCGTCAGATGCTGCTGCGCGCCCGACCGACGGCGGCGCTGCACTACACCCATGCCCGGAGCCTCCTCAGTCTGCAGCGATTCGACGAAGCCGAGATCGCCTTGCGCGAATGCGTCAGACTGGATCCGCGCCGCGCCGAAGCCCATGACCGGCTGGCGGAGCTCATCTGGATGCGCACCGGTGACATCGTCGAGGCGACACGCTGCCTGGATCAGGCGCTCGAGAAGCTCCCGCACGACGATGCGCTGCGCGGCACCAAGGCCGCCTTACTGCAGGGGGCGGGGGACGTGCGCGGCGCTTTTGCGTGCCTCGCCGAGCGTGCCGCACGGCCTGAGTGCCACCCCAGTATGCTCATTCGCGCGGGACTGGCGGCGATGGAATTCGACCCCGCGGCTGCCGTGACGCTGGCAGAGCGTGCCTTGCGCGCACTGCCCGATAACCATACGGCCCGCAAGCTCCTCTGCGCCGGATATCTGGGTGTGGGGGACGGGGCCCGGGCGCTCGCCGAGTGCACGACGCTCCTCAAGGCCACGCCCGACGACCAGTATCTCATTGCCATGCAGACTACCTCGCTGCGGCTGTTGAACGACCCCCGCTACGAGTTGCTCTGCGACTACGACCGGATGGTTCTCTCCGCGCTCATCGAGGCGCCTGCTGGTTGGGCCGATCTCGGCAGCTTCCTGACGGAGCTCGCCTCGCGCCTGACGGCCCTGCACAATCCGCACGGGCATCGGCTTCTCTACCAGTCCTTGCGCCGGGGTACCGAGACCACTCAGGACCTTTCGCGCAGTGACGATCCGGTCATTCAGGCACTCTTTCGGGCCTTTGCCGCGCCGATTGCGCGCTACCGTGAGCACATCGGCCAGGGGGAAGACGCCCTGCGGCGTCGCAATCGGGGACCGGCGCGGTTCAACGGCGCCTGGTCGGTTCGTCTGCACCGCGACGGCTACCACACGAGCCACGTGCATCCCCGGGGGTGGATTTCCTCGGCGTGCTACATTCAGCTGCCGGACAGCATGAGAGCGGGGCACACGGCCGAGGGAATCTTGAGCTTCGGTGCACCGGGCATGCTCACGACGCCCTCGCTCCCCGCCGAGCTATCGGTTCGCCCCGAGGTTGGGCTGCTGGTACTCTTCCCGTCGTATTTCTGGCACGGCACGCTGCCTTTTCGCAGCGACCAGCCGCGCCTGACGGTCGCCTTCGACGCCGTCCCGGACACGGACACCGGCAGATCCTGAATCGGCGCGAATATCAGGCGCGCAAAAAAATCTCCCCTCACGTCGCCGTGAGGGGAGAGATTTTCGATCGCGTTACCAGTAGTACTTGGCTGTCAGGTTGACTTCGCGGCCGAGGATCGACCGGCCGAAGCCCACGCTGTTCTGCACCGTGTTGCCGCCGAAGCGGGCGTTACCCTCGGTCAGGCCGATCTGGTTGGTGAGGTTCGAGCCGAGCAACCGCAGCTCCCAGCTCTCTCCGATCCTGGCATCGATGCCGGCACCCAGGTCGTAATAGTTGTGCAGCGGCAGCAGTCCGGTGTTGTCCTGGTAATGCTGACCAATGTGCTCGTAAATCACCTGCTCGGTCAGCGTGCCCCAGTTGAAGACCTGCGTGTCGGCCGGTGTCACACGGACCTGTGAGTTCGGCAGACGTGCGAGCTGCTGGCCGTTGATGGTGCCGCAAATCGTCTGGAGCTGGATATTTTGATAAATGTAGCAGCCCTGGAAGTCCTTGTAGTAGCCATGCTCGACGATGCCGTTGACCGTAATCTTGAAGGCGGCCAGGGCCTCGTTACTGCTGGTCGCGAAGGGATTCACACTGCCGTCGAGTCGCAGTCCCAGAGCGGTCGTTCCATAGGAGGAGGGCGGGCCTAAGATCACGTGATTGACATCAACGGGCTGGTACGCCAACCCAGTAAACTCCTTGTCGTAAACCGATGCGTCGATATAAGTCCATTGATTCTGAACCTTGAACCCGACCTCGTAGTTCTGGATGCTCGCCATAGGCGTATGACTCGGGCAGCCGTTTGAGCCGTTGTAGACGTTGCAGCGGACATCGTCGAAGACGTCGAAAGTATGGCCGTTGTTGATGCGCACATAGGCGCTCATGTTGTCGCTGAACTCGTAATTCGCGCCCACGGAGAAACTCGGCATCGTGTTGTTCGAGCTGGCGGGCGAGTACGTCCCGTTGGGCAATTCCACCGCGTTATCCCACAGGTCGAACGCCGTGCCCATCTGTACCGGCGACAGGTTGCTGGTCTCCTGACTCAGGTTGATGTGAGCGAGTCGAACCGAGGCGTCCAGCAGCCAGCGATCGATCTTCCATGAGTCGGAAAGGTAGCCGGCAACCTGCGTGGCGTTGCCGTCCTGGAGGATCTGATAGCCGCCGTTGGCACTCACGATGCCCTGTGGACTGGTCACCTGGTAGATATTTCCACCTGCGTTGCCCGTCAGAAGGATCGCCTGGGCGTTGGGCTGATTGGTGATCAGCACGTTGGAGCCCAGCGACCAGTTATCGTTCATGGTGTAGTGGTTTACATACACACCACCCGTCAGGAAGTTGCCGCCAAAGAGCTCCTTGATCACGCGGAATTCGTCGGTAACGCTCGTGAGCTTCTTCAGCACCTCCCATACCTGCTGCGTGACGATGCTCTGATTGGGATTCACGGCCTGACCGTTCTCAAACGTGGCCTGCACGTCGGCCAGGGGGAGTGCGCCCGGCAGGGTCAGACCGGCCATGTAGGCCGACAGCGTCTGGGGGTTGCCGTTGTTGATCATCGCGTGGGTATTCACGTACCCACCGTCGAACAAGAAGTTGTTGCTGATCGACCAGCCGTTGCCGAGTGACATCTTGAGCTCTGAGCCGAAGAAGCTGAGGTCGCCGCCACGGCCATCGCCAATGTCGTCGTTCTCGAAGCAGTTGCACGCCGGGTTCGGGATCTGGAAATTCTGCAGCATCTTGCTGTTGTAGGTGGAGTTGAGCTGATTGAACCCGGGATAGGTGCCGACCGTGCCGTTGTTGACGACGTAGGGAAAGTCGGCGACCCACGCATTGTGGTCGTGCATGGTTCTGGCCCAGAACATGATCGACCCATTGTCCAGATCATGCTTCAACGTCGCCGTCAGCTGCCCGCCGATGTCCGACGGATACTGCGGGTTTCGCACGCCCTCGTCGGTTCGGTAAAAGCCGCCGATGCTGCCGTACCATCCGTCAGCGAGCTTGCCGCCCTGGAACAGATCGACCCGGTACAATCCCTCGGATCCGTAAGTGACGCCGATCGACCCTTCGCTCTTGTCCTTGCCGGTCCTCAGGATGAAGTTGGCGGTGGCACCCACCTGGCCCGGGCCGAAGATCGCGCTGGTTCCACCCTGGACGAGCTCGACGCGCTCGACTGTATCGTCCAGGCGTATGAAGGAGCTGTTGTCCATGAAGGACAGGAACGGCGAACCGTAGATGGGCGAACCCTGGATCATGGTCGTGAAGTAGGGCGAGTCGCCGCCGCCGTTGGGAAAGCCGGCGACGTCGATGTTGACGCCGGTCTGTCCGCCGGAGTTTTCCGGCCAGACACCTGGCGAGAGCTTGTAGACATCGGATGCAGCCGCGGGATTCGTCATCGCGATGTCCTGCAGTGAGGCCGACACGATGTTGTAGCTGGCGTCCAGTTTCCTCACCCCGGTAGCGGTCGCAGTTACCACCACTTCCTGCAGAGTTTCACCACTGGCGGCCGTGGTCCCGGCGGCAGGGCCGGCAGCCTGGTCCGCCGGCGCATCCGCATAGGCGAGCCCGGCGGCAGACGCGTAGAGAATTCCTGCAACGGCAGCCGCAACGCTGGTGGCGCCGAAAGGCCGTCCCGGCCGTCTGACCACAGGCGAAACGGATGTAGCTGCCGATTGGGCACTCCGGCGGAGTGCTTTGTTGCTTTTTCCTATCATGGGCGGTCCCCTCCCGATGGTTGAAGCAGGCGAAAACTCAAAGGCAACGAGGTTGTTGTTACAGTCGTGTAGCGGACAAGACCTCTCGTTGATCGTTCTTGAAGGAGGTGCCGTCTCTGCAGGGTGCTTGCGTCTTCGATCCGACAGTCGTCGACGCCTCGCGCCAGATCCCGCACCTTCGGCCGACTGTAATGCGAACGATTCACGGTGACAAGTACATGTCGCAAATCTACAACGCAGCGGGCAGAGCCGGGCAGTCCATGAAATGGAGCCCACATCACGATAGGGGGCGTGCTACGGCGCGCGGCGACGTTGCAGCGCTACGGCAGGCCCGGCGGGACGTCCGCCCGTGGCTCCGGACGGCCTCGCAGCGGTCGTTGCGCGGCTCCAACACTGGGCTGCCGCTCGAAGAAGACCAGCTCTGAAGAGAGCGGAGCAGGTAGCAGCACAGTCAGGCCCTGCCGCATCAGAGCACGGCCGCTCTCAACGCGGCTCGTACCGCGGTCGTGGAAGCGCACACCGTACTGACCCTCCGGGGCGAGGCCGGCGAGGCGAAACCGATGCACGGGCTCGCCGGGCGCGGAGCCGCGGAAGGCATAGAGCACGCCGCGCCGGAGCTTCGGTGAGTAGTACTCGAGGCCGTCCCAGTGCACTCCGTCGGGGCGCTCCGACACGTGGTAAAGGTCGGCGTCACGGATGAGGGGCCGGAGCGCCGCGCGGTAGAGCGCAAATTGCGCGCGCGCATCGGCGCGCTGCTGCTCCGTCCAGCGGCGCGTGTCGAGCATGAGCGAGAACCACCCGAGCATGCCGCTGCGTAACAGGTAGCGGAAATTCTCCGCGCGTGGGGCAGGCCAGTCGGCCACGTAGCTTTCCAACATTGCCGGCGGGAGAACATGGCTCGCGTCGAAGAAAGCGCGCCGGTTGGAAAGCGGATCGTAGCTGTCGGTCGTCGAGAAGTAGTCGCCGTGGGCGGCGCTGCCGAAATCCACCATGCGGCCGCCGTCATTGCACAGCTCGAGCAGCAAATGCGGATGCCGCGCGCGCAGCCGTTCATAGATCCCGTAGTAACCGCGGGTCGCGTGATCGCTGACGTCGGTCGAATTCGAGCCCTCGACCCACAGGTAACCCGAGTCCTCGGAGACGCGCAGCGTCCCGGCTTCAGGAGGGGCGGCCGGATGGTCACTCCTGGAGCTGCCCTGGGCTACGAGGTAGCCGTCATGCTCCAGCATGTCGAGGTGATACTCGTCGACGATCCGCTCGAGCTCGTGTTCGGCCCAGGCGGCCGCCGCCGGCACGCCGAGATCGATCGTGATGCCCTTGAACGGCTCATGCGGCTGCCAGCCGGGGGGCGGGTCGGCGATGAGCCAGTCGCGCATGTCGGGATCGTTGACATCCAGCGCGCCGGGTTGAGTCGAGACGCCCGCCTGCGCCCAACTCACCCACAGTCCGAAGCGCATTCCACTGCGATGCGCGAACTCGGCAAGCTCCGCGATGCCGTCGGGAAACTTGGAAGGATCCGCCCGCCAGTCGCCGACGGCGCGAAACCAGCCGGCATCCAGATGAAACATCTCGAGGCCGAGGGAGGCCGCATCCTCGATCATCCGATGGGCCAGGGGCTCGTCCACCGCCATGCCGCTGCCCCAGCTGTTACTGACCATCAGCGGATAGGACGGGTCGCGCAGCGTCTGCGGGTTGTTGAGCGCGGCGCGTACCCAGCGGCGCAGAGTATTGCCGGCTCTGTCCGGCCCGCCGCTGAAAGTGCCGATGAATATCGTCGGGGTGACGAAGGTGGCGTCGGGCGGGAGCCGCGTGCGATAGGGCCCGGGGTCGGGATTGAGGCCGGCATCGCCGCGCAGCGCTCCGCGGTCGCGCTCGAGCGCGATCCGGGTGCGTCCACTGAATTCGATGCCGAGGTACCAGCCGCGCCGCAGACCTGCCGATTCCTCCACGAGTACCCAGGGAATCATCTCGCGCGGCTCACCGGGGAGCGGACGGGCGTAGCTGCTGGAGGTACCGCGCCAGCGATCGCCGTCGCGCAATTCATCGAGATGCGTTCCCGCATCGGAGGGAGTGTCGGCGCCTTTCTCGACCCACAGCCGCTCGAGCCGGGCCGCGGGATCGACGGCCCAGTCGAACGTCAGGCTCGGCTGCAGCGGCAGCCAGAGCGTGTCATTGCCGAGATTGTGAATCTCGATGCTGTGCTCGATGGGCCCGAACGCCGCACGTGCGCGCCAGCGCCAGACGAGGCGAAGCGCCGGCGCCTCGCTGACATAGGCGAGCGCGATCTCATTCGGGTCGCTGTGGCTCGCCGCAGGATCCAGCCGCCATTTGAGAGGCTGCACCGCGCCGCCAACCTCCACATGGTCGGGCAAAGCTGCCGCCGAGAGGTTCTTCAGCAACCAGCCTGTGCGCCGGCCGAGCGCGGCGAGTCGCGGCGCCCGAGCGCCCGCTTCGACGGTAAGCATCGTGTCGGACGTCGACAGCGCGGCCGTGTCAGGATTTGTGTCGTGCGCCGTCGCTGCGACCATCGACGTGAGGCCGAAGACGAACATCGCGGCAGATGCATGGAGCGCGCGGCACCGTCGTTGCCGAAGTCGAAGGGCTCGCATTCGGGCCGATCATGGCACACAGGGGATGGGACGGGGGCTGGCGGGCGGACTGGGTGCCAGTGACCGCGCTTTCGGACCGGAGTATCGTGCTGCGCGGAAGCCGCCTGCGGAACATCCGCTGCCGCGGGGCCGTCCAATCCCCGATCGGACCGGCAGGCGCGCGGAGGTGCATATGCTTCACTGGAATTGCGGAACGGTCGCTGCGGTCGAACGGATTGCGCGCTTTACGGCGGCGCTCATGGTGGCATTCCTGTGCGCCGGGGCAGGCCCGCCGGCGCTGGCGGCCGCGGGCTCCGGGGAACAGGCGGCCGTGTGGGTGCAGAAAGAGGTCAACTTCCGCTACGTGGGATTTACCACCAAGTACAGCTGCGACGGATTGCAGGACAAGATGCGACGCATCCTGCTGCAGCTCGGTGCGCGTGATGACCTCAAGATGACGGGCTACGGCTGTGTGGGAGTCAACTCGCCCGAGACGACCCCTGGTGTCCGGATTGTCATGCACGTGCTCCAGCCGGCGAGCGCAACGGCCGGGCAGACCATGGCAGCGCATTGGGAGACTGTCGATCTGCTGGCTGACCGCGATCTCTTCGACGCGGCGCGCGACTGCGAGCTGATCTCGCAGCTCAAACGGGACGTGCTGCCACTGTTTGCGGTCCGACATATCGACTACAGCGCCGCCTGCTCGGCGCATACGCCGCTGGTCGGCGGCACGCGGCTGAAGGCGGACTTGCTGGTCGCCGTGGCGCCACCGGTCGGCGCGGCCCGCTGACGCGCACCGCGCCGCGTTCACGCGAAAAACGCTATGCGGGCGCAGCGCTTCGGGGGCGTAGCGGCGAGCGCGCTGTTGCTCGTCCTGGCTGCCTCGCTCAGCTGCGCGGCCCAGTCGGGCGGCACCACAACCATCGTGGCGGGAAACGCGCGCTTCGAGTTTCTCACTCCGTCGCTCGTACGCCTCGAGTATTCGCCGTCCGGCGCCTTTGCGGATGCGCCGAGCGCCGTCGTGATGAAGCGCGATTGGCCCGCGGTAGCGGTCGAGTCGCGCGAGGACAACGGCTGGCTCGTCGCCTCGAGCAGCGCCGTGACCGTGCGTTACCGGCTGCGCTCCGGGGCCTTCTCAGGCGCGAATCTCGAGGTGCGCTGGAAGGATCGCACGGGCGCCGAGCGCGTCTGGCACCCCGGGGACCTGGACGCCGGCAACCTCGGCGGGCTCACGTATTCACTGGACAACATCAGCGCGCCGAACCTGCCGCGCGACGGCATGGATCTCGAGAGCCCGGTCGATGACTCCATTCCGGGGATCGACCTGGTGCTGCCCAAGGCGCAGCCGGGGCTCTTAAGCCGCAGCGGCTATGCATTCATCGATGACAGCGAGACTCCGCTGTGGAACGCGGAGCGCCGCTGGATCGAGCTGCGGCACGCGCCGGGTGAGGACTGGTATCTCTTCACCTACGACCGCGACTACCCCCGGGTGTTGCAGGAGTACGCCGAGCTCTGTGGCTCCATTCCGATGGTTCCGCGCTTCGTCCTCGGTCCGCAGATCACCGATTTCAACTTCGAGTACTTTCCCGGCAGTGCGGAGTCGCGGCGGCCGGACTTCCGGCGCTACAACCAGCAGTACCTCATGGGCGAAGTGGCGCGGATGCGCGCCGACCACATTCCTTTCGACACACTGGTGCTCGATTTCGCCTGGCACAACTACGGCTGGGACGGGGGCTATGACTGGAGCCCGCTCTTTCCGCAGCCGCTCGAGCTCATGCGCTGGCTGCACGAGCGCGGTGTGAAGCTCAGCCTCAACGACCACCCGGGCTACATCCACACCGGCGAGAGCATCCTGTCGTTCAACGACAGTCACGCGCCCGAGGTCCTGGCCGCGCTCGGGCGTGCGCCGCCCGCAAAACCGTCCTTCGACCTCGACGTCTCCCGCGGCTGGAGCTTCTCCACCGATCCTCGCCGCGGGCACTGGAAGCCGATCCGTACGGGTGCGCCCTGGGAAGAGCAGGGCTACGCGGGCTACCGGGGAGTCGGCTGGTTCCGGGCGTCGGTGCATCTGCCGGCGCAGCTCCCGGAGACGCTCTATCTCTACGTCGGCGAGGTGGCTAAGACCTACCGCCTGTTCGTCAACGGCAAGGAGGCGACGCCGAGCCCGATTCACTGGCCACAGCGCCTCACCTATTCCGACATCACTCCTTACGTGGTGCACGGCGCGGACAACGAGATCCTGCTGCGCGTCGCGCCCAACCTCGAAGCCAGGGGCGAGCGGCGCGACGGCATCCTCCTGGGGCCGGTCGCGATCCGCGACGTCGCGCCGCCCGCGCGCATCTATTTCGACCTGTCGGATCAGGCCCAAGCGGACGTCTTCATGCGTTACCTGCACGGCCCGCTCATGAGCCAAGGGGTGGACTTCTGGTGGGTCGACGGCGGCAGCGGCTCGGTCGACATGCCGGGACTCAACAAGCAGCTCTGGACCAACAAGGTCTTCTACGACTATTCGGCGCAGGCGACCGGCAAGCGCGCATTCATTCTCGGGCGCTACGGCGATTGGGGCAGCGAGCGCTATCCCGGTTTCTTTACCGGCGACACTTACTCGGAATGGCCGGTGCTTGCCTACGAGGTGGCGTTCTCGGCGCGCGGCGGCAACGTGCTCATTCCCTACATCAGCCACGACATCGGCGGATTCCACGGCAAGCGGATCGACTTCGATCTGTACGCGCGCTGGATCGAGTTCGGCGCCTTCAGCGGCATTCTGCGCATGCACAGCGCGCACGAGAATCCGCGCGAAGGGAACCTGCGCATGCCGTGGACCTACGGGCAGCGGGGCGTGGAGCTGATGCGCAAGTACTTCACGCTCCGCACCCAGCTCATCCCTTACATCTATACCTACGCCTGGCATGCGCATCGGGAGTCGCTGCCGATCCTGCGGCCGCTGTACCTCGAGTACCCGGATGTCGAGGAAGCCTATCGGCACCCGCACGAGTATTTCTTCGGAAGCGAGATGCTGGTGGCTCCGGTGCTCGATCCGGGCGGCACGCAGACCATCTGGCTGCCCCCGGGCGACTGGCTCGGCTTCTTCGACGGCCGGCACTATCAGGGCGGGCGCACGTTCACCGCGCACTATGTGGTGGAGGAGACACCGGTATTCGTGCGCGCGGGGGCCGTCATCCCCGAGCAGCGCCCGAGTGAGTATTCGGACGGGCAACCGCTCGATGCGCTGATTCTCAATGTGTACGGATCCGGGAGCGGCCATTTCGAGCTCTACGAGGACGACGGGGAATCGCTGCGCTCCGACGAGCTGGGGCAGCACGCGCTTACGACCCTGAGTCACACAGCCGGCGCGGACGGCGTGCATCATCTGGTGATCGAGCCCGCGCAGGGCGCGTATCCCGGGCAGCCGGCGCTGCGCTCGTACGAGCTGCAGCTCCACGGCACCGCGAGGCCGTCGTCGATTTCCGTCAACGGCGCAGAGGTCGGGCACTGGGTCTGGGATTCCGCGCGCGCGACCGCCTCCATCGTGCTCGAAAGCCGCCCGATCCGTGAGCGCCTCGACATCGCGTGGCGCTAGCGCGCTGTCAGGCGGAGACCGTCAGGAAAGTCGAATACTCTTCCTCGTCGATGGCGACGTACGGCAGCAGGGCAAGCGGCGCTGAGGCGCGCGTCTCCCAGCGGCGCGGCTGGACCTGGCGTACCGCGAGCAGGTCCGAGCGCTTGAGCGACGGGCGGTCGCTCCCCGCGCCGATGGGGAAGAGCACCAGGGGGCCCGCGAGCAGCGCCACGGTGTCGGGGTGCCGCCGGTCGATCGCCTCGAGGCGCAGGGTGCGGGGCAGCTCCAGCTCGATGCGATCGCCGTCGTGCCAGGTGCGGGTCAGGGCGGCGAACATCCCGGGCTCGGCGGCATTGGTCCAACGCGCGCCATTGACTTCGATGCGCGCTCCCACCGCCCAGGCCGGGATCCGCAGATACAGCGTGAACTCGCGGGGCTGCTGCGCGCTGAGGCGCAACGACACTTCATCTGCGAAAGGATAGTCGCCGCTCTGTGTGAGCGCGCAACGCGCGCCCCCCTGCACCCAGCGCACGCTCGAGGGCAGATAAAGGTTTACGTAGAGGCCGTGCGGCTCGCGGAAATACGCGTTGATCCCGTAGTCGGTGGCGACCTGCGGCAGGGTGCCGGAGCAGCAGGGGAAGCGGTGGCTGGAATAGACTTTGCGGCCCGCAACATTGTAGTCGGCGTAGTAGAAGGCGCGCCCGTCGGCGTGCATGGGGCGCGCGCCCAGCACGGTGTTGAACATGACGCGCTCCATGCTGTCGCCGTAGCGCGCATCGCGGGTCACGCGCAGCAGATAGCGCGTCAGCTTGAAGTGCGCATAGGCGCCACAGGGCGTCTCGAAGCTGTTGTGCGTGGCGGCGAGGCTCGCGTACAGCTCGGGGCCGTCCGGCGCCATCAGCTTCTCGTCGGGTCCCCAGCCACCGGTCGGGTAGCTCTGCGCGGTCAGCATGTCGAAGGCGTTGCGCGCGGCCCGCAGGTGCTTGCCGCTGCCGAGCGTGAGGTAGGCCTGCATCGCGGAGGAGAGCGAGTTGACGTAGCTGTACGCATGCTTGCCGGCCAGCACGTTCTCGCCGTGCGCCAGCGGATCGAACCAGGTGGCGTCATCGAGAAAGCGCACGGCGAGATCGCGGTAGCGCCGTCCCGCGCCGCGCCGCCAGGCGATGAAGAGATTCTCCGGAATCGTATACGACTCGTCCCAGCGATAGGACTGGTCCTTGCCGGGCCGCCATTCGAGCTCGCGATCGACCGCGGCCCGCGGCAGGTGCGGGAGCGCTGCCTGCGTGGTGCGATCCAACAGGTCGAACGCCGTGCGGTCGCCCACCAGCTGCTGGGAATCGATGAGCCCCAGCAGCAGCTTGTCGTAGCAGTAGGCCGGGAAGCGGTTCTTGGCGTAGAACCCCGCGGAGATCGTCGCGGCATAGAGCCGGTTGAGCCGCAGCACCCGCTCGCGCGCGGCCTGCGAGCCCGTGATCGCGTGGCAGCGGGCGAGAGCCGACACCCACTGGCCGAAGGTGGCTCCGGGGGCGAAGCCGGCATCATCCCGGTGCCAGTCGAAATCGGGGTCGTAGTTGTACCAGCCGCCGAGATCCTCGCCCGGCGCAGACATGCCCGCCATCTGCCGAAAGGGCTTGAGGAGGCTGTCCTCGCTCAGGCTCATCAGCACTTCATGCGTATTGGCGAGCTGCGCCTGGTGCGCCGCGCTGTCGATGCTGACGTCGCCGTAGGCAACCTCCGCGAGCGGGGGCGTCGTGAAGCCACGCGCGACGCCTGCGCAGGGTGCGGCGCAGCCGCTCGCAGTGAGACCTGCCGCGAGCCGCGCAAACTCGCGGCGCGAGAGTGTTCTTAAGCTCATGCGCACGGATGGTATATTGCCGCGCTACTTAAGTAGAGCGGGCGAGGATGGCCGTCGGTGAACACGATGGCGGTGTGGCAGAGGGCTTTGGCCTTAAGTGTGGCTGCGGGCTTGCTTGGGCCCGTGCAAGCCGCCGCGCCCGCGCAGCAGCTGGCGCAGCCGACGCAGCCGCGGCTCGACTTCGAGGTCGACGACGCGCTCAACATCAACCGCTTCCTGCGCGAGGGGCAAGTCGCCGCGCATCTGCTGCTGCGCTCGGGATCCGAGCCGCGGCTTCTGCTCGCCTTCCCCGCCGGCAACAGCGGCGTCGGTCTCTGGTTCGAAAAGCGATCGGGCGAGGCTCGCTGGACGCTCAACGGCGCAGCGCGGCCCGTTCACACGACCGACGCCCGCGGCCGCGCGTTGTACGGCATGGCGGTGGACGCCACCATCGCAGCTCCCGAGCTGGTGCCTCGGCAGGCGGTGCTCTCCAGCATCCGCGTGCTGCGCGACTACCAGTCGACCGGGACGGTGCCGCCGGAGATCAGTGTCGCCCCGACGGTCGCAGGTCGCACGCTGAGCTGGGCGCGGGACCGCCTCGACGGCGCCGCGGGCTATCGGCTCACGCTCGAAGTCACGCACGGCGAGCTCGAGCACGGCCGTATCAGAGCGGCTACCGACGGTACGATCGGCTTGACCCTCACCGGGCTCACGGGCGAGACGCCACTGACGCCGCTCACCGGCGTCGAGCTCCTCACTGACGCGGCGGGGCCCGACCCGCAAGCGCGCAATACACTGACCTATCTCGCCTATCGCGAGAAGCTGCTGGCGGGCTCCTGGCGCTTCGACACTTATTTCGGGCGGGACACCCTCATGTCGGTCCGGTTGCTGATGCCGGCACTGAGCGCTGCCGCGATCGAGGACGCACTCGGCTCCGTGCTCGCGCGATTATCGCCACGAGGCGAGGTCGCGCACGAGGAGGACATCGGCGAGCAGGCGGTGCTCGATCACATGAAGGCCGACGGCGCGCGCTCCGCCGCGCCGGTCTACGACTACAAGATGATCGACGGTGACTACCTGCTCGCTCCGGTGGCGAGTGCCTGGCTCCTGCACGATGCCCGCGGCCAGTCACGCGCGGCGGCCTTCCTGGCCGCCGCGGGCAGTCGGGTGAGCGCGGGACGCCAGGCGCGGGGCGCGGCGCTGGTCCAGAACCTGAGGCTCGTGCTCGCGAGCGCCGTGGCGTTTGCCGGCGATCCTTCCCGGGCTAATCTCATCGCGCTGAAGCCCGGGCATTCCGTGGGCGAATGGCGCGACAGCGAGCACGGCCTCGGCGGCGGGCGCTACCCGTACGACGTCAACGCGGTGCTGGTGCCGGCCGCGCTGGCGGCCGCGGCGCAGCTCAGCGACAGCGGCCTGCTCGCGCCGTACTTGAAGGCGCGCGATCGGGCGCTGTTCGCGAGCGCGGCGCGGCTCGCGGAGGTCTGGCGCACGTGCGCCCCGCCGCTCTTCGACGTCACCATTGCGAACCAGGCCGCGGCCGCGGCCGTCTTCTCTTATGCCACCGCGGAGAAGATCGCGGCGCTGCCGGCCATTGCCGCTCTCGGGGCCGACGAGCTGCGTTTTCATGCGATCGGACTGGATGGTGCCGGAGCTCCGATCCCGGTGCTGCATTCGGATGAGGGCTTTGCGCTGCTGTTCGCCGATCTCGATGCCACAAGCGTCGACCGCGCGGTTACCACTCTCATCCGGCCGTTTCCCGCGGGACTGATGACCGAGGTGGGGCTGCTGGTCGCCAATCCCGCTTTCTGCACGGGCACGTTGCAGGCGCAGCTGAACCGCAGCGCCTACCACGGCACCGTCGTCTGGTCATGGCAACAGGCGCTGTTCGCCGCCGGCCTCGCGCGCCAACTCGAGCGCACGGAGCTGCCCGCAGCGGTCCGGGCGCACCTCATCGAGGCGCAGAAGGCCCTCTGGACCGCGATCAGCGCGACGCGCTCGATCAGCAATTCGGAGCTCTGGTCGTGGTCCTTCGGCGAGCGCCACTATCACGTGGCGCCGTTCGGCGCCGCGGCGGCGGACGCGGATGAGGCCAACGCCGCGCAACTCTGGAGCACGGTGTACCTCGCCGTGCGAACACCACCCGATATGGAGAAGACGCCATGAGCCGCAGCGCTAACGTGCTGATGTACGCGCTCTTTGTGCTGGCCGCCGCGAGTGCGCGCGGCGAGACCGACGCGAGCTTTCTGCTGCAGGCCGGCCTTGCCGACCTGCCGAGCTACTTCCCCGGCTATCTCGGCAACGGTTACCTGGCGGCGCTGACGGCACCGCGCGGCACCGAGGCGACGCCCGCGTACATGGTCGCATTCATGGACTACACGGCGGGCGACATGTCGCGGCCGGCACAGGTGCCCGGATGGCCCGAGGTGGACTTCAGCTCGAGTGCCCCGGGCCAGGGGCAGGCCTGGCTCAACCGCGCGCGGCTCGACGAGCGGCATTTCGCCGACTACCGCCAGACGCTCAACCTGCACGAGGCCACGCTCACGACGCACTATCGTTATCTCGATGGCGGGCGTGCGACCGAGGTCGAGGTGACGACGCTCGTGAGCGAGGCGTCGCCGCACCTCGCGGCCACGCGCCTCACCATCACGCCGGACTACGACGGCGTCGTGCATCTGTCTTTCCCGCTGCTCCTGTGGGCGAATCACGCGCCGCGGTTTCCGCTCGCGCAGATGACCGGTCCCGAGATGGAGGAGGCGGTCGCGGCCTACGGCCTCACGCTCGAGCCGCGTCCCCCGGCCACGGCCGACCGCGAGGCGGTCTGGTATCCCGGCTACACCGAGGTGCGCTCGAGCGACGGCGACACCTCCTCGCTGTCGATGTGGCTCGACGGCCGGGCGGTGCAGGGCCTCGCCATGGCCATGGCCGCGGTGGTGGCGCTGCCCGAGGGGATCGCGGCGGAGAGCGTTGCGTTCCATCACGACCCCTATCGCATGGCGCTCGATGTTGCGATCAGGGTCGAGCACGGCCGCAGCTACGCTTTCACGAAGTATGTGGCGCTGTCGCGCGAGGGCTGGGGGGGCGACGCCGCGCAGGATCTGGCGCTGGCGCGCGCAGCGCGCAGTCGCGGGTTCGGGCAGTTGCTCGAAGAGCACCGCGCCGCCTGGGCCGGGCTCTGGCAGTCGGACATCCTGATCGAGGGCGACACACGCGCGCAGCAGGTGACCCACTCGGAGCTCTACTACCTGCTCGCGAGCTCGACCGCGGGCACGGCGTTCTCGCCCGGTCCCGATGCGCTCACGCCGGATTACGCGGCGCACGTCTTCTGGGACAGCGACACCTGGATCTTCCCGGTGCTGCTGCTGCTGCATCCCGAGCGCGCCCGGCCGCTCGTCGACTTCCGCTACCGCACACTGGAGGCGGCGCGGCAGCGGGCGCAGGCGCACGGCTACCAGGGAGCGATGTACCCCTGGGAGTCGGATCCGGAGAACGGCACCGACCAGACGCCGCACTCGGCCGTGCTGCTCGCGGACACCGAGATCCACGTGACCGCGGACGTCGCGATCGCGCAATGGCAGTACTACCTCGCCACCCATGATCGCGACTGGCTGCGCACGCACGGCTGGCCGGTGATCCGCGAAGTGGCGCGCTTCTGGGCGAGCCGCTCCACTTACAACCCGCGCGAGCATCGATACGAGATCAACCACGTGAACTCCGTGGCCGAGTCGCACAACGACATTCCGAACGACACCTTCACCAACGTGTCTGCCGCCAGGGCGCTCGCCATCGGGGCGGCGGCGGCCCGCGAGCTCGGCGAGCGGCCCGATCCGGTGTGGCAGCAGGCGGCGCGGGAGATGTATGTGCCGCTGGCGCCGGGTGGGACGCATCATCTGCCGTTCGATCCGTCGGTCGGGAGCGGCAGCCAGGACTTCGGCGGCGGGCCGGTGCCGCTGCTCTTCCTGCCCTCGCTCGATCTCCTCATGAGCCCGGCACTACGGCGCGGCGACTTTGACTACGCAGTCCGCCCGACGCCGCTCGCCCGGGCGGGCTCGACCAGCATGGGTATTGCGCCCTCGATGGTGGCCGCGGCGACGGTTGGCGCCGACGATGAGGGTGCCGCGCTCCTCGCCGGGAATCTCAGCGGCGGGACGCTCAAGCCTCCCTTCAATGTGCGCACCGAGACCGCGCGCAACAATACGGCATACTTCCTCACTGGGTCCGCAGGTTACCTGCAGGCTCTGATCTACGGGTTCAGCGGGCTGCGCATCCGCGAGGCGGGCCTCGTCGAAGCCTACCCGCCGATGCTGGCCGGGAGCTGGAGCTCGCTGACGCTGCGCAACGTGACCTTCCGCGGGCAGCGCATGGACATCCGCCTCGCGCGAGATTCAGCCGGGGTAGTGCGCCTCACGCGCGACGTTCACAAGTAACGATGAATCGCACGTCCCGGTCGTGCGCTGTTACCGTCGGGATGCCGTTTCAGGTTCACTTAAGCGGTCGAGCCTAGGCTCGGTCGAAGGTCAATCGGGGGACGCATGAGCAACTCGACACGCTCCTGGCCACAGGCGTGGTGGAAACTCATGGAGCTGCGCATCGGGGTGATCCCCGTGCCGGTGCACCTGGTGCTGCTGGCAGTCGTCGGCTACTTCGTGATGTCGGGCAAGGTGCCGACCGAAATCAACATGATGATTGCGGTTCTGGCCGTCATGGGCTTCACCTGCGCGGAGCTCGGCCATCGCGTGCCGGGGTTGAACCAGATCGGTGGGGCGGCGATCTTCGCGACCTTCGTGCCTTCTTTTCTGACCTTTCATCAGCTGATTCCCGCTGAGATCATCAAGACGGTCACGGATTTTACCAAGTCGACGAATTTCCTCTATCTGTTCATCGCCGCGGTGATCGTCGGCAGCATTCTCAGCATGGATCGCCGGACGTTGATCAGGGGATTTCTCAAACTGTTCGTGCCCATGGCGGCCGGCTCTGCCGCCGCACTGCTGGTTGGCACGGCGGTCGGGGCGTCGCTGGGGCTCGGTGCGCGCCACACGCTGCTGATGATCGTGATCCCCGTCATGGCGGGCGGTGTGGGTGAGGGTGCGATACCGCTGTCGATCGGCTACGCACAGATCTGGCACCAGCAGCAAGGCGACCTGTTCGCGCAGGTGCTGCCGGCGGTGATGTTCGGCAGCCTGACCGCGATTCTGCTCGCGGGGGTCCTGAGCTTCGCGGGCCGCAGATTCCCGCACCTGACCGGGGAAGGTCGCCTGCAGCCCGGCGAGAGTGAGGAGCTCGCTACACACGAGGAGGACGTGCCAGTGGGCTCGGACGTCACGCACATCGCCGCCGCGGGGTTACTGGTGATTACTCTGTATCTGCTGGGGCTCGTCTGCTTCCAGACCTTTGGTCTCCCCGCCCCGGTCTCGATGCTGCTGCTGGCAGTGCTGCTCAAGCTGATACAGGCGGTACCGCCCTCGTTGCAGCACGGTGCTTACGTCGTCTATCAGTTCTTTCGCCGTGCCGTCACCTATCCGCTGCTGTTTGCGATCGGGGTGGCCCTGACACCGTGGGATCGCCTGATGGCCGCGTTTGCTCCGAGGAATCTACTGACAATCGTTGCCACCGTAGTGACTCTGGTTGTCACGGGTTTTTTTGTCGGGCGCTGGATCCGCCTTTATCCGATCGATGCGGCGATCGTGATCGCCTGCCGGGCCGGGCAGGGTGGCACGGGCGACGTGGCGATCCTTACCGCCGCTAACCGTATGCAGCTGATGCCGTTTGCCCAGATCGCTACGCGCATCGGCGGTGCGATCACCATCACCTTGACGTTGCTGGTGCTAGCCCATCAGGGGTAAGGCTCGGCGTCTGAGGCGCGGGTGCGTGTCCTGGGATCTCAAAGACGACCCGCAACCCGCGGCCTTCGCCCCCCGGCTCTGCAAAAATCCTTCCATGGTGTAGCGAAATGATGCCGCGGCAGATGGCGAGGCCGAGTCCGCTGCCCTCGAGCTGTGGCCGATCCGACGAGTGGAGGCGGACGAACCGGTCGAAGATGCGCTCGAGCTCCGGGCCTGGAACGCCGCAGCCTTGATCTTCCAGCTCGACGTGCCACAGGCCGCCGCTCATCACGGAACGCAGTTGGATCAGGCCGCCGGCCGGCGATGCGTTGATGGCGTTGCTGTATAGATTCAACAGCACGCGGCGTAACCAGCGCGGCTCGCAGATGGCCGTGCCGCTGCCCTGGTGGGTGTATACAAAGTGCACGCCGTGATGCTCCGCCAGCACCTGGGCGTCGATGTTGAAATTGCCGAGCAAGGCCGCCGGCTCGTGCGGCGCGAGCTCGAGCGTGATGCTGTGCGACTCCGCCCGAGACAGAAACAGCAGCTCGTCGATCGTGCCGTTCAGTCGCGTCACCTCCTCGAGCAGGGTTTGCAGTCCCTCCTCGTTCTCATGACTGAGGGTCCCGGTGGCGAGCAGCTTTTCCGCGTGCAGCGTAACGAGCGACAGCGGGGTCTTGAGCTCGTGCGAAGCGTCGGCCGCGAAGCGCCGCACGTGCTTGAAGGAGGCCTCGAGCCGATCGAACATCGCGTTCAACAGCCGGGCGAGATCGGAAATCTCATCCTTCACCGCTGGCACCGGGATGCGCTCGCCGAGGTTCTCAGAGCCGATACGGTTCGCGGTGCTGCGAATCAGACGCACGGGGCGCAGTGCCAGGCGACTCAACCCGAGCCCGATGGCGACGCTCATCGCGAGCATCAGGACGAGCAGCGCACCGCAGACTTCGGCGTAGCCCTCCATCACACCCTCGACCTGGGCCGCGGGGGTCGCGACGATGACATCGTAAGGGGGCATGAGGAACTCGGCGACGCGCAGCGGACCCCCGTCCCAGTCGACGTCGTATTGGTGCGCACCCTTGACGTCCGGAATCGATCGGCCCTTGAGATTGGTCGAGTAGAAAATCGTACCGGTGTCGCGGCGGTGAATGTCGATGTAGAAGAGGACCGACGCGTACTCCGTGGTCTCGCGAATGCGCTGATCGATCACGCTATTGCTGAGCAGAGTGTAGTCCGCGCCCAAATGCGCTTTGAGCTGCTCGAACTCGGATTGGTTGAGCAGGTCGAGTCCATGGATCAGATAGCCGCGCAGCAGGTAATACCCGACAACGAACAGGCAGGCCAGTGTCACCGTGCTGGCAGCGGCGTACCACAAAGCGAGCCTTGCGCCGATCGACTTCACTGCAGCTTGTAGCCGACGCCGCGTACCGTCTTGAACAGCGGTTTGTCGCCTTCGATCTCGAAGCGCGACCGCAACTTGCTCATGTAGACGTCGAGCAGGTTGGCGTCGACGTCATAGGGTGACGACCATACCTTTTCGCAGATCAGCGTACGCGGCAGAATCCGGCCGGGATTCTGCATGAAGATCTCGAGCAGCGCGAACTCCCGATTGGTGAGCTCCACCGGCGCGCCGTTGAAGTGCAGCGTTCGTCCCACCAGGTCGAGTCGCATGCCGCGGTGCTCGAGCACCGTGTCCTTGACGCTCGCCTGCCGCCGCAGGAGCGAACGCAACCGCGCCAGCAGCTCCTCGAGGTTGAACGGCTTGGGAAGATAATCATCGGCGCCGAAGTCGAGGCCCTTGATCCGATCCTGCACCGCGTCGCGGGCACTCAGGATGATCACCGGCTCGTTGAAGCCGCTTCTGCGCCACTGGCGCAGCAGCTCGAGGCCGTCCCCATCCGGAAGACCCAGGTCGAGCACGATCGCATCGTAGGTGGTCTCGGACAAGGCATCGCGGGCCGCCGCGCAGCTGGCTGCCACGCCGACCCCATATCCGGCCTCCGCCAGCCCCTGCTTGAGCAGCACGCTCAATTTGCGCTGGTCTTCGACGATGAGGACTTTCATTTTGGCTTCAGGTTGCAGGAACACAATAGCGCAAGTTGGGACGAGGGGGTTGGCAATGCAACACCACCGGCTGTTGTGCGTCTCGATGGTCGCAGTTGCGCTGATACGAGTGACCGGAGCCGAAGCTACGCCGCCGGCGGAGTCGGTCAGGTACCGCATGCTTGCGCAATACGCTATCGGCGGTGACGAGACGGGCTACGACTATCTGCGCGTCGATGCGCCAACACATCGGGTGTTCGTTGCCCACGGCAATCGTGTCGAGGTGCTGAACACCGACACGGGAGAGAAGCTCGGCGCAATCACCGGCATGCACGGGGTGCACGGCATCGAGCTCATACCTGAGCTCGGCAAGGGTTATACCAGCAATGGCCTGGATCGAACCGTGACCGTGTTCGATCGCAAGACGCTGCAAATCCGCAAACTCATCAGGTACACCGGCGTCAAGCCCGATGCGATTTCATACGATCCCGACAGCCGCCGGCTTTACGTAGTCAATGGCGGCGCCAGCGGCGACGTGACCGTCATCGATCCGAGGAGCGACGCGATCGTCGATACCCTGGAGCTGGGCGGCGCGAAGCTCGAGCAGATCGGCTTCGACGGGCGCGGTCGCGCGTTCGTCAACGACGAGGGCAAGAGTGTGATCCACGTGTTCGACACGCACACCCTGCAGCCCATCGCGACCTGGCCGCTGGCTCCCTGCGAGGAGCCGACCGGCATGGCAGTCGACCGAGCCCATCACCGGGTATTCGCCGCCTGCGGAAATGAGAAGTTAGCGGTGCTGGACACGGACGACGGGCGTGTCGTCGCAACGGCCGCGATTGGCCGCGATCCTGACGGCGCGGTGTTCGACCCTCGCACTCAGCGCATCTTTACCTCGAACAAGGAAGGCACGCTGAGCGTGCTGCACGAGGTTTCGCCCGATCGCTACGAGTCCCAGCAGACCCTGAAAACTCAGCCAGGTGCGCGAACGCTGGCGCTCGATGAGGCCAGCGGCCGGATCTTCATGCCCGCCGCGCGCAGCGCGGATACGCCGCCCGGAGGCGGCGCCGTCCCGATCGTGCCGGAGAGCTTCGTGCTTCTGGTGGCGGGCCGGTAGGCGGCTTCGACCGCAAATTTCAGGCTCGCTTCAGAGTACTGGGTTAAAAAGCTCCGCGCAGGAGGGGACCGATGACGCGAGGTCTGTGTGCATGCTGCCTGTGGCTTGTGGCCTCGATCGCCGCAGCTGCACCATTCGGCAATTACGCCGGCAAGCTGCTCGATGACGTGATGCGGGCGAACCCGGAAGTTTTGGCCGCAGCGATCAGTGCTACGCCGCCCAAGGGGACCGGTGCGGTGGTGGTGGCCGCGGGCGGGCCGGTGAAGTCCGGTGGTCCGGCCGACCCCGCGCATCTGGCAGCGAGCGCGAGCGGCACGACAACGGCGGTCTTGAGCGCGGCCGGAGATCGCCTGGTGGTGCGCTTGCCGCTGCGCGACGTATCGGGAGATACGATCGGCGCACTGCAGCTGGATTATGCCTACCACCCTGGCGCCGATCGCGCCGCGCTCGAGCGCCGTGCCGAGGGAATCCGCGATTACCTGCACCGCAGAATCTCCCACGCCGGCAATCTCTTTGATGCCTACCCGTACGAGCCCGACGCGCCCGGCAACACCTACGCGCAACGCTTGGTCGATCAGTTCATCGACCGCTACCCGGAAATCGAAATACTGGCCATCCACGCCACGCCGCCGGATAGCGACTACAACGTCATCGCCGGCTCGAACATCGGGCGCATCGGCAAGAAGGCGGACAACGACGACATGCGCTGCGTCTTCACCGGCAAGCCTAACCTGGAGATCAACTCCACCGGCAAGCGCTTTGAGAGTGAGCTGCAGCTGCACGACAGGGCGGGCAATGTGATTGGTGCCGTTGGCATAGTGGTCGCCTACAGGAAAGGCGATGACAAGGAAAAGCTCCACGCCCGTGCCGAGCAGGTCAGAGCGGAGCTGGAGCAGAAGATTCCCGACGCGGCCAGCCTGTTCCGCGCGGGCACCTGAGCGCCAAGGAGAGATGATGAAACGTCCTGCCGGCGCGAGTGTGCAGCTAATCGCCTTGGCCGCACTCGCCGGTGCCGCCGCGGCGCCCGCTGCTGCCGACGACACGGTGCTGGTGCTGCAGGGCCGGACGGACCTACCCGGCTACAGCGGAGACTTCGATCACTTCGCGGTGGACCTGCCGGCTAATCGACTGTTCCTCGCGGCCGAGGATCACGGCACGCTCGAGGTATTCGATTTGCGCTCTGGAAAGCACCTGAGGACCGTGCGGGGCTTTGAGACGCCCCACAGCATTTTTATCATCCCGCAGACGCACCGGGTACTGGTCACGGATGGCAGCAGGACGATCAAGCTGCTCGATCAGCCGACGCTTGCGCCGGCCGGAACGATCACTTTACACCCGGGCGCCGATTCCATCTGCTTCGACAGTCCCAGCGGTCACCTCTACATCGTCACCGGCGGGAAGGACGTCAAGCTCAAGGAGTCGTGGATCGAGGAGATCGATCCGGTGTCGGCACGCAAGGTCGGCGAAATTCACCTCGATGCCGATCACGTGGAGGCGATGGCGGTCGGGCAGCACGGGCCGCGCATTTACGTCAATATCACCGACCAGAACAGTGTGGCGGTCATCGACAAGGCGACGCGCACGGTCGTGGCGCAATGGCCGATCCGTGAGGCCAGGCAGAACGCGCTCGCGCAACTCGATGAGGCCAACCACCTGCTGTTCATCGTCGCGCGGGATCCGGGCAGACTCATCGTGCTCGATTCACAGAGGGGCGCAAGCGTGGCAAGCTTTGCAGCACCTGGCCACGTCGACGCCGAAATCTTCGATCAGGCGAATCGCAGGGTGTATGCACCGGGTGGTGAAGGTTATATCGGCGTCTACGCCGAGCGCGACGGCGGCCACGTCGTCGAGCTTCCGCACGTGGCGAGCGCTGCGGGTGCGAAGACCGCGATCCTCGTCCCCGAGCTGCATCGCCTGTACGTGGCGGTGTCCCCGGGGGAGGGGAAGACCGGGGGTGGAATAATCTGGTTCGACGTCAAGCCCGCGCCCGCTTCGTGAGCGGCAAAGGCCCAGGTCCATTTTTAGGGGGAAATCATGGACAGTCGCAAGATCGGGTTTTGCGTTGGCGCGCTGTTGGCGACCGCCGTCGCCGAGGGGGCCGATCAGCCTGAAGCTACCTCCGAGGCGCAGCCGCTCGCGGAGATCATCATTACGGGCAGCTCCATCCCGACTACGCCCGACACAATCGCGGTGCCGGTGGATACGCTGAGCGCAGCGCAGCTCGAGGCCAGCGGCGTCGATTCGAATGCGCTCGAGATTCTGCGCAAGGAGATCCCTGCCTTTCAAGGCCGCAGCAACGCCGGGACGAGCAACGCCAACAACAACAATCAGAACACGGCCGGCGGCTCGCAGCTGCAGCTGCGCAACCTGCCGACTCTGGTGCTGGTCGACGGCCGGCGCGTTGCCAACAGCGGCATCGGCGGCATCAACGGCAAAAACTTTGTCGACGTCAACCAGATTCCCGCGGCGGCCATCGATCGCATCGACGTGCTGACGGATGGCGCTTCCTCGATCTACGGATCCGACGCAGTCGGTGGGGTGGTGAACTTCATTCTCAAGTCCAACTACCAGGGGTTCACGGCCGGCGCACGGGCCGGCAACGCGGATGACTACAGCGAGTGGTCGGCATTCGCCACCGGCGGCTTCAATGTCGGTAGCGGCAATATCACGACGACCGTGAACTATACTCACACCGATCCGCTGTTCCAGAACGATCGGCCGTTCAGCAGCCCACTGTACGGCAAGACCTCCGGGCTGCCCGGAACGGTCAACGGTGCCAACGACATCCTGAGCTCGGGGATCGATTCCCCGAGCGCCAGGAACCCCACCGGAGTCAACGCCACGGCCGGCTCACTGGCCACGCTGGTTGCCAACGGCACCTACACGCCGACGTCGCCGGCGACGGTGGCGGGTGCCTTCGACATCTCGCCCTACCAGACCCTGCTGCTGAAACAGGACCTCGCTTCCCTCACCAGTAACTTCAAGCTGCCGGTCAGCGATCGCGGCAAACTCGAGTTGTTCGGCGATCTGATGGTTTCGCAGGACAAGGCCTGGACGCAATGGGCGCCGGTTACGCAGACCGGGATCACAGTGCCGGTGGACGCGCCGTACAATCCGTTGACCACCGCGTTTCCCGGAGTGACATTCAGCTATCTGCCGGCGCCTCATGATTTCTACGACACCACGACGGCGGCTCGCCTCACCGCCGGATTGCGCGGCGAGATCACCCAGGCCTGGACCTGGGAGAGCGCGGTGGTTTACAGCGAGAGCGATCTGCAGCAGCTGCAAACCAATCTGATCTATAAGCCGAACCTCGCGCTGGCGATCGCCGGCGGCTACAACGCCGCAGGCCAAGCCGTGGCGGGCGGGTCCTTCAGTAACGTGTACAGCGGCTATTCGACCGGCGGGCCGCTGGTACTGGAGCCGGCCCTCGATCCGTTCGCGACCGCGGCCGGACTGAACCCCGGCTCACTCGCGGATCTGTACGGGACCGAAGTCATCCATGCGATCAGCCAGCTCGAGTCCTGGGACGGGCAAGTCGTCGGCCGCATCGGCAAGTTACCGGCCGGCGAAGTCGGCCTTGCGATCGGCGCGACCGTGCGGCGCGAAGCGCTCTCCGGCCACGCGGATCCCAACGGTCGCGTCACGGATCCGATTACCGGCGCGTACGGCGTCAATTCGCAACAATGGATTGGCGGCACCTTTGCCGACCCGTTCTCGGCCGCGCACACCATCAGCGGAGCGTTTGCGGAAGCGCGCATACCGATTACCGGCGAGGACTGGAGCGTGCCGGTATTCCGGGCGTTCGATCTCACCGCGGCCGAACGCTCCGAGCACTACAGCGACGCCGGCAGTTCCAACGTCCCCAAGATCGGCTTCCGCTGGCAGCCCTTCGACAAGGAGCTCGTTTTCCGCGGCAACTACGCCAAGTCGTTTCTGGCACCGAACCTGTTCTCGGAATTCGGGCCGACCGACACGCGGCAGGTGGCCGGCACGGTGATTCCCGGGGTGTTCGGTCCCAACTACAGCGCGATGCCCTTCAATGGCGAGGATGGCAATAACCCCAACCTGAAGCCCGCAACCTCGACCTCTAAGACCGTCGGGTTCGTGCTCAAGCCGCAGTTCGCGCAGGGTCTCATCGTAACTGCGGACTACTCTGACATCGAGCTGCGCGGTTTTCAGGCGGGTATCGGCTTCAACAATATCCTGTCGAGCGTCAACACGCTGGGGTCGGCCTCACCGTACTTTGCCAACCTGGCGATCGGCAACTTCCCCGGGCTCGCCGGGGCGAGCAACCCGTTCACGGCACCCGGCGACCTGCTGACCTATCTGACGAATCCGGTCACCGGCAAGGGCGATCCGACCAAGGCGGCGAACCTCTATCTCGTCGACCGATTCGAGAACAACGCCGAACTGCTCGAGGAATCCTGGAATATAACGGCCAACTACCTCATCCCGACCGATCACATCGGCACCTTCGACATCGGAACCGCCGGCTCGATCTTCGATTCCTTCGACTCCCAGGGGCTTCCCGGCCAGGCGTTCATCCAGTATGCCGGGCACGCCACCAATGCGGGCGTGTTTGGCGGCACGCTGCCCAAATATCACTTCTACACGACGTTCGACTGGAACTACCACGATCTGGACGTGGGCGTCGCCAACACCTATCTCTCGGCCGTGACCGATACGGGTCCGAACGGGAATCTTGCGCCTTTGCCGGTAAGCCGGTATTCGGCCTGGGACCTGCGCGCAGCCTATGACTGGCACAAGGTGAAGGCGGCGATCGGCGTCAACAACCTGACGAACCGCATGCCGCCGACTGCACCGCGGACCTTCACTGACAACAATGCGGACGTCGCCACGTACTCGCCGATCGGGCGGTTTGTCTATGCGACGGTATCGGTCTCTCTCTAGACGCCGCTCACTCGCTTCAGCCTGACGCGGATTACTTCGCCGGTGGGCGCTTCGATGCGGCCGTTCTTGAGAGTGTTCGCGTGCGGGTTCACGCCGTCGAAATCGAGCGGCACACCAAGCTCCTTGGGATAGTGCGCACTGCAGCTCTCGGGACTCAGCTGCAGCCGCTGCTCGGCCGCCGAGTAGGTGCTGCCACGCGGGTGGAGCTTGCACTCGCCATCTCCCGAAGCCGCTTCGTACTGCAGCGTGCCCTCGATGCCGCCGTTGTCGTGCACGCGGCTGATGCTCAGACTGACGACGCGCAGCAGCTCCTTACCCGAGGCATTGACATAGGCGCCGCGCCAGGTGCCCGCCAGATCCGGCCGGGCGGGCGCAGTCGTCGTGGCGAGCGGCGCGGCGGGCGCGGGCGCGGCTGCCGCGGAGCTTACGTCTGCCGGCGGCGCAACTGACTCCGTGGAGGTCGGCGCCTGCGTCGCAGTCGTCGCTTGCGTGTGTGCAACAGGAGGTCCGCTGGAGGCGGGGGAGACACCCGGGAGCATCGCATGCAGCAGGTCCTTGTGCCCGAGCAGCGTGCCGAGCGCCAGTGTCGCGACGAGCACCGCCACGATACTGAAGCGGTGGCCTCGCAGGAGTTGCATGAGCCCCGGCTTTGCTGGCGCAACATTCGCTGGGGCCGGTGGCGGGCCGGACCGTGTCGGGTGCAACTGTTGCCACACCGTCCCTGCGGAGTAGTCGAACGCCATCGAGCCGTCCGGTTCGCGGCGAGTCGAGGACGCGTACTCGAACGCCGTGGTGCCGCCCGGCTCGCGAGCGGCGACCGAGTCTCCACTCATCGGCGGCGAGTACTCGAGCGCCACCGTGGCGCTCGGAGCCGCCCGCGGCATGGCCACCGTGCCCGTCGGACTCATCCGTGGCATCGCCACGGTGCCACTCGGGGCCGGTCGCGGCAGCACCACCGTGCCGCTCCGACCCGCCTGCGGCGCGGCTGTGCTGGGTGCGGGTACATCCGGCAGCGCGCGCATGAAGTCATCTGCGCTCTGGAAGCGCGTGTCGGGGTCTTTTGCGAGCGAGCGCATCACGGCGTCCACGATCGGCTGCGGAATACCGTAACGGTAGACCGTGGGTGGCTCCGGCAGCTCGTTCACGTGGGCGTCCAACACCAGGTACTCGGCCTTGCCGCGGACATTGAACGGCCGTTGTCCGCTCAAGAGCTCGTATAGCGTGATCCCGAGGGCGTAGATGTCGGTGCGGCAATCGACGGCGCGACCGAGAATCTGCTCGGGCGCCATATAGAGCGGGCTGCCGATGCTGGTGCTGCTGACCTTGGTCGCGCCCGTCACGCCTTGCCGCTTGGCAATGCCGAAATCCATCACCTTGACGACGTCGTCCCTGGTGACCATCAGGTTGCCGGGCTTGAGATCGCGATGGATGATGCCGGCGCGATGCGCAGCCGCGACCCCGCGCAACGCCTGCTTGAAGATCGGTATGGCCTCGTGCGCCGGGACCGCCCCGCGTCGCCGGATCAACTGCTCCAGGCTCTCCCCATCGATGAACTCCATCACCGCGACGGGTACGCCGTCGTGGATGAAGTAGTCGAACAGCAGCGCGACGTTCGGATGATTGAGCGCGGCTTGTATGCGCGCTTCCTGACGGAAGCGCTCGACGAAGTCAGGGTCGTTGCGGGCCTCGACGCTCATCACCTTGATCGCGACCGGCCGGTCGAGATTCACGTCGAGCGCCTTGTAAACGACGCCCATCGCACCGCGACCGACGAGTTCCAAAACGCGATAGTGGTCTACGAGCTCGCCGATCATGATCGATACCGGGGACTCCCCTGTGCGGCAGCAGCGTGCCGCGCGCTCAATGCGCCTGGCGGATTGCCTCGAGCGCGCCCGGGTCCGGAGCCGCGCTGCCATTGGCAATCAAGGTCGGGTGTACCCCGTTCGGCGGTCCGTTCGGCCCGATGCCCTTGGAGGCCGCCTGCATGGCCTCGAGGACCTGGGCCTCCTGCTCGTTCTCCATGGCGTTGAGATCGTTGAGGCCGATGCGTGTAGCCAAGCCTTCGGGGCAGTCGGATGGCCGGCTCAGCTCGACCACGACCGGGATCATCCAGTCGTCATTGCTCATTGCGCCGGTACGCTTGATGTAATCACTGGCGCTCAATGAGCAGTGGCCGTTGGCGGTCGGAACGTTGAGCGGCTGTACGACCTGAAAGAACACATGATTGGACCTGAGCGCGGGAGGAGTGCTCTGAGTCGTCAGAGTCGCCGGCATCGCGGCGGCGGCTTGTTGCTCCTGCAGCTGAACTTTGATCTGGGCGTTGAGTTGCGCCTTGACTTGCGGCGTGATGGCCGGCGGCAGGGCTGTCGGCGCGCGTGGTGCATCGCCCGGTTGCGGCGCGGGCGGCGCCTCGCTCGGTTGTTCAGCGGGCGCCGTAACGCTCGAATCCGCAGCTGGCGCTGCAGGAGCGCCCGGCGGCGGTGCCGGCGCCGATGGCGGCGCGACGGTCTGCGCCTGATAGGCCGCTTGCATGTTCTGCGCGATGATGTAGTCGGTCATCCACAGATCCGGGCTCGTGTACACCGGATAGGGCGTGAACAGGGAGCCGTACACGGGGTACCACGGCTGCACCTGCCAACCCCAGGCGTAGACGACCGGACGCGGCCATGCGGCGAGCGCCCAGCCGTAGTAGACCCCGGGGAATCGCACCGCCGGCACGAACGTCTCGTACGCGAACGCTCTGCCGAAATGGTTCCAGACGTGACTCTGGTAGACGTGCGTATACAGCACGTGCCCGCCGCTGACGAAGGTGCGGCTCATGAGACCCGGCCGAATGGTGCGCTCGACCGTGCCGCTGAGCGCGTTGCCGTAGCGAACCACGTGGGCCTGGCCGCCGGCGGGATGGGGTTCGCGCACGACGCTAGCACCCGTCGGGCGCTGCTCCCTGAAGTTGCGAGCGACCATCTGCTCGCGCGTATGGGAAGGCTCCCGGCTGGCAGCGGCATGGACGCCCTGCGTGCGCGCCGGATAGCTACGGTGGCTCTGGCGCGCCGCGGCCTCCCGCCGCACGGCCGGCCGCGCCCCCTCGGAGGACCGGTGCTCAGGCCTCTCCGCCCTCTCCCCGCCCCACGCATCGACCGGGGCGATACCCGCAAGGCTGGCGAGGGCCATCAACGCGAGGGTCGCACAGGCCCTGCGATCCGAACTCCACATAATGTCACTCCAGATGCCGCGGGCCGGAGGATGGCGCCGCCCTGAAGGATGTAGCGCATAACTCTAGCGCGCGGTGTACGCAGCGGCGCGAACTAGGTCGCGGAACGGCGGCAGCTACAGAGCTTTGAGAACCGCAGCACACTCTCGCCGGGCGCAGCCTGGGTGGCTGCCCGCTTCGACGGGCTTGTCGGTCAACCGCCGGCTCGGCGCCGCCCGCGGGAGTTGCCGCGTGGCGCCGCAGCCTTCGCCTCAGGCAGCTGCACGGCCTTGCGCAAGTGCGGATAGGGCTCGGTCGAGTGCGGAATGCCCATCGCTGCCACGAAGTGCGCCTGGAACTTCGGCTCGATTGCCGTCTCGATCTTCTCGACCCGATGCACGAGATCCTCGATGGTCTTGCGCGAGGTCTTGTCGAGGAGCGCGATGCGCGCCCCGGTGCCGGCGGCGTTGCCGGCGGAGGACACCTGCGAGAGCTCGCAGTCGGGAATCATCCCGAGAATCATCGCGTACTTCACGTCGATGTGGCTGCCAAAGGCGCCCGCGAGGCGGATGCGGTCGACCTGGGTGACGCCCATGCGGTCCATGAGGAGCTGCACCCCGGCGCGCAGTGCGGCCTTCGCCAGCTGGATCGCGCGCACATCGTTCTGGGTGATCTGCAGGAGCGGTGAGCCCGCGTGCACGGTGTAGGCGAAGGTGCGGTCGGTGGGCACGACGCGCGCGCTGCGCGCCGCGAGCCTGCCGTCGATGACACCGTCCTGGTTGATGATGCCGGCGAGATACATCTCGGCGATGACCTCGATGATGCCGGAGCCGCAGATGCCGGTGACGTCGGTGTGGGCGACGGCCTCGGCAAAGCCTGGATCATCGGACCACAGGTCCGAGCCGATGACCTTGAAGCGCGCTTCGAGCGTTACGGGATCGATGCGCACACGCTCGATCGCGCCGGGCGCGGCGCGCTGGCCACAGCTGATCTGTGCACCTTCGAAAGCGGGACCGGTGGGGCTCGAGCAGGCGAGCAGCCGCTCCTTGTTACCGAGCACGATCTCGGCGTTGGTGCCGACGTCGACCAGCAGCGTCAGCTTCGAGGACAGGTCGGGCCGCTCGGCGAGGATCATGCCGGCCGCATCGGCTCCCACGTGTCCGGCGATGCAGGGCAGGGTGTAGACGCGCGCTCCCGGGTGGAGCGTGAGCCCGAGCTGGGTGGCGTGCAGGCTGAGCGCCGAATCGGTGGCGAGCGCAAAGGGCGCGCCGCCGAGCTCGACTGGGTCGATGCCGAGCAGCAGGTGATGCATGATCGGATTGCCGACCACAGTGAGCTCCAGGATGTCGGAAACCGACACGCCCGCCTCGCGGGCCACGTCCGCGGCGAGCGCATTGAGCGCCGCGCGCACCGCTTCCGTCATCTGCTGAGCGCCGCCGGGATTCATCATGGCGTAGGACACGCGGCTCATGAGGTCCTCGCCGAAGCGGATCTGCGGGTTCATGGCACCGCTGGATGCCACCACCTCACCGCTCTCGAGGTTGCAGAGGTGCGCCGCGATAGTGGTCGAGCCCACGTCCACCGCAAGGCCGTAGACCCGATCGTGGAATCCCGGCCACACGCCGATCAGCTGCTTGCCCGCGTGCACCGCGACCGTGACCCGCCATTCGCCCTTGCGCAGGGCCGACTGCAGATGCTGCAGCACGGCGAGATCGCAGCGCAGGGGGCCAAAGTCCCACTCCCTGTGGAGAGCCTCGAGGAGCCGCTGCAGGTCCCCGGCGGGGTCGTGCATATCGGGCTGGCGCACCTCGACGTAGTGCAGGTGCACGACGGGGTCGAGCGTGATCGGGCGTGCATCGGCCGCCTTGCGCACCACCTGGCGGTGGACCTGGCTGCCGGGAGGCACGTCGATCACGAGGTCGCCCTGGATGCGCGACGAGCAGGAGAGCCGATGGCCCGGCGGCAGCGGTCGCCGGCGCGCGAAGCTCTGCTCGGCCTCGCTCAGGCCCGAGAGATGCGCGGCATTGGAGCTCACCCCGTGTTTGGGGAAGTCGCCCTCCATGACCAGCACCTGGCAGCGCCCGCACAGCGCCCGCCCGCCGCATACCGAGTCGACATCCACCCCTAAGCTGCGCGCCGCCTGCAGCAGCTGGGTTCCGACCGGAAAGCGGCCCCGCTTGCCGGAGGGAGTGAAGACGACGAGAGGATCCTTGCCGCTCATGCCTGGCTCTGCGCGCGCCTCCGGTGTCCGCCCTCGCGCCGGCCGCGCGCCGCACCCTCGGGCGGCGGCGCCACGCCGCCCGCCGCCTGAAGCGGCGGCGCCTCGCGGAAGCGCTTGATCCAGCGCGCGCAGTCAGGGTCGTGACCCATCATGACGTCCGCCCCCATGCAGGCCCTGACGATCTCGAGATGCATCGGGTTCATGATCGCGGAGGTGAGTCCGGCGCCGATCGCCATGGAGAGGAACGTCGCGCTGATACCTTCGCGCGCCGGAAGCCCGAAGCTCACGTTGGAGGCGCCGCAGGTAGTGTTCACCCTGAGCTCGTTCTTGAGTCTTCCCAAGAGGTGCATGACCTGCCGGCCCGCCTGATTGATGGCGCCGATCGGCATGACGAGCGGGTCGACGACGATGTCGCTGCGCGGAATGCCGTAGTCGGCCGCGCGGTTGACGATCTTCTTCGCGACCTCGAAGCGCACGTCCGGGTCCTCGGAGATGCCGGTCTCGTCGTTGGAGATCGCGACCACGGCGGCGCCGTACTTCTTCACCAGCGGCAGCACCGTCTCGAGCCGCTCCTCCTCGCCGGTGACCGAGTTGACGAGCGGCTTGCCCTTATAGACGGCGAGCCCCGCCTCGAGCGCCTTGACGATCGAGGAGTCGATCGAGAGCGGCACGTCGGTGATCGACTGCACCAGCTGCACCGCCCTCGCGAGGATCGCCGGCTCGTCGGCGAGCGGAATGCCGGCGTTGACGTCGAGCATGTGTGCGCCCGCGGCGATTTGCGCCAGCGCGTCGGACTCGACACGGCTGAAATTCCCCGCGGCCATCTCGGCGGCGAGGATCTTGCGGCCGGTGGGGTTGATGCGCTCGCCGATCATGACGAAGGGACGCTCGAGGCCGAGCACGACCTCGCGGGTTGCGGAGCTGATCACTGTGTCGGTCACGATGCCATCCTGTTGGTGCTGGTTTGCGGGTCGCGCCCCGGGTACCACGGCTTGCGGCCGTCGAGCACTCCGGAGCGATCGATGATTTCGGCGACGGTGTGTTCCTGGCGGAAGGCCATGACGTGCACGCCATGCACGCCCTTGATGGTGCGGATCTCCTGGATGAGATCGATGCAGAGGCGCCGGCCCTCGGCGGCCGGGTCGGCCGCGCCGGCCATTCGTTTGACCACCTCGTCCGGGATGTGCACGCCCGGCACGTGAGTGCGGATCCACTCGGCCGACTTGGCGGAGCGCAGCGGCCCGACTCCCGCGAGGATGAATACCTTGTCGAGCAGCCCCAGCTCTTCCACGTGCCGCATGAAGGCGCGCAGCAGCGGCACGTCGTAGCACCACTGGGTCTGGATGAACTGCGCGCCGGCGGCAACTTTTTTCGCGAGCCGCTGCGCGCGCCACTCGAGGGGCTGCGCGAAGGGATTCTCCGCCGCGCCGAGCAGGACGCGCGGGGCGTGGGTGATCTTGCGGCCCGAGAGGAACCGATGCTCATCGCGCAGCGTGCGCGCAGTCTCGAGCAGCGTCATGCAATCGAGATCGAATACCGGCAGCGCCTGCGGATGGTCCCCCGCCTGTACCCCGTCGCCGGTGAGGCACAGCAGGTTGCACACGCCCATGGCCGCCCCGCCGAGGATGTCCCCCTGGATGGCGATGCGGTTCTTGTCGCGGCAGGAGATCTGCATCACGGGCGCGTAGCCCATGCGGGTAAGGAGTGCACAGACGGCCATGCTGGACATGTGGCAGTTGGCACCCGAGCCGTCGGTGGCGTTGATGGCATCGACGTAGCCGTCGAAGACGCGCGCGCGGCGGTAGACGTCCTCCGGGTCGGCGGAGTCGGGCGGGTCGAGCTCGGTCGTCACCGCGAACAGTCCCGCGCGCAGCACGCGCTCGAAGCGGCCGGGCGAGGTGTGGCCCGGCAGGATCGGCAGCGGGTAGCCCGGAACCGGCTCGTCCTCAAAGAAAGTCACGGCGTCACTCCTGCGCGCTCGCGCACCACACGCAGCCACGCGGACTTCCCCTGGAGGCGGCGGTCGACCGCGACCTGCACGCTGCGCAGCGCCTCGAGGCCTCCGGGGATGCGGGCGCTGCCTGCGAAGGCCTCGACCCACACGCACTTCATCTCCGGGCGCACCTCGCAGTGGCCGTTGGCGCGCACGCCGCCGCACGGCCCGTTGCGCAGGTTCTTCGGGCAGTTCATCGGGCAGGACATGCCGGTGGAGCTCAAGATGCACTGACCGCACATGCGGCAGTCGAACAGCAGTCCCTTGACCGCTTTCTCGACGCGCGCCACCGGACGCTCGAGCCGCTCATAGCCGATCCAGCGGAGCACCGGGTCGAGCGCCACCAGCGCGCACTCGAGGCCGCGGTAGAAGGCGTTGAGCCCCCGCGCGTGGCGCACCGACCACTGCCGTACCGCGTACATCGCTTAAGCGCTCGCCGCTACACCCTTGGCGCGGATCAGCGTCTCGAGATCGGTATCGCTGAAGCGCGCCTCGATGCGCGCGGCCTCCGCCGCGGCTTCGGCCTTGAGGTCCTCGCCGCAGGGACGTGGGTCCGAGCGCTTCCAGTCGGCGAGGTAGGCGTCCGAGCTTCCCTTACCGGCGCGCATGGCGGCGCGGTCGACGGCCTCCTGAAAGCGCGGCGACAGCTGAACTTTGGCCGTCTCGCGGCCGCGCTTGACGACCACCTGCGCGGGGATGTCGCGCCAGGAGATGATGGTCAGGCTTGCCACGCCGCGGCACCCTGGCCCGCGACCAGCGCCGTAAGGCGCGTGCCGAGCTCTCCGTAACCGGTGAAGCGATACTCGAACTCGAAGCCGAACGCTGCCGCGATCTGCCGGGCGCGCTCGATGGCGCCCGGGGTCTCGACCTGAGCGAGGTACACGAGCTTCTTGTAGTTGCGGAAATACTCTGCGGCGAGCTCGGGGTGGCGGTCGAGACCGAGCGTGCGGACGACCAGCCGCTCGAAGTGGCGCAGCAGGAAGTCGGTCAGATAGAAGGTGCCGGGCTCGGCGTCGGCGAGTTGCGCAAAGACGCGCGGCGTCGCCAGGAACTCATAGCAATGCGCACCGGGCAGCCGCTCGACGCCTGCCTCCTTGAGCACCGCGTCCAGCTGTCCGCCGGTGCCGCAGTCGGCGTACACGACGAAGATCTGTGCGTAGCGGTCGCGGTTCGCGCGGATTTCGGCCCGCACCGCGGGCGCGATGCGCTCGGGTCGGTTGTGGAGCTGCGCCGGGAGGCAGTGCACATCGAGCGCCTGCCAGCCGTTGGCGCGCCGCAGCGCGGCGATCTCGCGGCCCAGCGCTCCGCAGGCGATCAGCAGCGTGCCGCGCGGCGTGTCCATGGGCTGCCGCGCAGAGTTCAGGCCGCGGTCGCGGCCCGCGAACCGCCCGCGGCCGCCCGGCGCGCCGCGACCAGGCTCTTGGCGGTCTCGACCGCGATCGCCGCGTCGCGGCAGTAGGCATCGGCCCCCACCGCCTTGCCGAATTCCTCGTTGAGCGGAGCGCCGCCGACCAGCACGATGTAGTCGTTGCGGATGCCGGTCTCCTTCATCTTGTCGATCACGACCTTCATGTAGGGCATGGTGGTCGTGAGGAGCGCCGACATGCCGAGGATGTCGGGCTTGTGTTGCTCCAGCGCCGCGAGGTACTTCTCGACCGGATTGTTGATGCCGAGGTCGATGACCTCGAAGCCCGCGCCCTCGAGCATCATTGACACGAGATTCTTGCCGATGTCGTGGATGTCGCCCTTCACGGTGCCGATGACGATCTTGCCGATCGGCGGCACGCCGGTCTCGGCGAGCAGCGGGCGCAGGATCTCCATGCCGCCCTTCATGGAGTTGGCGGCGAGCAGTACCTCGGGCACGAACAGAATGCCGTCGCGGAAATCGATGCCGACGATGCGCATGCCTTCGACGAGCGCGTCGTTCAGGGTCTTCTCGGCGCTCCAGCCGCGCTCGAGGAAGAGCCTGGTCGCTTCCTCGACTTCGGCCTTCAGGCCGTTGTAGAGGTCATCGTGCACCTGCTCGACGAGCTCCTGGTCGTTGAGATCGCGTAGGTTGAATTCGCCGTCGGGCGTCTCGGCCATGGGGGAAATCTCCATGCGCGACTTCAGGTTAGGCGCGCGGACTTACGGTGGCGATGGTAAGGGTGGGTGAGCAGTGGCAGGTGCTGACACGCGACCACGGCATGCCCGCATGCGACAGGCGGTGCGTTAAGGCAAAGCCCTCCCGGGACGTGCCTCACAGCGGGGCGATCTCACCCCGGGGTCCGGGGACCACCTTGCCCTGGCGGCTCATGCGCTCGGCGCTCGGCGGGCAGCCGAACTGGGCGCGATAGCAGCGCGAGAAGTGCGGCGGCGACTGGAAGCCGCAGGCGGTCGTGATGTCGATGATGGGCATCGAGGTCTGCAGCAGGAGCTCGCGCGCACGGCGCAGGCGCATCTGCAGGTAGTAGCGCTTGGGCACGCAGTTCAGGTGCCGCTTGAAGAGCCGCTCGATCTGGCGGCGCGAGAGGCCGCTCGCAGAGGCGATCTCATCGAGCGACAGCGGCCGCTCGATGTTGTCCTCCATGAGCTGCGCGACCTTGATGAGGCTCTCGTGGCTCACGCCGAGCTGGGCGCGCAGCGGCACGTACTGGCGATCGCGGTCGCTCCTGATGCGGTCGACGATGAACTGCTCGGAGATCAGCTGCGAGATGCGCGCCCCGAGCTTCTGCTCCACCAGGTGCAGCATCAGATCGAGGGGGGCGACGCCGCCGGAGCAGGTGAAGCGGTCGCGGTCGATGGTGAACAGCTGATCGCTCAAATGAATGCGCGGAAATTCCTCACGCAGGGCCGAAAGATTCTCCCAGTGGATGGTGGCGCGGTACTTATCGAGCAGACCTGCCTTGGCGAGCGCGTAACCGCCGGTGCAGAGCGCCCCCAGGGGCACGCGCCGCTCGGCCAGGCGCTTTAGGGCCGCGAGTACCTTGGGCGAGACCGCATCCTGGACGTCGACGCCGCCGCAGGCGAAGAGGATGTCGACGTTGCCCGCCTGATCGAGCGGGACCGTGGGCGAGAGCTGCAGCCCGTTGCTCGCCGGGGTCGGCTGGCCGTCGAGACTGACGATCGACCATTCATATACCGGCTGCCCGGTGAGAATGTTCGCCATGCGCAGCGGCTCGACCGCGTTCGACAGCGCGATCATCGAGTACCGCGGCAGCGTCAGAAAGGCGTACTTGCTTCGGGGCAGGGTCACATGCCGGATTTTACGCTTTTCTTGCCTGATTGCGACAGGTGCCAAAGGGCGAGGGGCTCGTAGCGGGCGGACTGCCGACAGGCGTGCGGGTGAGGTCCGCGCGTGACGTATACGCAAGACTGGTGCGCACTGGGGATGCGCATGAGCGAGGCGCGTGAGCGAGGCGCGCATGCCGTGCGCGTAATGCACACAAGACATAAGTAACGGCGGGCAAAATGATCAGGTTGGCGGAGTTAGGCTGAGGGCCGTGCAGGCGGTGCAGAAACGGCCCGTGAACCTAAGCGTGAGCGCCGAGATCCTCGGGGCTGCCCGGGAGGTCGGCATCAATCTTTCAGCGCTGCTTGAGCGAGCCCTGATCGGGGAGCTGGCGCGCTTGAGGCGTCGGCGGTGGCGGGAGGAAAACGCTCACGCCGTCTCGGTTTACAACGACTACTTGGCGTCGCACCCGACCTGCTTCCAGGTTCGATGGGACGAGTGAGTGCCGCAGTTCGCCGTATATCGCAACGAGAACCCCGGGAGCGCCGAGGAGTTCCCTTTCCTGGTCGATGTTCAGACGGACTTGCTCGACGAACTGGACACGCGCGTGGTCATCCCGCTTGGCAAGGCCGCGGAGCTGACCGGCTTCCCAATGCGGTACCTGATCCCGGTGGTCGCCTTCCAGGGCGAGCCCTACGCACTGTTGACGCCGCAGCTCGCGGGCATCTCGCGGTGCGAGCTGGGTCCGCAGGCGGGCAGCTTGGCCGATCAGGAGCGCGCAATATCAACCGCAATCGACTTCCTCCTGAGGGGCTTCTGACCGTTCGCCGCCCCAATTGCCGGGGGGAGCCTACGCACGCAGCTCGAGGTTCTCGGGGTCGTAGGGCGACTCGCGCAGCACCATCGCCTGTTTGCGCTCGCCGAGGATCTCGATGCTGAGGCGTGTGCCGGGCTCGGCGAGTGCGGCGCGCACGTAGCCGATCGCGAGACTCTTCCTGAGGCAGTGGCCGTAATACCCGGAAGTCGCCCGTCCGACCATGCGGCCACCGGAGTCGAACAGCGGCTCGTTGCCTGAGGGGTCGGCGTCGGTGACGCCGTGCACTTCGAGCGTGACGAAGCGGTTGGGAACGCCCGCCTCGAGCTGCTTCTCCAGCGCTTCGCGGCCGATGAAGGGGCCCTTGCTCATGCGCACGAAGCGATCGAGGCTCGCCTCGAAGGGGCTGTAGTCGGGCGTCAGGTCGCTGCCCCACATGCGGTAGGACTTCTCCATGCGCAGTGACTCCATGGCGCGCATGCCCACCATGCCGATGCCGTGCGGCTTGCCGGCCTCGAATAGCGCGTCGAACAAGTTATGCGCGTACTCGACGGGGAAGTGCAGCTCCCACCCCAGTGCGCCGACGAAGTTTACACGCAGCGCGTACACATCGACCGCGAGCGCGGCCTCGATGACCTGCGCGGTGAGCCAGGGGAATGAGTTGTTGTCGAGCGGCGTGTCGGTGAGCTGTGCGAGCACCTCGCGCGACTTCGGTCCCGCGAGCACGAAGGTGCCGCGGGTGTTGGTGATGTTGCGCAGCCCTACCGAGCCGTCCTGCGGCAGCGCCTTGAAGAGATAGTCGCTGTCGTAGCGCTCCGCGGCGCCGGCGCTCACCACGTAGAAGTGCTGTGCGGCGATCCTGGTGATGGTGAACTCGGAGCGGATGCCGCCGCGGCGCGTGAGCGCATGCGAGAGCGCCATCCGCCCGATCCGGGTCGGCACCTTGTTGGCGACCAGGCCGTCGAGCCAGGCTTCGGCGCCGGGGCCGGTGACCTCGTGCTTGGTGAAAGGCGTGAGATCAATGATGCCGACGCGCTCGCGCATGAGCCGCGCCTCGTTGCCGACGTGCTCGAAGTAATTGGTGCGGCGGAAACTCCAGCGATCCTTACGCTCGACGCCGGCGGGCGCGAACCAGTTGGCGCGCTCCCAGCCGTAGCGCTGTCCCCAGACTGCGCCCCGCGCATTCAGCTTGTCGTAGACGGGGCTGGTCTTGGCGGGTCGCCCGGCGGGCCGCTCCTCGTCGGGATAGTGGATCGTGAAGACGTTGCGATAGGTCTCCTCGTTCTTCTGCACCACGTAGCGCTTGGAGGTGTAGGCGCCGAAGCGGCGCGGATCGACCGCCAGCATGTCGATGCCGGGCTCGCCCTCGACGATCCATTCCGCGAGCTGCCAGCCCGAGCCGCCGGCGGCGGTGATGCCGAAGCTGTGTCCCTCGTTGAGCCACACGTTGGGCAGGCCCCAGGCCGGGCCGATGAGGGGGCTTCCGTCGGGCGTATAGGAGATGGGCCCGTTGACGATGTCCTTGATGCCGCAGTTCTCGAGCGCCGGCACGCGGCGGGTTGCGGCCTCCACGTGCGGCACCAGCCGGTCGAGATCCCCGGGAAACAGGCTCCGTCCGAACCAGTCGGGGACGCCGTCGGCGAAGCGTGCCGGCGCGCCCTTCTCGTAAGGGCCGAGAATCCACCCCATGCGCTCCTCGCGCAGGTAGTACGACTTGTCGGACTCGCGCAGCACGGCCAGCTCCCGCCCGCCGCCCTTGCGGTAGGCGACGAGCTCCGGCGACTCCTCGTAGACGATGTACTGGTGCTCGACCGGGATCGCCGGCACGTTGAGGCCGAGCATCCTGCCGGTCTGGCGCGCGTAGTTACCGGTCGCGAGCACCAGGTGCTCCGCGGCGATGTCGCCTGCGTTGGTGCGCACCTTCCACTCACCGCCTGGAGTGCGTTCGAAGGCGGCCGCCTCGGTATGCTCGTAGATCTCGGCGCCCGCATTGCGCGCGCCCTTGCGCAGCGCCATGGTGAGGTCGGCGGGCGCAATGTGGCCATCGTGAGGGTGGTAGAGCGCGCCGACGATGGCCGGCGTCTCGGCGCTGCCGCCCAGGTCGATGAGCGGCCACAGCTCCCTGACGCGCGCGGGCGTGATGACCTCGAAGGGCACGCCGATGGTGTTGGCCGTGCCGCAGTACTTCTGGTACTCGTCCATGCGATCGCGATTGGTCGCGAGGCGCAGATTTCCCGACACGTGGAAGCTGACGTCCTGGCCGGTCTCCGCGGGCAGCTTCTTGTAGAGATCGACCGAATACTTGTGCAGCTGGCCGACCGTGTAGCTCATGTTGAAGAGCGGCAGCAGGCCGGCGGCGTGCCAGGTGGAACCGGCGGTGAGCTCGGAGCGCTCGATGAGCGCAATGTCCGTCCAGCCCTTCTTCGCGAGGTGATAGAGCGTGCTGACGCCCACCACGCCGCCGCCGATGACGAGGACCCGAACGTGCGTCTTCACGGGATGATTCTCCGGCCCCGCGGGGTGGTGCGGGACTCCAATTGCGACAGTGCCTTGCCCGATTTAGTCCGGCCCCGGAATCAGGCGATCCCGCGGGCGGCCTGGCTGAGGAAGGCGCAGACGTACGGCGCGAACGAGCGCCACACCTCGATGCGGAACACCTCGGGGCCGGTGCGCCACAGGACGATCTCGGTCTTGGCCAGCATGGTGCGCGTGCACATCCGGACTGGAAAGGCGCTCGCGTCGAGATCGAGCGGGCAACCCGCGGCGAGAAGCAGCGGCGCATCCCGCCCGCTCACCTCGAGCGCGACTTGGCGGTGACTCACGTCGACGAGGGAATGCGGCAGGCCGGCGAGGGCAGTGCGCAGCCCCGCCGCCGTCTCATCCGCCGTGGCCTCAGCCGAGATCAGCAGCCACTCGTCCGGTCCGAGCCACAGCGCCGCCCGCTCGCCGACCGTTGCCGCACGACACGCGGTTGCCGGCACCGGAACTCCCAGGGCGCTCTCCGCTGCCGCCCGGATCCGGGATCCGCCCCTCAGGATGTGCCGTGCCGCGGGTGGCAGCGGGCGCACGCCCGGGCTCGTGCCGAGGAGGGGTGCGCGACGTGCGTGTGTCAGGTCAGGCATGGAGGCGCTTGCCTTCCGGATCGTAGAAGACGGCGGACGTGACCTCGACGGCGGCCTCGCCTGAGGGCATCGGCACGTAGAGCGTCTGTCCCATGAGGGCACGCCCGCCCGAGACGAGTCCGAGCGCGATCGAGTGGCCGAGGACGGCGCTGTGATAAGAGGAAGTCACGTGTCCCAGGGGCCGCGTTGGCGGCGGCACGCGGGGCTGTGCCAGCAGCTGCGCGCCTTCCTCCAGCACGATCTGCGGATCCCTGGGTCTCAAGCCGACCAGCTGCCGCCGGTCGGGCGCGCCCATGGCGGGACGCTGGAGCGAGCGCATGCCGACAAAGTCGGGCTTGCCCTTGCCGATCGCCCACGCGAGGCCCGCATCGTCGGGCGTGACCGTCCCATCCGTGTCCTGTCCGACGATGATGTAGCCCTTCTCGGCACGCATCACGTGCATGGCCTCGGTCCCGTAGGGCGTGATGCCGTGCGGACGGCCTGCGTCCCAGATCGCTTCCCATACGGCAGTGCCGAAATCCGCCGGCACGTTGACCTCGAAGCCGAGCTCGCCAGTGAAGCTCACGCGAAAGAGCCGCATGGGCACCCCGCAGATGCGCCCGTCCGCCATGCTCATGTGCGGCATGGCCTGCGCCGAGATGTCGATGTCGACGAGCCCCGTGAGCACCGTGCGCGCCGCCGGGCCCTGCACCGCGATCACGGCCCACTGCTCCGTGGTCGAAGTCAGCCACACGTTGAGCTCGCTCCACTCGGTCTGCAGGTAGTCCTCCATGAGCGCGAGCACCCGGGGCGCCCCGCCGGTGGTGGTCGTCACGTGGAAGCGGTCCTGCGCGACCCGGGCGACCACGCCGTCGTCGTAGACGAACCCGTCATCGCGCAGCAGCACGCCGTAGCGCGAGCGGCCGATGGCGAGCCGGTCCCAGGTGTTGACGTACATACGATTCATGAACGTCACGGCATCGCTCCCCACGACCTCGATCTTGCCGAGCGTCGAGGCGTCGAAGATGCCGCAGCCGCCGCGCACGGCGCGGCACTCGCGTGCCACCGCCGCGTGCATATCCTCGCCGCCGCGCGAAAAGTAGCGCGCCCGCTTCCACAGGCCGACGTCCTCGAACATCGCGCCGCGGGCTGCGGCCCAGCCGTGCATCGGCGTGGTGCGTGTCGGATCGAAGAGCGCGCCGCGGGCCATTCCGGCGAAGCCGCCGAAGGTGACCGGCGTGTACGGCATGCGGAAGGTCGTGAGCCCGACCTCGGGGACGCTCTTGCCGAGGGTGCGCGACACGATGCCGAGGGCGTTGACGTTCGAGGTCTTGCCCTGGTCGGTCGCCATGCCTGAGGTGGTGTAGCGCTTGACGTGCTCGATCGAGCGGAAACCCTCGCGCGTCGCGAGCGCCAGGTCCTTCGCCGTGACGTCGTTCTGCCAGTCGACGAAGGCTTTGGTGCGCGCGCGGCGCGGCTGGGGCAGGGCACCCACAAAGCCGTCCGCCGCCGCGGTGGCCGCGGCCGCAGGTGGCCGCGGGGTGCCGCTCAAGGCCGGGGCCCCGGCGTGCACGCCCGCGCGCCCGGGGGCGCGCGCGTCGCGCGCCGCGGCGGCACCGGCGGCGGCCCCGTCGGCGAAGGCCGCATCGAGCGCCAGGACCCCGCGGCAGGCGCCGGCGCAGCGCGAGTGCTCGGCCGGCTCGCCCGGCAGGAAGGCCTGCAGGCCCTGATCCCAAACGAGCCTGCCGCGCGACTGCGAGTGGAGGTGCACGCTCGGGGTGAGCCCGCCCGACATCAGCACCAGGTCGCAGGGCTGGGTCTCGACATCGGCCACCCGGCCCGACTCGAGCCGCGCGAGCTCGACGCTCGTGACGCGCCGTCGGCCGCTGGTACCGAGCACCGTGACTGCGGGGAGCACGCTCACGCCGGCCTCACGTGCACGCCGCGCCCAGCTCCCCCCGGCGCTCGCGCGCACCTCGGCGATGCACGCGATGTCGACCCCGGCACGCGCGAGGTCGAGCGCCGCGCGGTACGCCTCGTCGCAGGCCGCCACTACGACGGCGCGCGTGCCCGGCACCACGCCGTAACGATTGAGCCAGGTGCGTGCCGCTCCGGCCAGCATGATTCCCGGTCGGTCGTTGCCCGGGAACACGAGCGGTCGCTCGATGGCGCCGGTCGCGAGTACCACTTCCCGCGCCCGCACCTGCCACTGCCGCTCCCGCGGCGCCTCGGGATGGGGCGAGGCGAGATGGTCGGTGAGGCGCTGCGAGAGTCCGACGAGGTTGTGCGGGAAATAGCCGAAGGCGGTGGTGCGGGTGAGGAGCGTCACGCGCGGGTTGCGGCTGAGCGAGCCCACGGTGTCGCTCAGCCAGAGCCCCGCGGGCCGCCCCTCGAGCGCCGCCTCTGTCCCGGGCGGGTCGGAGAGCAGCGTGCCGCCAGGCTCGCTCTGCTCGTCGCACAACACGACGCGTGCCCCGGCCGCGGCGGCCGCGTGCGCCGCGGCGAGGCCGGCGGGACCTGCGCCGACGATGAGCACGTCGCAGTGCGCGAAGCGGCTCGCGTAGTGATCCGGATCCGGCTGCTCCGGTGCGCGCCCGAGGCCGGCCGTCGCGCGGATGCGCGGCTCGTAGAGCCACTGCCAGGCGCTCCGCGGCCACATGAAAGTCTTGTAGTAGAAACCGGCGGGAATGAAGGGCGCGAGCAGATCGTTGACGGCGCCCAGGTCGAAGGCGAGGGCAGGCCAGCGATTCTGGCTCCAGGCCTCGAGCCCCTCGTAGAGCTCGAGCTGAGTCGCGCGCAGATTCGGCGTGCAGCGCGCGGCATCGCGCCTTACCGTGACGAGCGCGCTCGGCTCCTCGGCGCCGGCGGCGAGCAGGCCGCGCGGCCGGTGGTACTTGAAGGAACGGCCGAGCAGATGTACGCCGTTGGCGAGCAGCGCCGAGGCCAGCGTGTCGCCGGCGAGCCCGCGGTACGCGCGGCCGTCGAAGCTGAAGTTGAGCACGCGCGCACGGTCGATGCGCCCGCCGAACGGCGTGCGGAGTGAGGCGATCATGCGCGAGCCGCCTTCACGACCAGCCGCCCGGTGGCTGCGGCGGCCGCTCGCCCACACGGTAAGTCGCGAGGAAGCGGTCGGTAGTGGTGTCGCGCAGGGCGTTGAAGAAGCGCCCGCAGCCGCGGGTGTGTCGCCAGCGCTCGGCGTGCACGCCGCGGTTGTTGTCGCGGCGGTAGAGGTAGTTGGTCCACTCCTCGATGCCCGCTGAAGCCGGATGCGGCGGGCGCGCAATGTGCGCCTGGCCGCCGTAGACGAACTCGGGCTCGGGACGCTCGCCGCAGTAGGGGCACTCGATCAGCAGCACGTTTGCCTCAGTGCGCCACGGCGGCGGCGGCGGCTTCGTCGATCAGGTTGCCGTCGCGAAAGCGCTCGAGGGTGAACGGCGCGTTGATCGGGTGCGGCTCATCGTGCGCGATGGTCCAGGCGAACAGGTGCGCCGAGCCGGGCGTCGCCTTGAAGCCGCCCGTGCCCCAGCCGCAGTTGACGAACAGCCCCGGCACCGGCGTCTTGCCGATGATCGGTGAGCGGTCCGGCGATACGTCGACGATGCCGCCCCAGTTGCGCAGCATGCGCAGCCGGCGAAACATTGGGAACAGCTCGCAGATCGCCTCGAGCGCATGGCTCGGGATGTGGAGTCCGCCGCGCTGGGTGTAGGAGGTGTAGGCGTCGGTGCCGGCGCCGATGACGAGCTCGCCCTTGTCCGACTGGCTGATGTAGGCATGAATGGTGTTGGACATCACGACGCAGGGGAACACCGGCTTCACGGGCTCCGAGACCAGCGCCTGCAGCGGATAGCTCTCGAGCGGCAGCGCGACGCCCGCCATCTTCATGATGACGCTCGAGTGGCCGGCGGCGGCCACGCCGAGGCGCGGCGTGCGGACCGGGCCGCGCGTGGTTTCGACCGCCTCGACGGCACCGTGCGCGTCGAGGCGGATGCCGGTGACCTCGCAGTTCTCGATGATGTCGACGCCGAGCGCATCGGCGCCGCGCGCGTAGCCCCAGGCCACGGCGTCGTGGCGCGCGGTGCCGCCGCGCCGCTGCAGCGCCGCGCCGAGCACCGGATAGCGGATGTCGCCAATCTTCAGCGGCGGACAGAAGGCCCGGGCCTCTTGCGGATTCAGCCACTCGTTGTCGACGCCCGCGGCGCGGTTGGCGTGCACGTGGCGCTGCGACACCTGCACATCGTGCACGGTGTGCGCCAGCATCAGCACGCCGCGCTGCGAGAACATCATGTTGTAGTTGAGGGTCTGCGACAGGCCTTCCCAGAGCTTGAGCGCGTGGTCATAGAGCGCCGCGCTCTCGGCAAACAGGTAGTTGGAGCGGATGATGGTGGTGTTGCGCCCGGTATTGCCGCCGCCGATCCAGCCTTTTTCCAGTACCGCGACGTTGGTGAGGCCGTGCTCGCGCGCGAGGTAGTAGGCGGTGCCGAGACCGTGGCCGCCGCCGCCGACGATGATCGCGTCGTAGGCGGACTTGGGGTCGGGACTGCGCCACTGCGGCTGCCAGCCGCGCTGGCCACTCAGGCCCTGCCTGAGGAGCGACAGCGCGGAGAAGCGTGTCATGGTGCGTGCCATCATGCGCCGTGGATCCTGCGCCGACGAGCACCCGCGCGCCGGGCGACTTGAACCGGCGCGACATGCGTCAGACTTCCGCGTGCGACGCCAGCGTGCCGATTTGATGGCCCCTGACGGCGTACCAGGTGAGACCCGCACCGAGAATCACGCCGATGTAAACGAACGCACCCCAGGTGTTGTACCAGGGTGCGCCGTAGACGGCTTCGCGCGGCCAGGCGAGGTTGAGCGCCATCCCCGCGCCCCACAGCACCGCGACGATGTTGACGGGCATTCCCCACCTGCCCATGGTGAAGTAGCCGCCCGCCGCGAGATCTGCGGGGGGCCATTGCCCCTGCAGGCGTTTCTTCAGCAGTGAGCCCGTCACCACCAGGTACGCCAGGTAGATCATGATGACCGCAATCGAGGTCAGCACCGTGAAGATTTTCGGCTGTCCGATGTTGAGGATCAGGATCAGCTCGGCAATCACGCCGATAACGACGGCAGGAACGATGGGCGTCTGCGTCTCGGAATTCACCCGCGCCAGCCTCTCCCCGAACGGCAGTGCATTGTCGCGCGCCATGGCGAAGGTCAGGCGGATGGCCGCGGTATGCACGGCCAGCGAGCACACCGTCACTGCGACTACGATGCAGACCAGGAAGATTTTGCCCAGCGAACCCCACATCACCTGCTCGACGATGTACTGCAGGCCGCCGTCGCTGCTGCCGATTTTCGCATCACTCAGATCGGGTGCCGCCATGACCGCGAACACCAGGATTGCGCCGCCGATGACGAACGAGGCCAGGATGGCCCGCAGAATGGCGTGGGGAGCGGTGCGCCGGGGCTCCAGTGTCTCCTCACCCAGTGAGCTGGCGGTGTCGAAGCCGTACATGACGTATCCGGAGGCCAGCGACGCCACCAGGAAATCGCCGAGAAACCCGCAGCTCTTGCCGGCACCGTAGCCGTGCGTGGAGAAGAAGACTTCGGGACCTCGCTTGATGTTGAGCGCCAGGAAGAGCGCTATGAGGCAGGCAGCAATCAGCTCGACGAAGACGCCCGCGCTGTTGATCATCGCCATCAACCGCACACCGAGCGCATTGACGACGGTAGTGAACACGATCAGGACCGTGCCGAGGATCACCGCGTTGGTGGCGAAATCGTAGGTACCAGCGCCGTCGCCGATGATCTGGAAGCCGCTCCACAGCCGCGGCAGGTTGAGTTGCAGCGCCAGCACCACTGCAGACAGGGTGACGATCGATGCGGTGAGCATCAACCAGCCCGAAGACCAGCCTACGATCCGGCTGCCGAGGAGCTTCGACCAGTTGTAGACCGATCCGGCGACGGGGTATTTCGCGGCCAGCTCCATGAAGCACAGCGCGACCGCCAGCTGGCCGACGAGCACCATCGGCCAGGACCACAGATAGGCCGGTCCTGCAGTGCCGAAGCCGAAGTAGAACAGCTGGAAGGTACCGGTGAGTATCGAGATATAACTGACGCCGGCGGCGAAACTACCGAACGTCCCGATGCTGCGAGCGAGCGATTCCTTGTAGCCGAAGTGCTCCATGCCGCTGTCGGTCCGCCCGGTAGCCTTGTTCTTAAACACGCCTTTGGCCTTTCGATGTCGCGATTCTTCATCGGCGCGTAAGTCGCCGGTAACGACAGTACGGTAACCTGTCGCTTACAGCCGAGCCGCCACAGCAGCTCGCCGCGCACCGCCGTCGTCGAGGTGACGTCGGTCTTGACCCCGGGGGCAGCCGACTTCATCATTCCCATCGCGGCTTGAATAGCCGTTTAATCGATCACGTGTCAAGTGCTATAAACCGGGCAAGTCACTGAGTCGCCACGGGGTGTCTCCAACGCAGATCGGGCGTCACAGTCCGTTTCCCCGCCCCCGAGGCGAGCCCGACGGAGTCGCACATTGAACAGGCAGTCAATGTCCTTCAGAGACTCCCGGCACGCCCCTTCCGCCGTGCCGCGGGATGAGCTGGAAGAGACCCGGCGCGCCCAACTCATCGAAGTGACCATCGACAGTCTCGCCGAAGTGGGCTTTGTCGGCACGACTCTCGCTGAGATCGCCGGCCGAGCCGGCGTCTCACCGGGGCTCGTGGCGCATTACTTCGGCGACAAGGACGGACTCCTCGAGGCTGCCTTCCGCACGCTCGCCCGCGTCGTAGCGGTACGCATGCGCGAGCAGTTCGCGCTCGCGCGCACTCCACGCGCGCGCGTGCAGGCGATCATCGATGCCAACCTCGGGCCGGAGAACTTCGACAGGCGCACCGGCAACGCCTGGCTCGCCTTCTGGGGTCAGGTGTTGCATCTCGACGGACTGAGGAGGGTGCAGACGGCATATCAGCGGCGCATGTTGTCGAACCTGCGCAGCGACCTGCGCAGCATGATTACGGGCGAGGACGCACGCACTCTCGCCGCCATGATCGCCGCGATGATCGACGGGGTGTGGTTGCGCGCCGCGCTCTCGCAATGGCAGGAGGCCGACAGCGGCAGCGCGCGCGCGCTGCTCACGGCATTCGTCGACGGGCGGCTGCGCGACCTCGCGCGCCAGCGGGCACCGCAGTCCGCTGCAGCGGCGGGTGCGGCTGCGGCGGCCGATTCCGGCACGTTCAGAACGCCGGGCACTTTCACCGTCGTGAACCCCGCGACCGGCGAGCAGCTCGCGGAGTTTGCGGCCGATGGAGCTGCGCAGGTCGACGCGGCGGTGGAGAAGGCGCTCGCGGCGCAGCGGGACTGGGCGGCGCTGACCGGAGCCGAGCGCGGGCGCGTGCTGCAGCGCGCGGCGCAGATGCTGCGCGCGCGGAACGCCGAGCTTGCCGAGCTCGAGACGCGCAATACCGGCAAGCCCATTCAGGAGACCACGGCGGTCGATGTGCTCTCGGGCGCCGAGTGCCTCGAGTACTACGCGGGGATGGCCGCCGGCCTCGCGGGCGAGCATCTCGATCTCGGACCGAAGGCCTTCGGCTACACGCGGCGCGAGCCGCTCGGTGTCGTCGCCGGGATCGGCGCCTGGAACTACCCGCTGCAGATCGCCTGCTGGAAGAGCGCGCCGGCGCTCGCTTGTGGCAACGCCATGATCTTCAAGCCCTCCGAGCTCACGCCGCTCACGGCGGTGCGCCTGCGGGAGATTTTCGCGGCCGCGGGCCTGCCCGAGGGAGTCTTCCAGGTGGTGCAGGGCCAGGCCGAGACGGGGCGCCTCCTCACCCGCCACCGCGGCATCCGCAAGATCTCCCTCACCGGCGAGGTCGGTACCGGCAAGGCGGTGATGGCCGATGCCGCCGCGACCCTGAAGCAGGTGACACTCGAGCTTGGGGGTAAGTCGCCGCTCATCGTGTTCGAGGACGCGCGGATCGATAACGCGGTGGCCGGAGCGCTCCTCGGGAATTTCTATTCCGCCGGCGAGGTGTGCTCGAACGGCACACGGGTGTTCGTGCACAAGAGCGTGCGCGTGGCCTTCGTCGAGCGGCTGCGCGAGCGTGCCGCGGCCATGCGCATCGGCGACCCGCTCGACCCGCGCACCCAGGTCGGGTCCCTGATCTCCGCGGACCACATGGAGAAGGTGCTCGGGTTCATCGCGCGCGGCCGCACGCAGGGCGCGCGGCTCCTGACCGGCGGCACGCGCGTGACCAGCGGCGCGCTCGCGCGCGGCTGCTTCGTGGCGCCGACCGTGTTCGATCACTGCCGCGACGACATGGACATCGTGCGGCGCGAGATCTTCGGCCCGGTCATGTCGGTGCTGGAGTTCACCGACGAGGACGAGGTGATCGCGCGTGCCAACGCCACCGAGTTCGGGCTGGCGGCCGGCGTATTCACCAGCGATCTCACCCGCGCCCACCGCGTGATTGCCCGGCTGCAGGCCGGCACCTGCTGGATCAACCACTACAACGTGACCCCGGTCGAGCTGCCGTTCGGCGGCGTGAAGATGTCGGGGCTCGGGCGCGAGAACGGCCGCGCCGCCATCGAGCACTATACGCAGCTGAAGAGCGTCTACGTCGCGATGAGCGACGTCGAGTCGCCCTACTGACGGCGCGCGATGACGCAGGAAACCGTCGACTACGTGATCGTCGGCGCGGGCTCCGCAGGTTGCGTGCTCGCGGACCGTCTCACCGAGGACGGACGCGAGCAGGTGTTGCTGCTCGAGTTCGGCGGCTCGGATGGCTCGGTCTGGATCCAGATGCCGAGCGCACTGTCGATCCCGATGAACATGCCGAAGTATGACTGGGGCTACTACACCGAGAGCGAGCCGCAGCTGAATGGCCGCCGCCTGCACACCCCGCGTGGCAAGGTGCTCGGTGGCTCCTCCTCGATCAATGGCATGGTGTACGTGCGCGGCAATGCGCTCGACTTCGAGCGCTGGGAGAATGAGGGGGCGGGAGGCTGGAGCTACCGTGACGTGCTGCCGTACTTCAAGCGCGCCGAGCGCCGCGCCGGGGGCGGTGATGACTACCGCGGCGGGGACGGTCCGCTCGCCACGCGCCGCGGCCTGCTCGACAACCCCTTGCACGCCGCCTGGCTCGAGGCCGGGCGGCAGGCCGGCTACCCCTTCACCGCCGACGTGAACGGATTCCAGCAGGAGGGCTTCGGCTATCTGGACATGACGGTCGGCGCGGGCCGGCGCTGCAGCGCCGCCAACGCCTACCTGCGCCCGGCCATGGACCGGACCAACCTGACGGTGCGCACCCACGCGCTCGCGACGCGGATCCTCTTCGACGGGCGGCGCGCGGTCGGGGTGCGCTATCGCCGGGGCGAAGCGCTGCACGACGTGCTGGTGCGGCGCGAAGTGATCGTGTGCGCGGGTCCGGTGAACTCGCCCCAGCTGCTCAAGCTCTCCGGTGTCGGCCCGCGGGCCGAGCTCGCCCAGCACGGCATCAACGTCGTGCACGAGCTCCCCGGAGTCGGTGAGAGCCTGCAGGATCACCTCGAGTTCTATTTTCAGGTAGCCTGCCGTGAGCCGATTACGCTCTACTCGCAGATGAATCCCTGGCGCAAGGCGCTGATCGGTCTGCGCTGGCTGCTGCGGCACGACGGCCTCGGGGTCTCCAATCACTTCGAGACCGGCGGCTTCATCCGCAGCCGCTCCGGAGTGCGCTATCCGGACATCCAGTTTCACTTCCTGCCGATGGCGGTGAGCTACGACGGCTCCTCGCTCGCGCGTGAGCACGGCTTCCAGGCGCACGTCGGACCCATGCGCTCGCGCAGCAGGGGATGGGTACGCCTGAAGTCATCGGACCCTCTGGAGAAGCCGCGTGTCTTTTTCAACTACCTGTCGCAGGCGGAGGACTGGGCGGAGATGCGCGCCTGCGTGCGCCTGACTCGCGAGATCTTTGCGCAACCGGCTTTCGCCCGCTACCGGGGCCGCGAGATCCAGCCGGGCGAGCCGGTGCAGAACGACGCGGAGATCGACGCCTTCATCCGCGCCAAGGCGGAGAGCGCCTTCCACCCATCCTGCAGCTGCAGAATGGGGCGGGCGTCGGACCCGCTCGCGGTGGTGGATGCGCAGGCGCGCGTCATCGGGACGCAGGCGCTGCGCGTGGTGGACTCCTCGATCATGCCCTCGATCACGACCGGGAACCTCAACGCGCCGACCATCATGCTGGCGGAAAAAGCCGCCGACCATATCCGCGGCCGCGCGCTCCTGCCTCCGTCGGCGCTGCCCTACTACGTGGCGCCCGCGTGGGAGAGCACGCAGCGCTAGAACTGATACCCGAACGTACCCGTGATAACCCTCGGCCTGAGCGGCGTCTGCGCGGTGATGAATTGCTGGGAGCTGATGAAGGTGCTGGCGTTCGAATCGCTCAGGTTCTCGCAGGTGAGGCTGAAATACCAGGCATCCTTGGCGACGCCGATCGCGGCGTCGTACGTAGAGTAAGCGGGATTCTCGAACCGCCCCCTCGAGGTACTTACGACTCCGCCCAGATGGAACGTGGGGTTTGCACCCGCCTGTGTGAAGGAATGGTCGGTGTGAGCAGCACCCGCCTGAATGTAAGGCACGTAACCGGCGATGTTCCACTGATAGCGGGCGTGCACGCTCAACTGCATCGGCGGCGCGTCGGCGCTCGGGGAGCCGACCGTCCCGAACGGATTCTGGACCGCGGAGCAGACGAACAGGAAAAGGTTGCAGGCATTGGTGATCGGTGTGCCGTAGCCGGGGGCGGCAGGATTGTTGACGAGCAGTGCCGGTGAATTCGTCTGCTCGCTTTGATTCCAGGCGGCTGCAGCCTGAAGCGTAAACCCATCCGTTATCCGGGCCGCCAACTGTGTCTCCAGGCCCCTGATGCGGAAATCCTGGCCGTTGGTGTCATAGAAGAGGTTGCCGACCACGCCGGGGTTGAAGAACTCGATCTGCACGTTGTCCCAGTTCTCCTGGTATATGGCGCCGTTCCACTGCAGACGATGGTTGAAGAACTCCGTCTTCCACCCGATCTCGTTGTTCGTGAGATTGTCCGAGGTGTATGAGCTCGGGATGATGTACTGCGCGACGTTCGGCGACCCGGGCCCCGGGTTCGGAGGCGGTAGCTGCGTGTAGGCATGCGGCGCACCGCCGTTCTGGTTGAAGCCGCCCGGGCGAAAGCCCTGCGAGAACGTGTAGTAGGCCATGACATCCGGCGTTATGTGCCAGGTGAGATTCACGCGACTGCGGGTGCCGGTCTCGGTGTCCTTGAGGTGGTCGTAATCGAGGTTGTAGCTGTAATACAAAGAGCCAAACGAGGGCACCGGATAGGGGTTCGGAGAGTTGGCGATGTAGCAGCCATTGTTCGCGCCGGTGGCCAGGAATCCGTTCAAGCCCTGCTGCAAGCAACCGAAGCTGGACAGCACGCTGCCCTTCATGGAGTTGTCGAAGCGGAAATAACGGATACCCCCGGTGAGCGTCAGGGTCTTCGGAATCAGGTCGAAGTCCAGGGAGGTGAAGAAGGCCAGCTGCTTAACCTCGCGCATCTGGTCCTGGTAGAAGGAGGTGTTATCGCTCTGCACACCGGGATTCTGCACGGTGGTGCCGGGGATCGTTCCGACATTCGACAAGCAGCCCGTGTTGCCCGGATCGACGCCGGGCGTGCCGCTCGAGGTGCAGGGCGGGATGTTCTTGTACATCCAGGCGGTCTGGTCCCAGAGCTTGTTGTCCTCCCAGAACGCGCCGACGATCCCGCGCAGCCGCCACTCATCCGGCGTACTCAGCCGCAGCTCGCTCTGGAAGTGCTTATTCTGCTCGGCCGAGTGCCAGGCAGAGCTCGGCGAGAAGCAGGTCGGGTTGAGCGGATTCGCCGCAGCCCCTGGGCCGTAACACTGATAGTAGTCGGCATACACGCCGCGCGCGTAGTTCGTATAGTCACCGACCTGCTCGACGTTGCGTACCAGGTAGCCGCCGGTGTAGACGGCCTTGAGATCACCGAACTTGCCATTCACCGTCCAGGCAGTGCTCTCGAACCGATCCTTGTCGTAGGCGGGGTTGAACAAAGTGACTTGCAGCGGCTGCAGTGGCGCACCGTCGGAGGCAAAGGGCTGCTGGTAGAACACGCCCTGTGAATTCATGTCCTGGTACGACTGCGTGATCAGCAGATCCCAGTCATCGTTGAACTTGTACAACGCCTCGACGCGCACTCCCTGGTAGGTTACGGGGTTGATGGCGTTCGCGAGCAGGCTGGCGTTATTGAGCGCGGGGCTGCCGGGCGGCACGCAGAAACCGTTGTTCGGCCGGCCATCCGGGCATTGCCCGGTTACAGGGTCGGCTGGCAAGTACGCGAAACCGATACCGAGATCGGTATTCTGGCGGGTGAAAGTCCCCGGCACATTGTCGATGTAGCCGCCGCGATGATCGTCGTAGAACACCGCGCGCACCGCCATGGTGTCGGCGATCAACGGGACGTTCACCACCGCCGTCATGTCGCTGTTGTTATCGCCGTGAGCAGTCGTTCCGTAGCCGGCTTTGACGTTCGCCTCGGTCACGTTGAGCTTCGGCTCGTTGGTGATGTAGCGGATCACCCCGGCTTCGGCGCCGGCGCCGAACAGCGTGCCCTGCGGACCCTCCAGCACCTCGATGCGATTGAGATCAGCGGCATAAATGTCGAGGTTGCGATTGGGGAGCTGACCGGATTGGTTGTCCAGGTAAATCGCGACGTTCGGCCACAGACCCGTCGAGCCGCTGCCCTGGCTGGCCTGGGATCCGGCACTCAGGCCGCGCATGAAGACCTCGTTCTGGCCCGGGCCATTGCTCGCCGAGGTGACGCTCGGCAGGTACTTGAGGTAGTCATCAAACGTCGAGATGTTCAGTTGCTGCAGCGTTTGTGCGGTCAGCGCCTGCATGGAGATCGGCACGTCCTGCATGCGCTCGGAGCGTCGCTGCGCGGTGACCGTGATCTCCGCGAGTGCGTCGCTACTCGGCGCAGAGGCCTCGGCGCCGGTGCTTGCCGGCTGCACCTGCGCGTGCGCTGCCAGCGATGCGCCGCCGATGATGGCCGCGACGGCGCAGGAGATCTGCGAGCGATGGGCGCGGGCGAGGGCAGGGTGCTTCGTAGACATCGTCGACTCCCCTGGCGACGGCACAACCAGGCTCGATTAGAGCCTAGCCGCCGGACCTGCGATTGAACGGACGCGTCAGTCCGCTGTTATCCACACGCTATTCGAAAACCCTGGCGCGCGCGGCATCGCCATTCGCGACACGCTGCGGCTGCAGGCGCCGGGTCGAAGGCGACAGGCCGTAGGCATTCTTGAACTGGCGCGAGAAATGCGCGCAGTCGGCGAAGCCCGCTTCGTTGGCGATGTCGGTGACCGAGCGATCGGTGTTCTCGATGAGCCAGTTGGCGTAGCGCATGCGCAGCTGGCGGTAGAGCGAGGCCGGTCCCATGCCGACGTGCTGCCGGCACAGCCGCTCGAGCTGCCGGGCCGAGAGTCCGAGCTCCGCGGCGACGGTTGCGATGGCAACGGGGCGCGCGAGATTCTGCTCCATGAGCAGCAGCGCCCGGCGCACGCGCGGCTCGGTCACTACCTCAGACATGGGCGGATGGGGCTGAGCCTCGCTGCCCGCGCGCGGGCGATCGAACAGCAGCACCTGGCTGGCCTTCTGCGCGAGCGCGCGCCCCAGATGCTGCTCGATGAGGAACGTGGCGAGCGCGGCCGCGCCCGCGCCTCCGGCGCAGGTGATGCGCAGCCCGTCGACCAGGAACAGCCGGTCGGCGATGACTTCGTGTGTGGGAAAAGCCTCGAGGAAGTCCTGGTAGTGGTACCAGCTGACGCACGAGCGGCGCCCCTTCATCAATCCCGCGCGGCACAGCACGAAACTGCCCGTGCAGATGCCGATGAGCGGCACGTTGGTGGAGCTGACCTCGCGCAGGTAGCGCATCGACGCCTCGTCGACCTGCGGACCCGCGTGCAGGATGCCGCCGATCACCACCACATAGTCGAGGGAGTCGGGAGGCAGGAAGGCGCTGGTGGGCTCGAGCGAGACGCCGCAGCTTGCCGGAACCGACTCCGCGCGGCTCGCCATGATCGACCATTGCACGTGCAGCGGGCGGCTGCGGTCGCCCTCGTCCGCGGCGAGCCGCAGATGGTCGATGAACACCGCGAATGCCGACAGAGTGAAGTGCTGCGCGAGAATGACACCAACGCGCAGCGGCGGGCGCGCACCGCGCTCCACCGAAGCCGCGCGCTGAGATCCGTTTGAGTGGGTCATTGAACGCTCACTCAATGGCTTAGGCCCCTCCCCCTGTGACTAATTTTCCGCTAAGGCCTATCGGGAAGCAAGAGTGTCCGGACTTAGGGAAAACCCGAGAAAAAACAGGCAACGACATGCGGTAGCTGATGCCGGCGAACACTCCATCCGCCGCCCTGCAAGCCATTGAACGACTATTCAGGCGCGAAGTGCTGACGGCTCAGCGCAAGCATCAGCACCGCCTTCGCGCGCGGCGCCCGCAGGGATCTTCGGTGAGACGCTTCAGCGCAGAACGGCGAGCCTGGCGAGATTCGCCTGCACGATGGTGTTGTGGCAGGCGCTGCGGGCGTACCAGCGGCGGGCGGCGTCGACGAGTGCCGCGCAGATCTGCGCGCGCTTGGTCGCCTCCGGATCGTCGGGTGGGCGGGACTCGTGAGGGAAGCCCCGGGGAGCGGTGCGCACGTGGCGGCGCAGACGGAGCCGCCGCAGAGCACGTGCCGGAATCGACTTCGGCTCGGCGGCATCCGCGTGCTCGATGTGCTCGCAGACGGCACGATAGACGCGCTCGTAATCGAGGCCCTCGCCCGCATCCTCATCGTCGTCGGGCCGGATCCACTGCTCGCACCACGTCTTCTGCTGCTCGCCCGAGCTTTGCAGGGTCGGATCGGTGAGCGCTACCGCAATCCGCGGCAGATCGTAAGCCTCGCAGAGCGCCGCGTCCCAGCGCTGCGCCTCGAGCAGCTTCTCAACATCGGCGAGATAGCTCGCGACCATGCGTGAGCTCGAAGGGGCCGCGCGCGGTGCGGCCGCCGTCGCCGAATCGGCTTGAGGCTCCTGCAGCATGGGTCTCAGGCCGCTCGTTCCGCGGGGGGCGCGCCGGCGTCGGAGGGCGTCTCGGTTGCCGGACTCTGCGGCTCAGCCGGGACCGGCACGGGTGTTGCCGCAGGCGTCACGGCCGGGACGCGTGCGCGCTGAGGACGCTTGACGGGCAGGGCGGTAGCGATTGCCGTGGGCGCGCGCTTGGCGCGTCCTTGCGGCCGTCGCGCTCGAGTCGGTGCCGCGTGCACCGGACGTCGGGCGCGGCGCGCGCGCACCTTGGAAGATGCACGGGCGGGCGACGGGCGTCGGGAGGCGGCATGCCGCGGCGGAGCGCGGGGGTTCCTGGCGGCCTTGGCCGCGGAGGCGCGGCTCTTGCGCTTGGGCGCCGGTGTGGCGTCCTTCTGCGCGCGGCGGGCGCGCTTCCAAGCCTTGCGCGCGGAGGCAGACTGCTTGCGCGCACGCTTCGCCTCGCGCTTGGCTTCCTTGAGTCGCTTGCGCGCGCGTTTCAATTCGTCTTTCGCGATGCGTACTCGCTGCTTCGCCACCTCGGCCTGTAGGCGGGCTCTCTCCAGGGGCTCTGCGGGAAGGTTTACCGATTCGCTGTCGCTTTTCTTCATCTTCCTGCCTGCGAAAGCGCGAAAAGGCGGCCAGTCTCACACAATCGTCGGGCCGTTTCCAGCCTCGACAGTTATCCACAGAATTTGTGCATAACCATGTGGACAGAGCGCGCGCAGCCCGTCAAACGGTGAGCCGCGGCAAGGGCTTGCGTCGACGTGAGTGAGTTTTCGCCAGCCGTCAGGTGCTCGGCCCGTTGTAGCGCGTCGCGGTGACGCGATTGCGCCCGGCCTGCTTGCTGCGATAGAGCGCCGCGTCGGCGATCTTCAAGATGCGTCCGGCGAGCTCACGCTCCGCGGCCGGCACGCAGTCGAGCCCGCACAGCCCGAAGCTGGCCGTGACGCCGACGTCCTTTCCCTCGTGCTGGAAGGAACTGCCGGCGACCGCGGCGCGCAGCTTGCGCGCGACTTCCAGTGCGTGCTCGTAGCCGGTCTCGGGCAGCACCACCGCGAATTCCTCCCCGCCGATGCGCGCCACCCAGTCGACTCCCCGGCGCAGCGCCTCCTGCAGGCGGGCACCGAATTGCCGCAGGATGTCGTCGCCGCAGCCGTGTCCCATGGTGTCGTTGATATTCTTGAAAAAGTCGATGTCGCACAGGATCAGCGACAGGGCGCGCTGGTAGCGCGCCGCGCGCTCGACTTCGCGCGGAAAGTGCTTGCCGAAGAAACGCCGGCTCGCGACCCGCGTCAGATCATCGGTGGCCGAGAGCTTGCGGTTCTCCTCGAGCGTGATGCGCAGCACCGCTTCGAGCTCGGCGATGCGGCGCGCGGCCGCGATGCGTGCGTCGACCTCGCGCTCGGGCGCGCGCCGCCCGACGCACTCGTCGGCGCCCGCGTTGAGGCCGGCCTCGCGCTCCGGTCCCTCGTCGAGCTCGGCGACGTAAAGCACGAATGGATTGCGTGCGCTCTTGCGTGTGCGCAGCTGGCGGATGAGCTCGAGGCTGTCGGTGACCACCACGGGGCGATACTCGGCCGCGAACTGCTGCAGCGCCTCCTCGTCCGAGGCGACCGACTCGATCTCGAAGACGTCGGGCGCGATGCGCCGCATCAGTTGCGCGCGCAGCGCCGGGTCGTGGCAGGCAAGCAGCGCCTTGGGAGCCGGCAGCACGCGCAGCATCACCGCGACCGTCGCGGTGGTTCCCTCGTGCGCCTCGGCCGGGCGCTCGGCGCGCCGCTCGAGGATGCGTTGGATGACGGTGGTCTGGCCGCCGAACGCCATCAAGCCCCCTAGGCCACGGGTACGGGTCCGTTGCGCGAAGATTACTCGATACCGCGGGCAAAATACCCGTGCGCGTGGCCCTCACACTATGATTGCCACATGGAACCGCCGGGCATCACGCGACATCGACGCCCATTCCTCGCACCCCTGTGGGTGACGCTGCTCGTGTGGCTGATCGCCGCAGGCGTCGTGTACACCCTCTATCGGGGGGCCGCCACTACGGTCGTGGTGCTCGCTACATCGGGGGAGAAGGATCCGGGGACGATCGACGATCCGCCGATCTCCGCCGAGGGCGAGCGGCGTGCGCAGCGCCTTGCACAGATGTTCGCGACCGGCGGCGGGCCCGGGCGGCTCGATGCGCTCTATGTAAGCGGCGAGCGGCGCGCGCAGCAGACGGCGGCTCCGCTCGCGGAGCTGCTGCATCTCGCGCCGACGCCGTACGACGCGAAGGACGCTCCCGCGGTTGCGGCGGCCCTGTTGCGCGGTCACGAGGGCGGCGCGGTGCTGGTGATCGGCGGGACTGCCGCTCTGCAGCAATTTCTGCGGCAGCTCGCCGGCGCGGGCAGCCCGGGGGAGGCGGCGGCCGACCCCGACCTCTTATATATAGTCAGCGTGCCGAGCTTCGGCCGCCCGCAGGTGCTGCGCCTGAAGTACTGAGGCTTCGGGCGCGCTCAGGGCTGCTGGCGCTGCGTGCGCGTGGTGCCGGCGCTCATCGCAACCGCCTTGCGTACGAAATCCTCGTGCTCTGAGATGCGGAAGTCCGCCAGCACGGCACCGCGGATGTAGCGTGCCTGATCGATGAGGTAGGTGGCGCGGCGGACGCTGAATCCGAGCGGCCCGCGAACGTCGTACATGCGGATGACGGACTTGTCGACGTCCGACAGGAGCGTGAAGGGCAGCTTGTGCTTTTCCCGGAAGGCGCGATGGCTCGCGGGGTCCTGGGGGCTCACGCCGGCGATTTCGAGGCCGGCCTGGAGGATCTCGCCGTGCAGATCGCGCAGCGAGCAGGCCTCGCGGGTGCAGCCGGGGGTGAAATCGGCCGGATAGAAATAAAGGATCAGCGGGCCGTGCCGCAGCAGCGTGCTGAGCGACACGTTGTGCTCATCCTGATCCGGCAGCGTGAACTCCGGGGCTCGCCCGCCCATCGCCAGCATGCGCGCTCCTCCCAACGCGTCATCATAGCTGCATCCGGCCCGGCGGGTTCGGCGGCGGTACAGGGGCGGGCTCAGGCTTGCGGGGAGCCGGCCCATGCAAATTGGACCGGCCCCCCCGCGATGCTAGAATCGCGCGCCTTGCGTGGGGCGGTAGCTCAGCTGGGAGAGCGTCGCGTTCGCAATGCGAAGGTCGAGGGTTCGATCCCCTTCCGCTCCACCAATTTCCCGCTACTTCCCGGCCTGGTACTCGCCCTCGACGTCGCAGCTGATGCCGTCGGCGGTCGAGGCACAGCTGAACGTGCCCTCGCCGGTCGCGCTCTTGAGCTTGCCCGTGCCTCCCGCGACGGTGAACGTGCCCTTCGAATGGGATTCCTTGCCGTCCTTGCTGGTTTCTCCGTTGCCTCGATAGGGCAGGTAGACCTTGTCCCCGCCCTGCGTGGTGACGACGTGCACGCCGCGGAAGTGGTTCTTCTGACCCTGCGCATCGGCGGTGTGCGTCGCGACTCCGTCCTTGGTCTTGTCGCCGCCAAAGTCGGCCGGCTTGGTCCAGTCGCATTTGTACTGCTCCACGCCAAGAGCGTGGCCTTCGCGATCTCCGACGGGCAGCATTTCCTGCTTGTCGACCTTGCAAGCACAGGTCCCGCTGAACTTCGTTTGCGCCATGGCGCCCGCCGACCACAGGCAGGCGGCGGCTGTCAGAGCAAGCAGGTAAAAAAGCTTACGCACGGCAATCCCCCTCTTGGAATTTGTTGTGGGACGTGACTTCGAGCGGCCGCAGACTATGCCCGCCGCGGGCAGCAGGCAAGCTGCTGTGCGGCAAAGCCACGCGCGACGCCCGCGCTCTCAGTGCGCGGCGGCGGCGCCGAGTTTCGTATCGAAGAAATCCCCGGTCGCCTGGTAGGCGCGCGGGGGCTGGCAGGCGGCGTGGAATCTAGGCGACGAGATCGCGGTACGCGTGCCAGGTCGAGTAACCGAGGAGCGGCGCCACGAACACCATGCCGACGAGCAGCGTGATGAAGCCGATCGCCGTCACCACCACGATGAGGGCGCTCCACACGAGCATCGCGGGCAGGTTGGCGAAGGTCGCCCGCACACTGGCACGAATGGCCTCGGTCGCGCTCGCGTGCCGGTCGATCATGATGGGAACTGCCACCACCGAGACGGAGAAGACGAAAGCCGCAAGCACCGCGCCGCAGCCGATGTAGCCCAGCACCTGCTCCATGCCGACGGATCCTGCGCCGCCTCCCCACAGGGCGACGGCCAGGCTCGGCACCGAAGCGTTGAACGCGGTCTCGAGCACGACGGCGGAGAACACGAACCACAGGAGAGCAACCAGCGCGAGCACCCCCGCAAAGTGCATCAGGCCTTCGGGATTGCGGCTCAGCGCCCGCAGTGACTCGTCGAATCCCAGCCGCTCGCGGGCCGCGCGCCGCCGCGCCAGCTCGCACAGACCGGTAGTCATCACCGGGCCCACCAGCAGATAGCCGGTCACGGCTGCAGCCGTCAGGTACAGATGCGTGCTGCCGAGCATGAGAAGCACCGCGCCCAGGACCGCGATGAGCGCACCATGGGCGAGCCCCGGCTTGCCGATCGCCTTCAAGTCGTCCCAGCCGCGGCTCAACCATTCGAGCGGCCGTCCCATGGTCACGCGGCGGATCTCGAAGTGCAGGGATTCGTGTTTGCCGACGCTGATGGAGGTGGTCATGGACTTCTCCCGGCGGGGCCACGCGCCGCAGGCGGCGGCACTGCGCTCGATAGTACGCCTGTCGCGCAGGGGAGGGGATGGCCGGTACGGGCGCCGCGCCGGTACACTGGGAGCGGTCGCGCCCCCGTAGCTCAGTGGATAGAGCGACCGCCTCCTAAGCGGTAGGTCGTCGGTTCAACTCCGGCCGGGGGCGCCATCACCCCCATCTCACGAGGTGGCGAAGCGGAGACTGGTCATGCTGAATCTAATTGCGGCGAGCGCCTACTTTCTCCTCATTCATTTCGGCGTGTCGGGGACCAGAGTGCGGGACGGGTTGGTCGCGCGCCTCGGCGCAGGCCCTTACCGCGGGGCATTCGCGCTCGCGTCGGTCCTCGGGCTCGTGTGGATGATCTATGCATATAGGCAGGCACCAACGCTGGAGTTGTGGGGACTGGTGCTGGGATTCCGGCCGGCTGGGTATGTGCTGGTCTTGATCGCATTCTTCTTCGTGGTCATCGGAATCACGACGCCGAGCCCGACGCGGGTCGGCATGGAGTCGAGAGTCGGTCAGGGGACAGAGGCGGCGCGAGGCATGGTGCGCATCACGCGACATCCGTTTCTGTGGGGAATTGCGCTCTGGGCGTTGGTTCACCTCATCATCAACGGTGATCTGGCATCCCTGATCCTCTTCGGCTCGCTGCTCGTGCTCGCCGTCGGCGGCACCTTTTCCATCGACGCGAAGCGTCGGCGCAACTTCGGCGAGCAATGGAGCAGGTTTGCGGAGGTGACGTCCAATATTCCGTTTGCCGCCATAGCCGCCGGTGGAAATCGATTGGGGCCCGCGCTTGCGGAGATCGGAGTCTGGCGCCTCGTGGCAGCGATTCTCGTCTACGCGGCGGCGTTTTATCTCCACGCGCGGTTGGGGCCGCCGCTCTCATAAGGGTGGCAGCGCAAGGAAAGCGGTCTTGCCCTTGCTCTGCACGTAACGGTCGAGCGAAGGATCGAGGCTCACTGCAGTCGCCAGATCGCTGACAGCGTGGCGCGAGTCGCCGAGTCCGCCGAAGGCTGCACCACGGAGGGCCCGGGCAATCTCTTCCGGCTGAATGCCAATATCGAGCCGGCTGTGCAATTCAGCGGGCTCGCGGTCCACTGCGGACTGGCCTTGCCGCTCTCGACATAGTCCTTCAAGCGGTACATGAGCCGCCCCCACATGGAGTTGCAACCCGCGCAGTAGTCGCTCAGGTCCTTCCACCCGCCGTGCGTGAAGCGCAGGAGCGATTGCTTGCCGCCGCTCTCGATCCTCCAGCTCAGTGTCGTGCCGCTCCACTCGGGCTGACCGCTGGTGCACGACATCACCACCTCCTGGCCGGGGACGAGCTTGTCTATCCGCATGTGAAAGACCACGGCGCGCTTCTCGAAGCCGAATTCGGCCTTGCCGCCGACTTTTGTCTCCACCGCCGAGTCCGCGGTCCACCAGCCGCGATTGCCCTCGGCGGTTGCAACCGCCGCGTAGACCCGGGCGGCCGGCGCGTTGATCGGTACCTGGTGTGTCAGATCAACCATGGGAGTACTCCTCTCAACGCGTGAACATTGCTGCAAAAGGGCGTCCGTCGAATGCCGACTGGGCGCGGACGATCCTGCCGTTCCTTACCTGGTGCCACTCGGCTACGAACGTCGTGGCCTCGACGGGCGCTGTCGTAAACATGTCCATGAAGATGGCCGCCTCGTCCCCTTCGCCGATGATCGTCTTCACATCGAGCCGCGTCACGATCTGCATGAGCTGCGTGAAGGTCGCGATGTAGGCGTCGGCATTGGGATAGGTCTCGAAGAGACCGACGAACACCATGTCATCGGCGAGCAGGGCGCGGGCGGCTTGCATGTCGCGGCACTGCACGGCGTCGTAGAACTGTCTGAGGATGGCTCCTGCGTCTGGCATGACGGTCACGCCCAGGTATCGAGCGCCCGGCCCGTCTCGAGCAGAGACTTGAGGCTCGAGAGCACGCGCGGCCAGCCGGTGGCGATCTTCCGTGCCATCTCCGGCTGCAGCTCGTCGTGCGTGACCGTGAGACGCACCATCTGCCCTACCGCTTCGATCTCGATGGCCACGCGCGAGTGGCTGGAGGCATCGGCGGCGCCTGGGCCTCGGCCCAGGTCAGGACCAGCCGTTTGTTCGGCACGACCTCGATCACCTGGCCCACCAGCCTGACGGTCCCCTTGCCATCGTCCGCGACGTGCTTCCACTTCGAGCCCGGCTTCCAGTCCGATTCGTTGGTGTGTTTCCAGTACCGGCGCGTGAGCTCGCCGTCGGTGAGGGCCTTCCACACCTTTGAGGGCGTCGAGGCGATATAGGTGACGTAGACGAATTTCTCGCCGGCCATGATCATTTCCTCTCGAGACGGGACTTGAAGTTATGCAGGGCGGTGAGGCGCTGCTGCTCGTACTTGCGGATCCAGCGCTCGTAGATCTCGTGGATCGGCACCGGGTTGACGTAGTGCAGCTTTTCGCGCCCCTGCCATTGCACCGAGACGAGGTTGGCGGCCTCGAGAAGCTCGAGGTGCTGCGATACGGACTGGCGCGCCATGTCGAGACCGCGGCACAGGTCGGTGAGCGTCTGGCCGCTGCGGGCGAAGAGGCGGTCGAGGAGCTCCCGGCGGCTTGGATCCGCGAGCGCCTTGAATACCGCGTCGACGTCTTTCATCTGCCGCGTTCCGGTCTCTATAGGCAGGTGATTTGCTGCATTTACTGTATGCAGGTAGGTACCTGCATGTCAAGGCGTGCGCGCGATGCCGGCGTTGCAATGAGCAGCCGACCGTCCGGGGCCCCGGCTCGTATTTGCCTTGGTTTATACGCATGTATAAGATGAGCGCAATGAACGCCAAGGCACACAGCCGGCCGACGACCCGCGAGCAGCTGCTGGCCGCCGGGCGGCACATCATCCTGACGCGCGGCTTTGCCGCGCTCACCACCCGGGAAGTGGCGGCTGCGGCGGGCGCGAATCTCGGCAGCTTCGTCTATCACTTCGGCACACGAGGGGCGTTCATCGAGGCGCTCCTCGAGGAGTGGTACGCGCCGCTCTATGCGCGCATCCGGCGCGCGGCCGGGAGCGAGGGCAGCGCGCTCGAGCGGCTGCGCAACGCGGTCCTCGAGCTCATCGAGTTCAGCGAAGGCGAGGACGTGTTTCTCGGCCGGGTGCTGCTGGCTGCCGCCAACGGCGAAGGGACGGCCCGCGTTTTTCTGCGTTCCCTGACCCGCCGCCATCCGCGGCTGCTGCTCGAGGCGATCCAGGCTGCGCAGCAGGAGGGGAGCCTGGTCCGTGAGGATCCGCTGCAGCTGCTGTGCTTCCTCATGGCCTCCGTCGGACTGCCGCGACTCCTCGCCGGCGCCTGGCAGGGAGCGCCGCTTTTTGGCAAGCCCCTGTCCGCGGCGCTCGGCCGCATTGCCCGCGAGCGCTCGCGGATCGAGCAGCGGCTCGACTGGGGCATCCGTGGATTGACGCCCCGAGGTAACTGACATGGCAATCGCCCTGCCACGCAAGAGACTCCTGCTGATCCTCGCGCTGCTCGCGCTCATCGTCGTGGGACTCGCCTGGGCGTGGGCGCGCAACGCGCGCGCGCGCGAGCTCGTGCTCTACGGCAATGTCGACATCCGCGAGGTCACCATCGGCTTTCGCGTCGCGGGCCGCGTCGAGCGGCTCGATGTCGACGAGGGCGATCGGGTCACCGCCGGCCAGGAGGTCGCGCGCCTCGACCCGATCCCGCTCGAGCTCGAGGCCAACGAGGCGCGCGCCAACGCCGGCTCGCTCGCGCACCGCATGGACCTGCTGCGCAAGGGCTATCGCCCGGAGGCTGTCTCCCAGGGACGTGCCGCGGTTGCCGAGCAGGAGGCCGCGCTCACCCAGGCCGAGCAGAACCTCGCCCGTCAGGAGCAGTTGAAGGGCACCGGCGCGGTGGCGGAGCGCGTCTACGACGATGCGCTGGCGGCACGCGACGAGGCGCGCGCGCGGCTCAAATCCGCGCGAGAGAACCTCGCGCAGCTCGAGTACGGCTACCAGCACCAGGAGGTGGCCGAGGGCGAGGCCAACCACCAGCGGGCGCTCGCGGCGGCGGCGGAGGCCGAGCAGCGCGTCAAGGACACGGTGCTCGTCGCACCCGCCGACGGCGTCGTGCTGACGCGTGCCGTCGAGCGCGGCGCGATCCTCGCCGCCGGCACGCCGGTGTTCACGATCTCGCTGCGTGCGCCGGTGTGGGCGGTGATCTACGTGGACGAGATCAATCTCGGGCGCGTCGCGCCGGGACAGAGCGTGCTGCTTTATACCGACGCCCGGCCGGGACGCCCTTACCACGGCCAGGTGGGTTACGTGTCCCCGAACGCCGAATTCACCCCGAAGAACGTCGAGACTCCGGAGCTGCGCACGGCGCTGGTCTATCGCGCGCGCATCGTGGTGTCGGACCCCGATGAGGCGCTGCGCCAGGGGATGCCGGTGACGGTGCACTTCGCGCCCCAGGGCTCGCGCTCGTAGTTGAGCCATGAGCGTCGCCGTCGAGCTCCTCGGGTTGACGCACCGCTTCGCCGCGAGCGAGGCGCCGGCGCTTGCGGAGGTTTCCGCCAGCGTCCCGGCCGGCGTCATCACCGGGCTCGTGGGTCCCGACGGTGCCGGCAAGACGACGCTCATGCGGCTCATGGCCGGGCTCCTCAAGGCGAGTGCGGGGACTATTCGCACCGCCGGCCTCGATCCGATCGGTGAGGGCCCGGCGCTGCGCGCGGTTCTTGGCTACATGCCGCAGAGATTCGGCCTGTACGAGGACCTGACGGTGGGCGAGAACCTCGAGCTCTATGCAGACCTGCGCGGCATCACGGGTGAGGCGCGCGCGGCGAGCTTCACGCGGCTCCTCGCCTTCACCGACCTGGCAGCGTTCACCACGCGGCCCGCCGGCAAGCTCTCCGGCGGCATGAAGCAGAAGCTCGGGCTCGCCTGCGTGCTGCTCGGCAACCCGCAGCTCCTGCTGCTGGATGAGCCCTCGGTCGGGGTCGATCCGATCTCGCGGCGTGAGCTCTGGCGCATGGTGACCGAGCTGGTCGCCGGCGGCATGTCGGTCATCTGGAGCACGTCCTACCTCGATGAGGCGGAGCGCTGCCCGCACATCCTGCTCATGAGCGCCGGCAAGCTCCTCTACGCCGGTGCGCCGCAAGAGCTCACCGCGCACATGTCGGGGCGCAGCGTCCAGATCGGCGCCTCGGCCGGCAATCGCCGCGCGCTGCTGCAGCGCGCGCTGCGGGCGTCCGAAGTCATGGACGGAGTGATCCAGGGAAGCCGCATTCGCCTCGTGCTGCGCGAGGCGGCGCAGCCCCCGAACCTCGCCGGGCTCGACGCGGGACCGGAAGCGTGGCTCCGCCCGACCGAGCCCAGGCTCGAGGACGCCTTCATCGACATCCTGGGGGGCGGCCCCGGTGGGGAGTCGGAGCTCGCGCGGGTCATGCGGCCCGTGACACTGCCCGAGGCACGCCGCGACTCGGTGATCGAGGCGGTCAACCTGACGAAGAGGTTCGGCGCCTTCACCGCCGTTTCCGGCGTGAGCTTTCGCGTGCGTCAGGGGGAGATCTTCGGACTCCTGGGGCCTAATGGCGCCGGCAAGTCGACCACTTTCCGCATGGTGTGCGGCCTTCTGCCCCCGAGCGACGGACATGCGAGCGTCCTGGGGATCGATCTGCGCACGCACGCCGCCGCGGCCCGGCAGCGCCTCGGCTACATGGCGCAGAAGTTCTCCCTCTACGGCAATCTCAGCGTGGAGCAGAACCTGCGGTTCTTCTCCGGCGCCTATGGGCTCTCGGGCGCGCGCCAGTCGGCAAAGATCGGCGAGATGCTCACGACTTTCGCCCTCGATCCGCACCGTGCCGCCCCGGCGGATGAGCTCGCGCTCGGCTTCAAGCAGCGGCTCGCGCTCGCCTGCGCGCTGATGCACGACCCCGCGGTGCTGTTTCTCGATGAGCCGACTTCCGGAGTCGACCCCGTCACGCGGCGCGAGTTCTGGAACCACATCAACGGGCTGGTGCAGAAGGGCGTGACCGTCATGGTGACGACGCACTTCATGGACGAGGCCGAGTACTGCGACCGCATCGGACTCGTGAACCGCGGGCGGCTGTTTGCCACGGGCACGCCCGATGAGCTCAAGCAGGCCGCCGGTCGCGAGGGCCATGAGGCGCCGAGCATGGAAGAGGCGTTCATAGCGCTCATCGAGCGCTCCGGGGCGGACCCAGAGGGGAGGGCCGCGGCGTGAGCGGACCCGGGCCGGTGAGCTGGCGGCGGCTGCGGGCGCTGTGTCTCAAGGAGAGCCTGCAGATCGTGCGCGATCCGTCCAGCGCCCTCATCGCCTTCGTGCTGCCGGTGGTCCTCCTCATGATCTTCGGCTATGGCATCAACCTCGATGCGAGCCGTCTTCATATCGGCGTGCTGAGCGAGGATCCGGGCCCCGAGGCAACGCGGTTCGTCGCCGCGCTCGCCGCCTCGCCCGTCCTCGAGACTCACCCCGCGGCCATGCGCAGCGCCCTCGATCACGCGCTGGCGGCGGGGGACATCCGCGGTTACGTGGTGCTGCAGTCCGACTTCGGCGCGCGGCTCGCACGCCCCGGGGCCACGGCCCCGGTGCAGGTGATTACCGATGGCTCGGAGCCCAACACGGCGAGCTTTGTCGCCGCCTACGTTCAGGGCGTCTGGTCGACGTGGCTCGCCGAGCGCGCCGCTGACCGCGGTGAGGCCTTCTCCCCGCCCGTCGAGGTGATCGCGCGCTCCTGGTTCAACCCCGCCGCCCTCAGTCGCAACTTCATCGTGCCGGGCTCGATCGCGCTCATCATGACCATCATCGGGGCGCTCCTCACCTCGCTCGTGATCGCACGCGAGTGGGAGCGCGGCACCATGGAGGCGCTGCTCTCGACCGCCGTCACACGCAGCGAGCTGCTCCTGTCCAAGGTATTGCCGTACTACGCGCTCGGCATGGTGTCGATGCTGCTGTGTCTCGCGATGGCGGTATGGCAGTTCGGCGTGCCGTTCCGCGGCTCGTTCGTGCTCCTTCTCGTATACACCACACTGTTCCTTGGCAGCTCGCTCGGCTTAGGTCTCCTCCTCTCCACGGTACTGCGCAATCAGTTCAACGCCGCGCAGGCGGCGCTCAACGCCGCTTTCCTCCCCGCCACCATGCTGTCGGGCTTCGTGTTCGAGATCTCGAGCATGCCGGCGCCGGTGCGGGCGGTGACCTACCTGATCCCGGCGCGCTACTTCATCAGCTCGCTGCAGACCTTGTTCCAGGCGGGCTTCGTCGGCCGGATTCTCCTCGATGACTTGCTGTTCCTGACCGCCTCGGCGGCGCTCTTTCTGGGCCTGAGCGCCCTCAAGACGCGCCGCCGGCTGGATTGAAGCGATGCTCGGGCGCCTCTTCACTCTGATTCAGAAGGAGCTGCTGCTGGCCTTCCGCGACCCGCAGAGCCGGCGGCTCCTGATCCTGCCCGTGCTCCTGCAGCTGCTGCTCTTTCCCTTTGCGGCGACCCTCGAGGTCCGGAATGCCACGCTGGCCATCCTCGACAACGATCGCGGCGCGGAGGCGCAGGAGCTCGTCAAGCGTCTCGCGGCGGCCCGCGCCTTTCCGACCGTGCACCTGGTGACCGATCAGGCCGCGCTCGGGCGCACGATCGATGAGCAGCGGGCGCTGGTCGGCGTCGAGTTTCCCGGCGATTTCTCCCGGCGGCTGCAGCAGGGCGCCAGCGCGCCGCTCCTCGTGATCGTCGATGGCCGCCGCTCGAACAGCGCGCAGATCGCCTTAGGGTATGTGCAGTCGATCGTCGAGGACTACTCGGACGAGCGCATCCAGGCAGCCGGTGGAGCCGTGCCGAGCCGGATCGTGCTGCGCAACCGCTACAACCCGAATCTCGAGTACCGCTGGTTCCTCCTGCCCTCGCTCGTCGCCATCATCACCACCATCGGGAGCCTGGTGGTCACGGCGCTCTCGATCGCGCGCGAGCGGGAGCAGGGCACCTTCGAGCAGTTGCTGGTCTCCCCGCTGACGCCGGCACTCATCATGTTCGGTAAGACGGTGCCGGCGCTCCTGATCGCCTTCGGGCAGGCGCTGATCATCGCGCTCGCCGCCATCTTCATCTATCGGGTGCCCTTCACCGGCTCGCTCCCGACGCTCGGCGTGTGCATGATCCTCTACGCGCTGTCGCTTGCGGGCTTCGGCCTCTTCATTTCCTCGATCTGCAGCACGCAGCAGCAGGCGTTCCTCGGCGTCTTCACCTTCATGGTGCCGGCGATCATGCTTTCGGGGTTCGTGGCTCCCGTCGAGAACATGCCGCCGTTCTTCCGCGGCATCGCCTGGGTGGATCCCCTGAGTCATTTCATCGTGATCCTGAAGGGCGTGTTCCTGAAGAGCTACGGCCTCGCGCTCGCCTGGCCCAACATGTGGCCGCTGCTCCTCACCACGGGGGTCACGGCGTCACTCGCTTACTGGATGTTCAGGCGCCAGGTCGCCTGAGCGGAGCGTAGTCTTATGAAAGCGGTTCTCACCCGGCGTTTTCACCGCAGTGTCTCCTCAGCGTCGCTCGCCGTGCTGGCCGGCGCCAGCCTCGCCGGCGGCTGCGCCGTGGGGCCTGATTATCGCGGCCCGCCCCGGCTACCGGCGGTCGAGGGCGCGTACCCGGCGCCAGCTGCGGGCGTGGCGAGTACCGCCGCCGCCGATCGCTGGTGGGAGGCTCTCGAGGATCCGGCGCTCGCGCGTCTCATCGCGAAGGCCCTCGCCGGCAACCCGGATCTCGCCACCGCCGAGGCGCGCGTGCAGCAGTCGCGCGCCGCGGCACGCGTAACCGGCGCCGCTTTCTATCCGGCGGTGAATGCGGCCGCCGACGTATCGCGCGATCGGCTGAGCCGCAACGGCGAGAACCTGGCGCTCATCCCCAGTGCGTTCACGCCCCCGAGCACCGAGTTCACCGACTACCGCGTCGGCGTCGATGCCTCGTGGGAGATCGACCTCGTGGGCAAGACGCGCCGCGAGGTAGAGGCGGCCGTCGCGCGACTGGGGAGCAGCGAGGCCACGCGTGATGACGCGCGAGCGGTCGTCGCCGCCGAGGTCGCGGACGCCTACGTCGATTACCGCGAGAGCACGCTGCGCCTGAAGCCCGCGCGCGATGCCGCGGCGGCGGCGGGCGAGACGGCGCGTCTCATGGGTCTGCAACAGCAGGCCGGGGTCGCGAGCAGCAGCGATCGCGAGCGCGCCGAGGCTGACGCAGAGAGCGCGGCGGTCGGGGTGCCGCCGCTCGAGAGCGCGCAGCAGAGCGCCCTCTACCAGCTGGCGGCACTCGTCGATACGCCGGTCGCCGACCTGCGCAGCGAGCTCGAGGGCGAAGCGCCGCTTCCGACGCCCCCGGCCGCGGTGCCCGCGGGTCTGCCGGCCGACATCCTGCGGCGGCGTCCGGACATCCTGCACGCCGAGCGGGAGCTCGCGGCGGCGACTGCCGAAGTCGGCAGCGCCGTAGCGGATCAATATCCGCGGCTGACTCTGGTCGGCGATGCAGGCTGGGACTCCGTGCATCCCGGGACCCTTACCGACGCGGCGAGCCGCTACTGGAACCTCGAGCCACGGCTGACCGTGCCGCTCTTTGCCGGCGGGCGGCTGCATGCGGCGGTCGAGGCCTCGGAGGCCGCGCGCACCGCGGCGCTTGAGAGCTACCGCAGCACGGTCCTCAAGGCACTTGCCGACGCCGAGACCGCCATCGTGCGCTATTCCTCGGAGCAGAGCCGCGCGCAGACACTCACTGCGGCGAGCGCGCGTCTTGCGAACGCGGCGGGGCTCGAGGAACGGCGCTTCGCCGCGGGCGATGCCTCCAGGATCGACGCGCTCGCGGCGCAGCGCGCGGCCGACCAGGCCCGCGACCAGCTGCTCGTGAGTCAGGCGCTGCTGGTTGAGGACTATGTAGCTCTGAGTAAATCGCTCGGCAGCGGCTGGCAGGTCGCGGACGCGAAGGCAAATCGCTAATCGACGCAGTGGTAGAGCGTCTCGCCCTCGGTGCGCTCGGCTTCGGCGTGCTTGCCCCGAGCGGCGCAGTCCGCCTCGGCTTGCTCGAGTGCCCGGGCTTCGCTTCTTTGCTCCGCGCGCGGCGAGGACGTCGGGTTATCGAGAGGCGGTGGCCCCATGACGCATCCGACGACCAGGAACGTCGAGGCGGCGAGCAGCAGTTTCACGGCCGTACCCCTGTCAAGCGCACCATGCTCACGAGCGCGGCTCCGAGCGCGAGCGCCGCGGCTGCGTACAGCGCCAGGTTAGAGCCCGTCGCGGGGTAGGCGCGGAACAGGATCGCCACGCCCGCCGCTCCGAGCGTCTGCCCGGCGAGGCGCGAGGTGCTCAGCATACCGCCGGCGGCTCCGCTGCGCGCGCGCGGCGCCGAGGAGAGGATGGCGTGATTGTTGGGGGACTGGAACAGCCCGAAGCCGAAGCCGCACACGGCCATGCGCCAGATGAAGCCCCAGGCGGTGCCGTTCGCGGGAAAAAGGGCGAGCAGCGCCAGCCCGGCCGACATCACCAGGAGCCCCAGGCCTCCGAGGAGTCCGGCCGGGTAGCGGTCGGCGAGCCGGCCCGCGACCGGCGCGGTGAGAGCCAGCGCCACCGGCCAGGGGGTCATGTAGAGACCCGTCTCCACTGCCGTGTGCCCGAGGCGCTGGATCTCGAACGGCAATGACACGAGCGCGCTCATCTGGCCGATGAAGGCGCAGGTCGAAGTGGCGAGCGACAGCCTGAAGAGCCGCACGCGCATCAGGTCGAACGGAATGAGCGGTGCGGTGCGCTCGAGCTCGTGGCGCACCAGCACCACGGCGAGCACGGCGCCGCCCAGGATCTGCAGTAGCGCGAGGGAGGTCGCCGAATGGTGCGCGAGGGATTGCAGCCCCGCGAGCAGCAGCCCGAAGGTGCCGGCGTAGAGCACCGCGCCCGCGAGATTCAGCGGCCGGTGGGCTCGCTCGGCGTCGGGGAGCGAGTAGCGGGCGATCACGATGGTGACGATCCCGAGAGGCACATTGATTCCGAACAGCCAGCGCCATTGCGCCACCGCGAGCACCGCCGAGGCGATCGTGGGACCTAAGGCTGCGGAGGTCGCGACCACGAAGGCGTTGATGCCGATGGCCCGGCCGAGATGGTGGTGCGGATAGGTGAAGCGCACCAGCGCGGCGTTGACACTCACGATCCCCGCCGCACCGAGTCCCTGGACGAGGCGGGCGACGCTCAGCGTGAGGAGCGAGGGCGCGAGCGCACAGGCGAGCGAGGCGAGGGTGAAAACCCACAGGCCGGCCTGCGAAACCCGCCGGTACCCGATGACCTCGCCGAGCGCGGCGAGCGGCAGCAGCACGACGAGGATCGCGAGCTGATAGGCATTGACCACCCAGATCGAGGCGGCGGAGCTTGCGTGGAAGTCACGTGCGATGGTCGGCAGCGCGACGTTGGTGATGGTGCTGTCGAGCACCGACATGCAGATCGACAGCAGGATGGCCGCGATGGCCCAGTAGCGGCGCGGTACCGGCAGGCCGTCCGGGGCGCTCGCGTGCTGCGCGGAGGCGGAGCTCGGGCTCGACATCGACTGCATGATACTGAGCGGGGGGCGCGAGGTGTCATAAGCTGGCGCCGAGCCGCGTCACGTTGCCGGTATGGACGTGGGGCGGCGGGTCATGTCTACAATAGAGTGGCCGCGTCACGAAGTAAGCCAACAACAATAAGCGTGTCCGCCGAACTGAAACGTCAAGCCCTATGGATCTGCCCGCCGCCCGAGCGGCGGCGCGGCGAGCGGCGCCGGCACGTGCTGCGGGCGTTGCTGCTCGGAAGCTTTCACGCGCGGCGGCGCCAGCCGCGGCGCGCAGGCGAGCAGGCATTCGCCGCGGTCGACTGGCATCACCCGCAGTGGCTCGCCACGGCGATTCTGATCGTGGTGCTCTCCAGTGCCGACGCGCTGCTCACTCTGGCGCTGATCGAGCGCGGCGCTTACGAGGCGAACCCGCTGATGCGCCCCCTGGTCTACGGCTCGGCGCTGCCCTTCACTGTGGTGAAGATCGGGCTCACCGCCGGTGGGGTGGTGCTGCTCACGCTCCTGGCGAGCATGCGGCTGTTCGGGCGACTGTCGGCGGGCCTGCTGCTCTATGGGCTCCTGGCAGGCTATGGGGCGCTGATCCTCTACGAATTCAGCCTGCTGGGTTTGCTCTAAAGGCGGCGGCGGACGAAGTTGACCGGCTTTTCCCCGCCGGCGGGCTTTCCGTTAAACTACTGGCTCGCCGTCGTTTTTTCCCCCTCATGCTCGAACCCACACCCCTCTACGGCGGTAACGCCGACTTTCTCGACGCCCTGTACGAGCAATACCTGCGCGATCCCGCGAGCGTGGACGAGCGCTGGCGGAGCTATTTCGCACAGCTGGCGTCATCCGCGGGCGAGCGGGCGCACGGGCCCATCAGGGACGCCATCGTGGCGCGCGCGGCGCAGCCCCGCACGGCGGCCGCCGCTCCGGCTGCGACCGGCGCGGCAGACCTCCGCCAGGCGGCGGTATCCCGGCTCATTCAGGTGTGGATCAACCGCGGCCACCTGGTTGCGACGATCGATCCGCTGGGACTCACGCCGCGGCCGAGGCCGCATGCCCTCGAGCCCGAGCACTATGGGCTGACGGCCGCGGATCTCGATCAGGAGTTCTACACCGGCAGTCACACCGAGGCGGTGCCGGAGCGGATGAAGCTGCGCGACATCCTCGCGCAGCTGCAGTACATCTACGGCGGCAACATCGGCGCCGAGTTCGCCCACGTATCGAACTCCGAGGAGCGGAACTGGCTGCGCGATCAGTTCCAGGAAGGGCGCCTCAAGGCGCGCTTCAGCACGGAAGAGCGGCGCAACATCCTCTGGCAGCTGACCGCCGCCGAGGGCCTCGAGCGCTATCTCCATACCAAGTACGTCGGCCAGAAGCGCTTCTCGCTCGAAGGCGGGGATGCGCTCATTCCGGCCCTCGACGACCTGATCCAGGGGAGCGGGGCGGCGGGCGTCGAGGAGGTCGTGATCGGCATGGCGCACCGCGGCCGGCTCAACGTACTGGTGAATCTCCTCGGCAAGTCGCCGGCGGAGCTCTTTACGGAGTTCGAAGGCCGCTACGACCCGGGCAAGGTGAAGGGCTCGGGCGACGTCAAGTATCACAAGGGCTTCTCGGCGGATCTGCGCACGCCGGCCGGCAACGTGCATACGGTGCTCGCCTTCAACCCCTCGCACCTCGAGGTCGTGAACCCGGTCGTCGAGGGGTCGGTGCGCGCGCGCCAGGAGCGCCGCGGCGATGAGCGCGGCGGCCGCGTGCTGCCGCTGCTGATCCATGGCGACGCCGCCTTCGCCGGCCAGGGCGTAGTGATGGAGACGCTGCAGCTCAGCCAGGCGCGCGGCTTCTTCACCGGCGGCACGTTCCACCTGATCGTCAACAACCAGGTCGGCTTCACGACCTCCGAGCCCCGCGACATGCGCTCCACCATGTACGCGAGCGACGTCGCCAAGATGCTCGAGGTGCCGATCTTCCATGTGAACGCCGATGATCCCGAGGCAGTGGTGTTCGTGGCGCGCCTCGCGCTCAGGTACCGCACGCGCTTCAGCAAGGATGTGGTCATCGATCTGGTGTGCTACCGCCGCCACGGCCACAACGAGGCGGATGAGCCGGCGGCGACGCAGCCCGGTATGTACCGCACGATTCGCCAGCACCCGAGCGCCCGGCGCCTGTATGCCGATCAGCTGGTCGCCGCGGGCGTGCTGACCGGGGCCGAGGCCGAGGGAATGGTCGAGCAATACCGCGACGGTCTCGATGAGGGACGCCCGCAGGCGCGCGCCTCGCTCGGCATGATCGGCAACAAGTACACCGTCGACTGGACGACCTACGCGCAGGCGGACTGGACCGAGCCGGTGCCGACCGGGGTCGAGCTCGCACGGTTGCGCGCGCTCGGCGCGGCGCTGACCAGCGTGCCGGAGGGCTTCAGCCTGCATCCGCGCGTGGCGCAGCTCATCGCTAACCGCAAGCGGATGCTGGCCGGCGAGCTGCCGCTCGACTGGGGCTGCGCCGAGACGCTCGCCTACGCGGTGCTGGTGACGGACGGCTTCGGCGTGCGCCTCAGCGGCCAGGACAGCGGCCGCGGCACCTTCTTCCACCGCCATGCGGTGCTGCACGACCAGAACACCGACGCCACCTGGATGCCGCTGCAACACCTCGCCGAGGGACAGCGGCGCGTGCAGGTGATCGACTCGGTGCTGTCCGAGGAAGCCGTGCTCGGCTTTGAGTACGGTTATGCGACCACCGAGCCGAGCTCGCTTACGGTGTGGGAAGCGCAGTACGGCGACTTCGTCAACGGCGCGCAGGTGGTCATCGATCAGTTCATCAGCTCGGGCGAGGCGAAGTGGGAGCGCTTCTGCGGCCTGGTGCTGCTGCTGCCGCACGGTTTCGAAGGCGCGGGACCGGAGCACTCCTCGGCGCGCCTCGAGCGCTTCCTGCAGCTGTGCGCCGAGAACAACATGCAGGTGTGCGTGCCTTCGACGCCGGCGCAGATGTTCCACATGCTGCGCAGGCAGATGCGCCAGTCGTTCCGCAAGCCGCTGATCGTCATGTCGCCGAAGAGCCTGCTGCGCCACGAGCTGTCGGTGTCGCCGCTCGAGGATCTCACCCACGGCGGTTTCGCGCGCGTCATCGGCGAGATCGATGCACTGCCGGCGGGTGAAGTGCGGCGCGTCGTATTCTGCAGCGGCAAGGTGTACTTCGACCTGCTCAAGGCGCGCCGCAAGGAAGGGCTGCGCGACGTGGCGCTGGTGCGCATCGAGCAGCTCTACCCGTTCCCGAGCGAGGAGTACGAGGCCATCATCGGTCGCTTCCCGAACGCGCGCGATGTGGTGTGGTGCCAGGAGGAGCCGCAGAACCAGGGGGCGTGGTATCAGATCCGGCACCGGTTGCAGGACTCGGGTGTGGGTCGGCGCCCGGTGCTGTACGCGGGCCGGGCACCGGCCGCCGCGCCCGCGACCGGCATCCCGCGGATCCACGAGCTCGAGCAGCAGGCGCTGGTGGCCGTGGCACTGCATGCGACGACCACTGAGGAGTCGGCGCGCGAGACCACGCGCCTGACGGCCGTGGTGCCGGCTGCGGATGCGGCGGCTGCGGCCGCGGCATCCGAGGGACAATCCGCGCCGCCGCCGGCGACTCAGATAAGGAAGCGCTCATGAGCACCGAGATCCGCGTCCCGCAGCTTCCCGAATCCGTCGCCGACGCGACGCTCGTCGCCTGGCACAAGCAGCCGGGCGATTCGATCCGCCGCGATGAGAATCTCGCCGACCTCGAAACCGACAAAGTCGTGCTGGAAGTGCCGGCGCCCGCCAACGGCGTGGTGCGCGAGATCCGCGTGAAGAGCGGCACTGTGGTGACGAGCGGGCAGGTGCTGGCGGTCATCGACGAGGGCGACACGGCCGCGACCATGCCGGTCAAGTTGTCTCCGGCCGCGATGGCCGCGGCGGCTCAGGCTGCAGCCTCTCAGGCGGCGGCTGCGCAAGGCCCGGCCGCTGCCAAAGCCGCGGCGGGTGCCGCTGTCCCCGGCGGCGCCGCTGCTGCCCGCGCCGCTCCCGCCGCGGACGCCGAGGCGGGCCGCGACGGCGGCAAGCTGAGCCCCTCGGTACGGCGGCTGGTCGAGGAGAACCGCCTCGACCCTGCCGCGATCCCCGCCTCCGGCAGAGATGGCCGGCTCACCAAGGCCGACGTCGTGGGGTTCCTCGACAAGAAGCCGGCGCCGCCCGCGCCGCTGACCGCCCCCGCGCCTGCAGCGGCCATCGCCGCCGCTGCGACAGCGCTGCCTCCCGCCGCCGCGCCAGCCCGCGCTGCCCCGCCCGCGGCCCGCCCGGCGACGCCGGCGCCCGCGCCGCCGCCCGGCGGGACCCGCGCCGAGCAGCGCGTGCCGATGACGCGTCTGCGCGCGCGCATCGCCCAGCGCCTCATCGAGGCGCAATCCACTCAGGCGCTGCTCACCTCGTTCAACGAAGTCGACCTGACCGCGGTGCAGGAGCTGCGCGCCCATCACAAGGAGCGCTTCGAGAAACAGCACGGCGTGAAGCTCGGCTTCATGTCCTTCTTCGTCAAGGCCTGTATCGAGGCGCTGAAGAAGTTCCCGGTGGTCAACGCCTCGGTGGACGCCAACGACATCATCTATCACGAGTACTACGACATCGGCGTGGCCGTCTCGACCGATCGTGGCCTCGTCGTACCGATCGTGCGCGACGCGGACCTGAAGAGCTTCGCGCAGATCGAGAAGGAGGTAGCCGAGTACGCCCGCAAGGCGCGCGACGGCACCATCGCCCTCGCGGATCTCACCGGTGGCACGTTCACCATCACCAACGGCGGGGTGTTCGGCTCGCTCATGTCGACGCCGATCGTCAACGCGCCGCAGAGCGCCATCCTCGGCATGCATAAGATCCAGGACCGGCCCATGGTCGTCGATGGGCAGGTCGCGGTGCGTCCGATGATGTATCTCGCGGTGACCTACGATCACCGCATCATCGACGGCCGCGAGGCCGTGCAGTTCCTGGTCGCGGTGAAGGAAGCGCTCGAGGACCCCGGGCGGATGCTGCTCGGGATCTGAGTGCGCGCCCGTCCGCCGCCAGCGGACTTGTGGTACTTTTGCCCGGCCGCAAATACCACTAACCCCAGGCTTTACAAAGACTTCCATGGCGAACACCGACAAGCCGTCCGCTGGCGGCGCTGATTCCTTCGACGTCATCGTGATAGGCGGAGGGCCGGCCGGGTACCCGGCCGCGATCCGCGCGGCGCAGAACCAGCTGCGCGTTGCCTGTATCGACGAATGGAAGAATAAGGATGGCAGCGCGACCTTCGGCGGCACGTGCCTGAACGCCGGTTGCATCCCCTCGAAGGCGCTGCTCGAGTCGACCGAGCTCTACCACCGCGCGCGCGAGGAGTTCGCCATCCACGGGATCGGCGTCGCAGGTGTCACGCTCGATCTCGCGCAGATGCAGAAGCGCAAGGCCGGGATCGTCAAGGGAATGACCACCGGGATCCTCGCTCTGTTCAAATCCGCCGGGGTTACCCCGCTCCAGGGGCACGGCAAGCTCCTGCCCGGACGGCGCGTGCAGTTCACCGCCCACGACGGCGCGCGCCGCGAGCTCAGCGCGCGCCATGTGGTGCTCGCCCCGGGCTCGGTCCCGATCGAGTTGCGCTCGGCGCCCTTCAAGGCGCCGCACGTGCTCGACTCCTGGGGCGCGCTCGATCTCGATGCGGTGCCGAAGCGACTCGGTGTCATCGGCGCGGGCGTCGTCGGCCTCGAGCTCGGCAGCGTCTGGCGGCGGCTCGGCGCGGAGGTGACCGTGCTCGAGGCGCTGCCGGATTTTCTGGCCTTCGCCGACCAGCAGCTCGCCAAGGAAGCGCTGCGGCATCTGAAGAAGCAGGGTCTCGAGATTCGCCTCGGCGCCAAGGTCACGGGCGCCACGCTCACCGGCGGCGCGGTCGACGTCGCCTATAGCGACGCAAAGGGCGAGCAGCACATCACCGTCGACCGGCTGGTGGTGGCGATCGGACGCCGTCCCTACAGCCAGGACCTGCTCGCCGCCGACACCGGCGTCGAGCTCGACGAGCGCGGCTTCATCAAGGTCGATCACTCCTGCCGCACGGGCGCCGAGGGAGTGTGGGCAGTCGGGGACTGTGTCCGCGGCCCGATGCTCGCCCACAAGGGCAAGGAGGAGGGCGTCATGGTGGCCGACCTGATTGCGGGCCGCTATGGCGAGGTGAACTACAAGGTGATACCGGCCGTGATCTACACCGCGCCCGAGATCGCCTGGGTCGGGCTCACGGAGGAGCAGGTCAAATCGAGCGGACGCGGGTACAAGACCGGGATGTTCCCGTTTCTGGCGAGCGGACGGGCTCGCGCCATGGAGCAGGCGGCGGGCTTTGCCAAGATCATCGCGGCGCGCGACGACGACGAGATCCTCGGGGTACACATCGTGGGTCCCATGGCCGGCGAGCTGATCGCCGAGGCGGTGCTGGCGATGGAGTATTCGGCGAGCAGCGAGGATCTGCAGCGCACCATCCACGCCCACCCGACGCTGTCGGAGGCGGTGCACGAGGCGGCGCTCAACGCCGACAAGCGCGCGATCGATTCGATCAACCGCTGAGAGAAACCGGCCTGCCATTCGCGGACAAAAGCCGCGCCTTTTGGCCGTGAGCTCGAACCTGTCGGCCGGGTGGCCTGCTGAAAGGGCCGCAGGCCCTTTCAGCCAATACAACTAGATACGCCGGCGCACCTCGATGACGTTGGGGACGCCCGCGAGGCGGCGCAGCACGCGCGCCAGCTGCTCGAGATCACCGACCGCGATGCTGAGAGCGAAGTGCGCCACGCCCACCGCGTGATCGGTGCGCGAGGTGACCGCGTCGATGCTGATGCGCTCGGCAGCCAGCACATCGGTGAGATCGCGCAGCAGCCCGCGCCGGTCGTAGGCGCTCACTGCGATCTCGACATCGAGCGCGCCGGTGTCGGCGGCGGCCCACTCGACCTTCAGCACCCGGTCGGGCTTGCGCGCGCTCATGCGCTGCAGGCTGGCACAGTCGCTGCGGTGCACGGTGACACCGCGCCCGAGCGTCACGTAGCCGGTGATCGGCTGCGGCCGCAGCGGCGCGCAGCAGCGCGCCAGCGTGGTCGGCAGATCGCCGACGCCCTCGATCTCGACCGGCGAGGCGTGGCGGCGCGGAGCCGCGCGCGCCGCCCGCACCACCGGCGCCGGCGCCGGCGGCTGGAACAAGCGCGCCGCGGCGTGTATCAGCGCCGTGACGGTGATCTCGCCCTCGCCGAGCAGCTGGTGGAAGTGATCGAGGTCGCGCGCCTTGAGCTCGTGCACCAGCGCGGCGAGCTGCTCCGGGCGCACGCCGACGCGGGCGAGCTCGCGCTCGGCCAGACGTGCGCCGGCTGCGCGGTTGTCGCCCACGTCCTGCTTGCGGAACCAGGCGCGTACCTTGCCGCGATTGCGCGGCGAGGCGAGGTAGCCCTGCTCGGGCGCCAGCCAGTCGCGGCTCGGGGCCTCGTGCTTAGCGGTGACGATTTCGACGATCTCGCCGTTGGCAAGCGCGCGGGTGAGCGGCACCATGCGCCCGTTGACCTTGGCGCCACGGCAGCGGTGGCCGAGCGAGGTGTGGACGTTGTAGGCGAAGTCGAGCGGCGTCGCGCCGCGCGGCAGATCGATGACCTCGCCCTTGGGCGTCAGCACGTAGACGCGATCCTCGAAAAGCTCCGCGCGCATGCCCTCGACGAAGTCGCGCTCGGCATCCTCGCCCGCGGCGCCGTCCTGCGGCTCCAGCAACCGCCGCACCCATTCGATCTTGCGCTGGTATTGCGCATCCCGGGGGCCGCCTTCCTTGTAGGTCCAGTGTGCCGCCACGCCGAGCTCGGCATGCTCGTGCATGTCGCGCGTGCGGATCTGTACCTCGACGCTCTTCGCCTGCGGACCGATCACCGCGGTGTGAATCGAGCGGTAGCCGTTGCCCTTCGGCGTGGCGATGTAGTCGTCGAATTCCCCGGGGATGTATGGCCATTGCCCATGCACGATACCGAGCGCGGCGTAGCACTCGGGAATGGTGCCCACCACCACCCGCACCGCGCGCACGTCGAACAGCTGCTCGAAGGCCAGCTGCTTGCGCTGCATCTTGCGGTAGATGCTGTACATGTGCTTGGGTCGGCCGTAGACCTCGGCCGTGATGCCCGCCGCCTGCAGCGCCGCACCCAGCTCGCGGCACAGCATGTCGATGTAACGCTCGCGGTCGGCACGCCGTTCATTGAGTGCCGCGGCGATGCCGCGGTATTCCTCCGGCTCGAGATAGCGGAACGCGAGGTCCTCGAGCTCCCACTTCAGCTGCCACACGCCGAGACGGTTGGCGAGCGGCGCGTAGATGACGCGTGCCTCGACCGCGCGCCGCTCGCGCTCGGCGGCCGGCAGCTCGCGCGCATGGCGCAGCCCGACCAGCTCCTCGGCGAGCCGCGCGAGCACCAGGCGTGGATCGCTCACCACTGCCAGCAGCATCTTGCGCAGTGTTTCCGCCTGGCGTGTGTCGAGTCCCCGCGCCGGTGACCAGTCGCGCGGCAACCCGAGCGTGCCGAGGCGCTGCAGCGCCACCGCGATGTCGGTCGCGCCCTGGCCGACGATGCCCGCGGTCTGCTCGGGCGTGAGGCCGGCGCGCGAGATCACCGGACGCGCCAGCAGGGCGTTGGCGAGCTCGGTGCTCTCGGTGAGGCCGCCCATGATCTCGGCGGCCTCGGTGGCGAAGCCGAGGTCCGCCGGCGTGCGCAGGCTCGCGCGCTCGAGAGCGGCGCGCGCGCCGATGATGGCGTCGCGAACCGCGGGCGGACAGAGTTGATTGGTTTCCATAGGTCGGGTCTGTTCCGCCGGGTACGCCGTCGGGGTTGGGCGACGGGATGTGGACCCGCGGGGTTGTGGCTATCATAAACGCATGGCAGGACATCTGAGCTGGGCCAGCATCCGGCGCCGCAAGGGCGTCCTGGCGGGCGGGCGCGGGCAGCAACGCGAGCGCACGCCGCATGCCGGTCAGCAGCTGGTGCGCTTCGAAGGCTATGGTCCCGGCGGCGCCGCGGTCCTGGTCGAGTGCCTCACCGACGACCGCGGACGGGTCGCAGCGCAGGTGCGCCGCGCTTTCCTGCAGCACGGCGGCAACCTTGGGGCGGACGGCTCGGTGAGTTACCTCTTCAACACCGTCGGCCTAATGACATATCCGCCGGGCACCGATGAGGAGGGGCTCATGCAGGTGGCGCTCGAGGCCGGCGCCGAGGACGTGGTGCCGAACGGCGACCGCTCGATGGAGGTGCTGGCCGACCCGGCGGAGCTCGACACAGTGCGCGCGGTGCTCACTCACCGCGGCTTTGCGCCGCAGACCGCCGAGGTGACCCGGCGTGCGGCCACGGCTCTCGCCCTGTCGGGCGAATCCGCCGAGCTCATGGTGCAACTGCTCGAGGCGCTCGAGGGCCTCGACGAGGTCCGCGACGTCTATTCCAATGTCGAGATCGCCGATGAGGTGCTCGGCGGGCTGTGATCGCGGGTCGGGCGGCGCGGCGGAAAAAAAAGAACCCCACCGGCGGGGGGATCCAGCGGGTGGGGCTCAAACACCGCGAGCTCGGTTCGGGAAGCAAGCGCGGTGGCATTTCCGCTATCGGCAGCCGCGCGCGGCACTTCAGGCCTTAAAGCGCGCGGCGGGTCACAATTCCTCATCTGACGCGCATCGTGCGCCGGGCGCCGCTGCGCGCGCGCGTGGCCTTCCAGGGAACTGGAAATGCGTAAGCCCTTGTTTTCAGTTAGGCTTGGACGAATGTCGAGATACCGGACGAGGTCGTGGCGCGCGTTTGATCCGGCAGTCGCCGCGGCCGCGCCGCCCGCGGCGCCACCGGCCGCGCCGCCCAACGTCCGCATCCTCGGTCTCGATCCCGGCTCGCGCCGTACCGGCTTCGGTGTAGTGGAATGCCGCGGCGTCGAGCTCACGGTGCTCGCGCAGGGCTGCCTCAACGTGAGTTCGGCGGCGCCCGCGGCGCGGTTGCGCATGATCTTCGAGGGCCTCGCGGGGCTCTTCGGCCAGCACCACCCGGGAGAGGTCGCGGTCGAGCGCGTGTTCGTCAGCCGCAACGTCGACAGCGCGCTCAAGCTCGGGCAGGCACGCGGCGCGGCGCTGTGCGCGGTGCCGGGCGGCGTGCCGGTGTTCGAGTACGCGCCGCGCGCGATCAAGCTGGCGCTGGTCGGCTCGGGGTCGGCGGAGAAGTTCCAGGTGGCTCACATGGTGCGTATGCTGCTCGGCGTACAGGGGCCGCTGTCGGCGGACGCCGCCGACGCGCTGGCGGTGGCGGTGTGCCACGCGCACGCGCGCCGCCTCGGCGCACTCGTCGCGCAGCAGGGCGCGATGCGCATCCGGCAGGCGCAGCGATGATCGGCGCGGTGCGCGGCAGAATCGCCTCCAAGACTCCCCCCCAACTCACGGTCGACGTCGGCGGGCTCGGCTACGAGCTCGAGGCGCCCATGTCGACCTTCTTCCACCTGCCGCCGGTCGGCTCGGAGGTGAGCCTGCTGACCCACCTCGTGGTGCGCGAGGATGCGCACGTGCTGTACGCGTTTGCCACCGAGGAGGAGCGGCGACTGTTCCGCAGCCTGATCCGCGTCTCGGGGGTGGGGCCGAGGATCGCGCTGGCGCTGCTTTCCGGCATGAGCGTTGCGGCCTTTACGCGCTGTGTGCAGAGTGAGGACGTGGCAGCGCTCACGCACGTGCCGGGCGTGGGCCGCAAGACCGCCGAACGGCTGATCGTCGAGATGCGCGACCGGCTCAGCGCCCCCGCCCCGCCGCCGGGGAGCGCCGCCGCCCCGGTGAGCGACAGCCCGGAGGGCGAGGCCTTTGGCGCGCTGGTCGCGCTCGGCTATCGTCCGGCCGAGGCCACGCGGCTGCTCAAGGCCGTGGAGCCGGGTACTTACACGACCGAGGAGCTGATCCGGCGCGCGTTGCAGAGCGCGGCCCGGGACTAGACCGAAAGCAGTGACAGCCGAGCGAATCATCAGCGGCGCGCCGAGCGCGGAGGAAGAAGCGGCCGAGCGGGCCATCCGCCCGCGCCGGCTCGCGGAGTACGTCGGCCAGACGCCCGTCAAAACCCAGCTCGAGATCTTCATCAGTGCCGCCCGCCAGCGTGGCGAAGCGCTCGACCACGTGCTGATCTTCGGTCCCCCGGGGCTCGGCAAGACCACGCTCGCGCACATCATCGCCGCCGAGCTCGAAGTCAACCTGCGCCAGACCTCAGGCCCCGTGCTGGAGCGGCCCGGTGACCTCGCGGCGATTCTTACCAACCTGCAGCCGCGCGATGTGCTGTTCGTCGACGAGATTCACCGGCTGACGCCCGTGGTCGAGGAGGTGCTGTATCCGGCCCTGGAGGACTACCAGCTCGACATCATGATCGGTGAGGGGCCGGCGGCGCGCTCGATCAAGCTGAGCCTGCCGCCCTTCACGCTGGTGGGCGCGACCACCCGGGCGGGCCTCCTCACCTCGCCGCTGCGCGACCGTTTCGGCATCGTGCAGCGCCTCGAGTTCTACGGCGTCGCCGATCTCGAGCGGATCGTGACGCGCTCGGCCGCTATCCTCGGCGTGGCCATCGACGAAGGCGGCGCGCACCGCATCGCGCAGCGCTCCCGTGGCACGCCGCGCATCACCAACCGCCTGCTGCGCCGGGTGCGCGACTACGCGCAGGTGCGCTCCGATGGCCGGATCGACGAGCGCATCGCCGATGCGGCGCTCGACATGCTCGAAGTGGACGCGCAGGGCTTCGATACGCTCGACCGCAAGCTTCTCAGTGCCATCATCGAGCGCTTCGACGGCGGGCCGGTCGGCATCGACAGCCTGGCGGCGGCGCTCGGCGAGGAGCGCGGCACGCTCGAGGACGTGATCGAGCCGTTCCTGATCCAGCAGGGATTCCTGGTGCGCACCGCGCGCGGCCGCATGGCGACGCGTGCCACGTACCTGCACTTCGGCCTCAAGCCCCCGGAGCGGGCCGCGGCCACCCTGCAGCTGTTCGAGGATCCGCGGTGAGCGGCTTTTTCTGGCCGGCGCGCGTCTACTGGGAGGATACCGACGGCGGTGGCATCGTCTACTACGCAAATTACCTGCGCTTCCTCGAGCGCGCCCGTACCGAATGGCTGCGGCAGCTCGGCCACTCGCAGCAGCGCCTGGCGCGCGAGGAGGGGATCCTGTTCACGGTCGTGAGCCTCGAGATCGAGTATCGCGCGCCCGCGCGCCTCGACGACGAGCTCGAGATCAGCTGCGAGCCGCGCCCGCAGGGCCCGGCGTCGCTGCATTTTGCGCAATGCATCTATCGCCGCGCAGCGGGAGCGGAGCGCGAGCTGCTGGCCGAGGCGAGCGTGCGCGTGGCCTGCCTCGATGCGCGTACGCTGCGCCCGCGGCGCCTGCCGGCGTTCCTGCTGGAGATGCGCGCGGCGGAGGTTCCGTAAAGCATGAACGACCAACTCTCGATCCTGCGGCTCATCATGCAGGCGAGCGTGCCGGTACAGATCGTGATCGGCATACTGCTGCTCGCCTCGCTCAGTTCGTGGGCCATCATCTTCCGCAAGCGCCGCGTCATCGGGCGGGCGCGCCGCGAGGCCGTCCGCTTCGAGAGCCGCTTCTGGTCGGGCGACGATCTCGCCCAGCTGTACCGCGCGATCGAATCCGCGGGCGGCGCGACCGGGATGGCGGGCATCTTCGAGTTCGGCTTCCGCGAGTTCGCGCGGCTGCGCCAGGCGACGGCCGGCCAGGAGCAGCAGCTCGAAGGCGCACGGCGCGCGATGCGCGTAGCGCAGCTGAAGGAGGTCGATCGCCTCGAGCAGAGCCTCGCCACGCTCGCCACGGTCGGCAGCACCAGCCCGTACGTGGGACTGTTCGGCACCGTATGGGGCATCATGAGCGCGTTCTCCTCGCTCGGTAACATCCAGCAGGCGACGCTCGCGCAGGTGGCGCCTGGCATTTCCGAGGCGCTGGTCGCGACCGCGTTCGGCCTGTTCGCGGCGATCCCGGCCGTGGTCGCCTACAACCGCTTCGCCGATCAGGTGACGCGCCTCGAGATCCGCTTCGACGCCTTCATCGAGGAGTTCTCCACCATCCTGCAGCGCCATGCGGCGCGTGGCGCGCTGGTGCCGGTGGGCGGGAGCGCCGCACGGTCGGCGCAGGAGCCGAAATCGGGACAGGAGCGCTGACCATGGCACAGACTTCACGCGGGCGGCGACTGATGGGCGAGATCAACGTCGTACCCTACATCGACGTCATGCTGGTGCTGCTCATCATCTTCATGATCACGGCGCCGCTCCTCACCCAGGGCGTCAAGGTGGCGCTGCCACGCGCCGGCGCGGAACCTCTCGAGGCTCAACAGCTCAAACCGCTCGTGTTGTCGATCGACCGGCAGGGGCGCCTGTATCTGAACATCGGTGGCGACCCGCGCGCGGCGCTCGATACGCAGACGGTGGCGGTGCGCGCCACGGCGGCGCTGCGCAGCAATCCCTCGCGCGCGGTGCTGGTGAAGGCCGACGCGGCCATCGCCTATGGCCGGGTGGTCGAGGCGATGGTGCTGCTGCAGCAGGCGGGCGCGAAGCAGGTGGGCCTCGTGACCGAGCCACTGCCGCAGCCCGTGCCGCGTCCCGGCTGATCGCCTTGCCCGGCGATGGTGCAGCGTGCGAGTGACCGTTGGATTTCGATCGCGCTGTCGCTGCTGCTGCACGGCGCGCTGCTGGCGGCGCTCGTGTATGGGTGGTGGATGTTCCGCGAGCAGCGGCGTATGGCGCCCACCCCGCCCATCGCGGCCACCGTGATCGACGCGCGTACGCTCAAGGGGCTCGAGCAGCCCGCGCCCCGGCCGGCCGCGGCACCCCAGCCGACTCCGCCGCCGGAGGACGTGGGCCCGCCGCAGCCGACGCCCGAGGAGCGCGCCGCACGCGAGCAGGCGGAGCAGGCGCGCCAGGCGGAGGAGCAGAAGGCGGCGGCGGCGGAGCGCGCGGCCGCGGAAAAGGCCGCGGTCGAGAAAGCGGCGGAAAAGGCCGCCGCGGAAAAGGCGGCGGCCGCCAAGGCGGCCGCGGACAAGGCCGCAGCCAAGGCTGCCGCCGAGCGCGCCCGGCAGGACGAGCAGGACCGGCGCGAGCGCGAGGCGGATCTCAAGCGCAGCCTCGCGGCGGAGGAGCACGCCGAGGTCGCACGCAACGGCGCGGCCCTGGCGAGCTGGGAATCGATGATCGCGGCGAAGATCACCCATGCGTGGTTACGCCCGCCGACAGCGAAAGCCGGGATAGACTGTATGTTGAATGTGACGCAGGTACCGGGAGGCGACGTGACGCAGGTGAGCATCGGCGAGTGCAACGGCGATCAGGCGGTGCGCGAATCCATCGAGCGGGCGGTGTACCGCGCCTCACCCCTGCCGCCGCCGCCGGATCCGGCGCTGTTCGATCGCAATCTCAAGATCAGATTCAAGCCGGATTGATGCCGATGCGCTCGCAACCGCTGTTGAATGGCCGGCGCCCGTGGCTGCTGCTGCCGCTACTCCTGGTCGTCGCGATCGGCGCGGGCGGGGCGCGCGCCGTGCACGCGGCGCTGCAGATCGAGATCACTTCCGGCGTGCGCGATCCGATACCGATAGCGATCGTGCCGTTCGCACCGGCGCCCCCCGGCGACGGGGGTCTCGACGTCGCGGCCGTGGTGCAGCATGACCTCGAGGGCAGCGGCCGTTTCAAGGCGCTGCCGCGCGAGCGCATGCCGGCGACGCCGACGCGGGCCGAGGGGATTGGCGCGGCCGACTGGAAGGCTGCCGGCAGCGACTACGTGGTCGTCGGGCGCCTGGCAGCGCTCGACAACGGAACGCTGGCAGTCGACTTCGACCTGGTGAACACACTCACGGGAGTGCGGCTCGCGACCCAGCGCTTCACCGGCCCGCCGGGCGCGCTGCGCAACGCTGCGCATCGGGTGAGTGACGCCATCTACCAGAAAATCCTCGGAGTGCGCGGCGCGTTTGCGACGCGAATCGCTTACGTGGCGGTCGACGGCGCCCCGCCCGCGCAGCACTACCAGCTGATCGTCGCGGACGCGGACGGTGAGAACCCGCACCTGATCCTCGCTTCCCGCTTCCCGATCATGTCGCCGGCCTGGTCGCCGGATGGTCAGTGGCTCGCCTATGTGTCCTTCGAGAGCAAGCTCTCGGGGGTGTATGTGCAGCTGGTGCGAACCGGCGAGCGACGGCTGGTGTCGGCACGGGCGGGTATCAACGGCGCTCCCGCCTGGTCGCCCGATGGCAAGAAGCTCGCCCTCACCCTGGGCGGCAGTAACGGCAATCCGGACATTTATGTCCTGGATCTGGCGAGCCAGAACCTGACGCGCATTACCGACGATCCGGCGATCGATACCGAGCCTGAGTGGGCGCCGGACGGGCGCTCGCTGTACTTCACGTCCGACCGCGCGGGCTCGCCGCAGATCTACCAGGTGAGCGCCAGCGGCGGCGCCCACCCCAGGCGCATCACCTTCGAGGGCAACTACAACGCCCGCCCGCGGGTGTCGGCCGATGGCACCGAGCTCGCCATGGTGACGCTCGATGGCGCCAACTACCGCATCGCGGTGCAGGATCTGGCGAGCGGGGCGGTGCGGGTGCTGTCGCACGGCCGGCTCGACGAATCGCCAAGCTTTGCGCCCAACGGAGCTACACTCATTTATTCTCAGCGCGAGGGCGCCCGTGGGTCGCTCGCGACGATCTCGGTGGACGGGCTCACGGGGCTGCGCCTGAAGGCGCAGCAGGGCGTGATCTGCGATCCCGCCTGGGGACCGTTTGGAACATGAGACAAGTGGAGAAGCGGAATGGCTCATCAACAGAGCATGCATAAGCTAGTGACACTCCTGCTGATCGCGGCGACGCTGGCGGTCGGCGCCTGCGGCAGCAAACCGCCCAAGCCGTCGTCCACGGCGCCGACGGAGACTAATCCCGGCGCACAGAGCGAGGGCGCCAATGCGGCGAATGCGGCCGGGGGCGCCCTGGGGAATCAGGATGAGACCGCGGGACCCCAGGCGGGGCTGCTCGCGACCCGCATCGTGTATTTCGACTTCGACAGCGCCGTGATCAAGGGCCAGGGGGTCGATGTGGTCGCCGCGCACGCCAAATATCTCGCCGCCAACCCGCAGGCGCGGGTGCGGCTCGAGGGCAACACCGACGAGCGTGGCTCGCGCGAATACAACATCGGCCTGGGCGACCGGCGTGCGCAATCGGTGCGCCGCGCGCTGCTGCTGCAGGGCGTGTCGGAGGGCCAGCTCACGACCGTGAGCTACGGGGAGGAGCGGCCGGCGGACCCGGGCCACGATGAGGCGGCCTGGGCCAAGAACCGGCGCGTCGAGATCGTGTACCTGACGCCCGCGGGTCAGCCCATGACCCAGCCTAAGCCTTAGCGCGCCGGGAGGGTCGAAATGCGCTCGGTGACTCCTGCTCTGGCTCTTGCCGCGCTCGCCGCGGCGCTCGGCAGCGGCTGCGCCACGACTCCCGAGGAGGACACGGTGCTGCAGGCGAGGCTGAACGATCTCGATGCACGCATCACGCGCCTCGAGCGCGCCACTCAGAGTCAGGTGGAGCTGGCGCAGCACCAGGAGGCCGAGCAGGCCGAAGTGCGCGAGCTCCGCGGCCATCTCGATCAGATCGAGCACGACAACGCGGCGCTGCGCAAGCAGCAGCACGATCTGTACGCGGACCTCGACGCTCGTGTGAAGGCGCTGTCCGCCGGCAGTACTGCCGGTGGTGCCGCCGGCGCACCCGGCACTGCCGGGACGGCCGGGATGGTCGGCGCAGCAGCGCCTGCCCCCCCGGCGGCGGGCACGGCGGGAGGCAACGAGCCGTCCTCGACCGAGCAGGCGGTCTACAGCCAGTCCTTCGACGCGCTCAAGGCCGGGAGTTACTCCATCGCGATCACCGGCTTCAGGGATTTTCTCAAGAGCTACCCGCAGAGCTCGCTGGCGGAGAACGCGCAGTACTGGCTCGGCGAGGCCTATTACGTCAACCATGACTACGACTCCGCGGCCGAGGCATTCCGCGCGGTGCTGAAGAAGTGGCCCGACGCGCGCAAGGCGCCCGACGCGCTCTTGAAGCTCGGCTTCACGCAGTTCGAGCAGAAGCAGTACCCAGCGGCGCGCAGCACGCTCACCGCTGTGACGCAGAAGTATCCGGGCACCGACGCGGCGAGACTCGCGACCGACAAGCTGCGGCGCATCCCCGCGCAGTAGCGGCGGCGGGCGCGGCCGGCGGCGAGGTGAACGCGACATGAGCGCCTCGCGCCTCAAAGTCACCGAAATCTTCCATTCGCTCCAGGGCGAGGCCGACACCGCGGGCTTCCCCACGGTGTTCGTGCGCCTGACCGGCTGCCCATTGCGCTGCCAGTACTGCGACACGCAGTACGCGTTCTACGGCGGCGAATGGTGGGAGCACGAGCGCATCGTGGCGCGGGTGCGGGAATTCTCGACCCCGTACGTGTGTGTCACGGGGGGCGAGCCCCTGGCGCAGAAGCCCTGCCTGGATCTGCTCACGCTGCTGTGCGACGCGGGACTGCGCGTCTCGCTCGAGACGAGCGGGGCGATGCCGCTCGCCGGGGTCGATCCGCGGGTGGTGCGAGTGGTCGACGTGAAGACGCCGGGCTCGGGCGAGGAGCAACGCAACCGCTACCAGGAGCTCGCGACGCTGAGATCGCGGGATCTCGTCAAGTTCGTCATCTGCGGCCGCGGCGACTACGAGTGGAGCCGGGCGAAGCTCGCCGAGCTGGCACTGCCCGCCGGCTGCACGGTGCTGTTCTCGCCGAGCCACGAGCAGCTGCCGGCACACGAGCTGGCGGACTGGATCCTCGAGGATCGCTTAGGCGTGCGCTTCCAGATACAGCTGCACAAGTACCTGTGGGGCAACGTGCCGGGGAAGTAAGTTGCGCGCGCCTCACGGTCAATTCTCATGAGCGCATCCCCCGCGGTAGTGCTCCTGTCCGGCGGGCTGGACTCCGCCACGGCGCTCGCCATTGCCCGCGAGCGGGGCTTCGCCTGCCACGCGCTGTCGGTCGACTACGGGCAGCGGCACGCCGCCGAGCTCGCGGCCGCGCGGCGCGTGGCGCGCAGCGGCCGGGCACACGAGCACCGCATCATACACGTCGATCTCGCGGGTATCGGCGGCTCGGCGCTCACCGATGCCACGATCGCGGTGCCCGAAGAGCCGAGCAGCGGCATCCCGGTCACTTATGTGCCGGCGCGTAACACCATCATGCTGGCGCTGGCGCTCGGCTGGGCCGAGGTGCTCGGTGCGCGCGAGATTTTCATTGGGGTGAATATTCTCGACTCGAGCGGCTATCCCGACTGCCGGCCGGAATTCATCGCAGCCTTCGGCGAGCTCGCACGACTCGCGACCAAGGCCGGGGTGGAGGGCAAGCCCAGCCGCATCGAGGCGCCGCTCATTGGCCTCACCAAGGCGGAGATCATCCGCGAGGGCACGCGCCTCGGCGTCGACTATCGCGAGACCGTGTCCTGCTACCAGGCGGATGCCGCGGGCCGCGCCTGCGGGCGCTGCGATGCGTGCCGCCTGCGCCGCGCGGGCTTCGCCGCGGCGGGGCTCCCGGACCCGACCCGCTATCAGCCGCTGTAGTATCATGCCGCCCCCGCGGGGAGAGGGCGCTTCCAACAGCCCACCTGCCGCGCACTTGCAGCGTCGCCGGGGCGTTAGCTCAGTCGGTAGAGCATCGGACTTTTAATCCGCTGGTCGACGGTTCGATTCCGTCACGCCCCATTTAAACACAAGCACTTAGCATTCGCCTTCTGACGCTGGCACAATTTTGGCACAGCGCGCGTATAGTGTTGCGAAGCGCGGCAATCGGTGCGCGCAAGTGCGAGGGCGTGAACATGGCGACCATTCGCGAGCGTGAGAAGCACGGCAGAGCGGTGTATCACTGCCAGGTGCGCATGAGAGGCTTCCCTGCGCGTACCGCGTCCTTCCCAACACGCCGGCTCGCTGAGCGCTGGGGGAAGACCATCGAAGCTTCGATGATTGAAGGCAAGCACTTTAGGGGCGTTGAGGCGCGCCGCCGCACGCTCGCCGAAGCGATCGAGCGCTACACCATCGAGGAGCTGCCGAAGAAACGCGACGCGCGCACCCGCGCCATACGGCTGAAATGGTGGAAGGACAAGCTCGGCCACCTGATGCTCGCCGACATCACCCCGGCCGTCATCGTCGAGTGCCGCGGTAAGCTTTCGCGCGAGCGTTACACGCGCGCACGCCCGGGCGGTCCAGGGTCGACGCTGGAGGAGGTCGCACGCCAGTTCACCCGCTCGCCGCCGACCGTCAACCGATACCTGGCTTACCTGTCGCACGTGCTGTCGATCTGCCGGCGCGAGTGGCATTGGCTCGACGTCAACCCGTTCGACGGCGTCGGCCGCCTCAAGGAGGGTGCTGGCCGCGTCCGGGTGCTCAACGACGTGGAACGTAAGGCGCTGCTCGCACAGACCGCCAAGGGCGATCCGCGGCTGCACCTGCTGGTGCGCCTCGCGCTGGCGACGGCGGCGAGGGCCGGGGAATTGTTGGCGCTCACCTGGACGGACCTAGACCTCAAGGACGGCCGGTTACTGTTGCGGGTCACCAAGAACGCCCAGCCGCGCGTCGTGTGGGTGGGCGGCGAGGCGCTGCGGCTGCTCAAGGCGCACGCCCGTACTCGAGCGCTTGGCGAGCCGCGGGTGTTCGTCAGCGACAAGGGCAAGCCCTTCGATTACCGCCCCGGTTTTGAGGCCGCGTGCACGGCAGCGAAGCTCTCGGGGGTCGTCTTTCACTGTACGCGGCATACGGCGGCGACCATGCTGGCGCGCGAAGGGGCGAGCGAGCAGCAACTGAAGGCGATTGGCGGGTGGAAGTCCGGCATCGTGTCCAGGTACGTACACCTCGCCGCCGTCGACGGCAAGGCCGTGCTCGCGCGCATGAATGCGAAAATCTGACGCACCGCCGCCGTTGCCACCCACTTCCGAGCGGCTGGATTCCATTTCGGCCGATTCCCCCTCCGAGCCGCCGAGGCCTCCGAGGGCTCCGACGTCGGAAGTCGCCGCGCGTGGTGATGCCGCGTCTCAAAGCAGCTCTCGTGAGCGGATTGCGGGGAAGCTCCTGGATCATGGGCGCGATGCCTCACGCAACCCCAGGTGGGTGATGAGGTCATCCTGCAGCGCAAGCGGTCGCGATGCCGTCACCGTGCAACGGCGGGCGAGGGATTCCGAAGGGCAACTGCAAGAAAAGGCGGTCGAGGTCTACCGGAACCGCTGGGTCATCGAGAAGCGGGGATTCTTCGAGCAGCGCGCTACGGCCGCTCAGCTGGTTCGGGATGAGGCGATCGCTCCGCGCGAGGCGGTGCGTCAGCACCCGGAACTTGCGAGCACCTACCTCAATCTGCGCGCCGCCGAGCTCGCCTCAAGAGGCCTGCGCGATCCCGAGGATCAGCGCCGATTTGTGGCTCAAGTGCGCGGCGCACTGGCAGACCACGTGGAACGCGGCGAGCCGCTGCAGCCAGTCCGATTGCGCGAGCGCGCAGCGCTCAAAACGGCGAACTCCCGGGCCCCGCTCACTCGGGAGTGACTCACCGATGGGGGATCCTGCGCGTTAGGCGGCGGCGCTGCCATCGGGACGGGCAGGATTCAACGCTCACGTCTTGAGGCGCAGCTTGCCCACGAAATTGCGCTTCCCAATCCGCACTCCCTTCCAGCGCAGAATGTCGTAGGTCGTCGTCGCATGAAAGTAGAAGTTCGGTTGCGAGAAGGACAAGAGGAAATTCTCGGCCGTGAAGTCGAGCTGGCGATCGCCGAACGCGAAGCGCATGTCGCGTCCGACGAAGGCGTCGATCTCGGCGGGCTGGATCACCTCGAGCGTGGCGAGCGTGTCCGCGATCCGCGCCTTGAGCGCCGTAAAGGTCTCGGGAGGGGTCGTCATATCGGGAGAGAATACGCCGCGCCGCACCCCCTCGATGGCACCGAGGGAGTGCACCGCTGTCGACTTCACTTGGTAGGCAAATGGCTGCATGTCTTCAGCGAGGCGCGCCTGAATGATCTCCTCGTGCGCGATGCCTTTCTCGGAGCAGAAGGCCTCGGCGGTGGCGAGCAGGCCGGAAACGGCTCCCAGAATCTGTTGGTAGGAGGGGATCGTGGCTGCGTAAAGCGAAAAGGCCATGGCATTCCTCGAATTCAATCGCCGCGAAGGAAGCGGATCTTAGTCTGCGGGTCGCAGCGGGCGCGGGATCCAGTGGCGCAGCAGGCCCGCCTGAAGTAGCCCGAGCGGCGTGGAAGGAAATCTCATTGAAACGTGGTGCGACGCGTCCGGATCGCGATGGACGATCGGGCGCTCGTTCAAGTGAAGAACTCGACCCGCCCTCCGACCAAGCGATACATTGAACCGATGATCTTGATCTTGCCGTCCTTTTCCAAGGCAGCTAGCACATCGCTGCGCCGATGTATCTCGCCGATGGTCAGGCGCACATTGGTCTTGGCCACCTCGTCAACGAATTCAGCGTTCTTGCTGGTGCGCTCGCCGTCGTAATGCGTGGCTTCCACCGCCGGCTTGATCTTGTTTAACAAGCCAGTGAGGTTACCGAGCTGAGCACCATCAATCGCGCCCTTGATCGCGCCACATGCGGTATGCCCCATGACCAGGACGACTTTGGCGCCGGCCAATGCGCAGGCGAACTCCAGACTGCCGATTAAATCGTCATTGGCGATATTTCCGGCGATGCGCGCATTGAACGTGTCGCCAATACCCGCATCGAGAATGATCTCGGCCGGCGCGCGTGAGTCGATGCAGCTGAGAATCACCGCAGCGGGGTATTGCCCCGTGACGGTGGCCCGCTTCTGCGCGAGATAATCGTGCGCAGACATCTTCCCGGTGCGGAAGCGCTCATTGCCCTGCTTCATCGCCTCGAGAATTTGATCGGGCGTGAGCTTGTCGCGTTTGTCCTTGCTCATCGCGACAGCGTAGGAGAGCTCCGGTACCCCAAGCAGGGGAGCGCCGATCACGCCCCACGCCGCGATACCGGTGGCGTATTTCAACAGCGCTCGGCGGCTGTCGAAGTGCCCGGGTTGAGGAGAGCAACGATCCTCACTGGTGTTCATCGCAGGCCCTCGTCCATTCACGAATTATTTGGCGCGCGCCGCGTCCAGCTCGCGTTTCAATTGTTCGGCCCAACCTTTGAGCATAGCGCCGGCCGCCGCTCGATTGGACACCGACGTGGTCCACTGCATCGTCGAAGATCCGCTTCGCCGTTGGTCGAAGGCGACAGCCAGCAATGTGCCCGTGACGGCGTCATTGACTTGTAGAGCGAGGGTCGCCGACCCCGCATCCATGGTGTAGGTTCTCGATCGTCCAGCTGTCGGGACATCCGGGGCGTTGATAAAGACGTTGACGATGTTCGGTGTGATAACGAGCACACCGTCGGCGGCTTCGGTGACAATTTCATATCCGCCATCACTGAGGGCCTTTGCAAATACGCTCTTGGCCATGGCCGCCAGATCGACGCGGATCTTCGTCAGCTGCGCGGCCGAGAGACCAAAGGTGCCGTAGTTGCGCGGGTTCCAGTTCTTGCTGAACTCGACTGCGGGTTCACCAATTATTATTTTGCTGTAGGCAGACGTTTCCACGTCGGGGCGGCGGTAGAGTGCGCCGACATTCTTGGAAGCGACGAGTTCGAGTCCCGGAAACGGCGAACTCGGCGAATCGTTGGCCGCAAGGGGCGGGGAAAGGACCGCCAGGATGAGCGCTGTCGCAAATGTGGCACTCGTGCGTCGATCGAGGCGAGGCGAACGCAAGGACATCGGGAACTCCGATATGGTTATTTTGAATTCATTGTGTTGAGGTCGCTGTGCGCCCTGGCGCGACCTCAAAATTTGACGGTGTATTTCTTCGCTTCCAGACAGGCCGAGAAAGCCTTCTTAAAGTCAGTCATTTGGGCGGCGGACATCTTAGCGGCCGCCTGCGACTGCTGAGCCGCCTGCTGAGAAGCCTGCTTCGCTTGGCTCTCTGCCCGCGCGCGATTACCGATTGCGCCCACGCCCGCGCCAATCGCCGCGCCCTTGCCCGTGTTGCCCGCGACGGCACCGATTACCGCCCCGGCAGCAGCCCCGCTCACCGCGCCCCTTGCGGCGGAACCGGATGTGGATTGCTGCGCCTGTTGCACTTGCTGCGCTGCCTGCTGTTGCTGTTGCGCGGCTTGGTTGGCGATATGGAACGGGTCGTTGCCCGTCTCCTTCACCCCCCAGTTGTAACACTCCGTTTCGTCTTTCGATTGCTGCGCTGCGGCCTGGCCGGCGCCCGGAAAGGCGTACACCTTGAGCGTGGCCGCCAGCGTTTTCGTTCCGCTCGGCTCGCTGATGGGCGGGGTCTGGGCCTGCACTCCGGAGAGTCCGCTTGCAGCGGCGATCAAAGCGCAAATGGTTGAAGTTCGCATCATCGTAATATTATGCGGGAGATTGTAGGTGAATGCGCGTCCAAGAGAACTTGGGGTCTACGCGCGAGACTCGGTCGCTAGCTGAGCGGCCTCCGAATGATCGGCGCCAAGTCGACCCCGGGGCGTCGATAAAAAACCAGCTCCTCCAGTTGGGCTCGAACCGACGAACGACGGATCATCAGGTCACTAGCTTCCAATCGGATGCCGCACCCGTCGCATGGCATCGGCAGCTTGCGCATCACCGCGCACTGTTCAGTCTCTCCCAACGAAAGGAAACGTTCAGTCCAATGGCGTAGTTCGTCGAATAGGCGGCTGACAGGCCACGACTTCCCCAACCCATTCGGGATTCTCCAGTCGGGTGAGGCCGGCGGGATTGTCGCGCGCGGTCTCCACGGTGTCCGCTGGCGCGACAAGGCCGGAGGCTGCCGGACCCACCGCCCGCGCTGCGCCGCCGGCGCCCAGTCCCACGCCGGCGAGTGCCACGAGCACCGCATTGCGCCACTCCCGATTCGGACGGCGCCGCTGCGGCTGAACAACCAGTAGCCGGGCTTCAGCACCGGTGAAAAGATGATGTTTACTGGAATGACCCACCACCGCGCTCCCAGTCAGACGTTGATTCGAAATTCACGGTCGGTCCGGGGCCTGCTATCGCGCGGGAACGCGTAGCCCAGGCTGCTACAACACTCCAGCGCCGCTCCGCGCGGAGCAGCCCCGTGTGTCGCGGCTCTTGCGGAGTACTGGCGGGCCCGAGCCATGGACATCCCGGCCCGACCATTGAAGCCATCCAGCACCAGGCAGTGCTCGTGATCGAGGTGGCGATGGCATACATGCCTTGTACCGGCCGTAGAGCTCGCCGAGCACGGAGTATCCCTCCTGCCGAATACGAGTTCCCGTATCTTGCTCACAGCCCGATGGAGCCGCTGAACACCACCGTCCGGTTTGACAAGGGTGCGACCGATCTCACGGCGCGGTCACGACTGGTGGACTTCTTCCAGTACCTGACTCAGGCGGTCAACAAGGTGGACCGATGCGCGCTCGTGGCTTCGTTGCTCGCTTCGGATCCGCGGAGGGACGCTGAGCGGCTTCAGCGGAACAGGTCCTGATCGAGGATGGAACCGCGCTCCGCTACTTTGCCGAACGCCAGCCACACCGCCCACGAGTGCGTGGTGCCGCCGGCGCCGCCGGCACCGAGGGTGATATTTCCCAATGGGCTGCGTCCGCCGACATACACCGAGATACCGTAGACGTGCCCATTCGGGACCGGATCCACGCGCTCGTACACATCGCCCGCCTCGAGCCCGACGCCACCGTATAGACGCTGGTCCTTCAGTACGACGAGATTGGCGAGCTGATAGAGGAAATCACCTCCCACGACCCAGTACTTGCGGGCGCGAAGCTGATCCTCCGCGTAACCTGCAAAGCTCTGCGGACCTCCCAGTGCGAACGCGCGATCCGCCGGCAGAGTGTCGCCAAGCTCGGTGCCACCTGCGGCGGTGAACGTCACCCGCAGCTTACCGAGCAGCATCGATTTGCGCAGGGCGGCTTCGATGCGCTGCCAGTCGCGGGTCGCGCCGAGCGAGCCGTCCGCGCCCAGATACTCCAGCGCCGCCGCTATGCCTGCGTTCGCGAAGGTGCTCGCGTCGCGCGAGTCGTAGGACAGCGTTGCCGCCGGCCCGGCATCGGTGGCCGACACCGTCGGAAAAAGCTTGAGACCGGTGTCGACCTCGGTGTTGCGCTTGTCGATCCAGTAACCGAGCCTGAGCTGTGTATTCAGCGAGAGATTTGCGCCGGCATCCAGGCGCATGCCGCGATCGATGAAAAAATAACGAGCGATCCGCTGACTGTCGTTATAGAGATCCTCGATGGACCGGCTAGCGAAGAAGTCGGGCTGAACGAAAACAGACTGCCGGACATTGAGCGGCTGGTAGAGGCTCGAATCGAATAGCGCCAGGGTCCCGATCTGCAAGGTGTTGCGCCACGCGCCACCGAGGCGGTTCAGCCAGTAGCGTATGTGCTGTAGACCCAGCAGGAACTCAATGTCGCCGCGACCGCCCATGTACATGCCTAGGCCCAACCGCACATAGTCCGGGCCATACGGGTTCTCCTTGGGACGCCAGACCAGCACGGGGCTTTCGGGCTCGCCCAGTAGATCGTAATCGACCGAGATGATGTCATTGAGGACCGACAGGCGCCGCGCGTCCTGGCTGATCGACTCGCCGTCCACCTTGTCACCGGCGCGGATCTGCGTCACAGTCCTGAGGTAGTCGGGGTTGACCCGCTCGAGCCCGGCAAAGCGAACTTCGGATACGGTTGCCTGGATCCCCTGTCGCCTCTCGACCCGCTGCCGCCACTCGGCATATTCGCGCTCGGGCAAGGCGAGCCCCGCCAGTTGCGCGGCCATCTTGCGGGCCGCCGCCTCACCGAGCGGGATCGTCTCGGCGGTTCGCTGGAAGTCTGCGGAGCCGATAGTGCCGAGCTCTACATCGATGCGCACATCGCGATCGGTCAGGGACTGAAGTTGCAGCGCCTCGTTGGCTTCCATCATCACGTCCATGCTGCGGGAGGCCAACTGCACAGCACCGCGCACCTGGTCCGGTGTAACAGCCGGCTTCACGAGGTTGACCGCAATGACGACGTCGGCACAGAGGTGGCGCGCGACATCCACCGGCAGATTCCGCACGACGAAGCCGTCGGAAAGAACATACCGATCGGTAATGACAGGGGAGAAGGCGCCCGGGATCGCCATGCTCGCGCGCATCGCCGTTGCAATATCACCATGATCCAGCACGACCATGCTGCCGCTCAGCATGTCGGTGGCAACCGCCCGGAAAGGAATTGGCAGATTGTCGAAGTTCTCCACCGTGCGCGCCCTAGCGACGTAGGTACGTAGGACGGTCTCGATACTGCTGGTGGGTATGAAGCCCGCAGGTCCGACGAGGTGGCCGTTCTTGACGGCGAACTGTATGTTCACCGCGGCAGCACCGGCAGCGCGCTTCTGCTCGGCCGGCTCGAGCTGGCGATCGCCTACTCCGCCGATCACCGATTTCCAGTCAATCCCCGTGACGAATTGCTCGATCTCACTCGCCGGCAGACCCGCGGCGTAGCCTCCGCCGACGAGTGCTCCCATGCTCGTTCCTGCGATGCAGTCGACCGGCACGTGCATCTGCTCGAGCACCTTGAGCACACCAATGTGCGCACCGCCCTTGGCCCCGCCACCGGCAAGTGCCAGTCCGATGCGGGGTCGCTGCACGGGAGGGGGGGACGACGACTGTTGTGCGGGGGCATCCCTGGGTGCCAGGACAGCCATTGCGAGCAGCATGCCAAGAGAACCGACAACCGTCGGCCGACGGACATACGAGCGCGACATGAGACCTCCCCCGCGGGATCCGGCGTCAGGCCGTACTTTCGCAGAATCCTTGGCCCGGCGCCCCCTCAGCTGCGGCCGTGCCAGGCCGCAAGAAGAATTACGAGTGATGCGCGAGTCAGTCCCCGTGTATAGAATCTGCTGCCCGCGGCGTAACCGAACGGGTAGACCGGGGTGGTTCTTTGGAGCCGACATGAGATGCACCGCGGTATTGATGAGTCTACTGCTGACATTGGCCACTGGCGCTGCGCACGCAAAGGAGTGCAAGGGCGTCAACTTTCCGGAGCACCTGCAGTTGGACGGCGTAGATCTGACGCTCAATGGGGTAGGCATACGCAGGGCGACCTTCATGAAGGTGAATGTCTACGTCGCCGCCCTTTACGTCGGCCGAGCAGCGCACGATCCGAAGGCTCTCATCGAGTCTAACGGCCCCGATGAGCTGATCCTGCATTTCGTACGCAGCGTAGGCGTCGATGATCTGCGGAAGGGGTGGAGCGAAGGCTTTGTTTAGAACTCGAAAGATCAGCTGGCCGTGCTGAAGGAGCGGATCGCAACGCTCAACGGCTGGATGGTAGATATGAAGACCGGTCAGCGACTCACCTTCATACGCCGCCCCGGCGTGGGCATCCAGGTGGACGTCAATGGAGCGGTGAAGGGCACGATCGCGGGCGAAGATTTTGCGCGAGCGTTTTTCTCCATCTGGCTCGGCCCGTTGCCGCCGAACCTCGACCTCAAGCTCGGCTTGCTGGGCGGACAGTGTGAGTAGGGGCCAGCGCACGAGCTCGGTGCACGGCGGCGTTGTCAGGACCCCTCGAGCGTTGAAGGCAGTACTGTCCGGGCGCAGACTCACTCCGAGCGCACTTGCAATCCACCACACCGATGACTGGCGGCAACCTATGAGACTCGTCGCCCTCGGGTTCACTCTTGCCACCGTGACCACGTTTGCCGTGCTGCCGGCCGTCGCCCGGGAGAGCGAGGGGGGGGGCTTGCCAAGGACGCGCTAAATCCCGTTGCGGCCTTGATTAGCCTGCCCCTGAGGTACGATTACAACAGCAACATTGGACCGAGCCAGCAGGGCAACCAATCGGTTCTGACGGTCCAGCCAGTGCTTCCCTTCTCGATCGGCGCGGATTGGAACCTGATCTCGCGCACGATTATCCAGGGAATCAGCCAGCATAATGTCGCGCCGGGCTCCGGCACACAGGAGGGACTCGGCGACACGACACAACAGTTCTATTTTTCGCCCAAGAAGGCAACCGACGGGGGCTGGATTTGGGGCGCGGGACCGCAAGTGTTGCTGCCCACGGGGGACAGCAGGTTGACCGCCGGCAAGTGGGGTGCTGGCCCGACCGCCGTCGTCCTCAAGCAGGAAAACGGCTGGACCTACGGCGCTCTTGTGAACCAAATCTGGTCGGTTTCAAGTGACAGCCACAAGAGCGACTACAGCGTGTTCTATGTACAGCCGTTCCTTGCTTATACGACCAAGACTTACACGACTGTCAGCATCAACACCGAATCCACCTACAACTGGAAGGCCAGCCAGTGGTCGGTGCCCGTCAACCTCATGCTTACTCAGATTCTCAAACTCGGCAACCAGCCGCTGAGCTTGCAGGTTGGCGCGCGTTACTGGGCGGACTCCCCCGAGGGCATCGGTCCGAAGAGCTGGGGTTACAGGTTCCAGCTGACATTCCTATTCCCGAAGTGATTCAGCCGCTTCGGCCGGCAGCGGGCTCGTCGGGCATCCGGCCCACTATCGAGAAGCCGATCGCAAAAACGAGGACGCTGAGGGCAATCACCGCGAATATGGCCGGCGCCAGATTCTGCGCTCCCGGAACCCCATATTGCATCGGCAGCGTCGCCAGCACGCCTGCGGCAAGCCCGCGAGGCATTGCGGTACCCAGGAACCAGAACTCCTTCTTCCCCAGTCCCATGCTCCTCGTCGAGAGCAGCACAGCTGGAACGCGCATCGCCACAAGAAACAGCACACCGATGGCCGCCAAGGCAATCTGCCTCAGGTCCGTCGGGAACATCAGGCCAATCAGAAAAAAGAAGAACGACTTGATAAGGAACGTCATCTGGTCCTGCATGATCGCCGTGGTCTGCGATGCAGCGAACTCCAGTCCATGGGCACCCGGAAACAGCCGTGGCACGATCGACGAAGCGTTACCGATCAAAAGCGACGCCACCAGCACCGCCATGGCGCCATTTCCCTTGAACAAATCGGTGATGCCATACAACGCGAGCATTAACGCAAGAAACACCGTATAACCCTGAGGTCTGTCCCGCATCGAAGGTATTCCGGGGACCAGCAACGCAGCGGCAATCACACCTAGAGCCACCCCGACACCGAGTTCTCTCGCCAGGGCAACGAACGGACCAGACAGGTCCGTACGACCGCTCACGACGAGGTCGATCAGCACCATCGTTACAACGACAGTAAGCGCGTCAGTTGCAGATGACTCGATTTCCAGTATGCGCGCCACTCTGGAAGGCACCCGAGCCATGGCCATCGTTGGCATAAGGATTTCCGAACTGGTGCCGGCGACTATGGCGCCTACCATCACCCATGCCAACGGAGGCGCGGGGCGCACATAACCCAGTTCTGTTGCCAGCCAAAAGAACCCGCAGATTGCGATCAAAGAGAAAACGAATCCCGACAAGCCCAGAAGAATACCGCGCGGCGCGGCCGCGACCACCTCGGTAAGCTGGAGTCGAAACACTCCGCTTGACAGGATGACCGTCAGAGCGATGGCGCCAAAGAACGGGATGCCCGACGTAAGCAGGCTTGCCGGGACAAATCCGGATACGGGGCCGGCGAGAATGCCGGCGGCCACCAGCCAGACTACGTCCGGTACGCGCGTGCGCGTGAAGATGAACTCGCCGAATGCCCCCAGCAGGAGGATACCGGCGATCTCAATCACCAACTTGACAACAGGATCCATTTTTTATTTTTCGTTTGCGCGTTCCGGTCCGCGACACGGCGCTTGCGCCTCACCGCGCGTCGTTCGCTCTCTCCCAACGGAACGCAATGTTCAGTCCGATGGCGTAGTTCGTCGAATACGCAGCTGACAGAGACCCGATGCCGGCCACGCCGACACTCACTGGCGCCTTGCCGAGATCGTAGTAGCTCAGGTTCACCTCAACGGACTTATCCTTCGTCCAACGATACGTCGCGCCTGCGCCGATACCCCAGATCCGATCCAGGCGCAACGCATACGTGCGGTTCGCATCGCTGATGCCAGAAGTCGCGTAAGCCATTCCGACCTTGGCGGTCCAACCGCCGCGCAGTGGCCAACCCAGCCCAGCCGATCCGGCCCAGATGTCGTGGTAGCTGGCGTTGGAGGTCGTGATGGAGGCGTTGCCCACGCTCGCCTGGGTCAACCCGAAGTTGCTGAAGTCCACCCAGGCCACATCCAGCGTAGCGAAGGCACCATTGTTGAATTGGTGGTAAGCGCCGGCGAGCAGGGCCTGTGGAAAGCGGCTTTGCAGGCTTACGGTTTGCGTCAGAACGCCGGCTGCCTCCAGAACCGACTGTCGTTGTGGCGTGAGACCTGAGAATTCCGGCGTGCTCGAGAAATGCGATGTGGTCGAGCTGCTGTACGTCAGACCAAAGCGTGTGGTTGCGGTAGCTTCGTACAGCGCTCCGAGTCGAAAGCCGACGCCGAAATCTCCGTCCTTGAGCCTCATGGTCCCATCCGGCTGCCCGGGGCCGTTGAGCACCGCTGATTCGTATTCGTAGGAGGCGTAGTTCAGGTCGAGCGCCAACCCCAGGGAAAGGCGGTCATTCAACCGATAGCCCGCCGCCGGAGCCAGGCTGAGGTAGCCGAGGGTCCATTTCTCGAGCAGGTAACGCCCAATCGTCGCATCCCCCGGGTTCGAACCGATTCCGGCCGGCACCGACAGTGAGATGCCCAGCGTCAGCCGGTCATTCCACGGTCGGGCGTAGTACACCGCCGGGATCGCAAAGCTGCCATTGGAGGTAACGGACCGCGAGCCCCCGCTGCTGGCAGAGATGTCGTCAGTGGAACTTGACCCGAGTGCTACGACTTCCGCGACCCATTCGGGATTCTGCAGTCGGGTAAGGCCGGCCGGATTGTTGCCCGCGGTTTCCGCAGTGTCGGCTGTCGCTATAAGCCCTGAAGCCGCCGGACCCACGGCCTGCGCAGCGCCGCCGGCACCAAGGCCCGCGCTGGCGAGCGCGACGAGCGCCCCAAGGTGCCCCGGCCGATTCAGGCGGAGCCGCTGCGGCAGAACACCCGGCAGTCGGGCTTCAGCACCCGTGACGCGAGGATGTTTACCGGAATGATCGAGCACTGCGCTCAGCGTCATACGTTGATTCGAAATTCGCGGTCGGCTCGGGTGGACATCGCCGGGGAAGGGTAGCCCAGTCCGCTACACCGCTCCACGACCGCCCCGCTGATCGCAACCCGGTATGTCACGGTTCTTGCGGAGCATCGGCGGACTTGAATTATGGACGTTCCCGGCCTGACCGTTGCAGTCATCTTACGGGTACCAGGGTGGGCAGGATCTTCGTCGCGATCCAACTGTCGCGCCGGAGGTCGTGCTGCAGTTGCCCGATAAATCCCATTGCGTGAACAGGCGCGATCAGCAAATATTACAATAGTTTCGCACGGAGGCCCCCGATCATGCGGTTTCTTGCAATGCTGGTCGTGGGCGGAGCAGTCGCGGGCTGTGCGCATACTAACGCGCGCACGGACTTCGATCCCTCTGCCGACTTCGCCAGGTACCACTCGTACTATTGGGCCGGAGGTAAGGACGTGACCGGCGGGGGCAGTCTCGAGAATTCCCTGGTCGACAAACGCGTCAAGGACATCATCGGCGCACAGCTCTCGTCTAGGGGGCTCAACGAGGTGGCGGAGAACGCGCAGCCCGATCTCGTGGTCCTGTACTGGATCGGCGCCAGGAACAAGACATCCATCCAGACAGCGCCTGGCGCCGCCAGCTCGGCGGGAATGGTCTGGAGCCGATACGACCCCTATTGGAACGGGCGCTGGGGGCGCACCTATGACGAAGTGGTCGTGCGCAACTACACCGAAGGGACACTGATCGTTGACCTCATCGATGCCAACACCAAGCAGCTCGCATGGCGCGCCTACCTCGTGCAAACGGTCGACAAGGACCCACAGAAGACGGCGCAACGCACCGAGGCGAATGCGAAGGCAGCTTTCGCTGAGTACCCACCGACCAAGAGCTCACGGTGAAACGGCGCTGCGATAGGGTGCCGGTAAGGCCGCAGCCAGCGACGAACTCGCCCGAGCTTGGTGGCGCGGGCAGCGAGAATTCTTATCCATCGCCGCAGGAGCGGGGTCGATAGCGGTGCGGGGTTTCGCGGTCCGGATTCCGGCCAGGCTGTGCGCTACGGTCTTAGGCATCCACGCCTTGACCGCGACGGCGCAGACTCCACCATTTGCCGAACCTGTCATCGAGGCGGTACGAGAACGGGTCGAGGCGCTATCTGCGGGCGGACGCCTGAGCGTTGAGGGCACGCCGCTGAGTGCAACCCAAGCATTAGCCACGCTCTACGAACTGCATGGATTCCAGCCGTTCTGGGATGACACGCGCCTTGCAAAGCTCCTCGACGTCGTGCGTGCCAGCGCGGCGGATGGATTGACGCCGGCTGACTATCACCTCGCAACCCTGGAACGACTGGCGGGTCGGGTGGAGCGCACGCCGCTCGATACGGCGCAGCTCGATCTCCTCGCGACGGATGCCTATACCGAACTTCTTTATCACCTGTACTTTGCGAAAGTCGATCCGGTCTCGATTGACAGTCGCTGGAACTTTGAACGTCGGGAGATGGACGAAAGCGATGCCGTGCAGTTCGTTCTTGGCGCGCTGACGGCTGCGGATATCGCCAGCGCAATCGACAAGGTGCGCCCGGATCACTGGATGTATCTCAGCCTCGCTGAGGCGCTGGCCGACTATCGGCGTATCGAGTCCGCCAGGCGGCTGGCCGAACATCGCTGACGGGCCGACGTTGCGCCGGGGCGTTACCGACCCGCGCGTCGCCGCGTTACGCCTGCGGCTTTCGGCGAGCGGCGATGATCCACGCGCGGCCACGGGTAGTAGTGCGTTCGACGAGAACCTCGAGGCCGATCTGAAGCGCTTCCAGGCGCGGCACTTTCTGTCAGCGGACGGGGTGGTCGGACCCGCCACGCGCCGCGAGTTGGACGTCGGCGTCGCGCAGCGCATCGATCAGATTCGCGTCAACCTCGAGCGCGCACGCTGGGTACTGCATCAAAGAGCTGACGGCGCGTTCGTGATCGTCGATGTGGCCGGCTTCGAGGTGCGCTACGTGCGCGATCGCGCTGTCATCTGGAGAGCCCGGGCGCAAATCGGCCAGCCTTACCGTGAAACGCCGATTTTCAGATCCGCCATTGACGAGGTCGTGTTCAACCCGACCTGGACAGTACCCCCCGGCATACTCGCTAAGGACATCCTGCCGGCCGCGAGGCGGGATCCGTCGTACCTGGAAAAGCGCGGCTTGAAAGTGATCGACCGCAACGGCCGCCCGGTCAGCCAGGCCCGCGTCGACTTCACTCGCTACACCGCCGCGACGTTCCCGTTCATGATCCGTCAGGACCCGGGCCCGGGCAATGCGCTTGGGCGTGTCAAGATCATGTTCCCGAACCCCTACCTGGTGTATCTGCACGACACTCCCAGCCAGGCGCTGTTCGAACGCGAGCAGCGCGCGTTCAGCTCCGGCTGCATCCGCACCGAGCGTCCGCTCGAGCTCGCGGAGCTGCTGCTCGCAAACCCGCAGCGCTGGAACCGCGCGGCCATGGATGCGTTGCTCGACTCGGGCATGACACGCAGCATCCGTTTGCCCAAACTGTCAACGTGCATCCAATGTGGACCAGCAACCAGCGTCGAAGATTGATCAGGGATTCTCCGCTCTTTTCTTGATCTGAGCTCTCCTTCCATCGGTTTCAACCGCAGTGCGGTCTGACCGGCCGAAGGCCGGGCAGAAGCACTTTTGTTGATGAGGTGGGCGGGGAGCGAGCGCATAGGAAGGCTCAGGAGCGGCGATCGGAGGGGTGGCCGCCATCTCGACACCGGGCATTTCCCGTCAGCTGCGGTTCTTCAGACGAAAGCTCTCATTACCGGTCTCGACGATGTCACAACGGTGTGTGAGCCGATCGAGGAGCGCGGTGGTCATCTTCGGATCCCCGAACACACCACTCCATTCGCCGAAGGCGAGGTTGGTGGTGACGATCAGCGAGACGCGCTCGTAGAGCTTACTGATCAGGTGGAAGAGCAGCGCGCCGCCGTCGTGGGAGAAGGGCAAGTAGCCGAGCTCATCGAGGACGATGACGTCCTGGTAGAGGAGGCGCGTGGCGAGGCGGCCGGCTTTGCCCTCGCGTTTTTCGGCATCGAGCTGGTTGACGAGGTCGACGACGCTGAAGAAGCGCGCTCGCTTACCCTCCTGGATCGCGTGCCGAGCGAGCGCCGTGGACAGATGTGTCTTGCCGGTACCGGTGCCGCCGACGAACACGATATTGCGGGCGGTGTTGAGGTACTCCCCGGTGTAGAGCTGGCGGATCTGCGTCTCGCTGACCACCGACTCGCGGAAGTTGAAGCTATCGAGGTCGCGCGGGACGGGGAAGTTGGCGAGGCGCAGCTGGTACTGGTAGGAGCGCGCCTGGCGATCGGCGATCTCAGCTGTGAGCAGCTGCCCCAGCCAATGGGTCGGAGCGAGCTTCTTCTGGCTCAAGGCGGTCAAGCTCTCCTCCAGCGCACTCGCCATGCCGCGCAGGCGCAGGGTCTTCAGTTGTTCGATCAGTTGGGCTTGCATCGAGGTTCTCCTTCGGTGGAGTGAGGACGGTGAGGGTCGGACGGGACCGCAACAGCCGGTCGTAGCGGTCGCAGTTGGCGGCCGGTTCCACGGTGAGCTTCAAGGCGTCGGGCACCTGCAGCGGCGGCGGACGCACCGGGTCATGGGCCCGGTGCAGGAGGTTGATCACGTGGGCGCTCCCGGCGACTTGCTCCTCGAGGGATGCGGCACAGGCCGCCGCGACCGCATCGAGCCCGTAAACGGCGACCATCGAGAGGATGTCGACGAACTGGCGATCCCCATCGGCATGCTTGGCGAGGCGCTCACGCAGCCGCGTCATCGGGGCGGGCAGGTTCCAGTCTTTGAACGGCGCCCCGTTGCGTAGCGCCCCTGGCTTTCTCTCGAGCGCTTCGACGTAGTGCCAGGGGTTGTAGACGACTTGGCTGCCGCCGAAGCGCCGTGCGTGCTCGCCGATCACCTCTCCCGCGCACACCACCACGATCCGTTCGGCGTAGGCGCGCACGGTGGCCACGCGGCCCACGTAGCGACACTCGACGCTGTAGCGGTTGCGATCGAAGCTAACGAGCGCGGTGGATGAGATCCGAGAGGCTCGCTCGGCGTAGCCGTCAAAGGGCGGCGGCATCGCGCGCAGCGCGGAGCGTTCCTCCTGCCAGACCGCCTCGATCGTCCGATCCGGCTGTTCCGGATGGTGTCGTTCGCGGGCGATCTGCTCACAGCGCTCCTCGAGATAAACGTTGAGCTCGGCGAGATCGGCAAAGCGCAGCTTCGGCGTGAACACCCACTCGCGGATGTTGCCCACCTGGTTCTCGACCTGCCCCTTCTCCCATCCGGCCGCCGGCGTGCAGGCGGTCGGCTCGATGAGGTAGTGGTTGCACATCGCGAGGAAGCGGCGGTTGAAGCGCCGCTCGCGACCGACGTACACCGTGTCCACCGCGGGTTTTAGGTTGTCGTAGATGCCGCGACCGGGAACGCCACCGAGGAACGTGAACGCCCGTCCGTGGGAGTCGAACACCATCTCCTGGCTCTCACGCGCGTAGGCCTTGAGGTGGAACTTGCGGCTGTGGGCGAGGCGCGTGTGCGCGACCTTGACCATCTGATCGACGCCGCCGAGCTCGACTCCCTCATGGCTCCAGTCGAACTGGTACGCCTCACCCGGCGCGAAGCTCTGAGGGATGAACACCGCTGTCGGGCGATGGCGGCGCTCGAAGTGCCGCATGTAGCGGCGCACTTGATCGACCGAGCCGGCGTAGCCCTCGAGGCGCAGCCCCTCGAACATGCGCTGCGCCGTGCGCCGCTCACGCGCCGGCAGCTTCTCCTCCGCTTCGAGCCACCCTTCGAGGGTCGTGAGGTACGGCCCCAGCTTCGGCCGCGGCTGGCGCCGACGGTGGTACTCGAACGGCTCTCCGTCCGAGCGCAGCGCCTTCTTCACCGTGTTGCGCGAGATCCCCAGATCCCGCGCAATCGCGCTGATCGTCTCCCCTTTTACCAGCCGCCGGCGGCGGATCTTCCCGATCGTCTCCACGCACAACACCCCGTTCTCCCCCACGCTGTCGATGGCGACAACGCAGGGTACGGGGTGGTCAATTTTGGACGCCGGTTACCCCCCGAACCTGGTCAATATTGCATGCCGGTTTACAGCCCAAACCGGTGCCGGTGCTGATTCTGTACTGGACGGTTGACCGCGATGATCAAGGAGCGGTGGTCTTTAAGCCAGACCCGTACGGCCGCGATCCAAAGGTGCTTAGGGCGCTCGATCGCCCGTTCGTGCGCCCCGAAGCAGCGCGACTGAGGTCGTGAGGCCGGGGCCCGGTTTGTGGAAGCCTTCCTTGTTTCCACCGCTGTCGTGGCCGTTGCAGAGATTGGCGACAAGACCCAGCTGCTCGTGCTGGCGCTCGCGGTTCAGTTTCGCAAACCGGTACCCATCATTCTTGGAATGCTTGTTGCGACACTGCTCAATCACGCGCTGGCCGCTGCACTCGGCGCCTGGCTTGCCGTCGCCATCAGCCCGAGCGTGCTGCGGTGGATTCTATTGCTCTCGTTCACGGGCATCGCCATCTGGGTGCTCATTCCGGATAAGTCTGCGCCGCAGGCGCATGCGACTTCCAGGATTGGAGTATTTGCGACCACGCTGTGGACATTTTTCTTAATGGAGATGGCGGACAAGACACAGCTCGCCACGATCGCTCTCGCAGCGAAATACGGGTCCCCGCTCCCGGTGCTGGCCGGCTCGACCCTGGGGATCATGCTGATCGACGTACCTGTGGTAATTCTTAGTGCGACCGCGGCGCGGTGGCTGCCCCGTAAGCCGCTGCGTATACTCGCCCCGGCCGTGTTCCTCGGGCTCGGCGTCGCCGGGCTGCTTGAGGTAGTCAGGTGACGGGCCGGAGCCATGCACGGTGGGGTGGCGCGCTCAGCCCCGCGGCGGGCAGGAGTGTTGCTGCGTATGGCCGCGGCGGTGCGCCGCGGCTGCTTGAGAGCCGCGTCGGTTGAACCTGAGCTCCCGCCACCATGCACGACAGCGGTGCGGAAGCAATCTATCAGCTGTGGGTTGGGGTCGGCGCGAATGCGATCGAGGCGGTTGCCGTTGCCCTCATCGTAGGTTACATCCTCATCGCAACGCTCGGTTGGCTGGTGCGCGCGCTCTTGCAGCGCGCCTTCACGCTCGCGCACTACAATGCCTTTCGCGCCACTCTGGGACGCGCAATGCTGCTCAGTCTTGAGATCCTGGTTGCCGCCGACGTGGTGCGCACCGTCGCGCTGGAACGGACCTTGAGAAGTTTCGCGGCGCTCGGACTCCTCGTCGTGATCCGTACGTTCCTGAGCTGGTCGATCGTGTTGGAGATCGAGGGCCGCTGGCCGTGGCAGCCGCGGTCGGCGGATCTGAAAGCGAGCGAATGAATTTCAAGCTGATGGTGCGCCGCGCTCTTCGGCTGATTGTGACGGTGTTGCTATGCGCGACGCTCCTCGCCGGCGCCGCGTGGGCAGCGCTGGCGCTCTGGTTCGACGGACCGAATTCGCGCGTGCTTGCAGCGACGCTGTGTGCGGCGATGGGGCTCACCAGCCTGCTTTTGGCGGCGCGGGTGCGGCCCGTCTTGAGAGGGCTGCTCGCGGCAATCGTACCAGTAGCCCTGGTCGCGCTATGGTGGGCGTCGATCTCGCCCAGCAACTCCGGCGACTGGAGTCCTGACGTTGCGCGCACTGCACGGGCAGCGTTTCACGGCTCGTCGGTCACCATCGAGAATGTTCGCAATTTCAGATATCGATCCGAGACCGATTACGACCAGCGCTGGGAGACACGGACGTACGAGCTCAACGGGATTCGCGGCGTCGATCTGTTCATGTCGTTCTGGGGGCCGACTCAAATTGCGCACACGATCGCCAGCTGGGACTTCGACGATGGACAACACCTGGCGATCTCGATCGAGACGCGTAAGAAAAAGGGCCAGTCTTACTCAGCGGTGCGCGGCTTCTTCCGCCAGTACGAGCTCTATTACGTCGTTGCGGACGAGCGCGATCTCATCGGCTTGCGCACGAATTACCGTGGCGAGCAGGTGTATCTGTACCACATCAGGGCTTCTGCTTCACAGGCGCGGGCTTTGCTGGTTGACTACCTCGAGGAGGCCAATCATCTCGCCGAACATCCCGAGTGGTACAACGCCCTGATGCAGAACTGCACCACCACGATCCGCGGGCATGCGCAACATATTGGCGCCGGCCGGCGCTTGGACTGGAGGCTGCTGGCGAACGGTCACCTCGATCAACTGCTTTACGAGCGGGGTCAGATAGATACGGGCGTGCCCTTCGGGGAGCTTCGAGCGCGCAGTAATATTACTGAGCGGGCAAAAGCCGCGGGCGACTCTGCGGATTTTTCCGCCCGCATCCGTCAAGGGCTGCCAGAGGCGCGGGTCTTAATCGAGCCACGCGTACTGCCAGGCAGCACTGATGGAGCGGACTTGCCACCGACGCGCGTCACGGCGCTGTTGCTGTAGCTGAGCTTGAGAGACTGTCGCGCAGCGGCCGGCCTGCAGCGGCTGACCCGGCAGACTCGCGCTAGAGTTGCACACATAAGCGGCGGGGCCGATGACTCAAGGGGAAACTGTGTGTCCGCGTGCAAGAGCTCGCGAGGCCGCGGCGGACAGAGCCCGCAGCTGCCGCGATACCTTGATCGGCGCCGTGTTGGCTGCGCTCCTATGCGTTGGTAGCGCTGCGGCGCACGCGCAGCAAGTCCCTGATCCCGCCACGAGCGCGACATCGACCCAGACGAGCGCGACCGCGGATGCGCAGAGCGCATCCACTGCGAGCGGCGACCAGACCCCGATGCCAAGCTCCACCGAGCAAGGTACCACGACAATCGATCAGAGCTTCGAGCCGAGGACGCGTGCGCAGTGGCTGGCCGAAACGAGGCGTCAAGCATTGCGCGATACTGAGTTCTACGGGCAGCTCCGCTCCTTCTACTTCGATAGCCACAAAATGAATGGCACCGAGAGCGAAGCCTGGGCGCTCGGCGGCTCGGCCGGATTCAAGACCGGGTACTTCCTCGACCGCATCGCATACGGCGCGACGGCTTATACCTCGCAGCGACTCTACGGTCCGGAGGATAAGGATGGAACGAGGCTGTTGGCACCCGGGCAGCACGGCTACAGCGTGCTGGGCGAGCTCTACGGCGACATCCTGCTCACTGAAGGCGTACAGGCGATTGTCGGGCTCAAGGGGTATGAGACTCCTTATTTGAGCCGCTTCGACACCCGTATGACGCCGAATACATTCGAGGGAGCCAGCGTTCTCGGATCGTTCGGCGGAGCCGACGGAGCGCCCCGCTGGCGCTTCGCCGCGGGCTATGTTGATAAGATCAAGGAGCGCGATTCCACAGACTTCGTGTCGATGGCCGCGGCCGCGGGCGCCCGCCCGGGTGTGTCGCGCGGTGTATCCGTGGTAGGCGGGGATTACAGTTTGGGCGACCTCTCGGTCGGCGCGATTGACTACTACAGCAGCGACATCATTAACATCGTCTACGTCGAGGCTAAAGACGCATTCGCGCTCAGTGAGCGGCTGCGCTTGCAGCTCGCCGCGCAGCACACGAGCCAGCAGAGCGTGGGGGAGGACCTGCTGATGGGTCACCCGTTCTCGGCCGATCAGTCTGGCTTCAAGGCCGAACTGGCCTTCGCCGGCACGCTGCTGACGGCAGGCTACACCCGCAATGGTGACGGCGCGAAGATTCAGAGCCCCTGGAGTCGGCCTCCCGGCTATACGGCAGTGCAGATCAATTGGTTCGACCGCAGTGGCGAGACTGCCTGGATGTTGCGTGCGGCTTGCAACTTTCGGAGCGTCAAGAACCTGAGCGCCTACGTGTTGTATGTGCGCGGATCACAGCCGAACCAGGCCAACCAATACGCGCGCGACGAGTCGGATCTCAACCTCGAATGGAAGGCGACCAGCGGGTCGCTGCGCGGGTTGAGCGTTCGCGCACGCTACGGGTATCTCTCAGAGGCCGGGCCGGGCCGACTGCATACCGATCAATTGCGGCTCATCCTCAATTACGACCTGCGCGGGCTGTGATGCTCAGAGCGCGTGCTGGCGCTGGTGCTACCGCTGACCGTATCGATCTCGTTCCTCCTCATAGCCGACATCGACAGCCCGCATGCTGGCGTCATTCGCGTGACTCCGCAGAACCTTGCCGCTCTGTCCGGTTCACTGAGCGCGCAGTGACCCGCGAGGCGCAAGGCGCCGGCAGCGGGCCTGATATTCCAGAGTTTCAGGCACGACAGCTAGGCGAGCCAGCTGACGACACCGGTCGAGAGGTCATGCATTGCCGCTGCGACAGTCAAGTTGCGAGCGGCGACCAGATCACGCATAACGGTACTGCGCGAGAGCATCAGTGCGGCCGCGTCTTTGGCGTTCTGTTCGGCGACGGCCTGCACGAAGGCGGGATCCTTGGAGGTGTGCGGTCCCGCGAGTGCTGCAACCTTCGCCACCGAGGGGCGAATATTGGCGAGCGTGGCGGTCAGGTTACCCAGTTTCACGTCGTCTATGGCCCCCTTGATGGCACCGCAATCCGAATGGCCCAGCACGACGATGGCTTTGGCCCCGGCCAGCTTTGTCGCGAATTCGAGGCTGCCGATGATATCGGCGTTGACGAAGTTACCGGCGATGCGTGCGACGAAGATGTCGCCGATTCTCTGATCGAAGATCAGCTCTGGCGGGACCCGGCTGTCGATGCACCCTACGATCGCCGCGAACGGTGCTTGCCCGGTCGCGGTGGCTCGTACCTGGGTAAGCAGAGCGCAGTGAATACTGCGTCCGGCGGCGAAGCGGGCGTTGCCGTCCCTTAGCTTCTGCAGAGCGCCGCTCGGATTGAGGGCCGCTTGTTGCTCTTTGGTGAATACGGCGCACGCCAGCTCATCCGCATAGGCGGGCGCGGCGAGCATTGCGGCAGTGGACAGCAAGAACCTGCGGCGTGTTGTCATGCAGCGTCTGCGCCTCCTTGAACGGTGCTGCAGCGTACCGGTGCGCTGCAGCACCTTGCGAACGAGCAACCCCCTAATGCAGTACCGGGCCTTTTGACTCGCGGGCCGCGCGCGCCGCCGGGTCCAGACAATCGATCTTTTGGTCGGCGGGGACGTGGGCGTTGTCCAGCCGGCAACGCAGGCGTGAGGCGAAGCCCTTAACCTCCTTGTTGAAGTCGTCGAAGCTCATGCGCTTGCTGTTGTTTCCGCGCAGGCCGACGAACTCCGACAGGATCTCTTGCGACGTACTGTCCGCGAGCTCGCCCTGGGCGGCCGCGCCCATGACGTCGTACTTGCCCATCATGTCCCGCATCGCGTCTGCCCCCGCCTTGATGACAAACCCCGCCGGGGTATAGGCGAGCAGCGGGCGCTTCTTGCGCTTGAGATTGAGATCAGTCACGGCCATCTTCAAATAGAGCACGTTGGGTCCGGGCGACTCGACGATGCCGTACCCGCCCGCCTTCAAGGTGTCCGCTACGGTCGTACGCAGGAGTGCGGCGATCGCTTCGAGATCGGATGGCTTGGCGCCCTTGTAGTCGGAATTGGCGCTGACCAGCACCTCAGGCTCATCGATCATGAGCGCGTTGTACTTGGCGGCCCGCTCCAGGGCACCGGGGGCGATGTACACGAGGTCGGCCCCCGCATTGTTGGGTAACGGGGTTGCCTGGAGTTTGCTGTAGTCACTCAGAAACGAATGGTCGTAGTCCTGCGCGTCGGCAATGCCCGCAAGGGCACAGCCCAGTACGGCAGTCGCGGCGACCCGCGCGATGCGAACCTTACTCACTGAGAGCTCCTTCCGCGTAATTTATCTAGTTCAAGAAGGACAGCTGCCATCGGAACCGTGGCGGAGGGCGACTCCGCATTCACAGCTTGAAATGCTCGCGCCCGAAGCTACCAGAACCCGCGAAGTGATGCATCACCGGGGGCCTGCCAAGACCGCGCCCAGGTCGACGCGATCATGTCTCACCAGCGCAAAGTGGCCCCGACCATCGGGCCATTAAAGTAGACCTCCTGGATCCTGTTGTTGCTACCTTGTGGCTTGTACTCGAGGTACCGCCAGAGCGCGCCGATCCGACCCCAATCGAAGGAATAGGCGAGGCCTCCGGCCACCTGAAAGGTGTTCCACCCATCACCCGTGCCGCCATCGAGATAGAACGGCACGGACCATCTCTCGTTGGTTCCGAAGGCATACTGGCCCTTGACTCCGATGATGCCGTCCCAGATGTCCGCGCTCGCCTCGGAGCTGCCGGTGCGATTGGCGGGCGGGAGCGGTCCGAGAGCACCGGAGATCGACCAGTCCAGAGTGTTCCTCAGATCCAGGTAGCGGACGCCGAGGAACAGGTCCAACGTCCAGCCCGCATCGGCCACTACGCGGTATTCGGGTGCGAGCGTCACTATCCAGGTCTTAAGACTGTCGCGGAGATCCGCGGTGGTGGTGACGGGAATCCCGACATTGCCGATCGTGAAGTCGCGGGTGTTCGACTTTGTGGCACCGAGGTTCATATAGATGACGTCGGTGAAGGCGCCCCAGGCGCCGTGGTGCACATCGAACGCTCCCAATGCGGCCAAATTGAGGTGGTTGAGGAGCGTGTTCGCGTCGACGCCGATGTCCTGACTGGTGCCGAGCACCGGGAAGTTCACCGTGCCGTGGACATCCGGCAACCATCCGTACAAGGTCGCGGAAAACTGCCACTTATCGGGTTGTGCGGTGGCGAACACTTGGTCGGCGGCCGCGAACGCCGGCAGAAGCCCTGCGACGGCAACTACCAGCAGGCTGACCCCGTGCCGCGGGCGAGTGCGAAATCCCCTTGCACCCCACACGCCGAGGAGCGCACCTGCGAGAGCCGTCCAAATGAAGCAATTCGAAGGTCTGGCGCTCATGTATTTCGCTGCTCCTTACGGGTCAATGAACATCAGTTGTCATCCACTGCGCCCACTGACGCAAGGGTCCATCAGGGGAAGCGCCGGGTCAAAGGGTGCAGTTGGCGGCGCTGCGGGCCACGGTCATTTCCGCGACATGAGACGAGTGACGAGCCCGCGAAGGATGAGATAGGGGACGATCGCCAGCAGAAACGCGACAGTGACGGCCTCCCCCGGATACACGAAGTGCAACTCTATGATCTGGTAGATGACATCAAGGGCCAACGCGAACAAGAACACCTTGCCGACACTCTTCCATCCATCCTTGAGCAGCTCGGCGCGTACCGCCGGGTCCGTCGCGACGGTCCAGAAGTACGGTGGCTTGCCAGCCTTGGCATCCTTCAGCCCCGAGCGAATAGCGAAGATCGCGGCCACGGTCGGCTGCAGAAGCAATCGAAACTTCATCGGCCCGCTGACGCGATCGACCATGTTGCCCGCGAATCGCAACCACATGTCTTCCATTGCCAGCTCCTCTGCGCGTGGCGTCTATCAATTGAACGGCAACCGCACGCGGCCCCAGACGAGTCCGGCGATCACGAAGGTTGCTTTCGAGCGGGTGAGATAATGGGCTCCTCAGAGCACATGGCTGATGATACTGAGGAACAGGACCAGGCCCGCGATGGACATGATCAGAGCGATGATGAATGCAGGTCGCCACACGACGAAGCGCATTTCCTGGTGCAGCTCACGGTGCAGGTCCATTTGCGTCTGCCAGTACTCAACGGTGCCGATCACGATCGCGATCGTACCCAACGCGGTCAGAAACAGGCCGACGTTGCGCGGGCTATGATCGTTCCGCAGAGCCTCCCCGCGTTCCTGCATGAGTCTGGTCGCCTCCTGGAGAATCTTGTAGATCGTAAAGCCAAAACCAATCAGCGAAAGGCCAGTTCTGATCCATGCCATCAGCGAGCGATCTGCGGCCATGACCGTGCGATGGATGGCGAGGTCCGTTCGCTGCTCCGCCAGCTCGTTGGTACTCAGTGTCGGTTGCACAGTCATGTTGATGATGTGGACCGTTCCGCGATAGCGGCGAACATATCCTACGGGTCTCGGGTCGGCAAGAATGGTGTTTCAGTCTCCAAGGGTATCGAGCATGGCGTTGGAGAAGCGCGGCCGCCGCTTTGCACGGCCTGGTTCCAGGCAGCGAGGCGATAGATCGGCGGACGAATTGCGATGCTCTTCCCTGCCCCAGGTGCCGCTCGCCCGCCTCTGCGCAACGGATGACTGTCCGGACAAAGCCACTTAGCCCTGTTGACAGAGTCGTTCGACCCGAAGTGGAGCCGAGAAGTCGCGAGGCGGAATCGCGGCTGTGGGTAGTCTTGACATATCGTTTCTGGCAGACTTTGTGAGGAGCTACAGCGTGATCGCGATCTGGAGCGTTCCCGCCGATAGTGCTTTAACGGTACAGGAGACATCCGATGTTCTCGCGCTCCCTCACTGATAATTCAGGCGTGATCGGGGCCGCCGCCGTGACGCTCGTGCTGGCGGTCGCTTTCCCAGTGATTGCCGCGGCGCAATCCTCGAGTTCGCCGTTCCCGGGACTTGAGCTTGTCGATTCGAAGAGCGTCGACAAGCTGTACCGCCGTCCTGACGTTGACGTGTCTGCTTACGGGAAAATCATGCTCGGGGATCCGGTGGTCGAGTTCAGCAAGAGCTGGAACCCCAAGAACTACGGTACTTATGGTCTCACTGCCGAGCAGCTGCGCAAGATCCGTGTCGAGCTTGCGGGTCTGGCGAAGAGCACGTTTGCAAAGGTGCTCGCGGATGGCGGGTACGAGGTCGTGACCACCGCAGGCGACGGCGTGGTCGAGATCAGACCTAATATCGTCAACCTCTATATCAACGCGCCGGATACGCCGACGGCGGGCCGTTCGAGAACCTACACGATGGACGCTGGCTCCATGGCTCTCGCGTTGCAGGTCAGTGACTCGGTCAGCGGCACCTTGCTGGCGGTGGCCTATGATAAAAAGCGCGCCTCCAGCAGCACGTGGCAGTGGAATACCTCGGTATCCAACCGCGCGGCAGCCAGCCGCATCCTTAACGGGTGGGCTCAGCAGCTGAAGCGCGAGCTGGACGCTGCCCGCGCGAAGTAATACGGATGTCAGACAACGACGCGACCATTGGAGACGTGGTCGCTATCGGCGGCTGCCGCGCGCTCGCGAGGAATCCGCGCCGATGCCGGAACTGGCCGGGCCAGTTTGGCGGTTCATTTGATATTGCTGCGCTTGTTGCGCTCCCCGCTGCCGGGCGGCCGCGTCGCGGTTGAGCTGCGCAATCGGACTCGCAGTGGGCTGCCGCTGGGAAGCGTTGAGGCGCCCTTGCCCTGGGACGCGCGTCGGCGCGGACGTGGAGGGCAGCGTTCCTGCGGCGGGAGGCGTCGCTGGGCGTGGCGCGGAGCTGCCGTTCACGCCACCGGGCCTGGTCTGCGCCGCAACCGGTTGCGGGGAGCACTCGCTTCGCTCACCTCTCGCCGAAGCAGCTCGTACCGCAGCTTGCTTAGCCATGAGTGGACGTTCGGTGGAGCCGCGCAGAGGATCGGTACCAGGACGCAAAATGCGGGGCGTCCGAGGCCATGATCATTAAGTTAATGATTTATAAGTTAAAGAACCGCCTAATTCCCATTAGCCCACTTGATAATAGTGGGAAAGTAGGCCAGAATCAGTGTCATGAAATACGCCACACTGACAAAGAATGTCGACTCTAAGGGGCGCTTGACCTTGGGTGACTCCTTCGCCAATCAGACCGTGTTGGTTGAACAGCATGGGGAGGGCGAAGTGCTCGTCAAGCTCGCCCGCGTGATTCCGGCGCGTGAAGCCTGGCTCTTCGACAACGCTGCGGCGCTCGCCTCCGTGCGTCGGGGCCTCAAGGAAGCCGCCCGGGGCGAGTTCGCCAAAAAGGCGCCCGACCTCGCCGCTGCCGCCGCGCTCGCTGAGCAACTCAAGGAGGAGTAGTGGCGTTCGCGCCTCGCTGGACGCCCGAAGCGGAAGCAAAGTTCCTGGAGCTGCAAGCCGCAGCGCTCGCCTCCCTGCACAATCGCGAAACGAATAAGAAGGCAAAAGCCTCCAAGGCCGAAGGCCTCTTCAAGCAGGTCGAGAAGTGCGTGAAGCTACTCCTGCAGAATCCACGTCACCCGAGTCTTCAGACACACGAGTACGACTCGATCCCGAATCCCCACGATCCGAATGCCAAAGTGTTTGAGGCCTACGCACAGAACCAGACTCCCGGTGCATACCGCCTTTTCTGGTGCTACGGGCCGAATAAAGGTGAAATCACCCTGATCGCAATCACCCCACACCCTTGAGGCCAGAGGTCTGAAGTGGGAAACGCGACGGCCCGGTGTTTGTATGAGCTCTTCGGGCTCTCCGTCACGCTAAGATCTGCTGATGCCTCAGTGCAAATTCGGTGCACTGACTAACTCGCAGCGGCACCATGGCACACTCTTTGACACACGGGCAGGCTGCCTCGTCAGGGTCGGAATCAACGACTTAGTCTGAGGGCTAGTGTGTAGCTTAGAGTCGCGAAGAGGAGGAGGGGCGTCTTTTAATCCGCTGGTCGACGGTTCGATTCCGTCACGCCCCAATTCCAGGGATATTAAAGCCGATATTTGAGCGCAGTCAGCCAGCGCTCGAGCGCTCTTTTGCGCGCGTGACTTCGTGCAGCCTTCAGAAGCCGTCAAAAGCGCAAGCGGTACATAGGACCAAGGGCCAGTTATGGCCAGGTCCCGGGATCATTACTGTGGCGCTCATCCGGGTTGCGTGGCACGCGCGGTGGCCGAGTCGGCAGGACACGCGGGGAATCTACGCAGATCCAAACGCCCGGCTTCGCGGGTGACAAGAATGCCGAGAGTTGCACATCCCCCATCGCGTTCGTGGTCGCCTGAGATACTCGGACAGCCGGACCGCCGCTGGGGCCTGCTGGCGCTGCTCGTTGTCTCGCTGGGCCCCGCTCTCGGCCTCGCGCAGTCTTCGGAGCGCATCAGGAATCTGATCACCGCCGGTACAGTGGAAGGCCTGCGCTGGCCGAGCTTCCGTGCCCAACAGCCGAGCGTGGGCGAGTTCTACGAGTCCGCCGCCTACGCTCCCGCATGGTTTCAGCAGGGACGGCTCTCCCCGCAGGCTGACTCGACGATCCAGTTGCTTCAGGACGCCTGGAAAAAGGGTCTGGATCCTGAAGACTATGACGGTTCCCGCTGGGCGGAGCGCCGGCAGGGCCTGCAACGCTCCGCAGCCGACGTTGCTGCTTTCGACGTCGCGCTCACTGTCTCTGCCATGCGCTACCTGTCGGATCTGCGCGTCGGACGGGTCAACCCGAAGCACGTCGGGTTTGATCTCGCCGTGGAGCAGAAGCACTACGACCTGGCCCGCTTCCTGCGCGAGCGCCTGCTGACGTCCACCGATGTACCCGCGACCGTCGAGTCGCTGGAACTCCGTTCGGTGGCTATCGACGCACCGAGCAGGCGCTGATTCGCTATGTGGAGCTCGCCAGGATAGACGACGGGGAAAAGCTGCCCGTGCCGGCGAAGGCGGTTGAACCGGGTCAGGCGTATGCGGGACTTGCCCGTCTGGCGAAGCTGCTGCGGCTGGTTGGGGATGTGCCGGCCGAGGCGGCTGACACCGCGCCGCCGGCGCTTTATACCGCAGACCTCGTCGAGGGCGTGAAGCGCTTTCAGCGCCGTCATAGCCTCGACGCGGATGGGCGCCTGGGTGCTGGCACCGTGGCACAAATGAACGTCCCCCTGGCGGATCGTGTGCGGCAACTTCAGCTCACTCTGGAGCGCTGGCGGTGGGTGCCGACCGACTTTTCCTTCCCGCCCATCGTCGTGAACATCCCTGACTTTCGTCTGCGCGCGCTCGAGGCAAACAACAGCGTCGCTATGGACATGGGCGTGGTTGTTGGCAAGGCCATGATCACGGAAACTCCGGTGTTCTCGCGCGACATGACCTATGTCGTGTTCCGTCCGTACTGGGTGGTGCCGCCCGGGATCATGCGGCGGTCGATCATTCCGGCGCTACAGAAGGATCGCAATTACATTGCCAACAACCGTTACGAGGTCACGACGCCAACCGGAAAGATCGTCACCTCCGGAACCATCACCGACGAGGTGCTGGCGCAGCTGCGCGCAGGCAAGCTCATGGTGCGGCAGAAGCCAGGTCCGAACAATGCGCTGGGCCTGGTGAAGCTGATATTCCCCAACGAGCACCACGTCTACCTGCACAGCACGCCGGCCACCGAGCTTTTTTCCCGCAGCCGCCGCGACTTCAGCTCCGGGTGCATCCGCGTCGAGAAACCCGCCGAGCTGACTGCCTGGGTGTTACGCAACAACTCCGGCTGGACGCTCGATCGCGTGCGGCAAGCCATGCAATCCGGTCCCGACGACGTCACCGTGCGCCTCGCACAGCGCATTCCGGTGTTCATCGTCTACGGATCCGCGATCGCCTATCCGAACGGCGAAGTGCATTTCTACCAGGACATCTACGGACACGACTCGAAGCTGGCGGAGGCGCTGTCGAAGCTGCCGCGTGCCGGAGGTTAGAGCCGAACCAACGCTGCAGCTTGAAATCGCCGACGAGGGTTTTGTGATCGCGCCCGACCGGAGTCCTATACAATGGTGAGCAGCCGACTGTGCAGTGGGTGATGCTATGGAAAAGCTCAGGAAGATCCGTTCATTCGCACTTGCTGTTTGCAGCGTTATCGCGCTGGCATTAACCGCCCCGGTGTTCGCGCAGCATGGCGGCACAGCGGTCGCCCGCGCTGGTGGATATCACGGTGGCTACTATGGCGGATACCGTGGTTATGGCGGATACCGTGGTTATGGCGGATACCGTGGTTATGGCGGATACCGTGGTTATGGCGAATACCGTGGTTATGGCGGATACCGCGGCTATTACGGTTACCGCGGTTGGTATGGCGGCTACTACCCCTGGGGATGGGCTGGTCTCGGCCTGGGACTTTATTTCGCAACCCTGCCATATTATTACTCGACCTACTGGTATGGCGGGGTTCCTTACTACTACGCGGACAATTCGTACTTCCTGTGGGATTCCGCGGCGGGTCAATATCGGACCGTAGCTCCGCCGGACGGTGTGCCAAATCAGGCCGGGGGGCAGGCGCCGTCCGAACTGATCGTTTATCCGAAGAACGGCCAGAGCCAGGATCAGCAGAGCAGGGACAGATACGAGTGTCATCGCTGGGCGGTCTCTCAGCTCGGATATGACCCGACTTCGGCTGGGGGCCAGACGGTGCCCCGCGATCCGACCGCTTACAATCGCGCCCAAACAGCGTGTCTCGAGGGCCGTGGTTATAGCGTCAAGTAACGGCGAGCAACTGCTTCAGCACCGGGACGTGGATGCTGGGCCGCGCGCGATCCGTCTCCCTCTTGACCACCGAATAGCACTCGCAACGCAGGCGCTCGAGCTTGCGTAGGGGCTACGGGACCCGTCTCTTTGCGACTTCCGTCAGATACGCAATATGCAACGCCGCGACGTCGATGCAGTTTGTCGCGGCGTTTCGCACGCGGTCTCCTTCAAAGGACCACAAGTTTGAGAGGACAGTGTTAGATTCCGGGTGAGCGCACGAAAGCGATCTGCTGAATGAGGGGCGTACTATGAATATCCGAACGCTGCAGCGCGGACTCAAATACCGGGGACGGGTGAAGGCGGTCCGTCAGACCTACCATGTGTTCGAGGCCGAGCGCTATTTTTTCGTGCTTTCTTTTGCGCTCTCGAAGGCGCGGCGCGGCTCCGGCTACTTCAATGTGATCGCCACGGACGCCGTGAACTACGTCCAGCAGCGTATGGGCGGAGCGCGCGGGGTGACGGCAAAGGATGTCGTGGTCGCAGCACGACGCACGCGGCACATCCCCACCACGCTTGCGGCTCTCAATGTCCTGTACATACTGGTAGCCCTTCGATCGGCGAGCATCGTGCGGGCAGGCAAACATCGGCAACTGTTTTTCTCGGTGAAGAAAGGCCCCGCAGCGCGGACATCTCGGGAATGAAGGGACGCCTTTCCGGGACGAAATATCGGCTCGGGAGATTCAGGGGCTGATCCGAAAATCCGCTGGTGCCTCAGACGGCGGCGCGCGGGTACGTATAATGCGCGACCTCTTTTGTTGCTTTCAGGGGTCGATATGCGCCGCCCGACCATTGCACTCCTCGCGATCACGCTCTCTCCCGTGGCATTGGCTCAGGGTAGCTGGATCGAGCGCAGCAATGCCTACACCAGCCAGTTGCTGGACGTAGAGCTGGAGCACCGTCCCGAAAGAGGCTCGCGGGAGGGGCTGGCGAAGTTCGACACGCGTATCTCCAATCCGACCCTGGCCGATGAGATGGCGCGACGGCGCGAGCTGGAGAAAGTGCTGGTTGGCATCGACGCTGCGCGCTCCAGGGAATCGGACAAGAAGGTGCAGGAGGATCTGGAGATCCTGCACAAGGCGCTCGACCTGCAGTTTCGGCGGGAGGATTACGAGCTGCAGCACGAGGTGCCTTTCCACAACGCCAGCGCGGCGGTATTTCAGGGGCTGCGCGTGCTGCTGGATGATCAGGTAGCCGCGGAGCGCCGCCCGGCCGCAGTCACGCGACTGCGCGAATACGCGGGACTGGAGGGTGGCCACCCGCCGATCATCGAGGTGCTCGAGCAGCGCGAGCTCGAGCAGATCGCCAAGCCCGACGTGCTCTATCCGTCGAAGGGCGAAGTGGAGACCGAGCTCGGGCGCAATCCCAACTACGTCGACGGCATAGGCGCGTTGTTCAGCAAGTATGGCCTGAAAGGTTGGGAGGACGCATACGCGCAACTGAAGACGCAGCTCGCCGACTATGACACCTGGGTGCGCCAGAACATTCTGCCCAAGGCGCGCACCGACTTCCGGCTTCCCAGGGAGAAGTACGCGCTGGCATTCGAGCAGTACGGCATCGATCTGCCTCCGGAGAGGATCGCTGCCATGGCGCACGCCGCCTTCAGCGACTACCAGCAGCAGATGGCCCCTCTGGCGGCCCAGATCGCCAAGGCCGACGGCTATCCGTCCGGGGATTACCGCGCGGTGATTCGCGAGCTCAAGAAGAAGCAGATAACGGGCGATGCGATCCTGCCATTCTTCAACAACCGCCTGCACGAGATCGAACAGATCATCGCCGCGCACAATCTGGTGACGCTCCCCACCCGCCCGGCGATCATCCGTCTGGCCACCCCGGCCGAGACCGCACAACAGCCCGCGCCGCACATGACGCCGCCGCCGTTTCTCCACAACACCGGCCAGCGGGGCGAGTTCGTGTTGCCATTGAACATTCCCTCCGCCACCGGCGGTGCCGGCGACAAGTACGACGATTTCACCTTTGATGCCGTCTCCTGGACCTTGACCGCGCACGAGGCGCGTCCCGGACACGAGCTGCAATTCGACTCGATGGTCGAGCATGGAGTGAGCGAGGCACGTGCGCTGTACGCTTTCAACTCCACCAACGCGGAGGGCTGGGGCCTGTACTCCGAATACATCATGCAGCCCTACGAGCCCGCCGAGGGGCAGCTGCTGACCCTGCAGCTGCGCCTGCTGCGCGCGGCACGCGCGTTTCTGGATCCGGAGCTGCAAAGTGGCGCGGTCATGCCCGAGCGCGCCTACGAGGTGCTGGAGAACGACGTGGTGCTGAGCCACGCCTTCGCCAAGGAGGAGGTCGAGCGATTTACCTACCGCTCGCCCGGTCAGGCCAACAGCTACTTCTATGGCTATACGCGGCTGTTGTCGCTGCGCAAGGAGGTCGAGGAGGCGCTGGGCGCCAAATTCGACCAGAAGAAGTTCCACGACTTCATCCTTGCCCAGGGGCTGCTGCCGCCCGACCTGATGCGCAAGGCGGTGCTGGAGGAGTTTGTCAGCTCGCAAAAGTAGGGCGCGGCCGCCCGGCAGTCGCCCCGGAAATCGCAACCATCGCTGCGTAACGTCGCAGCGAGCGAGCGGGCGTCGGTACTACTGTGTACAGACGGAGCTCAGAGAGAATGGATAGCTTCAAAAGCGGCTGATCACCTGGCGACACGCCTTGCGCCTAACGCCGTAAGCTGCGCTCTGCCCTCGGCTGCGGCAACTTTCGTCTTCACCGCCACGAAGCTATCGGGGCTGACGGAGATCGAGTCGATGCCGCAGTCGACGAGGAACTCGGCAAATTCCGGATGATCGCTCGGCGCCTGGCCACACAGGCCCACCTTGCCTGGTCCTTCATGCGCTACCTCTATAACTCGCCGGATCAGCCACTCGACGGCCTCATCCTGCTCGTCGAAGAGCCCGGCAAGCTCCTCCGAGTCCCGATCGACCCCGAGCGTAAGCTGCGTCAGATCATTGCTGCCGATCGAGAAGCCGTCGAAGCGCTGGGCAAACTGCCGCGCGAGGATGACGTTGGAGGGAATTTCACACATGACGTAGACCTCGAGCTCGCGTTCACCGCGCCGAAGGCCGTTCTGCGCCATCACCTCGAGCACCAGGTCCGCTTCCTTGACCGACCTGCAGAACGGTACCATCACCACGACGTTCGAGAAGCCCATTTGCTCGCGCAGCTTCTTCAAGGCGCGGCACTCGAGCGCAAATCCTTCCCGATAGCGCGGGGAGTAATACCGTGAGGCGCCGCGGAAGCCGAGCATGGGGTTCGCCTCCTGTGGTTCGAATTCGGCTCCCCCGATCAAATTGGCATATTCGTTGGTCTTGAAATCGCTCAAGCGCACGATCACCGGCAGTGGGTGAAACGCAGCGGCAATCCGCCCGAGTCCGCATGCGAGGCGATCGACGAAATACTCCGTCTTGTCCTCATAACCCCGCGTGAGCTCGGCGATTCGTTCGTGCGCATCTCGATTGGCGAGCTTGTCGAAGTGGACGAGCGCCATCGGATGGATCTTAATGGAGTTGTTCACCACAAATTCCATGCGTGCGAGCCCGACGCCGTCGGCAGGCAGCCGCCACCAGCGGAATGCTGCCGCGGGATTTGCCAGATTCAGCATGATGCGGGTACGGGTGCGCGGAATGGCCTCGAGAGGGATGTCGCGGCTCTCGTACTCCGCGCGGCCCTCGTAGATGAAGCCGGCGTCGCCCTCGGCACAGGAAACCGTTATCTCCTGTGCATCGTGAAGGAGCTGCGTTGCCTTTCCAGTACCGACGATCGCCGGCAGGCCGAGCTCGCGACTGACGATCGCGGCGTGAGAGGTACGTCCCCCGTGGTCGGTCACAATCGCTGCTGCGCGCTTCATGATGGGGACCCAGTCCGGATCGGTCGCACGGGTGACGAGCACCGCGCCATCGACGAAACGGTCGATCTCCTGCGGGCCGGCGATCAAGCACACGCGCGCCGCAACGATCGCCTCGCCGATCGCGATCCCGGAGGCCAGCTTGCGCCCCTTGGACTTGATCGAGTAAGTGCGCAACGCCGCTGTCTCGCGCCGCGACTGCACGGTCTCCGGGCGCGCCTGCACGACGAACAGCTGTCCGCTGCCGCCGTCCTTAGCCCATTCCATGTCCATAGGCCGGCCGTAGTGGGTCTCGATGAGACACGCCCAGCGCGCGAGATCGAGGATCTCGGCATCGGAGAGGACGTACGACTCGCGTTCGGCCTTGGATGTCGGAACATTGCGTGTGGGGGTCGGGCCAACCTCGTAGATCATCTTGCGCTGCTTGCTGCCCAGGTTCTTCTCGATGATGGGCGTGAGCTGTGTGTCGGTCAGCAGCGGCTTGAAGACTTCGTACTCGTCGGGATCGACCGAGCCCTGGACCACGGTCTCTCCGAGTCCCCAGGCAGCGTTGATGATGACAACCTTTTCAAAGCCGGTCTCGGTGTCGATGGAGAACATGACGCCGGCGCCCGCCTTGTCGGAGCGCACCATCTTCTGTACTCCGACCGAAAGGGCGACTTTGAGATGATCGAAGCCCTTCGTCTGACGGTAACTGATGGCCCGATCGGTGAACAAGGAGGCATAGCAGCGTCGGCAGGCCTTGAGCAGCGCGGCCTCGCCTCGAATATTGAGATAGGTTTCCTGCTGCCCGGCGAAGCTAGCATCGGGCAAATCCTCTGCAGTCGCGCTCGAACGTACGGCGACATCGGCATCGGTCTCACTGAGACGGCGGCACAGCTCCCGGTAGGCGGCGCAGATGGCCTCCGCGGTGTCATGAGGCCAATCGGCGCGCAGAAATGCGCGGCGGATCGACTGGCCAGCCTCAGCGAGGCCGACCTTGCCCGCAGCAAAGTCGTCCAGCGCAGTCGAGATGTGTTCAGCTAAGTGATTGGCGTCGACGAACTGCCGATAGGCGTCAGCTGTCGTGGCGAACCCCGGCGGGACTCTCACGCCCTCGGTTGCCAGATGCGCGATCATTTCGCCCAGAGAGGCGTTTTTGCCGCCGACAAGCGCCACATCGTCCCTGCCGACCGACTCGAGCCACATGATTTGCGGCATTTGCGTACTCACCCTTCCTCGCGTCGCAATACCGCTGCGGGTCTGCGTCGCTAAGTTCCTTCAGCGTTGCAGGCGCAAATCTGCTCCCCGCAACGCAGGGCTTGTGAGCACCGCGTCGATTTGCTGTTCCGCGGCGAACCAATCGTCCACATCGTGTCCGGGCTCAAATCCGCGATGCTCTGCGATGTAATACGCCGCCTCGCAGATCATGATCTGTCGCTGTTCTGGCGTGACCGAGCGCACCGTGACTGCCGCTCTCTTTTGGACATCGGCCTTTGTGATTTCCTTAGCCATACGAACCTCCTCAGGAATACGAGCGCAACGTTGCCCGAGTCTCTGACGCTCTTGAATACGCACTTGTACGCTGCGTTGCCGATGGCAACCCGCCGCTGCGGATAAAGGTTCGCTTGCGTGCGGGTTGTGCACGTCGCCGTACGTGGTTACCGGCATTCTGGCCTGCGGCCGCGCCGGACTATGCGTGCTGCTGTAGCTCCTGACCGAGGCCGTGTTGCTGAGCGTCGCCGGCGGAGTTGCCGGTGTCGTGGGCGGGGTCGCGGTGTCGGTTCTGATCTCGAGGTCGTTGTTGGCGGCGCCCCGCACGTTTTGCGCCGAGCCATCGGCGCCGTCGCCCTTAGAGCCGATGCCCAGAGGAGCGAAGGTATTCTGCGGCGTGGAGGATAAGCCGAGTGTGGTCGCGAGGTTCGAGTATGCGAACATCCCGCAATGAATATGCATGGCTGCTTCCCGTGACGCACCTCACAGGAGCCACGGCTAGCCTGCACGCACCCCCCGTGTCATGCGGATTCACTCCGCTGGAGCACTTTGTCCGCCCAACAATCACCTGACGCAGGCACGTCGGCCGAGATCTGGATCGGGCTCGACACCGGTGGCACCTACACCGACGCCGTCGCGCTGGACGGCGCCCGCCGGGTCATCGCCAGCGCCAAGGCGCTCACCACTCACTGGGATCTGTCGCTCGGCCTCGCGGCGGCGTTGCGCGCGGTGCTCGCGCAACTCGGCGCGCTGCGCGCGCATATCTCACTCGTCTCGGTGTCGACGACACTCGCGACCAACGCCGTCGTGGAGGGACGCTTCAGCCCCATCTGCACGATGCTCATCGGCTTCAACGAGCAGATGGTGGAACGCTCCGGCCTGAAGCGCGCCGGGGATGGCGTCATCGTGCGGGTACGCGGCGGCCATGAGGCGACCGGTGAGGAAGTCGAGCCCCTCGATGAGGCGGCGATCGATGCCGCGGTGCGCGAGTTTGGATCGCGGGTCGAGGCGTTCGCCGTGGCGGCGATGTTCTCGGTGCGCAATCCTGCGCACGAGCAGCGCGCGCGAGCGCGCATCCGCGCGCAATGCCCGCGGCCGGTCACCTGCAGCTACGAGCTGAGCTCGCAGCTCGATGCGCCGAAGCGGGCCCTGACCGCCGCGCTGAATGCACGCCTGACGCCGCAGATCCGCCAGCTCCTCGAGGCGCTGCAGCGCGTGCTCGCGCTCGAGGCGATCGCCGCCCCGGTAATGGTCGTCAAGGGCGACGGGACTCTCATCCGGGCCGAGGTTGCCCTCGAGTACCCGGTCGAGACGGTGCTGTCGGGGCCGGCGGCGAGTGTCGTGGGCGCGGGTTTCCTCAGCGGCTTCGCGGACTTCGCGGTCGCCGACATGGGAGGCACGACGACCGACGTCGCGATCGTCGCCGGTGGTCGGCCGGTCGTGCGCGAAGAAGGCGCGGTGATCGGGGGCTGGCGCACGATGGTCGAGGCGATCGACGTTCGCACCTGCGGCCTCGGCGGCGACAGCGAGGTGTACCTCGACCGCGAAGGGCACCTGCGGGTCGGCCCCCGCAAGGCGATGCCGCTCAGTCTCCTCGCGGAGCGTTTCCCCGAGGTGCTCGCCGATCTCGCGAAGCTCGCGGGCAGCGCGCGGCTGCCGCCCTTCGCCGGACGTTATGCGTCGCGCAATCCGGGCCGGGATCCGGGCGCGCAGCTCGACCGGCTCGAGCGGCGGGTGTGGGACATGCTTGGGGAAGCACCGCGGCGGCTCGGCGATGCGGCCCGCACCAGCCAGGGAGTCGAGGCGGTGCGCAGACTCGTCGATCGCGGACTCGTGACCGTCGCGGGCTTCACTCCGAGCGATGCCATGCACGTGCTCGGCCGGCAGCACGACTGGAGCGTCGAGGCGGCGCGCCTCGGCGCTACCATTCTCGCGACCGAGGAGCGCAATGTGCGCGCGCGGGTGGCGGGGGACAGTCCCGCGGCACTGTGCGAGCGCATCTACCAGCACGTGGTCCGCGAGGCGGCGCGCCTGGTGCTCGAATGCGCGCTCGCGCACGACCCGGGCATCGAGCCGAGCCACGGGCGCTGGGGACCCCTCGGGCGTCTCATCGAGGACGTGATCGCGGGGCGGGCGTTCTCGCACCTGATCGACGCTCCGCTTCGCCTGGCGACGCCGCTGATCGCGGTCGGTGCACCCGCCGGTGCCTATTACCCCGAAGTTGCGCGTCGCCTCGGTGCCGAGCTCACCGTGCCCGAGCACGCCGCCGCATGCAATGCGGTTGGGGCGGTCGCCGGAGTGGTATCTGAGACCTGCGAGGTTCTGGTGAATCAGCCCGCGCTCGATGTGTTCCGCGTCCACGATCCGGCCGGCAACCGGGATTTCGGCGACGCCCAGGCGGCGATCGAGTACGCGCGGTGCGTGTCGCGCGAGCTGGCCCTCGCCGCGGCGCGGCGCGCCGGGGCGCGGGATCCTCACGTCGAGACCTGGGTCGCGGAGCGCCGTGCTCAGGCCGGGGGCGCTTCCCAGGTCGACTATCTCGCCGAGGCTAGCGTGCGCTCGCGAGCGACCGGGCGGCCAGCCAGTCACCACGGGCCGCCGCCCGCTGTTTGACCTCGGTGGAATTGCCGCAGGCAACCCCGGGTCTCTCCTTTTATATGAGGGAGGGGCACATTGAATTCCGCCGTGCGGGCCCCGTGGGTGAAGACGAGGACGGGGCGCATACGCGCCAGTCTATCTCCTGCACTGGCGGTTAGAATCGCCCGATGGCAGCCGACTATGACGTGATCGTGATCGGATCCGGCCACAACGGGCTGGTGTGCGCTGCGTACCTGGCCAAGGCGGGATTGAGGACGCTGGTGCTCGAGCGGCGTGAGCTCGTGGGCGGCGCGGTGGTGACCGAGGAGTTCGCGCCGGGCTTCCGCGCTTCACGTTTCTCGTACGTGATGAGTCTGCTGCATCCGCGCGTCATCCGCGATCTCGAACTGCGCAGTTACGGGCTCGAGGTGCTGCCGGCCAACGACCTGTTCTGTCCGCTGGGGGGCGATCAGTACATCATCTACAGCGACGACCTCGCGAAGACACAGGCGGAGTTTGCGCGCTTCTCGCGGCGCGATGCCGCGGTCTACCCCGAGTTCACGCGCCATCTGGACGAGGCCGCCCGCCTGGTGCGGGGGCTCCTGTTCGAGACGCCGGTCGATCCAACGCGGCGCCGCTGGAGGAATTTCCGCAATTCCGCCGCGCTCCTCTGGCGGCAGCGAACCATCGGCGATCGCATGTACCGGCTGATCGACCTGCTGACACAGAGTGCCTACGACTACCTGTCGGTGTGGTTCGAGAGCGATGTCATCAAGTCGGTGCTCGGCTACTACGCGTGCATCGGCACGTTCGCGGGACCGCGCTCTCCGGGTACTGCCTACGTCATCCTGCACCATCTGATGGGCGAGCACGCCGGGGCCGGGGGCTGGGGCTTCATCCGTGGCGGCATGGGTGCGATCACGCAGGCCATTGCGCGCTCGGGGCAGCGTTTCCGTCTGGAGATCCTGACGAACGCGGCGGTGGCGGAGGTGCGGGTCGCGGATGGCAGGGTGCGCGGCGTCGGCACCGCGGACGGCCGCGAATTCACCGCAAAGCTGGTCGTCTCAAACGCGGATGCGAAGACCCTGTTCCGCAGGCTGGTTAGACCTGAGCATCTGCCGCCGGAGCTGCTCGCCGAGATCGATGCGTTCCGGACCTTCTCGACGGCCTTCAAGATGAACATCGCCGCGGAGAGCCCGCCGCACTACCGCGCCTTCGACCCCGCGCGCGCGGGCTTCGGCTATCCCACCTACGTGCATCTCGCGCCCGGGATCGATTACCTGGAGCGTGCCTACGACGATGCGAAGTACGGCTGGTACTCGCGGCAGCCGTTCCTCACTCCCGTGGTGCCGACCATCGTCGACGACTCGCTGGCACCCCCGGGGAAACACGTGGTCAACGTCTTCGGCGGGCACGCGCCTTACACGCTGAGAGGCGGCGGCGACTGGGCGCAGGAGAAGCCGAATCTCACCCGCGCGGCGCTCGCCGTCATCGACGAGATGGCTCCGGGCTTCTCCGGACAGATCATCGACCTCGAGCTGCTGGTGCCGCCCGATCTCGAGCGGATCGTCGGCCTCCCACAGGGCCATATCTTTCACGGCGAGCTGAGTGCCGATCAGCTGTTCTGGCAGCGCCCTGTGCCGCATTGGGCCGACTACCGTACGCCGGTCCGCGGCCTCTACCAGTGCGGCTCCTCGACCCATCCGGGCGGCGGCGTATCCGGCATTCCGGGCTACAACGCGGCGCGCGAGATCCTCAAGGACTGGAAGCGTCTCAAGTGAGCTCGACGGCAAAGCCCGTGGGCACCGGCGCGGAGGCGGGCGGGCTCAGGGCGCCGGGTAACGGCGCCGCCGCCGGCGCGGAAAGAGCCGCAGGTTGCGCACCAGGACGACGCCGGCAAAGATGACCGCCGTCCCCGCCCACTGCAGGGCGTTCAACCGCTCATCGAGCAGCACCCAGCCCGCCAGCACCGCGACCAGCGGGTTGACGTAGGCGTAGGTGCCGATACGCGCCGGCGGCTCGTGGCGCAGCAGGTAGGTGTACGCGAGGAATGCGAGCGTCGAGCTGAAGATTGCCAGGAACACCATCGCCGCGAGTCCCGTCGGCGACCATGACCAGCGCCCGGCGTCCCCGGTCGCGAGCCCCATGGCCACGAGAGTCACGCCGCCCACGAGCAGATAGCCCGCGGTGAAGGCGAGCGGGTCGCACTCCGGCTGCGATTCGCGGATTGCCGCGGTCGCGAGCGCCCAGGCGAGCGCGCTGCCGAGCACCACCAGCTGCCAGCCGAAGCGGGAATGGAGCCCGAATCCGTGCGCCGAAACCAGGATCGCGACGCCGACGAAGCCCACGAACAAGCCGAGCCAGGTGCGTTTGCTCACCGGGGCCGGGCGCCGGCCGTACATGCCCATCCAGGCGATCCAGAAGGCGGAGCTGGCACTGACGAGGGCGACCTGGCTCGAAGCGACGTGTTGCAGCGCAAGTACGTTGAGGCCGTTGCTCACCGCGATGCCGAGGAGCGCGGCGGCGACGACGAGGCGCCAGTCGCGCGCGCGCGCCGGGAGCGTGAGACCACTGGCATAGACGAGGAGCGTGAGGAGCGTTCCCGAGAAGCAGAAGCGCACTCCGGCCGCGAGCAGCGGCGGGAGCTCGGTGGCCATGATGCGGCCCACCGCGTAGCTGACACCCCACACGAGGTAGATGGTGACGAAGCAGGCCTGTACGAGCGAGCGGCGGCGGGTCGCGAACAAGGTCGCCAGCAGTGGAGCGGGCGCCTCGGCAACACGGGCGCCGGATGGCGCGTCGCTCATCAGAAGTCCGTATCGCGCGCTTCGAGGAGCGTAGGACCCCGGGCCTCGAGCGCGGCGCGCACCCCCTGGATCAGCGCGTCGGGGCCGCACACCTTGAACCCCTGAGCGCCGCACGCTGCGGCGAAGGCCTGAAAGTCGGGATTGCGGCCCGCGACCCCGACCGGCTCGATGCCGGCGGCGATCATGTCGTCGCGGATCTGCGCGAGTGCCTCGTTGTTCCACACCACGACCGGCAGCGGCAGTTGCAGCTCGACTGCGGTCATGAGCTCCTGCAGCGTGAACTGCACGCCGAAGTCGCCGGCCAGGGCCACGACGGCTCGCGCCGGCTGTGCGATCTTGGCCCCGATGGCCGCGGGCAGCGCAAAACCCAGCGTGCCGTAACCGCAGGGGTGGAACCAGCTGCCGGGCCGGTCGGCTGCGAACGCATAGTTGCCGATATAGGCGACCTGGGTCATGTCGCTGAATACGACTCCTTCGGGCGGCACGGCGCCGCGCAACGCCCGCACCGCGGCGAGCGCCGCGCGCCAGTGCGCGCTGATCTGCGCTTCGACCGCGATCCGCAGGGTGCGCGCATCGCCCGCGGCGCTGCGCCAGCCGCGCCGGGCGCGCACGCCGCTCGCCAGCAGCCCGAGCGCGGCGCGGGAGTCGGCGTGGATCGCGACCTCCCGCGCGGACGCATCGGCGAGCTGCGCGGCGTCGATGTCGACGCGAATGACGCGGCCCGGAAAGCTGAGGCGGGTGGTGGTGTAGACGTCAGTCTCGGCGAGCTCGGTGCCCGCCGCGACCACCACGTCCGCTGCTGCGAGCAGCTCCTGCGTGGCGCGGTAGGGGAGGCTGGCGCCGAGATTGGCGGGGTGGCTCTCGGGGAGCACACCCTTGCCGGCGACGGTCGTGACGAGATAGCCGTCGAGCGCCTCGACAAGTTGCGCGAGCGCGGCGCCCGCGTGGCGCGCTCCGCCGCCCGCGACGATCAGCGGCCGCTGCGCCCCCTCGAGCAGCGCGCGCGCGGCCTGGATAGCAGAGGCGTCCGGTTGCGGGGCCGCCCCGGTGCTGCCGAAGCGCTCGGGCTCGAGCGCCGTGGTTTCCGCCAGCAGGTCGAGCGGGATGCCGATATAGGCGGGCCGCGGCCGCCCGCCGCCCAGAAATGCGCAAGCGGCGGCGAGAGCGGCGCGCACTTCCTCGGCGGAGCTCGCATGCAGCGCAAGTCCGGCGGCGCCGCCCGCCACGGCACGCTGGTCGCCGAGCTCGTGCAGCACACCCCAGTGATGGCCGAGCGAGGCGCGCACGGGCGTGCTGGCGATGACGAGCATCGGCACCGAATCCGAGGCGGCCTGCGCGATCGCCGTGAGCGCGTTGGTGAGGCCGGGACCTGAGATGACGAACACCGCGGCGCTGCGCCCGGTGACGCGGGCATAGCCGTCGGCCGCGAAGGCGGCGTTCTGCTCATGGCGGGCGAGCACGTGGCGCACGCGCCCGGACTCGAGCCCGCGGTACAGCTCGATGTTATGTACGCCCGGGATGCCGAATGCGGTGTCGATGCCGTTGGCGGCCAGCGTCTCGATGACGAGGCGTCCGACTGTCCGTGGGGCTGCGCTCATGCGCTTGAAATGTTAGCACTGCCCACGCAGAGTAAGCTGCGTGAAGTTCTCCTCTCTCACGCAGCGCATCAGCGGTACCGGCGCGGACGCCTGGCTCACCCATTATGAGGCGGTCGCGGCGCGGGCGCGCGGCGAGGACGTGATCGTCCTCAGCGTCGGCGACCCCGACATCGACACCCCCACCCCGGTGCTCGAGCGCGCCATCGAGCAGCTGCGCCGCGGCGATACGCATTACGTCGCGGCAGCCGGCCGGCTCGAGGTGCGGCAGGCGATCGCCCGCGCGCACGCCGCGCGCACGGGCCAAGCGGTTGGTGCCGAGAACGTCGTCTATCTCGCCGGAGCGCAGAACGCGCTGTTCGTCGCGTCGCTGTGCCTGGTGGGCCCCGGAGACGAGGTCGTGACCTTCGAGCCCATGTACCCGACTTATCCGGCGACGCTGGAGGTGGGTGGCGCACGGATGGTGCGCGCGCCGGCAGGCGAGGGGCTGCGCCCCGACCTGGCGGCGCTCACGGCACTCGTGACGGGCCGCACGCGCGCGATCGTGTGGGCGAGTCCCAACAACCCGAGCGGCATCGTTTTCAATGAGGCGGAGCTCGAGGCTATAGGCGAGCTGGCGCGCCGCTACGATCTGTGGCTGATTGCGGACGAGGTCTACGCGGGGCTCGCCCCCGGGGGCAGGGTGCCGGGGCTCGCCGCGCGCCTCCCGGATCGGGTCGTGACGCTCGGCAGTCTCTCGAAGTCGCATGCCATGACCGGCTGGCGGGCCGGCTGGCTGGTCGGTCCGCCCGAGCTCGCGCGCAACGCCGAGCTCCTTGCCATGTGCATGCTGTTCGGCTTACCCGGCTTCGTGCAGGAAGCGGCCATCACCGCGCTCGGCATCGCGCCGGAGGCCGAGCAGCGCACGCGCGAGTACTGCCGCACCCGCCAGCAGCGCTTCGCGGCCGGACTGCGCGGCATCCGCGAGTTGCGTCCCATCGAGCCCGAGGCGGGCATGTTCATGCTGGTGGACGTGAGCGCTACGGGCCTCTCGGGCGCAGAGTTCGTGCGCGCCCTGTACACTTCGCAGAAGGTCTCGGTGATGGACGGGGCCGCCTTCGGGGCGGCGACCGCCCGTTGCGTGCGGGTGTGTTTCGCGACCGACGAGGCGATCATCGATGCCGCCTGTGAGCGGATCCGGCGCTTCTGCGCCGCCGGACTCTCAGGTTGACGGCTCCGCGGCGCGCAGATGCGAATGACGCCGCCCGTAGGCGGCGTAGATGACGAGCCCCAGCGCGCCCCAGGCGCAGAGCTGCAGCCAGGTTCCGCCCGGCAGGCTCACCATGAGCACCACGCAACTGGCGATGCCGAGTGCCGGTACCACTGGCACCCATGGGGTGCGGAACGGACGGTGAGCGGCCGGATCGATGCGGCGCAGCACCAGCACTCCGACGCACACCATGGTGAAGGCGAGCAGCGTGCCGAGGGAGATGAGCTCGCCCAGCGTTCCGAGCGGGACGACGCCGGCGATCAGCGCCGCGGCCCCGCCCGTCAGCAGCGTGCCGATGACCGGTGTCCCATGCGCGCCGCTCACACGCGCGAATGCCGGCGGCAGCAGGCCATCGCGTGCCATCGAGTAGAAGATGCGCACCTGCCCGACGATGCTGGCCAGCACGACGGACACGAGGCCGACGAGCGCCACGACGCTCACCAGCGCCTTGACCGAGCCGAGCGGAACACGAGCGGCCGACAGCGCGTAGTAGAGCGGATCGGCGACGGCGAGCGAGCGGTAGTCGGCGAGGCCCGTGATGACGAAGCTGACGCTGACGTACAGCACGGTGCAGATGAGGAGTGAGGCGAACAGGCTTAAGGGGAGCGTGCGCTGCGGGTTGCGAGCCTCCTCCGCCAGCGTCGAGACGCCGTCGAAGCCGATGTAGGCGAAGAACAGGATCCCCGCGCCGCGCGCCAGCCCCGACCAGCCGAACTGTCCGAAGCTGCCGCCGTTCGCTGGAATGAACGGCTGCCAGTTGGCGGGATGCACATAGCGTGCACCGACTGCCACCAGCACGATGAGCGCGAAGACTTTCGCCAGTACGATCGCGGTGTTGACCGCTGCCGAGGTGCGGGTGCCGGCGAGCATGAGCGCGGTGCAGGCCAGCACCACCGCGACCGCGGGCAGGTCGAGCCAGGCGCCGGTCGCGATCACATGGTGGCCGGCGTCGACCGCGAAGGGCGCCCGCGCGAGCAGCGGCGGAAACACGAGACCGAGATCGCGCAGCGCCGCCTGCGCGTACCCCGACCAGCTGATCGCCACCAGCGACGCCGAGAACAGCCACTCGAGCACCAGGCTCCAGCCGATGATCCATGCCGTGAGCTCGCCGAGCGTCACATAGGCGTAGGAGTAGGCACTGCCCGAGATCGGCACCATGGCGGCGAACTCGGCGTAGCAGAGTCCCGCAAAAAAGCAGGCGAGGCTCGCGAGCACGAAGGCGAGCGACACTGCCGGCCCGGCCTGGTGGGCGGCGACCTCGCCGGTGAGCGAGAAGATGCCGGCGCCGATGGTGCAGCCGACACCAAAGGCCGTCAGGCTCCAGAAGCCGAGCGCGCGCTCGAGGTGCGCGCCGCGTTCGCCGCGACTCTCGGCCAGGCACAGCGCGACGGACTTGCGCCTCAGACGGCCAGGGCCGCGTGTGCGAGTCACGGACTACTTCGGAATCGTTCCCCCGGGAGTGAGCTTGTCGATGGCGGCCGGCAGCGCCTGCGAGAGCTTCTGCGCGAGATCCTGCGGGCTCAAGCCGGTCTTGGCGGCGAGCTGGGCGAGGGCCGGGCTGCTGCCGAACACCTTGCTGATCTCATCGGGCGAGATCGCCTGATTGGTGCCGCTGGATACCCAGGAGCGCGCCGCGCCGCCGAGTCCCTGGCTCTCGAGCTGGCTCACGATCCCCTGCACGCCGCCGTGCTGCTGAATGAACGTGTTCACCACGCTCGCCATCTCGGCGCCGACGACGCCGCCAATCAATCCGTCGAGCAATCCCATAAGGCCTCCGGTTCGTGATCCGAAAGGTTGCGCTCAAGCGCGTCATTGTGCGCGCGGGTGGCTCGCGCGCTCAAGCCTTGAGGTCCTGCCGCTCGCGCCAAAGGCGCGCACATGACGCGCGGCGCCGCTTTATTATATTATTATGACGACATTAAAAAGAGCGCCGCAGCCTCGCGCGCCGCTCACATGGTGTTTGAGGTCATGAGACAGGTCAGAACACTGGGACTGCTCGGCACCGGAGTGATCGGCGGCGGCTGGGCGGCACGCGCGCTGCACTTCGGCATCGATGTGCTGGCCGCGGACGTCAAGCCCGAGATGGAGGCGTGGATTCGCGGCGCGGTGGCCAACGCCGAAGGGGCCTTGTCGCGCCTGACCTTCGCGCCCTTGCCACCCAAAGGCCGGTTGTCCTTCACGACCGACCTCAACCTCATGGCGCGCTCGGTCGACTTCATCCAGGAGAACATCCCGGAACAGCTCGAGCTGAAGCAACGCACGCTCGCGGCGGTCAGCCGTCACGCGCCGCGCGACGTGGTGATTGCTTCCAGCACCTCGGGCCTCATGCCGAGCGACCTGGCGGGCGCCATGGAGTTTCCCGAGCGCTTTCTGGTCGCGCATCCCTTCAATCCGGTGTATCTGCTGCCGCTGGTTGAGCTCGTGGGTGGCAAGGCGACGTCCGCGGACACGATCGACGCGGCCAGCCGCTTCTACACCTGGATCGGCATGCACGCGCTCAAAGTGCGGCGCGAGATCCCGGGTCACCTGACCGACCGGCTGCAGGAGGCGCTGTGGCGCGAGATCCTCCACCTGGTGAACGACGGCGTCGCCACCACCGGGGAGCTCGATGAGTCGATCGTCTACGGACCGGGGCTGCGCTGGGCCGGCATGGGCACCAACCTCATCTATCACCTGGCCGGCGGCGAGCCCGGCATGCGCCACATGCTCAGGCAGTTCGGCCCGTGTCTCAAATGGCCGTGGACCAGGCTCGAGGCACCGGAGCTTACCGAGGAGCTGATCGACCGGATGGTCGAGGGCACGCAGGCCGAAGCCGACGGACGCTCGATCCGCGAGCTCGAGCGGCTGCGCGACGACTACCTGGTGGCGATTCAGCAGGTCTTGCGTCAATTCAACATCGGCGCGGGTGCCACGCTGCGCGCACTCGAGGAGCGGCTCTACGAAGCGGGCGCTGCGGCCGCGCGCGACACGCTGGTGGCGGCGGCCGCCGGGGAGACGGGCGGGGCGCTGCGGCTGGTCGAGACCCAGGTGCGCCCGGAGTGGGTCGACTACAACGGACACATGACCGACTCGCGCTATCTGCAGGTGTTTGGCGACGCGACTGATGCGCTGCTGCGCTACGCCGGTGTCGACGACGCTTACCGCCGCTCCGGGCGCGCGCTCTATACGGTCGAGACCCACGTGACGCACCAGGCCGAGGCGCGCTCTCTCGAGCCCCTCTACGTGATGAGCCGCGTGCTCGAGGTCGACGACAAGCGGCTGCGCCTCTTTCATGCGCTGCACCGCGCGCGCGACGACGCGCAGGTCGCCACCGCGGAGCAGTTGTACCTGCACGTCGACGCCGCCGCGGGCAGGGCCGCGGCGCTGGATGCCGGGATGCGCGCGCGCCTGGCCGCGCTGCAGGCGGCGCAGGCGCGGCTGCCACTGCCGCCGGAGGCGGGACGCCTCGCCGGCAAGGCGCGCTGATGCCGAAGATCGTCGATCACGAGCGGCGCCGCGACGACATCGCCCTGGTCGCCTGCCGGGTGGTGGCGGAGTACGGCTTCGATCAGGCGACCATCGTGCGCATCGCGCGTGAGGCCGGCTACACCACCGGCATGGTGGCGCACTACTTCGACAGCAAGCAGGAGATCATCATCACGGCGCTGCGTCTCATCCTGCGCCGCATCGAGGAGCGGCTCGCAGCAAGGGCCGGGGACGGCGACCCGGAGCTGCTCGCGCTGCTCACCGAGGCGCTGCCGGTGGATGCGATGCGCTTCACCGAGTGCGCCTTCTGGACCGCCTTCTGGGGCCAGGTGTCGGCCGACAGGCGCCTGAAGCGCATCAACGCCTGGATGCATCGCGAGTACCTCAAGCTGTTCGAGCGCTGCCTGGCGCGCGGCTGGCGCGAGTGGCGGCAGTGGCCGCCGCACGTCCGCGACCAGGTGCTGCGCTCGGTGGTCACATTCATCAACGGCCTCACGGCGAGCGTGGTTGCGAGCCCGCGCGACTGGCCCGCGGCACGTCAGGTCGGGCAGCTGCGGCTGCAGCTCGCGATGCTGCACGCCTGGGGCTCGGGCGCGTGCGCCGCCGCCGGCGAGATGCGCAGGAGCCGGCGCGCCGCCCCCGCCCCGGCGTAGGAGAGCACAGTGGACTTCAGCCTCACCGAAGAGCAACAGCTGATCGTCGCCAGCACGCGCAAGTTCGTGCGCGAGGAGCTGGTTCCGCACGAGAGCGAGGTCGAGCAGAGCGGCGTGCTGCGGGACGATCTGCGCACGGAGCTCAAGGCGAAAGCCATGGCCGCAGGCCTCTACGCCGCCAACATGCCGGCCGAGGTCGGCGGCGCCGGACTCGATGCGGTCAGCTGGGTGCTCTACGAGAAGGAGCTCGGTCACACCAACTACGCGCTGCAGTACGGGTGCGTGGCGCGCCCCTCCAACATCCTGCTCGCCTGCGAGGGCGCGCAGCGCGAGCGCTACCTGCTGCCGGCGGTGCGCGGCGAGCGCACCGAGTGCCTGGCGATGACCGAGCCCGAGGCGGGCTCGGACCTGCGCGGCATGAAGGCCACCGCGACCGCGCAGGGAGGCGACTTCATCATCAACGGCACCAAGCATTTCATCAGCCACGCCGACCACTCCGACTTCGTGATCCTGTTCGCGGCCAGCGGCGAGGAGCAGGGGCCGCGCGGGCGCAAGAAGCTGATCACCGCCTTCCTCGTCGACATGGGTACGCCCGGCTTCCAGGTGCGGCGCGGTTACCAGAACGTGTCGCACCGCGGCTATACCAACAGCATCCTCGAGTTCACCGACTGCCGCGTGCCGCGCGCGGCGGTGCTCGGCGAGCTGCACCGCGGCTTCGAGGTGGCCAACACCTGGCTCGGCGCGACGCGGCTGCAGGTCGCGGCCAACTGCTTAGGGCGAGCCGAGCGCGCGCTCGCGCTCGCCACGCGGTGGGCGGCCGAGCGCCGGCAGTTCGGCCAGCAGATCGGCAAGTTCCAGGGCGTCGCTTTCAAGCTCGCCGACATGGCGGTCGAGCTGCGCGCCGCGGAGCTCCTGACGCTGGAGGCGGCCTGGAAGCTCGAGCGCAAGAGCGCCACCGACATGGATATGGCGATCGCCAAGCTGAAGGCCACCGAGATGCTGGCGATGGTGGCGGATGAGGCGCTGCAGATTCACGGTGGCATGGGGCTCATGAGCGAGCTGCCGCTCGAGCGGATCTGGCGCGACGCGCGCATCGAGCGCATCTGGGACGGCACCAGCGAGGTGCAGCGCCACATCATCTCGCGCGCGCTGCTGCGGCCCCTGGGGGGCTGACTGAGCCCGCCGGCACCGGCCCTGGCGGCCGCTACTTCCCCTTCCAGACGGGCTTTCTTTTCTCCGCGAAGGCGCGCGCGCCTTCCTTCAGATCCTCCGAGCGGATCACCTTCTGCACCGCGCTCAGGGCGTCGTGCACCTCGAAGGCCTGATGCTCGGGAATCATCTCGGTATGGCGCAGCAGCTGCTTGATCGCGGGGAACAAGAGCGGCGGTCCCTCGGCGAGTGACTGGGCGATCTCGCGCGCCCTGGCGATACCAGCGCCCTTCGGCACCACATGATTGGCGAGTCCCCAGTGCCTGGCTTCCGCGGCATCCATCCAGCGGCCGGTCAGGAGGAACTCCACCGCCACGTGATAGGGGATGCGGCGGCGCAGCTTGATGGTGCCGGCGTCCGCCAGCACGCCGACGTTGATCTCCGGCAGCGCGAACCGCGCATGCTCCTCCATGACGATGATGTCGGTCCCGAGCACCAGCTCGAAGCCGCCGCCGCAGGCGATGCCGTTCACGGCCGCGATCAGCGGCTTGTCGAGATTGCGCGGGTAGTTGAGGCCGCCGAAGCCGGCGGCGCCCCAGTCAGTATCGGACTCTTCCCCGGCTGCGGCGCCCTTGAGGTCCCAGCCGGCGCTGAAGAAGCGCTCGCCGGCGCCGGTGACGATGCAGATGCGCAGCGCCGGGTCGTCGCGGAAATGCTCGAACACCCGGTTGAGCCGGCGGCTGGCCGCGAGATCGATGGCGTTCGCCTTGGGGCGATCGAGCGTCACCTCGAGCACCGCGCCGTTGGTGGTGGTGCGGATGCCGTCGGAGAAGCTGTCGGTGGGCTCTGGCATGTCGGTGTTACTCCGCAAGACGGATCAGGGCGTCGACCGCCACCGCGCCCGCACCCGCGGGCCGTACGATGACGGGGTTGATATCGAGCTCCGTCAGTGTCTCGAGATTCGCCTGCGCGTAGCGGGCGCAGGCGAGGGCCGTCTGCACCAGCGCCGGCAGGTCGCCGGCCGGCCGGCCGCGAAAGCCGCCCAGCAATTTTGCCACGCGGAGCTTGCGCACCTCTGCCTCGATGGTCGCGGCATCGAAGGGCGGCAGCAGCGTGACACTGTCGCGCAGCAGCTCGGTGAGCACGCCACCGGCGCCGAGCACCAGCAGCTGGCCGAACTGTGGATCCAGCGTGAGGCCGACCAGCACCTCGGCGACCCCGTCGGTGATCATCTCTTCGACCAGCAGCATCTCGGACAACCGGGCGAGACGTTGCGCGGCCGCGAGCGCTTCGTTGGTGCTGCGCACGTTGAGCACCACGCCGCCGACCTCGGACTTGTGTTCGAGCCCCGCGCCGGCGGCCTTGATTACCACCGGGAAGCCGAGTGCTTCGGCGGCGCCGGCGGCATCGCGCGGCCGCACCAACGCCGCGCGCGGCACACGCACACCGTAGGCGGCGAGCGCCGCCTTGGCGTCGTGCTCGGTGAGCGCGCGGGCGCGCTCCTTCTGTGCCCGGGGACGGCGCAGCTCGAGCGCCGCCCCGCGCCGCCAGGCCTCACCCGAGGCGCCCGCCAGATCGAGCGCCTCGAGCGCCTCGCGCTGGCCCTGCAGCGGCACGACGCCCGCGCTCAGGCAGCGCTCACGGGTCGCGCTGGCGAGCGACTCGGGGAGCGAGGAGATCACCGCCCCGCGCGTCGCGGCGCCGGGAATCGCCGCGATGAATTCCTCGATGCCGTTCAGGTAGGCGCTCGCGTCGGCCTGGCCGTCCGGCGGGCAGTCGATCATGAAGCCGACCGCATCGAACCCTGAGCGCTGCGCTACCGAGAACATCGAGCGCATGCGCGGCCGGTCGAACCAGATGTAGGTATGAAAGTCGAGAGGATTCGCGACGGTCACCCGCTCGGAGAGGATCTCGCGCAGGCTCGTGACGCTCGCTGCCGGGAACGGCGGGAACTCGAGTCCGAGGTTACGGGAGTTGTCGGCCGTCATCGCCATGTCGCCGCCCGATGCGCCCATCACGAGCACGCGCCTGCCGGCGAGCGGTCCGCCGCAATGGAAGACCTTCAGCGTCTCGCACAGCGTGCCGAGGGAATCGCAGCGCGCGATCCCGGTGCGCCCGCAGAAGGCATCGAAGGCGGCATCTGCGCCGGCGAGCGCGCCGGTGTGGGTATGGGCGGTGCGTGCGGCGGCCGCCGTGCGACCGGCCTTGACGAGCGCGATCGGCTTGCCGGCCGCACGGGCGGTGGCGGCGGCGCGTGCGAAGCGCGCGATGTCCTTGACGCCCTCGAGATAGAGCCCGAAGGCGCTCACGCGCTCATCGCCCGAGAGCAGCTCGATCAGGTCCTCGGCGGCGAGGCGGGTCTGATTGCCGACCGTGAGCAGGCAGCCGATCGGCAGGGAGCGGCCGTTGAAGAGCAGATTGAGGGCGATGGTGCCGCTCTGGCAGATGAGCGCCACGCCGCGCTCACGGCGCTCTCCTACCAGCTGGTCGGGCCAGAGCGCCACCCCGTCGAAGAAGTTGATGAAGCCGTAGCAGTTGGGGCCGAAGAACGGCAGCTCGGGAGCGCTCGCGAGCAGCTCCGAGGTGAGGCGCTGTCCTTCCTCGGTCCCGCTCTCGGAAAAACCGGCAGCAAAGCACACGAAGCCGCCGGCACCGCGGGCGCTCAGGGCCGCGGCGATCGCCGGGACTTCGCGATTCGGCGCGGCGACGAAGGCCGCATCCGGGGCACCCGGGAGCTCGTCGATGGAGCGGAAGTAGCGCTGCTCGGGGCTCGAAGGGCGCGAGGGATGCACGCGCCAGAGCTCGCCGCGGTAGCCGATCCTCAAGCTGGCGGCGGCCACCGCGTCCGTCCACTCGCCGCCGATCAGCGCGACGCTGCGCGGCGCGAGCAGCCGCTCCATGGCGCGCGGATTCATCCGCTGCGCGCGCCGCCGCGCAGGCTGAGCGCCCGTGATCCGGGACCGAAGGCGGCGGCGGGGGCTGCCGCGGCGAGCGCGGCGATCGCAGCCGCGACTTCGGGCGGAAAGGGCTCGGAGCGCGGAGCATCGCCCTGGCGCACGTGCAGCAGCATGAACTCCACCGTCGCCGCCACCGGTCCGTCCGGGGCGCGGCGCAGCGTGAAGCCGGCGTGCAGGCGCTTGTGATCGCTGCCGAGGATGGTGATGGCGACGGCGACCCGGTCGCTCTGCGTCATCTCGTGCAGGTAATGCACATGCATTTCCAAAGTGTAGAGCGTGCAGTGCGTGCGGGTCCGGTACGCGGCATCCAGACCCAAACGGTCCATGAGGGCGTCGCATGCGCTGCTGGCGATCAGGCCGTAGTACGCATCGCGGACGTGACCGTTATAGTCGATCCACTCCGGCAGCATCGCCGTTTCGAGTATGGGAACTCCGGTCACGACTGGGCGAGGGCGGCTCAGTGGAGCTTGAGACGGTCGCGCGCTTCAGCGGCGCTGACGACCCGCGCGCCCATGGCCTCGATGATGGTACGGGCCTTCTCCACCAGCTGCGCGTTGCTCGCATAGACGCCGCGGCTGAGGTAGAGATTGTCCTCGAGCCCGACGCGCACGTTGCCGCCGAGCAGCACCGACTGTGCGACCCACGGCATCTGCATGCGGCTCACGGCGAACGACGTCCAGACGCTCGCCGGCGGGAGGTAATTGACCATGGCGAGCAGATGACCGGTGTCCGCCGGCACTCCGTAGGGGATGCCGGCGCACAGCTGAATGAGCGCCGGCGCGCCGATGAGCTCTTCCTTGATCAGCTGCTTCACGAACCAGAGGTTGCCGGTGTCGAACACCTCGAGCTCGGGCTTCACCCGCAGGTCGCGCAGGATGGCGGCGCCCTTGCGCAGGTAGTTGGGCGTCGAGACGTAGGCGCGATTGCCGTCTCCGAAGTTGAGCGTGCCGCAGTCGAGGGTGGCGATGTCGGGGCGGTAGACCCCTTCCTGGCACAGGTCGATCACGTGCCGCATGCGATCTTCCTGGCTGACGAAGTCCGTGCCTTCGGCCGGCGTGTCGGCGAGTCCCTGGTCGCCCACGCAGATATAGCCGCCCATGCCGCAGGTGAGGTTGACGATCACGTCGACCTTGCTCTCGCGGATGCGCTTGACCACCTCGCGATAGTGGCGGGTCGCCATGCTGAAGGCCCCGGTCTCGGGATCGCGCACATGAATGTGCACGATGGCAGCCCCGGCGCGCGCCGCCGCGACCGCCGCGGCGGCGATCTGCTCAGGGGTGATCGGGCAGTGCGGACTCTTGGTAACCTTGGTGTCGTCGCCGGTGACGGCGCAGGTGATGATGACGTCGGAGTTCATGTCGGCCCTCGGGCTCGAGCGCGGGTGACGTGATAATATTATGGCGATAATAATATAGCGTGGCGGCGCGGCCCGGCAAGCTGCGCCAAGGCGGTGAGGAGCGACCCATGCAGACTCAGTTGTTGATCGGCGGGCGGCTCGTGGGCGGTGAAGGGCCGCCGGAGACGGTGCTCGATGCGGCGAGCGGCGCTGCGATTGCCAGGGTGGCGTCGGCGAGTGTCGAGCAGGTCGATGCGGCGGTGGCGGCGGCCGAGGCGGCCTTCGACGGCTGGGCGGGCACGGCGCCGAAGGAGCGTGCGGCGGCGCTGCTGAGGATCGCCGCCGGGATCGAGCGCGAGGCTGCGGCTTACGCGAGCCTCGAGTCGCGCAACACCGGCAAGCCGCTCGCGGCGATGCTCAACGACGAGATGCCCTCGATTGCGGACGTGTTCCGCTACTTCGCCGGGGCGTGCCGCATACCGCAGGGGCTGGCGGCGGGGGAGTATCTGCCGGGACATACCAGCATGATCCGCCGCGACCCGGTCGGGGTCGTCGGCTCGATCGCGCCGTGGAACTATCCGCTGATGATGGCGGCGTGGAAGATCGCGCCGGCGATAGCCGCCGGCAACACGCTGATCCTCAAGCCCTCCGAGCAGACCCCGCTCACGGCGCTCAAGCTCGCCGAGCAGCTCGCCGAGCTCCTGCCGCCCGGAGTCGTCAACATCGTCTGCGGCCGCGGCGAGCCGGTCGGCACCACGCTCACCGGACACGCGCGGGTGCGCATGGTGTCCCTCACGGGGGACGTCGGAACCGGGCAGAAGGTTCTGGCCGCCGCCGCCGGCAATCTCAAGCGCACCCATCTCGAGCTCGGCGGCAAAGCGCCGGTCATCGTCTTCGACGACGCGGACCTCGAGGCGGTCGTGGCAGGAGTTCGCACCTTCGCTTTCTACAATGCCGGCCAGGACTGCACCGCGGCTTGCCGCCTGTACGCCGGCGAGCGCATCTATGAGCGGCTGGTGGCGGATCTCAGCAGCGCGGCGCGCAGCATCCGGGTGGGCACGCAGCAGGAGCCGGGCGTCGAGATGGGCCCGCTGATCTCGGAGAAGCAGCGCGAGCGGGTCGCAGGTCTGGTGGCGCGCGCGGCGGCGGCGCCGCACATCGAGGTCACGACCGGGGGAGCCAGGCGCGCCGGCGGCGGCTTCTTCTACGAGCCGACCGTGATCGCCGGCGCGCGCCAGGGCGATGAGATCGTGCAGCGCGAGGTATTCGGACCGGTGGTATCGGTCACGCGCTTCAGCGACACAAGCCAAGCGCTGCGCTGGGCCAACGATTCCGAGTACGGGCTCGCCTCCTCGGTGTGGACCCGGGACATCTCACGGGCGATGCAGGTCGCGGCACGGCTGCAGTATGGCGCTACCTGGATCAACACCCATTTCGCGACGGTGAGCGAGATGCCGCACGGCGGCTTCAAGCGCTCCGGCTACGGCAAGGACCTCTCGGTGTACGCGCTCGAGGACTACACCGTGGTGCGGCATGTAATGGTGAAGCTCTGATTTGAAGCTCGCATCGGACATTGCGCTGCGCTGTCCTGCTGCGCGCAAGCCCGGGGCGCACATCCTTGTGCGCCCGCTCGGCGCTTTGCGCCTCGCCCTGTCACGATGCTCGTGGCGGCGCGCCAAAAGCGCGGTTTCGGCGCGCCGCCCGCCGCCTCCGGCGGCGGGCACATCCCTGTGCCTGGGTATCGGGTTGCTGCTTTCCGTGCTCGTCCTCGCCGGCTGCGGGCGCGGTGCGCACGGCGGCGGTGAGCAGCCGGTGCTGCACGTCTACAACTGGGCGGATTACATCGGCAAGGACACCATCGCCGAGTTCGAGCGCACGAGCGGCATCCGCGTCGACTACGACACCTACGACTCCGACGAGACCCTCGAGGCCAGGATGATGGCGGGGGACTCGGGTTACGACGTCGTCAGCACCTCGACCGATTACTTCGCGCGCCAGATCAAGGCCGGCATCTACCGGCCGCTCGACCGCAGCAAGCTGCCGAACTGGCGCAACCTCGATCCCCACGCGCTCGCGATCGAGGCCGCCGCCGACCCGGGGAACCGCTACGCCATGCCCTACCTGCACGCGGTCAACGGCTTCGCTTACAACGCCGAGCAGATCAGGGCGCGCATGCCGGACGCCCCGGTCGACAGCCTCGATCTGATCTTCAAGCCGGCACTCATCGCCCGCTTCGCCGACTGCGGCGTGTCGTTCCTCGACTCGCCGGAGGATGTGCTGCAGCTCGCGCTCAACTACCTGCACCTCGACCCGAACACCCAGAGCGCCGCCGACTACAGCCAGGCCGAGAAGCTGCTGCTCGCGGTGCGCCCGTACGTCAAGGCCTTCGATTCCTCGGAGTACATGAACGGGCTGATCAACGGCGAGTTCTGCATCTCCATGTCGTGGTCCGCGGATTACTCGACCGCGCGCGCCCGGGCGCGCGCCGCCGGGGTCGATGTGCATCTCGCCTTCACCGTGCCGAAGGAGGGCGCCAACGGCACCTACGACGCGCTGCTCATACCGGCCGATGCCCCGCACCCGCAGAACGCCCTCAAGTTCCTGAACTTCATGCTGGAGCCGCAGGTGATCGCGGCCATCACCAACGAGATTCACTACGGCAACGACAACCGCGCGGCCGACGCGTACGTCGACCCGCAGATCCTGCACGACCCGACGATCTACCCCTCGCGCGAGGTCGAGGCGCGGCTCTATCACTCCCGCGAACTCTCGCCGGCGCTCGAGCGGATCCGCACGCGCAGCTGGACGCGGATCAAGACCGGACTGTAGCGGCCCTCGCCAACGGCGCAATCACTGTTCGGCGAGCTGCATCTCGAGCTTGCGGCGGCGCTCGGCGCGTCTCATGAGCCACCCGGCGGTGAGGATGATGACGCCCACTGCGCACACGATCAGGCTCGCGAGCGCGTTGATATCCGGGCTCACGCCGAGCTTGACCTTGGAGTAAATCACCATCGGCAGCGTGCTCGCGCCCGGTCCCGAGACGAAGCTCGAGATCACCAGATCATCGAGCGAGAGCGTGAAACACAGCAGCCAGCTCGAGAGGATCGCCGGGGCGATGATCGGCAGCGTGATCTCGAGGAAGGCGCGTGCCGGTCCGGCGCCTAAGTCCATGGCGGCCTCCTCGAGCGAGCGGTCGGCGCTCGCCAGACGCGCCTGCACGGTGATGGTCACGTACGCGGTGCAGAAAGTGACGTGCGAGATGACGATGGTGGTGAAGCCGCGGTGCGGCCAGGAGAGCAGCTGCACCATCGATACGAACAGCAGCAGTTGCGTGATGCCGGTGATGATCTCCGGCATGACGAGCGGCGCATTGACCATCCCGGTGAGCAGCAGCCTCCCGGGAAATCTCGTAAAGCGCACCAGCGCGACGGCCGCCAGCGTGCCGAGGATCACCGCGCCGCTGGAGGCGCTCACCGCCACCTCGAGCGACAGGAGCGCAGCTTCCAGCAGCTGGCGGTTGTGCCACAGCTCGCCGTACCAGGCGATGGAGAAGCCGCCCCACACGTTGACGAGCGGCGAGGCGTTGAACGAATAGCCGATCAGCACCAGGATCGGGATGTAGAGGATGGCGATGCCGAAGCACAGCACCGCGAAGAGAAATGCCGAGCCGCGCCGTTCCATGCGGCCTTCAGGCCTCGAGCTGGCGCACGTTGTAGTACTGATAGACGGCGATCGGACCCACCAGCAGCAGCAGGAAGGCGGTCGCGACCGCGGCGGCCACCGGCCAGTCGTGGTTGCCGAAGAACTCGTCCCACAGCACCCGCCCGATCATCAGGTTGTTGGGGCCGCCGAGGAGCGAGGGGATGACGAACTCGCCCACCGCGGGGATGAACACCAGCATCGAGCCCGCGATCATTCCCGGTACCGACAGCGGCAGTGTGATGTCGAGGAACGCGCGCCACGGCGTACTGCCGAGATCGGCCGCCGCCTCGAGCAGCGTCGTGTCGAGCTTCTCGAGGGTCGCGAACAGCGGCAGCACCATGAAGGGCAGATAGGAGTAGATGATGCCGAGGTACACGGCGAGGTTGGTGCGCATGATGCGCAGCGGGTGATCGATCAGCCCGAGGCTCAGCAGCACGGTATTCAGCAGGCCGTTGTCGCGGATGATGCCCTCGAGGGCGTATACGCGCAGCAGGAACGAGGTCCAGAACGGCAGCATGATGACGAGCAGCAGCACGCTCTGGGTGGCGCGCGGCGCGCGGGCGATCGCATACGCCATGGGATAGCCGAGGAGGAGGCAGATGAGCGTGGAGAAGAAGGCGGTACGCAGCGAGAACAGGTACGCGACGCTGTAGACCTCGTCGGTGAGGAGGTAGCGGTAGTTCGCCAGCGTCGCGCTGAGGCGCCAATGGTGGTCGGGCGTGAGCTGCAGGACGTCGCTGTACGGCGGAACGTGCGCCGCGGTCTCTGCGAAGCTGATCTTGAATGCGAAGGCGAAGGGGATGAGGAAAAACAGCAGCAGGAACACGAGCGGCGGCAGGATGATCAGCCAGCGCCCCGGACTGCCGCTTGTTTTCATGATGCGCGCGCTTACGTCTCGAGCCCTGGCGGGCTATTGTGCGGGATAAACCCGCGGCCGGGTAGAACGCTCAGGCTGCGGACGCCGCGCTCACCGCCGGCGGCGGGCGCGCGGCGGAGCGGGACCCAGGAACTGTCCCGGGAACACCGAGCGCAGGTACGCAAGCGCGCGCGCCACCAGCGCGCGCCGGTTGAGGCTCGCCTCGCTCTGGAACGCGATGCCCTGCCAGAGCACTTCCAGCACGCCGATGAGGCCGAGAGCCACGCCGTCGGCGTCGAGATGAGTGGCGCCGGTCTGGGCGATCAAGGTCTCAGTGAGCTCGCGCACCAGCGCGGCGAAGTCCTCGTCCTTCTGCCCGCAGATGTCGAGGTACTCCTGGCGCGAGCTCGCCTCGCCCCAGAACGAGTACCACACCGATACCTTGCGCGGGCTGGCGATCTCGGGATCGAGATAGAGCTCGACCAGGAGCCCGAGCGCCACGACCGGGGAATGCTTGAGCGCGGCGACCGGCTTCAGCACCCGCTCCTCGAACTCGTGGGCCAGATACTCGAGCGCTGCGACCAGCAGCGCCGCCTTGGAGTTGAAATAGAAGCGCACGATGCCGGGCGAGAGCTGCGCGAGCGCCACCACCCGGCTCACCGTAGTGCGCGAGGGTCCGTAGATGTGCAGCGCCGAGATGCAGGCCTCGATGAGGCGCTGCCGCGCGCGCACGCGCCCGGGCCGCGGGGCCGCGCCGGGGACGGTCCCGGCGATGGATGAGGCGGAGGCCGACATGGGGCGCGCGCTCCGCGACTTAACTGAAGCGCGCCGGGGCACTGGGCAGGCGCACTTCCGGGATCCGCGCGCGCAGCAGATTGTGGAACTCGAGCATCCAGGTCTCGATCTGCGAGAGCGGTCCTGGCCGGTAGTGGCTGTCGGCGATGCCGCGCTGCAGCCGCTCGCACAACTGCCGGTCCTCGTTGTTGACCTGCATGTTGATGCGATTGCCGAGCCAGCGGACGAGGCGCATCTCGCGCCGCTCGTCGGGCAGGCCGAAGGAGGCGCTGCGGATCAGTGCCTTGCCGGGTCCGCGCGGCAGCACCTGAAAGAAATCCATCTGCTCGGGGAAGATGTCGATGCCGTGATTGGGCAGGTAGCTGTAGAAACGCCAGCTGCGCCGCTCTCGCTCCGGCAGATGCGGCGCCGTCACCTCGCCCACGTACTTCTGATAGAGACGCTCGCTCCAGCGCGGCGAGGGCGCCGCGCGCATCCAGCTGGTGCCGCGCCCGATGCCGGGAACGCCGCGCTGATCCTCGTAGTCGGGCGTGAACATGCGGCTCAAGCCCGGATGGCCGATCGGCACGTGATAGGACTCGAGATAGTTGTCCATCGCGATCTTCCAGTCGACTGCCCATTCCTCGCGGAACAGAGGCTGCGTCGGCACGAGCTCCTCGAGTCGGTAGGGCGCGAGCTCCTCCATGAGCGGCGCCCAGGTCGCCGACGGCGGCGGCGGAGCATCGGCGCCCAGACAGACCCAGACGAAACCGAGCGCGACCTCGAGACGCACTGCATCGAGCCCGTGCTCACGCAGGTCGAGGTCGGGAAAGCTGTCGCGGGCGGGAGTGGCGAGCAGCGAGCCGTCATAGCGGTAGGTCCAGCCGTGGTACGGGCAGGTTATGCGTCCGGGACAGCGGCCGCTACCCTCGAGCAGGCGCGTGCCGCGATGGCGGCAGGTGTTGCGCAGCGAGCGGATCGTGCCGCTCGCGTCACGCAGCACGATCACACTGTCGTGCCCCAGCTCGAAAGTGACGTAGTCGCCGGCGCGCGGGATCTGGCTGACGTGGCAGGCGATCTGCCAGCTCGGCTTCAGGATCCGCTCGAGCTCGAGCCGGGTCATCTCGGGGTGGTTGTATACCCATGCCGGCAGCGAGCGGGGGGCGGCGGTCGGGCCGGCTTCCAGGGGACGTGGGATGGAGGAGCTCATGGCACTGCTTCCGGCCTGTGCTTATACGGCTGTTTAATTTTAACCCATAAAACTATATGATCATATAGTCCAGCGAGAACGCCACGCCCGGGAGCGAGTGCCATGGCGCGAACCATGACGAAGAACCACGAGCACTTCCGGCGAGCCCTCACGCGGCTGCCGCTCGGGGTCGCCTCGAATTTCCGCTACTGGGGCGAGGAGCGCACCATCTACGTGAAGGAGGGGCGGGGCGCGCGCATCACCGATCTCGACGGCAACGTCTACGTCGACTACCGCATGGGTTACGGACCCTCGATTCTCGGTTACGCCGATCCGCGGGTGGATGCGGCGGCGCGCGAGGGCATGAAGGTCGGCGGCGTGTTTGCGCTGTCGACCGAGGCCGAATACGAGGTGGCCGAGCGCATCGCGAGGATGGTTCCGGCCGCCGAGCTGGTGCGCTTCTCCAACTCCGGCACCGAGGCGGTGATGGCGGCGCTGCGCCTGGCGCGCGCCTACACCCAGCGCGACGACTACGTGATCCTCGAGGGCAGCTATCACGGGCTGTTCGATGCGGCCATGTGGTACACGCCGATGGACAAGTGGAAGCAGGTGGGCGACCCCGAGGTGCATCCCTACAGCGAGGGCGTGCCGCTCTCGACACGGCACTTCGCCCACTTCGTGCAGGCGAACGACGCCAATCAGCTCGAGGACGTGCTCAAGCGTCACGGCGATCGCATCGCCTGTCTGCTGGTCGAGCCGATAATGGGCAACTGCTTAGGGATCGCCGCCGAGCCCGCCTATGTACGCGCGGCGCGCGAGCTGTGCGACCGCTACGGCGTCGTGATGATCATCGACGAGGTGAAGACCGGCTTTCGTGTCGCGCGCGGCGGCGTGCAGGAGCTCTACGGCGTGCGCGCCGACCTGTGCACCTTCGCCAAGGCGCTCGCCAACGGCTATCCGATCTCGGTGCTCGCCGGACGCGAGGACATCATGCGCAAGCTCGGCCGCGGCGTAGCCCACGGCGGCACCTACACGGCGCACCCGGTGTCGCTGGCGGCGGCGGCCAAGACGCTCGAGATCCTCCACGAGACGGACGCGCTCGCGTCGCTCGCCGCGTACGGCACGCGCCTGCGGAACGGCATGAGCCAGATCCTCAAGAGCCGCGGTATCGCCCACAGCTTCGTGGGCCACCCTTCCATGAGCGGGCTGTATTTCGCCCACGATCCGCCGCGCACTTACCGCGACTGGAAGAGCAGCGACTATACCTTCTACGACGCCACGGCGAAGGTGCTGCACGACGAGTGCATCCTGTGTGAGCCCGACTCGCGCGAGCCATGGTTCGTGTCCGCCGCGCACGACGACGCTTGCCTGGCCGACACGCTGGGCGCTTTCGAGCTGGCGATCGACCGCACGCTCGATGCGCTGCCGGGTACGCGTCGCGGGCAGCAGTTCGGACTCATGCGCGGGGAACCGGCCGCTTGAGCAGGAGCGCGCGCAGCCGCCACGATGCCATCGTGGTGGGCGCCGGACACAACGGGCTGGTCGCGGCCTGTTACCTGGCGCGCGCCGGTCTCGACGTACTGGTGCTGGAGCGCAACGCTTACATCGGCGGCGCCGCGGTGAGCCGCCGCCTCTACGACGGCTTCACCTACTCGAACTGCTCGTACGTCTGCAGCCTGTTGCGCACCGAGATCATCCGCGCGCTCGAGCTGCCGCGCCACGGGCTGCAGATCATTCCCTACGAGGGCGGCTGCACGCTGATGCGGGGCGGCGGACACCTCGCGCTCTACGACAATCACGACGCCCTGCGGCGCGAGATCGCGCGCCACTCACGCCGCGACGCTGAAGGCTACGATCGCTTCGTGCGCGACATGCTGCGGCATTGCCGCTTCATCAAGCCGCTGCTGCTGCGCACGCCGCCGGATCCGACCTCGTTCAGGCCGCGCGACCTGGCCGAGCTGCTGTGGCTGGGCAAGCATTTCAACCGCCTGGGCGAGGAGCGCCTGTACGACACGCTGCGCTTCTTCACCATGAGCTGCGCCGACATGCTCGAGGAGTACTTCGAGAGCGAGATCGTCAAGGCGCACCTCGCGGGCAGCTCCATCATCGGCACGGCGCTCGGGCCGCGCTCGCCGGGCAGCGCCTACGTGCTGCTGCATCACTACATGGGCAGTATCGACGGTGCGGTGGGGGCGTGGGGCTTCGCGCGCGGCGGCATGGGGGCGATCACCCGCGCGCTGGCCGCCTCGCTCGAGGCGAGCGGCGGCACGGTACGGGCCGAGGCGCCGGTCGGGCAGATCCTGGCGCGCAACGGACGCGCCACCGGTGTGGTGCTCGCCGGCGGCGAGGAGATCCGTGCACCGATCGTGGTATCGAATCTCGACGTGAAGCGCACCTTCCTCGAGAGCATCGATCCCAGGCAGCTGCCGGGGGAGTTCCTCGATGCCGTGCGCAAGTTCAAGATCCGCGGCTCCTCCGGCAAGCTCAACATCGCGCTCGACGGCCTGCCGCAGTTCCCCGCGATCCCGCAGGGCTCTCCCTGCATCCGCGGCGACCTGCACGTGACCGACACGCTCGACATGCTCGAGCGCGGCTACGACGACTGGAAGGAAGGACGCTGGTCCCGCTCGCCGTACGTCGACATGCTGATCCCCTCGCAGATCGATCCCACCATGGCCCCCGACGGCAAGCACTACATGTCGGTGTTCGTGCAGTACTGCCCTTACCGGCTCGCCGACGGCGAGTGGACGGCGGAAAAGCGCGCCGCTTTCGGCGCTACGGTGATCGATGCGATCGCGCGCCACAGCCCGAACTTCCGCGACCTTATCCTGCATGCCGAGATCCGCACGCCCCGGGACATCGAGGACGAGGTGGGCCTCACCGAGGGCAACATCTTCCAGGGGGAGCTGACCTTCGATCAGCTGCTGTTCAACCGTCCCGTCCCGGGGTACGCCCAGTACCGCGCCCCGCTCGCGGGGCTCTACCTGTGCGGCGCCAGCACCCATCCGGGCGGGGGCGTGATGGGCGCGCCCGGTGCAAACGCCGCCCGCGAGATCCTGCGCGATCTCGGGAGGGACTCGTGAGCGCGCGCTACGACTGCATCGTCGTCGGCGGCGGTCACAACGGGCTCAGCTGCGCGGCCTACCTGGCGCGCGCCGGGCGCTCGGTGCTGGTGCTCGAGGCCGCCGGGCGGCTGGGAGGCGCGGCTGTGACGCGCGAGTTCGCGCCGGGATTTCGCGTGTCGGCCTGCGCACACCTGCTGCATCTCATGCCGGGTGCCCTCATGAGCGAGCTGAACCTGGCGGCTCATGGACTCAGGCTCGCGGCCGAGCGCATGCCGACGACCGCGCTCTCGGCCGACGATGCGCATCTGCCCCTGGGGCCCGAAAACCACCCTGCGCTGGTGGCACATTCAGCCGCCGACGCCGCCGTCTGGCCCGCTTACAGCGCCCGGCTCGCGCGGCTCGCCGCCGGCCTGCAACCCGTGCTGAGCACGACGCCGCCGCGGCTCGGCACCTCCGCCTGGAGGGACCGCGGCGCGCTGCTCGGGCTCGGGTGGCGGCTGCGCGCCCTCGGCAGGCGCGACCTGCGCGAGCTGCTGCGCATCGGCGCCATGTGCGTTCAGGACCTGCTCGATGAGCACTTCGAGTCGCCGCTCCTGAAGGGCGCGCTCGCCTTCGATGCGGTGCTCGGCACCAACTACGGCCCGCGCTCGCCGGGCAGCGTGTTCACGCTGCTGTATCGCATGGCGGCCGCGGCGGGCGAGAGCGGCGGGCTCGCACAGCCGGCGGGCGGGCTGGGGGCACTGTCGGAGGCTTTAGGAGGCGCGGCCGCGGCGGCGGGAGCCGAGATCCGCACCGGGTCGGCCGTGGCCCGCATCCTGGTGCGTGCCGATCGGGCGGCGGGAGTCGTGCTGGAAAGCGGCGAGGAGATCAGCGCGCGTGCCGTGGTCTCGAGCACGGACCCCAAGACCACGTTCCTGCGCCTGCTCGGCAGCGAGCATCTCGACGCCGGCTTCGTGCGCCGCATCGTGCACCTGCGCGCGCGCGGGCTCGCCGCCAAGCTGCACCTGGCGCTCGACGGGCCGCCGCAATTCGCCGCGCTCGATGCGGCGGCGCTGCGCGGGCGGCTCCTGTGGGCGCCGTCCCCGGAGCACATCGAGCGCGCCTACAACCACGCCAAGTACGGCGAGTTCTCTTTGGCTCCCGTGCTCGAGATCACGGTGCCGACGATGGCCGACGCGGCGCTCGCGCCGCCGGGCAGGCACGTGCTCTCGGTGGTGGCGCAGTACGCGCCCTACGCCCTCTCGGGAGGCTGGGCCGCCGGGCAGGCACGATTCACCGACCTCCTCATCGACACGCTCGGAACGCTGGCTCCCGGGCTGCGTGCGCAGGTCGAGCACGCCGAGCTTCTCACGCCAAGGGATATCGAGCGCGAGTTCCGCATCACCGGCGGACACTGGCATCACGCCGAGCTGGCGCTCGATCAGTTCTTCATGCTGCGGCCGGTCCCGGGCGTCGCCCAATACCGTGCACCGGTCGGCGGCCTCTATCTGTGCGGCGCGGGCTGCCATCCCGGCGGGGGCGTCATGGGCATCGCCGGGCGTAACGCCGCGCGCGAGGTAGTGAAAGAGGCAGCCTGAGATGCTCACCGAGAGCGAACCACACTATCGCCGCCCGCTGCTGTCGACGCCGTTCCACCAGCGCTCGCGCAGCTTGAGCCAGGTCGACAGCTTCATCCCCTGGGCGGGCTACACCACCGTCGATGTGTTCACGACCGTCGAGCAGGAATATTTCGCGATCCGCAACGCCGCCTCGCTCTACGACCTGACGCCGATGGTGAAGTACCGGATCGCGGGCGCCGACGCCCTGCGTTTTCTCAACCGCCTGATGACGCGCGACATCGCGAAGCTCCGCCCGGGCCGCGTCGCCTACGGCGTTTGGTGCAACGATGCCGGGCACCTGATCGATGATGGCACGGTGTTCTGCCTCGGCGACGGTGAATACCGACTGTGCACGGCCGAGCGGCAGCTCGACTGGCTGCTCGACTCCGCCGTCGGCTTCGAGGTCGCAATCAGCGAGGTGACCGAGGACGTGGCGGCGCTCGCGCTGCAGGGCCCGACCTCCTGTTCGGTGCTGCGCAAGGCGGGAGTCGCCGGCGTCGAGCGCCTGAAGCCCTTCGAGCTTGGGTCCTTCGTGCTGCCGGCGGCGGGCGATGCGCATCTCATGGTGTCGCGGACCGGGTTCACCGGCGATCTCGGCTACGAGCTGTGGATGGAGCCCAAGGACGCCGAGCGCGTATGGGACGCGCTGATCGAGGCAGGACGGACCCGGGGGATCCGGCCGGTCGGCTCGCGTGCGCTCAACATCGCGCGCATCGAGGCGGGGTTCCTGCTGCCGAACGCCGACTTCGTCCCGGGCGAGCGCGCTGTCTTCATCGGCACCGGGCGCTCGCCGCTCGAGCTCGGGCTCGCCTGGCTGGTCGATTTTGCCAAGGGACATTTCACCGGGCGGCGCTCGCTGCTCGCGGAGCAGCGCCGCGGCGCGCGGCGCCGCCTGGTCGGACTCGACGTCGAGGGCACGAAGCCCGCGTACAACGCGCTGCTCTACGCCGACCGGAGTCTGCGCCGCCAGGCGGGCAGCGCAACTTCCGCGGTGTGGTCGCCGACCACGAAGCGCAACCTCGCGCTCGCCATGGTGGACGCGCCGCACTTCGACACCGGCAGCACGCTCTGGGCGGAGATCTATCTCAACCGCGAGCTGGTATGGGAGCGGCGCGTGGTGCGCGCGCGGGTGGTGGAGCGTCCGTTCTTCGCACCGGAGCGGCGGCGCGCCACCCCGCCGGGTGAATTTTAAGGTGAAGCTCGCATCGGAGGAGCCAGCGTGATCGCCACCCAGGATAAACAGAGCGTTGACCGCCCCTGGCTCGACCCCAACGCCACGCCGCAGATCGTCATCGAGGCCGTGAGCAAGACCTACGGCGGGTTCACCGCGGTCGACAACGTGAGCCTGAGGATCCACAAGGGGGAGATGTTCGCGCTGGTCGGCGCCTCCGGCTGCGGCAAGACCACGCTGCTGCGCATGCTGGCCGGGTTCGCCGAGCCGAGCAGCGGCCGCATCCTGATCGACGGCGTGCCGATGAGCGGGGTGCCGCCGTACGAGCGGCCCGTCAACATGATGTTCCAGTCGTATGCGCTGTTCCCGCACATGACGGTGGAGCGTAACGTCGGCTACGGCATCAGCCGCATGAGAATGGATGCCGCGACGCGCAAGAGCCGCATCCACGAGGCGCTCGAGATGGTGCAGCTCGCGCCCGTCGCGACGCGCAAGCCCCACCAGCTCTCCGGCGGCCAGCGCCAGCGCGTCGCGCTGGCGCGTGCGCTCATCCGGCGGCCCAAGGTACTGCTGCTGGATGAGCCGCTGTCGGCGCTCGACAAGAAGCTGCGCGAGCAGACGCAGTTCGAGCTGATGGACCTGCAGTACAAGGTCGGCATCACCTTCATCGTGGTGACGCACGACCAGGACGAGGCCATGGCGCTCGCCACCCGCATCGCGGTCATGGACCATGGCAAGGTGGTCCAGGTGGGCACGCCGTCGGAGATCTACGAGTTCCCGGCGAGCCGGTTCGTCGCCGACTTCGTTGGCACCACCAATCTCTTCGAGGGAACCGTCACCGCATGCGAGCCGGGGCTCATCACCGTGCATTGCCCCGAGACCGGCTGTGACCTGCTGGTGGACGAGGACGGGCGCTTCGCGCCGGGTCAGCGAGTGTGGGTGGCGCTGCGGCCGGAGAAGATCCGGCTCGGCAAGCAGCCGCCGAGCGGCGCGCGCGTCAACCAGCTGCGCGGCATGGTGTGGGAGCTCGGCTACCTGGGAAACCGCTCCACCTACCGCATCAAGACCACGAGCGGCAAGCTCGTCACCGCGTTCTCGCAGAACGAGCGGCGCACCTCGGAATGGGCGATCGACTGGAGCGACGAGGTATTCGTCAGCTGGGATGCGGATGCCGCCGTGCTGCTGCAATCATAAGAGAGGAGAGGGGAGACACACATGTTGAACGCAACCCGTACGACGACCTGGCTCGGCCTGCTCGTCATCGCGACACTGTGCGCAGCGTTGCCGCTCGAGAAGCTGCGCGCCGATGAGGCGGCCTCCGCCGCCGGTCCCGCCGCGGGACCGGCCGCGCCCGCGGGCGGCGAGGCCGAGCGCCCGCTGCAGGAAGTGATCGTCACGGCCACCCGCCGTGAGGAGTCGCTCAGCAAGGTACCGATCAGCGTGTCGGCGCTCACGCAGTCGGACATGGACGACCGCGGCATCAAGGACATGCAGGACATCGTGCGCTTCGTGCCCGGCGTGACCATCGACAACTCCGGGACCAACGCCATCTCGATCCGCGGCATCTCCTCCTCGGCCGGTGCCGGCACCACCGGCATCTACATCGACGACACGCCGATCCAGATGCGCAGCGTGGGCTTCAATCCCGACGATACGCTGCCGAAGACCTTCGATCTCGAGCGGGTCGAGGTGCTGCGCGGCCCGCAGGGAACGCTGTTCGGCTCGGGATCCGAGGGCGGCACGGTCCGCTACCTCCTGACGCAGCCGAGCCTCACCTCCGAGAGCACCTACATGCGCTCCGAGGGGTCCTACACCCGCTACGGCGAGCCGAGCTATGAGTTCGGCGTGGCCCACGGGGAGCCCGTGGTCGACGGCGTGTTCGGCTGGCGCGCCAGCGCCTGGTATCGCTACGACGGCGGCTGGGTGAACCGGGTTGATCCCACCACCGGCGCGCAGCTCGAGAGCGATGTGGACTGGACGCGCACGCTGGTGCTGCGCCTGGCCGGAGTGTGGCAGCCGGCGAGCGGGTTCACGGTGACGCCGAGCATTCTCTACCAGAACCGCGAGCTGAACGATCAGCCGACCTACTGGCCGGCCTACTCGAACCCGGGTGCCGGGCAGTTCAACACCGCGACTCCGGAGCGCATCCCCGACACCGACCAGTACTTCCTCCCGGCGATCAAGCTGCAGTGGGACCTCGGCAAGAGTGTGATCATCTCCAACACCTCCTATTACCATCGCCGCGAGCAAACCGGGTACCAGGGCACGGTCTACGACCTCGCCTACTATCAGAGCCTCGGCTGGTCTGGCAATCCGAATACCGGCGGAGAGGCCTGCGGGCCAACGTCGGTGGCGCCCACACCGCCCTGCGACTGGTATCCGCTGATCGATGGCAACGGCATCCATCTGCCGGCGGGCTTCGGCAACTATTCGACGCCGAACGTCATTACCAACAGCCAGGACAGCTTCGTGCAGGAGCTGCGCTGGCAATCGTCCGATCCCAGCGAGCGGCTGCACTGGACCGCGGGAGTCTTCTGGCAGCTCGCCAAGGAGCGCAGTATCGAAGAGCTCATCGATCCGCAGATCGACAATTTCTTCAACTATCTCTACGGCGTGCCGGCGACGCAGATCTTTACCTTCACCGATGTCAACGGCAACGTGGTCGCGCCCTACGCCTGCAACGGCAATGGTGCCTACACGGCGATCCCCAACTGCGACATCTACTACAACAGCAACACCACCTACGACCGGCAGATCGCCTTCTACGGCGAGCTCACCTATGCGCTCACCGACCGGCTGCGCCTGACGCTCGGGGAGCGCGTCTCGCACACGACCTTCGAAATCGATAACTACGCCGATGGGCTCGAGAACTTCGGGCCGACACCGGTCAACGGCGTACAGATTCCGGGTGTGGGGCGCGGCGCCTCGACCAGCTCGAATCCCAACACGCCGAAGGCGAGCCTGGCATTCCAGGCCGATCCCAGCGACATGTTCTACGTGAGCTATGCAAAAGGCTACCGTGTCGGTGGCGGCAACCCGGAGCTGCCGAGCTACTGCAACACCGATCTCGCCAACCAGGGATTCCCCAACGGTGCACCGCTCATCTACTCGCCGGACAGCACGCAGAACTACGAGATTGGCTCGAAGAACTCCTTCGGCGGCAACTTGCGCATCGCCACCAGCGTCTACTACATAAAGTGGAACAACATCCAGCAGAGCGTCTACGTGGCCGGTGCCTGCGGCCTGCAGTTCACCGACAACCTCGGCACCGCGGTGGCCAAGGGCTTTGACCTGCAGGCGGAGCTGGCCGCTGGCCCATTGTTCGTCGACCTCGCCGTCGGCTATACCTCGGCGCGTTACACGGCGAACTCGACGCCGCCCGCGGCCGGTGCCTTGCCGCTCGCGCTCAACGGCGACGCCATCTCCGGCCAGGCGGCCATCGACTACGCCCCCGGCACCAATCCGCCGTGGACGGTGTCGGTGGGACCCGAGTACCGCTTCAGCATCGCGCAGCACGACGCCTTCGTGCGCCTCGACTACACCTACGAGAGCCGCAACCCCTGGCTGGCGGCGGTGCAGGACCCGGGCTCATCGCAATATATTCCGGGGAGCTACACGTTGCCGGCGACGAACTTCCTTACCCTGCGCGCCGGGATCAACATCGGTGAATGGCAGATCTCGCCCTTCATCGACAACGTGCTCAACACCCACACGGTGACCAACTTCGCGCTCGGGCAGCTCGATCCCTACAATCCGGCCGGGTCGCCCTCGCAGCAGCAGAACGCCTACACGTTCCGGCCGTTCACCGCAGGTGTAACCGTGACCTGGCGTGTGGGCGCCGGGGGGCACTAGCTCGCGCCATTACTCGCCAGGTGGTACCGTGACGCCCGCATGCCACCTGGCGAAACCGGCGCGCTGAGCGCGAACGGCGCGGAGGCGCGCGCCGAGAAACTCAACACCAGGGCCGCGGGCGTCGTCGGGCTCGCGGTGCTGTGCAGCCGGGTGCTGGGCCTCGCCCGCGAGCAGATCTTTGCGGCGCTGTTCGGGGGCGGCCGCATCATGGACGCGTTCACCATCGCGTTCCGCATCCCGAACCTGCTGCGCGACCTGTTCGCAGAGGGCGCGCTCTCGACGGCCTTCGTCACCACCTTCAGCAAGACCGTCGCGACCGAAGGCGAGGCGGCCGCCTGGCGGCTCGCCAACAAGGTGGCGACGCTGGCGGCGGTCTCCTTGAGCGCGATCAGCGTGCTCGGCATCGTGTTCGCGCCCGCCCTGGTGGCCGTGCTGGCGCCCGGCTTCGAGGGCGAGAAGGCCGCGCTCACCGTGACCCTCACCCGGGTCATGTACCCGTTCATCCTGCTGGTGTCGCTCGCCGCGCTGGTGATGGGAATGCTGAACGCCCGCAACGTGTTCGGCGTGCCGGCGATGGCCTCGAGCTTCTTCAACCTCGGCTCGATCATCGCCGGGGTGCTGCTCGGGTACTGGCTCGATGCGCACTTCGGCCCGCGCGCCATCCTCGGGCTCGCGATCGGCACGCTCATCGGCGGCACGCTGCAGCTCACCGTGCAGCTGCCGGCGCTGGCACGTCTCGGCTATCGCTATCACCCCGACTTTCGCTGGCGCGATCCGGGCGTCAGCTCGATCCTGCGCCTGATGGGTCCCTCCGTGATCGCCGCCAGCACCACCCAGGTCAACGTCCTCATCAACTCGGTATTCGCGTCCGAGCTCGGCGACGGCCCCACCTTCTGGCTGACGGTCGCGTTTCGCCTGATGCAGCTGCCGCTCGGGGTCTTCGGCGTGGCGCTCGGCACGGTGGCGCTGCCGCTGCTGTCGCGCATGGCCGCAACGGGCCAGCACGGCGCGTTTCGCAGCGAGCTCGCCCGCGGCATGCGGCTCGCCTTCCTCATGACGATTCCGGCGAGCATCGGACTGATCGTGCTTGCCGAGCCCATCATCTCAGTCCTCTACCAGCACGGCCGCTTCGGCGCGCACGAGACGGCGGAGTCGGCCGGCGCGCTGCGCTTCTACGCCCTCGGGCTGTGCGGGTACGCGGCGCTCAAGGTGCTGGTGAACGCCTTCTACGCCGTCGATCGGCGCAAGACGCCGATGGTGGTGAGCTTCGTCGCGGTCGGGCTCAACCTCGTCCTCAACTGGATCTTCACCGTGCGCCTCGGCTGGGGCCACCGGGGACTCGCGTTCTCGACCGCCTGCGTCGCGACCAGCAACTTCCTCATTCTCTATGTCCTCATGCGCGCGCACTTAGGCAGGCTCGAGTCGCGCGCGATGGCGGCGCTCCTCGCGCGCGTCGCGCTCGCCTCGCTCGTGCTGCTCGCCATCGCCTGGGGCGGTGGGCATCTGCTGCTCGCCGACTGGGCGGTGCAGCGCTTCTGGCCGAAGCTCGCGAGCCTCACGCTTGTCATCGGCTGCGCCGCTGCCGCGTTCTTTCTGTGTGCCTCGGCGCTCGGCATCAGCGAGGTTGAGGAGCTCAAGCAGGCCGTGCGTCGCCGGCTGCGGCGTACACGCTGATCCTGCGCAACGAGTTCGCGCGGCGCGTGTCTAAAGCTGCACCGGGCGCGGCAGTAAGCTGAGGGGTATGTTCAGCAATGATTCAGCAAAAGGACCGGATCATGAAGCGCATGAACTCACGTGTACGGATTCTCGCGACCCTGGCGTTGCTCGGCTGCCTGGGCTCCGCCGCGCCGGCCTTCGGACAGACGTATTCTTATTATCCATCCTACGGGCCCGACCGCCCGGTCCAATGGTTCGTCAACGGCGGCGGCACCATCACGCAGGGCCAGACCTCGACCTACTTCAACGACGGCGGGACCTTCGGCGGCGGCTTGATCCTCAGGCCTTACCCGCAGCAGCCGTTCGCCCTGCGGTTCGACGTCAACTACAGCTATTTCTCGGCTAACAACGCGTTCATCAGTGCGGCGGGAGCGCCGGGGAACGACGCATACATGGAGACCCTCACGGGCTTCGTGGACGGAGTGCTGGAGGCCCCGGTGAGCCCGTGGGCGCGTCTCTACTTCATGGGCGGCGTCGGGCTCGGCTGGCGCGGCATCTATCTCGGCCAGGGAGGGTACTACTGCAACCCGTTCGGGTATTGCGGCTCCGGCTACGGTTACTCGGGCAACCACGACACGGACTTTGCCTGGAACGCTGGTCTCGGTATGAACTTCCCCATGCCGGGCGGCTCGTCGTGGTTCATCGAGGCGCGCTACGAGCGCATAGAGACCAGTAATGCGCCCACGGAGTTCATCCCGATTCGCGTCGGCTTCCGCTTCTAGCCTCTAGCGGCCTTCGGCTGCGAACTCCAGGCACGCCGCCAGCACGCGCTGGAGCACGGTGCGCAGCGGCGCGGCGACCGCGTCGTCGTAGCCGCACGGCCAGTCGGCCTCGGTAACGCGGCCTCCCGGCTCGCGCAGGTAGCCGCGGCAGGCGAGCTCCATCTGCAGCGCATGCACGCCATCCGCCGGGCGTCCGTAGTGGCGCGTGGTGTAGCCGCTCTTGAAGCGCCCGTTGGTCACGCGCGAGAACCCTGATCGGTCGCACACCCCCTCGAGGCGTGCCGTGAGCTCCGGCGCGCAGCTGGCACCCGAGTGGGTTCCGAGGTTGAGGTTGGGGAGCACGCCGGCGAACAACCGCGGGATCTGCGAGCGGATCGAGTGGCAGTCGTACAGCACCACCAGCGGGTGCCGCTGGCGCAGCCGCGCGATCTCAGCCGCGATCGCGCGGTGATAGGGCTCGAACCAGCTCGTGCGGCGTGCCGCGATCTCCTCGGGTCCCGGGCCTGCGACGCCGCGATACAGCAGCTCGCCGTCGAAGGTGGTGGTCGGGCACAGCTCGGTGGTGGCCTGTCCCGGGTACAGTGAAGCGCCCGCGGGGTCGCGATTGGGATCGATCACGGTGCGCGAGATGTACGTGCGGACCACGGTGGCGCCGAGTCCCGGAGCGAAGTCGTACAGCCGTTCGATCCACCAGTCGGTATCCTTGCGCGCGAGCCACGACGACGTGAGGCGCGGCTCGAGGTCGGCGGGGATCTCGGTGCCGGTGTGCGGCATAGACACCACGAGCGGCGCCGCGCCGCGCGTGATCTGCAGCCACGGGGTCGTGTCCGAAGGGCTCATCCATATAATGTACGCCATGGCGAGCCTGTGGTTTGAGTCGGCACTGTTGCCCGAGGGTTGGACCCGGAGCGTGCGCCTGAGGGCGGCGGACGGGCGCATCGAGCGCGTGCTCACCGGCGTCGCGCCCGCCGACGGCGACGAGCGGCATGCGATCGCGGTTCCGGGGCTCGCGAACCTGCACAGCCACGCGTTCCAGCGCGGTCTCGCCGGGCTCACCGAGCGCCGCGGGAGCGACGCGGACAGCTTCTGGACCTGGCGGGAGCTCATGTACCGCTTCCTCGAGCGCGTGGGTCCGGAGGAGGTCGAGGCGCTCGCCGCGCTCGCCTTCGCCGAGATGCTGGAAGGGGGTTTCACCCGGGTCGGTGAGTTCCATTATCTGCACCACGATCGCGACGGGAGACCCTTCGCCGACCTGGGCGAGCTCGCCGGCCGGCTGGCGGCCGCCGCCGCCGAGACCGGCATCGGCCTGACACTGCTGCCGACGCTGTATGCCCACGGAGGTTTTGGCGGCGCGCCAGCCAGCGAACGCCAGCGCCGCTTCATCAACGACCCGGAGCGCTTCGCGCGCATCGTGGACGCGAGCCGCCGCGCGGTGAACGCGCTCCCCGGTGCGTGCGTCGGCGTGGCCGCCCACAGCCTGCGCGCGGTCACGCCGCCCGAGCTCGCCCAGGTCGTCGCGCTCGCGCGCGGCGGCCTCATCCATATCCACATCGCGGAGCAGCTGCGCGAAGTCGACGATTGCCTCGCGTGGAGCGGCCGGCGCCCGGTGCAATGGCTGCTCGAGAACGCACCCGTGGACGAGCGCTGGTGCCTGGTGCACGCGACGCACGCCAGCCCTGCCGAGCTTGAGGGGGTCGCCGCCCGCGGCGCGGTCGTGGGCCTGTGCCCGGTGACCGAGTCGAGCCTCGGCGATGGCATCTTCCCCGCCGCCGGGTTCCTCTCGGCCGGCGGGCGCTTCGGGCTCGGCACCGACTCCAACATCCGCATCGACGCGGCGGAGGAGCTGCGCACGCTCGAGTATACCCAGCGCCTCGCTATGCGCGCCCGCAACGTGCTGGCCGCGGGTCCGGGCGCCTCGACCGGACGGAGCCTGTTCGACGCAGCCCTCGCCGGCGGCTCGCAGGCGCTGCGGCCGGCAGGATCGGGCCCGGCCGGTCTCGCCGCCGGCGCTCCCCTCGATGTGGTTACGCTGGCAGCCGGTCACCCCTCGCTCATCGGTCGGCACGGGGACGAGATCCTCGACAGCTGGATCTTCGCCGGCGACCGCGGGCTCGTCGACTGCGTCTGGCGCGCAGGACTTAAGCTCGTGAGCGGCGGGCGCCACGGTGCTCGTGAGGCGATCGAGCGGCGCTACGCCGAGGCGCTGCGCACGGTGCTCGCATAGCGCGCCGGCCCGGATCAGAACTGTGTGATAGACGGCGTTGCAAGCCGTGTGAAGGGAAAAAAACATGTATTTCCGTCGTGGTGCCGTCATCCTCATCGGCTGCGCGCTCGCGCTCCCTGGAACGCTGGCCGCGGCTGACACCGCCGATCCGGCGCTCTTCGGGGCGCTCAAGTGGCGCAGCATCGGGCCCTATCGCGGCGGGCGGGCGCTCGCCGTCGCCGGCATTCCGGGCGACCCGGACACTTTTTATTTCGGCGCGGTGGCCGGGGGAGTGTGGAAAACGACCGACGCGGGCGCGACCTGGGCGCCGCTCACCGACGGCACGCCGATCTCATCGGTCGGCGCCCTCGCAATCGCACCGTCCGATCACAATGTGATCTACGTCGGCACCGGCGAGGCGGCGCCGCGCGGCGACATGACCTATGGCGATGGCGTCTATAAGTCGGTCGACGGCGGCAAGACGTGGCAGCACATCGGGCTCACCGATAGCCGCCAGATCGGCGCCCTGATCGTCGATCCACACAACGCCGACACGGTGCTGGTCGCGGCCTTCGGCCACGCCTTCGGCCCGAGCAAGGAGCGCGGCATCTACCGCACCACCGACGGCGGCAAATCCTGGATCCGGGTGCTCTATCACGACGAGCAGACCGGCGCGATCGACGTGTCGTTCGATCCGAGCAACCCGAGCGTCGTCTATGCCGCGCTGTGGCAGGCGCGCCGCCAGCCGTGGAACTTCTCGAGCGGCGGACCGGGCAGCGGGCTGTATCGCTCGACGGACGGCGGCGTCAGCTGGACGAGGCTGAGCGGCAACGGTCTGCCGGAAGGGATTCTCGGCCGCATCCACGTCTCGGTCTCGCCCGCCGACTCAAAGCGCATCTACGCGATGATTGAAGCGCACGCAGGGGGCCTGTACCGCTCCGACGACGGCGGCGTGCACTGGGCACGCGTCAGCGACGACGGCCGGCTCACGCAGCGGGCGTGGTACTTCTCCACGGTCCTCGCTGACCCGAAGCAAGTCGACACGGTGTACGCGGAGAACACGGGTCTGTTCCGCTCGACCGACGGCGGCAAGACCTTCGAGCTGTTGCCGGCGCGGCACGGCGATCATCACGGCCTGTGGATCGACCCGACCAACCCGGACCGCATCATCGAGTCGAGCGACGGCGGCGCCTCGATCACCTTCGACCACGGCAAGACCTGGACGAGCCAGGCGAATCAGCCGACCGCGCAGTTCTATCACGTCGCGGTCGACAAGCGCTTCCCCTATTACCTCTACGGCGCGCAGCAGGACAACAGCAGTATCGCCATTGCCAGTATGGATGACGAAGGCGCGATCGTGCAGCACGACTGGTACGACGTGGCCGGCGGCGAGTGCGGTTTCGTGATCCCCGATCCGCGCGATGCCGAGATCACCTACGGCAGCAGCGAGAACATCATCGGCCGCCTCGACCGGCACAACATGCAGGAGCAGCTCATTCCGGTGTGGCCGATCGACGCCTCGGGGCATGCGGCCAAGGACCTCGAGCACCGATTCAACTGGACTTCCCCGCTCACCATGTCGGCGTTCGACCCGGACACGCTCTATTACGGCATGGAGCGGCTGTACAAGACGAGCAATCGCGGCGCCAGCTGGACCGCGATCAGTCCCGATCTGACGCGCAACGACAAGTCCAGGCAGCAGGCCTCGGGCGGGCCCATCACCAAGGACATCACCAGCGTCGAGTACTACGACACGATCTTTGCCATCGCGGAGTCGCCGCTGCGCAAAGGCATGATCTGGGTCGGGACCGATGACGGACTGATCCAGCTCACTCGCGACGACGGCGGCAGCTGGACGCCCGTCACCCCGTCCGGCATGCCCGCCTGGAGCACGATCAGCATGATCGAGCCCTCGCGCTACGACGCGGACACGGCCTATGTGGCCGTGGACCGCCACAAGCTCGACGACATCCAGCCGTACGTTTTCGTGACGCGCGATGCCGGGCGCAGCTGGGCGCGACTGGATGCGGGACTCCCGCAAGGCTCCTTCGTGCACGCGGTGCGCGAGGATTCGGTCAAGCGCGATCTGCTCTATGCCGCCACCGAGACCGGTGTGTTCGTCTCCTTCGATGCCGGACAGCACTGGCAGAGCCTGCAGCTCAACCTGCCGCGCTCGCCGGTTCACGACCTCATCGTGAGCGGCGACGATCTCGCGATTGCGACCCACGGCCGCTCTTTCTGGATCCTCGACGACGTGACGCCGTTGCGTCAGGTCGCCTCGGCAGCCGCCGCCTCGGGCGCCTGGCTCTATGCGCCGGAGAGCGGTTACCGGCTCTACTATCCCGACTCGGTCGACAAGCGCCCGCCGTCGGGCCAGAACCCACCCGCCGGTGCTCTCATCGACTACTACCTGCCGGCGGAGCCCACGGGCCCGGTCACCCTCGAGATCGTCGATCCTTCCGGGAGCGTGGTGCGCCACCTCTCGAGCGCCAAGCCGAAGGGCGCGCAGCAGCCGCCGGAATGGCCGGATCTGATTCAGCCGGTCGACACACTGCCGGCGGTCAAAGGGATGAACCGCTTCGTGTGGGATCTGCGCTATGACGATCCGGTGCAGATTCCGGGAGCCTTCTATGCGGGAGTCCCGCCGCGCGGTCCGATCGTGCTGCCGGGCAGCTACACGCTGCGGCTGAGCTACGGCGGTGAGACGCACACCGCACCGCTCACCATCGCCGCCGATCCGCGCGACCGGGGAACGCTCGCGGGCTTAAGGCAGAAATTCGACCTCGGCATGGAGGTCTACCACGACCAGGACGCGCTGCATCGCGCCGTCAACGAGATCCGCGCCGTCACGACCGGCGTCACGGCGTTATCGGCTAAAGCCCGCGGCAAGCCCCACGGCGCAGCCCTCGAGGCCGACGGCGCCGCGCTGTCCGCTGCGGCCGCGAAGATCGAGGGCGTGCTCATGCAGGTCAACATCAAGGGCTCGGAGGCCAATCTCAACTACCCGGGGATGCTGAACGAGCAGATCTATTCCTTCAGCCAGCTGCTCGATGACGCCGACACCGCACCCAACCAGCAGGAGACCGAGACCTACGCCGGCATGCATTCGCGGCTCGGCACGCAGCTCGCGGACTGGAACGCCTTGAAGACCACGCAGGCCGCGGCCTTCTGCAAGCGTGCGCGCGAGGCGGGAATCAGCGACCCCGCCGCGCCCTGTCCCTGAGTGCTGCGGCTCTAAGGCCAGAAAAATGTTAGCATTATCTGCTTTGTTGTCCGCGCACTGACATCGCGGGCGAGGATGGTTATGGCACTGAAGATCATGATTCTCGGCGCGAACGGCTTCATCGGCAGCGCCCTCACCAACGCGATCCTGCGCACGCGCGACTGGGAGGTCTACGGCATGGACCTCTCCGACAACAAGCTCGGAGACCTTCCCAGGACCGAGCGTTTTCATTTCGTCGAAGGCGACATCACCATCAACAGGGAATGGGTCGAGTATAACGTCAAGAAGTGCGACGTGATCGTGCCGCTGGTTGCGATCGCGAATCCCGCGCAGTACGTGACCCATCCGCTCAAGGTGTTCGAGCTGGACTTCGAGGCCAACCTCACCGTGGTGCGGCAGTGCGTCAAGTACGGTAAGCGCCTGATCTTTCCCTCGACCTCGGAGATCTATGGCATGTCGCCCGATGCGGTGCTCGATGAGGAGACGAGCCCGCTGGTGTACGGTCCGATCAACAAGCAGCGCTGGATCTACGCCGCCTCCAAGCAGATGCTCGACCGCGTTATCTACGCCTACGGGGTGCGCGACAACCTCGACTACACGCTGTTCCGGCCGTTCAACTTCATCGGCCCGAACCTCGACAACGTCGAGGAGCCGAAAGAGGGCAGCTCGCGGGTATTCACCCAGTTCCTCTCCAACGTGCTCTACAAGCGCCCGATCAAGCTGGTCGACGGCGGCAGCCAGAAGCGCTCCTTCACCTACATCGACGACGCCATCGAGTGCCTGCTGATCATCCTCGAGAACCAGAGCCGGCGCGCCAGCCAGCGCATCTTCAACATCGGCAATCCCGGCAACTGCGTCTCGATCCGCGATCTCGCGCAGCGCACCATCCGCATCGCCCAGGAATTCCCGATCCTGCGCGATAACGCCCGCGCCACCGAGATCGTCGACGTATCGGCGGGCGAGTACTACGGCAAGTACTACCAGGACATCCAGGTGCGCGTGCCCAACATCGCCGCGGCCAAGCGCGACCTGGGGTGGCAGCCGACCACCGACATGGACACCGCGATCCGGCGTACGATCGACTACTACACCAGGCAGGAAGGTTTCAGCGCCCGCGCGGCGGCGCTCGCCGGCGCTTAGGCGCGGTCGGCCGCCCAAAGGCATGGCCAGCGGGACGGGGCAGGCGCGGGAGGCGCGCGGATCAGCGTGGCTCGCGTGGCTGGTGCTGGCGGTGGCGTGGTTCGCCACCACACCGGTGCGCCCCATGCTCGATCCCGACGAGGGCCGCTACGCGGAGATTCCCCGCGAGATGCTCGCGAGCGGCGATCTCGTCACGCCGCGCTTCGACGGGCTGAAGTACTTCGAGAAACCGCCGCTGCAGTACTGGGCGACCGCCGCGGTGTATTCGGTCGCGGGCCTCACCGAGTGGAGCTCGCGCGCGTGGTCGGTCGGGCTCGCGTTCGGCTGTCTCGCGCTCACCTTCGCCTGGACGCGGGCTTTGTTCGGGAGCGCGGCCGCTCGCGCGGCGCTCACCGCACTCGCGGTGAGTCCCTACTTCCTCATCGTTGGACATCTCAATCTGCTCGATGCGGGTCTGACGTTCTTCCTGACGGCGGCGGTGTTCGCCTTTACGCGCGCGCAAACCGCCCCGCCCGCATCCAGCGCAGAGCGGAAGTGGATGCTCACCGCCTGGGTGGCGGCGGCGCTCGCGGTGCTCTCCAAGGGCATCGTCGTCGGCGCGCTGGCCGGGGGTGCGCTCATCGTCTATACGCTGATCGAGCGCGAGCCGCGTCCCTGGCGCCGGCTCCATCCGGCGGTGGGGCTGCCGCTCTTCCTCGTGCTCACCTGCCCGTGGTTCATCCTGGTCTCGCTGCGCAATCCGGGCTTCGCCGGCTTTTTTTTCGTGCACGAGCACTTCACGCGCTTCCTCACCACGGTGCACCAGCGGGTCGAGCCGTGGTGGTACTTCCTGCCGTTGCTGCTGCTCGGGGTCCTGCCGTGGATCGCGCCGCTGGTGCGCGGCGTGGCGAGCGCCTGGAGCGAGGCGTCCGGGCCCGCGACGGGGTTCAAGCCGCGCAGGTTTCTGGCTGTCTACGCGGTGGTGACGCTGCTGTTCTTCTCGGCGTCGGGCTCCAAGCTCGCCCCTTACATCCTGCCGATGTTTCCCGTGCTGGCGGCCCTCGCCGGCGCGCACGCCGCCGAGCCCGGGCGCCTCGCGGCACAGGCCGCCCGCATCGGCGCCGGCCTGGTCGTGCTCATCGCAGCGGGCCTCCTCATCTATAGCGCGCGGCGCAACAGCTTCGTGCCGCACGAGGCACTCGAGTGGGCCGTGGCCGCGAGCGTCGTCGCCCTGGCGGCGGCCGTGGTCACGCTGCGCGGGGCGCGGCTGCCGGCGGCGCGCGCAGCTCTCGCGAGCGCGGTGGCGGCGATCCTCGCCTGGCAGTTCCTGCTGAGCGCGTACGCGGCTATTCCGCCGGCCCGGTCGGCGCGCGATCTGGTCGCCGCAGCGCGCCCCTCGGTGGGCCCGCAGACCGCTCTATATAGTGTCGGGCAGTACCGGGAAACGGTCTCGCCCTACCTCGGCCGGACTCTCACGCTGGTCGACTACGGGGGCGAGCTCGCCTTTGGCCTCCAGTCGGAGCCCGGCAGAAACGACCTGAGCGTCGAGGCCTTCAGGGCCCGCTGGGGCGCAAGCCGCGACGCCGTGGCATTCTTCGACCCCGGGATCTGGGATTCCTGGCGGCGCCTGGGGTTTCCCGGGCGGGTGATTGCCGCCGATAACTACACCGTTGCAGTGAGTCGTCTGTGAAACCTACCGATTTCTCCATCCTGTTCTGTGGCGTGCTGCTGAACGCGCTGGCCCAGCTCGGTCTCAAGGCCGCAACCCGGGTGACGGGACCGCTGATCGCCACCGACAGCGGGGTCCTGCGGCGCGGGCTCGAGCTGCTGACGGTGCCGTCGCTCTGGTATGCATTGTGCGCCTACGGTCTGAGTGTCATCGTGTGGCTGGTCGGCCTGTCGCGCGTCCCGGTGAGCCAGGCGTACCCGCTGCTGTCGCTTGGCTACGTGATCAACATCGGGCTCGCGTGGTGGCTGCTCGGCGAGGTGCCCAACGTGCAGCGCGTCGGGGGCATCGCGATCATCGTGGTGGGAGTCGTGCTGGTGTCGCGCTCATGAACGATTCGGCGAAAACCGTGGAAAGGTTCCTGCCCTTCACCCGTCCTGCCATCGACGAGGAGACGATCGCGTCGGTGGCCGAAGTGCTGCGCTCGGGATGGCTCGCGAGCGGACCGAAGGTGGCGGCGCTCGAGGCCGCGCTGTCGGATTATCTGGGGGGACGGCCGGTGCGCACGCAGACCTCCGCGACCGCGGGGCTGGAGATCGCGCTGCTCGCCTGCGGGATCGGCCCTGGGGCCGAGGTGATCACGCCGGCGCTGAGCTTCGTCGCGACCGCCAACGTGATCGTGCGGGTGGGGGCGCGCCCGGTGTTCGTCGACGTCGGCCTCGATTCGCGCAACCTCGACCTCTCGCAGGTCGAAGCGGCGATCACGCCACGTACCCGCGCCATCATGCCGGTGCACTTCGCCGGGATGCCGGTCGACATGGAGCGGCTCTATGCGATCGCCAGCCGCCACCGGCTGCGGGTGATCGAGGACGCGGCGCACGCGATCGGCTCAGTCTGGCGCGGCCAGCGCATCGGCAGCTTCGGCGATCTGGTGGTGTTCAGCTTCCACCCGAACAAGAACATCACCACCATCGAAGGCGGGGCGATCTCGGGCGGCTCGGCGGCGGAGCTGCGCAGCATCGAGCTGCAGCGCTGGCACGGGCAGGTGAAGTCCGGCCCCGACTCCTTCGACACACTGCTCGCCGGCGGCAAGTGCAACCTGTCGGATGTCGCCGCCGCGGTGGGCCTCGGGCAGCTGAAGCGCCTCGAGGAATTCAACGCGCGGCGGCGCGCTCTGGTGGCCCGCTACTTCGAGCTGTGGAGTAAGGACGCGCCGCTGCGGCTGCCGGAACGGGGCGACGAGGGGCACAGCTGGCACGTGTTCACGCCGCTCCTGCCGCTCGACTCGCTGTCGATCACGCGGCTCGCTTTCATCGAGGCGATGAGGGAGCGTGGCATCGGCGTCGGCGTGCACTACCCGGCGATTCACACCTTCAGCGCCTATCGCGCGCTTGGGTACCGCGAGGGCCAGTTCCCCAACGCCGAGCGCATCGGGCGCGAGACCGTTACGCTGCCGCTGTTCCCGGCGATGGAGCTCGGCGACGTCGAGCGCGTCGTGAAGGCGGTGAACGACATCGTGCGCGGAGCGCGCAAATGAACCCGGCGATCTCGGTAGTGATTCCGGTCTTCAACGAGCAGGAGGGCCTGCCACTTTTGTTCGACCGGCTGTATCGGGCGCTCGATGCACTCGGGCGCAGCTACGAGGTCGTGTTCGTCGACGATGGCAGCCGCGATGCCTCGGTGGCGGAGCTGCGCGAGCAATACCAGCGGCGCCCGGACGTCACGCGGGTGGTGGTGCTGGCGCGCAATGCCGGCCAGCATCGCGCGATTCTCGCCGCCTTCACCTACACGCGTGGCGACTACGTCATCACGCTCGATGCCGACCTGCAGAATCCGCCGGAGGAGATCGCCAAGTTGGTGGCGGCGATGGACGCGGGCGCGGACTACGTGGGCACGATCCGTGTGCGGCGCCAGGACGTGCTGTGGCGCAAGGCGGCCTCGCGCCTCATGAACCGGCTGCGCGAGGGCACCACCTCGATCCGCATCACCGACCAGGGCTGCATGCTGCGGGGCTATCACCGCAGCGTCATCGACGCGGTCAACCATTGCACCGAGGTGAGTACCTACGTGCCGGCGCTCGCCTACACCTTCGCGCGTCATCCGGTGGAGATCGAAGTGGCGCACGCCGAGCGCACCGTCGGCCAGTCGAAGTATTCGCTCCTGCGGCTCATTCGCCTCAACTTCGACCTGATGACCGGCTTCTCGGTGGCGCCGCTGCAGTTCTTCTCCATGGCCGGCATCGTCATCGCATTCCTGTCGCTCGTCTTTGTGGCCTACCTCGCGATCCGGCGCCTGATTATGGGTCCGGAGGCCGAGGGCGTGTTCACCCTGTTCGGGATCGCCTTTTTCCTGATCGGCATGGCGCTGCTCGGGCTCGGGGTGGTCGGTGAGTACGTCGGCCGCATCTACGAGCAGGTGCGGCAGCGGCCGCGCTATACGATCGCGGCGGTGCTCGGCGGGGATGACGAGCCCGCGCAGCTGCCGCGGACCGCACCCGACCGCGGCGCGGAGGTCACGGCGCTGCCGCCACCACTGACACGTGCGCGGGGAGCGCAGGAGTGAGCGGCCCGAAGGCCGTCGTCTTCGCCTATCACGACGTCGGAGTCCGGTGCCTCAAGGCGCTGGTATCCGCACGAGTGGAGATCCCGCTGGTCGTCACCGTGGCCGACGATCCCAAGGAGAACCGCTGGTACGCGAGCGTCGCAGAGACCGCCGCCGACTATGGCCTCGCGTGTGTCGCACCCGTCACGGCCGCGCTGCCGGAGCTCGAGGCGCGCGTCCGCGCGCTCGAGCCCGATTTCCTGTTCTCTTTCTATTACCGCTCGCTGCTGCCGGCGGGGCTGCTGGCGAGCGCACGCCGCGGCGCTCTCAACATGCACGGATCGCTGCTGCCGAAGTACCGGGGGAGGGCCCCGATCAACTGGGCCATCCTGAAGGGAGAGCGCGAGACCGGTGCGACGCTCCACTATATGGTGGAGAAGGCGGACGCCGGCGACATCGTCGATCAGCTCAGCGTTCCCATCCTCGCCGACGATGACGCGCGGGAAGTGTTCGCCAAAGTGACGGTCGCCGCCGAGACCATCCTCGCGCGCTCGCTGCCGAAGCTCGCCGCGGGCACCGCGGAGCGGCGGCCGCAGAGGATCCTGCCGGGACAGTACTTCGGGCGGCGCACCCCGGAGGACGGACGCATCGACTGGTCGCGCCCGGCGCGCGAGATCCACGATCTGGTGCGCGCGGTCGCGCCGCCGTTTCCCGGGGCGTTTGCCGACTTCGGCGGCGAGCGCTGGGACATCCACCGCACCCGCGTGAGCGAGCGGCCTGCACCGCGGCCGGGGGCGTGGCTGTTCGGGGCCGACGGCGGGTTGTACGCCGCCTGCGGCGGCGGGGGCGTGTTGCAGCTTCTCAGCGTAGTAGACGCGCGCGGGCCGATCGATTTCCCGCGGCTGTCGCACGCGTATCGCGAGCGGCCCGCGCCGCTCAGCTGAGATCCTCGCGCCTGCTGCCCCCGTGGCGCTCATCGCCCTCAAGGTCGACGTCGACACCTTCCGCGGCACACGCGAGGGGGCGGTGAGGCTCGCAGACCTCCTCGAGCGGCTCGACGCGCGCGCCACCTTCCTCTTCAGCTTAGGTCCCGACCACACGGGCCGCGCCATCAAGCGCGTGTTCCGGCGCGGCTTCCTCGGCAAGGTCAAGCGCACCTCAGTGGTCGAGCACTACGGCGTGAAGACGCTGCTCTACGGGGTGCTGCTGCCAGGGCCGCACATCGGGCGCCGCTGCCGGAGCTTCATGCAGGACACGGCTAAGCGCGGCTTCGAGGTGGGGGTGCACACCTGGGACCACATCCGCTGGCAGGATGGCGTCGCACGCGCGAGCGAGCCCTGGACGCGCCGCGAGCTCGCGCTCGCCACTGAAGAGTTCATCGATGTCTTCGGGCGCGCCCCGGAGGTGCACGGCGCCGCCGGGTGGCAGATGAACCGCTATGTGCCGGCGCTCGAGCAGGAGCTCGGATTCCGCTACGCCTCGGACACCCGCGGCAGTGGCCCGTTCCTGCCGCTCGTCGACGGCGGGACCATCCCGGTGCCGCAACTGCCGACCACCTTGCCGACTCTGGACGAGCTGATCGGCCGCGAGGACCTCGGCGAGGCGGATCCGGTGGACCACCTGCTCGCGCTCACCGACCGCGGGGGCGGGCGCGATCAGGTGTTCACCCTGCACGCCGAGCTCGAGGGCGGCGCCTACCTCGGCTCCTTCGAGCGGCTGCTGCGGGCCTGGAAGGCGCGCGGAGCGCTTCTCACGGATCTCGCGGGCTTCGCCCGGCAACTGGACCTGGGCGCTCTGCCGCGCTGCAGCATCGTCCCCGGGAGCGTCGCGGGCCGCTCGGGAACGCTCGCCGTGCAGGCCTCGGGAAACGGGGCCTGACGCCGCCACAATATCCGCGCCCCTCCGGCCGTCTCTATCAACGGAGATGGACGCCGCCGCGATCAGTGTCCCGATGAGCCGCAACCAGCAACTCAACGCTGCCGTGGTGCGTGAGCGCGGACGTCTCCTGGCCTTTATCCGCCGCCGCATCGACGACGCGGCCGAGGCCGAGGACATCCTGCAGGACGCGCTCTACGAGCTGGTCGCGGCTGAGCGCCTGGCGCAGCCGGTGGAGCAGATCGGCGCATGGCTGATGCGCGTGGCGCGCAACCGGATCATCGATCGTTTCCGCAAGCAGCGTCCGGAGTTGCTCCTGGACGGCGCCGGCGGCGCCGGGGAGGAGCGCGTGCTGGACGAGCTGCTGCCGGCCGCGGACGGCACGCCCGAGACCGCGGCGATGCGCGCGCTGCTCCTCGAGGAGATCGAGACGGCGCTCGCGGAGCTGCCGCGCGAGCAGCGCGAAGTATTCATCGCGCAGGAGCTCGACGGCCTCACGTTCCGTGAGCTCGCCGAGCGCTCGGGCGTCAGTATCAACACGCTGCTGTCACGCAAGCGCTACGCGGTGTTGCAGCTGCGCGAGCGGCTGCAGGCGGTATACGAGGATTGGCTGACCGAATGAGTATGAGGAGAGAGTCGTGAGAAGCAAGGCAGGTTGGGTGGCGAGAGGAGTTGCAAAAGGAGTGGCGATCGCGGCCGCCGTGGCCGTGTTCATCGCGGTCTTCAGTTGGGTGGTGATGCTGCTGTGGGACTACGTGGTGCCACCCGTGTTCCGCGGCCCGCAGATCGGCTACTGGCAGGCGTTCGCCCTGTTGGTGCTGTGCCGCATCCTCTTTGGAGGCCTGCGCGGCTGGCGCGGATCACACGGGCACTGGCGGCGGCACATGTGGCGCGAGCGCTGGGAGAGCCTCACGCCCGAGGAACGGGCGCGCCTGCGCGAGCGCTTCATGGAGCGCTGCGGGCGGGGCATGGGCGCACCGGCGGGGGACGAGCGCGCTCAGTCCTGAAGTTGACGCGCGCGCTCGCGCGACCGCACCATCCGCGCGTGATCCCGGTCAACATGACTGCCATCGAGATCCGCGAGCCGGGCCCGCCGCAGGTGCTGCGGCCGGCGCGGCGTCCGGTGCCGCAGCCGAAGGCCGGTGAGGTGTTGATCCGGGTCGCGGCCGCCGGCGTCAACCGGCCCGACGTCCTGCAGCGCAAGGGCACGTATCCGCCCCCGCCGGGCGCCAGCGATATCCCCGGCCTCGAGGTCGCGGGTGTCGTGGTGGCGGCGGGCGAGGGAGTGCGTGAGCCGGCAGTCGGCGCCCGGGTATGCGCCCTGCTCGCGGGCGGCGGATACGCGGAGTATGCGGCGGCACCGGCGGTGCAATGTCTGCCGGCGCCGACCCAGCTCACTCTGGAAGAGGCGGCCGCGCTCCCGGAGACGTTCTTCACGGTGTGGTTCAACGTCTTCGAGCGCGCGCGGCTGCGTGCCGGAGAGACGTTGCTGGTGCACGGCGGCGGCAGCGGCATCGGCACCACGGCCATCCTGCTCGGCAAGGCCTTCGGCGCCCGCGTCATCATCACGGCCGGGAGCGCCGCCAAGTGCGCCGCCTGTTGCGAGCTCGGCGCCGATCACGCCATCAACTATCACGAGGGGGATTTCGTCGAGGCGACGCTGCGGGCGACCGACGGACGCGGCGCCGACGTGATACTCGACATGGTCGGAGGCGACTACGTGGCCCGCAACGTGTCGGCTGCCGCGGTGGACGGACGCATCGCGGTGATCGCCCACATGGGCGGCGCCAAAGCGGAGATCGATCTGCGGCCGCTGATGGTGAAGCGTCTGCAGCTCTCGGCCTCGACCTTGCGTGCCCAGTCGGTCGAGAAGAAGGGACGGCTCGCGGCGGCGCTGCGCCAGCATGTCTGGCCGCTGTTCGCGACCAAGCGCTTGAAGCCCCTGATCCACGCGCGCTTCCCGCTGACCGATGCGGCTTCAGCGCACAAGCTGATGGAGTCCGACGCGCACATCGGCAAGATCGTGCTCGACGCCTGAGGCGGCCGGTGCGCGCGCACGCAGCGCGCACCTTGGGCGTGGCGGCGCAAACTGTGAATTGGTGCCCGGAGGTGAGCGAAAAAGTCGCGTAGGGCTCACGGAATTGCCGTACCCTAGCGCCGCAGACTCACACAAGAACTCCACGGAGAATTCATGAGTCTCTCCCCGTACGGCCTGATCGAGCTGCCCTGGTGGGGCTACGCGCTGGTAACCTTCGTCACCATCCAGACGATGTTTCTCGGTGTGACGCTCTACCTGCACCGCGATCAGTCCCACAGCGGCCTGATCCTGCACCCCGCGCTCCGCCACCTGTTCCGCTTCTGGCTGTGGTTCAGCTCAGGCGCCGTCACCCGCGAGTGGGTGGCGGTACACCGCAAACACCATGCCTACGCCGACCAGCCGGGCGATCCTCACAGCCCGGTCGTGTTTGGACTGAGGCGCGTTCTGTTCGAGGGCTTCGAGCTGTATCGCGCGGCCGGCAGCGACCCGGAGACCATCAGGAATTACGGCCGCGGCACGCCGGACGACTGGCTCGAGCGGCACGTGTACAGCCGCTATGCGTACGCCGGCATCGTGCTGTTCGTCATCGGCCACCTGGCGCTGTTCGGCGTGCCCGGCATCATCATGATCGCGGTGCACCTCTCGGCCCAGCCGTTCTTCGCCGGCGGCGTGATCAACGGGCTCGGCCACGCGGTCGGTTATCGCAGCTTCGAGATGCCTTCGACCGCGACCAACCTCGTGCCCTGGGCACTGCTGCTCGGCGGCGAGGAGCTGCACAACAACCATCATGCGTTCCCGCGCTCGGCGCGCTTCGCCGCGCAGCGCTGGGAGATCGACATCGGCTGGCTGTGGATACGGCTGTTCAGCGCACTGGGACTCGCGCGGGTACGCTGGGTCGCCCCGCGTCCGCATCTCGAGCGTCGGCGTCACGAGCTCGACGCGGATACGGTGCGGGCGCTTTTTACCAACCGCCTGCACGTGCTGCGCGCCTACGCGCGGCGCGTCGTGCTGCCGGTCTGCCGCGAGCTCGAGCGCCGCGAGCCCTATGGCACGGTGCCGGCCGGGGCGCCGAAACTGCTGATCCGTCATCCGGCGCTGCTGGCCGAGGAGGCACGGCGGCGGCTGCGGGAGCTGCTCGAGCGCTACGAGGTCCTGCGGCGCGTGGTCGAATACCGCGAGGGACTGCAGCAGGCGTGGGAGGAGACTTCAGCGAGCCACGGACTCACGCAGCTGCGCGAGTGGTGCCGCCGCGCGGAAGACAGCGGCATCGGTGCGCTGCGCGAGTTTGCCCAGGGGCTGCCGGCCTACGCATCGGCGCGCGCTTAGCCGCCGCCCTCATCTCACCGGGAGGCTGCGCGAGCGCGTCACCGTGCGCATCGCGAAGCTCGAGTGCACGCGCGCGACGCTCGGCAGGCGGGTGAGATGCCGGTTGTGGATACGCTCGAAGTCGGCGAGATCGGCGACCACCAGCCGCAGCAGGTAGTCGTGCTCGCCGGTCATCAGGTAGCACTCCATCACTTCCGGCACGCGCCGCACCGCGCTTTCGAACGCCTCGAGGCCAGTCTGGCTCTGGCGGTCGAGCGTGATGCTGACGAATACGTTCACCGGGAACCCGGCGCGTTGCTGATCGACCAGGGCCGTGTAGCCCTCGATCAGACCGGACTCCTCCAGCGCCCGCACGCGCCTTAAGCAGGCGGATTCCGAGAGATTCACCCGGGCGGCGAGCAAGGTGTTGGTCATGCGCGCGTCCTCCTGCAGCAGCCGCAGGATGGCGCGGTCGTAGCGATCGAGCTCCATGGCGCAAGAATCCTTACATGTAGGCGCTGATAACGGCAGATTCTGCCATGTACATATCCATCCGGGCAAAAAAGCGCAAACGAGCACCGGCGCCGCCGAGTTCTAATTCCGGCACGGCGCCAATAACGGGGGAGACGGCCATGCGCATCGGTGTTCCACGCGAGATCAAGGTCCACGAGTATCGGGTCGGCCTGGTACCGGCCGGGGTGCGCGAGCTCACCGCCGCCGGACACGAGGTACTCATCGAGACCGGCGCCGGCAATGGCATCGGAGTCGATGATGCGCAGTTCCGCGCCGCCGGCGGGACAATCGCCGCTAACGCCGCCGAAGTGTTCCAGCGCGCCGAGATGGTGATCAAGGTCAAGGAGCCGCAGCCGGTCGAATGCGCGATGCTGCGTCCCGGGCAGGTGCTGTTCACGTACCTGCATCTCGCCGCCGATCCCGAGCAGGCCAGGGGTCTGATGAAATCCGGCGCCACGGCGATCGCCTACGAGACCGTGACGGGACCCAGGGGCTCGCTGCCGCTCCTCACGCCGATGAGCGAAGTCGCCGGGCGCATGTCGATCCAGGTCGGCGCGGCCAGCCTGCAGAAAGCGCACGGCGGCTTCGGCATATTGCTCGGCGGCGTGCCGGGCGTGCCGCCGGCGCGCGTGGTGATTCTCGGCGGCGGGGTCTCCGGCACACATGCGGCGGAAATGGCCGTGGGGCTGCGCGCCGACGTCACGGTGGTCGACCGCTCGGTCGATCGCCTGCGGGAGCTCTCGACCCAGTTCGGCTCGGCAATCCACACCGCCTATTCGACCACTGTGACGATCGAGAACCTGGTGAAGGATGCGGATCTGGTCGTCGGCGCGGTGCTGGTGGCGGGCGCGGCGGCACCGAAGCTCGTGACGCGCGCCATGATCAAGGCCATGAAGCCCGGCGCGGTGCTGGTCGATATCTCCATCGACCAGGGAGGCTGCTTCGAGACCAGCCGGCCGACCACCCACGCGGATCCCACCTTCGTGGTGGACGGAGTGATCCACTACTGCGTCGCCAACATGCCGGGCGCGGTGCCGCGCACCTCCACGCTGGCGCTGACCAACGCAACTCTCCCCTACGCGCGCGCGCTGGCCGATCTCGGCTGGCGCGAGGCGTTCAAGCGCGACCCCGGGCTCGCCGCGGGACTCAACGTACACGCGGGCGAGATCACGCACGAGGTCGTTGCCCGGGCGCTGGGACTCAAGGCCCGGCCGTTGAGCTGACCGCCGGGAGCGGCTCCCTACAAAGGAGGGTGGCCGGCTATCGCGGCCAGGGGGTAGGCTAGGCGCCCCCTGCCTGAGCCATCGGAGGTTCGTGATGAAAGTTGCGCTGCCGCTCGCCGTCGCGAGCCTCGCCGCAGGTGCCGCCCTCGCCGCACCGGTTACCTACCAGGTCGACCCGGCTCATACTTACCCGAGCTTCGCGGCCGACCATTTCGGCGGCCTGTCCGTCTGGCGGGGCAAGTTCGACAGCTCATCCGGAACCATCGTGCTCGACCGCGAGGCCGGCACGGGCACCGTCAACATCACGGTTGATACTGCCTCGATCGACTTCGGACACGCCAAGCTCAACGAGCACACGAAATCCCCCGAGATGTTCGACGTGCAGAAGTACCCGACCGCGGTCTACAAAGGCACGCTCGCCGACTTCAAGAACGGCGCCCCGACCGAGGTGCATGGTGAGCTCACGCTGCACGGCGTGACCAGGCCCGTGAACCTGACGATCAACAGTTTCCTGTGCAAGCCGACGCCGCCGGCGAACAAGGAGCGCTGCGGTGCCGATCTCTCCGGGACCCTCAATCGCGCCGACTTCGGCATCGACTACGGCGAGAAGTACGGCTTCAGCATGCAGGTGAAACTCGCGATCCAGGTCGAGGCGACTCCCGCGAGCTGACGCCGCGGAGCGGCTCGTCATTTACAGCCCTCGCGCGGCGCGCGGCGCTGCGTTTCCTCACAGCAGGGCCCCCACGTGATCGGCGATCGCCAGTGAGGCGGTGAGTCCCGGCGACTCGATCCCGAAGAGCTGCACGAGCCCGGGGACGCCGTGCGCGGCTTCCCCGTCGATACGAAAGTCGGCTGCGGGCTCGCCGGGGCCGGTGATCTTCGGACGGATGCCGGCGTAGGCGGGCTCGAGCGCCCCCTCGGGAAGCGCCGGCCACCAGGCGCGGATGGCGCCGTAGAAACCGGCGGCGCGTCGCGCATCCACCGCGTAATCCAATTCGTCGATCCATTGCACGTCCGGCCCGAAGCGCGCGCGGCCGGCGAGATCGAGCGTCAGGTGCACGCCGAGCCCGCCGGGCTCGGGCAGCGGATAGATGAGCCGCGCGAATGGTGCACGGCCCGACAGGGTGAAGTAGCTGCCCTTGGCAAGGAAAGCCGGGGGAACGCGCTCCGCGGGGAAGCCCTCCATGAGGCACGCGACCTGCGGCGCCGAGAGTCCCGCGCTGTTCACGAGCATGCGGGCGTGCAGCGCGGGGGCCGCGCCGTTCACCGCGATGAGAAACCCGTCGGAGCGCAGCGCGACCCCCGTCACGGCGCTGTCGCACGCGAGCAGCGCGCCGCCGCTTTCCGCCTGGCCGAGGAGCGCGAGCATGTAGGCATGGGCGTCGATGATGCCGGTCGAGGGCGAGTGCAGAGCCGCGGCGCAGTTCAGCTGCGGCTCGAGGGCCAGTACCTCGGCACGGGTGAGCGGCGCGAGCTCGACGCCGTTGGCGAGCGCCGCGGCGCGGATGCGCTCGAGCCCGGCGACCTGGGCTTCGCTGCTTGCCACGATCAGCTTGCCGCAGCGCCGGTGCGGGACGCCGTGCTCGCGGCAGAAGTCATAGAGCCGCTCGCGCGCGGCGACACACAGGCGGGCCTTGAGCGAGCCGCGCGGATAGTAGATCCCGGCGTGAATCACCTCGCTGTTGCGCGAGCTCACCCCGCTGCCGAAGCGGTCGGCGGCCTCGAGGATCAGCACCTCGTGCCCGCGCTGCGCGAGCGCGCGCGCAATCGCGAGGCCCACCACGCCGGCGCCGATCACGGCCACCTCCACCCGGTCCATGGGCCAAGTGTAAGCCAAGCCCGTACAATGCCTGCACGAGGGGGAGGGGGAAACACCAGTGCCCGCAGTCAACTACCGCGCCGCCGGCGACGTCGCGATTCTCGAAATCGCCAACCCGCCGGTCAACGCGCTCAGCCTCGCGGTGCGCGAGGGACTCATGGAGGGCCTGGCGCGCGCGGCCGCGGATGAGGGCGTCGTCGCGGTGGTGGTGTGTGGCGCCAATGGGGTCTTTCCCGCGGGCGCCGACATCAACGAGATCGCCTCGGGACAGGCGCTCAAGACGCCGATGATTCTCGACGTGCAGTCGCGCATGGAAGCGGCCACCAAGCCTCTGGTCGCGGCGCTCGAGGGCAACGCGCTGGGCGGCGGCTTCGAGCTGGCGCTCACCTGCCACTGGCGCGTGGCGACCCCCGCTGCAACGGTGGGACTGCCGGAGGTGAAGCTCGGGCTGATACCCGGAGCGGGAGGCACGCAGCGCTTCACGCGGCTCGCAGGCCCTGAAGCCGCGCTCGAGGCGATCACCTCGGGGGTGCAGCTTCCGGCGGCGCGCGCACTCGAGCTGGGGCTCATCGACGCAGTCGCGGACGATGCGGGCTCCGCCGCAGCCGAGCTCGGCAGGCAGGCGGCGCGCGAGCGGCGCCCGTTGCGGCTCGCGAGCGAGATGAGCGAGCGCATCCGCGACGTGAACGGCGCGCTGTTCACGGCATTCCGCCAGAAAATCGCCGGCCGTGCGCGCGGCCAGCTGGCTCCATGGAAGATTGTCGACTGCATCGAAGCGGCGTGTACGCGGCCCAGGGCCGAGGCTCTGCGGTTCGAGCGTGACTGCTTCATCGAGTGCCGCGACAGCCCGCAGCGCCACGCGCTCACGCACCTGTTCTTCGCCGAGCGCGAGGCGCGGCGGATTCCGGGCGTGGGGCCCGAGGTCAGGCCATTGCCGATCAGGCGCGCGGCGGTGATCGGTGCCGGCACCATGGGCGGTGGTATCGCGATGAATTTCGCCAACGCCGGTATCCCGGTGCGGGTGCTGGAGCTCTCGGCGGACGCGCTCGAGCGCGGCCTCGCGGTGATCCGCAGGAACTACGGCGCCTCGGTGTCGCGCGGGAGCATGACGCAGCAGCGTGCCGACCGGGCGTTGTCCCTGATCCGGGGCGTCACCGAATACGGCGAGCTCGACGAGGCCGACATCGTCATCGAGGCGGTATTCGAGGACATGCAGGTGAAGCAGGAGGTGTTCGTGCGGCTCGACCGGGTGGCGGCGCCGCAGGCGATCCTCGCCACCAACACCTCGACGCTCGACATCGACGCGATCGCCGCCGTGACCTCCCGCCCCGAGAAGGTGGTCGGCACGCACTTCTTCAGCCCAGCCAACGTGATGCGGCTGCTCGAGAACGTGCGCGGCGCCCGCAGCTCTCCCCAGGCGCTCGCCACTGTCATGGCGCTCGGCAAGACGCTCGGCAAGGTGACGGTGCTGGCCGGCAACTGTGACGGCTTCATCGGCAACCGCATGGTGATGTACTACGGCTCGGAGGCGGAATTCCTGCTGGAGGAGGGCGCAACGCCCGAGCAGATCGATCGGGTAATGGAAGGCTTCGGTTTTGCCATGGGGCCGCTCGCGATGCGCGATCTCGCCGGCAACGACGTCGGATTCCTGATCCGCAAGGGCCGCAAGCTCCCCGCCGACGAGCGCTTCTCGCCGATCCTCGAACGGCTGTTCGCAGAGGGACGTCTCGGGCAGAAGGCCGGCAAGGGTTTCTATCGTTACGAGGGACGTACCCGCATCTCCGATCCCGAGGTATTGGCGCTCATCGAGGGCGTGTCGCGCGACCTGAAGATCCGGCGCCGGCAGATCCCCGACGAGGAGATCCTCGACCGGCTGCTGCACCCGCTGGTCAACGAGGGCGCGAAGATCGTCGACGAAGGCATCGCGCTGCGCGCGGGCGACATCGACGTGGTCTATGTCAACGGCTACGGGTTTCCCGCCTGGCGGGGTGGTCCGATGTACTGGGCCGAGCAGGCGGGCCTCAAGCGCGTAGTGGAGACGATGCAACGGCTCGCTCCCTCGCACGGCGCGCGCTGGCGGCCTGCGCCGCTGCTCGAGCGGCTCGCAGCCGCGGGTCTGGGGTGGTCGAGCGCCGCTACCTCCAAGTCACGATAGTTAACCAATTGGTTCAGTGTTGCGGCGGGTAAGAGCAGCGATAGCGATCGCGGCGCTGGCGCTGACGATCGCGGGGCCCGCGTGCGCAGCGCAGGCGCAGGCGAGCGCGCGCACGGAGGCGCCGCCGGAGGCAGTGCGCGTGGCCTACGTGGCCGGCATGGAAGGACGGAAGGCCGACGCGCTCGCCGCCGTGCAGGAGCTCGCAGCGAGCCCCGTGGACCGGCTGCTCGCCGCGGGCGGTTCGGGCTGGGAGCTCACGCCGCGGTACGCGGCGCTGGTGCGCTTCGGGCTGTGGGACGAGCTCATCGCACAAGGACCGCCGGATCCGCGCGCGCCGGGACTCACGGCGGGTTATATCTACGGGCGCGGCGTAGCGCTCGCCGCCCGCGGCCGGCTCCCGGAGGCGCGTGCCGCGCTCGCCGGTCTCACGCGGCTCGAGGGGGGCGCGGCAGCCGAAGCGGGGGCTGCCGGCGGCGGGCTGCGCGCGCTCATCGACGTGGCCGTGCCGGTGGTCGCCGCCCGGATCGCGGCCACCGAGCTTCGCAACGCCGACGCGATCAGCGAGCTCGAGAGAGCGGCCGCGGCCGAGGATCGACTGCCGGCTGATGGGGGCGCGGGCTGGTTCTTTCCGGTGCGTCACCTGCTCGGTGCGCAGCTGCTCATCGCGGGGCGCGCCGCGGAAGCCGAGCACGTCTACCGCGAGGACCTGCAGCGTCATCCGGGGAATGGCTGGGCGCTCTACGGGCTCACGGCAGCGCTGCGCGCGCAGGGCCGCAAGGCCGCCGCCGACGCGAGCGCGCGCGAATACTCCCGCGCATGGAAACATGCCGACGTGCGGCTGCTGTCGTCGGCCTTCTGGTTCGCAGGGCCCGACACCACCAGCTGCGAATGCGAGCGCCCGGCGGCGGACTGACGGCCTGACCCCTTTGGCGGCGGGCCATGTGCGCCTTCAGGCTACCGGCAGGCGGGTCGTGAATTTCTTGGTGCGCAGCACGAAGCTCGTGTTGACCGAGCGCACCGCGGCGAGCTGCAGCAGCTGCGTCGACAGGAAGTGCTCGTAGGCTTCCATGCTGGCGGCGACGATGCGCAGCAGGTAGTCGTTCGGGCCGCTCATCGAATGGCACTCGAGCACCTCGGGGCGATCATTCACCAGCTGGTCGAACTGCCGCACGGACTCCGGGTGATGGTTCTCGAGGGAGACGACCGCGTAGGCGAGGATCGGCAGCCCGATCGCCGGCGCCCGCAGCAGCGTCACATAGTCCGCGATGAAGCCGGCCTCTTCGAGGCGCCGCAGCCGCCGCCAGCAGGGTGCCGGCGAGAGACCCACCCGCTTGGCCAGCTCCTGGTTGGAGATGCGCGCATCGGCCTGGAGCTGCTCGAGAATCCGTCGGTCGAGGCGATCGAGGGCGCGTTTCATGGCAATAATATTGCCAAATATTGGCCACGGTGCGCAATTTCAGCAAGATAATTTCTACCATCAGGGCATAAGCTGCGCGCTGGTCGCCGTCCCGAGGAGTCCCATGGCTGCACCGGCCGCCGCGATCGCCAACCTCACGGATGGAAGCCCCGCAAGCGCCGCGCAGCCTGACTGGCGCCGTGTCACGCGCCTGGTGCAGGTCTCGCGTGCGCTCGATGACATCGAGGAGACGCGCCTGGTGCCCGAGCGCAAGGTGCTCTACCAGTTCTCGGCGCGCGGCCACGAGCTCGCGCAGATCCTCCTCGCGCTCAACCTGACGGATGCTCACGACGGCATCGCCGTGTACTACCGCTCGCGCCCGCTCATGCTGACGCTCGGGGTGAGCCTGGAGGACGCAGCGGCGGGACCGCTCGCGCGCAGCGGCGCCTTCAGCGGCGGCCGCGATATCGGCGTGGTGTTCAACCTGCCGGGGCGCGGGGCGCCCACCGTGCTGCCGGCCTGCGGCGGCGTCGGCACGCAGTACACGCCGGCCGCCGGCTGGGCGCAGGCGATCCGTTACCGCCACGAGGTTCTCGGTGATGCCGCTTACGCGCGCAGCATCGCCGTGGTGCTGGGCGGGGACGCCTCGACCGCGACCAACGGCTTCTGGGCGGCGCTCAACATCGCGACCACCCAGCGGCTGCCGATGCTGTTCTACATCGAGGACAACGCCTTCGGCATTTCCGTGCCGTCCACCTACCAGACCCCCGGCGGGAACATTGCCGCGAACCTGCGCGCCTTCGGCGGCCTCACGATCCTGGAGGGCGACGGCAGCGACCCGCGCGAGGCCTCCGACCTGACCCGGCGTGCGGTGGCGCAGGTGCGCGCCGGGCGCGCGCCGCTGCTGTTGCGGCTCACCGTGCCGCGCCTGTCGGGACACTCGGGGCAGGATACGCAGGCCTACAAATCGGCCGAGACTCTCGCAGCGGAGCATGCGCGCGATCCGCTCGCACGGCTCGAGCAGCTCCTCGTTCCGGGGCTGATGAGCGAGGCCGAATGGCGGGAGATTGCCGCCGGCGCGCGCGCGGAAGTCGCGCAGGCCGTGCAGCGGGCGCTGGCGCGGCCGCAACCCGATCCGCAGCAGCTGACGAGCCACGTGTTCGCGCAAAATGCCGACGGCACGCGGGAGCTGCAGCAGCAGGGCGGGCTCCTCCCGGAGGGCTACGTGTACGCGCCTTCGAGCGAGCGCGCGCAGCCGGAGGCGACGCGCATCAACATGCTCACCGCGATTCGCCGCACGCTCGATGCGGAGCTCGCGCTGAACCCGCGCATGCTGGTGTTCGGCGAGGACGTGGGCCCGAAAGGCGGGGTGCACGGCGCGACCCTCGGGCTGCAGGACAAGTACGGCATCGGGCGGGTGTTCGACACCAGCCTCTCAGAAGAAGGGATCATCGGACGGGCGGTGGGCATGGCGCTCGCGGGATTGCTGCCGGTCGCCGAGATCCAGTTCCGCAAGTACGCCGAGCCGGCCGCGGAGCAGCTCAATGACTGCGGGACGCTCCGCTGGCGCACCCGCAACCGGTTCGCCGCGCCCGTAGTGGTGCGCATGCCCGGAGGCTTCTTCAAGTGCGGGGACCCCTGGCACAGCCAGACCAACGAGGTCGCCTGGGTGCACGGCATCGGCTGGCAGGTCGCGGTGCCTTCGAACGCCGAGGATGCCGTGGGGCTGCTGCGCGCCGCGTTGCGCGGCAACGATCCGGTCATCTTCTTCGAGCACCGCGCCATGCTCGACGGCGCGTGGGCGCGCCGGCCGTATCCCGGCGATGAGTTCATCGTGCCCTACGGCCGCGCGCGCCTCGTGCGGCCCGGCAGCGAGCTCACGGTCGTGACCTGGGGAGCCATGGTGGAGCGCTGCGAGCTCGCCGCCCGCGAGTCGCACGTTGACGCCGAGGTACTCGATCTGCGTACTCTGTCGCCCTGGGACAAGGCGGCCGTACTCGGCTCTGTGGAGAAGACCCACCGGTGTCTGATCGTGCACGAGGACAATCTGACCGCGGGCTTCGGTGCCGAAGTGGCGGCGACGCTCGCGAGCGAGGCGTTCTACAGCCTCGAGGCGCCGGTCGAGCGGCTCGCCATGCCGGACATCCCGAGCCCGCACAGCCCGGTGCTGCTCGAGGCTGCCGTGCCGGACGTGGCGCGCATCGCGCGCAAGATCCAGAAGCTGGCGAGCCTGTGAGCCGATGAGCGCGAGCCTCGACATCCGCGCCCCCGCAGAGCAGACCGAGGGCACACGCTCGCAACTGCTGCGTTGGCTGAAGCGCGTGGGCGAGAGCGTCGAAGCCAATGAGCCGCTGATCGAGCTCGAGACCGACAAGGTGACGGTGGAGGTCGCCTCACCGGCGAGCGGGGTGCTCGCCGAGATCCTCAAGCAGGAGCAGGACGAGGTCGCCCCAGGGGAGTTGCTGGGGCGCATCGCGGCGCGTGCGGCCGGGGTCGCGGCGCGCACCACCGCGGAGGGTCGCGCGGCGGGGCCGGCAGCTGGCGCGGGTGCGGCGCGGGGAACCGGCGCAGCGGCCGGGCCGGCGGCCGCGGCGGCAGGGCTCGCGGCAGGCCCGGCGATCCTGCAGCCGAGTCCCGCGGTGCGGCGGCTCCTGGCGGAACACGGCCTCAGCGCGGATCGAGTCGAGGGAACAGGTCCCGCCGGCCGCATCACCGTCGAGGATGTGCTGCGCGCGGCTGCGGCCGGGAGCGCAGCTGCCTCCGCGGCGAGCGCACCTGCGCCGGCCGGGACGGCAGCGGGCGGCATCAGGAGCCATCGCGTGCCCCATACCGCGGTACGCAAGCGCATCGCCGAGCACATGGTACAGAGCCTCCTGCACACCGCGCCGCATGTGACCACCCTGTTCGAGGCCGATCTCACCGCGGTGCTGAAGGACCGCACCCGCCGGCGCGAGGAGTTCGGGCAGCGCGGCGCACCGTTGACACTGACCGCTTATTTCGTGCAGGCCGCGGTCGCGGCGATTCGCGCCGTGCCCGAGGCCAACAGCCGCTGGACCGACACCGCGCTCGAGATCTACGACGACATTCACATCGGCGTCGCAACGGCGGTCGAGGGCACCGGGCTCGTGGTGCCGGTGCTGCACGACGCGGGCGCGCGCGATCTGTTCGAGGTCGCACGCGGGCTCGAGGAGCTCGTTACCCGCGCGCGCAGCGGCACGCTGGCGCCGGCGGACGTACGCGGCGGCACCTTTACCATCTCGAACCACGGGGTGAGCGGCAGCCTCCTGGCCGCGCCCATCATCATCAATCAGCCGCAGTCGGCGATTCTCGGAGTCGGCAAGCTCGAGAAACGTCCGGTGGTCGTCGAGGAGGGGGACGAGCAGAAGATCGCGGTGCGGCCGCGCTGCTACGTCACGCTGACGCTCGATCACCGCGTGATGGACGGCCACCAGGCGAACCGTTTCATGCAGACCTTCGTCGGCGCGCTCGCCGACTGGTCGGCCTGAGTCCGACGGGGCGCTCGTGTCCGGGGGGCATCCGGCCGCGGAGCTCGAGCCGATCGAGCGCGCCGGCGAGGACGAGCTGCGCGCGTTGCAGCTCACGCGCCTCCAGTGGTCGGTGCGGCATGCCTACGACAACGTGGCGCCCTACCGCGACAAATGCCAGCTCGCCGGCGTTCGCCCGGATGACCTGAAGAGGCTCGCTGATCTGGCGCACTTCCCCTTCACGGTGAAGGATGATCTGCGGGCACACTATCCCTTCGGGATGTTCGCCGTGCCACGGTCGCAGGTCGTGCGCCTCCACGCCTCGAGCGGCACCACGGGCAAGCCCACGGTGGTCGGCTACACCCGCGAGGACATCGACACCTGGGCGGGGCTGGTGGCGCGCTCGCTGCGCGCCGCCGGCGCCCGCGCCGGAGACATCGTGCATATCGCCTACGGCTACGGCCTCTTCACCGGCGGCCTCGGGGCGCACTACGGCGCCGAGCGCCTCGGCTGCACGGTCGTGCCGATGTCGGGCGGACAGTCGCAGAAGCAGGTGCAGCTGATCCGCGACCTCGAGCCCGACGTCATCATGGTGACTCCTTCTTACATGCTGGCCCTGGTCGAGGAGTTTCACCGTCAGAGGCTCGATCCCGCGGCCAGCTCGCTCCGCATCGGGATCTTCGGTGCCGAGCCGTGGACCGAGGCACTGCGTGCCGAGATCGAGACGCGCGCCGGCCTCGATGCGCTCGATATCTACGGCCTCTCGGAACTGATGGGACCGGGCGTCGCGTGCGAATGCCTCGAGGCCAAGGACGGGCCCGTGATCTGGGAGGACCACTTCTATCCGGAGATCATCGACCCCGTCACGGGCGCGGTGCTGCCGGAGGGCTCCTGCGGCGAGCTGGTGTTCACCTCGCTCACCAAGCAGGCGCTGCCGATGATCCGTTACCGCACGCGCGATCTGACGGCGCTCCTGCCGCCGACCGCGCGCGCGATGCGCCGCATGGCGCGTATCAGTGCCCGCTCGGACGATATGCTGATCGTGCGCGGCGTGAACGTCTTCCCGAGCCAGATCGAGGAGCTGGTGCTGAGAATCGCGCGCCTGGCACCGCACTATCAGCTCGAGCTGACACGCGAGGGGCATCTGGACCAGCTCACGGTCCAGGTTGAATGCCTTGAGGGAACGCCAGCCGAATCGCGCGGCAGCCTGCAGCGCGAGCTCGAAGCCAGCATCAAAGCGCTCGTCGGGATCTCCGCACGGGTGCGGGTCGGCGATCCGGGAACGATCGAGCGCTCGGCGGGCAAGGCGCAGCGCGTCATCGACCGTCGCGAACCGCGCTGACAGGGATTCGCTCCTGGTTACAAAATGTACAATGTTATGTAATCCCGCCCGACCTGTCGGGAGCAGGCGACAGCTTGTATGGCGCCGGGGGCGGGGCTACAAAACCGCCGGGGATGTGCGCACCCGGCGCCCTGCCGGCCGGGAGCGCAGTCAGGATCAGTGAGCTTCGGGGAGTCACCCGCATGAACGTACTCGATGTCACCCGCCGCTGCTGGAACGCGGCGCGCCAACTCTCGCTGCCTCTCGCCGCCGTCGCCGGCCTCAGCTGCGCGTTGCTCGTCAACGCCTGCGGCGGTGGCGGCGGCTCGATGAGCAGCATGAATCCTCCTCCGCCGCCCGGCGCCATGGGCACCGCCATGGTGACGCTGACGGACATGCCGGGGGATTTCCTCAGCTACATGGTCAACGTCGTGTCGCTGAAGCTGACGCGCTCCGACGGCACGACGGTCGAGACAGTGCCGGCCACTACGACCGTCGACTTCGCCCAGCTAGTCAACCTGTCGGAAGTGATAAGTGCCCAGCAGGTTCCGACCGGCAGCTACAGCGGCGTCGCTCTGACGCTCGATTTCAACGGAGCGACGATCGTCGTCGACAATGGCGCCGGCGGCATCACCGTGCCGGCGGCCAACATCATCAACGGCGCGAGCTCGAGCCCGCTGGTCTCGCCCAACAGCCAGATGACACTCACCCTGCAGCTGCCCTCCGGCTCGCCACTCGTGATCACCAACGGCACCGTCTCGCACCTGGCGCTCGACTTCAACCTGAGCGCCTCCGACACGGTGGCGCCGTCGACCATCAGCTCATCGACCATGCCGAGCGCCGTGATGGTGACGGTGAACCCGGTGCTGGTGGCGAGCCTCACCCCGGACCTGACCAAGCCGATCCGCGTGCGCGGTCCGCTGGTGAGCGTGACCAATACCGCGAGTCAGACCTCGTACACGGTCCAGGTGTTTCCGTTCTTCACCGACTCGGATGACAAGATGGGGCAGGTGGTGGTCTATACGACCACGACCACCGCGTTCACGATCAACGGCACGGCTTCTACCGGTAATGCGGGCCTGACCGCGCTCGCGGCGCTCCCGACGGGGACGATGACACTCGCCCTCGGGACCTTCGATACCACGGCCAAGACGTTCACAGCCGCACAGGTGTTTGCCGGCACGAGCGTGCCGGGGGCCGGCCTCGACAGCGTCGAAGGCAGCGTCGTCGCGCGCAGCGGCAACGTGCTCACCGTGAGCAATGGCTTTTTCCAGCCGCAGCAGGGCGGCGGCGTCTCCGGTGGCGAGGTCATGAGCGCTGCCGCTGGCACCAGTGACAACGCCGTGGGCACCAACACCATGGGTGGCACCATGGGTGGTAACACCATGGGCAACACCATGGGCAACACCATGGGCAGCAACATGGGCGCGGGTGACTTCGGGTTCTTCGGCCAGGTATTGGTCACGGTGGCGTCCACCACGATGGTGACCGAGGACGGACAGTCCGGCACGTTCGGGCCGCAGGACATCTCCGTCGGCCAGCACGTGCAGGCCTTCGGCAAGTTCGGTACCGACGCGAGCGGCAACCGGACACTCGATGCGAGCGCGGGCAGCGTGCGGCTGATGGTGACGCGCGCCTGGGGGCAGTTCACCTCCTCCGCGAGCGGCGTGGTGACCATGAACCTGCAGGCGCTCGATGGGCGCCCGCCGTCGGTCTTCAACTTCGCCGGCACCGGCAGCGGCACCACGGGTGCCAACGACGCCACGGCGAGCGCCTACACCGTGAGCGTGCCTGCGGCACTGCCGCTGCCGGCGCTCAGCGCCGGCTTCCCCGTGGCGTTCGACGGCTTCGTGACGCCCTTCGGATCCGCGCCGCCGGATTTCGCGGCGCTGACGCTGGTGAATTTCTCGACCGCGAACGCACTGCTGCATCTGGAGTGGATGGAGCCGGGGCCGACCGCGCCCTTCGTCGCGCCGCTCGGCGCCACCAACGTCATGATGACCCAGGCGACGGTGCAGAGCGCGGCCCAGCATTTGATCTTCATCGGCCCGGTGAGGGAGGATCCGGGAAGCGTGAGCGCCGGGCTTTCCTTCCTGCCGAATGCCGCCGCCTCCAACATGATCTTTGCGATCGGGCATCGCATGAGCTGGCAGTTCCAGGTGTATACGAGCTTCAGTGACTTCATCACCGCCCTGACCGGGGATCTCAACGGGACCACGCAGCTGTTGCGCGTCGAAGCCTCCGGGCCCTACGACTTCAGCACCGGTGTGTTGTCGGCGAACTTCATGGCGGTCGTGCTGAGCGACTAGGCGGAAAGCTCCTGAAAATCCAGGCCCGTCCGCTCCGGACGGGCCTCTCTCGAGGGGCGGGGCGGCTTGCTCCCGCTGCTCCGCCCCCGCAAGTCATGACCCCGTTTTCATTGTGCTAGCCTTGGTGCATGTATACCCAGGCGCTCGACGTCCACGGGCGGGAGCCGGTGCCGGCTGCGGCCGCGGATGCCACGGCCGCGGCGGCGCGCTTTCAGGCGCGGATCGACGCCGACGAGAAGATCGAGCCCAAGGACTGGATGCCGGATGCCTACCGCCAGACGCTCATCCGGCAGATCTCCCAGCACGCGCACTCCGAGATCGTCGGCATGCTGCCCGAGGGCAACTGGATCACGCGCGCGCCCAGCCTGCGCCGCAAGGCGGTGCTCATGGCCAAGGTTCAGGACGAGGGTGGACACGGCATGTATCTGTACAGCGCGGCCGAGACGCTCGGCATCTCGCGCGCGCAGATGTTCGAGCAGCTGCTGTCGGGCGCGGCCAAATACTCGAGCATCTTCAACTACCCGACGCTCACCTGGGCGGACGTGGGCGCGATCGGGTGGCTGGTGGACGGCGCCGCGATCATGAACCAGATCCCGATCTGCCGCTGCTCCTATGGGCCGTACGCGCGTGCCATGGTGCGCATCTGCAAGGAGGAAAGCTTCCACCAGCGCCAGGGCTTCGAGATCATGCTGACGCTCGCGCGGGGAAGCGCGGCGCAGCGCGCCATGGCGCAGGATGCGCTCAACCGCTGGTGGTGGCCGTCGATCATGATGTTCGGGCCGTCGGACGCGGATTCGAAGCACACCGCGCAATCGATGCGCTGGAAGATCAAGCGTTTCAGCAACGACGAGCTGCGGCAGAAATTCATCGATATCACCGTGCCGCAGGCGCAGTTCCTCGAGCTGACGATCCCGGATCCGGCGCTGCGCTGGGATGAGGCCGCGCAGCGTTTTGCCATCGGGCCGATCGACTGGAAAGAGTTCCACGCCGTGCTGAAAGGCAACGGACCGTGCAACCGCGAGCGCCTCGAGGCGCGCCGCGAGGCCCACCGGGCGGGCGCGTGGGTGCGCGCCGCGGCGGCGGCGCACGCCGCCAAGCAGGAGGTGAGACGAGCATGAGCGATCCGGCCGCCGATCCGTCCATGGCCGACTGGCCGCTGTTCGAGGTGTTCATCCGCTCGCGCTCCGGGCTCGAGCACAAGCACGTCGGGAGTCTCCATGCGGCGGATGCGCGCATGGCGATCGAGCACGCGCGCGACGTGTACACCCGCCGCCAGGAGGGGGTGAGCATTTGGGTGGTGCGCTCGGTGGACATCGTCGCCTCGGACCCGGGCGAGTCGGACGCGCTGTTCGAGCCGGCGCGCGACAAGGTGTACCGGCATCCGACCTTCTATGCGATTCCCGACGAGGTGAAGAATCTGTGAGCGCGCCGGCGGCAGCGCCCGTGGGGCGCGACCGGGCCCTGAGCGAGGCGCTGCTGCGCTACGTGCTGCGCCTCGCCGATACGAGCCTGGTGCTCGGGCAGCGCCTCGGGGAGTGGATCGGCCACGCGCCGGCCCTGGAGGAGGATCTGGGCCTGGCGAATCTCGCGCTGGACCTCATCGGCCAGGCGCGGCTGCTGCTCACCTACGCCGGGGAGATCGAGGGCGGGGGACGCGACGAGGACGCGCTCGCATACTTCCGCGATGCACCGGAGTTCCTGAATCTCTCGCTCGCCGAGCAGCCGAACGGCGACTTCGCCCACAGCATCGTGCGCCAGTGGCTGATCGATGCCTGGCAGCTCGAGGTCTACGAGGGTCTCACGGGATCCGCGGATACGCGGCTCGCGGCGATTGCCGCCAAGGCGCTAAAGGAGACGCGCTACCACTACCGCTTCAGCAGCGGCTGGCTGGTGCGCCTCGGCGACGGCACCGCGGAGAGTCAGGCGCGCGCGCAGCAGGCGGTGGACTCCCTGTGGCGCTTCACCGAGGAGCTGTTCACTGCGGATGAGATCGACGAGCGCATGGCTGCCGCAGGCGTCGCGCCGCCGCTCGCCGCAGCCGCCGAGCGCTTCGGAAGGCGCGTGGACGAGGACCTGCGCCAGGCGACGCTGGTGCGACCCGCCCCGCAACCCCACCCCTGGCACGGCAAGCGCGGCGTGCACACCGAGCACCTCGGCCACCTGCTCGCAGAGATGCAGCATCTGCAGCGGACCTATCCGGGTGTCAGCTGGTGAGAGCGACGGAGTCCAGCGTGGCGGCGGACACAGGCGAGCGCGAGGTATGGCAGCTCCTCGCCCGCGTGCCGGACCCCGAGATTCCGGTGCTGAGCATCGTCGACTTAGGGATCGTGCGCTACGTGCGCCGCGCCGCCGACGGGACGCTGCGCGTCGGCATCACCCCGACCTACACCGGCTGCCCCGCGACCGCCGCGATCCGCAGCGCGACGCGTGCCGCGCTCGATGAGGCGGGCTTTGGGGATGCGCTCCTCGAGGAAGTTCTCTCGCCCCCCTGGACGAGCGACTGGGTGACGGCCGCGGGGCGCGCCAAGCTCGAGGCCTTCGGCATCGCCCCACCGGCGGCGGCAGCGGCGGCGCTGGGCCATGCACCCGAGCCAGTGCGCTGCCCGAGGTGCCGCAGTCTCGCCACCGAGCGCATCAGCGAATTCGGCTCGACGCCCTGCAAGGCGCATTACGTCTGCAGTGCCTGCCGGGAGCCTTTCGACCACTTCAAGTGCATCTGACATGCTGCGGTTCCATCCACTCACTGTCGGCGCCATCGGCCCGGATGCGGAAGACGCCGTGGCGATTGCGCTCGAGGTGCCCGCGGAGCTGCGCGGCGAGTACCTGGGTGCCGCCGGCCAGCACGTCGTGGTGCGCGCGCAGATCGATGCCGAGGAAGTACGCCGCACTTACTCGCTGGTGAACGCGCCCGGGGAGTGGCCGCTGCGGATCGTGCCGCGCGTGCATGCGGCGGGGAAAATGTCGCGCTATCTCGCCGAGCAGCTGCGCGCCGGGGACACGCTCGACGTGCTGCCTCCCAACGGCAGCTTCAGCCCGCGCTCGGGCGCGGCTCGCGGGGGCAGCTACGTGGCGTTCGCCGCCGGCTGCGGCATCACTCCGGTCCTGTCGGTCGCGCGCACGCTGCTCGCGCTGCCGGAGAAGCGCGTCATGCTCTTCTACGGCAACAGCGGCAGTGCGCGGGCGATGTGCCTCGAGGAGCTGCTGGCGCTCAAGGACCGCTACCTCGAGCGGCTGGCGCTGCACTTCGTGATGAGCCGCGAGCCACAGGAGGCGGCGCTGTACAACGGCCGGATCGATGGCGAGCGGGTCCGGCAGTTCGCGGCCGCGCTGTTCCGCCCGGGCGAGATCGCCGAATACTTCGTGTGCGGGCCCGGCGACATGATCGAGCAGGTCGGCGGCAGCTTGCGCGCGCTGGGCGTGGAGGCGGCGCGCATCCATACCGAGCACTTCAGCGTGGCGACGGCGGGCGAGGGCGCCGGGCACGAGGCCGCCGCGGTGGCGCCCGCGGCCACGCCGGCCGCAGCGGGCCCGGTCCCGGACGCGGCCCGCGCCGAAGTTACCATTGCGATGGACGGCCGGCGCCGCTCCTTCACCATGCAGATGAACGACGAGACCGTGCTCGATGCCGCGGCGCGCGCCGGGATCGAGCTGCCCTTCTCGTGCCGCGCGGGCGTCTGCTCGACTTGCCGTACCAAGGTGGTGCGCGGCGAGGTCGAGATGGCGCAGAACTACGCCCTCGAGGACTGGGAGCTCGGGCAGGGCTACGTGCTGGCGTGCCAGTCGCGCGTCAAGAGCGCCACGCTCGAGCTCGACTACGACGAGAAGTAGGCCACGGTGAGCTACCAGACCATCCTGTTCGACTCGAGCGCCGGGATCGCGCGCCTCACGCTCAATCGCCCCGAGCGCCTCAACAGCTTCAACACCGAGATGCACGCCGAGGTCCGCAGCGCGCTCGCCGCGGTGCGCGCGTCCGCAGCCCGCGTGCTGGTGATCAGCGGCGCCGGCCGCGGCTTCTGTGCCGGGCAGGACCTCGGCGACCGGGCGGTGAGCCCGGGCGGTGAGGCCGCGGACCTCGGCGAGTCGATCGAGAAGAACTACAAGCCGCTGGTGCTCGCCCTGCGCGCCTTGCCGCTGCCGGTGATTGCCGCGGTGAACGGCGTCGCCGCGGGCGCGGGCGCCAACATCGCGCTCGCCTGCGACTTAGTTGTTGCGGCGCGCTCGGCCAGCTTCGTGCAGGCGTTCTCGCGGCTCGGGCTGGTGCCCGACTCCGGGGGCACCTGGTTCCTGCCGCGCACGGTCGGCACGGCGCGCGCGCTCGGGCTCGCGCTCCTCGGAGAGAAGCTGCCGGCCGAGCAGGCCGCCGCCTGGGGGCTCATCTGGCGCTGCGTCGATGACGCCGAGCTCGGCAGCGTGGTCGAGACCCTCGCGCAAGGCTTCGCGAGCGCCCCGACCCGCGGGCTGGCACGCACCAAGCAGGCGATCTACGAGAGCTGGGGACGCACGCTCGCCGAGCAACTGGACGTTGAGCGCGACTACCAGGCCGAGCTCGGGCGCACCGCCGACTACGCCGAGGGCGTGGCGGCGTTTGGCGAGAAGCGCACGCCGCGCTTCTGCGGGCGTTGACATGAGCAAGCCGGGGGAGCCGCGGGCGCAGCAGCTGGCCGAGCGGTCGGCGCAGGCGCTCTACCAGCGCGACCGCGCATCGCAGGCGCTCGGCATGCGGCTCCTCGAAGTGCAGCCCGGCCGGGCACGCGTCGTGATGACGGTGCGGCCGGACATGGTGAACGGCCACGACGTCTGCCACGGCGGAATCGTGTTCGCGCTCGCCGACAGCGCCTTCGCCTTCGCGTGCAATTCCTACAACGAGAGCACGGTGGCGGCCGCGGGGGCGATCGATTTCCTCGCGGCGGCGCGCGCGGGCGATGAGCTCACCGCCGAGGCGAGCGAGCTGTGGCGCACGAAGCGCAACGGCATCTACGAGATCAGCGTCAGAAATCAGCGCGGCGAGCGCGTGGCGTTGTTTCGCGGTCGCTCGTACCGCATCGACGGACAGGTCACGACGATCGAGGAGTGAGGCGATGGAGCTTCAGAGCTACGCGGCGGGCAAATGGCGCAGTGGCAGCGGCGGCGGCGCGGCGTTGCGGGATGCCACCACCGGCGAGGTGATCGCGCATGCGAGCGCCGAGGGACTCGAGACGCAGGCGATGCTCGCCTGGGCACGGGATGTCGGGGGGCCGAACCTGCGCCGGCTCACCTTCCACGAACGCGCGGCGCTCCTCAAGGCACTGGCCAGGGATCTGAGCGAGCACAAGGAGGAGTACTACCCGGTGTCGTTCGCGACCGGGGCCACGCGCGGCGACTCCTGGATCGACATCGACGGCGGCATCAGTACCCTGTTCGTGTACGCCAGCAAGGGTACCCGCGAGCTGCCCAACAGCCGTGTCTATGTCGACGGCGGCGTCGAGGCGCTGTCAAAGACCGGAACCTTCGTCGGACAGCACCTGTGCATGCCGCTCGAAGGCGCCGCGGTGCACATCAACGCCTTCAACTTCCCGGTGTGGGGCATGCTGGAGAAGCTGGCGCCGGCGCTGCTCGCGGGCGTCCCGGCGATCGTGAAGCCCGCCACCCAGACGTCCTACCTCACCGAGCGGGTTTTCCGCCGGATCCTCGAGTCGGGAATCCTGCCCGAGGGAACGGTGCAGCTCATCTGCGGCGGGGTCGGGGACCTGTTCGAGCACCTCACCTGTCAGGATGTCGTGTCGTTTACGGGCTCCGCGGTCACCGCGCTCAAGCTCCGCCAGCATCCCGCCGTCAGCGCCAATTCCGTGCGCTTCACGGCGGAGACCGATTCACTCAACTCCTCGATCCTCGGTCCCGATGCCGGACCGGGCGCGCCCGAGCTCGATCTGTTTGTGCGCGAAGTGGTGCGCGAGATGACGGTCAAGGCCGGCCAGAAGTGCACCGCCATCCGCAAGGCGATCGTGCCGGAGGCACGCGCCCCCGAGGTCATCGACGCCTTGTGCGCCGCGCTCGCCAAGGTGGTGGTCGGCGACCCGCGCCTCGAGCAGGTGCGCATGGGCCCGCTCGCATCCCTCAGTCAGCGCCGCGAAGTGACCGAGCGGCTCGCCAGGCTCGAACAGGAAGCCGAAGTGGTCGCGGGCGGGAACGGCAAGCCGGACCCGCTCGGCGCTGACTGCGAGCGCGGTGCCTTCATCGCGCCGACACTGCTCTATTGCCGGGACGCCGGGCGGGCGCGCGCCATCCACTCGGTGGAGGCCTTTGGCCCGGTATGCACGGTGGTGCCCTACCGGGACACGGGCGACGCGATCGCGCTCGCGCGCCGCGGCGGCGGGAGCCTGGCGGCCTCGGTGTTCACGGCCGACGACGCGCTGGCGGCGCAGCTGGTGCTCGGACTCGCACCGTTCCACGGGCGCATCGTGGTGGTGAACCGTCACTGCGCCAAGGAATCGACCGGCCACGGCTCACCGCTTCCGCACCTGGTGCACGGTGGCCCGGGCCGTGCGGGAGGTGGCGAGGAGATGGGCGGCATCCGCGGCGTGATGCACTATCTGCAGCGCACCGCGCTGCAGGGAACGCCGGATGTCATCACCGCGGCGAGCGGACGCTGGACGCGGGGGGCGGCTGAGCTCGACCCGGGAGTGCACCCCTTCCGCAAGCCCTTCGGCTCGCTCGCGATCGGCGACACCTTCCACTCGGGCGAGCGCGAGGTCACGGTCGATGACATCGAGCGCTTCGCGGCGCTCTCGGGCGACCGGTTTTATGCGCACATGGACGAGGCGGACGCCAGGCGCAACCCGTTGTTCGGCGGCCGCGTCGCGCATGGTTACTTCCTGGTGGCGGCGGCTGCGGGCCTGTTCGTCGACGCGCCCTATGGACCGGTGCTCGCCAACTATGGGATCGACAGCCTGCGCTTCGTGAAGCCGGTGAAGCCCGGCGACCGCATCCGCGTGCGCCTCACAGCTAAGGAGAAGTCGCTGCGTGCAGGCGCCGGCTACGGCGAGGTGCGCTGGGACGCGGCCATCACCAACCAGAGCGGCGAGGCGGTCGCGAACTACGACGTATTGACCATGGTGAGCGAGAAGGCAGTGCCCGACTCATAGCGGCGGCTGGCGCGACTACGCTAAGATTTTGAACGGGGGGTCCGATGCAGGAACGCGAGACTGGAACCGCGCGTGGCACGCGCGCCGACGTCCTGATCATCGGTGGCGGGCCGGCGGGGTCGACTGCGGCCAATCTCCTGGTCGGGCGCGGTTACCGCGTGACGCTGCTCGAGAAGGCGCATCATCCGCGCTTTCACATCGGCGAGTCGCTGCTGCCCGCGAACCGGCCGCTGTTTGAGCGGCTGGGAGTTGCCGAGCGGGTGCGCGCCATCGGCATGCTCAAGTGGGGCGCCGAGTTTGTGTCGCCGTGGCATGGCCGCAGCGAAAGCTTCGAGTTCGCCGCGGCGCGCAACCCCGAGCTGCCCTACAGCTACCAGGTGCGACGCTCGCAGTTTGACGAGATCCTCATCCGGCGGGCCGCCGAGTGCGGCGCGATCGTCGTCGAGGGCTGCCGCGCCCGCGAGGTGGAGCTCGAGCGTCCCGACGGCGGGGTGCGCGTCGCGGCCGAGCATGAGGACGGCTCGCGCTCGTGGTGGGAGGCGCAATTCCTCATCGATGCGTCCGGACGCGATACCTTTCTCGCCAATCACCTGCGCATCAAGGGCCGCAATCCCCGGCACAACAGCGCTGCGATCTACGCGCACTTCGCCGGAGCCGAGCGCCACGACGGCAAGCGCGCCGGCGACATCTCGATCTACTGGTTCGAGCACGGCTGGTTCTGGCTGATTCCACTCGCCGACGGCGCCACCAGCGTCGGCGCGGTGGTGTGGCCGTATTACCTCAAGCGGCGCCGCGGTCCGCTGCCGGAGTTCCTGCTCGCGACCATCGCGCTGTGCGCGCCGCTCGCCGAGCGGCTGAAGCACGCCACGCTCATCTCCGAGGTCGAAGCCACCGGAAATTACTCCTACAGCGCGGCGCTTAGCCACGGCCGGAACTACCTGCTGGTCGGCGACGCGTTCGCGTTCATCGACCCGGTGTTCTCGACCGGCGTGTGGCTGGCGATGCACGGCGGGGCGGTCGCCGCGGATACGGTCGACGCGTGCCTGCGCACCCCGCAGCAGTCGGCTAAGGCGCTGCGCGCCTACGATCGGGTGATGCGCCGCGGACCCAGGATGTTCTCGTGGTTTATCTATCGCGTCACCAATCCGACGCTGCGGGATCTGTTGATGACCCCGAAGAATCCGCTGCGCATGAGGGAGACACTGCTGTCGGTTCTCGCCGGCGACATTTTCGGGAACACGCCGATCCGCTTTTCCCTCGGGGCCTTCAAAGGGGTCTACTACCTCAGCTCGCTCTTCAACCTGCGCCGTACGCTGGCGGCCGTCCGGCAGCGGCGCCTCAATATCGCGCCCACGGTGCCCGACGAGGCCGCCGCGCGCTGATGTCTGCCGACGACTCGCTCATCGTGGAGTACCACCGGCCCGGACAGCCGGGTGGCTGGGCCGTGCGCGAATGGCACGACGTGCTCGCGCTGGTGCGCATGTCGGGGAACGATACGCCGATCGCAGCCGCGGACGTCCCGGTGGTGCACGTGGCGACGCCGGCGCTCGGCGGCGAGGCCACGGTCCTGGAGGTATGGCGGAGCGCTGCGCCGCTGCGCTGCGGCGCGGACGGCCGGGTCCGCCACCGCTCGAACCGCGCGGTGCTGTTCGGCTGCGTCGAGGTGTCCGAGCGGGAAGCGCCGGCCCAGCCTGGCGAGCCGACGCCGCTCCAGTGGGCGACGGCGACCGCTTACCGGGAAATTTTCCGCTGTCTCGCGGCACGCCGCTTTCCGCACCTGTGGCGCATGTGGAACTATCTGCCCGAGATCAATCGCGAGACCGACGGCACGGAGCGTTACCGCCAGTTCAACGCGGCGCGCCAGTGCGCCTTCCTCGAGGCGGGGCGTGAGGTCACGATCGAGGTTCCCGCGGCGTGCGCGCTCGGCCTCGGGCCGCACCGGCCGCTGGTCGTGTATTTTCTCGCCGGCGCCGAGGCCGGCACTCCCATCGAGAATCCGCGCCAGGTCGCCGCCTACGAGTATCCGAGTGACTACGGCACCGCCAGCCCGACTTTCGCGCGAGCCATGCTGTCGCGGGGAACGCAGGGCGCTACGCTGCTCGTGTCCGGGACCTCGAGCATCGTCGGGCACCGCACGGTGCACCCGGGCGACATCGTCGCGCAGACACGCGAGACCGTGGCGAACATCCGCGCACTGCTCGTCGAGGCGAGCCGGCGCGCCGCCGGCGCGCAGTTCGCCATCGAGCAGCTCGCCTACAAGGTGTACCTGCGGCACGAGCGGGACCTGCCGGCCTGCGCGGCGGAGCTGAGCGTCGCGCTGGGCCCGGCGGTACCGATCGTGTTCCTGCGCGCCGACGTGTGCCGCGCCGACCTGCTGGTGGAAATCGAGGCCGTCGGTCGCGCGCGGCAGGGGGTGTGAAGGATGCCGGAGTCGAAGGGAGTGTGGGAGGGTCCGCTAGAGCCTTCGTCCGAGAAGCTGCGCACGGCCCTGCGACAGCTCGCCGAAACGATGACGGTCTATACCTCGCTCGCGCTGCTCGGCGTCATCTGTCTCGCCTGGACCGTGTTCGCGCTGCCACTGCTCCTGCTGCCCGAGTGGGTAGGCCGCCGCTGCGGACGGCTCGGCATCCTCGCAGGCTTTCGCCTCTACGTCTGGTCGCTCGGCCTGATGGGGGCCTACCGGCTCGACCTGCGGGCACTGCGAGCGCTGCGGGGCGCACCGGCGCTGGTGCTGGCACCGAATCATCCGAGCCTCATCGATGCGCTGCTGATCATCGCCCACGAGCCGCGGGTCGCCTGCGTGATGAAGTCGGCGCTGATGAACAACGTGTTCCTCGGCGCCGGGGCACGCCTCGCACGCTACATCCGCAACGAGCCGCCACGGCGGATGATCCATGAGGCGGTTGCGGAGCTGCGCCGCGGCGGCATCGTGCTGCTGTTCCCGGAAGGTACGCGCACCACGCGCGCGCCGATCAACGCGCTGCAGCCGAGCGTCGCGCTCATCGCCCAACACGCCGGCACGCCGATCCAGACTCTTCTCATCGAGACCGACTCACCCTGCCTCAGCAAAGGATGGCCACTGTTCCGCCGCCCGACGTTCCCGATCACGTATCGGGTGCGGCTCGGGCGCCGCTTCGACCCGCCGGACGATGCGCGGGCTTTCACGCAGCAGCTCGAGGCGTACTTTCGGGAGGACCTGGCGGGCGCGCCGCAGAACCCGTGGATCGAGGCGCGCGCTCAGCCCGGCCGGCGCGCGCAGTAGGCCGAGAACATTCCGAGCTCGACCTGGCGGCTGACGTCGGTGAAGCCGGCCGCGGCGATCGCCGCGGTGACGGTGGCGGGCGGCACGCAGGCGGCAATCGTGTCCCAGTAGTAGCGCATCAACTGCGGCGACTCGCGGCGCCTGCCGATGACGGCGGCGATCCGCGGCAGCACGCCGTGGAGCCAGGTCTTGAGGAGCGCGCGCCGGACACGACCGGCCGGGAGTGTGATCTCGAGAATGCACAGCCGCGCGCCGGGCCGCAGTACCCGGTGGAACTCGGCGAACACGGCGCCGAGATCGCTGACGTGGCGCAGCGCATAGCCCATGCACAGAAAGTCGGCCGCGCCGTCCGCGGCGGGGATCGCCTCGGCGCTGCCGCACAGCAGCCGCAGCCCCGCGGGCACCCGCGCGTGCTCCAGCATGCCCTGGCTCGGATCGATGCCGACGACCAGCGCCGGGTCCCCGACGATGCGTGCCGCGGCGCTCGCGAGCAATCCGGTGCCCGTGCCGATGTCGAGCACGCTCATTCCAGGTGAGAGGCCCGCGGCGCGCAGAGCCCGCTGGCGGTACCAGGAGCCGGTCCCGAGGCCGAGTATGCGCTCGAGTCGATCGTAGTCCCCGGCGGTGCGGTCGAAGCATGCGCGCACCCACTCGCGGCGAGCGTCTTCGCTGCGGTAGTACGCGCCGAGCGGTGGATGGGGTGCCTGCAAGGGCGCCATCCTAGCAGCCTCAGGCGCGGCGCGCCGGGGCACCGAAGAGGCGGAAGGTGTGGCCGCGCGTCGAGACCGCCTTCACGAGCGCCCAGACGGCATCCCCGGGTGCCAGTCCGAGTGCTGCGCGCGCAGCCTCGGTAATGCGCGCGAGCACGATCGGACCGCCGACATCCACCTTCACGAGCACGCTCGCGGCATCGTCGGGGGTGATCTCGGTGACGGTGCCGAGAAGGGCGTTGCGCACGCTCAGGTGCTGGATGGGCTGGGTCGCGAGGATGATGTCGCGCGCCAGCAGCTGCACCCGCACGCGTGCCCCGAGCGGCACATCCTTGAGGCTCACCTGCAGCTTGCCGGAGCCGATGGCGAGCTCCGTCGTGCCGCCGGCCGCATCGACCTGGGTCACCAGCCCATCGAGCACGGCGCCGACCAGGTCGGGCGCGAGCACGGCGCGCAGCTCGGGGCGCAGGCTCAACTCCCCGACCGGACCTGCGCTCAGCACCCGTCCCTCTTCGAGCAGCACGATGTAGGTCGCGAGCCGCAGCACCTCCTCGAACTGGTGACTCACGTACACCATGGGGATGGACAGCCAGTCGCGCAGCGTTTCGAGGTAGGGCAGGACTTCCTCGCGGCGCGCCATATCGAGCGAGGCCAGCGGCTCATCGAGCAGCAGCAGCCGCGGCTGTGAGAGCAGCGCGCGGCCCAGCGCAACGCGCTGGCGCTCGCCGCCGGAGAGCTCGTGCGGCCGGCGATGCAGGAGCGCGGTGAGGCCGAGCAGTTCCACCACTTCCTCGAAGCGGATGGAGCGGGGAATCGACCGGGCGCGCTTCTCCCCATAGCGCAGATTGCCCGCGGCGCTGAGGTGCGGGAACAGGCGCGAATCCTGGAACACGTACCCGATGCGGCGCCGCTCCGGGGCGACGGCGATACCTGCGCGCGTGTCGGTGAGCACGGTGCCCGCAAGCTCCACCTCGCCCTCGTCGGGTGGCAGGAGCCCGGCGATCATGTGGATGAGGGTGGTCTTGCCGCTGCCGGACCGGCCGAAGAGCGCGATTACGCCGGGCGTGGGAGCTGCGAACGAGGCGGCGAGCGTGAACTCCGGGCGGCGCTTGAGCAGTGAGACGCGCAACATGTCCGCTGCTCCGCCGCTAACGGCCCAGCAGCCGGTGCACGCGCCGTACGAGGAGCTCAGCCCCGAGGAGCCCGGCCAGCCCGAGCGCGAACGAGAGCATCGCCAGGCGGAAGGCGAGCGGGTCGCCGGCGGGCGATTGCATCGCCGTGTAGAGCGCCAGCGGCAGCGTTCGGGTCACGCCGGGGATGTTGGCGGCGAAGGTGATGACGGCGCCGAACTCGCCGAGGCCGGCGGCGAACGCGGTCACCACCCCGGCGAGGATTCCGGGCAGCATCAGCGGCAGCGTGATGGTAAAGAATCGATCCCAGGCGCGAGCGCCGAGCGTGCGCGCGGCCGCCTCGAGTCCCCGGTCGACGTTCTCGAGCGACAGACGGATGGCGCGCACCATGAGCGGGAAAGTCATTACCGCGGTCGCGAGCGCGGCGCCCGCGGTCGTGAAGGGGAGCTGGATCCCGAAATGCGCGTGCAGCCAGCCACCGAGAGGAGCGCGCGCCCCGAGCAGCAGCAGCAGCACGTAGCCGACCGCGACCGGCGGCAGCACCAGCGGCAGGTGCACGAAGGCGTCGAACAGCGTGCGGCCCGGGAAGCGGGCCCGCGTCAGGATCCAGGCTACCAGCACCGCGAGCGGCAGGCTGAAGGCAACGCTGCGCGTGGCTACCTCGAGAGAGAGGCGCAGAGCCTCGAGCTCGGCGGAACTGACAGGTTCCATCACCGGAACTCTCTCACGATCGGTCGGGCGGCGGCCAGCGGCAAGAGGCCGTGCCGTGACCGAAGGTCAGCGCAATGCTGTCAGGAGCCCGGCGACCGCGAGGGTGAGCACCACCAGGCCGACGGCGGCGGTGGCGGGGCGCTGTGGCACGTGACGCGTCACCCAGGCGGCGAGCGGCGCGGCCACGGCCCCGCCGATGAGAAGTGCCACCACCATGTCATAGCGCATCCGTCCCAGCTGGAACCACAGTGTCAGGCTGGTGGCCATGGCCACGAAGAAGATCGCCGCGTTGGAGGTGCCGATGGCGAAGCGCGGCACTACGCCGCGCGCGATCATCGTGGACGAGACGATCGTGCCCCAGCCGCCCCCGCCCATGGCATCGAGAAAGCCGGCGACCGCACCCAGCAGCGGACCCTGTGGGCCGGCCGCCAGGGGCGTGCGCTTGAGGAGCACGCGGCTCAATACCACGAGCGATGTGGCGAGGAGGTACGCCCACACGAAGGGCCGCACGCGCGCCGCCGGCACGTGCGCCAGCAAGCTCGCGCCGAGTACGCCCCCGATCACTCCGGGGACCACCAGCGAGAGGAGTATCCGGCGATCGATGTTGCGGAACCACGCATGCGAGGCGCTCGAGACACCGGCGGTCACGACCTCGGCGGCGTGCACGGTGGCGCTGGTCACCGCTGGTGGCACGCCGAGGGTCGCCAGGATGGCGCTCGAGGTGATCCCGTAGCCCATCCCGACGCAGCCATCGATCATTTGTGCCAGGAAGCCGACCCCGACCAGCCACGGAACCTCGGGAGCCAGGCTCATGCGCGGCGGCGGGCGCCCAACACCTCAGGCCACCAGCGTCTGCGACAGGCTGACAGGCGTCCCCGGGGCCGGTGTCGGGGCGTAGGCCGCCAACCCCTTCTCCTCGAGCCAGGCGCGATTAAAGAGGCGCGACTGGTATTTGGCTCCGCCGTCGCAAAGCATGGTGACGACAGTATGTCCGGGTCCGAGCTCGCGTGCGACTTGCAGCGCGCCGGCTACGTTAATGCCGCTGGTGCTGCCGAGGAACAGTCCCTCCTCGTAGAGCAGCCGGTAGACGCAGCGGACCGTGTCGGCGTCCGCTACGTGGACCGCGCCATCGATCGGCGCATCCTTGAGATTGGCGGTGATGCGGCCGATGCCGATGCCTTCGGTGATCGAGCCGCTGCCGGTCGCCTTGAGCGTGCCGGTGCGGAAGTATTCGTACAGGCTGCTGCCGGGCGGGTCCGCGAGCACGCAGCGCACGGCGCGGCGCTTCGATTTGAGGAATTGCGCCACCCCGGCGAGCGTGCCGCCGGTGCCGGTCGCCGCCACGAAGGCATCGATCCGGCCGCCCGTCTGCGCCCAGATCTCGGGGCCGGTCGTGGCGACGTGCGTGTCGCGGTTGGCCGTGTTGTCGAACTGATTCGACCAGATGGCGCCTGCGAGCGAAGCCGCCAGACGCTGGGCAACCTTCTGGTATTGGTTGGGATTGCTGTAGGGGACCACCGGTACCTTGTGCACCTCGGCGCCCAGCATCTCGAGCAGCCGGTATTTCTCCGGCGACTGGTTGTCGGGCATGACGATGATGCAGCGGTAGCCGCGCGCGTTGCAGACGTGCGCGAGCCCTATGCCGGTGTTGCCGGCGGTGCCCTCCACGACGATGCCGCCGGGCTCGAGCTGCCCGCGCCGTTCGGCGTCGGCGATGATGGCGGCCGCGGCCCGGTCCTTGACCGAGCCGCCCGGGTTCATGAACTCGGCCTTGCCGAGGATCTCACAGCCGCTCTCCTCACTCACCCGCTTGAGGCGGATGAGCGGCGTGTTGCCCACGGCACCGACGAAGCCCGCAACGGTGCTCATGCGACGGCCCCGATGGCCGCATCGGATGCCGCCGCGGGGCCCGCGGCCGTCGCCAGGGCCGTGACCTCGCCCACGATCAGGAGCGCAGGCGCCGCCGCCTGCTCGCGGGCCGCGAGCGCTGCGAGCGCTGCGAGCGGCGCCCGCAGCACGCGCTGTTCGGGAAGCGTCGCGCGCTCGACGATGGCCGCGGGCAGATCCGCCCGGGCTCCCGCGGCCCGCAGCCGCGCGACGATGCGCGGCAGCTGTGCGACGCCCATGTAGAACACCACGGTCTGCCCGGAGCGGGCGAGCGCGCGCCAGTCGAGTAAATCTTCGGTCCCCGCGTGGCCGCTCACCAGCGTCACACTGTGCGCGAGGCGGCGATGCGTCAGTGGGATGTCGGCGCCCGCGGCGGCGCCCAGGGCCGCCGTGATTCCCGGCACGACCCGCCAGGGGATGCCGGCGGCGGCGAGTGCCTCGAGCTCCTCGCCGCCGCGCCCGAACACGTAGCTGTCGCCGCCCTTGAGGCGTGCGACGCGCTTGCCGGCGCGCGCCAGGCCGACCATGAGCTCATTGATGCGCGACTGCTCGGCATGGTCGCCGCTCTCCTTGCCGACGAACAGACGCTGCGCGTCGCGGCGCGCGCGCTCGAGGATCGCCTCCGGCACCAGCCGGTCGTAGAGGATCACGTCGGCCTGCTGCAGGAGTTGCAGCGCGCGCAGCGTGAGCAGATCCGGGTCTCCGGGACCTGCGCCGATGAGCCAGACCTCGCCGGGACCGCTGCTCCCGGTGCGGAGCTCGTTGGCGAAGGTCCGCGCGGCCGCGGCCTCATCGCCACCGAGGAGCTCCCCGGCCGCACGCCCGCCGATGACGCGCTCCCAGAAGGCGCGCCGCGCCCCGGGGCCGAGTACGCGCCTCACGGCGGCGCGCCGCCTGCCGAGGAAGCGTGCGAGCGCGCCGAGCCGCGCCGGCAACAGCGCCTCGATCTGCTCGCGCACGCGCCGGGCGAGCACCGGGCTCTCAGCCGAGGAGCTCACCGCCACGACGATCGGCGAGCGGTCGATGATGGCCGGGAAGATGAAGCTGGAGAGCTCCGGGGAGTCGACGACGTTGACCGGGATCCCCAGCGCGCGGGCGGCCTCCGACACCGTGGCATTCACGCCGTGGTCGTCGCTCGCAGCCACCACCAGCGCCACCCCGGCGAGGTGCGCCGGCGCAAAGGGCTGCGCGATGTGTGCGAGCTCGGCACGATCCGCGCGGGCCGCCAGCGCAGGCGCGAGCTGCGGCGCGACCACGGTGACGCGCGCGCGCGCCTTGAGGAGCCAGTCGACCTTGCGTGAAGCGACGTGGCCGCCACCGACCACCAGCGCGGGCTCGGCCTGCAGGCGCAGGAACACCGGGAGGTAGTCCATGGCCCCCCGACTATAGCCGTGCCGCCCTCGAGGATCGAACGAAGCATTGCTTCTTAAGGACTGCGCGCCGGTTATGGCGGTGACAGGCCTGTCGGGGGGCGGTAGCCTTGAGCGGAAATGAAGCTGCATCAACTGCGGTACCTGGCCGCCGTCGCCCAGAGCGGTCTCAACATCACGGCGGCCGCGCATAAGCTGCACACCTCGCAGCCGGGCGTCAGCAAGCAGATCAAGCTGCTCGAGGACGAGCTCGGCTTCCAGATATTCGTGCGCGAGGGCCGCAACCTCACGCGCATCACCCCCGCCGGACAGCAGGTGATCGAGCGGGCGCTGCGCATACTGCAGGAGGCGCAGAGCATCCGCGACCTGTCGACGGAGCTGCGCGACGAAAGCAAGGGAAGCCTGTCGATCGGCACGACGCACACCCAGGCCCGCTATGTGCTGCCGGACGTCATCCGCGAGTTCCGCGGGCGCTACCCGCAGGTGCGCCTCAACCTCCACCAGGGCACCTCCGAGCAGATCGCGGAGATGGTCGCAGGCGATCGGATCGACTGTGCCGTCGCCACCGGCTCGGAAGCCCTGTTCACGGATCTCACGCTGCTGCCCTGTTACCGCTGGCATCGCACGGTGATCGTGCCCAGGGGGCACGCGCTCGCGGACGGCGGCAAGCTCACGCTGCGCGCCCTGGCGGCGTTCCCGCTCATCACCTATACCTTCAGTTTCACCGGTCCGTCCTCGCTCCACGAGGCGTTCGCCAGGACCGGGTTGATCCCGAACGTCGCCATCACCGCGCGCGACGCCGACGTGATTCAAACCTACGTGCGGCTCGGGCTCGGCGTCGGCATCGTGGCGCACATGGCGATCGATGCTGCCGATCCCGATCTGGTGGCGGTCGATGCTAGCCACGTGTTCGCCGCTCACACGACCTGGCTCGGATTCCGGCGCGGTACGCTGCTGCGCAAGTACATGTACGATTTCGCGCAGCTCCTCGCCCCGCACCTCGATCGGCGGCTGGTCGACCGGGCGCATCGCGCGGCGTCCGCGGCGGAAGTCGCGCAGCTCTTCAGCGAGATCGCGTTGCCGGAGCGTTAGAGCGCGAAGAAGCGCTGGCGCTCCACGGTGACGCCGGCGGCACCCGGCTGATAGGCGACGGTGTACCGGGTCAGCGCGCGGCGCGCGGCCTCGAGATCCTCGCCCGGGGCGAGCTCGATGGCGTCGAATCCGCAGCGCGCGAGCAGGAATACCTGATCCTGCCTCACTCCGGCCCCCACGGCGCGCAGCTCGCCCCGGAAGCCGAGGCGCACGCGCAGCAGCCGTCCCTGGGAGTAGCCGCGGCCGTCGCCGGCGTTGGGAAACTCGACCGCGACCAGCGCAAGGCGCGGCAGCTCGGCAGCGAGATCCTCAGGTGGGTCGGCCGGTGCGAGGCGCACGCCGAGCCGTCCGCCCCGCGCCGCCCAGCGCGCGGCATCCGCGCGCAGCTGCGCGAGCGGAATTATGAGCGCGCCAGCTGCGGCGTGGCTCTCGCCGAGATGGGCCCAGTCGTCCGCGACGACCTCACGCCGCCTGAGGATGTAGCGCATAGGCGCCCGCACGGAAGGGCTCGAGTCCCACACGGCGCAGCGTCCCGATGAAGGGCTCGTCCTCCGCGCGCAGCCGCCGGTACACCTCGACGATGCGCACGATGGTCGCCGCGACCTCCCGCTTCGGCACCGCGGGACCGATCACCTCGCCGAGTGCGGTGAAGCCGTTGGCCGAGCCTCCGAGACTCAACTGGTACCACTCCTCGCCGTGCTTATCGACCCCGAGGATGCCGATGTGGCCGACGTGGTGGTGGCCGCAGGCGTTCATGCAGCCGGACATCTTGATCTCGATGTTGCCGAGATCGTAGAGGTAGTCGAGATCGTCGAACTGCCGCTGAATGTCGTGCGCGACGCCGAGCGTCCCGGCGTTGGCGAGCGAGCAGAAATCGAGGCCCGGGCAGGCGATCAGGTCGGTCAGCGTGCCGATGTTGGGCATCGCGAGCCCTTGGGCGTCGAGCTCGCGCCACACCCCGTAGAGCTCATCCTGCCGCACGTCGGCGAGCATCAGGTTCTGGTTGTGCGTGGTGCGAATGAGGCCGAAGCTCACGCGCTCGGCGAGTTCTGCGACCGCCTCCATCTGCGCCGCTGTCGCGTCTCCCGGGTTGCTGCCGTGCGCCTTGAGCGAGACCAGCACCGCCCGGTAGCCCGGCACGCGGTGCGCGCGGGTGTTGTAGCGATGCCAGGCGGCGAAGCGCGGCTCGCGGCCTCGAGCGACATCCCGATCGGTGAGCGTCTCATAGGGCGGTGGGCGGAAGAAGGCGCGCATGCCCTCGACCGCGGCCAGCGTCAAGAGCGGCGCGCCGCCGCGGCCGGCGTGCCATTCGGCCTCGACCTCGTCGCGGAAGCGCGCCGTGCCCAGTGACTTGACCAGCACCTTGATGCGCGCCTTGTGAATGTTGTCGCGGCGGCCGTGGCGGTTGTACACGCGCAGGATCGCCTCGAGGTAGCCGAGCAGATCCCCGAGCGGCAGGAACTCGCGGATGCAGGCGCCGATGACCGGCGCGCGCCCGAGTCCGCCGCCCACCAGGACGGCGAAGCCGAGCTCGCCGCCGGCGTCACGCCTCAGGTGCAGGCCGATGTCGTGCACCTCGGAGGCCGCGCGGTCCTCGGGCGAGCCGGTGATCGCGATCTTAAACTTGCGCGGCAGGTAGGTGAATTCAGGGTGCAGCGTCGCCCACTGGCGCACGATCTCGCAGTAGGGACGGGGATCGTCGATCTCATCGCGCGCGATGCCGGCCATGTGATCGGCGGTGACGTTGCGCACGCAGTTGCCGCTCGTCTGGATCGCGTGCATCTGCACGGTGGCGAGCTCGGCGAGGATGTCCGGCACGTCGGCGAGCGCGGGCCAGTTGAGCTGCAGGTTCTGCCGGGTGGTGAAATGGCCGTAGCCGCGGTCGTAGCGGCGCGCGAGGCCGGCGAGCTTGCGCAGCTGCGCCGCGCGCAGCAGTCCGTAGGGGATGGCGATGCGCAGCATCGGCGCATGCCGCTGGATGTAGAGGCCGTTGCGCAGCCGCAGCGGCCGGAACTCGTCCTCGGAGAGCTCGCCCGCGAGATGGCGCCGCGTCTGGTCACGGAACTCCGCGACACGCTCCTCGACGAACGCCTGGTCGAGCTCATCGTAGCGGTACATGCCGTGCCGACTATATTCGTGCGGTCCGCGGCGGCTAAATACCGTGTGGTTGGGTGCGCCTCTTTCTGGGGTTATGAGCGTGTGCAACACTAGGCGAGCGAGCGCGGCGGGAACGCCGCGCAGTCAGCGGGAGATGCGGCCGTGGCGGGACTCTATTTCGACGAGTTCGAACCGGGACAGCGCTTCGAGCATGCGGTGCGGCGCACCGTGACCGAGACCGACAACGTGCTCTTCAGCACCCTCACCATGAACCCGGCCGCCATCCATCTGGACGCCGAGTATTCGAAGGCAACGCCCTTCGGCGTGCCGCTCGTCAACAGCCTGTTCACGCTCGGGCTCATGGTCGGGCTCTCGGTCTACGACACCACCTTCGGCACGACCATCGGCAACCTCGGCTTCGAGGAGGTGCGCTTCCCGAAGCCGGTGCTGCTCGGGGATACGCTGCGCGCGGCGACCACGGTGGTGTCGAAGCGCGAGAGCCAGTCGCGCCAGGACGCGGGCATCGTGGTGTTCGAGCACCGCGCCTTCAACCAGCGCAACGAGGAGGTAGCCTCCTGCCGCCGCGCGGCGCTCATGCTGAAGAGGCAGCCGTGAGCGCGGAGCGAGCGCCGGGCACGCTGCGCTCGTGGTTGTTCGTGCCGGGCGACAGCGAGCACAAGCAGGCGAAGGCGCTCGGCAGCGAAGCCGACGCGCTGATCCTCGATCTCGAGGACTCGGTGGATCCCGCGCAGCTGCCGGCGGCACGCACGCGGGTGCGGGAATTGCTGCGCGCGCACCCGGGGGCGTCAGCGCCGCAGCTGTGGGTGCGCATCAATCCCCCGCAGGGCAGCTGGCGCGAGGATCTTGCGGCGCTGTTTGGCGCGCCCGCGAAGCGCCAGGCCAGCGACGGCCGCCAGGGCCCGGACGGGATCGTCCTGCCGAAGGTCTCGGCGCCCGCGGAGATCGTCGAGGTGGCCGACCATCTCACGACTCTCGAGACGGAGCGCGGCATGAGCCGCGGGGCGACGGGATTGCTGGTCATCGCGACCGAGACACCGCGGGGGCTGCTCGCGCTGCCGCAGTACCCGGTGGCGCTCGGCGCGGCCCGCCCGGCGGCGGTGCGGCTCGCGGGTCTCACCTGGGGGGCCGAGGACCTGGGCGCGGCGCTCGGCGCGGCCGCGAAGCACGACTCCTCCGGAGCGCTGACCTTCACCTTCGCGCTGGCGCGCACCACCTGCCTGCTGGCGGCCGCGGCCCTCGGTGTGCAGGCGATCGATGGCGTCCATGTCGACTTTCGCGACATGGCCGGTCTCGGACGCGCGCTCGCCGAGGCGCGCCGCGACGGCTTCTCGGGCAAGCTCGCCATCCACCCCGATCAGGTCGGGCCGATCAACGCCGCCTTCACCCCCACCGAAGAGGAACGCCAGCATGCGCGCCGCGTGGTCGCGGCATTCGCCGCCGCCGGCGGTGCGGGCGTCGTCAGCCTCGACGGGCAGATGATCGACCGTCCGCATCTCCTGCAGGCGCGGCGCGTGCTCGCAGCCGCTGGTGCGCGGGGCAGGCACGAGTGACACGCATGAAAAGGCGCCGCCTCATCAGCTCCGGCTCCACCTTCGAGGAGCAGATCGGCTACTCACGTGCCGTGGTCGACGGGGAATGGGTATTCGTCTCGGGCACCACGGGCTTCGACTACGCGACCATGGCGATATCCGCGAGCGTCGTCGAGCAGGCCGAGCAGTGCTTCCGGAACATTGCCGCGGCACTCGCGAGCGCGGGTGCGACGCTCGAGGACGTCGTGCGGGTGACCTACATCCTGCCGAACGCGGCGGAGTTCTCGCAGTGCTGGCCGGTGCTCCGCAGGCACCTGGGCGCCGTGCGGCCCGCGGCTACGATGCTTTCTGCGGGCCTGGCCGACCCGCGCATGAAAATAGAGATTCAGGTCACCGCGCGGAAGTCAGGGGACGTCTGACTCCGGCGGCGCGAGCTGCAGCAGATCCTCGGGGGTGTCGAGGTCGAGCTCCGCGGCCGGCATGGGCACGCGCACCACGCGATCGGCACTGCGGCGCAGAAGCGAGCGCGCGCCCCTGTCGCCGCGCAGTGCTGCGAGCTCGGTGAAAGTGCTGCGCGGGAAGATTGCCGGGGCACCGGTCGTCCCCGCATAGAGCGCGGCGGCGATGCATTGCGGACGCCGGCGCCAGGTGCCCGCCAGCCGCCTGAGATCGTCGCTGGTGACCGCGGCCTGATCGGCGAGCACCAGCATCACGCCGGCACAGGCGGCCGGGAGACGCGCGACTCCGGCGCGGATCGAGCTCGCGAGCCCCTCGCGCCAATGGCGGTTGATGACCACCGACCCGGGCGAGTGCTTGAGGAGCGGCGCGAGCTCGCCTGCGCCCGCGCCGAGAACGACGATCAGCGCGTTGCCGGTGACCTCCGCGGTACGCGTCACGACCGTATGCAGGAGCGGGCGTCCGCCGATGCGCACGAGCTGCTTGGGCGAGCCGAAGCGCGTCGAAGCGCCGGCGGCCAGAACGATCGCGTAGAGCCGGTCGCCCGTTCTGCCCGCGGGTGAGGAGTCGATCACGCGAGCTCGACGCCTTCGGGCAGGGCCGCGCGAACCCGCGCATAGAGCGCGCGCTCCTGGCAGACGGAATCGGCATCCACACGGGCGAACGCGCGCCAATCGGCGACGCGGGTATTCGCACCGAGCGCCGCCTCGATGGCGCCGCGCCGGGCATCCCATGCACCGTTGATGAATCGAGCCACTGCCTGCCAGGTCTCGTGCGCAGGCCCGCCCTGCTCGAGCCGGTCGAGCGCCTCGCGTCCGCGTCCGCTCAGGTCGACCGCGCGAGCCCTGCGGCCCTCATCGCCGGCGGAAATGTGCGGGTACAGCGCGTCGAGGCGCTCATCCCGCTGGTCAAACCAGTCGAGCATGCACCCGAGGTACTCGGTGCACGCCCGCCGCAGTGCCTCGAGCGCGGTGCCACCCTGCATCGCCCCTCCGGCGAGATGCGCCGCGGCGCAGGCGCTCGCGACCGCCCGCACGTGGCGGCGCTCGGTGGCCAGCTGGTTGCGCAGCAGCTCGATCTCGTTCATGGGTTATGCGATGAATTAGGTGACATATCAGGTGGAAGTAATTGATTAATATACTCCATACATCCCAAGATCACTGGCCAGGTGACCCGCGCGCGCGCAGCGACGGGTCGGGTGACTGCCCCGCAAGTATGCCAGCCTCGCGTTGATCCGCCGCGCCGGCGGCGCGGCTCCAGGGCCGTTGCGTGCACCCGTACGCCTTCAGTAGAGTCCCACGGCCTTTTTGCATTCCGCCTCCAAGAATCCAACGCGATGAGCAAGACCGATCCCTGGGTCGTGCACAAGTTCGGGGGGTCGAGCGTCGCCGACGCCGACTGCTTCCGTCGGGTGGCGGCCATTATCGAAGCGCTGCCGGCGACCCGGGTCGGCGTCGTGCTGTCCGCCTGCCGTGGCGTGACGGACGCGCTGCTGCGTCTGGTGGCGCTCGCCGAGCGCCAGGACGAAGGCTACCGGGCGGAGCTCGCACAGCTGCGGGCGCGTCACGCTGCAATCGCGCAGGCGTTGCTCACGGCCGACTCCGCGCAGCTCTATCTCGCCGGCTTCGATCGCGACTGTAATGACCTCGAGGGGATTCTGCACTCCGTGAAGCTGACGCGGGCCGCGGCCCGCAACGTGAGCGACCTCATCGCCGGCTACGGCGAGCTGTGGTCGACGCAGCTGTTCCACCGCTTTCTCGAGCAACGCCCCGGGAGACGGGGACCCGCCCTCTGGATCGATGCGCGGCGCGTCGTGATCGCCGAGTGGGGCCCGCTCGGCCCCGGGATCCAGTGGGCCGAATCGCGCGCGCAGCTCGCCGCGCTGGTGCCCGCCGACTTCAGCGGCACGCTGGTGATCACGGGATTCATCGCCGCGGACAAGCGCGGCGTGCAGACCACGCTCGGGCGCAACGGCAGCGATTTCTCCGCGTCCATATTCGGCGCACTGCTCAAGGCAGCCGAGATCCACATCTGGACCGACGTCGACGGGGTGCTGTCTGCGGATCCACGCCGGGTTCCCGATGCCACCGTGATCGACTCGCTGTCCTACAACGAGGCGATGGAGCTGGCCTATTTCGGCGCCAAGGTGATCCATCCGCAGACCATGGCGCCGGCGGTCGGTGACGGCATTCCCATCTGGATCCGCAACACCTTCGCTCCCGAGAAGGCGGGCACGCTCATCTGCGCGCACCCCACCTCGGCGCTGCCGGTGAAGGGCATCACCAGCATCGAGCGCGTGGCCCTCATCAACCTCGAAGGCACGGGCATGATCGGCGTGCCCGGCACGGCGCACCGGCTGTTTGGCGCGCTGCGCGAGGAGGGGATTTCCGTCATCCTGATCTCCCAGGGGAGCTCCGAGCACTCGATCTGCTGCGCGATTCCGCAGGAGCAGGCGGAGCGCGCCGTCGCCGTGACCCGGCGGGCGTTCGAGCGTGAGCTCATCGAGGGGCAGATTCAGAGCGTCGATATCGACCCCGATCTCGCCATCCTCGCCGTGGTCGGAGACGGCATGGCAGGCACTCCGGGCGTAGCCGCCAAGGTGTTCAGCGCGCTCGGCAGCTCGAGCGTCAACGTGCGCGCCATCGCGCAAGGAGCCTCCGAGCGCAATATCTCGGTGGTGGTCGACGGCCGCAGCGCCACGCGCGCGCTGCGCGCGGTGCACGCGGGGCTGTACCTCTCGCCGCACACGCTCTCCATCGGCGTGATCGGCCCGGGCGCGGTGGGGCGCGTGTTCCTCGAGCAGCTCGCCGCCCAGAGCGGCCACCTGCGCGAGCAGTTCCGTCTTGACCTGCGGCTGCGGGGTGTCATGGGCTCGAAACGCATGCTGCTCGGGGATCCGAGCATCGCGCCCGGGGAGTGGCGCGCACAGCTCGAGAGCCGCGGCACGCCGGCCGATATCCTCGCCTTCGTCGAGCACGTGCGGGTCGACTACCTGCCTCATACAGTGCTGGTTGACTGCACGGCGAGCGCGGCGGTCGCCGCGCACTACGCCGACTGGCTCGCGGCCGGCATTCACGTGGTGACGCCGAACAAGCAGGCCAACAGCGGGGCGCTCGAGTTCTACCGCCGTCTGCAGCAGGCGCGCCGGGCGGGCGCATCGCACTACCTCTACGAGGCGACCGTGGGTGCCGGACTGCCGATCGTGCACACACTGCGCGATCTGCGCCGGACGGGCGATGAGGTGACGAGCATCGAAGGCATCTTCTCGGGCACGCTCGCCTACCTCTTCAACGTCTATGACGGAAAAGCCCCCTTCTCGGAAATCGTGCGCGATGCGCGCCAGCGCGGCTACACCGAGCCCGATCCGCGCGACGACCTGTCGGGCAGGGACGTGGCGCGCAAGCTCATCATTCTCGGACGCGAGATGGGGCTCGGGCTCGAGCTCACGGACGTGAAGGTCGAGAGCCTGGTTCCGGCGGAGCTGCGCGGCGGCTCGATCGAGGAGTTCATGCAGCAGCTGCCGCGCTACGACTCGATGATGCGCGGCCACGTGGACAGCGCGCGCGCACGCGGCAAGGTGCTGCGCTACATCGGCCGCCTGACCGCCGCAGGAGAAGCGAGCGTCGGTCTGACGGAGCTGCCGGCGAGCCATGCCTTCGCCAACATCGCGCTCACCGACAACGTGGTGCGCTTCGCGACCCGCCGCTACTGCGAGAACCCGCTCATCGTGCAGGGGCCGGGCGCGGGTCCGGAGGTGACGGCGGGCGGCGTATTCGCGGACCTGCTGCGCCTCGCGGCGTACCTCGGGGCCCGTTTGTGACCGCCGCCGCGCGCACGTGCGCGACGGCCTTCGCGCCGGCCTCGGTCGGCAACGTCGCGATCGGCTTCGACATCCTCGGCTTCTCGGTGGATGCGCTCGGCGACCGCGTGAGCGTGGCGCGCCGCAGCGAGCCCGGCGTCGCCATCAGCGCCGTGCGCGGCATCGCCGGCGAGCTGCCGCACGAGCCGCGCGACAACACCGCCGGCCGCGCGCTGCTTGCGATGCAGGAGGTGGTGCAGCCGGGCTTCGGCTTCGTACTCGAGATCGACAAGGGGATTCCGCTCGGCTCGGGGCTCGGCGGCTCGGCCGCGTCCGCGGTCGGGGCGGTGGTGGCGGCGAACGCGCTGCTGCCGACACCCTGCAGCCGGGAGCAGCTGCTGAAGTTCGCCATGGCGGGGGAGGCGGTCGCGAGCGGCTCGAGGCATGTAGACAACATCGCGCCCTCGCTCTACGGGGGCCTGGTTCTCACGGTCGGCATCGACGAGCCGCGCGTCAAGCAGATTCCCGTGCCGGCCGCCATCCGCGCGGTGATCGTGCATCCGCATATGTTCCTGGCGACCGCCAAGGCGCGCGCCATCCTCAAGCGCAGCGTCGAGCTGTCGGATTTCGTGTGGCAGACGGCCAATCTCGCCGGCTTCATCTCCGGGTGCTACACCGATGATCTCGACATGATCCGCGCCTCGCTCGAGGACGTGGTCATCGAGCCGCAGCGCCAGGCGCTGATTCCGGGATTCCACGAAGTACGGCGCGCCGCCATGGGCGCCGGAGCGCTCGGGTGCTCGATCTCGGGAGCCGGGCCGGCGATGTTCGCCTGGGCGCTCGAGACCAGCGCCGCGGCGGTTCTCAGCGCCATGCGGCACGAGTTTGAGGCCAAGGGGCTCGCTACCGATGGCTGGATTGTCGGATTACGCGGCTCGGGCGCCAGGGTGATCGATTGAGCGAGGCGTTCGCCTTCAGCAGCTCACGCGATTCGAGCGTCCGGCTGGGATTCAGCGCCGCGCTCCTGCAGGGGCTCGCGCCGGACGGCGGCCTGTACGTGCCGGCGACGTGGCCACAGCTGTCGGTCGAGGATTTTGCCGGCGCGGCGAGTCTTCCCGAGGTAGCGCAGCCGCTGCTCGCGCCGTTCCTCGAGGGCGACCGGCTGGCGCGCGAGCTGGCAGCGCTCGCGCACGAGGCGTTTGCCTTCCCGGCGCCGCTGGTGCCGCTGCAGGCGGACGGCCGGTTGTCGGTGCTCGAGCTCTTCCATGGGCCGACCGCCGCGTTCAAGGACTTCGGCGCGCGCTTTCTCGCGGCCTGCTTCGCGCGCCTGCGCGATGCCAGCGCGCGTCCCCTCACGATCCTGGTGGCCACCTCCGGCGACACCGGGGGCGCGGTGGCGGCGGCGTTTCACCGGCGTCCCGGGATCGAGGTGGCGGTGCTCTTTCCCAAGGGGCTCGTCTCTCCGACCCAGGAGCGGCAGCTCACCTGCTGGGGTGACAACGTGCGCTCGCTCGCCGTGCGCGGGACGTTCGACGACTGTCAGCGCCTGGTAAAGCAGGCGTTTCTCGACTCGGCGCTGCGGGCGCGCGGCGCGCTTTCGTCCGCCAACAGCATCAACCTCGGACGCCTGCTGCCGCAGGCGGTCTACTACGCGGCCACGAGCCTGGCCGTCTGGCGTGAGCACGGCGAGCGCGCTTCCTTCGTCATTCCGAGCGGCAACCTCGGCAACTCGCTCGCCTGCCTGTGGGCGCGGCAGGCGGGCCTGCCGATCGGCGCGGTGGTGCTGGCGCACAATGCCAATCGGACCGTCCCCGATTATCTCGCGAGCGGCGAGTGGCGGCCGCGCCCGAGTGTCGCGACGCTCGCCTCCGCGATGGACGTCGGCAACCCGAGCAATATGGAGCGGCTGCGCGCGCTCTATCCGCAGCCGGCACGGTTGCGAGACGCCCTGAGCGCCGTCAGCGTCAGCGATGAGGAGATCCGCGAGCGCATCCGCGCCGGCTACCGTACGTACGGGCAGATCTGGTGCCCGCACACCGCGACCGCCGCCGAAGCCTGGGAGCGCCTGGCCCCGGAAGCGCGTGCGCACGGGCGCTGGGTGCTGGTGTCGACCGCTCATCCGGCCAAGTTCCGCGAGATCGTCGAGCCTCTCATCGGACGGAGCGTGCCGGTGCCGGAGAGCCTCGCGCGGCTGTTTGCGCGACCGGTCCAGTGTGCTCAAATCGACGCCACGCTGGACGCGCTGCGCGCGGCGCTCGAGGCTTGAGGGGGGTTCGTGGACGAGTTGAGCAAGTTGCCGCCTGCCGTCTGGGCAGTGGCGCTCGGCGCGGCGGCGCTGCTGTTCGCACTGTGGTGGGTGTGGCGCTGGTACCGCTACTACCGGGCTCGCCGGGCGCTGCGCGCGGCGGTCACCGGCGGGGCGGCCGATCATCTGACCAACGCCCTGGTGCCGGACGGGATGGGCGGAGGATTCCACGTCGACTTTCTGCTGCTCACCATGCGCGGAGTCATAGTGATCGACCTGCGCGACGTCCGCGGCAACATCTTCGGCGGCGATCAGATGGCCGAATGGACCGTCATGGACGGCGCGCGGCGTTTCACCTTCACCAATCCACAGAGCGCGCTCTACGACCGGATCGCTGCGGTGAAGGCGGTGGCGGGGGACGTGCCGGTCGAAGGACGCATCGTCTTCACCCGGCGTGGCAAGTTTCCCAAGGGCCTGCCGAAATGGACGCTGATGGTTGATGCGCTGCGCGCCGAGTTTCCGCCCGCCGAGTACCAGTCGCACGCCGAGGCCACGGCACCGCTGCGCGAGGGCTGGCAGCGGCTCAAGTCGGCCGTTAAGCCGAGCTACATGGCCGATATGCGCTGAAGGCGCGCCCGGCGCCCGGGCCGCCGCGGCTTCAGGACACCGTCCTGGCGTGGTCGGCGAGCACCAGCGACACGCAGGCGGTGAGTTTCTTCGCGTACTCGATGTGCAGGAACTCGTTAGGCCCGTGCGCGTTGGCCTGCGGCCCGAGAACTCCGGTGATGAAGAACTGGGTGTTGGGAAAGCGCTCGCCCAGCATGCCCATGAACGGGATCGTACCGCCGCAGCCCATGTGCACGGCGTCGCGGCCATAGATCGTCTGGCTTGCCCTGCCGATCGACTGCTCGAGCCACGGCGCGAAGGCCGGGGCGTTCCAGCCGGTGTTGGCGGAGCCAGGCTCGAAGCGCACCTCCGCGCCGTAGGGCGGGTCGCGCTCGAGCGCCGCGCGTACCGCCTGGGCCGCGCGCGGGGCGTCGCAGATCGGCGGGGTGCGGAGCGAGATCTTCACGGTCAGCTGCGGCAGCAGCACATTGCCGGCGGCGGCCGTCGGCGGCAGCCCATCCGCTCCGGTGACGGCCAGTGTCGCCCGCCAGGTGCTGTTGATGATGAGCTCGGTCGGGTCGTTCGACACCGGCTGCACGCCGCGCGCCCAGGGGAGCTTCCCCGCAACCGAGTCTCCCAGCACCCTGGCGGCCACGACCGCCTGGGCGCGCCGGTCCGCCGGCAGCGCCACGTGCAGATCATCGAGCAGCAGATCCCCGGTGACCGGATTCTCGATGCGTGCGAGCAGCTGCTCCAGGATGCGAAACGGGGTCGGGGCGATGCCGGTCGCCATGCCGGAGTGCACGCCCTCGGTGAGCACCCGCACCGTGAGCGTGCCGACGAGGTTGCCGCGCAGGGAGGTCGTGCACCAGACCTGGTCGTAATTGCCACACTCGGCATCCAGACACACGACGAGCGAGGGCTCCGGGATGGCATCACCGAGCGCCGCCAGATGCGCCGGCAGATCATCGCTGCCGCTCTCCTCGCAGGCTTCGATGAGGACGACGCAGCGCGGCAGCCGCACCTGCTGCTCCTTGAGAGCGGCGATGGCAGTGAGGGAGCTGAATACCGCGTAGCCGTCGTCGGCGGCGCCGCGCCCGTAGAGCTTGCCGTCGCGGATGACAGGCTCCCAGGGGCCCAGCCCCGGCAGCCAGCCCGTGAACTCGGGCTGCTTGTCGAGGTGGCCGTAGAGGAGGGCGCAGCCGGGCAGCTCTCCGGGAACGTCGATGAGCAGCAGCGGAGTGCGGCCCGGCAGGCGGCGTATCTCGACCCGCATGCCCGGCAGGGGCTGCAGTTGGCACCACTCGGCCATGAGCTGCACGGCCGCTTCCATATGTCCGTGACTCTCCCATTGAGGATCGAAATCCGGCGACTTGTTGGGGATGCGCACGTAGGCAACCAGGCGCTCGATGATCGACTTGTCCCACGTGTTGCCCACGAAGTTGTTGAGTCGCTTGAGATCCATGAGGGTATTCCTTTAATATTATTCAATTACTTACGTATCATTTCTAATGCAATATCTCTGTGACGCTTCACACGATGGGCAGGCGGAACAACTCGCGCGCCCCAGCGGTGCTCGAGCGCGCGAGTGCCTCGAGCGGCTCGCCGCGCGCGCGCGCCACGACCGCTGCGATATGGGGAAGATACGCCGGCTCGTTGCGGCGTGAGGCGGGGCGCGGGTTGAGATCGCGGGGCAGGAGGTACGGGCCATCGGTCTCGAGCAGCAGCCGTCCGGCTGGAATGGCGCGCATGAGCGGCACCAGGTGTGCCCCGCGGCGCTCGTCGCTGATCCAGCCGGTGATGCCGATCGAGAGCCCGAGCCCGAGGTAGGCATCGAGCTCCGTGGCACCGCCGGTGAAGCAGTGCGCGACGCCCGCGTGCCACGCGCCATGCTCGCGCAGGATGGCGATGAAGTCCGCGTGCGCAGCGCGCTGATGCAGAAACACGGGCTTCCCGAGCCGCGCGGCGAGCTCGAGCTGCTGGTGAAAGGCCTGCCGCTGGGCCTCGCGTGGGGAGAAATCGCGGAAATAGTCGAGGCCGCATTCACCGATGGCCGCCACTTCGGGGGCGCGCGCGAGCTCGGCGAGCTCGGCGAAGCGCGCCGTGGCGAGCTCGCTCGCATGATGCGGGTGAACGCCCGCGGTGGCAAACAGGGTTCCGGGATGCTGTCGGGCGAGCGCAATCGCGCTGCCGCTGCCGGCGAGTGTCGCGCCGGTCACCAGCATCTGCACCACGCCGGCGGCGCGCGCACGCGCGAGCACCGCGTCGCGGTCGCCGTCGTAGCTGTCATGGCCGAGGTTGATGCCGATGTCGATGAGCGCGACGGGCGGCGCGCCGGAGGGGGCGGGCGGCGGCGAGCCTGTGCTATGGTTTTGCATGCGCCACAATATTCTAACGCTCGCGGCCACGGTGCTCCTCGGCGCGAGCGGCGCAGCGCCCGGCGCAGAGACCTCCTGGCGCGACATCGAGAGCCGCATTCAGTACGGCTATTACACCGAGGATGCCGCGGCTCTCAGGAGTCTCCGCGGCCTGATCGCCGCCGATGAATCCCGTGACAAGCTGCACGGCTACTACGCCGCGCTGCTCGCCTGGCGGGAGGCGCAGCTCGCCGCGCAGGGAGTGCCCGGGTCCCGCGGCGCAGCGGCAGGCGATCTCGCCCAGCGCTGCGTCACCGAGGCGGACAATGTGCTGGAGGCCGAGGCGGCGTTTGCCGACGCCCTGGCACTGCGCGCCGCGTGCCTGGCCACACCGCTCGGCGCGAGCGGTGGAGCCATCTCCGCCCATCGCGCCCGCAAGGACATCGAGCACGCGCTCAAAGCCTCGCCACACGATCCGCGTGTGCTGCTGGTCGATGCGATGAACGACTATCAGCTCGCTTCCTCCGGCGGCAGCAAGGAGCGCGCGCTCTCGAAGCTCCGCCTGGCGGTCGCGGCCTTCGAAACCGAGCGTGCGGGACTCGAGCGCCTGCCGGGCTGGGGGGCGGCGGAGGCGTACCTGCTCCTGGCGCGGGATCTGCTCGATCACGCCGATCCGGTAGGGGCGCGAGACGCGCTCGAGCACGCGTTGCTGATCGCGCCCGAGTTCGCGCAGGCGCGGCGCCTGATGGCCAGGATCGTCGGCACCTGAAGCGGCGCGCCTGGCCCGACCCGATGGCATCCGGCACAGGTTGGCGCACCCGCCGCACTGTATAACTCGTATCCATGCGGCAGCACTGCGGCTGGTGATATCGTTGCGCGCCTGCGTGCAAGGACCTGGGGATGAACGCGGAGCCGGAGCCGGACAAGAAGGCGCTGTTGGGACAGCTGCGGATCGACCGCGGCGCGGAGCCGGCTGGCTCCGCCCCGGGACGGCGTACCTGGATCATCGGCGGCGTGGTGGTGCTCATCGCGCTCGTGGGAGGCGGCGCGTGGCTCGCGTTGTCGGCGCGCGGCGCGCTGCCGGTGCACACGGCGCCGGCGCAGCCCCTGGGTGGCGGCGGCGCGGGCGCCTCAGTGCTCGATGCCACCGGCTATGTCACCGCGCGGCGCGAGGCGACCGTGTCGGCGCAGATCACCGGTAAGGTGACCGAGGTGCTGTTCGATGAGGGCGATCACGTGAGCGCCGGTCAGGTGATCGCGCGCCTCGACGACACCGCGCAGCGGGCGGCGCTGGCGCAGGCGCAGGCACAGATGCAGTCGGCGCAGGCGGTGCTCACGCAGGACGAGGCACAGCTCGCGCAGAGCGTGCGCGACGTAGCGCGCGACGACGACCTCGTCAAGCGCCACCTGGTCTCGCAGCAGGAGACCGAGCAGGCGCGCACGCTGGTCGAGACCGGTACCGCGCAGGTCCAGTCGCAACGCAAGCAGATCGAGCTGGCGGTGGCCAACGTGCGCGCGGCGCAGGTGCAGCTCGACTACTGCACGGTGCACGCGCCGTTCGCCGGCGTGGTGATCGCCAAGGCCGCCCAGGTCGGGGAAATGGTCTCCCCGCTTTCCGCCGGCGGCGGCTTCACGCGCACCGGGATCGGCACCGTGGTCGACATGGATTCGCTCGAGATCGAGGTCGACGTCAACGAGGCCTATATCAATCGCGTCGAGCCCGGGCAGCCGGTGGCATCGGTGCTCAACGCCTACCCCGACTGGCGCATCCCCTCGCATGTCATCGCGATCATTCCCACCGCCGACCGCTCCAAGGCGACCGTGAAGGTGCGCATCGGCTTCGACGTCAAGGATGCGCGCATCGTGCCGGACATGGGGGTACGCGTCTCATTCGAGGAGAAGCCCGGTCCGGGCGAAGCCGCACAGGAGGGGCCGCGCGGGGTGTTGGTGCCCGCCGGGGCGCTCCACAAGGACGGCAGTGAGGACGTCGTCTTCGTACTGAAGGATCGCCGCGCGCAGCGCCGCGCCGTGACCCTCGGCGCGACCAGCGGGGACTCGCGCGTGGTGCTCGCGGGCTTGAGCCCGGGCGAGAGCGTCATCGTCGACGCGCCGGCCGGCCTCAAGGACGACGCGACGGTCACCGAGATCAAACAATGAGTGAGAGGAACGCCATGTCAGAGCCTATGGTCCAGGTGCACAACGTCACCAAGGTCTACGAGCGCGGCAAGCAGAAGATCGAGGTGCTGCATGGCCTCACCCTCGACATCCCGAAGGGCGACTTCGTCGCGCTCATGGGCCCGTCGGGCTCGGGCAAGACGACGCTGCTGAATCTCATCGGCGGCCTCGACAAACCGACCTCGGGCGAGATCACCGTGGGCGGCAAGCGCATCGACCAGCTCGGCGGCGGCCAGCTCGCAAACTGGCGCGCCCACAACGTCGGCTTCGTATTCCAATTCTACAACCTCATGCCGGTGCTCAGCGCCGAGGGCAACGTCGAGCTGCCGCTGCTGCTCACCCGGCTGTCGGCGGCACAGCGCCGCAAGAATGTCGCGGTGGCGCTCGAGGTGGTGGGACTCGCGGACCGCGCCAAGCACAAGCCGCGCGAGCTGTCCGGAGGCCAGGAGCAGCGGGTCGCGATCGCGCGCGCCCTGGTGTCGGACCCGCAGCTGCTGGTGTGCGACGAGCCGACCGGCGACCTCGACCGCAAGACGGCCGACGAGATCCTCGGCCTCCTGCAGGTGCTGAACCGCGAGCACGGCAAGACCATCGTGATCGTGACGCACGATCCCAAGGCCGCCGAGTTCGCGCGCCGCACGTTGCATCTCGAGAAGGGCCAGCTCCTCGAGCAGGCGGCCTAGTATGAAGCTCGGCATCGGACATCCCTGTCCTCGCCTCGCGGCGGCGAGCAAAAGGCGCGACTTTTGCTCGCCGCCCGCCACCTTCGGCGGCGGGCACATCCATGTGCCTCGGAGCTGCGCATGACGCGCACCGGCTTCGTCATCGCCAACCTGTTCCGCAAGCGCGTGCGCACGACCCTTACGCTGCTGTCGGTGATCATGGCGTTCCTGCTGTTCGGGCTGCTGCAGTCGGTCAACACCATATTCAGCTCCGGCGCCGACTTCGTGGGCGCGACGCGCCTGTTCGTTCAGGCGCGGGTGTCGTTCACGACGGCGCTCCCCGTCAGCATGGTGCCGAAGCTCGAGGCCATCCCGGGGGTGGCGCGCGTCGCCTACCAGCAGTGGTTCGGCGGCGTATGGCAGACCAACACCCCGCTCATCATGTTTGCGCTCGACCCGCAGCGCTACCACGACGTCTATCCCGAGTGGAAGATGCCGGAGGCGCAGTGGCAGGCCTTCGAGCACACCCGCACCGGCCTGATCGTCGGCCGGCAGCTCGCCAACCAGTACGGTTGGAAGCTCGGCCAGAGGATTCCCATCTCCTCCAACATCTGGCCGCAGAAGAACGGCAGCAAGGCATGGCAGTTCGACCTGGTCGGGATCTTCGACGGCAAGGACGAGGACTGGCAGAAGCGCACCAACCTCGCCTTCATCCAGCAGGACTACTTCGACGAGGCCAATCAGTTCGGCATCAAGGGCCGCACCAACTTCTTCATCCTGAAGCTCGCCGACGGCGCCAACGCCGAGACCATCAGCAGGACGGTCGATGCGATGTTCGAGAATTCCCCCGACGAGACCAAGACTCAGACGGAGAAGGACTTCAACATCAGTTTCGTCAAGCAGATCGGCGACATCGGCCTGATCGTGCGCTGGATACTGTTCGCCGTGTTCTTCACGCTGCTGCTGGTCGTCGGCAACACCATGGCGCAGAGCGTGCGCGAGCGGATCCCGGAGCTCGCGGTGTTGAAGACGCTCGGCTTCTCCGACGGCAGTGTGTTCGGCTTCGTGCTCGCCGAGGCGTTCACGCTGGTGCTCGGCGGCGGCCTGGTGGGCCTCGCGCTCGCTTCGCTCGCCGGCGCGATGGTGGAGAAGGCCAGCGGCGGACAGTTCCTGCTCGAGCTCGATGCCTCGGTGTGGCTGCTGGGCGTGGCCGCGATCGTGCTGATGACTCTCGCCGTCGGGCTGCTGCCGGCGCTGCGCGCGCGGCGGCTGGAGATCGTCGACGCGCTGGCCGGGCGCTGACTGAGGAGACTCAAGCGTGTTGAGACAGGCGTTCGCGATTACCGGCCTCAGCATCCGCAGCATTCCCGAGCGCTGGGCCCCGTCGCTCGTCATCGTCATCGGGCTGGCGGGCGTGGTGGCCGTATTCACCGCGCTGCTTGCCATGGCGGCGGGCTTCGAGAGCACCCTCAAGGCCACGGGCCGGCACGATGCGGCGATCATCCTGCGGGGCGGGTCGGACGCGGAGCTCAACTCCGCCCTGGACCGCGATTCGACCGACCTCATCAAGCAGGAACCGGGGATCCGCGCGGGGGCCGACGGCAAGCCGCTCGCCTCCGCCGAGCTCATGGTGATCACGGAGCTGGTGCGCAAGGACGACATCAAGAGCGGCGCGAACATCACGCTGCGTGGCATGGAGCCGGCGGGCTTCACGCTGCGCCCGCAGCTGAAGATCATCGCCGGCCGCAACTTCACCCCGGGCCTGCGCGAGCTGATCGTCGGACGCGGCGTGCTGGCGCAGTTTCAGGGCGCGAACATCGGCCAGATCGTGCGCATGCGCGGCTCGGAGTGGACGGTCGTCGGGGAGTTCGCCTCCGGCGACTCGCACGAGAGCGAGATGTGGACCGACATCAATGTCGCGCGCTCGACCTTCGGCCGCATCGGCTCGAGCTCGGTGCTCGCGGCCCTCGACGGCGGCGACGGCCTCGGGCGGCTGAAAGCCGCCATCGCGGCCGAGCCGCGCCTGTCGCTGGACGTGCTGCGCGAGGACGACTACTTCAGCAGCCAGACCAAGCAGTTCCGCGCGACCATCGGGCTGCTCGCCGGGGTCGTGACCGTCATCATGGGACTCGGCGCGGTGTTCGCTGCGCTCAACAGCATGTACGCCGCGGTCGCCGCGCGTGGCAAGGAGATCGCGACGCTTCGGGCGCTGGGATTCGGCGGCCTGCCGGTCGTGGTTTCGGTCATGATCGAGGCGCTGCTGCTCGCGCTTGGCGGCGCGGTGCTCGGCGCGCTGATCGCCTATCTGCTGTTCAACAACCTCTCGGTGTCGACCCTGGGACAGAACTTCACCCAGGTGGTGTTCAGCTTCAAGGTGACGCCGCAGCTGGTCGTGCGCGGGCTGATCATCGCGCTCTTCATCGGCATGCTCGGAGGCTTCTTGCCGGCGCTGCGCGCGGCGCGGCTGCCCGTGACGACGAGCCTGCGCGAGAGTTGAGGGCGGCGCAGCCGCTCCCTCACGCGCGCGCCAGGGCCTCGCACAGCGCGTGCACGTCCTGCTCGGACTGGTCCCACGAGACCACGAAGCGCGCGTCACCCCGCGCTTCCGCGCCCCAGTCGTAGAACTCGAAACCCGCGGCGCGCAGCCTGTCGCGGCCTGCGGCGCCGAGCTTCACGAACACTTCGTTCGCCTCGACCGGATGCAGGAGCGCCGTGCCGGCGGCCGCGCCGATGCGTGCGGCAAGGCGGTTGGTGCGCTCGGCGTTGCGCCTCCAGATGCCGGACTCGAGGTAGGCGAGCAGCTGCGCCGCGACGTAGCGCGACTTCGAGAGCAGGTGGCCGGCGCGCTTGCGACGCAGCTCGAAGTCGCGCACCAGCGTCAGGTCGAAGAACACCACGGCCTCGGCGGTCAGCGCGCCGTTCTTGGTGGCACCGAACGACAGGACGTCGACCCCGGCGCGCCAGGTCGCCTCCCCCGGGTCGCAGCCGAGGAACGCGACCGCGTTGGCGAAGCGCGCTCCGTCCATGTGCACCTTGAGCCCCTGGGCGTGCGCGAGCTCGCAGAGCCGGGCGAGCTCCGCCGGGCGGTAGACGGTGCCGAGCTCGGTCGCCTGGGTGAGGGAGAGCGCCGCCGGCTGCACGCTGTGCAGATGGCGGGGATGCGCCGCGAGCGCCGCGCCGACGGTCTCGGCGTCGAGGCGCCCGTGGGCGCCGGGGAGCAGCTCGAGCTGCGCGCCACCGGAGAAAAAGCCGGGCGCGCCGCATTCGTCGACCGCGATGTGCGCCTCGTGGTGCGCGAAGATGGCCCCGTAGGGCGGGCTCAGGCACGCGAGCGCCAGCGAGTTGGCGGCGGTTCCGGTCGTGACCGCAAAGGCGCGCACCGGCATGCCGAAATGCGCGCTCAGGGCGCCGTCGAGGCGCAGTGTCCACTCGTCGTCGCCGTAGGCGCGGGCCAGCCCGTGGTTCGCCTCGTGAAGGGCCGCCATGATCTCCGGGCAGGCGCTCGCGGTGTTGTCGCTGAAGAATCGCAAGATGACTCGCTCCTCGTGGGCGCTCGGGTGGTAAGCCGGTCAGTCGATGCGCCAGCGGAACGACCAGGCACCGAAGGCCAGGAACACCAGCGTCGTGCCGGCAAGATACAACAGGTGGGGCGCGATCTGCGCGAGCCCCGCGCCGTCCAGCATCACGGCGCGCGCGGCATCGAGCAGGTGCGTGAGCGGAAACACGTGCGCCACCCACTGCACCCAGCGGGGCGACCCCTCGAGCGAGAACCAGATTCCCGAGAGCAGCATCATCGGCCAGGTCAGGAGGTTGAGCAGGCCCCCCACCAGCTCCTCGCTGGAGAAGCGCGCCGCGATCGTGAGCCCGAGCGCGATCATGCACAGCGCGCCGGCGACCGCGAGCAGCAGCAGCAGCGGCACACTGCCGGCGGAGTGAAAGCCGATGATGGCGCCGATGCCGGCGTACAGCACCACGGTGACGAACAGGATCAGGGTGAGGCGTGACAGCACCTGGGCGCAGAGGAACTCGAAGGCGGTGAGGGGGGTCGCGTGCAGACGCTTCAGGAAGCCGCTCTTGCGATAGCGCAGCACCACGTAGCCCACGCCGAACAGGCAGCTGAACATCATGTTCATGCCGAGGATTCCCGGGAACAGCCAGTCGATGTAGCGGAGCGCGGCGCCGGTGACGGGTTCGCGGTGCGCGCCCGGCTCCGCCGCCAGCAGCAGCTTCTCGACCACGTAGCCCTTGGGCGCATCCGTATTGACCCAGTAGCGGGTCGCGGCGCTGAAGTCGAGCAGCAGATCGATCTGCTGGTGGGTGAGCTTGCGCAGCGCCGCGTCCTCACCCGTCAGCGGCACGAACTGCACGTAGTGCTCGGCGAGGAAGGGATGGGCGTGCGCGTCGCCGGCCGTGCCCAGCACCCCGACCTTGAACAGCGGGCGCTGCGGACCGCCGAACACGAATCCCATGCCGATCACCAGCATGATCGGCAGCAGCAGCGTGAACAGCAGCGTCCCCCGGTCGCGCAGGAACTCGAGGTTGCGCGCATGGAACACCGACAGCAGCCGGCGGATCACGGCCGCAGCTCCTTGCCGGTGAGCTCGAGGAACAGGTCCTCGAGGTTCGGCGGCCGGATGCGCAGGTTGGTGAGCGGCACCTGCGCCGCGAGCAGCGTGCGCAGCGTCGCCTCCAGGTCGTCGGTGGTGATCTCGACGCGGTCGCTCGCGTCCATGAGCTTCAGGGGCAGGCCGCGCGCGCTCTCGGGAAAATCCTGGCTCGGCAGCTCGAGCAGCACGTCGGCGAAGTGCTCGCGCAGCAGCCGCCGCGGCGGCCCCTGGGCGACGATCCGGCCGCGGTCCATGATGGCGATCTCGTCGCAGAGGAGCTCGGCCTCCTCCATGTAGTGGGTGGTGAGGATGATGGTCTTGCGGCGCGCCTTGATCGACTCGACCAGCTGCCAGAAATTGCGCCGCGCCTGCGGATCGAGCCCGGTGGTCGGCTCGTCGAGGAACAGCACCGCCGGGTCGTTCACCAGCGCGATGGCGAGCAGCAGCCGCTGCTGCTGCCCGCCGGAGAGCTTGCGGGCGTCGCGTCCGGCCAGCTGCTCGAGCGCGCAGATGCGGATCACTTCCTCGACCTCGAGCCCGTGGGTATAGAGACCGCGAAACAGCGCGACACACTGGCGCACGGTGAGGAAATCCTGCAGCGCGGTCTTCTGGAAGAGGATGCCGGCCTCCTCGCGAAACCGCGCGCCGAGTGGCTCGCCGCGATAGCGCACCTCGCCGGAGGTCGGCGGCAGGATCCCCTCCATGATCTCGACCGTGGTGGTCTTGCCGGCGCCGTTGGGACCGAGGAGCCCGAAGCAGATGCCCTCGGACACGTGGAAGCTGACGCCATCCACCGCGGCGGTCGCGGGGTACTGCTTGACGATACTCAGGACTTCGAGAAGGGGTGCGCTCACGGTCGCGCGATCCTAGCGGATCGGGGCAGGGACGTCTTGAGGCGGCGTGTTACACCCGTGAGTGGTCCGCGGCCTTGCCGCTAGGCTCGCGACGTGTACCATCAGCCGCATGACCACCCGCCAGTACGACAAGTCCGAGCGCGTCGAGCTCGCCGACGAGGCTGTTCACTGGGATCTCGGCAGCTCGCTCTCCTATGGGGAGTACCTGCACCTCGACAAGCTCCTGAGCGCGCAGCACCCGCTCACGGGCGAGCACAACGAGATGCTGTTCGTCATCGTGCACCAGGTGTCGGAGCTCTGGATGCGTCTCATGCTGCACGAGCTGACTGCCGCGCTCGAGTGCGTGCGGCGCGACGATCTCGACCCCGCGCTCAAGATGCTGGCGCGCATCTCGCGCTCGCAGAACCAGCTGATCTCGGTGTGGGATGTGCTCTCGACGATGACGCCGTTCGAGTACACGGCGTTTCGCAACGCGCTGGGGCGTTCCTCGGGCTTCCAGTCGGTGCAGTACCGCATGCTGGAATTCCTCTTCGGCAACAAGAACGCCGAGATGCTCGCCGTGCACAAGCGCGATCCCGCGGTCTACGCGGCCCTCGAGCGCGCGCTCGCCGAGCCGTCGCTCTACGACGAGGTGCTGCGGCTCCTGAGCCGCCGCGGCTACGGGATTCCCGAGGAGTACCTGTCACGGGATTTCCGCGAGCCCTACGTCGCGAGCAAGCAGGTCGCGGGCGCCTGGCTCGGCGTCTACCACAACGCCGACAAGGGCTGGGATCTCTACGAGCTCGCCGAGCGGCTGGTGGATCTCGACCACAACTTCCAGCTGTGGCGCTGTCATCACCTGAAGACGGTGGAGCGCATCATCGGCTACAAGCCCGGGACCGGTGGCACGGGCGGCGTGTCCTACCTCGCCAAGGCGCTCGAGCTCAAGTTCTTTCCGGAGCTGTGGCAGATCCGGACGTCGATGTGAGGTGTGCCCGGGCGCTCGCCGCGGCGCGCGCGGCCGTGCGGGCCCGTACCAGCCGGTAGAGGAACAACAGCGCGAGGATGCCCGCGTAGAGGAGCGGCTCGCGCACGTCGCGCTTCACCTGCCAGTAGAAGTGCCAGACGCCCAGGATCGCGATCGCGTATACCAGGCGGTGCAGGGTCTGCCAACGGCGCCCAAGGCGGCGCATCATGCCGTTGGTCGAGGTGGCTGCCAGCGGGATCAGAAGCAGCAGCGCCGTGAAGCCGATGGTGATGTAGGGGCGCTTGGCGATGTCGGCACCGAGCGTGGACCAGTTGAGCTCGAGATCGAGTACCAGGTAGACGCTGAAGTGCACCACAGCGTAGAAGAAGGCGAACAGCCCGAGCATGCGGCGCAGCCGCAGGAGCTGCGGGAAGCCCAGGATATTCTTCACCGGTGTGACGGCGAGGGTGAGCAGCAGGAAGTTGAGCGCGGTCTTGCCGCACTCGTGCTCGAGCGTCTTGACCGGATCGGCTCCGAGGCTCACGCCAAATATGCCGAAGGCGCCGCAGACGAGCCACACCAGCGGCGCGACACCCGCGACGAACACCAGCGGCTTATAGAGGTAGCGGTAGCGCTGCGTAACGTTCAAGGTTTACGGCCTCGGAGGCCTCGGCATGGTCAGACTCAGAAGTTGCGCTTGAGATCCATGCCCGCATAGAGCGAAGCGACCTCGTCGGCGTAGCCGTTGAAGAGGAGCGTCGGCCGGCGCGCGGCCAGGAAGGGCGCGCCGATGCGCCGCTCGGTCGCCTGGCTCCAGCGTGGATGATCCACCGCGGGGTTGACGTTGGCGTAGAACCCGTACTCATTGGGAGTCGCGAGGTTCCAGGCGGTGCGCGGCTGGGTCTCGGTAAAGCGGATCTTCACGATCGACTTGATGCCCTTGAACCCGTACTTCCACGGCACGATGAGCCGCAGCGGGGCGCCGTCCTGGTTCGGCAGTACCCGGCCATACAGTCCCACCACCATGAGGGTGAGCGGATGCATGGCCTCATCCATGCGCAGTCCCTCGACGTAGGGCCAGTTCAGGACCGAGACACGCTGACCGGGCATCTGGTGCACATCGTAGAGCGTCGTGAATTCGACGTACTTCGCGCGCGAGGTCGGCTTGAAGCGCGTGATGAGCGAGCTCAGCGGGAACCCCACCCATGGGACCACCAGGGACCAGGCCTCGACGCAACGAAATCGGTAGATGCGCTCCTCGAGGGGCTGTCCCTTGAGGATGTCCTCGAGCGTGAAGGTGCCGCGCACCTCTGCTTCGCCATCGACCCTGACGCTCCAGGGTCGGGTGTGGAGCGAGCGGGCGTTCTCGCTCGGGTCTTCCTTGTCGGTGCCGAATTCGTAGAAGTTGTTGTAGGTGGTGATCTCCTCGTACTTGTTCGGAGCCTCGGTCACCGAGAGCTTCTCATTGCGGGTGTAGTTGAGCGGCTCGCCCAGCGGCGGCACGCGCGACGCGTGTGCCAGCGTGCTTACTCCGCTTGCGAGCGCTCCGGCAAGGAGCGCTCGGCGGCTGAAATACACCTCCGGGGGCGTGATCTCCGATGGGGCGATGCGCGGCACACGCGTGGGCATAAGAAACCTCCGGAGAAGTAGACCGGTCCGGACCCCAAAAGGTTACACCTGTGGAGGCCTTCTGCCCCGAGGGGACGGTGACAATGGCTTCAGCGCCACCTGAGGCACGCGATCCCCAGGCGCTCGGCGGCCTGGCGCGTGCGCCGGCTGCCGTTCACCAGCACTCCGCGGTCGGCGAGGCACAGGTGCCCCAGGTCGCTCGCGGCGTTGCCATAAGCGGTGATGGCGAGCCCCGGATGACGCGCCCGCAGATCCTTGAGCGCGCGCGCCTTCGCAGCGCCGCGCAGGTTGGTCCCGGCAAGCGCGCCGTCGAGGCGCTCGCCGCGCCATTGCAGCGGCGTGCACAGCACCTCGGCGAATCCGAGCGCGCTGCCGATGGCAGGCACGTAGAGATCCACGCTCGCGCTCATGAGCACCAGCCGGTCGCCGTGCGCGCGGTGCTGCTCGAGGCACGCGCGGCCATCCTGCCAGAGGCCGCGCGCGAGGAGCTGCGGCACGAAGCGCTCGGTCCAGGCGGCGAGCTCGGCGCGCGTGCAGCCCCCGAGGGTGGCGCGGATGAATGCGGCCTTGAGCGCACCGTGATCGGCGCGGCGCAGCGCGAAGCGCAACAGGGCCGGAAGGACCCACAGCGCCCGCGGTGCGCGCCGCGGGTGGCGGTGCAGGAAGGCGTGTATGTAGGGGAACAGCGTATCGTGGCGCGTCAACGTGCCATCGAGATCGAACAGCGCGAGCGTGGGGCCTTCGGCCGGGCCCGTTGCGCCCGGCGCCGCCATGGTGCCCGTGGGCGCCGCCAGACTGTGCTACCCGCCCGCGGCGCCCGCGGCGAGCTGCCGCAGGACGTACTGCAGGATGCCGCCGTGCCGGTAGTACTCGCGCTCCTTGGGCGTATCGATGCGCACCCGAGCCGTGAACTGCTTGGGTGTGCCGCCCGGCGGAGTCGCGGTGACGGTGACCTCGCGGGCATCGCCGCGGCCGAGGCCCGTGATGTCGAACACCTCGCGTCCGGTGAGACCGAGGGAGGCGACGTTCTGTCCCGGCTGGAACTGCAGCGGCGCGACGCCCATGCCGATGAGATTCGAGCGGTGAATGCGCTCGAAGCTCTCGGCGATGACCGCCTTCACGCCGAGCAGCATCGTGCCCTTGGCTGCCCAGTCGCGGGACGAGCCGGTGCCGTACTCGCGTCCGGCGAGCACCACGAGCGGCGTGCCTTCGCCCTTGTAGCGCATGGCGGTGTCATAGATGGAGGCCTGGTCGCCGTCCGGCAGGTGTAGCGTGACGCCGCCCTCGACTCCCGGCACCAGGAGGTTGCGCAGCCGGATGTTGGCGAAGGTGCCGCGCATCATCACTTCGTGATTGCCGCGACGCGCACCGTAGGAGTTGAAGTCCTTCAGTGCCACGCCCTGGTCGATGAGATAGCGTGCCGCCGGGCTCGAGCGCGAGATGTTGCCGGCCGGCGAGATGTGATCGGTGGTGACCGAGTCGCCGAGCACAGCGAGCGCTCGCGCGCCGCGCACATCGCTCAATGGCGGCGGCGTCATGCTCATCCCGTCGAAGTAGGGCGGATTCTTCACGTAGGTCGACTTCTCGTCCCACGCGTAGAGCTTGCCCGCCGGCACCTGAATGCCGGCCCAGTTCTCATCGCCCTGGAATACGCTCGCATAACTGTGGCGGAACATCTGCGAGTCGATCGAGCGCTTGAGGAGCTCCTGGACCTCGGCATCGCTCGGCCAGATGTCGGCGAGGTGCACGGGCTTGCCGTCGCGGCCGGTGCCGAGCGGCTCGGTGGTCAGATCCACATCGAGCGACCCGGCGAGCGCGTAGGCGACCACCAGCGGCGGCGAGGCGAGGAAGTTCATACGCACCTCGGGGTGCACGCGTCCCTCGAAGTTGCGATTGCCGGAGAGCACCGCGCAGGCGGTGAGGTCGCCCTGCTTTACGGCGGCGGAGATCTCGGGCTTGAGGGGGCCGCTGTTGCCGATGCAATTGTGCACTGCAACAGTGCCTGCCACGAAGGCGTGGAGGTCGTTCACGGCGAGATCGAACACCGGCCGCGTGCCGGCGTCGCGGATATCGGCGACCTGCAGTGAGAAGGTGGGCAGCGTGAGGGAATCCTTCTCGACGCAATAGCGCTTCGAGGTGTCTCGCGTCGCTCGCGGCTGCAGCCGGGCGAACCAATCCCGTGCACCGATCTCCCGCAGAAGCTCGACCGGGGAGGGGAAGTCGCAGCTCTCGCGATGCAGGGGCTTGAAGTGTCCCTCGGCCGGGGGCAGACGGTCGAAGCGGTCGTGCCCCTCGAGCAGAGAGTAATGGGGGTGCAGCGCCGTCTCGAGCATCATCAGCTCGGCGGCGGCGATGCGTCGGGTCTGCTGGAAGCTGAAGCTGAAGTTCTGGTGCAGTGCCTCGAGGCGGTCGGCCATCCACAGTCGTTGACGATTGATGGTGTCGATCGTTCGCCAGTACACCGCCGCCGCGCTGGCGCGCAGCGATTTGTCGACGCAGTACCGGAAGCCCACGCGCTCGACGAACGACAGCCCGCCCGGCAGGACCAGGCGCACTTCGATCCGCGGGGCGCCGTCGCGGGCGGCCGCATAACTCGAGCGGGAGGATCGGGTGGGATAGCTGTAGATCTGGGCTCCCCGGGCCTTCACTCCGCAGCGCACCAGAAGGTTGGTGATCTGGCGCATGACGGCCTTGAGCGCATCCACGTGCTCGGGCTTGGCTCTCTGCGAGTACGCCGGCGGCTTGAGGACTGCGCTGTCCTCGCTCGCTCCCTGACGGTGCAGGGTGGGCGCGTGACCATCGGCACCGAAGAGTCCGCCGAGGAACTCGCGCACGACCGCGACGGGGCAATGCGGCTGGAGGACGAACTCCGGCAGTGTCGGGGCCTGATGGATGCGTTGTCCGGCGCGCACGCCTGGAATCGCGGCAATCGCCGCAGTCAGCTCCCCCGGAAGCGCGATCGACCACTTGCGCTCGTCATAGCGATTGGCGGCCGGGGGCTTGCCCGTGAGCAGCTCGATGTCGTTCAGCACCGCCTCGCGATCCAGGGCCTGACCGACATTCATCCGGCCTTGTCCGGCAACACTGATCGATCCGTCGCTGATCAAGTGACCGAGCAGCCGAGCGAAGGCCAGCGTGCGCGCTCGCTCATGCTCATTGGTAAAGTCGAAGCGCAGGTCACCTGCCAGGATCTCATAACTCGTCTCGTCGGCACCCGGCTCATCGAGAGGCGCCTCGAGACCCATGACGAGACGATCGCGCCCTTTGACGAGCGCATCGGCCCGTACCCAGCGTCCATCCGCGGAGAGCAGCTTGTGATCCGGTGTGCAGACGAGCTTACGGCCGTCCTGCAGCACGACGGTCACGCACTCGCGCTCACCCTGCACCATCATCTCGCTCTGCACCGCGACTCCGAGCCTTCCTTGCTCGGTCGGGCCGAAGATCTTCATGCCGCCCAAGGCGGGCATCCGCTCGATCCGGCGGCTGGTGCCGTTGGCAAGCAGGACCGGGGTGCCGGAGCTGATACACGTCGTACATCCATAACCCACCAGATCGAAGCCCACCGCCGCGAGGTCCTCGAGCACGCCGGCCTTCTTGAAGTAGTCGGTCACGACGCGCGAGCCGGGCGCGAGGCTGGTCTTGACCCAGGGTTTGGCGGTGAGGCCGCGCTCGCGTGCCTTGCGCGCGAGGAGCCCCGCGGCGAGCATCACCGAGGGATTGGACGTGTTGGTGCAGCTGGTGATGGCTGCGATCAGCACTGCCCCATCCTTGAGCTCCACCGTCTGGCCGTTGAGCGTCGCCGGCGCTGCACCAGTCGCGCCGTCGCGCGCGGCGCGCTCCTCGGCGGCCTTCTTCGCATTGGTCTCGTAGACCTTCTTGGCGCTCTTCAAGGGCACGCGGTCCTGCGGCCGGCGCGGGCCGGCCAGGCTCGGCTCCACCTTGCCCAAGTCGAGCTCGAGCTCGTCGGTATAACGAGCGGGGGTTGCGCCGGGATTGCGCCACATGCCCTGCGCACGCGCATAAGTCCCGACGAGCTCGATGCGCTCGCGCGGCCGCCCGGAGAGCTCGAGATAGCGGATGGTCTCGGCATCGATCGGAAAGATGCCGCAGGTGCTGCCGTACTCCGGCGCCATGTTGGCGATCGTCGCGCGGTCGGCGAGCGGAAGATTCGCCAGGCCGTCGCCATAGAACTCGACGAACTTATCGACCACGCCCTTCTTGCGCAGCATCTCGGTGACCGTCAGCACCAGATCAGTGGCGGTGGCGCCGGGCTGCAGCCGCCCCTCGAGCCGGAAGCCGATGACCTGCGGGATGAGCATGGTCACCGCCTGACCGAGCATGGCCGCTTCCGCCTCGATGCCGCCCACGCCCCAGCCGAGGACGCCGAGCCCGTTGATCATGGTGGTGTGTGAGTCGGTGCCGACGAGTGTGTCGGGGTAGGCGCGGCGCGTGCTGCCGGACTCGGCGTCGAAGATCACCCTTCCCAGGAACTCGAGGTTCACCTGGTGCACGATGCCCGTGTTGGGCGGCACGACCGAGAAGTTGCGGAACGCCGTCTGTCCCCAGCGCAGGAACGCGTAACGCTCCTTGTTGCGGCTGAATTCGATTGTCGTGTTGGCGGCGAGCGCGCCGGGCGTGCCGTACTCGTCGACCTGTACCGAATGATCGATGACGAGCTCGGCCGGGTTCAGGGGATTGACGCGCTCGGGGTCGCCGCCGAGCCGCACGATGGCATCGCGCATCGCCGCGAGGTCGACGATGCAGGGGACGCCGGTGAAGTCCTGGAGGATGACCCGCGCCGGGGTGAAGGCGATCTCGTGCGCCGGCGCCGCCGCCGGGTCCCATTCGAGCAGCGCCTCGATGTCGGCGCGCGTGACGCTGACTCCGTCCTCGAAACGCAGCAGATTCTCGAGGAGGATCTTCAGCGAGTAGGGGAGACGCGCGACCTTGTCCTGCGGCAGGGCGGCGAGACTCCATATCTCGTACGTGCGCTCGCCCACCTTGAGGGTCGAGCGCGCCCGGAAGCTGTTCGTCATGAGTGTCTCCGCTGGCTGCGGGAATTATATCGGGGGCCGCGGGCGGCTGCCGCCGGACCGCTCAGGCGGCGGCGGACCGGAGCCGCGGCGGCGCCGCGACCTCGACGACGCCGCCACCGACACACCGGTCACCGTCGTAGGCGACCGCGTACTGCCCGGGAGTGACGGCGCGCTGCGGCTCGGCGAACTCGAGGTGCACCGTGCCGTCGGAGCGTGGCGTGAGGAGCGCACGCTGGTCGGCCTGGCGGTAGCGGATCTTCACCGTGCAACGCAGCGGCCCCTCGGGCGGGGAAGTGAGCCAGTGCCACCGCCCGGTCGTGAGCGCCACACTCGACAGCAGTGGATGATCGTGCCCCTGAACGACGATGAGCGCATTGCGCGCCGGGTCCTTGGCGGCGACATACCAGGGCTGCTCGGCATGGCCCTGACGGCCGCCGAGCCCCAGGCCGCCGCGCTGGCCGAGGGTGTAGAAGGCGAGCCCGCTATGGCTGCCGAGCCGCTCGCCGTCCGCCGACTCGATGGGTCCGGGGGCGGCGGGCAGATAGCGCCCGAGGAACTCGCGGAACGGCCGCTCGCCGATGAAGCAGATGCCGGTGCTGTCCGGCTTGTCGAACACCGGGAGTCCCGCGCGCCGAGCCCGCTCGCGCACCGCGCTCTTCGGGAGCTCACCGAGCGGCATCAGGGTCTGGGCGAGCTCGGCGGGGGCCACCGCGTGCAGGAAATAGCTCTGGTCCTTGCCGGCATCGCGCGCCTTGTGCAGCTCGATGCCGGCGGGTCCTTCGATGAGGCGCGCATAGTGCCCGGTGGCGAGGCGGTTGGCGCCGAGGCGCCGCGCGTACTTAAGCGCCACGCCGAACTTGATCTCGCGGTTGCAGAGCACGTCGGGATTGGGCGTGCGCCCGGCACGGTGCTCGGCGAGGAAATGCTCGAACACCCGCGCGCGGTACTCGGGCGCGAAGCTCACGCGGTGCAGCGGAATGCCGAGCCGCTCGGCGACTGTACGTGCGTCCTGGAAGTCCTGAGCGGCGGTGCACCAGATGTCGTCCGCCGATTCGTCCCAGTTGCTCATGAAGAGCCCCTGGACCTCGAATCCCTGCTCCTTGAGCAACAGCGCCGCGACCGCGGAGTCGACGCCGCCCGAGAGGGCGACGATGACACGGCAAGCGGCAGGACGGGGCGGCGGGGCGGCGCTCATCGGCGAATTCTACCGCGCACCGGGCGCGGTCGCCGCCTTCAGAGACTGACTCAGCCGCGGCGTGCGGCGCGCAGCCCGTGCTCGGCCGCGCTGGCGTTCCACACCTGGTCGAATTCCTGCAGATACGCGCGCGCGGCCTGCGGATTATTGATGTCGGCGACGCCGTCCCAGGTGTCGGCGCGCAGCCGGTAGACGATGGCGCGATCGTCGGCGATCAGATAGGCCGAGGCGCGCTGCTGTGACTGCGCGGCGACGTAGCGGATGTCGATGCAGCTCGAGAGGCGGCGGCCCATGGCGACGAAGCGGTTGGAGTCGCGCATCACGCGGGTGGGCTCGGCGAGCAGGACGCGCACCTTGGAGAAGCTGCGCGTCAGCACGAAATGCTTGATGATCTCGAGGAACGGAGTCTGATCGTAGAGATCGGGCTCGAGGTCGGGCGTATAGATAGAGATGAGTCGCTGCGCGGTGGCGGCGATCTCGTTGATCGCGGCGCGCACCTCGGCGAGGGTGGTGAGGACGGTGAGGGTCTCTGCGGCGCTATGGCGCGCAGAGCTCTGACCGGCGCCCGAGCTCACTGACTCCGGTGCATAGCGCGCGTTGGCGAGCTGTGCCCAGCCGTTCTTGAGATCGAGTTCCCCGGAAATTGCCACGAGTGGCGCCCACCCCTTGCCCGCACGGTGTGCAGGCTGCGGGTGATCTTAGTGAGCGCTCGAGGTTTTTCATTGTCGAACCGGTCACGGTTTGACCGGCCGGCGGGGCCGAAGTAAGTCAAAAGCGCGGCGCAGTTCGCACTTTGGAACGCCGTTATGTCGTGTCCTGGCGACAGTTTGCGGACACGGCTTAGCTTCAGAGCTCAGATGCCGCGGGCCAGCGCCGCAGCCAATCCGACGTAATCGGCGGGCGTGAGCGCGCGCAGGCGCGCCTTCTCCGGCGCGGGCAACGGCAGGCTGTCGATGAATTCGCCGAGTGCGTGCGCGTCGATGGCGCGGCCGCGGGTGAAATCCTTGAGCCGCTCGTAGCCGTCCGGAACGCCGGCGGCGCGCAGCGCGGTCTGCACCGCCTCCGCGAGCACCTCCCACGAGTCCGCCAGGTCACTCGTCATGCGCGCGGCATCCGCCTCGATGCGCGCGAGTCCGCGCCCGAGCGCGCTCCAGGCGATGAGCGTATGCCCGAGCGCCACGCCGAGGTTGCGCAGCACGGTCGAGTCGGTGAGGTCGCGCTGCCAGCGCGACACCGGCAGCTTCTCGCCGAAGTGCCGCAGCAGCGCGTTGGCGAGCCCGAGGTTTCCCTCGGCGTTCTCGAAATCGATCGGGTTCACCTTGTGCGGCATGGTGGAGGAGCCGACCTCGCCGGCCACCATGCGCTGGCGCAGGTAGCCGAGCGAGATATAGCCCCACACGTCGCGGCACAGATCGATCAGCACGACGTTGACGGCGGCGACCGCGTCGCAGTACTCGGCGATCCAGTCGTGAGGCTCGATCTGGGTGGTGTAGGGGTTGTACTCGAGGCCGACCGATTCCACGAAGGCGCGCGCCACCGCCTGCCAGTCCACCGCGGGGAGCGTACCGGCATGCGCGTTGAAATTGCCGACCGCGCCGTTCCACTTGCCGAGAACGGCGACGGCCGTCCAGCGGGACTCCGCGCGCATGAGGCGTGCCGCGAAGTTGGCGAGCTCCTTGCCGAGAGTCGTCGGGCTCGCTGCCTGCCCGTGGGTGCGCGCCAGCATGGCGCTCTCGGCATAGCGGTGGGCGAGCGCCACCAGCTCGTCGATGCGCGCCCTGAGGATGCCGGTGAGGAGCTTGCGGGCCGCCTGCAGCAACCGCGCGTAGGCGAGGTTATTGATGTCCTCGGAGGTGCAGCCGAAGTGCACCAGCTCGAGAGTGGCGGGCGCGGCGCCCGCGGCGGCGAGCTGCCCGCGCAGGTAGTATTCCACCGCCTTGACGTCGTGGTTGATGCGCGCCTCGATTGCCTTGACGGCGGCTGCGGCGCCCGGGTCCGGGTTGGCGGCGAGCTCCTGCGCCCGGGTGCGCACTGCGGCACTCAGGGCGGCGCCCGGCAGCTGCGGCACGGCGGCCGTCAGGTGCAGCAGCCACTGAGCCTCGACGCGCACCCGCTCGCGGATGAGCGCCGCTTCCGAGAGCAGCGCGCGCAGCGGTGCCGTCGCGCTCGCGTAGCGCCCGTCTACGGGCGAGAGCGCCTCGAGTGCGCCGACAGCGTCGCTGGGGCTTGCGGGCATGCGTTATCATGATAACGCATACGGCCGTCCGGCCGGGCGTCCCGCGAAGCCGCGGGTGATGAGCGGAGTTGCACTCATGACGACTTCCTTCCGGGTCGAGCGCGACAGCATGGGCGAGCTCAAGGTGCCCGCGCATGCGCTGTGGGGCGCGCACACCCAGCGTGCCGTGGAGAACTTTCCGGTCAGCGGCCTGACCATGCCGCGCGGCTTCATCGCCGCGCTGGCGCTGGTCAAGCAGGCGGCCGCGCGCGCCAACCGCCGCCTGGGCCTCCTCGATGCCAGGGTCGCAGAGGCGGTGGATGCCGCCGCGGCCGAGGTCGCCGCCGGGAAGCACGACGCGCACTTCCCCATCGACGTGTTCCAGACCGGCTCCGGAACCAGCACCAACATGAACGCCAACGAGGTGATCGCCGCGCTGGCGAGCGCCCGCTTGAAGAGCGCCGTGCACCCCAACGACCAGGTCAACATGGGGCAAAGCAGCAACGACTCGATCCCGACGGCCATCCATGTGAGCGCCGCGCTCGCGGTGCGCCAGGCGCTCGTGCCGGCGCTGACGCGTCTGCGCGACGTGCTCACCCGGCGCGAGCGCGAGCTCGCCGACACCGTCACCACCGGCCGCACTCATCTGATGGACGCCATGCCGGTGACGCTCGGGCAGGAGCTCTCGGGCTGGCGCACCCAGATCGAGAACGGCGTGGCGCGCCTTGAGTCGGTCGAGCCGCGGCTGCTGGCGCTCGCCCAGGGCGGCACCGCGGTCGGCACGGGCATCAACGCGCATCCGGAGTTCGGGCTGCGCTTCTGCGAGGAGCTCGCCGCGATCACCGGCGTTGCCTTCGTTCCGGCGGCCAACTACTTCGAGGCGCTGTCGGCCCAGGACACGGCGGTGGAGCTCTCCGGACAGCTCAAAGTGATCGCCGTGAGCCTCATGAAGATCGCCAACGACCTGCGCCTCATGAACAGCGGGCCCCTCGCGGGCCTGGGCGAGATCTCGCTGCCGGCGTTGCAGGCCGGCAGCAGCATCATGCCCGGCAAGGTGAACCCGGTGATCCCCGAGGCCACCACCATGGTGGCGGCGCAGGTCATCGGCAATGACACCACCATCACGATCGCGGGGCAGTCGGGCAACTTCCAGCTGAACGTCATGCTGCCCGTCATCGCGCACAACCTGCTCGGGAGCATCGCGCTGCTCGCCAACGTGTCGCGGCTGCTCGCCGACCGCGCAATCGGCGGCTTCAAGGTGAACGCGGCGCGCATCGCCGAGGCGCTCGATCGCAACCCGATCCTGGTGACGGCCCTCAACCCGGTGATCGGCTACGAGAAGGGCGCGGCGATCGCCAAGGCCGCGTACGCGCAGGGCCGGCCGATCCGCGAGGTCGCCCGCGAGATGACCCAGCTTCCGGCGGCGGAGCTCGACAGGCTCCTCGACCCCGCGGAGCTGACCCGCGGCGGCATCAAGGGCGGCACGAGCGGCGGTGGCTGAGAGGCCGCAAAGCGCCACGGGCGAGCGCGACTGGGCGGCGATCATTCGCACCAAGCTCGCCGGCAGCGCTCCCCGTCACAATGCCGAGGACTGGATCCTGCCGGGACTGTCCGCCACGGACAGCGCGACCTACCGGCGCTCGCTGCCCGCGACGCCCATACCCGCGGCAGTGTTGATTCCACTCGTCGAGCGGCAGCGGACGACCGTGCTCTTGACCGAGCGCTCCGCGGGGCTGCGCACCCACGCGGGCCAGGTGAGCTTCCCCGGAGGGCACATCGAGACGAGCGATCCGAGCCCGGCGGCCGCGGCGCTGCGTGAGGCGCGCGAGGAGATCGGACTGGAGGAGGGGCTGGTGTCGGTGGCAGGCTACCTTCCGGACCACATCGTCATCACGGGCTTTCGCATCACGCCGGTGGTGGGGTTCGTGCGGACGGGATTCACACTGCTGCCGGACCTGAAGGAAGTGCAGGGGACCTTCGAGGTGCCGCTCGACTATATCTTCGATCCGGCCAACTTCCGCAGAGAGCGCCGCCGCCTCATCCGCAGTGGCGAGGAGGTCGAGTTCTGGGACGTCCCGTTCGAGGGGCGCACCATCTGGGGCGCGACCGCGGGGATGCTGCTGACGCTCTATCGCCTGTGCGTCGGGCCGTTGCCGTTCGAGCGCGGCGCGCGCCCGCCCGACTTAAGCCGATGAGCGACCCGCAACGCGCGCTCGAGGCGCTCATCACGCTCATGGCGCGGCTGCGCGACCCGCAGCATGGCTGCCCCTGGGACCTGAAGCAGACCTTCGAGACCATCGCTCCCTGTACCATCGAGGAGGCCTACGAGGTCGCCGATGCGATCGAGCGCGGCGAGCATGAGCGGCTGCGGGATGAGCTCGGGGATCTGCTCTTCCAGGTCGTGTTTCACGCCCGCATGGCCGAGGAGCGCGGCTGGTTCGGCTTCGCGGACATCGCCGAGTCGATTCACACCAAGCTCGTACGGCGCCATCCGCATGTGTTCGCCGGCGCCGTCATCGAGGCGCAGGATCTCCCGCGGGAGTGGGAGGCGCAGAAAGCGCGCGAACGCGCGCAGGCTCCCGGGGACGACGGCGATCGCGGCATTCTGGCCGGCGTGCCCAACGCGCTTCCCGCGCTGGTGCGCGCGGCGAAGCTCGGGCGGCGCGCCGCGCGCGTCGGCTTCGACTGGCCGGAGACGTCAGGCGCACGTGCCAAGGTCGACGAGGAGCTCGGCGAGTTGGACGCGACGCTCGAGGGGAGCGGCGCGGCGGCGGCGGGCGGTGCCGGCAGCGAAACCGCGGCCGAGCTGGGGGATCTGCTGTTCGCGGTCGTGAATCTCAGCCGTCATCTCGACCTCGATGCGGAAGGCGCGCTGCGCGGCGCCAACGCGAAGTTCGAGCGTCGCTTCCGCGGCATGGAACGGCTCGCGGCCGAGCGCGGACTCACGCTCGAGCGGCTGTCGGCCGCGGAATGGGATGAGCTCTGGCGGGAGACGAAGCTGAACGGCGGCTGAAGGGACGCAGCGCGCGCTCAGGGTGCGATCGGGGGAAGGGATGCGCTACGCTTGTGCGCACCATGAACCTGCAACGAGTCATCGGGCTCGCCCTGTTGTTGACGGGCCCGGGAGCTGCGGGGGCCTCGAGCGACGCGCCGCCCGCCACACCTGAGCCGGCCGTGATCGCGCTCACCGCCGCCTCGATGAGCATGGACCAGGCGGTGAAGATGGCCGAGCAGCGTTTCCATGCGCGGGTGGTGAAGGCCGAGACGCACCAGGACAACGGCCACACCGTGTACGTGCTGCGCCTCCTGAACGAGGCAGGGCAGGTGTGGACGGTACGCGTGGACGCGGCGAGCGGCGCGCTGCTCTGAGACATCCGGAAGGGGGCCGCATGCGCGTGCTGGTGGTCGAGGACGAGGCGGCGCTGCGCGAGACGCTCAAGACGCGGCTCGCCGCCGCGGGGTTCACCGTCGATGAAGCCGCCGACGGCAACGAGGGATTGTTCGCTGGCAGCGAGTATCCGCTCGACGTCGCCATCGTCGACTTAGGGCTTCCCGGGCTGGCCGGGCTCGAGGTGATCCGGCGCCTGCGCGCGGCGCGCAAGACCTATCCGATCCTGATCCTCACGGCACGCGACAACTGGCAGGACAAGGTCGAGGGACTGCAGGCCGGGGCGGACGACTATGTCGCCAAGCCCTTTCATTTCGAGGAGGTGCTGGCGCGCGTGCAGGCGCTGCTGCGCCGCTCCGGGGGCTGGGCGAGTCCCTTGCTGCGCTGCGGTCCGGTGGAGCTCGACACGCGCGCACAGACGGTGCGTGTGAGCGGTACCGGGGTCGAGCTCACGACCTTCGAGTACCGCATACTCGAGCATCTGATGCTGCGGGCCGGAGACGTGATCTCCAAGACCGAGCTCACCGAGCGACTCTACGACCAGGACTTCGAGCGCGACAGCAACGTGATCGAGGTGCTCGTGGGGCGGCTGCGCCGCAAGCTCGACCCGCAGGAGGAGCTCCGCCCGATCGAGACGCTGCGCGGGCGCGGCTACCGCTTCGCTCTGCCGCGCGACCCGGCGTCCTAGCGCCGCGTCCCGTGCACTCGCTCAGCCGGCGGCTGCTCGTATCGATTGCCGTGCCCCTGGCGCTGTTCTCCGGCCTCATGATCTGGGTGCTGGACTCGGGCTTCCGCGCGCTCTCAGAGCGCTCGCTCGAAGAGCTGCTCGACCGGCAGATGGTGGCGCTGATCGCTTCGGCCGAGCCGCAGCCGGACGGCGGCTATGCGCCCCTGCCGCAGACGCTCGATACGCGCCTCGCCACGCCGCGCTCCGGGCTCTACGCGCAGATCCGCTCGCAGCATCACCTGTGGCGCTCGCCGTCCACGGCAGGTCTCGCCAGCAACTTCGGCCCGCTGGTGAACCGCGGCGGCCGGACCGTGAGCTTTGCGACCTTTGGCCCGCATAGCCGGGTCGCCATCGAGAGCCGTGCCATCCAGTTCGCGGAGGATCCGAACGAGCCGCAGGGGTTTACCTTCAGCGTTGCGGTGAGTCTCACGCCCTTCGAGGAGCAGCTGTCGCGTTTCCGGCAGGAGTTGCTCGGCTGGTTCGTCGGCCTGACGGCACTGCTGCTGGCCGTGCTCGCGGTGCTGCTGCGCTGGGTGCTTTCCCCGGTGCGGCGCATGGAGCGCGAGATCCACGAGGTGGAGGAGGGGCGCAGTGACACGCTCGGAGCCGGGTATCCGCGCGAGCTCTCGGGCGTGGCGGTCAACCTCAATGCGCTGCTCGCGGGCGAGCGCAAGCGCGTCGCCCGTTACCGCGACACGCTCGGGAACCTGGCGCACAGCCTGAAGACCCCGCTCGCCGTGATGCGGGCGAGCCTCCCGGGCGATGCCGATCGCGGCACCATCAGCGCCGAGATCGACCGGATGGCGGGGATCATCGAGCACCAGATGCAACGCGCCGCGGCCTCCGGTGGGGCGCTCATCGGGCAGGCGCCGGTGGACCTCGCGCAGGTCGCGGCCGAGCTGCGCGGCGCGCTGCTGCGCGTGTACGGACACAAGGACCTGTCGCTCGAGCTCGACGTCGCACCCGGGAGCCTGTTCGTCGGAGATCGCGGTGATGTCACCGAGATGCTCGGCAACCTGCTCGACAACGCCTGCAAGTGGTGCCGGGGCCGCGTGCGCCTCACCGCGCGCAACGACGAGAGCGCCGGCGTGCGCCAGCGGCTGGTCGTAAGGATCGAGGACGATGGACCCGGAATCGCCCCCGAGGACCGCCCGCGCGTGCTGCAGCGGGGGGTGCGCGCCGACGAGAGCGTCCCGGGACACGGGCTCGGGCTCGCCATGGTGCGTGACACGGTGGATCTCTACGGTGGCGGGCTCGAGGTCGACGAGTCGCCGCTCGGAGGCGCGCGTTTCTCGCTGCACTTGCCGGGACGGTGACGGACCATCCGCGTGCCGCCGGCTGGCCCGCGCTGCGGGCGGCGGCTACTCCACCCTGAACTCGATGCCCTGCGCGAGCGGGAGCTCGCGGCTCCAGTTGACGGTGTTCGTCTGGCGGCGCATGTAGGCCTTCCAGGCATCCGAGCCCGACTCGCGCCCGCCGCCCGTGTCCTTCTCTCCCCCGAAGGCGCCGCCGATCTCGGCGCCCGAGGTGCCGAGATTGACGTTGGCAATGCCGCAGTCGCTCCCCGCTGCGGATAGAAACGCCTCGGCACTCTGCAGCCGATCGGTGAAGATCGCCGACGACAGGCCGTGGGCCGAGGCGTTCTGCGCCGCGATGGCATCGGCGAGCGACTCGACCGGGATGAGATACAGCACCGGCGCGAAGGTCTCGGTCTGCACGATCGGCCACTCGTTGCGGGCACGCACGATGGCGGGCTCGACGAAATTGCCCGCACCCTTCAGGACCTTGCCGCCGTAGAGCAGCTCGCCGCCCGCGGCCTGCGCGGCGGTGATCGCGGCCTGGTAACCCTCGACCGCCCTGGCGTCGATCAGGGGTCCCATGAGGGTGCCCGGCTCGAGCGGATCACCGACGCGCACCTGTCTGTAGGCGTGAATGAGGCGCTTCTCGAGCTCCGCCGCGATCGCTTTGTGTGCGAGCACGCGGCGTGTGGATGTGCAGCGCTGTCCGGCGGTACCGACCGCCCCGAAGACGATCGAGGGCACCGCGAGCTCGAGATTCGCCGTCTCGTCGACGATCACGGCGTTGTTGCCGCCGAGCTCGAGCAGGCTCTTGCCGAGCCGCGCGGCCACCCGCTCGCCGACCCGACGGCCGACCTCGGTGGAGCCGGTGAAGGAGATGAGGGCGACGCGGCGATCCTCCACGAAGCGGGTGGCGAGCCCGGTGCCGCCGTCGATGAAAATCTGGAAGACCGCCGGCAGGCTCGCGGACTTCATCGCGGCGTTGCAGATCTGCTGCACGGCGAGCGCGCTCAGCGGAGTTTTGTGCGAGGGCTTCCACACGCAGGCGTTGCCGCAGATGGCGCCGAGGAGCGCATTCCACGCCCACACCGCCACCGGGAAGTTGAACGCCGAGATGATGCCGACGATGCCGAGCGGGTGCCATTGCTCGCTCATGCGATGCCGTGGCCGCTCGGAATGCATCGACAGGCCGTAGAGCATGCGCGACTGGCCGACGGCGAAGTCGGCGATGTCGATCATCTCCTGCACCTCGCCCAGACCCTCGGCGAGGATCTTGCCGTTCTCGAGTGAGACCAGCGTGCCGAGGTCGGTCTTGCGCCGCCGCAGCTCCTCCCCGAGGAGCCGCACGGCCTCGCCGCGTTTGGGCGCGGGAACCTCGCGCCAGGCGCTTGCCGCCTGCTGCGCGCTCGTGATGACGCTCTCGTAGTCCGACTCCGTCGCCGGGCGCAGCTGCGCGATGAGGGCGCCGCTCGCCGGATTCTTGACGTTGAGGAGCGGACTCTCCGTGCTGGCCGACCACCCGTGCGCGCCCGACCAGGCGCCGGAGTTGACCGCCGAGAGCTCGAGCCGCGCGAGCAGCGCGTTGACGTCCACGGCGCTCATCGCACGGCCACCTTGCGATGGCGCTGATGGCCGGTCTTGCCGGCCACTACCACCTCACCCGAGACGTGCTTGGTGCCACCGGGCGCGTAATAGCGGCCGAAGCGGTTGGCCACGATGTCGGTGAGCCGAAACTGCTCCTGGGCGACGAAGCCGTGATAGCGTGCCGGAGCGGCGAGCACCAGGTCGGCCACGGCCGCGATGCCGGCGGCGGTCGACACCTGGATCGCCGACCACAGCCGCCCGGCGATCACCTGCGGATAGATCTTGTTGACGTAGTTCTCCTCGCGCAGCTGCCCATCCTGCTTGCCGGTCACCGCGGCGTAGACGATCACCACGTCCTGGAGGGTCTGTGGCACCGCGTTCTCGAGGATGCGCTTCAAGGTGCCGCGGTCGTGATTGAGCTTGAGGTCGTTCATGAGCAGGCGCATCTGCTCGCAGTGTCCGGGATAGCGGATGGTCTTGTAGTTCATCGTCTCGCAGTGCGCGCCGTGCGTGTCGGCGAGCGATCCCAGCCCACCCGAGGTGTTGAAGGCCTCATAGCACATGCCGTCGATCTCGATCTCCTCGAGCCCCTCGAGCGGCGCGAGCTCCACGACGCGCCCATCGCTCACCGCCTGGCACGGATTGCCATACTCGTTGATGAGTCCCTCGGTGGACCAGGTGAGGGAGTACTTGAGCACGTTGTTGGGGTGCTGCGGGAGGGCGCCAACCCGCAGCTTCACCGACCGCAGCTCATCGAAGTGGGTGATGAGCTCGGCCGCGGCGATGCTGATGAAGCCCGGCGCAAGGCCGCACTGGGGCACGAATGCCTGGGGCGCTCCCGAGGCGATCGCACGCACGGCGCGTGTGACTTCGACGTCCTCGGTGAGGTCGAAATAGTGAGCGCGCGCACGCCGCGCCACTTCGGCCACCCCGCGGTTGCAGTAGTAGGGCAGGCCCGAGATGACGGCATCGACCGGGTGGCTCGCGAGGTGCCGCTCGAGGAGCTCGGGCTGGCTCGCATCGAGGGCAAAAGCCGTGAGCTCGAGGCCGCCGTGCGCACGGGCCACGGCCTCGGCGGCGGCGCCGTCCATGTCGGCCAACTGAACCTTGTAACTGCCTGATTCTGCAAGCAATCCGGATATAAGGGCGCCGATCTTGCCGGCGCCGAGGATCAATACGCGGTGCATAGGGTCCTCTCGAAAAGGCGCGCATTCTGCCTTCGATGAGGCCGCAAAGCCAGCCGCCTCCGGGACCCCCCGTGAGCCGCCGAGAGCGCGTGCTAGGATCGATTCCATGCGCTCTCCCGAGACGACTTCCTGGCACAGCGCGAGCTGGCAGACGCGGCCCGCCGCGCAGCAGCCGGTCTACCGCGACCCGACGGCGCTCGAGCGCGCCGTCGCCGAGCTCTCGCGGCTGCCGCCGATCGTGGTGTCGTGGGAAGTCGAAGCGCTGCGGGCGCGGCTGGCGGCGGCGCAGCGCGGGGAAGCGTTCCTCCTGCAGGGCGGCGACTGCGCCGAGACCTTCGCGGACTGCGAGTCGGATACGATCGCGAAGAAACTGAAGATCCTCCTGCAGATGAGCCTGGTGCTGCTGCACGGGCTCAAGAAGCCCATCGTGCGCGTCGGCCGCATGGCCGGCCAGTACGCCAAGCCCCGCTCCGCCGACACCGAGACCCGCGACGGGGTGACGCTGCCGAGCTACCGCGGCGATCTCGTCAACTGTCCGGAGTTCACCGCCGAGGCGCGCGCCGCGGACCCGCTGCTGCTGCTGCGCGGCTACGAGCGCGCGGCACTGACCCTCAACTTCGTGCGCGCCCTCGTCGAAGGCGGATTCGCGGACCTGCATCACCCCGAGTACTGGGACTTAGGGTTCGTGCACCAGGCGCCGCTCAAGGACGCCTACCAGCGCATCGTCCGCTCGATCGGCGATGCGCTCGATTTCTTCGAGGGCATCAGCGGGCGGCAGGTGCATGAGGCGACGCTGGTGGATTTCTACGCGAGCCACGAGGGGCTGCATCTGAACTACGAGCAGGCGCAGACGCGCTTCATCCCGCGCCAGAACCGCTGGTACAACCTCTCGACCCACCTGCCCTGGATCGGCATGCGCACCGCGGCCCTCGACGGTGCCCACGTCGAATACTTCCGCGGCATCTCCAATCCGATCGCCGTCAAGGTAGGCTCGGCCATGGATGCGGCCTGGCTGCAGGGACTGGTGACCACCCTGAACCCGCAGAACCAGCCCGGGCGGCTCACCTTCATTCACCGCTTCGGCGCGAAGGACATCGCCGCCGCGCTCCCGAAGGCCATCGAGGCGGTTCGCCAGACCGGACAGACGGTGCTGTGGGTGTGCGATCCCATGCACGGCAACACCGAGACGACCACCGGGGGCATCAAGACGCGCCGCTTCGAGAACATTCTGAAAGAGCTCGAGCTGGCGTTCCGCATCCATGCGGATCTCGGCTCCTATCTCGGAGGCGTGCACATCGAGCTCACCGGTGAGGACGTCACCGAGTGCACGGGAGGTGCGCGCGGGCTCACCGATCACGACCTGGCCAGAGCCTACCGCTCGACGGTCGATCCGCGCCTGAACCATGAGCAGGCGCTCGAGCTCGCGATGCTGATCGCGGAGCGCAGCCAGAGCCGCCGCGCGGAAAAGCGCGCCTGAGGCGGACCTGAGCGGCGCGCGCCCTTACATTCCATGCACTACGACCACATCGTCGTCCCGGAATCGGGGCGCCGCATCGGCGTAAACCCCGACTTCTCTCTCACCGTTCCCGATGCGCCCATCATCCCGTTCATCGAGGGGGACGGCATCGGGATCGACGTCACGCCTGCGATGCGGCGCGTGGTCGATGCGGCGGTTGCCAGGGCTTACGGCGGGGTGCGGCGCATCGCCTGGATGGAGATCTACTCCGGCGAGAAGGCCAACGCGCTCTACGGCCAGTGGCTTCCCGAGGAGACGCTCGAGGCGCTGCGCGAGTTCGTGGTCTCCATCAAGGGACCGCTCGGCACTCCGGTGGGAGGGGGCCTGCGCTCGCTCAACGTCGCCATGCGCCAGACTCTGGATCTCTACGCCTGTGTGCGGCCGATACGCTACTTCCCGGGAGTCTCGAGCCCCATGCAGGACGCGAGCCTCACCGACATGGTGGTATTCCGCGAGAACACCGAGGACATCTACACCGGCATCGAGTGGCCGGCAGGCTCCGCCGAAGTGCACAAGCTCATCGCCTTCCTGCAGCGTGAGCTCGGGGTGCATGCCATCCGCTTCCCCTCGAGCTCCGGCATCGGCATCAAGCCGGTGTCGAAGGAGGGCAGCCAGCGCCTCGTCCGCAAGGCGATCCGCTATTGCGTAGACAATGACCGGGTGTCGGTGACCCTGGTCCACAAGGGCAACATCATGAAGTTCACCGAGGGCGCGTTCCGCAACTGGGGCTACCAGCTTGCGCAGGAGGAATTCGGCGCGCGCCCGATCGGGGACGGCCCGTGGCTCAGATTCCCGAACCCGCTGACCGGCACCGACATCGTCGTGAAGGATGTGATCGCCGACAACTTCCTGCAGCAGGTGCTGCTGCGGCCCGAGGAATACGACGTCATCGCGACGCTGAATCTCAACGGCGATTACGTCTCGGACGCGCTCGCCGCCCAGGTCGGCGGCATCGGCATCGCCCCCGGCGGCAACATCGGCGACGGGCTGGCCGTGTTCGAGGCGACGCACGGCACGGCGCCGGGGTTCGCCGGCAAGGACCGCGTCAACCCGGGCTCACTGATTCTTTCGGCGGAGATGATGCTGCGCTACCTCGGCTGGCGCGAGGCGGCGGATCTCATCATCAAGGGCGTGACCAACACCATCGCGAACAAGGAGCTGACCTACGACCTGGCGCGGCTGCGCGAGGCGATCAAGGCGGGCAAGCGCGAGCTCGCCGCGCGCCGGAACGTCGAGGAGGATCTGCAGCGGCTCATTCCGGGCGCCAGGCTCATGAGTACCTCGGGCTTTGCAGGTGCGGTCATCCGCCACATGGATGACCTCGCTTAAGCGCCAGGTCAGGCGCAGCGCCGCCTACGACCCTGACTGCAGGCGCTGTCCGCGCCTCACGCGCTACCTCGAGGCAACGCGCCGCAGCCACGCGGACTACTGGGCGCGGCCCGTGCCTTCCTTCGGGGCCAGCGCGCCGAGGCTGCTTCTCGTCGGGCTCGCACCCGGCATGCACGGCGCCAACCGCACCGGGCGCCCCTTCACCGGCGATTACGCCGGGATTCTGCTCTACCGGACGCTATACGAGCTCGGGCTCGCGAGCGCGCCCGAGTCCGCGTCCGCGAGCGACGATTTGCGGCTCATCGACGCGCGCATCGTCAACTCGGTCAAGTGTGTGCCGCCGGGCAACAAGCCGCTGCCCGCGGAGATCCGCGCCTGCAACGGCTATCTGCAACAGGAGCTCGAGGAGCTGCCCGCGGTGCGCGTGTATCTCGCCCTTGGGCGCGTCGCCCACGATGCCGTACTGATGGCGCGCGGCCTGACCCGCGGGCGCTTCCCGTTCGCCCACGGGCGCGAGCACGCGCTCGGCGAGGCAAGGTGGCTCATCGACTCGTATCATTGCAGCCGCTACAACACTCAGACCCGGCGGCTGACGCCGGGGATGTTCCGCGAGGTCATGGCGCGCGCCTGCGAGCGGGCCGGCCTCAAGGCAGGCGGACCTGGCTGACCGTGTTCGATCATAAGGAATACATCGCCGCGCTCCCGCGCCGCCCGGGCGTGTACCGCATGTTCGGGGCCGACCAGGAGCTCCTCTACGTCGGCAAGGCCCGCAGCCTCAAGGACCGGGTGGGCAGCTACTTTGCCGCCGGCAACGTCAATCCCAAAGTGCAGGCGCTCGTGGCCCAGATCACCGCCATCGAGGTCACGGTCACCAACTCGGAGACCGAGGCGCTGCTGCTCGAATACAACCTCATCAAGGCGCACAAGCCGCGCTTCAACGTCGTGCTGCGCGATGACAAGAGCTTTCCCTACATCCATCTCGACGTCCGGCATGAGTTTCCGCGCCTCAATTTCTACCGCGGTCCGCGCTCGGCTCCGGGGCGCTACTTCGGGCCCTTCCCGAGCGCCGGTGCGGTGCGCGATACGCTCAACCAGCTGCAGAAGCTGTTCCGCATCCGCAATTGCCGCGACACCTTCTTTGCGAACCGCAGCCGCCCCTGTCTGCAGCACCAGATCGGCCGCTGCTCGGCGCCGTGCGTCGGGCTCATCACGCGCGCGGCTTACGCGCAGGACATCGAAGCCGCCGTCAAGGTGCTCGAGGGGCGGAGCGAGGAAGTCAATGCGGAGCTCGCGGCGCGCATGGAGGAAGCGGGGGCGCGGCTCGAGTTCGAGCGCGCCGCGCAGGTGCGTGACCAGCTGGCGGCCCTGAAGCGCATCCAGGCCCAGCAGGTCGTGACCGCGGGCGCCGAGCGCGACGCGGACGTGCTCGCGATCGTCGGCGAGGCGGGTGAGTATTGCGTGAGCGTCATGCTGGTGCGCGGCGGGCGCAATCTCGGCACCACGAGCTACTTTCCACGCGCCGTGCTGGCCGAGCCCGATGAGGCGCTCGCCTCCTTCATCATGCAGTACTACGCGGACGCCGAGCCGCCGCCGGAGGTGCTGCTCGGGCAGGCCTTACCGGATGCCGCCTCGCTCGCCGAGGCGCTCAGCACTCAGTCCGGGCACGCCGTCGAGGTACGTCACTCCGCGCGCGGACTCGCGGCAAAGTGGGCCGAGCTGACGCGCGAGAACGCGACCCAGGCGCTGCGGATGCGGCACGCACAGCGCGCCGGTGTCGAGGAGATGCTCGCCGATCTCACGCGTGAGCTCGATCTTCCGGAGCCGCCGGCGCGGCTCGAGTGCTTCGACATCAGCCACACGGGCGGGGAGGGCACGGTCGCCTCGTGTGTCGTCTTCGGCTCCGAGGGTGCGCTCAAGAAGGAGTACCGGCGGTTCAACATCACCGGGGTCACCCCGGGCGATGACTACGGGGCGCTGCGCCAGGCGCTCGAGCGGCGCTACAAGCATGTACGCTCGGGCGAGGTTCCGGCGCCGGATCTGCTGCTGATCGACGGCGGCGCCGGGCAGATCGGCGAAGTGCACGCGGTGCTCGCCGAGCTCGGGTTCTCCGACCTCACGCTGATCGGCGTCGCCAAGGGCCCGGACCGGCGCCCCGGGCAGGAGCGGCTGTTCGTGTACGGAGCGCCCGGCGCGGTGACGCTCGAGGCGCATTCACCCGCACTGCGGCTCATCCAGCGCATCCGCGACGAGGCCCACCGCTTCGCCATCACCGGCCACCGGCGCAGGCGCGCCCGGCGCTACAACGAGTCGGTGCTCGAAGTCGTCCCGGGCTTAGGTCCCGCCAAGCGCCGGGCGCTGCTCAAGCACTTCGGGGGACTGCAGGGCGTGATGCGCGCCGGTGTGGCGGATCTCACGCAGGTGGCCGGAATTGGCGCGACGCTCGCCCGAAGTCTTTATGATCACCTGCACCCGGGCACTTGAGGAGCCTCGAGAAAGATGCTCTGGAACGTACCGAACACGCTGACGTGGCTGCGGATCGCCGCCATCCCGCTCATCGTGCTTCTCTTCTATATGCCGTATCCCTGGTCGGATCCGGCCGCGGCCTGGCTGTTCGCTGCCGCCGGGGTTACCGACTCGCTCGATGGGTACTTCGCGCGGCGGCTGCAGCAGACCTCGCGCCTCGGAGCCTTTCTCGATCCGGTGGCGGACAAGCTCATCGTCGCGGTGGCGCTGGTGCTGCTCGTCAGCAGGGACCCGCACTGGCTCATCGTGCTCACCGCCGCAGTCATCATCGGCCGCGAGATCACCATCTCGGCGCTGCGGGAGTGGATGGCCGAGATCGGCGCGCGGCGCAAGGTGGCGGTCTCGCAGCTCGGCAAGTACAAGACCATCCTGCAGATCGTGGGGCTGTCGCTGATGCTCTATCGCTGGCCGCTTTTCGGGCTTCCGACATATCAGCCGGGGGTCGTGCTCACCGAGGTCGCCGCGGCCGCCACGCTCGTGTCCATGGTCATGTACCTGCGCGCGGCGTGGCCTGAGCTGAAACGTTAAGAGAGATCGGTAAGTATATGTATTTTCAGAGGCGAAAAACCCTGGGCGCCACAGGAATTTTTCCCGCTTCTTGAGGGGCGCTCGCCTTGACTTCCCAAGGGGTGTACATAGAATCCGCCGTTCTGATTCGGATGCGGGCTTAGCTCAGTTGGTAGAGCGGTACCTTGCCAAGGTACAGGTCGACGGTTCGAACCCGTTAGCCCGCTCCATCTCCCCCGGTCACGGTTCGACCTCCACGCGCGCCATGCCCTCGCTCATCGCGCCGATGGCCGCCGCCTGACCGAACCCCTCCCGCTCGAAGATCTCGAGCGCTGCGGGAACTGCCTCCGGGGCGCAGGCGATCAGGAGACCCCCCGAGGTCTGGGGATCACAGAGCAGTGCCTGGTCGAGCGGGGTGAGCCCGCGCGCGAGGCGCACCTCAGCGCCGTAGGAGGCCCAGTTGCGGGCCGATGCGCCGGTCACGTAGCCGGCCTCCAACAGCGCATGCACCCCCTCGATCATCGGTACCGTGCCCAGCCGCACGTGTGCGGTCAGACCCGCGCCGCGGCACATGCCGAGCAGATGCCCGAGGAGTCCAAAGCCGGTGACGTCCGTCATGGCGTGCACGCCGGGGAGCGTCGCGAGGTCGGGGCCCGCGCTGTTCAGGCGGGTGGTCGTTTCGATCAGCCGTCGATACCCCTCGCCGCTGAGCGCGCCTTTCTTGAGGGCTGCGGACAGGATTCCGACCCCGAGCGCCTTGCCGAGGATGAGCGCATCGCCGGCCCTTGCGCCGGAGTTGCGCTGCACATGCCCCGGATGCACGAGCCCGAGCGCCACCAGTCCGTAGATGGGCTCGACCGAGTCGATGCTATGCCCGCCGGCGATGGGGATGCCGGCCTGCGCACACACGGCCTCACCGCCCCGCAGCACCTCGCGGATCACCTCGGCAGGCAGCACGTTCACCGGCATGGCGAGCAGCGCCAGCGCGAGGATGGGGCGGCCTCCCATGGCGTAGACGTCCGACAGCGCGTTGGTCGCGGCGATGCGCCCGAAGTCGAACGGGTCATCCACGATCGGCATGAAGAAATCGGTGGTCGCGATCAGCGCCTGAGTGTCATTCAGCCGATACACGGCGGCGTCGTCGCCGGTCTCGGTCCCGACGAGGAGTGCGGCATGGGGAGCGGCGGCCGCGGAGCGGCTGAGCAGATCGGCGAGGACGGCCGGCGAGATCTTGCAGCCGCAGCCGCCGCCATGGGAGAGCGAGGTGAGGCGAGGTGGGGTGTCGGATGAGCTCATAGTGGCGGAAGGCAGCAGGAGTCGAACCTACCAGGAAGCGTCTGGCGCCCCCTCCTGGGTTTGAAGCCCAGTCGCACCACCGGGTACGGGTGCCTTCCAATCGGATCGCAGCACGTGGTGCTGGCGCACGCGGCGTGTGTAGCCGACGCGGTCGAAGAACTCGAGGATCTGCACGGCACGCTTGCGGCCCAGGCCGACGCTGTCGCGGAAGCCGGCGGCGCTCACGCCGCCGCGCTCGCGCACGCACGCATCGACGACCCGCGCGAGCTCCGCGATGCGCTCGCGGGCGTAGAACAGATCGCGCACCACCTGGTACGCGCCGCCGCGCGCCACCTGCTTGCGCAGCACCGCGCGCACACGCTCCTCGCTCTCGTGCACGGTGGCGGCGAGATCGCGCACCCAGGGCGGATCGAAACGTCCCGCGAGCAGCAGTGGCTCGAGTCTGCCCGCGAGCAGGGCATCCGCCGCCGAGAGCGCCACCTCGTGCTCCGGGAGATGAAGCCAGGCACCGCTGCGCGCGAGGCGCCGCTCGCGCACCATTTCCGCGATCAGCGCCTGCCACAGCGCGACCGGTACGTCCGGGAAGCTCATGCGGCGCAGCCGCCCGCTGTCGGGTCCGGGCTCGTCGGGGACCTCGGCATGAAAGCGGCCGAGAGATGCGAGCGCGCCGGCACGCAGCGCCTGCCACTGCGCCGGGAGGAGCACGAAGCGCTCCTCACCGGCCGCGATCGCGAGAGCCTCGGGCGGGAGAGCGATGTCCTCGGGAGCGCGGCTGGTGATTCGCACCAGCTCAGGAATCGTCAGCCCGTATTTTGCGCTGCGCAGAAGCTCGCCGAGTCCTTCACCGGCCAGGAGCCGCTCGAGCGCGCTCAGGTGCTGCTGGCGCTGCGCCGAGCGGCGGCGCCGCGCCGGCGGGGTCGGGTCGAGCACCACGCCACCGCCGATGGTGTGCCGCGCGCGCGCATCGCGCACGATCAGCCGGTCGCCGGGCATTGCCGAGAGCGCCGCGTCGAAGACGAGCTGCACGTGGGCCGCCGCGCCGCCGCCGAGATCCGCGCGCTCGAGCGGCACGGCGTGGGCGAGACGGTGGGTGGTGCCGAGATGCACATGCACGGGGGACCAGGCCTCGAGCCGCTCCCGGGACTCCGTGAGCAGCGTCAGGCGCACGTCGAGCCGCGTGGTTGCCACGAGCAGGCGGGGATCGGCGAGCCAGTCGCCGCGTGCGATGGCACTCTTCTCCAGGCCAGCGAGATTCAGCGCGCAGCGCTGCCCGGCGCAGCCGGTCTCGGCCGCGCGGTTCTGCGCATGGATGCTGCGCACGCGCGCCGGGCGGCCCGCCGGCATCACGGCCAGCACGTCGCCGCTGCGCACGCAACCGGAGAACACCGTGCCGGTTGCGACCGTGCCGTGACCTGCGAGGGTGAAGACGCGATCGACGGCGAGACGAAACAGACGCGTGTCCGAACGTACGGCGGTCGCGGCCGCGGCCTCCACGAGGTGGCGCCGCAGCGCATCGATGCCGGGATGCGCGGCCGCGGCGGCATCGACTCCGAAGAGGCGCGCGCCGCTCAAGGCCGTGGCGGCGAGCGCGGCCCGCACTTCGTCTTCGGCCTCGCGCCGGCGTTGCTCATCGACGCGGTCGATCTTGGTGAGCGCCACCGCGCCGCGTGTCACCCCGAGGAGCTCGAGGATCGCCAGATGCTCGCGCGTCTGCGGCATGACGCCATCGTCGGCCGCGACCACCACGAGCGCGAAATCGATGCCGCAGGCGCCCGCGACCATGGTGTGCACCAGCCGCTCGTGGCCGGGAACGTCGATGAAGCCGAGTACCTCGCCGCCCGGAAGGGGCGTGTAGGCGTAGCCCAGCTCGATCGAGATGCCGCGCGCCTTCTCTTCCTTGAGCCGATCGGTGTCGACCCCGGTGAGCGCGCGCACGAGCGTGGTCTTGCCGTGGTCGATGTGGCCAGCGGTGCCGACGATCATGAGAGTGGCACCGGGCTCATCGCCTTCAGCCTGTCGAGCTGTGCGAGGAATTCCGCCTCGTCCGTGTGCTCCAGACAACGCACATCGAGCCACAGCGCCTTGTCCTTGAGCCGCCCGAGCACCGGGCGCGGCAGCGCTCGCAGCGCCGCCTCGAGACGCGCGAGGGCGCCGCGGCTGCCCCGGGTCGGCCGGATCGCAAGCCCGTGACTCGGCAATTGATCGACGGGGAGGGCGCCGCTGCCGATCTGGCTCGCGAGCGTCGCGGCGGTGACCTCGTAAGCGTCACCGAGTGCACGCTGCACGAGGGGCTGCAGACGCACGGCCTGAGCCTCGATCCGGCTCAGCGGGCGCGTAAGGAGGCGCAGCGTCGTCAGTCGTTCGGGCAGAAACTCCGGCGCGCGATACAGCGCCAGCACGGCCTCGAGCGCAGCGAGCGTGAGCTTATCGACACGCAGCGCGCGCTTGAGGGGATCCTTGCGCAGCCGCGCGATGAGATCGGCGCGGCCTACGATCAGGCCCGCCTGCGGCCCGCCGAGAAGCTTGTCGCCGCTGAAGGTGACGAGATCGGCGCCGGCGCCGAGCGCGGCGCGGACGGTAGGCTCCGCGGGAAGTTGCCAGCGCCCGAGGTCGATGAGCGAGCCGCTGCCGAGATCCACCGCCACCGGGACGCCACGGGCGCGTCCGAGCTTCACGAGCTCCTCGAGCGGCACACTCGCGGTGAATCCGGAGATGGCGTAATTGCTGGTGTGAACCTTGAGCAGCAACGCCGAGCGTGGGCCGAGCGCCTCCCGGTAATCCTTGAGGTGGGTGCGATTGGTGGTCCCCACCTCGATGAGCTTCGCCCCCGCACGGCGCATGATGTCCGGAAGGCGGAAGGAGCCGCCGATCTCGATCAGCTCCCCGCGCGAGACCAGCACCTCGCGCCGGGAGCTAAGCACGCTCAATAACAGCAGGACCGCGGCGGCGTTGTTGTTCACGACGGTCGCCGCTGCCGCTCCGGTGAGCTCGCACAGCAGCGGCTCGACGAGACTGTCGCGCTCGCCACGCCCGCCGGATTCGAGATCGAACTCGAGGTTCACGGGAGCGGTGAGTGCGCGGGTGACCGCTTGTACGGCTTCCTCGGGTAGCAGTGCGCGACCCAGGTTCGTGTGCAACACGGTGCCGGTGAGATTGAACACCGGCCGCAGCGCCGGACGCGCTGCGGCGGTCAGGCTCCTGGCCAGGGCACCCGCCAGGGCGTCGGCGGTGAGAGTCGTGGGTGCGAGGGTTCCGGCGAGGGCCGCCCGCCGCAGACCCGCCAGATGCTTGCGCAACAGCGCCGTGACCCGCGTGCGCCCGTGCTGCGCCAGCAGCGGGGCGAACGCAGGCGCGTTCAGCAGCCGGTCGGTCGAGGGGATGTCGGCCGCGCGGACTCCCGCGACGAGCTTCAGTGACCTGGTTGCGGGCATAGGGTACGCGCCGCTGCGGCGCTGCCTCTTCTTGGTAGCGTCAAACCTTGACAGCTCTCAAAGCGGAGCAGGCTGCGGTCTTCAGCCGGCCTCGGCCTTCTGCCACAGCAGCGGGTTCCCGCTGCCGCGGTGGTAGCCTGCCTCGGCCATCAACAAGTCGAGCGCGAGGCTCGCGAGGTCGTCGGCCACCGGCTCCACGCCCGCGTCCTTCTCCTGGTAGAGGATCTTGCGGTAGGTGTGACACCGATCGCAACTCTCCGCGCGGATCGCCTCCGACCCCCCCTCGATCGAGTGGTAGCCGATGTTCTCCGTGTTCTGGCACTGACTGCAGGTAACCCGCACCAGATGCCATTCGGTGGCACAGAGCGCGCAGTGCAGATAGCGATAGCCCTGCGAGCCCTCGTCGGTGCGCACGATGCTGGCGACCGGAGGCGTCCCGCACGCCGGACACACGCCCGGCACCTCGAGCGGCGCGACGTCGTCGGCCTCGAGACCTCTCGCGAGCGCGACCCACTGCACCTGCAGCGCCGCCATGAGGAACGGCGCGGCGGCCATATCGATCTCGGCGAGGCGCGCGGCGAGCAGCGCGTCGGCTTGCGCCTCTAGCTCGGCGGCCGATGAGGCGCGCACACGCTGCGCGATCTCGCGCAGCGGCGCCGGCGCCCCGGGCGAGGCGGCCACCGAGCCGATCAGCCTTTGCGCCAGGCCGCGCCACGCCGGCGGGCGCGGCCAGCCGGTGGCGTGGATGACGGGCATGCGGTGTGTGCGTGAGCGCGCGATCTGCTCCGCCGTGGGACCGGTGGCGGTCAATCCCTGCAGCTCGCGCGCCTGCTCCTCGGCGATCGCCGCCGTCAGCTCGAGATATTCCGCGATTCGATAGCCGGCAGCGCCGGGTAGCGCCAGCTGGCGCAGCCGCCGAGCGCGGGCAGCGAACGGGCCGTCGGCCCCGGGCAGTCGGATGCGCGGAGCGGACCGCTGGGCAAAGGCCTCAATCTGGCCCGGTTCGAGGATGCGCGGCATGAGTGATCTGTCGGTACCAAGCCCGATGATGCTTCCAGGCCCAGCCCGGTGTCACGGTGCCCCGGATCATGGAGTCTATCGAGCCCTTGATCCAGAAGGCAGAGTAGACATGGACCACAATACCGCAGATCAGCACGAACGCGCAGATTGCGTGCACGAGAGAGGCGAGCCGAATGACCCCGACGGGGAAGTAGAGCGAAAAATACACCCGCCAGATGACCAGGCCCGACAGTAACAGCAGGATCATCCCGGCGAGCAGCACCAGGAAGAGCAGCTTCTGGCCGGCGTTGTAGCGGCCGACCTCGGGAAGCCGGTCCTCGCGGTTGTTCACCACGTCCTTCAGCTGCCGCAGCCACTGCCGGTCGGACGGGGTGAGCCGCGCGTCGCCCCAGAGGCCCGCGGCGAACTTGAAGAACGCGAGCACCGCGACCAGTCCGATGAAGGGGTGCAGGATCCGCGTCCAGGGGCCGCCGCCGAAGAGCTCGCTCAGCCAGAAGAGCGCCGGATGAAACAGTGCGAGCCCCGAGAGGGCGCCGAGCACGAAGGTGAGGGCCACGGTCCAGTGGGTAGTGCGCTCGCCGACGCTGTGGCGCTCCAGCAGGCGACGGCTCTCGGAATCGCTCATGAGTGCTTCTCCGCGGCAGCCTCGTCACTCTCATCGACTTCGTTGCGCCCCACCCGCACGAAGTGGAAGAAGGCCGTGAGCGCAGTCAGTGCCATGACCGCGAGCGCGACCGGCTTCGAGGCGCCTTTCCATACCCGCACCATGGCGCTGATGTGCGGATCGGGCGCGAGTCCTGAGTAGAGCTGCGGCTGATCGGCGTGATGCAGCACGTACATGACGTGCGTGCCGCCGACGCCTTGCGGGTCGTAGAGGCCGGCCTGCTCGAAGCCGCGCGACTTGAGGTCCTCGATCCGCTCGGCGGCGTGCAGCTGCATGTCCTCCTTGGTGCCAAACACCAGCGCGCCGGTAGGGCAGGCCTTGATGCACGCCGGCTCGAGGCCGACGGCCACGCGGTCGGAGCACAGCGTGCACTTATAGGCCTTATGATCGCGCTTGGAGATGCGTGGAACGTCGAAGGGGCAGCCGGTCACGCAGTAGCCGCAGCCGATGCAGTTCTCCTCTTGGAAATCGACGATGCCGTTCGCGTACTGCACGATCGCGCCCGGGGCGGGGCACGCCTTGAGGCACCCGGGGTCCGCGCAGTGCATGCAGCCGTCCTTGCGGATCAGCCACTCGAGATCCCCCTTGGGGTTCTCGTACTCGGCGAAACGCATCAGCGTCCAGGACCGCGCAGTCAGATCCGGCGGGTTCTCGTAGGCGCCGACATTGGTGCCGATGTCGTCGCGCAGGTCGTTCCACTCCATGCACGCGACCTGGCAGGCCTTGCAGCCGATGCACTTACTGGTGTCGATGAGCTTGGCGACCGTGCCAGTGTAGGACTGGCGCACCTCCGGTGCGGGAGTGGTGGTCGCCGAGCGTCGGATGATGTCGAGTGATTGCAGGGGCATGTCAGCGCCTCTCCACCTGGCTCACGCCTTTTCCACCTTGACGAGGAACGCCTTGAACTCCGGCGTCTGCGAGTTAGCGTCGCCGACGACCGGGGTGAGCGTGTTGGCGAGGAAGCCGGGCTTGGCGAGCCCGGTGAATCCCCAATGGATCGGAATGCCGACGGTTTGCACGGGCTTGCCGTCGACGGTGAGCGTGCGCAGCCGCTTGGTGACCACCGCTACCGCGGTGATCGAGCCGCGGTTCGAGGTGACCTTGACGCGATCGCCCGCCGCGACGCCGAGCTCCTTGCCGAGCGCTTCGCCGATCTCGACGAACTGCTGCGGCTGGAGGATGGCATTCAGCCGCACGTGCTTGCCCCAGAAGTGGAACAGCTCGGTGAGACGGTAGGTGGTGGCGACGTGCGGGAACTGCTCTGCCTTGCCGAAGGCCGCACGGTCGTCCTTGAAGACGCGTGCCGCGGGGTTGTTGAGTGCCTGCTTCTGCCCGGGGTTGAGCAGGTTGGTCGCGACCGGCGTCTCGAAGGGCTCGTAGTGCTCAGGGAAGGGGCCCTCGGCCATGGCCCCCTTGGCGAAGAAACGCCCGACTCCCTCGGAGAGCATGATGAAGGGACCCATGCCGAGTGATGGATCCTCGTCCGCCTTGTAGTCGGGGATGTCCGCGCCGCCCCAGGTAGTGCCGTTCCAGGCGATGAGCTTGCGCTCAGGGTTGAAGGGCTTGCCGTTCGGGTCGCAGGACGCGCGGTTGTACATGACGCGCCGGTTGGCAGGCCACGAGTAGGCCCAGTTGACCGTCTGGCCGATGCCGGTCGGGTCGGAGTTGTCGCGCCGCGCCATGAGATTGCCGGCCGGCCCCCAGGCGCCGCAGTAAAGCCAGCACCCCGAGAGCGTGCTGCCATCGTCGCGCAGCTCCGCGAAGCCGGCGAGCTGTTCGCCGGCCTTGCGCGTCACGGTGCCCGGATTCTTCGGATCCGTGAGGTCCTTGAGCGCGCGGCCGCTGTATTCCTTGGCGAGCTCCTCGGGGCTCGGCTTGTTCGCGTGCGCATACGGCCAGTAGAGATTGACGATCGGGTCGGGGAAGGCGCCGCCGTCGCTCTTGTAGAGCGCGCGCAGGCGCACAAACAGCTCGCCCATGATCTCGATGTCGGTGCGTGCCTCGCCCGGCGGCTCGGCTCCCTTCCAGTGCCATTGCAGCCAGCGCGAAGAGTTCACCAGCGCCCCGTCCTCCTCGGCGAAACACGAGGTCGGCAGGCGGAACACCTCAGTCTGGATCTTGCTCGGGTCGACGTCGTTGTGCTCGCCGTAGTTGCGCCAGAACTCGCTGGTCTCGGTGGCGAGCGGGTCCATCACCACGAGGAACTTGAGCTTCGCAAACCCCGCGTTCAACTTCGCCTTGTTGGGGGCGGAGGCGAGCGGATTGAAGCCCTGGCAGATGTAACCGTTCACCTTGCCCTGGGCCATGAGCTCATAGGTCTGCAACATGTCGTAGCTCTTGTCGAGCTTCGGCAGGTAGTCGTAAGCCCAGCGGTTCTCCGCCGTCGCGGCATCGCCCCACCAGGCCTTCATGAGGCTCACGAAGAACTTGTTGTAGTTCTGCCAGTAGCTCAACTGGTTCGGACGCAGCGGCTTGAAGGCACGCGCGGCGATGTACTTCTCGTACTCCTGCTCCTTCTCGCCGGGCAGGGTGAGATACCCGGTGAGGAGGTTCGACATGAGCCCGAGGTCGGTGAGCCCCTGGATGTTGGAGTGACCGCGGAGCGCATTCATGCCCCCGCCCGCCACGCCGATGTTCCCGAGCAGCAGCTGCACCATCGCGGCGGCACGGATCATCTGCGAGCCGGTCGAGTGCTGCGTCCACCCGAGCGCGTACATGACGGTCATGGCGCGATGCGTGGTGGAGGTGGAGCCGATGAGCTCGCACACCTGCAGGAATTTCTCCTTGGGTGTGCCGCATACGCGCTCGACCATCTCGGGCGTGTAACGCGCGTAGTGGCGCTTCATAAGCTGGTAGACGCAACGCGGGTGCGCCAGCGTCGCGTCGGTCTTGACGTAACCGTCCGGTCCGATCTCGTAGTTCCAGCTCGACTTGTCGTAGCTGTGCTTCTCGGGGTCGTAGCCGGAGTAGAGGCCCTCGTTGAAGGCGAAGTCCTCCCGCACGATGAAACTGAGATCCGTGTAGTTCTGCACGTACTCGTGCTGGATCTTGTCCCCTGAGAGGAGGTAGTTGATGACCCCGCCGAGGAAGGCGATATCCGTGCCGGGACGGAGCGGTGCGTACACATCGGCGACCGAGGCCGAGCGCGTGAAGCGCGGGTCGACGACGATCAGCCTGGCCTTGTTGTGCGCTTTGGCTTCAGTGACCCATTTGAACCCGCAGGGATGGGCTTCGGCGGCGTTGCCGCCCATGATGAGAACGATGTCGGCATTCTTGATGTCGACCCAGTGATTCGTCATCGCTCCACGGCCAAACGTCGGGGCAAGACCTGCCACCGTCGGGCCGTGTCACACACGGGCCTGATTGTCGAAAGCTAGGATGCCGAGCGAGCGGATGACCTTGTGTGTCAGGTAGCCGACTTCGTTGCTGCTCGCAGACGCCGCCAGCATGCCGGTGGTGAGCCAGCGGTTGACGGTGAGGCCGTCGGCGCTCTTGGCGACGAAGTTCGCATCGCGATCGGCTTTCATGAGCTTGGCGATGCGATCGAGCGCGTCGTCCCAGGAGATCGCCTGCCACTTGTCCGAGCCCGGCGCGCGGTACTCGGGATGCGTGAGGCGGGTCGGGCTGTGAATGAAGTCGATGAGACCGGCACCCTTCGGGCACAAGGTGCCGCGGTTGACCGGGTGATCCGGGTCGCCCTCGATGTGGAAGATGCTCGAGCGCGCGTTCTTGGCCTTGTCGCCGAGGCTGTACATGATCACGCCACAGGCGACCGCGCAGTACGGGCAGGTATTGCGCGTCTCGGTGGCGCGGCTCAGCTTGAACTCGCGCACTTCGGCGAGCGCGGCGGTCGGGGAGAAGCCCATCAGAGCGAGGCTCGACCCGGCCAGGGTGGCGCCAGTTATTTTGAAGAACTCGCGCCGTGTCACTTCAGCCATGGCATACCCCTCAGTGCATGTCTGCAGACGCGACGAAGTCTATACCTTATTCATTACGACCGGCCACCGGCGGCAATCGACGCTACCCGCCGCAATTTGTTACGCTGCACCGCCGCTGGCTAGGTGGCAGAGTGGTCATGCAGCGGCCTGCAAAGCCGTCTACGCCGGTTCGATTCCGACCCTAGCCTCCAGAAGCCCCTCTCGGGGCTCAGTGACCGGCGATAAAGGACCTGGCGGCCGCAACGCAGAACGGTGCCACGAGGCTTACATGGTAGGCCTGTGCGACAGCGAACGCGCCACCATCCGTCGCACCGTTTGCGATCGCATCCGCCGCAACGGCCGCTTTTGCCAGCTGAAAGCCGTCTTTCAGCTGGCCGTACGGGTCGCCGGCGGATGGCGCGGACTCCAGATCGAGAAAGGAGACCGGTGCGGACGGCGCCTGCGAGGCCCAATAGCTCTGCATGAGCTGGGTGTTGAGCCAGAAGACGACCGGATCCATCTCGCCGCCGCAGAGCAGCACCGGGGAGCCCGGACTCCAGTCGCGCAAGTCGTTTCGTTGCAGCGCCTGCCGCCATGGGAGCCCCGGAGAGGCTGCCGCAGTGCCCGTGGTCAGCGTCGGGAAGCCACCGTCGGGGTGGGCCTGCGCGTCGCGCAGGTAGCTGAGCCGATAGCTGTTCTGGAGCAGATTGCCGCTGCCGAAGCCGAGTGCGAAGACCGCAGCGAGGTCCGCCGGTGTCGTTGGCGGCGTGATGCCGGCAAACTCAGGAGCGGGCGGTGTCGGGCTGAACAAGGCGTATTGCGGCAGCAGCCCGCCGGCGTAGAGCTGACTTCTCAGCAACGTGGTCGGCAGCAGGGACTCAATGCCACTCGCATACGGCGGCTCGAATACCTCGTCGACGCTCGGGTAGATATTCCCGTAAGCCTGCTGATAGGCCGTGAGGAGATAGGTGGAGGATATCGTCGCACCACCGTTGACCTCGCCATAGAACACCGCATCGGCAAAAGCGGCGAGCGCATACGGCCCGGACATGGGCACGGCCGCGTCTACCCGCATTCCGGCCGCCTGCATGGCGCGAAGCGTCGCCATGGCGACATAGCCTCCCTGCGAGTAGCCGGTGAGGAACAGCTGTCCGCTGTCCCGGGTGAGCGTCAGGGAGGCGAGCGGAAGGGCAGTGCGCGCTGCCTTGAGCGCGTCGATCATGTCCTTCGACTGTTGATCGGCGATCAGATAGGGATGGTAAGGAAGCGACGAGGTGTCATAGCCGGCGTAGTTCGGCGCGACGACGATATAGCCCTGCGAGGCGAAGAGTGCCGCGAGCAGCAGCGTCTCGGCATTCTGCATGTCCGCCATATTGAAGCTGCGTTCGGTCGTCGTGCCGTGCGCGTATTCCACGATTGGACGCTCGCCGGTGCAGCTCGCGCCCGCGCCGGTGGGTACGATGAGTGCTGCCGATGCGGTGGTGGGTTCATTGGCCCCTCCCACCGTCTCGTACTCGATGTGGTAGATCAGGATGTCGCACACCGGGGGACCGCTGAGGGCGAGCACCTGCTGATTGGCCGCCGCGCTGTTGAGCTCGAGGAGCAGAGTGGACGTGGTGACGGTTGACAGCAGCTCGGGGGCGGTTTGCAGCAGCGCGCCCCGCGGCGGGGTCGTGCTGCCGAGGTTCGACTCCATGCCGCCGCCGCCGCAGGCGGCCAGGACAAGCGCCGGCACCGAAAACCAACAGGGGTTCCTCAGTAGATGCATGCTCCTCCGGGTCCTCCCGTCCTTGGGGTACCGCCGCCAATTCAGCCACTATCTTTAGCTGGCTCCGCAGGAGGCGGGGTTTCATCGATGCCCTTCAGCGGTTCGGCTCTCGCGCGATCCCACGGCGGTGGCGAGCTGAAAATCGCCAAGCCGTTGCTATTTCAGATGAAAGCCGCCGCTGCCGAACAGTCCCATGAGACCGATAATGATTAAATAGATCGCGACGATGTATCTCAGCAGTCGCGGCATCACAAGGATCAAGATGCCAGCGACCAATGACACGATCGGTACGATCGTCAGATGGAGATTCATAGACACCCCGCGACTGGATTGTGGGCGCCGACGACGTCAGGACACCGTCGGCGCCAGTCATCTGGACAGATGCCGCGAGGCTGGGCGCCCGCGGGAATTGAGGTCCCCGAATTCAGACTGGGCCCGGCTAACTTTCAGTGCTGCTTCCCGTGGTCTTTCTCGTGCCCGCGATCCCGGTGGTCCTTCTCGCGCCCGCCGTGATGACCACCCCAGGATCCGCCGCCAACGTAGACCACGGGAGGGCGGGGATAATAAGGCCCAGGCTGATATACCACCGGCGGCGGGTATTCTCCATACACGAACGGATTGATGTCGACATTGACACGCACCTGTGCGCTTGCGGTCGCGGCTGCCGTAAGCGCAAGAGCGGCGAAGAATAATGAAAGAGGTTGCTTTTTCATGATGAGTCCTTGGAATGCAGCCGGGTGCTGGAAGTCCCGCGCGAGGTCCTGGCCGGGCTTTACTTGGCTACTTTCTTCTCCCCTTCATGATGCGCGCGGTGAGCAAACACCGCGTCGGCCACCTTTTTCTGGTCGTCCGACATCGAGGCATACAATGGAGCAAAGGCCGCAGCGAGTCTCTTGACACTATCCGCATGAACCTGGGCGATGTCCCCATAGGCATTCAGGTTATCGACAGCGCTCGCGCTGTTAACGAGTGCTTCCCGCTTGTCGATCGCTTTATCGGTCTCGATTGCACTGTCACGCATCGCCTTTGCTACCGCGGCCCACTGGGTTTCCTCGGCCGGAGTGATCTGGAGCTGCGCATGCAAATCCTTGATGTGACTCTCGACCCCCATCTCTCCTTTGGCACCTGACTTCGCCACTGCGGCGGTCGAGGCGCCGGAGGAAGGCGCCTTGCCTGGAGGTGAGCTCGGCGACTGTGCATACGCGCCGCCGATGAGAAATGCGGATGTGAGTGCTGCAACGATTGTCTTCATAAGGTTCTTCCTAGGCATGCGGGCAGTCGGAAATTCGTGCAGGCAAAAACAATTGGTCCGTGGACCATACAAGGAGCCGTCGTTCTGTGCGGTAGCGGACGCAGCCCTCGGGCATTTCCCGGTCGGGGTGGATTACCGCGCGGTCGCTGCGCCCGGGGAGATGAAATAGACACCGTGAACCTTGAGAATGGGCAGCGGCAGCACGGTATTATCTGTCGCTGATCTATCCCGCGCCGCGAGCGAAAAGGCCGGTGCACGCCCTGCTCGGCTAAGACCATCATGCTGCAAAGATCGCAAAGTTGCCGATGGCAATAGTAATCGGCTCCGCACGTAGAGGTCGGCCACCGGGCGGCGACTTTCCGAACTGCATCCTCGCCGGTCTCCTCGCAACAGAATACAAACGGCTGCTGCCCAAGCTCGAGCACGTGACTCTGAGACGGGGTCAGGTCATTTATCGGGCCGATCAGGACATCGAGGACGTGTACTTTCCCGAAGAAGCCGTGGTCGCCATGGTGGACAGCATGGATGACGGCCGCACGGTCGAAGTGGGCCTCATCGGCCGCGAAGGAATCGTCGGTATCAATGTGGTCCTCGGCGGCGTCGTTACGCCAGACAAGGCAGTTGTACAGCTCCCCGGTAGCGCGATGAGGATGAAGTCCAGGCATTTGCAGAAGGAAATGAGCTTTGGCAGCCCGCTGCAGCGGCTGCTGCTGGCGTACGCTCGGACGTTTCTTGCGGTCATCAGCCAGTCAGTGGCCTGCTGCCAGTACCACAGCATAGAGCAGCGCCTGGCACGCTGGTTGCTCACCATGAACGATTACGCCGGCTCACACGAGTTTCTGATGGATCACAAATCGATCGCCCGCATGTTGGGGGTGCGGCGCGAGGGCATTAGCGAGGCGGCCAGCAATCTTCAAGCGCTCGCCTTGATCCGCTACCAGCGTGGCCGGATGCGCGTTCTCGACGCGAGGGGCTTGGGGAAGAGGGCCTGCGAGTGCTATCGGTTCATCAGGCGGCAATACCGGCAGTTGTACGGCGATCTGCCGCGATTATTGGCCCGGAAATGACACGCACCGGCGAAATTCAGGCGGCGAGTAAGGCTGACGGGGGCGCGCGGCTGCCAGACACGTGGTAGAGGCACGGGGAGGCAGGCAATCCAGAGATTCTCCGCGCCTGCTGAGAGGCGCCGTCAGTGCCCCTTGCCGCCGTCACGATGGCCACTGCCGCCGCGCGGCCCACTCGGAATCGAAGGCGCCGCCCGTCTGCCCGGCCCGTGGTCACCGCCGCCGTGCCCGCGTTCACCGCCGCGCGGAGGCGCTACGCGGCCCCGACCTGACAATCGCCTGTCTGAGTTGGCCGGCCGGAAGCGGACATCGGCAGGCGGCGGGGTCGGGGAACGCCAGAAGGCAGACTGCGCTGCTACTGGGACTGTACTTCGTCTCAACTCGGTCAGTACATATTGACCCTCGTGAGCCCGACCTAGGACCATCTCGCAAGAAAGTCGGGTGAAGGAGAGCGCAATGCCCAGGGCGCTGAAAATGACGTTGATCGTACTTGCGCCACTCGTGTTGCTTGTGGCAGTGGCGGTGTTTCTGCTATCGCGCGTGGACACGAAATCCGAATTCGAAACGGTTGCTTCCGATGCGACGGGACTGGACGTCGCTGTTAAGGGCAAGGTGTCCATCGGTCTCTTTCCGATTCCGCATGCGACACTGAAGGATGTGACGCTCAAGAATAAGGGGTCGCAGATTGTGTCCGCGAACGAAGCCGATGTCGGTGTGGAGTTCTGGCCACTGCTGCGCAAGCAAGTTCACATCAAGCGCCTGGTGTTGCAGAACGTGAACATCGACATCGCACGAGACCGCAGAGGACACTATAATTTTTTCACACCTTCGAAAATAGAACAGCCTTTGTCGGCGATGAGCCTCGGGCGCGTGTCGCTGGTCAATGCGACCCTCAATTACACCAATCAAGAAACCGACCGGGAACTGAAGGCGACGGATTGCAGGTTTGACAGTAATGACTTCCAACTCTCCGAGGGAGCCAGTGAAGACATCCTGAAACACGTGTCGCTGTCCGCAAGTGTTGTATGCGCAGAAATGCGCAATAACCTGTTTGTGGGCACCGATGTCCACTTCTCGATTGCCGGCGAAAACGGCGTCTTCAAGCTGCAGCTGGTAACGATGAGGATCATGGATGGCAAGGGTTCGGGGAACATCGACGCGAATTTCACCGGTGCGTCGCCCCTGTATCGGGTTCACTATGCCGTTACGCAGTTGCATGTAGACAGTCTCTTCAAATCAATCGCGCCCGGCAAAGTAGGTGAGGGTTTCATGGACTTCACCACTGACTTGGCGTTGCGCGGATGGGATGCCGATGAAATGACGCGCAGCGCGGACGGCGAAGCATCGCTGCGCGGGAAAGATCTCGACTTTGCGATTGGCGACTTGGATAAAACGCTGTCGCGCTATGAATCGAGCCAGAACTTCAATCTGGTTGATGTCGGCGCCTTCTTTATCGCCGGTCCGTTCGGCCTCATCGTGACCAAAGGCTATAACTTCGCGAGCATCTTTCAAGGCACGGGAGGCAATACCCACATTCGCACGCTCGTGTCCCACTGGAAAGTGGCAGACGGCGTGGCACACGCACAGGACGTGGCCATGGCCACGAAAGAAAATCGGCTGGCGATGAAAGGCGCGCTCGACTTTGTCAACATGAAATTCGACGATGTGACGGTCGCGATCCTCGATAACAGAGGATGCGCGCGAGTCGAGCAAAGGATTCGCGGCCCCTTCAGCAAGCCGGTAGTCGAAAGGCCCAGCGTCATGTCGTCAATGGCTGGCCCAATCAGCAGGCTGGTGGGCGAGACGAAGAGACTGTTTGGCGCGAAGTGCACCGTGTTCTACGAGGGGTCGGTTACGCCTTGAAAGCTTGAAAGCGGCGGCTATGCTGTTCGTGCGGCCCAGTCCGAGAGGCTGCTAGAGGTGGCCGATCCATTTGGCGCCGAGGACCATCTCCCAGACCACCGCTGACGCGACTGTCAGCATGATGAATGCGGTCAATAACGCAATCGTGAGCAGCAGCCCGTCCTCCTCTAGATAGGCCAGGGATATCAGGGCAATGACCACTGCAGGGACCACGTTGCTCAGGGGGATCGGCGTGAACACCATGGTGGCGCTCAGTATCACGATGACGGCGCCGACGGGGCGCTTGGTCGCCTCGAGCGGGGTGGGCCAGCGCGGATGAATGGTCTTTTCGAGGTAACGCAGCACCGGTACGGTTCGCTGCACCAGGGCGACGAGGTGCCGCGTCGGCAAGGGATGGGCTGCGATGCGGCGCGGGAAGACCGGGGCAGGCAGGCCGGCGATCATCTGGGACGCAGGAATCATGAGGAGCAGACCGGCTATGATCGAGATACCCGGCGCGATCCCGACCAGGGCAAGCAGGAGCATGATCATACCGAAGGAGCGCCTGTGCAGACTGGCCATCAGCCAACCCAGGGTGAAGTGAACCTTCGGCGCCTCATCGTGCAGCCGCTGCAGCACCAGCAACAGGCGCCGCAGCAGCAGCACCAGCAGCAGGCGCCGCAGCAGCAGCACCAGCAGCCGTCAGGCCAGGAACACGGTTCGCAAGGTCAAGACAAGGGTAAGTCCGAGCAGCCGAACCAGGGGCACGGCCAGGACAAGGAAGGCAAGGACAAGGGCGGCGGCGGCATCAAAGGTGAATAACAAGTGCACGGGAGCGGCAAGCATACGAGCCAGGTCGATGTCCCAGGACGTCGCGGCAGCCGATCGCTCCCCTCCGGTTTCCATGTCTGGTCGGTTGCGTGAGATTACTCAATCGGAGGCGAAGAGGTGAACCCAATCAAGGTGGCCGCACTCGTGCTGATCGTGGCCGGCGTCCTGGGTCTTGTGTATGGCAGCTTCAGCTACACCAAGGAAACCCATGAGGCCAAGGTCGGACCGATCGAGCTGACGGTGAAGGACAAAGAGACAGTCAACATCCCGGTTTGGGCAGGAGTGGGGGCAATCGCGCTTGGCGGCGTGCTCCTGCTTGTCGGCGGCAGGAAGAGTTAGACGTCATTAGGGATCTGCCGGGAACGTCGTGCCGAGGCGCACCGTCGGCGGGGCGGCCGCGCCGTTCGCGAACCTACATCGTTCCGGCCGAAGGTGAGGGCGCGGGTGGCGCCGCACCTGGTGTCTATTCGTAGTGAAGCGCGTCAATCGGATTGAGGTTGGCAGCCTTGCGAGCCGGGTAGTAGCCGAAGAAGATTCCGACCGCAGCTGAGAACGCAAAGCCGCCGAGGACGGCGGTGACGGAGACTTGGGTCGGCCAATGTGCAAGCGTGGAGATGATGAATGACACCACGAGCCCGAACCCGATTCCGGCCACGCCGCCGGTGACACTCAACAGCACGGATTCGGCCAGGAACTGGAGCAGCACCTGTAGACGACGCGCTCCAATTGCCATACGGATGCCGATTTCCCGGGTCCTCTCGGTGACTGACACCAGGAGGATGTTCATGATTCCGATGCCGCCGACCAGTAGCGAGATAGAGGCGACTATGGCCAGAAGCGCGGCCATGACTTGGCTGCTGCTGGTCTGCGCGGCTGCGATCTGGCTGAGGTTACGGACGCTGAAGTCGTCAAGTTGCCCGGTCCGGATATGGTGGCTGCGCGCAAGAGTCGCGGTCACCTGAGTGATCGCGGTGCTCACCAAGTCGGCCCCTCCGGCCTGGACGTAGATGCTGTTGACGTAGCCGGTCAGGCGGGGGCTGATGCCGAAGGCATTGGGCGCCACCGGATAGTTGGCGCTGACCAGGTTCTGGGCCGTTTGCGGCGTCGCGACTCCTAAGACCTTACGCTCTGCTGTATTGAACGGGATCATCACCACATCGTCCTGGTCCTGTCCAAAACCCGTTTGGCCTTTGCTTGCAAGGAGCGCGATCACCCGCATGGGAACGCCCTTGATGAGGACGGTCGCGCCGATGGGATCCTCTCCCGGAGGAAACAAGTTCTGATAGACCGTCTGACCGATCAAACAGACTGTCTCCGCCGCGTCATTTTGTTGTTCGGTCATGGAGCTACCGCTGGCGATGTGCCAACTGACGATGTCCAGATAGCTCGGTGTCACGCCCTGGATGGCGGTGCTCCAGTTCTGGTCGCCGTATTGTATTTGGCCCGCCTGGCGGGTCAGATAACTGACCCGCTGGACGGCCGGGTCGTCGCGCAGGATGGTCCCGGCATCGACCACGGTTAGAGTTGAGGCGCTGCCCGCCCCGGCGCGAACGCCGCCGGCAGTCGTGGCGCCCGGCTGGACGACGACCATGTTCGTACCCAGGCTTTCCAGCTGTTTCTGCACCGCGGCGCTGGCACCATCTCCCACGGCCACCATGGCGATGAGCGCGGCCACCCCGATAAACACCCCCAACATGGTCAGGGCCGAGCGTAGCTTGTTGCGTGCCAGAGCTTGCAGAGAGGCCGAGACGATCATCGACAGAAAGGGGACGTGAAGCCCGGAGCTACCGTCAGTATGTGCCGTGACGCCCACCGTGGCTGCGACCGGGGCTGTGGCGCTGGCGTCAGCGCGGACCGGCGCTGGGACGGCAGCCTGATGCTCATCAGAAAGGATTCGTCCATCGCGCATCACGATTACCCGATCGGCATAGGCGGCGATATCTGATTCGTGAGTCACCACGATAACCGTCACGCCTTGCTCGCGATTGAGCCCGCGAATGATTTCCATGATCTCATGGGAGGTGCGCGTATCGAGGTTGCCGGTCGGCTCGTCGGCGAGCAGCACAGCTGGATGATTGATGAGCGCCCGGGCCAGCGCGATGCGTTGCTGTTGTCCCCCGGAGAGCTGATTGGGCATGTTACGCGCGCGGTCAGCCAGGCCTACGCCCGCAAGCATCTCGCGCCCGCGCTCGTTCCGTTCACTGGATGTCAGTGCGGCTGCTGCCCCGTAAAGCAGCGGCAATACGACGTTCTCGAGCGCGCTGGTGCGCGCCAGCAAATTGAAACTCTGAAACACGAAGCCGATCCGCTGGCTGCGGATGTCGGCCAGCTCCGGCTCGGACAGCCGCGCGACATCGCGCCCCTCAAAGACGTATTGGCCGCTGGTCGGGCGGTCGAGGCAGCCAATGATGTTCATCATTGTCGATTTCCCCGACCCGGACGATCCCATGATCGCGACGAATTCGCCGCGCTCGACCGAAACGCTGACCCCCTGCAGGGCGCGAACCTCCGTATCTCCGAGCTGGAAAGTTCGAGTCAGGTCGATGAGGCGGACAACCGCGTCAGCCATGGCGGTCGTGCTGCTATAGCTTCAGTGAAGGGGTGGATGAGGCTTGAGGCGTGCCCGCTGCGGCCTCGGATATGACGACCTGATCTGCGACTTTGAGATCTCCCGCCTTGATCTCGGCAAAGGTGTCGCCAACGAGGCCCACGGTGACGGGGATCGAAACCAGCTTGCCGTCCCGCGCCACCCAGACCAGCTGCTGCCCGGATTTGAGGGGATTCGCGGGCCTGGACTTGGATGCAGCGGTCGGCGTAAATCGCAGGGCCTGAGATGGGACTCTGAGGACCTGCAGCGATTGTGCCGTGACAATCCTTGCGGTGGCGGTCATCCCGGGCTTGAGTAGCAGCTCGGAATTATCGACCGTGATCACCACATCGTACGTAATCACGTTCTGCACGCTGACGGGAGCCTGCCGTACCTGGGCCACCTGTCCCTGAAATGTACGTTTAGGGAATGCGTCGACCGTGAAAGTCGCGTGTGCTCCTTCCACTGCGCCAGCGATATCGGACTCGCTGACATTGGTATCGACCTGCATTTTGGTGAGATCGGTGGCAATCAGAAACAGAGTCGGTGTCTGAAAGCTTGCGGCTACGGTCTGACCGGCCGTGACATTGCGCGCCACCACCGTGCCGTCCACCGGCGAGACGATGTTGGTGTAGTCCAAATTGATCTGAGCGGCCTGCAGCGCCGCAGCCTTCTGGGCGATCTGAGCGACATCAACCCCGACGAGCGCGACCGCCTGATGATAGGCGTCGAGCGCGGCATCGGCGGAATCGTGGGACGTCGAGTCTTGGCTAAACAGAAGATCGAGGCGCTCGTGATTGGTCTTTGTGTAGACAACATTGGCCTGGTCCTTGACCAGTTGAGCCTTGGCAACGTCTAACTCAGCCTTGTCCTGATCCACAATTATCTGATAGGGCTTGGGGTCGATCTTTGCGCACAGCTGACCCTTATGGACTCTCGTGTTGTAGTCGCAGCTGAGGGTCTCGATAGTGCCCGAGACATAGCTCCCCACCTCGACGACGACCACCGGATTAACCGATCCACTGGCGGTGATCGTGGTGACGACATCTCCCAGTGTCGCCGCGGTGGTCACGTAACGGGGCGGCGCAGTGCGGTTCGCCATCCAATACCAGGCCGTGCCGCCGACCACGACGGTCCCGGCAATCAAGGGCCCGAGCAGTTTCCAATTCACGCGCCCGATCATGATGCAACGCCACTGAGCTCGGGAGGATTCTCGTCGAATGTCAGAGCGTACGCGTCGCGGCCGGCCCGGCGAAGTAGCAGGGGTTGACGGTGGGGATCTCTTGCCCTGGGCAGGGGCATCGCCGGACAGGCGGTCAAGCCCGTGGGCACATGACGATCCATTGTCATGCGCAGCGCTTCGAGTAAGCGCCATTCGGTTGGCGGTATGTTTTCGCTATGTACGTTGCCGCACAGACAGTGGCGGCGCACAGCATTAGCGGGATGAGGGGAGCGGCGGACTAGGCAGTCATCCATATTAAATTCCCGGGCACAATGGGTCACTGTTAACGCTGCCCAGCAATGCACAGTTCTCGAGCGAGTTCGCGCCAATGCCCGTGAATTTCTTCTATGGGGCAATTCGTCTTCCGTGGTGGGGCTATGTCGCGTTCACATTCGCGATGGTACAGCTCATGTTTCTCGGGGTGACCTTATACCTTCACCGCGACCAGTCCCATGGCGGCCTCGTATTGCACCCGGTGTTGCGGCACTTCTTCCGATCCTGGTTGTGGTTCTGCTCCGGCACAGTCACCCGGGAGTGGGTGGCGGTCCACCGCCGACACCACGCGTATGCGGATCGGCCGGGAGACCCCCACAGCCCGGTAGTCTTCGGTCTCAAACGCGTCGTATTACAGGGCTACGAGCTCTACGTCGCGGCGGCAAGGGATCCGAAGATTCTCGCCAATTATGGGCGTGGCACCCCCGATGACTGGCTCGAGCGCAATCTTTATAGCCGCTTCTCCAAGGTCGGCATCTCGCTATTTGTTGCCTTGCAACTGATCGTGTTCGGCGTGCCAGCCATCACCATGCTCGCGGTGCAACTCGTTGCGCAACCCTTCTTCGCCGCTGGCATCATCAACGGGCTCGGCCACCGCGTCGGGTATCGAAGCTTCGAACTGCCGACCACGGCTACCAACATCGTGCCCTGGGGCGTGCTGATTGGTGGCGAGGAGCTGCACAACAATCACCATGCGTTTCCGTCCTCCCCCCGCTTTGCCGTGCAGGGCTGGGAGATCGACATGGGGTGGCTATTCATCTGCGTGTTTCGTGCACTGGGTCTGGCTCGCGTCGGCAGTCTGGCGCCGAGGCCGAACATCGTGCACGACCGCCCCAGCATAGACGCCGACACCGTACGGGCGTTGTTCACCAACCGCCTGCACGTGCTGCGTGACTACCGTCGAGGCGTGATACGGCCGGTATTTCGCGAGTTGACCAAACAGGAGAGTACGGCGGTGCTCGCGATGCGCTCCGCACAGCTCCTGGTTCGACACCCGCAGCTGCTCGACGAGCGCTCCCGCCAGCAGGCGCGGGAGCTCCTCGACCGATATGAGGTCCTGCGAACCGTGATCGAATTCCGTGATCGATTGCAGCAGAGCTGGGAAGAAACGTCCGCGAGCCACGCTCGCGCGCTGCAGCAATTACGCGAGCTGTGCGCCCAGGCCGAGAGCAGCGGCATCCTGGCGCTCAGGAACTTTGCACTGAAGCTGCGGACTTACGCACCGGCGGCAGGATCAACCTGAGGCCTGGAGGAGGGGTGCGGGTGAGGAGGCGGCAGTAGTCCGGCAAGCTCAAACCGCCGGACCCTGGTGACCCGAGCCTCCGAAATTTTGCTTCCGGCTACCGTCGTCCAATTCTCCCGGACCGCTTGAAATTCCAGGAAGTTGCGGACGTTTGCTGTATCAGGGAGGGCGCTCCCTCCGCGCTGCCTAGAGCTGAATGTGTCCGGAGGTCCTCGGGAGAGCTCCCGCCGGCATCCAGCAGACTCTGTGCGAACTTCGAGATCAACAGATCCAGGGCAGGCCCGGCTGCATGAAGGTCCCGCTCGAGCTTCGATAGCAGCGTGTCCCGCTGCTCCACCAGGCTCGAACGACGCAACGCCGCGACCGTGTCGCTGATGTGCGCGGCGATGCTCATCGCTCCCACCTCATTGAGTGCGAAGCGCGCGCTGGCAAGTTCGTTGAGGCAGTTCGCCTTGAGGCGTCCGAGCCACTCGCCCGAGGCCAGCGCGCAGCGCAGTTCGCAAACGCTCGCCAGGATGCGCTCATTCGCACTGAGTGCGCCGTTTCCCCTTGTTGCGCGCTCGAAAATCATCGCTAGCGCCACACGGGTCGCGTGAAGATGCCCGCCCCACGCCCACTCGGAAGGTAAGGGTGAGTCGCTCGCCGCCAGGGACTGAGACGTTGTCGTCACGGTGTGCAGAAACGGCTTCTTTCTTGGCATGGACAGTCACTCCGCAACATGGGCGCTGATGATCATTCGTCCCCCGCCTCGACGTCCGAGGCAACCAAAGTCCCCGAGGAGTCGTATGAGCCTTCGACGTCTACGCGGACATTGACCCCGAGCGTCATTCCGTTGAGCTCGAATTGGGTGCTGGCATTGGTCGTCACGTGCACGCCGTTGACGACGAAATCACTGGTGCTGGTAAAGGATGTAATGACACCTTCGACCTCCCCCCTGCTGTTCGGCGCGCCGCCGGGGGGCGGCAGCACCGTCACGGCAGTTGCCATCAGTGCGCCGCTGGCGCTGAGACTGCTGCCCTCCGCGTCGACGAGGCTGCCGTTCGAGAGCGTGCCCTGCAGCTTCGCTGCGCTGTAGTCCACCGACAGCGCGTTCACCTGAAACACGCTCGCGCCGCTATCGAGCCCCTGCACGACGCCTTCCACCCGCAGGTCGGTGCCCGCGCCCGCAAGCTGAATGTGTGAGGCTACGATCTGTCCCGAGCTGTCAGGGAATCCGCTCACTTCGAGCCGGTCATCGGTCCTGATGCCCGCGATGCTTGCAGGCTGGATGCTGGGATCGAATACCGTGGAGCTGGTGACCAGCACCGTCTGGCCGAGCACAACGAAAGTCTGGCTCGGGACGTCCACCTCCGTGGCGGGGCCCAGCACGTTCCCGAGGAAGGTCACCTGTGTCGCGGTACCGGTCGTGTCATCCGCATTCAGGGTCCCCGTCACGGTCACGATCTCCCCGACCGCCAGCTGCGACTCGGTGCCCGGCTGATCGTCGATCTGGAACTGCGTGCCCGTGGTGGCGTACTCGACGCCATTGACGAAGATGCTTCCGAACCCGGTGACCGGACCCGTGGCCGTTATCGGGGCCGGGGCGCCGGTGCCCTCGATGCCGGCGACCTGGGTGTCAGGTCCGCACGAGCTGAGCAGCAAAGCGGTGGCGGCAACAAGGATCTGGGTGGCACGGTGCATCGCTGACTCCGCTCAATCCCCGATGTGATAGAGCCCGGCGCCGAGCCGAATCGCCGCGCGCGCCGCGTCGGGCCCCTCGGTGCGTGCCCGGTGTTCGGTGAGCCACGCATCGACCCGTTCCAGGAAGGCCTGACCCTCCCGCTCGAGAAACTCGCGAAACTCGGGCAGCGCGCTCGCGTTGATCTGGTCGTTAACCGCGGCGCGCTCGAACCTCGGCGCGGCGTTGGCGGAGTACGTGAGGTTATGTCCACACGTCCTGGCGAGATCGGTCATGCGCTTGCCCCATAGGAGCACGAGCTGCTCGTCCATGCTCTGCGGGATATAGCTGCGCTTGAGCGGCTCGAGTCGCCCGTCGGGCATCTGGCGGACCGCTTGCGCAGCCACGAGCTCCTTGAGCAAAGTCGAAGGCCGGACGTCGCCGGCTCCACACCGGCGCAGCAGTGCCGTGAAGCTCACTCCCTCACCCTCCATCGGCAGCCGTGCCGGCTGGCCGCTCGCGTCCAGGAATTCCGGATCCTGGTGCCAGGCCGAGAGCACGAGCGAGCCCTTGGTGACGTGACCCGCCCAGGTCTCGGCACTCTGGGCGAGCCGCGCACGCTGCTTGCGCACCTCGCGCCGCGTCAGCCCGGTGAGTACGGCAGTACGTGACACGTTGGTCGGCCGTCCGCGCTTGCCAAACTGCTGCGTCGCGACGTCCACGTAGCTCGTGCGCGCCAGTTCCGCGAAGTCCTTCCAGGTGACTCCACTGCGGATGAGGACGTGCACTAACGGTCGCAGCCATTGACGGGCTGCGGCAAGAACTTGGGTGCTGGACGCCGACTTCATGAAACATCAAGCATCCCGTGTCAGGACTGGGTACGCGGGAAACATGCGCTCCCGCGCCGTCGGTTCACCGGACCGCACGCTCCATCGCGCCTCAGTCCCTTCCGCAGGTCTCATATGCCTACCGTATATGAGCCATACTGTCCCACATAAGGCAATCTGTCTTAGTTCTGCGACACCTTTGGCGAAATGCCGCCTGAAAGAGCGGATCGGAGGCGGCGGCACCCGCGAGAAATTCCGGCACCTTATCTCCGGCGTAGGCGCCACCCGGTGGACGTAGTCACGCTCCTACACGAATTGTCCGCAATCTGCGCGTCGCCCAGGTCGCTCTACAGGCGAACGTCGCGCGTTGGAAGGGGTCACAGACGTGGCGGGCCGTTCGCTGAGACGGCGCACTCAGACACGGAGGTCGACGATATCGTTGCCGACCGCCAGGATCTGCGGACCGCCCATCGTGACCTGCGCGCCGACCTCGGCAGCAGCGGTGGGCGGAGCGACGGTGACTCATGGAAGGGTGACTCATGGAAGAACGGCGATCGCGACGCGCGCAGTGGCGGCCGCGATGACCGGCGCATCCACATGCAGGACCTGCGGGCCTCCGCCGCGGCCGGCCGCAGCACGCTTGGCCAGGCTGCGGGTGGCAAGGCAGGCGCGGCGACCACCGCCGGTGCGCGGTCGGGCACCTCGCCGGGCACCAAAGGGGTACTGACGGCATCGACGCTCGCGAGCACGGCGGCAGCCGAGCACGCGGGCAAGCCGCAGGAGACCCAGGCCACCCACACGGCGTGGCACCACTACCTCTTCTGGTAGTCCGCGGGCGCGGGGCGCCACATCTGCAGCCCGGCGGGCCGTATGCCCGCCGGGCTTTTCGCCCGGTGGCGGCCGGCTAGCCTGCGGCTACTCGACCGTCAGGACGACTTTGCCGCGCGCGTGACCCTTCTCGAGGTAGCGCAGCGCCTCGGCGGTGTCGCTCAACTTGTAAGTCCGGTCGATGACCGGCGTCACCTTACCTGACTGCATCAGATCGCCCAGCACAGCGAGGTCTTCCTTGTCGAGCTCGGCGAGCATCATGCCGAACTTCTGGCTCATGAAGGGGGAGAGGATCCACGCCTCAATGGGAATCTCGAGCCATCCGAACCAGTGGCCGCTGGTCGCAGACCCGATCATCACGTAGTTGCCGTTGGGGTTCAGCACCCGCCTGTAGTCCGATGCCGAGTGGGTACCGACATTGTCGACGATGAGGTCGTAACGCTCGGCGCCTTTGGTGAAGTCCTCGCGCGTGTAGTCGATGACGTGATCAGCGCCGAGTGAGCGCACCAGCTCGACGTTCTTCGTACTGCACACGCCGGTGACCTCCGCCCCGAAGGACTTGGCGATCTGCACGGCGAAGGTGCCCACGCCGCCCGAGGCGCCATTGATCAGCACCTTGTTCCCGGCCTTGACGTGCCCCTTGTCGCGCAGCGCCTGCAGTGCCGTGAGCGCCGCAATCGGCACGGACGCAGCCTGCTCGAACGTGACGTTGCGGGGTTTGAGCGCGATCGCACGTTCCTGGCGCACGGTCACGTACTCGGCGAAAGCGCCGAACTTGCCGCCGAATACCTCATCGCCCGGCTTGAAGCGCTTGGCGTTCCTGCCCACCGACTCGATCGTTCCGGCAAAGTCGACCCCGAGCTGCGGGTTCTCCGGTTTGCCGAAGCCGCCGTCGATGCGCACCAGGTACGGAGTGCCTTCGACGTAGTGCCAGTCGAGCGGATTCACGGAGGCCGCGTGCACTTTGACCAGGACTTCGTCGTCGGCAGGAACAGGTTTGGGGAGGTCCTCATACTTGAGGACATCGGGCGGACCGTAGCAGCGGCGCACGATGCCCTTCATGAGGGTCGCACCCGCAGGCAGCGGCGGCGCCGCGCCGCACGGAGCCGTGTGACTCATGGCCAGCGCCAGAGTCAACACGCCGGCCGCCAACAGCAACACGATTGCGCCCAGGATCTTGTAGCGTAGTTTCATGTTCACCCCGGCCCTGGCGGCAGGAAACGGAGTGTACCCCAGGCCGTGCGGTGCGCTCGCCGATGATCGCGGGGCTCACCCGCTCCCGCGTGCACTGCTTCGGGTACCAATGTTCTCTGCGACGATCTCCGCGACCTTCGGACTGAGGTAGCGCCGTCCGCTGTGCACCACGCGGATGGCGTCGATGATCTCGCGGCCGGCGGATTCCTTGAGCAGATAGCCGCGCACTCCGGCCTCGAGCGCGTGGAAGATGTGCTGCGCGCCGCCGTGCATCGACAGGATGATCAGCTGCACGTCGGGCCGCTCGGCGGCGATCTGGCGTGCGGCTTCGATCCCGTCCAGCTCGGGCATGGAGATGTCGAGAATGGCGACCCGCGGCGCAAGTTGCAGGATCTTCGCCACCGCATCCCGGCCGTCGCTGGCTGTGCCAACGACCGCAAGATCCGGCTGCGCCGACAGGTGCGCCACGAGTGCGTCGCGAACGATCGCGTGGTCGTCGGCGATGAAGACGGTGACCGCGGTCATGAAGTCCTCTGTCTCACAGTGGGTAGTCGCAGACCAGCCGCGTGTGAGCGCCGCCGATCGAGCGCTCCCAGAGGCGCGCGCCCATCGCCCGAACCCGCAGCAGCACCGAAGGGTGGCGCGCCAGGCTGGGGAGCACCCCTGCGGGGGACGGGACGAGATCCGCATCGACCGCCACACGGACCGTGTGACCGAAACTCCTCAAGGCAACATGAACGATTCCCTGGCCGCCCGCACGGCAGCGCGTCAGGATCTCGCTCAAGAGATTATAGAGGTGTTCCGACTGCTGCTGGTCGAGCTTGAGCGGGGAGTCTCCGACGACGCTGATCTCGAGCGGCGCACCCTCCGGAGCCCGGCGGCGCAGGGACTCAAGCGCCGCGACCAGGTTGCCGCAGTTGGCCTGCAGCGGCGACAACCGATGGGCGACCTCGCGGCAGTGCTCCGCTGCGCGCTTCGCCTGCCGTGCGAGAGATTCGAGCAATTCGCGTAGCCTCCCGGCCGCGGCCCGCCGCCCGAGCTCCAGCATCAGCTTGTGCGCCACGATTCGCAGCTCCGCGAGCGGGCCTGCCAGCGCGCGCCGCAGCTCCGCGGCGAGCTCGCGCCGCTCGAGCTCAGCCCGGTCGAACAGCAGGCGTCGCAGGGTGTTGCGCTCGGTCACGTCGTGGGCGAAGCAGATGCTGACCCGGCGCCCATCCAGGAAGGTGCCGTACGACCACATTTCCACTTCCATGCTGTCGCCGGATTTCCTCAGATGTTTCATCGCCAGCGGCCCGACCGCGCGGTCGTCCTGACTCGTGAGCGCGTCCGCAGTCCCTCCGGGCACGAGCAGCTGGTCCACCCTGAGCCTGGTGAATTCCTGCATCGCGTAGCCGTAAGCCCGCGCCGCGGGCTCGTTCGCGTCCAGAATCCGTCCGGTACGGGTGTCGTGCAGCCACAGCGGCCAGGGATCGCTCTGAAAGAGCGAGCGGTAGCGCTTGCTGACCGCGGCGATTTCGCGGTGGCGGGAGTCGTGCTCGGCGAGCAGGGCGGCGAGAAACAAGCTGATGACGGTGAGCACGCCGACGAATCCCCACACGTAGGCAACCCCGCTGACCACATCCGGCGTGGCGAGCGCACCGGTGTGGGTAGAAAAGCTCCCGGCCGCCGCCATGGCGAACAGGAGTGTTGCCAGTGAGGCGAGCGCGACGCCGAAGCGGGCCGCTGCCCACACCACCAGCAGGATGCTGAGGGTCAGCAGCGGCAGCAGCACTTTGTCGGTGGGAACGCCGAGCAGCAGCAGCGTCCAGCCCGCAAGGCAGGCGCACCAGGCGCAAAGCTCGCTCAGGCTCTCTCTGACGACCCGCCGGAGCGTTGCCACCAACGTCAGAGTCGGTACGACCAGCACAGTGCCGGCGAGTGCGTCGAACCACCACCGGGCCGAGGCTGCAAGCACGGCGGACGTGAGGGAGACACCGCTCGTGACAGGAGAGGTGTAGAGAGCCGCTACGCCGGGGGCCACATGCGCGGTACCGATGGAGACGAGTGCGAGGTTTATAGTCGCACCGACCAGGGTAACCAGCGCCCAGGTCACTGCGGTCGTCGCGCACAGCACAACGGGGTCGCGCCAGTGAGAGAGGCTCGCGGTGAATCCCCAGCGCCGCATCCACGCGACCACGGCGCAGCTGCCGGCCGTACCGAGCGCGGACAACAGCAGCGCGGTCGGAACGGGCTCGCCCATCTGCCCCATGCGAACCAGAACCATCCCCATGAAAACCGACGGCCAATAACGCAGGCCGCACTGCAGAAGAGCGGCGGCCACGGCGCCTACCAGCAGCGACGGAACCGCAAGGTGCGCATCCGCGTAGGTGAATTGAGATTTGTGGGCGCTCGCCAGCGCGTGCGAGATCGAGCCGCCGACCCAGCACGCCGCGATGACGAGGGCGGAGACCGCAATATAGGTCAGGGGAGAGTACTGGCGGGTCTCCCGCAGCGCGCGCGGACTCGCCGTCACGTCCGGACGCCGCGTGTCGGTGGAAGCCGGCCCGGGCCCGGGCTCGGTCTGTGGACAGGAACAGATGACCGCGGTTCCGCCGCCGCTCAGCCTTTGAACAGACAGATCGGCTCCCACCGCGTTCGCGCGCAGCTTCATCGACTGAAGGCCGAGACCGCCGCCGGTATGCTCGTCCTTGAGGCCGACGCCGTCGTCCTCCACCGAGACCCGGATCGTCTCCGCATCGATGGCGACGCGAATCAGGATCCGGTCCGCGCGCGCGTGCTTGACGGCGTTCGCCAGCGATTCCTGCACGACTCGGTACAGATGCTCACGTCGCTCGAGCGACACGGTGACGGGCGCGGCGCCCTCGACGGCCACCTTGACGCGGCTGCGCTCCCCGGCGGGCAGCGTCAGGGGCAGGCGCCGCAGCGCCTCGAGCAGGTCGCCCTGCAGATCATCGAGCGGCGACACGCCGCTCGTCAGTTGGAACAGGTGGGACTCGGCCTGCTCGGCGTGCTGGGCCAGCTCGCGCAGATGCGCGACCGTGGATGAATCGAGGGCAGGCGCATTCTCGGTACGCTGCAGCAACGCGTCCGAGCCGATGGCGAGGCCGGCGAGCACTTGCCCCAGCCCATCGTGCAACTCCTGCGCCACACGAAAAGACTCCCGGTCGACCGTGGCGAGCAGTCGCCGGCGCAGGTCCTGGTGGTCCGTCATGTCCACGGCGTAGATCAGAGCGACTGCGCGGCCGTCGAGCTCGAGACGGGTAGAGACCAGCTCGACGTCCATGAGCCCGCCATCGCGCGTCAGATGCTTGATGAGCGGCGCGGCGACGAGAACACCATCGGGAGGTGGAAGCTCCGCGCCACCCTGCGGCTCGGCGGAGAGGTCCGACACCTTCATGAGCAGAAACTCGGACTCCGAGTAGCCGTAGCGCCGAGTGGCTTCGGCGTTGGCCATCAGGATGGTGCCTGACTCGGCATCGGCGACCCAGGCCGGAGTCGGGTTCGAAGTGAACAACGAGCGGTAGCGCTCGGCCAGCACGGCGAGCCGCCTGTCGTGATGCTGCCTCCCGGAGAGAAGCACCGTGAGCACCGGACTCACGCAACACAGCAGGCCGATGAAACCCCAGGTCGCCGCCAGCCCGCCGAGCACGTCGGTGGTCGCGAGCGGTCCTATGCCCTCGCACATGGCCGCCCCGGCGGTCCAGGCAAACAGCAGCGCGCAAATCGCCGCCGTCAGTGCCCCGAAATTCATTGCAGCCCATGCCACCAGCATCAATGCGGCGAGCAGCAGCGGCCAGCAGGTCCAGGTCGCCGACAACTCCAGTGCGCCAGCCACCCAGAGCACCGACAGCACCCCGAGGCTTGCGAGCGCCAGGGGACGCAATCGCAGCGCGTGCCGCAGCTTCCTCGGGCTGGCGAGCAGCACAGGCACCGTCAAGGCGATGCCCGTCAATGCGTTCACCTGCCAGCGCAAGAGTGCCCAGACGAGCTCCGCCGGCACAGTCAGCGTCGTGGTTCCCGGCCGGGTGACCATGCTGAGAAGCTCCGGCGGGAGGCTGTGGGGCGTGAGCCACGCACCCGCCATCGTGCCGCCGATGTCGGCGAGACACGCAACCAGGCGGCCCGCGAGTGCGGCGGCTATGAGCATGAGCGGGTCGGCCAGGCGGTCGAGCTGTCGCCGGAAATGACAGGCACGCAGGATCTGGACGGCAATGACCACGCTGAACGTCTCGCCAACCGCATCGACGCCCACGAGGATTGCGGGGTCGCCCCGCAGGACTCCCCAGATAAAGATCGAGCCGAGGAAGACGCCCGGCCAGGCGCGGGTACCCCACAGCAGCATGAGGCTTATGGCCACGCCGTCGGCCAGCCAGGGGAGGGGAAAGAGGTCCTCGTTGATCCGCGCGCTGACGATGTGCTCGGCGTAGAGCAGCGTCGCCCCTGCGGGCAAGACGTAGGCGACGAAAAGCACCAGTGCCGCCACCCAGGGCGGCAGGGGGTGCGGCAGGAGTCTCAGCCTTCCGATGGCATACAACAATCGACGATTCTCCGGCGCCCGGGCGGTCCTCACCCAGCGTCTGCAAGTCGGATGCCAGTCTGTCACGGGCCGGGGCCCGGATTCTGCGACCCCCGTGGCAGACCGGTAGGCACTGTTGCGGTGCAGCAATGCGCACTCGGGCTGCGAGGCAGAGCCGCCGCCCGTCATGGGCGGCTCGGGTCAGGGCTTGAGCTTCACCCAGAAGGGCTTGGAAGGATCAGCCGGCGTCGTCTCCACCGGACCGAGCCCGACGACCTGGACAATGGCTTCTTCGTCGCTGTTCGACCCGTCCCAGTGCAATGCCCTGGCGGGATGGAACATGTAGCTGCCCGGCTGGAGCGGCACGGCTTGCCCGGGGTCGAAGGCGGGCCCGGTTCCCGTGTACCAGGTGCCCTGGATCACGGTCACGTACCGATCGCCCGAATGCCAGTGAGGACGATCCATGACGTGCGGCGGAAACCTGACCCGCTGCACGTAGAGCCCGTGGCCGTTCGGATCGCCCGCGATCGTCGCGATCTGTGCGCCGTGCGCATCGGGCAGGTCCTGCCAGCGAATCTGCTCGGGAGAGAGGCGGACGAAGGCCGGTTCGCCAACGCCGAGCACGGACCCGCCCAGCAGACACAGCGCAAGGATCGGCAGTGATCTCGGTTGCATTGAAATGCTCCTCAGGAGCGCAGCTTCATGCCTTGGCTGTCGTAGAGCGGCTCGAGCCGCACGGTCGCAGTGCGCATCTCGCCGAGGATGTCGATCTCGAAGCGCCCGCCGTCGCGCGCGAGTGCGGCCGGCAGGTAGCCCGCGGCCAGGCTCTTGCCGACGCAGTGGCCGAAGGCGCCGGAGGTCACGTAGCCGACCGCGGCCCCATCTTTCATGATCGACTCGTAGCCGACGACCTCGGCATCGAGCGCGGCGACCTCCATGATGACGAAGCGGCGCTTCGGTCCCGCCGCCCGCTCGGCGAGCACGGCCGCCTTACCCGTGAAGTCCGGCTTGTTGAAATCCACGAAGCGATCGAGCCCGGTCTCGGCGGCGGTGTAATCGGGCCGGAAGTCCTTCTGGAAGGAGCCGTAGCCTTTCTCGAGGCGGAGCGAGGAGAGCGCCCGTCCGCCGAAGAGCCTGAGGCCGAGATCGCGCCCCGCGTCCATCAGATCATCGTAGAGCGTGGCGAAGTAGTCCGGGGTAGTCCAGATCTCGTAGCCCAGCTCGCCGGTAAAGCCGGCGCGGCTCAGGATCGCGGGCGCGAAGCCCACCGCCGTCTCGCACACCTGGAACAGCCTGAAGGCGGCGGCGGACAGGTCGATGCGCACCAGGCGCTGCAGCAGCTCGCGCGAGCGCGGGCCGGCGATCGACACGCCGTTGAGCGTCGAGGCCAGCGAGCGCACGAAGACATCCGGCGGCGGGTCTGTCTGCCAGAACCAGCGCAGGTGAAATTCTTCCGCGAAACCGGAGCCGAAGATCACAAAGCGATCCGGGGCGAGACACGCCACGGTGAGATCGCCGACGATGCGGCCGGCCGGATTCAACATGGGTGCCAGTGCGAGCCGCCCCGCCGTGGGCAGTCGTGAGGAGAACACGCGGTCGAGCCAGGCGCGGGCGCCGCCGCCTGCGACCTCGTACTTCCCGTAGTTGGTCGTCTCGTAGAGGCCGACGGCGCTGCGCACCGCCTGACACTCCGCGCGCACGATGGGGAAAGCCTCGGAGCGGCGATAGGTCGGGGACTCGAGGGGCTCCATGCCGGGAGGCGCAAACCAGAGCGCGTTCTCGAGCCCGTAGTTGGCACCCATGCAGGCGCCGGCTGCTTTGAGCTTGTCGTAGATAGGCGAGCGGCGCACCGGGCGCGCCGCCGGCAGCTCCTCGTTGGGATAGGCGAGGCGAAAGCGCCGCGAGTAATTCTCCGGGACCTTGATCGAGGTGTATTTCGGCGTCGCGAATGCCCCGAAGCGCGCCACGTCCATCGAGATGATGTCCTGCCCCGGATCGTTCTCCGCCATCCAGCGCGACAGCACCAGCCCGATGCCGCCTCCCTGGCTGAAGCCGGCCATGACGGCGCACGCGACCCAATAGTTCCTGAGGCCCCGCACCGGTCCTACGAGCGGATTGCCGTCGGGCGCGAAGGTGAAGGGCCCATTCACCGCCTTACGGATGCCGACGCGCCCCAGTGCCGGGAAATGCCGGAAGCCGACCTCGAAGTAGGGTGCCAGCCGCTCGAAGTCCTCGGGCAGCAGCTGCATCGAAAAGTCGTCGGGAGTCTTCACGGGCGACCAGACGATGCCGTGCGGCTCGTAGGTACCGATCAGCGCGCCACCGCGCTCCTGGCGTACGTATATCTCGCCGGCGTAGTCGGTGGTGTTGACGATCTCGCGCGCGCGCCCCTTGAGCTCGGGGAGATCCTCGGTGATGAGATAGTGGTGCTCCATCGCCAGCACCGGCAGCTCGATGCCGGCCATGTGGCCGACTTCGCGCGCCCAGAGACCTGCGCAGTTGACCACGTGCTCGGCGTGCACGCTGCCCTTGTCGGTCGCGACGTCCCAGGTGCCATCGCGGCGTGAGCCGAGCGACAGCACGCGCGTGAAGCGCTCGACAGAGGCGCCGAGCTGCCGCGCCGCTTTGGCGTAGGCGTTGGTGGTCCCGGACGGGTCGCAGTGCCCGCCGTCGGCGCGCCACAGCGCGCCGATGAAGTGCTTCGGATCGATGAGCGGGTTGTACTCGAGCGCTCGCTCGAGCGAGATCATCTCGGTCTCCATGCCGAGGTAGCGCGCCCGCGAGCAGATGAGCCTGAGACTGTCGAGCTCGCCCTGATTCGCGGCGAGCATGAGTCCGCCGTTCGGGTGCAGCCCGCACGACTGGCCGGACAGCCGCTCGATCTCCCGATAGAGGTCGATCGTGTACTTCTGCAGGCGCGAGATGTTGGCCTCGCCGTTGAAAGTGTGCATGCCGCCGGCGGCATGCCAGGTCGACCCGGAGGTCAGCTCGCTCTTCTCGATGAGCAGCACGTCCGTCCAGCCGATTTTCGCGAGGTGATAGAGCACGCTCGCGCCGACCACGCCACCACCGATCACGACGGCCCGTGCCGAATCCTTCATATCGAGCTCTCTCCGCACAATTCGCTCACCGTCGCATCCCGGGCCAGCGCGAGCCCGAAGGGCCGCGAAGTCTCCACGAGCCATTCGCGCACATGCTGCGCGGTAGTGGCCGGTGTCAGGAGCAGCATCCCCGGAGTGAGCTGGGCGAGGATCGCCGGCACCTGCACCATGATTGTGGCAGCGGCGGTGCCGGCGGGGAACGCATTCGCCTCGAGATCGAGCCGGCAGGCCCGCGCCAGCATTTCACGGGCCGCGGGGCCGCTCACGAGGAACCCCGCCAGGGCGGAGGAGTGGTCCACGACGGCGCTATGGCCGCCGCTTGCCTCCCGCCAGTGTGCCGCGCTCTCGCCCGGCGCCGCCGGCGAGGTCAGCAGCAGCCAGCGTCCGGGGCGGACGCTCAAGCTGAGACGCCCGGAGCGCGCCACGACGGCGCCTGCGCCCGGGAGCGTGAGGTCGCGCGCGGCGGCGAGCCGCTCGAGGTCGAGCGTGCGCTCCCGAAACGCGGCGAGCTCGACGATGTCCGCCGCGCAGGAGGCGAGCGCGATGCCGGTCTCAGGACCGGACACGCGTGTTCTCCGCATCGAGCATGTGGGGACTCATGACCTCGAGCTCGGTGCTTTCGCCGTGGATGGGCGAGGTGCCGAGGAGACGCGCGCCGATCCGCTGCCGCCCGCCCGCGAGCAGGGCAAGACCCACCCAGCCTTCGAGCTCGACGGACGGGGTGGAGGAGGTGATGTAGCCGAGACTTGCGCTCGGCGACTCCGGCGCGACCAGGTGCATCCCGTTACGCAGCCGCCGCGCGCGGTTCACGGGGCGCACGCCGACGAGCTGCAGCCGGTCGGGCGCCATGAGAGCCGGACGGGCGGCGAGCGAGCGGCCGATGAAGTCGCCGCTCTTCTTCAGCATGCGCTGGAACCCTAAGTCATCGGCGCTGGTGTTGCCGTTGAGCTCGGCGGTCGTGACGTGGCCCTTCTCGATGCGCAGCGTGTTCAGGGCATCGAGCCCGTAGGGCCGGATCCCATAGGGCTTGCCCGCCGTGAGCACCGCCTCCCACACCGTGCGCGCCGCGCCCGCCGGCACCGCGAGCTCGTAGGCCAGCTCGCCGGAAAAGGAGATCCGGTACAACCGCCCGGAAATCCCGGCAATCCTCGCCTCGGCCACCGCCATGAAGGGGAAGGCTGCGTTCGAGAGGTCGAGGCCGGGGACGATGGAGGCCACCACCTCGCGGGCCCGCGGGCCTGCGACGGCGAACTGTGCCCACTGGTCGCAGACGTCGGTGAGGACGACGTCGAGGTCGCGGCACACCGACTGCAGATGAAACTCCAGGTGCTCGAGCGCGGCGGCGTTGTTGGCGGTCGTGGTGGTGATGAGGAAGTGCGCGGGGCCTAAGCGCGAAGTGGTGCCGTCGTCGAACAGCATGCCGTCCTCGCGCAGCATGATGCCGTAGCGAGCGCGCCCCACCGCGAGCGTGGAAAAGGTATTGGCGTAGATGAAATCGAGGAAGCGCGCGGCATCCGGCCCCTGCACGTCGATCTTGCCGAGCGTCGAGACGTCGGTGATGCCGACCGAGCGGCGCACGGCGCGCGCCTCCTCGAGTACCGGTTCCCAGCCGGACGCACGCGAGTAGGCCAGCGGCCGAAGCCACAGCCCGGTGTTGACGAAGCTCGCCCCGGCGCCCGCGTGCCAGTCGTGCAGCGGCAGGCGGCGCTTCGGCTTGTAATGCCCGCGCACCTCGCCGCCGGCGAGTGCCGCGAACGGCACGGGCTCGGCGAACGGACGCGGCTTCACCTGTCCGACCTCGGCGAGCGGCAGCCCGCGCGCCTCGGCGAGCACGGCGCCGGCCACGAGCCCGCCGATGCGGCCCTGATCGGTCGCCATCGCGCAGGTGGTGAAGCGTTTCATGTGCTCGATGTGCTCGTAGCCCTCGCGGCAGGCGAGGCGCACGTCATCGGCCGTCACGTCGTTCTGCAGATCGACGAAGGCCTTTCCCGGCGCGCGTACCTCCCAGAGCGGCGCGATCGGCGTCGCGTCGGAATCGGGCGGCAGCGAAGGGGCGGAGGAACGCGGCGGCAGCGCGCGTGCGAGCTCCGTGGCGAGTGCCCGGGCGGCCGTCGCGCCGTCCAGAGCCGCGGCTGCCAGCCCATATACGCCGCGAGCGGCACCGGCGGCCCGTCCCGCCGGAAGCGGCGGCTCCGCCGTGAAGGCTGCGAGCTGCTCGTGCCACTCGAGGCGGGCGCCGAGCTGGCTGCTGAGCGAGGTCGCCGGACTGTAGCCGCCCGACATGAGGAGGCAATCGGCAGCAATGTGGCGGGTGTTGCCGTTCAATGCCGCCACACGCACGCCGCGGACGCCGTGGCGGCCGAAGACCTGCGTGACGTGGGCGCCCGCGATGACTTCGATGCCCAAGCCTTGCGCGCGCGCGGCCGCGAGCGCACTCGGGCGGGGGTCGATCACCGCCGCCGCGCGCACCCCGGCGTCCGCGAGGGCGTACACGGCCTCATAGGCCTCATCGTTATTGAGAAAGAACACCGGCCGCCGCCCGACCGCGACCCCGTAGCGGCGCAGGTAGCCGAGCGCGGCGCCGGCCAGCATAACGCCCGGCACGTCGTTGCCGGGGAAGGCGATCAGCCGCTCGGTCGCCCCGCACGCGAACAGCACGCGCGCGGCACGCAGGACCCGTAGCCGCTCGCGCAGGCCGCCGCAACGTGCGCTCTCATCCGGGCCGAGTGTCTCGAGCGCGCCGAACACGCCGTGCCCGTAGGCTCCCAGCACCGTCGTGCGCGCGAGACAGCGCACGCTCGCCAGCGCCGCGAGCTGCCGGCACATCTCCACACGCCAGCTGTCCCAGCGCGGATCGAGGAGCGTTCCACCTCCCAACACCACGTCCTGCTCGGCGAGCAGCACCCGCAGGCCCGCACTGCCGAGCACCGCGGCCGCGGCGAGACCTGCGCTGCCGGCGCCCACCACGAGCACGTCCGCATGGTCGTGCACGATCTCCGCGGGAGCCGCGTGGTCGGCGACGTCGGCGCCGAGTCGCCCCAGGCCCGCCGCCCGTCGGATGAGCGGCTCATAGAGGCGCTCCCACGCCCAGCCGGGCGCCATGAAGGTCTTGTAGTAGAAGCCCGCCGGCAGGAAGCGGCCGAGCAGATCGTTGACGGAGAGCAAGTCAACTTTAAGCGACGGCCAGCGATTCTGGCTCACGGCCACGAGACCCTCGCGCAGGGCGAGTGTGGTCGCGAGCTGGTTGGGCTCGCGCCCCGCCGCGCCGATGAGATCGACGAGCGCGCAGGGCTCCTCGCGCCCGGCGGTCACGATGCCGCGCGGCCGGTGATACTTGAAGCTGCGCCCCACGAGGCGCCGCCCGTTGGCAAGGAGCGCGGAGGCGAGTGTGTCGCCGGCAAGCCCGCGCATCTCTGCGCCGTCGAAACGGAACGCGAGCGGGCGCGTGGCGTCGGTGAGGAGCCCCGCTGCGACTCGTGCCGGACCCGTCACGAGGCCTGCTCTTCGGGCGACGGCATCTGCGCGGGCGTTCCCACCCAGCGGATCGCGTGGCTCAGGGTATGGCGCTCGACCTTGAGGAGGCGGCGGCAGCCGCCGACATGCAGCCACCACTCGAGATGCCAGCCGAGCGGATTTCCGCGCCCGTACACGTAGGCGGTGAAATCGGCGAGCGTCCCCTCGCTCGCCGGGCGTGACCTGCCGGCATCACCGCGGTAGCGAAACTCGACTTCATCACGCGTGCCGCAAAAGGGGCAGGGAATTCTCAGCATGGTGCGGCCCGTCAGTGCAGGTAAGGGAACGGGCCGACGCCGCGCTCGTCGACCGTACGACCGGCGGCGAAGCGCGCGAGATCGAGGTGCGCCGCGACCGGATGCGGCGCGCCGTGCGCGATCAGATGCGCGGTGGTGAAGCCTCCGGCGGGAATCGCCTTGAAGCCTCCGTAGCACCAGCCGCCGTTGAGAATGAGTCCGGCGAGCGGCGTCTGCGAAATGATCGGCGAGCCATCCATGCTCATGTCCATGACGCCGCCCCACTGCCGCAGCACCTTCACCCGTGCGAGCGCCGGCAGCAGCGTCACCGCGGCCGCCGTCACTTCCTCCACCATCGGCAGCGTCCCGCGCTGGCCGTAGGTGTTGTAACCGTCGATCGCCCCGCCGAACACCAGCCCGCCCTTGTCGGACTGGTTGATATAGAAGTGTCCGGCGCCGTAGGTCAGCACCACATCGATTACGGGCTTCAGGCTCTCGGTCACGAAGGCCTGCAGCACGTGAGTCTCGATCGGGAGCTCGAGGCCCGCCAGGCGCGCGAGCTCGGAGGAATGCCCCGCCACCGCGAGGCACACGATGTCGGCGGCGATGAAGCCGCGGGTGGTCTCGACGCCGGTCACCCGGCCGCCGTCGCGGCGGATCCCGGTTACCGCGCAATGCTCGACGATGTCGACGCCCGCCTCGGAAGCGCCGCGGGCATAGCCCCAGGCGACCGCATCGTGACGCACCGTGCCGCCGCGCGGCTGCAGGAAGCCGCCGAGCACCGGGTAGCGGCCGTTGTCGAGATCGACGAGCGGCACGAGCGCCTTCACCGCCTCGCGCGAGAGCGCCTCGGCGTCCACTCCTTCGAGGCGCATGAGGTTGGCGCGGCGCGTGAACAGATCACGCTGCGCTTCGGTGTGGAACAGGTTGAGCGTGCCGCGCTGGCTCACCATGGCGTTGAAGTTAAGCGTCCGCTCGAGCCGCTCCCAGAGCTTCAGCGAGAACTCGTAGAAGCGCACGTTGGCTGGCTGGAAGTAGTTGGAGCGGATGATGGTGGTGTTACGCGCGACGTTGCCGAGGCCGAGCGGGCCGCGCTCGAGCACCGCGACGTCCGCGATGCCGTGCTCGGTCGCGAGGTAGAAAGCCGTCGCGAGCCCGTGGCCGCCGGCGCCGACTACAACTACGCGGTAGCGCGATCGCGGCACTGCCTTGGTCCAGGCGCGTGACCAGCCGCGCTGTCCCGTGAGGCCCTCGCGCAGCAGCCGCCACAGCGAGTAGCGGCCGCTCGAGGTCCGCTCGGGACGGGTGGCGGGTGCGGAAGAGCGCGGCGGCGGCGGCATTGGTGGCGGCATCATAAGGGGTGCGGCCCTTGACGCGCACGGCGGCAACCGACAACGTGTGTGGGTGGGGCAGATCCTCAAGTCGCTGTGCGTGGCCGCGATCCTCTCGCTCAGCGTGTTGACCCCCGCGCTCGCCGCCGTCGTCGTCTCCTCCAAGCTCTCGAGCGAGTCGGCGATGATCGGCGAGATGATCCGCCTGCTGCTCAACGCGCACGGCGTGCCCACGGTCGATCGGATGACACTGGGTGCGACCCCGGTGGTACGCAAGGCGCTGCTCTCCGGTGAAGTCGACCTGTACGTCGAGTACACGGGCAACGCCGGATTCTTCTTCAACGACCCGGCGAATCCCGCCTGGAAGGACCTGCACCAGGGCTACGCGCTCGGTGCGCGGCTCGATTACGCCGCCAATCACATCGTGTGGCTGACGCCGGCCGACGCCAGTAACGCCTGGGCGCTCGCCGTGCGGCGCGACGTGGCCGAGGCCAATCATCTGAAGACCATGAGCGACTTCGCGCGCTGGGTCGCCGGCGGCGGCAAGGTCGTGCTGGCCTGTTCCGCGGAGTTTGCCAACGCCGGCACGCTGCGCTCGCTCGAGCGAACCTACGGCTTCACCCTCAGGTCCGATCAGATGATCGTGCTCGCGGGCGGGGAGACCTCCGCCACCATCACGGCGGCCGCGGCGCGCACCAACGGCATCAACACCGCCATGGTCTATGGCACCGACGGCGGCATCGTCGCAGCCAACCTGGCTGTTCTCGAGGACGACCGGCACGCCGAGCCGGTATATGCGCCCGTGCCGACGATGCGCGAGGCGGTGCTCAGGGAATACCCGCAGGTCGCGCCGATCGTGAAGCCGCTCATGGAGAGCTTCACCCGCGACACGCTGCAGCGCCTCAACGCCCGCGTGCAGGTGAACGGCGAGTCGGCCGAGTCGGTCGCGGAGGACTACCTGCGCGCGCGGGGCTTTCTCAGGTGAGGAGCGCAGAGCTGCGCGCCATGCGGCTCGATCCGCTCGGCGCGGTGCTGGCCGCGGCGGGAGCGGCGGCGCTGCTTCTCATGCCCTTCGTGGTGTTCAAGTCCAACCGCATCGTGCCGGGCGACCCGCGCACGCTCGCGCAGGTGCTGCCGGCCTGGGGGGCGCTCGGCTGCACGGCGGTGCTGGCCGCCGCCGCGGTCACGGCTGTCTGGATCGCGAACGCGCGCGCGCGGCTCATAATCGCGCTCATCGGCGTGGTCACGGTGGCGCTCGCGGCTGCCGCGGCCGGCGATGCGCTCACCCCGCCCGGCGACCGCATCGTACGGATCGCGCCGGGTGGCGCCTTCTGGGTCCTGCTCGTGTGCCTCGGCCTCCTCGCGACCGATGCGACGACGCGCCTCAAGCCCGGGCCTGCGCTGCGGGTGCTGTTTCTCGCCGGCTCGCTCGCGGCGGCCGCCCTCGCGCTCGGACACGGCGTCTTCGACCATCTCTCGGTGATGCGCGAGTACGCGGTCAACGCCGTGCGTTTCGCGCACGAGGCGCGTCAGCACCTGAAGCTCGCCTTCGGCTCGCTCGCCGCGGCAGCGGTCGTGGGGCTGCCGCTCGGGGTGCTCTGTCATCGGCTGCCGCGGCTGCGGCCCGGGATCCTCGGCACTCTCAACGTCATTCAGACCATCCCGGCGATCGCGCTGTTTGGAATCCTCATGGCGCCGCTCGGAGCGCTGGCTGCGGCAGTGCCGCTCGCCGACCGGCTCGGCATCCGCGGTATCGGCGCCGCGCCGGCGGTGGTCGCGCTGTTCCTCTATTCGCTGCTGCCGATCGTCGCCAACACGGTCGCGGGCTTGAAGCGCGTGTCGCGCGCCGCGGTGGAGGCGGCGCACGGAATGGGAATGACGCCCCGGCAGGTGCTTACCAAGGTCGAGCTCATTCTGGCGCTGCCGGTCATCCTCACGGGCGTGCGCATGGTGCTGGTGCAGAACATCGGCATGGTGACGGTGGCGGCGCTGATCGGGGGAGGGGGGCTCGGCGCGTTCGTCTTTCAGGGCATCGGGCAGACGGCGATCGACCTGGTGCTCCTCGGGGCGATCCCGATCGTCACGCTGGCGTTCTCCGCCGCCCTGGTGCTCGATGCCCTGGTCGAAGTGCTCGATCGCGTGAAGGCATGAGTGGAGTGAGGCGCCCATGATCGCCGTGGAGAACCTGACCAAGCGCTACGGGGAGACGACCGTCGTCGACGACGTCTCGCTCACCGTCGATAGCCACTCGATCACCGCGATCGTGGGGACCTCGGGCTCGGGCAAATCGACGCTGCTGCGGATGGTCAACCGCCTGGTCGAGCCGACGGGCGGGCGCGTGCTGATCGACGGGCGCGACACCCGGGATGAACCGGCCTACTTGCTGCGCAGGCGCATCGGCTACGTGATCCAGGGCCACGGGCTCTTTCCCCATCGCACCGTCGCCGAGAACATCGCGACGGTGCCGCGCCTCCTCGGCTGGGACGCACGCCGGATCGCGGCTCGGGTCAGGGAGCTGCTCGACGTGTTCTCTCTCGACCCCGCGCTCTATGCGCACGCGCTGCCGCACCAGCTCTCCGGCGGGCAGCAGCAGCGGGTCGGCGTGGCGCGGGCCCTGGCCGCAGAGCCTGTCCTGCTCCTCATGGATGAGCCCTTTGGCGCGCTCGACCCCATCATCCGCGCCAAGGCACAGGACGATCTCCTCGACATCCAGCGCCGCTTCGGCATGACCGTCGTGCTCGTGACCCACGATATGGACGAGGCCTTCCGGCTCGGCAGTCAGGTCGCGGTCATGAGTTGCGGACGGCTGCTCCAGTGCGACCGGCCGGCCGTGCTCCTGACGCGGCCTGCGGACCCGTTCGTGTCGCGCCTGACGGGCCTCGCCGACCGCGCCCTGCGCCTCCTGGCGCTCCTCACGGCGGGTGAGGCGGCGCTGCCCGGTACTTCGGACGGGCCGGCCGTGGCGTCGACGATGCCGCTGCGCGAGGTGCTCTCCGAGCTCGTGTGGAGCGGGGTGGATTCCGCGCGGGTCGTCGATGCGGATGGTGCGGTGCGCGGACGGCTGACCGTCGCCGCAATCCTGGCGCGCGGGCGTCCCTGAGCATGCCGCGTGCGGCGACCGTCGTGCGGCTCGCGGCGTTCGCGCTGCTCATCGCGTTCCTGGTGAAGCCGCAGAGCTTCGCGCCGCTCTTTGCGCCACTCGTCCAGTACGGCGCACCGCCCATCTACGACCAGGGGAACCTCCTCACGCTCGCCCTCGCGCAGCTCGGCACGGTGTGCCTGGCAGCAGCGGCGAGCAGCATCGTCGCGGTGGGTCTCGGCATTCTCGTGACGCGCCCGAGCGGCGCGCAGTTCCTGCCGCTATCGCGCACGCTGGTCAACATCGGCCAGACCTTTCCGCCCGTCGCGGTACTCGCAGTCGCCGTGCCGATGGTCGGCTTCGGAGAGAAGCCGACGCTGATCGCGCTGTTCGCTTACGGGCTCCTGCCGATCTTCGAGAACACGCTGGTGGGCCTCAAGACCTGTCCGCCCGCGGTGCTCGAGGCGGCCAGTGGCATGGGCATGAGTGCGCGGCAGCGGCTCCTCTCGGTCGAGCTGCCGCTCGCCATGCCGCTCATCCTCGAGGGGATCCGGCTGTCGCTGGTGATCAACGTCGGCACGGCGACCATCGGCTCCACCGTCGCGGCCAAAGGACTCGGCGAGGTGATCATCGCGGGGCTCCTCTCGAGCAATACCGCCTTCATCCTGCAGGGGGGGCTCGTCACGGCGCTCATGGCCATCCTGCTCTACGACGGAATGGCCGCTCTCGAGCGCCGGCTCCTGCCGCCCGTCACGTTGGACTGAGACACAGGCCGAAGCGCCCGCAGCGGCGCATCCGTAGTCTCCGCGGCTGCGCGGGATGACTTTAGGGGTAAGATCAACTCCGGGAGGTTATGCCTTCGCGCCATGACGGCGAATGGAGTTGGCGGCTTCCGTGAACGACCTGACCACATCTGTCGATACCGGCACGCCCGGTTTCGCTGCAACGCGGCCGCGGGTGGCTGCGGTGGAAATTCCCACCCTGCTGATTGCCTTCCTGGCCTATGGAGGGTGGTGCACCATTACGCTCATGTACGGCCGCTGGCCGCTCTGGGTCGTGGCGCCGGTGGCCGCCGTGCTCGTCAGCCTGCACGGCTCGCTGCAGCACGAGGTCGTGCACGGCCACCCCACGCGCTGGGGCTGGATCAACCGGCTGCTCGCGCTTCCGCCGCTGTCGATCTGGCTGCCTTACGACTCCTACCGGATCAGCCACCTCGCGCACCATATCGACGAGCGCATCACCGATCCGCTCGATGACCCGGAGTCCTGGTACTGGACGGCCGAGGACTGGGCGCGGCTCTCGCCGTTCACCCGCGGCGTCATCCACATCTCCCGCACGCTCGCCGGCCGGGTCACCGTCGGCGCGTTCTGGGCGATCGGCCGGTATCTGCACGGCGAGTGGCGCGCGCTGCTCGCCAACAAGGAGGGAGTGCGGGCGCTGTGGGTCGAGCACCTGCTGTGGTGCATTCCGGTGATCGTGTGGGTGAAAGTCGTGTGCGGCATGCCGCTCTCGATCTACATGCTCGCAATCGCGATCCCCGGCACGAGCATCACGCTGATCCGCTCCTTCGCCGAGCATCGCGCACGGCCGCCGGTCCGTTGGCGCATCGCGATCGTCGAGGGATCGTGGATCCTGGGTCCGGTTTTTCTCTTCAACAACCTCCACGCGCTGCACCACGAGGCACCCTGGGTCCCGTGGTACGAGTACCCGGCGCGGTACCGGCGCATTCGCGAGCGGCTGATCGCCGAGAACGGCGGGCTCGTCTACCGCACCTACTTCGAGGTCGCGTGGCGCTTTCTGCTGCGCCCGCACGATTCGCCGCTCCATCCGACTAACCGCGTCCCCGTCGCACCCGGCTGAAGACTCCCCGCCGCGCCTGCGCGTTGCGTGCCTTTCAGGCGGGCAGCTCGTAGCCGGCAGCCCTCGCCTGGGCGTCCCATTCGAGAAGTGGGGCGAAAGACTCGCGCGAAACAGCCGCGAATCCCTCGAGCAGCAGCTGCTCCGCGAGCGGGCCGAACCACGGGCGGCCCGCGGCGCCGGTAAATGCTTCGCGCAGCCGCCGCACCAGGTCGGGAGGAGCGCCGCTCGCTGCCACGAACGCCGGCATGGGCGCGGTCTCGGTCGAGGCCAGTACCTGGATTCCCCGTGTGAGCTGCGGCGCATGCCGCGCGATCAGCAGATGCCAGTAGGCATCCAGTGGCCCGACGTCGAGGCGGCCCTCGCGCACGGCGTCGAGAACCCGCCGGGCCGTGACCAGGTTGCCGGTCATCTCGCCATAGAGCGCCGGTCGCGCGGATGTCCGGTAGGGAAGCAGGTGATGGCGAAAGGCGTTGAACCCGGAGTGCGAGTGCGCCACCGTCCAGCCGGCGCGTCCGCCAAAGGTGTCCTCGAGCGTGCGGTAGGGAGCGTCCTCGCGCACGATGAGGTCCGTGCGGTAGAGCGCGCGGCCCTGCGCCCAGGAGCCTCGGGGGATGGGCGCGGCGAGGGGAATGACCCGCGCCAGCTCGAGCGCTACGGGGAAGCCGCACATGAACACGGCACCCAGATCCTCGCGCCTCCATAACTCCTCGAGCGGCTGGGGGGCCGGATACGGCACGTAGGTGAGTACCACGGCGGCATCCCGCGCGACGTGCCCGAGCAGGGCGCGCCAGGCCGTCTCGACCTGCGGCGTCACCGCATACATGCGGGCGTTCGCGATCCAGTCGGTCACGCAGCGGCGAGCTCGGCTGTCCGGCGCGCAACGAACGCGGCGACTGCCTCACGCACCGCCGGGTCGAGCGGCGGCGGCTGGTAGTCCGCGAGCAGCTTCTTCCAGATGACGGTCGCGCGCTCGGTGGCGCTGCGGCTGCCGGCGTCGCGCCAGTTCTCGAAGTTCGACCAGTCCGAAAGCAGGGGACGGTAGAACGCCGACTCGTAGCGGGCCAGGGTATGTGCGGTCCCGAAGAAATGGCCGCCCGCCGCCACTTCCTTGATCGTCTCGACGGCGAGATCGTCGTCGCTGAAGCTGACGGGCTTGAGGATCTCGGCCCAGTTCCGCAGCAGCTCCGCATCGACGACGATCTTCTCGAGCGAGGCGGACAGCCCCCCTTCGAGCCAGCCGGCCGCGTGATTGATCAGATGGCTGTGGCTCAGGACCGCCGCCTGCAGCGAGAACGCCGTCTCGTAGGTCGATTGCGCATCGACCGTGGGCGAGGCATTGACCGCGCTGGTGCGCACCGGGATCTTCAGGCGCCGGCCGATCTGCGCCGCGGCGATCACGGCGTGCACGTACTCGGGCGTGCCGAAGGCCGGTGAGCCGGTGCGCATGTCGACGTTGGAGGTAAAGCCTCCGAGGACGCAGGGAGCGCCCGGACGCACCAGCTGACACAGCGTGACCACGCCGAGCGCCTCGGCCGTCTGCTGCACCAGCGCGCCGGCGAGCGTCACCGGCGCCATGGCGCCCATCAGCGTGAAGGGAGTGATGACCACGCATTGGCCATGGCGCGCCATGATCATGATGTTGTCGAGGATCTCCTCATCGACGCGGCGGGGCGAGTTGACGTTGGTCACCGTCATCAGCGTCGGGCGGGCGGCGAGCGCCTCGATCGAGCAGCCGTGCTCGATCGCGGACATGGCGATCGCGTCCTCGGCCTGCACGCCGCCGATGCCGCGCGCCGCCCACACCGTGTCGGCGCACTCGATGTGCGCCTGATAGGTGGCGAGATGGCGCGTCGCGACCGGGATGTCGACCGGTTCGACCACGATGCCTCCCTGCCAGTGCAGCACGCCGAGGGTGTGGGTGAGCTTCAGGATGTTGCGGAAGGCTTCCAGGTCTCCATAGCGCCTGCCGCCCTCACTGTCGCGGATGTTGGGTGCACCGGTGACCGGGCCGAAATTGACCACGTTGTCGCCGACGTGCAGGTGCCGCTCGGGATTACGCGCATGGAGCACGAAGCGCTCGGGCGCAGTCTTAAGTTGTGCCTCGACGAGCTCGCGCCCGAGACGCACCATCTGCGTCCCCTCATCGACCAGCGCCCCGGCCCTCGCGTAGACCGCACGGGCGGCGGCGCTGCGGATCTCGAGCCCTGCTTCCTCCAGCACCTGATGGGCGGCCTGCAGAATCCGCTCGACCTGCTCGCCCGTGAGAACTTCGAGCGGCGCCCAGGGATTCCTCAGGCGCGCAATCGGCGCGAGCGAGGGGCCCGTCGACCGCGGAGCGCGCGAGCGCTCGCGGCGGCGGGGCGGTGCAGGCGTATCTGGCATTTAAATAGTGAAGTGAATCAATAATTCACAAAGTAAATATCATGTTAAATCTACGGCACAGACGCGTTTAGCGAAGCTACGGGCGCGGGGGCGGCGGCGGATTGGCCTGCCCACCGGGGGCGGGTGCTGCCGGCGGAGAGGCCGCCGGCTCCGCGGGCGCAGGACCGGGCTCGGCACGTTCACGACGCTCCCACATGCGATCCTCGTCGCGCCGGTCCATGAAGGGATGCATTCCATCGTGCGCATCCCACATCCCGGCGTGGACGCGATGCATGTGCCCTGCGGCAAACATCCCGCCGAGCACCACGAGACCTGCAAGCACGAACGCCCAGATACCGAGGTAGCGTCCGAAAGTCTTGAGCCCGCCCTCCGAGCGGTGCGAGAGAAACAGGGCGACATAGCCGGCAACGGTGAGACCCGTCGCCGGAATCAAAGCCACAAGGAAAATCATGGTGTCACCTCTCGCCGTTTGGGATACGCGGATCTTAACCCGGCGGTGCCAGGCACTGCCGGGTATCCGGCGCAGCCTGCGAGCGGCCCGCCGTGCTCAGGCGGCCGGAGGCTCGTGCTCCCGGTGGTAGCGGTGGATCGCCCACAGGTAGCTCTCCATCAGGGAGTCCTTGCCGAGCTCGACCAGCACGTCGTTGCGCCGCCGCGGGGTCGACATACGGGCGAGCTGTGCCTTGGCCCGGGCGAAGTGGCTCAGCTGATTGCGGTATTGCCACAGGAGCTCGCGCGTCGCCATTTTGTCCTGATGCAGCTCCCACACGCCAAGCAGCACCGCCATGAAGCCCATGGAGAAGGTCAGGATGTTCTTGAGCGGGATGCCGAGCCCCACGTCGATGCGATGCAGCTGGTCCCCGAAAGCGAACAGCAGGGAGATGACGATCAGGATCGCGACGAACAGGAAGTGCCGCATGTGCTTGACGCGCCGGCTCGCCCGCTCCAGCCGCGCCACCTTGCGGGTGAAGTAGCGGAACTGGCCCTCGATCCACGCCTGCTCGACGCTCTGCGTCGCGCCGTCGCGATCGGGATCGGCGCGATCATTCGCGGTCTCGATGCCCTTGAGCACAAAGCCGATCCAGCTGAAGCCCCGGAATTTCTCGATGCCGGACAGCGCCAGCACCTCGCCCGCGTCCATGCGCTGATCGGCGCCCACGAGGCGCAGATAGAAGCGCGCGCGCAGTGTCTCGGCCAGCGCCCGGTAGGTGAGGTGCTTGCCGAACCAGCGCTTGCCCTGCAGCACGTAGTAGACACCGAGGCTGGTCAGCAGAGTCATCAGGTAGGCGATGAGCAGCGCGCGCGATTCGGTGAGCTTCTCGTAGATGAGATACGCGACACCCATGGCGAAGGCCATGAAGGCGAAGAGGTCGAACAGGAGGTCCGAGCGCCGCTGGTAATAAACGGCCAGCGCATCCGCCTTGCCGTACTGCGCATCGATATCCTCGAGCATCGCGCCGGCCGGCAGCGGCGCGCGCAGCGGGAGCGAGGCCAACAGGGCTTCGGGTGTGCTGAGGCGGCCGGCGGCGCTCAGGCGCTGGTACTCGAGGTTGTAGCTGTTGAGCTCGGCGAGCTGGCGCCTGAGCCGTTCGGGCATGGTGCGCAGAATCTGCAGCACGTGGTCGCCGGCGCCGGCGAGATAGCACGGCGAGCGCACCTGCGCGCCGTTCGCGGCGCCGCTGCGCAGCGCGGGAGTCCAGTACACGAGCCGCGGGGCGTTCTCCGGCTCCTCGTCCGCTTCGATGAACTGAATGCCGTCCGCCTCCCGGTTGTCGTCGGTCCGCACGCCGAGATAGCGCAATACCGTGTCGGCAGTTCCGCCCGGGAGTAGCGAGCCGCGGCCATCCCACAGGGCGAGCAGCAGGCTGCTGCGGCGGATCAGGGTGTCGGTGAGATTTGCATACATGGCGTCGCGCTGCTCGCGCGAGTGCGGCCCCGTGCCGGCACCCGCGGCACCCGCCGACAGCTCGACGCAGCGCACCTGCGGGCGGCACAGCAGCTCCCTGAGGTGCGCGAGCGTCCGGTCATCGAAATCGGCCGCATAGTGCGCGAGCGGCATGGGAAGCACGGCCTCGACCGGCACGCCGAGCCCGAGCGCGGTCTCCGCGACCAGCAGGTCGGCCCCCGCGGCCATGCCGACGATGAGACGCAGCTCCGTGTCCGGCAGGTGCTCCTTCAACTGCTGCACGAAGTCGATGACCGCCTCGCGCAGCCGTGTGCTGTCGTCCGGGTCGAGATCGCGATGTCCCGAGACTCCGACCATGAACGGAGAGTTGCTGCCTGGTTTTACGCTCGACGCATCCACGAGTTGAACCTGGGGCTTGAGTACTGGTGCGGCGGATTGTGCGGCCCGCGGCGGTCCGGCCACAACCGCGGCGACGGCATTGCAGTTGCGCCCCGCGACGGCTATCCACTACTTTGAAGGCCGTGGCAACTCGCCCGCACTCGCGCGTCTCGGCGGCGGACGTCGCCGCCTTCCAGGCGGACGGCGCCGTGGTGCTGCGCGGGTTGCTCGGGCCCGCGGAGGTCGAGCTGCTGCGCGCCGGTGTCGATGCCAACCTCGCGCACCCGAGCCCGCGCGCCAAGGTTGCGAGCGCGCGCGACGATCCCGGCTTCTTTCTCGAGGATTTCTGCTGCTGGCAGGAAAACGAGCGTTATCGGCGTGTGATCTTCGAGTCCGCGATCGGGGAGACCGGCGCGCTCCTGATGCGCAGCCGGACCGCTCGTCTCTACCACGACCACATGCTAACCAAGGAGCCCGGCACGCGGCAGCGCACGCCCTGGCACCAGGACCAGCCCTATTACAACATCGAAGGCCGGCAGAACTGCAGTTTCTGGATCCCGGTGGACCGCATCCCGCGCGAGTCGACGCTCGAGTTCGTCGCCGGCTCGCACTCAGGCCCGTGGCTCATGCCGCGCTCATTCCTCGCGAGCGAAGCGAAGTGGTTCCCCGAGGGGAGCCTCGCGGACCTTCCGGACATCGATGCCGCGCGTGGCGCGCACCGGATTCTCGGCTGGGCCCTCGAGCCGGGGGATGCGGTGTGCTTCCACATGCTGACGCTGCACGCCACAGCAGGGGTCGGCCCCGGGCAGCGGCGCCGGGTGTTCTCGGTCCGGCTGCTGGGAGATGACATCCGGCACGCACCGCGGCGCTGGCAAACCTCGCCGGATTTTCCCGGGCTCGAGTCCGAGCTCGCCGCGGGCGCGCCCATGGAGCACGCGCTCTTTCCGCTCCTCTGGAAGAGCGGCGATGCGGCCTGAGCCGCCTGAGAGCGCGGCTCAGCCCGGTCCGCTCATGCGCCGCACGAAGGCCCGCAGCGCCGCACGGCGGTCGTCCCACAGCGGGTAGCGGAGCACCGTGCCGTTGCTCTCGGCGAGCACCGTGAGCTCTCGAGCCTCGGCAATGAATCGCAGCGTGGCGAGGTCCAGGGCATAAACACTCGGCGGCCCGGCCGCGCCCGTCGGCGCGTGCACCGCCACGCCAATGCCGGCGTCGTGCGCCGACTGCCCCCGCAGCCGCAATTCGATGCGGCGGTCGTCGGCTTGCAGGATGAGGGGCTGCGGGGCGGGCAGCGGATCGGTGCGCATCCGCGGATCGACGGTCGACCAGAAGTAGGCGATGCCGACGTAGCTCAGTTTGCCGCCGCGATTGACCGCGGCGGCGGCCAGCGTCACGTAGTCGCGCGCATTGGCGGCGAGCTCGGTGCGCGGGTTGGCGAATACCAGGGGCTGTGCCACGACCGTGACGGTCGCGGCGGTATCCGGATCGAGGTATTCCAGCGGCTCACGCTCGGCGGCGCACGCAGTGCGCTGGACGGCCGGCCCCAGCAGCAGCACTGCAAGAGCGGCAAGCGCGGCCGGGTTCCGCACAGAGCGCCTCACTACTGGAACGTAACGCGGTACGAGAGGCTTATATAGTAGCGTGAGGTATTCTGCGTCTGCACGAATGTGCCGTTGGTGAGCTGCAGAAAAGCCTGGCGGCGTCCGAGCTCGGCGCCGGCGTCGAGCTGAAACAACCAGCGCCCGCGGGTCCAGTCGAGCAGCGCCGAGGGAATGTAAGTGGTCTCCTGACTGCCGTCGCTGAGCGCGGTGAGGCGGTCGACGGTGAAGCGCGGCCCTAGCCGCCAGGCGCCGCCTACGGGGAAGCGGCTGGTGGCGGCTATCGAGTCGATGCGCCCGATCTCGGTGTTACCCGTGGTCAGCGTGAGCACACTGAAATCCCCCGTGCGCCACAGGTCGGAGGCGGCGAGCTGCGCCTGATAGTCGAGCAGCATGCCGGTGCCGGGCACAGCGGCCACGCCGCCCGAAGCCGGGGTGGCGCCGGTCTCGGTGGCGGTGACGATGGCGGTGACCTGGAAGCGCTGACCGAGCGGCCGTGTGGCGGTGAGGCTGTAGTTGGAGGTAACGGGCGTACGGTCGCGCGCCAGCTGATAGATCTGCTGTGCGGTGAACACCTGCTCGAGCTGCTCGATGTCGGTGAAGGTCTGACCGATCAGCGCGTTGCCCGTCGTGAGCACGGGGGAATTGCGACGCTCGGCGTCGAAGCTCACGTTCCAGCGGGCGGGCAGCTGCAAGGTGCCTATGAGGCTCGCAGTGTTGAGGGAGTGATAGAAGGTGTCGTAATCGACCACGCTCACGAGCGAGGCCAGCGACCCGACGTAACGCGCCTCGAATCCGGCTGCCTCGCGGTCCTTCAGGCCCTGGAACTCCGCGGTGGTCGCGAAGACGCTCCCATCCCAGTGCGCCCCCGGCGGCGCGACGCGCAGCGCCAGGGTCTCGAAGCGCTCCTGGGTCTGCGGGGCGAGGATCAGCTGCTCCACCGGGTAGCCCGCGGCGGCGTCGACGGACCAGGCGGGCTTGAACTGCCAGGAGACCAGCAACCCGTCGAAGGTACCGAGGATGCCGTCCTCGACGCTGACCTGCCGGCCGAGGCGCGCGAGCAGGCCGAGCGGGCGATCGAGCATTTCGATCGAGGCGAGGCTGACCCGGGTCGGATCGCCGAGCGCCGCAGCGCTCGACTGGAAGCTCTTGTCGTAGCCGGCGCTCAGGCGCGCGATCCAGTCAAAGCTCTCGCCGCGGCGCCGCGCGAGGAGATCGAGATCGTTGAAGATGGCGTTCTCGGCGGTGGTGGTCGAGGCGAGCGGCACGGTCTGGGTGTTGGGCGGGGGCGGGCCGTTACTGATACTCGAGCCGTCGTAACGGAACAGCTGCGACCAGTCGCCGCTCACTTCCCAGCCACGGGTTTCGGTGGCCCCCTCCCGGCCGGTGCGCGCACGGGCTTCGGCGGCGCGCAGCGTGCGCAGCCGCAGTGCGATGCGCTCGGCGGCCTCGCCCTGAGGATAGCGGCGCAGGTACTCCTCGTATTCGGCCTTGGCGTGCGCCAGCTGGCCGGCGCGCTCGCGCGCGAGCCCGAGCAGCTCCTGGGCAGTCGCGCGATCGGGAAACTCGGGCTGACGCTGCAGCTTGGTGAGCACCGTGATGGCGCGCGGGTAGTCGTGCTTGTCCAGGGCGGCGCGCGCCTCTGTCAGCAGGGATTTCAGTTCCGCGGGCGGCAGCGGTGGATCGCTGCCGATGCGCTCGACCGGCGGCAACGGCTGCGGCTGTGTGCCGCCCGCCTCGATGGCGGTGGTAACGGTATCGTCGCCGATAGCCAGCCAGGCGCGCGGGTAGTCCTGGAGCGCGAGATTGAGCAGCCGGTCGGCCTCGGAGCGGCGCTCGATGGGACCGGCGCGCAGCCGGTACCATTTCTCGTCCTGAATGACGGTCTCCGACACGTACACCGGTGCCTTGAGCCGCTGCTGGGCCAGATCGATGTCGGCCTGCGTGAAGGGCTTGGGCTGCGAGTCGAGATTGACGGCGAAGCTCGCCACGACGTCAGGCTGGCCGATGAGCACGTTGCCCTTGCGGCGCGTCGGCTTGAGCAGGCGCAGCCGCAGGGCGTGCGGGTCCGCCCCCTGCGCGAGCACGAACTGCTCGTTCTGCGTGAACTCGAGGGTCAGGGTGACCTGGCCCGGCGCCGTCGACTCGAGCTGCGCGGAGCTTACGAACGGCGCGCCCCCGAGCACCGAGGGGGTTTCCGACGGAATGAGGGCGAGCGGACTCATGCCGCAGTCGGGGAGCGGGCGCAGCTGAATCCGCACCACCCGGCCTTCGCTCGCCGGCAGGTTGCTCACGAAGCGCATGGAGCAGTTGAAGACCATGGTCACGTCGACCTGGTCGTCGTGCGGGCTGACGTCGATCACGCTCACCAGGCGATTGGGCGGGGCGCCGCCGAGCTGCGCTGCGGCCGGCGATGCACCCAGCACCGCGAGCGCCGCGAGCAGCAGCCGTGAAGGCCAGCGCTCAGCGCCGGAAGGTCGCATCCACGACTCGATGATGCGGCCCCGGCAGACTGGTGGCGATCACTGACAGATTGGCATCGCTGTACACGTGGCACGCGCCGCTGCAGTTGGCGAGCTCGCTGACGGTGTAGAGCTGGCCCTTACGGGTCTTGGGATGCGCGGCCGCCTTGAACGCCGCGGCGTGGCATCCGGCGCAGGTCGGCGCATAGGCGGCCGCGGGGTAGGGCACCTGGTCGCTGTTTCCGGTATGGCAGGCGGTGCAGCTCAAGGCCCTGGCATGATCCCCGGGGTAGCGAAGGCTGGTGTGCCGGAACTGCACCGCGCTCCACTGCGGGTAGCTGTGGCAGGTGGAGCAGTCGAGCCTTGTCTGCAGGTGCCCGGGTGAGAGACCGATCGCGGCACTGCCGTTGTGACAACGGGCGCACGCGCCGGCGAAACTCGAGTGATCGACGAGCGCGGGCGTCCAGGCCAGGGTGCCGTGGCAGGCATCGCACTGCTGCGTCGTCGGAAGGTGCGAGCGCGTGAGGCCCATCGCCTGCACGCCGTTGTGGCAGCTGGTGCAGGTGTGGGCTGCGACTGCCGCGTGATCAAAGCGCGCCGGCAGCCAGGCGTTGGTCGTATGACAGCGGTCGCAGCCGGCGGTCGTGGCGACGTGACTCGCCGGCTTGCCGGCGGCAATGGCGCCGTTGTGGCAGCTCACGCAGCTGCCGACGACCTGCGCATGGTCCACGGTGATCACCGGGAGCCAGGCGAGCGTCGCGTGGCAGCTCTGGCAGTTGTTGCTCGTGGCAATGTGACTCGCGGGCTTGCCGCTGCCGCTCGCGGCGCTGTGACAGCTGACGCAGGCAGTTCCGGCAACACTCGCGTGACTGAAGGGTGTGTCGGCTGCGGTGGTACGCAGCGTGGCCCCCGGCGGGCCGGCCGTCGGCGCTGCGGTGCGCTCGACTCGCGCGAGCAGTGGGGAGCCCGCAGCGGCAGCGGGGGTGGCGGGCGCCGCGGGTTTGGCGGTCGTTGCCGTCGTGGTGGTCGTGGCTGTGGTTGTGGGCAGCGACGTGCGCGGTACCGGCCGCACCATGAACTTGTCGCGTGCCGTGTGGCAGCCCGACCCGTTGCAGTCCTGCCCGGCGTGGTGATTCGGGCTCGGCCGGGTCCAGAGCTGCACGCCGGCGTTGGTCTGCCACGCCATGTTGTACTCATGGCAGGCCTCGCACTTCATCGAGACGACGTAGGCGTGTTTCATGACCGTGCCCGAGAAGGTCGTGAAGGCCGACGGCGAATGGCACAGCTCGCAGGCGACCACCGTGGTGCCGTTGGGCGGTACGGCCGGGATGTGCCCGGTCGCGCCGGACGCCGGCTCCTTCAGGGTCGGTGGCGCCATGTTGTAGAAGCTCAGGCCGTAGGCATGGCACTGCGCGCAGTTGTTGGCGATCCCGGTGTGGCCGGTGGCGCCCATCACGTAGGCGGCATAGTTCCCGGCGGTCGTGTGGCACTGCGTGCACGCCGCGCTGGTCGGAATGTGATTGCCGGGCTTGGAGCCCGAGGTCACATTGCTCGTAAAGGTCGGCGTCGTGGTGTGGCAGCCGCCGCAGTCGCCGGTCGTCGGGTGATTCTTGTCGAACGCGGTTGGACGCGAGTCGCCGGCGGCGCTGGCGGTGCTCGCCAGCATGCCGACATAGGGCGCGGTCTCGTGACAGGTCTGACAGCTGCTCACCGCCGCCGCAACCGTGGTGTGGCCGGCCACCGTGAGGATCGGACTCGAGACACTCGCGGTGCCGATCTTGAAGCCGCCGGGGTTGACGTTGGTCGTCGTATGGCAGCCCGAGCCATTGCAGTCGAGGCTCCCGATCGGCATGTGGTTGCTCGGCGTCGTGACGATGGTGACGTTGATAAAGGTCGTCGCCACCGTCGGGCCGTGGCAGGTGAGGCAGCCGGTCACCCCCTGGTGGACGCCGGTCACCGAGTAGACCGCGTTGTTGCCGGCGGTCGTGTGGCACTGGGCGCAGGGCGCGGTCGTCGGAATGTGGTTCGCGGGCTTGGCGCTGCCCGTCTGGTCGCTCGCGAAGGTCGGGGTCGTGGTGTGGCAGCTGCCGCAGTCGCCGGTGGTCGGATGATTGGCGTCGAGGGCGGTAGGACGCGAATCACCGGCCGCCGTTGAGGAGCTGGCAATCATGCCGGTGTAGGGCGCGGTCTCGTGACAGGTCTGGCAGCCTGCGACGCCGGCCGACGCGATGGTGCTGTGGCCGGTTACGTTGAGCGTGGGACTCGCGATGTTCGCGCTGCCGATCTTGAAGCCGCCCGGATTGACGTTGCTGGTCGAGTGGCAGCCCGAGCCGTTGCAGTCCGACGTGCCGATCGGGAAGTGGCTCGCCCCCGGCCACCCGACAATCGTGATCGTGTTGCCTGGCGGCGGCCCGGCAAAGGGCCCGGTGCTCGGGCCGTGGCACGCGAGGCAGCCGGTCGCACCCTCGTGGACGCCGGTGACGTCGTAGACGGCGAAGTTACCTACCGTCGTATGGCACTGCGCGCAGGCCGCCGTGGTCGGAATGTGATTGGCCGGCTTCGGCGCCGTGGGTAGCAGATTGCTCGCGAACACCGGCGTGGTGACGTGACAGTTGCCGCACTCACCGGTCGTCGGGTGCTTCACATCCAGCGCGGTCGGGCGGGAATCCCCGGCCGCGGTCGCCGTGCTGGGCGTCATGCCGAGGTAGGGCGCGGTCTCGTGACAGCCGACGCAGCCTAAGACGCCGGCGGCGGCAATCGTCGCGTGGCCTGCCACCGTCAGGGTGGGGCTGGAAATATTGGCGGCGCCGATCTTGAAGCCGCCCCCGCCCGGAGTGACGTTGGCCGTCGAGTGGCAGCCCGAGCCGTTGCAGTCCGCGGTGCCGAACGCGATGTGAGTGCTCGGCGTCGTGACGATCGAGAATACGGGGTTGGTGAGGTTGAATGTCGCGGCGACGGTGGAGCCGTGGCAGGCGAGGCAACCGCTCACTCCCTGGTGCGTGCCGGTCGAGGTGTACTGTCCGTAATTGCCGGCGGTCGTGTGGCACTGGACGCACGGCGCGTTCGTCGGAATGTGATTGCTGGGCTTACCCGCCGTCACGTCCGTGACGAAGGTCGGCATCGTCGTGTGGCATTGCCCGCAGTCGCCCGTAGTCGGGTGCAGCGAGTCGTAGGCCGTCGGACGCGAGTCTCCCCACGCGCCCGCGCTGCTCGCCAGCATGCCCACATAGGGAGCGGTCTCATGACAGGTGCTGCACGCCGGCACCGCGGACGCCACGGTTGCGTGGCCGGCGACGGTGAGCGTTGGCGTCGAAAGGTTAGCAGGGCCGAGCACGAAGCCGCCCGGATTGACGTTAGCCGTCGAGTGACAGCCCGAGCCATTGCAGTCGAGAGTCCCGATCGGGAAGTGGTTGGCCGGCGTCGTGACGATCGTGACATTGGCGAAAGGCCCGAGCCCCGGTCCGTGGCAGCTGAGACACCCCGACACCCCCTGGTGGGTGCCGGTGACCGAGTACTGGGTATCGTTCCCCGTGGTGTGACACTGCGCGCAGGGAGCGCTGGTCGGGATGTGATTCGCGGGGCGCGACACGCTAGCGGCGAAGGAGGCGGTCGTGTGGCACTGCCCGCAGTCGCCGCTCGTCGGATGCTTGGCATCGAGCGTCGCGTTGGGGCGCGAATCGCCCGCGGCGGTGTTGGTGCTCGGGATCATGCCGAGGAACGCGGCCGTCTCGTGACAGGTCTGGCACTGCATGGCCGTCACGGAGGTGTGATTGATCAGCGTGCCGGCCCAGGTGGTGAAGTTCGTGGTGGAGTGACAGCCCTCGCACGGCGTCGGGGTTCCTGGGGGTGTGGCGATCGGGAAGTGGTTGGCGGGCATGCCGGTGGCACTCACGCCGTTGTGGCAGACCGCACAACCGCTCGTGACGCCGACATGGCTGAACACCGCGCCGCCCCAGCTGAGCGTGTTGTGGCACGCGTCGCATTCGAGATCGGTGATGATGTGGGTCGGCGGCTTTCCCTGGGCCTGCACGCCGTTGTGGCAGGTCGAGCAGCTGCCGCGTGCCTGGGTATGGTCGAAGTCCACCGCCGGATTCCACGCCCACGGCGTGTGACAGCTCTGGCATTGATCGGTCGAGAGAATGTGATTGGCCGGCTTGGCGGTGGCGCGGATGGCCGTGCCGATGCCGTGGCAGGCGCCGCACTCGGTCGGCGTGCCCTTGAAGACGGCATTGGCATGGCAGGCCTCGCACGGCACATAGCGATGCTGGCCGAGGAGCTCGAAGCCGGTCGTCAGGTGATCGAAATTGCTGCGCGTCTCAGCGCCGAAGGCAGGGGGCAGCGGCGCCAGGGCGAGCAGCAGAGCGGCGAGCGCGACTGAGCGCGCGCCCCAACGCCGGGAACGCGGGTTGCGGGTTGCTGTGCCGCCGGACCGCACGCGCGCCCCTACTGCACCCGCGCGCCTTTCCACGTGAACGTGGAATGACAGCGCTCGCACTGACGGCCGTACTGGCCGAGATGCACATCGTCCTTCTCATGGCAGGAGAGGCAGTCCGGCTTGAGCTTCACCTCTCCCGGCGGTTTGCGGTGACAGGCCTCGCAGGCGAGGCTCCCGTGGGCGCCGCGCAGGCTGAAACCGGTCTCCCTGGCGTGGTTGAATTCAAACAGCTTCCAGCCGTTCGGCGAGTGACAGCGCGCGCAGTCCTTGCCGAGCTTGCCTTTGTGCACGTCGTCCGGCCCATGGCAGTCGCCGCACTGCTTGCCGACGTCGCGATACTGGCGCGTCAGATGACACTGCTCACAGGGCACGGCGACGTGCAATCCAACCAGCGGATAGCTCGTGAGGTCGTGATCGAAGCTCACGCTGTCGCGCCAGCCCGCCGGGGTATGGCACTGCTCGCACTTGCGCCCGAGCTTGCCGGCATGCACGTCGTTCGGACGGTGGCAGGACAGGCACTCGCTCGAGAGCTTCTGGGTCGCGACCGGGGCCGTATGGCAGGCCTCGCAGCCGATCTTCTGGTGACGTCCCTCGAGCGCCCAGTGGCCGTCACGCGCATGATCGAAGCTCGCCGGCTGCCACTTATCGTTGCCGTGGCACTTGCCGCACTCCTGGCCCATCCGTCCGGCGTGCGCGTCCTCTCCCTGGTGGCAACCGAAGCACTCCTTGGAGACCTTGTCCTTGAGATTGCCGCTGCGGTGGCAGTCGTTGCAGGCGATCCGGTTGTGTACCCCGAGCAGCGCGAAGCCGGTCTCCTTCTCGTGGTCGAACTTCTGGGTCTTCCACGACTTGGTCGTATGGCACTCCGCGCACTTGGCGCCGCGCTTGCCGTCGTGCACATCGTCCGGCTCGTGGCAGGAAACGCATTCCCTGGGCGTGTCCTTGTAGCGATTGCCGAAGTGACAGGCGGCGCAGGCGATCTCGGCGTGCTTGTCGTGCAGCGGGAAGGCGGTCTTGTCGTGGTCATAGCGCACATGCCGCCAGGCGCTGTCGTCGTGGCAGGAGCCGCAGTCGCGCCCGAGCCGTCCCTCGTGCGGCTCCTCTTTCTTATGGCAGCCGAGGCAGTCGCGCGTGGCGTCGCGGTAGTGCTTGCCGGCGGCGTGGCAGCCGCCGCAGGCAACGTCGGCATGTGCCCCGCGCAGCCGGTAATCGGTGAGCTCGTGATTGAACTGCTCGGGTACCAGCTTGACGATATCGGCGCCGCGCCCCTGGTGCTCGGAGTGACAGGCGGCGCATTGCGTGGTGGCGATGCCGGGCAGGTGTCCGTGGTACCCGCGCGGCCGGGCGATGTCGGCCGCGATCTCCTTGTGGCAATCGAGGCACAGCTGGGTCTGGCGACCGCTGTTGGCGCGGTCGTGGCACTGCGTGCACTGCTCCTCGTACTTGGCGTGAGCAGTGGTGAGCTTGCCGGGCATGAGGAGGGTCTCGGGATTCACGGCGTCAGCGCGCTTCACCGGCGCCAGCCCGAGCAGCAGTCCGATTATCAGCAGCGTTCGCCATCGCCCCTCCCGCATGTGTGTGACGTGGTCGTCAGTAGACGTTGACTGCGATCACGTGAATCACGGCGGCGATGATCAGCATGAAGATCAGCGGGATGTGCAGCGCGTGCCACAGCGAGAACAGCCGCTCGTAGCCGGAGAACTCCGCCACCCGTTTGGTGGCCGCCAGCCGCCGGTCGATGTAGCCGCGCGCGGCACGGGCGAGCCGCCGGCGCTCCGTCGCGAGCACCGGGGACGAGCGGGCGCCCGCCTTGAGCGCGCGCCGCAGATAGCGATGCAAGCGCCAGCGCTCCCGCGCCGTCGCCGACGCGACCACGGGCGGCTTGAGGAAGCCGAGGAGCGCGAAGTGCGGACCGGTATTGAGGAGACGCTGCTCGGCGGCCTCGATGCGGCCGATGAGCTCCGGCAGGAAGCTCATGCTGCCCGAATGGCCCCGCAGCTTGTCCGCGCCGGTGCGCAGCTCGCCGAGCTCGAACTTGCGACCGTAGAGCCCGTAGTGCACGTGCGCGTAGAAGTAGCGGCCGATGAAGCCACTGCCGGCTACGGTCAACATGGCGAACAGCGCCACGTTGCTGTTGGTGGCGCCGATGCTGAAATTCGAGTGATAGAGAATGCAGAGCGGCCCGAGGATGCCGAGCACCATGTGGAAGCGGAACCACGCGGGCGTCGAGCCGAGCAAGGCGAGCCAGCTCCAGCGCTTGCGCAGGGAGTAGACCAGCAGGAGCAGCATGAGGCTCCCGCCGATGATTCCGAGGGCGTAACCGACGCCGCGCGTCGGGCTGATATAGCGCTCGGTCGGGGTTGCGAGGCCGACCCAGAGCAGCAACGCCACCACCGCAAAGAACACCCGATCGACCGTCAGGATTCGCCTGGCTTGTGCCTCAGGCCTGAGCGCGGATGCCGCTGGGGCGGGGCGCCGGGGCGCGGCGATGTTGGCCCGGGCCGCGGGCGCGGCGTCGGCGGCGGGTGTCGCCGCTTGCGGAGCGCGTACCGGGCGCTGCGCGGGTGGCGCGGGGCGTGCCGGAGCGGCGGCGCCGCCGCGGCTCGCCATCTGAACCGCCAGCTCCTCGAGCTCCTCGGCTTGTCGCGCGCGTCCTGACATGACGAAGCCCGATCCTTCAGTCGATCTCGCGGTTGATGACGAGCGCCAGCCTCTCGCCGGCGCGCGGGCTCACCGCGGAACTCGTGACGTAGAGATCCCCGCTGGCCGCAGTCGCCTGACCGCTGCGGGAGATGCGTGCCTCGACCACCACCTTGTCGAACTGCGACAGACGGCGCGATGGCACCATCGCCATCGAGTCATCGAGACGGAATGCAACCGGCCAGCCGGTGGCGGTGGTGCGCAGCACCGCAAGCGGCGGACCCGGGGAGTCGACGGCCTTCGCATAGATAAAGAGCGTCGCGTCGGGCTGCACCCGGGCGGCCAGGCGGCTGTCGATCGAGACGGTACCGGAGAGCTCGCCGCCGGCCGTCGCAGCGGGCGCGGCTCCGCCTAGCTGGCTGTCTTCGGCGATGTTGCCGTCGATGATGCGCGCGTCGGGCGAGTCGGCGGGCAGTACGGCACGGAGCTTGTGCCACCAGCCGAGCGCATCGGCGAAGTGGTGCTGCTCGTGAGCCTGGCTCGCTTTGAGCCACAGGGCTTTGGGATTGGCGGGGTCGAGGGCGAGGGCTCGATCGATCGCGGCGCCGGCAGCGCCGCCGAGCGATCCGCCGGAGCGCGAGGCGAGCGCGTCGGCGTAGTCGGCCCAGGGCTGTGCATCGCCCGGATGATCGTGGACTCGCCGCCGCAGCTCCTCGACTGACGCAGCCAGCGGCGCAGGCGCGGCGTTCGGGGCCGGGGGCGAAGGCGTGGCTGGGCTTGCAGCAGTCGCGTTGCCGGCCGCGGCGGCTGCGGCCATGAGGGTCTCCATGCTCATCGCGCCGCTCGACCCCGCGACGTGCGCCCGGGCCCGCTGCGCATCAGCGGCGCGTCCCTGGAACTCGTAGGCCTTTGCGAGCAGCTCCCAGTCGGCGTCGGAGCCGCCGTCGCGCGCGAGACGCGCCTCGAGCCCCGCGACCGCAGCCTGCATGGATTGCGCGGGAGAGGAGCCCGAGGCGGCCTCGGCCGGCATCGTGACCCCAGCCGCGTGCGGTGCGCTTCCGGCGAGGGCGCGGCGCGAGGAGACGGCGAAGTGAATGATCGTTGCGGCGAGGGCGAAAGCAACCAACAGGCCGCCGGCGATGACATACGGCGTGCGAACGCGCAGCAGCGCGCGCGCGCGAGGCCACAGCCGCGGCACGAGCCAACAGGCCAGGATGCCGATGAGGAGCCCGGCAGTGAACCAGACGGTAGCTATGACATCCTCCCAGGTGGCCGAGACTCCGGTGGGCAGTGGCGCCAACGTACCGGCGGACGGCGCCCGCGTAACGCTGTCTTAAGCCGCCGACAGCGTCTTACTTTGCCGACACTCCAGCCGGATTCCCAAACCAACACTGTCGCACAGTACATCCCGGAGCCGATTACAACACCATCTCATATTGTTAGAGTTGGCAGGAAAGCCCCGCGAACCTGTGAGTTGAGTCACAGAGCAGGCCGGCCATGTGTGTGCTGAATGACACGCCTGCGCCGGCGTGCCGCGAACGCGCCGGGCGCGGCTATTGGTGTTGCTCGATGGATACCCTGACCTACGTCGTTTATGTCATTCCCGCCGCTGTGCTGCTCGTGTGGCACGTGCTGCGCCGCCGCCGCCTCGAGCACCGCAGTCTCGCCGCGCAGGAGAAAACCGGTGCGGCCGAGCCCGCCTCGATTCACCCGCTGATCAACCCCGGCCGGTGCATCGGCTGCGGCTCCTGCCTCAAGGCCTGCCCCGAGCAGGAGCACCACGAAGTCCTCGGCCTGATCGGAGGGCGTGCCGTGCTCGTCAGCCCCGGCGACTGCATCGGCCATGGCGCCTGCAAGACCGCCTGTCCCGTCGATGCCATCACACTGGTGTTCGGCAGCGAGCGGCGCGGGGTGGACATCCCCCTCGTGACGCCGAGCTTCGAGTCCTCCGTACCGGGCATGTTCATCGCGGGCGAGCTCGGCGGCATGGGCCTGATCCGCAATGCACTCGAGCAGGGCAAGCAGGCCGTCGAAGCGATCGCCGCGCGGCGCGCCACCAGCGGCAACGGCCTGCTCGACGTCGTGATCGTCGGCGCGGGTCCCGCGGGCTTCGCGGCCACCCTGACCGCTAAAGCGAAGGGTATGCGCTATGTGACGCTCGAGCAGGAATCGCTCGGCGGGGCAGTGTTTCAGTATCCGCGCGGCAAGCTGGTGATGACCGCGCCCGCGACCGTGCCGCTCCTCGGCAAGGTGAACTTCCGCCAGACGAGCAAGGAGGCGCTGCTCGAGTTCTGGCAGGAAGCCGAGCGCAAGACCGCCATCAGGATCAACTATCGCGAGCGCGTCGAGGACATTGCGCGCACCGGCGAGGGGTTCGCGGTCAAGTCGAGCAAGGCCACCTACCAGACGCGCAGCGTGTTGCTGGCGATCGGCCGGCGCGGCACGCCGCGCAAGCTCGGGGTCCCGGGCGAGGAGCTGCCGAAGGTGGTGTACCGCCTGATCGATCCGGAGCAGTATGCCGGCCAGCAGGTGCTGGTCGTGGGCGGCGGCGACAGCGCGCTCGAGGCGGCGGCCAGCATCGCCGAATCCGGCGGCGGGGGCGTGGTGCTGTCCTACCGCGGCGCCGACTTCGACCGCGCCAAGGCGCGCAATCGCGAGCGCATCGAAAGCGCGGCGCGCGGCGGCCAGCTCAAGGTGCTGATGAAGTCGAACGTCAAACAGATCGAGGCGCAGTCGGTGGCGCTCGAGCAGGAGGGCGCGATGGTCAACGTCCACAACGACGCGGTGATCGTGAGCGCCGGAGGCGTGCTGCCGTCGGAGTTTCTGAAACGCGTCGGCATCACGGTCGAGACCAAGCATGGCACGACCTGAGTGCGCACTCGTGCTGCTGGGGCTCCTGGCCGCGGGCACGGCCCTGCCGGTATCCCGGCCGTCGGATCCGCTCGAAGGCGTAAAGGCGTCGATCCGCCTCAAGGACTTCGCCGCCGCAGCCGGCGAGCTGCAGCGCCTCGCCGGCGCCGGCAACGCCGAGGCGCAGTATCTGCTGGCGGTGTTCTATCTCAACGGTCTCCGTGGACCTCCGGATCCGTCTGCGGCCCGGTCGTGGCTCGAGAAGTCGGCGGCACAAGGCAATGCGCGCGCCGCCTTCAGCCTCGCGAGCCTCTGTTCTGATGCCGATCCGCCCGATCCGCAGTGCGCCGCACACTGGCTCGCGCGGGCCCGCGAGCTGGGTTTCCGTGCGCCTGCGCCGCCGGCAGGCGCCACGGGCGCCCGCCAGGAGTTGCCTTCGAGCCTGCTGCCCTCGGCACAGCTGAAGGACCCCGGCGTGCGGCGCGAGGCATTCTGGCAGGCCGCTGCGGACGCCGACCTCCCGAGTCTCGAGGCGCTCGCGGATCCCGCGCTCACTGCCGCCCGTGATGAATTCGGCCGCGGCGCGCTGTCCCGTGCAGCGCAGGCCGGCTCTGCGCTGGCGATTACGCTCCTTATCCGCCGCGGCGCACCGGTCGAGACGTCCGATGAGCACGGCATGACACCCCTGATGCTGGCTGCGCGCACCGGGGAGCCCGCCGCCGTCGAGACGCTGCTGGCGGCGCATGCGAATGTCGCCGCGACCGACCACGTCGGCAACACGGCCCTGATGTACGCCGCGATGAGCGGGCGTATCGATGTGGTCGATCGGCTGCTGGCGGCGGGTGCGAGCGCGACGGCGCGTGACGTGCAGGACTGGTCGGCGCTCGATTTCGCGGAGCAGCGGGGCGCTGCCGACGTGGTGGCGCGGCTGCGCGCCAAGGGCGCAACTGCGCTTCCGCGCAATCCCGTCGAGTCGGAAAGCCCGCCTACCAATGTTCAGCGGGCGGCGCGTGATCTCTATGCGGGCTGGCCGGATCTGGCCGTCGCAGCCGCGCGACCCGCCCCCGAGCTCCTGCGTGCTGTTCTGGCGAAGGGCGTGGATCCGAACGCCACGGCCCGGGATGGAATGCCGATGCTCAGCGCCGCGGTGCTGAGCGGGACGCCCGCAGGCGTCGAGACGCTGCTCGCAGCCGGTGCCCAGGCTGCGCACGGGGACTCGCACGGCAACTCGCCTCTGCTGCTCGCGACGCGCGAGGGTCGCGCGGACATCGTTGCAGTGCTGCTCGCGCATGGGGCCGCGCCCGACGGTGCCGCCCAGGACCCGGAGCCGCCGCTCGTGGCCGCGGCCAAGAGCGGCCGGGGCGCGATACTGCGGGCGCTGCTTGCTGCCCACGCGCACCTCGAGGCGCGCGACGCCTACGGCAGCACCGCGCTCATGATTCTGTCCCAGTCGAACGACACCGAGGGCGTGCGGGCATTGCTCGACGCGGGCGCGGCGACCGAGGGCGTCGACAAGGCGGGCCGCACCGCCCTGTGGTACGCGGCACGTGCCGGCCGTGCCGACAACGTGCGGGTGCTCCTCGAGCATAGCGCCAGCGCCGACCATCCTGACTCGGACGGCGTGAACCCGCTGGCCGCCGCCTGCGCTGGGGGCGCGGCGCCTGCCGTGGATCTGATCCTCGCCAGGGGCGCAAGTCTGGATGCGCGCACGGGGCGCGGCGACACCGCGCTGATGCTGGCGGTGAATGCCGGCAGCGCCGACATCGTCGAGCGCCTGCTCGCCCGGCACGCCAACGTGGATGCGCAGAATACCTTCGGCGACACGGCGCTCATCGTCGCCAGCCGCAACGGCGACAGTGTGCTGGTCCGCAAGCTCGTCGAGGCCGGTGCGAGCACCCGCCTGCGCAACAAAGACCGCAAGAGCGCCGCCGACATAGCGACCGCGCGCTCATTCCCGGCGATCGCGGGGCTCCTGGGTGGCGCCTAGACGATTCGGGGCGCTGCGGTCCTGTCGACTCAAGCGCGCCGCGTTGCCGTTCGGTAGAATCTCGGCCGCACCCATGCCTGGGTGGCGAAATTGGTAGACGCAAGGGACTTGGAAAGTTGAGCACCCGGCGCGGAAACGGCCGGTGTGAATGGGGTCAAAGTCGGTGGAACAGCAGCACGTCAGGGTGGCTGCAATACCGAGCTAAGCCCTGGCGCGCGTCTGGGGAAAGTGTAGAGACTTGACGGCCCCTGCCTACTCCGTATGCACCTTTCAGAGGTGTCGATGGCACGGCAAAGGTAAAGTCCAGACCACGAATGCATGCGAGACGATCGAGAAACATGCAGCAGCGAAAGCTGAAGTGGTAAGAAAATCCCTTGGGGGAAACCCCGTGCCGGTTCGAGTCCGGCCCCAGGCACTCTCTTTGAGATGACAGAACCCGGGGGCGCCGACGCTGCCGAGAGACAGTGGCGAAAGTGGCGCTAAGTCACTGAATTTGCGCGACTCGCACGCCGTGCGCACGCGCCTTGCGTGACGCGTGGAGCAGCGCACGCATTGCTGATTATGCGTATCGCGATACTGGGGCAGCTGTTTCAGAATTTAAGATTAAATGTCACGCGAAGGCCTCGAAGTCGAGAACCTGCACCTGTGGCGCGGCGAGCGCCACGTGCTGCGGGGCGTTGGCTTTGCGGTTCCACGCGGCGCCTGCCTGCACGTTGCCGGTCCCAACGGCGCCGGCAAGACGAGCCTGCTGCGCACGGCCTGCGGACTTCTCTATCCCGAGTCCGGGCGGCTCCTCTGGGATGGGCGGGACGTGCACGCAGACCTGCCCGGGTTTCACTCCGAGCTCATCTATATCGGCCACGAGGCGCCGCTCAAGGCGGACCTGAGCGCGCGCGAGAATCTCCGCTACTGGATCGGCATGCGGCGGCGCATCCGAGCCGACATGGTCGAGACGGCGCTGCAACGGGTCGGCGCGGCCGCCTGGAGCGAGCGCCCCGCGCGCACTCTCTCGGCGGGGCAAAAGCGCCGCGTCGCGCTCGCGGCACTGTCGCTGCTGCTGGTGCCGCTGTGGCTGCTCGATGAGCCCACGACCAACCTCGATGCCGAAGGCCAGCAGCTCGTCGGTACGCTCATCGAGGAGCACCTCGCGCGCGGCGGACTCGTACTGGCGGCGACCCACCACGAGCTGCCGCTGCCGCGCAGCCGCGCGCAGCGCCTGGAGCTGATGCATGGATGAGCCGCGCGATCCCGCGCTGCCCGCGGGCGCGGCCGCAGCGGTCGGCTCCGTGGGAGCGGCGCACGGCACCACCTCGGTGCTGGAAGCCGCACGCCTGGTGCTCGAGCGGGATCTCCAGCTCGCTCTGCGCCGGCGCGGCCAGCTGGTGCAACCGCTCGCGTTCTTCGCCATCGTCACGATGCTCTTTCCACTTGCGATCTCCCCGGAGCTGGCACGGCTGCGCGAGGTGGCGGCTGGCGTTCTGTGGGTAGCGGCGCTGCTGGCCTCGCTCCTCGCGCTCGAGTTCCTGTTCCGCGACGACGCTTACGACGGCACGCTCGAGCAGTACGCGCTCTCCGGGCAGCCACTCACCGGTCTCATGTTCGCCAAGACCACGGCGCACTGGCTGCTCACCGGCCTGCCGCTCGCGCTGATGGCACCGCTCGCGGCGCTCTCCCTCGGAGCGCCGCCGGACTCGCTTCCCGGGATCGTGGCGTCGGTCGCGGTGGGCACGGTCGCGCTCAGCCTCATCGGCTCGATCGGCGCCGCGCTCACCTTGGGGCTACGGCGCAGCGGCGTGCTGCTCGCGCTTCTCACGCTGCCGCTCTCGCTGCCGGTGCTCATCTTCGGGGCGCGCGCCAGCGAGCTGGCGATCCATGGCGAATCCTACCTGGCGCCGCTCGAGCTGCTCGCAGCGCTCGCGGTGCTCGGAATCACGCTCGCGCCGCTCGCATCCGCCGCCGCCGTGCGCATCAGTCTCGAGTGAACGGACCAACATGAGCTGGACGTGGTTTCATCGGCTGGCTTCCCCGCCGTATATCTACCGGCTCGCGCAGCGGCTCACGCCCTGGTTCGCCTGGCCGGCGGCCGCGCTGATTGTGGCGGCGCTCTACGGCGGCCTGGTGCTGGCGCCTCCGGACTACCAGCAGGGCGACGGCTTTCGCATCATTTACATGCATGCGCCGAGTGCCTGGATGTCGCTCATGGTATATACGACCATGGCGGTCGCCGCGGCGGTGGCGCTCGTCTGGCGTATGAAGGTGGCGCACGCGGTAGCGGCGAGCTGTGCCCCGATCGGCGCCTCGTTCACTTTCGCGGCGCTGGTCACCGGCTCGCTCTGGGGCGAGCCGATGTGGGGCACGTGGTGGGAATGGGATCCGCGGCTGACGTCGGAACTTATCCTTCTGTTTCTCTATCTCGGCTACATGGGCTTGCGCGGCGCGATCGAGGATCCACAGCGGGCGGACCGCACCAGCGCGGTGCTCGCGGTGGTGGGCATCGTGAACGTCCCGATCATTCATTACTCGGTGACCTGGTGGAACTCGCTGCACCAGGCGCCCTCGGTGATGCGCCTCGGCAAGCCGACGCTGTCGACCCCGATGCTGGTGCCGCTCTTGATGATGATGCTCGGCTTCACGCTGTTCTTCGGGGCGGTGCTGCTGGTGCGGCTGCGCGGGGAGATCCTCAGCCGCGAGCGCTCGGCGAGCTGGATCCGGGAGGTACTGTCGACATGAGGGAGTTTCTCGAGATGGGCGGCTACGCGGCCTTCGTGTGGCCCTCGTATGCGGTGACGCTCGCCGTCGTCGTGCTCAACGTCGTGTGGGCGCGGCGTGCGCTGGCGCAGGCGCGCGCGGCGGCGGGGCGCCGGCTCGCCGCGGGCGGAGGCGAAACATGACGCCGCGTCAGCGCCGCATGACGCTCGTCATCGGCATCGTCGCCGGCGTGAGCCTCGCCGGAGCGCTGGCGCTCTCGGCATTCCGCAAGAACGTCACCTTCTTCTTCGATCCCACGCAGGTGGCCGCCGGCCAGGTGCCCGCCGGAGAGCGCTTCCGCCTCGGCGGCATGGTGACCGAGGGGAGCCTGCACCGTGCGCCGGGTAGCCTCGAGGTGCAGTTCGTCGTGACCGACTTCAGCCACCAGGTGCCGGTGAGCTACACCGGCGTCCTCCCGGACCTGTTCCGCGAGGGCGCGGGCGTCGTCGCGCACGGGCGGCTGCGTGCCGACGGGACTTTCGTCGCGGACGAGGTGCTCGCCAAGCACGATGAGAAGTACATGCCGCCGGAGGTGGCGCGCTCGTTGAAGAGACGCCATGGCGAGTCGCGGCAGGAGGGCACTCCGGCCGCTGCCGGCCCCGAGGGCGCGCCCGCACCAGCGGGCGTGCCTGCGCCGGCGTCGACTGCCGCACCCGCCACACCTGCCGCCGGGAGCTGACCTATGTTGCCCGAGCTCGGTCAATTCGCCCTGATCCTCGCGCTGCTGCTCGCGGGTCTGCAGGCCTTCTTCGGTATCGCCGGTCCCATGCTCGGCCGCGAGCGCTGGAACGCGGCCGTGACCCCCGCGGTCGCGGGTCAGTTCGTCATGGTCGCGACCGCGGTCGGATGCCTCATCGCCGCGTTCGTCGGCAACGACTTCTCGGTCAAGTACGTCGCGGAGAACTCCAACACCGCGCTGCCCGTGTTCTACCGGGTGGCGGCGCTGTGGGGCGCGCACGAGGGATCCCTGCTGCTGTGGATCATGCTGCTTGCGCTCTGGACCGTCGCGGTGGCGGTGTTCGGGAGCCGTCTGCCGCGCCTGTTCCTGGCACGGGTGCTCGGGGTGCTCGGGGTGATCAGCTTCGGCTTCCTGCTGTTCACGCTCGCGACCTCCAATCCCTTCCTGCGGCTCGACCCCGCGGCGGGCGACGGTGCCGATCTCAACCCGATCCTGCAGGACCCGGGACTCGCGGGACATCCACCCGTGCTCTACACCGGTTACGTCGGCTTCGCGGTCGCCTTCGCCTTCGCCTGCGGCGCCATGCTCGAGGGCCGCATGGACCAGAACTGGGCGCGCTGGACGCGGCCGTGGGTGACGGCTGCGTGGTCGTTCCTCACCTGCGGGATCGCCATGGGGAGCTTCTGGGCGTACTACGAGCTCGGCTGGGGCGGTTTCTGGTTCTGGGACCCGGTGGAGTGCGCCTCGTTCATGCCCTGGCTGGTGGGGACGGCGCTCATCCATTCGCTCGCGGTCACCGACAAGCGCGGGCTCTTCAAGAGCTGGACGCTGCTGCTCTCGGTGCTGGCGTTCTCGCTCAGCCTGCTCGGCACCTTCCTGGTGCGCTCCGGGGTGCTGGTGTCGGTGCATTCCTTCGCCGCCGATCCGAGCCGCGGCGTGTTCATTCTCACGTTCCTCATCGTGATGATCGGCGGCGCGCTCAGCCTCTACGCCCGGCGCGCGCCGCTGCTCAAATCCCCGGCGGGATTCGAGCTCGGAGCACGCGAGTCGTTCCTGCTGTTCAACAACGTGCTGCTGGTGATGGCCGCCGGCACGGTGTTCGCTGGCACGCTGGCGCCGCTCATCTCCGGAGCGCTCGGGCTCGGTACCGTCTCGGTCGGTCCGCCGTTCTTCAATCCGACCTTCATGCTGGCGATGCTGCCACTGCTTGCGCTGCTGTCGATCGGCATCCACGCGAGCTGGAAGCGTGGACGGCTCGGAACGCAGCGGCGGACCCTCCTTTACACCTTCGTGGCAGCCGCGGTGCTCGGCTGCGGGCTGGTGTACGGAATCTATTCCCATGGAAACCTGCTGACGCCCGTCGGTGCAACGCTCGGGCTGTGGATCATCCTGTCCTCGCTGGTCGACCCGGTCGACCGCCTGCGCCGCCGGCTGTCGCTGCCGCGCGCGGTGATCGGCATGACGGTTGCGCACATCGGTCTTGCGATTGCGGTGATTGCGCTCACCACGGTCCAGTCCTTCACCAACGAGAGGGACGTTGCCATGGCGCCCGGCGCGAGCGTGAGCGTCGGCGGCTACCAGTTCCGCTTCGACGGCGTCGGTCCGATCGAGGGCCCGAACTATGACGGAGTGGGCGGCACGCTGGTCGTGACCCGCAACGGCGCACCGGTCGCGGTCCTCAAGCCGCAGAAGCGCCAGTACTCGGTGCAGCACCAGGTGACCACCGAGACCGCCATCCACTACAGCCGCGGCAACAACATCCTGGTCGCGCTCGGCGAGGACCTCGGGGCCAGCCGCTGGAGTGTGCGCATCCAGATTCGCCCGCTGGTGAGTTTCATCTGGATCGCCGCGGCTATCATGGCACTCGGTGGAGCGCTGGCGATCTCCGACCGCCGCTACCGCCTGGCGAGGGCGCCGGACGCCGTGCCGGCGGAAGCGGCGCCGGAGCACGCATGATCAACCGCTTTCTCATCCCGGTGGTGGCGTTCGTCCTGCTCGCGGTGGTGCTCGCGATCGGCATCAAGCACTCGCCCGAGAAGGGCGTCATCGCCTCGCCGCTCATCGGCAAGCCGGCGCCGCAGTTCTCGCTCCCGAGCCTCGGTGACCGGACGCACACCGTGAGCTCCGCCGCGCTGCGCGGGCGCTGGTACCTGCTGAACGTGTGGGGCAGCTGGTGCGGCACGTGCCGGGAGGAGCACCAGATGCTCCTCGACGTGCGCCGCTCCGGCCGGGTGCGGCTCATCGGCCTCGACTGGAGGGACGACGACAGCCAGGCGCTCGGCTACCTGCAGCAGCTCGGCGACCCGTATGAATTTGTCGCCGCCGATCACGACGGCCGCACCGCCATCGACTGGGGCGTGTACGCGGCGCCGGAAAGCTTCCTGGTGAACCCCGCTGGGATAGTCGTGTACAAGTGCATGGGCGAGCTGACGCCCGCCATATGGGAGAAAGAGATTCTCCCGCGGCTGGCGAAAGCGCAGGCGGCGGGCTTGTGAGCCGCGCCACCGCGATCTGCGTGGCGGCCGCCGGCCTGGCCCTGGCGAGCACGGGCGCCGTCCGGGCGATCGACACTACGCAGATGCCGACACCCGAGCTGCAGGCGCGCTACGAGGGGCTCACGCACGAGCTGCGCTGCGTGCAGTGTCAGGATGAGGCGCTCGCCGACTCCCCCGCGGGGGTGGCAGCCGACCTGCGGCGCGAGGTGCGCGACATGCTGCTCGCCGGCAAGTCCGACGACGACGTCCGCAACTTCATGCTGGCGCGCTACGGGGACTTCGTGCTCTTCCGTCCGCGCTTCGTGCTGAAGAACGCCTGGCTGTGGGCGGCGCCGGAGGTGCTGCTCGTGGTCGGCGCACTGGTGGCGTGGCGCGTGGTGCGCAAGCGCGCCCGGCTCGTGAGCGCGGACGCCGAGCCGCTGCCCGACGACGGATCCAATTGATGCTCACCTTCGTACTGCTCTCCGCAGCGCTAGCCATGGTCGCTGTGGCCGCCGTCGCGATCCCGCTGGTGCGCGTCGGCGCGTCCGGCGTTTCGCCGGCGACCTGGACGGCGCTCGCGGCGGCCGGCGTGCTAGTGGTCGGGTCGGCCGTGCTCTATGTGACCTGGAGCAACTGGGCGTGGCACCCGCAAGCCTCGGCGGCGAGCGCCGATTCACCCCAGAGCATGGTTGCGCGCCTGGCGCGCAGGCTCGAGCGCGACCCGGGAAAGCCTGAGGACTGGTTGATGCTCGGCCGCTCCTACGTCGTGCTGCAGGAGTATGGGCTGGCTGCTCGCGCCTACGAGCGCGCCGACAGCTTAAGCGGCGGCAAGAGTGCCGAGGCGCTCACCGGCGAGGCCGAAGCGCTCGCCATGGGCGACCAGTCGGAGCTCGACGGCCGTGCGGGACAGTTGATCGAGCGGGCACTCGTGCTGGAGCCAGGCTCAGGGAAAGCGTTGTTCTACGGCGCCGTGGCCGCGGCACGCCGCGGCGATCTGCCGGTCGCACGCCAGCGTTTCGTGAGCCTCCTCGCGATGAATCCGCCGGATCAGGTGCGCACTTTTCTCGAGCAGCAGATCAGCGCCATCGATCAAAGGCTCAACGCCCCGGCCGGTGCGCCGGCTGCCGGCGCCGCCCCACCCCCGGCGGGGGCGGCGGCGGCCACGCCCACCGCGACTGTTGCGGCGGCCGCGGGCGATGCCGGCGGCTCGGTACGCGTGAAGATCACACTCTCCCCGGCGCTCGCGCAGTCCACCGGGTCCTTTCCACTCTTTGTATTCGTGCGCGACCCGGCGCACCCCGGGCCACCGCTCGCCGCACGGCGCCTCACGAGCGAATTCCCGCAGACCGTCGAGCTGACACCGAAGGACTCCATGATCGCCGGCCGGACCTTCCACGCCGGCGACAGCGTCGCGGTCGTCGCGCGCATCGCCCGCTCCGGCACACCGGTCGGGGCGAGTGGCGATCCATTCGGCGAGATCACCTACCGGGTGGGCAAGGACGGGCTCGCCAGCCTGGTCATCGACCACGTAACCCCCTAAGTGACCCCTCAGTAGCCCCCTGAAACCGGCCACCACCGCTCGGGGGCTGCAGAGGACGGTTCCAGGCAGTTTTCCCGGCTGCGTCCCGGGCGTATCCTCGTTGCCGAGAGAGGGAATTTCATTCGTCGGGCTTGCGCCGGCCGAAAGGGTCGGAAGGAGAGCAGCAATGGCTCACGCAACGGAAGGACGGCTGTCGCATCGTGGCTTCGCTTCGATGAACGCCGAACGGCAGCGGCAGATAGCCAGCATGGGAGGCAAGGCGGTGCCGGATGAGAAGCGCAGCTTCTCGCAGAATCGCCGACTGGCCGCCGAGGCCGGCCGCAAGGGCGGCCAAAGTGTCCCGGGATCCAAGCGCAGCTTCTCGCAGAACCGCACGCTCGCGGCGGTCGCGGGCCGCAAGGGCGGGCAGAGCGTACCGGACGAGAAGCGCAGCTTCTCCCAGCATCCGGAGCTCGCGGCCGAGGCCGGCCGCAAGGGCGGTCAGGCGAGCCACGGGAACGGACGGCCGAGCTGAGCGCTCCCGGCGAGAGAGTCTCTCGTCGGGAAAGCCCGCGCCGAAGCGCGGCCGGCGCGACGCGTAGCTCGTCGGGCGCTGCGCCGCGGGCCGCGCCGCGCATGCGCCGCGTGCGCGCGAGGGCGTTGACCTCCGCGGCGACTCGTACTACTTTCGGGCCGTGAAGCTAGGGGAGCCCCGGCAGGGGGCTGAGAGGCCATCGGCGCTCGGGGAAGCGCGGCATGGCGACCCTCCGAACCTGATCCAGTTAATGCTGGCGTAGGAAAGCGAAATCCTCGTCCCTTTCCCATGGGCAGCATTCGCCGGATCTTCCGTGGCCTTTTCGCCAGGAGTGTCTGATGAATGCGCAAAGCTGGCACGTCGTCTCTGAATCCTTTCCGGCCTCCCGCAAGGTCTATCGCGCCGGACGCCTGCACCCGGGACTCAAAGTCCCGATGCGCGAGATTACGCTGCACCCCTCGAGCGGTGAGCCGCCGCTGACGGTGTACGACCCTTCGGGTCCCTACACCGATCCCGCCGTCACCATCGACATCGAGGCGGGGCTCGCGCGGCTGCGCTCGGAGTGGATCGCGGCGCGCGGCGATACGGAAGGCTACCCGGGAAGGCGCGTGCAGCTCATCGACAATGGGCTGGGCGCGGGAGCTAAGGCCGCGCCGGAATTCCCCGTGCGCCGGCCGCCACTGCGCGCCCGGGGCGGCAACGCCGTGACCCAGCTCGCCTATGCGCGTGCCGGCATCGTGACGCCGGAGATGGAGTACGTCGCGATCCGCGAAAACCTCGGGCGCGAGCGCGCCGCAGCCCGCGCGGCCCGCGATGGCAATTCCTGGGGCGCTCACATCCCCGATCACGTGACGCCCGAATTCGTGCGTGACGAGATTGCCGCCGGCCGCGCGATCCTGCCGGCCAATGTGAATCATCCGGAGTCCGAGCCGATGATCATCGGGCGGAATTTCCTGGTGAAGATCAACGCCAACATCGGCAACTCCGCGGTCACGTCCTCCACCGCCGAGGAGGTCGACAAGATGGTATGGGCCATCCGCTGGGGCGCCGATACGGTCATGGACCTGTCCACCGGTCGCAACATCCACACGATCCGCGAATGGATCCTGCGCAATGCGCCCGTGCCGATCGGCACCGTCCCGATCTATCAGGCGCTGGAGAAGGTCGGCGGGGTGGCCGAAGACCTCAGCTGGGAGGTCTTCCGCGACACGCTCATCGAGCAGGCGGAGCAGGGCGTCGACTACTTCACCATCCACGCGGGCGTGCGCCTTGCCTACGTACCGCTCACCGTCGCGCGCGTCACCGGCATCGTCTCGCGCGGCGGCTCGATCATGGCCAAGTGGTGCCTGGCGCATCACCGCGAGAGTTTCCTCTACGAGCGGTTCGCGGAGATCTGCGAGATCTGCCGCGCCTACGACGTGAGCTTCTCGCTCGGCGATGGCCTGCGGCCCGGCTCGATCGCCGACGCCAACGACGCGGCGCAGTTCGCCGAGCTCGAGACGCTCGGGGAGCTGACCCGCATCGCCTGGGCGCGCGACTGCCAGGTGATGATCGAGGGTCCGGGGCACGTGCCGATGCACAAGATCAAGGAGAACATGGACAAGCAGCTCGCCACCTGCGGCGAGGCACCGTTCTATACCTTAGGTCCCCTCACCACCGACATCGCGCCGGGCTACGACCACATCACCTCCGCCATCGGCGCCGCCATGATCGGCTGGTTCGGCACCGCGATGCTCTGCTACGTCACGCCCAAGGAGCACCTGGGGCTCCCGGACCGCAACGACGTCAAGACCGGCGTCATCACCTACAAGATCGCGGCGCACGCCGCCGACCTTGCCAAGGGACACCCGGCAGCGCGCGAGCGTGACGACGCGTTGTCGCGCGCGCGCTTCGACTTCCGCTGGCAGGACCAGTTCAACCTCTCGCTCGATCCTGACACCGCCTGTGCTTTCCACGACGAGACGCTGCCGAAGGAGGGCCACAAGGTCGCGCACTTCTGCTCGATGTGCGGTCCGAAGTTCTGCTCCATGAGGATCTCGCACGAGGTGCGCGCCGAGGCGCGCGCACAGGGCATGCGCGAGATGGCCGAGAAGTTCCGCGCCGGCGGCTCGGAGCTGTACGTGCCGGCGGCGAAGGAAGGCTAGCGGCATGCGGGTGACGGTGCGGGGCGCGGGTGTTGCCGGGCTCGCCTGTGCGCTGGAGCTCGCCGAGCGCGGCGCCACCGTCGAGGTGCTGGAGCGCGCCGCGGCGCTTGCCGGGGCCGGCTGCTCCTGGTTCGCCGGCGGCATGCTGGCTCCGTGGTGCGAGCTCGAGAGCTCAGGTCCCCTCATCGCGCGTCTCGGGGAGGAGGGGATAGCCTGGTGGCGGCGCAGATTCCCCGCGACGGCGCAGCAGGGGACGCTGGTGCTCGCGCACGGACGCGACAGCGGGGAGCTCGTGCAGTTCGCCCGCCGCACGCGCGAGTATCAGACGATCGGCGCCGGGACCATCGCGGCCCTCGAGCCCGACCTCGCGGGCCGCTTCAGCACCGCGCTCTACTTTGCGAGCGAGGCGCATCTCGATCCGCGCGCCGCGCTCAGCGCCTTGCTCGCGCGCGCGCTCGAGCTCGGAGTCGCCGTGCGCTTCGGGGCCGACGCCGATGAGGCGCCGCTCGTCGGGCGCGAAGTGCTCGACTGCACGGGGCTCGCGGCGCGGCGCTCGCTCGGGGAGTTGCGCGGCGTAAGGGGCGAGATGCTGCTGGTGCGCGCCCCGGACGTGTCGCTGTCGCGCCCGGTGCGGGTATTGCACCCGCGCATGCCGGTGTACGTGGTGCCGCGCGCCGGCGGCGTATACATGATCGGCGCCACCATGATCGAGAGCGACGCCGTAGGGCGGATCAGCGCACGCTCGCTCCTCGAGCTGCTGTCGGCCGCCTACGCGCTGCATCCGGCGTTCGGCGAGGCCGAGGTCCTCGAGACCGGCACGGGGGTGCGGGCAGCCTTTCCCGACAATCTGCCGCGCCTGCGCCGCCTCGGTGGCGCGCTCTACGTCAATGGCCTGTACCGGCACGGCTTCCTGCTCGCTCCCGCGCTGGCGCACCGCGCCGCGCTCGCGCTCCTCGAGGGACAGCATTTCGCGGAGGTGATGGATGAGGATCCTCGTCAACGGCGTCTGGCGTGAGACTGCGAGCCGCGAGCTCGCGGCGACGCTCGAGGAACTCGGCTACGGCGGCCGCATCGTCTCGACCGCGGTCAACGGGGAGTTCGTGGCCGCGGAAGCCCGCCTGCGCACCGCCCTTGCGAACGGCGATCGCGTCGAAGTGCTCGCGCCGATGCAGGGAGGCTGAATGCTCAAACTCTACGGAACCGAACTCAACTCGAGACTGCTGCTCGGCACCGCACGCTATCCCTCGCCCGCGGTTCTGACGGAGGCGATACGCGCGGCGCGCGCCGAAGTGGTCACCGTGTCGTTGCGGCGCGAAGCGGCCGGTGAGCGCGCCGGCCAGGGCTTCTGGTCGCTCATCCGCGGACTCGGCGTGCGTGTGCTGCCCAACACCGCCGGCTGCCACACGGTGAAGGAGGCGGTCACGACCGCGCACATGGCCCGCGAGGTGTTCGCCACGCCGTGGGTGAAGCTCGAAGTCATCGGCGAGGACGATACGCTGCAGCCGGATGTTTTCGGGCTCACCGAGGCCGCGCGCATCCTGTGCGCAGAGGCCTTCGAGGTGTTTCCCTACACCACGGAGGATCTGGTCGTCGCCGAGCATCTGGTGAGCGCCGGCTGCCGCGTGCTGATGCCCTGGGGCTCGCCGATCGGCTCCGGGCGCGGGCTCAACAACCGCTTCGGCCTCACGGCGCTGCGGGCGCATTTCCCCGACGTGCCGCTCATCATCGATGCGGGGCTCGGCGTACCCTCGCACGCCGCCCAGGCCATGGAGCTCGGCTTCGATGCCGTGCTCATCAACACCGCGGTCGCGCAGGCGACGGAGCCGGTGGCCATGGCCGCGGCGTTTGCGCAGGCGGTGCAGGCCGGGCGCGCCGCGCGCCTCGCAGGTCCCATCGAGGCGCGGGACTTCGCCGCGCCCTCGACGCCGGTCGTCGGCCAGGCCTTTCTTGGATGAGGCTCGCGCGCGTCTATCCGATCGTCGACAGCGCCGCCTGGGTCGGGCGGCTCGCTCCGCTCGGCGTGCGGCTGCTGCAGCTGCGCATCAAGGAGCGTGCGTCCAGCGAGGTGCGGGCCGAGGTGCGCGCGGCCCGCGCGCTGTGCGTGGCTGCTGGCATGCAGCTCATCGTCAACGACCACTGGGAAATCGCCCTCGCCGAGGGCTGCGATTTCGTGCATCTGGGGCAGGGCGATCTCGCCCAGGCGGACCTTGCGGCGCTGCGCCGTGCCGGGGTGCGGCTCGGCATCAGCACCCACGACCACACAGAGCTCGAGCAGGCGCTGCGGGCGGCGCCCGACTACGTGGCCTTGGGTCCAATCTACCCGACGCTGCTCAAAGTCATGCCGTGGCAGCCCCAGGGTCTCGAGCGCATCGGCGAATGGAAGCGGCGCATCGGCTCGATCCCGCTGGTCGCAATCGGCGGCCTCACGCTCGAGCGCCTCGCGGGCGTGTTCGCCGCCGGCGCGGACGTAGCTGCGGTCGTCACCGACATCATCCGCAACCCGAATCCCGAGGCGCGCACGCGCGAGTGGCTGGCGGCGGCGGCTTGAGTGCGGCAGGAGGGCTCGTGAGCAATCGCTACTCGCGCCAAGTGGTATTGCCCGAGGTGGGCCCGGGCGGACAGGCGCGCCTGGCCGCGGCCTCCGTCGCGGTCGTCGGCGCCGGAGGCCTCGGCTGCGCGGTGCTCGAGTACCTCGCTGCCGCGGGCGTCGGGCGGCTCACCGTCGTCGACTACGACCGGATCGAGGAATCGAACCTCCACCGCCAGCCGCTCTATCGCATGAGCGATCTCGGCAAGCTCAAGGCCGAGGCCGCGCAGGCGGCGCTCGGCGCGCTGAATCCCGAGGTGCGGATCGACGCGCTCACCGAGCGTCTGACGCCCGCCAACGCGCCGCCGCTGGTGGCCGCCGCCGACGTCATCGTCGATGCCGCCGACAGCTTCGCCACGACTTACATCCTGAGCGATGCCTGCCTGCGCGCGGGCAAACCGCTCATCAGTGCCTCGGTGCTCGGACTGTCAGGCTACGTGGGCGCCTTCTGTGGCGGCGCGCCGAGCTACCGCGCGGTCTTTCCCGAGCTGCCGCGCCAGGCAGGCTCGTGCGCCGAGTCCGGCGTGCTCGGGACCGCCGTCGGAGTGATGGGAACACTGCAAGCGCACCTGACGCTCGCCTTGCTGCTCGAGCTCGAGCCGACGGTGCGCGGGCGGCTGATCAGCGTCGACTTCCGCACGCTCCACATCGGCGGCTTCTCCTTCCGCGGAGCCGCCGAGCCGGCGGGCGGGTTGTCATTCATCGCGCCCGCGGAAGTTGCGCCCTCCGACCTCGTGATCGACCTGCGGGGCCTCGCCGAGGCGCCGGTCTCGCCGTTTCCGGCGGCGTGGCGCCTGGGGGTCGAGGCGCTCGAGAAGGGCGAGCACCCGCTGCCGCCCGCGCCGCGCATCGTGCTCTGCTGCCGCACCGGCGTGCGTGCCTGGCGCGCGGCGCGCGCCCTCGAGGCCCAGGGTCATCGCAACCTCGCGCTGATCGCGCTCGGCGATTGACGGCGGTCCTCGTCATCGCGGGCACCGACTCGAGCGGCGGGGCCGGGCTCACCCGTGACGTTGCGACGCTCGAGCGCTTCGGCTTCGAGGCGCTCGCCGCCGTGACCGCCGTGACCGCTCAGACCGATCGGGAGGTCACGGCAGTGGAGCTGCTGCCAGCGCAGCTCGTGCGCGCGCAGATCCACGCCGCCCTCGCGACCGGGCGCGCGGCGGCCATCAAGATCGGGATGCTCGGAGCTGAGGCAATCGTCGAGGCGGTGGCCGCGGCGATCCCGCCGCGCGAGCTCCTGCCCCTCGTGCTCGATCCCGTGCTCGCGGCCACCTCGGGCGGCGCGCTGCTCGATGCCGGGGGGCGCGCGGCGCTCAGCGCGCTGCTGCTGCCGCGCGCGACACTCCTGACTCCAAACCTCCCGGAGGCGGCGGCGCTGCTCGGGGCCGCGCCGGCCGCGTCCGCGGAGGAGATCATCGGACAGGGTCGGGCGCTGTGCGCACTCGGCCCGAGCGCGGTGCTGATGAAGGGCGGACACGCGGCCGGCGCATGGGCGAGCGACTGGCTCGTGTCCGGCGACGGCAATGTGCGCGAGTTCACCGTCCCGCGCCTCGCCGGCGGGCGGCGCGGTACGGGTTGTGCGCTCGCGTCCGGCATTGCGGCCGGCCTGGCCGCCGGCCTGTCCCTCGGCGCGGCCTGCGAACGCGCCAAGCAGCATGTGACCTCGCTGCTGCAGCCGGTCGCATGACGCGCGCACCAGCGGGCCGCGCGCTGCGCGTCGCCAGGATGCGACAGCCGCACGATGCCGCCGACGCCGATGCCGACAGTGTTCGATTCCCCGTCAACCAACGCCGCCCTGGACCGCTTTAGGGTGTCGACGGGTCAGCAAACGCTCACCCGAAACTGACAGAGGGAATCAACATGCAGCGCATTATGTTGCGGCGCGCCCTGCTGAGCGCGCTGGGTACGGGTCTCGCCGCAGTACTGGCGGCCTGCGGCGGCGGCGGTGATTCCGCTTCCAACAACGGCGGCTCGCCGCCGGTCCAGACCGGGGCAATACAGCTGCTCGTGGGCGACGCCACGTCCGACGACTGGGCGACGATCGGCGTGCAGCTCCTGAGCGTCGCGCTGGTTCCGCAGGGCGGTGGGAGCAACTTCACCATCTGGTCGGCATCGACGACACCGGCGCCCACGCTCAACCTGGTGCAGCTCGACAATCTCGCGGACATCATCGGGCCCGTCAGCGCGCCGGTGAACACCTACAGCGGCATGGTCGTCACCGTCGCCGGCAATCCGGGCGACGTGGTGCTCACCGCGTCCTCCAACCCGACGAGCGGGTTCGCCGGCACCGCTGGCGCGACCATCGCGGCGAGCCAGATCCAGATCCAGGGCACGCAGGGCACGAGCGGCAGCCTCACGGTGCCGATCACGGTCAACTTCGAGAGCCCGCTCACCATCTCGAGCAGCACCGCCAACGTGCTCGACGTCGAGTTCAATCTGGCGCATCCCGCCTTCATCGTCGCGCACAATCCGCCGGCGGCCGCCGGAGCGACGGTCTGGGCGGTGAACTTCAACGGCCCCGTGCGCCGGCACCATGTCGGTGATCTGCGCTGGCTCGTGCTGCGCCACAGCTACGGCACCGTGCAGACGGTGAGCGGCGGCTCCTTCACGATGCTGCGGGACTTCCCCATAGCGCCTGCGAGCAACCCGGAAGGGGAGATCACCAGCACGACGCAGCTCACCATCAACGTCGATTCGACCAACGGCACGATCCTCTACGACGTCGACAACGGCGATGCGCGCACGGTGGTCAACAGCACCTTCCCGAGCGCCCTCAGCGGCGAGTACGTGCGGGTCGCCGCGCGCTACCAGGAGGACGGCTCCCTGACCGCGGTGCGCGTGTGGTACTCGAGCACCTTTGCCAAGGTGTGGCTGAGCCCCGAGGGCCACGTGCTGAGCGTCGACGACACCACCGGCGTAATGACGGTGGAGGGCGAGGACGGTGTCCCGGTGCCGGTCACCATCGGTCCCAACACACTGTTCTACTTCCGCACGCCGCAGAACGCGCAATCGGATGCCAACTCGATCGGTCAGGGGCCGGGTTTCCTCACCACCGGCAGCATCGTGCGCGGCTTCAAGGTGCACGTGAGCCCGGTGGACGTGCTCGCCAACCCCCTGGTGGCCGATACGGTGGACATCGAGATGGCCGACTACAGCGGCACGATCTCGAATGCCACTGCGACGGGGTTCACCTACACGCGCGACTACCTGCGCGCGAGTGACGACTACACGGTGAACCTCGACTACCTGCCGTTCACCGGCACCAACAACAACTTCGATCCGAGCGGCGCTGCCATCTCGGGATTCGACTGGTGGTACTTCACCTTCCCGACGCAGGCCGACACCGGCGCCAATGCGATCAGCGACTTCGTGTCCGCGAGCAACGGCTCGGTGAACTTCGGCGGCACATTCGGACCCGTGAGTGCCTGGGGCGCCTCGTATGCCACCTGGGTGGGCGGCGCGACGCCCTGGCAGGTGCCGATGGCCATCCTCGAGCCGACACCGCTGCCGCTCGCGCAAGTCACCGCCGGGATCACCGGCAGCTCCTTCACCATGTCGCTGCTGGGCAATACCGGCGGCAACGCGGTGACCGTGGACTTCGATGCCACCGCCGGCTCGGCGACCCTGGTCTATCAGCTGAACCGCAGCGGCGGTGTCGTGACGATCACGCCGCTCGACCTCAGCAACTCCGCTGACTTCATGACCTTCACCAACAGTCTGACGGCCGGAACGCCGGTCAAGCTGTGGAGCGTGCCGCAGCCGGCCGGGACCGCCGCGAGCGGCGCGCTCAGGGCCTACGTGATCATCTACTACACCGGGACGCTGCCGATGAGCTGAGCCAAGCGACTAGCGGACGATCCAAGGGCGCCGCATCACGCGGCGCCCTTTCTTTTGTTGCTCGCTCCTCGGGTATCATGCCGCGATGTCACCCGGGAACGACGGCCAGGGGGAGCTGAGCGCTATCGCGCGGCGCGCCATGCGCGAGCATGGCCTCGAGCCGGACTTCCCGCCCGCGGCGCTCGCGCAGCTGCGCGCCATTGGCGCGGCAGCGGTGGCAACGGGCCCCGAGTTTCGCGATCTGCGCGCGCTCCTGTGGTGCTCGATCGACAACGACGAATCGCGCGATCTCGATCAGCTCTCGGTCGCCGAAGTGCTCGCGGGCGGCGCCACACGCGTGCTCGTGGCGATCGCCGATGTGGACGCCACCGTGGCCGCAGGCTCGCCGCTCGATCTGCATGCGAGCGCCAATACGACCAGCGTCTACACGGCCGCACAGATCTTTCCGATGTTGCCGGAGCGGCTCTCCACCGACCTGACGTCGCTTGCGGCGGGTGAGGAGCGCCCGAGCTTCGTCATCGAGATGACCGTGACGGCCGATGGGTCGGTGAGCGCTTCCGACGTCTATCGCGCCCGGGTCGTCAACCGTGCCAAGCTCGCCTACGACAGCGTGGCGGCCTGGCTCGACGGCAAGGGGCCGATGCCGCCGCCGGTCGCGGCCGTCGCGGGGATGGATGAGCAGCTGCGCATTCAGGACCGCGCCGCGCAGGCCTTGAAGCGCGTGCGCAAGGCACAAGGGGCGCTCGGCCTCACCACTCTCGAAGCCCAGGCGGTTTACGAAGGCAGCGCGCTCATCGATTTGAGGCCCGACGAGGACAACCGCGCCAAGGAGCTCATCGAGTATTTCATGATCGCCGCCAACGGCGTGGTCGCACAGTTCCTGGAGGGCAAGCGCTCGCCCTCGCTGCGCCGCGTGCTGCGCGTGCCCGAGCGCTGGGGACGCATCGTCGCGCTCGCCGCCACGGTCGGCGGCACGCTGCCCGCGGCGCCGGATGCGCCCGCGCTGAGTGCATTCCTCGTGCATTGTCAGCAGCAAGCACCGGAGCGCTTCCCCGATCTCTCGCTCGCCGTGGTGAAGCTCATCGGCGCGGGCGAGTACGTCGTGAAGCGTCCCGGTGAGCCCGCCGAGGGACACTTCGGTCTCGCGGTGGACGACTACACGCATGCCACCGCGCCCAACCGCCGCTTTCCGGACCTCATCTCGCAACGCCTGGTCAAGGCGGCCCTGGCCGGGCGCACGGCTCCGTACGACGACGCGACGCTGCGTACGCTCGCGCAACATTGCACCGAGCAGGAAGGCAACGCCGCCAGGGTGGAACGCCAGGTGCGCAAGTCCGCCGCCGCGATGCTGCTCACCCCGCGGATCGGTGCGCAGTTCGGCGCCATGGTTACCGGTGTCAACGAGGGCGGCACCTGGGTACGCATCGCGCACCCGCTCGCCGAGGGCAAGCTGGTGAAGGGCTTCCAGGGCCTCGACGTCGGCGATGGCCTACGCGTGCAACTCACCTCTACTGACATCGAGCGCGGCTTCATCGACTTCGCGCGCGCGCAGTAAGCGCCCAGCGCCGCGCGTCGCGCGATTCCTTCACGACGCCGATGAGCGACATATTGCCGTTAACAGACATATTGCCGAATTGCGTGCACCGGTCCTAAATACGCGCACGGCCTGACCGCACGAATGTGATTTCCCGCGCGGGGGCCGGCGGACACGGAGGTTCGCAGCCTCCGCGCGCGGAAGGTACGAGGGGAGCGCGATTTCCCGAACGCCGTTGCACCGACGCGCTTGCTTCGTGCACGGGCCCTTGTCAACAACGGAGGTTGTCATGAAACACATCGCTTTCCCCTTACTGGCCGCAATCGCGGTCTCGCTCGCACCACTTAGCTACGCTCAGTCCGGCCCGCAGGCGCAGATGCCGCCCGCTCCTCAGACCGAGCCCACCCAGGCACCGCCGGCGGCTGCGGCCGAGACGCAGTCGGCCCAGTCGACCGCGGCCTCTGCCAACACACGGCTTGCCGCGCTCGTGCCCGCGGGTCTCACGCCCGAGGACGCCTGTCGGGGGTTCAAGGATCTGAGCGAGTGCTCGGCGGCGCTCCATGTCGCGCAGAATCTCAATATCCCGTTCGCGGATCTGAAGGACCGAATGACGGCCGGCCAGTCGCTCGGTACGGCGATTCATGCGCTCAAGCCCAAGGCCGACTCGCGCCGCGAGGCGCAGCGCGCCGAGGAGCAGGCGCGCGAGGATCTGCGCTCGCAGGGCTGACCGAGACGCTGGCCGCACCTCCGGGCGCGGTGCCGGACGCAGTGTTGGGACGCATTCGCGCGGCACTGCGTTCGGGGGTGCGGGGCCAGTGGCGGTCAGTATTCCAGGTGGAGCCGTAAGGCGTAGAAGCGCACCGGACCCCGATCCTGGTTGAACCCCGGGTTCTGGATGTACTGGAAATCGGGCGTCAGCTGCGCTCGCAGCGCGACCCCACGGCAGGACCAGCTCCACTGCGCACGATAGTAGGTCTCCAGGATCTGCTCGTGAGCATAGTTGAGGCGACCGTCGCCGAGCAGAAAGCCCGAGCCACCGGCCGCGAGGTAATCGCGGTGCGCGTCCGACAGGCCCTCGAGAACCAGGCCGACCCCGAGCCGGTCCTCGCCCCGTGCCCAGTGGATGCCGGAAAGCTGGCCGCCGGCGCTCGCATGCCGGTCGACCTCGGTGAATGCGAAGTCCTCGGTCTTGCCGTCCTGCCACCCGAGACGCATGAATACACCTGTGTCCCCGCCATCCGCGAGTGGCTGCTCGAGGTTGAGCCCGTAGCCGGTCTTCTGGCGTCCCTGGCTGTCGTTGGCCGCCACATTCGGAACCGTATCCGTAGCGGCCGCGATGGCTAGCGCCTGGCGGTAGTCGCCCATCCGCGCGGTGTTGCGGTAGGCGAGCAGCCGCACGATGGTGCCGTTTGCCGCGGGGGAGAGCGTCAGCTCGAGGTTCTGCTCCCGCGCCCGCAGCAGCGTCTCCATCGTCTGTGCATTGGCGTAGAGCGGCATGCGGTACATGCCGTAGCGGACCGACCAGGCGGGACCGACGTAGCCGACGACGACGCCATCCGCGTAGCCGCGGGTGTTGGCGGCGAAGTCCCAGGCGGTGTTGTTCCAGAGCGACCAGTTGAGAAACTGCGTGCGCGCGGAGTTGGCGTAGGCGTTGCGATCGAAGTCGTCTACCGCCGACATCTGTCCCACCTTGAGCTCGATGCGCCGCAGCGCCTCGGTGCCGGCAATCTGATCCTGTGCACGCGCGACGGAGCTCACATCCCCCGGCAGCGGCAGCATGAAGCGCGCGAAGAAACGCGCGACGTAGAACTGTTTCTTGAGGCCGGGAACGCCTTGGCGGATGACGTCGCCGTTGGTGAGTCCGCCGAGCCCGGTCCCGCCACTCACGCCGGCGCCCATGAACTTCTCAGTATCGAAATAGAGCTGCGCCCAGCTCGCCGGCGCCCAGCCGGTGTAGAGGCCGAGGGTGTGGGTGCCCTGCCGGTCGCCATCCGGATGGAGGCTCAACGCTCCCTGGTACGGCGACTCGAGCGCGCTCTGTCTTTGCTCGATGAAGGTGTACTGAGCCGCCAGCAGCTCCGGCGAGTCACTCGCCGGAGCCGGTGCCGGAGCCGCGAGAGGCGCCGTGTCGTCCCCGTGCGCGCGTTGCGCGCAGAGGGCGAGCGCCGCGATTGCGCAGCAGCGGGCCGGGCCCGGTCGCACGGCGCCGCGGCGCCGTACCTTACCTGAGCTTCGCAGAGCTGCCTGCCTGCCAGTCGCCACCGAGCGCCCGCACCAGCAGCACCGTCGCGCTGATGCGCCGGGTGTCGATGTCGACGGCGGCGAGCCGCGCGGCGAGCGCCGCGTTCTCCGTCGAAACGACCTCGAGGTAGGTCACCACGCCACCTTTGTAGCGGTAGATGGCCTGATCGAGCGCGCCTTGGGTGGCGGTCACCGCCGCCGCCTGGCTCACGCCCTCGAGCTCGAGCTGGCGCAGCGCCGCCAGGTTGTCCTCGACGTCCTGGTAGGCGGTGAGCACGGTGGCGCGGTAGGTGGCGACCTGCTCGTCATAAGCGGCGTGCGCCGCCGCGGACTGCGCGGCGTGCAGCCCTGCATCGAACACCGTGAGAACTCCCTGCGGCCCGACTGACCAGAAGCGGCTCGGTGCCATGAGCCAGTTGCTGCTCTCGGTACTCTCCTGGCCGGCGCTCGCCAGGAGGGTGAACACCGGGAAATAGGCCGCCCGCGCCACGCCAATGCCGGCGTTGGCCGCGGCGACGCGCCGCTCGGCCGCCGCGACGTCGGGGCGCCGCTCGAGGAGCTCGGACGGCAGTCCCGGGTCGACGCCGGGAATGGCGCGATCGGGCTCGAGCGGGCGCGCGTCGAGGTGAAACCCTGTCGCCGGGGTACCGACCAGCACCGCGATGGCGTGCTCGGTCTGCGCACGCCGCAGCCGCGTGTCCTGCGCCTGGGTGCGCGCCGTCTCGAGCTGTGCCTCTGCCTCCTGCACGTCGGCGAGCGCTGCGGCGCCCCCCTGGTAGAGATTGCGCGTGAGCCCGAGTGCCTTGGCGTAATCGGCCACGGTCTGGTCGAGGAGCTGCTGTTGCGCATCGAGGCCGCGCAGCGCGAAGTAGTCGGTGGCGAGCTCGGCGTGCACACTCAGGTCGAGTGCCGCGGTGTCGCCCGCGGTCGCCTGCTCGGTGGCGCGCGCCCCGGCGACGGTGCTGCGGATGCGCCCGAAGAGATCGATCTCGTAGGAGAGGTCGCCGCCGACCACGAAGGTGTTGTAGTTCGGGTTGCCGCCGGCCACGTACCCCGGGCCGTTGGTCGAGGCGCGCTGACGCGTCGCGCTGGCATCGGCGGTGACGAGCGGGAAGAAAGCGGCGCGCGCGATCCGCGTCTGCGCCCGGGCCTCCTCGAGGCGGGCGAGGGCGGCCTTCAAGCTCTGGTTGGCCGCCGTGACCTGCGTCTCGAGCCCGTCGAGCTCCTCGTCCTGGAACATGGTCCACCAGGCGCCGCGCGGACCGTTGTCGGCGGGCGTCGCGAGCTTCCAGTCGCCGAGCTCCTTGTAGGCCGCCGGGGGTGGAGCGGTCGCGGGGCGCTCATAGCGCGGTGCGAGCGAGCAGCCTCCGAGCGCGCAGCCGGCCGCGACCGCGACGGCGATCGGAATCCGCATCACCCGTGTCCGGGTGGCGCCGCGCCGGCGGCGGGAGCGGCGATACGCACCTGCATGCCGTCGCTGATCGAATCGGGCGGATTGACGATCAGGGTGTCGTCGGGCTCGACGCCGGAGAGCACCTCGATCTCGTGGCCGAAGTCGCGCCCCTGTGTGATGCGGTGCAGGTGCGCGTGGCTGGTCGAGTCGACGGTCGCGACCAGCAGCCCCTGGGCGCGGAACAGCACGGTATTCACCGGTATGCGCAGCGTGGTGCTCGCACCCTGCAGGTCGAAGTGCACTTCCGCGTAGGAGCCGGGCAGGAGCTCCCCGCCGCTGTTGTCGATCTGCAGCTCGACCTGCAGGGTGCGCGAGCTGGCGTCGAGGGCGCGTGCGGTGGATACCACCGCGGCCTGGTAGCGCTTGCCGGGACGGTCGGCGAACACCAGCCCCGCGCTCAGCCCGGGGCTGATCGCGCCCGCGTAGCTCTGCGGCACCGAGGTGTAGATGCGCAGGCGGTGGGTGTCGGCCACGCGGAACAGTGCGCTTCCCGGCGTCTCGCCGGCGTTGATCAGCGCGCCGATGTCGGTATTGCGCTGGGTGACGACGCCGTCGAAGGGTGCGAGCACGCGCTTGAAGGACTCGAGCTCCCGCAGGCGCGCAAGGTTCGCCGCCGCGGACTGCGCCGCGGCCGCCTTGGCGGCGGCGTCGCCGGCGCGCTCGTCGGCATCCTGCTTGGAGACCGATTCCGTCGCGAGCAGCCCCTGCCAGCGCTCGTTGGTGGTGCGCGCGAGCTGGTAGTTGGCCTGGGCCGTGGCGAGGTCCGCCTCGGCCTGGCGCAGCTGCTGGTCGACCTCCGGCGTTTCGATCTCCGCCAGCAACTGTCCCTTCCTGACGCTCGTGCCGATGTCCGTGTGCCAGATGCGCAGGTAGCCGGCCGTGCGCGCGTAGATGGGCGCCTCGTAGAAGGCCTGCACGCTGCCCGGGAGCACCAGCAGGTCGGATCCCGGTCCGCGGCTCGGGTGCGTCGTCGCCACGGTGAAGATTCCGGCCGCGGCGGCCTCACGCTCGAGCGCAATGCGGGCGCTCAGGCGGCTCAAGATCCCCCAGGCCGCGAGCACCAGCGCGACCCCGAGCGCGATCAGCACGTAATGCCTTACGCGCGGATCCGATGCTGCGGCGGAGGAGGGGGGCACGTCAGGCATCAGCGACTCCGGGTGCGCGCTGCGCGGCGAGCCGTCCATGGATCAGTGTAAAGACTGTCGGCACGAAGAACAGGGTTGCCACGGTGGCGAATACCAGGCCGCCGATCACCGCGCGGCCGAGCGGTGCGTTCTGCTCGCCGCCCTCGCCGAGGCCGAGAGCCATGGGCACCATGCCGATGATCATCGCGAGCGCCGTCATCAGCACCGGGCGGAAGCGCATCACCCCAGCCTGCAGCGCCGCGTGCCGTGCATCATCGCCCGCGTCCATGCGCTGGCGCGCAAAGCTCACCACCAGCACGCTGTTGGCGGTCGCAACCCCCATGCACATGATGGCGCCGGTGAGCGCCGGCACGCTCACCGGGGTGTGCGTGAGGAACAGCATCCACACGATGCCGGCGAGCGCCGCAGGGAGCGCGGTGATGATGATGAACGGGTCGAGCCACGACTGGAAATTGACCACGATGAGGAGATAGACCAGCACCACCGCTCCCGCGAGCCCGAGCAGAAGGCCGTTGAAGGACTCCGTCATGGTGGTCACCTGCCCGCGCACGGTCACCTTGGAGCCACGTGGCAGATCGTTGCGGGTCTCGGCCACCAGCTTGTTGATCTGGGCCGACATGAAGCCGAGGTCCGTGCCCTGCATGGTGCCGTAGATGTCGATGACCGGCGTGGCGTCGTAGTGGCTCACGACCGCGGGCCCTACGCTGCGGTGGAAGCTCGCGAGGTTGGCGAGCATCTGCGCGCTCACGCCCGTGGCGGCGGGACCGGTGATCGGCGTCGTGGCCAGATCCGGCAGCGATGCCAGGCGGTACTGCGGGGTCTGCGCCGCGACGCTGTACTGCGTGCCGCTCTGCGGGTCGATCCAGAACGAGGGGGTGGTCTGAAAGCTCCCCGACAGCGACACCAGGAGATTGGAGGCGACGTCCTGCTCGGTGAGGCCGAGGAGGGCCGCCTTGCTGCGGTCGACGACCACGTTGATCTGCGGGTAGTCGTAGGCCTGCTGGATGCGCAGGTCGACCGCTCCGGGAATGCCGCGCATCTTCGCGAGCAGCGCGCTGGCATATCCGCGGTTGCCGTCGACGTTGAAGCCCGAGACCTGCACGTCGATCGGTGCCGGCAGGCCGAAATTCAGGATCTGACTCACCATGTCGGCGGGCAGGAAGGCGAAGGTGACTCCCGGGTACTGCCGCGGCAGCTGCGCGCGCAGCAGCCGCACATACTCGCCCGTGGGGCGATGGCCCTCGGCGAGGTTCACGAACACGTCGGCATCTCCCGCGCCGACCGGCGCGGAGGTCGAGTAGGTGAGATTGATGCCGCTGTAGGGCACGCCGATGTTGTCGACGAGGCTCGCGATCTGCGCCTTCGGAATCACCTCGCGGATGCTGGCCTCGACGCGGTCGCAAAGGGCCGCGGTCTCGTCGATGCGGATGCCGGTCGGCCCGCGCAGGTGCAGCAGGATCTGCCCCGCGTCGACGCTCGGGAAGAAGTCCTGACCGAGGCCCGGCAGATAACGCCCGAACGGAAAGGCGAGCAGGGCGGTGGCCGCCATCGCCCCGAGAAAGGGCAGCGCAAAGCGCTGGCCCGCCCCGAGCGCGCGATCGAGCAGTCCGTGATAGCTCTGTCGCACCCGCTCGAAGCGCCGCGCAAAGCCCGCCTGCACACGCGCGAAGCGTCCCTGGGCGCGCGCCGCGGCGTGCGGGTCGTGCCGCTGCAGCCAGTACTTGGCGAGCGTCGGCACCAGAGTCCGCGACAGCAGGTAGGAGGCCAGCATCGCGAACACCACGGCTTCAGCCAGCGGGATGAACAGGAACCGCGCGATCCCGACCAGCATGAACATCGGCACGAACACGATGCAGATGGCGAGCGTCGACACCAGCGCCGGCAGGGCGATCTCGTGGGCGCCGGTCAGGATCGCACCCTCCACCTCCATGCCCTGCTCGAGGTGCCAGTTGATGTTCTCGATCGTCACGGTGGCGTCGTCCACCAGGATGCCGACCGCGAGCGCCAGTCCCCCGAGCGTCATGATGTTGATCGTCTCCCCGAGCGCCGACAGGCAGATGATCGAGGCCAGGATCGACAGCGGGATCGAGATGGCGATCATCACCGTGCTGCGCCAGCTGCCGAGGAACAGCAGGATCATGAGCGCGGTGAGCGCCGCGGCGATCACCGCCTCGCGCACCACGCCCTCGATGGCGGCGCGCACGAACAGCGACTGATCGCCGACCAGATCGATGTGGAAGTCGGGAGGGAGCGCTGCGCGGATTCCGGGCAGCCGCTGCTTGATGCTGCGGATGATGTCGAGCGTCGAGGCGGCGCCGGTCTTCAGCACGCTCATCAGCACGCCGCGGTGCCCGTCGCGGCGCACGATGTTGGTCTGCGGCGGGTAGCCGTCGCGCACGTGCGCCACGTCGCGCACGTAGATCACGCTGCCGTTGCGGGTCGTGACCGGCAGATTGTTGAGCTCGTCGATGGTCTGGGGACTCGCGTTCACCGCGACGAAGTACTCGCGGTCGCCGATCTTCTCCGTGCCCGCGGGCAGGATCAGATTCTGGTTGCCGATGGCGTTGGTGACGTCGTTCCCCGAGAGTCCCTGGGCGCGCAGTGCGTCCGGGTCGAGGTCCACCTGCACCTGGCGCTGCAGGCCGCCGTAGGGGTAGGGCATGGAGGCGCCGTACACCGTGGCGAGCCCGGTGCGGATGATGTTGTTGCCGAGGTCGAAGAGCTCGGCCTCCGAGAGGCTGGGGCTCGAGAGCGCCAGCTGCAGGACCGGCACCGAGGAGGCGTTGTAGGCGAGGATGAAGGGCGGGGTGGTGCCCGGGGGCGCCTGGCGGAGCGCCGTCTGCGACACGCCGGTGATCTGCGCGAACGACATCTCCTCCTTGGCGTGCGGCTGAAAGAAGTACTTGACGACCGAGGTGCCCGACAGCGACTGCGACTCAGTGTGCGCGACGTCGTTGACGGTGGTCTGGGCATTGCGCTCGGACCCGAGGACCAGGCGCGTCGCCATCTCATCGGGCGACAGCCCGGTGTAGCGCCAGATCACCCCGACCACCGGGATCTTGATATCCGGGAAGATGTCGGTGGGCGTGCGCAGGATCGCGAACACTCCCAGCAGGAAGATCACGATCGCGAGAACGATGAATGTGTAGGGGCGCCTGAGCGCCAGTCGGACGATCCACATCGGGCCGCCACACTACCTGACAGCGGCTCGGCGGCCCACCCCCTGGCGGAGGGAGGCCCACCGGGCCGCCCGCCGCGCGTCACGGCCCGCGGGAATCCCCGGCGGCGCGCACGGGCGCGACGTAACTCATTGATCGCCCATGCCTCAGTCCGTGCCGCGCGCGACGCGCAGGATGGCTGCGAGACTCTTCTCGACGTCGGCATCCGTCGTCGCCGCGCCGCTCACGCTGACGCGCATGGCGGTGCGGCCCTGCCACACGGTGCTGCCGCACCAGCAGGTGCCGTCGGCCTGCACGGCCGCGACCACCTGGCGGGTACGCTCCGCGTCGCCGAAGGCGACGACCACCTGATTCAGCACCACTTCGTTCAGCACCTCGTGGCCGGCCGCCGCCAGACCTTCCGCGAAGCGTCGCGCCTGGCGGCAGTTGCGCTCGATGAGCTCGGCGAGGCCCGCGCGCCCGAGCGTGCGCAGCAGCGCATACACCGGGACGGCGCGCGCGCGGCGCGACTCCTCCGGAACGAACTCATGCGGGTCGCGCAGCCGCGTGCTGGTGGCGAGATAGGGCGCCGACAGCGCGGGGGCCGCCAGCGACATGGCGCTGCGGTGCGCGGCTTCGTCCGCGCAGAACACGATGCCGCAGTCATACGGGACGTTCAGCCACTTGTGGCCGTCGGTGGCGACCGAATCGGCGTGCTCGACGCCGCGCACCAGGTGCGCGCGGCTCGGCGCCGCCGCCGCCCACAGGCCGAAGGCGCCGTCGACATGGAGCCAGGCGCGATGCTGGTGCGTGAGGCCCGCGATCTCCTCCAGCGGATCGAACGCCCCGCCGTTCACGTTGCCGGCCTGTGCGCAGACGATGCACGGCCCGTCGACCGAGGCGAGCATGGTGGCGAGCGCATCGGTGCGCATACGGCCCTGGCGGTCGACCGGCACCCGCCGCAGGCGGCTGCCGCCGAGGCCGAGGAGCCGCAGCGCCAGGAAGATCGTGTAGTGCGCTTCCTCACCCACCAGCACCTCGATCGCCGGTGCCCCGAACAGGCCCTGCGCCTCGACGTCCCAGCGCGCCTCGCGCAGCACCCGGTGCCGCGCGGCGGCGAGGCCGGTGAAGCTCGCCATCTGGCAGCCCGTGACGAAGCCGACCGTCATCGAGGGAGGGAGCCCGGCGAGCTCGCGCAGCCAGCCGGCGGTGACCTCCTCGATGGCGGACACCAGCGGCGAGGTGGCATAGAGACCGCCGTTCTGATCCCAGGCCGACACCAGCCAGTCCGCGGCGAGCGCCGCCGGCGTACTGCCACCGATGACAAAGCCGAAATAACGCGGGCCGGCACTGGCGACGCTCGCTCCGTCCCCGATCCGCGCCAGCGCCCCGATCACCTCCGCCGGACTCTCGCCGTCGTCCCTCAGGGGCAGCTCGAGTGCGCGCTGCAGCTCTGCCACGCTCAGGAGGGGGCGCACCGGCCGCTCCTGGAGCGATTCGCGGTAGCCGGCGGCGAGCCGTGCCGTGGTCTCGAGCAGCTCCCGCGTCGACATCTCACTCATGACTTTGCGCCTCCATCGGCTTAGGCCCCGGGGTCACAGGAGTACCGTGCGCGCCCGCAGCGGGCCATGCACGGCGCTCCCTCCCCGGGCCGGACTGTGTGCGGGCGCACCCGGTACGCGCCGCGCGGCCGCCGCGAGCCTCATGCGTGGTAGTCGGTGGCGACGGTCTGGTCCGCTACCGGCTGCCGGCCCCGCAGCGTGTTGAAGACGACCGTCAGGACCACCGCGACCGCCAGATTGAGAATCAGCGTATAGAAGGCGGTATAGCCGGGGAGGGTCCAGTCGCCGAGCTTGAGCGGATAGGTGGGCTTGAGTTCCTGCGAGATCGCCATGACCGTGCCGGCAGCGGTACCGATCGCCCACCCGATGAGCAGCGCCCAGTCGTTGAACCAGCGCGTGTAGACGCCGATCACCAGCGCCGGCAGCGTCTGGATGATCCAGATGCCGCCGAGCAGCTGCAGGTAGATGGCGAATTTCGTCGGCACGAACAGGATGAACACCAGTGCCCCGGCCTTGACGATGAGCGACGCCCACTTGGCTAGCTGCGCCTCCTGCTTCGGCGTGGGATTGCGATTGATGAACTCGCAGTGGATGTTGCGGGTGTAGAGGTTAGCGGCGGCGATCGACATGATGGCCGCCGGCACCAGTGCGCCGATGCCGATCGCGGCGAAAGCCACGCCGACGAACCAGTCAGGGAAGCTGTGCAGGAACAGCGCCGGCACGGCAAAGTTGTTGCCGAACTGCTTGAAGCCGGCGGCGAACTCCGGGAGCCTGGCGACACCCGCGCCGAGGGCAAAGAAGCCGACCAGGGCGAGGAGTCCCAGCATCAGGGAGTATCCCGGCAGCAGCGCCGCGTTGCGGCGGATGGCGCGGCCGCTGCTCGCGCTCAGGATCGCGGTGAGCGAGTGCGGATAGAGCAGCAGTGCCAGCGCCGAGCCGAGCGCGAGCGTCGCGTAAGCGCCGTACGCGCCGGTGCTGTTGGCTCCCGGCACCGCGAGCAGGAGCTTCTCGTGCGGCACGCCGGCAAAGATCTTGCCGAAGCCGCCGAGCTGGATCGGGATGGCGATGACCGCCGCGAACGCGGTGACGTAGATGAGGATGTCCTTGACGATGGCGATCGAGGCCGGGGCGCGCAGCCCGCTCGAGTAGGTGAAGGCCGCGAGGATCAGGAACGCGATGATCAGCGGCAGGTCGGCAGCCCAGCCGGTTCCGGACAGGCCGAGCCCACCGAGCACCACCTGCAGCCCCACGAGCTGCAGCGCGATGTAGGGCATGGTCGCCACGATCCCGGTGACGGTGATCGCCAGCGCCAGCCAGCGGTTGCCGTAGCGGCCGCGGACGAAATCGCCCGCGGTGATGTAGCCGTGCTTGTGGCACACGTGCCAGATCCGCGGGAACACCAGGAACAGCAGCGGATACACGACGATCGTGTAGGGCACCGCGAAGAACGCCACCGCGCCCGCGCCGAAGGCGAGGGCCGGCACCGCGACGAAGGTATAGGCGGTGTAAAGATCCCCGCCGACCAGGAACCAGGTCACCCAGGTGCCGAAGCGCCGTCCGGCGAGCCCCCACTCGTGCAGCTGGTCGAGATCGCCCTTGCGCCAGTGCGCCGCGGCGAAGCCGAGCCAGGTGATGAAGCCGAAGAGCAGCACGAAAACGCCGAGTGCCGCCCAGTTCACGTCGTGCATCTCGCACCCTCTGTGCTGTCTTCCTGGCGGGCGGGTCCGCTCGCGATGAGCGCTACCTCTCGGTGATCACGTAGATGACCGCCGTCATCACGGCAGCTACCACGACGCACGCGAGCTGATACCAGTAGAAGAAGGGCATGCCGAGCAGGGCGGGCTCGGCCTTGTTGTAGAACGGCGGCCACAGCACCGCGACGAACTGCACGAGAAACAGCAGGTACCACCAGCTCCACGTGCTGCGCTCGCCGCGCTTGTCCGCGTTGTTCATCGCACTCCTCTTGTCGTTCTTACGCTATTGAGCGCATCAACACCAAGCGAAGGAGCTGGAGTATTTCATGCATACCCGCCGGCAAGGAAGCCCTCGCCGGACCGCTGGGGCGGCAGCAGTGAACGGCATGCCGCGGCGGGAAGTGCGCAAAGGCGAGTCATCAAGTGGTTGTTTGGATTATGTTTTTCCAGTAATCCCCTGCAGGCCGCACCGGCGCTTGACACGAGGCTCAGCGCTTCGCGCGCCCGTGAGTGTGCCAAGTCCGTGGCGGTTCACACGGCGCGCTGCACGCGCGCCACGGTCGGCGCGAGCGACTCAGCCGCTGTGCGGCTTCTGCGGATGCAAATGACCTGGCAGTCGCACCAACACACCTTCGCGGGGCTTCGCGCTCCGGCAGCCCTTGAGCCGCAGGACACTGTCCGCTCGCAGCAATGTTGTATGATGGAATACGGTGTTCTAAAAGAAACTAACCGCGCCGAAGGGGAATGCCATGGCCCACGTCCCAAAGAACTTCCGCCGCGTAGTGCTCGCTGCCGCCGCGGGGAATGTCATCGAATGGTATGACTTCTACATCTTCGGTAGTTTGGCCGCGATCCTCTCGGTCAAGTTCTTCGACAAGAGCAACCCGGTGGCGGCGCTGCTGAGCACGATCGCCCTCTTTACCGCCGGCTTCCTGATTCGCCCGTTGGGTGCCTTTTTGTTTGGATGGCTGGGCGACAAGGTGGGCCGCAAGTACACCTTTATCGTGACTTTGACCGGCATGGGCCTGGGCACAGCCGCCATCGGCCTCATACCCACCTACGCCTCGATCGGTGTCTCCGCCGCCTTCATTCTCTTCGGCCTGAGAATCCTGCAGGGACTGTGCCTGGGCGGCGAATACGGCGGCGCGATCACCTACGTTGCCGAGCACGTCTCGGACGAGCGCCGCGGCTACTACACCGGCTGGCTGCAGACATCACCGACGCTCGGCATCGTCGTTTCCCTGGCGGTGATCATTGGTACCCGGACCTACCTCGGAGAAGACGCTTTCAAGGCATGGGGATGGCGGGTTCCGTTCCTCATCTCCTTCGCGCTGGTGATGATGGCGATCTACATCCGGCTGCAACTCGGGGAAACGCCGATTTTCAGCGAGATGAAGAGCAAGGGCGGGATGGTCAAGAATCCATGGAAGGAGGCGTTCGTAAGCCGCAACATCAGATTCATTCTGGTTGCCATCGTGGTTCTGCTCGGGCAGGGCGTCGTCTGGTACAGCGGCCAGTTCTGGGCCCTCTACTTTCTGCAGACGGTGAAGAAGCTCGACGTGCTGACCTCCAGCACGATTGTCGGCGTTGCGTTGCTGATCGCGTCGCCGACGCTGATTCTGTTCGGCTGGCTCTCCGACATCATCGGCCGCAAGCCGGTCATTCTCGGGGGGATGCTGCTGGCTGCGGTGACGTATTACCCGCTGTACATGTGGCTCGGTGGAGTCACCAACCCCGGCGCAGTCAACTATCCAACCGCCATCTTCATCATCTTCATTCTGGTGGCCTACGTCGGCATGGTCTACGGCCCGGTCGGCGCGTTCCTGGCAGAGTATTTTCCCAGCCGGATCCGCTACACGTCCGTTTCCGTGCCCTACCATATCGGCAACGGCTGGGGCGGGGGCCTGGTTCCTTTCATCACCTCCGCCGCGTTCCTGTCGACTGGCAGCGTGGGCCGTGCCTTGATCTATCCGATCGCGGTGCCGGCGGTGTGTTTCATCATCTGCCTGTTCGTGATGCCGGAGACTCGCCACAATCGTATCTGGGGCACCGATAAGCCCCACCCTCAGCCGGTGGGCTCGTTGATGTAGCGCGATTGCCTCCGGGTGGGAGGCGGGGGCCTCGGGCGATGCGAGCGAACCGAACGCTCAGCGGCTTGTGCCCGTCAATGCTGACAGCTTGCTGTGGGTGCGCGCCGCCTCGTCTTCTTCGAGCGCGGGCTGGTTGGCTTGCGACTGCTTCACCAGGGCCACGAACTTGTCGGCGGCGAGCGCCGGGCTGAAGTAAAAGCCCTGGTACTGGTCGCAGCCGAGGTCGGCGAGCAGCGCGAGCTGCTCGGGCGTCTCGACGCCCTCGGCGATCACCTTGAGGTGCAGGCTGTGCGCCAGCGAGATGATGGCGCGCACGATCGAGGCGTCCTCCGAGCGGCGCGTCATTTCCTCGACGAAGCAGCGGTCGATCTTCAGCTTGTCGATCGGGAAGCGGCGCAGGTAGCTCATGCTCGAATAGCCGGTGCCGAAGTCATCGACCGAGACCAGCACTCCCATGCTGCTGATCGCCTCGAGGATGAGGATCGACTCCTCGGCATCGCTCATGACCGCGCTCTCGGTGAGCTCGACTTCGAGCAGCTGCGGGTCGAGTTGGGCCGCATCGAGGGCGCGGCGGATCTGGTCCACCAGGTTGGCGAGGCGGAACTGCGAGGGCGCGAGATTCACCGCGACACGCAGGCGCGGCAGGCCCGCCTCCTGCCAGGCCTTGGCCTGGCGGCAGGCCTCGTGCAACACCCACTCGCCGATGTCGTCGAGCAGGCCGCAGTCGTCGGCGATTCCGATGAAGTCCGCCGGGGGCAGCAGTCCGCGCTGCGGATGGCGCCAGCGGATGAGCGCTTCGGCGCTGTTGATGCGGCCGTTGGCGGTGTCGACCTTGGGCTGATAGTGCAGCTCGAACTGGCCGCCGTGCAGCGCCTCGTGCAGCTCGCTCTCGGTCCTGACGCGGTCCTGCGTACCGGCGCTCATGCCCTCGGCGTAGCACTGCACGTTGTTGCGGCCGCGCTCCTTGGCGGTGTACATGGCGGCGTCCGCGTGCGCGAGCAGCGTGTCGACCGTGCGGCCGTCGTGCGGGTAGAAGGCCATGCCGATGCTCGGCGAGATATGCACGTCGATGCCGAGCAGGCGCATCGAGGGCTCCATGAGCTGGATCACGCGCCGGGCGACCGCGAGCGCTTCCGACTGCGTGATGGGCGGACCGAGCAGGATCACGAACTCATCGCCCCCGAGGCGGGCGGTCGTGTCGACCGAGCGCACGGCGCTCTTGAGGCGCTGCGCGACTTCGCGCAGCAGCTCGTCCCCGGCGCGGTGGCCGAGCGAGTCATTGATGATCTTGAAGCGGTCGAGGTCGATCACCAGGAGGGCGAACTCGTGCGACTGGCGGTCGGCCTGCGCGATCGTCTGAGTGATGCGGTCATCGAGCAGCAGCCGGTTGGGGAGCCCGGTCAGCGCATCGTGCGAGGCGAGGTGGCGCAGCTTGCGATTGGCCGCCTCGAGTCCGCGCGTGCGGTCGGTCACCACCAGCTCGAGGCTTTCGACGTGTTGCTTGAGGGCGCGCGCGTTGGCCCATTTGCGGCTGAGCGCGCTCGCGCACTGCAGGATCTCGATCGGCTCGAAGGGCTTCTTGACGACGATCAGCTTGTCGGAGTGCCCGAGGCGCGACAGCAGCTCCAGCCAGTCGTAGTCGGTGTAGGCCGAGCAGACCACCACCTGGATCTCCGGATCGATGGCCCACAGGTGCTCGATGGTCTCGAGCCCATCCCACCCGGGAGGCATGCGCATGTCGACGAAGGCGACCGAATAGGGGCGGCCCTCGGCGAGGGCCTGGCGCGCGCGCTCGACGCCGTCGCGCCCCTGCATGGCGGAGTCGACATCGAAGCTCGGGCGCTCGACCGCGGGCCGCTGCTCGCCGAACAGCGCCGCTTCCGCCGCCGACATCTTGCCCGCCTCCTGGCCCGCGAGAATCTTGCGGTAATCCTCGTGGATCGACGCGTTGTCGTCGATCACCAGGATGCGATGGGTCAGAAGATCCGCCTCTCCGGTCATTTGGCCGGCTCCGCCGTCGTGAGCGGCAAGGTCAGCGTGAAGGTGGCGCCCATGCCGGGTCCGGGGCTCTCGGCGTGCAGCGTGCCGCCGAGCTCGCGGGCGGCGAGGGCGCTCGAGTGCAGGCCGAAGCCATGTCCCTCGGCGCGGGTGGTGAAGCCGTAGCTGAAAATCCGGTCGAGGTTCTCGCGCGGGATCCCGACGCCGGTGTCGATGACCGAGATCAGCACCGCGGAGCTCGAAGCGCGCACGCGTACGGTGACGCGCCGCTCGCCGCCGCCCTTGGCCTCGGCACAGGCGTATTTGGCGTTGCGGATCACGTTGACGAGGATCTGCAGCACCTTGTGCTTGTCGACCCGCACGGTGGGAACGTCCTCGAAATCGCGCACGATGGTCACGCCATGGCGGCTGAATGCGCCCTCGTTCATCCGCAGGCTGTCATCGACCAGTACCCGCACGTCCACCGTGTCGGTGATGCCGCCGAGCCGCGCATAGCCCTGCTGCATCGCGACGATTTCCTTGATGTGCTCGACGTTGCTGCGCAGCGCCGTCAGCTCCTCGACCGCCGCGTCGCGCTCGGCGAGCAACTCGTTCGCGAGCTCCGTGAGGTACGCTGGCAGGTGCGTGCCCTGTGCACCGCTCACGAAGGCGGCCAGATCCGCCGCGTGCTCCTTGAAGAGCGCCGCCACCCGACCGAGCCCGGCGCACTTCGAGCGCTTGATGCGCTCCGAGACCATGCTGGCGGAGACGTTGACGCTGTTGAGCACGTTGCCGACGTTGTGCAGCACATTGGTGGCCACCTCGGCCATGCCGGCCTGCCGCGAGGCGGTGAGCAGCTGCTTGTGGACGCGCTCGAGCTCTTCCTCGGCCAGGCGGCGCTCGGTGATGTCCTGTACCACGGCCAGCCCGCCGAGCGGCTGGCCCTCGGGGCCGACCAGGCGCTGTGAGCTCGACAGAATGATGCGCACGGCGCCGTCCGGCCGCACGATGACGAATTCCACGTCCTTGCAGGTCTCGCCGCGCAAGGCGCGCGCCAGCGGGCGCTCCTCGCGCGGCACCGGCGTCTTACCGTCGGCCTCAAAGACCTGGGAGGTAATAGGATAGGGGTTGCGCCGCGCAGAGTCGCTCTGGGCGGGGATGCCGAAGAGCTCGATCGCGGCGCGGTTGTAATGTGTCAGCTGGCCGCGTACGTCGCAGGAGAGGAGTCCCAGCGGCAACTCTCCAACCACGGTGGCGAGCAGGGTCTGATTCTGTAACAGCGCCGCGGCCATCTCCTTGCGCACCGAGATGTCGCGCAGGAACTCGACCGAGCATTCGGGCTCGGCTCCTACGCCTCCGATGAGCGAGGTCGTGACGCGCACCCACAGCGGGCTGCCGTTCTTGCGGATGTAGCGCTTCTCGACGTCGAGATGGGTGACCTCGCGGCGCCACAGACGCTCGAGACCCGCCCTGGTGGACTCGAGGTCCTCGGCGTGCGTGAGAGTCCCGATCGACTCATGGCGCAGCTGCTCGGTCGTGTAGCCGAGCATGGCGCAGAAAGCGAGATTCGCGTGGCGGAAACCGCCGTCGGCGTTGGCAAAAGCGATGCCGACGGGCGCGTGCTCGACGGTATTGCGGAACAGCGTCTCCACCGCGGGCCGAGCCGTGCTCGGCACGCGGAACAGCCCCGTGGCTCCGGTGTCCTCAGTATCAATATCCGGGCCGCCCGCGGGCTTGGTGCTCACGCGCGTTCAGTCCGGCTGGCGGTCTTCGGGGCGTATACCGTGCTCATAGGGAGGCTATCGGCCGCGGGGCGGCACTCCAAAATGGAGTGACTTAACAAAAACGGGCGGAATTGCACCACGCCGCGCTGCATCACACAGCGAACCAGGTCGCACCTCAGGCGCGCCTCGATCGTGATCCCGTTCGCGCTTCCGGCTGCGCAGCTCGGCGGCAGCGCGGACAGACGGACGCCGCGCGGGCAATTCAGGCTCTACCGACCGGTGTCAGGCCGCGCGCGTTACCGGGAGAGTAAGGAGAAGGGGGCATGCCCGCAGGTAAGCCCCCTCAGGTACCCCGGGGGCAAGGCCTTTCGGCCAGGTACCTATGAAATATTACATAATATACATTATGCGAACAATGCTCGGCAGTGAGAACCGCTTCCGGGGCCTCAGGCCGGCTTGATGTTGGCATTCAGCCGGAACAGGTTATTCGGGTCGTAGCGCTTCTTGAGTGCCGCCAGGCGCGGATAGTTGTCGCCGTACGCGGCATGCACTCGCGCCTCGCGGTCGTCTGTGGCGGCGAGATTGACGTATTGGCCATGGGTCTGTGGCTCGATCTGCGTCCACGTCTTTCGCACCCACTCGGTCCTGGCGGCAGTGTCCTCAGCGGACATCGTCCAGGCCTCGAATACACCGACATTGTGGCTGGCCCGGCGGTTGAAGTAGGCCGTGTCCTGCGGGCGGACCCGGCTGATCGCGCCGCCCTGCTGCTGAAGCCACATGAGCAGGTTGTCGAAGGGCGCGGTTTCGGCGGATCCAACCATGGAATCGATGAGCGTGGGCGTGATGCTGTCGACGAGCCCGCCTTTGCCGTAACCGCCGAGGGGACTCAGGCCGCGCAGGTCGCCGCTGCCCTGAAGCTCCGTGTACAGCGCCGGCTTCAGTTCATCCTTGAGTGGCTTGCCGAGTTTGCGCAGCGGCCCGACCACGCGCTCCGCGTCACTGACCGGACCGCAGTAGCAGGCGCTGAATGCGAGGAACCTCCGGTTCGCGGTGTCGCCCGTGCCAAGCACGATATCCACGTACAGCTCATCGGGCGCACCCGCGTTGAAATCCGCAAAGCTGCGCAGCAACTGGCGGGCGCCGTCCATGGGGTAGACGAGCTTTCCGCCGTACATCTGCGGGGCGACGTCGTGCAGCCGAAAGGTGAACGTCGTGACGACGCCGAAGTTGCCGCCGCCGCCGCGCAGTGCCCAGAGAAGGTCCGCATTCTCAGCCTTGCTGGCCTTCACCCAGCGGCCGTCTGCCGTGACGAGCTCTGCCGCGATGAGGTTGTCGCAGGTCAGTCCGAACCTGCGGGCGATGCGGCCCACTCCCCCACCCAGAGTCAATCCCGCCACGCCCGTATCGGCGACGGTGCCGACGGGCGTTGCCAGGCCGAACGCCAGAGCTTCGCGATCGAGCTGGCCGAGGAGCGCTCCGCCCTCGACACGCGCAGTCCGCGCGACCGGATCGACCTCCACGGCGCGCATGGGCGAAAGATCGATGACCAGCCCGCCATCGCATCCGGACTGGCCCGACACACTGTGACCACCGCCGCGTACCGCCGTGAGGAGTCCATGGGCTGCAGCAAATTTGACTGCCCGCTGCACATCGGCCGCGCCGACGCAGCGCACGATGAGCGCGGGCTTCTTGTTGAATGCCGGGTTCCACAGCCGGCGTGCGGTCTCGTACTCTGGCTGGCCTGCGCTGATCAGCTCACCGCGCAGGCCCGCCCGCAGATCATCGACGTCGGAAGCTCGGAGTGTCAGCGAGCGTCCGTCGAGCCCCACCGCGAGCGTGTCGGCGGCGGGCGTGTCGGCAAACAGGCGACGGTGTGGGAAAGACGCGGCGGTCAGTGCAGCGAGGCTCGCTGCACAGAAGGTTCTTCTTCTCATGTTGGTTCCCCCTGAAGGAACCAAAGCGTGCGCCGGGCATTGCGCCTCGTCAACTGCCAGCCGTTGCTGCGGCGCCGGATCTATCGGGGATTTTCTGGCGGCCAATCACCGCGCAGTGATCGGTGCGATCTACTCCACTGGCGTGAACGCCACAGGAGCGCGTCCCATCTCGCTGATATCCCCGATCATCAGGATCATGTCGTGGGGTACCCAGAGGTCCATCGGTGGAGCTCCCTCCTCGAGGTTGATCGTCAGCTTCGCGTAGATGCGGTGGGTTAACTCGATCCGCACGCACGCGAGAACGAGTCGGCCGTCACTCGGCGCTTTGCCGGACGGCGGCTTTTTCGCGAAGGAGCGGAACTCGCTCGCCACCTGTGCTGACAGGTCGGGGCGCAGGCGGACGAAGTAGCTATTTACGGGAGCAGCCATTGTCCGATCGTACAGGCTGTGCAGGCTCCCCACTCGCGGAGTTGTACGTAGGCTTCGGGGCGACGCGCATGACGTCTCCCTGGGCCACTGTTAGATAGTCACCCAACTCGGCCCCTGGAACCCTTCAGCGCGACCTGCCGCGCATGCCGGGACCACGCGGGCCGGTTGGAATCGACGGCAGTGGGCGCGAGGGCGGCTCATGCAGCGCCGGACCACCGCCCGGCCGCGGGCCTCCGCGGTAACCGCCCGGCGGCCCGACGTAGTATCCGGGCCCCCAGCCTCCGTACCCGTAATCCCAGGGCCCGGCAAAGCCGAAGGGCGCGTCGAAGTCCATGTCGTAGTCGAAGCCCGGCTCACCCCAGTACCCCTCATCGACCCCGACGCCGACACCGCCAGCGACGCAGCCTCCGAGCAGCGCCAGTGCGAGCCCGAGCGGCACTGCGAGCCGCGGGGCGCGGCGCCCGTGCCGTGCACTGGAGCTCGCGCGCCGGCTCACTTCGCCGCTCCGTCGCCCGTGGTGGCATTCCATTCCATCACGCCGATCAGCGCGCCGGCAGGATCTGCGAGCAGCGCCACCAGGCCCCCGTGACGATCCGCATGCGGCTCGACCAGTACACGGCCGCCGAGCGAGCCCGCTTTCGCCGCGGTGTCGGCGGCGCTCGCGACCCGGACGAAATCGATCCAATGGGGACGGACGTTTCCGTCCTGCGGCAGCGGATTCACGCTCGCCCGGGCGTACTGCTCGCTCGCGAGAATGACGTGCGCGCCGCGGGCACCGCGCGGCAAATCGAACACCTCGAAGCCGAAGACATCGTGGTAGAAGGCCGCATCGGCTGCCGGATCCTTGGTGACGAGTGCGCTCCAGATCCACTCTCCGGGGGCCGCAAGCACATCAGGCGGATCGCCGCTATGTGAGTTGCATACCGCGAATACCGCGCCCTGCGGATCGGCGTACACCGCCTGCTGTCCACGGTGCCGATAGGCACGCGGCGCCACGAGCTCCCGGCCGCCCTGCGCTGCGATCGCCTGCGCAGCAGCGCGCACGCTCGGCACCGAGAAGAATGGCACCCAGGCAGGCTGAGACTTCGCGGCGGGTCGCGCGACCCGCTGGACGAGTCCGGCGATCGGCGCGCCATCGAGCAGCGCGATCGAATATTCGACACGCTGCGCATGAATGTCCTGGAAGCTCCAGCCGAACAGGCCGCCATAGAAGCGCTTGGCCGCGGTGACATCGGGCGTCATGAGCTCCGCCCAGATGAGCTTGCCGGGGTGCTCCGAGGCAACCGGCGCCTGCATCAGCGGCGGCACCTCGAACGAAGCGGTTCCCGCGCTCGCCGCGCCGGCTGCCGCCATCACCATGACCCCGAGCACCCACGATATGGCTGTCCTCACGCATGCCCTCCTCAGCCGGGCTTCGGCTGGCTTGAGCGTGTCAGATGCGCAGCGCGTGGATCAAGCGGGCTCGGAAGCGCGGCGGTGGCCTCTCCTTCACAGCTGACACAACCCGTTACACAACCCTAGCCATGACCCACGACGGCGCCGCCGACCTCGACGGCCGTGTTCCGCGGCGTGGCGCGTGCCTGGCGAATCCGCACGACGCCGTAAGCCACCACGATCAGAACGATGGCCACCGCCAGCAGCGCCATGGCCGCGTCGAGATAGTCGTTGAAGATGATGCGGCTCATTTCGCTAAGCGACTTGGCCGGCGCGAGCACCTGTTGGTCGGCCAGGGCATGGCTGAACTTGTCGGCATGACTCAGGAACCCGACCTTGGGATTCGGGCTGAGCGCTTTCTCGAGCCCGGCCGTGAGCGTGCAGATGAGCAACCAGAGCGTGGGCACCACCGTGACCCAGGCCCAGCGCTCGCGCTTCATCTTATAGAGCACGACCGTGCACAGCGTGAGTGCGATCGCCGCCAGCATCTGATTCGTGGCCCCGAAAAGCGGCCACATGGTCCAGATGCCGCCATACGGGTCGATGACGCCCACGTACAGCAGATACCCCCACATCGCGCAGGCGAGCGCCGAGCCAATCACGTTGTTGCCCCAGGCGCGCGTTTCTCTGAACGTGGGAATCGCATGGCCGACCAGATCCTGGATCATGAAGCGGCATACGCGGGTGCCGGCATCGACCGTCGTCAGGATGAACAGGGCCTCGAACAGGATGGCGAAGTGGTACCAGATCGCCATCAGTGCGCGACCGCCGAGGAAGCTCGAGAAAATCGTCGCCATGCCGACGGCGAGCGTGGGCGCTCCGCCGGTGCGCGACAGGATGCTCGTCTCGCCCACATCGTGTGCCACCTGAGTGAGCATGTCGGGGGTCACGGTGAAACCCCAGGAGGTGATCACGTCGGCCGCATGCGCTGCCGTGGTGCCGAGCAGCCCTGCCCCGCTGTTCATCGCGAAATAGACACCCGGATGGATCACCGAGGCACCGATCACCGCCATGATGGCCACGAAGGACTCAGTGAGCATGCCGCCGTAGCCGGTGACAGCGATGTACTTCTCGCTCTCGATCATCTTCGGGGTGGTGCCGGATGACACCAGCGCGTGGAAACCCGACACCGCGCCGCAGGCGATGGTGATGAAGAGGAACGGAAACGCGCTCCCCGCCCACACCGGACCCGTGCCGTCGATGAACTTGGTGATGGCCGGCATCTGCAGCTGGGGATGCGCGATCAGGACTCCGATCGCCAACAGCGCCACGGTCCCCACCTTGAGGAACGTCGACAGATAGTCGCGCGGCGCGAGCAGCGACCACACCGGCAGCACCGAGGCGGTGAAGCCGTAACCGATGATGAGCAGCGCCAGCGTGGGACCCGAGAAGGTGAAGTACGGTGCGAGCGCCGGTGTCTCGGAGACCGTGCGGCCATAGAGCAACGCCGCGATGAGCAGCACCAGCCCGATCACCGACATCTCACCGATGCGTCCGGGGCGCACGAAGCGGCCGTAGATCCCCATGACGAGCGCGATCGGTATGGTGCAGGCGACCGTGAACGTGCCCCAGGGACTCGCCTTGAGCGCATTGACCACGACCAGGGCCAGGACCGCCAGGATGATCACGCATATGAGCAGCACGCCGACGCCCGCCACCGTGCCGGCCACGGCTCCCATCTCCGAGCGGATCATGTCGCCGAGGGAATGGCCGTCGCGCCGCGTCGAGAGGAACAGCACGATCATGTCCTGCACGGCTCCGGCGAACACCACGCCCGCCAGAATCCACAGCGTGCCGGGGAGGTAGCCCATCTGTGCCGCAAGTACCGGACCGACGAGCGGTCCGGCGCCGGCGATGGCGGCGAAATGATGACCGTAGAGCACGTAGGGATTGGTCGGCACGTAGTCGAGACCGTCGTTGTGCCGATAGGCGGGCGTCTGCCGCGCGGCATTCACGCCGAGCACGGTGGTGGCGATGAAGAGCCCGTAGAAACGATAGGCGATGGTGTAGATACACAACGCGGCGATGACCAGCCACATCGCGTTGACCGGCTCGTCGCGCTTCAGCGCGATTACCCCCAGGGCCACCGCGCCCAGCACCGCGATTGCGGCCCATATCAGCTTGTTCTTGATGGACATGGCTGCTCCTGCGTTCTTCTTTATATGCGGCCGCCAGGCCCCGGATCCCGCTGGCGACGTGAGCGGCAGTAGGTTAGCACAGCTACGGATTCGGGCCGCCCACTGCGGGTTATTGCGTTGCGGCGTACAGCTGGCGGGTAATCGCGGCAATGAGAGCCGAGCTCTGCTTCGAGTCCGCGATCCCGCGCGTCAGGATCACCAGCACGAAGGGCCGCGGCGCGTAAACGATCGCCGCGTCGTGCTGAATGCCGGTGATCTCACCGGTCTTGTGCGCGACACGCACGCCGGCCGGGAGTCCCGCCGGGATTCCGTCGTTGAACGTCTGGCGCTCGAGAATCGCGCGCATCGCGCGCGAGGACGCGCGATCCACCGCCTCGCCACGAGCGATCGCTTCCATGAGCCGCGCCAGCGCGCGTGCCGTCGTCGTGTTGTTGAGTCCCTGCTGAAAGGCCTTCGAGTCCTCGACCCCGCGCAGCACTCGCATGCCGTCGGCGCCGAGGGCGTGCACGCCGTGCTGGATGTTGGCGGCACCGAGCCGCTCGATCAGCAGGTTGGTCGCCAGGTTGCTGCTGACGGTGATCATGAGCTCGGCGAGCTGCGCCAGCGTGCGGGTGCTGCCCACGGCGCGGTACAGGTCCGCCTCCGAGTCGTCGGCGGCATCCAGGGCGTAGGGCGAGCCATCGGCGAGACTCGGGAATTCGTTCCTTATTACCAGAGTGTCGTCGAGCCGCAGCTTGCCCTGGTGCGCCTGCTGGTAGAGCTCGATCAGGACCGGCACTTTCATGGTGCTCGCCGCATGAAATGGCTCATCGGGCCGGAGCAGCCAGCTCGAGCGACCATCGAGGGGCCGATAGGCCACCGCGACGTCGGCGCCGCTCTTCGCGACGGCGGCCTGGATCGCCGGAATCGCAGCCGCCAGCCTGGAGTCCCGCGCGGAAACGGGTTCCGCGAAACAGGGGCCGCACACGAGCGCGAGGCAGCCACACGCCGCTGCCACCGAGCGCAGGACTTTCATGAGATCACGGCCTCCCCTCTTCAGGTCTCGCGGCAAGGGGCTCCCGCCTTCAGTTTGCGACCAGACCGGGCGTTATGTGCACTCTACCCGACCGCCCGTAACCCACCCGCAACCGTCCGTCGGACCGCCCGGCTGATGTGACGCAATACCACTTTCCCAGCCGCTGTTCTCCATTAAATTGCCGCCGCATGAGAGGGCAAACAGGTTTCACGCTTACTGAGCTGTTGGTGGTGGTGGCCATCGTCGCCATCCTCCTCGGCATCGGCGTGCCCTCTTACCGTTACATCAGCAATTCGTACCGGATGTCCGCGGAGATGAACTCGCTGGTGGGCGACCTGATGTACGCGCGCGCCGAGGCGATCAAGGAGGGGCAGCCGGTGGCGGTCTGCGTGTCGACGGACGGGCTGACCTGCTCCGGCGCCATCACCTGGCAGAACGGCTGGATCGTGTTCCCGGATCCGGGCGGCAACGGCTCGGCCGATGTGCCCGCCACGGTCCTGCACGTGCAGCAGGCCTTCACCGGCGCCGCGCCCGATACGTTTGCTTTGACCAATCCGATCAGCTCGATCATCTTCAACCGCGAAGGATTTGCGCAGGGCGATGCGGGCGTCGCGTTCGCAGCCAACCAATTCACCCTGCACGATCCGACCTCGAATGCCAACTGGACCCGCTGCCTGCTGATTTCGCCGCAGGGAATGATCCAGACCGAAACCGCCCAGGCGCCGACTTTCGGGCCGTGCAACTGACACCCTCATGAGTCACCCGACACAACGCGCAGCGATGCGGGGCTTCAGCCTCGTCGAGATCATGGTGGCGGTGGTCGTGATCTGCGTGGGCCTGCTCGGCATCGCCAAGATGCAGGCGCTCGCGGTGTCGAGCACCACCACTGCGCGTCTGCGCGCCATGGCCGCCTTCCAGGCCGCGAGCCTCGCTTCGGCCATGCATTCCAACCGCGACTACTGGGGGAGCGCCGCGGCGGTCGCGAACTCACCCACGACGGTGACATTTCCCGGACCCCTGGTGGGGGTCACGATAAACCCGGCGGCGCTGCAGCAGCCCGACAACCAGTGCATCGCCGTGGTCGTATCGGCGGTGCCGTCCTGCGGAGCTACGCAGACTCTCGCGGGCTTCGATCTCCAGCGCTGGGGAGAGGCGCTGGAGGTGACGCTCGGCGGCCCGCCCGTGCTCCCGAATCTGACCACCACGATCACCTGCCAGGGCGCCATCCAGCCCGCGAGCTGCATCATCCAGATGAGCTGGACGGAGCAGACCGGGACCATCAATTCGTCGGAGCAGTCGGTCGCGATCACCTCGGCGGCCGCCGGCGGCACCCTGGACTACTACACTCTTTACGTTGAGCCATGAGCGCCGCGCATCCGACCATGCCCGCCCCTGCCCGCGCTCAGCGCGGCTTCACGCTCGTTGAGCTGATGGTGACCATCGCCATTGCGCTCTTCCTGCTCGGCGGGCTGGTCAGCATCGTACAGAGCGTGCGCCGCACCTACACCAATCAGCAGGCGCTGGTCCAGCTGCAGGATCAGCAGCGCTTCGCGGTTACGCTGCTCACGGACGTCATCCAGTCCGGCGGCTACTACGACAACCCGACCGGCGATACCGCACTCAGCGCGCTGCCGCTCGATCTGATCAACGGATTCGCCACGGGACAGGCATTCAACGGCACGCAGGGTGGGGCTGCGCCGCCTGCCGCAGGCGACACCATCTCGGTGCGCTTCCGCTCGGCAATCAACGACGGAATCATCAACTGCACCGGAAGCTCGAATACCACCGTCAATCCTGACCAGGTGTACGTCAACACCTTCAGCGTGAACGCCGCCACCGGGCAGCTGCAGTGCCAGCTCAACAACGGCGCGGCTGTGCCGCTGGTGAGCGGCGTGGTGAACCTGCAGATCTATTACGGCGTGAACCGTGGGGCAAACGCCGACTACAACGTCGACACCTACGCCCAGGCGAATGCCATGCAGGCGAGCGACTGGGCGCAGGTCAGCGCCGTGAGGGTGAGCGTGACCTTCGCGAACCCGCTGTTCGGCGCGCCGAACCAGACGGTGCTGCAGCCGCAATACATCACCTACGAGCGCGTGATCCAGGTGATGGCTCGCGCAGGGGACTACACGTGATGCAGGGCTTACAGATGAACCGGGCTTTGCCGGTCGCCGCCGGCGCGCAGCGCGGCGTCGCGCTCATCTCCGCCGTGTTGCTGCTGATCATCATCACCATCCTGGCGCTCAGCATGTTTCGCAGCTTCCCGACCCAGGAGAAGATCGCGGGCAACGTGCGCGAGAAGGAGCGCGCGTTTCACGCCGCGAACAGCGCGCTGCAGTTCGCCGAGTGGTGGCTGATCACCAACGTGGCGACGGGCGACATCGTGTGCGCTGCGCAGGCGGTGCCGCCCAACGGCAACCTCAACGAGGGGCAGATCTGCTCCAATGCGCTCTACACGCTGCCGCCGCAGCCTGCTGGCCTTATAGGGAACATCACGAATCTCCAGAACGTGCCCTGGACCATTGGCGGCAACCTGGTCGGCACTGTCTACACCCCGAACGGACTGACCGTTACGGGCAATGCGCAGGTGACCGCCAACGACTCTACCTATGCCTCTGCTCCTGTGTTCTACATCGCGGACCTCGGCGCGGCTGGCGACGCCCAGGGCGAGGCCTATCAGATTGACGCCTATGCGTACGGCGGCTCGACCAGCACGGTCGCGGTCGTCGAGAGCATCTACGAAGTTGCGCAGGGCGTCGTTAACCGGACGGGTGAGTAAATGAACCGTAACAGCTTCATTGTCGCTTTTGCCGCCGTGGCGGCCCTGGTGTTGCCGCTGGCGGCACCGGCGCAAACGGTCAGCGAAGACTTCACCGGCAGCAACACCACCAACCCCTGGTACTTCTTCAACGGCGCGTGCCTCACGGCCGGCAGAGCAACCGGCGTCGAGCCTTCGGGCGGCGCCGGCGGCCATCTGCCCGGCTGCGTCACCATCTACGCCGGGGGAAGCGGCCCCCTGATCTACAACGAGGCGCTGGTGGGTGGCTTCAACGGCACCTTTCCGGACCCAGGCGGTCACGGCGCTCTGCGCTTCACCAACGGCAACCTGGCCGGCAACGGCAGCCCGGGCAGCGCGGGCGGCCTGCATCAGAACGGTGGCATCGTATCCGCCACGCCCTTCCCCACCGGACAGGGTATTGCCGTCACGTTCAAGACCGTGACCTATCGCGGCGACTCCGGTGGCAGTTCCGCCGGCGACGGTGCGGACGGCATCAGCTTCTACCTCATGGACGCGAGTCAGCTCAACACGAGCATCATCAATGGTGTTGCGAGTGGTAACGGCAACGGCCTTGGCTCCTGGGGCGGCAGCCTCGGCTACAGCTGCTCGAATAGCAACTCCCCGTACAACGGCCTCATCGGCGGCTACATCGGCCTCGGCATCGACGAGTTTGGCAACTTCCTCAACGGCACGAGCAACACACTCGGCGAGGCGGGCACCTCTGCCACCGGTGACAACACCGCGAGCGGCGGCGGCTACAAGGCCCCCCGCATCGGCATGCGCGGCGCCGGCAATGTCGCCTGGGCGACGCTGACCGGGGCCTACTCGACCGACCCCGGCAGCGCGAGTGCCGCCGTCCCCTACTACCCGGCGGCACTGGCCACTTCGTGCGTGAACAACGGCGGTTTCTGGGATTCCAGCGCCAACGCCTGCCAGACATGCGGAGCCGGCTATACATACAACGCGACCCTGAACACCTGTGCGAAGTGCTCGAGCGGCAGCTACCTCCTCGCCACCAACAACTGCACGAGCTGTCCGGCGGGTCAGACTTACGACGCGACCACGAACACGTGTCAGAGCTGCTCGAGCGGCTCGTACGACCCCGCCACCAATGACTGCACGAGCTGCCCGGCGGGTCAGACCTACGACTCGACCACGCAAACCTGCCAGAGCTGTCCGGCGGGCCAGACCTACAATCCGACTACCAATCAATGCGAGATCTGCTCGAGCGGCAGCTATGTCTCGAGCACCGGCACCTGCTCGAGCTGCCCGGGGGGCCAGACCTGGAACTCGAGCACCAACCAGTGCGAGAGCTGTGCGAGCGGCACGTACAACTCGGGCACCAACACCTGCTGGGGTTCCTGCACGACCGGCACCTGGAACGGCACCAATGACAGGTGCGAGACCTGCGCGGGCGGCTACGCCTACGACGCGACCCTGGTCGCGGGGGGCGAGTGCTACAAGTGCGGCGGCACCAAGGTTTACGTAGGCATCCAGGGGGGTAATCCCGAATGCTGCCCGTCTGGCAACACCTACAACTCTGGCACCGGTAAGTGCAGCGGCGGCACAACTCCCACCGCGCCTACGGCAAATGCCGCTCCCGGCATTGGCACCACGCTCGCGGCCACCGGCAGCGCAGGAGGCACGCCCACCACCGGCACGCCGGGCTCGAATGCATCGAATGCGTCGACCACGAACCCGCCGAATGCGCCGACCACCCAGGTGCCGTCGGGCAACGGACATCCCGATTCCTTCTACGCCGTGCAGGCGACCTGCAAGACCGGCCAGCTCTACAATTTCACCAACGCCCTGGTCAGCAGCGCGGTGACGGCCGGTACGACGACCCTCTCCAACAGCCTGAATACCGGCAATATTCTCGATTACGGCGCGATCCCGAACGCTTATGCGGTGCTGCCCGCGGGCACCCAGATCGCAAACGAGAGCGCCATGACCCGCGGCGCCGCGAAGCCTATCTTCTATGACCTGAAGATCTCGCAGGCGGGCCTGCTGAGCCTCTCCTACAGCATCAACGGCGGCGCCTACCAGCAGGTCATCAAGTCGCAGAGCATCACCGCATCCAACGGCCCGCTGCCGGCCAACTTCCTCTTCGGCTTCGCCGGCTCGACCGGTGGCGACAGCAACATCCACGAGATCCTGTGCTTCAAGGCGGTACCTGAGACCACGGCCTCGAGCTCCGCCGGCGCGAGCGAGCGCCAGTCGGCCAAGCTCGAGACCGGCGCGCAGGCCTACTTCGCCTTCTATAACCCGAACAACTGGGTCGGGCGCGTGACCGCGAGCTCACTCACCCTCGACACCTACGGCAACGTCGTCGTGGCGTCGCCCGCGAACTGGGATGCGGAATGCGTCCTGACCGGAGTAGCGGGGAGCAGCACCTGCCCCACGACCACCGTCGCGGGCCCGACCGCGGCCCAGGCACCCACCAGCCGTGCCATCCTCACGTGGAACGGGACCCAGGGCATTCCGTTCGAGTACAACAGTCTTACGACGAGCCTGCAGGGCACCATCGATGCGGGCGACAACGCCAGCGTGAACTGCAACGCCACTGGGACGGCCTACGATCCCTCCGACCGCGTGGCGTACCTGCGCGGCGATCGCAGCTGTGAGATCGACTCGAGTGCGGTGGGACTGTTCCGCGCCCGGGCCAGCGTGCTCGCCGACATCATCGACTCGAGCCCCGCCTGGGTGGGCCCGCCCGACGCACCCTACCCGGCGACCTGGCATGACCGGCTCTATGCGGCCGCGGTCAATGCGGAGAACGCGGCCGGCAACCCGACCTACGTCCAGTACGCGCAGTCGAACGAGAGCCGCCTGAACGTGGTGTACACGGGTTCCGACGACGGCCTGCTGCATGGTTTCCGCAGCGGCTCCTATAACTCGAACGGCACTTTCTGCTCGACCTCGAGCAACTGCACCGGGACCGTGACGCCGAACGACGGCCAGGAAGTGCTGGCCTACATGCCGGGTGCCGTCCTCAACACCATTCACAACGCGACCAACCCCGGGATCGATTACTCGGGGAGCCAGTACGGCCATGCCTTCTTCGTGGACGCGACGCCGGGCACCGGCGACCTGTTCTACGGCAACGCCTGGCACACCTGGCTGGTCGGCGGCCTCGGGCCCGGCGGCGCGGCCCTCTACGCGCTCGACGTCACCAACCCGACGAACTTCTCGGAGGCCAATGCCTCGAGCCTGGTCATCGGCGAGTGGACGCCGACGACCATCGCGTGCGCCGGCACCACCTCGGCCAACGGTGGTGCGAACTGCGGCAACAACCTGGGCAACACCTACGGCACGCCGACCATTCGCCGCCTGCACAACGGCGACTGGGCGGTGATCTTCGGCAACGGCCTGGGGAGCGCGAGCGGCGATGCCGGCATCTACGTCATGACGGTGGACCAGACCACGGGCGCCAGGACCTTCTATTACCTCAGCACCTCGACCGGCAGCGCCGCGAGCCCGAACGGGATCGCGTTTGCCTCGCCCGTCGACCTCGACGGCGATCACATGACGGATTACGTATACGCCGGCGACCTGCAGGGCAATGTCTGGCGCTTCGACCTCACCAGTAATAACCCGAGCAACTGGGCAGTCACGCCCGGGCCGCTGTTCACCGCGCCCTCGGGTCAGCCGATCACGACGGCAATCGTGGCCGCCTCCGGTGCGCCGTACCCGGGCCTGGGGCAGTACCTCGTGATCCTGTTCGGCACGGGCGAGAAGTTTCCGCTGACTAACCTCAATCCCTCCACCTACGCAACCGGCACCGAGTCGCTCTATGGCGTGTGGGACTGGAACATGAGCAGCTGGAATTCCAAGTCCGGAGTGCAGTACGCGGCGCTGGCCGCCGGCGCCACCGGGCTCGGGGGCGCCAACAATACGATCCAGCAGGCGAACCTCGAGGCGCAGACTGTGACGATCAACGCCGCGACGGGCAACCGCGACATCGCGGCCAATCAGCAGGTCTGTTTCATGGGGACCACCACCTGCGCGGGCGGCGCGGCCTCGAATACCGAGTTCGGCTGGTACCTCAATCTCCCGGGCGTCAATGAGCAGATCGTCTACAACCCCGAGCTCGTGCAGCAGGCCGTCACGGTGAACTCCATCGTGCCGGCGACCAACGATCCCACCTCGTGTGCGATCCCGGTCGACAGCGGCATCACCTACGTGCTGTCGGCGATGACCGGTGGGGCGTTCAACCAGGTGTTCCTGCCCCCGAGCGAGGCGGCGAACCCCGTGGTGAATACCAACCCGGCGTACCTGGACGCCAACGCTATCGGCATGCAGACCAATGCGACCGGCAGCTCCTTCATCACGGGCAACAGCTCCGGCACCATGTTCCTGATCTCGGAGACCAACCAGGTGGCCGGTAACGGTGCCATCATCCAGAGCAATGTCGTGGGCCTCAACCTGCCCCCGAACACGAGCGGTCGGCGCCTCAACTGGATCGAGCGGCGCTGATGAGAGGCGCCATGCAGCTGCGAGCCGGAAAGCGAGTCTCGGGATTCACCCTGATCGAGCTCATGATCGTGGTCGTGATCGGGGCCATCCTGTTCTCGATCGCGGTCCCCTCCTATCTGGCGCAGGTGCGCCAGTCGCGGCGCACCGAGGCGAAGACTGCCCTCCTCGACCTCGCGGGGCGCGAGGAGAGCTTCTACAGCACCGCCTCGGCTTACACCAACGCTCCGGCCAGCCTGGGCTATACGGCCTTTGGCGTCTTCGGGAGCGGCTACTACTCCCTGGCCGTCTGCTCCCCGGCCTGCGCCCCAAGCGCGGTGGCGGCGCCCTCCTACACCGTCACCGCGACACCCGTCGGCACCCAGGTGAACGACACGCAGTGCGCCTCGTTCTCGGTCGACTCGACCGGAAAACAGTTCGCCTTTGACAACACGGGCGCCGACAATACCGCCTATTGCTGGGCCAATTAACTCAATAAAAACCTCTACATGTCCGTGTAAGCTCATGTAGATTCACTTGAGAGCACACGGGTGCTGCGGCGGAGCTCCCCGCAGCTGCCCGGCTGCCGCGCCCTCCAGCGGTTTCCCTTGGCCAGGCACGTGCCTGTGGCTCCTCCTCCGGGCGAAATCTGCGCTCTCGTCAGCCTCGAGCGGCCTCGCTCGTCACCGAATGGTCACCGATTAACCATATTTTTTTCCTAGAGTCTGAGCTATATTTCCGCCGCAGCCGCTTGAGTGTGCTTGGATTCCAATACCGCATAACAAGAACTAACTGACGCCGACCCGCGCGAGGCTCGCGCACACGAACCCATATGCGGGAGGCGTTCCACGAGGTAGTGATGAGCACTACATGGGAACAGCTTGAGGGAGCCGCCTTGTCGCTCGTGCGCTCGGGACCGATCAAGGATCGGCTCGCCGAGGCCTATCGCAATCACCTGGCATTCGTGCGCGCGGAGGATCTTCCCGAAGCGCTGCGCGAAGACTTCCGCGCCTGTCACGATGCGCTCACCCGCGAGCGTCCGCTGCGCGGCGAGGATGCGGTGCGCGCCACGGTGCGCAAGATGTCGAGCACCGAGGCCGATGAGCTCGCCTGCAGCGTCGTGCGCCTGTTCGCCGCGATCGTGCGCGAGTGCGCCACCGACGAAGCACACGCGATGGCGGCAGCGAATGGCAATGGCGAGTTGCTGAACGGCGTGGCGCTGAATGGCGCCGCGCGCAACGGCTTCAACGGGCGTGGCGCGGGCGCGCGCGCCAAGAACGGCGCGCCGCGGGCAATCGCCTTGTAATGTGCTCAGGGCTTAATCGAGCTTGAACTCGATGGTGTCCCAGCGCGTCGTCTCCTCGTGACGCGCCTGGCGGCGGATCGCATCGACGAGGCCCCGCTCGTCCCACGCCACCACCTCGTCGGCGAGATCGAGTATCGCCTTGGGGGCTTCGCCGCCCCCGCCGAAGGGCTTCAGCAGCACCACGGGCTTGTGGTTCGCCTGCGCGTAGAGCAGCTGGAAGGTGAGAAGGTCGGGCTGCGAGGCGTGCAGGCTCGACAGCGCGATCACCGCCTCCACGGGGGCAATCTGCCGCCGCAGATCCTCGCGCAGGGCTTCCTTGTCCCCGGTCGGGCGCTTGTCCGGCGTGCTGTAGTTCTTATAGAAGAAATTGCGCGCGCTCTCGAGATACTCGAATACGCGCAGATAGTCGTCGCTGTTCTCCCAGGCATGCGTGACGAATAAACGCACCGGGTTCGCTTGCGACATCGGAACCCCCTCCGGTCGCGGGTGGTATCACCCGACCTAAGTCTCGCACACGGGCTGCAGAGCGCAAGGGCGCGTCCGTCAGTCGCCGCCGCACGACAGCTTGGTGCGGGATAGAATGCCGGCCTCGTCGGCCGTGGCTGTGCCATTTAACCGTGCGCCTGCTCGTATACAACATTCGTTATGCCACCGGCACGGGGCCGGCCTTCCACCTGCCGCTGCCCGGCGCCGGCTACCTGCGCAGCAACCGCCGGGTGCTCAACGGCATCACCGACTTCATCCGCGGCGAGCAGCCCGACGTGGTGGGGCTCCTCGAGGTGGACACGGGCTCGATCCGCACCGGCATGGTGAACCAGGCCGAGCACATCGCGCGGGAGCTCGGCCACTACTCGACCTTCCAGTGCAAGTACCGCAGCGGCTCGATCAACACCTTCATGCCGATCGTGCGCAAGCAGGGCAACGCCTTCCTGTCGGGTCCGAACGTGGCGGGCGAGCGCTTCCATTATTTCGACACCGGCATCAAGCGCCTCATCATCGAGCTCGAGCTCACCGACGTGTGCGTATTCCTGGTGCACCTGTCGGTGAAATTCCGCCACCGCCAGTACCAGCTGCGCTCGCTCCACGATCTGGTGGTGCAGTCGGCCAAGCCGGCGATCGTCGCGGGCGACTTCAACACCTTCTGGGGCACGCACGAGCTGTTCCTCTTCATGCGCGCCGCCGGCCTGCGCAACGCCAACACGGCGGGCCTGCCCTCGTTCCCGGCGCGCGTGCCGCGCATCGAGCTCGATTTCATCCTGGTAAGCGAGGGAATCGAGGTCTCGGGCTTCCGTGTGCCCGACGTGCGCTTCTCGGATCATCGCCCGCTGGTGTGCGACTTCCAGGTCCACTCCGGCCGCGGCGCCGGTACGGAAAAGGCGGCGGTCTCGGCCGCCTAGAGCTTCACCCATGAGCAATGACACCGCGCGCAACTGGACCCTCGAGCGGGACGCCGAGGGCGTCGCCTGGCTGACACTCGACAAGCCGGGTACCTCGGCCAACGTGCTCTCCGGCGGGGTGCTCATGGAGCTCGACGGCCTGCTCGCCGCGCTCGAGAAAGAGCCGCCGCGCGCGCTCGTGGTGCTCTCGGCCAAGAAGAGCGGCTTCGTCGCCGGCGCCGATATCCGCGAGTTCACCGGCGTCACCGATGCAAACAGCGGTTACCTGCTCATCCACCGCGGCCAGCAGGTACTCAACCGTCTCGCCGCGCTCCCCTGCCCGAGCGTCGCCGCGATCCATGGCTTTGCGCTCGGCGGCGGGCTCGAGCTCGCCCTCGCCTGCCGTTACCGGGTCGCGGTGGGTGATGAGCGGCTCTCGCTTGGGTTCCCCGAGGTGCAGCTCGGCATCCACCCCGGATTCGGCGGCACGGTCCGCAGCGTCCAGCTGGCGGGTGTGCGCGCCGCGATGGAGCTGATGCTGACCGGCAAGCCGGTGCGCGCCGACAAGGCGCTGCGCCTGGGGCTGGTCGATGCGCTGACTTCCGAGGCCGAGCTGCGCGCTGCGGCGCGCGCGCTGGTGCTGAAGAGCCCGCCGCCGCGCCGTGCGCCGCTCGCCGAGCGGCTGCTCTCCTCGGCGCCGCTGCGTCCGCTAGTGCGCCGCTCGCTCATCGCCCAGGTTGCGCGCCGCGCGCGGCCCGACCACTACCCTGCCCCCTACGCCATCATCGACCTGTGGGCGAGGTACGGCGCGCGCGGACCCGCCGCGTACGAGGCGGAGGCGCGCTCGATCGCGCACCTGTTCACGACCGCAACCTCGCGCAACCTCGTGCGCGTGTTCCTGCTGCAGGATCGCCTGAAGAGCGCGGGCGGCAAGAGTCCGATGGAGATCCGTCACGTGCACGTGGTCGGCGCGGGGGTGATGGGCGGCGACATCGCCGCATGGTCGGCGCTGCGCGGTTTCACGGTGACGCTGCAGGATCGGGCGAGTGAGTACATCGAGCCCGCCATCAGGCGCGCCGCGGAGCTGTTCGACCGGCGCCTGCGCGATCCGGCCAAGAATGCGGCCGCCCGCGAGCGGCTGCGCGCCGACGTGGCGGGCGACGGGGTCGCACAGGCCGACGTCGTCATCGAGGCGATCTTCGAGAACCTCGAAGCCAAGCGGGAGCTGTACGCGCGCCTCGAGCCGCGCATGAAGCCGGGGGCGCTGCTTGCCACCAACACCTCGAGCATCATGCTCGAGCCACTGGCGGATCGGCTGACGCGGCCCGAGCGCCTGGTCGGCCTGCACTTCTTCAACCCCGTGGCGCAGATGCCGCTCATCGAGATCGTGCACGACGACGATACCGACGCCACTGCCGTGCAGGCCGCCACCGCCTTCGCACGCCGGCTCGACAAGCTGCCGGTACCCTGCCGCAGCGCCCCGGGCTTCATGGTGAACCGCGTCCTCACTCCCTACATCAACGAGGCCATGTACGCCGCCGAGGAAGGAGTATCGCTCGCGGCGATCGACCGGACCGCGGTGCGCTTCGGCATGCCGATGGGGCCGATCGAGCTCGCCGACGTCGTGGGGCTCGACGTCGGGGCGCACGTCGGCGAGATCATCGCCCGCGAGCTCGGCCGGCCCGCACCAAAGCTGCCGCGCCTCGCGGCGCTGCTCGCGGCGAAGAAGCTCGGCAAGAAGAGCGGCGAGGGTTTCTACGTCTGGCAGGACGGCAAGCCGGTGAAGGGCGGCGGCGCGGGTGCGGCGCCGGAGGATCTCGAGGACCGGCTTGTTCTTGCGCTCGTCAACGAGTGCGTCGCGTGCCTCCGCGAGCGCGTCGTGGACGATCCGGACCTCGCAGACGCCGCGGTGATTTTTGGCACCGGCTTCGCTCCCTTCCGCGGCGGGCCGATTGCTTATGCCCGTGCCCGGGGAAGCAGCGCGATAGTCGCGCGCCTCGAGGAGCTTGCTGCACGTCACGGTCCGCGCTTCAAGCCCGATGCCGGCTGGACGCTGCTCACGGCCGGGCAGAAAACGTGAGGCCGCTGCGCGCGGGCCGGGCAAGGCCGTGTGCTACCATCGGCCCGGCGTTGCGCCGCAAAGCTTGCCGGCGCGGCGAACCTTAACTTAAGTCAGTCGGCTTCGGGGGTCCATGGCGGACGAGCGCGAAACCAGCGTGCAGGTGCTCAAGGCGTTTGCGCCCCTCGACGGGATGAAGCGCGAGAACCTGGCGGCGCTGGCGAAGAAAATCACGGTCCGCACGCTCAACTCCGGACGTCTGATGTTCGACCAGGGCGACACGGACAAGCGCACCTTCTGGCTGGTCACCGGGACGCTGGAGATCAACGAGGGCGAGCGCACCGTCGCAACGCTCCGGGGCGGCACCCCGGAAGCGCGCAACCCGCTCTATCCGCAGCTGCCACGCCGCGTCTCCGCACGCGCCCGCGGCGACGTCACCTACCTCTCGATCGACAGCGATCTGCTGGATGTCATGATCACCTGGGATCAGACCGGCACCTACGAGGTCGCCGAGCTCCAGGCGCAGCTGCAGAATGCCGGCTCCGACGACTGGATGACGACGCTGCTTCAGACCAAGGCGTTCCATCGCATTCCGCCCGCCAACATCCAGGCGATCTTCCAGCGCCTGCAGCGTGTGCCGACCAAGGCGGGCGAAGTGGTCATCAAGCAGGGTGGCGAAGGCGACTATTTCTACATCATCGTGAGCGGCAAGTGCGCAGTCTCGCGCGAGACGCCGCTCAAGCAGGAAGGCATCCGGCTGGCCGAGCTCGGTGTGGGCGACACCTTCGGCGAGGAAGCGCTGATCGCCGAGGCCAAGCGCAACGCCACCGTCACCATGAGCACCGACGGCGTGCTGATGCGCCTGAAGAAGGAGGATTTCCGCGAGCTGATGAACGAGCCGCTGCTGCAGTGGGTAAGCCGCGAGCAGGCGAGCGATATCGTCGCCAAGGGCGGCCGCTGGCTCGACGTGCGCCTGCCGAGCGAGCATCAGACGCTCGCGATCGAGGGCTCCCTCAATATTCCGCTCTATCTCATCCGCCTCAAGCTCTCGACGCTCGATCCCGCGGTGTCCTACGTGGTGTATTGCGACACAGGGCGGCGCAGCTCCGCTGCGGCGTACCTGATGGTCGAGCGCGGCTTCGACGCCTACGTGCTCACCGGGGGGCTCTCGAACGGCAACGCTGCGACCGCGCGCGTGGCGGGCGCACCGGCCAAGGCCGCGGCAGCGCCCAAAGCGCCGCCAGCCGCCAAGCCGCCGGGCGCCAAGTAACGACGCAAGACTCTGCAGCGGCGCGCGGAGCGCACGCTACATGGTGTGGGTGGCCTTGTCGCCCGACAGAGCGCCGGCCAGATAAGTCTCGATCTTCTTCTGGGTCTGCCCGCGATCCTGCTCGCTGAACTGCACGCCGATGCCGGCGGTGCGCTTGCCCTGCGCGCCCTTGGGGGTCACCCAGATCACGCGCCCGGCAACGGGCAGCTTCTCGTCCTCGCCCATGAGGTTCAGCAGCATGAACACCTCGTCGCCGAGGCGGTAGTTGCTGTTGGTCGGAATGAACAACCCGCCGTTCTTCACGAACGGCATGTAGGCAAGGTACAGCGCGCTCTTGTCCTTGATGGTGAGCGTCAACAGACCCGGCTTGTTCGCGCCCGCTCTCACGGTCCTTTCCCCACTCGTCGAATGTAACGGTCGTGCGTGCATCCGTGTTCCCTATGCTGCGACACCGGCACCATGGGGTGCCAGCCGCCGTAACAGAGCCTCGAGCGCCAGTGCGCGGTTAAGCGGCACATCGAGCGCGCTCCTTAGCTCCCGGACCTCGTCCAGGAGCCCGAACAGCTCGCGTATATTCAAGAACGCGCCGGCCCCTGGCAAGTAGGGGCCAGCGCGCACTTCTGGCATTAAGTTGCCCCCGCCAGAGGCGCGGCGGATGCGTTCTGTGAGCCAATTCTCAAAGCAGCGGAGCCTGAGCGGCAGCTCGCTCCGCGCCCAGCGTTCCGCGGTCGCGAGCGGGTCGGCCTCGCCGGCTGCGAGCTTCTCGAGTGTCTGGCGCATTTCAGCGCCGATTTGCGCCAGCGGCTCCGGGTCCGCCTGCACGAGCAGCATCGGCGCCTCGCCCACCGTCGCGAGCGCCGCCTCCCAGGCGCCCGGGCCCCGGACCTGCGTGAGCCAGGCCACAGCCTCGGCGCGCCCTGGTGCGCGCACCGTGAGGCGCTGGCAGCGGCTCAGGACCGTGGGAGGGAGCCGCGAAGGCTGGCTTGCCACCAATACCAGGAGCGTGCGCGCCGGCGGCTCCTCGAGGGTCTTCAGCAGCGCGTTGGCGGCGAAGCGGTTCATGGAATCGGCCGGCGTGATGACGGCGACCTTGTAGCCCCCCGCATGGCTCGTGAGCGCGAGATCCGCCGCGAGGTCGCGCAGCTGCTCGATGCGGATCTGGCGCGAGTCCTCGAGCGGCGTCACGAGGGTGAGATCCGGGTGCTGCCAGGCGAGTGCCCGGCGGCACGCGTTGCAGGCTCCGCACGGAGCCTCGGGGGAGCGCTCGCACAGCGCGAGGCGCGCGGCCCAGTGCGCGAGCCAGTCGCCGCCGGCGCCGGGCGCCTCATGGACGAGGAGCGCGTGTGGCAGCCGGCCGGCAAGCTTCGCGGCTGCGAGCGAGGCCGTCGCGGGCGCGATCCACGGCGGCATGACGCCTGCGGGATCGCTCATTCCAGGTCCTCGAGGATGTGCTCGACCCGCTCTTCCACGGCATCGAGCGGCGCGGCCGCATCGATCACGTGAAAGCGCTCGGGCTCGCGCCGCGCGAGCTCGAGGTAGCCTGCGCGCACCTTCTCGAAGAAGCCGCCGGACTCGGCCTCGAAGCGATCGGAATCGCCCGCCGCGCGCCCGCGCGCCCGCGCGAGCCCGACACTCACCGGAATATCGAGCAGCAGCGTGCAGTCGGGAGCAAGCCCGCCGTGAACGGCGGCGGCCAGCGACTCGATGAGATCCGGATCGACGCCCCGCCCACTGCCCTGATAGGCGCGCGTCGCGTCGGTGAAGCGGTCGCACACGACCCACTCGCCGCGGGCGAGCGCCGGCCGGATGACATGCTCGAGGTGCAGGTCGCGCGCCGCGAACATGAGGAGCGTCTCGGTGACGGGGGACAGGGACTCCGTTCCCCGCTCGAGCACGAGCTGCCGTATGCGCTCTGCGAGTGGCGTGCCGCCCGGCTCGCGCGTCAGCCGCCCGGGAATCTGCCGCCGCGCCAGGTAAGCCAGCACGAACTTGGCGATCGTCGACTTGCCCGCGCCCTCGATCCCCTCGAGCGTGATGAACCGGCCGGTCATGGGTGAGCGCTCGCGCCCGCCGCGGTGCCATGAGCTGCGGCGCGCTGCTGGCGCAGCCGTGCAAGATAGGCTTTCACCGCGGAATTATGCTCCTGCAGCGTCTTCGAGAAGTGATGCGCCCCGTCCCCCAGCCCGCTCGCGACGAAGTAGAGGTCACCGGCCTCGTCGGGCTGGACCGCGGCCATAAGCGACTCGCGCCCGGGAAGCGCGATCGGCGTCGGCGGAAGACCCGCGCGCGTGTAGGTGTTGTAAGGCGTGTCGGTCAGGAGGTCGCGGGTATGGATCTGGCCGTCATACTGCGCCCCGAGGCCGTAAATCACGGTCGGATCCGACTGCAGCCGCATACCCCTGCGCAAGCGGCCCACGAAGACCCCGGCGATGCGCGTCCGCTCGGACTTGAGTTGTGCCTCCTTCTCGACCATCGAGGCGAGGATCAGCGCCTGGTCCGGACTGTCGAAGGGGAGCTTCGGGCTGCGGACGCTCCAGGCCGCGGCGAGCGCCTGACTCATCTTGTCGTAGGCCAGCCCGAGGATCACCGCATCGGTGGTGCTCGCGGCGAAGCGATAGGTGTCGGGAAAGAAGCGCCCTTCGGGGTTCTCACCGGGATGTCCGAGCGCGACCATCACCTGAGCAGGGGTCTTGCCGGCCAGCGTGTGCGTCACGTCAGGCTCATGGGCGAGGAGCTCGAGGAAGTCGCCGAAGGTCGAGCCTTCGACCACCGTCAGCTGCTCGAGCAGCACCTTGCCTTCCTCGAACATCGTGATGATCTGCTCGGGGCTGGCGCGCGGGGGAATCTCGTACGTGCCGGCCTGCATCCTCGGGTGCTCGGTGAGCAGCCGCAGATACCACAGCACCGCGCGCGCGTTGTGCACGACACCCTGACTCTCGAGCCGCGCGAGCACGGCGCGCACGCTGGCCCCCTGTTCCACCTGGATGCGCGACGGCGCTGCGGCCGGGCCGGGCGCAAGGTACTCGCGCTTGAGCCAGTCATGCACGACGGTGGCCGCCACCCCGAGCACTACGATCAACACGCCGGCGGCCAATCCCGCGCGGCGCAGCCAGCCGCGGACGCGATCAGTGCGCTTAAGCATCGGCCGCCTCCGTGAGCAGCGGCGCGAGGCGCCGCTGCAGCTCGCGAGTCACTGCACCCGGCTCGCAGGCCCGCCCGTCGACCGCGCTCACCGGGCGCACCCCCGTCACGGCGCTCGTCAGGAAGAGCTCGCGCGTGCGCGCGAGATCCGCACCATCGAGCGAGCGCTCCTCGACCGGGATGCCGGCGCGCGCCGCTTCGCGCAGCACGACCTGCCGCATGATGCCGGCAACGCCGCAGCGATCGAGGCGCGGTGTCCTCAGAGTTCCGCCCTCCACGAGAAACACGTTGCTCATCACTCCCGAGATCAGCCTCCCGCTCGAGGAGAACATCAGCGCCTCGGCGATGTCGGCATCGCTCCACTCGCGCCTTGCCAGCACCTGCTCGAGACGGTTCAGGTGCTTGAGCCCCGCGAGCGCCGGGCTTTCCGCCAGGCGCAGCGCCGCCGTGCGCACGCGGACCCCAACGGTCGCGAGCCGCGGATCCTCGTCCTCCCAGCGATACCGCAGAGTGAGCCGCGTCGGCTGCTCGGCGTCGGTCGTCCCATAGCCGCGCGCGACCGCAGGCCCGCGCGTCAGCAGCACCTTGACGACGGCGCGCCCGGCCCCGGCCGCGACGGCGAGGATCTCACGGCGCAATTCCTCCGGGGAGGGGCTCTCGATTCCGAGCCGCGCGCACCCCCGGCTCAAGCGCTCGAGATGGAGGTTGAGGAACCGCGGCCTGCCCCTGAGGCAGGCGATCGTCTCGAAGAGGCCGTCGCCATAGTGCAGCCCGCGCTCCGTGGGCGAGAGCGCCCCACTGGGGCGCCCGTTCACCCACACCGCGAGCGGCGCGCCGTCCGCTGTCATGCGCGCATCTCGAGGGCTCGCAACAGGCCGCGTGCCTTGGCGCGCGTCTCCTCGAGCTCGCGCTCCGGGTCTGAGTCGGCAACGATGCCGGCCCCGGCGCGGAACTCGAGCGCGGAGCCTGCCAGCGTCATGGTGCGGATGAGAATGTTGAGGTCGAGCCGTCCGTCGCGGCCGAGGTATCCGAGCGAGCCGGTGTAGGCCCCGCGCCCGGCGCCTTCGAGCTCCGCGATGATCTGCATGCAGCGGAACTTCGGACATCCGGTGATCGTGCCGCCCGGAAACACCGCGCGTACCGCGCCGATCGGGGTGACGTCGGCGCGCAGCGTCCCGGTCACGTTCGATACGATGTGGTGCACGTGGACGTAGGACTCGATGCTCATGAGCTCGTCCACGCGCACCGTCCCCGGCTCGCACAGCCGGCCGAGATCGTTGCGCTCGAGGTCCACCAGCATGATGTGCTCGGCGCGCTCCTTGGGGTGCATCACGAGCTCCGGAATCTCCACCGCATCGCCGCCGGGGTGGCGGCTGCGCGGGCGCGTGCCGGCGATGGGACGTGTATCGATGCGCCGTCCGCTGACCCGCACCAGCCGCTCAGGCGATGAGGAGATGAGCGCCACCCCGCGCCACTGTGCCAGCGCCGCGAATGGCGCCGGGTTCGCCGCGCGCAGCCGCCGATAGAGCGCCGCCGCGGCGGGAGCCGCCCGGCTCGCGCCCGCCACCTCCACGGTCCAGGGCCGCGACAGGTTTGCCTGATAGATGTCCCCCGCGCGCACGTATTCCTTGGCGCATTTGACGCGCGCGAGAAAGACTTCCGGGTCTTCCTCCGCCACCGAGCGGACCTCGAGCGTGTCCGCAGGATCGGCGCGGGCGGCCGCCGCGTACGCATCGGCCACGAGGAGTGCCAGGGTATCGGCCGAGCCCTCCTCCCCGACCGCGAGCACTCGGCCGGCGCCGAGCTCGTGGATCAGCGCGCAGGGGGTGCGCAGCGCAAACGCCACCCAGGGGAGCGGCGTGCGCGGCAGCACGAGCCGCGGCTCGATCTCCTGGGCGAGCTCGTAGCCGAGATAAAGGGCCCAGCCCCCCGCGAACGGCAGGCCCGCGGCCGCAGCACCCGCGGAGCTCGCGCCCGCCCCCTCCCGGCGCCACCAGCTCTCGAGCGCGGCGAGAAAGGTGTCACCCTCGATCGTGGTGCCGTCGGCGCCGAGGCGGCCGTCGGCGCTCAGCCAGAGCGCCGCGCGCGGCGCGGCCAGCAGCACGGTCGTGGTACCCAAAGGCCCCGCCGCCGCGCTGTCGAGCAGCAGTGGATAGCGCGCGGGATCGAGCGCCGCCAGGCGGCGCAGCACCGCCGGTGGTACCTCGAGTTCGCGAACGAGAGGTGCGTGCGTAGCGGAAAGCCCGTGAGGCGCAGCCGGCGGGGCGCTAAGAGAAGCGCCGGAAGATGACCGAGCCGTTGGTGCCGCCGAAGCCGAAGGAATTCGACAGGCTGACGTCGATCTTCATGCGCCGCGCGGTGTTCGGAACGTAGTCCAGATCACACTCCGGATCCGGGGTGCGGTAGTTGATGGTGGGCGGCGCCACGCCGTCGCGGATCGCGAGCACCGAGAAGATCGCCTCGACTACGCCGGCGGCCCCCAGCAGGTGCCCGGTCATCGACTTGGTCGAGCTGACGGGGATGCGCCTGGCGCAGTCGCCGAAAGCGCGCTTGAGCGCCACGGTTTCCGCCTTGTCGCCGAGCGGTGTCGAGGTCGCATGCGCGTTGATGTACTGCACCTGATCGGGGTTCAGGCCCGCGTCGCGCAGCGCATTCACCATGGCGAGGCGTGCGCCCTCGCCGTCCTCCGGCGGCGCGGTGATGTGATGAGCATCGCCGCTCATGCCGAAGCCGACCAGCTCGGCGTAGATGCGCGCGCCGCGCCGGCGGGCGTGCTCGAGCTCCTCGAGCAGCACCGCGCCTCCGCCATCGCCCAGCACGAAGCCGTCACGGTCCTTGTCCCAGGGGCGGCTCGCCTCGGTGGGGGCGTCGTTGCGGGTAGAGAGCGCCTTGGCCTGGCCGAAGCTCCCGAGCCCGCAACGCGTGGTCGCCATCTCGCCGCCGCCCGCGATGATGACATCGGCATCGCCGTACTGGATGGTGCGCATGCCGAGCCCGATCGCATGCGTCGAGGTGGTGCAGGCGGTCACCACGCCGAGGTTCGGCCCCTTGAGCCCGTAGCGGATCGAGAGGTGCCCCGCGATCATGTTGATGATCGTGGCGGGGACGAAGAACGGGGAGATCTTGCGGGGATTGTGCGCCTTGAGATATTCGCTGAACTCTTCTTCGATGGTCCAGAGTCCGCCGATGCCGGCGCCGCACACCGCTCCGCAGCGGGCCGGGTCGCTCTTGCTGAAATCGATGCCGGAATCGGTGACGGCCTGCACGCCGGCGGCGACGCCGTAGTGCATGAACTCGTCCATGCGGCGCGCTTCCTTCGGCGGGAGGTATTGGCCGACGTCGAAGTCGCGCACCTGGCCGCCGATGCGCACCGGAAACGCCGACACGTCGAAGCGCGTCACCGGCCCGATACCACTCTCACCGCGCAGGATCGCGTCCCATGCCGATTGGACGGTGCTCCCGATCGGAGACACCATCCCGAGACCCGTCACGACGACGCGGCGCTTGCTCACTCGATTCCTGTCAGCCGCGCGCGACGTTCAGGACTTGGCGCGGCGCTCGTTGATGTAGTCGATGGCCTGGTGGACGGTGGTGATCTTCTCGGCGTCCTCGTCCGGGATCTCGATCTCGAACTCCTCTTCGAGGGCCATCACCAGCTCGACGGTGTCGAGCGAGTCGGCTCCCAGATCGTCGACGAACGAAGCGTCGTTCGTGACCTGTTCCTGTTTGACGCCCAGCTGTTCGGCAACGATGGCTTTGACCTGCTGCTCGACTGTGCTCATTAGCGGATGGTCCTTTGTAGGCTTGACTTTTAGGGCTCAAAAGCTGCCCGCCGCCAGGCCGCAGCCGGACAGCGGGCGCGGTATTGTAGGGGAACACCCCCTGGGGTGCCACTCGGCGCACCGCTGCGCGAGTGGTTGTTTTTACTGGTGAAACTCCCGCAGCACCCGCCGTCCGTGTACCGCCGCCGCGCCCCGGATGTGGCGTACAGCCAACGCATCTTCAGGGCATGTACATCCCACCGTTGACGTGCAGCGTCTCGCCGGTGATGTAGGCGGCCTGGGGTGAGACGAGGAACAGCACCGCGGCGGCGATGTCCTCGGGCGTACCGAGCCGCCCGAGCGGCACGCGCGTCAGGAGCGCGGTGCGCTGCTCCTCGGTGAGCGCGCGCGTCATGTCGGTGTCGATGAAGCCGGGCGCGACCGCGTTCACCGTGATGCCGCGCGAGGCGAGCTCCTGGGCGAGCGACTTGCTGAACCCGAGCAGCCCGGCCTTCGCGGCGGCGTAATTCGCCTGTCCGGGGTTGCCGGTGAGGCCCACTACCGAGGTGAGATTGACGATGCGCCCGCGCCGCTCCTTCATCATGCGGCGCACGCAGGCCTTGGAGAGGCGGAACACCGCCGTCAGATTGGTCGCGATCACGCGGTCCCAGTCCTCCTGCTTCATGCGCAGCAGCAGGGTGTCGCGGGTAATCGCCGCGTTGTTGACGAGAATCGTCGGCAGCTCGCCCGCGGCCTCGAGCCCGGCGATGAGCGCATCGATCGAGGCGCCGTCGCCCGCGTCCAGCACCGCCCCGCGGCCGTTGTATCCGTGCGACGCAAGCGCCTCGGTGAATTTCGCCGCACCCTCGACGCTGGTCGCGGTGCCGATCACGCGCGCCCCGGCCTGTGCGAGCGCGAGCGCAATCGCGTGTCCGATCCCGCGCGAGGCGCCGGTCACCAGCGCGACTTCGTTCTCAAGCATGGCTGCCCTCTCGGGTTGCACTGAGCGCCGCATCGAGCGCGGCGGGATCCTCGAGCGCGAGGAACTCGAGCCCCGCGCGCCGCTCGATGCGGCGGTTGAGCCCGGTGAGCACGCGTCCCGGGCCGCATTCGATGATCTCCTCCACGCCGGTCCCGATGAGCGCACGCACTGTGTCGGTCCAGCGCACCGGGCTCGACAGCTGCCGCACCAGGAGGTCGCGGATGTCGGCAGGCTCCGCGTGCGCGGCCGCATCGACCGCGCTCACATAGCGGATGCGCGGGGACTTGAGGCCTACCGCCGACAGCCGCCCGCGCAGCCGCTCGGCGGCGCCGCGCATCAGAGTGCTGTGCGATGGCACGCTCACCGGGAGCATTACCGCGCGCTTGGCGCCGCGCGCCCTGGCCGCGGCGATGGCGCGCTCGACCGCGCCGCTCTCGCCGGCGATCACCACCTGTCCCGGTGAGTTGAAGTTCGCGGCCTCCACCACCGAGCCCGCGCCGCCCCCAGCGGTCGCCTCCCGGCACGCCGCCTCCACCTCCGCGTCCTCGAGGCCGAGGAGCGCGGCCATGGCACCGGTGCCGGCTGGAACGGCCTCCTGCATGACTTCGCCGCGGAAGCGCACCAGCCCCACGGCGGCACGGAACTCGAGGCTCTCGGCGCACACCAGTGCGGTGAATTCCCCGAGGCTGTGCCCGGAGACGGTCGCAGGCTCACCGCCCCCGCGTGCGCGCCAGCAGCGCCAGGTGGCGACACCGGCGGCGAGCAGCGCCGGCTGGGTGCGCGCGGTTGCGTTGAGGTCTTCCTCGGGACCCTCGCTCACGAGCTTCCACAGGTCATAGCCGAGCACCGCCGAGGCCTCATCGAAGGTGGCGCGCACGGTCGCGTCCGCCGCGGCGAGCGCTCCGAGCATGCCGACCGACTGCGAGCCCTGGCCGGGAAAGACGAACGCAAACGCCATGGCAACCCCGTACCGCGTAAAAACCGTGAAAATTATACCGGCTCGGGCGCGCGCTTAAGGAACGCCGCGGCCGCGAGTCCGCCGGCCGCGCCGAACAGGTGCGCATCCACCACCACCGGGTCGCTCCCGGAGAGCGGCAGCGCACCCACCCCCTGCTCCCAGATGAGCTTGCCGACCAGGAACGCCGCCAGCAGCCAGCCGTCGCGTTCGCTGCGCCTGAGGTGCGCGAGGGTGCCCGCAGCCATGACGCCGTGCAGCGCTCCCGAGGAACCGACGTACCAGCGCAGAGTCGAATCCCACACCGCAAGCCCTGCGTCGATCACGGCAATCGACCCGAGCAGGACGATCAGCCATTGCCGCGCCGTGTAATCACGGGCGAACAGGGCCCACATGAGGAGGATCCCTAAGCAGTTGAGCAGGACGTGGTGCAGGTCGAGATGAACCAGGTGCGCCGTTACGAGCCGCCAGAGCTCACCGCTCTGGAGCGCCGCGCGGTCGTAGCGCAGCAATGCACGGCCGGCGTCCCCGGTCAGTGTGATGAGGACGAGCACCGCGCAGACCGCGAGCAGCGCCCACCCGTAGGTCGCGTCCCAATTGAGCGCTCGGAGCACCCGGGTCACGCGGCTCACGCAGGTAAGCTCACCCCATTTGTTATGATCCGACCCGCCTTTAAACCGGCGGCCACGCCGCCCGCGAGCGCCACGTATGAATGACATCCTCCCCGAGGTTAGCAGACACCGCCACCAGGGGTACGCCCGGACGCGGGGCTTCACCCTCATCGAGATCATGGTGGTCGTGATCATCATCGGGCTGCTGGCGGCGGTGATCGTCCCGAGTGTGATGAGGCGCGTCGATGACGCCAAGGTGGCCAAGGCGAAGGAGGATATCCAGAGCCTCGAGACGGCGCTGACCATGTACTACATGGACAACTCCAAGTACCCGACCAACGAGCAGGGGCTGACCGCGCTCACCGCGCAACCGACCGACCCCACGATCAAGAACTGGAAGCCCGGCGGCTACATCGAGCGCATCAGCAAGGACCCCTGGGGGAACGACTACCTGTTCGTCTTTCCGGGTGCGCACGGCAAGGCGTACGACCTGTGCTCCCTGGGCGCCGACGGCCAGCCCGGCGGCGACGGCATCAATGCCGACATCTGCAACTGGAACCTCAACCAGTAGCCCGCCGCGGCCCCTACGGCGCGCGCGGCATCGGGCCGGCGCCGGCTTCACCCTGATCGAGATGCTGATGGTCGTGCTGATCATCGGGCTGGTGTCGGCCGGCATCCTGCTCACGGTGAGCCTCAGCGGGCGCGACCCGGACCTGCAGCGCGAGAGCGACCGGCTGTTCGCCCTCATCAACTACGCGCGCGAGCAGGCCGAGCTGCAGACGCGCGAGTACGGGGTCCTCTTCCAGGAGGACAGCTACGAGTTCCTGGTCTACGACGCGCAGCTCGGCCAGTGGCGCAGCGCCTTCGAGGACGATGCGCTCATCGCGCGCAAGCTCCCGGACGGCATCGCAGTGAAGCTGGTCGTGGAGACCCGTCCGGTGGTGCTGCGCCGCCCCGTGGACGCACACGACAAGACGCCGCAGGTGATGATCCACTCCGACGGCGACCTCACGGCCTTCTCGGTGAGCCTCGAGCGCGACGGGGGACTGCGCAGCGTTACCGTCTCGCAGGACGACCAGGGAAAGATCGTCGAGAGCCGCGTCCTGGAGGCAGCCGCGCGATGAGCCCCGCCCGCGAGAGCCGCGAGCCCGGTTTCACCCTGATCGAGGTGCTGGTGGCGCTCGCGATCGTGACGGTCGGCATGGCCGCGGTTCTCGGCACGCTCACCTCCTCCGCGGACACGATCGTGTATATGCGCGACAAGACCCTGGCGAACTGGGTGGCGCTCAACCAGATCGCGCTGGTGCGCATCAGCGGCCAGCTGCCCGCGCCGGGCAAGACCGGCGGCGACACGGATTTCGCCGGGCGCAAGTGGCACTGGCAACAGGAAGTCAACACCACGCAGGTGCCCGGAATGGTGCGCATGGACGTCAGCGTGCGCCCCGCCGACGGGCAGAGCTCCGACAGCGACCGCGGCTGGTACGCGACGCTGAGCGGCATCTCGGGGGATGCGGTGGGACTGCCGCGCGGCGACCTCCCCGATTGGGGCGCGCAGCTTCTCACGCCCGGCTCGAACGCAGCCGGCGGGACGCCCCCGAACACCCCGGGAGCTCCCGGTGCGGCGCCCGGAGTGTCGCCCACCGCGCCGCAGACGCCGGCGCCCTCGCGCCCGACTTCTCCAGGAACCACGCCCGGAGCGTCGCCCCCTGCGCCGCAGCCGACGCAGCCTCCGGGCTCGCAATGAGCCGCGGCAGCCTCACGCACGCTCGCGACGCGCGCCGCCCTTGCGCGGGCTTCACCCTGCTCGAGCTCCTGGTAGCACTGTTCATCGCCGCCCTCATGTTCGCGATGGGCTACGGTGCCATCAGCCAGGCGATCACCACGCGGGATGCGCTCAAGGAGAAGCAGGCGCGGCTCATCGAGCTGCAGACCGCCCTGCGGGTCCTCGAGCAGGACTTCGTGCAGCTCACGCCGCGCCCGGTGCGCCAGCCGGTCGGCGACGAGCCCTCGCAGCCCTCGCTCCAGGGCAGCCCGGGCGGGACGCAGTCGTCCGGTTTCGTGTCCACGCTCGGCGGCTCGAGCAGCACTCCGTCCTCGTCCTCGACGAGCGGCACGCCGCCGCTCGTCGCCCTGACGCGCAGCGGCTGGGCCAATCTGACCGGCCTGCAGCGCCCCGCCGAGCAGCGCGCCGCGTACTTTTTCGAGAATGGAACGCTCAGGCGCGAGTACTGGTACGTGCTCGACCCGACGCTCTCGAGTACTACCGCCCGGCGCGATCTCCTGAAGAAGGTGAAGTCGGTGACCTTTGAGTACCTGGACCTCACCCACACCTGGCAGCCGCAGTGGCCGCCCGCGACCGTCGCCGGCGCCCAGGCGCTCGAGAGCAGCCTGCGCATCCGGCCGATCGCCGTGCGCGTCACGATCGACACCGAGGACTTCGGCAAGATCGTACGCATCTTCGAGATCGCAGGCTGATGCAATACAGCGTGCAACGGGGCCCAACACTGCGCGCTGGTCCCGCGCCGCACGCGCAGCGCGGCATCGCGCTGCTCGTGGCGATTCTCCTGGTTGCGCTCGGCACGATCCTCGCCGCCGCGATCGCCTACGAGAACGCCATGACCTTTCGCCGTGGCGCCGCGACCTTCGCGTTCGATCAGGCGCTGCTCGTGCAGCAGGCTGCGGAGGCGCTGGCGGCGTACGGCCTGCGCCTGGCGCAGCAATCCGATCCGCAGCATACCTACGCCTCCGAGGGCTGGGCGCAGGCGGTCGGGCCTTACGAGGTAGTTCCCGGCGTGATGCTGACCGCGCAGCTGGAGGACATGCAGGGGCGCTTCAACCTCAATAACCTGGTGCGGCAGGACGGCACGCCCGATCCGGTGCAGGTGACCGCATTCCAACAGCTGCTCGTCATGCTCGGGCTCGAGCCCAAGTGGGCCGGCTACATGGTCGACTGGATCGACCGCGACATCGTGCCGTCCATTCCCGACGGCGCGGAGGACAGCGTCTACATGGGCCAGACGCCCCCGTACCGCACACCCAACCGCTACATCACCAGTGCCAGCGAGCTGCTGGCGCTGCCCGGGTTCGGGCGCGACCGTTACGTGGCCCTTGCGCCCTACGTGACCGCGCTCCCCTACGGCGTGAAGCTCAACGTCTGCACCGCCAAGGGACAGGTGCTCGATGCGTTCCTCGGCCACGGCGACTTCTCGAGCGACGTCCAGGGGCTCGCCAAGAACCGCTCCGCCGCCAGCGGCTGCTTTCCCAAGCTGAGCGACTACCAGGCGGCAGCTGAGCCTGCGACCTGGACCAACATCTCGTCCAAGCTGCAGATGACCTCGAGTTACTTCCGGCTGACCAGCGTCATCACTATTGGCAGCACCGAATTCAACTTGTACAGTCTTCTTCTGCAGGATCCAACGGGCCAGGTGCGTCCCATCCTGCGCAGCTACACACCGGATTGAGGGGGCCGCCCGCACATGGCTGACTGGCTGCTGCTGCGCCTGCCGCGTATGCCGGAAGAGCCGGCCACGTGGCTCGTTGCGAGCGCCGCCGGCGCGCCGCTCGCAGCCACGCAGAGCGGCACGCTCGCCGCCGCGGCTCCCGCCGCCGCCGGCCGCCGCGTGTGCGCCGTCGTGCCGGGAACCGATGTGCTGCTCGCGGAGCCCGAGCTCCCGGCGAAGAGCGGCGTCAAGCTGCAGCAGCTCGTCCCCTATGCTCTCGAGGAGCAGCTCGCCGACAACATCGACGAGCTGCACTTTGCGCTCGGCAGGCGCGCGGCTGATTCCAGGCGCACGCCGGTCGCCGTCGTGGCCCGCGCGCTCATGGACGAGTGGCTCGCGGCGTTGCGGGCGGCAGGCCTCGAGCCCGACTGCGTGTATGCCGACAGCGAGCTGCTGCCGGCCAATCCCGGTCAGGCGGTGGCGCTGCTCGAGGAAGACACCGTGTGCGTGCGCGCACCGGGCGCGCCGCCGGTGTCACTGCCGATCGACGCGCTCGCCCAGGCGCTCGGCATCGCCGAGTCGCCGCCGCGCGCGGCCGCGGCGCTCGCCGTCACGGTGGCTCCTGCCGCCGACGAGCCGGCCGACGAGCCGGGCGCGGGCGGCGCCGCGGGCGGGCTGATTCTCTACAGCGGCAGCGCCGAATGGCAGCGGCATTCGGCCGAGGTCGAGGCGGCGCGCGGGCGCTTCGCCAGCGTCAAGGTGCAACTCCTGAGCGATGGGCCGCTCGCGCTGTTCGCGCAACAGCTGCCCACCACCTCGGCGATCAATCTGCTGCAGGGACCCTACACGGCCAAGAGCTCCCGGGCGGCGGGACTCAGCGCCTGGCGCGTCGCGGCGCTGCTGCTGCTCTCGCTCGTGGCGCTGCACGTCGTGGGCAGGGCGGCGGAGTTGCGCGTGCTGAAAGGCAAAGAGCACGAGGTGGATGCCTCGATCCGTGACACCTTCCACCGCGCGCTGCCCAGCGAGCCGGGCACGACCGATGCCCGCCGGCGCATGGAGCAGCGCCTCGCCGCGGTGCGCAATGGCGGCGGCTCGAGCGGCCTGCTCGGCGCGCTGCAGGCCGTCGCCCAGGCGCGCGGCGCCTCTGCCGGCACCAGCGTGCAGTCGCTCAACTTTCACGACGGACTGCTCGAGCTGACCGTCAACGCGCCCGATGCCGCGAGCCTCGATCACCTGAGCCAGCAGCTGCGCAACGGCGGCTGGCAGGCGAACCTCGTCGGCGGCAGCACCGTCGGCAGCGCCTACCAGGGGCGCGTGCAGATCCACGCCCAGGGCCCTTGAGGAAGCCATGAAGCTGTCGGCCGACAACCTATCCTTCGGTTCACTCGCGCAGTGGTTCGCGGCACTCTCCGGGCGCGAGCAGCGCATCGTGCAGATCGCAGCGCTCCTCGCCCCCGTGCTGCTCGTCGCCGGCGTGCTGCTGCCGCTCGACCGCAGCGTGGCCCAGACGCACGAGCGGCTCTTGAAGAAGCGCAATGACCTCGCCTGGATGCAGGGCGTCGCGCCCGAGCTCGCCGCCTCACCCCAGCCTCCCTCCGCTGCCGGAGAATCGCTGCTCGTGATCGTCGATCGCTCGGCACGCGAGTCGGGCCTGGCCGGTGCGCTCGCCGGCAGCGAGCCCGCGGGACCGGGCGGGCTGTCGCTGCGCCTGCAGAAGGCCCCCTTTGACACGCTCATTGCCTGGCTCGCGCGCCTCGCGCAGCAGAACGGCATCCGCGTGGACTCAGCCACCATCGACAGTGCCGGCGCCCCGGGCCTGGTGAACGCCGCCGTCGTCCTGCATACGGGCTGAAGTGCCGCGGCCGCTCTGGATTGCAGTGCTCGCCGCGGCCGCCTTCGCGGTCATCCTGCTGTCGCGCCTGCCGGCCAGCTGGGTCGTGCCGCGCTCCGGAATCGTCGCCTGCACGACTCCCGACGGCTCCGTGTGGAGCGGGTCCTGCAGCGGGCTCTCGGTCGAGCGCTTCGCCCTGGGCGATCTCAGCTGGGACGTGGCGCCGCTCAAGCTCCTCGCCGGCACGCTCGCCGCCCACGTAGTGCTCGCGCACGGCCCGGTGACGGGGAGCGCCGACGTCGCCTACGGGATCGGCGGCAGTGTGAGCCTTCGCAACCTGGTCGCGGATCTCAAGCTCGATCCGCGGGAGCTCCCGCACGTGCCGCCGCAGCTTCGTGGCAGCGTGCACACCGATCTCTCGCTCCTGCGCCTGGAGCACGGCCGCCTTACCGAGCTCGAGGGCCGCATCGAGGCGCACGATCTCACGCAGCGTACCGGCCATGTCACGCCGCTCGGCAGCTACGCCCTCACCTTCCCGGGCGGCGGGCCCGAGCCGCTCGGCACGCTCACTGACCTCGGTGGCCCGCTGGCCGTGCAGGGGACGCTGCGTCTCACCAGCCAGCCGGGCTACGTGCTCGAAGGCCAGGTCGCAGCGCGCGCCGATGCGGCGCCCGAGCTCGTCAGCGACCTGCAGTTCCTCGGCAGCCCGGACGCCTCCGGGCGCCGCCCGTTCAGCATCGCCGGGACACTTTGAGCGCTACTTTGAGCCCTGCTGTGAGCATGCCGCCGAAATTGCTCTCTGGTGCGCAGGCGGCAAAAGCCGCGCCTTTTGCCGCCGGCAACGAAGCTGATGTCCGGCAAAAGCGCCGCATGCCGGTTCAACCGGTCGGCGCAACACTTGCATTGAGTTTATCTGCGGGAGTGGCGAAGCCCAAGGTCTTGCGAGGTCGCTGGTTCATCTGGAGGGCGACCTGGTCCAGGACTGCTTGGGAGTGGACCGAGAGATCTGTCCCCTTGGGGAAGTACTGACGCAGCAGTCCGTTGGTGTTCTCGTTGCTGCCTCGCTGCCAGGGGCTCCTCGGATCGCAGAAGTACACCTGCACGTTGGTCGCAAGGGTGAAGCGTTTGTGCTCGGACAGCTCCACCCCTCGATCCCAGGTCAGCGAACGACGCAGCTGCCTGGGTAGTTTGCGCACATGGCGAGTGAGCGCATTGACCACCGTGTGAGTGTCTTTGCCCTGCAACTTCACCAGCATGAGGAAGCGGGAATGCCGCTCCACGAGTGTGGCAATGTGAGTGTTCTTCGAGCCGGCCAGTAAATCCCCTTCCCAGTGTCCAGGAACCGCCCGATCCTGCACTTCCGGTGGCCGTTCCCTAATGTGTACGGCATCCACGATCTGAGAAGGTTGCACGCGGGTGCTGGCCGCTCGAGGCATGCGCATGGGGCGCTTGCGGCGCAGCTGCTTCACAAGCTCCTGTTTGAGCAGCCCGCGGGCCTGAATGAACAAGCTGCGGTAAATCGTCTCCGGCGACACCCGCATACTCTCATCGTCGGCAAATGAGCTGGCAAGCCAGCCGCTGATCTGCTCGGGGGACCAGCGCTCTTGGAGCTTCTGCTGCACCAGCTCTCGCAGCCGTGGGTTACAAGCCAAGCGGTAAGGCTTGGGACGCCTCGCACGATGCCAGGCAGCCTGCTCGGCCCAGCATGCCCGGTAGCCCTCTCGGCCACCATTGCGGCGCAATTCCCGGCTGATGCTCGAGGGCGCACGCTCGAGAGCCCGGGCGATCTCACGCACCGTCGCTCCGCTGGCAATGCCCCTGGAGATCTCCTCACGCTCGCGCAGATGGAGCGAGCGGATATCGCGCACACGAGGCCGCGGCGCAAATCCGCCTTGCCTGCGCAGCAGGTGAAAAATAGTCGCTGGATTCCTACTCAGAGCCCGCCCAATCTCGCTCAGGCTCTCTCCTTGCTTCCAGCGCCGCCAGATCTGCCCCTTCAGCTCAGGGGTTATCTCCCGTCCACTCATGCCACACCCTCCCTCTATGGATGGTGTTGCACGGACCGCTAGAATTCACAGCAGGCGACTTTTGCCCAATCAAGACTAGACAAGCTCGCGCAGCGCGCCGAGCAGCGGGAAGTAGAGCGCGGCACGCACCGGCTGCGGCCCCAAGCCCCGCGCGAGATCGCGGTAGGTGGTGAGCTGCGCGGCATAGCGCTCGAGCTCCTGATCGAGAAACTCATCGAGCCCGCCGCCTTCGTGCGTGCTCGTCTTGTAGTCGATCACCCAGCGCGTGCCGCGCTCGTCGATGAAGGAGCGATCGATCACGACGCTGCGCAGCGTTCCGCCGCTGACGCCCGAGAGCTCCCACTCGCTGCGGGCTTCCGTGTGCCTGCTGTCGAGGATCCAGCGCCCGCGCTCGTCGGCAAGCGTTTGCGTGAGCGCCGCGAGTACGCTCGCGCGCGCGTGCGCGCGCTCGTGTTCCGGAACGCCGGCGCGGGCGAGCTCCGCAAGCACGGCTCCGCTCTCAGTGGCGAGCGCCTCGGCCGGCGGCAGGCGCGTCTCCTGCGACAAGCGCGCGAGCCAGGCGTGTACTACGGTCCCGATATGGCGCTGGGTCTCGCCGACCCAGCTGAACTCGGTGGGCTCGGCCGCGAGGTAGGCCGCCGGGAGCTGCTCGAGCGCAATTCGCGGCGGCGGCTCGGCGGCACGCCAGCTCGGCAGGAGCCGTAGCAGCGGGCCGGTGCGCGCCAGCGGGGCGCCGGGCGCCGCCGTGCCTGCAACCTGCTCGAAGCGCGGCGCGAGTGCCGGCCAGAGAATATGCAGCGCGCTGCGCCGGTCGGGTCTCACGGCGCCGTCGGCGCCGATTGGAGCCGCGCCCGACAGCCACAAGGTGCGCCGTGCGCGGGTCGCCGCCACGTACATGACCCGCGCCCGCTCGTGCGCGTCGTGCTGGCGGATCAGGTCCTTCAAATACGCGTTGAGGTCTCCCTCCTCCTCCCGCGCACCGACGATCGGGGCCGGCGCGATGAGCAGATTGCTCGCGCTCGTCGCGCTCGGCAGATCGATCCAGCGCAACAGCCGCCGCTCGGGCGCACGCGTCGTGCGCTCGAGCGCCGGCACCAGCACGTGATCGAACTCGAGTCCCTTGGCGCGATGGATCGTCATCACCTGCACGGGGTTCTCGCCGCCGGCCGGGGCACTGTAGAGATGCTCGAGGAGCGGCTCGAGGTCTTCCGGCCCGCGCCACGGATGAGTCGTGGCGGACTCGGCGAGAGCTGCGAAAAAGGCGCGCGCCTCGATGAGCTCGTGGCTCGCATAGGCATCCGCAGCCCCGAGGCGCAGCCACGTGGCCTCGAGCCAGCTCGCGAGCGGCTGCGCGCCGCGGCCCGTGAGGGCCTGGCTCAGGACCGCGCGCAGCCGCTCGAGGTGCAGCCGGTCGCCCGGGTCGCACCGCGCCAGGCGCTCGGGGTTGGCGAGCGCCTCGATGACGAGCTCCCGGTCGTTCGCGCCCGAGAGCGCGCTCAGCGTGGTGAGCCGCGCCCCGCACCACGGCGCGCGCAGCACCGCGAGCCACGCGGCGCGGTCCGCGAGATTGTGCAGAGCGCGCGCGAGCTGCACCAGATCACGCACCACCAGCCGCTCGCGCAGCGGCACCAGGTCGACGCCGAGCGGCGCGAGCCCGCGCGCCTCGAGCGCGGCCACGACGGCAACCGCGTGCGCGTGGGCCAGGACCAGCACGCCCACGGTTCCCGCGGGATCGAGCCGCCGGAGCTCCGCGACACGCGCGGCGACGCCGCGCGCCTCGGCCGCGGGAGCGCCGGGATAGAGGCGCAGCGTCACCGGGGAGATGCCGGCGAGCGCGGCAGGGGCCGAGCGCGTCACGAGGCTCTCGCGGAAGCACACGCCGCCGGCGCGCAGCTCGTCCACCGGCGGAAAAACCTGGGCAAAGATCTCGTTGGTAAACTCCACCAGCGCCGGCTCGGCGCGAAAATTGCGCAACAGCCGCAGCGGTCTGAGAGCCACGCGCCCGACACCTGAGGCGCGCGCCCGCAGGAAGAGTCCCACCTCCGCGTCGCGGAAGCGGTAAATCGACTGCATGGGATCGCCCACCACGAACAGCGTTCGCCCGTCGCCCTCCTCCCAGCCGACGGTGAGTGCCTCGAGCAGCTGCATCTGCGCGAGCGAAGTGTCCTGGAACTCATCGACCAGGATGTGCCGGAGCGCAAGTCCCGTGCGCAGCGCGAGCTCGGTTGGCTCGCCGCCCTCGGCGAGCGCCTGGCGCGCCGCGCCGGTCACGTAGGTGTAATCGACGCGCTGGACTTCCGCGAACTCGGCGTGCAGCTCCGCTGCAGCGCGCGCGAGTATCCGCGCCAGCGCGGCGATCGCCGCGGCATCTTCCGCGGCGAGCTGCGCCGCGGGCGCGCTCCGCAGCTCGAGCAGCGCCTCGCGCACCCCGGGGACGCTGCGCAGGTCGGCGATCAGGTCCCTGAGCCGCGTCCGCACGGCGGCTTCCGTGAAGCCGGGCCGCAGCCGGTGCGCGGAGAGCTGCTTGCGCCAGTCGTTGCGTGTCAGCACGAGATGGGCAAAGTGTTTCCAGTGCGCGAGATCCGCCGGCTCGGTCGTGAGCGGTCCCGCGCCGGGCAGGCTCTCGGCACGGCGGCTCAGCTCTTCGGACAGGAGCTCCCGCAGCCCCTGGAGGCGCGCGCGCGTCTCGGCATTGAGACTCTGGTTCACCCTGCGGCACAACGAGTCCGGATCCTCGGCGACGACGAACCGCAGCCAGTGCCCGCGCTGCTCGAGCATCTGGCCGATGAGCCGCTCGACATTCAGCCAGTGGTTGTCGAGCCGCTCGAACAGGAGCTGCGTGTCCGGAGCGAGCGCCGGGTCGCCTTCCGCCGCGAGCAGCGTGCGCCGCGCAGCGCGCCGGTAGAGCTCGGCGGCGTTCTCCGTGACAGTGAGCACGCCGCCGGCCCGCGAGGCGACGGGCAGCTGGCTCGCCAGCCAGTAGTTGAAGGAATCGATGGTCTGGATGCGCAGGCGCTCGGGCTCGGCGTCGAGCCTCCAGCCGCGCGCCGCGCCGTGCGCCCGTGCCGCCACGGCCAGCGGGGCGAGCGCCGCGGCGCCGGGATCCCCGGCCGGCAGCTCCGCGCGCAGCGCGCGGATGACGCGCGCGCGCATCTCGGCGGCGGCCTTGCGCGTAAAGGTGATGGCGAGGATCTCGCCCGGATCATCGACGGTCGTGAGGAGCTTCAGGAACCGCTGCGTCAGCACCGCCGTCTTGCCGGAGCCGGCGGGCGCCTCGAGCAGGATCGAGGCCTCAGGCTCGGTCGCCTCGCGCCGCACCGCATCGTCGAGGAGCTCGCGCGGATCACTCATCGGCATCATCCGTGAAGGTGTGGACCCCGGGGGCCAGGTGCGCGCCGATGCGGCAAAGATCCATGAGGTGGCAGTAATCGCAGGCTCCGGGTGACGGGTCGACGCGCGCATCCCCTGTGAGGAAGGCGCGGATGAGCCGCTCGATGAGCGCGACCCACGCCTTTCGCTGCGCGTGCCAGTCGGCTTCTGTCGCACCGGTCACCGCCGGTATCGCCTTCACTCTCGGCAGGACGTCGCCCCGCGCCGCCACGCCGGTGAAGCGCACCTCGCGCGCCGTGAGATTGACGGCCGCGAGCGCCACCACGTCCGCGCCCAGTGCCGCGAGATATGCGAGCAGCTGCGGGTAGGTGGGCCGCGCGCCGTACCAGTCCGGGGTCTCGCGGCGTCCGCTCTTGTAGTCGAGCACCACGCGGCCGGCGGCGATCGAGTCCACGCGGTCGAGCCGCATGCGCACGCGCGCGCCCGCGAGCGCGAGCTCGGTCATGTGCTCGGTCGCCTCCACGGTGAACGGCGCCCGTGTGCGCTCGAGGTCGCACAGGCGCCGGATGAGCCGCTGCGCGCGCGCACACTCGCGCGAGAGCGCGGGCGACAGCGCGCTGAAGAGATCGAACTGCCCGTCGGGCACCCGGCGGGCACGCCGCCCGCGGCCGCGCATCTCGACCTGCAGCGCCTGCGCGCCGCGCATGACGCAGTCCGCGATGAGCGTATCGAGCGCGCCCTCCCCGAGGGCGCCGAGCGCCTCCGAGTCGCGCAGCCGCTCCCACAGCAGCTGCAGCGCCGCGTGCAGCAGCAGTCCGCGCTGATCCATCGGCACGCCGGGCTCGGCGTGCTCGGGCGCTACCGCGCCGAGGCGCAGCTCCGCATAGGCGCGAAACGCGCAGTCGTTCTGCAGCGTGATGGCGCGCGTGCCGGCAGGGAGCGGTGCGGGCGCGGTGAACGCCGCGCCTCTGACATCCTCGCGCCCCTCGGTACAGCCGTCGCGATGGAGCCGCTGCGCAAGCCACAGGCCCCGGGGCGGCTGCTCGAGGAGCGCGAGGCCCGCGAGGCAGGGGCTCGGCAGCAGCTCGAGGTCCTTCTCCCGGACCGGTACCGACAGGATGAGCTCGGAGGTGGTGCGCTGCCAGGCATGGAGGAGCGACTGCGCCTGGGCACGGCGACCAGCGCCGCTCGCCTCCGGCATGCCCGCCGTGAGCTGTGCGTGCAGGGGCAGGAACGGATCGGGTGTCACCGGCATCGGCAGAACGTCGGCGCTCAAGCCACCCACCCAGATCCCGTCATACACCACGATCGGGTCGGCCAGCATCGGCGAGATCGTCACCGGAACGTCCTCGTCCGCCGGCCGGTACGCCGTGTGAGCCGCGAGCGCGCGCAGCTGCTCGAGCGCCGCGTCGCGTCCGAGGCTCCCGGCGCAGGCGGCGAGCTCGCCGAATTCCTCGAGAAGCTCGCGCCAGCGCAGCCGCGTCAGCTGCACGGCGCTATCGCCCGGCAGCACACCCGGCCAGCTGAGCGCCGCGAGCGCGGCGTCGAAGCGCTCGGACCAGCGCCGGGGCGTCGCACTGCCTTCACCGAGCAGCCGCGCCGCGCGCCGCGTCAGCGCCTCGAGCTCGCGCGCCGCGACCTTGAGCTCGCGCGGCACGAGCTGCAGGGCCCCGAGGAGCTCGCGCAGGCTCAAGTCCGCTGCGCCGCGCTGGCGCAGGAGCTGCGCGAGAGCTGCGCGCGGCGCGGCCGCGATCCCGCCCCACCAGGCAGAGGAGAGCCAGTGACCGATCGATTCGATCTCGAGCGCTCCTCCGGCGAGGATCGTGAGAGATAGCAGCGCCTGCGCGAAGAGCGGTTGGGAGGTCAGGGGCTCGCCCCCTTCGATTCCCACCAGGGCGCGGCGGTCCGCCCCTGGGGCGAGCACCGCGCCCGGATCGAGGCATCCGTGAATGAGCGCCGCGAGGCGCTCGCGCGCGGCCGCAGGTCCGGGAAGCATCACGAGAAGCCGCGCGTCGGGCGAAGCGCTCAAGCGCTCACGGCACCACGCCGCGATCGCCTCGAGCTGTGCCTCCCCGTCGGCTGTGCGCACGCCCCGTGGACTCGCCCGCACGCCCACTTCCCGCCCGCCCGCCGCATCGCCCGCACGGTGAGCGAGGCGCGCGAAGGCCCGCGGCACTGCATCGAAACCGCGCAGCAAAGGCAACCGTTCCGCGGCGAGCGGCTCAAGACTCGCCATCGAGGCGCTGACGCTCGCGGCGCCGAGCTCGCGACAGCGCGCCGCGAAGATCCGCCGCGCCTCGAAGAGAAGTCCTGCTTCGCTCTCGGGCGGCGCAGGCTTGAGCGTGATGCCCCATTCCGCCGCCCGCTCGCTCGCGCGCCGCAGGGCTTGCGCGAGCGGCTCGGTGCTGAGGAACGGGTCACGGCCGGCCGCCTCGCGCGCCGCCTCCCCGGCCGCTGCGCGCCACAGCCACCACTCCTCGGAGGGGCCGAGAAGACGCGGCCAGTCGGCCGGGGCTGCCGCGGCCGCCCGCTCGCACTCGCGCCGCACCCACGCCGATGCCACCAGGGCCCCGGGACTCGCCCACACGTGCGCACCGTCCTTGAGCTGCGCCGCCGCGTGCGCGAGGCGCACCGCGGCTAAGCGCTGGCGGCTGGGAACGATCAGGGTCCCACCGCGCTGGATCTGCTCGCCTACGTCGCTTGTAAGCCTAAACAAAACAGGATATTAGAATCTCTTTAGAGAATTGACTTGAAGCGAGATTCCGCGCTCACCACGTTGTCCCGCCCCGCCCCGCCCGAGCGCTGCTCCCCGCCCGCGTAAGAAGCGAGCAGCTCCTCGATGCGGCTGAACACCTCACGCAGCGTCGCCGCATCGGGGAGATTCGTGATGCGGAAGTGATTGCGATAGGGCACGTTGAAGCTCACGCCGGGCGCCACCAGGACGTGCTTCTGCTCGAGGAGATCGAGCGCGAACTGCTGATCGTCGAAGTCCGGCAAGCCGCCTTCATCGACGCCCACGAAGGCGTACATCGCGCCTCGCGGTGGTGCCAGCGTGAGATAGCGGCTGCTGCCTGCGGCGCCTACGATCGCGGCGCGCGACTCGTACAGCCGCCCGCCGGGAGCGACGAGCTCGCGGATGCTCTGGTGTCCACCGAGCGCCGTCTGCACTGCCCACTGCGCCATGACGTTCGAGCACAGGCGGAGCGAGGCGAGGAGCTCGAGCGCGTTGAGATAGTCGGCCGCGGCATGCACGCGGCCTGAGAACACTGCCCAGCCGGCGCGGTAGCCGCAGGCGCGGTACACCTTGGAGAGCCCCGAGAGCGTGGCACACAGCGTGTCGTGCACCAGCGTCGCCATGGGAATGAACTCGGCGCCGTCATAGGTCATCTGGTCGTAGATCTCGTCGCTGAACACCACGAGGCCATGGCGCTCGGCGAGCCGGGCCAGCGCCTCGAGCACCGCGCGCGGATAGACCGCACCGGTCGGATTGTTGGGGTTGATGATGACGAGTGCGCGCGTGCGCGGCGTGATGAGTCGCGCGATCTCGGCCGGGTCCGGCACGAAGGCCTGCGCCGGCCGGCAGGGATAGTGCACGGCGCGCCCGCGATTCAGCGTCACCGCCGCCGTCCACAGGGGATAGTCGGGACTCGGCACCAGCACCTCGTCCCCGTCGCTGAGGAGCGCCCGGAGCGTCAGGTCGATGAGCTCGCTCACGCCGTTGCCGATGAAGACCTCCTCGGCCGTGACCCCTTCGATGCCGCGCTCCTGCTGCTGCATCACCACCGCTTCGCGCGCCGGAAAGATTCCCTTCTGGTGGCAATAGCCCTCGGCCTGCCCCAGGTTCTCGATCATCGCCAGGCGCATGGTCTCGGGGGTCCGGAACCCGAAGGCGCGCGGGTTGCCGATGTTGAGCGAGATGATCTCGTACCCCTGGCGCTCGAGCTCCAGAGCCCGCCGGGCGAGGCGCCCACGGATCTCGTAGCGCACGTTCTTCAGGACTTCGCTGGGGTAAATGCCGGATTCAGTCTTCATACGGGGAGAATAACTCGCGCCAGCGATGACAGGCTACGCGAGCGCCCCCATCCGTCTCTTCCCACTCCGGCACACGCTCGGCGCACAGCTTCAGCGCGTGCGGGCAGCGGGTGCGGTACACGCAGCCGCTCGGCGGCGAGAGCGGCGACGGCGGCTCACCCGGCCGGGTGCGCCCGAGGCGCCCCGGCTGGACGTCGGGGTCGGCGACCGGCACCGCGGCGAGGAGCTCGACCGTGTAGGGATGGCGCGGGCGAGTGTAGAGGCTCTCCGAGCGCGCGAGCTCCATCATGTTTCCCAGATACAGCACCAGCACGCGCTCGCACAGCCGCCGGACGAGCCCGAGGTTATGGCTCACGAAGAGGAGGCTCATCCCCGACTCGCGCCGCAGCCCCTCGAGCAGCGCCAGGATCTCCCGCTGCGTCGGCCCATCGAGGGCGCTCAGGGGCTCGTCGCACACGAGGAGGCGCGGCTTGAGGATCGTGGCGCGCGCAATGCCGACGCGCTGACACTGTCCGCCTGAAAGCTCATGCGGGTAACGGCCTGAGAGCTCGGTACCGAGCTCCACCCGGCGCAGCATCTGCGCGATCACCTCCCGGCGGGCGGCGGAGTCGAGCTCCGGGCGATGCACGAGGAGTGGCTCACCGACGATCTCGCCCACCGTCATGCGCGGATCGAGGGCCCCTAAGGGGTCCTGAAAGACGATCTGCAGCTCGCCGCGGAGCGCGCGCAGCTCGCGGGATCCAAGCGCGAGCAACTCCCGGCCCATCCACACGACTTCTCCGGCCGAGGGGCGCAGCAGCGCGAGCACCGCCCGCGCCAGGGTCGATTTACCGCCGCCCGACTCGCCCACGACGCCGAGCGCTTCGCCGGCGGCGAGCTCGAAGCCGACCCCGCGCAGAGCCGTGAGGCGTGCGGGTGATTTGAGCCAGCCGCGGCCGACCGCGAACTCGACACTGAGGCCCGTGACCGCAAGCGCCGTGCCGCCCGGCGCTGTGGCCGGCGCGGCAGCGGCGGCCGCCGGCGGCTCCGCCGCGCGCACCAGCTCGCGCGTATACGGGTCGCGCGGCGACCTGAGGATCGCGGCCACCGCGGCTGTCTCGAGCACACGTCCCGCGCGCAGGACCGCGACGCGGTCGGCGACCCCTGCCACTGCACCCATGTCATGGGTGATGAGCACCATCGCCATCGAGCGCTCGCGCTTCAACTCGGCTAGCAGCGCGAGAATCTGCGCCTGCACGGTCACATCGAGCGCCGTGGTCGGCTCGTCCGCGATGAGGAGCTGCGGTCCGCAGGAGAGCGCGATGGCGATCATGACGCGCTGGCGCATGCCGCCCGAGAGCTCGTGCGGGTACTGGCGCACGCGTTGCGCCGGATCGGTCAGGTGCACGCGCTCCAGGAGCTCGAGCGCGCGGCGGCGCGCCGCGGCGCGCTTCAGATGCAAGTGCCGCATCACGACCTCTGCCAGCTGCTCGCCGACCGTGAGATGCGGGGTGAGCGAGGTCATCGGGTCCTGGAACACCATGCCGATGCCCGAGCCGCGCACGCGATCGAGCGCCGCCGGCGGCAGACCTAAGAGCTCGGTACCCGCGAAGCGCGCGCTGCCCGAGGCCCGGCCGTTCGCCGCGAGCAGTCCCATGACCGCGAGGAACGCCTGGCTCTTGCCGGCCCCCGACTCGCCCACTACGCCCAAGCATTCCCCGGGGGCGACCGAGAGCGACATATCCTCGACGGCGTTGACCGGCCCTGCCTCGGTCGCGAATGTGACCGTGAGCCGGTCGAGCGTGAGCACCGCGTGCGCCGCGGGCACCGCCGCGGCTTCAGTGCTCGCGTGGGTCGAGGGCATCGCGCAGGCTGTCGCCGAGCAGATTGAGACACGTGAGCAGCAGCACCAGGAACGCCGCGGGCACCAGCAGCATCCACGGCGCCGACTCCATTTCCTGCGCCCCGGTGTTGATGAGATTGCCGAGGCTCGCGGACGGCTCCTGTACGCCGAGGCCGAGGAAGGAGAGGAAACTCTCGAAAAGAATCATCTGCGGCACGGTGAGCGTTGCGTACACCACCACCGTGCCGGCCAGGTTCGGCACGATGTGCCGCAAGAGGATCGCCGCCGTCGGGAGCCCGGTGGCACGCGCCGCCTCGATGAACTCGCGCCGTTTGAGCTGCAGCGTCTGACCATGCACGATGCGCGCCGTCGTCAGCCAGCCGACCGCGGCGATGGCGATCAGCAGCACCGCGATGCTGCCCCGTCCAATGAGCGTGCTCAGGATGATCACCATGAAGAGATACGGGAGCGAGTAGAGCACGTCGACGAAGCGCATCATCCCTTCCTCGGTCCGCCCGCCGACAAAGCCCGCGAGCGCGCCCCACGCGAGCCCAATGCCGACGCTGATGGCACTCGCGAGCACGCTGATCAGCAGCGAGAGCCGCACTCCGTGCAGGGTGCGCACGAACAGGTCACGCCCCAGGCGGTCGGTGCCGAGCCAATGCGCGGCCGTGAGCCCCGGCGGTTGCGCGAGGTGGCGCCAGTCCAGGCTGTCGAACGCCCACGGGCTCGCTGGCGGCGCGAGCAGCGCGAGCAGCGTCACCGCCGCGAGCAGCGCGAACGCGGTGCGGGCGGCGCGATTCCGCCGCAGACGGCGCGCGGCATCCCGCCACAGGCCGCGCCCCGCCGCGGCCGCCTCAGTCACGCCGGGCTCCGGGATCGAGCCAGCCGTAGAGCAGGTCGGCGGCGAGATTGCAGGTCAGCGTGAGGGCGGCGTAGACGATGACCATGCCCATGACGAGCGGGTAGTCGCGGTCGATTGCGCCCTGCACCAGATAGCGGCCGCTGCCCGGCAGGCCGAACACCGTCTCGATGACGAGCGACCCCGTGACCACGAAGGCCACGGCGGGACCCAGGTAGCTCACCGCGGGCAGCAACGCCGGGCGCAGCGCGTGGCGCCACAGCACGCGTGCGGCACCTAAGCCGCGCGCACGCGCGCTGCGTATGTAGTTGGCGCGCAACACCTCGAGAAGGCTCGCGCGCGTCAGCCGCGCGAGATAGGCCGCGACCGGCAGGGCCAGCGTCACCACCGGCAGCACGAGATAACGTGGCGCGCCGCGCTCCCAGCCCGCCACCGGCAGCCAGTGCAGATGCAGCCCGAAGAGCAGCGCCAGCGCCGGTCCGGTGACGAAGGTCGGCAGCGCAATACCGAGCGCGGCCAGCGCCGTGAGCACATGGTCGGTGCCGCCCCCACGCGCGAGCGCCGCGGCTATCCCGCCCGGAATGCCGACGAGGATCGCCAGCAGCACCGCCGCGAGGCCCAGCGTGGCGCTCAGCGGCAGTCCCTGGCCGATGAGCTCGGTGACGGTGAAATCCCGCTGGCTCATGGAGGGCCCGAAGTCGCCGCGCGCCAGCGCACCGAGGTAGCGCGCGTACTGCACGGCGAGCGGCCGATCGAGCCCGTAGACACGGTCGAGATTGGCACGCACCGCCGGAGTGAGCGTCTGCTCCTGATCGAAGGGACCCCCGGGAGCCAGGCGCTGCAGCGCGAATGACAGGGTGATGATGACGAGAAGCGTTGGGACGGCAACGGCGATGCGACGCAGCGCGTAGCTCAGCATGGCTGACTTTAGGGAGAGGGCGCGCAATCCGTCAACGCCGTGGCGTCTCCCGGCAACAACGCGTGGTGCCGCCCGCTATACTGCAGGGCTTATGAAACGCATCCTGGTCGGTATCAAGCGCGTCGTTGACTTCAACGTCCGCATCCGGGTCAGGCCCGATGGCAGCGGTGTGGTCACCGACGGCGTCAAGATGAGCGTCAACCCCTTCGATGAGATCGCGCTCGAGGAGGCGCTGCGGATCAAGGAGCGCGGCGGCGCCGAGGAAGTGATCGTGGCGACGGTAGGTCCCGCGGACACCCAGCAGCAGCTGCGCAGCGCGCTGGCGATGGGAGCGGACCGCGCCCTGCACGTGCAGGCGGACGGCGTCATCGAGCCGCTCATCGCGGCGCGCGCGCTCCTGAAGCTCATCGAGCGCGAGCAGCCTTTCCTCGTGATCCTCGGCAAGCAGGCGATCGACGACGACAACGGCCAGACCGGCCAGGTGCTGGCGGCGCTGTGGAATCGTCCGCAGGCCACCTACGCCTCGAAGCTCGAGATCCTCGGGGACACGAGCGCGCGCGTGACGCGCGAGGTGGACGCCGGCCTCGAGACGCTCGAGGTCGATCTGCCGGCGGTCATCACGACGGACTTGCGGCTGAACGAGCCCCGTTACGTGAAGCTCCCGGACATCATGAAGGCGAAGAAGAAGCCGCTCGAGACCCTGAGCCTGGCCGCCCTCGGCGTCGAGCAGCGCCAGCAGCTGAAGCTGGTGCGCTTCGAGCCGCCGCCGCAGCGTCAGAAAGGCATCCGGGTGAAGGACGCCGCGGAGCTCGTCGAGCAGCTGAAGAAGAAGGGGCTGCTATGACTCCCAGGATTCTCATCGTCGCCGAGCACGACGGCGCCAGGCTCAACACCAGCACCGCCAAGTGCGTGAGCTGCGCGCGCAGCCTGGATGGCGCGGAGATCACCATTGCCGTCTGTGCCGCCGATCCGGGGGCAGTCGCCACGCAGGCGGCGCAGCTCGCCGGCGTCGCGCGCGTGCTCACGGTCGCCAATCCGGCCAACACCCACGCGCTCGGCGCGCTGCTCGCGCCGCAGATCGTGGCGCTCGCGGGCCCCTACACCCATGTGCTGGGGCCATCGACGACTTTCGGCAAGGACCTGATGGCGCGCATCGCAGGGCTCCTCGGCGCTCCGCAGGTGAGCGACATCATGGGCGTAGAGAGCCCCACCCGCTTCCGCCGCCCCGTCTACGCCGGCAACGCGATCCTCACCGTTGAGGCGCAGAGTGGCGTCAAGGTCGTCGGCACCGTGCGCATGGCCTCGTTCGAGGCGGCCGCCGTCGGCGGCTCGGCCCCCATCGAGAAGGCGGCGGTATCGGTGGAGCTCCCCACTCATACCCGCTTCATCTCGGTGTCGGCGGCCAGGAGTGACCGGCCGGACCTCCTGACCGCCGCCCGGGTGATTTCCGGCGGCCGGGCGCTCGGCAGCGCCGAGGGTTTCAAGATCCTCTACCGCCTCGCCGACAAGCTGGGGGCGGCGGTCGGCGCCTCGCGCGCCGCGGTGGATGCGGGCTATGCGCCGAACGAGATGCAGGTCGGCCAGACGGGCAAGATCATCGCGCCGGAGCTCTACGTGGCGGTCGGCATCTCCGGTGCGATCCAGCACCTCACCGGCATCAAGGACGCGCGCACCATCGTCGCCATCAACAAGGACGGCGAAGCCCCGATCTTCGAAGTGGCGGATTTCGGACTCGTCGGAGATCTCTTCCAGATCATCCCCGAGATAGAAAAGCTCGTTTAGAGCTGCTCGTTCAGAGCTGCCCCAGGACGTACTCGGCGGCGGACACCTTGAACTGACCGGGCTCCTCCACGTCCACGTGAGTGGCGGTGCCGTCCTTGACGATGATCGCGAAGCGCTGCCCGCGCTTGCCCATCCCGAACTTGCTCGCGTCGAGCTCGAGCCCCAAGGCTCGCGCATAGTCGCCGTTGCCGTCGGCGAGCATCAGCACCTTGTCGCCGACGCCCGAGGCCTTGCCCCAGGCGTTCATCACAAAGACGTCGTTCACCGCCATGCAGGCGATGGTGTCGACCCCCTTGGCAAGAATCTGATCGGCGAGCTGCACGTACCCTGGCAGGTGCTTGACGTCACAGGTCGGCGTGAAGGCGCCGGGCACCGAGAACAGCACCACGCGTTTTCCCTTGAAGAGCTCCTCGGTCGTCAGCTCCTTCGGGCCTTCCCTGGTCATGCGCTTTAACGTGCCCGCGGGCATGCGCTCACCGGCCTTGATCGCCATGGGGATCTCCTTCCGAACGCGTGTCTTAGGCCTGCTTGGAGTGCAGGACCCATAGGCTGGCCAGACGCTCGAGGATCGGGTCACCCTTGACCGCCTTGAAGGCCTTCACCGCATCGTCCTTGTGGCCGGCCTTGAGCTCGGCGATCCCGAGCATCAGCAGCGTCTCCGGGGGGTTGCGCAGGCCGCCCTTGCTCACGGCCTTGGTGAACTCATCGACCGCCTTGTCGTACTGGCCGTAGCCGAGGTAGGCGAGCCCCATACCGGCGTTCTTGGGCCCGGTCGGAGCCGCGTCGGCTTCCTTGGCGGTCTTGTCGAGCGTTGGCTGATCGCTGGCCGCCTTCAGCTTCGCCTTGTCGAGCAGCCGCTGGGCCTTGTCCTTGGTGCGCTGGTCGGTGAACACATTCTTGTCGAACCCGCGCTGCAGTGCCCGTTGTGCCTCGCCGGGCGACCCGGCGTCCATCGCCAGCTGCGCCATCTCGATGAAGTCGTCGGCGCTCTTCAGCACGTCGACCTCCGACATCAGGCGGAAGGTCTGCAGCGTATTGGCGTCGCTGCTCGCGGTCTCCTTCATCAGGCCGAACAACAGATTCTGCCAGTAGTCGGGCTTCGGGTAGTAGGCCACCAGCTTCTCGAGCGCCCGGGTCTGGCAGGCGGCGTCCTCCATCTTCACGCAGGCGCTCAGCACCAGCTGCAGCGACTCGCTGCTCGGATTGGCGCCGGCCTTGATCGAGGCATCGACGAGACTCTCCTCGAACTTCAGCGTGTCCTTCCAGTCACCCTTGAGGTAATAGGCCTGGCCGACGATCTTCTTGGTCTCGTCCTCCGCGAAGCCCCCCTTGATGGCGCGCTGCCCGAAGTCGATCGCCTTGTCGTAGTTCTTCAGCTGGTAGTGGAGCGCAGCCAGAGCGCGCACTTTCTGCTGCACCTCGTTCGTCGGCGTGAAGCCGTCCTCGATCTCGGCCTCCATGGCCTTGGCCGCGTCCGCGTAGTCGTTGGTGCGGATGTAGGCGAACGCCAGCATGTCGTTGATCAGGTGCTGATCGTACGGCGTCTTACCGGCCGTGCCGTCGGCTTCCTTCAGCTTGGCGATCGCTTCCGGGTACTTCTTCGCGGTGAGATTGTCGTGCGCCTCCTTGAGAGGCTTGGCGAGCTTGGCGCTGTTGGTCTGCTTAGGTGCGGTATCGGCCGCCAGCGCCGCCGCCGAGGCGAGCAGTCCGGCCGCGGCGATGGCCGCGACGAGCGTGGAGGAAATCTTCATGCTGATGTGTGCCATTACCTGACCGTTACTCGGCAAATTCTGCCGTGTTGACGAAGCCGATCTTCTTCATGCGGTTGCGCTGCGCGGCCGCCAGCACCCTGGCCACCACGTCGTACTTGGCGCGCCGATCCGGACGCAGGTGAATCTCCGGCTGAGGATCCTTGTCCGCGTAGGTGTGGAAGTAGCCCTCGAGCGTATCCATGTTCGGGACCGGCGTGCCGTTCCAGACCACCGTGCCGTCGAAATCGATCTCGAGATCGATGACCTCGGGCTTGATCTGGTCGGGCGGCGGCGGCTGGTTGAGCTGCGGCATGTCGAGCTTGACCGCATGAGTCATGACGGGAAGGGTGATGATGAGAGTCACGAGCAGCACCAGCATGACGTCGATGAGCGGCGTCGTGTTGATGTCGCACATCTCCTCGCCGGCACCGCCTACCTGCATTGACATGGTATTTGCTCCTTGAGACTTCAGCGGTAGCCGCGCACGCCGCGATCGGGCTCGGTGAGGAACCCGACCTTGACGATGCCACCGCGCTGGATGGCATACATCACGCGCCCGACGAACTCATAGCGCGTGTCCCTGTCGGCGCGAATGTGGATCTCGGGCTGCGGCACCCGCACCGCCGCTTCCTTGATGTAGCCGAGCAGCAGCTCCTTGTTCGCCATCCTCTTCTCGTTCCAGTAGATGTTGCCGTCGCGATCGACCGCGATGGTGATGTTCTCAGGCTTGGTCTGCGTCGGAATGTTGACTGCCTTGGGCAGATCGACCTTCACGGTCTTGGTGATCACAGGAATGGTGATCAGGAAGATGATGAGCAGTACCAGCATCACGTCGACGAGCGGCGTGGTGTTGATGGTGGCCATCATGCCGCCGCTGCTCGACTCACCCACGTTCATTGACATGGTCAGCTACTCCTCAAAGAGTGCACCGGGCAGGCATGCATGGTGCGCGGATGCGCCGCAGCCGCGCGGCGCTCGCCCCCCCTGGGTCTTCAGCGAACGCGCGGCGCGGCCTTGGCCGCGGCCGGACGGGCACCACCACCACCACCCTCGACCTTGACGCCGCCTACCAAGTAGGCATGCAGGTCGCTGGCGAAGTTCCGCAGTGAATCCTGCAGCACCTTGTTGCGGCCGAGGAGCCAGTTGTAGCCCCACACCGCAGGCACCGCCACGAACAGGCCGAGGGCCGTCATGATGAGCGCCTCACCGACAGGTCCCGCCACCTTGTCGATGCTCGCCTGGCCGGCGATGCCGATGCCGACCAGCGCGTTGAGGATGCCCCACACCGTGCCGAACAGTCCGACGAACGGCGCGGTCGAGCCGACCGTCGCCAGCAGGCCCAGCCCGCCGTTCAGCTTGCTGTTCACGCCGTCGACCGCGCGCTGCAGGGACATGGTGATCCATTCGTGCAGGTCGATGCGGTCGGTGAGGCGGCCGTCGTGATGGGAGGCGGCGCGCAGCCCGTCCTCGGCGATGCCACGGAAGTCGTCACCCTTCTTCAGGCGATCGACGCCGTCCTTGATCGAGGGTGCGTTCCAGAACTGCTTGTCGACGGACTTGGCCGACTTGCGCAGCGCCCGCTGGTCCCAAAGCTTCGTGAGGATCACGTACCACGAAGCGAGCGACATGATGAGCAGAAGAATGAGCACGGAACGGGAGACCAGGTCTCCGGATACCCACAGTGCGCTCAGGCCGTAGGGATTGCTGACGGTTACGCTCGGTTGGTTTTCCATAGTTTCCTCGAAACAAGAAAGAAGCCGCACCCTGGGGTGCGGCCGGTGTTCATCTCAGCTGGAATTTGACGTTGTAGTTGATGCACGCGGGAATAGCCTTGCCGTTCTCGGTGGCGGCGAGGTACCTGCCCGAGCCCGCCTTGGCGAGCTTCACCGCGCCGCCGTCGAGCCGCGCGCTGCCGGAGCTCTTCGCGACCGTCGGCTCCTCCGAGACCTTGCCGTCGGGACCGACGCACACGTGCACGGTGACGATGCCCTGCTCCTCGAGACGGCGCGACGCGTCGGGGTAGTACTCGTCGCTATTGGGGAAGCCCTTGCCGAAGCCGACGCCGGTCCTCCGGGTGGGCACGGCCGCCACGGGCGGAGCCTTGACGACCGGTGTGTTGGTGACGCGGATGGCGGTGCTCTCCGTCTCCACCGGCATGTTGATCGTGACGTCGGGCGGCGGCAGCTCGACCGGCGGCCGCTCGAACTGCGGCGGCGGCGGCGGCGGCGGCGCCTCCTCTTTCTTCGTTTCCTCGACGATCGTCGTCTGGATCGGCGGCGCGAGCACCTCGATCGCGCGGCGCGCGAGGCCCGTGGCGAGCGCCCACGCGATGAAGACGTGCAGCGCGATGATCACCACCAGCACGGCACCGCGCCGTGTCATGAACTGGGAATCGTGTACTAAGGTGGCCATGTGTTGTTGAAGCGCTTTTACTTCAGCCAGAACCCCGTTGCCGGCGGGCAGACCCGCCGGTTCCCCTGAATCACTTGCGAACTCGCTTCGTCAGGTAACCGCACGGCGGGCGTTAAATTCTAAAAGCCCCCCGGACGGTGCCCTGCAGTGTGCGCTGCGACGAATGCTTTCGCGAACTGTACCGGGTGCCCCCGGGACTGACAACTCCGGCTGCGACTCAGGAATTGCGCCGACGTGCCTGTATCGCCTCGGTGACGGCGCCTTCCGAGGCACTGCCGACGAGGTGCGCGTACTTGGCCAGCACGCCCGCCTGTGCGGCGGGCCGCGGCGGCTGCCACGCCCGGCGCCGCTCGCGCAGCTCCGCGGCCGGCAGCTCGACGCGCAGCTCGCGCTTGCGCGCATCGATGCTAATGCGGTCGCCGTTGCGCAGCAGGCCGATCGGGCCGCCCACCGCCGCCTCGGGCGACACGTGTCCGACCACGAATCCATGGCTGCCGCCGGAGAAGCGGCCGTCGGTGATCAGCGCGACTTTGCCGTCCAGGCCCCGCCCGCTGATGGCGCCCGTCGGGCTCAGCATCTCGCGCATCCCGGGACCGCCCTTCGGCCCCTCGTGCCGGATCACGACCACGTCCCCCGCGCGCAGCTTGTTGGCGAGAATCGCCTGTGTGGCGCGTTCCTCGCCATCGAACACCCGCGCCCGGCCCTCGAAACGCTCCCCCTCCTTGCCGGTGATCTTGGCCACCGCGCCATCGGGCGCGAGATTGCCGTAGAGGATGACGAGGTGGCTGTCCTTCTTGAGCGGGTCGGAAAGTGGCCGAACAATCTCCTGCCCTCTCATGTACATGGGGGTCTTTTCAAGATTCTGCTGCATGGTCTGTCCGGTGACCGTCAGACACTCCCCATGCAGCAGGCACCCGTCGAGCAGCATTTTCATCAGGGGCTGAATCCCGCCGATCGCGACGAGCTCGGACATGAGGTAGCGGCCGCTCGGCCTGAGGTCCGCCAGCACCGGGGAACGGCGCCCTATGCGGGTGAAATCGTCGAGGCTGAGGCGCACGCCCGCGTCGCGCGCGATGGCGAGCAGGTGCAGCACCGCGTTGGTCGAGCCGCCGAGGGCGGTCACGACCGTAATGGCGTTCTCGAACGCCTTGCGTGTCAGGATGTCGCGCGGCTTCAAGCCGTCGCGCACGAGGCGCACCACCGCGGCCCCGGCGCGCGCGCTATCGGAATGTTTCGCTTCGCCGACCGCTTCCTGCGCGGAGCTTCCCGGCAAGGACAAGCCCAAGGCCTCGATTGCCGAGGCCATGGTGTTGGCCGTGTACATGCCGCCGCAGCTGCCCGGGCCCGGGATGGCCGTGCGCTCGATCTCCTGCAGACCGCTCTCCGAGAGTGTTCCGGCCGAGCGTGCCCCGACCGCCTCGAAGACGGTCACGATATCGCGGCGCTGCGCGCCGGGTCGGATGGTGCCGCCGTAGACGAACACGGCCGGCCGGTTGAGCCGCGCCATGGCCATGGCGCAGCCGGGCATGTTCTTGTCGCAGCCGCCGATCGCGACGAAGCCATCGAACCCCTCGGCTCCGACGACCGCCTCGATGGAGTCCGCGATGATCTCGCGCGAGACGAGCGAGTAGCGCATGCCCGGGGTCCCCATCGAGATACCGTCGGACACGGTAATCGTATTGAAAAGAACGCTCTTGCCGCCGGCGCCGTCGACTCCCGCGGCGGCGGCACCGGCAAGCGCACCAATGTGCATATTGCACGGGGTCACGTTGGCCCAGGTCGAGGCCACGCCGATCTGGGGCTTGGCGAAGTCCTCGTCGCGGAACCCCACCGCGCGCAGCATGGCGCGGGCCGGTGCCTGCTTCACCCCGTCGACGACGACGCGCGAGTACGCGCGCGGGTCCACCGCTTTTTTCATGCCCTTGAGATTAGCACCACGCCGGGCGCGCGCCTTGCGCGCGCAGGACTTTGCGAGTCCACGCTTAACTCGTTGACAAGTCCGCGGTTCCTGTGATCCCATCGGACCAACAGGCTTGGTTTCCGTGACCCCCGAAGCAACAGCGCATATGACCCCCGCCGCGGCACCCGCCGCACGGCTCGCGCTGCTTTTGGGACTGCCCGCACTGCTGCTCCTTAGCGGGGCAAAGCGGTGCGGGGCACGCGCGACCGCCTGACCAGCAGGCACGAGCGAGAGCAAAGAACTCAAGACCCCGCACCGGCCCTTCAAGCCGCTGCGGGGTTTTTTACGTTTGCAGTGCGGCCGCGGCCGCGGGAGTGAGGCGATGAGGCTCTATTCACAGAAGGACGTCGACCGCAAGGCCCTGAAGGGCGCGCGCATCGCCATCCTGGGTTTCGGCAGCCAGGGCCGGGCGCACGCGCTCAATCTCAAGGACTCGGGCTTCGACGTCGTCGTCGGAGTGCGCAAGGGGGGGGCAAGCTGGAAGAAGGCGCGCCGCGACGGCCTCGAGGTCGCCGAGCCCGCCGCTGCCGCGGCGAGCGCGGATCTCGTCGCCATGCTGGTGCCCGATCTGGCGCAGAAGTCGTTGTACCAGGAGGTCAAGAAGGGCCTGAAGAAGGGCGCGACGCTGCTGTTCGCGCACGGATTCAACATTCACTTCCGCCAGGTGAAGCCGCGCGCCGACCTCGACGTGGTGCTGATCGCGCCCAAGGGGCCGGGAGATCTGGTGCGGCGACAGTACCAGCAGGGACGCGGTGTGCCGTGCCTGCTCGCGGTCGCGCAGGATGCCACCGGCAAGGCGCACGCCCGCGCCCTCGCCTACGCGCACGGCATCGGTGGCACCCGCGGCGGAGTGCTCGAGACCACCTTCGCCGAGGAGACGGAGACGGATCTGTTCGGCGAGCAGGCGGTGCTGTGCGGCGGGGCGACCGAGCTCGTGGTCAAAGGCTTCGAGACGCTGGTCGAGGCCGGCTATCAGCCCGAGGTCGCTTACTACGAGTGCCTGCATGAGCTGAAGCTCATCGTCGACCTGCTGCACGAGGGCGGGCTCGCCAAGATGCACCAGTTCATCAGCGAGACCGCCAAGTACGGCGACCTGACGCGCGGACCGCGGATCGTCAACGAGCGCGTCAAGAACGAGATGCGCCGCGTTCTGAAAGAAGTGCGGAGCGGCAGGTTCGCACGCCAGTGGATCAAGGAGAACGCCGCCGGGCGTCCCAACTACCGCAGACTCCTGGCCGCGGACATCGACCGGCAGATCGAGAAAGTCGGCGCGTCGCTCCGGGCGCGCATGCCGTGGCTGAACGAACGGCGGGCCTGACGAGGTAAGACCCATGACGAACAACCCCGACCGGGTGCTGATTTTCGACACAACGCTGCGCGACGGGGAACAGTCGCCCGGCTGCAGCATGACGCAGCCGGAAAAGCTGCGCGTCGCCCGCGCGCTCGCCGAGCTCGGCGTCGACGTGATCGAAGCGGGCTTCCCGGCCGCCTCGCGCGGCGACTTCGAGAGCGTGCAGGCGGTGGCGCACGAGGTGCCGGGGCCGATCATCTGCGCGCTGGCGCGCTGCAATCCCGAGGACATCGACCTCGCGGCGCGGGCGCTCAAGGACGCGCCGCGCCACCGCATCCACGTGTTCCTCGCCACCAGCGCAATCCATCGGCAGTACAAGCTCAACATGGCGCAGGAGGAGATCCTGCGTGCGGCCGCTGCGGGCGTGGCCCGCGCCCGCGAGCTGTGTGAGGACGTCGAGTTCTCGCCCGAGGACGCCTCGCGCACCGAGCTCGAGTTCCTCGCCCAGGTGGTCGAGGTGGCGATCGCCTCGGGCGCCACCACGGTGAACATCCCCGACACGGTCGGCTACACCGTGCCGGATGAGTTCGCGGAGCTGTTCCGCTACTTACGCAAGAACGTACGCGGGATCGAGCGTATCCGCCTCTCGGTGCACTGCCACGACGACCTCGGCATGGCGGTCGCCAACAGCCTGACGGCGGTGGTCGCCGGAGCTCGCCAGATCGAGTGCACGATCAACGGCATCGGGGAGCGCGCCGGCAACTGCTCCCTCGAGGAGGTGGTGATGGCCTTGAAGACCCGCGCCGCGTTCTTCAACGTGACGACGGGCATTCACACCCAGCGCCTTTATCCCACCTCGCGCCTCGTCTCCAGCATCACCGGCATGCCGGTGCCGCGTAACAAGGCAGTCGTCGGCGAGAACGCCTTCGCGCACGAGGCCGGCATCCATCAGCACGGCATGCTCAAGCACTACTCGACCTACGAGATCCTGCGGCCGGAGGACGTGGGCCTGTCGCGCAGCCACCTGGTGCTCGGCAAGCACAGCGGGCGGCACGCGTTGCGCGAGCGCGTGCAGGCGTTGGGCTTCGAGCTCGACGAAGATGAGTTCAACCGGCTGTTCGAGGAATTCAAGGCGCTTGCCGACCGTAAGAAAGAGCTCTACGACGGTGACATCGAGGCGCTGGTGCTGCGCGCGGAAGGGTCGGCGCAGGGACCCTGGACGCTCACCGAGCTCACCACCGAGACGCGCAGCACGGGCGCGGCGCGGGCCCTGGTCGTGCTCACGCACGCCGACGGCCGCTGCGTCGAGCAGGCCGCAAGCGGCGACGGCCCGGTGGACGCCGCGTTCAAGGCCATCGAGGCCGCCACCGGCATCGGCGTGGTGCTGCGCAAGTTCGAAGTGAAGGCAGTCTCCGAGGGCGAGGATGCGCAGGGCGAGGCGCGGGTGTACGTGGAGTACAATCGCAAGACCTACCGGGGCGCGAGCGTGAGCACGAACATCGTAGAGTCCGGCACCCGCGCGTTCCTCGAGGTGATCAATCGCATCGAGCTGGCGCGCGCCGGGACACGGGCACGCGCGGCGGCTGCGCCGGCCGTGCCGGCCGCGGTCTGACGTACAGGAGTTCCCATGCCCATTCCGGCCACGCAGTTCATCTGGTTCAACGGCAAGCTGGTGCCATGGGAGAACGCGACGGTACACGTGCTGTCGCACGCGCTGCACTACGGCTCTTCTGTCTTCGAGGGCGAACGCGCCTACGAGACGCCCCGCGGGGTCGCGATTTTCCGGCTGCGCGATCACACGCGGCGGCTGTTCGACTCGGCGAAGATCTATCGCATCGCGATTGGCTACTCCCCGGAGCAGATCAACGACGCCTGTCGCCAGGTGATCTCGGCCAATGACCTCAAGCGCGGCGCGTATATCCGCCCGATCGTGTTCCGTGGCTACGGCGAGATCGGCGTGACGCCGAAGAACGATCCGCCCACCGAGGTCGCGATCGCCGCCTGGGAATGGGGCAAGTATCTCGGCGCCGAGGGCGAGGACGGCGGCGTCGACGCCTGCGTGTCCTCCTGGAACCGCGTGGCGCCCAATACCCTGCCGGCGCTCGCCAAGGCGGGCGGAAACTACCTCTCCAGCCAGCTGATCGGGGCGGAGGCGCGGCGCCTCGGCTTCGCCGAGGGGATCGGGCTCGCTCCCGACGGCACGCTGAGTGAGGGCTCGGGCGAGAACCTCTTCCTGGTGAAGGACGGCGTGCTACTCACCCCGGCGCTCGCCCATTCGGTGCTCGGCGGCCTGACGCGCGATAGCGTGATCCGCCTGGCGCGCGAGCGCGGCATCGAGGTGCGTGAGATGGCGATTCCGCGTGAGCTCCTCTATCTCGCCGACGAGGCATTCTTCACGGGAACGGCGGTCGAGATCACCCCGATCCGCTCGGTGGATCGGTTGGCCGTAGGCAACGGCAAGCGCGGGCCCGTGACCGAAACCCTGCAGAACGCTTTCTTCGGTCTGTTCTCGGGGAAGACGCAGGACCGGTGGGGCTGGCTCGAGTACGTCGACATGTCGGCGCCGCGCGCCGCGGCCGCCGCGGGCTGACGGGGCCGGGGCCGCGGAGCTTCGATGCCGGGGGCGCCACGCACTCTCTTTGACAAGGTCTGGGAACGGCACCTGGTGGCGGCCGAGACCGCCGCCACTCCCGCGGTGCTCTATATCGACCTGCACCTGATCCACGAGGTCACCTCGCCCCAGGCCTTCGCGCTCTTGCGCACGCGGGGCCTCACCGTACGGCGCCCCGATCTCACGCTCGCCACCATGGATCACTCGACGCCGACCCGCACCGCCCAGGTGTTCGGTGGTGCGCCGATCACGATCGAGTCCGCCGCGCGGCAGATCCGCGAGCTCGAGGTGAACTGCGCGCAGTTCGGCGTGGAGCTCCTCGGGCTCACGAGCGAGCAGCGCGGCATCGTGCACATCATTGGCCCCGAGCTCGGGCTCACGCAGCCCGGCAAGACCATCGTGTGCGGCGACAGCCATACCAGCACTCACGGCGCGGTCGGCGCGCTCGCCTTCGGCATCGGCACGACCGAGGTGGCGCACGTGCTCGCCAGCCAATGCCTGCTGCAGAGGAAGCCGCGCACGCTCGCCGTCGAGGTCGACGGCACGCTGCGCGCCGGCGTCACGGCCAAGGATCTGATCCTCGCGATCATCGGCAAGCTCGGCGTCGCCGGCGGCACCGGGCATGTGATCGAGTATCGCGGCGCGACCATCGGCGCACTCGACATGGACGAGCGCATGACGGTCTGCAACATGTCGATCGAGGCCGGCGCGCGCGCCGGGATGATCGCGCCCGACGAGACGACCTATGCCTACCTCGCGACCGGGCCGCGCGCTCCCAAGGGCGCCGCGTGGGAGCGCGCGCTCGGCGAGTGGCGCGCGCTGCCGACCGATGCGGGCGCGCGCTTCGACCGCGAGCTGCGTCTCGATGCTGACCGACTCGAGCCGATGATCACCTGGGGCACGAATCCCGGCATGGTGGTGCCGATCACCGGCGCGATCCCCCTGCAGGGGCCGGATGGGGTGTTCGCGCGCGCGCTCAGCTACATGGGCCTCGAGCCCGGTGCGCCGATCCGCGATCAGCCGGTGAACGTCGTGTTCATCGGCAGCTGCACCAATGCGCGCCTCTCGGACCTGCGCAGCGCCGCGCGTATCCTGCGCGGCCGACGCATCGCGCGCGGGCTGACGATGCTGGTAGTGCCGGGCTCGCAGCAGGTGAAGCGCCAGGCCGAGGCCGAAGGCCTCGACCGCGTCTTTCTCGAGGCCGGCGCCGAATGGCGCGAGTCGGGCTGCTCGATGTGTCTCGGCATGAACGGCGACACGGTGCCGCGCGGAGAGTACGCGGTGAGCACCAGCAACCGCAACTTCGAAGGCCGCCAGGGCGCGGGCGCGCGCACCCTGCTCGCGAGCCCGCTCACCGCGGCGGCCTCCGCCGTGCGCGGCCGCGTAACCGACCCGCGGGAGCTCCTCTGATGGAGCCCTTCACCACCCTCACCTCGCGCACCGTGGTGCTGCCGGCCGCGAATATCGACACCGACCAGATCATTCCGGCGCGGTTCCTCACCACCACCACGCGCGCGGGGCTCGGCGCACACCTGTTCGCCGATTGGCGCTGCGACGAGAGCGGCGCGCCGCGGCCCGAGTTCGTGCTGAACCGGTCCGAGAGTGCCGGCTGCCGCATCCTCGTCGCGGGACGCAACTTCGGCTGCGGCTCATCGCGCGAGCACGCGCCCTGGGCGCTGCTCGATCACGGGTTCCGCGCAGTGGTGAGCGCGGAGATCGCCGACATCTTCCGCACCAACTCGCTCAAGAACGGGCTCCTGCCCGTGATCGTCGACGACGCGACCAGCAGCTGGCTCCTCGAGCACCCCGGCGCAGAGCTCACGGTCGACCTCGCCGCCGGCACTCTCACGCTGCCGACGGGAGCCAAGGTGAGTTTCCCCCTCGAGGCCTTCGCGCGGCATTGCCTGCTGAACGGCGTCGACGAGCTCGGCTATCTCCTCACGCTCCGCCGCGAGATCGAGGCATACGAGCACCGCGCATGAGGGCCCGCATCGCGGTACTCCCCGGGGATGGCATCGGGCCCGAGGTCATTGCCGGGGCCCTTCACTGTCTGCGCGCGCTCGCCGCGCGCTTCGGCCACGAGTTCGAGCTCGAGGAGCTTCCTTTCGGCGGGGCCGCCATCGACGCGCACGGTGACCCGCTGCCGCCGGCGACGCTTGCCGCCTGCCGTGCGGCGGATGCGGTGCTGCTCGGGGCCATCGGCGGCCCCAAATGGTCGGGCCCGGATGCGGCGCTGCGGCCCGAGGCGGGACTGCTGCGATTGCGTAAGGAGCTCGGCGTGTTCGCCAATCTCCGTCCGGTGAGGGTGCAGGCAGCGCTCCTCGGCGCCTCGACCCTCAAGCCCGAGGTGATCGAGGGCGTGGACCTGGTGTTCGTCCGCGAGCTCACCGGCGGGATCTACTTCGGCGAGAAGACACGCGATGCCGCTCGCGCCACGGACCTGTGCGTGTACACGGCCGCCGAGATCGAGCGCATCGTCCGCACCGCCGCGCGCCTCGCGCAGGCACGCCGCCGCCGCCTCACCTCGATCGACAAGGCGAACGTGCTCGAGACCTCGCGCCTGTGGCGCGCCGTGTGCCAGCGCGTCATCGAGCGCGAGTTCCCGGACGTGACGCTCGAGCACATCCTCGTGGACGCGGCGGCCATGCACCTCATCCACCGCCCGCGCGACTTCGATGTGCTGGTGACCGAGAACATGTTCGGCGACATCCTCACCGACGAGGCCTCGATGCTCGCGGGATCGCTCGGGCTCCTGCCCTCGGCCTCGCTCGGTGATGGACGGCGCGGCGTGTACGAGCCGATCCATGGCTCGGCACCTGACATCGCCGGCCGCGGCATTGCCAACCCCTACGGCGCGATCTACAGCGTGGCGCTGCTGCTGCGGCACTCGCTCGGGCTCAGCGCCGAGGCCGCGGCGCTCGAGCGGGCGGCGGATGCGGCGCTCGCCGCGGGCGCGCGCACCGCGGATCTCGTCCCCGCCGGCGCGCGGCACTTGAGCACGCGCGAGGCGGCCGAAGCCGTCGTCAGCAGCCTCGCGCCGCGGCTTTGAGCGGCTGAGCCGGCAGCACCCGCGCGGCGCGTGCCAGCGCCCGCGCCAGATCCTCGCGCAGATCCTCGAGCGCCTCGATGCCGATCGAGAGCCGGATCAGGCCGTCGGTGAGCCCGGCCCTGGCGCGCGCTTCCCGGTCCATGGCCGCGTGAGTCATGGTGGCCGGATGCGCCACCAGGCTCTCGACGCCGCCGAGGGATTCCGCCAGCGAGAAGCAAGCGAGGTCGGAGACGAACTCACGCACCGCGTCATGCCCGCCTTCGAGCTCGAGGGTGACCACGGCGCCGAAGCCGCGCTGCTGGCGCGCCGCAAGCGCGTGCCCCGGATGGCTCGCGAGGCCCGGGTACCAGACGCGCCGGACGTTCTCTCGGCCGTCCAGCCAGTGGGCGAGCTCGTGCGCGTTGCGCGCGTGGTGCTCGAGTCGCGCGTGGAGCGTTCGCAGTCCCCGCAGCGTGAGGAAGCTGTCGAAGGGCGCGCCGGTGACACCTAAGCAATTCGCCCACCAGAGGAGCTGCTCGTGCAGCGTCTTGTCGCGCGCCACCACCGCGCCGCCCACCACGTCGCTATGGCCGTTCAGGTACTTGGTGGTCGAGTGCACCACCAGATCCGCGCCGAGCGTGAGCGGTTGCTGCCACGCGGGCGACAGGAAGGTGTTGTCGACGACGATCAGCGCGCCGCTTGCTCTACCTAAGGCGGCGAACGCCGCGATGTCGGTGATGCGCAGCAACGGGTTACTCGGCGTCTCGATCCACAGAAGGGCCGTCGGCCGGGCCAGTGCGGCACGCACCGCCGCCTCGTCGCCGAAGTCGACGAACTCGACCTCACGCTCGCCGCGCCGCCGCCAGGCGTCGAAGAGCCGATAGGTGCCGCCGTAGCAGTCGTGCGGCGCCACGATGCGCGCGCCGGCCGGCACGAGATATCCGGTGAGAGTGACGGCCGCCATGCCGCTCGCGGTCACCACGGCCCCCGCACCCTGCTCGAGCTCGGCGAGCGCCGCGGCCAGGAGGTCCCGCGTCGGATTGCCCGAGCGCGTGTAGTCGTAGGCGCGCTTCTCGCCGAAGGCACGGAACGCGAACGTGGACGACAGGTGCAGCGGCGGAATGACGCAGCCGGTCTCGTCGCCGCACTCGACGCCGGCGCGCACGGTCTGCGTCACTCGACTCAAGCCGTTGGCCGCGGCTTCGCCGGATGACAGAAGGTCGGAAATCGTGCTCATGAATGCTCCGCTTACTTCCAGGCTCATCGGACACCTGCGGAGCGTGCCTGCGCGTGAGGCGCGAGGCTGTTGCGTCCATCCCCCGCTAGGACATCCCAGGAGGCTACGCAGACCGCTCATCTGTCGACGCCCGCTTGCGCGGGAATCGCAGGAGTTGGCACCTTTCCAGGGTGGTTAAGCCTGGCGGTTGCCCCGGCGTCTAAGGGCCTTATCCCTCAGCCGGTCTCGATGAGTGCCTAGGAGTTTAGGGTGCGGAGGCCCAGTGGCGCAAGCGCAGCCTCATGATTTGTGAGGTTTTGCACGCCGCAGGCGTTTACTGCGGCGCGAGAGTCGCGGCGCGCTGCTCCGCCTCAACCGCATCCGCGGTGCGTCCCCGCGCGTGGAGCGAATCCGCGATCAGCCGCCAGGCCGAGGCCTGCGCCGACGGGTCGCCGGTCCCGAGGGTGAGCGCCTTGCGGCCCATGCTGTCGGCTTGGGCTCCGTTCCCCTCCGAAAGCTGCACGCGTCCGAGCTCGACCCAGAGCAGCGGATTGTCCGGCTCGATGCGCAGCGCCCGCTCGAGCGTCGCGCCGGCCGTCGCGTACTCGCCGGCGCCTGCCTGGGTGTGCGCCTGCGCGACCAGCGCACTCGCGGCAGGTCCGAGATGGAACTGCCGCGCCGGTGGCGCGTAGGGCGACGGCGCGGGAGGCTGCGTCTGCGCGCCGCCTGGACCGCCGCCGCCGGGCACCGCGCTACCTCCCCCTATGCCGGGCGGCCGAGGGCCGGGTGAAGCACAGGCGGCGAGCGTCATTGCGGCAAGAAGCGCACTCAGGACCGCCCCGCCCCGCAACAGGGTGCCGGGCGCGGTCAGTGCACGAGCTTGTGGAGCCACTGCTGCGTGCGGTCGATGAATGTGGTGACGGGATTGCTGCTGTCCGAGAAGCCGCAGCCGGGCTTGGCGGGAACCTGCGTCGCGGCGGGCACCGCGACTGTCACCCGGTCGTCGGAGCACCCGGGCAGGACCCGCAGTCCCGTTCCATACTCGATATCCATGTCGACGAGCCCCTCCGGCATCGGTGCATTCCACGGGCTGCCGCCAAGAGCCGCCATGATGTGCGCCCACACCGGCAGCGCGCCGGCGGAGCCTGTGAAGCCGGTCGGCGCGTCGTCATCGTAACCGACCCACACGACGGTGAGATCGCTGCCCGAGAAGCCCGCGAACCAGCTGTCGCGGTAGTCGGACGAAGTGCCCGACTTGCCGGCCACGACAAGGTCCGGAGGCAGGAGCGGACGCGCCGGCCGCCCGGTGCCGCGATTCATGACCAGAGTCAGCAGCCGGTCGAGCTGGTAGACGGCCTCGGGGGTCGCCACCTGCGTCACCTCAAGCGGAAAGGCCTTGAGCGCCTTGCCGTCACTGCCGATGACCGCACGCACGGCGCGCAGCGGATTGCGGAACCCGCCGTTCGCGAGCCCGTTATAGAGCTGCGCAGCCTCGAGCGGGGTGACGTCGACCGCTCCGAGGAGCATGGCCGGAACCTGCTGTGGCGACCGGTCGAGACCGAAACGCTGCAGAGTCGCGGCCACCTTCGGCAACCCCAGGTCGAGGCCGACGCCGACGGTCGCGAGGTTGAGCGATTCCGCCAGCGCGCGCGCCACCGGCACGGGTCCGTTGAACTCGTGGGTGAAGTTCTCGGGACGCCAGTGCTGCCCGCCCGCGAGCTTCAGGTCCACTGGCTCGTCCTGCACGACGGTCGCGGCGTTGTAGCGGCCGCTCTCGAGCGCGGTGAGATAGATGAAGGGCTTCACGAGCGAGCCCATGGCGCGGCGCGCATCGAGCGCCCGGTCGAAGCCGTCGTAGCCGACATCGCGACCGCCCACGATGGCGATCACGTCGCCGCTTTGCGGCGTGGTGACGACCACCGCGCCCTCGAGGGACTCGGGCTCGCCGCTGTGCTTTCTCAGGCGGTCGAGGCGGGTGAGCTCCGACTCGAGCGCGCGCTCGGCGGCATCCTGAGCGCGCGGCTCGAGGCTCGTGTAGATGGAGAGGCCGGCTTCGGTGAGGTCCTGGTCGCGGTAGTCGCGCCGCAGGGTGCGCCGCACGAAGTCGAGGTACGCGGGATAGTAGGCACCCGCCGGCCGCGCTGTGACCCCGAGCGGCCGGCGCTCGGCGGCGGCCGCCTCCGCGGCGGAGACGACGTGCTGATCGGCGAGCTCCTTCAGCACCAGGTTCCGCCGGGCGAGTACCCGATCGGCGTGGCGGCGCGGATCGTAGTAGGACGGCCCGCGCACGATCGCGACGAGCAGCGCCACCTCCGCAAGGTCGAGCTCGCCCAAGGGCTTGCCGAAATAGAACTGGCTCGCGAGCCCGAAGCCATGGATCGCGCGGTTACCGTCCTGCCCGAGGAAGATCTCATTGATATAGGCGTTCATGAGATCGTCCTTGGTGAAGTGCGCATCGAGCGCGATCGCCATGATCGCCTCGCGGATCTTGCGTCCGAGCGTCTGGCGCGAGGAGAGGAAATAGCTGCGCACCAGCTGCTGAGTGAGCGTGCTGCCGCCCTGCTCGATCTGCCCGGCGCGCGCATCGACCCACAATGCGCGCAGGATCGCCTGCGGATCGACGCCGCGGTGCGAATCGAACCTGCGGTCCTCGACCGCCTTGAGCGCGGCCGGCAGCAGCGGCGGCACTTCGCGCGGGGTGAGCACGATGCGGTCCTCGCCGTGGCTCGGAAAAATGCTGCCGATGAGCAGCGGCTCGAGCCGGATCACGGGCACCTCGCGCCCGGCGGCGTCCTTCAAGCTCTCGATCCCCTGGGGGCCGGTGAAGATGCTGAGCAGCTGCGCGTCGCGATTCTCGCCGGCGAAGTGCGCCGGGCGCAGCGCCACGTCGATCCGTGCGCCGTTGACGCGGTAGGTGCCCGGGCGGTCGAGCTGCGCGACCTTGCGGTAGTGCAGCCGCTCGAGCTCGTGACCCACCTCCGACTGCGGCAGTGCGAGCCCCGCATACAGCTCCAGCGGTGCCGCAAAAACCAGCGCCGGCAGCGTCCAGCGCCGCCCCTCGAACTGATGGGTCACCAGCAGATCGAGATAGAGCACGTAGGCGGCGCCGGCGATCGCCGCCACCCCGAGCAGCCGGAGAGCCCAGCGCCTCAGAGGATCAGCTCCACGGCGGGGGTGCGCAGGTTGTAGTGCGAGCTCATGGCGTGCCCGTACGCGCCGGCGTTCGCAATGAGCAGCACATCGCCAGCCTCCGTCGCCGGCAACAGGCGGTCGTGGCCGAGCACGTCGGCGCTCTCGCAGATGGGGCCGACGATGTTCACGAGCTCCGTGGCCGGCTCATCGAGGCGCGTCAGGTTCGCGATCTCATGATATGAGCCATAGAGTGCCGGACGGATCAGGGAGTTCATGCCGGTCGCCACCCCGACGAAGCGCACTCCGCCCTTCTGCTTCAGCTGCGTCACCCGCGCGAGCAGCACGCCGGCGGCCGCCACCAGGTAGCGCCCGGGCTCGAGCCACACCTCGAGGCCCGGGTGCTCGGACCGCACCGCCTGCAGCAGCGTCTCGAGCTGCGCGAGATCGACGCCGGGCTGATCGGCCCGCTCGGGCACGCCGAGCCCGCCACCTACATCGATCACGCGCACCTCGGGGAGACTGTGCGCGGCCGCGGCCAGCAGCCGCGCCGTGTGCTCCCAGCTCGTCGGATCGAAGATGCCGCTGCCAACGTGAGCCTCGAGGCCCGTGATGCGCACGCCCGCCGCCCGTGCCTCGCGCGCGAACGCAGACAGCTCCGCGATCGGCACGCCGAACTTGGAGCGCGTGCCGGCGGTGCGCACGTGCGTGTGGTGGCCGCGGCCGACGCCGGTGTCGAGGCGGGCGAAGATCTCGCGGCCGCGGAACAGCTGTGGCCACGCCGTTAGCGCGTAGCTGTTATCGACGGTGACCCTCACGCCGCGCTCGAGCGCCCAGGCGTACTCCTCGCGCGGCGCGAAGTTCGGCGTGTAGAGGACGCGCTGCGGCTCGAGCTCCGGGCAGCTGGCGAGGAGGTGCTCGACTTCGCCACGCGAGACGCACTCGAACTCGATGCCCTCGGCGCGCAGCGCGCGCAGGATCTCCCGATGCGGGTTGGCCTTCATCGAGTAGTGCACGCGGTCGAGCGATTTCAGCCCCCTGAGCGCGCGTGCCGCCGCCCGTACCGTCGCGAGGTCGTAGACGTAAGCTGCCTCGCGCGCAGCCAGCGCCTCGAGGAGCTCGGCGCGCCGCGTGCGCCACCAGGGCGGGACGCGCGTGAGTCCCTCAGGCGGCGCCTCGAACAGCTGTTGCCAGGTGGGGCCTAAGACCTTGTCGCCCGGCACCGGGCGGATGAGCAGCTCGTGCAGCTGCTCGACGAGGCGGTCGCCCTGGTCCTCGTCGACGACGAACGTGAAGTTCAGATCGTTGGCCGCCTGGCTCACCAGGTGGATCTTCTGCTCCTCGAAGAACTCGAAGGCGCCGCCGAGCTGATGCAGGATCGCGCGGATGTTGCGCCCGACGAGGCTCACCGACGCGCACGGCCCGATCACCTGCACGCGGCACAGGTGCGAGAGGTCGGCAACCAGTGCGGTCACCTGGGCGTTGTCGAGGGTGTTGGCCGCCGGGTCGAGCGACACGGTCACGTTGGTCTCCGAGGTCGACACCAGGTCCACCGACAGGCCGTGCTGCTTGAACACCTGGAAAGCGTCCGCGAGGAAGCCCACCTGGTGCCACATGCCGGGGCTCTCCATCGAGATGAGCGTGATGCCCTTCCTGGTGCACACCGCCTTGACCTGCGCGCCCCCCTCGCCGCCTTCGGCGCTGAGCACCGTACCCTCCAGATGCGGTGCCTGGGTCGCGTACACATGCAGTGGGATCCGATGTTGGCGGGCCGGCAGGATACAGCGCGGATGCAGCACCTTGGCGCCGCTGGTCGCGATCTCCTGCGCTTCGTCGTAATGGAGCGCGCGCAGCAGGCGCGCCGTCGGCGTGGCGCGCGGGTTGGCGCTGAACATGCCGGGAACGTCGGTCCAGATCTCGAGGCGCTGCGCGCGCAGCTTCGCGGCGAGATAGGCCGCGGAGGTGTCGGAACCGCCGCGCCCGAGCAGCACCGTGTTGCCGTCGTCGTCGCTCGCGATGAACCCCTGAGTGATCAGCACGGGTGGCAGCGCTGCCAGCTGCGCGGCGAGCGCTGCGTCCGGCGCAAAGCCGCACACGGCCGAGAGCACGCTCGCCTTTGCCGAGGCGCTGTGCCGCTCCTCGGCGTGCAGCATGGTGCGGGCATCGACCCAGGCGACCGGGAGTCCGCGTGCCTTGAGGAAACTCGCGCCGATCCGGGTCGCCATCAGCTCCCCTGCGGCCATGACGCGCGCGCGCGTCCGGTCGCTCACCTCGCGCACCAGGGCGATCCCGGCGGCGATCTCGCCCAGCTCCGCGAGGTGCCGCTCCACCTCTTCCCCGAGCGGCACGCCGAGCTCGGCGGCGAGTCCCCGGTGACGCTCCTCGATGGCGGCTAGCTCCGCCTCATAGCTCTCGCCGACGGCGGCGTCGAGCAGCCGCTCGAGGCGGTCGGTGATGCCGCTGACGGCCGAGTGCACGATGAGAACACGCGCGCCGCCTGCGGCACGCTCGGCGGCGACCCCCGCGATGTTGGTCCAGTTGGCGAGCGTTGAGACGCTCGTGCCACCGAACTTGAGGACGATCCAGGTCGAGGGCGTACGGGTCAAGACTCGATTCTCCGAAAGCCAAGCTGGACGGCCGCGCCGCCGCCTGACAGCTTACGGCTGCCTCAGGTCCGCTATTGCTTGAGCTTGGAGTGAGCCGCGCGAGCTGTCGTTCTACAGCTCGTCGTCGAAGTCCTGCAGGTCCTTGAGGTCCTTTTCGAGCTTCTTGTCGGCAAGCACTTCCTCGAGACGGCTCCAGGCCGCCTTGCCCCGCTTGCCCTGCGTGCGGACGCGCTTGTCCACCCGATCGAGCATCCGGTCGTAGTCGGTGCCGTCCTCGGGCGGACTGTTCAGGAATTCCTCGTCGAGGTCGAAGCCCTCGTTGTCCCGTTCAGCCATTTTCCGGTATAAATCCTGAGTTAATTCAACAGGTAACGTGCTTATACGGCACGGAACAAGGCGCGAACTATATCCGATTCGTGCCAGCGATCAACATTGGCAGGAATGGGGGTGCCGGAGAGCGGCACAAGAGGCCCCGGGCGGGCGCGCACCCGCCGCATCGGGCGTCGGTCCGCCCTCACGGGGCCAGATCCGCCATGATCTTGTCGGTTATGACCGAGCGCTGGGTGATCAGATCGAGCTTGGTGTCGTAAAGGGCCTTGAGGAACGCCCGGTCCCAGGCGGTCAGGCGCTCGGGCGCCGGATCTCCGAGGGTGCGCGGCTCGAACAGGCGCAGGATCGTCGGCGCCGACCCGAGGGGTGCGTCGAGATCGGCCTCGGTCAGAGCGACGATCGCGATGAAGTCGGCGAGCTGGCCGATCTGCAGCCCCGGAATCCGGTTGCCGTCGACGATGACAACCGCCGAGCTGAACACGAGGACGTCCGTGACGAACATCTTTGACCCGAGCAGGCCGCCGCTGGTCGACGGGGCGGTGATCCCCGGTCCGAGCTGCAGGGAGCCGCTCAGGACGGGGTCGGATGTCGGGCTTCCGAAGTCGTGGTTGTACCAGACGCGTACGGGCTTGCGCTTGCTGCGGAAGCGATTGAACGCGGATGGCGAGTCGCGCGGGCCGCCAAAGGCGCTGCGATGATCGCCCCAGGCTTTGAGCAGCACCTCGGGCGTCATGGTCACGATCACGGCGAGATTGGCGCGGCAGTTCTCCTTGTCGAGCGGGGCGCCCGCCTCCCGGGCGATCTGCGACAGCCGCGCCAGGATGAACTCACCCATCTCGTTGGTGAGGCCGGCCACCAGCGGGCAAATCGGCACCTGCCAGCGGCGCAGTGCCTCGTCACGTGGGGTCGTGCGACTTACGCTCGAGACGTACGTGAACACGCGCTTCTCGAGCGACGCGCGTTGCGCCTCGACGATGACCTGCGACAGGGGCTTTTCCGGCGCGCGCGCCGCCGCGTCGGGGACGGGCGCTGATGTCGCCTGCGGGTCCGCGTGAGCGCCGCCGGCGAGCAACAGCGAAGCAAGGAGCAGCAAGGCGCGGCTCATTAACGCAGGAATAACGTTGCTTCCGGCGCTCTGTTGACCGCGTGCGGGCGCATCAAGCGTGGTCGGTCCCGTCCCTGACCACCACCGGAGCGCCCCGGCTGAGGCCGAGCCCCTCGGCCGCGTTGTGCTCGGCCCGGGCGATCTCAACGACCCCGAAGGAATTGAGGAGGGCGAGATACTCGCCTGGCTTCGTGTCGGCGTAGGTCCGCAGCAGCCGAAAGGCGTGGTTGCCGGCGTGGACGACCGGCAGGCGGAACCGCTCGATGAGGGGCGCGTCGATATTGGTGATGAGGTTACCGAAGTGGTCGATGGTGATGACGACGCCGGAGACGCTCGCGGGCTCCACGGTCGGATCGTCGACCCAGGAGGGAATGAGCGTGCTGGCCGGCTCGCCGAGATCCGCGGCCCTGCAGCGACCGGCGGCAAGCTCGGCGGCGACCGGCGCAAAGATGTCCCGCCCGTGGAAGGTCGCGCTCGGATGAGCAACCCCTAGGCGCGCGAGGCCTTGCGCCGTCAGCCGGGTGAGGCGCGCATCGGGGAAACGAGTAACGACCGGCGCAAGGAGCCCGTTGTCGGGCGCCAGGAAAGAGTGCCCGCCCGCCTCGAGCGCGAGAATGTCGCGCGAGGTCCCTACTCCGGGATCGACCACCGCGACATGCACCGTGCCGGCCGGAAAGAACGGGAAGGCGCGCGAGAGCCAGAAGCCCGCCTCCGCCGGCCAGTGCACGACGATCTCGTGCGTGAGATCGACGATGCGTGCCTCCGGGAAGCGCGTGAGGATGCAGCCCTTGATGACCCCGACGAACGGGCCCTGGTGTCCGAAGTCCGTGGTGACGGTGATGACGCCCGAGGCCGCCAAGATTCGCTCGCTCGAGAGGTAAGCCGCTCAGGCGCCCGGACGTCCGCGGCCAGGCATCGGGCGCGCTCCTTCCGCGCACGCACGGCACTTATCGGTGTAAGGCACGGCCGCGAGGCGCTCGGGCTCGATGTCGCCACCGCACACCGAGCAGGTCGTGTAGCGCCCTTGCGCGAGGCGCCGCAGCGCCGCCTCGACCTGCTGCAGCTCGGCGCGGGCCGAGTGTGAGATGGCACCGAGCACGTCGTCGTTCTCGCGCTGCGTCACCTGCTCGGCGAAGTCGGCCGACAGCGGATCCGCCTCGTGCCTCAGGTCTGCGCTCGCGTCGCTCGCCCGCTGGCGCAGCTCCTCCCGCCGTCTCAGCAGCCTTTCGCGTACCGCATCGGTTTCCACCTGCTTGCCTCCGGCGCCCTTAGCCTCAGGACGCTTTCGGGTGGCGCCGCCGCTCCTCGAGCCAGGTCTGCAGCTGATCGAAAGGCTCGATGAACTTGGCGACGCCCTCGCGCTCGAGCTGCACGGCGACCACCTCGAGATCGACGCCGAGCCGCTCGAGGCCTTCGCGTGCATCCGAACCCTCGGCCAGGTGCCGCTCGAGGCGCAGTTCCGGGCGGCCGAGGCGCCGGTACGCGTTGAGAGTCTCGAGCGGCATGGTATTCACGGTGCCCGGTACGACCAGCTCCTCGACGTACTTGATCGGGCTGTAGCTCGGGTCCTTGGTCGAAGTCGACGCCCACAGCAGCCGCTGCGGCCGTGCGCCCTGCGCGTAGAGCGCCTGCCATTGCGGCGTCGCGAGCGTCCCCTCGAAGATCTCGTAGGCACGCGCCGCGCAGGCGATCGCCGCCTTGCCGCGCATGGTCCGCGCCGCCGGCTGTCCGCGCGCGCTCAGGTCGTCCAGCAGCTTGTCGACCAGCGTATCGATGCGGCTGAGGAAAAAGCTCGCAACCGAGGCAACGGTTCCGAGCGGCCGCCCGGCCCTGGCGCGCTCGCTCAGGCCGTCCATATAGGCCTGCGCCACGGCGCGATAGCGCTCCGGCGAGAACAGCAGCGTCACGTTGACGTTGATGCCCTCGGCAATGAGAGCACGGATCACCGGCAGCCCGGCCTCGGTGCCCGGGATCTTGATCAAGGCGTTCGGCAGATCGAGACGTGCCCACAGGCGGCGCGCTTCGGCGAGGCTCCCGTCCGCGTCGTAGGCGAGGTGCGGCGAGACCTCGAAGCTCACGAAGCCATCGGCACCGGAGCTGCTGGCATAGAGCCCGCGGAAGTGTCCGGCCGCCGCGCGCACATCATGGATGGCGAGGTCCTCGTACAGCGCCATGGCCGACCGGACCGTCGGCAGGAGCCGCGCGATCGGCTGCGCGTAGTGCGGGTCGGTCGTCATGGAGTTGGCGAGAATCGCGGGGTTCGAGGTGACGCCAGCGACGCCGTCTTCGCGGATCAGGCGCGCAAGGCTGCCGTCTTCCAGCATGCCCCGGGCGAGGTCATCGAGCCACGCACTCTCGCCGAGCTTGCGCAACTCCAGGAGCGGATTGGGAACCGGCGCATTCATCGCAAACCTTCCATGCTTGAGAGTAGCGCAGCTTAATTCCGCCGTCTCGCGGTTTCGGGCCGGATATGCGTAAATCCCTATAGGCAGAATCCGCATGCGCGGTGACACTTTTTCCAAGGAGCACCCATATGAAGGACGTGTTCAATGGTGGAAAGCTGGCCGAGGAGCTGCGCGCGCTGGTGAGCGAGGCGGAAACGCTGCTGCGCACATCGGCCGAAACGGCGAGCGACGCCGGGCGGGAGCAGGCCGAGGTCATGCTGGGGGACCTGCGCAAGCGGCTGACCGCCCTCGAGCGACAGGCCAAGGCGCGCGCGCGTGACGTCGACAACTACGTGCACGATAACCCCTGGCAGGCAGTCGCGGTGGTTGGGGGAGTCGCGCTGCTCCTCGGGCTGATCATGGGTCGCAGAGGATGAGCGAGGGCGAGGCGCCTGCGGACGCGACCTCGCCGGATCGCCCGCCGGTGCAGGGCCTGCTGGCCGCGGCGCTGGATGCGCTGCGCACTCGGCTCGAGCTCGCGGGCGTCGAGCTTGAGATTCACCTCATCGGGCTGGCGCGCTCGCTGATCTGGGTGGTGGCGTCGATTCTGTGCGCACTGCTGGCGCTCGCCTTCGGCATCGTGGCGCTGATCGTGGCGCTGTGGGACTCATATCGTGTCCTCGGGCTCCTCGCCGGCGGCCTCATCTTTCTCCTGCTCGGCGTCCTGTGCGCCTATATCGGGGCGCGCATTTTCCACCGCCGCCCGGGAATTCTCGCGGATTCGGTCGAACAGCTCGACCGCGACCAGCGCCGGACGGGTGCGTCATGAGCCGCCTGAAGCAACTCGAAGCGCGGCGCCGGGCGCTGCTCGAGCGCTGCGACGAGCAGCGCGAGGAGCTGGCCGCGCGCCTCGCGGCTCTCAATCCCATGACGGTGCTGCAAGGCTCCGGCATCTCGCAGCTGCGACACCCGCTCGCCTGGGCGGCGGCGCTCGCCGGCATGCTGCTCCTCGGGCGCACGCGCAGGCTCCTCACCATCGTCCTGTGGATGCGCGCGGCGCTCACGTTCGCCAGACGCGCCAGGCATCTGGTGCGTGTGCTGGGCGAGCTGCGTGCGCGGCGCGCGGGCGACTAACGCTTCACGGCTTCGGCGGGTCCGGTCGCGAGCCGCGCCGGCGTGTTGGCATCGGGATCAGCAGCCGGTGTATCCAGCGTCGCTGCGAGCCCGACCACGGTCGGAATGCCGTTCGCCGCCTGCAGCGTCTTGCGCGCCAGATCCCAGTGGATCGCCGCGACGCTGTCGCCGAGCGCCTGACCGAGCAGCTTGGAGAGGAGCGCGAGGTCCGGCTCCACCGACTGGCCTTCCTCATCGATCGGCGGATGTGCCTCGAGCATCAGCTCGCCGTCCACCCACGCCACCTTCACCGGCTCGTTGACCAGCCACACCCTGGTACCGACGGCAATCAACGGAAAGAGCGCCGCGACATCCTCGGGGTACATGCGGATGCAGCCATGCGTCACCGACATGCCGACGGCGGTGGGATTGTTGGTGCCGTGGATCATGTACTCGCCGTTCCCGGCCGCGAGCCGCAGCGCGAACGCACCGAGCGGATTGTCAGCACCCGCCGGCACGACCTTGGGCAACGGATCGCCGTTCGCGGCGTGCTCTTTGCGAATCGACTCCGGCGGGTACCAGGAGGGATTGCGGATCCTGGCGATGACGCGCGTCTCGCCGAGCGGCGTGCGCCAGTCCATCTTGCCGACGCTGATCGGATAGGTGATGACCACGCGCTGCTCGTGCGCATTGCGCGGCTTCGGGTAGTAGTAGAGGCGATGCTCGGGCAGGTTGATGACGATGCCGTCACGCGGACTCGACGGCAGAATGCGCCGGCCCGGCAACACAATGCGCTTGCCGGCACCCGGCAGCCACACGTCGACGCCGGGATTCGCGCGGATGATCTCGTAGTAACCGAGGCTGTAGCGATGCGCGAGGTCGGGCAGCGTGTCCTCGTACGTTGTGGTCACGGCCTCATCCGCCCCGACCACGGCGGAGCCGTCGGCCGGCAGTGGATAGACACTCGCGCCAACAGGCGCCGAGAGGACGAGCGCACAGGCGAGGCCGATGGCCCACCAGACCGGCGGGCGCCTCACGGGGCGCTTACAGTACTCCATAACCTTGATTTTACTACAAAAACGCACTGGCCACGACCCCGGCCCTTCACGATCCGGGGATTCCTTTAGCATCAAGCGGTGGGTGAGTGTACCAAGCCGCCGCGCGCTTTCTTCGCACGCAGTGCGCTAAACGTCGCACGTGAGCTCATCGGCATGCACCTGGTGCACGACGACGGTGTCACCGTGCGCCGCGGCCGCATCGTCGAGACGGAGGCGTACCTGGGTCCGCGCGATCGCGCGGCGCACTCCTCACGCGGCCGAACCGCGCGCACCGAGGTGATGTTCGGTCCCCCGGGACACGCCTATGTCTACTTCATCTACGGATTCTGGAATTGTCTTAATGTGGTGACGGCGCCGGAGGGAATGCCGCACGCCGTGCTGCTGCGGGCGGTGGAACCACTGGACGGAATCACGGACAAAACCTGGGGACCGGGGCTGCTGTGCCGCGCCATGCATGTCGACCGCCGCCTGAACGGCGCCGATCTGTTAGGCGCAGAGCTGTGGGTCGAGCGCCCGCGGCGCGCCACGCGGGTCGCGATCGGGCGCAGCGCGCGCATCGGCGTCAACTATGCGGGCGAGTGGGCGCGGCGCCCCTGGAGGTTCTTCGACCGCGCTTCGTGCTACGTTTCCACCATCCGACGGAGGCCGACTGAATGCCGACCCGCATCCGCTCCCTGACTCCTGCAGTGTTATGTCTGGCCATGGCGGCGCTCTGCACCGGCGCACCGGCTTGGGCGCAGCTCGTGGAGGGACACGACTACCGCCTGCTGACGCCGCCCAGGCCGACCTCGAGCCCCGGAAAGATCGAGGTCGTGGAATTCTTCTCCTACGGTTGTCCACACTGCGCCAAGTTCAATCCGCTGGTGAGCACCTGGGTCGCGACGCAGCCGAAGGACGTCGTGGTCAAGCGCGTGGCGGTGAGCTACGGCCGGCCGCCATGGATGAACCTGTCGCGCACTTACTACGCGCTCGATGCGACCGGCGATCTCAAGAAGCTCGACGCCGCCTTGTTCCGTGCCATTCACGACGATCACCAGAACCTCTTCGACGAGCAGTCGATCGCCGACTGGGTAGGCAAGCAGGGGGGCGATGCCACACGGTTCGCCAACGCCTACGTCTCCTTCGGCGTCAACAACCAGACCGTGCAGGCCGATCAGATGGCCGAGGACTATGGGATCGATGCGATTCCGACACTCGCCGTCAACGGCCGCTACGTCGTCATCAGCCCCACCGAGGCGGCCGACGAAGAGCAGACCTTCAGGGAGCTGCTCGTCCTCACCGACAAGGTGATCGCGATGGCGCGTGCCACCGCCCCGCGGCCCGCAGCGCCCGCCGCCGGCAAGGCGCCCGCTGCGAAACCGCGCTGACGCGCGCGATCGCGGCCCTTCAGCCCGATTGCCCGGCCGCGCCGCCGGCTGCGCCGGCCAGGTCGAGCCGCCCGTCATGTACCGGAAGGCGCGGTCCCGGGTCGTGATCCATCTGCACGCTCGCCTCCTTGCCGTCCAGCCGGTAGCGCACGTGATAGCCGGTAATCTTCTCGGAGCTGTCGTAAACGGTCTCGCACTTCTGCTCGGTCGTCGTGACCGTGTCGCGGTCCTGCAGGTTCTTCTGGACGCGATTGCCGGCGTAGCCGCCGCCCGCCGCTCCGGCGACCGTGGCGATGTCGCGCCCGCTGCCGCCGCCGATCTGGTGCCCGACGACCCCGCCGATCAGCGCGCCGGCGATCGTTCCGAGCACCTGGTGCTCGTCCTTCACCGGCGCCTGGCGCGCGACCTGCTCGTCATGACACTCCTGCCGCGGCGTGCGAATCGTCTTGCTCATCGGCGTTACTTTCAGTACCTCCGCGTACTCGGGACCCTTGTTCAGGAGCTTCAGCCCCGCCACCGCGCCCGCACCGGCGGCGACCGCTGCGCCCATCACTAATCCTATTAGCAGCGACTTATCCATCTCGCCTCCTGCACACACACATAGCTCACGTCGATCGGTGATTTTACCGCCTCAGGCCTCTGCCCGCGCCAGCTCGAGCAGCTGGCTCGCCTCGGGCACGCGATCACCACGGGCGAAGTGGATGGCCTGCACCGTGCCGGCGTAGGGCGCGGTGATGGTGTGCTCCATCTTCATGGCTTCGATCACCATGAGCACCTCACCCGCGGCCACCTTCTGGCCCACCGATACCGGCACCGAGACCACGACGCCCGGGAGCGGGGTCGTGAGTCCTCCGGTGGTCGCGCTCGCGGCGAATTCCCGGGTGCGCGGATCCTCGAGCAGAAACTCGTACTGCGCGTCCTCCTCCCAGAGCGTGACGTGTGCGCCGTCGACCCGGCAGCGCGCGCGGCGGCGCCGTTCGACGAGGCGCGCGGCGATCGTGGCGGCACCGGCGTCAGCGATGCAGTAGCTCAGGTCCGCGACCGGCAGCAGCGTGCGCCCATCGACGGTCGCCGACGCCGGCCGGCTCGCCGTGAAGCCGAGCTCCACGGTGTGCGCGTGGCCCTTCCAGGACAACGTGTAGGTGATCGCCGCCGGAAGATTCGGCGTGAAGCCATCGCGCGCCGCCCAGGGACTTGCGCCGGCGGCGGTCCCCGCCGAATGCAGCGCGAGCGCGGCGACAATCAGCGTCTCGGGCGCCACGGCGGACGGCGCGGCGAATTCCCCCGCCCCCTTGTCGAGCAGCGCGATGTTGTGCCGCGCCTCGAGGAAGCGCCGCGAGCGGAGCACGCGTGCCAGCCAGCGCTCGTTGGTGCGCACGCCGGCGCTGAAGGTTTGGGTGAGCGCGCTCGCGAGCCGCTCGGCCGCGAGATCGCGCTCGGGGGCCCAGGCGATCACCTTGCCGAGGAGCGAGTCGTAGCAGTCGGGCACGGTGTCGCCGGTCACGAACCCGGCGTCGACGCGCACCGAGTCGAGCACCGGCCATTCCATGAGCGCCAGGCGGCCGGCGCTGGGGAGGAAATTGCGCTCCGGATCCTCGGCGCAGACGCGCGCCTCGATGGCGTGTCCGCCGAGCCGCACCTCATCCTGCGTGAGGGGCAGCGGCTCGCCGCCGGCGACCCGCACCTGCCACTCCACCAGATCGAGCCCCGTCACGGCCTCGGTGACGGTGTGCTCGACCTGCAGCCGCGTGTTCATCTCCATGAAATAGAACTCGCGACCGTCGTAGAGGAACTCGACCGTGCCCGCGCTGACGTAGCGGATCTCGCGTGCCACCACCAGTGCCGCGGCCCGCAGCCGCGCGCGCACCGCGTCCGGGACGTTGGGCGCCGGCGCCTCCTCGATGAGCTTCTGATGACGGCGCTGCGCGGAGCAGTCGCGGTCGCCGAGGTGCACGAGGTTGCCGTGGGTGTCGCCGAACACCTGGACCTCGAGATGGCGTGGCGTGGCCAGGAACCGCTCGAGCAGCAGCGACCCGTCGCCGAAGGCGCTCTCGGCGAGGCGGCGCGCCGCGGCGAGGCCCGCGGTGAGCTCGGACTCCTGCCGCACGATCTGCATGCCCTTGCCGCCGCCGCCGGCGGCGGGCTTGATGATGAGGGGAAGCCCGACGGTGTGGGCCGCGGCGGCGAGCTGCTTCAGATCCTGCTCCGGGCCCGCATAGCCCGGCAGCACCGGCACCCCGGCGGCGCGCATGCGGTTCTTGGCGACGATCTTCGAGCCCATCGCGGCAATCGCGGCCGCCGGCGGCCCGACGAAGATGACGCCGGCGTCGGCGCAGGCCTGGGCGAACTGGGCGTTCTCGGAGAGAAAGCCGTAACCCGGGTGAATGGCCTCGGCGCCGCTGGCGCGCGCGGCGGCGATGATCCGCTCGATGTCGAGGTAGCTCTCGCGCGCCGGCGCCGGGCCGATCCACAGCGCCTCATCCGCCTCGCGCGTGTGGCGCGCGTGCGCATCCGCATCGGAGAACACCGCGACCGTGCGCCACCCGAGGCGGCGCGCCGTGCGGAATATGCGGCAGGCGATCTCTCCGCGGTTTGCAACCAGCAGCGTCTTCACCGCCATCACATCCGGTACACGCCGAAGTGCGCCGGCTCGAGCGGCGCGTGGCGCACCGCGGCGAGCGACAGCGCCAGCACCCGGCGCGTGTCGACGGGGTCGATCACCCCGTCGTCCCAGAGCCGCGCCGAGGAGTAATACGGATGCCCCTGCCGTTCGTACTGCTCACGGATCGGTGTCTTGAACGCCTCCTCCTCCGCGACGGGCCACTCCTCGCCCGCGCGCACCAACTGGTCGCGCTTCACCGTGGCGAGCACGCTCGCCGCCTGCTCCCCGCCCATGACGGAGATGCGCGCATTCGGCCACTGAAAGAGCAGGCGCGGGGCATACGCGCGGCCGCACATGGCGTAGTTGCCCGCACCATAGCTGCCGCCGACGATCACCGTGAGCTTCGGCACCGGGGCGCAGGCGACCGCGGTGACCAGCTTGGCACCGTCCTTGGCGATGCCGCCGGCTTCGGCGCGCCGGCCCACCATGAAGCCGGTGATGTTCTGCAGAAAGAGGAGCGGAACACATTCGCGCGCGCACAGCTCGATGAAGTGCGTGCCCTTGAGCGCACTCTCGGAGAACAACACGCCGTTGTTGGCGAGGATGCCCACCGGGTAGCCGCCGAGGTGCGCGAAGCCGCACACGAGCGTCGTGCCGTAGAGCTCCTTGAACTCGTCGAGCTCGGAATCGTCCACGAGCCGCGCGATCACCTCGCGCACGTCATAGGGCTTGCGCAGGCTCGCCGGAACGGCACCGTAGAGCTCGGCCGGGTCGTAGCGCGGCTCGCGCGCTGCGTGCGGCGGCGCGCTGTCCGGGGCAGGCTTCAGGCGCGCGACGATGCGCCGCGCGATGGCGAGCGCGTGGGTGTCGTTCTCGGCGTAGTGATCGCACACCCCGGACTCGCGGCAATGGACGTCGGCACCGCCCAGGGTCTCGGCGTCGATGTCCTCGCCGGTCGCGGCCTTGACGAGCGGCGGACCGCCGAGGAACACCCGGCCCTGGTTGCGCACGATGACGTTCTCGTCCGACATCGCCGGCACGTAGGCGCCGCCTGCGGTGCAGGAGCCATGCACCACGGAGATCTGCGCGATGCCGAGACCGGAGAGCGTCGCCTGGTTGTAGAAGATGCGGCCGAAGTGCTCGCGGTCGGGAAACACCTCGTCCTGCGCCGGCAGGAACGCTCCGCCCGATTCCACGAGATAGACGCACGGCAGGCGGTTATCGCGCGCGATCTCCTGGGCGCGCAGGTGCTTCTTCACCGTAATCGGGTAGTAGGTGCCGCCCTTGACGGTAGGGTCGTTGGCGACGATCACGCACTCGCGCCCCGCTACCCGGCCGATGCCGGTGACAATCCCGGCACAGGCGATGTCGCCGCCGTACATGCCGTGGGCGGCGAGCTGCGAGAACTCGAGGAAGGGGCTGCCGGTATCGAGCAGCACGCGCACCCGCTCGCGGGCGCTGAGCTTCCCCGCGGCCCGGTGCTTGTCCACCGCGGCCTTGGAGCCGCCCCGGGCGGCGCGCGCGACCTCGCGGCGCAGGTCCTCGCCCAGGGCGCGCATGGCGCGCTCGTTATCACGGTAGTCCTGGGACTGCAGGTCGACCCGGGTAGCGATGCGGGGCATGGGTACTTGCCATGATTGCCGGTTTGTCCGACAATCATACGATCTGGTCCAAGGAGAAGGCAAGCCCACATGAACCCGCTCGACTGCACCGACAGCGACTTCGGCTTGGGCACCGAGCTCGAGGAGATCCGCCGGGAGGTGCGCCGCTTCGCCACCGGGCAGATCGCCCCGCGCGCCGACGATATCGATCGCAGCAACGAGTTTCCGCGCGACCTGTGGCCGGCCCTCGGTGCCCAGGGCCTGCTCGGCATCACCGTGCCCGAGCGCTTCGGCGGCGCCAACTTAGGCTACCTCGCCCACGTCGTCGTCATGGAGGAGATCTCGCGCGCCTCGGGGGCGGTCGGCCTCTCCTACGGCGCGCATTCGAACCTGTGCGTCAACCAGTTGCGCCTGAACGCCAGCGAGGAGCAGTGCGCGCGCTACTTGCCGAAGCTCGTGAGCGGTGAGCACGTCGGCGCGCTCGCGATGTCGGAGCCCGGCTCGGGCTCGGACGTGGTGTCGATGCAGCTCAAGGCCGAGCGGCGCGGCGACTGCTACCTGCTGAATGGCCGCAAGATGTGGATCACCAACGGCCCGGATGCCGACGTCGTCATGGTGTACGCCAAGACCGACCCGGCGGCGGGCCCGCGCGGCATCAGCGCCTTCATCGTCGAGCGCGGCACGCCAGGCTTCAGGAGCGCGCAGAAGCTCGACAAGCTCGGCATGCGCGGCTCCAGCACTTCGGAGCTGGTGTTCGATGATTGCCGCATTCCCGCGGCCAACATGGTCGGCGCCGAGAATGGCGGCGTGCGCGTCCTCATGAGCGGGCTCGACTACGAGCGCGTGGTGCTCGCCGGCGGCTCGCTCGGGCTGCATGCCGCGGCGCTCGACGTGGTGCTGCCTTACGTCCGCGAGCGCAGGCAGTTCGGCGTTGCCATCGGCAGCTTCGAGCTCATGCAGGGCAAGATTGCCGACATGTACGCCTCTCTCAACGCCGCGCGCGCCTACGTCTACTCCGTGGCCCGTGCCTGCGATGCGCGCACCGTGCGGCGGCGCGACGCGGCGAGCTGCATCCTGTTCGCCGCCGAGCGCGCCACCCAGGCCGGCCTCGATGCCATCCAGGCCCTGGGCGGCAACGGCTATATCAACGACTATCCGGCCGGGCGGCTGCTGCGCGATGCCAAGCTCTACGAGATCGGCGCCGGCACCCAGGAGATCCGCCGCATGCTGATCGGGCGCGAGCTGTTCGAGGCGGCGGCATGAGCGTCGAGTTTGCCCCGCTCCACATCGAGCCCGCCTACCGCAAGGTGGGGGCGGCGATCGGCGCCCGCATCCTGTCGCGCGCGTTGTGCGAGGGCGAGCGGCTGCCGTCCGAGACCGAGCTCGCGCGGCAGTTCGGGGTGAACCGCTCCACCGTGCGCGAGGCGCTGCGCGAGCTCGAGAGCCGCGGGCTGGTGCAGCGCCGCCCCGGCTCGAAGCTCATGTCGGTGAGCCGCCCGCATCACGAGACGGTGGCCGCCGGCGTGAGCCACGCCCTGCTGCTGCACGACGTGACGGTGCGCAACGTGTGGGAGGCGCTCACCATTCTCGAGCCGCCGCTCGCCGAGACCGCCGCCCGCAGCCGCACCGCCGCGGACCTCGAGTGCATCACGGCGGCCGCGGACGCCTTCAGCGCGCAGCGCGCAGTTGCGGCGCAGGCGGTGCACTGCTGCGCCGAGTTCTTCCGCTGCATCGGCCGCGCCACCCACAACCCGGTGCTGGGACTGGCGCAGGAGCCGCTGCTGCAGCTGCTCGAGCCCTCGCTCGGCGTGATGATCGACAAGGTGCCGCAGGCGCGCGCGCGTATCGCCACCGCCCAGCGCCGCCTGGCGGAAGCGCTCGAGGCGCGCGCTGCGCCGATGGCTCACCAGTGGATGGCGCGGCACATCCGTGACTTCAGCAAAGGCTACGAGCTGGCGGGGATCGACCTCGAGCTGCGGGTGACGGCCGGGGCGGTGTGACGCGGTTCACGTCCGCGCGAGGTGCCGAAACCCTCACACTGCGCCCGCCTTGTAACGGGTATGCTGCGCCCCGACTTTTGCCGGCAACCGTCCACTCTCCCGGGAGTCGTTCGATGCTTGGGTTACTGATCGTGCTGTTCCTGTTCGTCGCCGTGGTCGGGTATTGCATCGGCGCCTACAACGGCCTGGTGCAGGTGCGCGCCGCGGTGAAGCTCGCGTGGTCCAACATCGACGTGCTGCTGGTGCAGCGCCACGACGAGCTGCCGAAGCTCGTCGAGGTCTGCAAGCAGTACATGCAATACGAGCCGGGCGCTCTCGAGCGCGTGATGCGCGCCCGCGCCGGCGTTGATGCCGCGCGCAGCTCCGGCAACGTGGCATCGCTTGGGCCCGCGGAGCGCGAGCTGCGCACCGGCCTCTCGGGACTGTACGCGGTCGCCGAGAACTACCCGGAGCTGAAGGCGAACGAGGCGTTCCGTCACCTGCAGGATCGCATCAGCGGCCTCGAGACCGCGATCGCGGACCGGCGCGAGGTGTACAACGACGCCGTCAACACCAACAACGTGCGCATTGCCTCGTTCCCGGGCGTGCTGATCGCCGCGCTCGGCAACTTCCCCGAGGCGCAGCTGCTGCACTTCCAGACCGACGAGAAGGCTGACGTCGACCTGAAGGCCGCCTTCTCGCGCTGAGCAGCCAAGCCAAGCGCCCGACTCCCCGCGCGAACGGCCAGCCGCCCCGACATGGTCACCCACGTGCAAAACCCGGTGGTGATCGCCGCCATCGCCGGCGTCGGGGCGCTGCTGTGCCTGTACGGCTTCTTCCGCCGGCTGCGCCGCGACCAGCTGCTCGCCGACACGCCGCTCGTGCACCTGCGCTCGGCCGCCCAGGGCTACGTCAAGGTCCAGGGCACTGCCCGGCCGCCCGGGGCCGCACCGACGGCGGCACCGCTCAGCAGCCGGCCGTGCGTGTGGTGGGACTTCAAGGTCGCCGAGCGACATCGCGATTCCAAGGGCCGGGACGAGTGGCAGACGGTCGAAACCGCCACCAGCGTCGAGCCGTTCGTGCTGGCCGACGACGATGCCCAGTGCCTGGTGGGACCGGTGAAGGCGGAGGTCACTCCCTCGCGAGTCAACACCTGGTACGGCAACACTTCGCGGCCCCTGGGAGGACCGCCGCCGGTGAACACGGCGCTGCTCATGGGACCGTACCGCTACACCGAGCGGCTGCTCGACGTCGGCGCGCAGGTGTGCGTCATGGGTGAGCTGCGCTCGCACTCCGAGACCGGCGACCTCGCCGCCGCCACCGCGGCCAAGCTCCACGAATGGAAGCAGGATCAGCCAGGGCTGCTCAAGCGCTTCGACGCCGACCATGACGGCCAGCTGAGCGCCGCGGAGTGGGAGGCGGCGCGCCAGGCGGCCGCCCGGGAATGCGAGTCGCAGAAGCTCGAGTCCAACATCGAGCGCGTCAGTGTCGTCTCCGAGCCTGCCGACGGACGGCCGTTCCTCATCTCGCCGCTCGGCCCCGAGCGCATGGAGAAGCGCGAAAAGCACATGGCGTGGTTCTACTTCGCGCTGGGCCTCGCGTGCGTGTGGGTGTGCGCCTGGGCGCTGAGGCAGGCGAGCATGCTCGGCACGCTCTAGAGGATCCGCCGTTGGCGCAGCAGCTGCGCGATGGCCTGATGGCCCGCGTGGAACGCCTGCCACACGCACACGCACCAGGCGTGGATGGCCGCGCCGCGCTCGAGGCCCGGCGGCGCCTTCACGACGTCGACCACCGTGATGACCCCTCTTTTCACCGGCAGCGGGAACACGGGCCAGCTTTGCTTGTTCCTCGCCAGCTCGGTATGGACGCGCTGCACCTGTCTGCCGGAGAACTGTCTCTCCACCAATAGACACAGGCCCACCAGCGCGAAGGTCAGCGCGATCGGCTTGGTGTGCGCATCCGCGTGCTGCGCGGTGAACGCGTCCACGACGTGCTGGTGAACGAACGCCGGGTCGCGAAGCCCGAGCGTGTAGCAGCGCAGCTCGTCGTAGGCCTCCTGCTCCGATGCCATGGCCGCTGCATCATAACGGGGTACACTGCCGCGCATGTTGGCGGCACGCAAAGTCGTCGCAGCTGCGCGCCCTGCGCGGATCCTCGCCGGCCTCGCACTTGCCTGCCTGCCCGGCTGCGTGCATCAGCAGATACCGCCCGCGCCACCCGCGGCCGTTCCGCTCCCGGCCAAGTCCGGCGCAAGCGCGCCGCCCTCCCCGTCTGCGCCCGCGGCGCCGCCGAGCCCCGTTGTGAGCGCAAGTCCCGCACCGGGCGCGGCTACCCAGCCCGCCCCCGCGCCGCGTCCGGCCGCCCATGCGCCCGCGCCCAAGCGCCCCGCGCCCGCGGCTGTGCCCGTGCCCACCGCGCCCGGCACGGCTGCCGCCAGCGCCACTGTGCCGGCAGCAAGCGCCGCGCCGGCGACGCTCGACCTCGCCTCGCTCGAAGAACGGCTGCGCGATACGCGCGCCATCGGCTTGTTTACCAAGCTGTCGCTCAAGAACCAGGTGGACGATCTGCTCGGGCAGTTTCGCGCCTTCTATGCCGGCCAGGGCGGGCTCACGCTGACGGCGCTGCGGCGCAGTTACGAGCTGCTGCTCATGAAAGTACTGACGCTGCTGCAGGACGACGATCCGGGGCTGGCGAGCGCCGTGTCGTCCTCGCGCGAGGCGATCTGGGCCATTCTCAGCGACCGCAACAGGTTCAACAATCTCTAGATCCGCACGACAGGAGCTGACTATGAAATCCGCGACGCTGGTGTCTGTTGTCCGTGCAGCGGCGCTGGCCGCCGCCGCGGGCCTGTGCGCCGCCGAGGAGCCTTCCTTCGGCAAGGACCTGACCGCCACCATCGTGCTGCACGGGCAGACGTGCGACGCGGTGACCGACGCCAAGCGCAACGGCGACAGCGACTACACCGCCACCTGCCGTGACGGCAACCGTTACCATGTCTACGTAGACACCACGGGCCGTGTGATCGTACAGAAGCTGTGAGCCAGATCCGGCGCGGCTCATAACCCGCGCTTCTGAGTCCATGAGTACAAATACGCAGAGCGCGCCTGCACCATCAAGCTAACATCTCCTCCGGGAACCAACACCTGGAGGCGCAGATCCTTGGCAGCGGCAATCGGCAGCGAGCGCGTGCTCGCCGTGCACCACTGGACCGACACGCAATTTTCCTTCACCACCACGCGTGATCGCGCTCTGCGATTCGAGAATGGCCAATTCGTCATGGTGGGGCTGCCCGTCGCGGGCCGGCCGCTGCTGCGCGCCTACAGCATCGCCAGTGCCAACTACGAGGACCACCTGGACTTTCTCAGCATCAAGGTGCCGGACGGGCCGCTCACCTCGAAGTTGCAGCACGTGCGCGTGGGCGATGAGGTCCTGGTCAGCCGCAAGCCCACGGGAACGCTGGTACTGCACGACCTGAAGCCGGGTGAGCGCCTCTACCTCCTCAGCACCGGCACCGGTGCCGCGCCGTTTCTCAGCCTGATCAGCGACCCGGAAGTCTACGAGCGCTTTGAGACCGTGGTGCTGGTTCACGGGGTCCGGTGGGCGCGCGAGACCGATGTGGTGCGCACCCGCATCGCGACGCTCAAGACCCACGAGCTGCTCGGTCCGCAGGTGCGCACGCAGCTGCGCTACTACCCGACCGTCACCCGCGAGCCCTACGTGAACCGCGGCCGCCTCACCGCGCTCATCGAGTCCGGCCGCCTGACGCGCGACCTCGATCTGCCCCCGCTCGACCCGGCGGCGGACCGCCTCATGGTCTGCGGCAGTGCCGCGATGCTCAGCGATACCTCGAAGCTCCTCGATGCGCGCGGCTTCCATATCTCGCCACGCAGCGGCGAGCCCGGCGATTACGTCATCGAGCGCGCCTTCGTCACGCGCTAGTGACCGCCCTCGACCCGTAGGCCGGCATCGGCGAGCGCCTGCGCGAGGGCCGCCTCGATGCGCCCGGCCTCGGCGCGCGCCAGGCGCTGCAGATGCAGCGTCGGGCCCGTGAGCACCTCGAGACCACGCTTGAGCACGCTGCCGGCGGAGTGGATGCCCGCTTTATGCTGGTCGAAGCGCTCGGCGGGCGTGTAGCGGCTCATGCCGACGTAAACGCCGTATGGCCCCCTCCTCCGGTCGGCAAAGTCGAGCAGGATGAGGTAGACGTTGGTGCGGCCGCGGCGGCTGGCGCGGATGCCGAGTGCCGTCTCGTAGGCGGTAGGGAGCCATTCGATGTAGCGCATCGGCAGCCACTCGGGGATCGAAGCCGCGGCGCGCCGCCACAGCGCCTCGAGCGCCGCCTCGATGCGCGCGGCGAACTCCCCGCGCATCCACAGCTCGTGGATACAGTGCGCGCCGCTGGCGCCGTCGCCCGAGTCCAGCGCGGACGCGAACAGCGCGGCGATCGCGGCCGGAGCCGCCGCGGCGAGCGGGCGTGCCGTCGGCGGGAGCGCCGCGTCGAAGACCCGTGTGCCGCGGCTCACGCGGCCGCCGGCTGCGCCGCCCGCTCGTTCACCCGTGCGGCGATCAGCCAGATCACGCCCGCAACCGCAAATGCGACCGGAACGATGAGTGTCGCCTCGCCGAGCGAGCTCAGGTGCGATACGCGCCCGATGAGCGCCGGGGACGGCACATCTCCCAGCAGGTGGATCGCGAACATGCTGAGCGCGATGGCCGAGGCGCGTTCGAGCGGGCCGGCGATGTTGACGATCGCCGCGTTGATGGGGCCCGTCGACATGAAGAGCAGCAGCTGCGCGCCCACGATGGCCGGATAGTAGAGCGCCGGCGATGGCGCCAGCAGCGCCAGCAGCGCGCACGGGACCGCCAGCAGCGTGAGGACCGCGGAGAACCACAGATACGCCTGGCGCGAGAAGCGCAGCAGGCGATCGCCGAGCCAGCCGCCGGCAAAAGTGCCGACGAATCCGGTCACCAGGACGATGGCCCCGAAACCGGTGGTGGCCGCAGCCGGCGGCATGTGGCGCACGCGCTCGAGAAAGGTCGGCATCCAGAACGCCAGGCCTCCGAGACCGAAGGTATAGGCGGCGTAGCCGAGCACCACCACGACATAGGGCCAGCGCCTCACCAACCCCATGTAGACGGCGAGCGGGCTCGCCGCGTCCCCCGCCGGCGCGGCGGCCTTGTGCGGCCCGTCCTGCGAGCCGCGCGGCGGATCGGCCAGCCACAACACTGCGGCGGACAGCAGCATGCCCGGTACGCCCGCGACGAAGAAGGCCGCCCGCCAGCCCCAGTGGGCGCTCACCAGACCGCCGACGATGTAGCCGAGCGCCGCGCCGACCGGGATCGCCATGTTGAGCACGGCGTACACGCGGCCGCGGCCCTCGGCGGCGAAACAGTCCGCCAGCAGCGCCGGCGCGATGGCGACGTAGGCGGCCTCGCCGATGCCGACCAGCGCGCGCCCGGCGAGCAGCTGCGCGTAGTTCTGCGCCAGCCCGGAAAGCACCGTCGCCAGACTCCACACGAACACGCCGAGCGCGATCGGCCGGGTGCGGGAGCCGCGATCGCCCCAGCTGCCGAAGGCCGGCGCCGTGACCATGTAGACCAGCATGAAAGCGGACATGAGCCCGCCCAGCTCGGTGTCCGTGAGGCTCATCGCGCGCTTCAGGTCCGGCACGATCGCCGACACGACGTAGCGGTCGAGATAGTTGAGCAGGTTGATGGCGGTCAGTACGCCGAGCGCCCAGAGGGCGGCACTCCGGGTGGATGTCGCGGTGCCCAAGGTGGTAACTCGCAAGGAGTGGCCCGCGGGACACTTTACCCGGGGCTTTACGCCGGTGCGAGCTTCAGCCGCTCGAGATACTGCCTGACCGCATCACGAAAGCCTTCGCTGCTCGTGATGGTGGTGCCGCCGGCGACCACCAGGATGAAATCGCCGCGCGGCGTGCGGCTGACCTCCTTCACGTGGCTCATGTTCACGAGGCACGAGCGGCTGATGCGCAGCATCGGCTGCGTCTGGAAGGAGCGCTCCGCCTGGCTCAGCGTGCTGCGCGCGTGGAACACCTCGCGGCCGATGGTGAGGCGCACGTAATTGCGGTCGGCCTCGACCACCTCGACCTGCGCCACGTCCAGCATGTGCATGCGGCTGCCGGCCTCGGCCAGCACGCGCGCTTGGCTTTCGCGGGCGCGCGCGCCGCGCTCGAGTTGCTCCAGCAGCGACTCGAGCGAGCGCTGACGGTCGCTGCTGCTCTGCCCCTCGCGCCGGCGGCGTACCCGTGCCGCGGTCGCCTTGAAGCGCGCGTCATCGAAGGGCTTGAGCAGATAGTCGACCGCGCTCACCTCGAAGGCCTCGAGCGCATAGTGGTCGTAGGCGGTCACGAACACGATCAGCGGCAGCGTCGCCGGGTCGAGCGCGCGCGCCAGCGCCATGCCGGTCATCGAGTCCATCTGGATGTCGAGAAACAGCACCTGCGGCGGCCGCGCGCGGATCGCCTCGAGCGCCGCGCGGCTGTCGCCGAATTCCCCGACGACGTTGAAGTCGGCTTCGTGCTCGCAGCACTCGCGCACCGTGCGCCGCGCCGCCGGCTCGTCGTCGACGATGATGACATCCATCATTGATCGGCATCTGCCGGCGCGCGCACGGCCGCCTCCGGCCCGTCGCGCAGCAGCGGCATGTGAATCTCCGCCACCCACTGCTGATCGTCGCCGGGACCGGCGCTGAAGCTGGCGCGCTCGCCGAACTGCACCGCCAGCCGCTCGCGCACGTTGGCGACTCCGATCCCCGGTCCGTGCAGGCCGTGCCAGGAGGGTGCGAGGTTATTGAGGACCCGCAGCACCAGCGTCTCCCCCACGACGCTCGCCTCGACCCGCACGCTCACCGGACCCTCGTGGCCCCCGAGCCCGTGCACCACCGCGTTCTCCACCAGCGGCTGCAGGATGAGACTCGGCACCCAGGCGAGCGGCGCGGCATCGCGCGGCGGCACCATGACGCTCAGCCGATCGGCGAAGCGCCGCTGCTGCAGCTGCAGATACAGCTGCACGAACTGCAGCTCGTCGCCGAGGCGCGAGAACTCCTGCTCGCCCGCCGTCAGCAGACGGCGCAGCAGATCGCCGAGCTGCACGACCATCGCCTGCGCGGCGGGCGGGTCCCAGGTGATCTGTCCACGGATGGTGTGCAGCAGGTTGAAGAGTGTGTGCGGCGAGAGCTGCATGCGCAGCGCCGCGAGGTGCGCCGCGGCGAGGGCACGCTCGAGCGCCGCCGAGCGCAGCTGCGAGTCGCGCAGCCGCTGATAGAAGCCGAAGCTGGTGATGAGCGCGAGACCGAAGCCGTAGGTCACGAGGAAGCTGGTGGCGCTCGCTATCCAGGTGGGCACGGCGGGACCGGCGAAGAAGTCGGCCCAGTTCTCGTAGTGCTTCTCGATCGGGTGAGTGACGCCGCTCGGGCCGTGCCATTCACCCATGACCATCTCCCCGAGCACCAGCGCCGGCGCCGCCAGCACCGCGAAGCCGAGCGCGCAGGAGAGCTGGATGGGGAGCGCGCGCCACAGCGGCCGCCAGCCGATGCGCAGCGACGTCCAGGCGCACAGGATGAAGAGCGGATACAGGATGAGGTGCTGGATCAGGCGCGCGTCCCAGGGCGCGAAGAAGTCGGTGACGTTTACCGACTTGAGACTCTCGCCCATGGTGTTGGCGTACATGAGGTTCGAGAGTGCGACGTAGATCCAGAACCCGCTGAGTACCGCCAGCTGCGGCCAGAAGTTGCGGCGCGCGCGCGCGGCGCGCCGCTCGCCCGCGGCGTCGCCGTCGCGCGCAATGCCGAGGAACTCGGGAGGGATTCGTTCGAGTGGTGAGGCGCTCATCCGCAGGAGCATAGCCTACGCCCGCCGCCGCCAAAGTGCCGCGTACCAGCGCGCTGGGACGATTCCGTCGATCCACGGGACGAATTCGCGTTACCTGAGTCGCACGCCGCGCCGCCGGCCGCGACCAAGAGTGCACGGCTAAGCGTTCGGTACGAAGTCGTCGCTCCCCGGGATCAACCCGTGGCGCGCCGTCTTTAAACGGAACGGGCAACTTGGGAATCTGATCATCAGCGTCGCGAAGGTCGTGACGCGCGTGAAGGACCCGAAAACCTCATGTCCACAAAGGAGAAGCCCATGACCTCTGCGACGCTCAACCTTGGCGGCCGGCTGCGCACCGCCGTGACCCTCACCGTTCTCGCCGCTTGCACCGCCATCGGCGCCGTTGGCAGCGCACATGCCGCCAGCGCCGACAGCCCGGCGCTCAAGGTCCGCTATTCGGATCTGAATCTTTCGACCGAGCAGGGATCGCTCGCTCTTTACGGGCGCATCGTGGCGGCTGCGCAGCAGGTGTGCGCGGTCGATGACGTCCGCGATCTGCGCGCGGTCGCCGCGGCGAACGCCTGCCGCGAGCAGGCAATCGCCCAGGCCGTGCACGACGTCAACAGCCCGATGCTGGCCTCGGTGTACGCCGAGCGCCTGCGGCACGGCTAAAGGACGCGCCCAGCAGGATCGTGGCGCTGACTTCGGATGGTGCGCTCGCACGGGGGAGACGCGTCCCCCGTGCGAGTGGCCTCGGCGGGCATCAGCCCAGGCGCGTCAGCTCGGCGGCACTCAGGCGGATACCGGCGGCGGCCACGTCCTGCTCGAGGTGGGCGACGGAGGAAGTGCCGGGGATCGGCAACATCACCGGAGACTTCGCCAGCAACCAGGCGATCCCGATCTCGAACACGCTCACGCCGTGTGCGCGCGCCAGCGCCTCGAGCGCCTCGCTCCACCCGCCCTTCTCCAGAGCTTCGCCCGAGCCGCGCGCAAGCGGCGCCCATGGAATGAACGCGAGTCCGTCGCGCGTGCACGCCTCCAGCACGTCGGCGGAGCTCCGATCGGCGACGTTGTAGCGATTCTGGACCGAGACGATGCGCGCGATCTTGCGCGCCCGCTGCAACTCCTCGAGCTTGAAGTTGGAGACGCCAATGTGACGGATCTTGCCTGCGGCCTGCAGCCGCACCAGCTCGCCGATCGAGTCCTCGAGCGGAATCTTCGGGTCGATGCGATGCAGCTGGTAGAGGTCGATGCGCTCGAGCTTCAGTCGTCTGAGGCTCGCCTCGCACGCCTCGCGCAGATGCTGCGGCCGGCCGTCCGGCACCCACTCGGGAGCACTCGGGCGCGTGAGACCGCCCTTGGTAGCGATCGCGAGGCCCCGCGGGTACGGATGCAGCGCCTCGGCGATCAGCCGCTCGCTCACCTCCGGCCCGTATGCGTCCGCGGTGTCGATGAAGTCGACGCCGAGCTCCACCGCCCGCCGCAGCACGCGGCGTGCCTCCGCAGCGTCGGCCGGCTCGCCCCAGATGCCCTGTCCCGTGATGCGCATCGCGCCGAAGCCTAGCCGCTTCACGCTGAGGTCGCCGCCGACCTTGAGAGTACCGGCGGCCGCGGCCGGCGGCTGCGTCGAAGCGTGCAGCGCCTCGCGCGGCGCCATCAGTGTTGTGATGCCGACCACACCGCCCATGAGTACCCGCCTGCGTGTGAGTCGCCCGCCGTTCATGCAGGCATCATAAGGCTAGAGCCGGACGCGCAGGAACAGCATGTACGAGGTGGGACGGTAACCGTAGGCAGGATTGAGCGTCGCGGGGTAGTTGTAGGTGCTCGCGAGTCCCCCGATACCGACGCTCAGCGCCCCGCGCTCGAGGAAGTCGTAGATATAACCGAGCGAGAGCTTCTCGACCGTGAAGCTCTCCCCGTAGAGCGGCGCACCGGGCAGGAACAGCTCGTCCTTCGCCACGCGTTCGAGGCGTCCGAAGAGCGTCTGCGAGGGGTTGAGCTTGAGCGCCGACTCGAGCAGCCAGCCGCTGCTCGCCATGCCCTGCGACGGCGCGTTGTGACCCCAGGCGAGCGTCGTCTGCCACCACTGCCCCGGGAACGGCGCGTTGTAACTGACGGAGGCCGTGGTGCGGTGTACGGCGACGCCCGGCTCGAGCTGCTCGGGACTCGCGAGACGTCCGGAGCTCACCTGCATCGAGAGATTGCTCCAGGGATTCCAGCTGAGTCGTGCCGAGTAGGAGTCGAGCGAACGCACCTCGACGTCGTAGCGATGCTGGTCGGGCTCGCGCCCATTGAAGGCGGAGGCGTCGAGCTTGAACTGCCGCCACACATAGCCCGCCGTCAGCACGCCGAAAGTCACGTGGGTCGAGTCGAGCCAGTGATGCGTGATCGGCGCTTCGGGGTTGTCCATTGCGGAGAGGCGGTGCATGAAAGTGCTCGGCCCGAGCGCCGGCTCGCCCGCGGGACCTGCGTACACGAACACACTGCTCCCGGGCGCAAGATCGTGGCTATAAGTCGCGGCGGCCTCCATCAGCAGGTTGTGCGGGTGCTGCCGGTCGATGAGGGGCACGCGGCCGTCGGCGGTCTCGCCCGTTTGAAAAAGGAGTGGATAGCCGCTCGCACCCATGAGCGGCTCGCCCGAGACCATCAGGCGCACGCCGAAGGCACCTTCCCCGAGCTCGCGGCGCGCCATGAGCATCAGCATGCTGGTGGAGAAGGTCTGCGAGTTCCCGCGCAGGTCCCCCTGCTCGTCGTAGATCGCATCCACGAACCCATGCACCATTGTGAGCCAGGCGCCCTGCATCTCATGGATGCCTCCCATGGGCGTCGAGTCCGGCTGCCAGCTCGTGCCCGTGGCTTCGCGCGTCATCCCGTAGGACCCGAGGAAGCCCGCCATGCTCATGGAATCGGCGATGGGCTCCTCCGCAAGCGCCGCCTGGCCGCAGAGGATCGCGGAGACGATGCAGGGTAGAGACGCGCGGGGACTCATCATGCTGCATCCTGCCGGTTTGAGGCGGTGCGATCCATGCCCCCTGAGGGCGGGTTCCCGGCGGGAACAAAAAAAGGGCGGCCCCATGGGCCGCCCTCCTGATCTGTCAGCAGTATCTGTCGGCGGGGCTCTTCGGCTCAGGCGGCCTTCTTCGTGCCGGCGGCGCGGGTCGCGGCATCGGCCGCGAAGCTGCTGACCGACTCCTGAACTTCGGACGCCAGAGTCGAGAACTCCTGTGCGCGCGCGCGCAGCTTCTCGCTCAGCTGGTTGCTGAGGTCGGCCTGCTTCGCGAACAGGTCAGCCACCGTCTGGGTGCCGACCGCGGCGCGGGCGTTGAGAGCGGCCTTGGCGTGGGCGAGCCCCGCCTCCAGGTAGTCGCCGGCAACGGCATAGTTGAAACGGGCAAAGCGCTCGAGCGCCTTGAAGCCATCCTGCTGGGCCTTGCTGAAGGAGGCGAAGGTCTCCTTGTAGGTCTCGAGCCAGGTGTTGAGGTCATACGTGCGGTCGGTCATGGGAGCTCCTCGAGAGGCGGTCTGGGGGGTTGATGCCGGCCATTCTACTCAGTTTTGTATGCGTTGCAAGAAGATGGTGCCTCGCGAGCTGGCAATCACTTATATAGCTGATATCGCGCGATTTAATAAAACTTCAAGGTGCTTATAACTTGGCGAACTTGTGCGATGCATACTGATTATATGCGGGCGGCTGGCCCGGGCCCTTCCCTTGGTAAGATTCGCCGATGCCTGCGAACAAAATGCCCGTAGCGGACCTGGCCAAGCACATCGGCGAGGAGATTGGCGTCTCCTCCTGGATCCTGCTCGACCAGAACCGCATCAACGAGTTCGCCCACTGCACGGGCGATCATCAGTGGATCCATCTCGACGCGGAGCGCGCCGCGCGCGAAGGCCCCTTTGGCGGCACGATCGCCCACGGCTTTCTCACGCTGTCGCTGATCGCGCCGACCAGCTTCGAGGTGATGCTCGGGCGCATCTCGCCGAAGTCGGTCGTGAACTATGGGCTGGAGAAGGTGCGGTTCGTCGCGCCGGTGCGCTCCGGCAAGCGCGTGCGCAACCACATCACGATCGCCTCGGTCGATAACAAGGGCGCCGGACGCTACCTGGTGATGACCGAGAACACCATGGAGATCGAGGGAGAGAGCAAGCCCGCGCTCACGGCGAGCGCGCTCGCGATGTTCATCGCCTGAGTGTCAGCCGCGCATGCGGCTGCCGTCGGGATCGAACACCGCCGCCGCCTGTCGCGTCGCCTTGCAGCGCTCCCCGAGGATCTCGATCTCGAATCCGCTCGTCAGCTCGGCGTACTCCCTCGGCACATAGCCGAGCGCGAGCGAGCACTGCACACTGTGGCCGTATCCGCCGGAGGTCACCCAACCGATGACCCGGCCGTCGTGCCAGATCGGCTCATCTCCGGAGGCATCCGCGTCGCGCGCGTCGACCGTGAAGGTGACGAGGCGCAGCTTCCCGCCGCTCTCCTTCTCCTCGAGCGCCGCGGCGCGGCCGACGAAGCTCTCCTTCCTGAGATCGACGAAACGGCCGAGCCCGGCCTCGTACGGACCATAGATGGGCCGGTACTCGCGCGCCCAGGTGCCGAAGCTCTTCTCGAGCCGCATGGCATTCAGTGCGCGGCCACCGAAGAGCTTCAGGTCGTACTCGGCGCCCGCCCCGGTGAGCAGGTCGTAGAGCGCACGCTGGTACTCGCTCGTCACCCAGATCTCGTAGCCGAGGTCGCCGGTGAAACTGATGCGCCCGACCAGCGCCGGGATCATGCCGACATCCATGCGGCGGAAGCTGAGGAACGGAAACGCCGCGCCCGAGAGGTCCTCGTGCGCCAGGCTCTGCAGCAGCGCACGCGCGCGCGGTCCCGCCACCGACAAGCCCACGTACTGCATGGCGCATGGGCGCACGCTGACGCCTGCCGGCGGCGCGTGACGCTCGAACCAGCGCCGGTAGTAGTCCTCGGCCGCGTAAGTGCATACCAGGAAGACCCGGTCCTCGGCCACGCGCGCCATGGTGAAATCACCGATCAGCTTGCCGCGCTCGTTCAGCATCGGCGTGAGCGCGATGCGCCCGACTTTCGGCACCCGGTTCGCCATCAGGTGCGACAGCCACTCCGCGGCGCCGGCGCCCGTCACCTCGAACTTCCCATAGTTGGAGATCTCCAGCAGTCCGACCGACTCGCGCACCGCGCGGCACTCCGCGCCGACGTGGCTGTGCGCGTTCGAGCGGTGGAAGGTGATGAGCTCATTCGCCTCCGCGGCGCTCGGCGCGAACCACTGCGGGTGCTCGAGCCCGCAATAATCGCCGAACACCGCGTGGCGGGACTCGAGCCGCTCGTAGATCGGCGTGGTGCGCAGCGGCCGTGCCGCGGTCAGCTCCTCGTTGGGGAAGCGGATGCGAAAGCGCCGCGAGTAGTTCTCGCGGACCTTGGCGTTGGTATAGGCGAGCGTGGCCCAGTCGCCGTAGCGGGCCACGTCCATTCCCCAGATGTCCGCGCCCGGGTCGCCGTCCACCATCCAACGCGAGAGCGCCAGCCCTACCCCGCCGCCCTGACTGAAGCCGGCCATCACGCCACACGCGACCCAGAAGTTCCTCAGGCCCCGGATCGGGCCGACCAGCGGATTGCCGTCCGGGGCGAAAGTGAAGGGGCCGTTGACCACCTTGCGGATGCCAGCCTCGCCGAGCGCCGGGAAGTGCTCGAACCCCACTTCCAGGCTCGGCGCGATGCGCTCGAGGTCGTTCGGCAGCAGGCTCTGAGTGAAATCCCACGGCGTCGCACGCGGCGACCACGGCACTCCGGCACGCTCGTAGGTGCCGAGCAACATGCCACCGCGCTCCTGTCGCGTGTAGATCTCGCCCTCGAAGTCGATGCAGTGCAGCTGCTCCTTCTGCCCCTTGAGTGCCGGAATGTCCTCGGTGATGAGGTACTGATGCTCCATGGCGAGGATCGGCAGCTCGAGGCCGACCATGCGCCCGACCTCGCGCGCCCACAGGCCGCCGGCGTTCACCACGTGCTCGGCGTGCACATTGCCGTGGTCGGTGATGACGTCCCAGCTGCCATCCGCGCGCGGCTTGAGATCCGTGACGCGCGTGTGGCGCACGACCTGCGCGCCGCCGAGCTGCGCGGCCTTGGCATAGGCATGGGTCACGCCGTAGGGGTCGACGTGTCCCTCGATCGGGTCGTAGAGCGCCCCGACGAAGTGCTCCTTGTTCATGAGCGGGAAGAGGCGCGCCGCTTCATCCACCGAGATGATCTCGAGCTCCATGCCGAGATAGCGGCCGCGTGCCTTGGCCATCTTGAGCCAGTCGAGCCGCGCGCGCGTGCCAGCCAGCATGATGCCACCGGTGACGTGCATGCCGCAGGACTGCCCGGAGATCTGCTCGATCTCCTTGTACAGGTTGATGGTGTACTGCTGGAGCTTGGCGACGTTGGGATCGCCGTTGATGGTGTGCATGCCGCCGGCCGCGTGCCAGGTCGATCCGCAGGTCAGCTCGCCCCGCTCGATCAGCAGCACGTCCTTCCACCCCGCCTTCGTCAGGTGGTACAGCACGCTCACGCCGACCACCCCGCCGCCGATCACCACCACCCGCACGTCGTTCTTCATTCGTTCGACACCACCAGCTGCACCGGCGGCGCGGCCGCGGCGCCGCCACTGCCGAAGCGCTCGATCAGCCAGGAGCGGAACAGCGCGACCGCCGTGTCCGACAGCCCCTCGGGGTGCGTGATCAGGTAGTAGCCGTAGCCATCGTCGAGAGTGACGTCGAAGGGCTTCACCAGCCGCCCGAGGCGGATCTCCTCGGCGAAGAGATTGGTGTCGAGTACCGCGATCCCCTGGCCGCCGAGCGCGTATTGCGCCGCGAGCACCGCCGTGTCGAACACCATGCCCCGCTCGACATCGACGCCGGCGAGCCCGTTCTGCCGGGCGAATTCCGTCCAGAAATGATGCCGCGGCGCGTCGGCGATCCTGACGTGGATCAGCTCGTTCGCCTCGATGAAGGCCGCGAGCTCCTGGCCGCGGTGCGCGCCGGCGATGTTGGGATGGCAGACGATCGACTGGCGCACCGACCATAGCAGGTCGGTGACGAGATCGCTGACCGTGGGCTTGGAGTACACCACCGCGACGTCGACGTCGCCCAGCGGAGGTCCCACGCCGTAAGGACTGATGAGATCGATGTCGACGTCGGAACAGGCGCGGCGAAAGTCGCGCAGGATCGGCACGGCGAGCTGCACCGCGAAGCTCGGCGGCATCTGCACGCGCAGCGTGCGCTGCGCCGGGGCGCCCTCGTTGCGGATGTCATCGAGGGCGTACTCGAGCCGGTCGAAGGATTTGACCACCGCCGGCAGCAGGTGCTGGCCCGCCCTGGTGAGGGTCAGGGCGTGCGGGCGCCGCTCGAAGAGCTGCACCCCGGTGAGGCGCTCGAGGGCGATCACGTGGCGCGACAACGCGCTCTGCGAGATCAGGAGCGCATTGGCCGCCGCGGTGAAGCTGCCGTGCTTGGCCACCCCTTCGAAGGCGCGCAAGGCGTTGAGTGGCAGCCAGCGCCGGTCGATTGCTTTCTTATCCATCGCTCCCTCCGCTCTCACAGTTATCCTCGCCGAGAATCGAGCCTCGCGCCATTACGGTAAGGCCTTCCAATGCCTTTTTCGGTGCGCCCCATGAGGGTCCCCGTGGCCGAAGTTTGATACTCATCTGCTTTGGCCCCCTGTAGAGGGGCTCAACGGATCAAAACTTGATGCTTCTCAAACATTGCCAGATTGAGGGCCACCATCTTCACCCTCCGTCCAGTCGGCGAGCGTCGCCTCGATCCAGCCCCTCAAGTGCTCCGCGCAGGCGCGATCCACGACCAGCAGAACCTCGTCGGCCCGCACGCTCACCGCCAGCACCGCCACGTCCGCCAGTCGCCCGCGCCGGGCTTCGTTGAGCCCGGGCGCAAGCGCCCCGCCGCCGCCGAGCCGGCTCAAGAGCTCCGCCACCCGCGCGCCGCGCAGGCGCATCACCCTGAGTCCGCCGGTCAGGTCCACGGCGTGACCACCGGCCACATCCGTGAGCCCCTCCCTGAGCTCGGCAAGCGGCGCCGCGTCCTCGCTGAACACCAGCGTCTCGCTCGGCCGGAGCCATGCGAGCACCAACCCCGCACTACCCGCGGCATCCGCGGGCAAGAACGTGGCCGTCAGCGGCGCCGGCAGCGGCGTTCCTGTGGCGGCGGCCACCGCGGCGGCAAAGGGACCCATGGGCTCGAAGTAGCGCAAGGTCGCTGCATGGACCGGCGGCGCATCGGTCTCCAAGTCGAGCCCCGCCAGCTTAGCCATGAACCCGCGCTCCCTGCGGATCGATGAAGGGAAGCCGGACCACGCGTGCCCCGATCTCACGCCCGAGGTGGTACACACGCAGCTCCTCGCCGAGGCGCTGCGCGCCGCGCGAAAGCATGCCGAGTGCCACCGGGTACCCGAGCTCGGGGCTCATGAAGCTCGAAGTGACCCGGCCCTCGATGGCGGCCGGGGGCGGCCGCCCCGCAATCTGCGCGCCGACAGGCAGCACGGTGCGCCCGTCGACGGGCGTGAGCCCGACGAGCTGCAGGCGATCCGGATCGCGCGCAGCGGGTCGGGCCAGTGAGCGGCGCCCGACAAAATTCGCCGTCTTGCGCTCGCTGCCGCGCGCGAGACCCACATCGACGGGCAGCGTCGTGCCGTCGGTGTCGGTGCCGATGTGAATGAAGCCTTTCTCGACCCGCATCACCTGGAGCGCCTCGATGCCATAGAGCACCCCGCCGACCGCCTCGGCGTGCGGCCAGAGCCGCTCGAGGAGCCCGGCTGCTTCATCGGCGGGAAGGTTCACCTCGTAGCCGAGTTCGCCGCTGAAGCTCGCCCGCAGCACGCGGAGCGGGATGCTGCCGAGCGCGCTTTCGCGCAGCGTCAGGTGTTTCATCGCCGCCGGCGCGAGCGCCGCATCGAAGCCGGCGCGGGCGAGCCATTCCCAGGCGCGCGGGCCCGCGACTGTCACGTTGGCCCAGCGCGACGTCACGGGCGTCACCAGCACCTTGAGGTCCGTGAACTCGCACTGCAGCCATTCCTCGAAGGCCGCCGCGGTGCGCTCGGCCCCGGCGCTCGTGGTATTGACCCAGAAGTGCTCCGGCGCGAGCCGCGCCACGATTCCATCGTCGACGAGCGTGCCGTTCTCGTTGAGCAGCACGCCATAACGGGCCTGGCCCGAGGTGAGGGTCGACATCGGGCCGACGTACATGAGGTCGAGAAAACGCGCCGCGTCCGGGCCGAAGATCTCGAGCTTGCCGAGCGGCGAGCCATCGAGGAGTCCGGCGCCCGCGCGCACCGCGCGTGCCTCGCGCTGCGCCGCCGCCTCGAGCGATTCGCCCGGCCGCGGATAGGCCGCGGGGCGGCTCCAGTCGCCGAAGTTCTCGAGCAGCGCCCCGTGCGCCACGTGCCAGGCCTCGGCCGGCAGGTGCTTCAGCGGCCGGTAAAGGGCTCCCACGCGCCGGCCCACGATCGCTCCGAGTGTCACCGGTGCGAACGGCGGACGAAAGCGCGTCGTGCCGACCTCGGGAGCCGAGCGCCCGGTGTGCTCCCCCAGGAGCACGAGCGCATTGACGTTGCTCGTCTTGCCCTGGTCGGTCCCCATGCCGGTCGTGGTGTAGCGCTTCAGGTGCTCGACCGAGCGGTAGTTCTCCCGGACCGCGAGCGCCACGTCGTCCGCCGACACATCGTTCTGCAAGTCGACGAAGCTCTTGCCGCGCGAGCGAAAGCGCACCCCGGGCATCCCCGCGCGTCCGACGCCGCCGCTCGGCGCCGGCGGCGCGGCCCTGCCCCGCGCGAGCGCCTCGCCCACCTCGGCGGCGTGGCCGGCCGCGGCGGCGCGGACGAATGCTCCGGCACAGGCGCCGACGCTCGCCACACCGGGCGCGGCGCCATCGGGCACGAACATCGACTCCTGCTCAAGCCAGCGGAGCTTCCCGCCGGCCTGTGAATGCAGATGCACCGCCGGGACATAGCCGCCCAGGTTGAGGATGAGATCGCAATCGAGCGAGAGGCTCCGCGCGCTCCGGCCGGGCGCGATCCTGCAGCCGTGCACGCCGCGTGCGCCCGACACCGACGCGATGCGCGCACCGGTCACGACGCGGAAGTCACGCGCCGCCGCCTCGCTGACCGGCGATGCCTCCCGTGGATCGATGAGCGCGGCGATCTCGACACCGGCCGCCCGCAGACCCGCGGCGATTGCATAGGCGCTGTCGCAGGCGGCGGCGATCACCGCGCGCCGCCCGCACGCGACGCCGTAAGCGCGCCCGTATTTCTCCGCGGCTCCGGCCAGCATCACCCCCGGCCTATCGTTGTCCGGGAATACGAGCGGCCGCTCGAACGCGCCCGTCGCGGCGATCACCGCGCGCGCGCGGATCTTCCACAGCCGCTCGCGCAGCCGCGGCGCCGCCTCATCGGTCGGGGCGTCGCAGCGTACCGTCTCGCACGCCGCTACCAGGTTGTGGTCGTAGACCCCGAACGCCAGCGTGCGCGTGAGGATGCGCACCCCCGCCGCGAGCGCCGCGGATGCCAGCTCGCGCACTTCCGGGTTGTCGCGCCACGCAAGCCCGCCCCGAGACGCGCGCCGCTCGCCACCAGCATGGTAGCGGCCCCGGCGCGCGCCGCAGCCACCGCGGCGGTGAGTCCCGCGATGCCGCCGCCGACCACCAGCACGTCGGCGCTCGAGGCGACTTCCTCATAGCCGTCGGCATCCGGCTCGAGCGGCGCGCGCCCCATGCCCGCCATCCGGCGGATCGCCGGCTCGAACCAGCGCCAGCCCGGCCACTTGAAGGTCTTGTAGTAGAAGCCGGCGGGCAGGAGCGCCGCGCAGGCGCCGGTGAGCGCGCCGACGTCGAATCCGACGCTCGGCCAGCAGTTGACGCTACGCGCGCTCAGGCCCTCGGCGAGCGGCAGCATCGTCGCGCGCACGTTCGGCGTGTAGCGTCCGCCCGAGCCCACGTCGACGAGGCTGCTCGGCTCCTCCAGACCGCAGGACCAGATGCCGCGCGGCCGATGGAGCTTGAAGCTGCGGCCGACCAGCGCGACACCGTTGGCGAGCAGCGCGGAGGCGAGCGTATCCCCGCGGTAGCCCGTCAGGTGCCGCCCGTTGAAAGTGAACGCCACCGGCCGTGCACGCTCGATCCACAGGCCCGCGGGCGCGCTCAGGCGAAACGCGCTCACGCCGGCCCCTTCCCCGCCGCGGGCGGCGCCGCGCCCATCACGTACACCGATACCACCTCGTGTGTGACGGTGTGCCGCGCCACGTTGAACCATTGGCCGCAGCCGTAGGCATGGCGCCAGCGCTCGCGATGCAGGCCCCTGGGGTTGTCGCGGAAGAAGAGATACTCGCCCCATTCCTCATCGCTCGCGAGCGCGGGGCGGGCGATGTGCGTGGTGCCGCCGCAGACGAACTCCGACTCGTCGCGCGGGCCGCACCAGGGACAGCTGAGCTGCATCATGCGTGTTTCCCGCGAGGCTTCAGTGGGCGATGCCGGCGGCAGCGGCCTCGTCGATGAACCGCCCGCTCACGAAGCGCTCGAGCTGGAAGGGCTCGGCGAGCTCGTGATTCCTGCCCGTCGCAAGCACGTGCGCCAGCGTCCAGCCGCCGACCGGAATGGCCTTGAAGCCCCCGGTCCCCCAGCCGCAGTTGATGTAGAGGCCCGGGACCGGCGTCGGGCCGATGATGGGGCTCGAGTCGTGCACCACGTCGACGATGCCGGCCCACTGGCGCATGAGACGCAGGCGGCTGAACGAGGGGAACATCGCCAGCGTCCCTGCGAGCACGTTCTGCATCACCGCGAAGCTGCCGCGCTGCGCGTACGAGGCGTAGAGATCCAGGCTCCCGCCGATCACCATCTCGCCCTTGTCGGATTGACTCACGTAGACGCCGGTTCCCGGCGAGATGACGACGGTGTCGAGCCGCGGCTTCACGGGCTCGGTCACCATTGCCTGCAGCGCGTAGCTGGTGACGGGCAGGCGAAATCCGGCGAGTTGCGCCAGCACCGAGCTGTGGCCCGCCGCGGCGATCGCGACGCGCCCGGCCTGGATCCGGCCACGCGTCGTCTCGACGCCGGTCACCCGGCCCGCGCCGTCGCGGACGAAGCCCGTCACTTCGCACTCCTGGATGATGTCGACGCCGAGGCGCGAGGCCGCACGCGCGTATCCCCAGGCGACCGCGTCGTGGCGCGCGGTGCCGGCGCGCGGCTGCAGGAATCCTCCCAGCACCGGCAGCCGCGCCGTCGGCGACAGGTCGAGCGCCGGCGCCAGCGCTCCGACCTGCTCGCGGCCGAGGAGTTGCGCGTCGATGCCGTGCATGTGCATGGTGTTGACCCAGCGCGACATCGACTCCAGGTCATGGCGGCTGTGCGCGAGCATCACGTGGCCGCGCTGGCTCAACATGACGTTGAAGTTGAGCTCGCGCGAGAGCCCCTCATAGAGCTTCAGCGAGAAGTCATAGAGCCGTGCGCTCTCCGGAAACAGGTAGTTCGAGCGCACCACGGTGGTGTTGCGCCCGGTGTTGCCGCCGCCGAGCCAGCCGCGCTCGATCACGGCGACGCGCGTGATACGATGGTTCCTCGCCAGGTAGTAGGCGCCGGCGAGCCCGTGCCCTCCCCCGCCGACGATCACCACGTCGTAAGCGGCCTTCGGCTCGGGCGAGGTCCACGCCGGCTGCCAGTGGCGGTGCGAGGTGAGCGCGCCGCGCAGCAGCGCCAGGGCCGAGTAGTTCACCGCCCGCGCTTCAGGCTTTGTCGCGATACTCCGTCTGGATCTTGCGGATCATCTTGTCGGTACCGAAGAAGGAGTGCTTCGACATGTCGACGGTGTAGCGGCTCGCCGGCGGGTGGCGCCCGAGGCTCTCGGCGAGCGCGCGGATGTGGTGCGGTCCCGCGCCACAGCACACGCCGAGATAGCGCACGTTGAGCGCGAACGCTTCGCGCCCGAAGTCGAAGATCTCCGCGCGCGTCGCCATGAAGGGATCGAGCCCCACCGGGAAGGCGCGCTGGTTGTTGCAGCACGGGTCGGTGAGCGACATGAACGAGGGTTGCTGCGGCGTGGTGCGGTAGGGCACCGGCAGCGCCGCCACGTGGCACTTCACCGCCTGCCGGATGTCACGGATCAGCGGCATCATGGTCGCCGGGCCCCTATGACAGTTGAGGCCGACCACGTCCGCCCCGGCCTGCTCCATGCGCCGGCAGGCCTCCGCCGGCGTGAGCCCGTCGCGCAGGATCGACTCCTGATGCATCGCGAAGGTGACGACCGTCGGCACCTTGGACTGCCGCTTGATGGCCTTCAGCGCCAGCTCCGCTTCCCCCACCCACGCCAGGGTCTCGGCGACGAAATAATCGACCCCCGCCTCGACCGCCCAGCCCACCTGCTCGTCGAAGATCCGCTCGACCTCCTTGATGGCGCGCGGGTCGTTGGGATCATAGATGTTGGTATTGCAGATATCGCCGGCGAACAGCGTTCCGGTGTTGCGCGCCACCTTCTTCGCGATCCGGAGCGCCGCGCGGTTCATCGGCGCGAGGTCCTTCTCCCGGCCGATGAGCCGGAGCTTCTCCCGGTGCACGTAGTAAGTGAGCGCCTGCGTCACGTCCGATCCTGCGTGCACGAAATCCATGTGCAGCTGCTCGACCACCTCCGGGTGCTCGAACAGAACCTCGGGCACGAAGGCGCCGGCCTGCAGGTAGCCGCGCCGCTCCAGCTCGAACACATAGCCCTCGGCGCAGATCACCGCCCCCTCTTTGAGGCGTGCCAGGAGACCGCGCTCCGTGCCGTTGCCCTTGCCTGCGCGCCGCAGCTGGCCCGCGGACGTCGCTCTGGTGGACTTTGCTCTTGCGGACTTCGCCTTGACGGACTTCACCTTGGATTTGGCCCTGGCTGCCATGAGTGTCTCCGGACTGTGGAAGGGGTGGCGCGGTCTTCAGGCGCGCTTCGTGTCGAGGGCGCCATTTTAGCGAACCGGTCCTCAGCGTGCGTAGCCGATCAGCACGGCCCCGGCGGTGACCGCCAGACACACCAGTGCGCGGCGCAGGCTGAGGGTCTCGCCGAGAAAGACGCGGCCAATCAGGACGGAGAACACGATGCTGGTCTCGCGCAGCGCCGAGATGGCGCCGACGCTCCCCAGCGCGAGCGCGGCGATGATGGCGCCGTAGCTGCCGAAGGAGAGGAGTCCCCCCGCAACCGCTTTCCAGGTATCGCGGGCGCGAAGATCGAGCCTCATTCGACCGCGCAACAGCAGAAAGCCCGCGGGCATCAGCGCCCCGTAGATCAGCCAGATCCAGGCCGCGTAGGACTGGGGGTTGCCCGCGAGCCGTACGCCGAGCGCATCCGCCGTCACGTAGCTGGCGACGAACAGTGCCGTGACGATCGCGTGCGTGAGCGTTCTGCGCTCCGTTCGGGCGTCGCCAAAAGCCTGGCTGACGATCGCCGCGGAGATCAGCACGATGCCGAGCAGCGCGGGGCCGCCGAGGCGCTGGCCCGCCAGCAGGAAACCGCCGACCGTCACCAGCAGCGGCACGCTCCCCCGCACGATCGGATAGACCTGCCCCAGCTCGCCCAAAGCATAGGCATAGGCCAGCAGGAAGCTGTAGATGACCTGCAGCAGCGCCGAGACGCCGAGGTAGGCCCAGCTCTCCTTGAGGGGCGCGGGGAGCAGCAGCACGAGTGGGACCGCCGCCAGGGTACTCGCGAAGCTCATCACGGTGACGAACCACAGGCGGTCGGCGCTCGAGCGCAGAGCGGCATTCCACGTCGCGTGCAACACGGCCGCACAGAGCGGCAGGACGATCACCAGCCCTCTCATGGGCTCACCCGCGCCGCACGCGTGATGGCATCATGCCGGAAGTGGTAAGCCTCACTTTGACTTTGACCCGCGCCCGCCGTGCATGCGTCGTCGCGGTCTGCGCGCTCGCAGTCAGCGCCGGCAGCGCTGCATCGACCAACATCGCCGCAGTCGCCGCGCCCGATCGCTATGGCGCCGATACCGCGGCGCGCATTCTTGCCATGGGCGGGAATGCGGTCGATGCCGCGATCGCGGTCGCCTTCACGCTCGCGGTGACCTACCCCGAGGCCGGCAACATCGGCGGCGGCGGATTCGCCACGCTCTGGGTGGAGGGCAAGGCTTACTTCCTCGACTACCGCGAGCGCGCCCCCGGCTCGGCCAGCGCCGGCATGTATCTCGATGCCGCCGGCAACGTGATACGGGACGCGAGCACGGTCGGCGCCGGCGCCGCGGGCGTGCCCGGCACGGTGGCGGGCCTGTGGGAGCTGCACCGGCGCTTTGGCCGGCTTCCCTGGCACGTCGATCTCGCGCCCGCGATCCGCTACGCGCACGAAGGCTTCCGTGTGAGCCCCATGCTCGTCGCCCTGCGCGACGCGCGCGCGCACGAGCTCCACGGACGCACAAACTTCGCCGACTACTTCGGCGCGCTCGCCCCCGAGGCCACCTTCCGCCAGGGAGAGCTCGAGCGGACCCTCGAGCGGATCGCGGCCGACGGTCCGGCGGGCTTCTATGCCGGGCGCACCGCCGAGCTCATCGTCGCGGAGATGGCGCACAGCCACGGCCATATCTCGGCGAAGGATCTGTCTGCTTATCGACCCATCTGGCGCGAGCCGCTCGAGGGCGACTGGGCCGGCTATCGGGTGATCACCGCGCCGCCGCCGAGCTCGGGGGGCATTGGGCTCCTGTCCCTGCTTGCGATGAAGGCGGATCTCGCCACCGCGTTCGCGGGCGTACCGCTCAACTCCGCCCAGTACGTGCACCTGCTGGCGGAGATGGAGAAGCGGGTGTTCGCCGACCGCGCCGCCTACCTCGGCGACCCTGACTTCGGCGCCGCGCCCGTGGCGCAGCTCCTCGATCCCGCCTACCTTGCGCGCCGCGCCCGCGAGGTGAGCAGCGGCGCACCGACGCCCACCGCCGCGGTGAAGCCCGGCCTCGGCGCAGCTAGAGCCCCACACCACAACACGACCCACTTCGCGATCATCGACCGCGCCGGCAACGCGGTGTCGAACACCTACACGCTCAACGACGATTTCGGCTCCGGGCAGGTGGTGACGGGCGCGGGGTTCCTCCTCAACAACGAGATGGACGACTTCTCCGTCAAGCCCGGCGCGGCCAACATCTATGGGGTCGTGAGCGCGGATGCCAACGCGATTGCGCCCGGCAAGCGGCCGTTGTCCACGATGACTCCGACGATTCTCATCGAGCACGGGGCCGTCGCCCTCGTCATCGGCACGCCCGGCGGCTCGCGCATCGCCGCGTGGATCTTCCAGGTGATCACCGACTGGCATGACTTCCGCATGCCGCTCGCGGCTGCGGTCGCCGCGCCCCGCGCCCACCACCAGCTGCTGCCGCCCAACACTCTGTTCGAGGAGCCTTATGCCACGCTCGACCCGGCGGTGCGCGCGGCCCTGCAGCAGCGGGGCTATGTGTTCGTGAACCAGGGTTGGAATGGCGACGTCGAGGCGATCGCCGCCGGCGCTTCCGGCACGGTCGCGGTCTCCGACCCACGCGGCCGGGGAGTGGCGCGCGTGCTCGGCGGCGCGGCGCACTAGGGCTCCCCGACTCACGCCCGCAATCGCTGGTTGTCCGGATCGTAGAGCGGCTCGCGCGCGACGACGGCGCGGCGGCGGCGACCTAAGATCTCGACCTCGAGCTCCGTGCCGGGTGCGGCGAGATCGCTACGCACGTAGGCAAGCGCGATACTCCGCCTCAGCCGATAGCCGTAGCCTCCCGAGGTGATGAGGCCGACCGCCTGCGCGCCGCGGTACACGATGGAGACGGGCGCCGCGTCAGCGTCGCGCGCCTCGACCACGAGTGGCACGAAGCGTTCCGCCACGCCGGCGGCGGCCGTCTTGCGCAGAGCGTCGCGGCCGATGAAGTCCGCCGCCTTGTCGAGACGCACGAAGCGCCCGAGAGAGGCGGCGAGCGGCGTGTACTCGGTGGTGAGGTCCGCCTTCCAGCTGCGATAGCACTTCTCGAGCCGCAGGCTCTCCATGGCGTACAGGCCGAAATGCCGCAGGCCCAGGTCGTGTCCCGCCGCGACCAGCCGCGCGTGCACGGCCGTCAGCTGCTCCATCGCAACGTGCAGCTCATAGCCGAGCTCGCCCACGTAGCTCACGCGCAGCGCGAGGACCGGCGCGCCGGCGATCTCGATGGCTCGCACCGCGAGCCACGGAAAGGCCGCGTCGGAGAGATCCGCCGCCGTGAGGCGCGCGAGCAGCTCGCGCGAGCGCGGCCCCGCGACCACCAGGGTGCTGAAGCGCTCGGTGAGGTTGGCAATGCCGACCGGTCCGTAAGTCGGGGAGCGATGCCCCTTCAGCCAGTCCTCATCGTGCCGCTCCGCGGCGGCGGCCGACAGGAGCCAGAAACGCCCATCGGGCAGCTGCGTGACCGTCATCTCCATCACGATGCCGCCGCGCGGCGAGCAGGCATAGGCAAGCGTCGTGCGGCCCGCGCGCGGCAGCGCGCCGGCGACCAGATGGTCCAGCCAGCTGGTCGCGCCCCCGCCTGAAACCTCGAATCTCGTAAAGCCCGGCAGCTCGAGCAGCCCGACGCCCTGCGCGACCGCGGCGCACTCGCGCTCGATCGCGCGATGCCAGTGCGGCCGGCGGAAGGAGCATTCGGGCCCGGCAGGGTCGCCGGCCTCGCGGTAGTACACCGCCCGCTCCCAGCCGCCGCGCGCGCCGAACTTCGCCCCGCGCTGCTTGAGCGCCTCATAAAGAGGCGACGTCCTGGCCGGCCGTCCGGCCGGGCGCTCCTCCTGCGGGTAGGCGACGCCGTATTCGTTCTGATAGGTCTCGAGAGCTTTCGCGAGCGTGTAGGAGCGGTCGGCGAACTCGAGATAGCGGCGGCAGTCGAGCGGCCAGACGTCCCAGTCCGGCTCGCCGTTCGCCACCCATTCCGCGATTGCCCTGCCGGCGCCACCCGCCTGGATGATGCCGAAGGTGAACGCGCAGCAGTGGAAGAAATTACGCGCACCGTGCGCCGGCCCCATCAGCGGGTTGCCGTCGGGTGCATAGGGAATCGGTCCGTTGATGACGCGCTTGACGCCGACACTGCCGAGAATCGGCACGCGCGCACACGCGGCCGCGATGTAATCCTCGAGCCGTCCGAGGTCGTCGGGGAACAGCTGCTGCGCGAATTCCTCCGGCACGCCGTCCGCCCAGTGTGTGCGCGCGCGCGACTCGTAGGGCCCGAGCAGCAGTCCATGACGCTCCTGGCGCAGGTAGTAGCTGACGTCGGGATCGCGAATGAGGGGCAGCCGCGCCGGCCCGCGCGCCACCAGTGCGGGGATGTCCTCGGTGACGAGGTACTGATGCGAAAGCGACACCAGGGGTAAGCGCTCGCCGATCATCGCGGCCACCTCGGCGCCGCGGTAGCCGGCCGCATTGATGACGTACTCGGCCTCGATGGCACCCTGCGTCGTCTCGATGCGCCAGCCGTGCGCGGCGAGCGCGCGCAGCCCGGTCACCCGCGTGTGCCGGTAGATCGCCGCGCCGCGATCCCGCGCGCCTTTGGCAAGCGCCTGGGTGAGCTGCGCCGGATCGATGTCGCCGTCCTCGGGATCCCATAAACCCGCGCGAATGTCGTCGATCTCGATGAACGGGTGCCGCGCGCGGATCTCCACGGGCGAGAGCAACTCGAAGGCGAGACCCAACGCGCGCGCCTGCGCGGCCACGTGCCGAAACTCGTCCACGCGCTCGGGGCTGTGCGCCAGGCGGATGCTGCCGGTGCGATGGTAAGTGAGATCGACGCCGACCTCGGCACCGAGCCGCGCGTAGAGCTGCGTCGAGTAGTGCTGGAGCTTGAGCAGGCACCAGGAGGTCGAGAAGTTCGGGCAGTTGCCCGCGGCGTGCCAGGTGGAGCCCGCCGTGAGCTCGTCGCGCTCGATGAGCGCCACGTCCGTCCAGCCGAGGCGGGTGAGGTGATAGAGCGCGCTGCAGCCGACCGCTCCTCCGCCGATGACCACGGCCCGCGCGTGGCCTTTCAACACTTCACCCGTTGGCCCGCAGGATCGTAGAAAGCCTTGAGCGACACGCGCGCCGGCACGCGCTCGGCGGCGACCTCGATCTCGTAGTGCCCGCCAGTGATCCAGTCATCGCTCACGGGCTCGCCCCGGTTGGCAACGTAACCTAAGCCGAGCGCCGCACCCACGGTATGGCCGAACATCCCGGAGCTGATCTTTCCGACCAGCTCACCGTCCCGCCAGATCGGCTCGTTGTGATAGAGGAGGCGGCCTTCGCGCTCGAGCGCAAAAGCCACCAGGAGCCGCCGCATGCCCTGGGTGCGCTGCTTAAGCAGCGCCTCGCGCCCGAGGAAGCCGCCGGGCTTGTCCCAGGCGACGGCGAAGGCTAGCCCCGCCTCGAGCGGCGTGTCCTCGTCCGAGATGTCGTGGCCCCAGTGCCGGTAGGCCTTCTCCATGCGCAGACTGTTGAGCGCGTGGTAACCCGCGAGGGATAAGCCGAAGGGCCCGCCCGCGGCCAGGATCACGTCGTACACGGACTGCGCGAATTCGCTCGGGACGTAGAGCTCGTAGCCGAGCTCCCCCACGTAGGTGATGCGGCTCGCGCGCACACGCGCGTAGCCGAGATCGATGACGCGGGATGTAGCGAACGGAAAGGCCGCGGTCGAGAGGTCCGCGTCGGTGAGCGTTCCCAGAAGGTCGCGGCTCTTCGGTCCCATGAGCCCGAGCACGGCGAACGCTGCGGACACATCGACCGCCGCCGCGCGCGCATCTTCGGGGATGCTGCGGCTCAGCCAGAGGAAGTCCCGGGTCTGCGTGGCGCAGGAGCTGATGATCAGGTACGAATCCTCGGCCTCGCGGGTCACCGTGAGGTCCGCCTCGATCCCGCCGCGCTCGTTGAGCCATTGCGTGTAGACGATCCGGCCCACCGGCACGTCGACCTCGTTGGCCGAGAGGCGCCCGAGGACGCGCGCCGCATCGCGGCCCCTCAACACGAATTTCGCGAACGACGACTGGTCGAAGAGGCCCACCGTCTCGCGCACCGCGCGGTGCTCGCCGGCGGACGCGCCGAACCAGTTCTGACGGCCGTAGCTGTACTCGTAGCGCGGCTCGCTGCCGGCGGCGGCAAACCAGTTGGCGCGCTCGAAGCCCGCCACCTCGCCGAAGCACGCACCGGCGGAGGCGAGCCGGTCGTGCAGCGCGGACTTGCGCACCCCGCGCGCCGTCTCGGGTTGGCGGTACGGCCAGTGCATGGCGTAGAGGAGCCCGAGCGCCTCGACCGTACGGTCGCGCAGGTAGCGCCGGTTGCGCTGAAACGGCGCGCAGCGGCGGATATCGACGTCCCAGAGGTCAAACGGCGCATGCCCGTCGATGATCCAGTCCGCGAGCACCTTGCCCGCGCCGCCTGCGGACTGGATGCCGATGGAGTTGAAGCCGGCGGCGACGAACCACCCGCGCAGCTCCGGCGCCTCGCCGAGCAGGTACCGGTCGTCGGGCGTGAAGCTCTCGGGACCGTTGAAGAAGACCTGGACGCCGGTCGTCTCGAGGATCGGCACGCGGCGCATCGCGCCGGCGAACAGCGGCTCGATGTGCAGGAGATCCGCCGGCAGCTGCTCGAAAGCGCAGCTCTCCGGAATCCCCTGCTCGCCCCAGGGCTTGGCCTCTCGCTCGAACCATCCGACGAGGAGCTTGCCGGCGTCCTCCTTGAAGTAGGAGCGGGCGTCGGCATCGCGCAGGATCGGCAGATCGGACGGCAGGCCCGGAATCGGCTGCGTGACGATGTAGAAGTGCTCGGCCGCATGCAGCGGCACGCTGACGTCGGCGAGCGCGCCCACTTCGCGCGCCCACATGCCGGCGCAGTTGACGACCGCGTCGGCGCGCACCTCGCCGGCCTCGGTGGCAACACCGGTGACCCGCCCGTTCGCACGCAGGATGCCCGTGACCTTGACGCCTTCGACGATGCGCGCGCCGTGCATGCGCGCGCCGCGCGCCAGCGCCTGTGTGGTGTCTACCGGATTGGTCCGCCCGTCCTTGGGGAGATAGACCGCGCCCACCACATCCTCGATCGAGAGCAGCGGCCAGCGCTCGCGCGCTTCGCCCGCGGAGAGGATCTGCACCTCGAGGCCGAAGCAGCGCGCCATTGAGGCGCCGCGCTTCAGCTCCTCGAGCCGCGGCGCGCTCGCCGCCACCGCTACCGAGCCGACCTGACGGAAGCCGGTCGCCTGCCCGGTCTCGCGCTCGAGGCCTTCGTAGAGCTGCGTCGTGTACTGGGCGAGGCGGGTGAGATTGTGCGTGGCGCGCAGCTGGCCGACGAGGCCGGCGGCGTGCCAGGTGGTACCGCAGGTCAACTGCCGCCGCTCGAGCAGCAGCACATCGGTGCAGCCGCGTTTGGCGAGATGATAGGCGACGCTGCAGCCGACGATGCCGCCGCCGATGATCACCACGCGCGCATGCGCCGGGAGGCTCTGCACCCTCTCTCCGTTCGAAAGCCCGCCCGTCCGCGGATCAGAACTCGGCGATCGCCTCGCGCAGCATCTCCGTCATCGCATCGATGTCGGACCGGCTCGCGATGAAGGCCGGCGCCATGATCGCGACATCGCCGGTCGTCTTCACGTGCAGGCCGCGATCGTAGAGCTTGGCCTGCAGCTCCTGGCCGCGCGCGCCCGGGGCCTTGCCGGGCTTCACCTCGACCCCCGCGAGCATGCCGAAACCGCGCACGTCGGCGATCGCCGGCAGGTCGCCCAGTGCGAACATCTTGTCGAGGAAGTAGCCCGACAGATCCCTTCCCTTCGCGAACAGCTGCTCGCTGCGGTAGATCTCGAGCGTCGCGAGTCCGGCCGCGCAGGCGGCGGGATGCGCCGTGTAGGTATAGCCGTGGAAGAACTCCGGCATTCCCTCGGGCGCCGCATCCAGGATCGCGCGGTAGATGTCCGCGCGCACCGCCACGGCGCCCATCGGCTGGGCGCCGTTGGTGAGCGCCTTCGCCATGGTGATGAGATCGGGCGTCACGCCGAAGGAGGTCGAGGCGAAGGCCTCGCCGGTGCGGCCGAAGCCGCAGATCACCTCGTCGAACACCAGCAGGATCCCGTAGCGGGTGCAGATCTCGCGCAGCCGCTCGAGATAGCCGCGCGGCGGGACGAGGACGCCGGTGGAGCCGGCGATCGGCTCGACGAATACCGCGGCGATGCGTTTCTCGCCCACCAGGTTCACGAAGCGCATCAGGTCGTCGGCGAGCTCGGCGCCCTTCGCGCCCATGCCGCGCGTCAGGCGATTCTCCGGCAGCAGCGTGTGCCGCAGATGCAGGATCCCGGGCATCAGCGCGCCGAACACCTCGCGATTGCGCACCATGCCGGAGAGCGCCGTGCCGCCGATGTTGACCCCGTGATAGGCGCGCTCGCGCGAGACGAAGTAGTTGCGCTGCCCCTCCTTGCGCGCCACGTGATAGGCGAGCGCGACCTTCATCGCGGTATCGACCGCCTCGGAGCCGGAGTTGCAGAAGAACACGTGATCGAGGCCCTCGGGAGTAAGCGCCGCCACGCCGTCGGCGAGCTCGAAAGCGCCCGGGTGGCTCCTCTGGAAGGACGGCGTGAAGTCGAGCGTCTCGAGCTGCCGGGCGACCGCGGCCGCGATCTCCGGCCGGCAATGGCCCGCGGCGCTGGTGAAGAGTCCCGAGCTGCCGTCGAGGACCTTGCGCCCGCCGGGCGTGTAGTAGTGCATGCCCGCGGCGCGCACGAACAGGCGCGGCTCGCGCTTGAACTCGCGGTTGTTGGTGAACGGCAGCCAGTGCCGTTCCAGGTTTTCGACCTTCATGTCCATGTCGATCTCCGCAGTCAGCCGAAGGTGGAGCCGATCTCCGCCGCCGCCGCGCGCAGCCGCGGGATGAATTCGATGGCGCGCATCAGGGGCAGCCGCGCGGTCGCGCCCTGCACCGCGAGCGAGGCGACCACGTCGTCGTGGCGGTTGCGCACCGGCACTGCGACGCAGGCGACACCGAGCACGTACTCCTCGTTGTCGACGGCGTAGCCGACGGACACGATGCGGTCGAGCTCGGACTCGAGCACCGCGCGGTCGGTGATCGTACGCTCGGTGAAGCGCTCGAGGGGCAGGAGCTCGAGCAGCCCCTGCCGCTCGGGTGCCGGCAGATGTGCCAGCAGGAGCTTCCCGCTCGCACAGCAGTGCGGCGGCAGCTCGCCGCCGCCTTCGGGCACGTGTAGCCGCAGCGGCCAGGGCGCCTCGACGCGATCGAGGTAGACCAGCGCCCCCTTTTTCAGCACCGCGAGGTTGCAGGTCTCGGTGATCTCGCTCACCACGGCGCGCAGGATCGTGCGCCGCTGCGCGGCGGCGCCATCGCTGCGCAGCACGTCGAGGGCGAAGCGCGACAGCCGCTCGCCGATGATGTAGGCCCGCCCGCCGGGCTCGCGCGCGAGGAAGCCCGCCTCCTCGAAGAGCGCGAGCGTCCGGTGCAGCGTAGGCTTCGGGAGGTCGGTCGCCTGCATCAGCTCCGAGAGCGTTACCGCTCGTCCGGCGCGCACCAGCACTTCGAGGACGCCGAAGGCCTTGAGTGTCGAGGAGGTCTCACCGGCGATCTCCGCGATCTCGGCGGGGAGTGAGAGGACACGGTTCACCCTGACGAGCCTCTGTTCCGTTAAACGAGACGCAAACTACTAGGCATAGGAATGAAGTTTGCCGAACAAGGGCCATATTGTAATATGCCAACACTCCAAGAAACAAATCATTTCATCTGAAGAAACCCTTGGAAAACGGAGCCAAGCCGATGACCCAGCCGCAGAAGATGGGCCCCTCCGAGGCGCTCGTCGAGACTCTCGCCGCCAACGGCGTCACCCATGTGTTCGGAATCGTCGGCTCGGCCTTCATGGATGCCCTCGATATCTTTCCCGCCGCCGGCATTCGCTTCGTGCCGGTCGCTCACGAGCAGGGCGCGATCCACATGGCCGACGGCTACGCGCGCGCCTCGGGGCGGCACGGCGTCTGTATTGCGCAGAACGGACCCGGCGTCACCAACTTCGTCACCGGGGTTGCGGCCGCTTACTGGGCGCATTCGCCGGTCGTGTTCATCACGCCGGAGACGGGCTCCATGACCATGGGCCTCGGCGGCTTCCAGGAGACCGAGCAGCTGCCCATCTTCTCCAGGATCACCAAGTACCAGGGACACGTCAACAACCCGCGCCGCATGGCCGAGATCGCCGCGCGCTGCTTCGATCGCGCCATGCTCGAGATGGGGCCGGCACAGCTCAACATCCCGCGCGATTATTTCTACGGCGAGATCGAGACCGCGATCCCCGCGCCGATGCGCATCGCACCGGGTGCGGGGGATGCGCAAGCGCTCGATGCCGCCGCGGATCTGCTCGCGGCGGCAAGCTTCCCGGTGATCGTGGCCGGCGGCGGCGTAATCAGCGCCGGCGCCACCGCGGAGGCGGTGCAGCTCGCCGGTGCGCTCGGTGCGGCCGTGTGCAGCAGCTACCTGCACAACGACGCCTTCCCCGCCGCGCATCCGCTCGCCGCGGGTCCGCTCGGCTATCAGGGCTCGAAGGCCGCCATGAAGCTGATCGCGCGGGCGGACGTCGTGCTCGCCCTCGGTACGCGCTTGGGTCCCTTCGGCACGTTGCCGCAATACGGTCTCGATTACTGGCCGAAGCAGGCGCGGATCATCCAGATCGACTCCGACCCGCGCATGCTCGGGCTCGTCAAGCCGATCTCGGTCGGCATCCAGGGCGATGCGCGGGCCGCGGCCGCCGCCCTGCTCGTGCGCCTCAGGACCCGCAGGCTCGCGGGAGCCGCCACACTTGATGAGCGCCTGGCGCGCATCGCGGCGGAAAAATCCGACTGGGAGGCGGAGCTCACCGGCTGGACGCACGAGCGCGATCCCTACTCGCTCGAGGTTTCGGCCAGCTCGAAATACATGCACCCGCGGCAGGTGCTGCGCGCACTCGAGCGCGCGCTCCCGGCCGGCTCCATGGTGTCCACCGACATCGGCAACATCTGCTCGGTGGCCAACTCCTACCTGCGGTTCGATCAGCCGCGCTCGATGTTCGCCGCGATGAGCTTCGGCAACTGCGGCTACGCTTTCCCGGTGATCTGCGGAGCCAAGGTCGCAGCCCCCGAGCGCCCCGCGTTCGCCTACGTGGGCGACGGCGCCTGGGGCATCAGCTTGAACGAGCTCCTCACCTGCGCGCGCGAGAAGATCGGCGTCACGCCGATCGTCTTCAACAATGGCCAGTGGGGTGCCGAGAAGAAGAATCACGTCGACTTCTATTCGCGCCGCTACCAGGGCGTGAACCTGGAGAATCCGAGCTGGGCCAGGGTGGCGCAGGCCTTCGGCTGCGAAGGCGTCACCGTCGAGCGCCTCACGGACATCGAGCCCGCGCTGCGCGCGGCGGCCGCGGCGCAGGCCGAAGGCCGCACCACCGTGCTCGAGATGATGGCGACCCAGGAGCTCGGCGACCCGTTCCGCCGCGACGCGCTCTCCAAGCCCGTGCGCCACCTCGCCAAGTACCAGACATTCGTGTGAAGGAGACTCGCGTGCACGGCTCGAGGGTGCTGCGCCCGTGAGCGCGAACGCAGCGGTTGCCGGCATCGCGGCGAGCGGCCTGCGCCGCACGCTGCAGCGGCGCCACATGCAGATGATCGCGCTCGGCGGAGTGATCGGCGCGGGGCTCTTCGTCGGCAGCGGCGTCGTCATCGGCTCGGCCGGCCCCGCGGCGGTCATCTCCTTCGCCCTCACCGGCACCCTCGTCGTGCTGGTGATGCGCATGCTCGGGGAGATGGCGGTCGCCTACCCCGCGGTCGGCGGCTTCTACGAGTACAACCGGCTGGCGCTCGGGGAGCTGGCAGGATTTCTCACCGGCTGGATGTACTGGTACTTCTGGGTGATCGTCGTCGCGCTCGAGGCGGTCGCGGGCGCGAAAATTCTCGGCACCTGGTGGCCGGGAATCGCCCCCTGGGAGTTCACGCTCGCCCTGATGGCGCTGTTCACCATCGTGAACCTGCTGTCGGTGCGCTCCTATGGGGAGGCGGAGTTCTGGTTCGCCTCGATCAAGGTGGCGGCCATCGTGGTATTTCTCGTCGCCGGCGCACTGTTCGTCTTCGGCGGCTGGCCCGGGGCGCACGCCGGACTCCCGCACCTGACGGCCGACGGCGGCTTCATGCCGAATGGCATCGTGCCGGTGCTCACGGGAGCGGTTGCCGCGACCGGCTTCTACTTCGGCGCCGAGATCGTGACCATCGCCGCCGCCGAGTCCGCCGAGCCCGAGAAGGCGATCGCGGAGACCACGCAGTCGGTGATCTGGCGCGTGCTCGTGTTCTACATCGGCTCGATCTTCCTGGTCGTCGCCCTCGTGCCCTGGAACGACACGGTGCGGATGTCGCGCCCCTACGTGAGCGTCATGGAGGTGCTGCGCATTCCCGCCGCCGCCACCGTGATGAGCCTCGTCATCCTCACCGCCGTGCTCTCGGCGCTCAACTCGGGCCTGTTCGCCTCCTCGCGCATGCTGATGGCGCTCGCCGGGCGAGGCGATGCACCCGCGGCCGTGGCGCGGCTCGACAGGCGCGGGGTGCCGGTGGCCGCGATTCTCGCCAGCACCGCCTTCGGCTACGTGACGGTCGCCATGAGCTACCTCTCGCCCGACCGGATCTTCGCTTTTCTCGTCAACTCCTACGGCACGGTCGCGATCTTCGTCTACCTGCTGATAGCCGTGGCGGAGCTGCGCCTGCGGCGCCGTCTCGAGCGCGAGTCGCCCGAGCGGCTGCGCATCCGCATGTGGGCTTATCCCTGGCTGACACGCGTCGCGATCGCCGCGATGGTGGCGATCCTCGCCGCGATGGCGGTGATTCCCGAGCAGCGCGTGTCGCTCGGCTTCGGCCTCGCGAGCGCCGCCATCCTGCTCGCCGCCTGGCTGCTGCGCTTCGCTCTCGCGCGCGGGGCGCCCCGCTGATGCTGCTCCTGGTCTTCAACGCCGGCAGCTCCTCGCTCAAGTTCGATTTGCTCGACTGGTCCGAGGCGGGCGTTGCGCGCCGCCTCAAAGCCGGGGCTTTCGTCGACAAGGCGGACGGCTCGGGAAGCTTCGCGCTCGAGACCGCGGCGCCCGTGCCGCCGCTCCCCGCCCCCATCCGCACGCTCGCCGCAGCCGCGGACTTCGTGCTCGCGTGGCTCTCGGACCCGAGCGCGCAGGGACGGAACCTGCTCGCCGAAGTCGCGGCGACCGTGCATCGCATCGTGCACGGCGGCGAGCTCTTCCGCGCCACCACACGGCTGGGAGCCGCCGAGCTCGCCTCGCTCGCCTCGCTCGATGAGCTCGCGCCGCTGCACAATCCGCCGGCACGCGCGGTGATTGCCAGCGTCCGTGCGCGGCTTAGGTCGAGCCTGCCGCTCATCGGCGTATTCGATACCGCCTACTACGCCGACCTGCCCGAGGCCGCCTGGCGTTACGCGATCCCGCAGCGCTGGTATCAGGACTTCGGCGTGCGCCGCTACGGGTTCCACGGAACCGCGCACCGGTATCTGTGCGCCACGGCGCGCGCGCGCGTGCTCCCGGGCAAGCCGACAGCTAAGGTCGTGAGCCTGCAGCTGGGGCGCGGGTGCTCGGTAACCGCGACGCTCGACGACCGCCCGATCGCCACCAGCATGGGCTTTACGCCGCTCGAGGGCCTGGTCATGGGAACACGCTCCGGAGACTTCGATCCGGGCGCGCTGCTCTACGTCATGGAGCGCGCGCGTCTGTCACCGGCCGAGATGCTCGCGGCGCTCAATAACGACAGCGGCCTCAAGGGACTCTCGGGCGGCAGCGCCGACATGCAGGAGCTGCTGCGCCGCGAGCAGCAGGGCGATGCGGGTGCGCAGCTTGCGATCGAGATATTCTGCCGGCGGGCGCGGCACTACCTGGGGGCCTTCGTGTGTGAGCTCGGCGGAGTCGACGTCATCGCCTTCGGCGGCGGCATCGGCGAGCACAGCCCGGAGATCCGCCGCCGCATAGTGCACGGCCTCGAGTGGGCCGGGATCGGCATCGACGAGCAGGCCAACCGCGCCCGCGACCCGGCCAGCATCGGCGCGGCGGATAGCTGGGCCGCGGTCGAGGTGGTCCGCGTCGACGAGGCGAGCGTATTGGCAGAGGAAGCGGCGGCACTCCTGAAGCGCGCCGCCTGAAGATCATCCGTAGTTGGCCCGGCATCTGGAGATTCTTTCAATGAGCGTAATCAATAAGCTTTCTTCAACGGGGCGCGTGCCTGACGAAATCCGCCGGGCCTCGGCGCAGCAGAAGCGGTTCGATCAGGACAATACCGAGAACACCGTCGGCTACGTGATGCTCGACTGCTCTGGCACTACGATGGACCGCTACGTCGATGCGCCGGCCATCGTATTCGTCCAGGTGTTCAGGAAATACGGCCTCGAGATCAGCATGGACGAGGCGCGCAAGCCCATGGGTCTGCGCAAGGACCTGCACATCAAGGCGGTCACTGAGATTCCGTCAGTTCGCGAGCGCTTTACGGCGAAGTTCGGTCGTGAGCCGACGCAGGCAGACGTGGACAAGATGTTCGCGGTATTCGTTCCGACTCAGATCGACCTCCTGAAGAGCGGCAACTATCACGAGCTCTTGCCGGGCACGGCGGAGGTCGTCCGCAAGATGCAGAAGGACGGAATAAGGATCGGTGTCACTACCGGATTCACCCGCGGCATGCTCGATATCCTGCTCGCCGGCGGCACCAAGCAGGGATTCAATCCCGATGCTGCCTGCGCCGGCGACGAAGTGGAAATGCCTCGCCCAACCGCGTACATGGTCATCAAGAACCTCGAGCGTCTGGGCGTGTTGAACCTCAAGAACGCGATGCGCCGCACCGTCAAGGTGGACGACACCGTCTCCGGCGCCGGAGAGGGCGCGCCGCTGTGCTGGCGGGTGGGCGTATCGAAGTGGAGCAACTACGTCGTCGACAGCTGGGCAGTCGCGAGGTCGCTGAGTCCGGAGCAGCTGGCGGCGCGGGAGCGAGCTTCAAAAGAGAAGCTGATCACCGAAAGCGGTGCGCATTACGTGATCGACGATCTGCGGGACCTGCCGGCGGTGATCGCCGAGATCAATCAACGGCTGGCCCGCGGGGAAAACCCGGACTGAGAGGACACGTTCATGAGCACGGAACCTTATCTACTGACTCCCGGACCGCTGACGACCTCGTTGCGCACCCGGCAGAGCATGCTGCGCGACTGGGGATCCTGGGATGTCGACTTCAACAGCATCACGGGCCGGATCCGCGAGCGGCTGTTGCAGATCGTTCACGGCACCGCGACGCACGAGTGCGTGCCGATGCAGGGCAGCGGCACGTTCTCGGTCGAGGCGGCCATCGGCACGCTGGTGCCCCGCACAGGACACGTCCTGGTCCCGCAAAACGGGGCTTACTGTCAGCGCATCGCCCGAATATGCCGCGTGCTCGGTCGCAAGCTAACGACCATCGATTACGCCGAGAACGTGCAGGTTGACACCGCGGACGTCGACCGCGTGCTGCGCAGCGACGCCTCGATCACGCACGTGGCGCTGGTGCATTGTGAGACCAGCACCGGGATCCTGAACCCTTTGAAGGAGGTCGCCCAGGTCGTCTCGCGCCACGGCCGGGGCCTCATCGTCGATGCGATGAGTTCCTTCGGCGCCCTCGAGATCGACGCGCGCACCACGCCCTTCGATGCCGTCGTAGCCGCTTCGGGGAAATGTCTCGAGGGACCGCCCGGCATGGGCTTCGTCGTCGTGCGCCGCGAGGCGCTCGAGCGCTGCGAGGGCAACTGCCATTCGCTCTCGCTCGACCTGTATGACCAATGGATCTACATGCAGAAGACCACCCAATGGCGCTACACGCCGCCGACCCACGTCGTGGCAGCATTCGATTCAGCAATCGCCCAGTATCTCGAGGAGGGCGGTCTCGCGGCGCGCGCCGCCCGCTACGCCCAGAACTGCCGCACTCTGATCGGCGGCATGTCCAAACTCGGGCTGAAGAGCTTTCTGCCCGCAGCCATTCAGGCGCCGATCATCGTGACCTTCTTCGCGCCCGACAGTCCCCGCTACGTCTTCAAGGATTTCTACAACGCCGTCAAGGCGCGCGGGTATATCCTGTATCCGGGAAAGCTCACCACGGTGGAGACGTTCCGGGTCGGCTGCATGGGACAGCTCGGCGAGCGCGGCATCGCCGGCGCAGTCGAGGCAGTAGGCAAGGTGCTCGCGGAGATGCGGGCGGCGGCCTGAAGGCCCCGCAGCCGACTGCGTGATGCCGCGCTTCATCAACACCAAGACCTACTCCCTCCCGTGGCTACCCTGACGGCGCCCACCGCGGCGGCGGCGCCCGGCACGCGCGCGCTGCGCATCGCGCAGACGCGCACCGTGCTGCTGCTGTTCCTCGGCTACGCCTCCTGCTATTTCTGTCGCTCGAACCTCTCGGTCGCGACCCCGCTGCTCGTCGATGAGCTCGGCCGGCACGGCGTGAGCCACGGCGACGCCATCGTCGCCATCGGCTCGATGGCCTCCTTCGGCGTGTTCGCCTATGCGCTCGGCAAGTGGTTCCTCACCAGCCTCGGCGATTACTGGGGCGGCAAGCGGAACCTCCTGATCGCCACCGGCGGCGCGACCGTGTTCACGCTGCTGTTCGCCGCCAGCGCCGCGCTCCCCATGTTCACCCTCGCCTGGATCGGCAACCGCCTGTCGCAGTCGATCGGCTGGTCGGCGCTCGTCAAGGTCTCCTCCAAGTGGTTTCACTACTCGCGCTACGGCACGGTGGTCGCCATCCTCACCTGCAGCTACCTGCTCGGGGATGCCGGCGCACGGCAGAGCATGAGCCTGCTGCTCGAGCGCGGGGTGGGCTGGCGCGGCCTGTTCCTGTTCGGCGCGGCGGTGGCCGGCGCGATGTTCCTGGCCAATCTCTTCCTGCTGCGCGAGTCGTGCACGGACGAGGGTCATCCGGAAGCGGTCGCGAACCCGCGCAACGTGTTCGCCGGCGGACAGGCGCGCCCGCAGAGCTACCTCACGCTGGTGCTGCCGCTGCTAAAGAGCCGGGCATTCCTCATGGTATGTCTCCTCGGGCTCGCGACCACCATGGTGCGCGAGACCTTCAACACCTGGACGCCGGTCTACTTCCACGACTTCCTCGGCTACAGCGTGAGCCAGGCGGCCTCGGCCTCGGCCATCTTCCCGGCCACCGGCGCCGTCTCGGTGCTGCTCGCCGGCTGGGTGAGCGATCGCCTCGGGCACCACTGCCGCGCCCTGCTGCTGCTGGGCGGCCTGGCCGCTACCGCCGCGGCGCTCCTCGTCCTCATGACGCTCAAGCCCGGCACCGCCGGATCGGTGCTGCCGGTGGCCGTGGTCGCGCTCGTCGCCTTCTGCCTGATGGGGCCGTACGCCTTTCTGCCGGGCGCCTTCGCGCTCGACTTCGGCGGCCAGCAGGCCGGGGCAGTCGCCTCGGGGCTGGTGGACGGCACGGGATACCTGGGCGGCGTGCTCGCGGGCTACGCGATGGGAAGACTCGCGGTTACGTTCGGCTGGGGCGGTGTGTGGGTCACGCTCGCGGGCGTCGCGGCGCTGGCCGCGCTCGGTGCTGCCTATCTCTACGCACTCATAATGCGCCCTCTGCCGGGTGTCGTGTCGACCGACGCGGCTGGGTTATAGCCATGAAGATCGCGAGCCTCGAAACCTTCACCAGCCAGTTTGTGTGTTTCGTGCGCATCACGACCGATTCCGGCGCAGTCGGCTGGGGCCAGACCTCCACCTACAATGCCGACATCACGGCCAGCATCTTCCATCGACAGGTGGCTCCCTGGTCGCTCGGCCAGGATGCGTTCGACATCGACGCGCTCGTTTCACGCGTCGAGGAGCGCGAGCACAAGTTTCCTGGCAGCTACCGCTGCCGCGCGCTCGCCGGGCTCGACACCGCGCTGTGGGACCTGCGGGGCAGGCACGAAGGCAAGCCCGTGGTGGAGCTCCTCGGGGGGAGACCTAAGCGGCTGCGCGCCTACGCCTCCTCGATGAAGCGCGACATCACCCCGGAGCATGAGGCGGCGCGGTTCCTCAAGCTGCGCGACGCGTACGGCTTCGATGCCTTCAAGTGGCGGGTCGGGGCCGAGTGCGGTCACGACGTCGATGAGTGGCCGGGACGCACGGAGGCGATCGTGCCGTTGGTCGCGCGCGCGCTCGGCGCCGGGGTCGCGAAGCTGGTCGACGCCAACAGCGGCTTCTCGCCACCGCGCGCCATCGAGGTCGGCAGGCTCCTCGAGGCCGAAGGCGTCGGCCATTACGAGGAGCCCTGCCCTTACTGGAAGCTCGAGGAGACCAGGCGTGTCGCGGAGGCGCTCGAGATCGACGTCACCGGCGGCGAGCAGGACTGGGACCTCGCGACCTGGGCGCGCATGATCGAGATCCGGGCGGTCGACATCGTGCAGCCCGACGTCATGTACATGGGCGGTATCGCGCGCACGCTTAAAGTGGCGCGCATGGCAGCCGCCGCCGGCATGCCGTGCACCCCGCACAGCGCCAACCGCTCGCTCGTCACCTTGTGCACGATGCACCTGCTCGGTGCCATTCCCAACGGCGGCAAGTACCTCGAGCTCTCGATCGAGGGCGCCGACTACTACCCGTGGGAAGCCGGGCTGTTCCTCGCGGATCCCTACCGCGTCGAGGACGGCCAGGTCACCATTCCGTCGGAGCCCGGCTGGGGTGTCGAGATCAATCCCGAATGGCTCAAAGCAGCGGCCTATCAACGTAGCAGTTAGGAGCGAGTATTCATGCAGCCAGAAGAGGTGCGTACCGCTGGTGAGGCCCGCGCCATCGTCGAGGAGCGCGGACTCACGCACGTCAAGGTCGGCGTGTTCGACAACGACGGGATTCTGCGCGGCAAGTTCATCGACCGCGGGAAGTTCTTCTCGGCCCTCGAGAAGGGTCTGGGCTTCTGCGACGTCGTGCTCGGCTGGGACTCGAACGATCAGCAGTACGACAACGTCACCTTCACGGGCTGGCACACGGCGTTTCCCGATGCTCCGGTTCGGCTGCTGCCCGAGACCTGCCGCTCGCTGCCGCTCGAGGGCAGCATGCTGCTGTTCCTCGGCGAGTTCGCCGGCAAGGCTGAGGGGGTGTGTCCGCGCGCGACGCTGCGTCGAGTGCTGGCGCGCGCCGCGTCCATGGGCTACGGGACGGCGACCGCGGCCGCGGAGTACGAGTTCTTCGTCTTCAGCGAGACGCCCGCGAGCGTGCGCGAGAAGCACTACCGCAATCTCACCAACCTGACACCCGGCTATTTCGGCTATTCGGTGCTGCGCAGCGGCGTTCACGCCGAGCTCTACCAGGCCCTCTTGAAGCTCGCCGACGACATGCGCATGCCGATCGAGGGCCTGCACACCGAGACCGGGCCCGGCGTGATGGAGGCGGCCCTGCATTATGCGGAAGCGCTCGAGGCGGCCGACCGCGCCGCGCTCTTCAAGACCTTCGTGAAAGTGCTGGTGGAGCGGCGCGGGCTGATGGCCACCTTCATGGCGAAATGGTCGCAGCAGCTCCCGGGCCAGAGCGGACACCTGCACGTGTCGCTCGCCCGCAAGGACGGCGCTTCCGCCTTCTACGACGAGCGTAAGCCCCACACCATGTCGGACGAGATGCGCTGGTTCGTCGGCGGCCAGCAGGCGCTGATGCCCGAGCTTCTCGCCATGGTGGCCTCGACCGTCAACAGCTACTCGCGCCTGGTGCCGGGGTACTGGGCGCCGACATCGGCGACCTGGGGCGTCGAGAACCGCACCTGCGCGCTGCGCGTCATTCAGGGGGGCGCCAAGAGCCAGCGGGTCGAGTATCGGATCGCCGCCGCGGACATCAATCCCTATCTCGCGCTCGCGGTGGCGATCGGCTCGGGGCTGTGGGGCATCGAGCGGCGCTTGGAGCCCGACGAGCCGATCACGGGCAACGCCTATGACAGGAAGCTCCCCGCGAAGCGCCAGCTGCCGCGTACACTCATGGAGGCCGCTGAGCGCCTCGCGGGCTCGAAGGCCGCGCACGAGCTCTTCGGCAAGCCGTTCGTCGAACATTACGCCGCGAGCCGCGAGTGGGAAGAGCGCGAGTTTCGCCGCGCGGTGACCGACTGGGAGCTTGCGCGTTATTTCGAGATCATCTGATGACACTGAGGACCATCTCCCCCGTTGACGGGCGCGTCTACGCGGAGCGCACTCCTGCGGGAGCCGCCGAGATCGACGCAACGCTCGAGCGCGCGCGCAAGGCACAACGAGAGTGGCGCGGCGTGCCTACGTCTGCGCGCGCGGCGATCATGGAGCGATTCTGTGCCGAGTTCGAGCGCCGCGGGGAAGGAATCGCCACCGGCCTCTCCTGGCAGATGGGGCGCCCGATCCGCTTCGCGCCGAGCGAAGTGCGCGGCACGCTCGAGCGCGCCCACTACATGACCGGCTGCGCCGCCGCGGCGCTCGCCGACATCGACGCGGGACCCAAGAGCGGCTTTCGCCGCTTCATCCGCCGCGAGCCGCTCGGTGTGGTGTTCACAGTGGCCGCCTGGAATTATCCCTACCTCATCGCGGTCAACAGCGTCGTGCCCGCGCTCATGGCCGGCAACGCCGTGGTGCTCAAGCACTCGGCGCAGACGCCGCTCGCCGCCGAAGCCTTCGCCGAGTGCTTCGCCGCGGCCCGGCTCCCGACGGGGCTCTTTCAGGTGCTGCACCTCTCGCATGGGGACACCGAGCGGGTGATCGGTGATGCGCGCGTCGGCTTCGTGGCCTTCACCGGCTCGGTTGCGGGCGGCCGCGCGGTGCAGCGCGCCGCGGCCGAGCGCTTCGTCGGCGTCGGACTCGAGCTCGGCGGCTGCGACCCGGTATACGTGCGGCACGACGCGGACTTGAAGCACGCAATTGCGAACATCGTGGACGGCGCGTATTTCAACTCCGGCCAGTCCTGCTGCGGGCTGCAGCGCATCTACGTACACGAGAGCGTCTACGAGCCCTTCACGCGGGGCTGCATCGAGCTCATCCGGCAGTACCGGCTCGGCGACCCGCTCGATCCCGCGACCACGCTCGGGCCGGTGGTGCGCACCGCGGCGGCGGACGCCGTGCGCGCGCAGATCCGCGCCGCGGTGGACGCGGGCGCGAGACCCGCGATCGAGGAGCGCGAGTTCGCCGCCAGCAAGGCCGGCACGCCCTATCTCGCGCCGCAGCTGCTGCTCGAGGCTCCTGCTGCCTCCTCCGTCATGCGCGAGGAGATCTTCGGCCCGGTGGCCGGCGTCGCCCGGGTGCGCTCCGACAGCGAGGCCGTCGCGCACATGAACGACAGCGCCTTTGGTCTCACCGCGGCGGTGTGGACGCGCGACGCGGAAGCCGCCGAGCGGCTCGGCGCTGAAGTTCAGACCGGCACCTTCTTCATGAACCGCTGCGATTACCTCGATCCCGCGCTTGCCTGGGTGGGCGTGAAGGATTCCGGGCGCGGCTGTACGCTTTCGGTGGTCGGGTACGAGCACCTGACGCGGCCCAAATCCTTCCATCTGCGGGTGACGACGTGAGCCCAATCCTCAAAGCCAACTGGAACTATCCGACCACGGTGTGGGCGGGCCCCGGCCGCATCGCCGAGCTGCCCTCGGCGTGCGCGGCGCTCGGCATCAGGCGGCCGCTCCTGGTGACCGACGAGGGCCTGCGCGATGCGCCGATGGTGCGCCGGGCGCGCGACCTCGTGCCGGACTGCGGACTCTTTGCGCGCGTGCGCGGCAACCCCGTGGCCGCGAACATCGACGCCGGCCTACTCGCCTACCGCGGCGGCTCCCATGACGGCGTCATCGCCTTCGGCGGCGGCTCGGCGCTCGATGCCGGCAAGGTCATCGCCTTCATGTCGGGCCAGACGCGTCCGCTGTGGGATTTCGAGGACGTCGGCGACTGGTGGACACGCGCCGACCCAGCTGGCATAGCGCCAGTTGTCGCCGTGCCGACCACGGCCGGCACGGGCTCCGAGGTCGGGCGCGCCGGCGTGGTCGTCAACGAGGAGACGCACCAGAAGAAGATCATCTTCCACCCGCAGATGATGCCCAGAGTCGTGATCAGCGACCCGGAGCTCACGGTGGGGCTGCCGCCGGCGATCACCGCCGCCACCGGCATGGACGCCTTCGTGCATTGCTTCGAGGCCTTCTGCGCGCCGGGATTCCATCCGCTCGCGGACGGCATTGCGCTCGAGGGCATGCGCCTCATCCAGACCTATCTGCCGCGGGCGTGCGAGCACGGCGCGGACCTCGAGGCGCGCTCGCGCATGCTGGCGGCGGCCAGCATGGGAGCGACGGCATTTCAAAAGGGTCTTGGCGGCGTGCACGCCATCGCCCATCCGGTCGGTGCGCATTTCAACACGCACCACGGACTCACCAATGCGGTGCTGTTGCCGTACGTGATCACCTACAACCGTCCGGCGATCGAAGGGCGAGTGGCCGTCATCGCGCGGGTGCTGGACCTCAAAGGCGAGCCCTTCGGAGCGCTCTTCGACTGGGTGTTGGGTTTTCGGCGGCGGCTCAAGATCCCCCAGACCCTCGCCGACATCGGCGTGCCGGCGGAGAGCGCCGACATGATCGGCCGCGAAGCCGCGCTCGACCCCTCGGCGTCGGGCAATCCACAGCCGGCGGACGCCGCGGCCTACGCGCGCATCTTCCGCGCCGCGGTCAAGGGGGACCTGAGTCTTAAGGGCTAGCTCTTACCGAGCTCCGCGACCGCCTCTCGCCAGAGCGTCTCGTTGGCGGCCGCCACCACGCGCCCGTCGCTCGCGCTCGAAAGCGGCGCGCCCCGCCAATCGCTGATCCTGCCCCCGGCACCCTCCACGACGGGAATCACGGCCATGAAGTCGTGGGGCTTCAACTGCACCTCGATCACGAGCTCGCAGGAGCCCGAGGCCAGCATGCCGTAGAGATAGCAGTCGCCGCCGTAGCGTCTGAGCCCCGCTCGTTTGCCGAGCGCCTCGAAGCGCGGCCGCTCCTCGCTGCTGAAGGTCTCGGAGGTCGTGGTGTACACGACGGCGTCAGCGAGCGCGCGGCAGGCGCTCGTGCGCGCCTCGCGGCCATTGAAGAGCGTCGGGCGACCCTCGCATCCCACCCAGCGCTCGGCCAGCGCCGGCGCCTCGATCACACCGAGCACCGGTCGCTCGCCCTGCATGAGAGCGATCAGCGAGCCGAAGAGCGGGAAGCCCGTGATGAAGCTCTTGGTGCCATCGATCGGGTCGAGCACCCAGGTGAACTCGCCACTCCCCTCCGCGGGAAACTCCTCGCCGCGAATCGCATGTCCCGGGAATGCGGCGCGGATCATGCTGCGCATCCCGGTCTCGATCTCCTTGTCGACGATGGTGACGGGACTGCCGTCGCTCTTGCGTGTCACGGCTACCGGCGTACGAAAATGCCGTACGGCAATGCGGCGCGCGACATCGGCAAGCTGCTCGGCGAGCGCGAGCGCGGCGGCACAGTCGGGATGATTCGCGAAGCTCATGGGCGTAGCGCCGCGCGCCGCCCGGCGTACGGCAGCACCTGCTGCTCCAGCCAGTTGCGCAGCTCTGCGAGCTTCACCGCCTCCTCCTGCAGTGCGGGCCCGAGCCCGTGCTTCCACGCGAGACGTCGGTCATGCGGGTGGCGCTCGAGAGCGCGCAGCTCGGCGACGAAGCCCTCGAGCTCGGCGCGGTCGGCGAACAGGCTGTCCTCGATGAGTCTCGCCGCGTAGCGCACGGCACAGGCGGCGATCTCGTCGAAGCTGTACTCCGGATGGTATTGCACTCCCCAGAAAGTGCCGGCTCCGTGCCGCAGCTCGAGCGCCTGCACCCCCATCTCATTGCTGGCGAGCGGCACCGCGCCGGCGGGGAGCTCCGCGATGTCGTCGCGGTGCACGGTGATGGCCTCGAAGACCGCGGGCTTGCCGGCGAACATCGGGTGACGGCGTCCGGCGTCGTTGAGCTCGATCCGCCGCCCGAATCCAAACTCGCGCCCGCGCGGATTGGGGCGCACCCGCCCGCCCGCGGCGGTCACCGCGACCTGCATGCCCCAGCAGCTGCCGAAAAAGGGCACGCCCGCGGCGAAGGTGGCGCGCGCCAGCTCGATCTGCCGCTCGATGTGGGCGCCGCCGTCGTAGACGTTGAGCGCTGAGCCCGTGATCGCCACGCCGTCGTAGGCGCCGAGGCCCGCGGCCTTAGGCAACCGTACCTCGCCGTCCGCGGGGCGAACGATGTCACAGCGGACCGCTGCGAGGCTCTCGAGGGTGCGCGCGTAGGCCTCCCCGGTGGGGGACCCGCCGGCCGCGACCTGCTGCTCGCGGAGACTCAAGCGATTTCCGTCGACGACCAGGACGTTCGGCCGACTCATTTAGATGTGGCCTCCGGCAGAAGCGGCGGAACCGGAAGTCCCTTGCTCTCGAGAAGCTCCCGCAGCACGTCCGGCCGATCGCTCGTCATGCCGTCGACCCCGAGCTCGAGCAGCCGCTCCATGTCGGTCGTCGCATTGACGGTCCAGGGAACGACGCGCAGTCCGAGCTCATGCGCCTCCGCAATGCGCTGCGCATTGAGATCCTGACAATCCGGGCCCCAGGTGCCGGCGCCCGTCGCCTTCACGAGCCGCACGACCGAGTTCCCGAAGCGCGCGGGATCGAGGCCGCCGAGCCAGGGCGAGGGGCGCGGCGCGCCGATGCGCACCGTGTCGCCACCGTTCTGCTCCTCGGTGAGCGCCGCGGTGGGCGCCTCTGGCATGAGGCGCTGCACCGCGGTCAGCACGCGCCAGTCGAAGGCCATGATGCTCACCATGGCGAGCGTGCCGGTCGCCTCCACATCCTGCCGGAGTGCCGCGGCGAAGACTTCCGGCGCGGCCGTGAGCTCCGGCTGCTCGGGGAAAGTCTTGACCTCGATCGCGACACGCACCCGCCCCGCACCGCGGGTACGCACCAGCGTGAGCACATCGGCCAGGCGCGGAATGCGCTCGCCATCGACCGGCTCCTGCTCGGGGAAACGCGCCGCGTAGGCGCTCCCCGGCTTCAGGCGCCCGACGTCGTAAGACTGCAGCTCCGCGAGCGTGAGGCCGAAGATGCGCGCACCGGTCGTGCTGAGAAAGCGCCCATCGGCACCGCGCGTCAGGTCTGGATTCAGCTCCGGGTCGTGAGTGACGACCACCACCCCATCCCGGGTCACGCCGCAATCGAGCTCGAGCGTGCTCACGCCGAGCTCGAGCGCCCCGGCGAATGCCGCGAGCGTATTTTCCGGCCACAGCCCCCGTGCGCCGCGGTGGCCCTGCACCTCAAGCACGGCGGTGGCTCCCGGGAGCGGCGGTGACACGACAAGCGGTGGGGGCGATGTTATATTTCCAACTGTCCGAGCCCGATCAGACTAGCTCGCCAAAAACTTGCCTGTCAACGCGATGAACTCCGATCGTGCATGGCGCGCGCTGAGCGTGTTCCTCATCCTCGCGGCCAGCGCCGCGCTGCCCGCCGCTGCCGACGACTCCAGGGTGCTGCGCATCATCACCTGGGCGAGCTACGTGCCGCCCGAGGTCATCGCGCAGTTCAAGAAAGAGACCGGCATCGACGTGCAGGTCACGCTCTCGAACAACGAGGAGATGATCTCCAAGCTCCGCGCCACCGGCGGCGCCGGCTTCGACCTGGCGCAGCCGTCGCAGGACCGGATCTTCGGCGCGCAGCAGGAGTTCCGCGTCTACAAGCCCCTCGACACGAGCAAGGTCAAGCTGGATGAGTTCGTGCCGGAGCTGGTCGATGCGGTGAAGAAGAACGCCACCGTCGACGGCAAGCTCTATGGCCTGCCATACGTGTGGGGCACCGAGGGGCTCATTTACAATTCCACACGCACGAAGATCGCCGACTACACCGATCTTTGTAAGCCGGAGCTCAAGGGCCGGACCGCGGTGCGCCTGAAACGCCCCACGCTCATGGCGTTCGCGCTCGCCTCGGGTCACGATCCCTTCGCGCTCTATCACGACACCAGGGCGTACACCGCGCTCATGGAGCAGGTCGGCCGGACCCTCGCCGCCTGCAAGGCGAATTTCCGCTTCTTCTACGACAACAAGGATCAGCTCCTGAACGGGGTGCGCTCCGGGGAGATCTGGGCGGCGATGATGTGGGACTCGGGTGGGTGGCTGCTGAACCGCGGGAATCCCGCCATTAAGTTCATCAATCCGCGCTCGGGCGCGATCGCCTGGATGGACACCTTCGCGCTTCCGGCCCGCGGCCGTAACGACGCCGGCGCCTACAGCTGGATCAACTTCGTGATGCGGCCCGAGGTCGCCGCGCTGGTCGCGAAATCGATCGGTAATTTTACCGCCTCCAAAGGGGCCGACAGGCTTATGGATCCGCGCGTCCGCGCCCAGTTCGCCGAGACCTTCCCGGACGGCCTGAAGAACATCAAGTGGTATCCGGCAATTCCTCCGGGACTCGAGGAGATCGAGGGCGGCGTCCTCGATAAAGTGAAGGCGGCCGATTGAGCGCCGGACTCCCGCCCGCCGGGGCGCCCGATCTCGAGGTCAGCGCGCTCACCAGGCGCTTCGCCGCGCACGTGGCGGTCAACGAGGTGTCTTTCAGCGTAGCGCGCGGCAGCTTCTTCTCGATCCTGGGACCATCCGGCTGCGGCAAGACCACGCTGCTGCGAATGATCGCCGGCTTCATCCAGCCCGACAGCGGCACCATCGCCATCGGCGGACGCGACATGGCGAGCGTTCCGCCCAACAAGCGCCCGGTCAACATGGTGTTCCAGCACCTGGCGCTCTTCCCGATGATGTCGGTGGGCGAGAACGTGGCCTTCGGGCTTGCGCGGCGTGGCGTCGCGCGCGCCGAGCGGCTCAGGCGCGCCGAGGCGATGCTCGAGCGGGTGGGGCTCGCCGGCGCGGCGCCGAAGCGCACCGACGAGCTCTCCGGCGGCCAGCGGCAGCGCGTGGCGATCGCGCGCAGCATGGTGCTCGAGCCGACGCTCCTGCTCCTCGACGAGCCGCTCGGGGCACTGGACTTGAAGCTCCGCGAGCACATGAAGGTCGAGCTCAAGCAGCTGCAGAGCGCCTTCGGCACCACCTTCGTCTACATCACCCACGATCAGTCCGAGGCGCTGGTGCTCTCGGACCGCCTGGGCGTCATGAACCACGGTCGCTTCGAGCAGCTCGGCAGCCCGCAGGAACTCTACTACTCTCCCGCTACTGCGTTCGTCGCCGGCTTCGTCGGCGCCAACAACCGTCTGACCGGCACCGTGCTCAGGTCTGACGGCGCGCTGGTCGAGCTCGACGCCGGCGGGGGCCTCAAGCTCCGCGCGCGCGGGCGCGCAGCGCTCGCGCCCGGCGCTGCCGCGGATGCCTTCATCCGCCCCGAGGCAATGACCCTCGCCCGCACGCCGGCCGAGCTGCCGCACGGTCAGAGCGCCCTGAATGGCGAGGTCACCGACATGCTGTTCGACGGCGCGAGCTCCGTGGTGCTGCTGCGCGAATCGCAGAGCCGCCTGGAGCTGCGCATCGCGCTGCCGCAGACCGGCGCCTTCGCGGACCTCCGGCCCGGGGCACGCATCTGCTTCGGTTTCGATCCCGAGCGGGCGCTCTGCTTCCCGGCCAGCCATGGCTGAAGGCGCGGCAGGGAGGCTCTGGACGCGGAGGCTGGTGCTCGCACTGCTGCTCGCGCCGGCGCTGCTGTGGCTTCTCGCCCTCATCGTCCTGCCGCACCTCGACCTTGCGGTGCTGTCGTTTCGCGAGCGCGTCGCGCCGCGGGAGTACGTGGCGAGCCTCGCCCAGTACCGCACCTTCTTCGGCGAGCCGCTCTACTGGCATGTGTTCCTGCGCACGGCACTGCTCTCGGCGCTTGCCACCGTACTGACGCTGCTGGTGGCGTTCCCGATCGCGTGGATCATCGCCAAGCTCGCCCGCGGGCGCGTGAGCGCGCTGCTGTTCGTCGTCTGCCTCATTCCCTTCTGGGTGAGCGAGACGGTACGGACGCTGGGGTGGATGATCCTGTTGCGCGAATCGGGCGTGCTGCCCGCACTGCTGGTGCATCTCGGTATCACCGCGCAGCCGGTCGAGCTCCTCTACCATGACGCGACGATCCTCGTCGGCCTCGTCTACACCTCGCTCCTCTTCATGGTGGTGCCGCTGGTCGGGAGTCTCGAGAGTCTCGATAACTCCCTCATCGAGGCCGGCTACGATCTCGGCGGCAAGGGGTGGTCGATCCTGCGCACGATCGTCATTCCGCATGCCGCGCCCGGCATCACCGCCGGCTGCATCGTGGTGTTCATGCTGACGCTCGGCAACTACCTGACGCCGACGCTCCTCGGCGGCAAGAACTCGTTGTGGTTCACCGAGCAGATCTACACGCAGTTCATCACCCGCTTCAACTGGGAGCAGGGTGCGGCGCTCGGCTTCCTGCTGCTCGCCCTCTCGACCGCGATGGTGTGGCTGGGACTGAAGCTCTCCGGGCAACGCTTCAGTGACGTCATGAGGCGCGTGTGATACCCAGTCTCCCGCGTCCCGCTTGGCTGCGTGCCGCAACCGCGCTCTATGTCGCGGCGTTCCTGCTCTTCCTGTTCCTGCCGCTCACCGTGGTGGCGGTGTTCGCCTTCAATGACGCCCCCTACCCCGCTCCTCCCTGGCATGGCTTCACCCTCGACTGGTTCCTCGGCAACGAGGCACTGGGGCGCGTCGGGCTGTTCCACGACTCCGAGCTCCTCGGCAGCATCTGGACGAGCTGCATCGTGGCCCTGTGGGTGACGGGCCTCTCGGTGGCGGTCGGCACCGCGAATGCGTTCCTCATGGAACGCGAGCGGTTCCCCGGCAAGGGGATCCTGTCGATGCTGATGCTGACGCCGCTGGTCATTCCCGGCGTGATCCTCGGCATCTCGATCCTCGCGTTTGCGAGCCGCCTCGCCGACCTCTTCACCGATCTCTTCGGGATCGAGGCGGATTTCCTGCGCCCGGGGCTGCCACTCGTGGTCCTGGGCCAGTTCTCCTATATCGTCGCGATTGCGACGCTGACGATCAGCGCACGCCTCAAGCGCTTCGACCGCAGCCTCGAGGACGCGGCCTTGAATCTCGGCGCCTCCCAGACGGCGGTCCTGCGCACCATCACACTGCCTTACCTGCGGCCCGCACTCATCGGCTCGGCCGCGATCGCCTTCCTCATGTCCTTCGAGAACTTCAACACCACGCTGATGCTGGTGGGGTCGGATGCGCCGCTCACGATCATGATGTACGGGCGCATGCGCGAGGGCGCGACCCCGGTGTTGAATGCGGTGAGCCTGTTCCTGATGACGGCCTCCGCCCTGCTGGCGCTCACGCTCCTGCGGCGGGGGAAGAGCCGGCAGGCTTAGCGGCCGAATGCCTTTTTCTCATACCGCTAGCCAATTTCTCGGCTTTGCCGGCCGCAACAACTATGGAACGCTGCGAGCCGCGGACGGACCGAGACCCTGAACGCGCAACCCTCAAAGCCGCTGCTTGCCGCCTCCGGGCACAAGATCGCCGGCATCGCGATCAGCCACCACCGCCTGCCGCTCAAGCCCGCCTTCAACGCGAGCTGGGACACCAGGCCGCGGACTCACTTCGACGCGACCATCGTACGGGTCACCACCGACACCGGGCTGGTGGGCGTGGGCTCGGGCGATCGCATGCTCGGCTTCGACGGGCACGGGCCGCTATTCGTCGGCCAGGATCCACTCGCGCTCGAGCGCCACTATCGGGTTCTGGCCAACATCGATTTTCACTACGGACGCTGCTGGCCGCTCGACCTCGCGCTGTGGGACCTCGCCGGCAAGATCCTCAACGCTCCCTGCTGGAAGCTCCTCGGCGGCCGCTCGAGCCGCATCCGCGCCTACGCCTCCTCGGGCACGCTGCGCGACCCGCGGGCGCAGGGCGATGTCGCGGAACGTTACCTGGCGCAGGGCTTCCCCGCGCTCAAGCTCCGCTTCCACCGCGGGGACTGGCACGACGACCTGCGGGCGCTGGAAGCGGTGCGCGCCCGCGTGGGCAGCAGGCTCGAGCTGATGGTCGACTGCAACCAGGGCTGGCGGATGTCCTGGGACACCGAGACACCGTGGTCCTTCAAGGACGCGCTCGCCGTGGCGCGCGAGCTCGAGCGGCTCAAGATCTACTGGATGGAAGAGCCCCTGCATCGCGCCGATCACGCCGGCATGCGCATGCTGCGCGAGGCGACCGACGTGCGCATCGCCGCCGGCGAGATGACGCGGCAGGTTCACGAGCTGCGCGATCTCATCACCGCGGGCGGCGTCGACGTCGTGCAGCCGGATGCGGCTCTGGTCGGCGGCATCACGGGCCTCAGGCGCATCGCGATCATGGCCGAGGAGCATCACCTGGTCTTCACCCCGCACACCTGGACCAACGGCATAGGAGTGACCGCCAACGCCCACCTGGCGGCGGGCCTGAGCAATGCGCCCTTCCTCGAGTTCCCGTTCGACCCGCCGGAGTGGAGCCTCGAGCGGCGCGACTTCATGATGGCCTCGCCGCTCGCCGCCGATCATGAGGGCTGGATCACCTTGAGCGAGGCGCCGGGGATGGGTTACGCGCTCGATGAGGATCGGTTGCGCGCCACGCGTCTCGACTGAGGATCGTCAGCGCTGTGCCGCGAGCTCCGTCAGGGAAAGCAGCGGCCCGACATGCTTCTCGTAGTGCCGCCAGCGCCCGGCCGATCCGCTGTTGATCTTCTGCCGCACCTGCCACTTGCTGGCGGTGATGATGACCCGGTCCGTCTGGTGAAATTCAAGGCAGCGCGGATCCCACGGCAGGCCTATGAACTCCAGCATCCGGCGCGTCCAGCCCTCCTGGTTCGCGACTAGCCCTTCGTACGGGACTTCCAGCAGTGCGGCCGCGGGCAAAACAGCCCGCCAGTGATCGGTGAGGCGGACGTACTCGGCGTAGTAATGGGCCAGATTGTCGAGGTCGTTGGCGTACGAGCCCCGGTTGAGGAAATTGTGAAAATAGATCGACAGGCAGGTATCGACGGGATGGCGTCGCATGTGGATGATCCTGGCCCGCGGCAACGCGGCGTGGATCAATCCTGCGTAGCGGAAATTGGCGGGCATCTTGTCGATGACCCGTAGTGCCGGGCCGGAGGAGCCGGACAGGACGCTCAGCTGCTCGAGATAGTCACGCGCCATGCCCGGAATCAGCTTCGACGCGCCATCCTCCGCGGCGCTCGGTGACTCGAAAGCCCTGAATGCATTGCCCCAGAACTTCAGCTCCCCGGCTCCGAACACGGACGGGTGTGATGCAAGGATCTGCTCGACGAGTGTCGTGCCCGATCTCGGCATGCCGACGACGAAAACCGGCAGCTCGGACCGCGAGGCGTCGGCCTGACAGCGGCTCATGAACGAGGCATCGAAGGCGCCGATCACCCGGTCGATGCGTGCGGCGTGGCTCGCCCGGTCGTACTCCCGTCCATAGCGCTTGGTCAGCTCGTTTGCCTGTCGGTAGTTCGCGAAGGCGTCGTCGTACTGCGCGACATCGTCGAAGTACTTGCCGAGCGCGAAGCGCAGGCTGATCTCGTGTGACAGCGGCAGCGGCTTCGCCAGCAGCGCCTGGGCGCCCTGCAACCAGCCGGCGTCGTCCACGGTCATCTTGCGATGTGCCGTGATGCTCCAATACGTGAACGGAAAACCCGGATCGACGGCGAGCGCCCGCTGGAAGAGCTGCTGTGCCTCGGCAAACTGGCCGCGGTCCGCCTGCAGCTCCCCCAGCAGCGTCAGGGCCTGCACACAGGTCGGGTCGATGGCCAGCGCCGCCTGGCAACTCGCTTCCGCCTCGCCGGCGCGACCTTCCATGCGCTGCGCGGCCGCGAGGCTCGTGTGAAGCGGCGCAGAGTCGGCTTGCAGCGCCACGGCGCGGCGAAAGCTGGCCGCGGCCTCCTCGATCTGGCCCAATTCGAACAATACGTGGCCGAGGTTGCCGTGGCTGCCAGCGCGTCCGGGGTCGAGGTCGACGGCCCGATGACAGAGCGCAAGGGCTTCGCGGCGTTCGCCGAGCTCGCGCAACAGGGTGCCGAGATTGTTCAGCGCTTCCACGTAGCCGGGGTTGAGAGCGAGCGCCTGCCGATAGCTCGCCACCGCCTGCTCGCGCTGGCCCATGCCGGCGAGCAGGAGTCCCAGGTTGTTGTGGGCCATGCTGAGGCTCGGGTCGAGCGCAATGGATCGGCGGGTGCAGGCGAGCGCCTCTTCCAGGGACCCAAGCTGGCGAAGGGCGTTGGCCAGATTGCAGAGGATCACCGCATTGTCGGCCGTGAGCGCGAGCGCCTCCCGGTAACAGCCGACCGCCTCCGTGGGCTTCCCCAGCTCCACGAACGCATTGCCGAGGTTGTTGTGCGCCTCTGCCGAGCGCGCGTCGAGGGTGAGCGCGCGTCGATAGAGCGCCAGCGATTCCTGCGGCTTGCCCTGGGCCCGGAGATCATTGGCGGCATCGGTCAGGGATTGCGCTTCCTGTGCCGGGTCGGCGGCGGACACCGACCCGTGGCAGTGTTTGTACTTCCGGCCGCTGCCGCACGGGCACGGGTCGTTGCGGCCCGCCTTCATGGCGCTCACGCTGCTCATTCGCGATAGCGGCTCAGTGCATCGCCGAGCGCGTCCTGCAGCGGCCCGAGCCAGGGCGCGAAGTGCTTCCACTGGTCGAGCCCTTCCCGGTAGATGGCCTGCCGCACCTGCTCGGAGCTCGCGGTGCGGACGCTGCGGCGAGTCTCGTAGAAGGTGAGGCACTGCGGCTCGAAATCGAGACCGCAATACTCGAGCAGCCGCCGCACGTTGGCTTCCAGGTCCTCCACCACGTCCTCGTGGTGCACGCGCAGGATGCAGCCCGGCGGCAGCACCTGGTCCCAGTGACGCATGAGCTCGAGGTAGCTGCGGTAATAGCGCGCGATGTCCTCGATGCTGTAGCTGAACTCCTGTCCCTGGGCGAAAAGCTGCTTGAGATTGCTGAAGCAACAGGCCATCGGCTCGCGGCGCGCGTCGATGATGCGCGCGTTGGGCAGCATCAGATGCACGAGGCCGAGGTGCCGGAAGTTGTTCGGATTCTTGTCGATGAAGAACGGCTTACCGGCGCTGCGGTAGACGCGGGTACCGGCAAGATATTGCTCACCGAGCGTGCGGAAGTCGTCCGCCGTCAGGTGCGCCAGGATCGGCGGGTAGCGCGGGTTCTCGGGGTCCGGATCACGACCGCGCAGCCGCGTGACCAGCTGCTGGATGTTGGGAAGCTCCGTGGTGCCCTCGACCCTGGAGTGTGAAGCGAGAATCTGCTCGAGGAGCGTCGAGCCGGAGCGCGGCAGTCCGACGATCAGGATCGGATCGGTGTCCGGCGCGCCCCAACCGCGGCGTTCGGCAAACAGCTCCGGCGTGCAGACCTTGATCTGCCAGCTGGTGTTGTTCTCGATGATCGCCGGCTTATAACGGATCTCGGCATGCTTGAGCGCGTTGCCGCGTTCGTAACAGCGAAAGGATTCCGGGTATTCGCCACGATCCTCGAGTGCCTTGCCGAGCGCGAAGCATAGGTGGTAGCGGTCGATCGGCGACGTTGCCGGCGCCTCGAGGGCCTGCCGCATGCCGGCGAGTTCCGCCTCGCTGAAGCGGTAGGTCTTGAGGTTCGCCAGGCTCCACCAGGCGTCGCCGAAGTCCGCGCGGCATGAAGCGGCCTCGTGGTAGCTCGCGATCGCCTCGGGCGTGCGACCGAAGGTCTTGAGCGCGTGCCCGATCGACAGACGCAGCTCGTCATCGAGCGGCGTCCCGGTGAGAAGCGCCCGGTAGAGACCGATGGCGCGCTCGTGCTCCCCGAGCCCGACGCAGCTCGCCGCAAGCTGCGTCTTCAGCCCGCGGTTGTCCGGGTCGTCCTTCAGCAGCCGCTCGATCTCGCGCCGCGCATCGTCGTAGCGGTGCAGCTCGATCAGCACACCGGCGTACTCCTGGCGAGCGATCCGATAATCCGGCGCACGCTCGAGCACCGCGGCGAGCAGCAGCTCGGCGTCATCGTATACCTTGTGAGCGATGCCGATCCGCGCCAGCAGCCGCATCGCCTCGACGTGGTCGCCATGCTGCAGCAGGTAGGCGCGGATCAGCGCCTCGGCCGCCTCCAGATCGCCGTCCGCAAACAGGCCGGTCGCGGTGACGATGTCGCGCGGGAGCTTTCGCAGCGTCGCCACGTGACTGCCCGCCATCGCGGCGTTGTCCTGCTGTCCAGTCATCCGGTACAGCCCTTCGAGCATCGACCAGCTGCCGGGGAGCGCGTGGTTGATATTGACGGCGATCAGGAACGCCTCGATGGCCTTCGGGGCATCGCGCAGCTCGACGAAGCAGCGCCCGCGCTCCTCGTACAGGCGGCTGAAGCGCGGGTGGTGAAGCTCGAGGTCGGCGAGCGTCAGCAGTGCATCCGGGATGCGCTGCAGGTAACGCTGCGCGACCGCGACGCACAGCAGGGCGTCGCGGTGGGTGGGTATCTCGAGGCGGAGTGCGGGCGCCAGCGCCAGCACTTCGGTGAACTTGTGCTCGCGCGTCAGGGTGCGGATGCGCACAACCTCGCCCGCGTCGGCAGCGCGGTTCGGCGGCGGTACGGCAGAGGCAGTCGTGGACTCGGTCACAGCTACGTTTCAAAAGAAAAAACAAAGGGCGGACCGTGTCGCGGCCCGCCCTTCATTCTACTGCACCGGCCCGCCAGGGCAGCCCGCAGCAGCCGCCCTCGATCAGAACGCGTAGCTGATGAGAGCCATCACCACCCGAGGCCGCAGCGGAATCTCCGACTTGATGAACTGCCCGGACGAGACGTTGGTCGGACCGTAGTTATTACCCAGGTTGCTGCCGTTCAACTGCGCCGTCCAGTTGTCCTTGGTCACGCCAATCGCCGCGTCATAAGTCGTGTAGCCCGGGATCGGGTAGAGCAGGTAGGTCGTGATGGGCGAGGGCGAGCAGCAGTCCGCCGGGTTATTGCCGGGGAAGAAGTTCCGCGGCTCATTGGTCATCGAACCGACGTGGCTGGCGCCCGCCCAGACGAACGGTTTGTAGTCGCCGCTCTTCCAGTCGTAACGCGCTCGCAGGTTGAACATCCAGGGCGGTGAGAACGGCGGCGCCGTGCCATACGCTCCCAGCGCATTCGGGACCGGACCTTGAGGGCTGTTCACCGCCACGCATTGACCGGCCGGGGTCGGATTGTTCGCGGTCTTCGAGTTGCCCGGGTCGACGCCCACCGACTCCAGGCACGGCGAAGTCGACTGGGTCGAGCTGTTGACCGAGCTCGATCCCTGGATGGTGAGCCCGTCGGTAACGCGGGCGACGAACTGAACCTCGAAGCCCTTGATAGTGAAGTCCGGTCCGTTGACGGTGAAGGTCGTGTTACCGAGGATGGTCGGAGCGAACAGCGACACCTGCTGGTCCTTCCATTTCATGTAATACCCCGACACGTTGACCAACAGTCGATGGTCCAAGAACTCGGTCTTGAAGCCGATCTCGTTGTTGATCAGATTGTCCGCCTGCCAGCCCGCGGGCTTCTCGTACTGATCGCTGTTGGCGATGCAGGTCTTGACGCCGCCGGGGAATGTGCAGAACGGCACCTCGCCGGCGAGTGATACCACGCCGGCAATCGTCGATTTGGTGCGGTTGAAGCCGCCCGGACGATATCCCTGCGAGAACGTGTAGTACGCCATCACGTCCGGGGTGATGTGCCAGGTGAGGTTGAAGCGGCTGCGCGTGCCACTCTCGGTCTTGTGCAGGTTCATCGGGAAGCCGCAGCCGCCCCCCGCGGTGCACGCCCCATTCAGGTGATCGACGATCAGAGGACTGGTGCTCTCGGTCGTGAACCGCGAGCCGTACTCGAAGTCGTCGTAGTGGAACCAGCGCGTGCCGGCGGTCACCGTCAGTACCTTCGGCACGATGTCGAAATCGACCGATCCGAAGAAGGCCAACTGCTTGTAGCCGCGCTGGTCGTCCTCGCCGAACGCGGTATTCGAGTTGGTACGGAGCGACGGGTCGGTCGCAAAGGTGCCGGGCAGCGGCCCGACGGCACTCAGGCAGTCCGGACCACCGGTCGCGACGGCCGCCAGGGTCGCGGCATCGCACTTCGGAATGGGGCCGTAATTGAAGTTCTGGGTGTCATAGATGACGAACTTCTCCCAGAACGCCCCGAACAGGCCGCGCAGGCGCTTCTCCTCGTCTGTGCTGATGCGGAGCTCATTACTGAAGTGGTTGTTCTGAACCACGTCCGTCCAGTTGGCCACCGGCGCATAGCACTGCAGCTTCTTGCCCGCGAGCACCGGGAAGGTCTTGGAGTTGAAGTACAACGCTCCCGGACCGATGCAGCCGTAGTACGAGCCGCTCGTGCTGCGCAGGTAGTTGGAATAGTCCTGCTGCCCGTCGATGTGACGGACCATGTAGCTGCCGGTGTAGACGGCCTTGAGGCCCGCAAACTCGCCGTTGAGCGTCCAGGCGGTGCTCTCGTAACGGTCCTTGTTGAACGCCGGCTGGAAAGCCGCGATCTGGTACGGCTGCAGCACAGTGCCGTTCGAATCCGCCGGGTAGGCGTAGAACCAGCCATCCGCCTCCACGTCCTGGTAGTTCTGCTGCAGCAGGAAGTCCCAGTTGTCGTTGATCTTCCACGCCACCGACAGACGCGCTCCCTGGTAGGTTATGGGATTGGCGTTGTTCTGGATGAAGGCGGCGTTGTTGGTGGTCGGGTTGCCACCGATCGTGGCGCCAACCGAGCCCGGCGCATAGCCAATCGTGCTGGCGACGTTCGAGATGTAGCCGCCCTGGCGCTCATTGAAGACCACGGCACGCAGCCCGAGCACGCCCTGCACGAGGGGCACGTTGAGAACCGCATTCAGCTGACTGTTGTTGTCGCCGCCCGCGGTGTAGCCGTAGCCGGCGTTGAAAGTCGCCGAGGTGGAGTTGAGGTTCGGCTTGTTGGTGATGTAGCGAATCGCGCCCGCCTGCGCGCCACCGCCGAAGAGCGTTCCCTGCGGCCCTTCCAGAACCTCGACTCGCTCCATGTCGACCAGGTAGGGATCATTGTTGCGGGCCGGGAACTGCATCGACTGATCGTCGAGATACAGCCCCACGTTCGGGAAAGGCGCGGTGGTCGTCTGCGACTGGTTGCCGGAGCCGACGCTGCCCAAGCCGCGCATGAAGATATTGCCGGTGCCCGGGCCGTTGCCGCTGAAGGTCACGTTCGGCGTGTACTTCAGCAGATCGTTGAAGTTGGTGACGTTCAGCTGCGAGAGCTGGGCCCCGCTGATCGCCTGGATCGTGATGGGCACGTCCTGCAGATTCTCGGTGCGGCGCTCGGCCGTCACGACCACCTCTGCCAGCCCGCCTGTCGCCTCGGCAGTCGACGTCGCTTGGGCTGACTGATCGGCGGGCGCGGGCATATCCGCCCACACCGCCGTCGGCACGCCCAGCACGGCCGCCACGGCCGCAGAAATCTTCGGATTGACCTTCATCGCGTTGCTCCCCGAGGGTTTGGTTGGTTATTCCCCACTCGAACGCTGGTACGCCATCCCAAGCGAGTCCCCCAATGACGTTTATACTATTCGCCCGCGCGGCGCTTGAATAAATCCGTCATCAGGCATGATTGGGGCGTTTTCCGAGTCCGCTCGCAGCGCGCGCGGAAGCAGCCGACACCCCGGGATCCATAGCCTTTCACACCTTCGTGACAGCCAGAAGACTAGAAATCGGATAGCCGTATCTCAAAAAAGTATCCGCTCCACCGTGCGCCGGGCCTCAGACAGCGCACCGAAGCCGCGGTAGCGCGCGGCAGCGAGCGACTCCGCGCCGCGAACCAGCTGTTGCGCCGAGACATCAGTCACGCACAATGGCGCCATGGCGCAGCCGTCGCAGGTTCTCGCGATCGATCAGGGGACGACCTCCACCCGTGCCATCGTCTTCGATGTGAATGCCCGCACCGTGGCCTCGGCGCGCCGCGAGCACCCGCAGCACTTTCCCGCTCCCGCCTGGGTCGAGCACGATCCCGAGGATATCTGGCGCGACACGCTCGCCGTCGTGACTGAGGCCATCGGCCGCTGCGGCGGGCCGCCGGCGATCGCCGCCCTCGGCATCACCAACCAGCGCGAGACCACGCTTGTGTGGGAGCGCGCGAGCGGACGGCCCATCCATCGCGCGATCGTCTGGCAGGACCGGCGCACGACGGACGAATGCGCCCGGCTCAAAGCCGCGGGTGCCGAGACGCTGGTGCGCGAGAAGACCGGGCTCCTCCTCGATCCCTACTTCTCCGCCACCAAGGCGGCATGGATCCTCGACCACGTGCCCGGCGCCCGCGGGCGCGCCGAGCGCGGCGAGCTCGCCTTCGGAACGATCGATACGTTCCTCCTCTGGCGGCTGACGGGCGGGCGCGTGCATGCCACGGACGTCACCAACGCTTCGCGCACCCTCCTCTTCGAAATTCACCGGCAGTGCTGGGACGAGGAGCTGCTGCGCCTCATGCGCGTACCGCGCGCGCTGCTGCCCGAGGTGCGCGACAGCAGCGCGCCCTACGGCTCGACGGAGCCCGCGCTCTTTGGCGGCGCCCTGCCGATCTGCGGCATCGCCGGGGACCAGCAGGCGGCGCTCATCGGACAGGCCTGCTTCGCGCCCGGCATGGCGAAGTCCACCTACGGCACCGGCTGTTTTCTCCTCCTCAATACCGGGGACCAGGCGGTCGCCTCCACCAACCGCATGCTCACCACGGCGGCGTATCGCATCAAGGGACAGATGGCCTACGCCATGGAGGGATCGATCTTCGTCGCCGGCGCGGCGGTCAAATGGCTGCGCGATGGCCTCAAGGTGATCGACAGCGCCGCCGCGACCGCGGCGCTTGCCGCGCGCGTTCCCGACGACCATGGCGTCTATCTGGTGCCCGCCTTCGTCGGCCTCGGCGCGCCTTACTGGGAGCCCAGCGCCCGAGGTGTCATCTGCGGGCTGACGCTCGATACCTCCCCGGCGCACCTGGCGCGCGCCGCGCTCGAGTCCGTCGCTTACCAGACGCTCGACCTGACGACGGCAATGGCACGCGACGGCGCGCGCCCGGTCGAGGCTTTCCGGGTCGACGGGGGCATGGCGGCAAACGACTGGTTCTGCCAGTTCCTGGCCGATATTCTCGACGCACGCGTCGACCGGCCGGTCGAGCTCGAGACCACGGCGCTCGGGGCTGCGTTCCTCGCCGGTCTTGCGACCGGAGTCTGGAAGGATCTCGCGTCAGTGGCCGCGACCTGGCACAAGGCGGCGGAATTCGTGCCGGCGATGCCCGCGGCGCGCCGCGCAGGGCTCATCGCGGGCTGGCAGCACGCGGTCGAACGCACTCTGCTGCCCGCCGCGGCCCGGCCGTGAGAGCCGATGACTCTTTTAGATGGGGCTATTCCTTTTCTAGGCTTGACCCCTCCTGCAGCTGTGGAAATTTACCCCTGAGAGCGATGCCCCCATGAGCACATCAGCATTACAGCGCGACCGTGGGAGCTGGGAGCGCCTGGCCGCCAGCGTGAAGCCCGAGGGGCGTGCGTTCATCGGCGGCCGTCTCGTCCCTGCCCTCGACGGCGCCGTGTTCGACGACGTGAGTCCCATCGACGGGCAGGTGATCGCCCAGGTGGCACGCGGCCGCGCCGCGGACGTCGATGCGGCGGTTCGGTGTGCGCGTGCGAGCTTCGAGAGCGGGCCGTGGCGGCGCATGGAGCCGAAGGACCGCAAGAAGATCCTGCGGCGTTTCGCGGAGCTGATCCGCGCCGACGTCGATCGGCTCGCGCTGCTCGAGACGCGCGACGTCGGCAAGCCGATTCAGAACTCGGTGGGGGTCGACGTCGCCAACTGCGCCGACTGCATCGAGTACTACGCCGAGTTCTCCGACAAGCTCTACGATGAGGTGGCGCCCACCGGTCCCAACGACCTGGCGCTCATCCGGCGCGAGCCCTTAGGGGTAGTCGCGGCGATCGTGCCGTGGAACTACCCGCTCATCATCAGCTGCTGGAAGGTGGGCCCGGCGCTCCTCACCGGCAACTCGGTGGTGCTCAAGCCCGCCGAGCAATCGCCGCTTTCCGGCATCCGCCTCGCGGAGCTCGCCGCCGAGGCGGGCGTGCCGCCCGGCACCTTCAATGTCGTGCCGGGCTTCGGTGAGGAAGCCGGTAAGGCGCTCGCGCTGCACCCCGAGGTCGATCTCATCGCCTTCACCGGCTCCACCGAGGTGGGGCGATTCATGCTGCGCTACGCGGCAGAGTCGAACCTGAAGCGCGTCGCCCTCGAGCTCGGCGGCAAGACGCCCCAGGTGGTATTCGCAGATGCCGATCTCGCCGAAGCCGCCAATGGCATCGCCTGGGGTGTCTACTACAACAGCGGTCAGACCTGCCATGCGGGCTCGCGCCTCGTCGTGGACCACTCGGTGAAGGACAAGCTGCTGCAGGCGATCGAGCAGGTCGCCGGCACCATCACGCTTGGACATCCGCTCGAGCCCACGACGCAAATGGGGGCGCTCATCGACCGCGGCCACATGCAGCGGGTGCTCGGCTACATCGACTCAGGTCTAGCCGACGGCGCACGCATCGCATTCGGCGGCCACCAGGCGCTCAAGGAAACCGGCGGCTTCTACGTCGAGGCGACCGTGCTCGATCACACGCGCAACGACATGAAGGTGGCACGCGAGGAGATCTTCGGCCCGGTGCTCTCCGTCATGACTTTCCGCGACGAGGCCGAAGCGCTGCGCATCGCCAACGACACGCCCTATGGGCTCGCGGCTGCGGTCTGGACCGCCGACATCGACCGCGCGCACCGGCTCTCGAGCGCGCTCCACGGCGGCACAGTCTGGGTCAACGCCTTCGACCGCTCCACCATGGCGACCCCGTTCGGCGGCTTCAAGCTCTCGGGCTCGGGGCGCGACCGCTCGCCGCACGCCATCGAGAAATACTGCGATCTCAAGACCATATGGACGGCCTATCGATGAATGCACCCGAGGCGCTGCGCCGGCACGTGGCCGCGCTCCTCGCCGCCTGCGAGCCGGGTCACGCGCTCCCGGGCGCCTTCTTCACCGATGAGACTTTGTACCAGGCCGACATCGACTACATCTTCGGCCGTCACTGGCTGTTCGTCGCCTCGGAGCCGGAGATTCCCGAGGGTGGCGATTACCGCACCTTCCAGATCGGACCGTGGCCGATTTTCATCCTGCGCCGCGACGACGGCTCGATCGCCGCCTTCCACAACACCTGCCGGCACCGCGGCTCGCGCATTCTTCAGCAGGACTCCGGGATCGCGGGCGCGACGCTCCAGTGCCCCTACCACCGCTGGACCTACGACCTCGACGGCAAAGTGGTCGGCTGCGGCGCCACGGGCGAGACGCCGGCGCAGCAGCGCGCCCTCGAGCCCGTGCACGTGAAGACGCTCGCCGGGCTCATCTTCGTCTGCCTCGCCGACGAGCCGCCGGAGGACTTCGACGAGATGGCCGCGCGAATGCGGCCTTATCTCGCGCCGCACGACCTCGCCCATGCGAAGGTCGCGAGCCAGGTCGATATCCTCGAGCACGGCAACTGGAAGCTCACCATCGAGAACAACCGCGAGTGCTTTCACTGCGCGGGGCATCCGGAGCTGCTCTGCTCACTGTTCGACTTCTTCGGCGAGATCGACGTCGCGCGCATGTCGGCCGCCGAGCGCGCTGCTTACGCGCGCTATCAGGCGGCGCGGGTCGAATCGCAAGCCATCTGGCGGCGTGCCCGGCTCCCCTGGAAGATGATCGAGGCGCTCCACGGGCGGCCGACCGGGTTTCGCACCGAGCGGCTGGTGCTCGACGGCGCGGGCGAGTCGATGACCCCCGACACGCGCGTTGCCTCGAAGCGGCTGCTCGGGAGCTTCACCGAGGCGCGCCTCGGGACACTCCACTATCACACCCAGCCGAATGCCTGGTTCCACTTCCTCTCGGACCACATCCTCACCTTCGCGACGCTGCCCATCGATCGCACCCACACACTGGTGCGCAGCACCTGGCTCGTACATGCCGAGGCCGAGGAAGGGCGCGACTACGATCTCGCGAAGCTCACGAGCGTCTGGAACGCCACCAACAGCCAGGACGCGCACTTCGTCGCGGAGACGCAGCGCGGTGCCTCGAGCCCCGCCTACGTGCCGGGGCCGATCGCCGCGAGCGAGTACATGGTGGGGATGTTCCACACCTGGTACGAGGAGCGGTTGCGCGCGCAGCTCGGAATCCAGGGCGGCTAAGGAGGCGCGCAAGCCGATGCTGTCAGTCCCGGGGCTCTGCGGCCATCTCGAGGTGCAGCTGCGTACCGCGGTACGGATGGCGGGCGATGACTTCCTCGTTGAGCTCCACGCCGAGCCCGGGCTCGGTCGGCGGGATGACGAAGCCCTCCTCCCAGCGGATAGGCTTCGTCAGCACCTCGGCGTGAAAGCCCTGCCAGCGCTCGATGCCTTCGAGGATCAGGAAGTTCGGGCTGCAGGTCGAGAGCTGGATGTTGGCGGCGCCGACCACCGGACCGCAATAAAGGTGCGGCGCGATCTGCACGTGGTGCACTTCCGCCATGGCGGCGATCTTCTTCGCCTCGAGGACGCCGCCCACGCGCCCCAGGTTCATCTGCAGGATCGCCGCGGCGCCCTCCCTGAGCAGCCGCGCGAAATCGTACTTGGTCGCGAGCCGCTCGCCCGCCGCGATCGGAATGCGTGTGCCGCGCGCGACGCGCGCCATCTCCTCGGGCGCATCCGGCGGCACCGGCTCCTCGAACCACAGCGGCTCGTAGGGCTCGAGGCGCCGCGCGAGGCGGATGGCGCCGGCGGCGGTCATCTGGCCGTGCGTGCCGAACAGCAGGTCCGCTTTGGTGCCCACCGCCGCGCGCAGCAGCCGCATGAAGCGCTCGCACAGCTCGAGCTGCGCGAGCGACAGCTGCCGCCCGTCGAAAGCCGTATACGGGCCCGCCGGATCGAACTTGAGGGCGGTGAAGCCCTGCGCCACGTATTGCGCCGCGCGCTCGGCGGCGAGCTCCGGGTCCTGGTAGACGTCGGTCCGGTCGCCGGGACGCGCGTAGATATAGGTGTAGCTGCGGAGCCGCTCGTGCACCCGCCCGCCGAGGAGATTGTAGACGGGCTGTCCGGCCTCCTTGCCGATGATGTCCCAGCAGGCCATCTCGAGCGCCGACAACACGCCCATCAGCGTGAGATCCGCGTGCTGGGTGTAGCCCGCGGAATAGACGCGCCGCCAGATCTTCTCGATGTTGTGCGGGTCCTCGCCGCGAAGATATCGGTCGAAGACGTCGACCAGCATGCGCGTCACGACCTCGGGGTGGAACGGCACGCAGTAGGCCTCGCCCACGCCGTGCACGTTGCCGTCGGTCGTGAGCTTCACGAACACGAAATAGCGCCCGCCGTAGTGCGGCGGCGGGTTGCCGGCGACGAAAGTCTTTATGTCCCTGAGCTTCATTGAGCGATGCTAACCACAGATGGCCGACTATGACTACATCGTGATCGGCGCCGGCGCCGCCGGCTGCGTGCTCGCCAACCGCCTGACCGCGAACGGCAGGGAGCGGCTGCTGCTTCTCGAGGCGGGCGGCTCGGACCGCTCGCCCTGGATCCAGGTACCGATCGGCTACGGCCGCACTTTCAACGATCCACGCTTCAACTGGATGTACCAGGCCGAGCCCGACCCGACACTCGGCAACCGCAGCCAGTTCTGGCCCCGCGGCAAGGTGCTCGGAGGCTCGAGCTCGATCAATGCGATGGTGTACGTGCGCGGGCAGCCGGGGGATTTCGACGACTGGGCCGCGGCCGGCAATCCCGGCTGGTCGTTCGCCGACGTGCTGCCCTACTTCAGGAAGCTCGAGGACCATCCCTTCGGCGAGCCGCAGTTCCACGGCGCCGGCGGACCCGTGGGCGTGAGCGACGTGTCGGCGCGCGTGCACCCCCTGTGCCACTCCTTTCTCGCGGCGTGCGACTCCTTAGGTGTAGCGCGCACCCCCGACTTCAACGGCGCGCAGTCCGAAGGGTCGGGCCTGTGGGAAGTGACGATCAGGGACGGCGTGCGGGTGTCGGCGTCCAGCGCCTACCTGCGGCCCGTGCGGCGCCGTGCAAATCTCGAGATCCGGCTGCGCGCCCAGGCGACGCGCGTGCTGTTCGAGGGACGGCGCGCGGCTGGCGTGGAGCTCGTCGAGTCGGGCACCAAGCGCGTGGTGAACGCGCGGCGCGAGGTGATCCTCGCGGGCGGCGCCATCAACTCACCGCAGCTCCTCGAGCTCTCCGGGGTCGGCGATCCCCAGGTGCTGCTGCGCTTCGGAATTCCCGTGATCGCCGACTCGCCGGCAGTCGGGCGCGGGCTGCAGGATCACCTGGCCGTCAACTACTACTACCGCTCGCGCGTGCGCACACTCAACAACGAGCTCGCCCCCTTCCTCGGCAAGGTGCGCGCGGCGCTCAGGTACGCGCTCGCCGGCCACAGCGGGCCGCTGGCGATGAGCGTCAACCAGGCGGGCGCGTTCCTGCGCAGCCGCGCCGGGCTCACACGGCCGAATCTGCACATCTACTTCAATCCGGCGAGCTACTCCACGACGACTCTCGGCACGACCCGGCGCCTGATGAGCCCCGATCCCTATCCCGGCTTCCTCATGTCCTTCAACACCTGCCGCCCGGCGAGCCGCGGCACGATCCATATCTGCTCGCTCGATCCGCTCAAGAGTCCGGCGATCCAGCCGAACGCCCTGTCCGCGCCCGAGGACATACAGGACGCGGTCGAAGGCGCGCGCCTGTTGCGGCGGATCGCAGCAGCCGGGCCGCTCGCCGCCATCATCGAGGCCGAGCGGGAACCCGGGAGCACGGTCACCACCGACGCGGAGATACTCGCGGATTTCCGCGCCCGCGCGGGCTCGGTGTTCCACGCCTGTGGAACCTGCGCGATGGGATCCGACCTGCGCACCTCGGTGCTCGATCCGCGCCTGCGCGTGCGCGGCGTCGCTGCGCTGCGGGTCGTCGATGCGTCCGCATTCCCCAACGTCACCTCGGGCAACACCAACGCGCCGGTCATGATGCTGGCCGAGAAGGCGGCGGACCTGATTCTGGAAGACAGCCGCGCGCCGCAGGCGTAACCTCGACACCCCATGAGCGAGCTTCAGTCGAGCGTCGCCGCGGACGCCGCAAGCCTCAAGCTCGCCGAGCCGCAGTCCGCGTCCCTGATGGAGCGCTGGTACGTGCTCATCATGATGTGCCTGGTCTACACGCTCAGCATCGCGGACCGCTACGTCGTGTCGACGGTGCTCGATCCGATCCGCCACGAGCTGCAGCTTACCGACAAGGGCGTCGCGCTCCTCACCGGCCTCGCCTTCGGTCTCTTCTACGTCGTGCTGGGATTCCCGCTCTCCTGGCTCATCGACCGCTACAACCGCCGCAAGATCGTCGCCGCCTGCCTGGTGCTGTGGTCGGCGATGACCGCGGTGTGCGGGCTCGCGCGCACCTCGTTCGAGTTCTTCCTGGCGCGCGTCGGCGTCACCGTCGGTGAGGCGGGCGGCACGCCGGGCGCGAACTCGCTGCTGTCGGATTACTTTCCCGCCACGCGGCGGGCCATGGCGCTCACGGTGTTCGCCCTCGGCGCACCGATCGGCGCCTGGCTCGGCTACAACGTGGCGGGAGCGGTCGCCGACCACTACGGCTGGCGTGCCGCCTTTTACGTACTCGGACTTCCGGGTGTGCTGGCCGGCGTCGGAGTGTGGCTCACGGTCCGCGAGCCCAAGCGCGGCTGTCTCGACAGCGGCAAGGACGCCATGGCGCCCTCCGTCGCCGCCACCATGCGGTTTCTGTGGCAACAGCGCTCCGCGGTGCACACCATGATCGGTACCGCGGTGTGCGCGCTGTGGGGCTGGGGCCTGATGTTCTGGACGCCGGCCTTCCTGCAGCGCACCTACCACATGACGGTCGGGCAGGCGAGCGACGTGACACAGAACATGCATCTGTGGGGCGGAGGGCTCGCTACCGTCGCCACCGGCTGGCTGATGGCGCGCTCCAGCATGGTCGATGCCCGGCGCATCGTGTGGGTGCTGGCCGGCGGCATCGGCATCGCCACCGTCGCCTCGGGGGTCGTGTACTGGACGCGCGATCTGGCGCTCGCCAGGGCGATGCTGTGGATCTTCATCCCGGCGATCTACTTCTACATCGGCCCGGGCTTCGGACTCCTCAATAACCTGGCTCCCTGCCGCATGCGCGCGATGTTCTGCGCCATGGTGCTGTTCCTCGCGAACCTCGGAAATCTCGTGATCGCGCCGCCGCTCATCGGGGCCCTGAGCGACTACTTCGCGCCGAATCACGTCTCGAACGCCGACTCGCTGCGCCTCGCGATGCTGTGCCTGGTGCCTACCGGCCTGTGGGCCACCGCGCACCTCTACCTCGCGGCACGCGACATCCTCAAGGATCAGGAACGGGCGCGGGACTACGCCTAGCGTCACCCCATTGCACCGGTTCCACCGGCGGCACCACGACGAACCACGCGAGCAGCCCGAGCAGCGCGACGCCGCCCGTGACCCATAGTGCGAGGGTGTAGTGACCGCCGTCGTGCTCCACGAGCCAGCCCGTCACGGCCGGAGCCAGGATGCCGGCGGTGTTGCTCATCGCGTTCTGAGTCCCCATCCACCGCCCGGTGGCAAGCGGGCCCGCGAAGCGCTGCGTCAGCGCCCCGACTGATGGCGAATTGAGACCGTCGGCGAGCCCGGTCGCGAGCAACAGCGCCGCGCCCGCCGCGGCGCCGGTTCCATTCAGCGCAAGCAGGCAGGCACCCACTCCGGCCGCACTGAGAGCCAACGCGGTCTTGTAGGCCACGCTTGGGGTCGCACCGCGGCGGATCCACCAATCGATCAGCCAGCCCGTCGCCAGGATGCTCACCGAGTCCATCACGTAGATGAGGCTCTGGACGTTCTTCATGGAGTCGAGCGATAGGCCGCGCTCCTCCACCAGGTACAGCGGCACCCAGGTGAACACGAAGTAGAACGCGTAGTTCGAGCAGAAATTTCCGCAGACCGTGCCCCAGAGCGCCCGCTGGCGCACTATCTGAGACCACCTCGGCCCGGCGCCACCTGCGCCCGCCAGCCGCACCGGCGCGGCTGCGCGCAACTGTCCCGACCAGGGGATCAGCCACAGGAGCGATGCGAGGCCGAGCGCCATGAACATGGTCCGCCAGCCGTAGCGGATCATGACCAGCCCACCGATATACGTGCCGAGCGCCGGACCGATGACGCTGCCGAGCTGCATGATGGCGGTGGCGCGCGCGCGATGTTGGTCCCCGACGCGTTGCGAGATGAGCGCAAACCCGCTCGGATAACAGACCGACTCGCCGGCGCCCATCACCAGGCGCAACGCCACGAGACTCAGGACTCCTGCCGAGAGCCCTGCCAGAAAAGTCGCGATCGACCAGAGTGTGAAGCCGGCGGCCAGCACGCGTGCCGCGCCGACGCGGTCGACGAGGATGCCCATGAGGGGCTGTGAAACCACGTAGGTAGTGAAGAACGCCGACAGCACCAGGCCCCACTGGAACGGTGACAGCCCGAAATCGCTCTTGATGAGCGGCCCGGCCGTCGAGATCGTGCCGCGGTCTACGTAGTTGATGAGGAGCGCCGCGCCGAGCAGCGCCGCCAGCAGGAGCGGAAACCGGCCGGGCGCCGTGGCGGCGCGCACGTCGATGCGCACCTAGTGAGACCCGAGGTGTGGGTTCATCCCCTGGTGGGCGGGGCTATTCAGCGGCCGCCTTCCGATCCTTCGCGTCGGGGAACAGCAGCTCGGCGGCGAGCCGCGTGCCGAGGTAGGCCTGGTGCGGCACACAGTTCGAGGCGAAATCCACGTTGCGCGTCGCGAATAGCGGCAGGATGTGCTGCTTGATCTGCTCCAGCAGCTCGCAATCCGACGCCTCCCACACCGGGTCCTTGTCGAGGTGCAGATCGATCCGCCGCCAGTGTGCCCCGACTGTGTCGGTGCTCTGGTCGTTCGCGCCCGGGGGCTGCAGCACGTGCATCTTGATCCGAACGCCGGGGAAAGGATCGGGGCGCCCGAAGGGCGAGGAGCACCCGTAGTAGGTTACCGCGAGATCGCTGCGCGCTCCGAGCTCGCCGAGCACGTGCCGGATCTTGTCCAGCAGCCCGTCGCAGGAGTAATGCGCGGTGAAGCCCTGGAACACGAAGGTGAGCTCCTTCTGCGTCCACACGGCGGGCTGGGCGTCCGCGGGCAATGCCGCACTCTCGGCGGCGGTGGCCCACACGGGAAAAGAGAGTACGCCGGCCGCGAACGCGGCCTGCCTCAGGAGCTTGAGAGTCGGGATCCACATGAAGCGACCTCCGCGACGCACTGCACTATTAGAGCCCATTTAACCTTGCGCGTTCGAGCCCGTCTGCTCGCTTAAACGGGGCGAGCCGTTCCCCGGTTGACTTAAGGGCATGGCCTCCGGACCTGCTTTAGCGCAAACTGATGTCCACAACAACTGCCGCGGCCCTGTGAATGGATCAGGGGGTACGCCTGCCCGGGGAACGAGAGGTCCCTGCGAAGTTCCCACCCGGATCAAGCTTCGGGGATGCTTCGCTGTTACTTCCATCCAGCCTGAGCTGGACCCTGCTGCTCTACGCCGCGCTGGTGCTCGCGACCGGCTGGGCCTACTCCGCACAACGCGTGCGCACCGACCGCGAGCAGACCTACCAATCGGAAAGCAATCGGCTACGCGCGGTGGCCGTGGCGCTCGAGCAGAGCGCGTTCGCGATGATCAACGACGGCGTCGGATCGACAATCAGTCGCGCCAGCCAGATCGAGGCCGCCGGTGGCCTGAACGCGGTCTCGGAACGCGACCTGAGCCCCGCTCTCGGCCAGGCGATGAGCGGCGGGCAGTACGTGCGCTCGGTGTTCGTGGCCGATGCCGCGCGCTTCGCGCGTGCCGGCCGGGCGGGATCGTTCGACGTGAGCCGCGCGTCGCCGCCGTGGTTCAACGCGATCGCCTCCCGCAGCGCGGACGTCTGGATCGGCATGCCGACCCCTGACCCCGACCGCGCCACCAGCGCGACGAATGACAACCTGCTGGTGCCCATCGCGCGCCGCGTGTCCTCCGCCACCAACCCCAACCTCTGGGCAGGCGCCCTGTTCGACTTCCGCGCCTTCGAGTCGCTCCGCACGCAGCTCGGCGGTCCCGGTGGGATCATTTTCCTGGTTACCAGGGATGGCACGTTGCTCGCGGCCATGGAGGACCAGCCCGGGCACAGTCTGGTCGGCCGCAACTACTCCTCCTCGGCCACGTTCCAGGAGGCGAAGCGTTATCTCGCGAGCGGCTGGGATTCGGGGATCATCGAGGGGTATTCGCCGGTATTCGCCAGCCGCATGGTCTACGGCTTCGCGCGGCTGCGGCAGTACCCGGCGCTCATCGTCACGGCCCGGCCGCTCGATGCCATGCTCACTCAGTGGCGCGAGCGCACGGTGACGACACTGGTGGTGACGGGCGCGTTCTCCGCGCTCGTGCTCGCGATGACCTTCCTCCTGAGTCATTCGCTGCGCGCGCTGCGCAATCGGGAGGTGCACTACCGGACGCTGTTCAACAACACCGCCTTCAGTGTGTTCCTCGGCGAAGGCGATCGCTTCATCGCTGCCAACGACACGGCGCTGCGCATGTTCGGACTGGCGGACCAGGAGGCCGTGCGGGCCCTCACGCCGGAGGAGATGTCGCCGCCCGAGCAGCCGGATGGCCGGCCCTCCGCCCGCGTGCGCCGCGAGCGCATCGAGCAGGCGATGCGCGACGGCAATGCCAGCTTCGAGTGGCTGCACAAGCGCCTCGACACCGGCGCGATCTTCCCGGCCGAGGTGGACCTCAACATCCTCAGGGAGGGTAAGAACATCCTGACGCTCGCGCTCGTGCACGACCTCACCGAGACCAAGCTTGCGGAGCAGGGGTTGCGCGAGAGCGAGGGCCGCTACCGCGCGCTGGTGGATGCCATGCCCGAGGCGGTGTTCGTGCACCGCGGAGGGGAGCTGCTGTTCGGCAACGCCGCCGCGCGGCTGTTGATCGGCGCCAAGCCCGACGACATGCTGGGCGGCATCTCTGTCATGTCCTTCGCGCTCGAGTCCGACCGCAAGGTGCTCGCCGAACGTACCCGGCGGGTCCTCGAGCAGGGCCAGCCGGCGGCGCCGCGCGAGGCGCGCATCCGGCGCCTCGATGGCAGCATCATCTGGGTCGAGGTGCAGGGTGTGCGGATCGAGTACGGGGGCGCGCCCGCCGTACAGACCGTGATGCGCGACATTACCGCCCGCAAGCAGCAGGAGGAGGCGGAAGGGGCGCGCATCGTGCGTATGCAGCGCCAGTCGGATGCGCTGCTGCGCGTCGCGAGCCGCAACAGCGGCAGCGGCTGGAGTGGAGTCAACGCGGCGCTCGACGGAATCTGCGCGGATGCCGCCCAGGTGCTGGGAGCGGAGCGTGTGGCAATCTGGCTGCTCGAGGATCAGGGAGCCACCCTGAGCTGTGCGGCGATCTATGAACGCGGCGGCACGCGTCACGGTGAGCTCCCCCGGTTTCCGATGAGCCGCCTGTCCGCGTACATCGCCATGCTGCGCACGGAGCGGGTCTTCCAGAGCGCCGATGTCGCGCATGAGCCGCGGCTGGCCGGATTCAGCGATTCGACACAGCCTCTGGCGGCCTCCCGCGCGCTGCTCGCCGCGGCCATGTGGCGTGCGGGCGAGCTCGCCGGCGTCGTGTCGGCCTCGCAGCTCGACGGTCCTCGCCAGTGGCATCCGGACGAGGCGAACTTCGCCGGCGCTGTCGCCGACCAAGTCGTGCAGGCGCTGCTCGATTTCGAGCGCGAGCAGGTGCTCGCCGACCTGCAGGTGCTCGCCGGGGAGCTGACCCGCATCCAGAACGAGGAGCGCAGGCGCATCGGCCGCGAGCTGCACGACTCCACCGGTCAGACACTCGCCGCGCTCGAGCTCGACCTGGCGCGCCTCTCCGAGGCCACCAAGTCGCTCGCCACCAAGCCGCGCGAGCTGCTCGAGAACGCGGTGCGCCTCGCGCGGCAGTGCTCGACCGAGATCCGTACCGCCTCCTACCTGCTGCACCCGCCGCTCCTCGACGAGCTGGGGCTGGCGAGCGCACTCCGCTGGCTCGCTGACGGCCTGAGGGAACGCAGCGGCATCGAGGTGCGCCTCGACCTGCCCGAATCGATGCCGCGCCTCTCAAACGCCAACGAGCTCACCCTCTTCCGCGTGGCTCAGGAGGCACTCACCAACGCTCAGCGACACTCGGCGAGCCCGTGGGTGGCGCTGCGCCTCGAGGTACTCGCGCATTCCGTGAGCCTGGAAGTCGAGGATGCCGGTCGCGGTATCGCCCGCAGGGATCGCCTGGGGCCCGACGCGCCCGGCGTGCCGACTCTCGGGGTGGGGCTTGCCGGCATGCGCGAGCGCATCCGCCAGGTGGGCGGGACCTTCGCGGTGGAGTCCGCCGGGGCGGGAACACGCATCCGCGCGACGGTGCCGCTGCAGACGCTGTCCGAGGCACGCAGTGCCTGAGAAGGGGAAATCCGCCCGCATCGTCATCGCCGACGACCACGAGATGGTGCGTCGCGGACTGGCGGCAACCCTCGCCGACGTCGGCCACTGGACGGTGGTGGCACAGGCCGACAACGGCCGGGACGCCGTGCAGCTCGTCGGGACCCACAAGCCCGACATCGCCATCCTCGACCTGAGCATGCCGGACCTCAACGGGCTCGACGCGACGCGCCGCATCCTGGCCGTGCGGCCCGAGACCTCGGTCCTGATCCTCACCGCCCACGAGTCCGAGCAGCTGGTGCGCGAGGTGCTGTCCGCCGGAGCGCGCGGCTACGTGCTGAAATCGGACGCGGGCCGCGTGCTGGTGCGCGCGGTGGAGGCGCTGCTCGAGGGCCAGACGTTCTTCACCTCCAAGGTCGCGCGGCTGGTACTCGAGGGTTACCTGCGCGGCGGAAGCGCCGAGACGCCGGAAACGGCGCAGCTTCTTTCAGCGCGCGAGCGCGAGATCGTGCAGCTGCTCGCCGAGGGCGCCAGTAATAAGGATGTCGCGCGTGCGCTCGGCATCAGCGTCAAGACCGCCGAGACTCACCGAAGCAACATAATGCGGAATGCAGTTTGCTTCGCTCTCGGATCTGGTGAAATACGCCGTGCGCAACAAGATCATCGAGATCTGAGCCGGCACCAGCGAAATTTGCGCTAGTGGCATCGAAATTTGCGCTGGCGCACACCGCGCGCGGCGCGCGGCGCGCGGCACGCGTAGGTATCAGCCACTACAGGATTTTCCCAGGGTCCGTACCCAATCATTGCAATTTAGTGACGCAACCCGTCCGCGTACATTGCCGGGCATGGAAGGCGTAGACAACCAGGGACGGTAATAGGCGTGTCTGTTGACGGGTGGCTCGCAGTGCTAGCGGCAGTGATCGCCCTAGCTGCTTCCCATACCACACTGGATGTGACTACACGCTTGTCGGCCTCTTCGCGCCGGCGCGTGCTGTGCAGGACTGTGTCCGGCGCACTCGCGCTTGGTGCGGGGCTGTGGTGCCTCGACCTGGTGGGCCTGCTCGCTCTCGGGACGCAGAGCTGGGCCGAGACCGACTTCACCATTCTTTTCGCAGCGTTCGCGGTTGCCGTGCTCGACCTCATGGGAATGCTCGCGGTGTTCGCAGGGAGCGAGCCAAGCACCTCGAGAATTCTGGCCGGGAGCACGGCGGCCGCGGCAGGGATCTCGGCGACCTATTGGACAACGGTCGCGGCGCTCGGTCCAGCGCGCCCTGCCGGGAGCATCGTCCGCCCCCTCATCCTCTCCCTGACCCTGGCCTTCGCCGCCTTCACCAGCGCGTTCTGGCTGCGTTACCGGGTCGGCCCAAAGCCGTCGTGGACCGGCCTCGTCGGCAAGGCCGCCGCGGCGCTCCTCGGCGCCGCCGCGCTCCTCCTGATGCCCTTGAGCGCCTGGCAGGGGGGCGCGTTCGACTTCGGTACCTTCGGCCAGGGTCCGGGCGCCGGCCGGCAGCTGCTCGGTGCCGCCCTGGGCGCCGCCGGGCTCGCGGTCCTCGCCATCACCCGCATCGCCGTCTTCTACGAGCGGCGCCTCGCCGAGCGCACCGCGCAGTGCGCCCGCGAGCTCGAGGAAGTACACACACGGCTCCAGTACCTCGCGACCCACGACTCCCTCACGGGGCTGCCGAACTGGCTGCTCTTCAAGGAGCGGCTCGCCCAGGCGGTCGCCGACACCGGGCGCCCCGAGCGTGCCATCGCCGTGGCCGTGCTCGATCTCGATCACTTCAGCTCGCTCAATCACTCCCTCGGCCATGGCGCCGGCGACTGGCTGCTCTCCGAGGTCGCCCGCCGGGTCGGCGCGGTGCTGCGTCCCGGGGATCTCCTGGCGCGCCTCGGGAGCGATGAGTTCGTCGTGCTGATCGACAGCCTCGCGGCCCGCGTCGATGCCGAGACGATCACCCGTAACATCCTTGCCGAGCTGCGCGAGCCCTTCTCCATCAACGGCGCGGATGTCAGCGTCCGCCCGAGCATCGGCGTCAGCGTGTGGCCCGACGACGGCCGGCGAGTCGATGACCTGCTGGCGCACGCTGAGGTCGCCATGGCACTCGCCAAGGAGCGCGGCGGCGAAGTGCAGTTCTTCCAGCGCGGCATGACGGACTCGATGCACGAGCGCCTGGCGCTCGAGAACGACTTGCGCCGCGGCCTCGCGGCCGGCGAGTTTGAGCTGTCCTTCCAGCCGGTGATGTCCGCCAAGACCGGCCGCATCATCACCGCCGAGGCGCTGCTGCGCTGGCGCCATCCGCTGCGCGGCGTGATCGGCCCTTCTTCCTTCATCCCGCTCGCCGAAGAGACCGGACTCATGATTCCGCTCGGCGAATGGGTGATCCGCGAGGCGTGCCGCTACGCCGCCGCCTGGCAGCTCAACAACGGCTCCCAGATCCGCCTCGCGGTCAACCTGTCCGCGACCCAGTTCCGCCATCAGAACCTGGTCGAGGTCATCCGCTCGGCGCTCGCCGCCGAGAGCCTCGATGCCCGCTGCCTCGAGATCGAGCTCACCGAGAGCGCGGTCATGACCAACCCCGAGGAGTCGGTCGGGGTGCTGAAGCAGCTGCGCAAGATGGGCGTCACGGTCGCCGTCGATGACTTCGGCACCGGCTACTCGAGCTTGAGCTATCTGCGCCGCTTCCCGATCGACAAGCTGAAGATCGATCGCAGCTTCGTGCGTGACCTCGCCACGAGCCGCACCGATGAGTCGATCGTGCGCGCCATCATCTCGCTTGCCCACAGCGTGGGGCTGCAGGTGGTGGCCGAGGGAGTCGAGACCGAGGAGCAGCTGCGCTGTGTGCGCGCCCTCGGCTGCGATCACTGGCAGGGGTACTACTGCTGCGAGCCACAGCCGCCCGAGCTCTTCGGCGCGATGCTGCGCGATCAGGGCACGCGTGCCGCGGCCGGCGAGGGGCTTGCCCGGATTGTGCGCGCTGCCGGCGCAGCCACCCTCCCTTAACCACCCGAACGGCTCCACGCGGGCACCGGCAGCGGCGCCTCGAGGGGAAATATGGCCGTAGCCCGCCCGCAATGCTGCGCCTCGAATCGGCCGGACCGATCACGATGGCGTCGCGGCCGGGAAAGCTGCGCGGATCGCAGCGAAAGGCAAACTGCCGCGGGTTGTTGCCGAAGAGCACGACGGGCACGCTGTCGTGCAGCGCCGCTGCGATTCTGCCCGCACTGATCCAGCTCGTCGTAATCACGAAAACCTCGGGCTGCGGAAGTCCCCATGCGCGCAGCGCGCGCGCAAGCTGGCTCCAGTCGAGCGCATCGACGGGCGCAGCGGCTGGCATGGAACGCCTCGGAACGACACAATACGGCACCGAGGATCAGCCCAGTGAGCTTGCGCAAATGCCCGGACTGCGGCCAGGACGTATCGTCCGCGGCGGTCGCCTGCCCTCATTGCGGCCGGCCTAACCGCAGGAGCTCCTCCCCCATCGAGCTCTCAGGTGTTCTCATCATCGCCGTCGTGTGCGCCGGCGCCCTGATCTGGCGCCTGAGCTCCCAGTACGAGGGAGCCGGCGAGACCGCCCGGGCGATTCCGCCGGAAACCACGATCGCGCAGCCCGCCCGCGACGGCAACGGGCTCGCCGCCACCATCGGCTACAACCGCAGGCTGTTTCTCTTCCGCGTAGAGAACGGCAACTCGTTCGCCTGGACCGGCTGTCAGCTGAGCATCAACGCGCAGGGTATCTCATCGGGCTACACCCGCGATGTCGGGACCATCAGGCCGGGGATCACCGACGCGGCGCTGCTCGCGAGCGCGGAGTTCGTCGACGGCGACGGCCGTAAGTTCGATCCAGCCGCACAGCAGGTGACGACGCTCGACATCGCCTGCGAGACCCCCGAGGGGCATCGCTCCTACGGGGGAAGGTTCTAGCGGCTCGGCTGCGGCCCGTGAAGCAGCGTGGCAGGAGATGGCTGCGGAGCGCGCTGCTCGCCTGGGCGCTGAGCGCGGCGTGCGCCCTGGCGTGCGCAACCGACGGGGAGCCGCCGCTCTTTCACGTAGCTGCGCCGGGCGGCACGCTGACTTTCGTCGTATACGGCGACGCGCGCTTCACCCGGCGCGATCGCGTGGCAGATGCACCCGCCCGGCGCGCGCTCGTCGCGGGTATCGCCAGGGAAAATCCGGCGGCGATCTTCATAGGCGGCGACCTGGTCTACGAGGGCGACGATCCCGACGACTACGCAACGTACGCCGGCGAGACCGCCGAGTGGGCCTGGCGGAAGATCCCCGTGTTCCCGGCCCTCGGCAACCATGAGTTCCGCCACTGCCGCGCCAGCCGCGCCGACAGTCCCTGTCTCGAGAACTGGTGGCGCGCATTCGAGTCGCTGCCGCTGCGTCCTTACCGCTGGTACTCGGTGGCCATGGGAGAGTCCCTGGTGGCGCTGATTCTCGATTCCGATTTCTCGCTCAAGCCGGGGAGCGAGCAACGGACCTGGCTCGAGCTACAGATCAGCGAAGCGGACTCCGATGCGCGCGTCCGCTTCATCCTCATCCTGCTGCACTACCCGCCCGTGCGCGACCCGATCTTTCCGCGCGGCAAGGATGAGGCGCAGGTGCAGCGTTACCTGTCGGCCAGCGCGCCGCGCCTCCGGGCACGGGTGATCGTCGTCGGCAGCCACGTCCACAACTACGAGCGTTTCGAGCGCGGCGGCGTCATCTACCTCGTGAGCGGAGGCGGCGGGGCGGAGCCGCTGCCGGTGCTGCGCATGTCGGGCGAGCTCTCCGGGCTCAAGACGTCGGTAAACTTCCACTACCTGCGCTTCACCCTGTCGGGCGATCGGCTGACCGGCACCATGGTCCGCTTCCAGGCGGCCGGGGCGGAAGAGCACCCGTGGAGCGAGCCGGATCGATTCGAGGTCACGAGTCAGCACTGAAGGAGTCAACCAACATGTCAACACCCTCCGATGAAGCAAGCGTGGTCCGCGCCCTCGCCGGCGCGATCGGCCGCCACTGGGCACTGTTCCTCTCCGAGGGCATTGCGCTCGTGATCCTCGGGTTGCTGGCGATCATGGCGCCGGCCATCGCCTCGGTTGCCGCGACCGTGTTCTTCGGCTGGATACTCCTGATCAGCGGTGTCGTGGGACTCATCGCGACGCTGCGTGCGCGACGGGTGGCCGGATTCTGGTGGTCGTTGCTCTCGGCGCTGGTCGGCATCGTGGCGGGCGGGCTGCTGCTCGGGTGGCCGGTGCAGGGAACGCTGTCGCTGACCGCCGTGCTCATCGCCTTTCTGCTCGTCGAAGGCGCCGTCACGATCCTGTACGCGCTCGAGCATCGCGGTGCTCTCTCGGGTCGCTGGCGCTGGATGCTGGCGAGCGGCATCATCGACCTCGCGCTCGGGCTGCTGCTCATTGCAGGCCTGCCCGGCACGGCGCTCTGGGCGCTCGGCCTGATCCTCGGCATCAACATGATCTTCGGCGGCTGGGCGCTGATCTTCATGGCGCTGCACGCCCGCCCGGCCTCGTAAATACACGTATGGCCGCTGACCGCTGCGCCCTGTATAGGGATGATATGCGCAAAGGATCACATCGATGGCCGGGCGCAGCGGCTGCGGCGCTGATTCTCGTCGGCTCGCTGCCCGCCGAACTGCCGGCGCTCTCCATCTCGCAGCAGGTACTTGCGCAGATCCGGCAGAGCACCCCGGATCTCGAGCGCGGCGCGCAGCTTTTCAATGGCTGCGCGGCGTGCCATGGACCAGACGGGGGCGGGACCCGCGACGGGCTCGTGCCGCGGCTGGCCGGCCAACATGCCTCGGTCCTGCAGAGGCAGCTGGTGGACTACCGCTATGACCGCCGCTGGGACCCGCGGATGGCGGCCGTCGTCGACCAGCACTCGCTCAGCCCCGAGGCGATTTCCGACGTAACCGCCTACATCAGTCAGCTCGATTCCGACGTCGGCATCGGGACCGGCGACGGGAGTCTCCTGCAGCGGGGCGCCGCGGATTACGCGCGCGCGTGCAGCGGTTGCCACGGCCGGGCGGCGCTGGGCGATGCAGCCCGCGCGGTGCCCCGCCTGGCCGGGCAGCATTACGAGTATCTTCGCCGGCAGATTTACGACGCCGTCGACGGCCGCCGCCCGAATTTCTCGCCGTCGCACATCCGCCTGCTCGCGCATCTGGAGCGCGACGACATTGCAGGCATCGCCGACTACCTGTCGCGCCTCGGCGGCTCGCCTGCGAACCCGTCTAGATGAGCCGGTATCTCACCGCGTAGCGAACCAGCGCGGCGTTGGTCGACAGCCCCAGCTTCCTCAGAACCCGCGCCCGGTAGGTGCTGATGGTGCTCGCGCTCAAGGACATCTCCTCGGCGATGACGTTGATCTGCTTGCCCGATGCGATCAGCCACATCACCCGGTACTCGCGATCCGAGAGCAGATCGTGTGGCTGCTTCTCGCCCCCGTCGACGAGCTCGGTCGCGAGTTTCTCGGCAAACGCGCTGCTCACGTACCTGCCTCCGCCCACCACCTTGCGAATCGCTCCAGTGAGGTCCTCGGTGGCACTCGCCTTGTTGATGTAGCCGGCGCCGCCGGCTTTGAAGACCTGGCCGGCGTGCACATCCTCGGGCAGGATGCTCAGCACCAGGACCGGGCGCTCCGGATGGTGCCGCTTCACCTCCCGCACCAGGTCGGCACCGTTGCAGCCCGGCATCGAGTAGTCGAGCACCGCCACGTCCCAATCGAGCTTAGCCGCCATCTCGAGTGCCTCGTCCCCGGTCTTCGCCTCGCCGACGACCGTCATGTCCCGCTCGGAGGCGACGATGTCCCGCAGACCCCGGCGAACGACGGGGTGATCGTCTGCGATCAGAATCCTTACCACACTCAGTCCCTCGGTAGCGTCACCTTGACGAGCGTCCCCTTGCCGTGGGCCCCGTCGACGTCGACCCACCCGCCGAACGGCAGGACGCGCTCGCGCACTCCCATCAGGTCGAGCGACCTGCGGTTCGCCGCCACCTCCCCGTCGATACCGCAGCCGTTGTCCTCGACGGTCAGCACCACCCGGCCGCCCTCGAGCCGCACCGCCACCTCGACGCGGGTGGCATCGGCGTGGCGTGCGACGTTCGTCAACAGCCCCTGACAGATCCTGAAGAACGCCGTGGCGCGAACGCGGTCGAGCTGCACCGCCTCGGCCGGGAGCGTCACGTAGCAGCGGATGCCGCTGCGCCGCTGAAACTCATCCGCCTGCCACGCGATCGCAGCCGTGAGTCCGAGCTGATCGACCATGTCCGCGCGCAGCCGTGAGACGATCTGCCGCACGGCTTCCATACTGCTATCGATCAGATTCGACATCGACTGCGCCCGCTCGCGCAGCGGCTGCGCATCGGCGGGCAGCCGGCTCGCAATCCAGTTCACGTCCATCTTCAGAGCCGTCAGCTCCTGGCCCAGCTGGTCGTGGAGCTCCCGCGCGATACGCGTCCATTCCTCCTCGCGTACCGACTGCAGGTGCGCGATGAGCGCACGCAGACTCTCCTCCGAAGCTTTACGGGCGTCGTCTTCGACCGCGAGAACGCTCGCCTGCTCCGATACGGAACTCACTACCTCTCCCTGGAGCGCTGGCGGAGATCGGGCCGCGGGACCGTACCTCGCCCGCAAGCACGCCACCTATAGGCGCGCACCGAAAGTCTTGTAGGAAATCGGCGACAGAGGGGAAGCGCCGTCTGTCAGACCGGCACGCTGCCCGCCAGCAGCGCGGGCTTTTCAACGCGCCGTGGACGCTCTCGCCATCAGCAGCGCCCCTTCGAGGCCCGAATCCGCGAGCGCGGCGCGAGCGCAGAAGTCCGCCGCGGCCGCAGCCTCCCCCACCCCGTACCCTGCGAGCGCCTCGCCGAGAGCGGCTCGCAGACGCTCGAGCAGATCGGGTGTCGTCATGACACCGCCACCCCAGACGATGCGCTCGGGTGACCAGGCGAGCACCAGCGTCGCGGCGAGGTCACCGAGATAGTCAGCCACGAGATCGAGGATCGCCGGATCGTCCGCGAGCGTGCGGCCCGGTCCCAGTCGGCGCGTGATCGCAGGTCCCGAGGCGAGCCCCTCGGCGCAGCTCTCGTGGAAGGGGCAGACACTCGCCGCCCGGTCGCGCTCCCGGCGAGCGAGCCTGATGTGGCCGATCTCGGGGTGCAAGGCTCCCCGGAGCGGACGACCCTCAAGGACGAGGCCGCCGCCGATGCCCGTGCCCACCGTGACATAGGCGAGACACCGGACACCCCGCCCGGCGCCCTGTTGCCACTCGGCGCATCCGGCCGCGTTGACGTCAGTGTCGATGACGACCGGCACGCCGAGCCGGCCGGCGAGCGCGGCGCGGAGATTTGAGCCGCTCCAGCCAGGCTTGGGAGTGTCGAGCACGCGGCCGTAATCGCGCGAGAGCTCATCGCGCACCAGCGGCCCGAAGGCGGCGATACCGATCCCGGCGAGCGTTCCCCCGGCGGGGATGGCCCCGGCGAGGAAGCTGACCAGAGCTTCGCAGGCCGCATCGGGAGTGGTGGTCGGCCAGCGGCCATCGGCCAGAACGCGGCCGCTCGCGTCTGCGATCCGCGCCCGGACCCTGGTGCCTCCCGTCTCAATCCCCGCGAACACCAGGCCGCTCATGTCAGCCGACTGTAGCTGCGGCGCGTCTCCTTCGATAGAGCCAGCAGAGAATCGCCAGGACCGTGCCTCCGGGCAGGACGAGCTCGATGGCTGCGTAGGGCGCGAATTCCTTCAAGACTCGCAGGAGCGCCGTGATCCGTGAGTGATTCATCGCTTACGCCTCGGTCAGTCCGACGGACAACCGGTCCGCTCGCACTTAAGACGTTTCAAGCGAGCGGATTTCGACAAGGGAAGGCCCGCCGCAGCCTTCATAAGTAGCAACAACGATTGCCCGGCGGGACACGTGGTGCTCTGCTCTACCGGGCCCCTGGAGGGCACCGAAACACGAGGGTTTGCAGAAATGGCAGAACGCCAGGAGCACGACAAGTTCACGAGCATTGATGCAGGCATCGTTGCCATCTGCGTGCGCGAGCTTAATCACACGGTCGGAGAGCTCGCCAGGCGCCATGGCGCAGCTTCGGTCGTAGTGGCGCTCACGGAAGTGATGGGCTGCGCGTCCTGCGCAACCGACAGTCTTGAGCGTGGCGCAAGTATCCGAGCGCTGCTGGACCGCATGAGCATCCCTCGCTAAGGCAAGTCCCCGCACGGCCGTGGCTAAGTTGGCGAAATCGGCAGCGATCCTCGTTCTGACGCTCTTAGCTGTGAGATTCGCAGCGTGGGTACCGGGTGTCACTGCCGCAGAAGGTGCGGCGCGCGGGAGCTCGGCCGAGTCCTATGCCTCAATCAGGGGCGGCGGCGAGTTCCGCTCGGTTCTACCCGAAGGAGCTGCCGGCGCGGCTTCGCACGTCGAGCCTTTCGCCTTAGAGCGCCTGCCGGTCACCAACGGCGAGTACCTGGACTTCGTACGCGCTCATCCGCAGTGGCAGCGCGGTGAGGTGCCGGCGACCTTGGCTGACAGCCGCTACCTGCAGCACTGGGATCGACCGCTCGCGCTCGGTCCGCAGGTCCGCCCTGATCAGCCAGTGACGCACGTGAGCTGGTTTGCCGCGCGCGCGTATTGCGAATCGCGCCGGGCGCGTCTGCCCGTCTGGATCGAATGGGAATTCGCGGCGGCAGCCGATGAGCATGTTGCGGATGCGCGGCACGAGCCCGCGTGGCGGCAGACGATACTCGCGACCCTCAGCCGGACTCCGGGATCGCCTCTGCCTGCCGTGGGGCTCAAGCCACCCAATCTCTACGGCGTATACGACCTGCACGGAGTCGTGTGGGAATGGGTCGAGGACTTCGACACACTGTTCATGCCTCGAGGAGACCCCGGGCACGAGCACGCGGGCATGACGATGGCTCCCGGAGACACGGCCATGTCGTGCGGCGCGGCAGCGCTGTCGGTGTCCGACCCGGAAAATTATCCAATGATCCTGCGGCTCGCGGTGCTGTCCTCTGTGAGTCGAAACTCGACTACCGCGGACCTCGGCTTCCGCTGTGCGCGTTCGATCAGCTCGGCGCAGACTAGCGTCCCGCCGCCGCTGTAGCGTAGCGCCGGGCGCTGTAAGATCGTCGCTTGATCACGACCACCCCGCCCGGCGGCGCGCGCGCCCGAGCCCTGCTCGGGAGCCTCATCCTCGCATTCGCGACCACCTGGGGTGCGCCGGCGGCGCCGGCCGCGGGGCCACCCGACGCGGATGCGATCCTGCGGCGCGCGTTCGAGGAATATCGGGCGAAGAGCTCGCTGTCCTCAGTCGCCATGACCGTGCACCGCCCGCAGTGGGAGCGGCACCTCGAGATGAAGGTGTGGACGCGGGGTCAGGATGACGCGCTGGTGCGCTTCGTCGCCCCGCCCAAGGATGCCGGTAACGCCACCCTCAAGGTCGCCGACAACATCTGGGTCTTCAATCCGAAACTCAACCAGGTGATCAAGCTGCCGGTCAGCATGATGAGCCAGTCGTGGATGGGCTCGGACTTCTCCTACAACGACCTGTCGAAGTCCGAAGAGCTGCTCGAATGGTACGCGCACCGCCTGACCGGCAGCGAGCAGAGCGGCGGGCACACGCTGTGGACGATCGAGTCGCTGCCGAAGCAGGGCGCGCCGGTCGTGTGGGGCAAAGTGACGGTCACAGTCCGCGACGACAACGTGGTGAGCGAGGAGACTTTCTTCGATCAGGACTTGAAGCCCGTGCGCCACATGCAGACCGAGAAGGTGGGGCCGCTGGCAGGCCGCCCCTACCCGCTCGTCATGACGATGCAGCCGCTCGATTCGCCGGGGCAATGGACGCGCATCGAGACGCTCCAGGGGGAGTTCGACCCGACGCTCCCGGAGTACCTCTTCACCCTCTCCAATCTCCAGTACCCGAGGCAGTAACGGCGTGTTACCGCTCCTCGCCTGGCGAAACCTCTGGCGCCGCCCCCAGCGCACGCTTTTGAGCCTCTCGAGCATTGCGCTGGTGGTAGCGCTCCTCGTCTTCGTCCTGTCCTTCCAGAGAGGCGTGTACGCGACCATGAAGGAGAACAGTCTGCGGGTGTTCGACGGCTACGCGCAGTTTCAGCCACCGGGCTACGCCGACGATCCCACCATCGACCGCGTCATCGACAACCCCGCGGGGATGGCGCGCGATGCTCTCGCCATCAAGGGGATCGGTGCCGCAGCCGCGCGCGTCAACGGCTTCGCCATACTCGCCCACGGCGAGCGCAGCTACGGCGCGCTCATCGCCGGCGTCGACCCGCAAAGCGAAGCGCAGCTCTCGACGATTGCCGCCACGGTGCGCGAAGGCCGCTATCTCGGGAACAGCGACCGCGACGCGGCCGTGCTCGGCGAGATGCTGGCGCGGAACCTCCGGGTATCGGTCGGCGGGAAGGTGAGCGTGCTCGGCGCCGCGCGCGACGGCTCGGTCGCTGCGGATGTGCTCAAGGTCGTCGGTATCTTCCGCAGCGGCATCCCGCAGCTCGATCGCTCGATCCTCGAGATGCCGCTCGTCCGCGCGCAGGATGACTTCGACATGACCGGCCGCGCGAACACCATCGCGCTAGGTGGTCCGACGCTGGGCGGCGTGGATGCGGCGCTGCCCAGGCTCGACGCGCTCGGCGCCCGGCACGGAGTCGCGGTGCTCGACTGGAAGGCGCTCGAGCCCGCAATGCGCGATGCCATTGCGCTCAAGTACGCCATGTCGCTGCTGCTCTACCTGACGCTGGTGGCGGTCGTAGCATTCATCATCCTCAATGCGCTCCTCATGTCGGTGCTCGAGCGCACGCATGAGTTCGGCGTCCTGCTCGCGGTCGGCATGCGCGCGCGCGCGATCGGCCACATGGTGTGGCTCGAGCTGCTCACGCTCGCGCTCACGGGCTGCGCGGTCGGCTTCGCCGTGGGCGCCGGCGCGACCTTGTGGCTCGAGCAGCGGGGCATCTCATTCGGCAGCCTCTCGGAACTGCTGGCGCAGTACGGGCTGCCGCCGCGGCTCTATCCGCTGCTCGATCTGGTGAGCGCACTCACGGGTCCGCTCGCGGTCCTGGTCGCGATCGTGCTCGGCGGCATCGTTCCCTACGCGCGCATAGCACGGCTCACGCCGCTCATCGCCATGAGGTCGGCATGAGCCGCCTGCTGCCGCTGCTGCTGCCGCTCGGCTGGCGTAATCTGTGGCGCAACCCGCGCCGCACCCTGATCACGCTCGTGGTGGTGGCGGTCGGCACCTGGTCGGTGCTCATCTTCGCGGCCCTGTTCAACGCCCTCACGACGGGCAGCCGTGATACCACGCTCCGATTCCTCACCGGCCACGGTCAGCTCCACGCCGCGGGCTACCTGGACGATCCGAGCGTCAGCCACTCGATGGCGCCGCCCGATGCAGCGCTGCGCCGCGCCCTCGATGCGCCGCCCGTCGCCGCCTGGACGGGGCGGGTGCGGGTGCCGGCGATCGTCCAGAGCGAGTACCGCACGCTCTCGGTGACCCTGGTCGGGGTCGTGCCGCAGAACGAGCACACGCTCTCGGACTTACCGAAGGAGGTGATCGCGGGGCGTTATCTCACCGGCGCGACCGATTCCGGAGTCGTCATGGGCCGTGACCTCGCGGCGCGTCTCAAGACCCGGGTCGGCAAACGCGTGATCCTCATGGCGCAGGCCGCCGACGGCCATCTGGCCGAGTCGGGCCTCACGATCGTGGGCCTGTACACGGCGGGCAAGCCCGCCGAGGACGAGTTCGTGTTCACGGGACTCGACAGCGCGCAGTCGATGCTCGGACTCGGCGCGCGCCTCTCCGAGATCAGTTTCGAGGTCCGCGACGAGCGCTCACTCATGGAAGCGGTGGCGGCGCTGCGCCGCGCGGCCGCCGGGCTCGACGTCGAGCCCTGGATGGCACTAGCGCCGCTCGTCTACACGATCGAGACCTTCGGACGCTACTACACCGCGGTGTGGCTGCTCGTGATGTTCACCCTGATGGCCATCGGGCTCGTCAACACGCAGCTCATGGCGGTCTTCGAGCGGCAGCGCGAGTTCGGGCTGCTGCAGGCGCTCGGCATGCGGCCGCGGCAGATCGTGCTACAGGTGGTGCTGGAGTCCGCGCTCCTGGTGGGCGTCGGCGTGCTCGCGGGCGTGGCGCTCGCGCTCGCAACGCTCGCGCCGTTCCACCACGGGCTCGATCTCGGCTTCCTGGCACCCGGCGCCGAGATCATGGGCGAAAGCGGCGTCCTCCACCCGACCCTCGGCGCCGCGGAGAGCTTCCTCTACGCGGCGATCATCTGGCTGCTCGCGGTGGGGGCGGCGCTCTGGCCGGCGCTCAGCGCCGCGAGAAGTCAGCCGGCGGCGGCGATGAGCCGGTGATGACGGCGATCATCCAATGCAAGGGGGTCGAGCGCACCTATACCCAGGGGGCCGTTGCGGTGCCGGCGCTGCGCGGCATCGATCTCACGATCTCGCGGGGCGACTTCGCGACGCTCGCCGGCCCGTCGGGGTCCGGTAAGACCACGCTCCTGAGTGTCATCGGCGGACTCGATCGTCCGACGGCAGGTGAGATCCTCCTCGAGGGGCGATCGATCGGCGATATGGACGCCGCACAGCTCGCGGAGCTGCGGCTGCACAAGATCGGCTTCGTCTTTCAGAGCTATAGCCTGATCCCGGTGCTCTCGGCGCTCGAGAACGTCGAGTTCATCCTGAGACTCCTCGGCCTCCCGCGCGCCGAGCGGCTGGCGCGCGCCCGCGAGACGCTGCACGAGGTCGGGCTCGCCGGCCTCGAGGACCGCCGTCCCGCGCGGCTCTCCGGCGGACAGCAGCAGCGCGTGGCCGTAGCCCGCGCACTCGCGCCGCGCCCTGCGATCGTGCTGGCGGACGAGCCCAGCGCAAATCTCGACTCGGTCAATGCCGCGGAGCTCATCGCGCTCATGCAGCGCCTGAACGCGGCCTCCGGCATCACCTTCCTCATCGCGACGCACGATGCGCGGGTGATTGCGCACGCCCGCCGTCACATCGAGATGACCGATGGCCGGATCACGCTCGATGAACGCAGCAGTCCGGCTGCGGCCTGAAGCGCGGCGCCAGTGCGCCGCGCTCGCGCTGACCGTGTCGCTCGCCGCCGCGGCTCACGCGGACGATGCGCTCCACGGCCGCTTCGAGCTGCAGGACGACCAGGAGTTTGCGCGCGCCGACAGCCTCGATGCCGCACTCGGCGCGCGTGACTGGAACGATCAGCTCGCGAACCTGCGCCTGATCTGGGAGCCGGAATGGTCGCGCTGGAGCCTGAGCGTGCATTACCTCGTGACGTTCGAGCACGGTGACGACGTGCCGCTCGCCCGCGAAAGCCAGGCGCTTCTCGGCGCACCGCCCGTCACCTGGCTCACGCTCGGCAACCGCTTCATCGATCGTGGCGAGACGCAGGCGACGCAAGGCTTCGATCGGCTCGCGCTCGGCTACACGACGCCGGATTTCGTCCTGCGCCTCGGACGGCAGGCGCTCACCTGGGGGAGCGGGCTGGTGTTCCGCCCCATGGACCTCTTCGATCCCTTCTCCCCGAGCGCCACCGACACCGAATACAAGCCGGGCACGGACATGCTCTACGCGCAATGGCTGCTCGGAAAGGGCTCGGATCTTCAGGCCGTGATCGTGCCCCGCGGCGGGCAGCCGAACGGCACACCGGCTGCGGACGCGAGCTCCTTCGCGCTGCACCTGCGGACCCCGATCCTCGGGCTTACGACGACCTGGCTGCTGGCACGCGACTACGGCGACTGGGTCGCCGGTCTCGGCGTCAACGGCGCGCTCGGCGGCTCCACCTGGAACGTCGAGCTCGTGCCGACCTTCGAGGCGAGCGGTGCGACGCGCCTCTCGGCGCTCGCCAACATCAGTGACGCCGTGACCCTCCTCAAGCGCAATGCCACGGTGTTCGCCGAGTATGTCCGCAACGGCTTCGGCGTGGCTGGTGACCCCTACGATCTCGCCTCGCTCCCTTCCGATCTCACGCAGCGCCTCTCGCGCGGCCAGCTCTTCGACACGCGCCGCGATTACCTGGCCACCGGAGTAACGCTCGAGGTCAATCCCCTCTTCAACGTGAGCCCGGTCCTCATCGCCGGACTAAACGACGGCAGCTTCTACGCGCTCCTCGCCTCGACCTACTCCCTCAGCGACAACCTCAACCTCATCGCGGGCGCCCAGTTCCCGATCGGCGGCGCGCGCACGGAATTCGGCGGCCTGCCTTTCTCCCCCGGCAGCCCGACGCTCCTGGCACCCCCCGGCAGCATCTATCTGCAGCTGCGGCGCTATTTCTGAGGGTCAATGCAGGGCGAGTGTCTCACGCCGCCACGCTACGTCCTGCCAGCGGCCGAAGTCGGCGAGCAGCGGTTCTGTATCGGCCTTCTGCACCAACGCCGGGCTCGGCTCAAAGCCGCTGCACTCAGATCGCGCGCTGCGCCAACCGCTTTCGCCGGTCAGGACGGTTAGGAACGCGCTAAACGAGCCGGGGCTCCGTGGCACGCGCGTTGCATTGCGTAGGGAGTACTTGTTGGACACTGAAGGATTGTTGATCGACCGGATCGACCAGGGGCGGGAGGCACAGTGAAATCGGTCCCCTCCGAGCATTCTGTCTCCCGCTTCTGGTCACTTTCCTTGGTAACCTAACGACGCTCTACGATCTTCAGCACGTGGTCGACGACGCTCCGGGTGAGACGGGGGTCTACGCGGCCATGTCCGAACAAGGTGCGAAAATAGAACGGCCCCGCGAGCAGGTCGAGCAATAGCTCGGTATCCATGGTGCGGCGGGCCTCGCCGCGGGCCCGCGCCCGGTCCAGCGCGTCGCGCATCGACTTGCGCCGCGGCGCGAGCACCTGGCGCCTGACCGCCCGCGCGAGCTCCGGGTCGTGCGCCATGTCCGCCACCAGGCCCGGGAGCGCCTGTTTCAACGGCCCCGAGAACGCGCGCTGAAAGGTGCCGACGGCCGCACGCAGGTCCCCGCGTAAGGCGCCCGTGTCCGGCGCGGGACTCGCGCCCATGGTGCTCACGAGACAGTCGGCGACCAGGTGCGGCTTACTCGGCCAGCGCCGGTAGATGCTCGCGCGGGCACGCTTCACCTTGCGCGCGATTCCGACCATGGTCACCGCCTTGTAACCGCGGGTCCTCAGTACCTCGAGCACGGCCGCGACCACCGCCCGATCGATGTTCTCGTTGCGCGGACGCCCGCGTGGCGGGGAGAGCCGCCCGGCGCGCGGGGGCCGCGATTTGAGCCGTCTCACCGTGAGCTCTCTCCCCCGCCCCTCTGATCCGGCGAGCCCATGACATGGAACGCGCGCTCGCGCAGCGACTCCTCCTCGTGCTGCGCCCGCATGGGCTTCAGGAGGTCGCTGCGGCTGACGATCCCAACCACCCGCAGCGAGGTCGGATCGTCCACTACCGGCAGCCTCTCCTCCCCCGCCGCCGCGAGCCGCTGCGCGACCGCACGGCAGGTCTCGCCCGGCAAGGCATACTCGGCCACCGGTGAGGTGCTGATCAAGCCCCCCGGGCGGTGCCCGACCCTCCCTGGGCATGGCGCTCAGAATCCGAAGAGGATCACCGCCTTCTGCAAGGTGACCCACACGCCCCAGGCGATCGGAATCCCGACCGCGGCCCAGGCGGCGGTGAGCTGCCAGCCGGGCGTCGTGGCCGCCTCAGCCGGGCGAGCTTTCACGGCGCCCGCGCGCGCCTTCTGCTCCGCGTCGAGCGCCGCGAGCTGCTGCGGCGTCATGTGGTACTTCTCCGCCACCGGCCGGATCGCCAGATTGCAGAGGAAGCCGATCGCGAGCAGGCCCGCCAGGATGTACATGGTCACGCTGTAGACCTGGGCACGCGGCACGTGATGGTCGAGCTGATACTCGCGCAGATAGTTGACGATCACGGGTCCGAAGATGCCGGCCGCGGACCACGCCGTCAGCAGCCGCCCGTGGATGGCACCCACCATGCGCGTGCCGAAGAGATCGGCGAGATACGCCGGGACGGTGGAGAAGCCGCCGCCGTACATGGAGAGGATGATGCAAAAGAAGCCCACGAAGAGCGCCAGCTCGCGCGCAGCGGCGAGCGAAGGGATGGCCGCGTAGAGCCCAAGGCCGAGCAGCAGGAACACCATGTAGGTGGCCTTGCGGCCGATGTAGTCCGAGGCCGACGCCCAGAAAAATCGGCCGGCGATGTTAAAGAGCGACAGGAGCCCCGTGAACCCTGCCGCGATCGCCGCGATCGCACCGTGCTGCTGCGGGGTGAGCTGATCGAAGGTGGCATTGACCCCGATGAGGCGGCCGCCGAACACCTCCTGCAGCAGCGGGGATGCCATGCCGATGATACCGATGCCAGCGGTGACGTTGAGCGCCAGCACCCACCAGACGAGCCAGAACTGCGGCGTGCGCGAGGCGACGTTGAGATCGACGTCGCGATGGGTGACCAGCGCCTTGGCCTTGGTGGCGGCGGGCGGCTGCCAGCCGGCCGGTTTCCAGCCCTCCGCCGGCACCCGGTAGCCGAGCGAGCCGAGCATCATCGAGATGAAATAGATGGCCGCCAGCACCAGGAACGTCTCCCACACGCCGACCGAGGTCGGCGTCGCGAACATCCGCATCAGCTTGTCCGCGAGCGGCGCACCGATCATCGCCCCGCCGCCAAAACCCATGATCGCCATGCCGGTGGCCATGCCGCGCCGGTCGGGAAACCACTTGATGAGCGTCGAGACGGGCGAGATGTAGCCGAGACCGAGGCCCAGTCCCCCGATGACTCCGGAGCCGAGCCACATCAGCCACAACTGGTGTCCGATGACGGCGAGCGCGGAAATCACCAGCCCGCCACACCAGAGGATCGCGGCGGCTATCCCTGCGCGGCGCGGGCCGACGCGCTCGAGCCAGCCGCCCCAGATCGCGGACGCCGTGCCCAGAAAGACGAAGAACAGGGTGAACATCCACCCCATCATCGAGATCTTCCAGTCGCAGGTCGTGGTGGTGATCACCTGGAAGAACCCGAGATCTTTCGGGCACTCGAGCGACTTGGTGAGACCGAGCGCCCGGTGCAGCGGCAGCCAGAACACCGAGAAGCCGTAGGCCATGCCGATGCACAGGTGGATCGCCAGCGCGCAGGGCGGCACCAGCCAGCGGTTGTAGTCAGTGGCGGCGATGATGCGTTCCCGGTCGAGGAATCCCGGGCGGGGCATGACGTTTGCGGCGGACATCGCGGACTCCTGTTGGATGTTGTTCAGAGCCGGATACAGCCGCGCATTCTAGAGACCCCGCGGCGAATGTTCACCTCGGCGCTTTTTCTTTACGAGACAGTCTGTCTCGTATAAGCTGGTAGGACAACCAGCCCGGGCCGCATTGCAATGCGACGCAATGGTCCGCGACAGGGATAGTTCCGTAAGACCAGGGGCGGAAGATCGGCAGCCCACCCCTCCGGGCGCTCCTCCTCCGCTCCTGGTCGCTTCAGGCTTTGAGCTCCACGCTCCAGGTCACCGGGATCTCTGCCAGGAGCGACGAGCGCACGCTGCAGTACTTCATCACCGAGAGCTCGACCGCCCGTTCGGCCTTTGCCCGAGTGGTGCCGGGCGCCGCAATCGAGAAACGCAGGATCGCTGACGCCCGACGCCGCGGCGTCGCGTCCACCCGCTGCGCCTCGACGATCACGCTGAGCGCCTCAACGGGCGTGCGCTGCTTGGCGAGAATCGCGACGACGTCCGTCGCCGAGCAGGTCGCAATGGCGGCCAGCAGCGTGTCGAAGGGGCTCGGCGCGGCCTTCGAATCCCCGTCGATACGAATCACAGGTCCCCCGGGACGGTGCGCTTCGAACTCGCTCGCGCCGATCCATTCGACCTCGATCTGCGGATGAGACAAGAGCTTTGCGTGCGCGTTCGACATCGCTTTACGCCCCTCCCGGAGGTCCCCCCGCGGCAAGCTGCTTCGCCAGCCGCGCCCAGATCCTCTCGCAGTCCGGGCCGCCGAACCCGTAGGCGGCGAGCGCCGCCTTTCCGCCATCGTCATCGAGCAGCCCGGCGGCGCGCAGCACCGCGACGGCACCGCAATAGCGGCCGAAGCGCAGCGATCGACCCAATCCCGTGGCATTTCCCGACCGCATGTAATCGGACTGGTCCTCGAGTGCCGTGAGGATACGGCTCGAGAGCTCCCAGTCGTGCGCGACGCGGCTCGCGACGTGGGCGGCGTGGCGCTCGATGAGCTCCGCCACGGTGGCCGCATCGGCCGACACCCCATGGCTCGCGTACTCATCCATCGCGGCGCGGAACACCAGGATAGTGCCGAGGCCGTGGAGCAGGACCAGCAGCTGCGCTGCGAACGGGTCCTCGTCCGCGAGGATCGCCGCGTAGGCTTCCGCGGCGTTCGCCGCGTACTGCGTGTGCTCCCAGGTGATATCCGGGAAGCGCTTGAACTCCCCCGATGCGGTCCTGAATACCGGCTGCAGCAGCGCCGCGGCCACAAGTGAGCGGATGCCGGCGGTGCCGAGCAGGGTCACGGCGCGATCGATGCTCTCGACCGGCTGGGAATTGACGCGGTAGAAGGCGCTGTTGGCGAGCCGCAGCAGGTTCCCCGCGAGCGCCGGATCCTGGGCGATGAGCACGGCGAGCTCGCGCCGCGAGACACTCTCGTCGTTCACTGCCTGCACGAGCTTCGGCAGGTGCAGCGGGCGTCGCGGGGCGTATTCGGCCCTGAGAACCGACCCCGAGAGCTTGAGATCCACCGCCGCCGCCACTTCCCGGTGCGCCGCCTCGTCCGCGGGCGGAGCTAAGGGAACACCGAAGGCCAGCTCATGAAATCGTGCCGCGACCTCGGGCGCCGGCGGAGGTGCGGCCGCCGGCGGGGTCGCGGGCACGGGGGCAGGCGTCCGGGCCGGCGTTTGCGCCTCATCCGCGCCGCGGGGCCGCCGGCCTGAGAGCACGAAGGCGATCAGCGCCACGGGGAGCGCAATGACTGCAATCAGGAAGAGGATGGACCTGGACATCGGACCGCGCGACCCCCTTTTTTTCCCACTGTAGCGGAATCTGCCTCTCGCTAAAGGATCTCATGCTCTCTCCAATTGAGGAGGGCGCCTCCACCCTAATTTCACATTCGCGATCCCTCGCCAGGAGGCCGACCGGGACGGCGGCGAACACTAGACTTGTAGCCCGTTCCGATGGAGGTGGTCCGTGCAATTCCTCCTCTTTGATGTCAGCGCTACCCTCGTTTTTCTCCTCGGTTACCTGACGGTCGTCACGCTGCAACGGCGGCACGCGCTGCCCGTGGCGGTAGCGACGAGCGACGTGACGCGCCCGGCCCAGCGCTCCGCGCGTGCGCGCGAGGAACGTACGCCGAGCGAGAATCAGAAGGCACGCCCGAGGGAGCAATGCTGCCGGGAGTGGCCGCGGCTCGCCGCTCCGAGGTAGCCTCCCGCTCGTGATCGTCCATCTCATCGATGGCACCTACGAGCTGTTTCGTCACTTCTACGGTCTGCGCCGCTTCGCAAAGGGAGGCGATCCTCCTTTCGGCGCCGCCGTCGGGGTGCTCAATACCGTCCTGCAGATGATCGAGGAAGGCGCGACGCACCTGGGCGTCGCGACCGACCACGTAATCGAGTCCTTCCGCAACCGGCTCTGGCCGGGCTACAAGACCGGCGACGGCGTCGAGCCGGCGCTGCTGCGGCAGTTCCACCCGCTCGAGGACGCGCTCGCCGCCATGGGCGTCGCCGTGTGGCCCATGGTGGAGCTCGAGGCCGACGACGCCCTCGCCTCCGCCGCGCAGATCGCCGCCGCCGACGCGCAGGTGCACAAGGTGTCCATCTGGACCCCGGACAAGGACCTCGCGCAATGCGTCGAGGGCGACCGGGTCGTTCAGGTCGACCGTAAGAGCCGCGAGATCCGCGACGCCGCCGGCGTGCGCGCGAAGTTCGGGGTCGATCCCGAGCGGATACCGGACTTCCTCGCGCTGGTAGGAGATGCCGCGGATGGCTATCCGGGACTCTCTGGCATCGGGCGCGTGACCGCGGCGCGGCTGATCGGTAAGTACGGCGCGCTCGAGAGCTTCCCGCCCGAGGTGCTGAGTGAAAGGCGCGAGCTCGCCCTGCTCTTCAAACAGCTCGCGACACTCAGGACCGATGCCGAGCTGTTCACGGACGTTGGGCAGCTCCGCTGGCGGGGACCGACCGGGGAATTCGACACGTGGGCGGAGAGATTCTCGAGCCCCCGGCTTCTCGAGCGCAGCCGCAAGGCCGCCGCGGTCGCCGCCGCGCCATGAAGCGCGCCGCCGCGGCCGCTCTCTTTGCGCTGCTCTGCTTCGCGGCCAACTCGGTGCTGTGCCGGATGGCACTGCGCAGCGCCCACATCGATCCGGCGAGCTTCACCAGCATTCGCCTCGTCTCGGGCGCCGTGACGCTGTGGCTCCTCGTGCGCACCGGGCGCCGCCGGCCGCAGGCTCCGGGTGGCAGCTGGGAGTCGGCGCTGGCGCTCCTCGCGTACGCCATGCCGTTCTCCTTCGCCTACGTGGGACTGACGGCAGGTACGGGGGCGCTGCTGCTCTTCGGCGCCGTGCAGGTGGTGATGCTCGCCGCGGGATTCCTCTCGGGCGAGCGGATCGACCGCTTCCTCGTCCTCGGGTGGCTCATTGCCGTCGCGGGGCTGATCCTGCTGCTCCTGCCGGGCATCGCGGCGCCACCCATGAAGGAGGCGGCCTTGATGCTCGCTGCCGGCGTCGCCTGGGCGTTCTACTCGCTGCATGGCCGCGGCTCGAAAGATGCGCTCGGCGACACGGCCGGCAACTTCGCACGCTCGGCCCCGGGCGCGCTTGTGATCAGCGCGCTCCTCTTCACGCACGGCTCCGCAGACAGGCAAGGCATCGTCCTCGCCGCGCTCTCCGGCGCCGTCGCCTCGGGACTCGGCTACGCCGCCTGGTACACCGCGCTGCCGCGGCTCGGGGCCATTGCCGCCGCGAATGCGCAGCTGTGCGTCCCGGTGATCGCCGCGCTCGCCGGCGTCGCCCTGTTCGACGAGCCGATCACGGGGCGGCTGGCTGCCGCGGCGCTGCTGGTGCTCGGTGGCACTGCGCTCGCGGTGCGGCGCAGCCTCTCATTGCGCGCGGCCCGCTGATCCTGCAGCGCTCCGGCGGCGTGTGGTCCCGCGAGACCACACGCAGCGGGAGGCACCGTACGGACTGCCGACGGTGCGGCGCCAACCTCAGGCCTTCGGCGTGTAGCTGAACTTCTGCCCCGCTACCGTCGCCTGGTACATCGCCCCTCCCTTGACGATGGTGAAGACCGCCAGCCCCTTGTAGTACCGGCCGGCAGTAGTCGCGTCCTTCATGCCGCCGCTCGCCTCGGCGCTGGCACCGGTCGTGCCAACACTGCCGCCCGCAGCGGCCGTAATCGCCACGGCGTCAACGTCCGCGCCGAATTCGAAATTGCCCTTGGTGAATTCCTCGAACGCGCGCCGATCCTCGAAGAAGACAACCTGGCTGTAAGCCTGGCCGCCGGCCTGGAACCCCGCGCTCAGCTGATTCACGGTGGTGTCGCCGACATAAATGCCGTGCACGTACACACGTCCGCTGCCGTGCGCCCCGCCGACCACCAACCCGGCCTTGCCGATGGTGGGAAACACCGCGTACCCGTAGCAGTTCTCAAAGAACCGGGCGCTCTCGCCGGCGTTCTTAAAGAGGCTGACCGCATCCGTATACGGGTTGGCCCAGAGTGCCGGCGCCCAGACAAGCAGTGCTATCGCCAGTAATTTCCCCAGAGTGCTTCTCACGATCCACCTCCTGGTCCGTCATGTGCGGGCACGTTCGCACGCACCGCCGGGCGCGGCTCGCGGCGATTGCCGCCGCATCGTGTAGGAAAGAGGCTACGAGAGCCCCGGATGTAAACCCAGCCTGAACCGGGACGCGGCTCCCGAGCGCCGCCGGAGTCTCGTCGGTCGTGCCGTAGGACCCCGCCTACACCGGGTCAGGCAAATGGCGTACTCTCGACTCGCGGCCGAGGCATTAAGGTCTTCGGCCGGCGCGGGGAAGCGTTCTGCATGGCCAGCGTACTCATTGCCGATGATCATGCGATGGTGCGGGCGGGACTGCGGCGCTGGCTCGAGCAGGACCCCGCGATCGATAGCATCGGCGAGGCCGCGAGCGGCACCGAGACACTCGAGCGGCTGCGGGACACTGCCTGGGACCTGGTGGTGCTGGACATCAACATGCCGGACCGCAGCGGCATCGACATCCTGGCGCACGTGCGCAGCGGGCACCCCAAGACACGCGTACTGGTGATCAGTGCGTTCTCGGAGAAGCAATACGCGATCTACGCGCTGCGCGCCGGCGCCGCCGGCTATGTCGCCAAGGATCAGGCCCCCGAGGATTTCATGCGCGCGATCCATACCCTGCTCGCCGGCCGGCGCTTCGTGAGCGCGACGCTCGCCGAGATGCTGGTGGGCGCGCTCGATAAGCCGGCGGATCAGCCGCTGCACGCGACGCTCTCGCAACGCGAGTTCCAGATCCTGTGCAAGCTGGCGGTAGGACGCAGCGTCTCCGAGATCGCCCGGGAGCTGTGCATCAGCGTCAAGACCGTGAGCACCTACCGGGCGCGCATCCTCGAGAAAATGAATTTCACCACCAATGCCGACCTGACGGCCTACGCGCTGAAGAACGGGCTGATGCAGTAGGCGCCCTACCCGGGCCGGTCGGCAAGCGCTGACACGCCGAGATGGCGGGTGCCGGCATCCGCTCCACACGCCCCCGATTAGAGTAGCTGTCGACGGTCGCCGCAGGGGGCCGCGGACCGTAGTCTGACCGAGAGAGCCGCGACAGCCTCATATGTCGAACAGTTCCTCCGTGCGCGTGCTGCTCGTAGAGGATTCCGCCGTGCTCGGCGGCCGCATCGCCGAGCTCATCCAGCGTCTGCCCCGCGTCGACCTCATCGACACGGTCGACACCGAGGCCGCCGCCCTCGAGCGAATGGCGGCTTCCGCGCCCGACGTGCTGATTCTCGATCTTCACCTGCGCAGCGGCTCGGGATTTGGCGTACTGCGCTCGCTCGGGCGCAGCAGCGCTCCACGGCCGAAAATTATCGTCCTCACCGGCTTTGACCTGCCGCAGTATCGGCGCGAGGCCGAGACGCTCGGCGTCGACGTCTTCCTCAACAAGTCGCGGGATTACCACCGGCTGCCGGTCCTGTTGAGCGGCTACGCAGCTCAGCGCGGCGCGCGCATCGAGCACTGATGACACGGCGATCAGGCGCCGCGCCGACGCCGAGTCTCCGCCCCTTCCCGCCCTTCCCGCGCCAGCACGCGTGCGAGCGGCAGGCGCACTTCGATTTGGGTACCCCCCGCAGCCGGGCGTTGCACGTGCCAGTGGCCGCCGAGTCCTCGAGCCCTGTGGCGCATGGCCGCCAGGCCATGCGACCTGAGCGCCAGCAACCGCTCCGGTGGCACTCCGACCCCGTCGTCGCGCACGCGGACCTGCAACCAGGGCTCCACGACTTCAACCGTCACCTCGACCGCGGTGGCACGCGCATGCTTGAGCACGTTGGTGAGCGCCTCCTGCACCACCCTGAAGACGGCAATCGACGCCTGAGGTGTGAGCGGCAGTTCCTCCTCGGGATACCGCTCGAGGTGCTTGAGCCCGGCCCGCTCACAAATGTCGGCCACCTGCCAGCGCAGGGCCGGCACGAGTCCCAGGTTGTCTAGTAACGTCGGCCGCAGACTCTCGATCACGCGGCGCTTGATGTCGACACCTGCCTGCAGCGCTTCCTGTACACGCCGGAAGTAGTCGCGCACCTCGGCATCGCCGCTCGCGAGGCGCTCCTCGAGCCACGAGAGGTCCATCCTGGCTGCGACCAGGAGGCCGCCGAGCTCATCGTGCAGCTCGCGGGACAATGCGGCTTTTTCCTGCTCTGCCACCGACTGCAGGTGCGTCGACAGGTCCGACAGCTCCTCGGTGCGTCGCTCGACCAGACGCTCGAGCTCGGCCTGACGCGCCTCCAGCTGCTCGGTCTCCTGCTCCTTGGAGCGCAGCTGCCGCAGCGTGAGTCGACTCAGGAGGAGCAGCAGACCCGTGCTCGCAACCAGCGCGGCGCTGGTCGTGGCAATGCTCGTCCAGCGGTTGACCTGCCAGCGGCGGCTCGCCTGGAGAATCTCGGCACCATCATGCGCCTCGATCTTGCGCACCAGGTCATCGATCTGCGACATCGTCGAGGCGCCGGCGTCGGTGCGAATCACCTGCAGCGCGGCAGCCCGGCCACGCATGCCGAAGAGCTCGATGGTCTGGCGCATCTCATCGAATTTCGTGTTGCTGAGCTGCCGGAGCTGTGCGACGTCCGCACGCGTGGCCGCGCCGGCTGCCGCATAGGCGGCATCCAGCTGTTGCAGCGCAGCGTCAAACCCCGCGGAGGCTTGTTGGAAGGGGGCGAGATACTCGGGGTTACCGAGCAGGATATAGCCGCGCTGGCTGCTTTCGGCCTGCCGCAGCAGTTGCCAGACATCTGCGAGTGCCTGCTGCCGCTTGGCAAGGAGCGCGATCCTCGCGCTCGCATCCTCCAGCCGCTGCTGACCCAACTGCGCAGCCACGAACAGCCCGACGACCGTAGCGAGCAGCAACGCGACCACGAGCATCTGGCGGGCGACCGAGCTCATCGCGCGATGATAAACCCCCATGATCTGCTGCAGTGCGTCAGCGCGGGCGTAGGCGTTTCCTTACGAGAGCCGCGGACATCAGCCGACGCCCGACCGGGCGCTGGGCCGGTGCTGCCGTGCCGACCCGGCGCGTAGGCTCGCGCTCCAAAGCTGATGTGCGTGTGTCGAGAGGAGCTCTCTCAGTGGATGCCGCTTCGGTCGTACAGCTCAGGCGCACCAACGACTCCCGCACCCGCGTCCTCGAGATCTCAGCACAATTGCGCGCCGCCGTCGCTAACGGGGACGACGGGGGCATCGCCCGTCTGCTCGGAGAGCTGTTGCGCTTCAAGGGATCGAGCCGCGCGCAGACCATCGCCCTGCAGCAGCGGGCACTGCAGAGCCTGGTGTATCTGCTGCGCTCTGCCGCCATGAATGACGAGCTGACGGGGCTCCCTAACCGCCGCGGCTTTCTCCAGTGCGCCACGCGCCTGCTCGATCTGGCAGTCCGGGACCGGTGTCCCCACCGCCTCATCTACATCCGTCTCGGCCCGAAAGGCGACACCACGACGCTGCCGATGATCGAGCTGCGCCAGATGGCCAATACGCTGCGCGACCTGTTTCCGGACTACGGAGTCCACGAGGCGCTCGGGCGGCTCGGCGCCGGCGAGTTCGCCGCTCTGACGCCCCGTGTCGAGTATCTCTCGCGCGACTCGATCCTGCGGCACATCGCCGCCAGGCCGGCGGGCCCCGGACCCGCGGGTGTCCGCCTCGACGTCTGGATCGCCCACTTCGATCCCCTCAGCCCGATGGGAATTGGCGAGCTACTCGCGCGGAGCACGGAGCAGGCCCTGCGTGCGCGCGAGCCGCTGCCCCGAATTGCGTCCTCCGCATCAGGCCCCCCAACGCGGAATGACGCATCGTTGACGGTCTCGGAGCGGCGGTACGCGTCGTGTCACGACTGACACGACTCCGTCGCCTCTGAGACCGCTTTTTTTCCTGACAGCCTGTAAGCGCCGTCTCACGCCGCCGCTGGAGCTCAGCGGATGGCCTTCGCGCCCATGCCGCGCTACTCTGACCGCGAGTCATTCAGTGGCCGGAGGAACCATGGTCAATCGCAAGCCTGTCGCCCGAACGCTCCTTTTATTACTGGGGCTGATGCTCGTCGTGTCGGGATGCGTCGTCGAGCCGCGCGAGGGCTTCTACGATCGCGACCACCACCGCTGGTATCACGAGCACGGCTGGCATGAGTGCGGCGATCGCGACGAGCACTGCCGGGACTAGCGCATAGGTCTGAGATAGGTCTGGCCGCGCCAGGGACGGCGCGGCGACCAGGGCGAAGGGCGGGGTGCGAGGCGCGGCGCTTCCACGCTAACATCGCGCATGCATTACTTTCCGGTCACCGCGCCGGCGCTGCTGGGACTCGCGGTGCTGTTCGCGATCGTCGCCGGCTCCGTCGCGGCGCGCCTTCTCAGCTTCGCTTCGGCCAGCATGGGGCTTGCCCCGCGCACCATGATGGGAGTGCTGCTGGCCTCCCTCCTCGGCAGCTACATCAATATTCCGATCGCCTATCTGCCCGAGCACCACATGACCGCCCGCGCCGTGGTCACTTACTTCGGCGTCCCCTATGTCGTCCCGGTGATGCGCTCCTCGCCCGCGACGGTGCTCGCAATCAACGTGGGCGGCGCCGTCATCCCCATATGCATGTCGCTCTATCTGATGATGCGCAATCAGCTCTACACCCTGAGCCTGTGGGGGATCGCCGTCGTGGCATTGGCCTGCCACCTGCTCGCGACCCCCGTGCCCGGCATCGGAATCGCCGAGCCGATCTTCGTTCCGTGCGTGGTCACGACCGTCATGGCGCTCACCCTGTCGAGGCGCCATGCGGGAGCCCTCGCCTACATCTGCGGGAGCCTCGGCACGCTGATCGGCGCAGACCTTACGAACCTCGGGAGAATCCGCGGCCTCGGCGCGCCGGTCGCATCCATCGGCGGCGCGGGTACGTTCGACGGGATCTTCGTGATCGGCCTGTTATCCGTCGTGTACGCGGGCTGGTTCGCCGCCAGGGAAGCGCGGCGAACCAGCTAGGCGCGAAGCATCCCCGCTGCGCGGCCTCGGATCAGCGCCGGTCGCTTTGATCATCGCGATCGCGATCCCCGAAGTCGAACATATCGAAGAGATCGCCGATCGCCGGGCTGTTGACCGGCACGTACGGATCGTGATGGTGTGACACCGGGTTCGGCAGATTGTCGCGGCTGCGGTCGGTGAGCGGATCCACGTGCCAGTTGCGCTCGATGAACTTCAGGATCGAGACGTGGTCGGTGTAGCTGTGCACGATCCGGCCGCCGCGCGAGTAGTCCGACACCACGACGAGCGGGATGCGCGGCCCATCGCCGAAGTAATCGAGCGGCTGGATGTAGCCTGAGTCGTAGTAGCCGCCCCCTTCGTCGACGGTGATGAAGACTGCCGTTTCCTTCCTGAGCTCCGGGTTCTGGTCGAGCGTATCGAGGATTTTGGTCAGCATCCCCTCGAAGAGATCCATCTTTGAAGTGGCCGGGTGGCCGTCGAGGAGTCCATCCGGCTTGATGAAGGAGACCGCCGGCAGCGTGCCCTGCCCCACTGCGTTGTAGAAATCGACGGCGTCCTTGATGTGCGCCTGCCGCTCGGCCGCGTTGCCCATGATCGAGGTGGCGTAGGACTCGAAGTTGCATATGTTGCAATAGGCGGCACCGACCGCATCGAGCGGGTTGGTCGAGCCATTGGCGAGATTGACCGCCGCGGTATAGGCGCCGCCGTAATAGGCCCAGCTGATGTGCCGGTCGTTCAGAGCATCGCCGATCGTACGCACGCTCGTCGGGGGAATCGATCCGCCGGAGGCGATGCCCGCGGTGTCGATCGTCCCGTTGGGGAGGAAGCCGGGGTTGGTGTTATTGAACATGTAGTAATGCCCCGTGTCGCAGTTGGGCGCAGGCGACCAGGGGAGCGTCGCGAGATACCTCACGATCGGGCCGACGCCGGGATTCGCGCTGTTGCTGCAGTCGCTGAAGCGTCCATCCACGGTGTAGTGATTATCGGTGGATGGCCGGGGATTCGGATTTGCGATCTGGGAGGCCGGCGGCGCGCTGGCATTGCCGTTGCCATCACTCCAGAAGACATCGTCGCCCGTGCCCATGAAGACGTGCTGCATGCCCGTCCCACCCATCGCCGGCTGATGGTAGTTGTCGCTCAGGGTGTATCGGTCGGCGAGCTTCTTCCAGAGCGGCGCATCCCCGTCCTGCATGTTGTAGAACGCGAGTGAGGTCCCGCCGCCATGGTCGGTCGTGGGTCCACCGTAGGTGGTGATCACGAATGGGTAGAGATCGTTCAGGCAGCCGCTGGGGTTCTCGCGGGTCGCATTGCCGCTCGCGCAGTCCGACTGTTGCCACATCTGGTAGAAGCGGTGGGTCGTGTCCCCCGTATAGGAGTCATACGGCAGAGTGGGACCCGTCAGCTGGAAGGATCCGTTCGGCAGCGTCAGGTCATTGAGGACGCGCGGATCGGGCCCGGTCGTTCCACCCTGCCCCGCGGCTCCGGTCGTGAGCAGAACGAGGTCCTGCGGCTCGAGCGAGGGCTCGATGGCTGCGAGAAACGCCGGCGGCAACCCCGCGAACGGCGGTGCCGTCGCAGTGGCCACATTCGGCGCGCCGCCGAGGGTGGGCGCCGGCAACAGCGCGTAGGCCGTCTTCGCCGACGGATCCACCTCGATGAAGTAACTCGATTGCGCCCCGGTCATGAACTGCTGCGAGGCGGCGAAGTTGGGTCCCGGAGAGCCGTCGGCATTGACGATACCCCTGGAGAGAAGGTTCGCGATCTTCTGCCCGTCGCGCGGCACATAGGTCCCGTAGATGTGATCGAAGCTGCGGTTCTCGCCGATCACGACGACGACGTGCTTGATGGGAGTCTCGGTGCGATCTGCATCCCCGGCATGCGCCGCGGCGGGCGCGAGGGCCGCCGAAGCGGAGAGCGTCAGAGTCGTTAATAGGGAAGTGCGGAAAAGCGGGCTGGCAGGCTGGGAATAATGCGACGACATGGCGGCCTCCGGGTGCGCAGTGGCGACTGCACGCACCGTACCGGCCGGGCATGACGCGAAGATTGCCGAATTGTTTCCGCCTGGCGAACTCTGGTGGTCGCCGGCTGCCGTTCTGCGAGGGCGTTGCGACCTATTTAGAAGGTGAAGCTTCGGTGACGCCGACGGTTACGAGGTAGGTGTCGCCCCCTCCGCCCACGCGCTTCACGCTGACACTGCCATCCCACGGCGCTCCGGCCTCGTCGCTGAAGCGCCAGGCGCTGCGCAGCTCATCGGATGATCGGGTCTCCCCCAGCCTCTGCCAGCTGACACGTGGAGCCCTCGGGAAATAATCGCGGTGCGAGAACGCCTCTTCGACTTGCTGCATGAGATCCGCAGCCGACGCACCGCTCGTGACGGTCCACTGATTCTGCCAGTGATCCAGGCCTCCCTCGCGCTTCACCGGCACCCAGGTCCTGGCCACCGACTCGATGTTGAACTGATTGGGGAGATACATGTCCGCAAGCGCTCCGCGCGCGTAGGTCGAGTTCGGGTCCCAGTTGTACTCCATGGAGAGCGCCGCCGCCTCCGCTGTGCCCCGGCCATAGAGCCGCTCGATCACGTGAAGGCTGCCATCGATGCCGGACGAGAGACCCGCCGTGGTAATGATCTTCCCGTTGTCGACGAATCGCACGCCCGGGTTGATGCGCGTGCGCGGCGCCGCGGCCCGCAGCCGCTCGGTCAGAAACGCCGTCGTCGTGGCCTCGAGCCCATCGAGGAGCCCCGCCTTCGCCAGGATGAATGCGCCGTTGCAGACCGACATGACGATCTCGGCGTGGCGGGAAGCCCCGGTGAGCCAATCCAGGATTTTGGGGCTCCCGAGCGGAGCGCTCACGTCGCCGCCGGGAACGATGATCACATCCGGTGGCGGGGCCTCGTCGATCGAGAACCTGGGATTGACGCTCATGCCCATCGCGGTCGTGATCGCGGTGGTGTGCTCGGCGACCGTATACGTGTTGAAGGGCACGGGCTGATCGAAGGCGTACACGTGGCCGAAGACCTCGTAGGGCCCGGTGTAGTCGATGATCTGCACTCCATCGAACAGCAGGATCGCGAGGTTGCGGGACGGATGCTTCGAGGAAGCGGCTGATTCCCCGGCGCGTGCCGCGGGAGCGAGGCAGGCCAACGCCAGGCAGGCGAACGTGAGAACCCTCGCGGCGCGCGGCATGTGTCCATTGTGGTGCAGCCGATCGGTCACATTTGGCCGAGTGCCGGACATTTCCGGACATCGTTACGCTTCGAATGGCTCGAAGTCGCGGCGCAATCGCGTCGCAGCCAGGAAGAAAAATCCCGCGGCCAGCACATAGAAGCCGGTGCCTCCGAGGATCGCATAGCGGAGCGACGCGCTGCCGAACCTGGCGGCGAGCTGGTCGGAAGCGAAGCCGAGGATCAGCGCACCAAGCCCCAGGCCCAGCAGATTGTTGATGAACAGGAAGATGGCGGAGGCGAGCGAGCGCATCGTGGGCGGCACGAGGTGCTGAACCGCCGTGATGACCGGCCCGAGCCATACGAGCTGCAGAGCCGCAGGCACCAGGAAGAGCACGAACGCGGCCGGGCCCATCGGCAACGTCGTCCCCAGGGCATAGCAGGGCAGAATGCAGAGAAACGCCAACGCCGGCACCACCGCGTAGGCACGCTGGTCGCGCGTGCCCACCCGGTCGGCTATATAGCTGCCGAGCAGGATCCCCGGGACCCCGCCGAGGAGCAGCAACGCGCCGAGGAGCCGTGATACCTGCAGCACGCTCATGCCGTCGCTGCGAATGAAGAACGAGGGCAGCCAGAACAGCAGCCCATAACCCATGAGCGAGCCGCATCCCGCCCCGAGGGATAAGAGCCAGAAGCCCGGCTTGGCGGCGAGCACGCGCCAGACGTCGGCAAACGGCGGAGCCGGACGCGGCGCCGTTGCCGCGTCGTATCTGCCGCGCTCGGGCTCGCGGACCGTCATCAGCAACAAGGGCGAGAGCAGCGCGCCGATGACGCCGAGCAGCACGAACGCCGCACGCCACGTGAACGCGGTGGTCAGATAACCTCCGAGCAGATAGCCCAACGCGCTGCCAATCGGTATGCCGAGCGAGAAGAAGCCGAGGGCGCGCGAGCGCCACGCCGGGCGAAAGTAGTCGGCGATCAAAGCATACGCGGGCGCTACTCCGCCCGCCTCCCCCACGCCGACCCCGAGCCGCGCCAGGAACAGGGTCAGGAAACTGTGCGCCGCGCCGGTGAGCGCCGTGAACAGGCTCCAGCACACAACCGCCGCGGTCATGATGCGGACGCGGTTGGCGCGATCGGCCCACCAGCCGACCGGGATGCCGAGCGCCGTATAAAAGAGTGCAAAGGCCGTACCCCCGAGGAGCCCCAGCTGACTGTCGCTCAAGCGCAGCTCCGCCTTGATCGGTCCCACCAGGATGCCGAGCACGATGCGGTCGATGAAATTGGTGATGTAGACGAGCGTCAGGAGAATCAGCACGTAGAGCGAGTAAGCCGTGCCGGCGGTAACACCGGATCGCCTCAGGCCGGTCGGGGCGATCTCTGCCGGGGTCGAGGTTGGTGGTTGAGTCATAAGTCTCCGGCCCCGTCCGCGGTGCAGGTCTTCACGAAATCGCAGATGGCTTCGCTCACCTCCTGCGGGCAGTCGCTCGGGGTGAAATGACCGCCCGGAAGAATCCCGAGCGGAGCACCCAGCAGCCCGGCGAGCGGACGGGCGACCGTGTCGATGTCGAGGTAACGGTCGTCCCGGCCCCAGAGCACCAGCGAGCGAACCTGACGCGCCCGCAACGATTCGCCGATCGATGCCGTCTGACTCGGATCGAGATCGCGGGCGGCCCGGATCAACCGCTCGCCGCCGCCCTCGCCCGCGTAGGCCGCCAGCATCGTCCGCAGGTGCGGCGACTTTCCCAGCCGCCGCGCCAATACCGGCAACAAGCGCGGCGCCTGCGAGCTATCCCAGGCGCGGATACTTTCGATTGCCTCCATGGCCCACTGCGTCTCATAGACGCCATCGAGGATGACCAGTCCCCGCACGCGCGCCGGCGATCCGGTCAGCATCAGCTGTGCGGCTGCGGACCCTACATCATGCGCAACGATGAAGGCGCGCTCGACCTGAAGCCCGTCCAGCAGCTCCCACATCCACCGCGCCTGGCTCGCCATGTCAATACGCACACCGGGCTTTACCACAGATGCGCCGTAACCGACGAGATCCGGCGCAATGGCACGATAGCCCTGCGCGGCGAGCACGGGCGCGACCTGGCTCCACAGGTATCGAGTGGCGGGAAATCCGTGCAGCAGCAGGATGACCGTGCCCGCGCCGAGGTCGTCGAACTCCACCTCAGCGTCGGTGAGGTGAACCCTGCCGGGCACGTCGATTGATCCCAGGGCCGCTGACTCCCTCACTTGTGCAGATCGTCGATCCAGCGAATGAGCTCCGGAACCTCGACGGGGGTGATGTCGAGGTTGATCACCAGGCCCTGCTGCCCGCTGCGGGCAACGACGCAGTGCAGCTGCAGGTCGTCGCTCGCGTTGATCTCCTGATGCGGGACGTAGGGAGGCACGTAGATGAAGTCCCCAGGCCCCGCTTCGGCGATGAACTCCAGCTGATCGCCCCAGCGCATGCGGGCAACACCGTTAACCACATAGATGACGCTCTCGAGATCGCCGTGGTGGTGGGCGCCGGTCTTCGCCCTGGCATCGATGGTGACCGTCCCCGCCCAGAGTCTTGTGGCACCGGTTTTCCCGGTGGTCACGGCCGCGCGGCGCCGCATCCCCAGAGTCTGCGCGGTCGCATCATCGAGCTCGCTCGAACGAACGATGCGCACGCCATCCGAGCGCCAGCGCTTTGAATTTCCAGTCATTGGGTCATCTCATGGCCGTGGGTTGCAGTATAAGCCACCACCTTCGGGGGATGCGCCTCCGCCATTGATGCACTAGGGTGCGCTATGAATGGAGGCCTGCCATGAAGATCACGGGTAACACGATTCTGATCACCGGGGGCGGATCAGGCATCGGGCTGGCGCTTGGCGAGGAATTCGCGAAGCTTGGCAACAAAGTGATCGTCGCCGCGAGATCGGCGCGCAAGCTCGAGCTGGCTGCTGCGAAAGGCCTCGAGCAGCTGCCCGTCAACATGTCCTCCCGCGAGAGTATCGAATCCCTGGCGCGAACGGCCGCAGCGAGGTTTCCGGCCTTGAATGTAGTCATTCACAACGCGGGCATCATGAAAAATGAGAACCTGCGGACTGCGAATACCGCGGACATTGCGCTCGAGACTATCGCGACGAATCTGGCCGGTCCGATCCTGCTGACGACGGCGCTGCTGCCACATCTCTCGAGGCAAGCCGAAGCAACCATCATGACGGTGTCCTCGGGTCTCGCCTTCGTACCGCTCTCGATGGCCCCCACCTACTCCGCGACCAAGGCGGCAATCCACTCATACACACAGAGTCTGCGCTACCAGCTCGAGGGGACGCCGATTCGCGTGATTGAGCTCGTGCCCCCCTACGTGCGCACCGAGCTGCAGGGCAGCCGGGCCCTTGACGATCCGGCCGCCATGCCCCTCGGCCAATTCATTGGCGAGGTGATGGCCATTCTGAAAAGTCAGCCAACCGTGGCGGAAATTCTGGTGAAGAGAGTTCACCCGCTGCGCTTTGCGGCCAGCGAGGGGCAGGAGAAATACGCCGTCGTCTTTCGGGAGATGAACGATCGGGTCAGCGCCGCACGAGCGAACGAGCTCTGAGCAGCCGCTCCGACGCCGCGGCCGCCCAGCGCTGCGGCTGAGACTTCAGCAGCAGCCCTTGAAGCGCCCCTTCTCGCAAGCGTAGCGGGCGAGCTGGCGCTCACGGAAGAACTCCGCGTAGCTCATGACGGGCTGGTCCGGGTGGTGCGCCCGGCGGTGGGCCACGTAAGTGTCGTAGTCCGGCACCCCGACCATGAGGCGCGCTGTCTGCACCGTCCAGCGCCAGACGATCCTCACCCTAAGCACTCGCGCCTCCCGCACCCGCGGCACCCGGAGCGCCACCGACCTCGATCGCAGTCCCCGACGGGTTGCTCAATGCCTTGCGGATGTCGAACAGAGCATAGAATACCATCGCCAGCACGATCGCCACCGACAGCCCCGCGAGCGTCGCATCGAGTCGGTCGTTGAAGACGATACGGCTCATGTCGGCGAGCGACTTGGCGGGCGCCAGCACGTGCTGCGCCGCCACCGCGCTGCCAAACTTGGCCGCATGGGCGAGGAAGCCCACCGCAGGATCCGGACTGAACACCTTCTCGAGCCCCGCGGTTACCGTGCAGACGACCAGCCACACCGTCGGCACGACCGTCACCCAGGCGAAGCGCTGGCGCTTCATCTTGAAGAGCACCACCGTGCAGAGCGTGAGCGCGATCGCCGCCAGCATCTGGTTGGTGGCGCCGAACAGCGGCCACATGGTCCAGATCCCGCCGAGCGGATCGATCACTCCCGCGTACAGCAGGTAACCCCACAGGGCACAGGCCAGTCCCGAGCCGATCACGTTGTTGCCCCAGGACTTGGTCTCGCGGAAGGCGGGGACGGCGTGGCCGACCAGGTCCTGAATCATGAAGCGGCAGACACGCGTGCCGGCATCCACGGTCGTCAGGATGAAGAGAGCCTCGAACAGGATGGCAAAGTGATACCAGATGCCCATCAGGGCCTTGCCCCCGATGAACTGCGACAGGATGGTCGCCATTCCCACGGCGAGCGTTGGCGCGCCGCCGGTGCGTGAGAGAATGCTCACTTCCCCAACGTCGTGCGCTATCTGAGTCAGTGCATCGGGTGTGACCACGAAGCCCCAGGAACTCACCACCTCCGCCGCGTGGCCTGCGGTGGTGCCGATGAGGGCGGCGGAGCTGTTCATCGCGAAGTACACGCCCGGATGAATCACGGAGGCGCCGATCATGGCCATGATGGCGACGAAGGACTCCATCAGCATGCCGCCGTAGCCGATGAAGGCGATCTGTGACTCGTTCTCGATCATCTTGGGCGTGGTCCCGGAGGCGATCAGCGAGTGCCAACCCGACACCGCGCCGCAGGCGATGGTGATGAAGAGGAACGGGAACAGGCTCCCCGCCCAGACCGGGCCGCTGCCGTCGACGAACTTCGTGACTGCCGGCATCTGCAGGTCGGGGCGCACGAGGATGACGCCGATCGCCAGCAGCACGACCGCGCCGATCTTGAGGAAGGTCGAGAGATAGTCGCGCGGCGCGAGCAGCAACCACACCGGCAGCACCGAGGCAACGAAGCCGTAGCCGATGATGATGAGCGCCAGCGAGGTGCCCGGCAGGGTGAAATACGCAGCCAGCGTCGGCGTCTCCGACACCGTCCGCCCGTAGATCAGCGCCGCGAGCAGCAGCACGGCACCGATCGCCGACATCTCACCGATGCGCCCTGGGCGCAGGAAGCGGCCGTACACGCCCATGATGAGCGCGATCGGCAGCGTGCAGAAGACGGTGAAGCTCCCCCAGGGGCTGCCCTTGAGCGCGTTCACCACCACGAGCGCCAGGACCGCGAGAATGATGACGCAGATCAGCAGCACGCCGATGCCGGCGATGGTGCCGGCGACGCGGCCCATCTCCGAGCGAATCATGTCCCCCAGCGAGCGCCCGTCGCGGCGGGTCGACAGGAACAGTACGGTCATGTCCTGCACGGCGCCCGCGAACACGACCCCGGCGAGAATCCACAGCGTGCCCGGCAGGTAACCCATCTGTGCCGCCAGTACCGGTCCGACCAGCGGGCCGGCGCCGGCGATGGCGGCGAAGTGATGGCCGAAGAGCACGTAGCGGTTGGTCGGCACGTAATCAAGACCATCGTTACGGCGGTAGGCCGGTGTCTGCCGCGCGCCGTTCACACCGAGCACCTTGCTGGCGATGAAGGTGCTGTAGAAGCGATAGGAGATGAGGTAAACGCACACGGCTGCGATCACGAGCCAGGCAGCGTTGACCGACTCGCCGCGGGTCAGCGCGAGCACTGCAAACGAGGCCGTACCCAATACGGCAACCACCAGCCAGAGCAACTTGTTGTAGAGCGACATGGTGTCTCTTCCTCTGTGCCCCTTGTGGTACGGGGCTTATGGAATGTTGCTTAGCAACCCTGAGAGCCGCTGCTGCATAAATCCTGACCTAAATACCGAACCTGGGCAACCGCGTCGATAAGGGTTTACCCCGAGCCGCCGCGTGCCTGCCTGAGAGGGGCATTCCGGGTCCGTATTGCTGCGCATTGTCCGGGCGGGCGGCGCGCAGGCACCATGCTGTACGATAGTAGAGGAGTGAGGAGCATGGCATTTTACGCATGGAGACCTCGCATCGAGCGCGCCTTGGTATTCAACCCGTTCCAGGCGCTGGGTCGGGATGACTACCTGAGGAATAGTCCCAGGCTTCGCAGCAGCGAGGACACGGCGCCTCTTCAGGGTACGAGAGACTTATCGGATGCGGACTCTCTCGAGGATGTGATCGCAGAGGCGCCTCAGAGCGCTGTGTAAGGCTCTGACCCGCAGTCCTGAGCGCCGTGAGCACTTCTCTCCCAGGCAGCGCCCGGGGGATCTCTTTAATATAGGGCGCACAGAGACCCCCTCTGATGAGCTCCCGGACCGTCTCCCACCGCATGAGCCGCCTGGGCGGCTGGCTGCCCCACGAGGGGCACCACCTGGCTCACTGGCTGCGCGCCACCCGCGCCGCGATCAGAAAGCACGGCGCGACGTTTCATCCGATCGTGAAGCAATTCCAGGGCCTGATCGAAGGCGATGCGGTGATGCGCATGTACTTCACGCGGATGTTCGAGGAGCAGCCCCGCAGGCGAGCGAAGCCCGTCTGGGGCGATGTCAGGCTCAAGAACTATGGCGAGATGCTCGAGGTCCTGAACCACGTGTTGACCCGGGCGCCGGAATACAACCGCACCTACATGGTGGGCTTCCCGATCAACGCGATCCTCGACTACCCGATGATCACGCCTACGGGACTCGCGGCCTTTGCAGATAAGAGGGTCAACGCCATGTTTCGCAGGTTTCTTGCGGCGTGGGCTGAGTTCCTGAGCAGTGCAGAATCCTGCTACGTCCTCAATGACTCCCCGACAGGGTGGTTGAGCCCGCACGCCTGGCAGAGACTCGGTCTCGATGAGTTCGAGACCGACATGAATGCACCGCACCTGGGATTCAGGAGCTGGAACGACTTCTTCATCCGCAGGTTCAAGCCCGGTCAGCGGCCGGTGGCATCACCGGATGACGCAAGCATCATCGTCAACGCCTGCGAGTCGACGCCCTTTGCAATCAAGAGACGCGTACAGCGGCGCGCCGAATTCTGGATCAAGGAACAGCCCTATTCACTCGAGGAGATGCTGGCCGGCAACTTCGTCGACCGCTTCGTCGGGGGAACGGTGTACCAGGCGTTCCTGAGCGCCGGGGACTACCATCGCTGGCACAGCCCCGTCTCAGGCACCGTCTGCAGGCTGCAAAGGATTCCGGGTACCTACTACTCGGAGGCCGTTTCCGAGCATTTCGATCCCGAAGGCCCCAATAACTCCCAGGGTTACATCGCTCATGTGGCGACACGGGCCCTCATCTTCATCGAAGCAGACGATCCCAGAATCGGACTCATGTGTCTGGTAACGATCGGCATGGCCGAGTGCTCATCCTGCATACTCGAGAGCGCCTCGGGTGAGTCTCTGCGGGAGGGGCAGCAGGTGCACAAGGGCGACCAGCTGGGCTATTTCCAGTTCGGGGGCTCGACGCACTGTCTGGTCTTCGGCCCCAAGGTGCGTCTCAAATTCGTCGCCCATGCTCATCCGAAGGGATTGCACGGGTCCAAGTCCGCGACGGTCAAGGTCAACAGCCACCTCGCCACGGTGCAGTGAGAAGATGAGGCAACAATGAGCGGGCCAAAACTGTTCGAGCCCTTCCGCGCCGGCAAACTCACGCTGGCGAACCGCATCGTCATCGCGCCGATGTGCCAGTACTCGGCCGTCGATGGCTGCATGACGGACTGGCACCTGATTCATCTCGGCCATCTGGCACTGTCGGGCGCCGCGCTGCTGATCATCGAGGCGACCGCGGTCGAGCCGGTGGGCCGCATCACCTACGCCGACGTCGGACTTTGGGACGAGGCGAACGAAGCCGCCATGGCGCGTGTCCTCGAGAGCGTGCGCAGGCATTCGGATATGCCGATTGCGATTCAGCTGGCGCACGCCGGCCGCAAGGCCTCGACCGAGGTGCCCTGGAGGGGGGGCGCCCAGATCGGAGCGACCGCCGAGGGCGGCTGGCAGACGGTCGCGCCTTCACCGTTGCCGTTTGCGGCCGGACAGAGCGCGCCCCGAGCCCTCGACCGCGACGGCCTTAAGCGTATCCGTAATGCGTTTGCGACGGCAGCCGGGCGCGCAGCGCGGCTCGGCATCGACGCGGTACAGCTCCATGGCGCGCATGGCTACCTGCTCCATCAGTTCCTCTCGCCGCTCTCCAACCGCCGCGATGATGAGTATGGCGGCAGTCTTGAGAACCGGATGCGCTTCCCGCTCGAGGTGTTCGATGCGGTCCGCGAGGCCTTCCCGGCGAACAAGCCGGTCGCGATGCGGGTCTCCGGCACCGATTGGGTCGGGGGCGGCTGGGATATCGAGCAGACGATCGTCTTCGCCCGGGCGCTCGAAGCGCACGGCTGCGCCGTCATCCATGTCTCGAGCGGCGGACTCGATCCACGCCAGAACATCCCTCTCGGGCCGGGCTATCAGGTGCCGCTCGCGCGTGCGGTCAAGCAGGCGACTACGATGCCCGTGGTGGCCGTCGGCCTCATCACCGACTATGAGCATGCCGAAGCGATCATCGGCACGGGGGATGCGGACTTTGTCGCGCTCGCGCGTGGCATGCTCTACGACCCGCGCTGGCCATGGCATGCTGCAGCCCATCTCGGCGGACACGTGCATGCCCCGGAGCAATACCTTCGCTCCCAGCCGCGTCAATACCGCGCCTTGTTTGACCTGAAGGGCAGCGCTGCGAGCTGATTGCGGCCAGCTTCCTTGAGAGCCGCAGATGCCTCCCGTCGCCATCTTCTTCTACTGGGTCACTCGAGCGGCGCTGACCGCATTTCTTCTGACCGCGCTCCTCGCGGCCATTTACTATGGTGCGCGATTTCTCCTGCAGCGAAGGCAGAAGCGCCTTCCGCCGGAGGAGTGAGGATATGAGCGTGTCGGCGCGCTAGCGCGACCTTCCCCCGCTGGCGCGCCTCAGGCTTTTGGAGGCGCCGGCTTGCCGAGGAAACTCGCGCCAAGGAGCACCGCTCCGAGCACCCCCGCGAGCGCGGCAACCCACAGCAGCGGCAACCGCCGGGTATCCGGCAGCGTGTAGCGGAGCACGGGCTCGCCGGTCTCGCTCTGCGTCTGCTCGGCGCCCTTAGCCCCCTTTGGCAGGTGGATGTGAAACGTTTCCTGAGTGATCCCCTCTTCGTCGGGGGAGCTGGTGGTGAACTCCCACAGGGTTTCGTTGATCTTGGTGGCCTGCGCGCTCTTCGGCAGTGTCCCTTCCCACTGGCCGTTCCCCAGGTACTCTGCGCTCGCCTCCGCCTTCCAGCTTAGCGTTGAAACCCGGTTCATGTCATCGTTCGTCAGAGCGATGTCGTGCAATTCCATGCTCGAATAGTGGTGTTGCAGGTCCCGTTTGAGGAGTGACGGATACCCGCCGTAGCTCTCCTTATATTGCTCCCAGTCGATGGCTGAGCGGGTCACCTTGTCGACGAAGACGGCGTTGCCGACGTCGTCGACCGTCACGGTGAGGTCCTCCTGTTGCACGCGCGGCTCGCGCTGAGCGCGAGCGGCTCCGCTGAATGTGACGACGCCAATGGCCGCGACAAGCGTCGCGACGGTCCGGTACGCGGTTCGGTTCAGGCTCATGTCAGGCCCCCGGGTCGAAAGTGGTAAATACCTGGCGCAGTTGCGGCAGTACGCCTACGAGTTGGCCGTGCGGGGCGGCGAGTGAAACCATCACTGTCCCCTGGGGGAAGCTCCGTAGATAGGTCACCCAATCAATCGACATGCCCTGGGGGTACGAAGTGCCGCCGAAGAACTGACGGTAATCGCGTCCGCCGTTGGTGACGGACGCTTGCTCCTGGAAGTTCATCCGACCGCCCAGCGACGCCACGTAGGAGCGAAGCTGACCTATGGCCGTTTCGCCCGAGGCAACGCCCGGGAACACGAGCACCGACACACGCATGGTTGAGCCGGCGTCGAATGCTTCGAGCGCGAGCGAGTGGAACCGCTGTGCGGGATAGGGGTTGACGTGCCAGCTGGCTGGCAGCGAAAGGGTAAAGAAGCCGTTCGGATCCGAGTAGCGGTTCACGCCGGCGCTGGACGGAGACGGACCGGGTGTAGCGGACGGCGGCGGTCGCGGCGCCGGCTGTGGCCGTGGCGCCGGCGCGGGGCCCGAGCTCGTGGTGCGCGTTGCGCGAGGGGCCGGCTCCTCTTGCGCGCTGCGGTCGGATCCGAGCAGACGCGCCAAGATCTCATCAATCTTCTGCCTCGCCGCCGGATCGTCCGGGAGCTCCGGAGGGACGATGCCGCTGACGTGGTGCAGGTAGTGCAGGTCCAGCATCATGACCCGGTGACCGATCTGCTGGTCCCCGCCCCTCAGCCACGACGCCTTCTCATCCTGACCCCGCTTCAGGGCCTCATCAAACGTATGCCTCTTTTCGCCCATGCCAGGTATGCCGACGGCCGTCGCCTCAAAGCCGACCAATTCCCCGTTCACCTTGAGCCCGGGAAATGCGTGAATGGTGGTCATGAAGATGACGGGGTCCAGGCCCGCCGCCTCGGAGACGGTGGCAAAGAGTGCAGCCAGCTCGATGCACAAGCCCCCGCCACCGAGGAGCACCTCGCGCGGCAGGCGTACCTTCTGGATCGTGGTCACCGACGAGCCGCTCTTCTCGGGCAAGCCTTCCGTGCCTATATAGACGATCCCGGAGAGCTGTTCGAAGGCGTACACGGTCGCCATGAAACGCCCGATCTCCTTCGGGTCGGCTCCCGCGCCCACCATCGTGCCGTGCATCGCCTTGGACTCGAGTTGCTCGACGAAGTACTTGATGACGGGGTCGTCCGGCGTCACGAAAGCTGCGGCCAGATCGGTGTTCTCGTAGTAGTCGGGTGCATTGAGCAGCTCCGACTCCGGCAGGGTCGTATAGATCAGGTCGTTCCGGCCGCGGAGCTGGAAATCCATCTGGCGGGTTTCGTGCTTGGCGCCACGATGATCCGCGTACTCGACTCGCAATTCCACATGCTCGGTCGTGGTCGTGGTCCTCATGGCCACACTGTCCGGCAGCCGGGGATAGAACAAGGACACGACGGTCTGGCCGGGCTCGATGCGTGGATAGGATTTCGGCGTGGTCCACTCGACGAGGCCCGGAATCTGGAAGGAAGTGGTGACATCTTCGACCGGCGAGCCGCCCTCGTTCCTGATGACGACCTTACTCAGCCAGTAGCGTCCGTCGCCCGCGGTGCGATTGCCATACACCTTGTAGGCGGCGCTCATGAGCGCGGGCTTGGTTTCGATGGTGAAGGTCAGTCTTCCCGGCGGTGGCCGCGTGACCACATACGTCACGCCGGCCGCGACTGCGACCACCAGCAGCGCGATTCCACCCGCTCGCAGAATTTGTCGACGCATTGCCTTCACCTCAACAGCAAGTTGCCACCCGTCGGACTGAGCTCATCGGCAATTCGAAGTGCTACGTGCCGGCGTTATCCGGAGCGATAGCACTCGAGGTCGCTCGCGTTGCGCACCAGGCGTCGAGTCGCCCAGCGCCCAGCCCGGTGGCTGCGCGGCGTGAGTCCGCGGATCAGCATGGAAACGCCCCCGCTGCTATGCAGCATTCTTTTCGTTAGCAGCGTTCTCATTGTGTTCGCCTTTTGTGATTTCGTCGAGCGGAAAATCTCACCCAGCGGCAGCAGCGCAGTGCAAATCAGTCTCTACGCGATTGGCCGCTGCGTCGGTCTGCGCTTCACTGCGGTGATCTTTCGTGCCAGACTCGCCGCAAGTGCCTCGCGACAGTGCGTGCAAACCGCCGTAGAACGGTTCAGGCACGTAGATCTGACCAGCACGATTCGCTTTGGGGGAAATCACATGCATACATCGAATCCCGAATTAGGGCGGCATCGCTCAGACTCGATCACTCGCCTGCCGATTTTCGAGCCGACGGGCGAGCTGCCCGGCGCGCCGCTGCAGGCAGGCTATGGCAGGTGCTCAGCGCCCGGCTGCAACTGCCCGTCGTACATGGGTCAAGGGCAGCTCTGCGAAAACTGCGGCCATAACTACTCGATGCATTGGTGAGACGCGAAGCGCCGCGGTCCGCAAGGTTTCTCGGTTCCAGGCGCTCGGCGCGTCGCCCCTAGTGCGGCAAGGCCGGCGTTACCGTGAATTCGGTCGAGCTTCCGATCTGCTTGGTGCCGTTCGAGGCGGTCATGAACAGCAGCACCTGATAGGTGGTGCCTGGAGTCAATTCCGAGGTGTAAGCCTCGGCCTCGCCGCACGGCGCCGCCTCTCCCCCGCCGCCGGGCGTGTAGAGCCAGTAGCCGACTGTCCTGGCGGCCTTCTTGGTCATGTTGTTGATCGCCGTGCCGGCGGGAAAAATGCCGATCCAGCCGTTCGACAGATCGGCGCCCGAGGGTAGGCAATAGCGCAGAATTGCGTCGCTCCCTTCCCGCAGATTGACGTTCGCCGCGTTCCCGCCGGTGGCGGAGGCCCCGACGATTTCGACGCCGGGCTCGCTCTGGCTGACCTGCGGCGCGGGGAGAATGCTGACCATCATCGGCGCGCGAGCGGGCGGCGCCGTGCCGTTCCGCAGCCACGCGCCATAGACGCCGACGGCGAGCCCGGCGGTGGGGATCGAGATCGTCATGTTGTCCTGGTTGAACGTGTAGGCCGGGGAGGTGGAGCTCGGCACCAGTCCCAGTGGCAGAAGGTTGACGACGGCGGTGCTGGTGACGCCCGCGGGGACGTAGGCCGTAATCGTCTGGCCCTGGTCTAGGGCAGCGGACGTGGCCGCCTGCCCGAACGTGTCGAGGATACTGCCGCGCGTCGTCATCGAGAGACTCGGCCAGAGAAGGCCAGCCGCGGCATCCGTGCCGTTGAAGACGTCGTTCAGCGGCTGGGCGTAAGTGTCGAACTTGTCGACACCGTCCGTGCCGAGCGAGGCTTCGATGGTACGCAACAGGTCGTAGCCGTTCACCCGCTCGTTGAAGACGCTGCCCGCCTTCAACAGGCCGGGCGATCCGACCAGGATCGCAGGCACGTGATTGTTGGGCCAGCCCCAGCCGGCCGCCTCGTCCCAGGTGAGAATCAGCAGCGAGCGCGAGCTCTTCCACGCCGTCGATTGCACGAGCGGCTCGATGGTCGACTGAATGAACTGGTCCTGGATTTCGTTGGAAAAAGCGACATCGAAGGCGTCGTTCTTGTTCCAGGCTCCCTCGCCGTCCCACCAGTTGTCGGCCGACAGCCATGCGAAGTTGGGCAGCATGTTGGCGCCGATCGCCGACTCGAAATCCGCGAGATCGCGTTCAACCGCATCGCAGAGACTCGTGTTGTCGATGACATCCGCGAACTGCGCGAAGGGCCCGTCATCGGGGGAGTAGGAATTTTGCCCGGATCCGCGTTGCGTGGCCGCGAGGTTGCAGGGCATGCCCATGTTCTGAATGTATCCGACCCAGCTCTTGCTCCGTGCACTCAAGAGATCGCCCAGATGAGCGTCCGGCAGATTGTAAGGGTAGTAGACCGGGCCAAATTCAAACGTGTCGCCAGCGACCATAGCGACGTAGTTCTCGTCGCTCGGGTGGTAGGTCGCCCACGCGTTGCTCAGGACCGCGCCGCCCTTCGCCAGCGAGGCCGTATACGGCATCTGAGGCACGACGGTGGCCGTGTTGCCGCTAACCTGGACCACGTCGGCATTATTGGTGTTTTCCATCATCAGCACGTAAACGTGATCGAGCGTCGGGACGGTCGACGCGGGCGGTGCCAGGATAGCCGGCGTGAGCGCGCCGATACTGCCGCTGAGTGTCAGACTGAGATTGTCAGCGAAGGCGTTGCTGTAGGATTCCATACCGCTCAGGAACTGAACGGTGACTATGATCTCGCGCGTGCCCGCCGGCACGTACCCGCCCGCCTCTCTCTGCACCAGAGCGGTCACATTGTTTCGTGCCTGGGCATCGACGTTCGCGATGGTAATCGGATTGCCCATGGCGCCGCCGTTCGCATCGACAAAATTGGCGGTCAGAGTGGCGCGCTCGGGCCTTGCGTCCCAGCCGCCGAGCCAGCCGGAAAGCTTGAATCCGACCGTGCCGTGATCGATCGCGGAAGCGGCCGCGCTGACATCGACCGTCTGCTCCATGGCAGTGTCGGTACCGGGCGCGGTGAACAGCGCCTCGCCGGCCGAGCCGCTGCGTGGCAGGACCGGAACCTCGTCCGTGTAGTTGAACGCGGAATAGCAAAGCACGCTGACCGCACCTCGCGTCACCCGCCAGCCGGGCACCGAGGTCTGTGCCGTCCAGTCTTGAGTACAACGCTGCGCCTCCGCGTCACCGTTGACCAGGAGATTGGGCGTAACCGGCGTGCTCGCGAGCGCCTCGCGGATCAGGACTGCGGACAGGCCGAAGATGATGCAGAACCGGTGAAACCGATTGGTAATCATGATGGTCTCCGCGGCTTACAGGAGCCGCGCTGAAGTGTGCCGACTCTGTGCCGGCCTTGCTAGACGTCGCTGGTAAGCCGACGAACCCGAGCCGGAACTCCCAAAGCGCATTCCAGTGCGTTCCGGTCCCATCCAGCCAGGTCGGCAGCAGCTGCGTAGGTGCTCGAGAGGAAATCCAGCAGTAATGCATCCGGGTCCGCCGAGTGCCGAACCAGATCGTATGGCAGGATAAATTCCCCGAGCGCTTGATCGAAGCGGGCACCCTCGGTCACGGATCGAACGGCGAAGCCCGGCGGCTCAGGATAGGCATACGAATAGAATGCAGCCTGTGGATAGGCGTCGTTGCCGGGCCAGAACCCGGCGCTACTGACCTCGTGCGAATACGCTTCGCGCACCACGGCATCAGGAAGTCCGGGCACACCGCCTGGGTGCAGCGGCGCACGTCGCCCCGAAAACCGGGTAACCGCCAGATCGAAACTGCCCCAAAAGAAATGGACGGGGCTCACCTTTCCCAAGAAGCCGCTTCGGAATAGCTTAAGGACCCGGTCGACATGGATGAGAGCGCGCCAGAACCGATGGGCAGCAGCAGCGTCATATGCTGTATGGCTCCGGTCCTGAGAAAAGCGGATCGGGCCAGGCACTTCGTTCGGCATGTCGTAAATGTTGACCTCAATCCCAATGCCCCTCAGCAGATCGATCGTTTGGCCATAAAATTCAGCAACCGATTGTGTCTTCAGCGGGAGCGTCCGCTTCTCGCCCCAACTGGTTCGAACTACCAGGAGGTGGGTGACAAAGTCGAACTCCATTTCCAGAATCTCCTGGTGCACGTGAATCGCTGACGTACTCAGCCCTCGCGCGGTGACGTAAAGCGGCACTTGCCAGCTGTGATTGAGCCAGGGCGTGAGGGTCAGGCGGATTTTCCCTACGATCTGGGTCCATAGCTGCAACGTCAGGGCTGTATCACGCCAGCCAAGGTAAGCGAGGTCGGGCCAAGCTGGGCCGCTGTACATGGCTCCTCCGTCAAATCCGCTGGCCGCGGTCAGATTAAGGGGACGATAGACTAGCGCTGCCGCATCATGTCTGGGATGCACTCCTTGACCTTCGCCGGGCTTCTCACCCTCACGCTGTATCTGGTCACCGGGCCCGGCTCGGGTCTGCATGCGCTCCTCAGCAAGGCCGACCCACGGAGCGCCCTGAGCTGGATGGCCGTGTGCATCCTCGTGCCCTACGGCGGGGCGCTGCTCTATTGGCTGTTCGGCATCAACCGGGTGCGGCGCCGCCGACTACTCTCGCCGCCGGCCTCGAACTCGCCGGCGACTCTACACGCCAGCGCGGGGATCACGGGCGCGCTGGCCGCACAGGTCAGAATCGGGGACGCGCTGACGCGCCGCTCCCTCGAGCCGGGAAACGCCATCGAGCCGCTGCACAACGGTGAGCTGGCCTTTCCGAGAATGCTGGCTGCCATTGGTGAGGCGCGCGGCTCGGTCTGGCTCTCCACCTACATCTTTCAGACGGACGCCATCGGCGCGGAATTCATTGCCGCGCTCGGGGCGGCAGTGCGGCGCGGCGTGAGCGTACGGGTGCTCGTCGATGGCATCGGTGAGTGGTACGACTGGCCTCACGTCGTGCCGCGGTTGCGGCGCGCGGGCGTGCCGGCTGCGCGCTTCCTGCCGCCACGCCTGCTGCCGCCGAGCCTCTCGCTCAACTGCCGCAACCATCGCAAAATCCTCATCGCTGATGGCCAGACCGCCTTCATCGGCGGCATGAATCTGGGCGGGCGCGAGGTCGGCGGCGGAACGGGCTGCCGCATGACGGATATTCACTTCCGGCTGGGCGGTCCGGTCGTCGCGCAACTCGCCCAGACGTTCGCCGAGGACTGGGGTTTTGCAACCGCCGAGCGGCTGCCCCTTCCGGCCGCTCCGAGTGCGCTCGGCCCGTCGGTCTGCCGCGTCATCACCGGCGGACCGGATCAGGACGTCGAGAAGCTGCTCTTGATTCTGCTGAGCGCGCTGGCGAGCGCGCAACGCCACGTCCAGATCATGACGCCCTACTTCATCCCCCCGCTCGAGCTCGTCGCGGCGCTCGAGGCTACGGCCTTGCGGGGGGTGACCGTGTCGATCGTCCTGCCCCGCCGCAGCAATCTGCGCTACATCGACTGGGCAACGCTGCACTGGATCCCGGCGCTCGTGGCGCGCGGCGTGCGCGTGCACCTGCAGCCGCCACCCTTCTCGCATGCGAAGCTCCTGGTCATCGACGGACGCTACGCCCACATCGGCTCGGTGAACGTTGACACCCGCAGTCTGCGCCTCAATTTTGAGATTGCGGTGGAGGTCTACGATGCGCAATTCTGCGGGGAGCTCGCGGCGTTCATCGCCGAGCGCGAACACGCGTCCCCGCCGCTCGGCGCGCTGCAGACCCAATCCGTGCCGCCCCTGCTGCGGGTGCGTAACGCCCTGTGCTGGCTCGTGTCGCCTTACCTGTAACACTGGTACCATCCTATGCCAGCGTGACGCTACTTCCTGGTACCAGATTGCAGAGCCTTGATTTCGCGCTCGACGCCCAGGGAGCCCTATACGAGCAGCTGGCGCGGGCCCTGAAGCGCGCCATCCTCGATGGCCACTTCGTCGCCGCAGGACGGCTGCCGGCGACGCGCACCTTGGCGCGGACGCTCGGGCTGTCGCGCAACACGGTGCTCGGTGCCTACGAGATTCTGTGCGCCGAAGGTCTGGCGGTCGCCCGTGAACGCTCGAACACGCGCGTCGGCGATGCGGCACGCCCGCTGCCCACCTTCCGCTCCGCACAGGGCTCCGCCGCGCAATCGCGCTACGCGGCGCGCAGCAGGAGGCTCCCTCAGGTCACGCTGGGCGCGCTGCGGCCGACGCCACGCTTCGACCTGCACTACGGTGAGCCGAGCGTCGATGCGCGGCTGTTCCACTCGTGGCGCAGAAAAGTGGCGGCGGCAGCGCTGCAAGCCGGGCCCCGTTATCCGGATCCGGGCGGCTTCCTGCCGTTGCGTCGGGCGATCTGCGATTACCTGGCGCGGCACCGCGGCATTGTCTGCGCGGCGAACGAAGTATTAATTGTCGGCGGCACGCAGCAGGCCGTGACCCTGATCGCGCGTGTGCTGCTCGATGAGGGCGACGTCGCGGTCATCGAGGAGCCGCACTACCCGTATCTCCTACAGGTCCTGATGGCGCACGGCGCGCGCGTCGTGAGCGTGCGCACCGATGAGAGCGGCCTGCAGACCGCCGGTTTAGCGCGGCATCGCGCCCGACTCGTCTGCGTGACGCCATCACACCAGTTCCCGTCGGGCTCGGTCATGACGCTCGAGCGGCGTATCGAGCTGCTGCGTATCGTGTCGAAGCTGGGCGGCTTCGTCCTGGAGGACGACTACGACAGCGAGTTCCGCTATGAGGGACGGCCGTTGGCCGCGCTCCGCTCGCTGGATCTCTCGGGCCGGGTTATCTATGTCGGCACCTTCTCCAAGACACTGTTTCCATCGCTGCGGCTCGGCTACATCGTCTGCCCGGCGGCATTGCGCGATGACCTTTTCAGCGCCAAGCGGCTCGACGATCTCGGCAGCCCCGTTATCGAGCAGGCCGCGCTCGCCGCCTTCATCCACAGCCGCCAGTTCGAAAAGCACGTGCGCCGCTGCGTCGCACAGTTGCGTCAATCGCGCGATGCACTGCTCAAGGGGCTGGAGCGCCATGCCGGCAACCGCATCGAGGTGCACGGCAGTCAAAGCGGTGTCCACGTGGTCGTGTGGTTTCGCCGCCTGAGCTACCTGCAGCTCGAACGTTTCCTTGGGCTCGCAGCCGAGCGCGGCCTGGGCCTCTACCCCATACACCCGTGCTACCGGGGCCGACCAGCGCGGCCGGGACTGCTGCTGGGGTACGCGGGGCTCTCGGCCCCCTCCCTCGAGGCGGCTACCCTGCTGTTCGGTCAGTGCCTGGATGACGTTGATGGTAACGCTCTGCAAGCTGGTACCAGAAAACAGCGTCACGCTGGCACTTGATGGTGCCAGCGACGCCGGGTACGTTCTACCTGAATGCCTATGCGCATTGTAGGACTCGGTCATGGCTTGTTCGCTGTCGCATCAGCGAGCCTCGCAATCTTCGGCCTCATCTACGGCGCGCCGATCGGGCTGTCCTTACCAGCGTGGATCCCCTGGCGGGAAACCTGGCTCTACGGATCCGCGCTGGTCGTCTTCGCCGCTGCCGCGGGTCTGTGCGTCTCGCGCACGGCCTTGCCGAGCGCGCTGACGATCGGCGCGTACCACGCGGTCTGCACCGTGACTTCTGCACCCCGGATCCTCTCCAAACCGCTCAGCGTTGGCGCGTGGTATGGCTTTTGCCAACCCCTGACGTCGCTCGTGGGGGCGTGGATCCTTTACGCTATGTTGCGATGGCAGTCGCGAGAATCGGCGCTGCCAATCGTCAGCGAGCGCGCCGTGCGCGCAGCACAGGTTTTATTTGGCCTCAACTGTGTCTTCTACGGTTGGTCACACTTTGTCTACGCCCACTACACCGCCAGCATGGTGCCCGCCTGGCTCCCAAGTCCGCTGGGATTCGCTTACTTCACGGGACTCGGTCACCTTGCCGCTGGGATCGGCATCATTGCAGGGATTCTCCCCCGTCTGGCGGCCACCCTCGAAGCCATCATGATGAGCTTGTTTGGCCTTCTGGTCTGGGTGCCCAGCTTTTTCGCGCAACCTCGGCCCCAATGGGCGACGCCGCCCCAAAATCAATGGTCAGAGCTCGTCGTGACCCTGATGATGGCGGCCTCTGCGTGGGTGGTCGCAACGTCTTTGAGCACCTACCCTTGGGGCTTCGCTTCGCCCCGCGCTCATGCGCGTGAATAAGAGGGTTTGCCAATGAAATTCCGGACTCGGGTGTGCGTGGTGGCCGGTGCGGCACTGGCGTGGACTGCCGCGCAGGCCGACACTCCGTCGCGGCCGCTGGTCATCGAGCTCTTCACCGCGCAGGGATGCAGCTCCTGCCCTCCGGCGGACGCCTACCTCGGCCAGCTCAGTGAGCGGCCGGACGTTCTGGCGCTGGCATTCCATGTGGATTACTGGGACAGCTCCGGGTGGCGCGACCGCTTTGAACTTCATCAGGGCGTCGAGCGCCAGAATGCATACGTGCGCAACTTCCACCGCCCCTCCGCCTTCACGCCGCAGTTCGTCATCGACGGACGCAAGGACGCCATGGACACGAGCAGCATCGTCCAGGCCTTGCAGGAGCCCCGTGATGCCGTGCCGGTGACACTCGCAGTGCGCGAAGGTCAAGTCGTGGTCGATGTCGGCGAAAAACAGGGCCAGCGCTCGAGTGACGTCGTGCTGGTGGCCTTCCTGCGCCATGCGGTATCCAACGTCGGCCGCGGCGAGAACGCCGGCAAGACTCTCGAGGAGTTCAACATAGTGCGCAGCATCCGCACGCTGGGTGAGTGGAAGGGCATGGCCGAGAACTACAAGGTCAGTGTGTCCTCGTTGCCGTCGGATGCCACCGACGTCGCGGTGCTGGTGCAATCGCGAGGCGAGGGACCCATCGTGGGCGCGACGGCTCAGTCTCTGCACTGAGGCCCCCATCCTTCCTTTGGGAGATGGCTGATCGTGGAGACGCCCAGGGACCCCTTTCAGTCATAAGCGCGGGGCGACCAATTCTCTGACGTTGCCCGAGCGCGTCAATGACGGCGAGAAGAGCGGGGTACGCTCAAAGGCGCTGCAAGCCCGCCCTGCCGATTTCCCACCACAGTCGAAGCTGCCCCTTCACCGCCCTTCCCTGCTAGGCTGTCGCCAAACTGTCCCCTCGGTCATCGCCGTGATTCCTCCCGAGTTCACCATTGCCGCGCTGGTGCTGGGTGCGGTCCTGCTCCTCGCTGCCCTCCTGGGCGGCATCCTGCTGCCCAACGTCATTCGCACGGCTCTCGGAAGAGTTGCCCGAACGGCGATCGCCGTGGGGGGAGTCGCCCTGATGGTCTGGGCTTTGGTGTCCTACCTCCCTGTGCGCACGCAGCCCGCTGCCGGACCCGCGCCTCTTGCCACCCTATCCGCGCGTGATCTGGTGGGAACCGCGAGCGCTGCGCTCGAGGCGTGTCCCATCCCAACCGCACCCGCGCTGCCGGACGGCGCTACGCCGTCGCGTGCTCAGATGGAGGCGGCCCGCGCGGCATTTGAGGCATACGACGCCGCTACGCGCACCTACACCCAGTGCGTCGATTCAACGGTCGCTCGCATTGCCAAGCAGTTCACAGGCGTCGCCTCGGAATCGGACCTCCAGGCACTCAATCTCTTCGGCGCCGAGGCTCACAATGTCGCGATAGATAAGGAGAAAGAGAACGTCGATCGATTCAACACCCAGTTGCGGGCCTATAACTCGGCGCACGGCAAGTAGCCGCTGTTGCCGTTCATCTGCTCGACGACTCCTGCGGCTTGAACTGTACACCGGCCATTTATCCTCTCGGGCACTGACTGCTCCTTTCCCAACTCGCTTACTCCTCGTGCAGGTGGCCCGCTAAATCTGCCTCGCGCAGGTCGAGCTCCCGCTCTAGCCGACGACGCGCCTCATCCTTCAATGTCCCCTGGCGATACAGCTCGTTGATCCGCGCCCGTTCGGTTGCGAGTAAGAGTAACTCGATTTCATCGGGAGAGACTGTCAGGTCCTGGTGACTCTGTTCCCGCCCGGGCCCTCGCTCGAAATGCCTGAGGCGTTCGCGATGGCGTGTTCGAACCCGCTGAACCAGGTCATCGGGTAGTGCCCGTTCCGCGGCGAGCCGCTCGAGACGCTCGATCACCGAATCGATGGCGTGTCGCCGCGCCAGCAGCTCCTCGGTCCTGTCAATCTGCAGCTCCCGCTCACCCGCCCTGGCGAGGCCGAGCACCCGGATCACCGCCGGTAACGACAAGCCCTGGCCCACGAGTGTCACCAGGATCACCGCAAACGTGAGGAAAAGAATCAGATCGCGATCTGGGAATGGCCGGCCGTTGTCAATCGTCAACGGAATAGCCAGCGCCGCGGCAAGCGACACGATACCGCGGACGCCCGTGAATGCGAGCACAAACGGCCACTGCCAGGGCGGCGACGGGTCCTGGCGCGCTATCCGCGGGATCAGCCAGCGCGGCAGATACGTTGCCGGGAACATCCACACAAATCGAGCCAGGATCACCACAACACTGACAACTGCCGCCGAGCCGGCTAGCGCCGGCAACGAATAGGTGCCTAAGCCCATAATCAATGTGCGCGCTTGCAGGCCGGTCATGAGGAAGACGATGCCCTCGATCAGATACACGAGGACATCCCAAAAAAAGACACCCTGGAGCCGCGTCGCCGCGCTAATGATGCTGAAACCGTTCCAGCTGACATAGAGCCCGGCTACGACGGTGGCAAGCACGCCCGAACCGCCCAGATGCTGGGGCGGCCAATAGGCGATGTAAGGCGTCAGGATCGAGAGCACGATCTCGATCTGCGCGTCGGCAACCCAGCGACGCACGCGCAACATCAGCCAGCCGACGGCGATCCCCCACAGCAGTTCAGCCGCAATTATGAGCGCAAACTCTCCGCTCGCCTTGCCGAATGAGAATGCCCCAGAGCTCACAGCCACTACTGCAAATCGATAAAGAATCAGCGCGGTGGCATCGTTGGCGAGACCCTCCCCTTCCAGAATCACCAGGATTCGCTTGGGGAGCTGCATCCTGCGAGCGATCGCGAGCGGCGCCACCGCGTCCGGCGGCGAAACTATCGCACCCAGGACAAACCCCACCGGCCAGGAAAAGCCCAGCAGCCAATGCGTTGTCGCGGCGGCGGCCACGGTCGTGAACACGACACAACCGATGGCAAGCAGGGAAATCGGACGCAGATTAAAGCGAAATTCCTGCCAACTCATTGCAACCGCAGACGAGTAGATCAGGGGCGGCAGCACGAGAAGCAGGACAAGCTCCGGCGCGAGCCGCACTGCCGGCAGGCCTGGGACAAGCGCCAGCAGGACGCCCGTCAGCACCAACAGGATTGCTGGTGGAATGTTTGTGCGTTTTGCCACGACTCCGACCGCAGCAATTCCGGCCAGCAGAAGTAGCAAAATCTGAATCTCGCGGATTATCATTCGCAGAGCGTGCGACACCCAGCCGGTGCGATCAATGGGGCTCTCGAAAAAGGGACGGCTGAGCGCCGCAGGACATTTGATGAAGCAATCGACCTCCTGCAACTACTCACAGTAACTGACGTCTGCAAGCTACTCCGAATTAGCAAGCCAATACTTTGGCGACTCAGACGTTCCGCAAACTTTGCCGATCCAACCACCGTTACCGAGCGGATCTTTGCTTGGCGTCGTTGGGAAATCGATGCATAGCTTGCAGGCCGCCCGAGCTCACGGCGCTACTAACGCCAGGATCCCGCAGTAATTAGTAATCGCCCTTTGCTTCGATACTTACCTTTGCCCACCATCCTGCCCAAACGCTTGCTGGCCTCCGACCAGCACAAGGTCCAGACGATTCGCGTCTCCCCAATCGTGGCGGAGGCGGCGACCATGGACGCGGCGCACGTCTACGCGAAGCTGAACACCCGCCCCGAAGGGTTGACCGGCGTCGAGGCGCAGGAACGTTTCGAACGCTGCGGGCCCAATGTCCTCGCAAAGGACCAGCGTGCGGGCGTCCCTAAACTGCTCTGGCATGCGGTTCTCAACCCGCTGGTGCTTCTGCTTGCAGGGCTGGCGACGATCTCCTTTGCGACCGGCGACTTCCGCTCCGCAGTGGTGATGCTATCCATGATTGTCCTGAGCGTCGGCCTCAAGCTCATTCAAGAGACCCGGGCCGATAACGCTGCAGCAAAGCTCAGGGCAATGATCTCGGTGACGGCAACGGTGTCGCGCGATGGCGCGACACAGGAGATTGCCATAGCGCAACTGGTGCCGGGCGATGTGGTGCAGCTCACCGCAGGGGACATGGTTCCCGGCGACGTGAGGATTGTTAAGGCGAAGGACCTCTTCGTGAGCCAGGGATCGCTGACCGGCGAGAGTTTCCCGGTGGAGAAGTCCGAGATCCAGACGAGTAGCGCGGACCTGACCGCACCGATTGCGCTACGCAATGTCGCGTTCCTTGGTACCAGCGTCGAAAGCGGCGCGGCCAGCGCGGTGGTGTTGGCGACGGGCAAGAACACCTATTTGGGCAGCATGGCCGAGTCCCTTCAGGAGCCGCAGCCTCAGACGGCCTTCGATCGCGGGATCGCGCAATTCACCTGGCTCATGCTGCGCTTCATGCTGGTGATGGTGCCGCTGGTGTTTCTCATCAACGGCCTGACCAAACACAATTGGATACAGGCCTTCTTTTTCGCGTTGGCAGTGGCGGTCGGCCTGACACCGGAGATGCTGCCGATGATCGTGACCGTGTGCCTATCGAAGGGGGCGGTCGCAATGGGGCACAAGAAAGTCATCGTCAAACGAATCAACGCCATCCAGAACCTGGGCGCGATGGACGTGCTTTGCACCGACAAGACCGGAACACTGACGACGGACCGGGTCGTTCTCGAGCGCTACTGCAACGTCATGCTTCGCGCGGACGACGGCGTACTCGCGCTCGCGTATGTGAACAGTCACTTCCAGACCGGACTGAAGAATGTCCTCGACCGTGCTGTGCTCGCGCATGCCGAGACGCATGTCGAGGCCAACGTCTCCGCATTTACCAAGGTCGACGAGATCCCGTTTGACTTCCAGCGACGCGTCATGTCCGTAGTGGTCCGCACGCCGGAAGGCAAGGACCGGATCATCTCCAAGGGCGCCCCGGAGTCGATGTTCCCCAAATGCAAGAGCGCCGAACTGAACGGCTCGCTTGTGCCGATGGACCACCAGCACATCGAGAATCTCAAGAACGAGTACGAACTGCTGAGTGCGGACGGCTTCCGCGTTCTGGCCATCGCCACTAAGGACGTCGAGCCGCGTGGCACTGTGGCGGCCGGCGCCACGCCTTACGGCAAGGCCGATGAGCAGGATCTGATTCTGCGGGGCTACGTGGCATTTCTCGATCCACCGAAGCAGGGTGCCAGCGCGGCGCTTGAGGCCCTGCACGGGCACGGCATCTCGGTCAAAGTAGTGAGCGGCGACAATGACCTGGTGGCCCGCAAGATCTGTAAGGAGGTAGGGATCTCAACGGAGTTTGTCGTGCTGGGCGATGAGGTAGAGAGGATGAGCGCGGAGGAACTCGCCGAGGCGGCTGAAAAGACCACGCTATTCGCCCGCGTGTCACCGGCGCATAAGCAGCGGATCATCAAGGCGCTGCAATCGCATAAGCACACCGTCGGATTCATCGGCGACGGCATCAACGATGCCCCCGCGCTGCACGCTGCTGATGTCGGTATCAGCGTGGACACCGCCGTCGACATCGCCAAAGAGGCGGCCGACATGATCCTTCTGGAGAAATCGCTGCTGGTGCTGGACGAAGGCGTGATCGAGGGCCGCAAGGTATTCTCAAACATCATCAAGTACGTCCGCATGGGAGCATCAAGCAACTTCGGCAATATGTTCAGCGTGCTAGGGGCCAGCGTCTTCCTGCCGTTCCTGCCGATGCTGCCGATGCAGATTCTCGCCAACAACCTGCTTTACGATATCGGCCAGACCACCATTCCCACCGACGCCGTGGATCCGGAGCGGATCGTTGCGCCGCGCCGGTGGAATCTCACAGAACTCACCCGCTTCGTCCTCTTTATCGGGCCGTGTTCGTCGGTATTCGACTACACGACCTATTTCATGATGCTGTACCTGTTCAACTGCTGGGACATCTCGACCGCACAGGCGGCGACGCACAGCGCGAGCCTCTTTCAGACCGGCTGGTTCGTCGAGAGCCTGTTGACGCAGACGCTGATCATTCACGTCATCCGAACCAACAAGATTCCCCTGCTGCAGAGCCAGTCATCCTGGCCAGTGCTCGTGATGACCCTGGTCATCATGGTGATCGGAATCGCCATCCCGTCCTCGCCAGTGGGCCCGTATCTGGGATTTTCCAAGCTGCCGATGCTCTACTGGCCGCTCCTTGCGGCGACCTTGCTGTGCTACGTGCTGCTGACACAGGGCGTCAAGATGCTGCTGCTGCGCCTCAAATGGATTTGAACAAACTACGCATCCTTTCAGCGTCAATCGAGGCGCATCTGCTCCGGAGGCGCCGCCGAGGGGGTTCTCCCGATTCGCTCATACTCCGCAATCACCTGGGCGCCGAACAAGAGCACGGTCGACGCAAGTTCGAGACTCAGCAAAACGACGATCGCGGTCGTCAGCGATCCGTAGACCGTGCCAATCTGAGAGAGCGTCGCGAAGTACCAAACAAGTACATGGCGTGTGAACTCCCACAGTATTGTTGCTGCTATGGCGCCAATGAGTGCGTGCAGTAACGATGGGCGTCCCACCGGCATCACCATGTAGACGGAGGTAAGGATAAAGATCTCGCCGGCCACGCCAAGCAGGTACAGCAGCATGCCCGACATACCGCCAAGCGACCAGCTGCTTCCGAGGAACTCGACCTGCGCCTGTCCCATCGCCTTCAGGCTCCCAGCAACGAAGGTCACCAGTAACAGTCCAAGTCCGAGCAAGAGAATGTAGCAGTACGGAATCACCGCCGAGACCAGAAAGCGGCGCCTGCGAATTGTGACGCGATGATGGAGGATCACGCACATTGCTTTCTCGAGTACTGTGAATGCCAGGGAACTGAAAAACAGCATCGTCACCAACAGCACCCAACCCAGCACTTCGCGGTGATCGAGGAAATTGCTGAGTTCCCGAATGAGAACCGCAGACTGTCCAGGAACCAACCATTCCAGATAACGCCCAAGGGTCTGAAGCAACTTGGTCTGATCGATGACGTTCGATAGCGCAATGACTGTAAGAATCAACAATGGCACGATCGACAGCAGGGCGTAGTAGGCCACCGCGCCTGCCAGTAGCAACCCCTGATTTGCACGAAAGCTCTTGAGCACGTGAAGGGCAAATGCGCCGGGGTGCTTCAATACTTGTGCAGCTCGTTGCCCTAACATTTGCATGCCTGTTCGCGCAGGATTCTCACTCTCCCGGGCTTCGCTGACTCATCGAACAGCGCGCTGCCTAGCCCGTCCTCGAACACAGCGCAGAACCGGTTGCCCGCATGATGGCGCGCCACTGGGCTCTTCACCTCGGAGTGCTGCGAGCGCTCTTGCCTTGGAGCCCCGCGTTTGCGCGGCCGTACTAACCGCCACCAACCATATGTCCGTCGAAGATTTCCTCGGTTTCGTTTCGGCGGCGGCGACACTGTCGACCATCATGACTTCGGTGATTTCGTGATCCATTGCCTCTCCTTCTTGACCGGTGAATCCGCTATCGGCACGCGCAGATACAGGGGCTGCCGTCAGTCCCGTCACGGCGACGCGGGTGTCGGATTGCGCGCGCATCGCGGTGCCCGTATTTCGAGGTTTGCGCGTTAGCGGCCGCGCTCAGTCCTGCCGTAGAACGAGTTGCATCAGGCGATCCCAGGCCTCTTGGAACTCAGCCGCCACGAGATCGGCTGTCTCAGGGGATGAGTCCCGCATCGGTAGATGTCGGTAGCGCTCCCGCAACTCGTCCGCCGTCGCTCGCAATGACTGGGCCAAGGATGGCTGCCAGCTCGCCAGCGAGCGAGTCAAGGCGACGACAAGCGTTTCCAGGGCCAAGAGTTCGCTCTTGAGCCGAATCACTTCGACGTCCATGGACGAATCCTCCCGTTTGGGAGCACAGGGTAGACCAGGAGCCCCAGCTGGAGCACGCCAATTCATCGCGATGGCGCGCGGCGAGTGGGATCCCGAGACTCTCTTGGAAAGGAGGTGGGATAACGGACCGGCCGAAGGGCTGCCCAACACGAAGGCCGGCGCGTTCGCCCAAGCGCTCTACGACGAGGCGAAGAAAGACGGCTGGACGCGGATCTGTGCGTTCGAGCCGTGAGGCACTCTGCTCAAGCTCGAAGCGACCACTCGATGAACCTGCCGAGTCGCCGCTCGGTCGTGGGTAGGCCGCGAGACTCCAGACTGTGACCTAATCTCGCCTCGCTCAGCGTCGTTCATCGCGGCGGGATCGCCACGAATCCACTGCGCGGGCTGACACAGCCCGTTTGCGCTTTTTTTTCCGACGCTGCAGCGAAGGCGACGGATCTCCAACTCAGTGACTTTCAAAACTGTACACCTAACTGTACACCGCGATTTTTGGACCTTTTTGCGGGGTACGTAAGTGGCTATTTTTATTGGTCGGAGCGCCGAGATTTGAATTCGGGATCCCTTGCACCCATAGCATCTGAATACTGAGGTCAGTGTCGCCCGAACCCCTCGCGGGGCATCCGTTGCGTTCCAGATTTCACGGGGTGCAGTGGGCCGCCACGACTCTGTTGCCAGAGTTCGCGGTCATTTGAGCGAGGCGAGGTAGGCCGCTACGTCCTCAATATCCGAATCCGACAGATGCACTGCCATCGGGCTCATGATCGGATTCTTGCGTGAGCCATCCCGAAACGCGTGCAGCTGCGCCGCAAGATACTCGCGCTTCTGACCAGCGAGATTCGGGTACAAGGGGATGATGCCAATACCATTCTGGCCATGACAGGCAGCGCAGCTCGCGTCCGACAGCTTCTTGCCGGCTTGCTCATCGGCGGCTCCCGCCACACGTGAGCACGCCATAACGGTCGCTACGCCCAGTAACGTCATCACCGAAAGTCTTGCCATGGTCATCTCCAGCGGAACTACCCGCGTACCGCACTCCACCGCGCACACCGTGGAATCACCTCGGGAACTCCGTAGGGCGATACAACGCCGCCCAAAGAGCCAGAACGGCGACGGTTGTTCCCACCGAGAACTGGATCCAGAAAGCGGCCAGCGGTATATGCTCGAGCTGCAAGGCCGTCATTCCGGCCAGCATTACCGCGAGCAGCATATTAGTGTAGTTCTGCCACGGATGATGGTCGCTGCGCCGAGCCAACCACGCGGCGACAACAATGCACGCCGCGGCCACAAACAGCAGTGCGGGCCGAGCGCTAATCAGCGACGGCCGCAATACTGCTGAGTAGACCAATGCGAGTCCGACAAAGACATTGAACAGATTTGCGACCATCGTGGCCTCGCGTCATTGGGCCTGGTTATGGTGGAGTGTCTCGAGCAGCCGCCACGTAGCTGGCGGAATGAATCCGTAGACGACGCCGCTGACCGCAATGAACAGCTTCCACAATGAAGCGAGCGGTGAGCCCAGACACACGGCTAGCACCAGCAACAGCTGGCCCGCATAGCATGCGTAGCTTGCGCGGATGAGAAATGGACTCGAGCGCGCTGCACCCAGAGCGTACAGGACGCCATAGGCGCCGCCCGCCAGAACCAGTAATCCCAGCGCCACCGACGTCGCCAAGAGGGACGCAGAGGTCATGCCGGGGCCGTCTGGGCCGGCGCGGTGACCGTCGCGCGTCTGCCAATCGTCAAGAGGTCATAAACCAAGGCGAGGTAACCGAGCGCGAACACAACACCGAAGATGAACCGCGCGTACATCGCGGATCGGAACCAGGGGTGCTCACTCGCCACGACGAATGCCTGCAAAGTCGAGCCGCCCTCTGCCCGCTCGTAGATGGCCTGGGTGATGCCGGCTATCAGCAGCCCACCGACCATCCCCACGAGCCCGAGATTCAGCAGGCCGAAGCCCCATTTCCACGCCCGGCTGTCAAAATGCTCGGCATTACGGGTGCGCTGCAGGATCAGGTACATGATGGCGATCACGCCGCATCCGTACGCACCCCAGAAGGCGAAATGCCCATGCGACACCGTCCACTGGGTGCCGTGCGAGTACAGATTGATCTGCGGCAGCGTCATCATGAAGCCGAATACGCCTGCGCCGATGAAGTTCCCGAACGCTTCCGCCAGCACCCAGTAGAACGCCGGCCGATTCGTGGTCTTCATGTGATGCGTGCCCGCATCGTAGACCGCGTGCACCACCATGCCGAGCAGCGGCAACGGCTCGAGCGCAGAGAAAAACCCGCCAATGCTGAGCCAGTACTGCGGCGTGCCGATCCAGAAGTAATGATGTCCGAGGCCGAGAATGCCCGTACCCAGCACCAGCATCACCTCGATGTAGAGCCACGTTTCGACGATGCGCCGCGAGGTTCCCATGAGCTCCATCAGTGACCACGCCATCAGGCAGCCGATCAGGACCTCCCAGGTCGCTTCCACCCACATGTGTACCAGCCACCACCACCAGTACAGATCGTGCGACATGTTGGTGATCTGTGGAAACGCGTCCAGGTACAGCACGGCGAGTGGCACGAGATCCAGGATTAGTACCCCGAGAAGGCCGGTCATCTTGCGCGCCCGCCACGCCGTCGCGGTGACGTTGAACACAAAAGCGAGCACGACGACAACGACGCCGACCGCGGCCCAGCGGGGCGCTTCAACGTACTTGCGTCCCTGGTTGATGAACCACATGCTGAACTGATTGCTGCCGCCGTATTGGACGACTATGAACACCACGGCGACGACGACCACCGCAGCGCAGAAGACATAGAAGAGCACCTCCGCGATCCAGATGCCGACCACTTCGCGTCCGAGCTCTTTAGGCAGGAACCAGTACACCGCTCCTATGAATCCCATCAGTAGCCAGATGACCAGCGTGTCGATGTGCAGGATCTTGGCCATCTGGAAGTCGAATACGTTGTAGAGCAGCGAGGGATCGATGTAGTACAGCGCCGACAACAGACCCGCCGCCGTCATGACGCCAAACAGCGTGATCGCGGCGACGAAATAGCGGAGCGCAAGCTTCTGAGAGCGATACATCGCCGTCTCCTAGTTCTGCGTCTGGATTCGCCCGAAGTGCGCGGGGAAACCGTTGGTGTCGATCGCAGACATCCATTTGAGGTATGCGACGACGGCCTCGGCTTCCGAGTGAGTGAGATGCAGGTTCGGCATGCGACGCGTCCAGGTCGGGTACTGCTCGGGATGCATGAGAAACTCGACCATTGCCTCTTCACGCGTCTTGGAGCCCGTCATGGGCATCCAGATTTGATTCCACGCAGGGTCAAGCCACGCCTTGGTCAGATCCGGGCCGTAGTAAGCGCCGTTGCCGAAGAACGTGTGACAGTCCATGCAGGCTCGACTTTGAATGACGAGCTTGCCAAGGCTCATCAAGTCGGTAGCCTCTTGGAGACTATAGGTCTTTCCAAACAACGGTTCCGCGGGACCAATCACCGGCACTTCGAGTCGGCGCGACCAGTCATACGTGTAGCCGATGTGGTGATTGATAACGTCGTAGTTCGGTACCTGACGGCCGCCGGCGCGACTGGCATCGAGACTATCGATCGTGAGGAAAGCGAGCACCACGAGCATGACCGCCGTGCTGCTGATTGCGCCTGCTCGCCAGAATCGAGGGTCCTCGATGTCCATCGTCGCCCCGCAGTCGCCAAAGGCCCTTCAGACCGAACGCATCACGGACAAAAATCAGCAGAATTTAGAACAGAAGCCGCAACGATGACCCTACGTATATACCCTTAGCAGTAGGGCGTTTCCGCGGCGCGAGCTGGGCTCAGGCCACCGGATCTCACCATGCGGTCTTGAGCGAGCTTAACGCGCCGGCCGGTGACCGCGTTTGCGCTGGATCAAACCCCTCCCATTATTCCGTCGCGCGCAGTAACGTACTCGCATGAGTTCGGGCATCACGCTTGCTCCCCAGGTTCTGGCCTCGGTGGAGCTGTTTGTCGGTCTTTCGACGACAGCGCTGGAGGAGGTCGCGGCGTCAGCGCGAGTTCGGCGGCTAATAAAGGAAACCCGGATCTTCGAGCAGGGCGACGCCGCTGAGCGGGGCTATGCACTGATCGAGGGTAGCGTCCGCATCCTCCAGTCTGGACGCGACGGGGCACAGGTTGTCGTCCGCTTCATCGGGCCCGGAGAGACGTTCGGAACGATCGCGTTGTTCACCGATCGCCGCTATCCAGCCGAGGCACGGACGCTTACCGACGCGCTCGAGGTGAGTTGGACGGAGGCCGAGTTGCTACACCTCATGGGCCACCATCCCCTCATCGGGATTAATATCATCCGGATCATCGGTGAACGCCTCCAAGAGGTACAGGAGCGGGTCCGCGAACTTTCCACCCAGCGGGTTGAGCAACGCGTCGCTCACGCCGTGCTGCGGCTTGCGCGTCAGGCCGGGAACAGCACGGTCGCTGGCACGGCGATCGAGTTTCCTTTGCGCCGCAAGGACGTGGCGGACATCTCCGGAACTACGCTACACACAGCAAGCCGTATTCTTACGGCCTGGGAGAGAGCGGGGCTGCTAGTGAGCGACCATCAGCGTCTCATGATTCGCAATCCCTCTGAAATCTTGCGGATTGCGCAGGATTCGGCGAGCTGACGCGCTTCGTGCAGTTGCGCTGTAGCGTGGGTCGTATCGAACGTCACCCGGGTCAGCCCCACATCTTGCGCGACACCCTGCTCGTTGAAGCCTCTCACCCAAGCTTCCCGTCCGCCCGGGGCTTGGACAACATGGGCGCATAGATCCAGAGGAAGAGTGCAAACGCGGCCGTCCAGAACCCGGCCGCCAGGATAATGATGACGGCGTAGGGAAGAGCGCGCCATGCCGGCCCAAACACGCGCACCGCGGCGGCTGCTGCGAGCAATCCGTAGGCGTACACGATCGGCCGCGCGACGACCAGCGGCCGCCCCGTGTGGCCGAGCGAGGCTCGGGTCATCACCGCCATGATCATGGTCGCCGCTGCCCCGATAGTGAGCGCGTGCAAGTAGAACGCGGCGAATGCGAGTCCCGAAAGAAGCGCGAGCGCCTTCAGTGCAAGTCCCAGCGGCAACCACAGATAGGCGAGATGCAAGACCCAGACGATGGGCATACGCAAGGTACGCAGCGTTCGCCATTGCGCAAGCCTCACGGCCTGGGTCACGGCAGCAGCCAGCGCGACCCAACCTGCCGCAGCGCTCTCCGGTCGCCACAGGTCGACGAGGATCACGGCAATCATGGCGCCGACGGCGAGCGGCGTCATGCCGCGCCACGCGCGCATTTGGCTCGAGACACCCCGCTGCTTGAATGCCGCGGCGGTGAAGGCCGGAACGATTCGGCCGCCGATCACCGTCACCAGCAACAGCATGATATCGATGCCCACCAGGAGTGCGTGCCGCGCGAGCGCGGGATCCCCGCGAGAAAGGCCCCAGTAGAAAGCGACGTTCGTCAACCACAGGGCGATCGGCACTGCAAGCAGCGGCGTATTGCGGTTGCGCACTCGCAGTAAGGGTGGCAGCAGGAACCCCATCAACGTCGGCAGGAAGGCGAGGTCGAGCGCCGCCACGAGCGGCAGCGGCCAGAGACTGGAAGTCGCGACACCGATGCGGCCGAGAGCCCACAGCGCCGTCAACATCACAAGTGGTCGACCGGCAAATCCCCGCGCGCCGGTCCAACTCGGAACCGCTGTGAGCAAGAATCCCGTTACCGCAGCCGCGATGAACCCGAACAACATCTCGTGCCCGTGCCAAAGATTCCCCGGCCAGCTGCTGGCAAGAGGCACGCCCCACGCGAGCGATCCCGCCCACCAAGGAATGAGCAGCGCTGCCGCAACTGCCGCCGCCAGAAAGAAGGGGCGAAACCCGTAACCGAACAGCGCCCACCTGCCTCTCAGGCCGCCTGTCATCCTCTCAGGCAAGGGATCTCCATGGCGCTTCAAAACGTCCATCCGTGACTCCCCGCGACGGCGCCAAGAATCGTGATTAGCGCGAGAGTGAGCAGTATGACGTGAACCCGAAGCAGCCGCAGGAATGCGGCTTCGGGTGTGGCACTGCCTCCACGGTGCAAAAGCCGGTGCAGACCGAGTGGCTCGACTACAAACAGGGCGACAGCGAAGATGAGCCACACTCCCACCATCGCATGCATCCACCAGAAATGCAGGGTCCGGAACCTCGCCCACAGACCGAGCCGCTCTACCATGTAGAAGCCCGTGGCGCCCGCGAGAAGTACTGCGACCCGCGCTTGCCAGACGAACCGACGCTCGACGGCTTCGAAGACGCGGTGTCGGTCTTCGCCGAGCTCACCATGGCGCAATGCTGGCAAGACGGTCGTGGTCACCATGGAGACGCCCCCGATCCAGATGACCACGGCCAGCACGTGCACGGCACGCGCGAGAGTAAGATCATTCATGGGTCCCCGCACTGGCGCCGAGACTCCCGGAGCTGTCTTCCAACGCTGACAGTCTCTAGTGAGTCATCACGGTTGTCGTTGCGCCAGCGCAAACCGCTCGTTGCGGCACTGCGGCGCTACTGCAGCAGCACCTCGCGCAACACAACGGCCTGGTTGTGCTCAGCGTCGCGCGCGGCGTAGACGAGCGTGAGCTTGCCGTTGCGGGCGCGCGAGCGAAGCTCCGCGAGCAACTCGGTCTTGCGGGCGAGCTCGGCGCGGTAGCGGCGCTGAAACTCCGTCCACCGGGCCGGATCGTGGGCAAACCACTGTCGTAGCCTGGTGCTCGGCGCAATCTCCTTCAGCCACGCGTCGAACGCGGCGTCGGCCTTGCGCAGCCCCCGCGGCCAGATGCGATCGACGAGAGTGCGCGCCCCGTCGCGAACGGAAGGAGCTTCATACGCGCGCTTGATGCGAACCTCCACGGTCTCCTTCGGGTGTCTCATGGAACTTCTCCACACTTGGTCACTGACGGTGCCCGACCTGCCATCCCGCCGCACGCGCCTTCTCGACGTCTGTGATGCAGTGACCAGCTGTGATCAGCATCCACCTGCCGAGCGCGGCGAACGCGAAGGCACTTAGCACCATCTGATGAGTTCGATCTCCGTTACGGAGGTCCAGAAGGATCGGGACGAGGTGCCGAGTGAAAAACCCGAGAACCTCATCGTCGCGCCACTCCTCAGGCAGCTCAATCACGTGTGGTCGCTGCGATCCTTCCACAACTTGTTCCTCCGGAGTGCGCTGAAAGCACGCGATCCGGTCTGCTTGTTGGCCAATCCCACGCGTCCGTCGTGGCGAAAGATCTGCAGGAGCAGCGCCTCCAGCTCTCGGATCTCAGCCGCCGTGATGTTGTCGTGCACCTCAAAGAGAGAGAAGTGCGTCCAGTCGCGCTTCTTCCGCCGGTGACTACGCAACCGGCGATCGATCCGGCCCCGATTGCCGAGCCCGGACACCCCGATATAACGGACCTCGTAGTGGCCGTCACCCTCCTTGTTGTAAAGCACATAGAATCCCCGCGTGCCTCGAGGCACCTCGCGCAAGTCCTCCTTGGGACGGTAGCGCTGCCATCGTTTCACCAGGCGGAGGAGGGACTGCTGCGGCACGGGCGTTAGTGCCGCGCCCGCGGCGCAAGCTCCCGCAGCTTCTTGAGCTGCCGTCCGTGGCGCTCGATGACATCGCGCACCTGCTCGACGTCCCCATCCTCGAGGAGTGTCGCGAGCGCTTGTAGCGTGCACTGCGCGCCCGAGTAGAACGCGTTCTGCGCGAGGACCTGTACCTCGTCGCGCCGCGTGACACCGACCTCGCGCAGGACGTCCCGCTTGTAGAAAGTCCACATCCGCCGGATCGTTGGCATGTTCATGGGCCGGTCCCCTCGAGGTTCGAAAGGATGCTTACACCTCGGTCGGTGTTGGAAACGGGGTGAGTGTGTCTTCATCAAAGACAGTCCCTACGCGTAAGTCGGGCCAGTCATAAAAACCCAACTCACCTTCCGGTGCGTGTCACTCAGCTCAGAAACCCAAAATCGTAGTCTGAAGGTCAGGCGTTGGTGCTTCGTCTCAACGGTCCAGAACCGCAGATCGAAATCCAGGAAGCCTGTTAGGCCGGCTGCCAAAGGGGTTGCACACTCGAAGAATGGATAGTTGAAGATCACTTCCTCCTTCGGATGAATGTAGCCGCCTCGATTATCGAACGCGTCCGGCGGGTAGTTCCTGCCGTCCAGTGTCACTAGGACATTGTCGACCTCGTAGGCGACGCGAACCTGCCCGGGGTTCATCAGTGTAAGCGGGAATGTGTAGCCGCGTTGTTCAGGTTGAGTGCCACTCGCGGGTCGAACGCTGGGGGCCAGGTCGAGACGAATGAATGATAAGTAAGGCTCGGCGCTGAGCTCGGCCATCGTCTTAGTCGCCCGCGCCATGTCGCGGGTTTCCCAAGCGAGCCAGCCGGTCATGAGCGCCAAGAGGCCGGTAAGCCATTCGAGCATATGAGTGCGCCTTCCCTGTTAACTGAGGTCTGTCACGTCGCCTCTATTAATCCCAGACGAAGTGGGGGGTGGTCGCAGCTTCCATCAAGTGACTCTAAACGAAAGCGCCCCCTGGGGTGCTCATCAGCGGATCAGCCGCCACGGCTCGCGCTCGATCCCCACCATGACGCGCTCGCCAGCCCGCGTCGCGAAAAAGTGCGAGCACCGTGGCCCGATCTCGTCAGCCTGCCAGCCGTCCGCGATCCGCACCCCTCGTGCCGCCACCAGGACGGCTCTTTGATCGGCCCGAGGCGGCAGCTCGGTGAGCTCGCGCACCTGGCTGCACATGTCCCGCACGACGAGCCACGTCGGCGCATCGATCGGCGCCAGCGGATCCGGTGCCGAGCGTCGGGTGTGATGGCCGTGGCGCACGGCGCGAGCATTGCGAGGTGGCAAGATTGACGCAAGCGACGCGCGGCGTACAGTCAAGCCTCGCAGCGAAAACTGTATACCGTTGACTGTCGCCGCTGCACGCAAATTGGCAGCCCTCCTGGTGCGGAGTAGCATCGTGTTTTGAGATAGATTTCTTCACCGTCGCCGGGGCAACAACAATGAACGCACCCCCATCCCACGAACCCGCGCCCGTGCGCATAGTCGATATACAGATGCCTTTCGGCTCCATGGTTGTGTTCATGGTGAAGTGGGCTATCGCTGCCATCCCTGCGTTGATCATCCTGGCGGTGATCGGTGTTTTCGCGGCAGGGATTCTGTCGGGGATGATCATCGGCGGCACGCGCCACTCGCCCTACTCATATGAGCCCGCGGCTGGCCATCAATCAGCCAAGTCATCCGCCGAGGCGGATGCCTTCTATGACTGTATGAAGCGGTACAATTGGGCGGATAGCGCAGAGGCCACTTGTCAGCGCGAGGCACAGAAGGCCGAACCCAACTGAGCTACCGGCGGTTGTTACCTGCTTAGCTCGTTCACGCCAGTCAGGGCCGTCTCAGAACGCCCGGTCATCTTCGTCGCCCAGAAGGAAGCGCTCGCCCTCGAGCGTAAGTCCCCCAAGGATCGCTATGTTGACAGCAACGCCGTGCGCTTCGCCCGAGGTATTGCGCATGACTCTTGCGTCGTGAATGTAACCGAGTCGTCGCGCCTCTTCGATCCGCTTCGCAATCGCCTGGAAGTCCATTATCGCCTGGTGAGACGCACCCGCCGGCTGAAATGCAGACTTGCCGGCTTGAATCTCTGTCAAGATTCCTCTCGTCAACTCGTCCATTGCTCGCTCCTTGTACGCCGCCAGTCGGAATCATTTTCTTGCGCCGTTAAGTGCACAACCTTCGGCGGCGAGCGATCACGGCCTGCGTGATGGCGGTTGGCCGTAGGCCCCGGCTCTCAAATCCCGAGACAGGTCCACGACCCACGCCGTGCCGTGACCGGCGTCGTAAGTTCGGGTGTCTCCGCTCGAGACTCTTGTCACGATCGCTTTCCCAGTGATGGCGTATGCGATTGTTGTCGGTCGGTCGAGCCGCTCGGAAATCTGAAAATCCGACGGGTCGAACCCAGCCGCGCTCATCTCCCTGTAGGCGTCCTGGCGCTCACTGCTGCTTACGAGTGACATGCTGGCGAAGAAGGCTGTTCCAACTTGGAGGAAATTGTTACTCGCGAACGTCGTTCCGCCGAAGCTCAGCCCCTCGTTGATCTTCCCGAAGATGTTCAGGCCAAGTGGGCGTAGATCAATACTGGGGACCTCGACGCTGTTCCCGTCGCCGGACGCAATAGCATCGACCAAGATCACCGTGCCTGCCAGCACGACAGTCCGAGGGCTAGCCGCGTCTTGGATCACCGTGATGTTCGCGCCAGGGTAGACGGAGGGTCGGACTGCGATGTTGGCCCTGACGACCTCGATCCATTTGCCGTTCGATAGAAGGGCCAACAGCCAGATCTGCGGGTGGTTGCCAGGTCCTTTGCCGACCCAAAAGGGCTTACTCTCTCCGACCTGGAAGATCACACTCACAGCACGCAGCGTGTTGCCGCAGAGTGTGACCGACTCGTATGGGATGTAACCTGAAGGGAATTGGGGTTCGCTGGGCATTTGCGAGTTCTCTCTAAGGGGCATTTCCCCAGGTCCGGCGAATGCGCGTGATTGTGTCCTTGCGACGGTCTGGTCCAAGCCAGACCCGTAGCCGGACCCCGCCCCACAGCAGCGATGTGGCCACAACCATCGTGGCGAATGGCCACAACTTGGCCCACGAGAGTGCAGTCCCCTCGGCAAGCTGAGAGAGTGCGGCTATTCCGAACGCAAGCAGTGAGGACACCCAAGCGCCTCGCGCTGTCAGTAGCCATTGATGCGAGGTCGGGGGCGGATCGACGAGGGTGTTGAACTGCGCCTCACTCAGCATGTAGTGGGCAGTTTCTCGATAGATGACGTCCTGGCCGCGAGCAATCTGAGTTGACTGCAGCTCGCGGCCCGTGACTACTTCTGTGACTCTGCGGGCGCTTGTCCCGCGGCGGTGAGGGACCCAGTCCCTGCTGGGATGACTTCTTGATCGTGCACGGCAGACAGTTCTCAGAGCCGCTTGTACCTCACGCTGTACCTCACCGAGCTCGCGAAGTTTTGGCAATCGCGTAACATCTTGTTTTTACTGGTCGGAGCGCCGAGATTTGAACTCGGGACCCCTTGCACCCCATGGAATCCACGGGTGCAGCAGCATGCAACGGTTCGCGACACGATGAACGCGCGAAAGCCTATACTTTAAGGCACTTGCACGCATGCTTGCGATTGCGTTCCTTTTCACTATGATGCATGCCGTTGCAGCAAAAAGGGACCACTGTGGGACCACTCAAAAACGTTGCACGGTTGACAAGTGGTCGCGTGAAATCGCTCAAGGCACGGGACCACCGGTACGAAATTAATGATCCCGCGTGCGCCGGATTGCAACTGCGGGTGTCCGACACGGGAGCGAAATCCTGGCACTGGCGCTTCTACTGGCACGGCAAGCGGGCGCGTCTTGTGCTCGGCACCTGGCCGAAAACCAGCCTCGCTAACGCGCACGAGAAGGCCGAGGCAGCGCGCGCCCTCCTCCGCCGAGGTATCGACCCGCGGCGTGCCGGGATCACAGTCGCGCCACGCGTAAAGCCCGACAAGGCAACCGCAGACGGGCCGCCGGGGCATTCTGTCGAACATTTGGCCCGCGAGTTCATGACGCGACATGTCCAACGCCAGCGCCGGCGGCCGGAATACGTGCAGCGGATCCTGGATGCGAATGTGCTGCCGCGCTGGGGCAGCCGCGACGCCCGTACGATCAAGCCGCGCGAAGTGATCGAGCTGCTGGATGAGATCGCCGACCGTGCGCCGGTCATGGCCAACCGCGTGGCCGGCATTCTCTCGCAAATGTTCCGCTTCGGGATCCACCGCTCGATTGTCGAGGCGACCCCCGTACAGCTCCTCTACCGCCCAGGGGGCAAGGAAAAGCCCAGGGCGCGAGTGTTCTCGGAGCCGGAACTCAAGGCCTTCCTGGCGAATCTGGACGACGCGTGCCGTTTCCAGCGCCTGCCGCACGTACTGCGAGTGCTCCTCCTCACCCTGCAGCGCCGCAGCGAGCTCGCTCTCGCCGAATGGCGCGAGTTCAACTTCGCCGAGAAGACCTGGACTATACCCGACGAGCACTCCAAGGCCGGCAAAGGCCACGTGCTTCCACTGTCCGAATGGGCGATCGCAGAACTTCAGAAGCTCAAGGTCATGGCCGGCGGGTCGCGCCACGTGCTTCCAAACGCCGACAAGTCAGGGCCGGCCGATCCGAAGTACATCACGCGCGGCGTGGCCCGCTGCCTCGAGCGGTTCAAGAGACACGGGATCGGCGCCTTCACTCCGCATGACCTGCGGCGCACCGGCCGGACTGGGCTCGCCAAATTAGGAGTGAAGATCGATATCGCTGAGCGAGTTCTCAATCACGCGCGCGAGCGAATCGAGGCGACATACGACGTACACGAGTATCTCGACGAGAAGCGCGATGCGCTTGAAAGGTGGGCGAAGCATCTGGGAATTCTGCGCGATTCCGCTCCCTCGTCCAAGGAACAGGCTCGCGCTTCATGAATAGAGTTAAGCCCGCAGACTCCGGCGAAACGTCGTGAATGCGATCAGTACCAGAGCCCTCGTTGACACGAAACTCGCGCGCGGGGACAACCTGGCCGCGTACGTCCTGTGGTTTCTGTGGCAGTGTATTCGTCTGCCGATGTTTCTCTTGCTCGCCATTCTGGAGCCAGTGGTCAGCTTCGTCCTGGGCTCGCTCGCGCTACTCGGTGTGCTGACGGCGTTCTTCTGGAGGTTTATCGGCCCCTCGCATTTCCCGTTTCTTCTGGTCCTTGGCATTTCTCTCGGCTTCGAGCTCGCCTTCATCCTTTACGGCAAGCTCCTACGCTTTCTCAGCAGTTAACACCCCAGGGCCGATAGACTCGAAATCCCAGACGCAAGGCTAGCCTCCGCGCGGGGAGCGGACATTCGCCCTTCCGGAGGCTATTCACCCTTCTGACCCGTAACTGCCTGTCGCGAACGGCAGCAATCCGGGAGGACAGCTCGACATCCAGCGCTGCCGACTGGCAACGGCATCCTTTGCATGAGCGTCTCATGGAACTTCAAATCGGCGAATCCGATGACTCGCACCAAGATTCATCGTTTGTCTGATGAATAGTCGACGCCCAAACTCAGACCACTCGCCCGACTATCGGAATTTGTTTCCACAGGGTAGCGCAAGAGGATTGACGAAGAAACAACCGACTATGGCAGCCGAATCTGAGAAGCGTGCCTCTCTTCAGTCCATTTGAGGGGTCAAAGGAAAGACACATGCCCAGCTGACAAATGGCGTACGGCTTTAGCCAGGGGGTCCGGATGCGCGTATTTGCGCACTTTTTTTACACGCAGACTTTGCATGCCTGGAGGCTCACATGAACTCGCCTGTTCGCAATTCGACATCGAGGAAACCCCTTCGTGGTGTCAAGCCGCATTCGATCGTTACCATCGATCCCGATCGACGCCGCTCTATGGTCGCCGAGGCTGCGTACTACTTCTCGCAGCACCGCGACTTCGCTCCCGGTCATGAGCTCGACGACTGGCTTGCAGCGGAGAACCAGATTGACCTCGCCGTCAGGCTGGGTGAACAGCCAACGCTTGCGGGTCCTTCCACTGCACCGGCAAGCACCGAAGACGTTGCACAGCAGCAGACAATGACCGAACAACGCGAGCGGGAGCAGAAGCCCTGGTATCCGAGGCTGCAGAATACGCCACCGCTTTATAACGTTGAAACTTGGCAGAATCTCAGCGAAGACAATCCAATGTTACGGCTGGACGCGGAAGCCGAGGAAGCCAAGTGACCGGCGCGTGATCGGGTTGTACGGGAAGCAGTCCGCTCCATCAGGAAACCGCCTTGGGCGCTCGATTTTGCTCATTCTAGTAACACAGTTGTGCACGGACGCGTGGCGTGGACCTACTTCCGCTGACCGCTGAGTGCCGCAATGCATAACCTGATGAGGTGCGGTATTGCGACCCGTGAGGGCAGTGCTGGCGACTGCCCGGAGGATCACCATGGGTAATTCGACTCCAACGAGGGGCCCGGACCTAAGGGCCGGCATTTCCGACGCTGATCTGACCGACGGCGCCATGCTGGTGGGACAAGTGGACGAGGAGTCGGTACTGGTCGCCCGACGCGGCAACGACGTGTATGCCATCGGCGCCACCTGCACACATTACGGCGGACCGCTCGGAGAGGGCTTGATGGTGGAGGACACGGTGCGCTGCCCCTGGCACCATGCCTGTTTCAGCCTGCGCACCGGCGAGGCTCTGGCGGCGCCCGCCCTTACGGCGACGTCGTGCTGGCGCGTCGAACGGCGCGCGGGACGCCTGTTCGTGCGCGAGAAGGTGTCCGAGGTCGAGCAACGCACGCCGGCGAAACCGCGGGCGAGTGCCCGGCCGCCCGATCGCATGGTCGTGGTCGGCGGCGGCGCCGCCGGCTATGCCGCAGCCGAGATGCTGCGGCGTGAGGGCTATGGCGGCGACGTCAGCATCATCAGTGCCGACACATCGCCGCCCTATGACCGCCCCAACCTCTCCAAGGACTGTCTGGCCGGCACTGCGCCCGAGGAGTGGATTCCGCTACGCCCCAAGGAGTTTTACGAAGAGAATGGAATCGAGTTGCGACTCGGCACGACGGCGACCGCCATCGATCCTGGGAAGCATCGCGTTACTCTCGGCGACGGCGCCTCGCTCGGCTTCGCGAAGCTGCTGATCGCCACCGGCGCGGAACCGATACGGCTCGAGGTGCCAGGCGCCGAGCTACCCCATGTCCGCACTCTGCGTTCGCTCGCCGACAGCCGCGCGATTATGGCCCGCGCAGGGAGTGGCAGCCGCGCCGTAATCGTCGGCGCGAGCTTCATCGGTCTCGAAGCGGCCGCCGCCCTGCGCCATCGCAATGTCGAGGTTCACGTCGTTGCGCCCGAAACGCGGCCGATGGAGCGTGTGCTGGGCCCGATGTTGGGCGATTTCCTGCACTCACTCCACAAGTCCCATGGCGTCATCTTTCATCTCGGCCATAAGCTTGCCGGCATCGACGCTCGACAGGTCCGGCTCGACGACGGCTCAGTAATCGACGCAGAGCTGGTGTTGGTCGGCATCGGAGTGCGGCCCCGGCTCGATCTTGCCGAGAAATCCGGGTTGGCGGTCGACCACGGCGTACTCATCAATGAGTATCTCGAAACCAGCGCACCCGACATCTTCGCCGCCGGCGACATAGCGCGCTGGCCCGATCCGTACAGCGGCGAGCGGCTACGCATCGAGCATTGGGTGGTTGCTGAGCGGCAGGGACAGACCGCCGCCCGCAACATGCTGGGCCGTCACGAACGCTACGCCGTCGTGCCGTTCTTCTGGACTCGGCATTACGACATATCGATCGACTATCTCGGTCACGCTGCCTCATGGGACCGCATCGAGCAGGATGGCGACATTGCCGCTCACGACGTCGCGCTGCGCTTTCGCAAGGGTGGACGCACAGTGGCGCTCGCGACCATCTTCCGAGGCCGGGAGAGTCTGACGGCGGAGGCCGCGATGGAGCGGGGGCAATCCCCATGACTTGGCGCGCAGGGAGGCGCGACCGATTCGGCACCAGACCCTGGATGCTCCGCGTGCGAGGGGCAGCGTATATGCCCCGCCTCGACCACATGCGGCGTGCATCGGGATTTCCTTGCTTGGCCAAGACGGGAGCATGACTGTGGGGACGTATCCCGCGCTTTCTGAACCACTCCGTCGAGATCCGGTCAGCAATGTTCTCAAATGGGTGCTGCTGGCCGTGGCCGTCGGCACTTTCGCCCTACTCGCTTGGGCGACCGTCAAGACCTACCAGCTCGCGCCACCGCAACCTGACCGATTCGTGACCTCGGGCGGCGAGGTGCTGTTCACGAACGAAGATGTCATCGCCGGCAAAGGAGGTTTTCAAAAGGCCGACCTGATGGATTACGGCAGCCTCTACGGCATGGGCTCGTACTACGGTGAGGACTACACCGCGAGCGTGCTGGTGCGCATGGCGAGCCTGACGGAGAACGGCATCGCGCAGGCACGCTACGGCGCCGGGTTTTCAACCTTGGCCGCTGATCAACAGGCCGCGGTTACCAGCAGCATGCGTATGCAATTGCAGCAGGTCGATCTCACCCGAAGGGTAGTCGTCGCACCCGACGCCTTGGCGATGGCGATCGTGACACTGCAAAAAGCGCTCGCGTCCAGCCTCACCACCGTTAACCGCGCCGCCGGCTGGACACCGGCCTCCAGTCTCTCGAGCCAGGACGCCCTACACACTGCGGACTTCTTGATCTACTCGGCCCTCACGACCGTGGCCCGCCGCCCCGGCGTGAGCTGGTCGTGGACGGAGAACTGGCCGTATGAACCCCTTGTTGGCAACACGCCGACCACCAACACCTTCCGCTGGACCTGGATCAGCTTCTGTTTCACGTTCCTGATGTTCGGCGCGGTGCTGTTCATCTACGAGTACTGGCTGAACGACCCCGACGTCGGTCCAATGGACCCGGTGCTCGCAAAGTTTCGCCCGCTCACGCCGAGCCAACGGCGGATCGGTAAGTATTTCCTCGTGGTCGCAGCCGTGCTCCTTCTGCAGATAGCGGCTGGCATCATCATGGCTCATGCCTACTATGACCGCACGAGCTTCTACGGCCTCGACATCAACTACTACTTGCCCTTCAATTTTCTGCGCGACGTACATATCCAGTCGCCGATTATCTGGATCGCACTCTCCTGGATCGGCGCCGGTCTGTTTCTTGGTCCCGCGATTGCGGGCGGACGCGAGGCGCCGGGGCAGGGCCGCCTGGTGGATGTCCTTTTTTGGTTGACCCTGCTCATCGTCGCCGGCGCACTGCTCGGCAACTATCTCGGTATCAAAGGCTATATCGAGGACCATTGGTTCTGGTTCGGCAACCAGGGTCTCTCGTACATCCAGCTCGGGCGCTTCTGGCAGATCGGCTTCTTCGGCGGGCTGCTGCTATGGAGCCTGCTCGTATATCGTGCACTCTGGCCGACGCGCGAGGCGTTGCGCCAGGCCACCTACCAGTTCTGGACAGGTGCCATCCGACTCGAAAATCTCATCTGGGCGTCGACGATCAATATCGCGCTACTGTACGCGTTCGGAATGATTCCGCTCACCGGGATCGAGAAGTCCTTCACGTTGACGGACTTCTGGCGCTGGTGGGTGGTGCACCTTTGGGTGGAGCAATCCTTCGAGTTCTTCGCCGCCGCGATCAGCGCCTATTTGTTGATGGCGGTGGGCCTGGTCTCGCGCCAGCTCGCAGAGCGCGCGGTCTACTTCGAGCTGATTCTCATCTTCCTCGGTGGCGTGATTGGCACCGGCCACCATCTATATTGGGCCGGCGAGCCCAGTATGTGGGTGCCGATGGGAAGCATGTTCTCCTTCATCGAGGTGCTACCGCTCGTGCTGCTCATCATCGAGGCGATCAACCACTATCGCCTGATCCGTGGGCACGCGCTGTTCACATATCGCCTCGCCTATACGTACATCATCGGGGCGGCGTTCTGGAACTTCGTTGGGGCCGGTGTGTTCGGCGGCGGCACGCTCAACGCACCGCTCGTCAACTACTACGAGCACGGCACCTTTCTGACCCTGAACCACGCGCACACCGCTCTCTTCGGCGCGTTCGGACTGCTAGCAGTCGGGCTTATCTATTTCTGCCTGCGCTATGCCGCCGGCGAGCGGGCGGCATTCAGTGAACGCGCCGGCATGTGGGCGTTCTGGCTGTACAACGCGGGCCTCGCGCTCTGGATTGTGTTCAATTTCTTTCCGATCGGATGGCCGCAGCTCGATGCCGTGTTCGAGCATGGTTTCGCGTACGCCCGCAGCACCGAGTTCTACGGTAAGACCCTCTTCTGGCAATGGATGCGACTTCCCGGTGACGTGGTATTCGCTTTGGGCGCACTGTTGATGGCCTGGGACTTCCTGAAGAAGATCGACCCGTTCCTCTCGGGCGTGCGCACGGGGAAACTCCCTGACGAGTCCCTGGCGCCGCGTCACGAATGAGATCGGCCGTGACGATCTGGGGCGTGCTGCACAGGATCGAAGCGGCCCACGCACCCCTTCCCGGTTCGGCAAGGGGCCGAGCGGGCGGACGCGATGGGCACAGAAAGGCGCCCTTTCACTCCCCAGATGTCCGCGCTGCGGGGCGCTTTTTCACCGAGCAGAACAGTGGCATCAAGGAGGGCTGCCACGCGAGGACTAGGTAATCGGCCTTCCAACGGCTGACAGTCTCGGTGAGTCATGGCGGTTGTCGTTGCGCCAGCGCAAAACCGCTCTGCCCTGCGTCCGAAAGCTCTGATAACTCCAAAGGACCATGGCTAGAGCTGTGAGCACGATCGCCCCCAAGAGCCTCGCGGATACAAATCTATTTCTCGACCTCGCGCGGTCCGCACGCCGATGTCGCCGCCCGTGCAAGGATCCGGTGTCTCGCCAAAGGCGCGTTCCGTCTTTACCCACACCGCAGCGCTAGTGCAGCAGCACCTCGCGCAACACAACGGCTTGGTTGTGCTCGGCGTCGCGCGCGGCGTAGACGAGCGTGAGCTTGCCGTTACGCGCGCGTGAGCGAAGCTCCGCCAGCAACTCAGTCTTACCGGCGAGCTCGGCGCGGTAGCGGCGCTGAAACTCGGCCCACCGGGCCGGATCGTGGGCAAACCACTGTCGCAGCCTGGTGCTCGGCGCAATCTCTTTCAGCCACACGTCGAACGCGGCGTCGGCCTTCCGCAGCCCCCGTGGCCAGATGCGATCGACGAGAATGCGCGCCCCGTCCCGAACGGAAGGAGCCTCATACGCGCGTTTGATCCGAACCTCCACGGTCTCTTTCGGGTGTCTCATGGACTTCTCCACTTCTCCACATTTGGTCACTGACGGTACGTGGGACTCACGGCCCCAATGCCGACTCACGCACTGCTGCGGACAGGGGCGGCCTCCTCCAGCGCCGCCAGCGCAATCAGCGAGTGCGCATAAGCACCGCCGGCGCGCATCTCCGCGGCGACCCAGATCGCTTCCATGATCTCCTCGCGGGTCGCGCCGTGGCGCAGCGCCGCGCGCGTGTGACCACGGATGCAGTATGGGCACTGCGTGACGTGGGCCGCTGCGACCGCGATCAGCTGCTTCGTCTTGGCCGGAAGTGCGCCGTCGCCGAAGACGCGCTCACTGAAAGCCATGAAGGCCTCATGAATGCCCGGGGCCAGCTGTTTGCGCGTCGCGGCAAGCTCCGGTGTGCTCGGTGGAAACACAGGTTGCGACATGGCGTTAGCTCCTCCTGTCGGCGATTCCGCGGCCTTTACCCAGTTTTACCGCGACTGTGCGTACCGCACAGTCGGCGTTGCGGCGCGCCCGGTGTGCGAGTGCGCCGCGGCCAGCGTCTGGTTTACGAAGTCCCAATTGACGAGATGGGAGAGGAATGCCGCGATGTAATCGAGACGGCGGTGTTGATAGTCGAGGTAGTAGGCATGCTCCCAGACATCGAGCGTCAGGAGCGGCACGGCCGCCGTGGTCAACGGGGTATCGGCATTCGACGTCGCCGTGATCCGCAGCCGTCCTCCATCCAGCACCAGCCAGGCCCAGCCGCTGCCGAACTGATCGCCCGCCGCCGCGACGAACTGCTGGCTGAACGCGCGCTGCGAGCCGAAGGTCGCGTCGACGAGCTCCCGGACCGCGCCCGATGCCTCGCCCCCGCCGCCGGGACGCAGGCAGTTCCAGTAGAAGCCGTGATTCCACGCCTGAGCCGCGGCCTTGAACAGGGCATCACCCCGCGAAGCGCTGGCACGAACGATGTCTTCGAGCGAGGCGGATTCGAGCGGGGTGCGCTGCGTGAGCACCCGGGTCTTCTCGACGTACGCGGCATGATGAAAGCCATGATGGGCCGACAGCGTGCTGCGCGAGAGGTAGGGCTCGAGCGCGTCGAGCGCGTAGGGCAACGGCGGTAGTGTCAGGCTCATCTCATGCTCCGAAGCCGCGATGCGATGAGCCTAAGTGCGTAGGGGTATTTTACAAGCGATAAATATTGGCTCTTAATATCAACAAACCCGATGGATACTGAGCTCGCACGGACTTTTCTCTCGGTGGTTGCGTCCGGCAGCTTCGTCGAGGCGTCGCAGCGGTTGCACATCACGCAGTCCACGGTGAGCGCCCGCATCCAGCGCCTCGAGGAGCAGCTCGGGGCGGAACTCTTCGTGCGCAACAAGGCCGGCACAACTCTGACGCCGGCCGGCCGGCAGTTTCAGCACCATGCGATTGCGCTCACCCGGACCTTGGAGCAGGCGCGCCAGGAGATCGGAAACGTCGTCGGCTTTCGCACCTCGCTCACCGTCGGCGGTCGCATCGCCCTGTGGGAGGGTCTGCTGCAGCGCTGCCTGCCGGTGATCGCGCAGCTTGCACCCGACGTCGCGGTACGCGCGCACCTCTTCGGCTTCGAGGAGGATCTGATGGAGGCGTTGATCGACGGCCGCGACCACATCGGCCTGATGTACAACCCGCAGTCCCGGCCGGGGCTCACAGTCGAGCCGCTGCTGGAAGAGCGCCTCGTGATGGTCTCGACGCGCGAGTCCCCGGAGCGTGAGCCCGACAGCCACTACGTGTACGTCGACTGGGGGCCGGAATTCTTTGCCCACCACAGCCTGGCGTTTCCGAACTTCACGGGTGCCGCGCTCACAGTGAACGTCGGCTGGCTGGGACTGCAGCACATCCTCTCCTGCGGCGGCAGCGGCTACTTCCCGGTGAGGCAGGTGCGCGAGCACGAGCTGACCGGCCGCCTGCATCGCGTTCCCGGCGCGCCCGAATTCCGACTGCCCATCTATCTGTGTTATCCAACCAAGTCCGATTCCGAGGCGCTCACCCTCGCCCTCGACACGATTCGCCGCGTGGCGGCCGAGACGCAATAGCCCACGGGCGTGTCAGATCGAGGAATTCGATGGGGTGCAAGCCGAACTGGCGGCTGATCGCGGCCATGACGCAAGCGCAGACGTCCGCCCACCCTTGGGCATCGACGAAGAGGCCATGCGCTCCGAGGAGTTCTTCGGCGTCTGATGCCGTCACGCACCGCCGCCTGCGGCAGCGAGCGCCGGACGGCGACAGTATGTTAGGCCCGCCGGCCGCGCGCCCCGCGCCTCCGGTGCCGGCTCGTGAGCGCGGCGACCCGCTCCTGAAGCACGGGCAGGAGTTCCTGTTCGAACCAGGCGTTCCGCGCCAGCCACGGCTGGTTGCGCGGCGAGGGATGCGGCAGGGGCAGATACCGCGGAGCGTATTCGCGCCAGGCGCGGACCGTGAGCGCGAGCGAGCGCTTCAACCGGCCGGCGAGAAAATGACGCTGCGCATGGCTCCCGACGAGCAGCGTCAGTTCGACGCGCGGCAGCTCGGCGAGCAGACGCGCGAGCCACAGTTCGGCGCATTCGCGGCGCGGCGGCCGGTCGCCGTTCGGGTCGCGGCCCGGATAGCAGTAGCCCATCGGAATGATCGCGACCCTCGAGGCGTCGTAAAAGAGCTCGGTTGAGATTCCCATCCAGGCTCGCAAGCGTTCGCCGCTCGGGTCGCCCCACGGTATACCGGCCGTGTGCGCCCGCAGGCCCGGCGCCTGTCCCACGATGAGAATCTGGGCGCCCGCACCGGCCTGCAGCAGGGGTCGCGGAGCCAACGGCAGATATCGGGCACAGACGCGGCACGCCCGCACCGCCTCGAGCAGCCGGACGAGACCCGGATCCGCGTGAGCCGCGCCCCGGCGCGAATCGCGCCGAGCCCTCGGCCAGGGCGCGGTTACGTGAGGCGAGCGCCGCCCACGGCGCGCGCGCGCTGGCGGTTCAGCCGAGCCGTTCACTATCACGGTCCGCCGCGCCGCTTCGCGCGGCCCGCGGCGCCGGGATCGCGCCCTGCACGAGCCACTCCTCGAACTCACACACCGCCCGCTCGAAGCGCGGCCGATAAGCCGCGTCCGACGCGTAGCTCGTCGGCCGCCCGAGCTCCTCTCGGTACATCCGCAGCGTGCGCTCCACCCAGGCGCGGGTCGCCTGCCGACCGTCGCGCGCGAGCAGGAAGCCGATGCGCTCCGCTTCCGGTCTCACGCTTGCGTCCTGGATCAACGTCGGCGCTCCTCAAGCGGTAAGGCATTCGGTTCGCTTCCCGCCCGCACCGGGCGCCTGGACTTCAGAGTGACGACCGACTGCCTGAGGACGTTGCCTCCGGAGTCGACGAGCAGCTGCAGCCGACGGGCCCCGCGGCGAAAGCTCAGCCGGAAGCGGCCGACGTCCTCGTCCACGCCGCGCTCGCAGCGCGTTGTGATGACTCCTGCCCGGATGAGCGCGAGGACCATCTGCGGCGTCGTCCCCAAGGGCCCGGCGATGAGCGTCGCATCGACGCTTACGGCGTCCGCTTCCCACTCGATCCGAGTCATGGCACGGAGAACCTACCCGAGGTCGCCGAACGGGTCGCGATCCCCGGCGTCATCAGTCGGGCCCGGCCTCTCGCCGCCGTCCGGCGGCGGAGTCACGGGGCTGTCGGCGACGCTCGTGCTCCCTCCCCGGCCAGGGGTCCCGCCAGCCCCTGGCCCCTCGCTCTCCCCGCTGCAGAAGTCGAGCCGGTCAGCGGCGGAAACTGCCGCGGCCCGCCGGCTCGGGTCATCGACGACGAGGGAAACGCGGGTCTGCAGCATCAGCTGCCACGCTAGCTTCTCCATAACTCCTCCTGCTCGACTTAAAGTCTGGGCGCCGCGCCCAGGCGGGACAAGCGATGAATAATCGTGCAATCCATCGGATGCACCGATACGGCGACCACGGCGCGCCTCTGTGTCAGTGGGGCGCTCGAGCAAGATCCCCGGGGCAACAATCAGGACGACTCGGTCCGCTCATCCATCGGGATCCCTGATGAGACGCGCGAATATTCATCGCTTGTCAGGGTCTCGGATGCGCTTAGGCTCGGCACATCGGGATCCGCTTTTGGGCTCCGCGAGATCAAGGAGATCGTCATGACAAGCCTCGAGCTGGAACACGCGCTGCTCGACCCGGCGTCCGCTTTTCGCGCACCCCAGGACGTCGTGCGCAGCACCGAGCTCTCACCGGCGCAGAAGCTCGAGGTGCTGTGCCGCTGGGCCTACGACGCGCGCGAACTCGCGGTCGCCGAAGAGGAAGGCATGCCGGCAGGGAGTGGCGGCGACGACCTGGGTGCGGTCGCTGCGGCTCTCAACAGCCTGGTAGGCGAGCTCGACGGGGAGCACACCGCGCCCACGAAACACGGGGCGGCATGCCTGCGGCCGCGCCGCACCGACACGCGCTCGACCGGCTGAAGCACTTCTCCGAGGAGACGTTCATGCTCATCAGGTCCTCGGAGCAACAGCCGCGCGTCACGCTGCTGCGGCGATTCCCGGTGCCGAGAAACGTCGCCCTGGGGAGAGAGTCGCGCATCCGACGCGGCCGAACGTGGCAGGCGCCCGCTGGCGCGAAACGCGTGAAGCGCTTCGAGATCTATCGCTACGATCCGGACTCCGGAGAGAACCCGCGCATCGACACCTTCGAAGTGGACGTCGGCACCTGCGGACCGATGGTTCTAGACGTACTGATCAAGATCAAGAGCGAGATTGACTCCACGCTGACGTTCCGCCGCTCCTGCCGCGAGGGCATCTGCGGCTCCTGCGCCATGAACATCGACGGCAGCAACTGGCTGGCGTGCACGCGCGCGGTCGCGGGCACGGCGCAGCCGACGACGATCTATCCGCTCAATCATCTGCGCGTCATCAAGGACCTGGTGCCGGAGCTGACGCATCTTTACGCGCAGTACGCCCTGATCGAGCCGTGGCTGAAGACGCGCGGTCCGGCGCCCGAGCGCGAGCGGCTGCAGAGCCCCGCCGAGGCGGATCAACTGAACGGCAAGGACGGCAAGGGACCGGCGGCGTGCATCCTGTGCTTCTGCTGCACGGCGGGATGCCCGAGCCACTGGTGGAATGGCCGGCGCTTTCTCGGCCCGGCGGCGCTGCTGCAGGCCTGGCGCTGGCTGGCAGACACGCGTGACGAGGCAACCGGCGAGCGCCTCGATGCTCTCGAGGACCCATTTCGGCTCTATCGCTGCCACACAATTCTCAACTGCACCCGCACCTGCCCCAAGGGCCTGAACCCGGGCCAGGCGATCGGCGCGATCAAGCAGAAGATCGCGCAGCGCAGGAGCTGAGCCGATGCTGCGCGCCCTTCGACCGCTCTCGCCGGACCTGCAGATCTACCGGCCGCAGCTAACCTCGGTGCTGTCAATCACGCACCGGATCACTGGCATTGCTCTCAGCGCTGGCGCCCTCTTGCTGGTCGGGTGGCTCGCGAGCGCAGCCGCCGGACCCGACGACTACGCGCGCCTGCATGCACTGCTCGGCACGGGCTTCGGCCTCATGGCGATGCTCGCGTGGACCTTTGCCCTCTTCTATCACCTCTGCAACGGTATCCGGCATCTGTTTTGGGATGCCGGCCGCGGCTTTGAGCTCAAGGCGATCTACGCATCGGGCTGGGCCGTGTTCGGTGCCAGCATCGCGCTCACCGCGGCGGCTTGGATCCTGAGCAGCAGGGTCTGAGGAGGCGTCGTGGAGAAAGCCGACAACCTCGCATCGCCGGCACGGGTGCAGGACCTCGGCTCGGCCCGCGAGGGTGCAGGGCCGTGGTGGATGCAGCGCCTGACCGCGGTGGCGCTGATCCCGCTCACGCTCTGGCTCACTGCCTCCCTATTGCAGCACGTGGCGGACGACTACGCGACGCTCACCGCCTGGCTGCGCACGCCGCTGGCGGCGGTGCTGATGGTGCTGCTGCTCATGGCCTTCTGCTATCACATGGCGCTGGGCCTGAAGGTGATCGTCGAGGACTACGTGCACGTCGAGTGCGTCAAGGTCGCCGCCGTAGCCCTGATCCACCTCCTGTCGGTAGCGCTCGCGGTCGCGGGGATCTTCGCGACCTTACGCATTGCGCTCACCGGGTGACGCGACATCCGTCAACGTCCCCGCGATGCACTCCGTTGCAAAGCGGTGCGGTCCGGCACCCGGCTGATTGCGATACGTACCCCGCACCAGCCGAGACGTGTTCAACACGACAGTCGCGCTCCTGTTCAGCGGGCTTCTGTCTGCCCTACCCTGGCAGTCATGGAGATTCCTCAGGCAGCTGCCTCACCCATGAGGAGGGGCGCGAATGAAGATAATCATCGCCGCCGCGAAGACGCTCCGGAGCGGCCGCTTAGGGTCGGAATCACAGCTCGCGTCCAGGTCTCTGACTCGGCTGCATAAAGCGGCCGCTTGATTTACGCCGTACCCCAAGTGCGTACCCCGGGGCCCTGTACCCATCCCAGAGTACGCGCGGATCTGCGTTCACGGTGCTGCGGCCTGGCATCAGCTAGCTCGCCGGCGAGCATACGCGCCGAGTCCACCGAGCAATCAGTTTGCCGAAGCCTAAGATGCTGATGGATCGAACAGGGCCCCCTCATGTATTGGTGTCGGCGTTACTGGGGTCGGTACGAGGAAACGTTCATTTGGATAGCGTTGCCGCAACACCGCATAGAGCGCGGAAAACACCTTGTGGAACTTGGCGATGACCTCAGGCAAGTCCTCTGCGAGCCAAACACTGTGCTCGTGCACTCGCTTGGCGATTGCACCTGTCTGCGCGAAAGCGGTCGCGCCTTCCGTGCCTCTCCGAAACATGCTCGCAGCCTCCTGATCCTTGAATTCATGCCAGAGCGCTGTGCGCGAATTGATGAGCAGGAGTATTGCGTCGAATTTTGTCACCGCAAGGTAGAGGTCGTTAAGGAGTTCGGGCGCCTTGTCGCCGTCATGCGGCCGATCAAGCAGAAAGACGTAGTCCCTGATGACAAACCCCGAGCTGTGCTGCGGTGCTCCATCCAGCCCACCGATCTCATGCCATTTGGGCGGTCTGCCGAGTTTGGCTTTCCGCTCCCAGAACAGTTGCTCGCAGAAGTCTTCGAGCATCGAGACTAAGTGTGTCAGCATGTAAACGAGCGTATGGCACTGCCCGAGTTCTCGTTCAATGCGCTCTTGTCGTCTTCGATGGCGTTCAAGCGTGAAGGCCAACCACGCACCAGCCGCGGCGCCGAAAACGGACGCAAATAGGGCGCTCCAGAAGTCACCTTTGCTCAGGAGTGTCAGCAGCCACTGCATCGTTGGCCCCCTTGGCCAGAGTCCTGTCGAGGATGTCCATGTGGTTCTGCGAGTTCAGAACAAAATGCTCCGGCGCAAAACAATAGCGGCATATGCCGAAGCGTCAGTTCCGCGTTGGCGTACAGGTAGCCGGTTCCTACGCCGGTGATATAGACCTTCACGTCTTCCCAACGCTGACCGCCGGTAGCTTTGTCTGTCCGGTAATCCTTCAGGGTAGGGTCTGCATGGGCGATTGTTGACAGGGCTGATCCCAACACCAGACAGATCACTGCTCGGTTTTTCACGTCCCCCGCACCCTCTCGGTCATGCTCTAAGGGTAAGCGCGCCGACGGGGGCATCGTGCCTCAAGCTTAAGCGTAACAACAAGGTTTAGTCGCTCTGGGCCCCGAAAGCAGGCGGAGAACACAAGATATTGCGTATGCGGTTATTGACAGTGTCGCCGCCGCGAGTAGGCTCAAGCTCGTCTCTGACCGACCTTCGCCGGTGAAGCGCATGTGCGTGTAACCGACCCAAGCCGGGGCTCCACACATCGGACGTGCACAAAGTACCCGGTCGATCTGGCGAAACCTGCAACTGTCGATCTCCTGCAGCCCCACTGTCACAGGGCTGTGACGTGCGAGCAATTTCGCGAGCACGAGATGGGAGATTAGGACCATGAGGGACAGACGTATCTATGTGGAACGACGCCCTGAAGGTGACTACGCCGTCCGGAGACCAGGCTCTGATCGGGCGAGTGCAGTTGAACCCACCCAGCGTGAAGCTATTGAGCGGGCACGGGAGTTGAATCCCGGCGTCCCACCGCACGTTGAGCGGGTGCGGACCACCAATGTTGGTGGGCGTGATAAGTGGCGTAAACCGTAGCGTCGTAGCCGGGGGGAAGGGTGGACTGGCAGGAATTGGACCGGCAGTTCCAAGCGTTAGCTCAAGACCTTCGCCACCACAACCTGCAGTACCAGTGGGGTAACAGGAGCACGGACTATAGACACTATTTCCTCTCTGGTCCTTCTGCGCCCGCGGAGCCTAGGTTCAGAGCACTGGCTGGCATTGCAGGTCGCAAGCTCGAGGAGCTTCCTCCCGGACTAGTTCATGCGGCCGTGTTTGAGCCCACGGATCCGACCGAGCGTTGGTACGAAGCGCTACGCCATTACGCCGGGGTATTTACGACAGATTCAACGGTAGTGCAGAACGACGAATCAGGGAATCCTGTTCCTGTGGCTTTCCTCGGCCATATTTCTCTGCCGGCAGAAGCAAGTGCGACCGTTGCTCTGAAGTTATCGTCTCTGACCGCGTCAGCCCACGGTGACACCAACATAGCAAGTGTCGGACAGAGTGGTGGCATCACTGCCCATACCGTTAACGTCGCGCACGGTGCGCCACCGCCACCACCGCTGGAACCGCGAAAACCGTGGTGGAAGTCCGCATGGGCAATCTTGATCGGTGTAATGACTTTGCTGGCCGCACTAGTTGCCATCCTCGATTACTTTGGTTTTGCACCTTTGGAGAGGCGTATGAGCAAGGACGATAGAACCAGCGTAACGAGCATCAATCAGCAGGGCGGAATCACAGCCGGCACCGTGAACATTGGCGCGCAGCCGCGTCACATGAACGCGCAGTTGGGGGCTCAGATTGAGCAAGCGATTCCCAAGGGCGCAAGAGTCTCAATCACCGCCGTGATGGGCGACATGGAGGCCTTCTCCTTTGCCCAAGAGATCAGAACCTGGATGGCGCAGAACGGGTACACGAACATCACTCAGGGCGTGAATCAAGCCGTCTATTCGGCGCCTGTTGTAGGACAGAGTCTCAATAAAACAGCGGACGGCTTCGAGCTTGTCATTGGCGGCCGGCAATAGCGCCAGCGTGTCTGAACTTAGGAGCGGGGTCGTGCGTTACGTGCACGGAGCCGTCTTATGGCCAACATTCGACTGACCGTGCTCTCTGAGAGTGCCGCAGAGATTCGTGGCAAGATTCACTACGCGGGACCCGGCACGGTCTTTGCCCGCGGACCGGGCGCCGACAACTATGTATGTGGGCGCTGCGGTAGCACCTTAGTTCAGGGCATTGAGTCGGCGATGTTTGAGAATGGAGCTCTGAAATGCAACTCCTGCGCGGAATATAACGATTTAACGCGTCCGGCAATCCACTCCATCCTACCTCCCAGGCTCCGCGACATAACGTCACTGCCACCTGCGCAACTGCGCGACTGGATCGATGAGCCCTGGGAGATATCGCCCCGTACAGCGGAACTTCGTGCCCTTCGTACTGACCTCAACAACGCTTGGATGCAAGAACAAGGGGAAGCGCCAGGGCAAGTCTTCCACTACACGTCCTCTCACGGACTGAGAGGCATTCTTGCGTCGCACCAGCTATGGGCGACTGACATCGCTTACATGAACGACGCTACTGAAATGACCTATGGACTGGCGCTAGTGGCAAGGGAATTAGAACAAGCTATGACGGACGCCACTGATCTGGAAAAGGAATTGTTCCGGCGGTCTGACGTGTCAGAGTCGACGGTTATACGCAGAGGCGACTTTGTTACCTGTTTTTGCACTGCTGGTGATCTGCTTAGTCAGTGGCGCTCATATGCAGCAGCTGGCAGCGGTCACGCGATCGGCTTCAACACGCGCGCCTTCCTGGAACACAACCAGCCGATTCTTCGTCGAGTCGTTTATGGACCGGCCGTCCAGGAGCGATTGATCCGCGCGGCGATCTCAAAGTCCCGCGCTCTGTTCAGAGACGTCAGTGCTGGGCGCTCCATCAAAGCCTTGGACGATGATCGCGCGTTACCTGCCTTCGCAAGTTTTCTCGCAAGCCGGCTCAAAGAGTTCGCTTGCACATTCAAGCACCAAGGATTTCAGGAGGAAAACGAGTGGCGGTTGATCTTTCGTAGCTTTCGAAGCCGTGAATACATGCCTGCACTGCGATTTCGGGAAGATCGTCTGTCAACTCCCTACATACCCATTTCGCTGCGCAACGCAGGTCCAAATCCGCCAGTTCTTCTTCCCATCCTTGAAGTCAGGCACGGCCCGAGCCTACATCCCGGCTTGGCGAAGAAGTCACTGCTTCTCCTACTTGAGAAATCTGGTTACGACCACGTTGAGGTGCGGGGATCAACTACACCCCTAAGACCATGAGAATTTCGGCGACCAAGGCAGTGCGCGACCGCCCCTGCAGCGGAACCTCGACTCATCCGCTCGCCGAGGGGCCCATGAAAGCAGTTCTGATAGTCAGTTCGAAGGTGGTCTTTGCGGCTCTCATGCTTTGCCTCCTCGCAGTGAGCAACGTCGCCGTCGGGAAAACGCTGTTACTTGAATGTAGCGTTGACGGGGAAGTGTCCGTCATCCATTCAGGGCCTTCCTCGGAGTTTGACAGGCAATCAGACGCCACTAGATTTCGCCGTCTGAGTTACGGGTTCAAGCAGGCCAATAACTCTGCCCGCGGTCGCGACGGCAACGCGCGCAACGTTAACGCAGTTCGGACACAACTCGGCCGGCACGAAGGTCGCTGAGGGCGCTCGGGGACACGAAGGGACTCGGAGGGACAGCTCGAGAAGCGGGTCTCAAGAGAGGTGAAACTTTCATCCGCTTCGAGCGGGGGTACTTTCTTGGAACTCATTGATTTGTTTGAAGCCGAGTGAAAATTTGGCCGGAGTTTCGGCACAAGACCACCCCAATTAGCGAAAAAGAATGTCGAGTTCCTGCCGAAAACGGACCCAATTAGCCTCTTTCCTTTTACCTGCAACACCCGCAACGTGGCCAAACCGGCTGTGTCAACAGTCGTTACTGCCCTGATGGGCAAATAACATACGGTCCGACTCGCCCTTCACCGCATTGACGGCACCATGCAAGACCGCGCGCTCTACTCGATCCAGGAAGCCCGAAAGCTACTCGGTGGCATTTCTCGGAACACTATCTACCGCCTCCTCCGCACGGGAGAGCTCGCCAGCGTCGTCATTGGCTGCCGGCGCTTCATTTCTCCCGCTGCGATTGCCGAGCTCGTCGCCAGGTCGACCACGACCATCAGCCCCTCGCTTGCCTCAACGCGATCGCGTCTGACGGGCCAGGCGGTTCTTCCCCTGCCACTACCTACGCCCCGTCGAAGCCGGAGTGTGCGGGCCCGGAATTGATCTCATGCACCGTGGTGGCTTCTGTCTGCCTACGCCACGACACGCACGGCACGCGACATCCATAGCGTGCAACTCAAACCCGGCATCACCGGCCGAGGAGACCTGGCGCCGCAGATTCAACACGCCCCTCGCGCAGCGGGAGCTGCGTGCGCGGGGAAGGAATTGGGTTGATGGCAGGATAGCGGAGTGTCCGCGTTTGCAGCAGAAATGCTGTCAGCCGCTGATCGACGGCTCGCTGCCATCGTCAATTACTTGTCGCTACTCCGCGGCGTGAATCCCCAACAGCGTTCCCCTCGCGATGCGTAGCGCTGGGCGCTCCGCGTGACCCGCCGGCGCGCCGCGGACCATCTTCCCGGAAGGGACTCGCGATGTTGGCACGCGGCCGCGGCGAACCGTGTTGTCCATTCGTGTCTAACAGTGTCTCGACCACGAAGAAGTGAGGATTTGGCCTAAAAACAAGCGAATCCTCCCCTTTTCTTTTCTGCACGACTGGCGTAATCCTAGCGGTGCGCGCGATTCGCCCATCACACTCATCTGAGGACCGAAGTCGACTCTCCTATCGTTGCCGTGGCCTGCCGATCCACACGACCGCTTCCGTCGATCACCGCTCGTCCCTCACACAACGAGAAGGAACGCTTCGCCGCGCTCGCTGCCCGCGCAAGGATTTCGGAATCCGCTCTCGCGCTGATTGCCATTCGCGACGTGCTTAATCCCGACGCGAATCCGATTGGGGAGACTGAGCCAACGCCGGAGTTGGGCCCCGCAACCGATCGAATCACTATTCGCCTCCGCCCCGGGGATGGTGCTTCCATTGCCCGACGCGCCGCACAGCGTGGAATGAAGCCATCGGCTTACATCGCCGCGCTGGTCCGAGCGCACGTCGCGCACAGTCCGCCCTGGCCGGCAAACGAGCTCGCCGCTCTCAAGCAAAGCGTTGTGGTGCTTGCTGGCTTGGGGCGCTTGCTGGCGAATGCGGCGAAGGCCGCGTCGGGGATCGCCCGCGACGACTTGCAACGCACCCGAGCCGCCGTCGCCGGGTTGGAGCAGCGCACGCACGACCTTGCCAGAGCCGCGCTCATCAGCTGGGAGAGCCGGAGTGAGTAGACGTCCCTTTCGGCTGCAGCCCGCCGCCACGCCCTTCGTGAACGTCTTTAGCGGAGGCCGGAGGGGCCCACCTGAGGCCGGTGGATTTTCCGATCCTCAGATCGAACAGATACGGCGCACGGTAAGACGGACTCCGGAAGTCATGGTCAAGGTGACCGGCGGGAGCAAGACGGTGGGCGGTGTCGTCGCTCATCTGGCGTACATCAGCCAGCAGGGAGAGCTCGACCTCGAGACGGACGAGGGACAGCGGGTGTCGAAAGCGGAGCAAAAGGCATTCGTCAAAGACTGGCACCTTGAGCTCACGGCTGGGCAGTACCGGAAGCCACAGAATCCCGACAATTCCGGCCGCACCGTCAAGCTGGTGCACGACATCGTGCTGTCGATGCCGACGCCAACCCCACCGGACAGGGTACTCGCTGCGGCCAAGGTGTTTGCACGCGAGAAGTTCGGGGCGAAGCACCGCTACGCCGTGGCACTCCATACTCACCAGCAGCACCCACACGTGCACTTGGTCGTTAAGGCGGAGGGTATCGACGGTCGGCGCCTCCACATCGACAAAGCCATGTTGCGTGAGTGGCGCGAGGACTTCGCGCGAATGATGCGGGATCAGGGCATCGCCGCGAATGCCACTCCGCGAGCGGTCCGCGGTCAGGGCAAGAAGGGAATGCCGGCGGCGGCTTACCAGACCAGGCACCACGGGCGTTCACAGGCGCTTCGCGCACAGGTCGAGAGTATCGCTCGCGAGCTCTCAAGAACGGGCTCCGTCCGCGACCCAGCCCACAATAAGCTAGCCGAGACTCGAAACGCGGTCGTTGCCGGATGGAAGGCGGTCGCTAATGCCCTGGACGCTCAAGGCGAGATCGTCCTGGCAGGCGAAGTGCGCTCTTTCGCCGCGCGCCTACCGCCGGTGCTGACCGATCGGGAGCGCCTGGCGGCGGAATTTATTCGTCACGTAAAGGCGGAAAGGTCTGCGAGAACGCGGGGGGACGAGCCGACCCGTGATCGCACGGCCGAAAGAACTCGCTAAAGGTTTGAGCACACATGAGCATTGACAACAAGCAGATGGAGCTTCAGCTCCCGACGGCCACTACTCAGCGTCGGCCGCGAAAGCCTCCCACGCCGCGTCTTCAAAACAAGCGGCATGTGGAACGGTTACCGGGGATCGACCAGGTGCTCGGGACGCACGACATCGAGCGCATTACCGGTCGACACCGCTGCACGATCTACCGCTGGGTGAGGGCTGGGACGTTCCCGGAGAAACGCGCGGGCGGTGGTCACGGCTGGCTCCGGTCCGACATCGAGCGATGGCTACAGGGAGGCGACCCTTCCCCTAAACAAATACTTTAGTCGTGGCGTCAATTCGCGTAAGCGTTGCGCCCTCGGGCGCCTTATCAGTGACTTCGACGAAGCAGTTGCTTCCGGCCCAGTTCTGCGGGAACAACGCTAGGCAACGCTTTGCAACCTGGCGAGCTGACGGGTAAAGGATCCCATTGATCCCAGCCGCGAGGGCGATGCGTCCAAAGATCTGTGAGTTCGAAGGGAGATCAAACTGCTGCGGGAGCATCCGCCAGTTGGGATGGAGGAGCTGCCGTTGGAGGGTAGTCGGCGAGCGCACGAGCCATGGTGGCGGGTGAAGGCCAAGCGTTCTCGCCAGCCGCCGAACGTCCTTGGGAATGGGGAATTCTCGAAGCACGCCGGCGAAGAGTTTCAAGGCCTCCGGGTTCCCCACGTCGATCACCGTTTCCGCCATCCCGCGAAGCCGAACCTGCGTGAAGGACCCAGGGGCGCGCAGCGCAAGCTCCTGTGCCGAAAGCCCCTCCGACTTCTGCGCCGAGGGTGCCGCGAACCGCTCGCGAAATGCGGCCTCGTAGTCCTCAGCGATGTAGAGCGCGGGAAAGGGCGTGAACGCTCCTGGACTCAGGTCGGCTCCGATGTTGAAACGCCCGCCATCGCCCTTCAGGCTCCCGGCCACGGAGAGCGGCTGCAGGCCGTATCGGTAGTCGAAAATGCGGCTCCAGCCTTCAAACGACAGGGACGGAAGCGCCTGAGACCGCAGAGCCTCGAGCAGCCGGGCTTCGTTGCGCTGTCGAAGCGGCTCGAGTTCGAAATAAAGCGCGCGCTGCAGTCCGTCGAGGTTGCTCTTCGTAGCAAGCCATTGGCGGAGCGACGCCTGAGTGAACCGCTCGAGTTCGATGAGGGACGGAAGGTCGGGCTCGCCGCTCCGGAGCGGACGCCGCGCTTCAGGAGGCCGCGGCCGACGATTCCGCCGCATGTCCCCTGCCCCTAGTGCGCTGGCTAGCGGCGTTTTCTTCGAGCGCTTCCATTACGAAGCGGAGGAGCTTCTCGTACCGCCCATAGCGGATCATGTCCCGCGGGGTAATGTTTCCGAGCAGCGGGTTTACGGTCTTGAACCAGAGCGCTGTCTTGACGACGTCACCGACGAAGAACTGCGCAACCAGGCCGCAGATGTTCGCGATCTCTTGGAGGCGATCGAGCACTTCTTTCGGTATCTTTTGATCGAATCGCACTGACGCCGGCGCGACGCCCGAAAGCTTGGCCACGTCGCGCTTGTCGAGGTCAAGGAAATCGACCACCTCTCGAGCATTGAGCGTCTGGTCCGCCCAGAACCCGAGGTAGTCCTTGTCAGGAACCGTAGCGAAAAGAGTTCGTGATGCAGGCATGCAATCCGTCCAGTGCGCTCAGTATAGACCGCCGGCGCGGACAAGAACCACGATTTGACCACGTTCTGACCAAGGCTGCCAAGTATGCCTCACGGACCACCGGCGGTTCACCGATGTCCCGGGCAAATGGGACCACTCATGGGACCACCGGAGGTTTTTGAGATGCTCTGAAAGGCTGGTCGGAGCGCCGAGATTTGAACTCGGGACCCCTTGCACCCCATGCAGAAATGGGCGTTTTCACCCTCACCGCCTGATTGCCGAGTGGTGAGCGCTCCCGCCTCGGTAAAACCAGCACTTGAGGCACTTTACAACCCGTAGCTAAGCATAGCTAGTCATTGCACCGTATTTCCTCTAAAGTGGACACAAAGCGGCGTTGTGTCCGCCTCGGAAGTACTGCCATGACTGCAAAGCGTCCCCTACGCGCTGGTCCGTGACGTCGATCAAGGCGCTCCCGGCGCGCAGCTCCCCCTACACCGACCCCGGCTGTGCGGGCCTGCAACTGTTTGTCCGTGCGCGCCTGGACGGCACCTTAGCCGCACGTGGCTCCTGCGCATCAAGTGGCGCGATGAGGAGCTGCGGCTGGCGCTCGGCACCTCCCCGGAGACCACGCTCGAGGCCGCGCGCGCGGAAGCCCGGCGCCTGCGCGAGCTGGCCCGCCAGGGGATCGACCCGCGGACGGTGCGCGTCCGCCGCACACCGCGCCCTGCCCCGCTCCCCGGCGGTGCCGCGCTCGCCCCCGAGAACCAGCACAGCGTCGACTTCCTGGTGTCCGAATTCATCGAGCGCCACCTGCGCCCGCGGCGAAAGCGCCCCGAGTGGGCCGAGCAGATTCTCGCGAAGCACGTACTGCCCGAGTGGAGCGGCCGCGACGCGCGCGCGATCAAGCCGCGCGAAGTGATTGCGCTCCTCGACGGCATCGTCGCTCGCGGCCGGCGCGTCATGGCGAACCGCTGCGCCTCGCTCCTCGGGCAAATGTTCAAGTTCGGCATTCACCGGCAGATAGTCGAGCTGTCCCCGGTGCAGCTCCTGTTCCAGCCTGGCGGCGAGGAAAAATCCCGCGACCGTGTGCTCGAGGATGCCGAGCTGGCCGTGCTCCTGAAGAACGGTGCCCGCTACGCGCGCTTGTCGCATGTCGTGACGCTGCTGCTCCTGACTGGCGCCCGGCGGGGGGAGCTCGCGGCGGCACGGTGGGCCGACGTCGACCTCGCGGAGCGTGTGTGGACGATCCCGCCCGAGAACAGCAAGACCGGCGTTGCAATGCTCGTCCCGCTCACCGACTGGGCCGTGCGGGAATTCGAGGCGCTCAAGAAACTGGCGAAGCGCTCGCCGTGGGTTCTGCCGGGTACGGACGCGAGCCAGCACCTTGAGCCGCGGCTACTGACGCGCGGCGTGGCAAAGAACCTCGCGCGCCTCGAGCAGCTCGGCGTCGCCGGATTCCGTTTGCACGACCTGCGCAGAACGCTCCGCACGGGACTCGCGCGCCTGAAGGTCGAGGACCATATCGCGGAGCGGTGCCTCAATCACGTACAGGGCGGCGTCGCTGGCGTCTACAACCGGCACAGCTACCTGGCCGAAAAGCGCGAGGCGCTCACGAAATGGGCGGCGCACCTCGAGGGGCTGCGGGCATGAAGCGACCCAAAGAACCAGCCAGAACCCCGGCTGAATGGTTGCGCGTCTACGTGTGGCGGGCCGACACCATGATCGCCGCCGCATTGGACGTCCCCAGCGGCGCAGCTCGGGGTGGCTCACGATCGAAGCTGGCGACCGCGTGCGCTACAAGCGGACTGCGAAAGGCCGCGGCGGAAGTAATGCGCGGTATCGACGCGATCGAGGCCGGCGGCGACGCGGACACGCTCACGCTGATGCACCAGTACGGCATGCTGCGGCACATTGCCGACGGATGGCGGCTGCGCCGCGTGCAGCCGATGCTGTGGCGCTACGCCGAGGCCGGCGAGCGAATCAGGACGAACCGCGCAAGCGCGAACGCGCGGAGGCGCGGTGATGCCGACACGCGGCTAATTGAACGGTTCGCAGCATGGCAGCGCCGCGCACGTAATGTCCTGGCAGAACTGCCAGCGCGGTCCCGCGCCGAAAAGTTCGCGAAGTACTCACTCCACCCGCCGCGATCGACTGCACGCCGCAGACTCTATGCCCTGGCCGCCGCGGGGCGACTCCCGGAGCTGTAAGCCTCGACGGTGTGGGGGCGAGCCTCGCCTCGCAGAATTCGGCCCTTACCATCGCGCCATGTCCCCCAACATGGCGAGTTGAGCAATGGGCACACCGAGCACTACGAAACGCACACGCGGACCGCGTGCAGGCTCGGCGGTCATCTGGCCGCAGGGCGTTCAAGAGCGTTACGGAATTTCCTTCACGACGCGATGGCGTTGGGAAAAAAGCGGCCCGACTGCCGCCCCGTGACGTTTTCCTAGACGGTCATCCGATCGGCTGGCGCCCCGCAACCCTCGAGGCTTCCGAGCGCGGCTCGGGGACTTCTTGATCTTGACCACCCAAATGAAAACGTCCGCCG